>NZ_CDWI01000001.1 GCF_001049495.1 Microbacterium sp. 3J1
CCCACCCTGTCTCGCTTGTCAAATCAGCGCGCCGCGCGGATCTTGGATCCGCTGCGCAGCCTGTGACAGCCGCAGAAGGGGTGGATCTCCCATCCTAGACGCAGGCGTCTGTTCTCACAAGTGAGAGGATCGGGAGGTGGTTCTCCGCTTGAGGGGGGTGAAGCTCTCGGCCTCTCCGCTTCCCTGTGGGGCGAACAAGTAATAAGTTACGGGGGTTCTGGGGTTCTGGCAAATCGGGGCAGCACCCCCGGGCGTGTCGTCTGACGCTGCTCATCGCGTTTGCCCAGGCCAGGCGGTGAAACCATCGTCGAGACCCGACCGCAGTACGATCACACCGTGCCGACGCCGCCGATTCCCACCCCGCCTTCGCGTCTACTCGCCCGGGTGCGCGCCGAGCTGGAGGCGCCCGCCTCAGAGGGCTCGGCGGACGCCGCGCCCTCGCATCCGGTCCCCCTGCCCTCGCGACTCGCGACGGCCGGCCTCGCCTGGGCGAGCGTCACCGCGGTCACATCGCTCGCCGGCATCCCCCTCTCCCCTGACCCCGAGCGCATCGCCCTCGCCTACCGCAGCGACCGGCTGCTCACCGTCGACGGGACCCCTCCCGACGTGTGGTCGGGATACTCCGGCTTCTGGCGCGCGACGGACGGGTGGATCCGGACGCACGGCAACTATCCTCACCACGCCGCGGCACTGCTCGCCGGTGTGGACCTGTCTGCCGGTGCGCGCGCCGACGACCTCCGCGCGGCGTTCGGGGATCGCACGGTCCACGACGCGATCGGCGCCATCACGCGAGCAGGCGGACTCGCCGTCGCCGTCCGCCCGGAGCATCCCGAGGTCGACCGTCGGCTCCGGGAGCAGCCACTGCTCTCCGTGACCCGGCTCGGCCCCGGCGCTCGACTGCGTCTCCCCCGCACCGACCTCTCGGTGCAGCGCCCACTCGCGGGCATCCGCGTCCTCGACCTCACCCGCGTGATCGCCGGCCCCGTGTGCACGCGCACCCTCGCGCTGCTCGGTGCCGATGTGCTCCGCGTCGATCCGCCTCACCGTGCCGAGCCCGAGTGGCAGCACTTCGACACCGGGCACGGCAAGCGCTCGACCGTCCTCGATGCGGCCACCGACGACTTCCGCACACTGCTCGCCGGCGCCGACGTCGTGGTGCTCGGGTATCGCCCGGGGGCGCTCGAACGCCTCGGCCTCTCCCCCGCCCAGCTCGCGGAGCGGCATCCGGGTCTGGTGATCGCACAGCTCAGCGCGTGGGGTCTCGACCATCCGCACCTAGCGGGCTTCGACAGTCTCGTGCAGGCGGAATCGGGCATCGCGATGATCGAGTCGCGCGACGGCGTGACGCCGGGCGCCCTTCCCGCGCAGGCACTGGATCACAGCGCCGGCTACCTCCTCGCCGCCTCCATCGTCGCGCTCGTCGAGCGCCGCCGGAGAGAGGGCGGCACCTGGTGGGTGCACACGTCGCTCCGTCGCATCGCCGCCGAGCTTCTGGGAATGCCGAGAACCCGCGACCCGCAACCCGAGCAGCCGTTCGAGACCTCGGCGCACAGCGCGAGGTTCCGCGTCGGCGTCCACGACGTGACGACCGCGCGGCCCGCGCTTCCGGGACTCGAGTTCAGCGCACCTCGGCCGTGGGGAGCTGATCCGCCGAGGTGGTGACCCGAGCGAAGCGGCGGAACAAGGGCACCGCGAGGCACAGCGCGATCGTGAGCACTCCCCAGAGGCCGCACGCCGGAGGGAGCATCCGGTATGCGAGGTGCTGGAGCGTGAAGTCGTCGTCGAACGGGCCGTACGAGAGGTAGCCGATGACGCCCGCCGTGATCAGGATCACCGGAAGCGACAGCCACCAGGCGAAGCGAACACCGTCGGGGACCGCGCGGACGACGGATGCTCGCGGCCGGGCACGATGGAGACGCAGCAGCGCCCAGATCCCGATCACGACGAGTCCGATCAGGCTCGACCCGTGCTGCAGCCACTTGTACCCGGTGAGCGGCCCCCACAGTTCGTCGAGAACCGGCATCGCGTCGACGCCCCATCGCCCCTCATGCGTGAACAGGTCCCAGGCGATGTGGGACACGACGCCCAGGACGAGCGATGCAGCGAGCCAGACGAGGAACCACCGTCGCCCTGACCCGAGCCCCACAGCGGACGCCGCCGCCGCCCGACCGGAATCCGACCAGTCCGTCGTCAGCCTCCGCGCCACGGCGAGCGGCGACAGCTCTCCGATCGCCGGCCGGAGCACCACCCGCCACAGCAGGAACAGCACGAAGGCGACGAGCGCGGTGACGGCGACGTTCCCGAACTCGTGCGTGAACGAATAGGGCAGGCCGGCTCCCCTGAGGAACAGCGGCAGATCCGGCGTCATCGCTCCGATCGCGATCGCCGACGCCACGAACGGCGTGCGGATGAAGGGCAGCGCGACCAGCGCGTGGCTCGGAGTGAACGGCATCCTGCACCTCCTGTCGAACGGCTGACACCGGAGAGCCTGACGGCGGCGGCTGGGAACGACCCGAGCCGCCGCCGCGCGGGCGATCAGGCGATGAAGACTCCGGCGAGAGTCTTCTTGCCGCGCCGGAGTACGGAGACCCCACCGGGCAGCGAGCCCTCGACCACTGCCGACTCGTCGTCGACGCGTTCGCCGTCGAGCGAGACACCGCCCTGGGCGATGGCGCGGCGCGCCTCCGACAGGCTGGACACGAGCCCCGTGGAGACCAGGACCTCGATGACCGGAGTGCCTGCGGCGACGGTGGCGTTCGGGAGTTCCTCGAGCGCTGTCCTCAGGGTCGAGGCATCGAGCGCGGTGAGGTCCCCCTGCCCGAACAGCGCCTCGGATGCCGCGATCACCGCCGCTGCGGCCTCGATCCCATGCACGGTCGACACGACCTCGAGGGCCAGCCGCTTCTGCGCCGCACGACGGAAGGGCTCCGCCTCGACGAGAGCCGCGTACTCCTCGATCTCCGCGCGGGAGAGGAACGTGAAGACCTTCAGTCGGTCGATCACGTCGGCATCGGCGGTGCTCAGCCAGAACTGGTACATCCGGTACGGACTGCACATCTCGGCGTCCAGCCAGATCGCGTTGCCCTCGCTCTTGCCGAACTTCGTCCCGTCGCTGTTCGTGATCAGCGGGGTGCCGATCGCGTGCACGGAGACGCCCTCGACGCGATGGATCAGATCGGTGCCGCTCGTCAGGTTGCCCCACTGGTCGGAGCCGCCGGTCTGCAGCACGCAGTCGTACTGGCGGTAGAGCTCGAGGTAGTCCATGCCCTGCAGGATCTGGTAGCTGAACTCGGTGTAGCTGATGCCCGCGTCCGAGTTCAGCCGAGCGGCGACCGCATCCTTCTTGAGCATGGTGCCCACGCGGTAGTGCTTGCCGATCTCCCGGAGGAAGTCGATGGCCGACAGCGGCGCCGTCCAGTCGAGATTGTTCACGATGCGCGCCGCGTTGTCGCCCTCGAAGCTGAGGTAGCGCTCGACCTGCCCCCGCAGGCGACCGACCCATTCCTCGACGGTCTCCCTCGTGTTGAGGGTGCGCTCGGCTGTGGGCCGCGGATCGCCGATGAGACCGGTCGAACCGCCCACGAGGCCGAGCGGCCGGTGACCGGCGAGCTGGATACGACGCAGGGTGAGCAGCTGCACGAGGTTGCCGAGGTGCAGGCTCGGAGCCGTCGGGTCGAATCCGCAGTAATACGTGATCGGGTCCCCGGCGAGAAGGGCGCGCAGCGCCTCCTGGTCAGTGGACACGTGGACGAGGCCGCGCCACAGCAGTTCGTCCCACACGTTCTCGAACGTGGGGTCGATCGCCGGCGGGGCGGTCGTCAGAGCGGAATTCGACACGCGGACCAGGCTATCAGCGGTGGATGCTCCACTCAGACGTGGGCGGCCCACCACACGAGGAAGGCCCCGCCGAGCCCGATCACCCAGCTCACGAGGCTGCCGACGAGGAAGTACTCCGCGCGGGCTCCGGTCTCGCCGTCGCGCGAGATCTCGGGAAAGCGCACGATGCCCTTGGCCGCCAGCATCGCGGCGAGGATCGGGTAGGCCGCGGCGAGCGTGAGGATCATGACGATCACTCGCTCGAGCGGACCGATGAGCCGCCCGCCCTTGAATCCCGCTCGCGGGTCGGGTGATGCGGCGGCGGTGACGGGCTCGGTCTCGGGTGCCTCTGTCGCGGGAAGCGGTTCCGGTCGACGCCGAGCGAGTTCGGCCGGACGCCAGGTGTGCTCGCCGTCGAGCGCCGCGCGGACGACGAGGTTGGCGGACTCGAGGAGGAACAGACCGGTGCCGACGGTGAGCACCGCGAGATCGAACGGGATGTCGCCGAACGGCGAGCGCAGGCTCCAGGTGGAGCCGATGAGACCGGCATCCGCTCGGGCACCGAGCCAGACGACGGCGCTCACGGCTGCCGCGCCGAGCAGCACCGCCGGCCAGAAGCCGAGCGGCGCGGTGCGCTCGGTGGGCATGCTCCACACCCACAGGGCGCCCACGACGAGAGCGGCGAGCATGGGGAGCAGGGCGTCGCTGACGCTGCCGAGCAGCAGAAGGATGATCGCCACCGTGAGGTAGCCGATCCACCGCCGTGGTGCGAACTGACGGACGAGGTCGGCGGCGCCGACCGCGAGCAGGAGGAAGCCGGCGACGATCACGAGGCGCCTCCGCGAAGCGCGGTCAGGCCTTCGAGCAGGGCGGCGCTTCCGGCGTTGCGCAGCGACTTCGAGACCGCCGGCTGGGTGATGCCCTCCTCCGCCGCGAGCTCGTGCTGGGATCGTCCCACGAGCCGCCCGTAGGTGAGTCGTCGTTCGCGCTCGTTCATCGCGCCCACCAGCTCGTCTCTCGCGAGCAGGTAGGCGTTGGACGCCGAGATCGTGGTCTCCATGACCTCATCCTGCCCCGGGGCTCCGACAATCCAGGTGCGTGTGCGCGGTACGGCGCGCGACTCCCTCGCGTGCACGGTCTCGATCGCGGCGCGGGCGGCGTACCAGCCGGGGCCGTCTGCGAGTTCGCCGTGCACCGAATCGACCGCTCGCACCTCGCCGATCCCGATGCCGAAGCGGAATGCGATCCCGTCGGGGAGCCGGAGCTGGATCATGAGGAGCGAGACGAGCGCGTCCGCGAGATCGCGGTACAGACCCTGCTGCTCGTCGCCGACTGTCGGCGTGAGTGGCTGCATCGCGAGCGGGAGGTCGCGTTCGACCTGCGCGATGGTCTCGTCGAGGACCCGCTGCGCCGCGCTCCGGTCGTCGAGCTTGCGAGAGCCCACGATGTCGGCGAGTACGGCGATCGTCATGTGATAACCGTATCACGAATAACTAGCGTTTATATCCTATTTGGTTATATCCTCGGGATATGCCTGAATCAGTCATCATCGCCTGGTCCGACGGACAGTGGACCCACGCCCCCGCATCCGCCACGCCGGTGCACGAATCCGCCGGTGTCGAACTCGATGTCACGGCCGTGGAAGGGAGCGACGCCTGGCGCCACACCGCGTACGGCTTCATCCACGACACCGAGCACGCCCTGCTCGCGCCGCTCGCGGTCGGCGACGCCATGGAGGTCACGTTCCGCGCCCCCTGGGACGGTCAGTTCGACCAGGCGGGCGTCTTCGTGCAGACGGACGACGAGCACTGGATCAAGGCCGGTGTCGAATACGCCGACGGGCACCTCGGACTCGGTGCGGTCGTGACCGCGGTCCGATCCGACTGGTCCGTCGGATACGTCGACGACTGGCTCGACAGCGAGATCAGCGTGCGGGTGAGCCGGTGGGCGGATGCCGTGATCGTGCGCGCACGTGCCGGCGACGGCGCCTGGCGTCTGGTGCGCGTCGCGCCGTTCGACGGCGCGGCGACCGCATCCGCCGGTCCGTTCCTGGCCGCGCCCACCCGCGCCGGCCTCACGGTGCGCTTCACCCGGTGGTCGCGATCCGCCGCAGACGCCGACCTGCACTGACGATCGACCGTCGATCCCCGCCCGTCACAGACCGAGGGCGTGGGCCGCGGCCTGTGCCCTCGCGACGAGCTCGGCGCGCTGCTCGGCGACCCTGACCGGGGCGGTGCCGCCGGCGCCGGTGCGCGACGCCACCGAGCCCTCGATCGTCAGGACCTCCCGCACCTCCGGCACCAGGTGCGGCGACACCGAGAGCAACAGCTCGTCGGATGCATCCTCGAGCCCGATGCTCTGCTCTTCACAGGCCCGCACGAGGGCGCCCGAGATCTCGTGCGCATCACGGAAGGGCACGCGTCGCTTGACGAGCCACTCCGCCACATCCGTCGCGAG
Source organism: Microbacterium sp. 3J1 (assembly GCF_001049495.1). Lineage (GTDB taxonomy): Bacteria > Actinomycetota > Actinomycetes > Actinomycetales > Microbacteriaceae > Microbacterium. Next base: position 6,274 of record NZ_CDWI01000001.1, read on the forward strand.
CGAGAAACCCTGCGGCGCGAGCGCTGCCATCCGCTCGGTGTCGAAGCGCAGCGTAGCGATCATGCCCGCGAAGGCCGGAAGCACGACCTCGAGCGTCTGCACCGAGTCGAAGACCGGCTCCTTGTCCTCCTGGAGATCGCGGTTGTACGCGAGCGGCAGGCCTTTGAGCGTCGCGAGCAGACCCGACAGGTTGCCGATGAGCCGGCCCGACTTGCCCCGGGCGAGCTCCGCGATGTCGGGGTTCTTCTTCTGCGGCATGATGCTCGACCCGGTCGAATAGCTGTCGTGCAGCGTCACGAAGCCGAACTCGCGCGTGTTCCAGAGGATGATCTCCTCGCTCAGACGCGACAGGTCGACGCCGGTCATCGCGGCGATGAAGGCGAACTCCGCGACCACGTCGCGCGCGGCTGTGCCGTCGAGGGAGTTCTCCGCCGGGCGGTCGAGGCCCAGCTCGGTCGCGACGAGCGCGGGATCGAGCCCCAGCGTCGACCCGGCGAGCGCTCCTCCCCCGTACGGCGAGACACCGGCGCGGCGGCGCCAGTCGACGAGCCGCTCGAGCTCGCGCACCAACGGCCAGCCATGGGCCTGGAGGTGGTGCGCCAGCAGCACCGGCTGCGCATGCTGCAGATGGGTGCGCCCGGGCAGGATGGCGTCGGGGTGTGCCTCGGCCTGAGCCACGAGCGCGTCGATGACGCGGAGCAGATCGCGGGCGATGACCCGCGCGTGATCGATCAGGTACATCCGCACGAGGGTCGCGATCTGGTCGTTGCGACTGCGACCCGCACGCAGGCGACCCCCGAGCTCGGGACCCACTTCTGCGATCAGCGCCTGCTCGAGCGCACCGTGCACGTCCTCGTCCGACGGAGCGGGGGCCAGGGTCCCGTCCGCGACCTTGCGCGCCAGAGCATCCAATCCCGCATGCATCCGCTCGGCCTCATCCGGCTCGAGGTAGCCGGCGGCGGCGAGCGCCGTCGCGTGCGCATGCGATCCCGCGATGTCGTAGGGCGCGAGCACCCAGTCGAAATGCGTCGACCGACTGAGCTCGGCGAGTTCCGGCGACGGACCGCTCGCGAACCGGGCGCCCCAGAGAGCGCCTTCGTTGGTGGCGTCGTTCTTCGAACCGGTCATCACGCGTCCTTCTTACCGAGCAGCCATACCAGCAGAGCCTTCTGCGCGTGCAGCCGGTTCTCCGCCTCGTCCCATACGACGCTCTGCGGTCCGTCGATGACATCCGAGTCGACCTCGTACCCGCGGTCGGCGGGGAGGCAGTGGATGAAGATCGCCTCAGAATCGGCGATCGTCATCGTCTCGGGCGTCACCTTGTAGCTCCCGAGGTCGCGGATGCGGGCGAGCTTCTCCTCCTCCTTGCCCATCGAGACCCAGGTGTCGGTGACGACGACGTCGGCACCGGCCGCAGCCTCGACCGGGTCGGTGAGAAGGGTGATGGATCCGCCGGTCTCGGCGGCGCGGCGATCGGCCGCCTCGACGACGTCGGCGCGCGGCGCGTAGTGCTCGGGTGACGCGATGCGCACATGCATGCCGGCGGTGACGCCGGCGAGCGCGTACGAATGGGCCATGTTGCTCTGACCGTCGCCGAAGAACGTCAGGGTCAGTCCCTTGAGATCACCCTTGTGCTCGCGGATCGTGAGCAGGTCCGCGAGCAGCTGGCACGGGTGGAAGTCATCGGACAGCGCATTGATGACGGGCACCGTCGTCCCTGCGGCCATCTCCTCGAGACCCGCCTGCGCGTAGGTGCGCCAGACGATGGCGGCCACCTGGCGCTCGAGCACCCGAGCGGTGTCCGAGGGGGTCTCCTTCCCGCCCAGCTGGCTGCTGGCGGTCGAGATGATCAGCGGAGAGCCGCCGAGGTCGGCGATGCCGACGGCGAAGGACACGCGCGTACGGGTCGACGACTTGTCGAAGATCACCGCGACGGTCTGCGGACCGGCGAGGGCCTTGTTCGCCCAGCGGTCCTTCTTCAACTCGAGGGCGAGATCGAGGATCTCCGCCTGCTCTGCGGGGGTCAGGTCATCGTCACGCAGCAGGTGGCGGGTCACAGTTCGGCCTTTCCGGAGGAGGTGAGAGATGTCGCGACGTCGGCCAGAGCGGCCGCGAAGAGCTCGCGGAACTCGGCGAGCTCGGCGTCGCCGATCGTGAGGGCGGGCGCGATGCGCACGGTCTCGGGATTCGCGGCGTTGACGATGAGTCCGCGCTCCTGCGCGGCGGCCACCACATCGCCGGCCACGGGAGCCGACAGTGCGACGCCGATGAGGAGTCCGCGCCCGCGCACCCCGGTGACCAAGGGCGAACCGAGACCGAGGATGATGTCACGCAGCTCGTCGCCGCGTCGAGCGGCGTTCTCGACGAGTCCTGCGCTCTCGATCTCGGTGAGCACCGCATCGGCGACCGCCGTGGCCAAGGGGTTGCCGCCGAACGTCGAGCCGTGCGATCCGGGCGTGAACAGGGAGCTGGCCGCGCCGTAGGTGACGAGCGCGCCGATGGGGAATCCGCCGCCGATGCCCTTGGCCAGTGTGATCGCATCGGGGGTGATGCCCTCGTGGCTGAAGCCGAACCAGGCTCCCGTGCGACCCGCGCCGGTCTGGATCTCGTCGACGATGAGCAGGGCTCCGTGCTTCAGGGTCAGCGAGCGCGCTGCTGCCAGATACCCCTCAGGCAGCTCCACGACTCCCGCCTCGCCCTGGATGGGTTCGACCATCACGGCGGCGACACGGTCGTCGATCGCCGCCTCGAGCGCCTCGATCGTGGCGGGGATGTGCTCCACTCCCCCGGGCATGGGCTCGAAGGGCGCCCGCATCGACTCCTTGGCGGTCAGGGCGAGTGAGCCCATCGTCCGGCCGTGGAAGCCGTTCTCGAGCGCGATGATCCGCGGCTTCTCACTGCCGCCGTGCAGACGGGCGAGTTTGAATGCCGCCTCGTTCGCCTCGGCGCCCGAGTTCGAGAAGAACACGCGTCCGTCGAGCCCGGCGCCGGCGAGGCGCTTGAGCCGCGCGGCGAGCGCGAGCTGCGACGGGGTCGCGAAGTAGTTCGAGACGTGCGCGAGGGTCGCAGCCTGCGTGGAGACGGCCTCGACGAAGACGGGGTGCGCGTGCCCGAGCGATGTCACGGCGATCCCGGCGAGGAAGTCGAGGTGCCGTGTGCCTTCGGAGTCCCACAGGTACGAGCCCTCACCGCGGATGAGGAGCGCGAGACGGCGTCCCGCGTTGAGGATCAGGTCGCTCTCCGCGTCATCCTGCCAGTTGCTCATGCTTTCGTCCCTGCGCTTCCCACGACCACTTCTGTTCCGATCCCCTTGCTGGTGAAGAGTTCGACGAGCACCGAATGCGGTACGCGTCCGTCGATGATGGCGGCGGCATCGACGCCGCCCTCGACCGCATCCAGGCAGGCCCGCATCTTCGGGATCATCCCCGATTCGAGACCCGGCAGCATCTCGATGAGATCCTCCGACGTCAGGTGCGACACGAGCGAGTCGCGGTTGGGCCAGTCGGCGTAGAGCCCCGGCACGTCGGTGAGGATCACGAGCTTGCGTGCACCGAGCGCGATCGCGAGCGCTGCAGCCGCGGCATCCGCATTCACGTTGAGCGACTGTCCGGGGTGATCGAGGTCGGGTGCGATGCTCGACACCACCGGGACCCGGCCGGCGGCCAGGTGATCGAGCACGGGTGTGGGGTCGACCTCCACGACGTCGCCCACTCGTCCGAGGTCGATCTCCTCGCCGTCGACGACGACTCCGCGGCGGCGCCCGCCGAAGAGACCGGCGTCCTCGCCGCTCAATCCCGTGGCGATGGGTCCGTGCGAGTTGATCTTCGACACGAGCTGCGGATTCACCTGACCGGTCAGCACCATGCGCACCACGCTGATCGCCTCGGTGTTGGTGACCCGGTATCCGCCCTTGAACTCGCTGGGGATCTCGAGACGCTGCAGCATGTCGGAGATCTGCGGACCGCCGCCGTGCACGACCACCGGCTGCACTCCGACATACCGCAGGTACGCGATGTCCTGCGCGAAGGCCTCCTGCAGCTCGTCGGAGACCATGGCATTGCCGCCGTACTTCACGACGACGATCTGATCGCGGAACCGCTTGAGCCATGGCAGCGACTCGATCAGCGTCTGCGCCTTGACCGCCGCGACGTCGGGCGTGGTGTCCTGGATGTCGGTCATGAGGCGTAGGCGCTGTTCTCGTGCACGTAGTCGTGGGTGAGGTCGTTCGTGAGGACCGTCGCGGTCGCCTCGCCCACCTTGAGGTCGATGACGAGGTGCGTGGCGCGCGGAGACAGGTCGACCTCCTCGCGCGGGCGGTCGGGTCCGCCCTCGCTGCAGACGCGCACGCCATTCATCCACACATCGACGTCGTAGGGGTCGAACTGCGCGGAAGTCGTTCCGATCGCCGCGAGAACGCGCCCCCAGTTCGGGTCGTTCCCGAAGATGGCGGCCTTGAACAGGTTGTTCCGAGCGACCGAGCGGCCCACCTCGACGGCCTCCGCCTCGGATGCCGCGTGCTGCACCTCGATCGTGATGTCGTGGCTGGCGCCCTCGGCGTCCCCCTGCAGCTGGACGGCGAGGTCCTGGCACAGCTCCCGCAGCGCGGCCGAGAACTCCTCGAGGTCGGGCACGACCTCGGAGGCCCCGTTGGCGAGGAGAGTGACCTGGTCGTTGGTCGACATGCAGCCGTCCGAGTCCAGGCGGTCGAAGGTCGTACCCGTCGCGGCGCGCAGCGCGGCATCCGCCTCGAGCGGCTCGAGGACGGCATCCGTCGTGATGACGACGAGCATCGTCGCGAGGCCGGGCGCGAGCATGCCCGCGCCCTTCGCCATGCCGCCGATCGTCCACCCGTCGCGGCTGACGACGGCGGTCTTCGACACGCTGTCGGTCGTCATGATCGCTTCTGCCGCGAGCGCACCGCCGTCGGCGGACAGAGCGGCGACGGCCTGCTCCGTACCGGCGAGGACCTTGCCGCGGAACACCTCGTCGCCGACGCCGATGAGTCCGGTCGAGCAGACGAGCACGTCTCCCGCGCTGATGCCGAGCAGTTCGGCCGCCTTCTCGGCGGTCTGGTGCGTGGTCTGGAATCCGAAGCTCCCGGTGAAGCAGTTGGCTCCGCCGGAGTTCAGCACGACGGCCTCGACGACCCGGTCGGCGACGGCCTGCTGCGACCAGATGATCGGGTTGGCCTTGGCGCGGTTGCTGGTGAAGACGGCGGCGCCGACTTTGCGTGGCCCGCGGTTGACGACCACCGCGACATCGGGCTTGCCGGTCGACTTGAGGCCGGCGGAGACTCCGGCCGCCTCGAATCCTGCGGGGGCGGTGACGCTCACGGCGCGACTCCGTTCACTGAGAGTGCGCGGGACTCGGGCAGCCCCAGCGCGAGGTTCATGGACTGGACGGCGGCTCCGGCGGTCCCCTTGACGAGGTTGTCGACAGCGGCGACCACGGTGACGCGGCCCGCGGCACGGTCGATGGCGAGGCCGATCAGCGCGGTGTTCGCACCGAGCACGTCCGCCGTGCGGGGGAACTCGCCCGCGGGGAGCAGCTCGACGAAGGTCTCATCGCCATAGGCCTCCTCCCACGCCGCACGGATCTCGGCGTCGGAGGCATCAGCCGCGATCGGGGCGCTGGAGGTGGCGAGGATTCCCCGCGACATGGGGACGAGGATCGGGGTGAACGAGATGCGGATGCCGTCGGCCTCGCCGCCGGACGCGGCGGCGAGCGCCTGCCGGATCTCCGGGATGTGGCGATGCGTGCCGCCGACGGCGTACGGGTTGGCGCTGCCGAGGATCTCGCCCGCCAGCAGGTTGGTCTTCAGGCTCTTGCCCGCACCCGACGGACCGACGGCGAGCACCGACACGATGTCCCCGGGGTCGATCACGCCCGCCGCGACACCAGGTGCGAGGCTGAGACTCACGGTCGAGGCGTTGCACCCGGGCGCGGCGATGCGCGTCGCTGCGCGCAGTGTCTCGCGCTGTTTGACCCCGCCGACCAGCAGCTCGGGGACGCCGTACGCCCACGGTTCGTGGAACGCGCCGCCGTAGAAGTCGTCCCACGCTCCCTGCGAGGTCAGGCGGTGGTCCGCTCCCGCATCGATCACGAGCGGCGTCTCGCCGAGCGCATCCGTGTACTGACCGGACTGCCCGTGCGGCAGGGCCAGGAACACGATGTCGTGCCCGGCGAGCGTCTCGGGGGTGGTGTCCTGCAGCGTGAGGCGGGCGAGCGATCGCAGGTGCGGCTGGTGCTGGATCAGCGGCTGCCCGGCGTTCGAGTGGGCCGTGACGGTCCGGATCTCGATGTCGGGATGATCGGCGAGAAGGCGCAGGATCTCGCCGCCCGCATAGCCGGATGCGCCGGAGACGGCGACGGAATACGTCATGCTTCTACCTTAACGGTCGGACCCCTCGTCGAACTCGGGGGTGCAGTGTCGGGAACCGGGGCGGCGACGCCGGCACTCGACCGCCGCGCATACGCAGGCAGAAGCGCAGGGTCGCCTAGAGTCGGCGGCCGCTGCGGCGTCGGCGCACGGCGATGACGCTCGGAGCGAGCATCAGAGAAGCGGTGGCGGCCGAAGGCATGCCGCGACGATAGCGCGCTCGTCGCGGCATGCGCAAATCCGGGCCGTCATCCGCACGGCAGCGGGCGTTCCTGAGCGAAGAACGCGCGCTCGTGCGCGCTGGAGACCACGAAGGCGCGGAGCATCCTCCGGCGTCCCTCGGCATCGGCCCGCGCGGCTGCACGCGTGACGTGATCGATCGCCTGCTCCGTCGCCTCCTCGAACGCCGGATCGGCATAGGTCGCGAGCCACGAGGCGTACGGGTGCGCCGGGTCGCGGACGCCGTCGCCGAACTCCCCCGCATGCAGGCGTCTGCCGAGATCCGTGTAGATCCAGAAGCACGGCAGCACCGCCGCGATGAGTTCCGAGTACACCCCGCCGAAGGCCACCGAGCGCAGATGGTCGAGGTAGGCGACGGTCGCCGGAGCGCGGGCTGCGGCGAAGGTCGAAGCACCCACGCCCGCCTCCGGAGTCAGCCAGGACGCGTGCAGTTCGAGCTCTCCGATGATGGACCCCTGTGCCGCGTGCGCCCAGAACGCCTGTTCCTGGGGAGTCGGAGCCAGCCGCGAGGCCTCGGAGAGCACGCGCGCGTACTCCCGGAGGTAGAGAGCATCCTGCCCCAGATAGAACAGGAACGCCTCCCGCGGGAGCGTCCCGTCTGCCAGAGCACCGATGAACGGCAGCTCGTCGATCTCGGCCCGCACCTCGGCGATCTGCTGCCACCAACCGTCTCGGAGCTCTTCCGGAGCGGGCGCCGTCTCGAGACCGCCGCGTCTCCAGAGCCCGCCGAGATGATCGATCGGCCCGTGCCCTCCGCCGACGCGTAGCGAGTGGCCCGTCCGCAGCGCCTCCCGCACCCACGATCGCGCCGAGGCGACGGCGTCGACGGATGACTCCCCCCTCGCGAGGCGCGTCGCCAGGGCCGACGAGAGCGAGCATCCCGTGCCGTGCGTGTTGCCGGTGGCGATGCGAGCGCCGGCGAACTCGCGCCGGAGTCCGCTCGCCGCGTGCACCAGCGCATCCGGAGCCTCGTCGCCGTCGAGATGGCCGCCCTTGACCAGCACCGCTGCACCCATCCGGGCCGAGAGTTCGTCGGCGGCGTCGAGGGCCGCATCCCATCCGTCGACAGGACGCCCGGTGAGCACGGCGAGCTCTGCGAGATTCGGTGTCACGACGTCGGCACGCTCGAGCAGTCCGCGCAGCGCCGTCTCGGCCTCCGCATCCAGCAGCCGATCGCCGCTGGTCGCGACCATGACAGGGTCGAGCACGATGATGGGCGGTCGCACCGTGTCGAGCCATTCGACCACCGTGCGGATGACGTCGCTGTTCGCGAGCATCCCGATCTTGACCGCGTCGACGACGATGTCGTCCGAGACGGCATCGAGCTGTTCGCGCAGGAAGTCGGCGGGAGGGACATGCACCGCGCGCACACCCCTGGTGTTCTGGGCGGTGAGAGCGGTGACCACCGCCATGCCGTATCCGCCGTTCGCCGCGATCGACTTCAGGTCGGCCTGGACGCCGGCGCCGCCGGACGGGTCGCTGCCCGCGATGCTCAGGACCCGCGGGACGCCGGCCGCCCGCCAGCGACGCACGAACTCCGTCGCGGTCCTCGTCGGATCATCGGCGGCGCAGAGTGCGGAGACCACTGCGAGTCCTGCAGCACCCGCGTCGTGGAGCGCCTCGGTGTCGTCGACCGTGACCCCTCCGATCGCCACACACGGGAGCGGACTGGCTGCAGCGAGCGCCGCGAAGCCGTCGATGCCCAGCGCGGGAGGATGATCCGGCTTCGTCGCGGTGGGGCGGATGACGCCGACACCCAGATAGTCCACCGTGCCCGGCGGCAGCGCCAGCACCGCATCGAGATGCTCCCGGGTGTTCGCGGTGAGTCCGACGATCGCGTCCACACCGAGCGCCTCGCGCGCCCGCAGCACCGATGCGTCTCCCTGACCGAGGTGCACGCCGTCGACGCTGGCACCGCGATCGCGGGCTGCGAGAGCCGCGTCGAGACGATCGTTCACGACGAGCAGCGCCCGCCCGTCGATCACCCGGGAGAGTTCGAGGAGCTGCACGGCGATCTCGGCATCCGTCGCCGTCTTGTCCCGCAGCTGGACGATGCGGACGCCGCCGTCGACAGCCTGACGCACCGTCTCGACGACACCCCGCCCGCCCGTGCGCTCCCGATCCGTGACGAGGTACAGGGACAGATCGGCGATCACAGCGCCCGCTCCTCGACACGTGCAGCGGCAGCCAGCTCGTGCGGCTGAACGGCCGCGAGTGCGTCGAGAAGTCCGACGGCGAAGCTGCCGGGGCCGGACGCCCGAGCCGCGGCATGCTCGGCGGCGATCGTGTAGACGAGGCTCGCCGCCGCCACCGCCGTGAGCGGTGCGATCGCCGACGGGCGCGCGGCGCCGAGGAATGCCGCCATGACGGCGCCCAGCGCGCATCCGCCCCCCGTGACCCGGGTGAGGAGCTCATGCCCGTTCGCGATGCGCACCACCCGGTCGCCGTCGGTGATCAGATCGACCGGCCCCGAGACCGCGACGACCGCACCGTGCCGCGCGGCGAGCGCCAGCGCCGCGTCGGCGGCGGCATCCGTCGTATCCGTGGCATCGACCCCGCGTCCGCCCGCGCTCACTCCGGCGAGTGCGAGGATCTCCGACGCGTTGCCTCGGATCGCCGTGGGCCGCCGGGCCACCAGGTCGTGCGCGAGCGCGGTGCGCACCGGCAGCACGCCGATCGCGACGGGGTCGAGCACCCACGGTGTGCCGACCGACGCCGCGCCGTCCGCCGCCTCGAGGGCCGCCGCCCGCTGCTCGGGTGCCGGGGTTCCCAGGTTGATCAGCACCCCTGACGCGACGCCCGCGAAGAGTCCCGCCTCGCCGACGATGTCGACCATCGCCGGTGCCGCTCCGAGAGCGAGCAGCACGTTGGCCGTGAAGCCCGTGACGACGCTGTTCGTGATGCAGTGTGTGAGTGGCGGCGCCTCCCGCACCGCGGACAGGAGCTCGGCAGCCGAAGCCACGAGGGTCGAATCGGACTCTGGACGCAGACGATCGCTCATTGCGACATCCCTTCGCTAGTACGAACTAGATCAGGTTCGACGGGTCTGTTCTCAGCCGCGGATGCGGCACCCCGTGTCACTGCTCGCAGTCTAGCGACGCCCGTCGGTCGGTCGGGCGATGCCGCCGTACAGGTCTCGGTCTCAGGCCGCGTCGTTCCGCCTCACGCTCTCAGCGGTGCGCAGCCGGGCCGGAGCGCAGTCTCGTCACGCGAGCAGGCGCAGGAGCTCCCGTTCCTCGTCGCGGGTGAGGCCGGCACGTCTCGGACGGTCGACCCCGCGTGCGTCCTCGTCGACGATGACCGCCTCGATGGTGTCCTCGACGGACCGCAGTTCGCCCCCCGCGGCGCGATACGCCCGATTCGACCGGGTCATGAAGCCGGTCATCTCGACGGGCAGCCACAGCGGAAGAGATCTGGCCCCGGCCCAGTGAGCGACGCCGTGCTCGAGCAGCCAGTCATCGCCCGCGACGACGACCTCGCCGCGGTGTCGAGCGGCTTCGCGGACGGCGGCCAGCACCTCCTCCAGCGGATGCGCGTCGCCGATCGCATTGACCGCGCCGGTGGCGGTCGTCGTGGAGATGAACGCCGCGAGGTCCTCGACATCGATGACCTGCGTGCTGCGGCCCTCTGCACGCGGCACGAGCACCGGGTCGTCCGCCGCGCGGAGGAACGCGGCCGCCCAGTAGCCGAAGCGGTCGCTCGGGTCCCCGTCCCCCACGATGAGACCCGGCCGGACGACCAGGGCGCGATCGCCGAGCGCTCGCACCGCCTCTTCGGCGGCGACCTTCTGCGGCCCGTACTCGTACTCGTCGCCTGCACGGGCCGGCGGATGCAGCGGCGACGACTCGTCGGCGCCGGTGGTCTCGTCGTCGGAGTACGCCGACACCGACGAGACGTACGTCCATCGAGCGGCACGGTCTCCGAGAGCGGCGACCGCCCCGCTGACGTGATCCGCCCGGGAGGAGATGTCGACCACGTGATCCCAGTCGCGGCCGGACACCATGTCGTAGGCGGTCGGATCGTCCCGGTCGGCGATCACGAGGCTCGCGCCCTCCGGCGACGGCCTGCCGCCCCGGGCGAGGCACATCACGGTCGCTCCGCCGACGAGGAGCCGTCGGGCCACGCGACCGGACAACCAGCCCGTTCCGCCGAGGATCAGCACATCTGTCATGCGCTCATGCCACCAGCATCCGCCCAGGAAGGGAAGGGGCTTCCGCTCGCCCCTGCACCGGGGTACGCGGACTGCATCCGAACAGGATGCAGTCCGCGTACCGGCCGGGGTCAGTCGCGGATGGTCGCGCCGAAGCGCTGAGCGGCGACCTCGACGCCGGCGAGCTTCGCATCGGTCGCCTCCGCTGCGGTCAGCGTGCGATCGTCCGCGCGGAAGCGCAGTGCGAAGGTGAGGCTCTTGCTCCCCTCGGGCAGCCCGTCGCCTCGGTAGTCGTCGACGAGGCGCAGCGACTCCAGCAGAGCTCCCGCGCCTTCGACGAGCGCCGCCCGCACCTCGCCGGCCGGGACGTCGGCGCCCACGACGAGCGAGACGTCCTGCGTCGCCGCGGGGAAGGTCGACAGCGATGCCGCGACGGATCGATCACCGGCGAGTCCCAGGATGCCGTCGAGGTCGAGCTCCACGACGGTGGCGCGGCCGGGCAGGTCAGCCTCGGCGGCCACGTCGGGATGCAGCTCGCCGACGTAGCCCACCTCGACGTCGCCGACGACCAGCGCACCGGTGCGTCCGGGGTGGAGTGCCGCCCGCTGCGTCTGGACGACGTCGATGTCGACGCCGACGGCCGCCGCGATGACGCGGACCGCATCGAGCGCCTCCGACAGGCCCGTCGCCTCGGCTGACCGACCCGGCTGACGCGGGATGACGTTGCCGGTGAGCAGCAGGGCGACATGGTTGTGCTGCGGCGGGATCGACGCGTTCAGCTCCGCGAGCGTCTCGTCCGACGGGCGGACACCGAGCGGCGGCACCGCGTCCGTGCCGTAGTCGACACCGGGCTCCGGCAGGAACACGGTTCCCGTCTCGAACAGGGCGAGGTCGGTGAATCCGCGCGAGATGTTGCGGTGCGCGATCTGCAGCAGACCAGGCACGAGCGAGCGCCGCAGGAACGGGGCGGAGCCGTCGAGCGCGTTCGCCAGGCGGATGCTGGGCAGGTGCTCTCCCGATGCGGACCCGTGCAGGTCGTTCTCCGTGTCGGTCGTGAACGGGAACGACGGCGTCTCGACGAGTCCCGCTGCGGCGAGAGCGTTCGCCACCCGGCGACGCCCCTGCTGGAACGCGGTGAGGCCTCGGCCGGACGGCGGGGTCGGCAGCACCGACGGGATGCGGTCGAGACCGTGGATGCGGGCGACTTCCTCCGCCAGCGACCATCGATCGGTGAGATCGGGGCGCCAGGTGGGCGGGATGACCGTCCACCCTGCATCCGTGCCGGTCACCTCGGCTCCGATCATGGTCAGGGCGTCCTCGATCTCGACATCGGTGTAGTCGACGCCGATGAGGCTTTGCACGAAGCCGCGCGGCAGCTCGATGTCCGCGACGAACACCTCGGAGAACAGCGCGCCGCCCTCGTCGGTGAGCGTGCCGCCGGCGAGCTCGACCATGAGGTCGGCCGCCCGACGGGCCGCGACGAACGGGACCAGCGGATCCACGCCGCGCTCGAAGCGCTTGGAGGCCTCGCTCGGCAGCTTGTGGCGGCGTGCCGTGCGTGCGATGGTGACCGGGTCGAAGGTCGCCGCCTCGATGAGGACGTTGCGCGTCGAGTCGCTCATCTCCGTGGTTCCGCCGCCCATGACGCCGGCGAGGCCGATCGGCCCCGACTCGTCGGTGATGAGCAGGTCCTCGACGTGCAGCCTCCGCTCCTGCCCGTCGAGCGTCGTCATCTTCTCGCCCGGGGTCGCGCGTCGCACGATGATCCCGCCTGCGAGCCTGTCGAGGTCGTATCCGTGCAGCGGCTGTCCGAGCTCGAGCATCACGTAGTTCGTGATGTCGATCAGGATGCCCAGCGAGCGCATGCCCGCGAGCGACAGCCGAGCGATCATCCACGGCGGGGTCGGGCGGGCAGGGTCCACGTTCCGCACGACGCGCGTGACGAACTCGCTCGCGCCGACGCGACCGCGCACCGGGGCCGCGTCGTCCACGACTGCCGTGTGGCCCGTTCCCGGCTGCAGCTCGGCGAAGTCGCGCTCCGCGGGGTCGCGGAATCTCGCTCCCGTGGCGTGCGAGTACTCGCGCGCCACACCGCGAAGGGAGAATGCGTAGCCGCGGTCGGGCGTCACGTTAATCTCCACCGCGACGTCGTCGAGACCGAGCAGGCTGATCGCGTCGGTGCCCACGGGAGCGTCGATACCGAGGTCGGCGAGCACGAGGATGCCGTTGTGCTCGTCGCCGAGGCCCAGCTCGCGTGCCGAGGCGATCATGCCGTCGGACACGTGTCCGTACGTCTTGCGGGCGGCGATCGGGAAGGGACCGGGAAGCACGGCACCGGGAAGGGTCACGACGACCTTGTCGCCGACGACGAAGTTGTGGGCTCCGCAGACGATTCCGCGGACTCCGCCGTTCGCCTCGCCCACGTCGACCTGGCACCAGTTGATGGTCTTGCCGTTCGACTGCGGCTCGGGCTCGAGAGAGACGACCTGTCCGACGACGACGGGGCCCGTGATGTCGAAGCGGTGGATGTCCTCCTCCTCGAAACCGACGGACACCATCGCCTCGAGCACATCCTCCGGCGTCGCATCCGCTGCCAGATCGACGTACTCACGCAGCCACGAAAGCGGGACGCGCATCACACCACCATCCCGTACTGCTCGCTGAAACGGACATCGCCCTCGGCCATGTCCCGCATGTCCTGCACATCGCTGCGGAACATCAGTGCGCGCTCGACGCCCATGCCGAACGCGAAGCCGCTGTAGACGTCGGGATCGATCCCCGCCGCACGCAGCACGTTCGGATTGACCATGCCGCAGCCGCCCCACTCGATCCAGCGGGCGCCGCCCTTGAAGGTCGGGTGCCACAGGTCGAGCTCGGCCGACGGCTCGGTGAAGGGGAAGAAGTTCGTGCGAAAGCGCGTCTTGGCCTCGGGGCCGAACAGCTGACGTGCCACGTGGTCGAGCGTGCCCTTGAGGTGCGCCATCGAGATGCCCTTGTCGATGACGAGGCCCTCGAACTGGGTGAACACGGGAAGGTGCGTCGCGTCGAACTCGTCGGTGCGGTAGACGCGTCCGGGGCACAGCACGTAGATCGGCAGCTCGCGATCGAGCATCGAGCGCACCTGGACGGGGCTCGTGTGGGTGCGCATCACCAGGTGACGCGATGTCGGATCGACGTAGAACGTGTCCTGCTCCTGGCGGGCGGGGTGGTCGACGTCGAAGTTCAGGGCGTCGAAGTTGAACCACTCGTGCTCGAGCTCGGGGCCTTCGGCGATCTCCCATCCCATGCCGACGAAGATGTCGGAGATCTGCTCGCTGAGGAGAGTGAGCGGATGCCGGGCGCCGACGCGCGAACGGGATGGGACCGCGGTGATGTCGACGCGCTCGGCCTCGAGCCGGGCGGCGACCTCTGCAGCGGCGAGCTCGGCCTCCTTGGCGGCGAGCGCCTGGGTGACGCGGCCACGCCCCTGGCCGACGAGCTTGCCGAACGCGGCTTTGTTCTCAGGCGCGACCTGGCGCATCGAGGCGTTGAGCACGGCGAGCGGAGAGCCGTCGGCGACATGTGCGGCGCGAGCGGCTTTCAGTTCGGTCGTATCGGCGGCTGCGGCGATCGCCTCGAGGGCTGCCGCGACGGCGGATTCGACCGCTTCCGGGGTGATTTCGGGAGACTCAGACACGAGAGTCGAGTCTACCGGCGCGAGGCGGTCGCCCCGCGCCGGTGGACCTCACTTCGGATCGGAACTGTCCAGCCCGCCGACACCGCCGGTGCCGCCGAACCCGCTCCCCCCGCGCTGCAGGGTGATGAGCTCGGTATCGGTGCCGTCGCCGTGCTGGCGAGGATCCTCTGCCGCATGGATGGCCTTCACCTTGGGCGAGCGCCGCGTCTGGATCTCCACCCACTTCGCGATGCCCGACAGGATGAGGCACATGATGATGTAGATGCCGCCGATGACGAAGGCGGACTGGAGGATGGGACGACCCTGCTGCGACGTGAGCTGCTTGGCGTAGTACAGCAGTTCCGGATAGGTGATGATGAAGCCGAGAGCGGTGTCCTTCATCGTCACGACCAGCTGGGCGACGATCACGGGGAGCATCGCCCGGATCGCCTGGGGCAGCAGGATGAGGCGCATCACGCCGCTCTTGCGCAGTCCGATCGCGTAGCCGGCCTCCTTCTGACCCCGAGGCAGCGACTCGACGCCGGCTCGCAGCACCTCTGCCAGCACGGAGCCGTTGTACGCCATCAGCGCGATCACGACAGCCCAGTACGGATCCATCTTGATGCCGACCACGGGAAGGCCGTAGTAGAGCAGCATCATGAACACCAGCACCGGGACCGCACGGAAGAGCTCGGTGATCGCGGTCACAGGGATGCGCACCCAGGCGTGCTCGGAGAGTCGACCGATCGCCAGCACGAACCCGAGGATGACGCTGAGGACGGCCGCCAGAGCGAACGCGGCGAGCGTGTTGCCCAGGGCCTTGAGGATGCCCATCCACACGTTGGAGAACGTGAACACGAACCACTTCTCGGCCGAGAACTGGCCCGTCTCCGCCATGCGGTAGACGATGAAGCCGACGGCCGCGAGGACGAGGACGATGGTGGCGACGGCGATGAGCCGGTTGCGGGCGATCGCGCGCGGTCCCGGGACGTCGTACAGTACGGAGCTCATCGCGCGATCCTCCAACGGTTCTCGAGATATCGCTGCAGCCAGCTCAACAGCAGCACCAGGGCGACGAACACCACGGCGACCCAGAGGAGGACCTCCATGGGATTGCCGGGGCGGTCGGCCGAATCGTTGATGGTCGATCGCAGAGCAGCGAGCTCGGCGACGGAGAATCCGGCTGCGACGGTCGTGTTCTTGAGCAGCGCGATGAAGACGCTCATCATCGGCGGTACGACGGAGCGGAATGCCTGCGGCAGGATCACGAGTCCCATCACCTGGCCGAAGGGAAGACCGATCGCGCGCGCGGCCTCGGCCTGGCCCACGGGAACCGTGTTGATGCCCGCCCTCAGGACCTCAGCCACATACGTGGCCGTGTAGATGCCGATGGCGAGGATGCCGAGCACGAGGTTCGACAGATCGGGCAACCCGAGTTGCGGGTACCCGAAGACGAAGAAGAAGAACACGAGGGTGAGCGGGGTGTTGCGCACGGTGTTCACGTAGACCGTGCCGACGCCGCGCGCGATGGGCACCGGGGATACACGCATCGCCCCGACGATCAGGCCCAGGATCAGCGCGATGATCCCGCCTGCGAAGAACACGATCAGCGTGTTGCTGATCGCCTGCCCCCACAGATCGAGGTTGCCGAAGATGACGTCCACGCCACCCTCCCTTCTTCAGGAATGAATGGGCGGCCTCCCTGAGGAGGCCGCCCATGTCGATCAGTACGCGTCGACCTCGGGCTGTTCGACCTCGATGCCGCTGGAACCCAGGTTCGCGTCGAAGATCGCCTGCCAGATGTCGCCACCGTCGGTGAAGAGCTCGTTGATGTGCGTGCGCAGCGCATCGTCGCCCTTCGTCAGGCCGACACCGTAGCGCTCCTCCGTGAAGAGATCGCCGGTGACCTTGACGTCATCCGGGTACTGGGCCGCGTAGCCGATGAGGATCGCCTGGTCGGTGGTCACCGCGTCGACCTTGCCGTCGATGAGGTCCTGGACGCAGGCGGAGTACAGGTCGTACTCCTGCGTCTTGATCTCCGGGAAGTTCGCCTTGATGTTCTGGATCGGCGTCGAGCCCGTCGCCGAGCAGACGGTCTTTCCGTTGAAGTCCTCGAGCGCCTCGGCGTCCTCCGCGTCAGCAGCGACCAGGAGTCCCTGACCGGTGATGAAGTACGGACCCGCGAAGTCGATGAGCTCCTTGCGCTTGTCGTTGATCGAGTAGGTGCCGACGTAGTAGTCGATGTCGCCGTTGGTGATCGCCTGCTCGCGGTTCGCCGAGGCGATCGGCTTGAACTCGATCTTGTCCTCGTCGTACCCGAGCGACGCGGCGATCCAGCGCGCGATGTCGACGTCGAAGCCGGTGCGCTCGCCCGTCGTCACGTCGAGGTAGCCGAGACCCGGCTGGTCCTCCTTGACGCCGACGACGACCTTGTCGCGCTCCTGGATCGCGTCGAACGTCGGGCTGCCCTCGAGCTGGACGTCTTCGGCGACCTCGAACCAGGTGGAGTCCTCGCCTTCCTCGCCGCCGGTTCCGGCGCCGGGGCTGGAGGGGCTGCCGCTGTTGCAGGCGGTCAGCGCGAGCAGCGCTGCCGCAGCGATCCCGATTCCTGCCAGTGTCCGTGTGCGTCGCATGTGCGTCTCCTTCATGTGATGTGGGTGCAAAGGTCTGTGAAGCTCGTCAGTGCGTGAGGAGCTTCGAGAGGAAGTCCTTGGCGCGGTCGCTCTTCGGGTTCGTGAAGAACTCCTCGGGCGTCGCCTCTTCGACGATCTTGCCGTCGGCCATGAACACGACCCTGTTGGCGGCCTTGCGGGCGAAGCCCATCTCGTGGGTCACCACGATCATGGTCATCCCGTCTCGCGCGAGCTCGACCATGACATCGAGGACCTCGTTGATCATCTCGGGGTCGAGGGCGCTGGTGGGCTCGTCGAAGAGCATGACCTTGGGCTGCATGGCGAGGGCGCGGGCGATGGCGACGCGCTGCTGCTGTCCGCCCGACAGCTGAGCGGGGAGCTTCGAGGCCTGCTGCGCGACGCCGACGCGCTCGAGGAGGGTCATCGCCTCCTTCTCGGCATCCGCCTTCTTCATGCCGCGGACCTTGATCGGACCGAGAGTCACGTTCTCGAGGATCGTGAGGTGGGCGAAGAGGTTGAACGACTGGAAGACCATGCCGACGTCTGCCCGCAGGTGTGCGAGGCCCTTGCCTTCGGCCGGCAGCGCCTTGCCGTCGATGCTGATCGTGCCGCTCGTGATGGTCTCGAGGCGGTTGATCGTGCGGCACAGCGTGGACTTGCCCGAACCGGACGGTCCGATCACGACCACGACCTCGCCGGAGTTCACCGTGAGGTTGATATCCGTGAGCGCCTGGAAGTCGCCGTAGTGCTTCTGAACGTCTTCGACCACGACGAGGGGCTTACCAGAGGTCATCATTTCTCCAAACTAGCCACGTCTCAGACGTGGCTCCAACCAGGCGCGTCGACATTTACACGTTCGTAATGACGGGAAGGCGAGGGTTCCGCCGCGCGACGGAGTGCCCCACGATCCGCCCCCGCGAACCGTGGGGGCGTCCTTGCCGCCTCGCTCCTCCCCCAGCGGGAACGCGGCAGCAAGCCTCCGATCGGATGCGACCGCGAGCGGAGACGAAGGGATGTCGGGGCTCCCGCCTGCATGAAAGGCGTCGGCCCTGTGGCATCTGAATTCTCCGTCGAATCGTGCGCGATCGAACCTCAGATTGTCAGAGCAGGGGATGTCGGTGAGAGCTTCTTGAGCATTTCTTGAGTCGTCAGTCGCGCTGCTCGCGGTGGTACTCCGTCGCCCCCGGATGCAGGGGCACGGGTCCGGTGAAGATCGCCTGCGTCCTGTCGAGCAGCGCAGCGGCCGGAACGTGCTCGGCGATCCGGGCACGCGAGTCGAACAGCACGCCGAGCACGTCCTTCACCACCCCGGCAGGAGTGGTCTCGGCCGTGACGAGGTAGTTCGGCACCGCCATCGTCGATTCCGACTCCTCCAGCCCGTACAGCCCGACCGGGAGGTCGGACGGTCGATAGGCGTGCGAGTAGCGCTCGTTCACCTCGTTCACCCACGACTGCTCGACGGGCAGGACCCGTACCGGCGTCGCCTCGGCGAGCGCGGCGATGCCCGGGGTCGGGATGCCGCCCACCCAGAAGAAGCCCTCGATCTCGGCTGCCTCCAGCGCCCTGATCGAGGCGGCCAGATCGAGCTGACGATCCCGCACGGCGGCGATGTCGACGTTCGCCGCATCGAGCACGCGCGCCGCGATGACGTTGACACCGGAGTTCTCGGCGCCGAGTGACACCGTCCTCCCCTCGAGGTCGGTGAGGTCGTCGATGTCGGAGTCCCGACGCACCACGACATGCAGGTACTCGTCGTAGAGCCGAGCGATGGCGCGCACGGGCAGCGGCTCGGCGAAAGCGCCCGTGCCCGCCACGGCATCCGCGGCCGCATCGCCCTGCGCGAACCCGATCAGCGCATCTCCCGCGCTCACACGGAGCAGGTTGTCGACGGAGCCCGCGGATTCGACGGCGGCCACCCGCACGTCCAGGGCGGAGGCCAGTTCGGCGGCGAGCTGGGTGCCATAGGCGTCGTAGACGCCGTCGTGACCACCGCCGGCGATCGCGTAGCGGTCGTCCGACCAGTCCGCGGCCTTCGTGCCGCAGCCGCCCAGCGCTGCGAGGAGCACGGCCGTCGCCGCGGCAACGGCGATGCGACGGTAGAGGGGCCGTCCTCGGCTCGCGGTCGTCATATCGCGCCGCCTGCGGGGATCAGCAGGGACACCTGAAGCCCGCCGCCGTCGCGCGATGCGACGCTCAGCCGTCCGCCGATCACGGCCAGCAGGTCGGTCGCGATGGCGAGTCCGAGGCCCGAGCCCGGTGCGTCTCCGGTGTCGTCGCTCCGCCAGAACCGATCCGTCGCGAAAGCGACCTCCTCGTGGGTGAGGCCCGGCCCCTGATCGCGCACAGTCACACTGCAGAGGCCGCCGTCCTCGGTGGCCTCGACGTCGATCGCCGATCCGGACGGCGAGTACTTCACGGCATTGTCGATCACGGCGTCCAGCGCGCTCTCGACGATCGTGCGGTCCGTGACGCTCAGGACCGGCGCCCGTCCCGTCGACCGCAGGAGGATCCCCCGACGCGAGGCGACCTCTCGCCACTCCTCCACACGTCTCGTCGCCAGTGCGTCGAGATCGACCGTCGACACGGTCGTCTCCGGCCGCCCGTCGCGTGCGAGTCCGAGAAGGGTCTCCAGGATGCGAGCCATGCGCCGCCCCTCCTCGCGCGTCTCCTCGATGTCGTCCCGCCACTCGTCGCCGAGGCCGGTCGCGAGGTGCTCGACCCTCAGCAGCAGGGCGTTGAGCGGATTGCGCAGCTCATGCGACGCATTGAGGGCGAACTCCTGCTGACGCGTCATCACGCGCTCGATCTCGTCCGCCATGCCGTTGAACACCCGGGTCATCCGCCGAAGCTCCGGAGGGCCGGTGTCCTCCGCCACCCTGGCGTCCATCGCGCCGCCCTCGATCGCGATCATGGCCTCGTCGAGGCGTCGCACGGGCGACAGCACCCACCGCGACAGCTGGAGGATCAGGAGGACGCCGAGAAGGACCGAGACGACGGCGACGACCGAGAGCACGACGATCTGCTGGAGCATCCGCGTGCGCGGCACCGCCGAGTCGGCCGTCACCATCACCGCTCCGATGACATCGCCGTCGTCGAACACCGGCTCGACCAGCGACGAGTCCGCGGCGCTCCAGGGGAAGACGGGTGCGGGAGCCTCGGCCCGACGACCGGAGAGCGCGAGGCCGACGCGCGCCGACTCGTCCTCCCCGAGCACCGCCACGTCTCGCGAGGCCGACGCCCATACGCTGCCCGAGAGGTCGAACACGACGACGTCGATGCCGTAGACCTCCTGGAAGCGCTGCGCCTCGGCGGCGACCACGGCAGGGCTGCCCGAGCGCAGAGCCTGCCTGGCGCTGGTCACGAAGTAGCCGAGATCGCCGAGCTGCTCCGTGTAGAACGCCTGCTGGATGCTGCGGGTGGCACTCCAGGCGGTCGCACCGCCGAGAGAGAGGAGGATCGCGACGAGCGGCACGAGGAAGACGATGACGAGGCGCCTGCGCACGACGGATCAGCCCGCCAGACGGTAGCCGACGCCCCGCACGGTCTCGATGAGCCGCTGCTGCCCCGCCTTCTTGCGGATGGCGCCGACATGGACCTCCAGGGAATGCCCGAAGCCACGCCAGTCCGTGTTCCACACCTCGCGGATGAGACGCTCCTTCGGCACCGCCACGCCCGGATACCGGGCGAGCATCGCGACGATGTCGAATTCCTTGCGGGTCAGCTCGACGAGCGTCCTATCGATGAGGAGCTGGCGGGCCACGAGGTCGATCTCGACGACGCCGTCCTGCACGCGGACCCGTGCCTCGGACTCCGGATGCACGGGACGCGCGCGTCGCGTGACCGCCTCGATGCGGGCGAGCAGCTCATGCACGTCGTAGGGCTTGACGACGAAGTCGTCGGCTCCGGCGCGCAGGCCTCTGATGCGCTCGGTCACCTGGTTGCGAGCGGTCACGATGACGATGGGGACATCCGATCGACCGCGGATCCGTCGACAGAGGTCGATGCCGTCCGTGTCGGGGAGTCCGAGGTCGAGCAGCACGACCTCCGTGTCCGCACCGAGCATCGTGAGCGCGGACGCCCCGTCCGCCGCGCGGGCGGTGGCGTAGCCGGACCGCACCAGGAAGGCATCGAGCGCGGCGGCGACGCGCTCGTCATCTTCCACGATCAGAATCCGCATCGACTCCGGTCCCCTTCTCCGCTGACGCAGGGACCAACCTATCAGCGCAGGTGCGTGCGGATGCTCCGCGGTCAGGCGAGGGCGGCGGCGCGCTGGGCGAATGCGCTCTCGTACAGGCACACGCTCGCGGCGGTCGCGAGATTCAGCGACTCCGCGCGTCCGAAGATGGGCAGCCGGAGGACGCGGTCGGCGAGACCCAGCGCCTCGTCCTCGAGCCCGTGGGCCTCGTTGCCGAACAGCCAGGCCGTCGGTTCGGCGAGCACCCCCTCAGCGCGCGCCTGCAGCAGGTCGTCGCCCTTCACATCCGCCGCGATGATGTTCAGACCCGCCGCGTGGGCGCGCCCCACGACCTCCGAGAGGTCGGCACCGACCGACACCGGCAGGTGGAACAGCGACCCTGTCGTGGCGCGGACCACCTTGGGGTTGTAGGGATCGACGGTGCGGCCGGTGAGCACCACGGCGTCCGCACCCGCAGCATCCGCGGCCCTGATGATGGTGCCGAGGTTGCCGGGGTCACGGATCTCCTCGCAGATGGCGACGAGACGCGGAGCCGCGGCGAAGATGTCGCGCACCGACGTCGGCGTCTGCTGGACGACGGCGACCAGCCCCTGCGGGGTCACCGTGTCGGCCATCGCATTGAGGACGTACTCGGTGACGTACTCGACCTCGACACCGGCATCCGTCGCCTTGGCGCGGATGTCGCCGTGCCTCTCCCAGCCGTTCGGCGTCGCGAACAGCTCGACGATCGCCTCGGGGCTGTAGGTGAGGGCTTCGCGCACGGCCTGCGGACCTTCGAGGAGGTACAGGCCGGTCTCGGCGCGCGCGCTGCGCTTGGTCAGCTTCGCGACGGCTCGGACTCGGGGGGAGCGGGGGTTCTCCAGCACGATCACAGTCTAGAGAACAGCGAGGGTCTTCCCGCGCAAACAGCCGGCGAACGACAGAGGACGCCCTCCCGAAGGAGAGCGTCCTCTGTGGTGAAGAGCTGCTTACGCGGCCGACTTCGGGGCGTTGACGTCAGAGGGCAGAGCCTTCTTGGCCGTCTCGACCAGGGTCGTGAACGTGGCCGCGTCGTTGACCGCGAGGTCGGCGAGCATGCGACGGTCGACCGTGACACCCGCGAGGCCGAGGCCCTGGATGAAGCGGTTGTACGTGATGCCGTTCTGGCGTGCCGCGGCGTTGATGCGCTGGATCCAGAGACGACGGAAGTCGCCCTTGCGCTTGCGACGGTCACGGTACGAGTAGACCAGCGAGTGGATGACCTGCTCTTTGGCCTTGCGGTAGAGGCGCGAACGCTGACCGCGGTAGCCGGAGGCGCGCTCGAGGATGACCCGGCGCTTCTTGTGGGCGTTTACAGCCCGCTTGACTCTTGCCATTTTCCTGTGTTCCTATTCGTGCGTTCGGGCGCTCAGCGGCCGAGAAGCTTCTTGGCGACCTTGAAGTCTGCCTTCGACAGAACCTGGTCCTGGTTGAGGCGACGGGTGCGACGGCTCGACTTGTGCTCGAGGTTGTGGCGCATCCCGGCCTGCTGCTTCTTCAGCTTGCCGCTGCCGGTGATCTTGAAGCGCTTCTTAGCACCCGAGTGGGTCTTCTGCTTCGGCATCTTCTCTTCCTTCGTATGGCGCCTTCTCAGGCGACGGTGTCAACCCGCGGTGCGGGAGTGTGTGGGCGGAGTTACTCCGCTGCGGCCTCGGCCGGTGCGTCCGCATCGGTCTTGGCTTCGCGAGCAGCCTGCTTCTTGTCCGCGCGCTGAGCGTCGCGTACCGCGTTCTGCTCCTGCTTCGCCTCGGACTTGCTCTTCAGCGGAGCCACGATCATGACCATGTTGCGACCGTCGATGGTCGGGTTCGACTCGACCGTTCCCAGCTCTGCCACGTCCTCGGCGAACTTGCGGAGCAGACGGACGCCCTGCTCGGGGCGCGACTGCTCGCGACCGCGGAACAGGATCATGGCCTTGACCTTGTCGCCGGCCTTGAGGAAGCCCTCGGCACGCTTGAGCTTCGTCGTGTAGTCGTGAGCCTCGATCTTCAGACGGAAGCGGACCTCCTTGAGGATGGTGTTCGCCTGGTTGCGGCGAGCTTCCTTCTCCTTCTGGGCAGCCTCGTACTTGAACTTGCCGTAGTCCATGATCTTGACCACGGGCGGCTTCGAGTTGGGGGCGACCTCGACGAGGTCGAGGTCGGCTTCCTGCGCAAGGCGCAGCGCCGCCTCGATGCGGACGACGCCGATCTGCTCACCCGCGGGGCCGACGAGGCGGACCTCGGGGACGCGGATGCGCTCATTGGTGCGGGGATCGCTGATGCGGAACTCCTTAGACGATGGGATTCGGCCACCGGGATGCTGTCAGCACCCGGAGCGAAATCGGAATCGTCCCCACCCGCCGGCGTTCAGATGCCGGCTTCGCACCCTGTCTACCCGATCGGTCTGACGACGCGATCCGGCGGAGTGCAAGACCCGGTAGCCTGGAACGGCAAGCGCGGGTGGGAAGTGAATCCTCTTTCGTACCGGAGCATGACGCTCCGGAGCCCGACATAGTCTAACAGAAGGCAAGGCGAAGTGACGAACCAGGCATCGGACGAGGCTGCACGCGAGCGCGAAGAGCGCTGGGCCCGACAGGAGGAGGCGGCGTCGTCCGCCACCCGGGACATCGCCGATGTCCCCGCCGTCGAGGTGATCACCACGGCGGCCGTGCACCTGATGAGCGCCGCGGCCGTGAAGCTCGGCCTCGCGGACGACCCGAATGCCGCCGCGCAGCTCGACCTCGACGAAGCCCGCAAGCTCGTCAACGCCCTCGCCGGGCTCATCACCGCCGGCGCACCCGAGATCAGCGACATGCACGCGCGCTCGCTGCGTGACGGACTCCGCTCGCTGCAGCTCGCGTTCCGTGAGGCCTCGCCCATCCCCGACCCGATCGGCAAGGGTCCCGGCGAGAAGTGGACGGGACCGGTCAACTAGCTCCCGCGCGCGGACTCCGCCGGTCCGCGCGTCCGCGGTGTCAGGGACGGAGGACCAGCGGCGGCGCCGTCGAGGGTCCACCGCACGGTTCCGTGGAGTGCGTCCAGGCGATGGGCTCCTCGGACTCCGAGAGCAGGATGCCGGAGATGTCGTACACGCGCACCGTGATCTCGTCCGGCGCGGCGAATCCGAAGTGCACCGTGCCGGCCTCCCCCAGTGCGGGAACGGAGGGTTCGCTCTCCGGTGTAGGCACCACGCCCGGCGCAGCGGAGCAGCCGGCATCCGAGCACACCTGAAGGAAGACATCGGAGCCGTAGGCGGACGCATCGATCTCGACGCCGTTCGACCACCCGATCGCCGGGCACGCGGTCGCGCACCCCGGCAGCAGCAGCGCGACGACCAGTCCGATCGCCGCGACGGCCGCCCTGTGCATGCCGCCACCCTAGCGAAGGCCCGCGGAGTCAGGTAAGGACGGTGGAGTCAGGCGGAGCGGCGGAGTCAGGCCGAGCGGCGGAGCTTGACCGTCAGAGAATCGGCGAGCACCGCGATGCGGTCGTCCCCGGCCCATCTCTGCGCCAGCCGGGCCAGCACGGCGTCGAGCACCTCGCGCTCGAGGCCGTCGACCAGCTCGAGCACGACGACCAGTTCGGGGCCGCGCAGACGGGCATCCGGATCCCCGGCGGCGACGGCCACGTCGATGACGGCGAGCTCGTGGGCGACGCTCTCCTGCAGCGCGCGGAAGACCTCCGGCGACACGAAGCTCGGCTCCCACGGCTGCCCCTGCGCGATGGCCCACACGGCGGGGCGGCGGAGCACGAACTCCGTCTCGGAGGTCGGGTCGAGGACGATCAGGTCGGTGTCTTCGGCGGACGCCGCGAGGGCGGCCCGTGTGGCCTCGACAGGAATCGGACGGGCAGTGGCGTCCCATCGCCGCATCGCCTCGACCGACGAGAAGACCGGCTGCACGCGGCGCCCGTCGGGAGCCGCCACCGTGACGATGGAGAGCTCCTGCGTCTTGTCGACCGCGAGACCGCTGGGCGCCACGCCCTCTTCGCCCTTCTCCGCGATGAGCGGGATCAGCACCCGCGCCGTCCGGAACGCGTCGACCACCTCGACCTGCGATCCGTCGCCCGCGCGGAACCTCAGCAGGGCGGCGAGCAGCGCGGGGTCGGCGGATCCGTCGTCCGCGGCGTGCGCGTTCGGCTCGAAGCTGCGTCCCTCCCACGGGACGCCCGCGGAATCGCCGGCCCCGTGAGCGCCGTCGTGCGCGTCACGACCATGAGGGCCGTGGTCGCAGACGCCGTCAGTCTCCTGCGACATCCAGCGCCTCAGCGAGGGTGAACGCACCGGCGTACAGAGCCTTGCCGACGATGGCACCCTCGACGCCGAGCGGCACGAGTTCGCGCAGAGCGGCGATGTCATCGAGGTTCGAGATGCCGCCCGAGGCGACGACCGGCTTCGGCGTGCGCGAGGTCACTTCGCGCAGGAGCTCGAGGTTCGGGCCCTTCAGCGTGCCGTCCTTGGTGACGTCGGTGACGACGTAGCGGCTGCACCCGGCGTCCTCGAGGCGCTCGAGCACCTCCCAGAGGTCCCCGCCCTCCTTCGTCCAGCCGCGGGCGGCGAGCGTCGTGCCGCGGACGTCGAGCCCGACCGCGATCGCCTCGCCGTACCGGCCGATCACGTCGGCGGCCCATTCGGGGTTCTCGAGTGCGGCGGTGCCGAGGTTGATGCGGCTCGCGCCGCTCTCGAGGGCCGCCTCGAGCGTCGCGTCGTCGCGGATGCCGCCGGACAGCTCGACGCTGACGTTCTTGAACTGCTTGATG
Source organism: Microbacterium sp. 3J1 (assembly GCF_001049495.1). Classification (GTDB taxonomy): domain Bacteria; phylum Actinomycetota; class Actinomycetes; order Actinomycetales; family Microbacteriaceae; genus Microbacterium. Next base: position 32,283 of record NZ_CDWI01000001.1, read on the forward strand.
ACCTTGCGCAGGATCGGCGCGTTGCTGCCGCGGCCGAAGGCGGCGTCGAGGTCGACGAGGTGGATCCACTGGGCGCCCTGTGCGACCCACTCCCCCGCGGCGTCCAGCGGGTCGCCGTAGCTGGTCTCGGTGCCGGCCTCTCCCTGGGTGAGACGGACCGCCTTGCCGCCCGCCACATCGACGGCGGGGAGCAGAGTGAGAGAGGGGGACTGCGCGAAGTCGTTCATGACGTCCTCAGATGAGATGGGAGCGCCGATTCATCGGCACGAGACTCGACATTAGCCCGCGCGTCCTCCCGCCTCAAACTGATGGCCGCCCTGATCGACGGGCGCCACGCGGTAGCCTCGAACACACGTATTCGGTTCGTGAGGAGATGGTCGATGATGCGCGATGCGGAACCACGAGGAGGCGGACCCCTGCGACGGGGGAACCCGACCCCCGCCGAGGGTCCGGACGCCCCCGCGACCGACGACCGGGGGCAGTCCGCTTCGAACACCCCTCCCCGCGCACCGGAACCCGGCCCGGATCCCGTCATCCCGCCGCCACCGAGCGTGCCGATGACCCGGGCCGCTGCAGCCGCTGCAGCGTCGACGGCCGCACCCCGCCCGATCATCCCCGCTCCGCCCACGGTGTCGAGCGTCCCCACCGACGGCACGCCGCAGCGCGATGAGCCGGGAGCGACGACAGCACACGTACCGGCTGTTCCCACGGCCCCCGCCGTTCCCACGGCGCCGACTGCGCCCACGGTCCCGCCATCCGCCCCGGCAGCGTCGGTCCCGCAGGGCCCCGCCTCCCCGCCCACCGCGGCGCCGTCTCCCACCGCGCCGGTCGTCCCGGTCTCTCCCGCACCGGTCCCTCCGACCTCTGCACCCCCCGCCGTACCGACCGCCGGCTCCGCAGCAGCCGAAGGCCGAACGACGCCGGGCACAGTCACGACGGACGGGACCGCGTCATCAACATCCCTTCCTCCTCTGCCGCAGCCGGAGGCGTCGCCGTCGGACGGCCGTCGTGAGCGCGCGGAGGGCGCCGAGCGCCGATCCTTCCTGCAGCAGGAGCCTCGGGAGCAGCCCGCTCGCCAGGGCGGGAGAGGTCTCCTCAACCGCGTCGGATTCTCGCTCGGCCCCAATGCCAGGGAACGGGCGGTGCGAGACGACGAGCACGCCGTCAGCCGGCACTGGCCGGGTCCCCGCACGGTCGCCGTCGTCAACGGCAAGGGCGGAGCGGGGAAGACCCCGGCGACGGTGCTCCTCTCGGCGGTCTTCGCGCAGTACGGAGGCGCGGGCGTCCTCGCGTGGGACAACAATCAGACCCGCGGCACCCTCGGCTGGCGCACCGAGACCGGCGCGCACGACCGCACGCTTCTCGAGCTGCTCCCGCAGACTCAGCGGCTGCTCGGCGCCCACGGCCAGTCCGCGGACCTCGCGCACTTCGTCCACCACCAGCCTCAGGAGAAGTACGACGTGCTGCGATCGAAGCCGATCCGGCTCGCGCACGAGAACCGTCTGAGCCCCGGCGACGTCGATGCGATCCATGCGGTCGCGGCGAAGTTCTACCGTCTGATCATCATCGATTCCGGGAACGATGAATCCGACCCGATGTGGCTCCGGATGATCGATCTCGCCGATCAGATCGTCGTCGCGACGACCACGAGGGACGACCACGCCGAGGCCGGAGCGCTCCTCCTCGAGGCTCTCGAGGATCGGGACGAACGGTCGGCGCGCCTCGCGCGTGAGTCGGTCGTCGTCGTCAGCCAGGCCGACCCGAAGGCGACCGCCGCCGACGTCGCGGACGTCGTCTCCGGGTACGAATCGCTCGCTCGCGAAGTGGTCCGCATCCCGTTCGACCGGGAGATGGTCGACGGTCACCTGCGTCTGGGTGCGCTCGCCTCTTCGTCTCAGCGTGCATGGCTCTCGGCGGCCGCAGCCGTCGCCCGGGGCTTCTGACGGCGGTCAGCCGCGGCGTGCGACGGTTTCGCGGTCTCGTGATCGCGTTCAGTCGCGCAGGCTCGTCACCCAGTTGCGCAGCAGCTGGATGCCGGCCTCACCGGACTTCTCAGGGTGGAACTGCGTCGCCGAGAGCGGACCGTTCTCCACGGCCGCGAGGAACGGGTCGCCATACGTGCTCCAGGTCAGCACGGGCTGCGGGAACGGCGGGATCACGTCGAGCTCCCACGACTGCGCCGCGTAGGAGTGCACGAAGTAGAAGCGCTCCTGCTCGATGCCCTTGAACAGCACGGAGTCGGACCCCGGCTCGACGGTGTTCCATCCCATGTGCGGCAGCACCGATGCGTTGAGTTCCGTGACCGCGCCGGGCCACTCGCCGAGACCCGTCGAGTCGTGGCCCCGCTCGACGCCGCGCTCGAAGAGCACCTGCATCCCGACGCAGATGCCGAGCACCGGCCGTCCGCCGGCGAGTCTACGGTCGATGATCTCGTCGCCCCCGTGCGCGGAGAGCGCATCGCGCACGGCCTGGAAGGCGCCGACGCCCGGTACGAGGAGACCGTCCGCCTCGAGCGCCTCCTTGCGATCACGGGTCAGCACGGCATCCGCACCTGCTGCCACGAGCGCTTTGACGGCCGAGTGGACGTTGCCGGACTCGTAGTCGAATACGGCGACCTTCGGTGCGCCGCTCACAGCGCGCCCTTCGTGGACGGGATGCCGTCGACGAGCGGGTCGAGGGCCTTCGCCTCGCGGAAGGCGCGGGCGAATGCCTTGAACTCCGCCTCCGCGATGTGGTGCGGGTCGCGACCACCGAGCACGCGGACGTGCACCGTGAGCCCGGCGTTGAAGGTGATCGCCTCGAAGGAGTGTCGCACGAGAGAGCCCGTGAAGTGGCCCCCGATGAGGTGGTGCTCGAAGCCGGCAGGCTCGCCGGTGTGCACGAGGTACGGGCGGCCCGAGATGTCGACGACGGCCTGCGCGAGCGCCTCATCGAGCGGCACGAGTGCGTCGCCGTAGCGGGAGATGCCCGACTTGTCGCCCAGCGCCTCGCGGATCGCCTGGCCGAGCACGATGGAGATGTCCTCGACGGTGTGGTGCGCGTCGATCTGCGTGTCGCCCGAGGCTCGCACCGTGAGGTCGGTGAGCGAGTGCTTCGCGAAGGCCGTGAGCATGTGGTCGAAGAACGGCACCGAGGTGTCGATGCGGCTTGCCCCTGTGCCGTCGAGGTTCAGCTCGAGCTCGACGGTGGACTCCGACGTGCTGCGTACTCGGGAGGCTGTGCGCGGGGGCTGGACGGTGTCGCTCATGAAGCCGATCCTATCGAGGCGAGTGCGTCGAGGAACGCGGTGGTCTCCGCTTCGGTGCCTGCCGTGACGCGCAGGTGGTGAGGGATGCCGACGTCACGGATGAGCACGCCGCGATCGTACAGCTGCTGCCACACGCGCTTCGGATCAGCGACGCCGCCGAACAGCACGAAGTTCGCACCGGATTCGTGCGGCGTGTAGCCGAGCGCCTCCAGTGTCGCGGAGATCCGGTCCCGCTGCTCGATGATCTCCTGCACCATCCCGAGCATGACGTCGGCATTGCGCAGAGCGGCGATCGCGGCCGCCTGGGTGAGCGCGCTGAGGTGGTACGGAAGCCGCACGAGGCGCAGCGCGTCGATGAATGCGGGGTCGGCGGCAAGGTACCCGACGCGGGCACCCGCGAAGGCGAACGCCTTGCTCATGGTGCGAGAGACGGCGAGTCGCGGGCGCCCCTCGAGGAGGGTGAGGGCAGACGCTGCTTCCCGCGGAGCGAACTCCTGATAGGCCTCGTCCACGATGACGATCCCGCGAGACGCCTCATAGACGGCGTCGACGACGTCGAGGTCGAGCGCGGTCCCGGTCGGGTTGTTCGGAGAGCAGAGCAGGATGACGTCGGGGTCGGCGTCTGCGACCTGCGCGGCGGCGTCCTCCGGCGTGATCGTGTAGTCGGGCTGCCGGGGTGCGCTGAGCCACCGGGCTCCCGTCCCCTGCGCGATCAGCGGATACATCGAGTAGGTCGGACTGAACCCGAAGGCCGTGCGCCCCGGGCCGCCGAACGCCTGCAGGATGTGCTGCAGGACCTCGTTCGATCCGTTGCCGGCCCAGATCTGGTCAGCCGTGAGGCCGTGCCCGAGATACTCGGCGAATCCTTCTCGCAGAGTGGTGAACTCGCGGTCCGGATACCGGTTCACGTCGCGCAGCGCGACGGCGATGTCATCGAGGATGTCGCTCGCCACGGCATCCGGGATCGGATGCGTGTTCTCGTTGACGTTCAGGGCGATGGGCAAGGGCGCCTGCGGAGCCCCGTAGGGGGTGAGTCCACGGAGGTCGTCGCGAAGCGGCAGGTCAGCGAGTGAAGCAGTCACCCTTCCCATGGTAGGCCGCGTATCGCACCCTCTCGCCCAGTTGCCGACCGGTGCCGGTCACTCGGAGAACTGGGCAGGGATGGCCAGCTCCTGGCCGATCTGCAGCGCCCCGCCCTGGAGCAGGTTCAGACGCGTGATCTCGCCGATGACCTCGCGAGGGTCGGCCGTCGGCGCGACGCTCTCGGCGATGGCCCAGAGGGTGTCACCGGGCATCACCGTCACGGTCTCGAAGCTCGCGGTGGCGACCTGCTGCCCCGAAGCCATGGCGCTGCCTCCGCTGAGAGCTGCGAGAGCGATGCCGACGGCGAGCGGCACCGCCGCCACAGCCAGCACCACGCGACGGCCGCGCGCCGTCAGACGGAGCCGCGTCGCGGGACCCGCCGTGATGACTGCTGCGTTGCTGAAGGTGATGGTGCTCATGTCGTGCTCCTCTGCATCTCCCGCTTGGGCGGTGAAGTTGGCGTAGCGTTCGCATCCGCGGCTCGGCCGGGAGCCGAGAATGCGAAGCTACGTTCCGAAGGTATCTTCGAATTCGAATATCTGTCAAGACTTCTTCGAAACCTGCTCCGCAAAAGAACCGACACGCTCGAACAGATATTCCCCATCGGCGCTCTCGTCGGATACGGTTTCGATAACGACACCCCACCACGGGCCTCCGACATTCGCACCGAGACGCCGGATCAGCACACCTGAGGAGCACCATGAGCGACATCTCCGCCCCCGAATCCGAGGCGCCGCGCACCCGTCGTCGCAAGAGCCTGAGCCCCAAGCAGATGGCGATCCTCGAGGTCATCCAGTCATCGATCAGTCGCCACGGATACCCGCCGAGCATGCGTGAGATCGGCGACGCGGTCGGGCTGAAGTCGCTCTCCAGCGTCACCCACCAGCTCGGCCAGCTCGAGCTCAGCGGCTACCTGCGCCGTGATCCCGGCAAGACCCGAGCCATGGAGGTGCTCATCGATCTGCCGGGCACGAGCACCGAGAGTCCCGCCGACGTCGCGACGCCGGTGGGAGACGCCGCCCTCGTGCCGCTCGTCGGCAGGATCGCCGCCGGCGTGCCGATCACCGCCGACCAGCAGGTCGAGGAGATCTTCCCGCTGCCGCGCCAGCTCGTCGGCAAGGGCGATCTGTTCATGCTGAAGGTCTCGGGCGAGTCGATGATCGACGCGGCCATCTGCGACGGCGACTGGGTCGTCGTGCGCTCTCAGCACAGCGCCGAGAACGGTGAGATCGTCGCCGCGATGCTCGACGGTGAGGCGACGGTCAAGGTCCTCCGCCGCCGAGACGGCCACACCTGGCTGCTCCCGCGCAACTCGGCGTTCGAGCCCATCCTCGGCGACGAGGCCGTCGTCCTGGGCAAGATCGTCGCGGTGCTCCGCGCGGTCTGATCGCGCTGCAGCACACGCACGAGGGCCCTTCCGATCAGGAGGGGCCCTCGTACGTCCGTCGTCACCCCGGACTCCGCATTCCGCGTGACGCGGTGAGCGCGGTCGCCGTAGGCTCGAACCATGCCCTCGCCCTACGGCACCTGGCCGTCCCCCTTCTCTCCGGCTGCTGTCGCGGCGTCGTCCCCGCGCATCGACGGCGCCGCTTTCGTCGGCGACGAGATCTGGTGGGGCGAGTCGGTCCCCGCAGATGGCGGACGCGTCACGGTGCGCAGCTCATCCGGCGCCGAAGTGCTCCCCGCTCCCTGGAGCGCCCGTTCCCGTGTGCACGAGTACGGCGGCGGCGCCTGGACGGCGGACGCGGAGGGAACCCTGTACTTCGTCGACGCGGGCGACCAGCGCGTGTACCGCGTCGCGCGTGGTGCCCGGCCGAAGCCCCTGACCCCCGCCGGCCCCGCGCACGGTGGCCTTCGCCTGCAGAGCGGCCGCCTAGTGGCCGTACGCGAGGATCTCTCCGCCTCGCCGCATCGGCGCGGCATCGTCCAGATCCCGCTCGACGGCTCGGCGGCCGAAGACCCCGGCGCGCTGCGCGTCATCGTCGAGGGAGAGGAGTTCTACGCGCATCCCGCCGTCTCTCCCGACGGATCACGCGTCGCGTGGGTGGAATGGGACGGAGAGCGGATGCCGTGGCAGAGCGCCACGCTCGCCCTCGCCGACGAGCACGGGACCACGTCTCTGGCCACACGTGCGGCTCTCCAGCCCGAGTGGCTCGCGCCCGACGAGCTCCTCTACGCCGACGACCCGTCGGGTCGGTGGGCCCTGCACCGGCAGCGACTCGACGATGCGCTGGGGCCGCTCGGCTCCCCCGATCGCCTCGACGAGGTCGACGCCGACACCGGCTACGGCCTGTGGGTGCTGGGCAACCGCTGGTATCGCCCGCTCGACGACGGTCGCGTCGTCGCCGTGCGCACCAACGGGCGGGACGAGGTCGTCGTCATCGACCCCGCAGGCAGCGCTCGCCCCCTCGAGCTCGCCGTCGACGGGCACATCAGCGTCGATGATTCATCCGGTCCCCGCGTCCTGCTCTCGGGCAGCGGCTCGACAACGGCGCCCGGCCTGTGGTGCGTGGACATCGATTCCGGCGACGTCGTCACGATCGCCGGCGGCGCCCCCACGGACGCGTCGTGGATGCGGTCGGCGACGCCTGTGGTCGTCGACGGGCCGAAGGGACCGGTGCATGCGTTCGCGTATCCGCCCGCGAATCCGGGGGTATCCGCCCCCGAGGACGAACTCCCGCCGTACATCGTCCTGGTGCACGGCGGACCCACGGCGCACGTCACCGGCGCCGCATCCGCTGCGATCGCGTTCTGGACGAGTCGTGGCATCGGCGTCCTCGACGTCAACTACGGCGGCTCGACGGGATACGGCCGGGCCTATCGCGAGCGCCTCGACGGGCAATGGGGCGTGGCAGATGTCGACGACGTGACCGCCGCTGCCGTGGCGCTCTCGGAGACCGGCCTGGCGGACCCCGACCGCATCGCGATCCGAGGCAGCTCCGCCGGCGGATGGACGGTCCTGTGCGCACTGGTACGCGGCGGCACGTTCGCCGCGGGCATCAGCCGGTACGGGGTCGCCGACCTCCGCATGCTGGCCGAGCACTCGCACGACTTCGAGGCTCACTACATCGAGGGCCTCGTCGGCCCCCTCCCTGAGGCCGAGAGGCTGTACGGAGAACGCTCGCCACTGACGCACGCGGACCGCATCGACGTGCCCGTGCTCCTCATGCAGGGTGCCGACGACGGAGTCGTGCCGCCGACCCAGTCCGAGGCCATCCGCGATGCGCTCGAGGCGCGGGGCGTCGACCACGAGTACGTGCTCTACCCGGGCGAGGGACACGGGTTCCGCGCGTCAGAGACGATCGTCGACGCACTCGAGCGCGAGCTCGCGTTCCTCGGGCGGGTGTTCGGCTTCACACCCGCAGGCTGATCACTCCCCGACGCGGTTGCGGAGGCGCATGGCGCGCTCGGCTTCGCGAGTGTCCTGCCGCTCGCGCAGAGTCTGCCGCTTGTCGTACTCCTTCTTGCCCTTCGCGAGCGCGATCTCGACCTTGGCGCGGCCGTCGGAGAAGTAGAGCTTGAGAGGGATCAGCGTGTAGCCGCCCGCGGAGACGGCATGCTGCAGCTTCGCGATCTCCTCGCGGTGCAGCAGGAGCTTGCGGATGCGCTTCGCCGAATGATTGGTCCAGTGCCCTTGGGAGTACTCGGGGATGTGCACCGAGTCGAGGAACACCTCGTTCCCCTTGACGAACGCGTACCCGTCGCTGAGGTTCGCGCGCCCCTGGCGCAGCGACTTCACCTCGGTGCCGGTGAGCACCATCCCCGCCTCGTACGACTTCTCGATGTTGTAGTCGTGACGTGCGCGACGATTGGTCGCGATGACCTTCTCCCCGCGTTCCCTGGGCATGATTCTCTCCTGTGTGTCGACGGGCTCCGCAACCCACGAGTCGTGAGCAGCCTGTCAGTCTATACCGGAGCCCGGGTCAGGTACGCAGCCAGCGACGGATCGCGAAGCCGGCCGACAGCGCGGCGAGCACCACTCCGATGCCGATGAGCACCGGGACCACGAGCACAGCATCCTGCATCGTCACCCAGGTCGTGATGAAGGGGACACGGCCGCGGAGATAGCCCTCCACGCCGAAATGCAGGCCGGCGACGACCGCGGCACTGGCGAGCACCGAGCCGAGGAACGCGGCGAAGACGCCCTCCAGCACGAACGGCGTCTGGATGAAGCGGTTGGACGCGCCCACGAGACGCATGATGCCGATCTCCTTGCGGCGCGCGTACGCCGACAATCGGATCGTCGTGCCGATGAGCAGGATCGCGGCGATCAGCATCAGTGCCGCGATACCCACCGCGATGTAGGTCGCCACGGTCAACGCCGAGAAGAGCGGCTCGAGATACTGCAGCTGATCCTGCACCTGCTCGACGCCGCCCACGCCGTTGAACGCCTCGGCGATGACCTGCGACTGCCCCGGATCCTTCATCGTCACGAAGAAGACCTCGAACGCCTGCTCCGGGGAGATGACGCTCGCCTGATCCTCGCCCAGCTGCTCGACGAGTTTGGCGTAGGTGTCTTCCTTGGTGTCGAACGTCAGCTCGCTGATGAGAGGAGCCAGAGCCTCACCCTCGAGCTGGCCGCGCACGGCGTTGACCTGGTCTTCGGTCGCTCTGCCGTCGAGGCAGGTCGGCGACTCGGAGATGTCCGAGCACATGTAGATCGCGACCTGCGCGCGCTCGGTCCAGTACCCGCGCATGGTGCCGATCTGCGCCTGCATCAGGATCGCCGCTCCCACGAAGGTGAGCGAGACGAAGGTGACGAGCACGACGGAGATCACCATCGAGATGTTTCGGCGGAGGCCGCCCAGGGCCTCCGCGAGAATGAGCCCGATCCTCATGACGTCGGCCCCACTTCCTCGGCATCGTCCGAGAGGCCGAGGCGATCGGCCACCCCGAGCTCCGCGACGTCGACCTGGGGAAGGAGGATCGGATGCGTGCGCGGGCCGACGGCCGCGGGCGCCTCGACAGGCGTCTCGTCGACCTGCGGCTCGATGGGCGCCGCCTGCGCCTCCGGAGTCTCGGATGCCGTCGGCACGGCGTCAGGGGCGGATGCCGCGGCCTTGCGCTGCGCGCTGAGCTCCTCGGCCAGCGCCGCCCGCACCAGCGACAGGTCGGAGGTCTGACGCTGCACCTCCTGCACGGCTGTCAGGGCTGCGGCCGCGGCCGCTCCCCTGACCTCTTCCGGCACGAGGCGCGGGATGTTCGAGGTGTCTCCGTATCCGCCGTGGACCTCGTCGCGCACCATCTCGCCGTCGCGGAGCTCGATGACGCGGCGCTGCATCTGATCCACGAACGCCGCCTCGTGCGTGGCCATCAGCACCGTGGTCCCACCGGCATTGATCCGGGCGAGGAGCTGCATGATGTCCACCGACGTGGCGGGGTCGAGGTTGCCCGTCGGCTCGTCGGCGAGGAGCACCTGCGGACGGTTCACGAGAGCGCGGGCGATGGCGACGCGCTGCTGCTCTCCGCCCGACAGCTCGTGCGGCATCCGCTTCTGCTTCCCCTCGAGACCCACCAGTGCCAGCGCCTCGGGAACCGCCTGCTGGATGAAGCCGCGGGAGGAGCCCGTCACCTGGAGGGTGAAGGCGACGTTCTGATAGACGGTCTTGGACGGCAGCAGACGGAAGTCCTGGAAGACGGATCCGATGTGACGACGGAAGTACGGCACCTTGCGGTTGGCGAGCGATCGCAGGTCGCGTCCGAGCACCGCGACGCGACCCGTGGTGGGCACGTCCTCGCGGAGGATCAGCCGCAGACACGACGACTTCCCCGACCCCGAAGCACCCACGAGGAAGACGAACTCTCCCCGCTGGACCTCGAAATCGACGCCGGACAGAGCGGGCCTGGCGGTCCCGCGATAGCGTTTCGTGACGTTCTCGAACCGAATCATGGCTGTTCGAGCCTAAGCGCGGGGAATCGTCTGCCTGCGAGCGACACCCCCGCGAGCCACCTCCGTGTCGTGGCGCACTGCTATACATGGAGGTGCGATCCGCGCCGGGGGCACGGACGACGACTCCGAGGGGGATGCGATGACGACGCCTGCTGGCTGGTACGACGACGGTTCTGGTCGACTGCGCTGGTGGGACGGAGTGCAGTGGACCGAGCACTTCGCGCCGTCCGCCGAGTCGGCGGGAGCGTCGGCCGATGAGACCCCCGCCGACGCCGTCACCTCCGACTCGCTCGGATCGGTCGCCGCGGTCGAGGCCGGGGCGACGTGGAGCGGACAGGACGCCGAGCGTGTGGCGTCCGCCGACCCGCAGCCGTCGACCGAGCAGCCCTCGACCGATCAGCCCGCGCAGGCGGAGGCGCCGCAGCCGGAGGCGCAGCCGCAGCAGCCGGAGCCGGAGCAGGTGGAGCCGGAAGTCTTCTCGAGCCCGGCACCGGACCAGTCCCCGAACGCATACTCCGCGACACCGGACGCATCCGCGGCGGCGCCCGCCGCCCAGGACGCTGCGCAGAGCTGGCAGTCCCCCGCCTACCCCGATGCGGCGCCCACGTACCCCGGCACGGCGCCGTCGTATCCGGGCGCGGCACCGCAGTACTCGCCGCCGTCCTACCCGGGAGCCGCCGCGGATCAGGGATATCCTGCCGCAGGCGCCTACCAGGCCGCACCCGGCTACGGAGCTCCCGCGGGCTATCCCGTCTCCTCCGAGCCCTCCGGTCCGAGTCGTCTGTCGGTCGTCGGCCTCGTCGGTCTCGGCCTGGCCGCTCTCGGCACCATCCTCTCGTGCATCCCGGTCACCTTCATCTTCGGCTGGATCCTGCTCGCAGCCGGCTTCATCGTCTCGCTGATCTCCCTGTTCCTGCGGGGAAAGAAGTGGCCGGGAGTCGCCGGACTCATCCTCTCGGTGGTCGGCACGATCGTCGCCGTCATCGTGGCGATCGTGTTCGTGACGGCGAGCTTCGCCGACGCGGTCCGCGACCTCCCCACCGCGCCTCCGAGCAGCGATACGGGCACCGACGACGGCACGACAGACGAGGGCACGGACGACGGCACGCCCGACGCCGAGATCGTCGAGGGCACGCTCGGCGAACCGGTGACGGTCACCCAGATGGGCGGGACCGCAGAGGTCACCATCACGAGCGCCACCTGGAAGACGGATGACGGCAGCGGCGTCCCGAGCACCAACGGCGGCTTCGTGGTCCTCGAGGCGACCTGGACGGGCATCGACGGCACGTCCTCCGTGAGCCCCCTGTTCCTGGGGATCGAGACGGCGGAGGGCGCCGAGGGCGAGTACGACTACTTCGTCGACGGCCTCCTGAGCGAGCAGGTGACGGCAGGACAGACCGTCAGCGGCACGCTCACGTTCGACGTCGCGCAGAGCTCGTCGTACACCGTCGTCCTTCTGAACGAGCTGCTCCAGGACGTCGCTCGCATCTCGGTCACGCCGACCGCCGGCTGAGCCGTACGACCCACGGAGCAGGACCGATGACGATTCCCGCAGGATGGTACGACGACGGTTCGGGGACGCAGCGGTGGTGGGACGGCTCCGCCTGGACGGAGCACACCGTCACGGCGCCGCCCGCAGAGAGCACGGCGCCGACCGCAGACGAAGCCTTCACGCCGCCGTACGTGCTTCCCGGTCAGGCGCCCGACCGCGGCCCGGGGGCTCCGTCGAGCGGGATGCCCTTCGGCGCGGCGCAGCACGGCTCCTCCGCGCACCCAGGTACGCCGTATCCCGGTGCAGGCACGTATCCGGCGAGCCCGGCCGCCGGCGCGCCGCGCGTGAGGAAGACCTCGGTGCTCGGCGTCATCGGCCTGGCCATCACGGCCGTCGGCGTGATCCTGTCGTGCATCCCGCCGGTGTCGGTGATCGGCTGGGTCGTCCTCGGCATCGGGCTCGTCGCATCCCTCGTGTCGATCTTCCTGCCCGGCGCCAAGTGGCCGGGCATCTCGGGCATGGCGCTCGGTCTGCTCGGAGCCGTTCTGGCGGTCGTCGTCCTTCTCCTGACGCTCGGTGCGCCCGGGGGCCAGGAGTCGTCCGACGAGCCCACCCCCGTCGCCTCTCCGGGTCCGCGCGCGTCCGAAGAGCCGACCCCGGTTCCCTCCCCCACCCCCGCCGAGGGGACGAAGATGGTCACCTTCGCAGAGCTCGAGGTGGGTCAGTGCCTGCCGTTCATCGAATGGGAGGAAGAGGTCTACGAACTCCCGACCGTGCCGTGCGACCAGCCGCACACCGATGAGGTCTACCTGATCTTCGATGCGCCCGACGGAGAGTTCCCCGGCGACGATCAGCTGCAGTCGATCGCCTCAGAGCGCTGCGAGAGCGCGTTCGGCGAATTCGTCGGCGTCCCGTATGCGGACTCGCAACTCGACATGTACTGGTTCGTGCCCACGGAGGCTTCGTGGAACCGCATGCGCGACCGCGGCATCCAGTGCATCGCGTTCAGCTACGACGAGGTGACCGGCACACTCGCCGGGGCTGCTCGCTGAGGCGACGTCAGTCCTGGTCCTTGCGCTTGCGCCAGCGGATGCCGGCCGAGATGAAGCCGTCGAGATCTCCGTCGAACACGGCCATGGGGTTGCCCGACTCGTGCCCGGTGCGCAGGTCCTTCACGAGCTGCTGGCCGTAGAGGAAGTACGAGCGCATCTGGTCGCCCCAGCTGGCCGTGATGTTGCCGGCGAGTTCCTTCTTCTTCGCCGCCTCCTCCTCCTTCTGGAGCAGGAGCAGGCGGGTCTGCAGCACGCGCATCGCGGCGGCACGGTTCTGGATCTGCGACTTCTCGTTCTGCATCGAGACGACGATGCCGGTCGGGAGGTGCGTGAGGCGCACGGCGGAGTCGGTGGTGTTGACCGACTGCCCACCGGGGCCTGAAGAGCGGAACACGTCGACACGGATGTCGCTCTCGGGGATGTCGACCTCGGTCGCCTCCTCCATGAGGGGGATGACCTCGACGGCAGCGAATGACGTCTGGCGCTTGTCGGCTGAGCCGAACGGGCTGATGCGCGCCAGACGGTGCGTGCCTGCCTCCACCGAGACCGTGCCGAAGGCGTACGGGGCGTCGATCTCGAACGTCGCCGACTTGATGCCGGCACCCTCGGCGTACGAGGTGTCCATGACCTTGACCGGGTACTTGTGCCGCTCGGCCCAGCGCAGGTACATGCGCATGAGCATCTCGGCGAAGTCGGTGGCGTCGTCGCCGCCGGCCCCGGAGCGGATGGTGATGATCGCCGAGCGCTCGTCGTACTCGCCGTCGAGCAGGGTCTGCACCTCGAGCTGGTTGATGATCTCCGTCAGGGCGGTCAGCTCGTTGCGGGCCTCGATCGCGGAGTCCTCGTCGCCCATCTCGTTCGCCAGGTCGACGAGCACCTCGAGGTCGTCGAGGCGGCGCCCGATCCCCTCGATCCGGGCCAGGGCCGACTGGCGGTGGCTCAGCGCGCTGGTCACCTTCTGGGCGCGCTCGGTGTCATCCCAGAGGTCGGGAGCGCCGGCCTCTTCGCTGAGTCGGGCGATGTCGGAGCGGAGCGCATCGACATCGACGACCTCGCGGATGTCACCGTAGGTGACGCGGAGGGCCTGGATGTCTGCGGAGAGATCGAGTTCGAGCATGGCCTCCTCAGCCTAACGTGCCGTCTGCGCAGGCGGGGACCGCTCGGGATCGGGAGTAGCGTGAAGCGGGTGAGCAGTGCATCCACGGTCCTGAGACGATTCGGGCCCATGGTGTACCTGCCGACGGTGCTGTTCTCTCTCGGCGAGGGCGCCGTTATCCCTCTGATCCCGGTGATCGCCGCGTCCATGGGTGCAGACGTCGCCTTCGCGGCCCTGGTGGCGTCGGCCCTCGTCGTCGGACAGCTGTGCGGCAACCTCCCTGCGGGCTGGGCCGTGGCGCGGATCGGCGAGCGTTTCACGATGGTGATCGCGGGCACGATCGCGATCGCCGCCGGCGTGGGGATGGTGTTCGCGCCCTCGCTGGCCGTGCTCGCGGCATCCGTCTTCCTCCTCGGCTTCTGCGCCGCCGCCTTCGGGCTCGCGCGCCACGCCTTCATGACCACGCGGGTCCCGGTCGCCTTCCGCGCACGGGCCCTGTCGCTGCTGGGCGGCAGCTTCCGTCTCGGGATCTTCATCGGTCCGTTCGTCGCCGCGGGGCTGCTGCAGCTCTTCGGCTCGGAGGCCGCCGCGATCTGGTTCTTCCTCGGCTGCCTCGTCGTCATGGTCCTCCTCGTGCTGTTCGGCCCCGACCCCGAGAAGACCATCTCTCCGACGACCGCCGTCCGCACGGCGGCGCTCGCCGACGACTCGGGCGAGCCGGTCAGCGGTGCGATCCCGGCCCTCGAACGCGCGGGCATCTTCCGCACCATGTGGCTGCAGCGCGCCGTGCTCGGGCGATTGGGCCTCGCGGCGGCCTCCCTCTCGGCCGTGCGATCGGCCCGGCAGGTGGTCCTCCCCCTGTGGGGGCTCTCGCTCGGCCTGGACGCGTCGACGATCGCCCTGGTCGTCGGAGTCTCCGGCGCCATTGACTTCGCACTCTTCTACGCGAGCGGACAGGTGATGGACCGCTTCGGCCGACTCTGGGCCGCGATGCCCGCCATGCTCCTCATGGGGGCGGGGTTCCTCGCCCTGTCGTTCACGCACGACGTCGACGCCGCCGTGCTGTGGTTCGGCATGTTCGCCGCCGTGCTCGGCGTCGGCAACGGACTCTCCAGCGGCATCCTCCTCACCCTCGGCGCCGACGTCGCGCCGAAGCGGGAGCCCGCGGCCTTCCTCGGCTCGTGGCGGACGCTGACGGATGCGGGAGGTGCCGTCGCACCGCTGCTCGTGTCGGGGATCGTGGCGATCGCCTCGCTGCCCGTCGCCGCCGCCGCCATGGGCGTCATCGGGCTGGTCGGCGCCGCGGGGTTCCTCCGTTGGATACCCCGGTTCGTTCCCCGCACCGACGGCGGCCCGCAGTGAGCTCCACGCTCGGCGAGGACATGCATCGGCTGGTGACGGCGTATCCGACCGACTCCGAGCGCGACCGGGCCGTGCGGTCAGACTTCCTGACGTTCTTCGCCGACGCCGAGGGGCCGGTGCGGCGCGATGCCGGAGCCTCGCACGCCACCGCCTCGGCGTTCGTCTTCGACCCCACCCTCGACCGCACGCTGCTCGTGTTCCACCGCAAGGGCCGCTTCTGGGTGCAGCCGGGCGGCCATCTCGAGGACGACGACGCCTCGATCAGAGACGCCGCTCTGCGGGAGCTCCGTGAGGAGACCGGTCTGCACCCGGCGGGGATCGAGGATGCCGATGCCTACGACCTCGACCATCACGCGCTGTCGACGGCGTTCGGGCGCTGCCGCTCCCATCTCGACGTGGGCATCGCGATGATCGCGTCCGACGAGGCAGCCGTGACGGTGAGCGACGAATCGGAGGATGTGCGCTGGTGGCCGGTCGCCGGCCTCCCCCGCGACGTGCCTGCCGGTTTCACCGAGCGCCTGCAGCGACTGCGGGAGCGCCTCTGAGGCAGGGGAGCACCTGACCGGCCCTCGGGCGTTCCGACGTCTCCGCGGGC
Organism: Microbacterium sp. 3J1; assembly: GCF_001049495.1. Lineage (GTDB taxonomy): Bacteria > Actinomycetota > Actinomycetes > Actinomycetales > Microbacteriaceae > Microbacterium. Next base: position 48,100 of record NZ_CDWI01000001.1, read on the forward strand.
GCAGCGCCGTCAGCGCAGCGCCGTGCGGCTCGTGCCTGTCGCCTCCAGCCTGATGCCCTGCGGCACGAACACGGTCACCACGGGCGGATGCCACTGCGTCGACACCGTCACCCGCGCAGACACCCCCTCAGGCGCCGTCGCCGAGACGAGCACCGCATCGTCGCCCGTCGCAGACAGCACGACCTCGGCCTGCTCCCTGACGCCGTCGGACGTGAGTTCGGCGCGCACCTCGTCGCCGTCGACCGTGAGGACGAACCCGTCCGCTCCGGCGAGCGCGGCGGCGTCGGCCACCGCGTCCATCCGCTTCTGCGTGATGTACAGGTCGGTGGCGCACGTGCAGATGAGGATCAGTGCGAGAGCCAGGAGTGCGTAGCCGAGAGTGAGAAGCAGCACGCTCCCGTCGTCATCACGCTGGCGGAGGACTCTCATCCCGCACCCCAGAGTCGGGACATCTTCTGCACCGCTGCTCCTTCGACGCCGATCGCTGCGGCCCGGTCGAGTCCGAAGACGCTCGGGATCAGGGGCAGCTCCACCCGAGCCGACACCGTGAGGGTCACCATCACACCCGCGGACGGGCACGGCACATCCGCGGGTGCGCAGGTCATCGACACCTCGACGGTCTCGGGGTCGATGCCGTACTCGGCGATCACGCTCCGCAGGACCGCGTCGCCGTCGGATGCCGCGGCTGCGGCATCCGGAGCGAGTGCCATCGCCCGCACACTGTGGCGTGCCGCTGCCTCCACACCGAGCATCTGCTCCTGGATCGCGCCGAGGGCGATGATGAGGTACACGAGCGGCACGAGCAGGATGACCCCGACGGTGATGAACTCCAGTGCGGCGGAGCCGCCGTCATCCGTCATCGAATGCCTCCTCCGGCGCGTGTGCTTCCACGTCGAGCGCATGGGGCACGCCGAGGAGACCGATGACGGGGAGGGTCGTGCTGATCCTGACGACGACGGTCGCGTGGCCGAGTGATGCGTCGCTCCTGACCGTGACCCCCTCCGAATAGGTCTCCCCGATCGCGCGGTCGATGGCATGTTCGGCGCGCTGAACGCCCTGCTCCAGGGTCGTGTCGGCCAACGCCGCGTGATACGCGCCTTCGACGGCGGCGTCGTGCACGACATTGCGCACGTACACGACGAGAGCGAGCTGCATGACCCCCAGCGTGAGGAGTGTGAGGAGCGTACCGACGAGAACGAACTCCACCGGGCTCGAGCCCTGTTCATCGTCGAGGCGCACCGCGGTCACGGTCATGGTCGCCGGTCAGAGTCCGGAGACCCGTTGTATCGCCTGCTCGAACAGAGCGCTGAGAGCGGGTCCCGCCACCGCCCAGATCAGCACCACGAGCCCGGCCGTCATCAGTGTCACGAGAACCCAGCCAGGGACGTCGCCCGCTTCGTCGTCGACGAGGTCGCGTGCGCGGCGGGGAATCGATCCGATCCAGCTTCTGAGAGTGTGCATGGCGTCCTTTCGAAGAGCGCTCAGCCGATGCCGAGTCGCAGGATGAACAGTCCGGGGTAGATGGCGAAGAGCACGGACAGGGGCAGGATCAGGAAGACGAGAGGGAGGAGCATCAGGATCTCCTTGCGCCCGGCCTGCTCGATCAGGACGCGCTTCGCGTCCTCCCTCGCGTCCCCGGCCTGTGCGTGGAGGACTCCGGAGAGCGGAGCGCCGTGTTCGAGCGCGGCGATCACCTGCTCGATCGCTCTCGTGAGACCAGGCAGCTGAAGACGGGTCGCCATCTCACCGAGTGACTCGGCGAGCGGCGAACCCGTGTTCACGGAGAGCACCACGCTGCGGAACTCGGCAGTGAGCTCCCCCGAACCGACGCTCGAGATCCGACGCAGTGAGTCGAGGAACCCCTCCCCGGCCGAGAGGCAGAGCGCGAGGAACTCGAGAGTCGTCGGAAGCTCGTCGGTGAGACGGGCGCGCCGCGCCGTCGTGCGCGCGGTGAGCTGAGCCTCGTACCCGACCGCCGCACCGACCCCGACGAGTACGGGGAGCATCGCGGCCGGCGGAGCCATCCTCCCGACGACGACGAGCACGACCAGCACGGTGGCCCCGATCCCGATCCCGCCGACCGCCCAGGCGAGCTGCCTCGCGCGAAAGGTCGACGGCGCGACGTCGAGTCCTGCTTGGGACAGTCGTCGACGCAGAGCGTCACCACCGCCGAGAGCGCGTTCGAAAAGCACCTGCAGCCGCACCCAGATCGACAGACGCGCCGCGGGGAGGACGCCGGCTCGCGGGAGCACGCCGAACGGGAGGTCGTCATCGGCGACGACGTCTCGCACGTAGGGAGCGATGCGCGCGGCGAGACCCACTGCCGACCACCGGGGAAGCGCCCACAGGATGCACATCACGCCGACCGCGAGGGCGCCACCGCCGAGGACGGCGAACGCGAGTGAGGAGAACGGGTTCATCCGAACCACCGGCCCGGCTCCGGCAGACGTCCGATCCGGATCATGATGCGGTAGGCGATCACCGAGACGGCCGCACCGGCGCAGATGACGAGCACGCCCTCCGGTGTGCCGTACGCGGCAGCGCCCTCGGGCCTCATCACGAGCAGACCGAGGATGACCCACGGCGCCACGGCGCCGAGCACGGCCGCACCGCGGATCCACGACTGCCTCGCCTCCACCTCGCCGCGCAGGACGGCATCCGCGCGCACGGAGGCGGACAGGGCACGGAGGACGCTGCTGAGCTCGGTCCCACCGACCTGCCTCGCCATTCTGAGCGTCTCGATGATGCGGTCGGCGATCGGGTCCGCCAGCGTCGACTTCAGACGATCGAGGCTCGACTCGAAGCGCCCCGTCGCCCGAAGATCTCTCGCGAACACCGCGAACGCCGGTCGCATCATCGAGGGAGCGGAATCCGCCAGACTGGCCACGGCGTCGGGAAGGGAGAGGCCTACGCGGATCGACGCGATCAGAAGGTCGCACACGTCCGGCCACAGCTGCCGTCGCACCCGGCGCAGACGGAGGCGTCGAGACCTGAGGGTCATGATCGGCGCGATACCACCACCGACGCCGGCGAGAGCAGCGAGCACCGGAATCCCGGTGGCCAGCCACACCGCAGACGCCGATACGAGGGCGACCGCCGACATGACGACCACGAGCATCCGCGGCGTCGCCGAACTGAACCCCGCTTCTTCGAGAGTGCGCGACAGCACTCCGTGTCGACGCGATCCTCGTTCATCGGCACGCGGCGGCCACAGCCACGGCGACGCGCAGAGAAGCACGCCCGCGGCGAGCAGCGCACCCAGTAGAACGGTCATCGCCACCCTCCGACGGTTCGCAGGTCGGCCGGGCGGCGGTCGGAGCCCGCTTCCCCATACGCATACACCTGACGGGTCACGATGCGCCCGGCGACCACGTCACCGGTCGGCGCGACGACCTCCTGCACACGTCGGATGCCGTCGACATCGCGCACGCAGTGCACGACGAGGTCCACGGAGGCGGCGAGAGAGGGAGCGACGAACGATCGGTCGATGTTCCGTCCGGCCAGCAGCGGGAGCATGGTGAGCTTGTCGAGCGCCTCGTCCGCCGAGTTCGCGTGCACGGTCGCCGCCCCGGGCACGCCCGTGTTGAGCGCCAGCACCAGGTCGAGCGCCTCGGCGTCGCGCACCTCGCCCACCACGAGCCGGTCGGGTCTCATACGCAGCGCCTCCTTCACGAGCCGTCGGAGGGTGATCTCCCCGGAGCCCTCGAGGCTCGTCTGGCGTCCCTGCAACGCGACGAGATCGGGACCCTGCACGGCGAGCTCGAACGTCTCCTCCACGGTGATGATCCGCTGGACGTCGGCGCACGACGCGAGCAGCGCGCCCAGGAAGGTCGTCTTGCCCGCGTGCGTCGCACCGGACACGACGACGCTCTTCCCGTCTCGCATCGCGCGCCGGAGCCGCTGTGCGAGGTCGAGCGGAAGCGAGCCGCTCTCCGTGAGCGCGTCGAGCGATCGGTAGCGCGGAATGAACTTCCTGATATTGACCGACCACCCGCCGCGGACCACATCGGCGATCACCACGTGCAGCCGCGACCCATCGGGCAGCGAGGCGTCGACGAACGGCTGACCGATGTCCACCCGCCGCCCCGTGGACTGCAGCATCCGCTCCACGAGATCGCGCAGCATCGCATCCGTCAACCGCAGCTCGAGACGCTGTGCCACGCCGTCCCTCGCGACGTGCACGCTCTCAGGGCCGTTGAGCCAGATCTCCTCGATGCCGGGATCGTCGAGCAGCGGCTGCAGCGCTCCGAAACCCGTCACCGCGGCCAGGACGTCACGGACGCACGCGGCTTCGTCCTCGATGAGGGCCTCGCCGCGCGCCAGGGCCACGTCGTTGAAGCGACGGACCTCGGCGACGGCCACCGCGCGAGCGACCTCGGCCTCACTCGACGGATCGGTTCCCTCGCTGCGCAGTCGCTGCCGGACGCGCTCGGCGACGATGACGGCGGGCAGGAGCATCCGAGCATCCTCGCAAGATCAGCGAAGCGCTGTCGAAGTTATCCACAGGGTGGGGAGCTGTGCCTGCGGGCGGATGCTCAGCCACACAGGATCCCCCGGTCAGTAGACTGTTCCCACCGCGCGGGAGTGGTGGAATTGGCAGACACGCAGGATTTAGGTTCCTGTGCCCCAGGGCGTGTGGGTTCAAGTCCCACCTTCCGCACCGATCAGTCGCGTGCTCGCGACCGATGTCTTAACCGCCGCACAGCGCACTACGACGGGAAGTCCATGCATCACGCCGCTCTCATCCCCTGGCTCGACCCCGCCACGATCATCGGGTCGGCGGGTCCGTGGGCTCTGCTCGTGGTGTGCTTCATCGTCTTCGCAGAGACCGGCCTGCTGGTCGGGTTCCTCCTCCCGGGCGACACCCTGCTGGTGATCTCCGGTCTGCTCTCCCACCCGATCGCGGGCTCCGAGCACGGCGTGTTCGGCATCAACGTCTGGATCGTCGCACTCCTGATCGGTCTCTCGGCGTTCGTGGGTGGAGAGGTCGGATACCTCATCGGGCACAAGGGCGGACCGGCCGTGTTCGAGCGCAAGGAGTCGGGCCTCTTCAGCAAGAAGAACGTCGAGCGCACGAACGCGTTCTTCGAGCGGTTCGGCGGACTCACGGTCATCCTGGCCCGCTTCGTGCCGATCGTCCGCACCTTCGCGCCGGTCGCCGCGGGCGTCGGCCACATGCCCTGGCGCAAGTACACGCTCTACAACCTCATCGGCGCCATCCTGTGGGGCTTCGGCCTCACGATGTTCGGCTACGCGATCGGGTTCATCCCGCCGGTGGCGGAGTTCGTCGAGAGCTACATCGACCTGATCCTCCTCGCGGCCGTCGGCGGCACGGCCCTCGTCACTCTGTGGCACTACCTCTCGGAGCGGCACAAGGCGAAGAAGGAACGCGCCGCCGGCGAGGGCGAGACGGATGCCGTCGAGGCCGAGGAGCTGGCGCTCGACCCCCAGGTGTTCGACCGGGCACCCGACTTCGACGGCGACGGCAAGCACTGAGCCCGACGGCTGAGCGTCAGCCGGCCTTCTTCTTGCCGGCCGTCTTCTTCGGGGCGGCCTTCTTCTCCGAATCGTCCGCGTCCTCCGAGCGCGCCGCCTTCGAGCGTGCGACGCTGGCGCGCAGCGCCTCCATGAGGTCGATGACCTCGCCGCTCTTCGCATCGCCCTCATCGTCACCGAACGTATCGGCGACGTCGAACGTGTCTCCGGCGTCGATCTTCGCGTCGATGAGGGTGCGCAGCTCCTTCTGGTACTCGTCGACGAAGGACTCCGGATCGAAGTCCGCCGAGTAGCTGTCCACGAGCGATGACGACAGCTCGAGCTCCTTCTTCGAGATCCGCACGTCCTCGTCGAGCGACGGGAAGTCGGCCGCCCGCACCTCATCGGCCCAGAGGAGCGTCTGCAGCACCAGCACCTTGCCACGCACCCGCAGGGCGGCGAGCCGCGTCTTCTGCCGCAGGGTGAACCGGACGATCGCCGTACGATCGGTCTGCTCGAGCGTCTTGCGCAGCAGCACGTACGCCTTGGGCGACTGGGAATCCGGCTCGAGGTAGTAGGGCTTGTCGAGCGTCAGCAGGTCGACCTGGCCGGAGGGGACGAACTCGACGACGTCGATCTCGCGACTCTTCTCCGAGGGCAGGGCGGCAAGATCGTCTTTCGTGAGCACGACGGTCTGGCCGCCGTCGACGTATGCGCGGTCGATGTCGGCGTACGCGACGGTCTCGCCGCACACCTCGCATGTGCGCTGGTACCGGATCCGCCCGCCGTCCTTGTCGTGCACCTGATGCAGCGACACGTCGTGGTCCTCGGTCGCGGAGTACACCTTCACCGGCACGTTCACGAGGCCGAAGGTCAGCGCGCCTTTCCAGATCGTTCTCATCGGACCAGTGAACACCAGCCGCACCATCCGCTGCCACTCCCTTGACTACGCTGGCGTCATGGTTGCGGAGGCTCAGAACGTGCAGATCGACGGGCGTCGGCTCCGCGTGACGAACCTCGACAAGGTCGTCTATCCCGAATCGGGCACGACGAAGGGCGAGATCATCGCCTACTACACCGCGATCGCCCCCTACATCCTGCCGATGCTCGAGGGCCGGCCGGTGACACGCAAGCGCTGGGTCGAGGGCGTCGGAACCGCGGATGCGCCCGGAGACTCCTTCTTCACGAAGCAGCTCGAGCCCGGAGCACCGAGCTGGATCCCGCGCCAGGAGATCCGCCATTCCGACGGGCCGAAGGAGTATCCGCTCGTCGAGGACGTCCCGACCCTGGTCTGGCTCGCCCAGGTCGCAGCGATCGAGCTGCACGTGCCGCAGTGGCGCTTCGCGCCCGACGGGCTGCCCGGCAAGCCCGATCGCCTCGTGCTCGATCTCGATCCCGGGCCGGGGGTCGGTCTCGCGCAGTGCGCGGAGGTGGCGCGTATCGCTCGCACGCTGCTGTCCGGCATCGGTCTGGAACCGGTGCCGGTGACGAGCGGGAGCAAGGGAATCCATCTGTACGCGGCTCTGCCCGGACAGCAGACGAGCGACGAGATCTCGGCGGTGGTGAAGGAGATCGCGCGGCTCATCGAGAACGAGCATCCGGAACTCGCGACCAGCACGATGGCCAAGGTGGCGCGGGGCGGCAAGGTGTTCCTCGACTGGAGCCAGAACAACGGCAAGAAGACGACGATCTCGCCGTATTCACTGCGCGGTCGCGCACGCCCGTGGGCGGCTGCACCGCGAACGTGGGACGAGCTCGACGATCCCGAACTCGCGCACCTCGAGTTCGGGGAGGTGCTGGAGCGTGCGGAGTCAGGACTCGATCCACTCGCACCGCTGCGCACCGGCTCGGCGTCCGAGTCGACGGCCCCTGCCGCTCCGGCGTCGACGGAGAAGGATGCTCCTCGGCAGATCGCTCGCATCTCGACCCGACACCCGCGCGCCTCGGCAGCATCGGCGGCGTCCGCAGCCTCGATCAGCACCGCGCCCGCGACTGCGGCGACCCTCTCTCCGATGCTGGCCGAGAACGGCACCCCCGCCATCGCCCGACGGCTGAGCTCGCCGTCCTGGGTCGAGGTCAAGTGGGACGGCATCCGTGCGGTCGGTACGTGGCGCGGAGGACGGATGCTGCTGCACGCCCGCAGCGGCACGGACATCACCGCACGCTACCCGGAGCTGACGGCCGACGGTGCACCCTTCCTGCCCATCGGCGACGCGGTGGTCGACGGCGAGATCGTCGCCTTCGACCGGCACGGCAGACCCAGCTTCTCGCTTCTGCAGAACAGGATGCACCTCACGCGCCCGCGCGAGATCGAGCGCGAGGTCGTGCGCACGCCGATCGTGTACATGGTGTTCGACCTGCTGCGTCTCGACGGGCATGACCTCACAGGTCTTCCACTGTCCCAGCGGCGGACGCTGCTGGAGGACGTCATCGCCGATCTCGACGCCCCGGTCCGGGTGCCGCCGGTGTTCGACGACGTCGATGCCGCGCTGGCGGCGAGCGACGAGTTCGGACTCGAGGGGGTGGTCGTGAAGGATCCGTCGTCACGGTACCGCGCCGGCCAGCGCTCCCCCGCCTGGCTCAAGCTCAAGCACACCCGCATGCAGGAGGCGGTGATCGTCGGCATCCGTCCCGGCCGTGGTGATCGTGAGGGCACTTTCGGGTCCCTCCTGCTCGCCGTCCCCGACGCGGTCGGTGCCCTCCGCTATGTCGGCAGGGTGGGATCGGGCTTCACCGAGCGGTCGCTGCGCGACCTGCTCACCCGTCTGGAGCCGCTCCGTGTGGACCGCGCGCCGCTCGACGGCGTGCCGTCGCTCGATGCCTCGGACGCTCTCTGGGTGCGCCCCGAGCTCGTCGGCGAGGTCGAGTTCGCGAACTGGACCCCGGACGGAGTGCTGCGGCACGCGCGCTGGCGCGGACTCCGGCCTGACAAGACCCCCGACGACGTGGTGGTCGAGAGCTGACGCCTCAGGCGTGATGCGGTTCGCAGTCCGACTGCTCGGCCGGCTCGATCTGGAACGTGGAGTGCGCGACGTCGAAGTGCTCGGCGAGGCACGCCTGCATATCGCTGAGCAGCGTCGTCGACCGCCCGTCCGCGAGCCAGGAGGGAGCGACGCTGACGTGCGCGCTGAAGACCGGGGCGCCGCGGGTCAGCTGCCACACGTGCACATCGTGCACACCGACCACGCCGTCGTACCCCAGCAGGTGAGTGCGGATGTCGCTCACTGCCGTCCCTTTCGGCGCGGACTCCGACAGGACGGAGAAGACCTCGCGCAGCAGGGCGATCGCCCGAGGGATGATCATGACGGCGATGAGCAGGGAGGCGATCGCATCCGCCGGCATCCATCCCGTGGTGACGATCACGACGGCCGCCACGATGACCATGGCCGAGCCGATGAGGTCGCCCATCACCTCGAGGTAGGCGCCTCTGACGTTGATGCTCGTGCGCTGAGCGTGGCTGAGAAGCCATAGTGAGATCGCATTGGCGACGAGTCCGATGGCGGCGACGACGAGCATGAGACCACCGGCAACCTCCGTCTCGCCCGGGTCGAGGAGCCGGCCGATCGCCTCGACCCCGACCCAGCCGGAGAGCAGGATCAGGATGATCGCGTTGATGAGGGCACCGAACACCTCGGCGCGCTGATACCCGAAGGTCCGCCGGTCATCGGCCGGTCGTGCCGCGACGGCGGCCGCGATCAGCGCGATCACGAGGGCTGACGCATCCGTGAACATGTGGGCCGCGTCTGCCAGCAGCGCCAGCGATCCGGTGAAGACGGCACCGACGATCTGCACGACCATGATCGTCCCCGTCAGGGTCAGCGAGATCGCCAGAAGGCGGCGATGACCGGCCGAGCGGATGCCGCCGGCGGCGGGCGCGTGATCGTGCATGAGACCAGGCTAGACCGGCTCACTCGACCGTCGGCGCGATCTCTTGCAGTCGGGAATGGTGATGATTCTCAGTAGTCGAATGTCACGGCGTGCGCGAGTACTCGAGCACGACGCAGCCGTTGTCGAACGTCCGCGCACGGTCGAGGTGGAACATCGTGGGCGCGAAGCCGTGGTTCACCATCGGTATCCCGGAGCCGGCGATCACCGGGTACTTCTTGACGATGAGCCGATCGATCTCATCGAGCAGCGCACCCGCGAGCTCCGACCCGCCGGCGAGGTAGATGCCCAGGCCGTCCTCGGCTTTGAGCTCGCGGACCCGCGCGACCGGGTCGGTGCGCACGGCCTCGACGTTCTCGGCCCCCGGGTCCCCGAGAGTGCGGCTGAACACCACGGTGCGGAGCTGTGCGTAGGGATCCCGCACCCCCTGCTGCAGGGCCGGTTCGTACGTGCGGCGACCCATCAGCACCGTGTCGAAGCGCGTCAGTCGCTCATCGATCCCGCCGCGACCGGCGCGGACGAAAGCGGGCTGGATGTCCGCGAGCTCGGCGCCGAGGAACTCGGCGAACTCCTCGGTGACCGGGTAGAAGTCGACCTCGTCCTCGGGGCCGGCGATGAAGCCGTCGAGGGTGACGCCGATGTAATAGGTGAGCTCTCGCATGCCGTCAGTCAACCACTACGCCTGAACCACGTCAAGGGTAGTGGTTGGAGTTCGGCGTGTCAGAGCCTGGACAGCAGCGGCACCAGTTCCGCGAAGGCGCGCGCACGGTGCGAATGCGCCTGCTTCTCAGCATCCGAGAACTCTCCGACGGTCCGCTCTGCACCCTCCGACTGCCCGTCGGGGACGAAGATCGGGTCGTACCCGAACCCGCCGTCCCCCGACGCCGCGTGCGCGAGACGGCCCGGCCAGATGCCTTCGACCACGTGCTCGTCACCGTCCGGCGTCACGAGTGCGATCGTGGACGTGAAGTGCGCGGACCGATGCGGATCGACGATGTCGCGCAGCTGATCGAGAAGGAGTTCGAGATTGGCCGCGGCATCCTTCTTCTGCCCCGCCCAGTAGGCGGAGAACACGCCGGGGGATCCGCCCAGCACGTCCACGCAGATCCCCGAGTCGTCCGCAAGAGCCGCGAGGCCCGTGTGCGCCGACGCCGCGCGCGCCTTGATCAACGCGTTCTCCGCGAAGGTGACGCCGTCTTCGACCGGCTCCGGACCGTCATAGCCGACGACCTCGAGGTCGGGTCTCGTCGCGGCCACGATCTGCTGGAACTCCGCGACCTTGTGCGGATTGTGCGTGGCGAGGACGACCTTCATCAGCCGGCCAGAGCCGCCAGCTGGCGGTCCTTGAGGTCTGCGCACCCGGCGACCCCCAGCTCGAGCAGCGCGTCGAGCTCGCGCTTGTCGAACGGAGCGCCCTCGGCGGTGCCCTGCACCTCCACGAACAGTCCGCGGCCGGTGACCACGATGTTCATGTCGGTCTCGGCGCGCACATCCTCGACATATGCGAGATCGAGCATGGGTTCACCGTCGATGATCCCCACCGACACGGCGGACACCGAATCGCGCAGCGGCGTGGAGTTCTTGCCGATGAACTTCTTCTCTCGCCCCCACTCGATCGCGTCCGCGAGCGCGACGTACGCTCCGGTGATCGCGGCGGTCCGTGTTCCCCCGTCGGCCTGCAGCACGTCGCAGTCGATCACGATCGTGTTCTCGCCGAGAGCCTTGGTGTCGACGACCGCGCGCAGGGCGCGACCGATCAGGCGCGAGATCTCATGCGTGCGTCCGCCGATGCGGCCCTTCACGCTCTCCCGATCGTTCCGGCTGTTCGTCGCGCGGGGCAGCATGGAGTACTCGGCAGTGACCCAGCCCTTTCCCTTGCCCGTGAGCCAGCGTGGGACGCCATTGGTGAAGGATGCCGTGCAGAGCACCTTCGTCCCGCCGAAGCTGATGAGCGCGGAGCCCTCCGCGTGGCTGCTCCACCCTCGCTCGATGGTGATCTCGCGGAGCTGGTCGGTGGCGCGGCCGTCGACGCGGACGATGCTGGACATGGGTTTCCTTCGATTCGGGTGGATGGAGCGGATGCGGTGCGTGCGGTGCGGGTGTGGCGGCGCGGAACTAGAACGAGGACGCGGACGCCTGCTCCGGCAGAGTGATGACCCCGGTCTGCACCAGCTGGACGTCGCGGACCTCGCGGCCCATGAGCCGGTTGGCGAGCGCCGTGAACTCGGTGGCCGATGCGCCCGTCGCCTCGTAGACGTACGACGCCGTCGCCTCCGGCGACGCGAGCAGGTCGCCGCGGACGAGCTGCCGGTAGACGTCGCCGGCGGTCTCGTCGTCGCTGGAGACGAGAGTCACGCCCTCCCCCATCACGTAGCTGATCGCGCCGCGGAGGAACGGGTAGTGCGTGCAGCCCAGCACGAGCGTGTCGACGTCGGCCGCCCGCAGCGGCGCGAGGTACTCCTCGGCGGTGGCGAGGACCTCCGGAGTGCCGGTGATCCCCCCTTCGACGAACTCCACGAAACGCGGGCACGCCGCCGTGAACACCCGCAGCCGCTCGTTGACCTCGAGCATGTCCTGGTAGGCGCGCGAACCGATCGTGCCGACCGTGCCGATCACGCCGACCCGGCCGTTCCTGGTGGTCGACACCGCGCGGCGCACCGCTGGTCCGATGACCTCGACGACCGGGATGTCGTAGCGCTCCCTCGCGTCGCGAAGCATCGCCGCCGACGCCGTGTTGCAGGCGATCACGAGCATCTTCACGCCCTGGTCGACGAGCGTGTCGAGCACCTCGAGGCTGTAACGGCGGACGTCGGCGATGGGCTTCGGGCCGTAGGGCGAGTGCGCCGTGTCGCCGATGTAGACGAACGACTCGCGGGGCAGCTGGGCCCGGATGGCCCGAGCCACCGTGAGCCCGCCGACACCGGAGTCGAAGATTCCGATCGGCGCGTCATTCATGACTCCCCAGCCTACCCGCGTGTGTGCCCCGCCGCGCTGAGAGACCCGCAGGGAACCGCTCACTAAGCTGAGCGCATGACGACCTCCACGGCGCTTCTGACCGATCGTTATGAGCTCACCATGCTGGCCGCCGCGCTGCGCGACGGCACCGCGTCCCGGCCGAGCGTCTTCGAGCTGTTCTCACGGCGGCTGTCCGGCGGCCGACGGTTCGGCGTCGTCGCGGGCACCGGGCGCCTGCTGGGTCTCCTCCGTGATTTCCGCTTCGGCGACGAGGAACTGCGCTTCCTCCGGGACAACGCCGTGGTGGATGCCGACTCGCTGCGCTACCTGGAGGACTACCGATTCACCGGCTCCATCCATGGCTACCGCGAGGGTGAGCTGTACTTCCCGGGATCGCCGATCCTCACGGTCGAGGGCACGTTCGCCGATGCGGTGATCCTCGAGACGCTCGCCCTCAGCGTGCTGAACCACGACTCCGCGGTGGCGACCGCCGCGTCCCGCATGAGCATCGCCGCAGGAGAGCGCCCCCTCGCCGAGATGGGCTCGCGTCGCGCCGCCGAGCAGTCAGCCGTCGCCGCTGCGCGTGCCGCGTTCATCGCCGGATTCCGCGCCACGAGCAACCTCGAGGCGGGCAGACGCTGGGGCATCCCGACCATGGGTACGGCGGCGCACTCGTGGACGCTGCTGCACGAGACCGAGGAGGATGCGTTCCGTTCGCAGATCGAGAGCCTCGGCACAGACACGACACTGCTGGTCGACACCTACGACATCAGAACCGGTGTGGAGACGGCCATCCGGATCGCGGGGACCGGGCTCGGCGGGGTGCGGATCGACTCGGGCGACCTCCCCATCGTCGCCGCGGAGGTGCGGGCGCAGCTCGACGAACTCGGCGCGACCGGTACTCGGATCACCGTGACGAGCGATCTCGACGAATACGCGATCGCGGCGCTCGCCGCATCGCCGGTCGACGCCTACGGGGTGGGCACGTCGGTGGTCACGGGGTCCGGCTACCCAACGGCGAGCATGGTCTACAAGCTCGTCGCCCGTCAGGACGCCTCGGGCTCCTGGGTGGGCGTGGCGAAGGCGTCGACGGACAAGGCCTCGCACGGCGGGCGCAAGGCCGCGTTCCGCACCCTCGTCGACGGTGTGGCCGAGACCGAGACCGTCGTGGTGTCGGACGGCTTCGAGGAGCTCGACACCGCTGCCGAGCACCCCGACGGACGTCCGCTCCAGGTCACGTTCGTCGAGGGCGGGGAGATCGACACGGCGTTCGAGGGGCCGGAGGGCACCGCCGCAGCTCAGGCGCACCACCTCCGGGTGCGCGAGGAGCTGCCCGTTCGCGCCCTCGCCCTGAGCAAGTCGGATCCCGCGATCCCTACGGTCTACGTCGACGCGGTCGTCTGAGTCGGCGCGAGCCGGTGGTCGCCCGAGAGCTCAGCCGACCATCGACTCGTAGATCTCCTTGCAGGTGGGGCAGATCGGGAACTTCTCGGGGTCACGCCCGGGCGTCCACTTCTTGCCGCACAGGGCACGGACGGGCTTGCCCGTGATCGCCGACTCGAGGATCTTGTCCTTCTTGACGTAGTGCGAGAAGCGCTCGTGGTCGCCCGGTTCGAGATTCTCCTCCCGGAGGAGCTCTTCCAGTTCGCGATCAAGCGTTGCCACGCCGCCCTGATCGGGGCTGTCCAGCGGAGTACTCATGCCGTGAAGTCTAGCCGTGCGCAGCCCGCCGCGGGCGGCGGTCACGCTGTCTCGACGAACTCCATGAGACGCTCGCCCTCGCGCTCGAAGATACGTCCGCCGACGGCCACGCCGAGCACGACGGCACCCACGCCCGTCGCCAGCCCCGCCCAGAACGTCGCGGGGGCGAACTGCTCACCCTCGATCATCGTCAGCGCGAAGAGCCAGGCGGTGGGGACGCTGAGCACGATGGCCCCGAGGAACACCGCGGCAGGGCCATAGGCGCCACGGGACGTCGGCCGCTGCGGCTGCTGGAACGGGCTGTCGCCAGGACGGGACACCGCGTACGGCGCCACGACGGACATGATGCTCGACAGGCCGAGCGCCGACAGCAGCAGGCTGGCCGCGAGGCCCGTCAGCGGGAGGAGCAGCGGCCAGTCGTCGATCCACAGAAGAGTGAGCGGGACGGCGATCGCGAGCACGGGTACCGCGACGAGCGTCACGGGCACGAGCCGTCCGAGGCGATCCGAGAGCCCGTTCACCCCGCTGGCGACATGGGTCCACAGAGCCGTCGAATCGTAGGCGACGTCGTTGTGAGGGAGCCAGCCGAAGAACAGCGCCATCACCGGCACGGGGACGAGGGCGGCGATCTCGAGCGGGACGCCGGCGACGAGCAGGGGCAGGACGGTGAGGACGCCGGCCACCGGCACGACGATCAGGTTCATGATGTATCGGCGGTCGCGCAGCCAGTAGACCAGGCTGCGAGATGCGATCGCACCGAAGGCGTTGGACGGCAGCAGGCCGAACCACCCCAGCCCTGTGCGCTCGCGAGAGGCAACGGGCCGTTCGGTCGTCGTCAGGAGCCGTGCCACGAGCCACGTCCAGACGGACCAGAGCAGCACGGCGGTCGCGACGGCGATGACGCCGCTGATCCAGGCGTCCCCCGTGTCCGCGATGACGGCGAACAGGAACCAGGAGGGAGCCGCGAGCGGGGTGAGACCGACCGTCGTGGTAAGCGCGGCGACCGCCGCGGGAACGAGGCCCTCCCATTTGAGCGACGCCAGGAAGACGGCGACGGGGAACGCGATGACGACGACAGCGAGTGCGAAGAGCGCGGTGAGCTCACGCGATCGACGCTCGGGAAGGAGGAGGGCGTTGACCGCCATCCCGATCCGTGCCGCGAGGATGGTCGAGAGGACGCTCAGGACGCTCATGAGCACGGCCGTCGGCCAGGGAGCCCCGAGCCTGATCGCGACCACGGCGACGCACGTGTGCACGGCGACCAGCGCCAGGCTCGGAACGCTGACGAACGCGGCGAGCGCGAGGATCCACGGCATCTGCTTCTCATCGACGCCGAACACCGCGAATCGTCGCGGGTCGAGCTGGTCGGTCGCACCGACGAGGATCGGTCCGACGAGGAACCCGAGAAGCAGCGCCGCGCTGCCGAGCACGATCACGGTGCGCGCCACCGGAGCAGGGGCGTCGCCGAGACTCAGCACGGCTCCGCACACCACCACGGTGAGAACGGCGACCACTGCGAGTGCGCCGAGCGTGCGCGCCCGCCGTTCGCCGCGCAGCGACCCGACGAGGAGCGCAGCCCTCAGTCGGAGAACGTGTGCAGCCACTCGAGCCCCTCCACCTCGCTGATGCCGCCCGAGAGCTCGACGAAACGGGCTTCGAGCGTCTGTCCGGCACGGACCTCGTCGATCGTGCCCTCGGCGAGCACGTCGCCCGCGACGATGATCGCGACCCGCGAGCAGACCCGCTCGACGAGGTCCATTCCGTGGCTCGAGAGGATCACCGTTCCGCCGTGCGCGACGTAGGCGCGCAGGATGTCGAGGATCACCGCCGAGGACACCGGGTCGACGGCCTCGAACGGCTCGTCGAGGACGAGGACGCGCGGCGAATGGATCATCGCACCGGCGAGCATGATCTTCTTGGTCATGCCCGCGGAGTAGTCGGACACCACGCGGTTCAGCGCATCGCCCAGATCGAAGGCTCGGGCGAGGTCGCCGACGCGCTTCTCGATGACGTTCGACGCGAGTCCCCGGAGAAGCCCGTAGTAGTAGAGGAGCTGACGTCCCGTCAGCCGATCGAAGGTGCGCAGCCGATCGGGAAGCACTCCCATCATGCGCTTGGCGATCAACGGCTTCACCGCCTGGTCGATCCCGCAGATCTCGACGCTGCCACCATCGGCGCGGAGCAGGCCCGCCACGATCGACAGGGTTGTGGTCTTCCCCGCCCCGTTCGGGCCGACGATCCCGTAGAACGAGCCCGCGGGCACGGTGAGATCGATGCCGTTCACGGCGGTCTGATCGCCGAAGCTCTTCACGAGACCCCGGATGCGGATCGCCTCGACGGCAGAGGCTGCATCGGCGCCGCCGATCGACCGCTCGGCCGGTGCGTCCTCTGTCTCCCCGACGGTGTCGGCCGCATCGGCGACCTCTGCGGGCACGTCGGCCTGCTCCACCGCGGGGGCAGACTCGACGTCCACGACCGCGGGCTGCTCCGCCTCTGCAGCGGGCTCTGCCTCGACGGCGGGCTCCACCTCGACCGCGGGCTCGGCCTCGATCGCAGGCTCTGCCTCCACGGCAGGCTCCATCTCGACAGCCGGCTCAGCCTTCTGTACCGGCTCCACCTCGACGACCGGCTCCACCTCGACGACCGGCTCCGCGTCTACGGCCGGGTCAGCCTCGACCGTCGCCGGGAGCTCGGACGCGCGACCCGCGTCCAGGGTGCCCTCGGCGGGCATGGTCGCCGGTTCGGCCGGGATCAGCGCTTCGGCAGACGCAGTCTGCTCGGAGGCTTCGGTGGCCCGCGTCTCTTCTTCCGCCTTCTTCGCTGCGGCGGCCTTGGCCGCAGCCGTCTTGGCGGCGGCCGTCCTGGCAGCGACCGCCTTGGCCGATGTCGAACGAGCGGCAGCGGAGCGAGCGGTCGATCTCGCCGCGGCCGACTTCTCGGCGGCGGCCTTCGCCGCAGCCGTCTTGGCAGCGGCGGTCTTCGACGCGCCGGCGCCCGAGGTGGACTTCGCCGCTGTCGTCTTCGACGCGGTCTTGGCAGCTGCGGTCCTCGCTGCCGCCGTCTTCGTCGCAGCGGTGCGAGCGGCGGTCGTCCGGGTGGCCGACGCCCCCTTCGCCGTTGTCGCGGTGCGGCTGGCCGTCGACCGCGCCGAGTTCGTCGCCGCCGCCTTGCGGACGGTCGCCTTCGCCGCCGCAGGCACGTCTGCGGGGTCGATCCGAATCGCGGGTTCGGCAACGACCTCCACCGCCGAGGCGGCCTTCTCAGCGGCGACCTTCGGTGCCGTCCTGCCGGACGCCGCCTTCGCCGTCGGAGCCTTCCGCGGCGACGCCTTGCGGGCCGGCGCCTTCTTCGCGGGCGGGGTCGCGGCGTCAGCCACCTCTTCGGTGCGGTCGTCGGGGGAAGCAGTCACCGTCCTAAGGTACCAACGGGTGCCGACTTTCTTAGGCTCGCCGCAACAATCGCTCGCATCAGCGCTCACGCCTGACGACCCTCCTGTCAAGCCCTGGACGAAGCTGGACGTTCGGTGTGTAGTGGATCACGAAACGACAACGGACACCTTGCCCCGCGGAGCTTCCCAGGCTCACTCGCTAGCATGGCTCTCGGCACGACGAAGTGTCTGATCGGTGAACCGATCGTGAACACAACTTCCTTTAGGAGCACTCGTGACTCTTCAGACCGTCATCCTCGCCGCAGGCATGGGCTCGCGCCTCGGCCGGGCGCTGCCGAAGCCGCTGACCGAATTGAGCGACGGCCGCACGATCATGCGCCAGCAGCACGACAACATCCGTGCCGCGTTCGGCTCCGACGCCCGCATCACCACCGTCGTCGGCTACCGCGCCGAGACCATCATCGAGGCGTTCCCGAACGTCAACTACGTGCACAACGAGCGCTACGACGAGACCAACACGTCGAAGAGCCTGCTCCGCGCCCTCGGCGCGACCGGCAGGTCGGGAGTCCTCTGGATGAACGGCGACGTCGTGTTCGACCCGATGATCCTGGGCCGTGCCGCCGCGTACATCGAGCGCGACCAGTCGTTCGTCACCGTGAACACCTCCAAGGTCAGCGACGAGGAGGTGAAGTACACGGTCACGGCCGAGGGCTTCATCGACGAGCTCTCCAAGACGGTGAAGGGCGGCCTCGGCGAGGCGGTCGGCATCAACTACATCTCCGCCGCCAACAAGAAGGCGTTCATGCGCCAGCTGCAGCGTGTGGAGGACCAGGACTACTTCGAGCGCGGCCTGGAGCTCGCGATCGCAGAGGACGGCCTGCTGCTCGAGCCGATGGACGTCTCCGACCTGTATGCGGTCGAGGTCGACTTCGCCGAGGACCTCGAGCGGGCGAACCTCTTCGTCTGAGCCGTACAGCACGAATGCCCGGTCCGCAATGGGACCGGGCATTCGGCGTTTTTGCGGCATCCGTTCTTAGGATCGACACATGGCTCCGAAGGTGCACAAGATCCATTCGCTCTCCGACGACGCCCCGTGGGACAGGGGCGTTCCGCCGGTGGGTTCGACCGAGCATCCGTTCGTCGTCCGAGGTCTCGACCGCGTCCTCGCCATCCAACGTCCGCTCGTGCTCGCCCACATCCGCAGCATCCGCCTGCGCAATCCCCACGCGACCCCCGCCGAGATCATCCGAATCCTCGAACGGCGCTACCTCGCCGCGGTGACGACCGGCGGCGCGGCGGTCGGCGCGACCGCGGTGGTCCCGGGCATCGGAACCGGCATCACGCTCGCGCTCTCGGGAGTCGAGACGGTCGGGTTCGTGGAGTCGACGGCGCTCTTCGCGCAGTCGGTCGCCGAGGTCCACGGCATCGCGATCGCGAACCCCGACCGCGCCAGGGCGCTCGTCATGACGCTGATGCTCGGCAAGGAGGGAGTCGCCCTCGTCGGACAGCTCGCCGGCCAGGCGAGCGGCCGCGGAGGCACGCGGTCGTCCTACTGGGGCGAGCTGGTGACGAAGTCGCTCCCCCGCGCCGCCGTCGGCCCCCTCGTCGATCGACTCAAGAGTTCGTTCGTCAGGCAGTTCGCCGCGAAGGGCGGCGCCTCCTTCATCGGCAAGGCCCTCCCGTTCGGGGTCGGCGCGGCCGTCGGCGGCGCCGGCAACCACATCCTCGGCCGGCGCGTGCTCACCACCTCGCACCACGCCTTCGGGGCGCCGCCGATCACCCTGCCCATCGAGCTCGAACCGGTTGCGGGTGCCGAGCGGGTCGAGTCGCGGATGCTCCACGGCGCCCAGTTCGTCGGCGGCGCCGTCGTGGGCGCCGCGGGCTCCGCCGTCAGGGGTGTGGGCTGGGCCGGACGGACGATCGCCTCGGTCGGGCGTCGTCGCAGGAATGAGATCGAGTCGGCGGAGGATCGCGGCGATCATGAGCTGCCGGACTCGTTGGGCTCGGATTCGCCTTCGGTTCCACGCCACTGATCACAGCCGACTCGAGGGCGCTCGGCTGCAAGAGAGCAGCCAAAGGATCCGGCGACCCGTTGTGGCGAGCATCCAACGGTGCGCGCCGGGCCGACGATAGGGTGGAATCCGTGACGGACAAGCCCGAACTCTCGACCACCGCCGGCAGAATCGCAGATCTCCGCGCTCGCTACAACGAAGCCGTTGTCGACGCAGAGAAGATCGCACAGGAGAAGCAGCACGCGAAGGGCAAGATGACCGCCCGCGAGCGCATCGAGCTCCTCGTCGACCCGGGCAGCTTCGTCGAGTTCGACGAATACGTCCGCCACCGCACCACGGCCTTCGGCATGGATCGCAACCGCCCGTACGGCGACTCGGTCGTCACCGGTGTCGGCACCATCAACGGACGCACCGTCGCCGTCTACTCGCAGGACTTCACCACCTTCGGCGGGTCCCTCGGCGAGGTGTCCGGCGACAAGATCATCAAGATCATGGAATTCGCGCTGACCAACGGGATGCCGATCATCGGCATCCTCGACTCCGGCGGCGCGCGCATCCAGGAGGGTGTCCTCGCGCTGAGCAAGTATGGCGAGATCTTCCGGTTGAACACCCGCTCCTCCGGAGTCATCCCGCAGATCTCGATCATCATGGGACCGGCAGCGGGCGGCGCGGTCTACGGCCCCGCCCTCACGGACTTCGTCATCATGGTCGACAAGACCAGCCAGATGTTCGTCACCGGCCCCGACGTCATCAAGACGGTGACCGGCGAGGACGTCGGCATGGAGGAGCTGGGCGGCGCGCTCACGCACAACACGCGGTCGGGTGTCGCGCACTACCTCGCCGAGGACGAGGATGACGCGCTGGACTACGCGCGCACCCTGCTCAGCTTCCTGCCCGACAACAACATGGCCGAGATCCCCGGGTACGAGAGCGGTTTCGAGTGGGAGACAACGGATGCCGACCGGTCGCTGAACACGATCATCCCGGACTCCCCCAACCAGCCGTACGACATCCACACCGTCATCGAGCACGTGGTGGATGCGGGCGACTTCATCGAGGTCCAGCCGCTGTTCGCTCCGAACATCGTGATCGGCTTCGGACGCGTCGAAGGCCGCTCGGTCGGCATCATTGCGAACCAGCCGTCGCAGATGGCGGGGACCCTGAACATCGAGGCGGGCGAGAAGGCGAGCCGCTTCGTGCGGTTCTGCGATGCGTTCTCGATCCCGATCGTGACGCTCGTCGACGTGCCCGGCTACCTGCCAGGCACGGATCAGGAGTGGACGGGCGTCATCCGCCGCGGAGCGAAGCTCATCTACGCCTACGCCGAGGCGACGGTGCCGATGGTGACCGTGATCCTGCGCAAGGCGTACGGCGGGGCGTACATCGTGATGGGGTCGAAGCAGCTGGGCGCCGACGTCAACCTCGCCTGGCCGACCGCCGAGATCGCCGTCATGGGCGGGCAGGGCGCGGTGAACATCCTCTACCGTGGCGAGATCCGGAAGGCTGAGGAGGCGGGCGAGGACGTCGCCGCCGTCCGCACTCGCCTCGCGAACGAGTACACCTACAGCGTGACCTCGCCGTTCCTGGCGGCCGAGCGGGGTGAGATCGACGGGATCATCGAGCCGGCGAACACCCGCGTCTCCATCGCCAAGTCGCTGCGGGCACTGCGCGGCAAGCGCGCCGAGCTGCCCCCGAAGAAGCACGGGAACATTCCGCTGTGATGGGCGGCCCGGCAGAGCGAGCGGGAGCCGGCGAGATGCCTCCTGTGTTCGAGATCACGCGCGGCACCGCGACGGACGAAGAGCTGGCAGCGCTGATCGCCGTGGTCGGCGACGCCTACGCGCAGGAGGCCGCCGATGCCGTCGCAGACGAGCCCGTCGTCTCGGCGTGGACGCGGACGCAGCGATCGATGCGCGCGCCGCTCCGCCGCGACATCCGCTGGGGCAGATTCTCCGGCTGACCCGGGATACGGGTGGCACGGCCATCGGCGCGGGGGCCTGCGTGGTCCGCAAACCCCCCAGCTCGCGGACCACGCAGTCGTGTTCGCCGATCGGTGCGGGGGCAACCCCGGCACCACCCCAGTCGGCGCATCCCTCGTCGATAGTACATCGATTGGAGATATCCGTCCCGGGCTACGAGCGATATACCGGTATGCGGAGAATCATCGATCCAGGTACAGGTCCGACGCGCGCGGGGTGAGGGCGGAATCCAGGACCACGCACCCCGCCCCCACCGCGCCCACGTCGTCACCCACGACCGTCCCCGCGACGGGGATGGTGCGCACGGAGCGCGTCGCGCTCCGAGCGTCGAGGATCCCGGGGATGTCTTCGAGGTACACGTCGGACACCCGTGCCCAGAAGGGCCCTCCCAGCACCACCCTGTCGACGTCCAGCACGTTCGTCAGAACGCAGACGAGGACGGCGAGGTCTGCGGCCGCGCGGCGGAGCACTGCGAGAGCGTCCGGGTCGCCTGCCCCTGCACGCTCGGACAGCCGCGTGAAGCGCTCCTCCACTGTCTGGGCGTCGCCTCCCGCGTGGTCGCCGTCGAACACCCCGGCGTCGACGGCCCGCTCGACGATCGCCTGCGGGGTGCAGACCACCTCGACGCACCCCCGAGCCCCGCACAGGCACGGCGGGCCCTCCGGATCGACGATGATGTGCCCCACCTCGCCGAAGTTCTGGGAGCTGCCCCTGACCGCTTCGCCCTCGCGTACCAGCGACGCCCCGATACCCGTGCCCAGGTACACGAAGAGGAAGGAGTCGTCGACGGGACTCGTGGCGGTCCACACCTCGCCCACCGCAGCGGCGGTGGTGTCCTTCTCGACGATGACGGCGAGGCCGGTCGCCTCGGCCAGCACCTCGCGCAGTGCGACCCGGTGCCAGCCCTGCAGCTTGGGCGGATCGATCACCGTGCCGCGCTCCGCATCGAGCGGGCCGGGCGCGGCGACGCCGACACCGGCGACGCGCCGTCGATCGATGTCGGCGTCGTCGAGCAGCGCGTCGATCGTGAGCGCCATCGTCTCGATCACCCGTCGAGGATCCTGCTCCGCGACACGGACGATCCTGCGGCGGACGATCGCGCCCGCCATGTCCAGCAGCACGAACGTGATCACAGCCGGATCCAGGTGCACGCCCACAGAGAACCGGCTCTCGGCGACGAGACGCAGGGTCACGCGCGGCTTCCCCGGCCCGTTGATCGTGCGTCCCGCCTCGATGATGAGCCCCTCGTCGAGAAGGCGACGGGTGATGTTGGTGACGGTCTGCGCCGAGAGGCCCGTGGCCTCGACCAGCTCGATCCTGCTGAGCCCCTCGACCGATCGGCGGATGGCCTCGAGGATCACCGATTGGTTGAAGTCGCCCATTCGGGGGAGATTGGTTCCGCGACGCATTCCCATGCCTCATCTTCTCGCACGTCGGCGAGATCCGTGTCCCCCAAAATACCTACAGACAACGACTTGACTAACCGTGAGACTGAAGAGGACGCTTCGCGTTCGGCTGGTCTCTCCGTCCCAGGGTAGACAGACGCAGATCAGCCACCGGCGGACGGTTTTCGGGTAACTGTTCCGCACGGCGAGGGGCTGGCGACAACGCCGCCCCTCGCCCATCTCACCGCCTCGACTCCGATCCCCTCCCCCGGTCGGAGCCGAGGACGCAGCCGGTCGGACCCCGGGAAGCGCCGGTCAGAGGCGGGGAGCCTCGCGCGGGATCTCGTGCCAGACGTCGACGGCGTCGTCGTCACTGGTGCCGCCGGTCGCCGCCCGCCCGACCACCGTGACGGCCGTCAGCGGGTCCCGGGCGGCACGGATGATCCACCGCTCCGCCTCCGCGCCGCGCAGAACCTCGGCGAGCTCCTCGTGGATCGCTGCTCGCCGCTGTTCGTCGACGTCGTCGAGGCCGCCCTCGTCGAAGACCGTGACGACCGCCCCGCGGCGACGCGCGTCCTCGATCGCATCTCGCACCGCGTCGTTCAGCAGGTCCGCCCCGCGCAGCTCGTCGCGGAGCCTGCCTTCTGCGAGCCGCGCCTCCAGCCGCTCGGCGTCGTCGAGAGCACCGCGGGTCGCGACGGCACGGCTTAGGATCGGTCCCGCCACATCGAGCGCGAACTGGGTCCGCAGCCGGCGCTCCTTCTGCCGCACCTGCTGCGTCGCATGCCACGCCGAGACGGCCTGCTGGATGCCGGCGAGACGCTCGGTGTCGCGCACGGCGCGGTCCCAGAACATCACGAGCAGATGAGCGACGGCGACCCACATCACGGAGCCGACGAGCCCGAGCGAGAGTGCGACGAAGAACCCGAGGGCAGCGGACGACGCGACCACGAGGACCACGACGACGAGCCAGCCGATGACGAAGCGGCGGCGCACCACGCACACGATGCCCAGCAGGCCGAGCGCGCCGATGTACCAGGTCGCGAACGGAGCCGTCAGTGTCAGAGGGTCGAGCGAGACAGTGACGAGTGCGGGAATGAGTGCGCTCGACACGAGAGCCAGCAGCGCCGCCCACAGCGGCATCTTCACGGCGACCGCCGAATCCCAGAGGATCGCGACGTTGACCACCACGAGGTACAGACCGATGGCGCCCACCATGAAGAGCGGGCCGGTGGGCTGTTCGATCCACCAGATCCCGCGTGCGGCGAAGTACATCGCGAACCCGACCGCGAGCGAGGTCGCGACGCTGCGCACCGTCCTGTTCACGGGCTCTCCCAACCGAGGGTCACGGTCGTTCCGGATTCGCCGGAGACGATCGCGGCCGTTCCGGCGACGCCGGCCATGCGGGCGAAGATCGACGCGCGGATGCCGAGCCGGTCGGGACCGATCCCCGAGAGGTCGAAGCCGGGTCCGGAGTCGGAGATCGTGACGCTGATGCCCTCGTCGCCTCGGCCTTCGGCGATGATGTGCAGCCCGCGTCCGTGAGCATGCGTGACCGAATTGCCGAGGGCCTGCCTCGCGGCGAGGACGAGAGCGCGAGCCGCCCTGCCGGGGATCAGGCCGATGCCGCCGCGCTCCTCGACGATCGCGTCGGCTCCCAGCTCCGACAGCGCGCGTCTCAGCTCGACGACGATCTGGGCTGCCGCCACGGGCTCGTCGCTGCCCTCCTGCGCGACCGCCGCCTCCGTATTGGCCAGGCGGGTGAGGGCTTCTCGCGCCATCCCGACAGCGAGGTCCTGTGCGCGGTCGCCCTCTGCGCGCTCGGCCGCGATCAGTGCCGCCAGCACGCTGTCGTGCATGAGCGCCGACATCGCCGCACGCTCCTCCTCCGCCGCCGCAGCGGCGGCAGCTGCCGCGTAGGACGCGACCGCCCGGGCGCGCGCCTCGTCGACGCCCGCCGCCACCGACCGGAACATCCACCCGAGGGAGATGATCACGATGCCAAGGATGAGCGTGAAGGACACGTCGAACGCCGTCGTCACCCAGAAGTCGCGCGAGAAATCACCCTCGACGAGTCGCACGTAGCCGTACACGAACGGCAGCCCCACGGCCCAGGCGAACTGAAGCCACAGCGGGAAGGCCAGCATCGCCGCGACCACACCCACATTGACCAGGAAGAAGATCCACGGCTGCTCGGCGGCAGCCTTGTCGCCGCTGCCGACGATGCTCGGCCAGGCTCCCAGGGCGAGCACGTAGACGACGGCGAACATGCCCGAGGCCCATCGGACACCCCGGCCGACGACACAGGCGACGAGCATGGCCGCGAGCGGGACGTAGACGACGAGCAGCATCGCGACGTGCGGCGCATCCGACCAGGCCATCGTCGTCATGGCCGCGATCAGCGCCTGCGACCCCAGGACCGCGGAGCCGACCGCGACGACCGTCGCGAGGATCCGCTCCATCCGCTTTCCGGTGAACCGCTCGAATTCGGTCTCCACGCTGCCCGGAGAGGGGATCTTGCTCCAGGCCTCACGGATGCTGAGCGGATCAGCGGGCACTCGGTGCCCCGTCTGCCCCGACGATGCCGTCCTCCATCGCGCGGCGCAGAAGATCGACCTTGGTGGGCGCCGGGCGTCCGACGTCGACGTACTTGACCCTGATCCGGGTGATGTTCTCCTTGGCCGTCGAATACGCGACGCCGAGGCGCTCCGCCACGGCCTTCAGCGGCAGGCCGGTCGCGTACAGGCGCAGCACCTCGCGCTCGCGGGTCGACAGCTGGGCGTCCGCGAAATCGCGATCGCCGTCGACCGCACTCGCCCACTCCACGTTGTTGAGCGCCTCACCCTGCGCGACCGTCCGGATGGCGTCGAGCACGTCGTCCAGCGACGAGGACTTGCTCACGACCCCGGCGGCTCCCGCGGCGAGCGCTTCACGCACGGCTGCCGGACGATCGGCGACGCTGTGGATGACCACGCTCGCCCCGTCCGCCACGAGAGACGTGACGTTCTCGGTGACGGTCGTGCCGTCGCCGAGGGTGAGGTCGAGGACGACCACATCGGCGGATGCCGCGGATGTCGCGGCCCGCCACTCCAGATAGGACCCCACGCTGCTGCCGGAGAAGACGACGGTCTGGGAGCCGTCGCGGGAGCACGCCGCCTCCAGCCCTAGGCGGACGGATTCGTGATCGTCGATGAGTGCGACCCTGCTCATCCGTCCAGCCTAGTGAGTCCGCCTCCTCGGCAGACGACCGCCTCGGCGTCCGATCAGCGGGTGAGCAGCGCGACGACCTCGAAGTGATGGGAGTGCGGGAACAGGTCGAAGCCGCGCATCGTCCCGACCTTCCACCCGTGTTCGCGGAAGGTTCCGAGGTCGCGGGCCAGGGCGACCGGGTCGCAGGCCACGTACGCGATGGCGTCGGGAGACAGGCGGTGGAGGGCATCGACGACGGCGCGACCGGCTCCTGCGCGGGGCGGGTCGAGGACGACGGCGCCGGCCGTGGCGGTCGGCGGGAGAGCCGCGAGATAGCGATCGACCCGGGCGGTGACGGCATTGACGTCGAGCGGCGCCAGGTTCTGCTGCGCGTGCCCGGTCGCCCTCCTGCTGGACTCCACGGTGACGATGTCCGTGCCGCCGAGGTCGGCGAGGGTGGCGGCGAACAGCCCGACCCCTCCGTACAGGTCGAGGTGCGTCGCCGACGGATCGACGTGGTCGTCGAGCAGACCGTAGACAGCGGCATCCAGCACCGACGCCGCACGCGGATGCACCTGCCAGAACCCGCCCGCATCGACCTGGAAGCGTCGATCTCCGATCTGCTCGTAGACGACCTCGGGCTTCGGGCGACGCCCCTGCCCGCGGGCAGGCCGACCTTCGACGCGGTCGCGACGGATGATGCGCACCTCGCCGTCGCCCGGCTCGACGAGGTCGATGCTCCCCGGCGCCTCGTCGGCGAGGGCGAGCGCCGCCTCGGCGATCGACGGCCGGGCAAGGGGGTGCGATGCGACGGGGATCACCCGGTGACTGCGCGCGGCGTAGGGACCGACCGTGCCCTCGTCATCGACGTGCAGGGTGACGCGGGTCCGCCAGCCCGTGCCGTCGGAGGAGTCCACCGCCTCGATCTGCGGAGCCTCGAGCCCGGGACCGGCGAAGCGGTCGAGGGCCTCGGTGAGCACCTGCCGCTTGAGCACCCGCTGGTGAGCGAGATCGATGTGGCCGAGGTCGGCACCGCCGGCGCGGTCCGCGGGATCGCGCGACACGTCGGCATCCGCCCAGACGTGCGGGCGCCGGTGGGGTGACGCCTCGAGGACCTCGACGGTCTCGGCGCGCCAGAAGCTCTTGGAGTCGTCGGTCGAATCGGCGGTGAGGCGCGCGCGCACCCTCTCGCCGGGCACCGCGTCGGACACGAACACCACACGTCCTTCGTGGCGCGCGATGAAGGTACCGCCGTGCGCGATGCCGGTGATGTCGAGATCGAGCAGTGCCGGGGAGGAAGTCATCCTTCGAGGATACGGTGGTGGACATGCGCGTCTGCCTGGCCTCCACCTCCCCCGCCCGCCTCATGCTGCTCCGTCAGGCGGGGATCGAGCCCGTCACGCAGTCCCCCGACGTGGATGAGGACGCCGTGGCGGCGGCCGCGGCGGCCGCACGCGGTGCGGAGCTGGCCCCCGAGGAGCTGGTCCTCCTCCTCGCGAGGGCGAAGGCCGCGGACGTCGCGCACCGACTCGCGGACGAGGGCTCGTTCGACGGCATCGTCATCGGCGGCGACTCGATGTTCGCACTGGGCGGCCGCGTCTACGGCAAGCCCTACACGCCGGAGGAGGCCACGAGGCGCTGGCACGAGATGCGCGGAGCGACCGGCATCCTGCATTCGGGCCACTCGGTCTTCAGGGTCGCGCCCGGCGAGCCGCTCGTCGAGGCGACCGCGACGGCCGAGGCCGCCGTCACCTTCGCCGACGACATCACCGACGCCGAGCTCGCCGCCTACGTCGCGTCGGGTGAGCCGCTCCTCGTCGCGGGCGCCTTCACCGTCGACAGTCTCGGCGGCGCCTTCATCACCCGGGTCGACGGCGACCCGTCGACGGTCGTCGGGATGTCGCTCTCGACCGTCCGGCGCCTGGCCGCCGAACTCGGCGTCACCTGGACCGACCTCTGGTCGTAGACTCCCGTCGACGTTTCGACCTCTTTCTTGTGGAGGGTCGTCAAAAAGATCGAGGGGCTTCTCGCTAGGCTGGCAACCATGCCTGATATCGCCAAGGTGCTCATCGCCAACCGCGGCGAGATCGCCGTCCGCATCATCCGCGCCGCTCGCGACTCCGGGATCGCGTCTGTCGCGGTCTACGCCGACCAGGACCGGGATGCACTGCACACCCGCCTCGCCGACGAGGCGTTCGCCCTCGGGGGCGCGACCAGCGCCGAGACCTATCTCCAGATCGAGAAGATCCTCTCGATCGCCCGTCGGGCCGGCGCGGATGCCGTGCACCCGGGCTACGGATTCCTCGCCGAGAACGCGGAGTTCGCCCGCGCCGTCATCGGCGCCGGCATGACCTGGATCGGCCCCTCCCCCGAGGCCATCGAGGCTCTGGGCGACAAGGTCACCGCACGTCACGTCGCCGAGAAGGTCGGCGCCCCGCTCGCTCCCGGCACGCCCGGCCCGGTCGCCGGCGCCGACGAGGTCGTCGCCTTCGCGCAGGAGTTCGGTCTGCCGATCGCCATCAAGGCGGCATACGGCGGCGGCGGTCGCGGCCTGAAGGTCGCTCGCGAGCTCGACGAGGTCGCCGAGCTCTTCGAGTCCGCCACCCGTGAAGCCGTCGCGGCATTCGGCCGTGGGGAGTGCTTCGTCGAGAAGTACCTCGACAAGCCGCGGCACGTCGAGACCCAGTGCCTGGCGGATGCCGAGGGCAACGTCGTCGTCATCTCCACTCGCGACTGCTCGCTGCAGCGCCGCCACCAGAAGCTCGTCGAGGAGGCGCCGGCGCCGTACCTCACAGACGAGCAGAACGCCCAGCTGTACTCCGCCTCGAAGGCGATCCTCAAGGAGGTCGGGTACGTCGGCGCCGGCACCTGCGAGTTCCTCATCGGCGCCGACGGCACCGTGTCGTTCCTCGAGGTCAACACCCGCCTGCAGGTCGAGCACCCGGTCTCCGAGGAGGTCACCGGCATCGATCTGGTGCGCGAGCAGTTCCGCATCGCCGCGGGCGGCACCATCGACTACGACGACCCCGCGCCGACCGGACACTCCATCGAGTTCCGCATCAACGGCGAGGACCCCGGACGCGGCTTCCTCCCCCAGCCGGGACCCATCCACGTCTTCAAGACCTTCGGCGGCCCCGGCATCCGCCTCGACTCCGGTGTCACCGCCGGCGACTCGGTCTCGGGCGCGTTCGATTCGCTGCTCGCGAAGATCATCGTGACGGGCAAGGACCGCGCCGAGGCGCTCGAGCGCTCGCGTCGGGCGCTGAACGAGTTCGAGGTCGCGGGCCTGCCCACCGTCCTGCCCTTCCACCGCAAGGTCGTGAACGACCCGGCCTTCACCGCCGAGAACGGCGAGTTCGGCGTCTTCACCCGCTGGATCGAGACGGAGTTCGTCAACGACATCCCGGCGTGGGACGGCGAGCTCGAGTCGCCGTCTGCGTCCGAGAACCGTCACACCGTCGTCGTGGAGGTGGGCGGCAAGCGCCTCGAGGTCAGCCTCCCCGACCGCGTCGCCGTCGCACCGGGCACGGCCGGCCGCCCCGCCGCGGTTCCGCCGTCCCGCCGCAGCCACTCGACATCCGTCAGCGCCGGAGCATCGGGTGACGCCGTGAAGTCCCCGATGCAGGCCACCGTCGTCAAGGTCGCGGTCGAAGAGGGGCAGCAGGTCGTCAAGGGCGACCTGGTCGTCGTGCTCGAGGCCATGAAGATGGAGCAGCCGCTGCAGGCGCACAAGGACGGCGTCGTCGGCAGCATCAACGCCGAGGCCGGAGCCACGGTCTCCGCCGGTCACCAGCTGCTCACCATCAGCTGACACGATCCCGGATACGACGAAGGCGCCCTGCGGATGCGGGGCGCCTTCGTCGTATCGACGGGATGCCGTCAGCTGATGTTCGCGTTGACGAGGTGCATCGCGCGGCTCGCGTCGGTGATGCTGCTCGACAGCGACGGGTAGGCGGCGAAGACCCGCGACACCTGGTCGACGGTGAGACGGCGCTCGACGGCGACGGCGATCGGGTAGATCAGCTCGGACGCCTTCGGTGCGACGATCACGCCGCCGATGACGGTGCCCGACCCCTTGCGGGCGATCAGCTTCACGAAGCCGTCCTTGATGCCCATCATCTTCGCGCGCGGGTTCGCCGCGAGCGGCAGCTTGTAGACGAGTCCGTCGGCCACGCCGTCCTCGACGTCCTTCTCCGAGTAGCCGACGGTCGCGATCTCCGGGGCCGTGAAGATGTTCGACGTGATCTTGATCAGCTCGAGGGGGATCACGATGTCGCCGAGCGCGTGGAACACGGCCGTGCGGCCCTGCATCGACGCGACCGAGGCGAGCGGGAAGAAGTTCGTGCAGTCGCCGACGGCGTAGACGTTCGGCACCGAGGTGCGCGCCACGCGGTTGACCCGCACGTGGCCGGTCTCGTTGAGCTCGACGCCCGCGTCCTCCAGGCCGATGCCCGCGGTGTTCGGGATGGAGCCGACGGCCATGAGGCAGTGGCTGCCGTCGACCGTGCGGCCGTCCGACAGGGTCACCGTCACGCCGGCGTCGGTCACCTCGACCTTCTCTGCACGCGCCTTGGAGAGCACCTGCATGCCGCCGCGCTTGAACACCTTCTCGAGCACGTGAGCGGCATCCTGGTCCTCACCGGGCAGCACCTGCTCACGGCTCGAGACCAGGGTCACCTTCGCGCCGAGGTTCATGTAGGCCGAGGCGAACTCCGCGCCGGTCACACCCGAGCCGACGACGATGAGGTGCTCGGGCAGCGCCTTCATGTCGTAGAGCTGCGTCCAGGTGAGGATCCGCTTGCCGTCGGGCTTGGCCGAGTCGAGCTCGCGCGGCGACGCGCCCACCGCGACGATGATCGTGTCGGCCTCGATGCGGTCGAAGTCCGTTCCGCCCTGGCCGGTCGACACGACGATCGCGTTCGGCCCCTCGAGTCGTCCGTGTCCGGAGAGGATGCGCACGCCCGCGTCGAGGAGTGCGGAGCGCATGTCCTCCGACTGCTGCCCCGCCAGCGCGACGAGACGCTTGTTCACCGCGGCCAGGTTGATGGCGATCTCGGGCTTGAGAGGCTTGCCCTTCTCGCCCTTGGCGTAGAACTGCACTCCCAGATCGGAGGCCTCGGAGATCGCGACGGCGGCGTCGGCCGTGGCGATGAGGCTCTTCGACGGCACGACGTCGGTGAGGACGGCCGCCCCGCCGACGCCGACGCGCTCGACCAGGGTCACCTCGGCTCCGAGCTGGGCGGCCGCGATGGCCGCCTCGTAGCCGCCGGGACCGCCGCCGAGGACGGCGACGCGCTGAGTGCGCTCAAAAGGGGTGGAAGACATGCTTCCCATTCTTCCGCAATCCTGGCCCCCGAGCCTGCACCTTCCTAGAGTGGATCCATGTCCGAAACACACAGCAACCCTCTCGACGACCCGAACGCGAACCCGTTCGAGGTCGCAGCCGACGCAGCCGCGGACATCGCGCGCCTGACCGGAGTCGAGAACCACGACATCGCCCTCACGCTCGGCAGCGGCTGGGGCAAGGCCGCCGACATCATCGGCGAGACGGTCGCGACGGTCCCCGCCACCGAGGTGACCGGCTTCTCCAAGCCGGCTCTCGAAGGACACGTCGGCACCCTGCGCAGCATCCGCACCGCCGACGGCAAGAACGTGCTCGTCATCGGTGCCCGCACGCACTACTACGAGGGCCACGGCGTACGCCGCGTCGTCCACTCCGTCCGCACCGCCGCGG
Organism: Microbacterium sp. 3J1; assembly: GCF_001049495.1. Lineage (GTDB taxonomy): Bacteria > Actinomycetota > Actinomycetes > Actinomycetales > Microbacteriaceae > Microbacterium. Next base: position 79,803 of record NZ_CDWI01000001.1, read on the forward strand.
CGACGGGCGCCAAGATCATGGTCCTCACGAACGGCGCCGGAGGCGTGCGCGAGACCTGGACGCCGGGCCAGCCGGTGCTGATCAGCGACCACATCAACCTCACGGCGGACTCTCCGCTCGAGGGCGCGACCTTCATCGACCTCACCGACCTCTACGCGAAGCGCCTGCGCGATATCGCCCGCAGCGTCGACCCCGGCCTCGACGAGGGCGTGTACACGCAGTTCCGCGGCCCGCACTACGAGACGCCTGCCGAGGTGCAGATGGCGAAGCACATCGGCGGCCACATCGTGGGCATGTCGACGGCGCTCGAGGCGATCGCCGCCCGAGAGGCGGGCATGGAGATCCTCGGGTTCTCGCTCATCACGAACCTCGCCGCCGGCATCCAGAAGACGCCGCTCAGCCATGCCGAGGTCATCGAGGCCGGACGCGACGCCGAGCCCGTGATCTCGGCACTCCTCGCGCGAGTGGTCGAGGCGCTGTGAGCGACGAGCGGCTCGCCCAGGCGCGCGCCTGGATGCGTCAGGACCCCGACCCCGAGACCCGTGACGAGCTCGCCGGGCTCATCACGCGCGCGGCGGGCGGCGAGGAGCAGGCTGTCGCCGAGCTCGATGATCGCTTCGGCGCTCGACTCGCCTTCGGCACCGCCGGACTCCGTGGGGCGCTCGGAGCCGGCAGCAACCGCATGAACCGTGTGCTCGTCGCGCAGGCCGCCGCCGGATTCGCGGCCTACCTGCGCGAGCGGGCCGGCGACCGTGTCCCCACGGTCGTGGTCGGCTACGACGGCCGCCGCAACTCCCGCACCTTCGCGACCGACTCCGCCGAGCTCTTCGCCGGCGCGGGCCTGCGCGCCATCCTGCTCCCCCGCCTCCTGCCGACCCCGGTGCTCGCGTTCGCCGTCCGCCATCTCGGCGCGGATGCCGGGGTGATGGTGACGGCGTCGCACAACCCGCCCAACGACAACGGCTACAAGGTGTATCTCGGAGGAGACGACCAGGGGTCGCAAATCGTCGCACCGGCGGATGCCGAGATCGCGGCGCACATCCAGCACGTCGCCGACACGGGCGACGTGTCCGCCCTTCCGCGCTCGACCGCGTACGAGACCGCCGGCGAGGACGTCGTCGAGGCGTACGTCTCGGCGACTGCGGCGGTGGCTCCCGCCCCGGAGTCGGCGTCCGGCCTCCGCTGGGTCTACACCGCGATGCACGGCGTCGGGTGGGAGACGCTGTCGAAGATCGTCGCGGCGGCGGGCTACCCGCAGCCGATGGTCGTCGGCGAGCAGCTGACACCCGACGCGACCTTCCGCACCGTGTCCTTCCCGAACCCCGAGGAGCCGGGGGCGATGGATCTGTCCTTCGCCCGCGGCCGCCGCGTGCAGGCGGACTTCATCCTCGCGAACGACCCCGACGCCGACCGCCTCGCGGTCGCGATCCCCGATGCGTCGTCGGAGAGCGGATGGCGGCGCCTCACGGGCAACGAGGTCGGGCTGCTGCTCGGCGCCCGCGCCGCACGCGCCGCGGCGGGCACCCCGGGAGCAGCACTCGCCTGCTCATTGGTCTCCTCCCCCGGGCTCCGCGCGGTCGCACAGCATCACGGTCTCGACTTCCACGAGACGCTCACCGGCTTCAAGTGGATCTCACGTGCTCCCGGGATCGTGTTCGGCTTCGAGGAGGCCCTCGGCTACCTCGTGAACCCCGAGACCGTGCGCGACAAGGACGGCATCTCGGCCGCGGTCGCGATCCTCGGTCTGGCCGCCGAGGCCCACGCGCGCCACGCGACCCTCGCCGACCTCATCGCCGAGCTCGGCGACACCTACGGTCACTTCGCCAGCGGACAGGTGTCCGTGCGCGTCGACGACCTCTCGGTGATCGGTCGGGTGATGCTGTCGCTGCGCACGCTCCCGCCGGCGCACTTCGGCTCCCACACCATCGCATCCGCGGAGGACCTCCTGCACGCGGAGCCCGGCCGGCCGTCGGGCGACGTGCTGCGCCACCGTCTCGCCGACGGCTCGCGCATCATCGTGCGGCCCAGCGGCACCGAGCCGAAGCTCAAGGTGTACATCGATGCCGCGGCGGAGTCCGCGGAGCGCGCCACCGCCGCCGTCGGAGAACTCGAGGCCGCCGTGCGCGCGCTGCTGGAAGAGCGCTCGTAGTCGTCATGCCGCGGAGACACGTCGTGATCAGCGCTCACAACGGGGTGCATGCGCGCCCCGTCGCGGAGCTCGTGCGGCTCGTCCAGGCGCATCCGCACGCCGTGACGCTGCAGACGTCGAGCGGCGCGGTCGTGGACCTCAGCAGCGTGCTCGCGCTCATGGACCTCGGCCTCGCCGCCGGCGACGCGGTGGTGCTCGAGACCTCGGAGTCGGAGGACGCCGAGGCGGTGCTCGACACGCTGGCCGGCGTCCTCGACCCCCGGCGCTGACACTCCGATCCGCGAAGAACGCGGGATCCGGCGGGCGTCAGCCGTCGATGACGGCGACGAGCTCGTCGAGGAACGACTCGAACGTCGACCCGCGGCGGACGATGCGCTGCACGCTGTCGCGCTCGCTGAACACCTCGACGAGCTGCTCGAACACGGTCTGGAACGCAGCGCGGTCGCTCTCGCTGAACGCGGCGAGCGCCACGACCTGCACGCGCCCCTCGCCCCAGGCGGCGGATCCGTCGGCGACGCCGATCGCGATGGCCGTCCTGCTCGCGGTCATCTGGAGGGCGTGCGGCACGGCGAGGGCATCCGTGAACGCGGTGGAGGACATCCGCTCGCGCACGATCGTGTTCTCGACGTAGTCCTCGCCGATGAGACCGACCCGCACGAGCAGGCCGCCCAGTCGGCGGATGATGGCCTCCTCGCCCTCATCCGGGAGCGGGTGGACGAAGGCGTCGGCGTGGAAGTAGCGCGCCAGCTCACCGCGCAGACGGGTGAGGCGTCGCGTGCGCCGCACCCGGGCCGCCGCCTGCTGGATGCGGTCGACGTCGGCATCCGTGAGGAAAGGCTGGATGCGCACGAAGCGGTCGCCCGTCGCCGGTTCGATCGTGCTGAGGACCAGGTCGGTCTCGAACGACGCCCAGTCCGGGTCGACGTTCGTGACGACGCTCGTCACCTCGATCGAGGTGCCGAGCGAGCGGTCGACACTGGATCGCAGCAGCTCGTGGAGCTCGTAGTACCCGGGGCAGACGATGGTCGCGGTGAGGATCGACTCGGCCTTGCGGCTGCGTTCGAGCCGACCGCCGACGTGCATCGCGATGTAGGCGATCTCGTCGTCGTGGATCGGGGTGCCGAGCCGGTCGTGCAGCCCGCTCGCGATCGACACCGCCACCTCGAAGATCATCGGATACGTCGTCTTGAGCGAGCGGGTGAGCGGATTGCGCGTGAGCCCGCTCTCCTCGGCGCGGCGCAGCAGGTTCTGCACGTGCAGCGCGAGCCTCAGCACGAAGGTCTCGTCGACGAGGTCGACCTGGAAGTCCTCGGCGGCGCGAGCGAGCTCGGCGCGCACGGCCTGCTCCACCGCGGGATCCACTCCGCTTCTCGCGACCTCGCGCGTCGCGTCCTCGCCCGGTGCCACGATGCGCGTGAGCACGAGGGAGGCGAGGTGCCCGCTGTCGCCCTCGCCGAGCGACACCGAGAAGTGCTCTTCGGCGAGGCGTGCGATGACGGCGCCCACCCGTGGGATCTCCTGGCGGGCGCCCGCGGGAGCCGCCTCCAGCGAGTGCCCGGCCGCCACGCGGTCGGCTGCGATCGCGATGTGCAGGAGCACGTCGGAGATCGCGAGCTCGTTGACGTAGTACCCGAGCTCGCCGAGTTCGCGCACGAGCTCCGACTTGAACGGCCCGACGGCGTGCGCTGCGACGGCGCTTCCGGCGAGAGCGCGCCGGAACGTCTCGGGGTGGAAGGATGCGGCATCCATCTCGTCGTGCGCGAGCCTGCTGAGCAGGCGTCGCTGCGCCGCCTCGCCACCGGTCAGGCGCACGATCTCCCGATCACGGGTCAGCACGAGGTCGCCCCCCTCGAGCAGGACGCGTACCCTGGAGAGATCGGCCTCGAGCGTGGCCTCGCTCACGTGCAGCCTCTCGGCCATCTCGAACACGTCCACGCCGTCGGGGACGTCCAGCAGCGTGCGGACGAGCGCGTGCAGACGGTCGCGAGGTGCCGACTCGCCGCCCTGACGCCTGCGCAACGCGTCGCGCGCGCCCGCACCTGCCCGATAGCCCGCCGGGCCCGACTCGACGGCATCCGCGCCGGACGTGCGCGCGTTCAGGGCCGCGACATACGAACGGATGCTGCGCGGCGTCACGCCGAGCTGGTCGGCAAGACTCGCGGCCGTCGCCCACGTGCCCCGGCGCAGGAGGGTGGAGAGGAGCTGGTCCTGGCGCTGACGCGACATGTTCCTCCCCGCTCCCCCGTGCCGACTGCACTGTCCCGACGTGTCTTCCATGATGTCAGGTACCGGGAGTCGCCGCTCCGAAACGGACGTTCCGCAGGGGCGGAAAGGAACCTGGTGGCACAGAGCCCCGTCCTTTCCCAGACTGTTCTCAGGAAAGGTGGCATCGATGAGGATCCTCGTGGTGTGCGGCGCAGGGGCGTCGAGCACGTTCGTCGCGCAACGACTTCGGCGCGCGGCATCGGACGCCGGTCTCGACTGGGACGCGGCCGCCGGCATGGAGAGCTCCGTCTCGGGCGCCGACCACGATCTGATCCTCGTCGGCCCTCATCTGGCCGACCGCCTCGAGGCCATCCGCGGCGCCGTTCCCATTCCCGTCGCCGTCCTCCCCGAGGACGTCTTCGCGGACAGGGACGGCACTCGCACCCTGGCTCTCGCCCGCTCGGTGATCGCCGACGCCTGGAACACCCCGAAAGGAACATCATGACCGTCTCCCGCACCGTCCGCATCGGTTCGTCCCATGGCCTGCACGCCCGCCCCGCGAAGCTGTTCGCGCAGGCCGCGAAGGACTCCGGGATCGCCGTGACGATCGCGAAGGACTCGGGCAAGGCCGTCAACGCGGCCAGCATCCTCGGCGTCATCGCACTGGCCATCGAGCACGGCGACTACGTCACCCTGACCGCAGACGGCGACGGCGCAGAAGGCGTGCTCGACACGCTCACCGAACTGCTGACGACCGACCACGACCAGGACACGGCATGAGCGAACTGCGAGGAGTCGGTATCGGCCTCGGCGTCGCCCAGGGGCCGGTCGTCCGTATGACCGAGGCACTGCTCGCGCCGGAGAACACGGCGAGCACGCAGGGCCCGGACGCCGAGCGCGCGCGGGTCCGGGAGGCGGTCGCGGCCGTCGCCCAGGAGCTCACCGCCCGCGGAGAGAAGGCGGGCGGCTCGGCGCAGGAGGTGCTCGAGGCGCAGGCGATGATCGCCGAGGACCCGACGCTTCAGGACGAGGTGGACACGAGGATCGACGCCGGGTCGACCGCGGAGTGGGCCGTGCACGACGCGTTCGCCGGCTTCCGGGCGACGCTCGAGGCCGTCGGCGGCTACCTCGGCGAGCGCGCGGCCGACCTCGACGACATCGCGCAGCGCGTGCTGGCCCGGCTGCGGGGCGTCGAAGCACCCGGCGTGCCCGACCCCGGGCATCCGTTCGTGCTCGTCGCGCGCGACCTGGCCCCTGCGGACACCGCACTGCTGAACCTCGACCAGGTGCTCGCGCTCGTCACGTTCGACGGCGGACCGACCTCGCACACCGCCATCCTCGCCAGGGAGAAGGGCATCGTCGCCATCGTCGGCGCGGCCTCGGCATCAGACCTCGACACCGGGCGTCACGTCATCGTCGACGCCGCTGCGGGCATCGTGACCCTGGACCCGAGCGACGACGAGAAGGAGCGCGCGGAGCAGCGCGCCGCCGAGCGACGCTCCGCCGACTCCGCACCGCTCACCCCCGGCGCCCTCGCCGACGGCACGCTGATACCGCTGCTGGCGAATCTGGGGAAACCTGCAGACGCATCCGATGCCGTCGAACGCGGGGCCGAGGGCGTCGGGCTCTTCCGCACGGAGTTCCTGTTCCTTTCGTCGGCCCAGGCGCCGACGGTCGAGCAGCAGCGGGCCTCGTACAGCGAGCTCCTCGCCGCCTTCCCCGGCAAGAAGGTCGTCGTGCGGATGCTCGATGCCGGCGCCGACAAGCCGCTGGCCTTCCTCAACGACGCCCACGAGGAGAACCCGGCCCTGGGCCTGCGCGGCCTCCGTGCGCTGCGCGCCAGCGAGGACATCCTGCGGGAGCAGCTCACGGCGCTCGCCGAGGCGGATGCCGCGACCGACGCCGACCTGTGGGTCATGGCGCCGATGGTGGCGACCGTCGAGGAGACGGAGTACTTCACCTCCCTCGCCCGCGAATACGGGCTGAAGACCGCGGGCGTCATGGTGGAGGTCCCCTCGAGCGCCCTGCTCGCCGACCGGGTGCTCGCGCACGCCGACTTCGCCTCCATCGGCACGAACGACCTCACGCAGTACACGATGGCGGCCGATCGCCTCCTGGGCTCCGTCGCCGGCTTCCAGGATCCCTGGCACCCGGCCGTGCTGCGCCTCGTGCGCGAGGTGGGCGCCGCCGGAGCGCGCCTCGGCAAGCCGGTCGGGATCTGCGGCGAGGCCGCAGCCGACCCGATGCTCGCCGTCGTGCTCGTGGGCCTCGGCGCGACGAGCCTGTCGATGGCGCCGTCGGCGCTTGCGGACGTGCGCCAGACCCTGTCCACCCGAACCCTCGACGAGGCCCGACACCTCGCCGAACTCGCACTGGCGGCCGACGACGCCGCCGGTGCACGCCTCGCCGTGGCCGACGCCACAGCAACCCTTCCCCCTCACCAGAAAGAGACGACATCATGACGACGACGTCACCGGCCGCCACGAAGGCAGGCGGCCTCCGAACGGGCGTGCAGCGCTTCGGCACGTTCCTGTCCGGAATGATCATGCCCAACATCGCCGCGTTCATCGCGTGGGGATTCATCACCATGCTGTTCATCCCGGCCGGGTTCTTCGGATCGAACAGCCCGTTCGGCTGGCACTGGGCCGGGGTCGCCGAGATCATCGGCGGCGGCGGCGACTCGGGCGTCGTCGGATGGCAGGGTGCCATGACCTCGGTGGCCGAGGGCGCCGACGGCAACATCCTCGCCTACGTGGGCCTGGTCGGTCCGATGGTCACGTACCTCCTGCCGCTGCTCATCGCCAACACGGCGGGGCGCATGGTCTACGGCGAGCGCGGCGGCGTCGTCGCCACGATCGCGACCATGGGTGTCATCGTGGGCACCAACATCCCGATGTTCCTCGGCGCCATGATCATGGGTCCGCTCGCGGCCTGGATCACGAAGCAGATGGACAGGCTATGGGACGGCAAGATCCGCCCCGGCTTCGAGATGCTGGTGAACAACTTCTCCGCCGGCATCCTCGGCATGGTCCTCGCCATCCTCGGGTTCTTCGCCTTCGGTCCGGTCATGCTCGGCATCAGCGCCGTCCTCGGCGGCGCCGTCGACTGGCTCGTCGCGCTGAACCTGCTGCCTCTCGTGTCGATCATCGTCGAGCCCGCCAAGGTGCTGTTCCTGAACAACGCCATCAACCACGGCGTGTTCACGCCGCTCGGAATCGAGCAGGCCGCGGAGACCGGCAAGTCGATCCTGTTCCTCATCGAGGCGAACCCCGGCCCGGGTCTCGGTCTGCTCCTCGCGTTCACCTTCTTCGGTGTCGGGGCGGCGAAGGCCTCCGCTCCGGGCGCGGCGATCATCCAGTTCTTCGGTGGCATCCACGAGATCTACTTCCCGTACGCGCTCAGCAAGCCCACCACGATCCTCGCGCTCATCGCGGGTGGTGCGGCCGGCGTCACCACGAACATGGTCCTCGGCGGCGGTCTCGCCTTCCCGGCGGCCCCCGGCAGCATCATCGCCGTCACCGCGGCAGCCGTCGGCCCCGGCGTCGCGAACCTGCTGGTCGTGTACCTCTCGGTGGTCATCGCCGCGGTCGTCACGTTCCTCATCACCGGTGTCATCCTGCGGGCGTCGCGCAAGCGCGACCTCGCTGCAGAGGGAGACAGCTTCGGCGACGCGATCGCGCAGACCGAGGCGAACAAGGGCAAGTCCTCCGCCGCCATGGATGCGCTGCGGGCCTCGTCCGGCGCGGGTGCGGCCAACGCCGCTGCAGGCACCGGTGCCGGCACCGCTGTCGCCACCGACCGCCGCATCTCGAACATCGTGTTCGCGTGCGACGCCGGCATGGGCTCGTCGGCCATGGGCGCCAGCGTCCTGCGGAACAAGTTCAAGAAGGCCGACATCGACGGCATCGTGGTGACCAACCAGGCGATCGCGAACCTCGACGGCACGGCCGACCTCGTGATCACGCAGCAGCAGCTGACGGATCGCGCGAAGGCGCAGTCGCCGAACTCGCTCCACGTGTCCGTCGACAACTTCATGAACTCTCCGAAGTACGAAGAGGTCGTCGAGATGGTGCGCGAACAGCGCGAATCCGGCGCGTGACAGACCAGGCGGGGCGGATGCCACGGCATCCGCCCCGCCTCCACACCCTCAGAAAGGAATCACCATGAGCGTTCTCACCCTCGGCCAGGTCCGCATCCACGCGGGCTCGACCACCCAGGAGGCGGCCCTCCAGGAGGCCACCGACATCCTCGTCACCGCCGGCGCCGTCACACCCGCGTACGTCGATGCCATGCGTCAGCGCGAGGAGACCGTGTCGACGTACATGGGCAACGGTCTGGCGATCCCCCACGGCACGAACGATGCGAAGGACGCGATCCTCGGCTCCGCCCTCTCCGTCGTGCGCTACGACGGAGGCGTCGACTGGGCCGGCGAGTCCGCGACGTTCGTGGTCGGCATCGCGGGCCGCGGCGACGAGCACCTGGAGATCCTGTCGCAGATCGCGATCCTCTTCTCCGATGAGGACGACGTCGCGAAGCTCAACGCCGCGCAGACGCCGGAGGAGCTGTTCGCACTCCTGTCGGCCGTGAACGAGTGATGGCCGGGGACCGGACGATGAAGGCGGTGCATTTCGGCGCGGGCAACATCGGCCGCGGCTTCGTCGGGCTCCTGCTGCGGGAGGGCGGCTACGAGGTGGTGTTCTCGGACGTCGCGGACGCTCTGGTGGACGCCATCAACGCGGCGGACTCCTACACCGTGCGCGAGGCGGGCCCCGGAGGACGCAATCATGTGGTCACCGGCTTCCGCGCCGTGAACAGCAGGACCGATCCCGACGCCGTCGCCGAGGAGGTCGCCACCGCCGATGTCGTGACGACCGCCGTGGGCCCGACCGTCCTGCGGTTCGTCGCGCCGACCGTGGTCGCGGGCCTTCGACTGCGCTCCCCCGAGGCCGCGCCCCTGCAGGTGATGGCCTGCGAGAACGCCATCGGCGCGACCGACACCCTGCGGGCCGAGATCGAGGAGGCGGCAGGGTCGGATGCCGAGGAGCTGCTGTCACGTGCGGTCTTCGCGAACACCGCGGTCGACCGCATCGTGCCGGCGCAGCCCGACGGGTCCGGCGTCGACGTCACCGTCGAGCCGTACTTCGAATGGGCCATCGAGTCGCGGGCGTTCGGCGACGAGCTGCCGAACATCCCCGGAGCGCACTTCGTCGACGACCTGGCGCCGTACATCGAGCGCAAGCTGTTCACGGTGAACACGGGCCACGCCGCCACCGCGTACTTCGGGGCCAGGGCGGGTGTCGAGCGCATCTCGGACGCCCTCGCCGACCCCGATATCGCCGCTCGCGTGTCGGCCGCCCTCGAGGAGACCTCGGCGGTCCTCGTGTCCGAGCACGGTCTCGATCCGGCCGAGCTCGCCGAGTACCGCGCGAAGATCCTCGACCGGTTCCGCAACCCCGAGCTCATCGACACCGTCCAGCGCGTCGGGCGACAGCCTCTGCGCAAGATCTCCCGCCACGAGCGCTTCATCGGCCCGGCGGCGATGGCGGCCGAGCGCGGCCTCTCGACGATCGCGCTGATCGGGGCGGTGACCGCCGCCCTCGAGTTCGAGGATCCCGACGACGAGCAGGCCGTCGAGCTGCAGGAGCGCCTGCGCACCGAGGACGCTGTGGACTTCACCACCGCTGCGACGGGGCTGGATCCGGAGCATCCGCTCTTCCCCGCGGTCCGCGACGCCGTGGTGTCTCGCCAGACGGCGCTGCGCGCCTCCTGACCCCGCGCCACCGCATCCGACCGCGAAGCGACGCCCCCTGCCGATACGATCGGCAGGGGGCTTTGTGGTGGCACGACGACGTGCGGGGAGCAGCATGAGCAGATACGCGGTGATCGGAGCGGGACCCTCGGGCCTCGCCGCGGCGAGAGCCCTGACCGCGCGCGGGATCGACCTCGACGGGTACGAGGCCTCGCACGGCGTCGGAGGTCTCTGGGACATCGCGAATCCCCGGAGCACGATGTACGAGTCGGCTCACCTCATCTCCTCGCGGACGACCACCGAATTCGCCGAATTCCCGATGCGCTCGACCGTCGACTACCCCGGGCACCGCGCGCTGCTGCAGTACTTCCGGCAGTACTCCGATCACTTCGGGCTGACCGAGGTCTTCCGGTTCGGCACGACCGTGACGCGCCTCGAGCCGCGCGACGGCGGCTGGGACGTGACATCCGAAGGCCCCGACGGCACGCAGACCCGCTGGTACGCCGGTGCGGTGCTCGCCAACGGCACTCTCGCCGAACCGAACATCCCGACGTTCTCGGGAGAGTTCTCGGGCGAACTGCTGCACACCCGGTCCTACAGGTCGGCGTCGCAGCTCTCGGGCGCGCGCGTCCTCGTCGTCGGTGGCGGCAACTCAGGGTGCGACATCGCCGTCGACGCCGTGCATCATGCAGCGTCCGTCGACATGAGCGTGCGCCGCGGGTACCACTTCGTGCCGCGATACCTGTTCGGGCGCCCGAGCGACACGCTGAATCAGGGGCGCCCCCTCCCCCCGCGCCTGAAGCAGGCGATCGACAGCCGCGTGCTGCGGGCGTTCACAGGCGACCCCGTGCGATTCGGCTTCCCGACGCCGGACCACCGGATCTACGAGTCGCATCCGGTCGTGAACACCGCGGTCCTCGGACACATCGGGCAGGGCGATCTGCGTGTCCGCCCCGACATCGAGCGGTTCGACGGCCAGACGGTGCGGTTCCGCGACGGATCCTCCGACGACTACGACCTCGTGCTGCTCGCCACGGGGTACCGGCTCGACTATCCGTTCGTCGACCGGGAGCATCTGCAGTGGCGGGGTGCAGCGCCTCGGCTCTTCCTCCACATCTTCCCCGCATCCTTCAACGGCCTCTTCGTCATGGGGATGGTCGAGGCGTCGGGCATCGGCTGGCAGGGACGTTACGAGCAGGCAGAGCTGCTCGCGAGCTATCTGGATGCGGTCGAGACGGATCCCGCGCGAGCGGCGAGGTTCCGTCAGCGGGTCGTGGGCGCTCCCTGGCCCGACCTCACCGGCGGATACCGCTATCTCGGGCTCGACCGCATGGCGTACTACGTCAACAAGGACGCCTACCGCGGGGCGGTGCGGCGAGAGGTCCGGGGGCTCGCGTCCGCCGTCGTGTGACGCCGCGCTGCGAAGGTCGCTCACATGTGCGCGCCGTACGGTGGAGGCGTGCAGAAGAAGCGTGGGCGTCGCGTCCTCAAGATCATCGGCTGGAGTCTCGTCGCGGTCCTCGTTCTCGGAATCGGCGGCATCGTCGCCTGGAGCCAGATCGGCGTCATGCAGGCCGAGCCCGAGCCGCTCGCCGAGGTGCGCGCGAACACCGAGATCCAGATCGCGGACACCGACCAGGGCATCGTGATGACGCCGGCGGACGGCGACTCCGAGCTCGGTCTGGTCTTCGTCCCCGGCGCGAAGGTCGACCCCTGGGCCTACGCGCCGATCCTGCAGAGCCTCGCAGAGGAGGGGATCACCGTCGTGATCACCCGTCCCTGGCTGAACCTCGCCTTCTTCGACCTGCGGGGGCTCGATTCCTTCACGTCCGCCGCGCCCGACATCGAGGACTGGGGCGTGGGAGGGCATTCGCTCGGGGGCGTGCGTGCCTGTCAGCTCGCGGCGGATGCCGAGGCGCTGCTGCTGCTCGGCTCGTACTGCTCCACGGACGTCTCGGAGAGCGACCTCGCGGTGCTGAGCATCTCGGGCAGCGAGGACGGGCTCTCCACTCCCGAGAAGATCGATGCCGCGCGCGACCTGCTTCCGAGCGACGCCGAGATGGTGCAGATCGAAGGCGCCTCGCACGCGTCCTTCGGCGACTACGGCCCGCAGGCCGGCGACGGGACCCCCACGATCTCCGACGACGAGATGCACGCCGAGGTCGCGGAGATCATGAGCGCGTTCGTCACGGAGCTCCAGCGCGGCTGACGGCGCCCCGCGACTCGTGCTCGTCGCTAGTCGCTCAGCGCCTCGGCGAGCAGCGGATGCAGGTGCGTGCTGCCGAGTGCGATCGACGCCGAACGTGCACCCGCGGTGAGCGCCTCGGGGACGTCCAGCCCTGCGAGACGCGCGTCGAGCACCCCGGCGAAGAACGCGTCGCCGGCGCCGTTGGTGTCGACGACCTCGACCGGCACCGCCGCGACCCGATGCACGACGCCGTCGGCATCGACGGCCACAGCGCCGTCGGCTCCCAGCGTGCAGACCGCAAGGCCCGCGCCGCGCCCGATGCACTCTCGGAGGAACGCCTCGGGGTCGGGCAGCCGGTCGGCGTTGCAGAACACGGCGTCTGCGGCGTCGAGGAACGGGCGATGGAAGTCGGCCTCGCCGTCGTAGTCGTGCACGTCCACCCAGATCGGTCGGCCCGTGGCCCAGGCGGCGGGCAGCAGACGCAGCGGCTCGGCCGCGAGGTCCAGCACGATGGCGTCGGCGCCCGACATCGCGGCGACGAGGTCGTCGTCGCCGTCGCCGTCCGCCCGGTCGCTCGCGGTCGCGGACGGCATGGAGAGGTAGAGCGACACCCGCTCCCCGCGGCGAGTCATGAGGTTGAGATGCCGTTCGGTCGCATCCGCCCGCTGCCACCGCACCGAGACGCCTGCGGCCTCGAGAGCACGGCGAACGCGATCGCCGGCCTCGTCGTCGGCGCGCCAGGCGTAGAGCAGGTTCTCACGTCCGAGCGCCGTCAGGGCCAGCGCCTTCCCGGCGCTCGTGCCGCCGACCGTCTCCCATGTCCCCTCGGCGAACTGCATGTGCGGAACGGGCTCCGGCAGCCGGTCGAGCACCACGATGGAGTTCCAGGACGCGGGGCCGGCGATGAAGACGGATGCGGTCATGGATGCCATCCTGCCGTGGATCACGGACTCAGCCGATGCGTTCGATCAGCGAGTCCAGACCCATCCCGTAGTCGATCCGCACCACCGGAAGGGCGAGCTTGTCGGTGCCGATGCCGACGTAGCCCGGCTCGATCGTGCGCGCCATCTCGAACCCCGCGAGTGCGACCCCCTGCTTGGCGGTGTCGTCGAAATGACCGAAGGGGTAGGCGATGACCTCGCGCACGCCGAGCGCGTCACCCGAGGTGTTCAGGTCCGCAGCGATCGCCTCCGCCGTCCAGTTCACCATCCGTCCCTTGCCGTTCTCCCCCGCCTGGTGCATGTCGTGCGTGTGCGAGCGTCGGAGCACGTAGGTCGACGGCGGCGGGTCCTGGCGGTAGGCCGTGATCATGAAGGAGGTCGACAGCAGCTCATGCCTGTCGATGACGGGCACGGCGAGGTCGAACCAGGTCTGGTCGGCGTCGTCATCCGTGATGATCACCGACCGTGCGGGGAGGAAGAGCCGTCCGTCGATGAAGGCGCTCAGCTCGTCCCACGTCGGCAGGTAGAAACCGGTCGTCGCGATGTGGTTCATCTGCGCGTCGAAGTCGCCGATGTAGGCGTAGTTCCCGCGCAGCCAGCCGCTCTCGCCCTCGGGGTTCGCGGTGAACTGGTGGTACATGAGGATCGGGATCCGCGCGTTCTCCGTGAGGTTCTCCGCCGGGGTCTTCCATCCGGCGAACAGCTCGACCTGCTGGTCGACGCACACCACCGGGTCGGCGCCGTTGATCCGCGAGCCGACCGCGAAGGCGGCGGCATCGGGCTCCGACGCGTACCAGCCCGCGAACACCAGCCCCTCCTGCGTCGGGATGGGCAGGCCGGCGTACAGGGCGTCCTGGCGCTGCAGCATGGGCTCGGCGGGCGCGCCGTCTCCGGCGAATGTCACGGCGCACACGAGCGGATCGGCGGCGTCGGCGATGAGCTGCTGGGCGGGCGTCAGCGACCGCACGACCGCGGCAGTGCTCGCCTTCGGCGTGCGCACCTCGGGCTCGCGCGTGAGCCACACGGATGCGGCCGCCGCCCCGCCTGCGACGAGCACGACGGCGACGACCGTCACGATGACTCCGACCCTGTGCCGCTTCTTCCCCCCGGAAGCCATGGTCAGATGTCGAAACCCTCGGCGATCATCTCGACGAGCTCTTCCCGCTCCTCGACGGGGAGGAAGGCAGCGGCTGCAGCGTTGAACTGGAAGGTCTCGAGGTCGTCGAGATCGTATTCGAACGCCTCGATCAGGAGCGACAGCTCACGGGTGAGGGACGTGGCGCTCATGGTGCGGTTGTCGACGTTCACCGTGACGGCGAAGCCGAGCTGGTACAGCAGGTCGAACGGGTGATCGGCGAGGGTGTTGCCCCACGCGGCGATCGCGCCGGTCTGCAGATTGGATGACGGTGAGAGCTCGAGCGGGATCTCGCGATCGCGCACCCAGCGAGCGAGATCGCCGAACTGCACCTGCACCTCGTCGCCCTCCTGCTGGATCACCTGCAGGTCCTCGGCGATGCGCACGCCGTGGCCGAGACGCAGCGCACGCCCGTCGAGCAGGGCCGAGCGGATCGACGCGAGCCCCGCGGCCTCTCCGGCATGGACCGTCACGGGGAAGAAGTTCTCGGCGAGGAGGTCGAACGCCTCCCGGTGGTCGGATGCGGGGAATCCGTCCTCCGGCCCGGCGATGTCGAAGCCGACCGCGCCCCGACTCCGGTAGTCGATCGCGAGCTCCGCGATCTCCCGTGACCGATCGGTGTGACGCATCGCGGTGATGAGCTGACCGACGCGGATGCTGTGGCCGGCGCGGTCCGCGGCATCCTCACCCTCTTCGATGCCCTGTTGCACGGCCTCGACCGTCTGCTCGAGGGTCAGGCCCTTCGCGAGGTGCTGCTCGGGAGCCCAGCGGACCTCTCCGTAGATGACACCGTCCTTCGCGAGATCCTGGACGAATTCGCGGGCGACGCGGGTCAGCCCCTCCTCTGTCTGCATGACGGCCGTCGTCAGATCGAAGGTCTTGAGGTACTCGACGAGGGATCCCGAGTCGCTCTTCTTCGCGAACCACGCGCCGAGCGCCTTCGGGGTGGACTCCGGGACCTCGAGACCGATGGCATCCGCCAGTTCGATGATCGTCGCCGGACGCACTGCTCCGTCGAGGTGATCGTGCAGCGACACCTTCGGCAGGCTGCGCAGGGACACGCCCTGGATGGTGACGTCGCCGTTCGCGTCGATCGACATGGAATTCCTCTCGGTCGCGGATTCGCTCAGTTCAGGCTAGCGGCCCGGACCTCAGGCCGTGATGCGTTCGCGCACGATCGGAGAGGTCTCGGGCGCGTCGTCGCCGATCGCCCATGCCCCCTCGAGAGCCTCGAGCGCGCGGGGGAAGCGGGCCTCGTCCGCGGCCGAGAGGGTGAAGAGGGGCTGCCCAGCGGCGACGCGATCCCCCGGCTTCGCGTGCAGGTCGATGCCCGCCTCGAAGACCACCGGATCCTCCGCCCGAGCCCGACCGGCGCCCAGGCGCCAAGCGGCGATGCCGAACGGGAGCGCGTCCATCTGCGAGACCACTCCGTCGACCGGGGCGGTGACGACGTGCGTCTCGCGAGCCGTCGCCAGCGGAGCATCCGGATCGCCGTCCTGCGCGCGGATCATCGCCTTCCAGCTGTCCATCGCCCGGCCGTCATCGAGCGCGGCCTCGACGTCCGCATCCGGCTGTCCGGCGAGCGAGAGCATCTCGCGCGCGAGGGCGACCGTCAGCTCGCGGACGTCTGCGGGTCCGCCGCCGGCGAGGATCTCGACCGACTCGCGGACCTCGTTCGCGTTGCCGATCGCGAGCCCGAGCGGCACGTTCATGTCGGTGAGCAGCGCGGTCGTGGCCACGCCGGAGTCGGTGCCGAGCGCGACCATGGTGCGAGCGAGCTCGCGCGCGCGGTCGATGTCCTGCATGAAGGCTCCGGAGCCGAACTTCACGTCCAGCACCAGGGCGTCGGTGCCCTCCGCGATCTTCTTCGACATGATGCTCGACGCGATCAGCGGGATCGCCTCGACGGTTCCGGTCACATCGCGCAGCGCGTAGAGCTTCTTGTCCGCAGGAGCGAGGCCGGATCCCGCCGCGCAGATGACGGCTCCGACGTCGCTCTGCATCTGCGCGAACATCTCCTCGTTGCTGAGCGCCGCGCGCCAGCCGGGGATCGATTCGAGCTTGTCGAGGGTGCCGCCGGTGTGGCCGAGACCGCGGCCCGAGAGCTGCGGCACCGCGACTCCGAACACCGCGACGAGCGGCGCGAGCGGCAGGGTGATCTTGTCGCCGACCCCGCCGGTGGAGTGCTTGTCGACCGTCTTCTTGCCGAGCGACTGGAAGCTCATCCGCTCCCCCGACGCGATCATGGCGTCGGTGAGCACGCGGATCTCGTCGCGCTCCATCCCCCGCTGGAAGATCGCCATCGCGAAGGAGGCCATCTGCGCGTCGGAGACGTAGCCGCGGGTATACGCGTCGACCATCCAGCGCAGCGCCTTCTCGGGTACGACGCCCCCGTCGCGCTTCGCGCGGATCACATCGACCGCGTCGAAGGGCTCGATCGTTCCACCGGTCATCGGGCGTCCTCCAGGTCGCGCGGGCCGAACGCGTCCGGCAGTACTTCGTCGATCGTGCGGATGCCCGAGACCGTCTCGAGGAGCATCCCCGGCATCGCGTGCTCGTAGAGCAGCTGGCGGCACCGGCCGCACGGCATGATCGTCTGACCGTCGTTGTTCACGCAGACGAAGGCGACGAGCTGCCCTCCGCCCGACATGTGCAGGTCGCCGACCAGCGCGCACTCGGCGCAGAGCGTGACTCCGTACGATGCGTTCTCCACGTTGCAGCCGGCGACGATCCGCCCGTCGCCGACCAGCGCGGCGGCGCCCACCCGGTAGCGCGAGTACGGTGCGTAGGCCTTCGTCATGGCGTCGGTCGCGACCTGGCGGAGCTCGTCCCAGTCGATGTCTGTCATGTCTCTCCTAGGACTTGATGTACGGCTTGCCGCTGGCGGCGGGTCCGCGGATCTGGCCTGCGAATCCTGCCACCGCGATGAGTGTGACGACGTACGGCAGCATGAGCATGAACTCGCTGGGCACGGGCGTCTTCAGGATCGACAGCAGGTTCTGCAGGTTGGTCGCGAAGCCGAAGAGAAGGGCGGCGAGCGACGCGCGGATGGGGTCCCACCGGCCGAAGATCACGGCGGCGAGTGCGATGAAGCCGAGACCCGCCGTCATGTCCTTGCCGAACTGCGGCACGGACACCAGCGTGAAGTACGCGCCGCCGATGCCGGCGATAGCGCCCGCGAGCAGGACGTTCCAGAACCTCGTCGCGTTGACCTTGATGCCCACGGTGTCCGCGGCCTGCGGGTGCTCGCCCACGGCGCGCAGACGCAGACCCCACTTCGTGCGGTACAGGCCCCAGGCGACCACGGCGACCGTGATGAACATGAGGTACACGATGAAGGTCTGGTTGAAGAGGACGGGCCCGATGATCGGGATGTCGCTGAGCACGGGGATCTTGATGCGACTGAAGCGCTCCGGAGTGTTGAGCTCCGCCTCGTTCGGTGCCAGGAGGGCGCCGTAGAGGAACCCGGTGAGACCCGTCACGAGGACGTTGAGGACGACACCGACGATGACCTGTTCGACGAGGTACTTGATCGCGAACGCCGCGAGGACGCTCGCGACGAGGACGCCGCCGATCATGGCGCCGATCAGACCGACGAAGGGGTTGCCGGTGATGCTCGACAGCAGCGCCGCGGAGAATGCGCCGAGCAGCAGCTGGCCCTCGATCGCGACGTTCACCACGCCCGCACGCTCGCCGATCACGCCGCCGAGCGCACCGAACACGAGCGGCACCGACAGCGACACGGCACCGAACAGCAGGCTCGTCACGGGGACGAGACCGTTGGCGCCCGCCCACACGAGGAAGCCGAAGATCGCGAGGATGCCGAAGCCGAGCACGAGCCAGAGGGACGCCGTGCGGTAGTTCCAGGCGCGGAGGAACGCGACGACGACGAGCACGACGAGGATGCCGAGGACGATCCAGCTGGTCGCGGCCGTGGGCAGCTCGACGACCGGGAGCTCGAACGACTGCGACTGATCGCCGAGGCGGAACGACGTCGTGCCGGTGCGAGGCACGAGGAGGAACAGCAGCGCGAGCAGCGCGGTGACGACGGCGAGGGTGATCGGCGCCTTGAGGTGCCGCTCCTTCACTGTGGCGAGCTGGACGGTGCCGTCCGCCGCCTGGGACTGCGCGAGCGAGGTCATGCGGTCACCGCCTTCTTCGCGGCCTTGGCTCTGGCCTTGGCCGCCTTCTCCGCGTCGGACTTGGGAAGGAAGAACACGGCGCGCAGCAGAGGCGGCGCGGCGATGAAGAGCACGACGAGCGACTGCACGACGAGCACGATGTCGACGGGGATGTCCTGGGCCTGCATCGAGAACGACCCGGCCTTCAGCGCACCGAACAGGATGCCGGCGGCGAAGGTGCCCCACGCCCGGCTGCGGCCGAGCAGGGCGACGGTGATCGCGTCGAAGCCGATGCCGGCGTCGATGGTCTCGGTGATGCCGGTGGTGACGGCACCCTGCAGCTGGTTCATGCCTGCGAGTCCGGCGAGTCCACCGGCGAGCAGCATCGCGTACACGTACACACGCTGGACGCTGATGCCCGCGGCGCGTGCCGCGTGCGGGTTCTCGCCGACGGCCCGCATGCGGAGTCCCAGCGACGAGCGCTCGATCAGCCACCACACGAACAGGGTCGCGATGATGACGATGACGAAACCGAGGTCGAGAAGCGGGAACTTCGGCCCGAGCAGCTCGGGGAACT
The DNA here is from genome assembly GCF_001049495.1 of Microbacterium sp. 3J1. Lineage (GTDB taxonomy): Bacteria > Actinomycetota > Actinomycetes > Actinomycetales > Microbacteriaceae > Microbacterium. The sequence continues at coordinate 98,868 of NZ_CDWI01000001.1, forward strand.
GGGCCGACTCGGGAGTCGCCGAACCGAGCGCCTGGTTCGTCCCCGGCTTCTGCAGGAGTCCCGGTGTGCGGATCATCCAGAGCAGCAGGTAGTAGGCGACGTAGTTCAGCATGATCGTGAGGATGACCTCGTGGGCACCGGTGCGCGCCTTGAGGAGTCCTGCGATCGCTCCCCACAGCGCACCACCGGCGATGCCGGCGATGAGCGTGACCGGGATGTGGAGCCAGAACGGCAGGTCGAGGTTGAAGGTCAGGAGACCCGCGACGCCCACCGCGATGAGCATCTGGCCGCGTGCGCCGATGTTGAACAGGCCGACGCGGAACGCCAGGGCGACACCGAGGCCGGCGGCGATCAGCGGGGCCGCGAAGCCGAGGGTGTTGGTCAGCGGACGGATCTGCGCCGCGAAGTCCGCGCCGCGCGCGTTGAAGATCGCCCCGCGGAAGAGCGCCTCGTACCCGTTGTAGACCGCGTTCCAGATGGCGGCGAAGGTGTCGCTCGGCCGCTGGAAGAAGTACCCCGAGGCCGTGAGGACGTCCTCGTTGGTGAAGGCGATGAGGATTCCGCCCACGACCAGCGCCAGGAAGATGGCGAGGATCGTGGTCACCGCGCTGCCGCGGAGCATCTCCTTGAGGATCACGTTGCCGCGCGGGGGCGGCGGTGCGTCGGCGGAGTCGCGGAGCGTCGTCGTCGTGTTCACGGAGAGCTGGTCGGACGAGCTCTCGTTCCCTGTTCCACCGCCCTGTGGCGTCGTACCGCTCATGCGGCAACCTCTCCCTCGGCGGCGCCCGCCATCATCAGTCCCAGCGTCTCGCGGGGGGTGTCGCCGGGAACGATCCCGACGATGGTTCCTCTGTACATCACCGCGATGCGGTCGGCGAGAGCTGCGACCTCGTCGAGCTCGGTCGACACGACGACGACGGGGATGCCGGCGTCTCGCGTCTCGACGATCCTCTTGTGGATGAACTCGATCGATCCGACGTCGACTCCGCGGGTCGGCTGTGCCGCGACGAGCAGCCGAAGCTCTCGGCTCATCTCGCGCGCGATCACGACCTTCTGCTGGTTTCCACCCGAGAGGGTGCCCGCCGGCGTGTGCGGACCCTGGGTGCGGATGTCGTACTCCTCGATGCGCGCCCTGGCGAAATCATCGAGCTCGCCGCGGCGGATCGTGCCCCCGCGGCTGAACGCCTCGTCGGTCGACCGGTCGAGGATGAGGTTCTCCGCGACGGAGAAGGCGGCGACCAGGCCGTCCTCAGTGCGGTCCTCCGGCACGAACCCGACGCCCGCGTCGAGGATCCCTCGCACGCTCCTGCCGACGAGCTCGGTGCCGTCCAGGGTGATCGAGCCCTCGACGCGTGCCGCGAGGCCGACGATGGCCTCCACGAGCTCGGTCTGGCCATTGCCCTGGACACCGGCCACGGCGAGCACCTCGCCCGGACGGACGACGAAGTCGACGCCGTCGACGACGATGGCGCCGGTGGCGGTGAGGACGCGGAGGCCGCTGACCTCGAGGCCGCCGTCGCCCAGGCGCGGCGGCTCCTTGTGCACGGTGAGCTCGACCGCACGACCGACCATGAGAGAGGCCAGCTCGGCGTTGGTGGCGGTCGGCGAGGCTTCGCCCACGATGCGGCCGAGGCGGACGATCGTGATGGTGTCCGCGACCTCGCGGACCTCCCGCAGCTTGTGGGTGATGAAGACGATCGCGGTGCCCTCGTCCCGGAGCTGACGCATGATGCCCATCAGCTCGTCGGTCTCCTGCGGAGTGAGGACCGCGGTGGGCTCGTCGAACACGAGCACCTTCGCATCGCGAGACAGCGCCTTGATGATCTCGACGCGCTGCTGGACGCCGACGGGCAGATCGCCGACGATCGCGTCGGGGTCGATGTCGAAGCCGAATCGCGCGGCGACGGAGCGGACGTGCTCGCGCGCCTTGGTGATGTCGAGGGTGCCCAGGCCCTTGGTCTGCTCGTGGCCGAGCATGACGTTCTCCGCCACCGTGAACACGGGGACGAGCATGAAGTGCTGGTGCACCATGCCGATGCCGGCGTTCATGGCGTCGCCGGGACCGCGGAACCGCTGGACGACGTCGTCCAGGAGGATCTCGCCCTCGTCGGCCTGGTAGAGGCCGTAGAGCACGTTCATGAGGGTGGACTTGCCTGCGCCGTTCTCGCCGAGCAGCGCGTGGATCTGCCCCGGTTCGACGACCAGGTCGATGTGGTCGTTGGCCACCAGGGTTCCGAACCGCTTGGTGATTCCGCGAAGTTCGAGCTTCATATCTGCACCTTATCCAGAAGAGTCATCCGGAGTCCGAGATTCTCAGGGGCACCGCACGGGGATCGCCCGGCTGTGCCACGGACAGTCGTCATGGTCCGTCCACGGCACGGGGCGAGTGGCAGCTTTCACCACTCGCCCCGTGCCGGATGTGAACTGCTTACGGGGAGTTCTCCGAGTCCACCGTGATGTCACCGGCGATGATCTGCTCCTGCAGAGCGGCGATCTCGTCGAGCAGCCCGTCGGGCAGCTCGCCCTCGAAGGAACCGAAGCCCGAGAGCTTCACGCCCTCGTTCTCGAGGGTGCCGATGTAGGGAGCCGGGTCGAAGTCGCCCTCGGAGGCCGCGATGGTCGCGTCCTCGACGGCGACGTCGATGGCCTTCATGATCGAGAAGAGGGTGACGTCCGCCACGGTCTCGTCTGCGACGGCGAGGTCGCTGTCGACGCCGACCAGCAGCGTGTCCTTGCCGCTGTCCGCGATGGCCGCAGCAGCGCTCTGGTAGATCGGTCCGCCGACCGGGAGGATCACGTCGACACCCTGGTCGAGCACGCCCTGTGCGGTCTGCTTGGCGGTGTCGTTCGCGTCGAAGCCGCCCGTGAACGAGCCCTTCTGCGTGGCGATGTCCCAGCCGAACAGCTCGACCGCGCCGCCCTTGTCCTCGTTGTACTTGTCGACGCCGAGCTGGAAGCCGTCCATGAACACGGCGACCGACGGGATCTGCATTCCGCCGAAGGTGCCGACCTTGTTCACGCCCGCCTCAGCGGACCATCCGGCCGCGGCGTAGCCGCCGAGGTAGGCGGCCTGAGCGGTGTCGAAGACGAGAGGCTTGATGTTCGGGGCATCGGTGGTGCCGTCGAAGTCGTTGTCGGCGTAGTCGTCGATGATCGCGTAGTCGATCTCGGGGTTCGCGAGAGCCGACTCGACGGTCGCGGCCGACAGCTTGAAGCCGACGGCGACGATGAGGGAGCAGCCCTCGGAGACCGCGGTCTCGAGGTTCGGAGCGTAGTCGTTGTCGTTGGCCGACTCGAACTCGAGCGGCTTGACGCCGAGCTCGTCCGCAGCGCGGTCCATGCCCTCCTTGGCGGACTGGTTGAACGACTTGTCGTTCCATCCGCCGGCGTCGGAGATGAGGCAGGGCAGGAAGTCGGATGCCGCGTCGCCGCCGCCGTCGCCGGATTCGGTCGGCGCCTGGCCGCAGCCTGCGAGCGCGAAGATCACTCCGGCGGCGACGGTGGCGCCGAGAAGCTTCTTGGTGGTGGAGATGGTCAACTGATGCCTCCTCAACGGACCCGCGGCCATCGCGGATCGCTCAAAGTTACCCAGTGTTTCGACTTTTGTGCACACCGCGACCGCAGCCGCAAACGAATGGTTACAAAGCTGAAATCAAGCCAGCCGATGAGCAGCGCGGGCCGCTCATCAGAGCACGTCGCCGCGTCCGGTGAGCTTCAGCGACTCGACGACGCCCTTCACGCGCTGGGCGTGCTCGATGGTGGTGACGAGCAGCGCGTCGGGGGTGTCGACCACGACGATGTCCTTCACTCCGACCAGGCTGATCACCCTCGAGGTCTGACTGACCAGGATGCCGCTCGCCGCATCCGACAGCACGCGGGCGTTCGGGCCGAGCACGGCGAGGTCGTTCTTCCGGCCGTTCGTGATGAGCTTGGTGAGCGACGCGAAGTCGCCGACGTCGTCCCAGTCGAAGTGCCCGGGCACGACCGCGAGCCGCCCCCGCTTCGCCGCGGGCTCCGCGACGGCGTAGTCGATCGCGATCTTCTTCAGACCGGGCCAGATCCGGTCGACGGCGGGGCCGCGACGGTCGCGGTCGTCCCACGCCTCCGCCAGCTCCAGCAACCCGGCATGGAGCGCCGGCTCGTTGGCGGCGAGCTCGTCCAGCAGCACGCTCGCCTTGGCGATGAACATGCCGGCGTTCCACAGGTAGCCGCGGTCGGCGAAATAGGCCTTGGCCGTCTCGCTGTCCGGCTTCTCGACGAAGCTCTCGACCAGCGCCGCCTCCCGGGCGCCGTCGACGACGAGCTCGGAGCCCTTCTTGATGTAGCCGAAGCCGACCGCCGGCTCCGTCGGCGCGATGCCGATCGTGCAGATGTACCCCTCGCGCGCCACCTCGACCGCATCCCGCACGGCGAACTCGAACACCCGCGTGCTGCGGATGACATGGTCGGCGCTGAACGAGCCGATGATCACGTCGGGGTCCCGTCGGTGCAGGATCGCCGCGGCGAGACCGATGGCCGCGGCCGATTCGCGCGGCTCGGATTCGAGGAAGACATTCAGATCGAGGATCCCGGGCAGCTCCGCCTCGACCGCCGCGCGGTGGGCGCGGCCCGTGACGACGGCGATGCGGTCGTGGCCGGCCAGCGGCTCGAGGCGGTCCCAGGTGTCCCTGAGCAGCGAGTGTCCGGACCCGGTGAGGTCATGCAGGAACTTCGGTGCGTCGGCGCGGGACAGCGGCCACAGCCGACTGCCGATACCGCCGGCGGGAATCACGGCGTAGAAGTTCTCGATCGGTCGATTCACCTTGCCAGAGTAGCCTCGGGTCCCCCTCGGCAGAGTTAGGGTCCCCTTCGTCGCCACGACGTCCGGTCGGGAATAGGATGGAAACCGATCGGCCGTGCCCTCACGTGAAGACGGGCTCACGCTTGGACGACGCGACGCACGCGACCGAGTCACATCGATCCAGGGAGGACGACCGTGTCCACAAGCGCTCGCTTGACACCGTCGATTTCGGAAACCACGTCCAAGACCCCTCGCGGCACCCTCTACCGGGGACGCGAAGGCATGTGGTCGTGGGTGCTTCACCGCATCACCGGAGTCGCCATCTTCTTCTTCCTGTTGGTGCATGTGCTCGACACTGCGCTCATCAGGGTGTCCCCCGAGGCGTACGACGCCGTGATCGGCACCTATAAGAACCCGGTCATGGCGATCGGCGAGGTCGTCCTCGTCGCCGGCATCGTGTTCCACGCCATGAACGGTCTGCGCATCATCGCCGTCGACTTCTGGTCGAAGGGCGCGAGGTACCAGCGTCAGCTGTTCTGGGGCGTGCTGCTCGTGTGGGGCATCATCATGGCCGGCTTCGTCCCTCGTCACCTCATGCTCGCGTTCGCCGGCTTCGGAGGAGGACACTGATGACCGCTCAGACCGCTCAGACCGTCGCCGCCCCCACCCGCACCCGCCGCGGCGTGAACCTGGAGAAGTGGGGCTGGCTCTTCATGCGCGTCTCCGGGGTCATCCTGGTCGTGCTGATCTTCGGCCACCTGTTCATCAACCTGATGGTCGGCGAGGGCATCCACGCCCTCGACTTCGCGTTCATCGCGGGCAAGTTCGCTACGCCGTTCTGGCAGTGGTGGGACGTCATCATGCTGTGGCTCGCGCTGATCCACGGCGCGAACGGCATGCGCACGATCGTCAACGACTACGTCACGAACACCACTGCGCGCAAGGTCCTGATCTGGGCCCTCGGCCTGGCTGCGGGCCTCCTCATCCTCCTCGGCACCCTGGTCGTCTTCACGTTCGACCCGTGCCTCGGTGTGACCGAGACGAGCACGCTGTGGGAATCGTGCCAGGCGCTGGGCAAGTAGAAGAGAAGGCAAACGAGAAGTGACTACCGAGACCCAGGATTCCGTCGTGCGCGACGGCGTGCACTACCACCAGTTCGACATCGTCATCGTGGGCGCCGGCGGCGCCGGCATGCGGGCCGCCATCGAGGCGGGCCCCGGCGCGAAGACGGCCGTGATCTCCAAGCTCTACCCCACGCGCTCGCACACCGGTGCCGCGCAGGGCGGTATGGCGGCGGCGCTCGCGAACGTCGAGGAGGACAGCTGGGAGTGGCACACCTTCGACACCGTCAAGGGCGGCGATTACCTGGTCGACCAGGATGCTGCGGAGATCCTCGCCAAGGAGGCCATCGACGCGGTCATCGACCTCGAGAACATGGGTCTCCCCTTCAACCGCACGCCTGAGGGCAAGATCGACCAGCGCCGCTTCGGCGGGCACACGGCCGAGCACGGCAAGACGCCCGTGCGCCGCGCCTGCTATGCCGCCGACCGCACGGGTCACATGATCCTCCAGACGCTGTTCCAGAACTGCGTCAAGCTCGGCATCAACTTCTTCAACGAGTTCTACGTGCTCGACCTGCTGACGGTGAAGGATGCCGACGGCAAGACGCAGGTCTCGGGCGTCGTGGCCTACGACCTCTCGACCGGCGAGCTGCACGTCTTCCAGGCCAAGGCCGTGATCTTCGCGACCGGCGGCTTCGGCAAGATCTTCAAGACGACGTCGAACGCGCACACCCTCACGGGCGACGGCGTCGGCATCGTGTGGCGCAAGGGCCTCCCCCTCGAGGACCTCGAGTTCTTCCAGTTCCACCCGACCGGCCTCGCCGGGCTCGGCATCCTCCTCACCGAGGGCGCTCGAGGTGAGGGCGCGATCCTGCGCAACGCCTCCGGAGAGCGCTTCATGGAGCGCTACGCCCCGACCATCAAGGACCTCGCCCCGCGTGACATCGTCGCGCGCTGCATGGTCCAGGAGGTCGCCGAAGGCCGCGGAGCGGGTCCCGACAAGGACTACGTGCTCCTCGACTGCACCCACCTGGGCGCCGAGGTCCTCGAGACCAAGCTGCCCGACATCACGGAGTTCGCGCGCACCTACCTCGGCGTCGACCCGGTGGTCGAGCCGGTGCCGGTGATGCCGACCGCCCACTACGCGATGGGCGGCATCCCGACGAACAACAACGGCGAGGTCCTCGCCGACAACGACACCGTCGTTCCCGGGCTCTACGCCGCAGGCGAGTGCGCCTGCGTCTCTGTGCACGGTGCCAACCGTCTCGGCACCAACTCGCTGCTCGACATCAACGTCTTCGGCAAGCGCAGCGGCCGCAACGCCGTCGAGTATGTCAAGACGGCCGAGTTCGTGCCGCTCCCCGAGAACCCGGCCGGCTTCGTGTCGGGCATGCTCGAGGGCCTGCGGAACAACCAGGGAACCGAGCGCATCGCGGTGCTGCGCAAGACCCTGCAGGACGAGATGGACAAGGGCGCTCAGGTGTTCCGCACCCACGAGTCCCTCCAGCACGTCCTCGGCGTCATCGCCGAGCTGCGCGAGCGCTACAAGAACATCCACGTCGACGACAAGGGCAAGCGGTTCAACACGGACCTGCTCGAGGCCGTCGAACTCGGATTCCTCCTCGACATCGCGGAGGTCGTCGTCTACGCTGCGCAGAACCGCGAGGAGAGCCGTGGCGGCCACATGCGCGACGACTTCCCGAAGCGCGACGACGAGAAGTACATGCAGCACACCATGGCCTACCTGACGGGCGACCCCCACTCGTCCGACCCGAGCGACCACATCAAGCTCGGCTGGAAGCCCGTGGTGTTCACCAAGAACGAGCAGGGCGAGTTGAACTACCCGCCGATGGAGAGGAAGTACTGACAATGTCGAACGCACTCGCCGAGGCCCCCGCAGCGGCCGCGGAGGACACCGGCATCCAGTCCTTCATCGTCACATTCAACATCCGCCGCTTCGATCCCGAGGTCGACGCGGAGCCGCACTGGGTGGACTACGACGTCGAGCTCTACTCGACCGACCGCGTCCTCGATGCCCTGCACAAGATCAAGTGGGAGGTCGACGGGTCGCTGAGCTTCCGCCGCTCCTGCGCCCACGGGATCTGCGGGTCCGATGCCATGCGCATCAACGGCCGCAACCGCCTCGCGTGCAAGACGCTGATCAAGGACCTCGACATCTCCAAGCCGATCTACGTCGAGGCGATCAAGGGCCTGCCCCTCGAGAAGGACCTCATCGTCGACATGGAGCCGTTCTTCGCCTCCTACCGCGACGTGCAGCCGTTCCTCGTCGCGAGCTCCGTGCCGGAGAAGGGCAAGGAGCGCACGCAGTCGATCGCCGATCGCGAGATCTTCGACGACACCACCAAGTGCATCCTCTGCGCCGCGTGCACGTCGTCCTGCCCCGTGTTCTGGACCGACGGCCAGTACTTCGGGCCGGCCGCCATCGTCAACGCGCACCGTTTCATCTTCGACTCGCGCGACGACAACGCCGAGGTCCGCCTCGACATCCTCAACGACAAGGAGGGCGTGTGGCGCTGCCGCACGACCTTCAACTGCTCCGAGGCGTGCCCCCGCGGCATCGAGGTCACCAAGGCGATCGCCGAGGTCAAGCAGGCTGTGCTGCGCGGCCGTCCCTGAGACGACTTGTGCACCTGCGAGAAGGCGGGCCCCTCCGGGGGTCCGCCTTCTCGCGTTTCGTCGATAGGGTGAGGACGTGGCAGATCCCGACGACGCCCGCACCGAGCCCGGTCGCCTCGATGCGGCGGTGGAGCGCGCGACCGCACTCACGAAGCGCACCCTCGGCCTGTTCCCGGTGCGCGTCTGGCGCCACTTCCTCCAGCACAACGGGTTCCTCCTCGCCGCGGGCGTGAGCTATCAGGCGCTCTTCGCGATCTTCGCGGCCATCTACCTCGCCTTCGCGATCGCCGGACTCTGGCTCGGGGGCAGCACGGAGGCCGTCGACGGCCTGATCGACATCATCAACAGCTACATCCCCAATCTCATCCAGGACGAGGGCGGCGTGGTGACCCCCGCGCAGGTGCAGGAGGTCGCCGCGAGCACCGCCGGGGTCCTCGGCGTCACGGGTCTGATCGCCCTCGGCACCGTCATCTGGACGGCCATCGGGTGGGTGACCTTCTCACGACGCGCGACCAGGGACATCTTCGGCCTTCCGCCCGACCGGCGGAGCTACGTCCTGCTGAAGGCCCGCGACCTGGTCGCCGCCCTGATCTTCGGCGTCGCTCTCGTCGCCGGATCCATTCTCAGCTCGGCCAGTGCGGCGGTGTTGAGCTGGCTGCTCAGTCTGATGGGCTGGGACGCCGGGTCCGACGGCCTGAACCTCACCATCCGCATAGGAACCGTCATCGTGTCGTTCATCCTGCTGTCGGGCGCTCTCGCGGCGATGGTCCGCTTCCTCACGGGCACCTCGCTCCGCTGGCGGACCATCTGGCCCGGGGCGCTCCTCGGCGGAGGCGCGATGACCGTCCTGCAGTACGGCGCGGGCTTCCTGCTGAGCTACACGCCCTCCAATCCCCTGCTCGCCACCTTCGCCATCTTCATCGGCCTCCTCCTCTGGTTCCGCGTGAACGGCGTCGTGATGCTGGTGGCCTCCTCGTGGATCGCGGTCGCCGCCACCGACCGGGACCTCCCGCTGCTGCCGCAGACCGACGCGGAGCGCCGGGCCGCGGAACATCGGACGCTGGTCGACGCGGCGCGGATCCGCGTCCGTGACGCCCACGAGAGGCTGGACGCGGCACCGTGGTATCGGGCCCGGGGTGCACGACGGACACTGCGCGACGCGGAGCGGGAGCTCGAGGCGCTCGAGGCGCTCGAGGCGTCGGCACCGCCGCCCGCCGACGCGGCGACTCCCCTCCCGCAGCGGCTCCTCTCGGACCTGCAGCGGGCGACTCGCGATGTCGGAGGGCGTCGTTAGGCTGGGAGGCATGCCTCATCTGCGTATCGCCACTGTCAACGTCAACGGGATCCGCGCCGCGGCTCGCAACGGCATGAGCGGATGGCTCGATGCGGCCGACGTCGACATCCTCACGCTGCAGGAGGTGCGCGGACAGGACGAGCATCTCGAGGCCGCACTGCCGGGGTGGACCTTCGTGCACGACGAGGCGACGGCGAAGGGTCGAGCCGGTGTGGCCATCGCGAGCCGCATCCCGGCACTCGCCTCCCGCACCGACTTCGGAGACCTCGACTTCGACTCGAAGGGCCGCTGGCTCGAAGCGGACTTCCTCATCGGCGAGCGTCCGCTGACGGTGGTCAGCGCCTACGTCCACAGCGGCGAGGCCGACACCCCGAAGCAGGAGGAGAAGTGGAAGTTCCTCGATGCCTTCGAGCGGCGCATGGCCGAGCTGGGCCGCGATGACGCGCTCGCGCTCGTCACGGGCGATCTCAACGTCGGGCATCGTGAGCTCGACATCAAGAACTGGCGGGGCAACCGCAAGAAGGCGGGCTTCCTGCCTCGCGAGCGTGCGTACTTCGACCGCTTCCTCGGCCCCGCCGGCGACACCGTGGAAGGAGTCGACGGCTCGACCGGCACCGGGCTCGGGTGGGTCGACGTCGGTCGCCGATTCCACGGCGAGGTCGACGGTCCCTACACGTGGTGGTCCATGCGCGGTCAGGCTTTCGACAACGACTCGGGCTGGCGCATCGACTACCACCTCGCGACCCCTGCGCTCGCCGAGCGTGTGACGGCATACCACGTCGCTCGCGCGGCCGCCTACGACCAGCGCTGGAGCGATCACGCGCCGGTCGTCGTCGACTACACCTACTGAATGGCGAACCGCCGGCGCGCTGCTCGCCGATCGTCGCCCCATAGGATTGACACGTGACCAAGCCTCGTCTCTACTCAGGAATGCAGCCCTCCGCCGACTCCCTCCAGATCGGCAACTACATCGGGGCGCTCCTCCAGTGGCGAGAGCTGCAGAACTCCTACGACGCATACTTCTCCGTCGTCGACCTGCACGCCCTGACCGTCGCGCAGAACCCCGTGGAGCTGCGGGAGAAGACCCGTCGCACCGCGGCGCAGTACATCGCGGCCGGCATCGAGCCGTCGCAGTCGACGCTGTACGTGCAGTCCCACGTCCGCGCGCACGCCGAGCTGGCGTGGATCCTCTCGACCATCACCGGATTCGGCGAGGCCGGGCGGATGACCCAGTTCAAGGACAAGTCGGCGCGCTACGGCGCCGACGCCACGAGCGTCGGGCTCTTCACGTATCCGGTCCTGATGGCGGCCGACATCCTGCTCTATCAGACCGACGTCGTGCCGGTCGGCGACGATCAGAAGCAGCACGTCGAACTGACCCGTGACCTCGCCGAGCGCTTCAACTCCCGGTTCGGAGAGACCTTCACGGTTCCGCGTCCGGTGATCCAGAAGGACACCGCCCGCATCTACGATCTCCAGAACCCCACGTCAAAGATGTCGAAGTCGGCGGAGAGCGATGCCGGGGTCCTCTGGATGCTCGATGACCCGGCGAAGTCGGCGAAGAAGATCATGCGCGCGGTGACCGACAACGAGGGCTCGGTGCGATTCGATCGCGAGAGCAAGCCCGGCGTCTCGAACCTGCTCACCATCTACGCCGCCCTCACGGGCCGCCAGGTGCCGGCCATCGAAGACGAGTACGCGGGTCGTGGCTACGGCGACTTCAAGAAGGGTCTCGCCGAGGTCGTGGTGAGCGAGTTCGAGCCGGTGCGTGCGCGTGCCCTCGAGCTGCTCGACGATCCGGCCGAGCTCGACCGCATCCTGGCCGCGAACGCCGCACGCGCCGACGCCGTCGCCGACGCGACTCTCGCAGCCGTGTACGACCGCGTGGGCCTGCTGCGTCGCGTCTGACTCAGCCCTAGGATGGGGGCGTGACTGATCCGCAGCTGCCCCCGTCCGGTGCCGTTCCTTCCGTGCCGCCCGCACCTCAGCAGCCCGCGGATGCACAGCCGCCTTCGACGCCGCCCGCCCCCGCGCCGCCCGCGTATTCCCCCGCGCCGCCCGCACCCCCGGCGTTTGCGTCGCCGGCCCCGAGGTTCGAGGCGCCGACCGCGCACCCGGCACCGTCTGCCCAGCCGCAGGGCTACCCCGGCGGCGCACCCGCCTACCCCGCGCAGCCCTTCGGCGGCCAGCCGGCCGCACCCACCTATCAGGCAGCCCCTCCCGGGGCGTATCAGGTTCCGGTCGGCGGCTACTCTGCACCGGCAGGCACCTACCAGGCGCCCGCCTCGGACGAGCGGAGGTCATCGTTCCTCGGCATCCTGGCTCTCGTCCTCGCGGTCGTCGCCGCCGTCGTCACGCCGATCGTCGCCGGGATCACCGGCTTCGAGATCGGCCGCCGGATTCCCGCCGGGTTCGACGCCACGTCACCCGATCTCCTGACGGTCCTCTCCCCTGCACGCGATCAGGTGCTCTGGGCGGAGATCTCGTTCTGGGTCGGCACACTGCTCGGCATCGCGGCGATCGTGCTCGGCATCATCGCGATCCGGAAGAAGCAGGGACGCGGCGCAGGAATCGCCGCCCTGGTCGTGGCGGTCCTCGGACCCATCGTCTTCTGGGTCGTGCTGTTCTTCGCGTTCTCCGTGGGCACGGCCGCGGGCTTCCTGCCTTAGGCGCCGCGGCGCGCGGCGCGGCGCTCGATCGAAGGCCCCCGCTCAGCGCGGGGCGTGGTGCTTCTGCTGCGCGGCGAGGAGCCCCTCGTCCACGAGCTGCTCGACGGCATCCGCCGCATCCGAGATCAGGATCGGCAGGTTCGCGCGCTCGTCCTTGCCGAACGGTGAGAGCACCCAGTCGGCGGGGTCCTGCCGGCCCGCCGGGCGGCCGATGCCGACCCGCACACGCGGGAAGTCGGGCGTCGTGATCGCACGCGCGATGTCGCGGACGCCGTTGTGCCCACCATGCCCTCCCCCGATCTTGAGCTTGATGGTGTCGAAGGGGATGTCGAGCTCGTCGTGGATGACGACGATCTGCTCGGCGGGAACGGAGTAGAAGCGGGCGAGTGCGGCGACCGGCGTTCCGGAGACGTTCATGAAGGTGTTCGGCTTCGCGAGCACGAGCTTGTCGGCGCCCGGGCGCAGCCACGTCTCCACCACGCGCGCGCCGCCCTTGTGCTCGCGGAAGCTCTCGCCGCGCCGAACGGCCAGTTCGTCGACGACCATCTGGCCGACGTTGTGCCGCGTCGCCTCGTAGCGCGGGCCCGGATTGCCGAGTCCCACCACCAACCAGGTGGATGCCATGTGCTCGTCCTCTCGGGATGCGGGCCCCTCGGGGGCGCCCGGGTCAGGATACGACAGAGGGGGCGCGATCTGCTCGCGCCCCCTCTGTGATGCAGTCAGCTGTGCGCTGCGCCTGCGGAGATCACTCCGCGGCGGGAGCGTCCTCGGCGGCAGCCTCGTCGGCTCCGGCCTCGTCCTCTTCGAGGGACTCCTCAGCCGGGATCGAGATCGCGACGACCAGGACCTCGGGGTCGGTCAGCAGCGTCGAGCCCTGGGGCAGCGTGACGTCGGCGGCGGTGATGTGCGCGCCGTCCTCGAGACCCTCGACCGAGACCTCGACGTTCTGCGGGAGGTGCGTGGCCTCGGCCTCGATCGACAGGGTGTTCGCGTCCTGGTTGACGATCGTGCCGGCAGCCGACTCTCCGGTCACGATGACGGGAACGTCGATGGTGACCTTCTCGCCCTTCTTCACGACGAGGAGGTCGATGTGCTCGATGATCTGGTGCACCGGGTCCTTCTGGACGTCCTTGACCAGGGCGAGCTGCGAGGTGCCCTCGATGTCGAGCTCGAGCAGGGCGTTCGCGCGGCGGATGATCAGCGAGACCTGGTGGCCGGGCAGTGCGACGTGCACGGGCTCGGTGCCGTGGCCGTAGATGACGGCGGGGATCTTGCCGGCGGCGCGCAGACGGCGGGCGAAGCCCTTGCCGAAGCTCTCGCGGAGCTCGGCCTTGACCGTGTTGTCTTCAGACATGGGGTTCTCCTTCGGGGCACGCAGCGAGAGCCGCGCGGTGGTCTTGGAATTGTTCTCGAACGTGGACACGTGAGGAAAGCCACCGGGCTTGCTTCGCCGCGTCGATAACGGACGTCCGCGCACGCGCGAAAGCGTCCCTCGCCGAGGTACTCCCTTCATGGTACCCGATGACCCGGTAGGCTGAAGACACCGATCCCTACTGCAGAACACGGAGTTCCCCATGCTCGACGGCGCCTTCTTCTCACACGTGATCGCCTGGGTGATCGGCGCGATGACCGTGTGCGCCGCCGGCTTCTCGTTCGCCGCCCTCTTCTCCCTCGGTCGCTCCGGCTACCGCAAGGACTGATCCGCGGGCGGTCGTCTCCCGCCGGCCCGCGCGCCGTCGCCGACCGTCACACGAGGGCCTCGTCTCGGTCGCCGCGATACCCTGAGAACATCCCCTACTTCACGATCCAGGAGTCTTCTGTGCCCGAAGCATCAGCGAACATCGGAGTCGTCGGACTCGCCGTCATGGGTTCGAATCTCGCCCGCAACCTCGCGAGCCGCGAGGGGAACACGGTGGCGATCTTCAACCGCAGCTACGAGAAGACCGAGACGCTGCTCTCCGAGCACCCCGAGGCCGAGTTCGTCCCCGCGTCGACGTACCAGGAGTTCGCCGACAGCCTGCAGAAGCCCCGCACGGCGATCATCATGGTCAAGGCCGGCCGCCCGACCGACGCCGTGATCGACTCCCTCGTCGAGGTCTTCGAGCCGGGCGACATCATCGTCGACGGCGGCAACGCCTACTTCCCCGACACGATCCGCCGCGAGAAGGCGGTCCGCGAGACCGGCATCAACTTCGTCGGCGCCGGCATCTCCGGCGGCGAGGAGGGAGCGCTCCTCGGACCGTCGATCATGCCCGGCGGCTCCGACGAGTCCTGGATCACCCTGGGGCCGATCCTGAAGTCGATCGCCGCCATCGCCGAGGGCGAGCCGTGCGTGACGCACGTCGGCCACGACGGCGCCGGCCACTTCGTCAAGATGGTGCACAACGGCATCGAGTACGCCGACATGCAGCTCATCGCCGAGGCTTACGACCTCATTCGGCGCGGCACGGACAAGACCCCCGCCGAGATCGCCGAGATCTTCGCGGAATGGAACACCGGCGAGCTCGAGTCGTACCTCATCGAGATCACCGCCGAGGTGCTGCGTCAGGTCGATGCCGAGACCGGCAAGCCGCTCGTCGACGTCATCGTCGACCAGGCCGGCGCCAAGGGCACCGGCGCATGGACGGTGCAGACCGCGCTCTCGCTCGGCGTTCCCGTCTCCGGCATCGCCGAGGCCACGTTCGCCCGCTCGCTGTCCAGCCACCCGGAGCAGCGCGAGGTCGCCGCATCCCTCCCCGGCCCCGGTGAGACGTTCACCGTGGCCGACGAGGCCGCGTTCATCGAGGACGTCCGCCAGGCCCTGTACGCGTCGAAGATCGTCGCCTACTCGCAGGGCTTCGACGAGATCCGCGCCGGCGCCGCGGAGTACGACTGGACCATCGACCTCGGCGCCATCTCGAAGATCTGGCGCGCGGGCTGCATCATCCGCGCGCAGTTCCTCAACCGCATCGCCGACGCGTACGCCGAGACCCCGGATCTCCCCGTCCTCATGACGGCCCCGTACTTCGCCGAGGCGCTCACCCGCGGCCAGGCGTCCTGGCGCCGCGTCGTGATCGCCGCCGCACAAGCGGGCATCCCGGCCCCGGCGTTCTCGTCGTCGCTGTCGTACTACGACGGCATCCGCGCCGACCGCCTTCCTGCCGCCCTCGTGCAGGGCCAGCGCGACTTCTTCGGCGCACACACCTACAAGCGCATCGACAAGGACGGCACCTTCCACACGCTGTGGTCGGTGGACCGCACCGAGATCGAGGCCGAGGACACGCACTGAGTCGTCTCTGACGCACGAAGGCCCCGGCTGCATGGCCGGGGCCTTCGTCATGTCTCAGCGGGTGATGTCCTGCACCGCGCCGTTCGCGAGTCGCAGCCTCCGGGTGGCCCGACGGGCGACGGCGGAGTCGTGCGTGACGACCACCATCGTGATCCCCTCGGTGCACAGCGACTCCAGCAGCGCGAGGATCTCGTCCCGCATGCTCTCGTCAAGGTTGCCGGTGGGCTCGTCGGCGAGCAGCACCCGGGGACGCTTCACGATCGCGCGCGCGATCGCCACGCGCTGCTGCTGCCCACCCGAGAGCTCCGTCGGCAGGTGATCTGCGCGGTCGGCCAGCCCGACGTGAGCCAGCGCCTCGGCCACGCGCGTCGCACGTTCCGCCCTGTCCAGCGTCATGGGCTCCAGCGCCATGTTCACGTTCTCGGCGGCCGTGAGCGTGGGAATCAGGTTGAATCCTTGGAACACGAACCCGATCTCCTCGGAACGGATCCTGCTCAGCTCCCGCGCCGAAGCCGAAGCGAGCTCGGTCTCTCCCAGGCGCAGCGAACCGGACGACGGCGTGTCGAGTGCTCCCAGCAGTTGCAGGAGCGTGGACTTCCCACCCCCGGTGGGGCCTTGGATGGTGACGAGCTCCCCCGGCAGGATGGTGAGGTCGACGCCGGTGAGCGCCTTCACCGTGCGGCCCTTCTGGGCGTAGGTGCGGGTGACGTTCTCGGCTCGATACAGCGGTGCCGCGGCATCCGTGCTGTTCGTCGTGTGAGCGAGGTCTGCGATGGTCATGATGTTCTTCTCCTGTTCGTGGGTGGTGGGCGCTTGTCAGGCGACGGATCGGAGGGCCTCGGCGGGGCTGAGGCGCGCCGCGCGCCACCCGCCCAAGGCGCCGGCCACGAGTCCGCCGAGCACGGCGAGACCGACGGCGGCGACGAGCACCCACGGAGTGAACGGGGCCTGCAGCACGATGTCGGCGGCCTGCGCGGTCTGGAACATCCCTCCGCCCCCGGTCGGGCCTCCGCCCATGCCTCCGGGGCCGCTCTCGCCGGCGCCGGCCGTGCTCGCAGCGACGGTCGGCTTGATCAGGTTGATCGCCACGATGCCCGCGATGCCGAGCACGAGACCGACAGCACCTCCGATGAGTCCCTGGATCATCGACTCGCCCGCGACCTGGCGCACGACGCGTCCGTCCGACCAGCCGATCGCCTTGAGCGTGCCGAACTCCCGCGTGCGACGCGATACGCCCGACAGGGTGAGGAGCACCGAGAGCAGCACGGCGACGGCCAGCACGATGATCGAGAGCCAGGTGCCGAGGTTCGTGATGAGGGACGTCGCGCTCGACAGCGACCCGGAGACCGTGGAGGCGAGCTCCGACTGCGAGGTCACCGTGGCGTCGGGCAGCTCCTCGGCCAGCGCCGTCTGCACGGCGTCGATCGAGTCGGCGGACTCCGCCTGGACGTAGACCGTCGAGATGACATCACCGGCGCCGGACAGCTCCTGCGCGGTGTCGAGCGGGAGATAGACGTTCGCTACGGTGTCTGCGGCGTCGGAGCCGGAGCCGGAGCCGGAGGCCACGGTCCCGACGACCTCGACCTGTGAACCGCCCACGTCGATCGCGTCGCCGATGGCGATCTCGTTCGTCGTGGCGTAGGTGGCATCGACGAGCGCGACGAGGGCGCCGGAGTCTTCGTCATCGAGCGCGCGCCCATCGGTCACGGATGCCGAGGCGAGCGGGCCCACGGATGCCAGCGACGGATCGATGCCGAGCACCGTGAACGAGTTCACGCCGAACGAGCCGTCGCCGGCGCCGGCCGAGCCGTCCTGCGGCGGGGCCTCCCCCTCGGTCGGTGAGGCGCCCTCGGCATCCTGCTGTGCGAAGCCGCCGCTCGGGAGCTCTCCCGAGAAGGTCGAGTTGGTGAGGCTGAGCGCCGCGGATGCTGCGGTCACGCCGTCCGTGGCGCTCACGGTGTCGAGCACCGAGGCATCGAGGGTGGCGCGCATCATGTCGGTGCGCAGGGTCGACTGGCTCAGGGTGGTCGTCTCGCCATCGGACGTGCCGTCGTCCGTGCCGAAGTCGAAGCGCTGGCCGCCCCCTTCGCCCGGCGCGGCCGCTGCTCCTGTGACGGTGAGGTCGGTGCCGACGCCGTAGACCGACTCCAGCGCCTGCTCCTGCGCGTCCCGTACCCCCGCCGTGAGCGCGTTCACGATGATCACCAGAGCGATGGCGATCGCGAGGCCTATCGCCACGATCATCGTCTGCTTCTTGCGGCCCGCCAGTTCTCGCCGCAGATATGTCCCGTACATGTGTCTCCTTCCGCCGCGCCTTTCGCGGGCCGATGACGACGCTAGGGAGCCGTCTTCTGCGACATCGATGGGCGAGTGATGAGAACGCTATGCGCCGCTGGCTCACAGGCGATGCATAGTGCCTTCCATAGAAATCCCATAGGAGATTCCGCAGAATGGAGGCATGAGCAACGACCTCCCCGAACTGCGGCGTCCTGATGGTTCCCCCCTGCGCATCCTCGCCGTCGATGACGAGCAGATGCTCACGGATCTCCTCGCCATGGCGCTGCGGATGGAGGGGTGGGAGGTGCGAACGGCCTCGTCGGGCCTCGAAGCCCTCCAGGTGGCGCGGGAGTTCGAGCCCGACGCGCTCGTGCTCGACATCATGATGCCCGACCTCGACGGCATGGCCGTCCTGCGGCGGCTCCGCGAGTCGGGAAGCCTCGTCCCGGTGCTCTTCCTCACCGCGAAGGACGCCGTGGGCGATCGCGTCGCCGGTCTGACCGCAGGAGGGGACGACTACGTGACGAAGCCCTTCAGCCTCGAGGAGGTGATCGCCCGCCTGCGCGCGATCATCCGTCGCACCGGGCACGCCACGGCCGACGACGGCCAGTCGATCCTCCGGGTCGCCGACCTGACCCTCAACGAGGACAGCCACGAGGTGATGCGCGACGGCACCGAGATCGAGCTGACCGCGACGGAGTTCGAGCTGCTCCGATACCTGATGCGCAACGAGCGCAGGGTCCTGTCGAAGGCGCAGATCCTCGACCGCGTGTGGAGCTACGACTTCGGCGGCAAGTCCTCGGTGGTCGAGTTGTACATCTCGTACCTGCGCAAGAAGATCGACGCCGGACGCGCTCCCCTGCTGCACACGGTCCGCGGCGTCGGATACATGATCAAGGCGCCTCAGTGAGCATGACGAAGATGCCGGGGAGGCCGATGAGCCTGCAGGCTCGGCTCATGACGGCCGTTATCGGCTTCGTCTCCCTCATCCTCGTGATCGTGGCGGTGATCACCAGCGCGACCCTCGGGGCGACCATGGAGCGTCAGCTCGAGGACAGCCTGAAGAACTACTCGAATCAGATCACGCGCTGGGTGGGCAGCTTCCCCGAGGAGCTCGCCAACGTCGACAACATCCTGGTCGGGCTCAAGCCGGTGCCCGGGCTCCTGCTGGCGGTGTCGAGCGTCGAGGGAGGGACGAGCGGTGTCGTCTTCAGCGACACCGCCGGTGACCTGGGAGGTTCGGAGAAGCTCAGCGCAAGCGAGCTCGATCGGATCAACGCCTCGCTCGCCGGGCGTCCGACCGGAACGGTCTCGATCGAGGACCACGGTTCGTACCTCCTCGTCGTCCAGAGCGCCCCCAACGGCGCGAACGTCGTGACCGGGCTCCCCCGCACCGAGATCCAGAACCAGCTCACGACCCTGCTGACCGTGATCGCACTGGCGACGATCGGCGGGCTCATCCTCCTCGCGCTCACGACCGCGATCACCATCCGGGTGGGACTGAGGCCGCTGCGAGCGGTCGCCGCGACGGCCACTCGCGTCGCCGACCAGCCGCTCGACCGCGGCGAGGTGGAGATCACGGAGCGTGTGCCCGCCTCGGAGGCCGACCCGCGCACCGAGACCGGGCTCGTCGGCGCCTCTCTCAACAAGCTCCTGGACCATGTGAACACCTCGCTCGCGGCACGCCAGAAGAACGAGGAGCGGATGCGACGCTTCGTCGCCGATGCGAGCCATGAGCTGAGGACGCCGCTGTCGTCGATCCGCGGCTACTCGGAGCTCTCCCTGCGCGCGCTCAAGCAGCAGGGCGGAGCCGCCGCGATCGAGGGCACCACGACATCGCTCGAGCGCATCCAGGCTCAGTCGCTGCGCATGACCCGCCTGGTCGAGGACCTCCTGCTGCTCGCCCGTCTCGACGAGGGTCGCGAGCTCGTGTACGGCACCGTCGACCTCGCGCAGCTCGCGGTGGAGAGCCTGACCGACGCACGGCCGACCGCGCCCGACCACCAGTGGAGCATCGAGGTGCCGGAGGAGTCGGTCGTCATCGTCGGCGACGCCGGCCGCATGCATCAGGTCGTCGCCAACCTGTTGGCGAACGCACGGACGCACACCCCCGCGGGCACGTCCATCACGCTCCGCGTCGGTCGCGAGGGCGACGAGGCCGTGATCCGCGTGCACGACGACGGACCCGGCATCGATCCGGAGGTGCGGGAAGAGCTGTTCGCCCGCTTCGCTCGCGGCGACAGCTCGCGAGCCCGACAGACCGGCGGGACGGGTCTGGGCCTCGCGATCGCGAAGGCGATCGTCGAAGGGCATGGCGGTCACATCACCGTGGCGAGCGAGCCCGGGGACACGACCTTCACCGTGCGCATCCCGATGAATCCCGCCGCCGAGCCGGCCGCCTGACCGGCGGCTCTCAGTAGCCGGCGGCTCTCAGTATCCGGCGGCTCTCAGTAGCCGGCGAACGCGTCGGTGGTGAGGGAGCGCGCCTTCTGCAGGGCGGGGGCGAGAGCGGCGATCAGTCGGGGCGGACCCGAGATGTACGCGTGGCGCGCACGCAGGTCGGGGACATGGTGCTCCAGCCCCTCGGCATCCAGCCGCGCACCCTGCGCCCAGCTCCAGTGCGCCGGGAGGCCGGCGGGCTCGTCACGCGTGAAGACGACGACCCGCGCCCCGGTCTCGGTGAGCTCGTCGCGGAACGCGAGCTCCGTGCTGTCGGATGCCACGTACACGAGCACCACGTCCTGCTGCCTTCCCGTCGACTGCAGCTGACGGAGCTGGGACACGAACGGGGTCACGCCGATGCCCGCGGCCACCATGAGCACGGGCGCATCCGATCGCGGCAGCAGGAAGTCGCCCCAGGTGCCGGTCACGGCGAGCGTCGCGCCCGGTTCGGCCGCAGCCAGCGCACGCTTGTAGCTCGACGGATGCTTCTGATCGCCGTCCTTGTAGGCGATCCGCAGCGTCGGCAGGTCGGCGGGCGCCGAGACGATGCTGAACTCCCGTCGGGTCCCCCGTGCGTCCGGACGGCTGTGCGGAACGTCGAGCTCGAGGTACTGGCCCGGGAGGAATCGCACCCTGCCCTTCGCGTGGAACGTCAGCTCCTGGGCCGTGGGGGTGATGAATCGTCGGCGCTCCAGCACGAGACGCACCGAGCCGCGGAGGGCGAAGGCGAAGGCCAGGAGGTTCCCGATCAGCAGGGCCCGCTCCTGCCCGAGGGTGAAGAGACCGCCGACCGCGATCGGCCAGCCCGCCAGCACACCCACGAGCGCCGCCACCGAGAACTGCTGCCAGCGACGAGGCGGCAGGGTCAGGGGCTCGGAGAGCATGAACGCCCCGAGGAAGAGGAACGGCGACTGCAGCGCGGCGAACGAGAGCGCGGAACCGAGGTCGAACGCGATGTCGAACTCCTGCGCCTGGACGGCCTGTCGCAGCACGGCGACCCCGATCGCGATGACGAGGAAGACGAGCACGATCCGCACCTTCTCGGTGCGCCAGAGCACCGCGAGTCCGAGGACCACGACCGGGATGAAGAGCGAGGGGGTGCCCACCCACCAGGACGACGACGTGCCGAGCCACTCGAATGCGCCGAAGGAGCCGAGGATCGACACCACCGCGGCACCGAACGCCGCAGGGTTGAGGATGTGGCGTCCGCGCCACGCGATCAGGTACTTCGACAGACTCGCCACCACCCCGGCGATGGCGAGACCGAGCAGCGCCGCCGGCTCGAGACCCGGGCGCAGCACGAACAGCAGGATCAGGGCCGTCACGAGTGACGACTCGATGCGCCACGGCAGCCTGAGGATGCGCTGCGCGACGGCATCGACCCCGGAGATCACGACCGCGAGCACCGCGAACGATGCGACGATCTCCGGCGGCGTCGGCGCCACGATGACGCCGAGGGCCGACAGCACGACGGCGATCAGCGCGAGAGCGAGGAGCGCGAAGAGCACGAGCCGGTACATCGAGATGCCGCCCAGCAGAGCGAGCACGCGCTGCCTCAGGGCGGTGATGGAGGTGATCACGGGTCTACTCTTCCCTACTTCTGAACGCTAGCGGCGGGCGAGGAAGAGTTCGGCGGGGCAGCCCGGAGAGCGCTCGACACGCCCGTCGGTGGTCATGCGCACCCACTCGACCTCCCACGATGCGGCGAGCTCCGGCACGCCGTCGAAGAACAGCGCGGTGGCGACTGCATCCGCGCGCATCGCCTCGGGGGCGATGGCCCACGTCGCCGCCCAGGTGCGCACCGGCACTCCCGTCCGCGCGTCGAGGACGTGATGGAGGCCGTCTCCCCAGGCGCGACGGTTGACGGCCGATGCGCAGAGCGCGGCGTCCTGCAGCTCGACGACGCCGATCGCCTGGGAGGGATCGTACGGATGCTCGAGACCGACGCGCACGGCGCTGCCGCGCGCCCGCATGTCGCCCCCTGCGTCGACGACGACATCTCCCGGCACCGCGTCGAGAACCCCGGCGACGAGATCGACGAGACGGCCCTTGCCGAGTGCGCCGACGTCGAGGAGCGCCGGGGCGGATGCCGTCGCCTGCCCCTCCGTCCATCGCACGGTCGACGTCCACTCCGTCGGGGCCGCGGTCGGCCCGCCCGCGACGAGACTGTAGGCGGCGTCGTAGCCGAGGGCCTCGAGGCTGGCGCCGATCAGAGGATTCACGGCTCCGCTCGTGGCCGCCGAGAGTTCGCGGTACGCGTCGAGCATCGCCCCCGCATCCGAGGAACGGATCGTGCCGCCCTCGCGTGCGACGCGGGTGACCGCGGAGTCCGCGCGGAACCGCGACCACTCCCGGTCGAAGCGCTCGATCTCGGCGCCGACGAGACCGCGCTCATCGGCGCCGAGGTCGTGCGTCGTCTCGATCTCCCAGCGGGTTCCGATCGCATCGAAACGCCAGATCGCCATGATCGCGCCTCTCGCGCCTCAGGCGGCTGCCTGCTCCTTGATGGACTCGACCGCCTCGTTGAATCCGCCGCTCGTGAGCGACGACCCCGCGACACGGCTGACCTCGATCTCGTCGAGCGACTTGCCCACGACCTCGTCGGAGATTCCGTCGATGAACTGGCCCTGGTACTGCTCCGACTCCCGCGCCTGCGGGTCGCCGGTCACCTCGACCTCGGACACGACGCCGTCGGCGAGGGTGAGCGTGACGGAGATCGTCTCGACGGTCTCGGGGGTCTGGTACGAGCCGTCGGCCGTGTACGTGCCGTCGGAGTACTCGCCGGCGGCACCGGAGTCGCTCGACTCCGTGCTGGTGTCGGTACCCGTGTCGGTGGCCGTGTCGTTCTCGGCGTCTGCGGTGCCGGAGCAGCCCGCGAGGACGAGGAGTCCTGCGACGCCGGCGAGGGCTGCGCCCTTGCGGACAGAAGTCGGTGCAGTCGTGCGGATCATGATGGTCCTCCCGGCCGTGATCGTTGTGGTGTTTCGACCGTAGGGACCGCGGCTATGTGCGGGCTGTGCTGCGGGTAAGCGTGACCTAAGTCGGCTACGCGTCGCCGCCGAACATGCTCGTGACGGAGCCGTCCTCGAACACCTCGTGGATCGCACGCGCCAGCAGCGGTGCGATGGGCAGGACCGTGAGCTTGTCCCAGCGGCGCGACTCGGTCAGCGGGATCGTGTCGGTGATGACGACCTCGTCGATCGACGCGTCCTGCAGCCGCTCCGAGGCCGGGTCGCTGAAGATCGCGTGCGTCGCCGCGACGATGACTCGGTGCGCCCCGTTGGCCTTGAGCGCCTGCGCGGCCTTCACGATCGTGCCGCCGGTGTCGATCATGTCGTCGACGAGCAGGCAGGTGCGCCCCTCGACGGCACCGACGATCTCGTGCACGGAGACCTGGTTCGCGACCTTCGGGTCACGGCGCTTGTGGATGATCGCGAGCGGCGCACCGAGGCTGTCGGACCATGTGTCGGCGACGCGCACACGGCCCATGTCGGGCGACACGACCGTGAGGATCTCACGATCCGCCGCGCTCAGCGTGCGCTGGAAGTGATCGAGCAGCACGGGCTTCGCGAAGAGGTGGTCGACGGGACCGTCGAAGAATCCCTGGATCTGCGCGGCGTGCAGGTCGACGCTCATGACGCGGTCTGCGCCTGCGGTCTTCAGCAGGTCGGCGACGAGGCGCGCGCTGATGGGCTCACGCCCGCGACCCTTCTTGTCCTGACGCGAATAGGGATAGTACGGGGCGACCACGGTGATGCGCTTGGCCGAGGCGCGCTTGGCGGCGTCGATCATGATGAGCGTCTCCATGAGCCACTCGTTGACCGGCTCTCCGAACGTCTGGATCAGGAAGAGGTCGCAGCCGCGGATGGAGACCTCGAAACGCGCGTAGATCTCGCCGGACGCGAAGGTCCGGTGCTCGGTGGGGACCACCTCGGTGCCCAGTGCGGTGGCGACGGCGGCGGTGAGCTCGGGGTGGGAGCGGCCTCCGGCGACGACGAGCCGCTTCTTCGTCTTGGCGACGAGACCGGGCGCGATGCCGTTGTCCCGATCCAGATCGACCGTCTTCTTCTTGCGCGCCATTCAGTCCGCCTACTCCGCGTCTCGGGATCGGGCCGCAGCATCCGCCGCGCCCGTGCCTGCCCTGTTCTTCTCGACCCAGCCTTCGATGTTGCGCTGAGGCGCGACGCTCATCGAGAGGGCACCGGCCGGTACGTCCTTGCGGACGACGGCGCCGGCACCCGTCTTGGCGCCAGCACCCAGCCTAACGGGCGCGACGAGGGTCGTGTGCGAGCCGGTGTGGACCTCGTCCTCGACGATCGTGCGGTGCTTGTTCACGTCGTCGTAGTTGGCGGTGATGGTGCTCGCGCCGAGGTTCACACCGCGTCCGATGGTCGCATCGCCGACGTACGACAGATGCGGGACCTTGCTGCCCTCGCCGATCTCCGCGTTCTTCGTCTCGACGTAGGCGCCGATCTTGCCGCCCGCGCCGAGCACCGTGTTGGGGCGCAGGAACGAGAACGGGCCGACCGTGGCCTCGGCGCCGATGACGGCGAGCGTGGCATCCGTGCGCCGCACGATGGCGTCCTCCCCCACCTCGCAGTCCACGAGGGTGGTGTCCGGGCCGATGATGGCGCCCTCGGCGATCTTCGTCGCCCCCAGGATCTGCGTGTGCGGCAGGATCGTGACGTCCGGGGCGAGCGTGGCGTCGTCGTCGATCCAGGTCGTCGCCGGATCGATCACCGTGACGCCCTCGCGCTGCCAGTGACGCACGATGCGCTCGTTGAGCAGGCGGCCCACGAGGGCGAGCTGCGCGCGGTCGTTGACCCCGTAGGTCACCGTGACGTCGGAGACGACGGATGCCGCCACGCGGTCGCCGTCGCGACGAAGCAGCCCGGGGACGTCGGTGAGGTACATCTCGCCCTGCGCGTTGTCGACGCCGATCTCGGGGAGGTACCTGCGCAGCGTGGAGGCACGGAACACGTACATCCCGGCGTTGATCTCGCGGACGGCGGCCTCGTCGGCATCCGCGTCCTTCTGCTCCACGATGCGGTCGACGCCGCCCTCGCCGTCGCGGATGACCCTGCCGTAACCGCTGGGGTCGTCGACGACGGCGGTCATGAGGGTCGCGGGGGCTCCCGAGGCTCGATGCTCCGCGAGGAACGCCGAGAGGGTGTCGGCATCGGCGAGCGGGCAGTCGCCGGAGAGCACCAGCACGTCGCCGTCGAACTCTGCCGGCAGCGCGTCGATCGCGACCTGCACGGCCCGCCCCGTCCCGGGGACGTCGTCCTGATCGACGAACACGGCGTCGGGGTAGTCCTCGCGCAGCGCATTCACGACCTGGTCGCGCTCATGGCGCACGACGACCTCGATGTGGTCGGCACCGAGCCGAGTGGCGGTGGTGAGGACGTGCCCGACCAGCGGGCGGCCTCCGATCGGATGCAGCACCTTCGGCAGCCGCGAGCGCATGCGCGTCCCCTGCCCTGCGGCGAGGATGACGATGGCGAGAGTGTTCCCAGTCATGCTCCGCCGCCAGGACTCGAACCTAGACCTCACAGCTCCAAAGGCTGTCGTGCTGCCATTACACCACGGCGGACCGCGGCATCCGGGGACACCGCCTGTCAAGTCTGCCATGCCCGCATCGGTGCCGACGGCGATACGGTGGCGCGACCCGCGATAATGGACGGATGAGCGAGGCTGATGAGGTCGATCGGATCGTCGGTGCCTGGAACACCCAGCGCCCCGACCTCGACTTCTCACCCCTCGAGGTGCTCTCGCGCATGGATCGGCTCACGCGCCTGCTCGACCGCGCCCGGCGAGACGTGTTCCGCCGCAGCGACCTGGAGGCATGGGAGTGGGATGTGCTCTCGGCGCTGCGCCGGGCCGGCACGCCCTTCCAGCTCTCGCCGAAGCAGCTGCTGCAGCAGACCCTCGTCTCCAGCGGCACGATGACCAACCGCATCGATCGACTGGTGGGGCGCCGGTTCGTCCGTCGAGAGGCCGACCCCGCAGACGGGCGCAGCGTGCTCGTCACCCTCACGGACGACGGCCGGATCAGGGTGGATGCCGCGATCACGCGCCTCGTCGACGTCGAGGCCGACCTTCTGCAGGCGCTGTCACGCAGCGACCGCGACCGGCTGGCCGGGCTGCTGCGCAAGCTCAGCCTGAGCTTCGACGCGTGAGGGGCGCACGCTGATGGCCATGCTCTCCCCTCTTCCCGTGCGCGACGGCGTGGGCGCGACGCGCCTGCACGTGCCCCTGGTCGGCGAATGGCCGACCGTCGCCGCGTACATGATCGAGCGCTTCTTCCACCTCGACCCCGAGCGACTGCTCGTGCGCTTCGACCGGGGCGAGATCGTGGCGCGCGACGGCACCCCGCTGGCGAGGGACACTCCCCTGGGCGCGGAGGAGTTCATCTGGTACTACCGCGACCCGCCGGTCGAGACGCGCCTTCCCGTCGAGCTCGAGATCCTGCACCAGGACGACGACCTCGTGGTCATCGACAAGCCGCACTTCCTGCCGACCACCCCAGGCGGGAGGTTCCTGCAGAACTCCGCTCTCATCCGTCTGCGCAACCTGCTCGACAACCCCGATATCGCACCCATCCATCGCCTCGACCGCGCGACCGCAGGGCTGCTGATGTTCTCGGCGCGTCCGGAGTCGCGCGGGCCGTACCAGCTGCTGTTCGAGACCCGCCAGGTGCAGAAGGTCTACGAGGCCGTGTCGGCCCGCCCGGACGACTGGGACTCCTCCCGCTTCCCGCTCGTGTACCGCAACCACATCGTCAAGCTCCGCGGCGAGCTGAAGGTGCGCGTCGACGACGAGCGGGAACCCAACGCCGAGACGCTGGTCGAGCTCATCGACGCCGACTCGCGGGTCGTCCACACACTGCTGCGGCCGCACAGCGGCAAGATGCATCAGCTGCGGGTGCACCTCGCGGCACTGGGCCTGCCGATCATGAACGACCCCTTCTACCCCGAGCTCACCGGCGAGGCGCCCGACGACTTCGACCACCCGCTCCAGCTGCTCGCCCGCGAGCTGCACTTCGTGGATCCGCTGAGCGGCGCGCCGAGGATGTTCTCCTCGACGCGCACACTGCAGGAGGCTCCGCTCAGCGACGCATGATCTGGCCGCTCAGCGGCGCATGATCTTGCGCGCCAGCCTCGTCCCGAGGATCTGGACGAGGTGCACGAACACCACGATGAGGACGATCGCCGTCCACATGACGACCGGCTCGAACTGGCGGAAGCCGTAGATCTGGGCGAACGCGCCGAGACCGCCGCCGCCGATGAGACCTGCCATGGCGGTCATGTCGATCAGCGCCACCACGATGAAGGTGTACCCGAGGATGAGGGGCCCCAGCGACTCGGGGATCGCCACGGTGAACAGGATGCGCCAGGGACCGGCGCCCATCGCCCGCGCCGCCTCGATGACGCCGGGCGACACCGAGACCAGATGCTGCTCGACGATGCGGCCGATCGCGAAGGCCGCGGCGAGGGCGATCATGAACGCCCCGGCCGTGGTGCCGATGCCGGTGCCGACCACCGCACGCGCGAAGGGCTGCGCGACCGCCACGAAGAGCACGAACGGGATCGGGCGGAAGAAGTTGACGCCGAGGTTGGCGATCAGCGAGACGGCCCGGTTCTGCGCGAGTCCGCCCGGCCGGGTGACGTAGAGGACCACGCCGATCGCAAGCCCGAGGATGCCGCCGAGCAGGAGCGCGAACGACGTCATGTACAGGGTCTCGAGCGCGGCCTTCCACAGCTCGGGCCACAGTTCGTTCAGACGATCCATCAGAGCGCCTCCTCTCGAGCGATCTCCGTGACTTCGACGCGCTCTCCGATGGCGGACAGCGCCGCATCGATGGCGGCGCCGTCACCGCGGATCGCCAGCGTGAGGTGACCGAAGGCCCGACCCCGGATGTCGTTGATCCCGCCGTAGACGAGCTCGAAGTCGAGTCCGGCGGCGGCCAGGTCGAGGAAGACCTGCGCCTGCGAGGAGTCGCCGTCGCGGAAGGAGAACGTGACCAGACGTCCGCGGTGCCGTTCGCGCAGGACCGAGAGTTCGGACGGCGAGGGGATGCCCTTCACCACCGTTCCCACGAATCGCTGCGATGCGGGGTTCTGTGGTGCGGAGAAGACCTCGAACACGTCGCCCTCCTCGATCACCCGTCCGTTCTCCATCACGGCCACCTTCGTGGCGATGGTCTGGATGACGTCCATCTCGTGCGTGATCACGACGATGGTCACGCCCTGCTCCTCGTTGACGCGCTTCAGCAGATCGAGCACCTCGTGGGTCGTCTGCGGGTCGAGCGCGCTGGTGGCCTCGTCCGCGAGGAGGATCGCCGGCTTCGTGGCCAGTGCGCGGGCGATGCCGACGCGCTGCTTCTGACCCCCCGACAGCTGCTCGGGGTATGCCTTCGCCTTGTCGGACAGCCCGACGAAGGAGAGGAGCTCGGCGACCCGCGTCTCGATGTCGGCCTTGCTCCACCCGGCGAGCTTGAGCGGGTACCCGACGTTGGCCTTGACCGTGCGGGACGCGAAGAGGTTGAACTGCTGGAAGATCATCCCGATCCCGCCGCGGACCTTGCGCAGCTCGCTCTCCTTGAGCGACGTGATGTCGACGCCGTCGACGAGGATCGAGCCGGAGGTCGCGGGCTCGAGAGCGTTGATGAGCCGCACGAGCGTCGACTTGCCGGCGCCCGAGTACCCGATGATCCCGAAGACGTCGCCCTTCTCGATCGACAGGGTGACGTCGTCGACGGCGACGATGTCGCCGTCGCCCGGGGTGCGGGCGGGGTATGCCTTCGACACGTTGGTCAGGCTCACGATGGGCATGTGCTGCTCCGGTCAGGTGGTCGGAAGACGACGAATCGGGTGACGCGCGCAGCGCCACCCGATTCTCTCGCATCGCGCGGAGAGATTCCTCCGCGTCGGCTTACTTCTGCGCCTCGGTGTCCTTCTGGACCTTCTCCAGCGAGGAGACGAGGTCCTCGACCGGCGTCTGCAGCGGGACCGCGGTGTCGCCCGACGACTCCAGCAGACCGGCCTGGACGTCCTCGTTCGTCTGGAAGATCTCGACGAGCTTGAGGTACGTCTCGTTGTCGGCGTCCTCCGCGCGGGCAGCGAAGACGTTCACGTACGGCAGGGCGTTGGGGTCCTCAGGGTCGTCCTGGGCGATCGCATCGTCGAACGTCAGACCGGCGTCCTGCACGAAGTCGTTGTTGATGATCGCGGCGGCGACGTCGGGCAGCGAGGTGGGGATCAGCGCGGCCTCGAGTGCGGTGACCTCGACCTTCGACTTCGCCGTGTCGACGTCCGCGACGTCGGAGAAGATCGTGCCGCCGCTCTTGAGTTCGATGAGCCCTGCGGACTGCAGGACGAGCAGCGCACGCGCCTGGTTCGATGCGTCGTCCGGGACCGCGACGGTCTCGCCCTCGGGGATGTCGTCGACGTCGTCGTACTTCTGCGAGTAGAGGCCCAGCGGGTAGATGGCCGTGGAGCCGACCGGCGTGAGGTCGGAACCGGAGTTCACGTTGTAGTCCGCGAGGTACACGATGTGCTGGAACTGGTTGAGGTCGATCTCGCCCTCGGTCAGCGCCGGGTTCGGCTGCTCGTACGAGCCGAAGTCGACGAGCTCGACCGTGATGCCCTCTTCAGCGGCTGCCTCGACGAAGGGCGCCCACTGCGCGTCGCCCTTTCCGACGACACCGACCTTGACGGTCTCGTTCTCGCTGCCGGAGCCGGCCTCTGAGGAGCCGGTCGCGCAGCCTGCGAGCGCGACGACGAGCGGGACCGCGGCGAGCGCGGCGATGACGGATGTTGTCCGGCGGGATGCGGTGAAGGACATGGTGTTCGGGTTCCTCTCTTGGGGGACTCGAATACGTTAGGCAGCGACGCGCCGCTCGCCACAATCGAGCGTCACAGAGCGTCACAGCTCTCAGTCGTAGTCCTCGATGCCCTGCAGGCGCACCTGCTCGAGGTCGAGGCGGGCCGAGATGCGGCGGACCACGAGGTCGTCGACCGTACCGCTTCGGCGGAGTCCGAGCAGCACCTCGCGCTTGCGGTCGATGAGTGCGAGCTTGAGGCGCGTGTGCTCCTCGTGACGCAGCAGCGGAGAGCGCTGCATCACGTCCACGTCGGCCGAGGTCGCGATCATCTGCAGCGTGCGGACCTCGCCTTCGACGGCATCCACCGTGACGAGGTCGGGGGCCGACCTCCCGCTCCCGGGCCCGACCGGGCTCGTCCCCGCACCGAGCGGGTCGGGTTCGCCGAGCATCTCGTCGAGAACCTCGGCCTCGGCGTCCACGATCGCCTGCTCGCGGGCGAGAGAGCGCGCGTTCGCGAACTCCAGCATCTGGTAGCCCTCGGCTCGCACCTTGTCGCGGATCTCCTGGCCCACTCCGTGCTCGGCGGCGAGGTCGTCGAGGGCGGCGAGCGCGGCACCCGAGATGGTGCGCTCGGCGAGCTCGTACTCCTCGTCGTCCCTGTGATCGTCGGGGAAGCGTGCCCAGCGGACGATGGCAGGAAGAAGCGGACCCTGCACCAGCAGGCTGAGCAGGATCACCCCGGCCGTCACGAAGACGATCTCGTCGCGGCCGGCGATCTCTCCCTCGGTGGCACTGGCGGCGGGCACCGACAGAGCGATCGCGAGCGACACCGCTCCGCGCATGCCCGCGACTGTGGACACGGCCATCGATCTCGCTCGCGCGCCTCTCGTCGGGCGCGGACTCGTCCGGCGCTGGAAGGGCGCGTTCATGAGCTGGAACAGGTATCGCACCGCGAGCAGCGTCGCCCACACCGCCAGGGTGATGAGGACGAGGCGGCCGATCGCGGCCCCGGAGATCTCGTGGGCGACGAACTGCACCTCGAGACCGATCAGCACGAACAGCGCCCCGTTCAGCAGGAAGACGCCGAAGGGCCATGCGGCATCCGCCTGACGCCTCGACGACGCCGTCGTGACCCGCGGGGCCATGTAGGCGACGATGAGGCCGGCGACGACGACCGCGAGCACCCCCGACGCGTGCACGATCTCGGCGAGCAGGAAGGCCGAGAACGGGATCAGCAGCAGGGTCACGTTGATCACGATGGTCGACGACGTGCGACGGAGCAGCAGGTATCCGAGCACGGCGATCACGACACCGGCCGCGACGCCACCCACGTAGGAGGTGAGCACCGAGAGCGTCACCGACCACGGGGAGATCTGGCCGCCCAGGGCGAGGGAGACGGCGATGGCGTAGAGGACGAGCGCCGTGCCGTCGTTGGTGAGGCTCTCGGCCTTGAGCTTCATGAACATCCGGCGCGGCAGCAGGCGGCCGAGCGCGGCGACGGCGGTGGCGTCGGGCGGGGCGACGGCGGCGCCGAGGATGAGGGCGGTCTCCCACGGCATCCCGAACAGCAGTCCGATGCCCGCGACCGCGAAGGCGGATGCCACCACGAGGACGGTGCTCATCGGCAGGATGTAGCGGAAGTCGCGTCGGATGGAACGCAGAGAGGTGGTCAGGCTCTCCCAGAACAGCATCACCGGGAGGAAGAGCAGCAGCACCGTCTCCGGAGGCAGCTGGATCTCACGCAGCTGCGGCACGAAGCCGAGCGCCAGGCCGAGGATCACGAGCACGAGCGGCAGAGCCAGCCGTATGCGCGGCGCGAGCATCGTGCCGACGAGGATCGTGAGTCCGAGCAGGACGGTGACCTCGAGTCCTTCCAACTGAACCTCCCGGGTACCGCAGGATCATGCTGTGCGATCCCGGATGGCATCGAACCCCGCCCAGATCACAGCGTCCTGCAGTGCCACCGTATTCCCACGGGGCACGGATGGCGAGATGTCAGTCGAGCTCTTCGGTCAGTTCGAACCAGCGCAGCTCGAGCTCCTCGATCTCGGCCTGCTGGTCGCTGATCGCCTTCATCTTGTCTCCCAGCCCGGCGAAGTCCGACTGGTCGTGATCCGCCAGCGCGGTCTTCGCCTTGTCGACCTGCTGGGTGAGCTTCTGGATGCGGCGCTCGAGGGCGGCAACCTCCTTCTGCGCGGTGCGCAAGGCGGCGCCGTCGAGGGTGGACGCCTTCTTCTCGGTGTTGACGGCGGTCTGGGACTTGCCCGGCGCCGAGGTCTGCAGCTGGCGCAGTCGCAGGTACTCGTCGACGCCCCCGGGCAGATGCCGCAGATGGCCGTCGAGGATCGCGAACTGCTGATCGGTCACGCGCTCGAGGAAGTACCGGTCATGGCTGACGACCAGCAGGGTGCCCGACCACGAGTCGAGCAGATCCTCGATCGCCGCCAGCATGTCGGTGTCGAGGTCGTTCGTCGGCTCGTCGAGGATCAGCACGTTCGGCTGGTCGAGGAGCACGAGCAGCAGCTGCAGACGGCGCTGCTGACCTCCGGACAGATCCTTCACCGGGGTGGAGAGCTGGGCGGAATCGAAGCCGAGCCGCTCGAGCAGCTGCCCGGGCGTGAGCTCCTGCGCCTTCGAGCCGGAACCCATCGTGTACGAGGTGCGCAGGCGCGAGATCACGACGCGCACCGGCTCGTGCCGCACGTCCTCGAGTTCGTCGAGCCGCTGGGTGAGCGTCTTGACCTTCACGGTCGTGCCGCGCTTCACGCGGCCCACCGTGGGCTCCACGGTGCCCGAGATGAGTCCGAGCAGCGTCGACTTGCCCGCGCCGTTGACACCGAGGATGCCGGTGCGCTCCCCCGGCGCGATGCGCCACTCGACGTCTTTCAGCACGGTCTTCGTGCCGCCGTCGGGGCTCGGATAAGTCACACCCACGTCGAGCAGGTCGACGACGTCCTTGCCGAGGCGCGAGACCGCCAGCGACTGCAGCGAGACCTTGTCGCGGATCTCGGGCACGTCGGCGATGAGCTCGTTGGCCGCATCGATGCGGAACTTCGGCTTGCTGGTGCGGGCGGGTGCGCCGCGGCGCAGCCACGCGAGCTCCTTCTTGGCGAGGTTCTGACGCTTGGCCTCGGTGGCCGCTGCCATCCGGTCGCGCTCGACGCGCTGCAGGATGTAGGCCGCGTAGCCGCCCTCGAAGGGCTCGACGATACGGTCGTGCACCTCCCAGGTCTCGGTGCAGATCTCGTCGAGGAACCACCGGTCGTGCGTCACGACCATGAGCGCTCCGGAGTTCGGGCTCCACCGCTTCTTGAGGTGCCCGGCCAGCCATGTGATGGCTTCGACGTCGAGGTGGTTGGTGGGCTCGTCGAGGGCGATGACATCCCAGTCCCCCGTGAGCAGCTTCGCGAGCGAGACACGGCGACGCTGGCCACCGCTGAGAGAGCCGATCTCGGCATCCCAGGGCAGATCCTTCAGCAGCCCCTCGATCACGTCGCGGATGCGGGGGTCGCCTGCCCATTCGTACTCCGGGGTGTCGCCGACGACCGCGGCGCTGATGGCCAGGTCGTCACTGAGGGTGTCGGCCTGATCGAGGACGCCGATGGTCGTCCCGCCGCGCACGGTGACGCGACCGGAGTTCGGCTCCTTGATGCCGGCGAGCATGCCCAGCAGACTCGACTTGCCGTCGCCGTTGCGGCCGACGATGCCGATGCGGTCACCTTCTTCGATGCCGAGGGTCACGGAGTCGAAGACGACCCTCGTCGGATATTCGAGGTGAAGGGCTTCTGCCCCGAGAAGATGTGCCATGTCGTCTTCCAGGGTAGTCGCGGTCGATGTGTGGCTCGCTCAGTCGGGCTCGCTGCTGCTATCGGCGCTGCTGGGCTCACTGCTGTCGGTTGGGCTGTGGTTCACGCGTGCGGGAGCGAACAGCTCGGGGAGCGCGGCGGTGAACTCGTGGAAATGGCTGTACCAGATCGTGTGCGCGGCGCCGGGGATGCGTCGCACCTCGACGCCGTTCGCCTCGAACCGCCGTACGTCGTCGTCGCTCACCCAGTCGCTCGGGTCGGCTCGGACGACGACCGAACCAGCGGCGGGAAGTCGCGAGTGGTCGGGACCGCAGGAGATCGACGCCATGGTCGCCGGGTCGAACCGAGAGGCGGCCAGGGCCTCGACCTCGGCATCCCGGGCGGAGTAGAAGCGCCGAGAGCGTCGCAGCGCTTCGGGCGAGAGGCGGCCGGCTCTGTCGCGCTCGTAGCGGGTCGTCAACTCCGCGCGATCCTGGCGGCCGGGGAAGGCGAGACCCGCATCGACGTAGATCGCCAGGGTCGGCCGCAACCGTCGTGCGGCCTCGGCGAGCACGGTCGCTCCGTAGGAGTGGCCGACGGCGACGACCGGATGCTCGGGCGCATGATGTCTCACGGTTTCCACGACGGAGGACCCCGCCCGCTCGATCGTGAGATACGGGTCGCGAGGCGAGAGCCCATGACCGGGGAGATCGAGGGCCAGCACACGCCAGCCCTGCTCGACGAGGAGCGGGATGACTCGCCACCAGCTCTCCGAGGAGCCCATCATGCCGTGCAGCAGCACGACGGTGCGCGGGGCGGTTCCGACGTCGACGGCGTGAAGAAGCATCGAGTCAGTGTCGCACACGTCGTTATCGATTCGTGATCATATCCCTTTCGGCATACCTCGAATCTTTCTTCGAATGTCGGTGGCCCATGATCTACTCGAATCATGACAGCACTGCTCGACGCGACCCACACGCAGATGGCGACTCTCGCCGGTCTCGTGGCGTCGCTCGAGGCTGCCGAATCCACTCTCAGCAGCATGACCGCGGCCCGCGACGGGCTTCTCGCGATCGCCGGTCGTCTCGCGATCGACATCGCGAAGCAGGGCGACCACCCTGACAAGGGCGACCACTCGATCCGGACCATCGCGGCCGAGATCGCCGCAGTCCAGCATGTGAGCGACCGCACCGTCGAGCGTCGGATGATGTCGGCGGGGATGCTCGTTGAGGAGTTTCCGGCCGTCTGGGAGGCGCAGGGTGCCGGACGCATCAGTGCCGCGCATTCCCGCGTCATCGTCGACGCCGGTTCCCGTATCGGGAGCTCCGAGAGCCGAGAGGCGTACGCCGCCGCGGTGCTGCCCCTCGCCGAAGCTGAGTCACCGAACAGGCTGCGCCCGCTCGCGCGGCGGATCGCCGAGCGCTTCGCTCCCAGCACCATCGACGAGCGGCACCGCCGGGCCCGCTCGCAGCGACGGGTCTGGGTGTCCGACGGCGAAGACGGCATGGCCGGGCTCCAGGTGCATGCTCCCGCCGCACTCGTGCACGGCATGTTCGATCGGCTCTCGCAAGCCGCACAAATCATCCGCGAGGAGAACCGGCGGGCGAAGAAGGCCGCGGCGCGTGCGGGGCAGGACCTCGAGGCCGATGATCGCACCGTCGACGAGATCCGCGCAGATCTGCTCGTCGACCTGGTGCTCACAGGCACGTGGAGCGGTCACGACAGCGAAGACGGGCTGTTGAGCGAGATCCGCGGCCGCATCGAGGTGACGGTCCCTGTCACGACGCTCATGCAGGGTGATGAAGGAGACGCATCCGCTCCGACGCCGCCCGCCGAGCTCGACGGGGCGCTGCCCATCGATGGCTGCACGGCCCGCTTCTTGGCAAGCGCCGCCTCGGTCTGGGACCGGGTGCTGACGCACCCGGTCAGCGGGCGGATGCTCGGGGTCGACGGATACCGACCGAGCAGGCGACTTCGACGGCACCTGAGGGCGAGAGACCAGCGCTGCAGATTTCCCGGATGCGGCATCGCCGCCCGCAAGTGCGACCTCGACCACAACCACGCGGCGTCAGCCGGTGGTGCCACGTGCGAGACGAACCTCGCCGCCTTCTGCCGCCGACACCATTTGCTCAAGCACCACTCCCCCTGGCATGTCCGGCAACGACCGGGCGGCGTCCTCGAATGGACCAGCCCGACCGGACGCTCCTACATCGATCGGCCGCCACCGCAGCACACGGTGACGTTCTCCTCCGCCGCCGACGAACCGCCGCCGTTCTGAGACCTGTGGATAACGCGGACGCCGCCGCCTGAGTTTCACTACGGTGGCGCGGTGACCTCTCCACGATCTTCCGCGCGCACTTCTCTGCCGGTCTCTCTCCTGTGTCTCCTCGGCATCAGCACGGGGTTGCTCGTGGGGTGCGCGCCAGACCCGGTGCCCAGCCCGTCGCCCTCGCCCGTGTTCGCCAGCGAGGAGGAGGCCTTCGCCGCGGCGGAAGAGGTCTACCGGGCGTATAACGATGCGCTGAACGCTCGATTCCGAGACGAAACCTATCCAGATCCCCAAACCTTTCTGACGGGTCTCGCGCTAGAGGGGGACATAGATGGACAGAATCAGCTTCGCGACTGGGGCCTCCAATCTGCGGGGCAAACAGCGATCTCATCGTTCAAAGGAATCGACTTTCACGCTGACCATGCTGAAGCTGTGCTTATCGGCTATGTCTGCATCGACGTCTCGCGCTTCAGAGTGCTGAACGCAGCCGGCGAGGACGTAACGCCGCCTGAGCGCGGCGATGTCGTGGCGCAGTCAGTCACGTTCGTCGGTACGCCTCGCACGCTGCTCATCTCCAACGAGGAGTCTGCTGAGGAGTCCCAATGCTAGACCGACCGTTCGCCGTTCTCCTCGCATTAATCATGGCCGCGGCACCCCTCTCCACGGCGATCGCTGCTGCGTCCTCCTCGTGCTCAGGCACGTTCGAGACGATGGGTCTGTGCGGATCAAACGACGGATCCTCGCTGAACATTTCCGGCACGCAACAGCAGAGCACGAGCAGCAACTCGCCCTCGACTCCGGGCTCGAACGGGCCGCGACAGGACGGGAATCCTGCCCCGCCTGCGGGACCGAGTGACGAGGCGCGGCGATTGGCGGAGTGCCTCGATGACGGCGGGACGACGCGGTGCATACGAACACAGGAAGTCGTGGAGCAGGCCCCTGCGGCGCCCGCCACACCGGACGCGCGCCCGGTGACGATCAGCGATCTCGCGCGGTTCACGCCGGGTTCGACCGTGCTCGCCGCGGAACCCCAGAACGTCGGCGTCGCGGGAATGCCGACGAACTTCGCCGCGGCGGCATCCGTGCAGACGCTCAGCGGGACACTGTTCGGCGCCCCGATCGTCGTGCGGTTCACGCCCGCGGGATACGACTACACGTTCGGTGACGGCGACACCGCGAGAACGGCGACAGCCGGGCAGTCGTGGGAGGCGCTCGGCCAGGCACCGTTCACCCCTACGCCCACGAGCCACACGTACACGGAGCGTGGGACGTACTCCGCTCGCGTCGACGTCCGCTACACGGCGGAGATCGACCTCGGCGCGGGGTGGACCACGGTGCCCGGGCAGCTCACCTCGCAGGGGACGGCGGTCGAGATCCGGATCTTCGAGGCGCGCACGGCGCTCGTCGCCCACACGTGCGACGAGAACCCCGACGGACCCGGCTGCTGACCGCATCCGAGACGCGGACGAGCCGCCCGGACCCGAAGGCCCGGACGGCTCGTCGTCTGTGTGAGCGGGAATCGCTTACTGGTACGACTCGACGATCTCGAGGAGGCTCGGGACGTTGGCGTACGCCTCAGCCGCGTTCTCCTTGGTCACGATGATCGGGTCGAGCAGGTACGAGTCGACGATCTTCGCGCCGTTGTCGTAGGACTCGGTGTCGTTGACGTCGACGTCGTCGCCCTTCTGCAGCTGGCCGACCATCTTGATGGCCTGCTCCACGAGCAGCGTGGTGTCCTTGTTGATCGTGGAGTACTGGATGCCCTCCATGATCGACTTCACCGACTCGACCTCGGAGTCCTGACCCGTGACGACTGGAACCGGCTTGCCGGCCTGCTGCACCGAGGTGATGATGGCGCGAGCAAGTGTGTCGTTCGGGGACAGCACGCCGTCGACCACGGTGTCACCGCTGTACGACGAGGTGAGCAGCGTGTCCATACGGTTCTGAGCGTTCTCCGGAAGCCATCCCTCGGTCGCGGTCTGCGCGATCTCGGTCTGACCCGACACGACGTTCAGGGTGCCGTCGTCGATCTTGTCCTGGAGCACGCTCATGGCGCCGTCGAAGAAGACCTTCGAGTTCGCGTCATCCGGCGAACCGGAGAACAGCTCGATGTTGTACGGAGCCTCGTGACCGGCACGCTCGGCCAGACCGTCGAGCAGGGCCTGACCCTGGAGCTCGCCGACCTTGAAGTTGTCGAACGCGACGTAGTAGTCGACGGCCTCGGTGTTCTCGATGAGGCGGTCGTACGCGATCACGTAGGCGCCGGCATCCTTCGCCGCCTGCACCTGCGTGGCCAGCTGCTTGCCGTCCTTCGCGCCGATGATGATGACCTTGGCACCGTTGGTGACCATGGCCTGGATCTGGTTCTGCTGCTCGGCGACGGTGTTGCTCGCCGGGGCGTACTGGACGTCCGCCTTGAAGCCGGCCTCTTCGAGACCGTCGGTGAACAGCTTGCCGGCCAGAACCCAGTTCTCACTGGTCTTGTCCGGAAGCGCGACGCCGATCGAGGAGTCGGCGGCGAAGCCCGCTTCGGCTTCCTCGCCCGAGCCTGCGGTGTCTCCCCCACGCTCCGCGGAGCAGCCGGTGAGAGCGAAGGCAGCGGTCGCGACGAGCGCTGTCGCGGTGACGATGATCTTCTTCATGTGATCTCTTTCTGTGTGATGTGACGGATCCTGCACGCGAGCACTGCGCGAAGATTCCGCTTACTCGCCCCGGGTCTTGTCGACGGGAGGGGCTTGGTAAGTCCTGTTGGGCTCGAAGACCGGCGAAGCCTCCGGGTCGTCCTTGCGGCCGAAGCGGCGCGTCATGAAGGCGATGACCGACGGGCGGCCCTGCTGCTTGTTCCAGACGTCGATGCCGACCGCGAGCAGAAGCACGAGGCCCTTGATCATCGAGACGACGTCGGCGCCCTGGCCGAGCAGCGCGAGGCCGTTGTTGAGGAACGCCATGACGAGACCACCGATGATCGACCCGATCACGGTGCCGATACCGCCGGCGACGGCCGCGCCGCCGATGAACACCGAGGCGATGGCGTCCAGCTCCCAGCCGGTGCCGTCGTTCGGGCCCGAAGCCTGCGAGCGGGCCACGAAGATCATGCCCGCGAGAGCAGCCATGACCGACATGTTCATCATGACGAAGAAGTCGACCCAGCGGTCCTTCACGCCCGACAGTCGGGCAGCCTGCCGGTTGCCGCCGACCGCGTAGATGTGGCGGCCGAAGACCGTGTTGCGGGTCAGGAACGAGTAGATGATGACGAGCGCGAGGAGGATCAGACCCGGAACCGGGAAGCTCGTGCCGGGGCGACCCGTCGCGAACATCCACGCCGCGGCGAGCACGACGACCGAGAGCAGCACGACCTTGACGACGCTGACCCAGACGGGGGCGCTGTCGGAGCCCATCTTGTGCTGGATGCGGCGCGTGCGGATCTCCCAGAAGATCAGCCATGCGACGGCGACCAGCGCGAGAAGCATGGTGGGCACGTTGAACGGCAGCGGCAGCCCGACCTCGGGGAGGTAGCCCGTGCCGATGATCTGGAAGCCCTTCGGCACCGGGATCGTCTGCGCGTCGCCGATGAACTGCTGCGCGCCACGGAAGAACAGCATGCCGGCCAGCGTCACGATGAACGCGGGCACTCCGACATACGCCACCCAGAAGCCCTGCCACGCTCCGACGAGCGCACCGACGACGAGCCCCAGGACGATCGCGAGCGGCCAGGGGAGGTTCCAGTCGGCCATCGACTTCGCCACGATGATGCCCGTGAAGGCGGCCACGGACCCGACCGACAGGTCGATGTGGCCCATGATGATGACCATCACCATGCCGATCGCGAGGATCAGGATGAACGAGTACTGGTTGATGACGTTGATCAGGTTGCCGGACGTCAGCGTCGCGCCGTTCGGGCCGTTGCGCAGAAGGGTGAGGATCTCGAACAGCGCGATGATGACGATGAGGCTGCCGAGGATGCCAAACTGGCGGAGGGACGACGTGCCGTTGCTCCCGAACATCTTGCGGATGTCGCCGAAGTGGAAGCCACGCTTCGTTGTCGTGAGGTCGGTGGTCATGCGGATGCTTTCTGAGTCGCGGAGGTCATGCTGCGCATGAGGGCCTCGGGTGTCGCCTGGTCGGCCGGGATGCAGTCGGTGACCCGACCTTCGAAGACTGTGTAGATGCGGTCGGAGATGCCGAGGAGCTCGGGCAGCTCGCTGGAGATCACGATGACGCCCTTGCCCTGCGAGGCGAGCTCGTTGATGATCGCGTAGATCTCGTACTTGGCTCCGACGTCGATGCCGCGGGTGGGCTCATCGAGGATCAGGAGATCCGGATCCGTGAACATCCACCTCGCCAGCACGACCTTCTGCTGGTTGCCGCCGGAGAGCTTTCCGACGCCCTCCTCGACGCTCGGCGTCTTGATGCGCAGCGCCTTGCGGTAGCGGTCGGCCACCGAGTACTCCTCGCGCTCGTCGACGACTCCGCGACGGGAGATCTTCGACAGCTTGGCCGCGACGACCGAGCGCTTGATCGTGTCGAGCAGGTTCAGCCCCAGGACCTTGCGGTCCTCGCTGACGTACGCGAGACCGTGCTTGATCGCCGAGGACACGTCGGGGAGGCTGATCTCCCGCCCGTCCTTGACGATCGTCCCCGACTGGAAGTTGCCGTAGGAGCGCCCGAAGATGCTCATCATGAACTCGGTGCGGCCGGCGCCCATCAGGCCCGCGATGCCGACGACCTCGCCGCGGCGGACGTTGAGGTTCGACCCCTTGACCACCATGCGCTCCGACACCGTCGGGTGCTGCACCCACCAGTCCTTGACCTCGAAGAACACCTCGCCGATCTCGGGGGTGCGGTCGGGGTAGCGGCTCTCGAGCGACCGACCGACCATGCCGCGGATGATGCGGTCCTCGTTGATCTCGCCGCGCGAGATGTCGAGCGTCTCGACCGTGCGGCCGTCGCGGATGATCGTGATCTCGTCGGCGATCTGCTCGATCTCGTTGAGCTTGTGGCTGATCATGATCGACGCGATCCCCTTGGCCTTCAGACCGAGGATCAGGTCGAGCAGGTGCTGGGAGTCGTTCTCGTTCAGCGCTGCAGTGGGCTCGTCGAGGATCAGCAGCCTGACGTCCTTGTTGAGCGCCTTGGCGATCTCGATGAGCTGCTGCTTACCGACACCCAGCGTCTTGACCGCCACGTCGGGGTCTTCGCGCAGACCGACACGGGCGAGCAGCTCCACCGTGCGCTGACGCTGCGCGCGCCAGTCGATGCGGCCGAAGCTGCGGATCTCGTTGCCGAGGAAGATGTTCTCGGTGACCGACAGCTCGGGAATCAGCGCGAGCTCCTGGTGGATGATCGCGATGCCCGCCTGCTCGCTCGCCGCAATGTCGCGGAAGCGCTGCTCCTCGCCGTAGAGGAGGATCTCCCCCTCGTAGGTGCCGTACGGGTACACCCCCGACAGGACCTTCATCAGGGTGGATTTGCCTGCGCCGTTCTCACCGCAGATCGCGTGGATCTCTCCTGCGCGGACGGTGATGGAGACGTCAGACAGCGCCTTGACTCCCGGGAACTCCTTGGTGATGCTGCGCATCTCCAGGATGGGGCCTGACACGACCGGCAACGTTGCTGTGGTGCTCACGGATCTTCCTCGCGACGGGCGATCACATTCGATGTGACCGTTCACATTGGTTTACATAGTCTACGCTCGCTGAGCCGGTGTCAAGACCACTCGCGAAATTGTGGCCCTATCGAGGTGCCGACGATTCCCTGGTGCGCAGCGTCGTCTGGAGAGGACCGAACACCGGCGCCGTCTCCCCCCGGATCTGCGCGAGGAGGAGCCGCACGGCCCGCCTCCCGAGCTCCGGGAAGTCCTGGTGCACGGTCGTCAGAGTCGGCGCCACATGCGCGGCCACCGGGACGTCGTCGAAGCCGACGACGCTCACGTCCTCGGGGACACGGATGCGCGCATCGCGGAAGCCGTGCATCAGCCCGATCGCCATCTCGTCGTTCGCGGCGAAGACCGCCGTGAAGTCGCGGCGGCGCGACAGCTCCTGCCCCGCGAAGTAGCCGAAGTCGGCTGTCCAGTCGCCGCGTATCGGCGGGAACGTCGGCAGATCGGCCTCCCGCAGGGCGTCGAGGTATCCGCGCATGCGGGACTCCGCCTCGATCCAGTCCTGCGGACCGGCGAGGTGGAGGATGTCGCTGTGTCCGAGCTCGATCAGATGCTCCGTCGCGCGCTGCGCGCCCGCGACCTGGTCGGCCGAGAGGCTCATGCCGTCCGACCCCGATGCGGTCTGCAGCGAGACGAAGGGCGTGTCGACCGCCATCGCCCGCAGCACATGGAACACGCGCACCTGGGGTGCAAGCACCACGATGCCGTCGACCTGCTCGCGGGCGAGCTGACGCAGCGCGCTGCCGATCGCCTCGGGCGTGGTCGCCGACAGGTTCAGCGTCGAGACCGAGTAGCCCTCCTCGCGGGCGGCGTCCTCGATGCCGACCATCGACGATGTCGGACCGAACTCCCCGACGGTCGCCGACAGGATGCCGAGCATGTTCGAGCGGCTCGTGACGAGGGCTCGGGCGGCGAGGTTCGGCCGGTAGTCCAGCACCGAGATCGCGTCGAGGACCTTCGCCTTCGTCTCGGGGCGGATGCTCGGATGATCGTTGAGCACTCGGGAGACGGTCTGGTGCGAGACGCCGGCGAGTCGGGCGACATCGCGGATGCTCGGCATCCGTGCGCGCTCGGAGGCTGTGGACATGTCACGCCTCCTTGCATGTGCACGGTCACATCGGTCTCCCCATTATGTCCGGAAGGCATGCCCGAGCGCACCTTTCGCGGACCGGGGCCGGTCAGGCGATGATGCGCGCGCCCGCCACGGGGCCGTGCACGTGCAGCGAGTCGAGCCCGTGCTCGAGGAGCCCCGCCTGGACGTGCTGCGCGGCCTCGGGGCTCGCGCACAGCAGCGCGACGGTCGGCCCGGAACCGGACACGATGCCCTGGAGGGCTCCCGCATGGATGCCGCGCAGGATCGTCGTCTCCAGCTCCGGCCGCTCGTGCAGCGCGGCCTCCTGGAGGTCGTTGTAGATGCTCTCGGCCAGCAGCTCCGGGTCGCCGGAGCGCAGAGCCTGCAGCACGGGGATCGGCACGTCGAGGGAGAGGGGCGGATCGTCGGCGAGGGCGCCGTCCGCCTCGCGCAGCGCGTCGAGACGTCCGTAGACGACCGGGGTCGACAGTCCCTGGTCGCTCGTCACCAGCACCCAGTCGAAGCGACCGCGTGCCAGGGCCGGATTGAGCTGGTCGCCCCGCCCCGTCCCGACGGCCGTCCCGCCGTGCAGCGCGAACGGCACGTCGGCCCCGAGGCGTGCGGCCAGCTCGTGCAGTCGGGCCGGCGTGAACCCCGTGCCCCAGAGGGCGTCGCAGGCCACGAGCGCCGCAGCCGCATCCGCCGAGCCGCCGCCCATGCCGCCGGCGACCGGCACGCTCTTGCGGATCTCCAGCGCCACACCGCCGTCGTACTCGGCCGCCGTCGCGAGCAGCTTCGCCGCCCGCATGGCCAGGTTGCGGTCGTCGAGAGGGACGGTGTCGGGGTCGTCCACTCCGGTCACCGTGATCGAGAAGTCGTCGGCGTGCCGGGCGATCACATCTTCGTACAGGGAGACCGCCTGGAACACCGTCGCCAGCGCGTGGTAGCCGTCGTCGTGCCGCCCGCCGACCCCGAGGTAGACGTTGATCTTGCCCGGCGCGCGTACGTGCACGGACTCGGTGGTGGCGGCGAAGCTCATCGCACGCTCCTCGTCACAGCTCCGTCGAGTTCGACCACAGGTCGACGTCGATGCCGCCGGAGAGCTCGTCGATCCTCGCGAGCTCGTCGGTGGTGAAGGCCGGCCCGTTGACGGCGGCGATGTTCTCGTCGAGCTGCTCAGGACGCGAGGCGCCGATCAGCGCCGAGGCGACGACCGGGGTGCGCAGCGTCCACTGCAGGGCGAGCTGCGCGAGCGACTGCCCTCGATCGCGGGCGACCTCGTTCAGCGAGCGGAGGGTCTGCACCGCGGCATCCGTCAGCGGAGCATCCGGCAGCGACCCGCGCTTCTGCGCGCGGTCGGCCGTGCCGTCGCCGAGGTACTTGTCGGTGAGGAGGCCCTGCGCGAGCGGGGTGAACGCGATCGCTCCGAGCCCGGACTGCGCGAGCGTGTCGGTGAGTCCGTCCTCGACCCAGCGGTTGAGGATCGAGTACGCAGGCTGGTGGATCACCAGGGGTGTTCCGAGGTCCTGGGCCACCGCGACGGCCTCGGCCGTGCGCTCGGCGCTGTACGACGAGATGCCTACGTAGAGCGCCTTGCCCTGCCGCACGAGCGTGTCGAGCGCGCCGACGGTCTCGGCGATCGGCGTGACCGGGTCGGCCCGGTGCGAGTAGAAGATGTCGACGTAGTCGAGTCCCATGCGCGTGAGCGACTGCTCGGCGCTCGCGAGGATGTACTTGCGGCTCGCGAAGTCGCCGTACGGGCCCGGCCACATGTCCCAGCCGGCCTTGGACGAGATGATCAGCTCGTCGCGATAGGGGCGGAAGTCCTCGGCGAAGATGCGGCCGAAGTTCTTCTCGGCGGATCCGTACGGCGGGCCGTAGTTGTTCGCCAGGTCGAAGTGGGTGATGCCGC
The DNA here is from genome assembly GCF_001049495.1 of Microbacterium sp. 3J1. Taxonomy (GTDB): domain Bacteria; phylum Actinomycetota; class Actinomycetes; order Actinomycetales; family Microbacteriaceae; genus Microbacterium. The sequence continues at coordinate 143,819 of NZ_CDWI01000001.1, forward strand.
GATCGAACGCGTGGCGCAGCAGCGTGCGCTGGTTGTCGAGCGGGATGTTGTCGCCGAAGTTCCACCACAGCCCCAGCGAGATGGGCGGCAGGTACAGGCCGGACGAGCCGACCTGGCGGTACTCGAACTGCTGGTAGCGGCTCTCATCGGCCGTGTACGGCCGGTGCAGCTCACGGACATCGGGGCGGAAGCGCGGAGACTCGGTCACCGTGCCAGATTAGTCGGTGCCGACCGGTGCGCCGATCGCGGCGACGTGCTGCGCAACACGGTGATAGTCGTCGACCGTGAGGTCCTCCCCGCGGGCGGTCGGTGCGACGCCGGCCGCGAGCAGCACCTCGGATGCTGCGGCGGAACTGCCGAACAGCCCCGAGAGCGCCTGGCGCAGCATCTTGCGGCGCTGGTTGAAGGCGGCGTCGACGATCCGGAAGGTGAGTCGGCGCTCGTCCTCCGACCCGCGCTCCCCCTCCGAGCGGTCGAACCCGACGAGCAGGCTGTCGACGTTCGGGACGGGCCAGAAGACCTGACGCGAGACCGTGCCGGACAGCTTCCACTCCCCGTACCAGGCGGCCTTGACGCTCGGTGAGCCGTAGATCTTCGAGCCCGGCTTCGCGGCGAGCCGCTCGGCCACCTCGGCCTGCACCATCACGACACCGCGCTGCAGGTACGCGAAGTTCTCGAGGAAGTGCAGAAGCACCGGGACGGAGACGTTGTACGGCAGGTTCGCGACGAGCACCGCGGGCTCGCCGGGGAGCTCCGTGATGCGCAGCGCGTCGGCATCCACCACCGTCAGCCGGTCGGGCGCGACGCCGTGCTCGGCCGCCGTCTGCGGCAGGCGCGCGGCGAGGCGGTGGTCGATCTCGACGGCGACGACGGATGCTCCTGCTTCGAGGATCGCGAGGGTCAGCGACCCGAGCCCCGGTCCGACCTCGACGACGTGCTCGCCCGGCTGCACCCGAGCGGCCTGCACGATCTTGCGCACCGTGTTGGCGTCGACGACGAAGTTCTGCCCGAGCTTCTTCGTCGGGGTGACGTCGAGCTCGGCAGCGAGGCGTCGGATCTCGGTGGCGCCGAGCAGGGTGACTGTCATTGGTCCATTGTCCCCCACCCCTCATCGGTGTCCGTACCGCCCAGTAGTCTTCTGGGATGCCCTCGCTCGGTGAACTCGTCGCGCCCCGCCGCATGGGCCGCGATTTCCGCTGGCTCCTGGCTTCGTCGTGGACGAGCAACGTGGGCGACGGGGTCGCCCTGGCGGCCGCCCCGCTTCTCATCGCGTCTCTCACGTCCTCGCCGATCCTCGTCGCCGCCGGCGCCATGCTGCAGTTCCTGCCGTGGCTCCTGTTCGGTCTGCACGCCGGGGCGATCGCCGATCGCTTCGACCGACGCCGCCTCGTGATGGTCGCGAACGCCGCGCGCGCCGTCGTGCTCGCGGCGCTCTGCGTCGTCCTCATCACCGGCACCGCGAACATCGCGATCGTGCTCGCGGTGGCCTTCCTCTACGGCACCGCCGAGGTCTTCGTCGACACCGCGGGCAGCACTCTGCTGCCGATGCTCGTGAAACCGGCCGACCTCGGCATCGGCAACGCGCGCCTGCAGGCCGGCTATCTGGTCGCGAACCAGTTCGCCGGTCCCCCGCTCGGCGCCTTCCTCTTCGCCGCCGGCACGGCCTGGCCGTTCCTCGTCGAGGTGGTGTGCGTGCTGCTCGCGGTGGTCCTCATCTCGCGGATGGCGCGCACCCCCGTGCCGCCCCGCCCTTCGACAGGCTCCAGGACCCCGGAGAAGTCGCACGTGCACACCGACATCGGCGAGGGGCTGCGCTGGCTCTGGCAGAACCCGCCGGTGCGGACGCTCGTGCTCATCATCCTCGTCTTCAACGTGACCTGGGCGGCTCCGTGGGGCGTGCTGGTCCTCTACGCGACCGAGCATCTGCACATGGGCGCGATCGGCTACGGCGCCCTGACCACCGCATCCGCAGCCGGGGGCCTGCTCGCCACGGTGTGCTTCGGCTGGCTCGAGCGCCATGTGTCCTTCGCGACGCTCATGCGCGTGGTGCTCACACTCGAGGTGCTGATGCACCTGGCCTTCGCGCTCACCTCGAGCGGATGGGTCGCCCTCGCGATCATGTTCGTGTTCGGGGCGTACGCGTTCGTCTGGGGGACGATCTCGACCACGGTGCGCCAGCGCCTCGTGCCCCCCGAGCTGCAGGGCCGCGTCGCCTCGGTGAACATGGTCGGCGTGTTCGGCGGCATGGTGATCGGGCAGGGCCTGGGCGGGGTCATCGCGCAGATCTGGGGCCTCACCGGTCCGTGGTGGTTCGCCTTCGTGGGTGCGGCTCTCACCCTGCTGTTCGTCTGGAAGCCGATCTCGCAGATCGTGAGCGCCGCGCCGGTCGATCAGTCGGTGAACGAGCCGTAGACGCGCAGCGTGTTGGCGGCGAGCCGCGCGCACAGCTCGTCGACCTCGATGTCGAGCTCCGCGGCCATGAAGCGCACCGTGACCGGCACGAGGTAGGGCGCGTTGGGGCGACCGCGCAGCGGGGTCGGCGTGAGGAACGGCGCATCCGTCTCGACGAGGATGCGGTCGAGCGGCGTGACCTGCAGGGCGTCGCGGAGGTTCTGGGCGTTCTTGAACGTCACATTGCCGGCGAAGGACAGGTGGTAGCCGGCATCCGCGCAGACACGGGCCATCGCCGCGTCGCCCGAGAAGCAGTGGAACACCGTGCGGTCGGGGGCGCCGACCCTCGTGAGCGTCTCGAGCACGGCGTCGTGCGCGTCGCGATCGTGGATCTGCATCGCGATGCCGTGCTTCTTCGCGAGGGCGATGTGCGCCTCGAACGACTCGAACTGCGGCGCCCGGCGCTCCGGCTCGGTGCGGAAGAAGTCGAGTCCCGTCTCGCCGATCGCCCGCGTGCGCGGATGCGCGGCGAGCTCGTCGATGACGGCGATCGCCTCGTCGAGGCGTCCGTCCTCGGCGTAGGCGGGCGCGTCGTTCGGATGGATCGCCACCGCGGCGAGCACCCGCGGGTCGGATGCCGCGGCCTCGACCGCCCAGCGCGACGACTCGATGTCACCGGACGCCTGCACGACGCCCGCGACGCCCACGGCGGCTGCGCGATCGAGCTGCTCGGTCAGGAGCAGGGGCTCGTCGCCGTCGAGGATCTCCAGGTGGGCGTGATTGTCGTAGACGGGAACCGCGAGGGGCTCAGGGGCGGCGGGGTACCGCAGATCCTTGCGCCCCTCGCCGTCGCGTCGCTGCACGTACGTCTCGACCATGGGTCAGGCGGCGGACTCCACGCGGGGGAACAGCGGAGCGAGACCGTTGACGCTCGTACCGGGACGCAGCGCACCCCAGGCGCCGGCCTCGCGGATCGGCTGGTCCTGCAGACGTCCGAGGCTCTCCGCCGCGCCGAGCGCGATCCACAGCTTCTCCGTCGACTGCGGCATGACCGGCGAGAGGAGCACGGCGAGCGCACGAAGCCCCTCGGCGCACGTGTACAGCACGGTGCCGAGGCGCTCGCGCTGAGCCTCGTCGCGGGCCAGCGCCCACGGCTCGTTCTCGGTGATGTAGCCGTTCAGCGCATCGACGATCGTCCAGATCGCCCGGATCGCCTCGTCGATGCGGAACTGCTCGACCGCGGCATCCGCATCGGTGGTGGCACGCGCGACGAGACGCTGGATCACCAGATCCTGCTCCAGATACTCGGCGGGCGGCGGCACGATGCCCTCGAAGTACTTCTCGATCATCGCCGTGGTGCGCGAGGCGAGGTTGCCGAAGCCGTTCGCGAGCTCGGCCTGATAGCGGGCCGCGAGGTCCTCCCACGAGAACGATCCGTCCTGGCCGAACGCGATCGCCGAGAGGAAGTAGAACCGGTAGGCGTCTGAGCCGAAGACATCGGTGATCTCGGTCGGCGCGATGCCGGTGAGCTTCGACTTCGACATCTTCTCGCCGCCGACCAGCAGCCAGCCGTGTGCGAAGACGCCCTTGGGCACGTCGACGCCGGCAGCCATCAGCATGGCCGGCCAGATGACCGCGTGGAATCGCAGGATGTCCTTGCCGACCACGTGGTACGCGGGCCAGCGGCGATCGAACGTCTCGGGGTCGTCGCCGTAGCCGACGGCCGTGGCGTAGTTGAGCAGGGCGTCGACCCAGACGTAGATGACGTGCGACGGGTCCCACGGCACCTCGATGCCCCAGTCGAACGCGGAGCGCGAGATCGAGAGGTCCTTCAGTCCCTGGCGCACGAACGAGACGACCTCGTTGCGGGCGGACTCAGGGCGGATGAAGTCGGGCTGGTCCTTGTAGAGGTCGAGCAGCCGGTCCTGGAACTCGCTGAGCTTGAAGAAGTAGTTCTTCTCCTGCAGCAGCTCGAGCGGCTTCGAGTGGATCGCACACACCTTGAGGCCCTCGAAAGGACCGGTGCCGTCGAGGATCTCGGACTCGGGCTTGAACTCCTCGCAGCCCACGCAGTAGAGCGCCTCGTACTCGCCCGCGTAGATGTAGCCGCGGTCGTAGATCGCCTGCACGAACTTCTTCACGCGCTCCTCATGCCGCTCCTGGGTGGTGCGGATGAAGTCGTCGTTCGCGACGTCGAGGGTCTCGAGCAGCGGGAACCACGCCTCGGTGACGAGCTTGTCGACCCACTCCTGCGGCGTGACGCTGTTCGCCGCCGCGGCACGGAGCATCTTCTGCCCGTGCTCGTCGGTGCCCGTCAGCATCCACGTGTCGTCGCCGCCCTGACGGTGCCAGCGCGCGAGCGCGTCGACCGCCACCGTGGTGTACCCGTGACCGATGTGGGGCACGTCGGAGGGGTAGTAGATGGGCGTGGTGATGTAGAACGACTCGCCTGCGGGCATGGGATCGATTCTAGGCGGGATGCCGGGGGTCGTGACGCTCAGGCCACCGAGACCTCGACGCGGTGCCAGCCCTGAGCGCCGTCAGGCACCACGTCGGCCGGCTCCGAGGTCTGGGTCTCGCCGTCGGCGCTGATCGCGCGGCACTCGATCGTGTGCGCGCCGCTCTCGGCCGACCAGTCGAGACGCCATTGCACCCAGGTGTCGGCGGAGATGGCCGCCGCCAGCTCGGCGCGCTGCCACGGCCCGCCGTCGATCCGCACCTCGACGCCCTCGACACCCACGTGCTGCTGCCACGCCATGCCGGCGATCACCGCGTCGCCCGCCTCGATGCGCTGCCCCCGGCGAGGCACGTCGATGCGCGACTGCAGCTTCACGGGACCGCGCTCCGACCATCCGCGGGTCGTCCAGTACGCCGCGACCCGGTCGAAGCGGGTCACCTCCAGCTGCGTCACCCACTTCGTCGCCGACACGTAGCCGAAGAGACCGGGGACGACCATGCGCACCGGGAAGCCGTGCTCGATCGGCAGCGGGTCGCCGTTCATCCCGATCGCGAGCAGGGCGTCACGGTCGTCGGTGAGCGCCTCCAGCGGAGTCGAGGCCGTGAAGCCGTCCGCAGAGGTCGACAGCACCATGTCGGCCTGCGGGTCGACACCGGCCCGAGCGAGCAGCTCGCGCAACGGATGACCGAGCCAGCGCGCGTTGCCGATCAGCGACCCGCCCACCTCGTTCGACACGCACGCGAGCGTCACGTGCGCCTCGCTCATCGGCAGGGCGAGCAGCTCGTCCCAGGTGATCTCGATCTCCCGCTCGACCATCCCGTGGATGCGCAGCGACCAGTCGGCGGGGTCGATCCGCGGCACGATCAGGGCGGTGTCGATGCGGTAGAACTCGGCGTTCGGGGTGACCACGGCGGTGAGCCCCGGGACGTCCAGCTCGGCGGCCGCCACGACCGCCGGAGCGGGCCGCACCGGTGCCGGAAGGCGCAGCGCAGTGCGGACCGCCTCGATCGAGCGGGTCGCGCCACGGGCGACGGAGCCGACGACGAGCGCCGCGAGACCCGTGGCCGCGACACCGACCGTCCAGAGGAGGAATCGGCGGCGCTCCTCGCTCTCCGCCCGGAGGTAGGGCACCGGATGCACCGTGCGCATGAGCAGTCGGAGCGCGACGACCGCCACGACCGCCGCGACGAGGCCGGGCAGCCAGGCGAAGGGCCCCGCCCCGGGGCGGATCATCGCGATCACCAGCGCGAGAGCACCCAGGGCGCCGAGGATCGTCGCACCGACACCGGGCCGGCGCGACTCCAGGATGCCCGCGACCGCCGCCACGGCGGCGAGGACCAGCGCGATGCCGGTGAGCAGCGCGACCTTGTCTCCGGTGCCGAAAAGAGCGATTGCGGCATCCTTGGCCCAGCTGGGCGCGAGGTCGATGAGGCCGCCGCCGATCACGGCGAAAGGACTCGCGCTCGGTTCGACGACCGCGGCGACGAACTCCGCCAGGCCGACCGCGGCGACCGCCGCGCTCAGCCCGACGGCCGCCGATCGGAGCCGGTCACCGCGCCCGGTGGCGATCGCGTGGGTCATGAACCGAGGGTAACCCGGGCATCACCGACCCGGCCGCGCCGACTCAGAGACCGTTGCGACGCGCGACCTCGCCGAGCCAGGCGAGCGAGGGCTTCGGCGAGCGCTCGAACGTCTCGTGGTCGAACCCGATGAGGCCGAACGTCGGAGCGTAGCCGCTCGCCCACTCGTAGTTGTCCAGCGCGCTCCAGTGCTGGTAGGCCTTCACCTCGATGCCGTCGGAGATCGCGCGGTGAAGTCCTTCGAGCGCTCCCTGCGTGTAGGCGATGCGGCGGGTGTCGTCGGCCGTCGCGATGCCGTTCTCCGTCACGAGCACCGGCACGCCGCCGCTGCGCTCCCAGGCGCTGCGCACGCCGAGCTCGAGCGCCTCGGGGAAGAACTCCCAGCCGGTGAGAGTCGTCTCGACGTCGGCCGCGACCGGCAGCGGGCCCTTCGGACCGATGAAGGTTCGCGTGTACGCCTGCACGCCGACGAAGTCGTCGCCGGCGGACTGGTCGAGGTACCAGTGGTCACGGGGGTCGCCGTATTCTGCGAGCATCTCGTCGGCTCCGGGCTCACCGGTGGAGTGGAAGGCCTGCGTCGCGATGGTCCACCCCGCCTGCACACCGGGGACGGAGTGCAGGATGTCGGATGCGCGGTGGTGAGCGTCGAGGAGGGTGTCGGCGACAGCGAGGTCGGGGTTCGGGAGTCCGTACGCCACCAGGTTCGCGGCATCCTCTCCCCCGGCCAGCATCGCCGCGATGTTCGGCTCGTTGATCGTGCACACGTAGGTGACGCCGTCGAGGATCGGCAGCACCGTCTCGACGTAGCGCGAGAAGAGGTCGACGGCGTCGGATGCCCGCCAGAAGCCGTCCTTCTGGAACCACTGCGGCACGGTGAAGTGCATGAGCGTGACCGTGGGGTCGAGGCCGTTCTCCCTGGCCGTGTCGATCATCCGGCGGTAGTGGTCGAGCATGGCCCGGGAGATGACGCCGCGCTCCGGCTCGATGCGCGCCCACTCGACCGAGAAGCGGTACGAGTTGAGCCCGGCGTCCGCGAGGAGACGCATGTCCTCCGGGTACCGGTGGAAGTGGTCGGCGGCATCGCCCGAGGGCTCCACCATGGGCGAGCCGGGAGCGTGCTCCATGGTCCACCAGTTGCTGGTCGTGTTGTTCCCCTCCACCTGATGGGCTGCGGTCGCAGCGCCCCAGAGGAAGCCGTCGGGGAATGTGAGCACGTGTGCTCTCCTCTCTGTCTCGAGTCTCTATCTCGAGATACGTGATGGGTTCGGTACGGCGTCGAGGAGCTCGACCGTGTACGGGTCCTCCGGATGCTGCAGCACCTGGGACGTCTCGCCGCGCTCGACGACACGTCCGCTGTTGAGCACGAGGATGTTCTCGGTGACGAGGCGCGCGCTCAGCAGGTCGTGCGTGATGTAGAGCATGCTGATGCCCCAGCGCTCCCGCAGGTCCTCGAGGAGCGCCAGCACTCCGGCGCGGAGCGAGACGTCGAGCATCGACACCGGCTCGTCGGCGATCAGCACCTGCGGGTCGCTCGCGAGCGCCCGGGCGATCACGACGCGCTGCCGCTGACCGCCGGAGAGCTGGTGCGGGAGCTTCGCCGCGAACTGCTCGACGGGCGTCAGACCGACCGTCTCGAGCAGTTCGAGCACGCGGGCCCTCGCCTCGTCGCCGCGCAGCTTCGTGTAGTTGCGGATCGGGCGGCTGAGCGCGTACTCGACCGTGTGCAGCGGGTTCAGGGCCGCGTACGGATCCTGGAACACCATCTGCACGTCCTTGCGGAGGTCGCGCAGGCCCGTGCGGCGCAGCGACGCGACGTCGACGTCGCCGAAGCGCACCGTGCCCTCGGTCGGCTTCTCGACGCCCGTGATGAGCTTCGCCAGCGTCGACTTGCCGGAGCCGGAGGCGCCGACGAGCGCGAGGGCCTCGCCCGGCTCCAGACGGAAGGACACGTCGTCCACCGCGGTCACGGGCTGCTCCCCGCGGCGCGGGGCCGGGTAGCGCTTCGACACGCCCTCGACCACGATCGCGGCATCGGCCCGGCGCGTGTCCCGCTGCGACACCGTGGGCAGCGTCTCGGTGAGGTCGGTGCGAGTGCGTCCCTCACGCCGTCGGGTGCCGAGGTCGACGAATCCGGGGATCGAGATGGACTCGGCCCGCGGGTCGGCGTAGTGGCTCAGCAGCATCCGCGTGTACTCGTCCTGCGGGCGCTGCAGGATGTCGAGGCTCGGCGCGTCCTCGACGATGCGCCCCTCGTGCATGACCATCACCCGGTCGGTCGCCTCGAGCACGATTCCGAGGTCGTGGCTGATGAGGATCGCCGTGAAGTGCTCGGAGCGCTGGAGATCCTTGATGGTGTCCATCACCGCGTGCTGCACGAGCACGTCGAGCGCCGTGGTCGGCTCGTCGAACACCATGAGCTGCGGCTCCAGCGAGAGGGCGAGCGCGATGGACGCGCGCTGGCGCATGCCGCCCGACAGCTCGCTGGGATACCGTGCCAGCACCGCGGGGTCGAGGCCGACCTTCGCGACGAGCTCCCGCGCGCGGGCCTCCCTGGCATCGCGGGCGACGTGTCCGTGCGCCGCGAAGATGTCCTGGAAGTGGGTGCCGATCGTGCGCACCGGGTTCAGCGCGTTCATGCCCGACTGCAGCACCATCGCGAATCCGCCCTGGCGCTGGCGGCGCAGCTCCTCGGCATCCAGCTCGCGGATGTCGCGACCGCCGAAGAGGATTCGTCCGTCGCTGATGCGGGCCGGGGGCTTCTGCAGCCGCGTGAGGGCGAAGCCCAGCGTGGACTTGCCCGAGCCCGATTCGCCGACGAGCCCGACGAACTCGCCCCGCCGCAGCGTGAACGACACGTTCTCGACAGCCGTGACCGGGGTCGTGCCCGGAGAGGCGTACTCGACGGACAGGCCCTGGACGTCGAGCAGGACGTCGTCTTCGGCTCTGGGGGTGCTCGCGGTCATGGCGCTCATCGTCCCTTCCCTTCTCGCAGGCGCGGATTGGAGATTCCGTCCACGCCGAAGTTGATGAGTGTGAGGCTCAGCGCCAGCAGCGCGATGCAGAGACCGGGGGCGAACAGCAGCAGCCACTGCCCGGTGAGCAGCGAGTTCGAGTTCTGCGCCCAGTAGAGCATCGTGCCCCAGCTGACGATGCTGGAGTCGCCGAGGCCGAGGAACTCCAGTCCCGCCTCGGCGAGGATCGCCGCGGTCGCCGCCCCGAAGAGCGTGCCGGCGATGATCGAGGTCATGTTCGGCAGGATCTCGCGGAACACGATGCGCGCCCGACTGTCACCCGAGAACTGCGCCGAGGTGACGAAGTCGTTGCCCCGGAGCGACTGGGTCTGGCTGCGCAGCACTCGTGCGCCCCAGGCCCAGCCGGTCACGACGATGACCGCGATGATCATGAGGATGCCGCCGTTCTGCAGGTACGCGGCGATCACGATCATGAGCGGGAGGCCCGGGATCACGAGGAAGAGGTTCACGATGAACCCGACGACCTCTCCGAGGAAGCCCCGCATGTACCCCCAGCTGAGGCCGATCAGCACGGCCACGATCGTCGACAGGATGCCGGCGGCGAGGCCGACGAGCAGACTGATCTGCGATCCGTAGATCAACTGGCTCAGGACGTCCTCCCCCGCGGCCGTGGTGCCGAGCCAGTGCGCGGGCGAGGCGTCGGCGTTGCGTTCGAACGAGTTGTCCTTCGGCCCGTAGGGCGCGAGCAGCGGAGCGAACACCGCGACCAGCACGAACAGGCCGAGGATGATGAGGCCGAGACGCGCCTTGCCGTTCGACCACAGCGTGCCGACCATGCGGCCGAACGAGCGCCACGGACTGGGAGCCGCGATGCGGTCGGAGGGAACCTTGACGTTCATGGTGGAGGTCATCGGCGAGTCCTCGGGTCGAGTACCCCGTAGAGGATGTCCACGAGGAAGTTGGCGACGAGCACGCTGACGGTGATCATCAGGAAGAGCGCCTGCATGAGCGGGTAGTCCTGCCCGATCACGGCGTTGAAGAGGAGGTATCCGATACCGGGGTACTGGAACACCTGCTCCACGAGGATGGATCCGCCGACCACGCCGCCGAGCGTGAGCCCGAAGCCCGTGAGGTTCGGCAGGATCGCATTGCGTGCGGCGTACCGCAGGGCGATGGTGCGGCCGTGGAGGCCGTTCGCCTCGGCGAAGGTCACGTAGTCCTCGCCGAGCGTGTTGATCATGGCGTTGCGCATGCCGATGATCCATCCGCCGAGCGATGTCAGCAGAATCGTCAGTGCGGGGAGCACCGCATGCTGCAGGAGGTCGCCGATGAACTCCCAGGTGAAGCCGGGGGTCGTCGTCGCGGAGTACGCGCCCGTGGTCGGGAACCAGTGCAGCACGTATCCGAGGAAGAACAGCAGCAGCAGTGCGGTCCAGAAGTACGGGAAGGTGCTGAGGAACGAGCCGGTCAGCGTCGGCAGCGAGTCGAGCCACGTGCCGCGGCGCCATGCGGCGGCGACGCCGATCAGCGTGCCGATCACGAACGCGAGGATCGTGACGATGCCGACCAGGCCGATCGTGTACGGCAGAGCGGTGGAGACCATGCTCGACACGCTCTGCGGGTAGAACGTGTAGGAGACGCCGAAGTCGAGCCGGACGACCTGACCGAGGTAGGCCACGTACTGGTCCCACATCGAGCCGGTCGGGACTCCGAGCTGGGCCTCGATGGCGGCGCGCGTCGCGTCGGACACGGGGCCGTTCTGCGCGAGCTTCGCGATCGCGGCATCGGCCGGCGACCCCGGCATCAGGCGTGGGAGGAAGAAGTTCAGCGTGATCGCCGCCCACAGCGTGAGCACGAACAGGCCGACCTTCTGGAGGACGTACTTCATCGGTCATCCTCCTTCACGCGCTCCAGCTCGGTGAAGATGAGCAGCGGCGCCGAGTCGTAGTTCTGGGGGATCATGTAGGGGTCGTCCTGGCTGGGCCAGCCGGTGAATTTGGAGTCGTTGAAGAGTCCCCAGATGCCGCCGTAGTACATCCCGATCACCGGCATCTCCTCGTAGACGATGCCCTGGAGCTCGTGCACGATCTCGGTCTGACGGGCGGGGTCGACCGTCTCGCGGTACTCCGCGAGCAGCGCGTCGGCCTCGTCGGACCGGTAGCGCTCGAAGTTGTTCGCCGTGGCCTCGCCGGACGGGACGTAGAACTCGCTGGAGAGCAGGTTGTTGTACGCCTGGTACGGGTCACCGCCGCCCATGCCGCCGATCGCGACCTCGAAGTCGCCGTTGCTGATCGCGCTCTGGTACCCCGCCGGCTGCGGGAGCTTCAGTGTGACCTTCACCCCGACCTCGGCGAGCTGCCGCTGCACCGTCTGCGCGGCCCGGGTCCAGTCGGAGTAGCCGTTGGCGGTGGTGAGCGCGAACTCGAGCTGCTCCCCGTCGGGGCCGACGAGACGGTCGCCGTCGAGGGTGTAGCCCGCCTCCGCGAAGGCCGCGAGCGCGGCATCCGCATCCTGCGTCAGCATCCCGCCGTCGGGGATGCTCGGGTCGAGGTACTTCTCCTGGTTGGGGAGGATAAGACCGGTCTGACCGGCCGGCTCCATGTACCCCTCGGAGGCCGTTTCGGCGATCTCCTCGCGATCGAGGGCGAGGGCGATGCCGCGACGGACGTTCACGTCGTCGAACGGCGCCACCTCGAGGTTGGGCATCAGGGCGATCACGCCTCCCGGCGGGAACCACCATGTGTTGTCCGGACTCGCGGCGCCCCAGGTGCCCTCGACGTCCGAGATGAACGAGTACGACCAGTCGTAGCCGCGCGTGACGGTGTCGAGCTGCGTGTTCGTGGCCGGGAGGATGATGTGCTCGATCTCGATCGAGTCGGCCTGCCAGTAGTCGGGATTCCTGTCCATCGAGTACTGCTGGTCGTTGTAGTTGCCGAGCACGAAGGGGCCGGTGCCGACCGGCTCCTCGTTGCGGTATGTGCCCGGGTCCTCGACGTCGCTCCACAGGTGCTCGGGGACGATCATGGTGAGACCCAGGACCGTCAGCGAGGGGGCGTCATCGCCCTGCAGGTGCATGATGACGTCGTCGCCGTCGGTCTCGACGGACTCGAGGTGCTGCCACGCGCCCTTGATGTCGAGCGAGGGGTTGTCCTTCAGCAGCTGGAACGTGAACGCGACGTCGTCGGGAGTCAGCTTCTCGCCGTCGCTCCACTCGACGTCGTCGCGGATCGTCATGACGATCGTGCGCGCGTCGGGCTGGGTCCACTCGCTGGCCAGCCACGGGTTGAGGGTGTTGTCGAGCGGGTTCACCAGGATCAGCGGCTCGTAGATCCACCGCGACGCCGTGCGCGTGTTGGTGAGGTACGGGTTGAAGTTCCGGGTGAAGAACGGATTCCCCTTGTCGGCGTTGATCAGCATCGTGTCGTCGCCGATCGACGGATCGGGCTGCGAGCTGATCTGGATGCTGCAGCCGCTGAGCACGACGGCCGCAGCCGCCAACCCTACGATCGCGGCTCTCCGCCAGCGCCGGAGCATGTGCGTCTTCGCCACGCTGCCACCTCATGTCGTCTGTGTCATGAAGGAGGTCCCGCCGTTCGGGACACTCCGCGGCCACGGCCGCATGACCGATTGTAAGCGCATACATTTTGGGACCGCAACCCCTCGTCACGGATGCGGAATGCCGGCATCCACCTCTACGAGGGTCGCTGCGAGCTCTCCCGGACGAGGATCTGCAGCGGAAGCCGCACCGTCATGGGCGACGAATCCGGCTGCTCGAGACGGCGTGCGAGCAGCTGGACGGCGGCCCGGCCCAGGTCGATCATCGGCTGCCGCACCGTGGTGAGCGCAGGCCGCGAGAGCGCCGCGGCCTCGATGCCGTCGAAGCCCGTGACGCGCACGTCGTGCGGCACGCGGATGCCGGCCGAGCGGAAGGCGTCGATCGCGCCGAGGGCCATCTGGTCGTTCGCCGCGATGAGCGCGGACGGGACGCCTCGCGCGATGAGCTCCGCCGCGGCGCGGCGACCCGACGCGCGGGTGAAGTCGCCGCGGAGCAGCGTGACGTCGTCGAGCGCGATGCCCGCGTCGGCGATCGCGGCGGCGAAGCCCTCCCGGCGCTGAGCGCCGTCGGGGGAATCCTCGGGGCCGTCGAGATAGGCGAGATCGCCGCCGTCGGCCTGGGCGATGACGAGCCGGGTGAGCTGGGTCATCGCCTCCGCATTGCTCACCGTGACGTGATCGTAGCTGTCGCCCCGAGGAGGACCCGAGAGCACGACCACGGGGATCCGCTGTGCGAGGCGCGCGAGCACATCGTCGGGGACGCTCTGCGCGAGCACCATCAGCCCGTCGACGCGGCCGGCGATGTCGCGCACGGTCTCTCGGGCGGGGTCGTCCCTCCCGACGCCGATCATCAGCACGAAGCCCCGCTTCCAGGCCTCGAGCTCCGCCCCGCGGAGCACCTCGTCGAGGAACAGCATGGTCGGCTGCGGGACCGCCGAGTCGGCGGTCTCCTGCTCGACCGTGAACGGCGGCGCCTCACCCCGGTCGTCGGCGAGCACATCGAGCAGCGGAGCGTCCTCGGACGCGTCGAATCCCGGGAAGTACAGTCCGAGCACGCCGGTACGACGCTCCGCGAGCCCGCGGGCGCTGCCGCTGGGCACGTAGCCGAGGGCTGCGACCGAGTCGAGCACGCGCTCCCGCGTGGCCGGGCGCACGGCATCCGGCTGCCGCAGGACGCGCGAGACGGTCGCGATCGACACTCCGGCACGCTCTGCGACGTCGTAGACGGTCGCCTTCCTGGTCACGCTCGCTCCTCCTGCATCCGGGCCGGGGTGGGTGTGCACCAGGGTAACCCGGCGCCGAGTCAGCGCCTGCGCGCACCTCGGAAGGCGATGTGCGCCTGCGAGGGCAGAATGCGTGGAATCCGGACGGGCGAAGCGCGATCGGACTCGCGAGGCGCGCAGCGTCGGGCCTGAGCTAGCAACGCGCGACCACCGATCCGTGGGGGCGCGTGCTGATCTCGCCGGAATCGCGGCCGCGGGTGGCCGTCGACACGACCTCGAAGCCGGCGTCCGCCAGGAGTACGGCGAGCGCGTCGGCCGACCAGAAGTACGCGGGCGCCACGGCGTGCGCGAACGGTTCGCGGGGTGCGCCGTCGAAGAACCCCATCAGGATGCTGCCCCGTGGCGCCAGGACACGGGCGAACTCGCTCAGCACCTCGGGCAGATCGGCCGGCGGGGTGTGGATCAGGGAGTACCACGCGAGGATGCCGCCGATCGAACCGTCTGCGACAGGCAGGTCGCGGAACGAACCGACGTCGAACCGGATGCCGCGGTGCCGCCGCCGTGCGGTCGAGATGAACTCCGTCGACAGGTCGATCCCCCGCGCCTCCCGCCCGCCTCGCGTCAGGAACTCGGTCCACTGCCCCGGCCCGCAGCCGGCATCCAGCAGCGGCCCCGTCGTGCTGTCGCACCAGGTCTCGATGACCGCCGCGTCGCGCGCATCCATCTGCTCCAGTGCTCCGGCCACCTCGACGTACTCGGCGGCCCGGGCGTCGTAGGCGGCGGCGACGTCCGCATCAGAGCCGTCGCGCATCAGCGTGCCGCGAGCGCGGCCTGATAGAGATCGCGGGACGACAGGCCGGTGGCTGCGGCGACCTCGGCGCACGCGTCCTTCAGACGGGTGCCGGACGCCACGACCTGCTGCACCTGCGCGAGCGCGTCCTCCGCCGAGGCCGCCCGGCGCGGAGCGCCCTCGACCACGACCACGACCTCGCCCTTGACACCCTCGGACGCCCATTCGGCGAGCTCGCCCGCCGTGCCGCGGCGCACCTCCTCGTAGAATTTGGTGAGCTCGCGGCACACGGCGATACGGCGGTCGTCGCCGAACGCGACGCCCATGTCGACGAGCGTCGAGGCCAGGCGCGCGGGCGACTCGAAGAACACCATGGTGCGGGGTTCGGCGGCGAGCGCACGCAGCGTCGAGCGCCGCTCCCCCGGCTTGCGCGGCAGGAAGCCCTCGAACGTGAACCGGTCGGTCGGCAGGCCCGAGATCGCCAGCGCCATGAGCACGGCGCTCGGGCCGGGGATCGCCGTCACCGTCACCCCCTGCGCCACGGCCTCGGCGACGAGCCCGTACCCGGGATCGCTGATCGCCGGCATCCCCGCGTCGCTCACGACCACCACGTCGGTCTCGAGCGCCAGCGCCGCGAGCTCCGCCGCCTTCTGCTTCTCGTTGTGGTCGTGCAGCGCGATCAGCCGCGGACGGTTCGCGATCTGCAGCGCCTGCAGCAGCCGCCCGGTGGTGCGCGTGTCCTCCGCGACGACGACCTCGGCGTTCTCCAGCACCTCGACGAGGCGGCGGGAGACATCCCCGAGGTTTCCGATCGGTGTCGCAGCGAGGATGATCACCCGCCCAGCTTAGGCGTGGCTCCGAAGGGCGTTGTCTAGGCTGGAGCGGTGACCGCGCCCGTACCCCTGCTGCCTCCGCCCGCCGAGCGGCTCACGCGATACGGGCAGCTGCGCGACCGCATCCTCACCGATCCCGACTGGGGACGCATGGTGCGGTGGTTCGCGCCGCTCGTCGTCACCGCGGTCGCCGCGGTGCTGCGGCTGGTCAATCTCGGGCATCCGCACCAGCTGGCCTTCGACGAGACCTACTACGTCAAGGACGCCTGGTCGCTGTGGACCCTCGGCTACGAGGGCACGTGGGGCGAGGACGCGAACGAGGCGTTCGTCACCCTGCAGAAGCTCCCCCTGTCGGACGTGGGGGCGTTCGTCGTTCACCCCCCACTGGGCAAATGGCTGATCGCGCTGGGCATGTCGCTCGGCGGCCCCGACAACACCGTCGGATGGCGGCTCGCGACGGCGCTCTTCGGCACCGCGAGCGTCCTGCTGGTCTACCTCGTCGCGCGCCGGCTCACCGGATCGATCCCCGTCGCGACCGTCGCGAGCGGCCTGCTCGCGATCGACGGTCTCAGCATCGTGATGAGCCGCATCGCCCTGCTCGACGGCCTGCTGACGTTCTTCCTGCTGCTCGGGGCCCTGTTCATCCTGCACGACCGTCGACAGACGATCCCCCTGATCGAACGCATCGATCCGGAGGCCCCCGACCCGATGTGGGGGCGGGTGTTCTGGCGACGCCCTTGGCTGGTCGCCGCGGGAATCGCCCTCGGCGCCGCCTGCGCCGTGAAATGGTCGGGGCTCTACGCCCTCGCGGCCTTCGGCCTGTACGTCGTGGTGACGGATGCTCTCGCCCGGCGCCGTGCGGGCGTCGTGCTGTGGCCGACCTCGGCGGCCTTCCGGCAGGGACCGGTGTCGTTCGTGCTCCTCATCCTTCCGGCGCTCGCCGCCTACCTCGCGAGCTGGACCGGGTGGCTCGTCACCTCGGGCGGCTACGCACGGCAGAGCGACCCGAACCCCCTCCTCGCCCTGTGGAAGTACCACGACCTGATCCTCGACTTCCACGTCGGGCTCAGCAAGGGCCACCCCTACGCGAGCCCGGCCTGGGAGTGGCCGTTCCTCCTCCGGCCGACGGCCGTGTGGGTGGGCACCGACCCCGCGCCGTGCGGCGTCGACCACTGCATCGCCGTGATCTCCACGATCCCCAACCCGCTCATCTGGTACGCGGGTGTCGCGGCGACGGTGTACCTGATCTACCGCCTCGTGCGCGGCTGGATCACACGGCAGCCGGTCGGCCCCGCGCTCACCTTCCCGCTGATCGGGCTGGCCGCCACCTACGTGCCGTGGCTGATGATCCCCGAGCGCACGATCTTCCAGTTCTACACGGTCGCGATGATGCCGTTCCTCGTGCTCGCCCTCGCCGTGACCCTGCGCGTGATCGCCGGGCGCAGGGAGGATCCGCTGCACCGCCGCCAGTCCGGCGAGCGCACCGTCGCGATCTTCCTCGTGGTCGTCGTGCTCGTGTCGGCGTTCTTCTATCCGGTGTGGACCGGCATGAGCGTGCCGTACGACTTCTGGCTGCTGCACAACTGGCTCCCCGGCTGGGTCTGACGCCGGCGCACGATCAGCGCCGGCGCACGATCAGCGCCGGGGCACGATCAGCGCCGGGGCGGCAGATCCGCCGGATCGGCGACCGGCAGCCGGCAGACGAACGACCGGCAGTCGTAGGCGCGCTCGGGGGCGTCGGCCTTGCCCTCGAAGAGCTCGAAGCCGGCATCCGCGAGGGCCTGCGCCTGAGCGGGCGAGACGATCGCCACGACATCGGCCTGGGCCCGTCGAGCGGCAGCCGCCAGTGCGCCGGCGGGATGCTCGGTGACGACGACGATCTGACGAGGGGCGTCGACGAGTCCGGCAGCGACCCGGAGCAGACTGCCATGGGCGAAGGGCTGGCCGAGCGCCGCCGCGGCATGCTCGCGTACACGGTCGGCGGCCGCCTCGCGGTACCGGTCTCCGGCGCCGAGACGCCACGCGGTCAGAGCTGCGGCGGCCAGCGCGGCGACCCCCGACGGCAGATCGCCGTCGGTCTGATCGGGTGCGACGGCGACGCCGCGGGCGGTGAGCAGCGGATCGCCGGCGACCCCGTCGAGCGCCGTGTCGAGCAGGGCTCGGCCCTCGACCGCCCAGGCCGCCTCGCCGGTCGCCGCCGCCAATGCGAGCAGCCCGTCTGCGAGCAGGGCCACGTCGGCCGTCGTCGCGACCGCAGACGAGGGGATGCCGTCGAGCGATGCCCGGACGAGCGCACCGTCGGGCGCGCGGTTGATGCGCAGGACGTGGTCGGCCGCTCTCGCCGCCGCGCGGACCCACTCCTCCTCGCCGAGCGTCGCACCCGCCCGCGCCAGCGCCGCGATGGCCAGCCCGTTCCACCCGGTGATGACCTTGCCGTCGACCGCAGGGGGCTCGAGGTCCGCCCGCTCGGGCACAGGCCGCAGGTAGTACCCGCCCTCACTGCGCTCCCCGTCGATCCACGATTCCGAGTCCTGGGCGGCGCCGAAGCCCCCTCCGTCGCGCCGCAGCACTCCGAGGAGGAACGCCGCGACTCCCCTCGCGGTCGACTCGTCGCCGGCATCGAGCGCCACGGAGAGCAGCTGCGCATTGTCGGTCAGCATCCGCTCGTAATGGGGCACAGACCAGTCGCGCTGGGTGGCGTAGCGGAAGAACCCGCCGTCCTCATCGCGGAGCGGCGACGAGGCCATCGCCACCAGCGCCCGACCTGCCGAGGCAGCGGCATCCGGCGCCTCGCGCCGGACCAGCGGCGTCTTCAGCAGCCCGAGCACGGTGGCGACGGGGAACTTCGGAGCCCCGCCGTACCCGCCGAACAGACGATCCTCACGTGCCGCGATGGCCTGAGCGGCCGTCGCGATCGCCGCGGCGTCGGGGAGGTCCGACGGCGTCGAGGCCGCAGCGCGCGCGAGTGCCTCGGTCACGGCATCCGCCGACTCCTCGGCCTGCGCCCGGCGCACGGTCCACGCCTCACGCACGGCCCCGAGCACATCGCGGAACGCCGGCATCGGCCCCCGCGCCTCGGGTGGCCAATAGGTGCCGGCGTAGAACGCGCGGCCGCGAGGCGTCGTGAACACCGTGAGGGGCCATCCGAGGTTCTGGGTGAACGCAGAGGCCGCCGCCATGTAGGCGCCGTCGACATCCGGATGCTCCTCGCGGTCGACCTTGACGGCCACGAAATCCCGGTCGATCAGCGCCGCCGTCTCGGGGTCGGCGAACGATTCGCGCGCCATCACGTGGCACCAGTGACAGGTCGAGTACCCGATCGAGATGAGGAGCGGCACGTCGCGGCGTTCCGCCTCGGCGAACGCCTCGGCACCCCAGGGGTACCAGTCGACGGGGTTGTCCGCGTGGGCGCGGAGGTACGGGCTGAGCGTGTCGGCGAGCCGGTTCGTCATACCCTCACGCTACGCCGACGGCAGGAGCTCCGGGCCTTTCTCAGGAGCTCCGGGCCTTTCTCAGGAGACGAGGAGCTGTTCAGCCGGACGCGATGCCGCATAGCCGACGAGCGGCAACGCGCGCTCGGCGGCGAGATCGATGCGCGCACGCAGCACGTCGGAGGAGATCACGTAGCCGTCGAAGTCGGTGTTGCTGGCGTAGACGCCCAGAGGCAGCGTCAGCGCCTGGAAGAAGGCGAACAGCGGACGCAGCTGGTGCTCGATGATGAGCGCGTGGCGCTCACCCCCGCCGGTGGCGGCGAGGAGGACGGGCTTGCCGACGAGCTCGTACTGCCCCACGAAGTCGAACAGGTGCTTGAAGAGGCCCGTGAACGAGGCCCGGTAGACCGGACTCCCGACGATGAGCAGGTCGGCCGCCTCGATCGCGAGGAGCTTCTCCTCCACCTCGGCGGGCAGTTGATCGCGTCGCAGCGCTCCCGCGAGCGAGGGACCGATGTCCGTCAGCTCGACGACCTCGACCTCGACCTCCGCGCGCTCGGCGACGGCATCGGCGATCGCACGGATGAGGACCGTGGTCTTGCTGGGCTCGTGCAGCGAGCCGGACACGGCGACGACGCGGTAGGGGGCTGTCATGCCGACGACGCTACTCACGACGACGCCCCGTGTCGCGATACGCGACACGGGGCGTCATCTGCGGTCTCGGACCGACTCAGTTGACGTCGTTCGGGTGCGAGCCGACGCGGCCCGACCCGTCGAGCGGGTCGAGGGCGTCGATCGCCGCGACCTCGGCATCCGACAGCTCGAACCCGAAGACGTCGAGGTTCTCGCGCAGACGCTCGGGACGCACCGACTTCGGGAAGACGATGAAGCCCTTCTGCAGGTGCCAGCGCAGCACCGCCTGGGCGGGGGTGACGTCGTGCGCCGCCGCCGCATCGGCGATGGCCGGAGTGCCGAACAGGTCGTACTTGCCCTGTCCGAGCGGGCCCCACGACTCGATGCGCACGCCGTGAGCGGTTGCCCAGTCGACGATGTCTCGCTGCTGGTACGCCGGGTGCAGCTCGATCTGGTTCACCGCCGGCGTCACGCCCGTCTCGGCCACGATGCGCTCGAGGTGCGGCACGAGGAAGTTCGAGACGCCGATGCTGCGGGTCAGGCCGGCGTCGCGCAGCTCGATGAGCTTCGCGAAGGCGTGCACGTAGTCGTCCTTCGCCGGGGTGGGCCAGTGCACGAGGTACAGGTCGACCTGCTCGAGGCCGAGCTTCTCGAGGCTCTCGGCGATGGCCCTGTTCGGCTCGTCGTCGTGGTGGCGGTCGTTCCAGAGCTTGGTCGTGATGAAGAGCTCGTCGCGCGCGATGCCGGACGAGGCGATGGCGGCGCCGACGCCCTCTTCGTTGCCGTAGATCGCCGCGGTGTCGATGTGGCGGTAGCCGATCTCCAGGGCTTCGCTCACCGCGCGCTCGGTCTCGTCGGCCGGCACCTTGAAGACGCCGTAGCCGAGCTGGGGGATGGAGGTGCCGTCGTTCAGTTCGAGTGCAGGAATCGTCATGGGTCCAGCCTAGAAGGGTTCTGGGAGGGGCGGCCGGCCATGGCCGCCGCCGCGCGGCCGACCAGCCGCTCGAGGGGGCCGCGCCCGAACAGGATCGACCACACCGACGTGGCGAGCAGCAGCACGATCGCGGTTGCCGCCCAGAAGGCGTTGCTGGACGGGAATCCTCCCGGACCGCCGAGGAGCGCCGTCGACACCACATGCGCCGTGTATGCCGTGAGCGGCATGGAGCCGAGGGCGCCGAGCGGCAGCAGCAGCCAGCGCAGCGGTCCGCTGACCAGCACGCACGCCGCGAGGACCACGAGGGCGAAGCCGCCCGACCCGAGGATCTCGGCGGTGCCGCCCGAGTGCGGCACCACGCCGAAGACGGCCGCGAGGACCGCCCCGCCCGGGTTCGCGGCGGCGAGCGCGTCGGGGTAGTCGCTCCATCCGGACGGAGGAGTCCCGGCGCTGTCGAAGGATTCGCCACCGGCGATCCCTGCCACCGCGCCGACGAGACCCAGCCCGTAGCCGACGATCATCAGTCCGACGCCGATGCCCAGGGCGACCACCGCCGTCTCGGACCGTTCGACGTGCAGACGCCCGAGGGCCATGCCGCCCAGCACGAACGCCAGCCACGCGGTGATCGGATACGAGCCGTAGAGCACCAGGTCGATGCCGGGGCCGGTCGGGTACAGGGTGAGGGCGGCGAGGAGCGCGAGCACCGCCGGGGCCGTCACCGCGAGGACGCCCGACGCGATCAGCAGCTTTCCCGGACTCCAGCGGAGGACGGGGATCACCGCGATGTAGAGCAGCCCGTACACGGTGAGGATGATCGCGATCGGCGTCCCCAGCATCTCGAGCGCGAGCCCGATGAGGAAGATCACCGCTCCGCGTCCGAGGAGCTGCAGGCGGATGCTCGGCATCCGCTCCGGATCCGGGATCTCGCTGCGCCCCGTCATCAGGGCGATCGACACGCCCGCGAGCACCGCGAACAGGATGGACGACCTCCCGTGCACGAGGTCGAGCCAGGTCGACGGATCGAGGGGGTCGAACGACGGCGTCTCGCCGACGTGCGCTCCGGCCATCCCGAGGATCGCGAGCCCCCGGGCGATGTCGAGCCCGAGGATGCGCGGCGCCCTGCCGAACTCGCGGAACCAGCGCGTCACGGGTTCGGTCGATGCGGGAGTGGTCACCGCCTCATCGTAGGAGCACCGGCTGACCGGGAGGGGCGGACGGGCCTCTTCCCGTCATACGATGGAGGGCTATGTCCTCACCCGTGATCTCGTATCCTCCCGAGCTGCCCGTCAGCGCCGCCAGGGACGAGATCGCCGACGCCATCCGCGACAACCAGGTCGTCATCGTCGCCGGCGCCACGGGGTCTGGCAAGACGACGCAGCTTCCGAAGATCTGCCTCGAGCTCGGGCGCGAGCGCATCGCGCACACGCAGCCGCGCCGCCTGGCAGCGCGGACGATCGCGGAGCGCGTCGCGGAGGAGCTGCAGGTCGAGCTCGGCACCCTGGTCGGCTACAAGGTGCGCTTCACCGACAAGGTCTCGGACGACACCCGCGTCGCGTTGATGACCGACGGCATCCTCCTCAACGAGATCCACCGCGACCGCCTGCTCCGTCGCTACGACACCATCATCATCGACGAGGCGCACGAGCGGTCGCTCAACGTCGACTTCCTGCTCGGGTACCTCGTGCGAATCCTGCCCGAGCGCCCCGATCTGAAGGTCATCATCACCTCGGCGACGATCGACCCCGAGAGCTTCGCGAGGCACTTCGCGACGCCTCAGGGCGACCCCGCGCCGATCATCGAGGTCTCGGGGCGCACCTACCCCGTGGAGATCCGCTACCGGGCGCAGGCGGAGGAAGAATCGAGTGGATCCGCACCCCAGGAGGAAGGCGACGAGGTCACCGCCATCGTCGCCGCCCTGCGCGAGCTCGATCGTGAGGCCCCGGGCGACGTGCTCGTGTTCCTCCCCGGAGAGGCCGAGATCAGGGATGCGGCGGATGCCGTGCGCGGCGCCTACGCGAAGGACCGCTCCCCCACCGAGGTGCTCCCGCTCTACGGGCGCCTGTCGGCCGCCGAGCAGCACCGCGTCTTCGAGAAGAGCAGGGTCGCGGGCGTGCGACGTCGCGTCATCCTCGCCACGAACGTCGCGGAGACGAGCCTCACGGTTCCCGGCATCCGGTACGTGATCGACACCGGCACGGCCCGCATCTCGCGGTACAGCAACCGCTCGAAGGTGCAGCGCCTGCCCATCGAGGCCATCTCGCAGGCATCCGCGAACCAGCGCTCCGGTCGCGCCGGCCGCACCAGCGACGGCATCGCCATCCGCCTGTACAGCGAGGAGGACTTCGACCGCCGCGAGGAGTTCACCGAGCCCGAGATCCTGCGCACGTCGCTCGCCTCGGTTATCCTGCAGATGCTGTCGCTCGGGTTCGGCGACATCACCGCCTTCCCGTTCCTCACCCCGCCCGATTCCCGCGGCGTCAGGGCCGCTCTCGACCTGCTCACCGAGCTCGGCGCGGTCGCCGGCAGCGGGGATTCGCCGCGTCTGACCCGCATCGGGCGCGACATCTCCCGCATCCCGATCGATCCCCGTTTCGCCCGGATGCTCATCGAGGCCGGCCGCACGGGCGGCGGTCAGGTGCAGCGCGACGTGCTCGCGATCGTCGCCGGCATGTCGATCCAGGACGTCCGTGAGCGCCCGTCGCAGGAGGTTCCGCAGAGCGTCCGCGACGAGGCCGACCGGATGCATGCGCGCTTCGCCGACCCGACGAGCGACTTCCTCGCGATCCTCAACCTCTGGAACCACCTCAGGGAGCAGCAGCGCGAGCTCGGGTCCAGCGCCTTCCGTCGCCTGTGCCGCTCGGAGCACCTCAACTACGTCCGGGTGCGCGAATGGTTCGATGTGCACCGCCAGCTGCGCTCTCTCGTGCGGGAGAAGGACTCCACCGGGTCGGGAGGCGCCGCAGACCCCGACGCGATCCACCGGGCGCTGCTGTCGGGACTCCTGTCGCAGATCGGCATCCTCGACGAGCGCAGCGCGGGCAAGGGGGCGGATCCGAAGAAGCGGAGGATGGCCGAGTATCGCGGCGCCCGCGGCATCCGCTTCTCGATCTTCCCGGGGTCCGGGCTGCGCAAGAAGAGCCCGCAATCCGTCATGGCCGCGGAGATCGTCGAGACGTCCCGCACCTACGCACGCACGGTCGCCGCGATCGACCCCGCCTGGGCGGAGGTGCTCGCGGGCGATCTCGCCAAGCGGCAGGTCACCGAGCCGCACTGGTCGAAGGATGCCGGAGCCGCCGTCGCGTACGAGAAGGTGACGCTGTTCGGCGTCGAGATCATCCCGCGACGGCGGGTGCAGTTCGCGCGCATCGACCGGGCGGCGTCGCGGGAGATGTTCGTGCGGCACGCTCTCGTCGAGGGCGAGTGGGATCCGACGCGCATCGACAAGCGCGTGAGCGCCTTCTGGCGCAGCAACGCCGAGCTCCGCAAGCGGCTCGAGAAGCTGGAGGAGCGCGAGCGCCGCCGCGACATCCTCGCCGGTGACGAGGCCGTGTTCCGCTTCTACGATGAGCGGATCCCCGCCGATGTGTTCGACCTCCGCTCGTTCGAGAGATGGTGGCGGGACGCTCTCGGCGCGACGCCGAAGCTGCTCGTGATGCGCGAGGCCGACCTGCTCGACGACGACAGCCGCGCGGACCAGAGCGAGTTCCCCACGAAGTGGACGCAGGGCGATCAGGTGCTCGGCCTCGCCTACCGCTTCGAGCCGGGAGCGGCCGACGACGGCGTGAGCGTCGTGATCCCGCTGGCCCTCCTCGCGCAGATCCAGGACCGCGGCTTCGACTGGCAGGTGCCGGGGCTCCGTGCGGAGCTCGTCACGGGTCTGCTCCGCGCGCTCCCCAAGGCGATCCGCCGCCACGTGGTGCCCGCCGCGGACTGGGCCGACAAGTTCGGTGAGGAGCTCGCCGGCGACGGCCCGGAATCGCACGGCGGTCTGCCCCCGCGCGGCCTGAAGGAGGCTCTGGCGCGGCTGATCCAGCCGCTCGCGAACCAGCTCGTGTCGGCCGCCGACTTCGAGGACGAGCGTGTGCCCGCGCACCTGCGCATGAACTTCCGCGCCGTCGACGAGCGCGGACGTATCGTCGGCTCGAACCGCGACCTGAGCGCCCTGCAGGAGGAGCTCGCCGATCGCGCTCGCAGCAGCGTGGCGCGATCGATCTCGACTCCCCCACGTCGTCCCGGTCCCTCGACGGGGCCGCAGCCCGCCATCGCCGCGTCGATCGAGCAGTCGGGGCTCACCACCTGGTCGTTCGGCGACCTGCCCGAGGTGCTCGACACCCGCGTCGCCGGCGGCGTGGTCCGCGGCTACCCGGCGATCGTCGATCAGGGCAAGACCGTCGCCGTGCGGGTGGAGTCGACTGCGGATGCCGCCGCGGCCGCGACCCGCGCCGGCGTGCTGCGGCTCGTGCTGCTCGGCGTGCCCTCGCCGTCGTCGTACGTGCAGCAGCACCTCACCAGCCAGGAGAAGCTCGCACTCGCCGCATCGCCGTACCAGTCGGCCGCGGCGCTGATCGAGGACTGCCGCGCGGCCGTCGTGCAGCAGACGCTCGACGCATCCGCTCCCGGCGGCGTGGTGCGCTCGGAGGCCGAGTTCACCCGCATCCGCGATGCCGTCTCGGCGACCCTCGTCGACGAGCTCTTCGCCTGCGTGTCACTGGTCGCCCGCATCCTCACGAAGGCGCGCGACGTCGAGCGCGGGATCAAGTCGCAGAACTCGCTCGCGCTGCTCGGGCCCCTCAACGACATCCGCACGCAGCTGTCCGGCCTCCTGCATCCGGGGTTCGTGTCGGCCGCCGGCGTGCAGCGCCTCGCGCACTTCCCCCGGTACCTCGACGCGATGCTCGACCGGCTGAAGACGCTCGCGAACGAACCGGGCAAGGACCGCACCCGGATGAGCGAGTACGAGCGGATGGCGAAGGCGTACGAGGATGCCGGGGGCACGGTCCCGCTGTCGGCCGGTGCGTCCGCCGCGCTGGTGGAGACGCGCTGGCTGCTCGAGGAGTACCGGGTCAGCGTGTTCGCGCAGCGACTCGGCACCGCGCAGGCGGTCTCGCCGCAGCGCATCATGAAGGCCCTCGCCGCACGGGGGTAGCCTGGAGACATGGCTCGCGCGATCGTCTACACAGAGTTCGGTTCCCCTGACGTGCTGCACGAGATGGAGGTGCCGGACCCGATCGCACTCGGCGGCGAAGCCGTCGTGCGCATCGAGGCGGCCGGGGTGAACCCGATCGACGCCAAGCTCCGCAGCGCGAAGCGCCCGTCCCCTCCGATCGAGGAGCCGCGACCGGTCGGCTTCGACGGCGCCGGGGTCATCGAGTCCCTCGCGGAGGACGTGGAGGGGTTCGTGG
Organism: Microbacterium sp. 3J1; assembly: GCF_001049495.1. Lineage (GTDB taxonomy): Bacteria > Actinomycetota > Actinomycetes > Actinomycetales > Microbacteriaceae > Microbacterium. Next base: position 170,021 of record NZ_CDWI01000001.1, read on the forward strand.
TGGGCGACCGCGTCGCGATCCGCGACACCCGCGGCACGTACGCGAGCCTCCTCGCCGTACCCGCGGAGCACATCGTGCTCCTGCCCGATGCGGTGACCGCCGCGGAGGGCGCGGCCATCGGCATCCCCGCAGGGACCGCGTACCAGTCGCTGAAGTCGCTCGGTGTGCACTCCGGTGACGTCCTGCTCGTGCACGGCGGCTCGGGCTCGGTCGGTCAGGCCGCGGTGCAGTTCGCCGTCGCGTGGGGCGCCACGGTCGTCGCGACCGCCAGCCCCGCACGCCACGATCAGCTGCGCGAGCTCGGGGCGATCCCGGTGGCGTACGGCGACGGCCTGCTCGACCGGGTGCGCGAGGCCGCGCCGAACGCCGTCACGGTCGCGCTCGACTGCGCGGGCACCGACGAGGCGATCGAGGCGTCGCTCGCGCTGGTCGACGACCGGAACCGCATCGCCACCATCGTGCGCGGCCCGGACGCGGCATCCTTCGGCATCCGGGCCTTCTCCGGAGGGGCCCCGCAGCCGCTCACCGAGCAGGAGCTCGCCTGGCGCGCCGAGGCGCTCGGTGCCACCGTCGAGCTGCTGGCGGCGGGCGACTTCACGATCGAGCTCGGTCCCGAGCTGCCGCTCGCCGAAGCGGCGCAGGCCCACGAGCTCGTGGAGTCCGGCACCGCTTCGGGCAAGATCGTCCTGATTCCCTAGCCCTCGGCTCGACGCCGGTCAGGCGACCTTCTCGGCATCCGCCGCGGCCCGTGCCTCGTCGCGCCGTCGTGCACCCTCGCGCAGGGCGGGCACGAGCTCCTCGCCCCACTCGCGCACGTCGCCGAGCGGATCGAAGCCGCGGATCAGGAAGCGGGTCACGCCCAGGTCGTAGTACTTCAGCAGCGCCTCGGCCACCTGCTCCGGAGTGCCGACCGGTGCCGTCGAGTTCCCGGCCGGGCCGGTGAGCCTCGTGATGCCCAGCCACAGACGCTCGTCGTGGACGTCGCCGCGCGCGGCGTGCTGCTGCAGACGGTCCGCCGACACCGCGTCCGGCTCGCGCTGCGGCGGCCGGGCGAACTCTAGCGGGTTGCCCGAGGCGGCGCGCCGCAGCAGCTCCTCCGTGTCGGCGTAGATCCGGTCGGCCCGCCGCCACGCCTCCTCCTCCGTCGCGCCGATGATCGGTCGCGTCGACAGGCTGAACTCGACGGTGCGCCCGTGGGCCGCCGCGGCCGCGCGGATGGTGCGGATGTGCTCGGCGACGTCGGCGAGCGGCTCGCCGAACAGCATGTAGACGTCGGCTCCCTGAGCGCCGACCTCGACCGCGCCGTCCGACAGCCCACCGAAGAAGACCGGGATGCCGTCGTCGGTGGCGGGCTTCACGGCCGAATAGGCGCCCTCGACGCGGTAGAAGTCACCGTCGTGGTCGAACGGCTCCGCCGAGGTCAGCGTGCGGCGCAGGACGTCGATGAACTCGCCGGTGCGCCGGTAGCGGTCGCCCTTGTCGCTGAAGTCTCCGTCGCGACGCTGGTCGGCCTCGCTGCCCCCGCTGATGTGGTGGATGGCCACCCGGCCCCCTCCGGTGAGGTGGTCGAGCGTGGCGAGCTTGCGCGCGACCACCGTCGGCGCGACGAATCCCGGGCGGTGCGCGATGAGCACCTTGAGCCGCTCGGTCGCGTGGAGTGCCGCGGACGCCACCGCGAAGCCGTCGGGCGAGCTCGCGCTGTAGCCGATCAGCACACGATCGAAGCCGGCCTCCTCGTGAGCGCGCGAGAACTCCCGCACATAGTTCGCGTCGACGACGGGGCCCTCGACCGCGCGGGTCTCGGATCCGGGGGTGGTGGCGATCATTCCGAGCAGTTCGATGGGCATTGCTTCAGCTCCTGACGGGTACGGGGGACGGGCGGTTCGCGGTGGGCGTGTGGATGACGGGCACGGAGTCGATCAGCAGCCGGGTGTACGGATGCTCCGGCCGGGAGACGACACGTCTGGTGGGCCCGTCCTCGACGATGCGGCCGTGGTCGAGGACGACCAGGCGGTCGCTCATGGCGGCGAGCGAGCCGATGTCGTGCGAGATCACCACCATCGCCAGGTCGCTCCCCCGCGCGTCGCGCAGCGCGATGAGCGCCTTCACGACCCGGTCGCGGCTCGCGGCGTCCAGGGCGCTGACCGGTTCGTCGAGGAGGAGCAGACGAGGCTCGACGACGAGGGCGCGGGCGATCGCCGCACGCTGCCGCTGTCCGCCGGAGAGTCCTGCGGGCAGGCGCGCGATGAGCTCCTCGTCGAGACCGACGGCCTCGAGCGCCTCTGCGCGGCGTCGGCCGGCGTCGGCCGCGGGAACGCCCGCGATGCGGAGCCCCTCGACGATCGAGTCCGCGACGCGCACCCCCGGATCCAGGGATCGGAGCGGGTCCTGGAACACGTACTGCACGGCCCCGGATCGTCGCCAGGCGCGCAGCGAGCGGCCGCGGAGACGCGAGACCTCGCGTCCGTCGACGAGGATCCGCGATCCGCGAGAGACGTCGACCGCGCGGAGGACCGCCTTGGCGAGCGTCGTCTTGCCGGAGCCGGACTCGCCGACCACCCCGACGACCTCTCCGGGCCGTACCGTCAGCGAGATCCGGTCGAGCACGCGCACGCGGTCGTAGTCGACCGACACGCCGTCGAGCTCGAGGAGGGGTGCGGGCGTCATGCGAGGTACCTCTCGAGTCCGTACTCCGCGTGGGCGCTGAGCAGCTCGCGCGTGTACGGATGCCCGGGCGCGCGGAGCACCCGCGACGTCGCTCCGGCCTCGACGACCCGACCGTCACGGAACACCTGCACGCGCTCGCACACCTGCGCGACGACCGCCAGATCATGAGAGACGAGGATGAGGGCGAGGTCGCGCTCGAGGCGCAGCCGCCGGAGGAGGTCGAGCAGCTCCGCCTGCACCGTCACGTCGAGCGCCGTGGTGGCCTCGTCGGCGATGAGCACGGCGGGGTCCGCGGCGAGCGCCATGGCGATCAGCACACGTTGCAGCATCCCGCCCGACAGGTGGGCGACCCTCTGTCGCAGCACGAGATCGACGCGGCGGATGCCGAGGTCGTCGAGCAGCTCGCGGGCGCGCTCGCGGGCCTGTCGACGCGGCAGCCCGGCGGTGACCCGCAGCGTCTCCTCGAGCTGGGCGCCCACCGGCATCGCCGGGTTGAGGTACGACGCAGGGTCCTGGAACACGGCGGCGATGCGGTTCCCCCGCACCCGACGCCATCCGGGCTCTCCGGCGTCGGTCAGGTCGATCCCGTCGACGGTCACCGACCCCGACACGACGTCGAGCCCGGGCGGGAGGATGCCGAGCAGCGCGCGGCAGGTCAGCGTCTTGCCGCTGCCCGACTCTCCCACGATGCCGAGCGCTTCGCCGGGACGCACCGAGACCGAGACGCCGTGCACGAGCTCGCTGCCGTCGCGGGACGCGATGACGAGGTCCCGCACCTCCGCGACGGCGGGCCGGGCGAGCGAGGCCTCGTCGAACGAGGGCGGCAGGTTCGCGCCTCCCCGCACTGCGGGCGGCCGCGGGTCGCGGGCGATCGTCTCGCCGGTGAGTGCTGCGACGTCAGACACGAGCCGCCTCCTTCTTCGGTGTCGGCGCATCCGCGCCGAACGCGTCTCGCGAGGCATCCGCGACGAGGTTCAGCGCCCCCACGGTCACGATGATCGCGAGTGCGGGGGCGAGCGGCCCCCACGGACGCTGGCTCAGGTAGCCGAGGTCGCTGGAGAGCATGCCGCCCCAGGTGGGGGCCGGAGGCTGGACTCCGATGCCGAGGAACGTGAGGGACGCGACGGCCAGGAGCGCGCCGCCGAGGGCCGACACCGTGGCCACGATCAGGTTCGGGCCGACCTGACGCCAGACGTGCCGGCGCAGCACCCACCACGCGGAGGCGCCCAGGTAGGTCGCCGCGTCGATGTACTGCGAGTCGCGCACGCGGAGCGTCGTCGCTCTCGCGATGCGGAAGAAGCCGGGGGCGAGGAGTATGCCGATCGCCAGTGTCGCCTGCACCAGCCCGTTGCCCAGGAGCGCAGCGAAGACGATCGCGAAGAGGATGAACGGCAGCGCCAGCAGTGCGTCGACCACACGCAGGGACAGCCACTCGGCCGCCTTCGGTGAGAAGGCGCTCAGCGCGCCGGGGACGGCGCCCAGCAGCAACCCGATGAGGGCGGCGGCGACGGCGCTCAGCAGGGACGACGGCGCACCGGCGAACAGCCGCGACAGGACGTCCCTGCCCAGGTAGTCCGTGCCGAGGAGGTGCGCGAGGCTCGGCTCCTGCAGAGCGGCGGCGGCGTCCTGGGCCAGCGGATCCTGCGGCGCGAGCGCGGGACCGGCGACCGCAAGCACGGTGACGGCGACGAGCACGAGGAGTGCGACGCGGACGCTCCCCCCTGCGGCCCAGAGGCGGGTGATCACTCTCATGCGGCGCTCCTGTCCGTGCCGGCGGTGCGGGAGATCACGATGTTCAGCACCGCACCCACGAGCACGATGATCGCGATGGTGACGAGCAGCACGCCCTGAACCACGGGCACGTCGCCCTGCAGAGCGGCCCGGTTCGCGAGCTGGCCGAGCCCCGGCATCCCGAAGACGACCTCGGTGATGACGGCGCCGCCGACGAGACGGGGCGCGTGCACGCCGAGAGCGGAGAGCGCAGGACCGGCGGCGATGGGGAGGGCGTGACGGAACACGATGCGGCCGGGGCCCAGGCCGTGGACCCGCGCTCCGACGATGAAGTTCTCATCGAGCGTGCCCACGAGCGAGGTGCGCAGCTGGCGGGCGATGTCGGCTCCGGCATCCAGGCTGAGGGCGACCGACGGCAGGACGAGGCAGACGAGCCAGGCCCCGACGCTCTTCTCCGGAGGGGTGTAGCCCGCCACGGGGAAGAGCGGGATCGCGTAGGAGAACAGCAGGATCAGGCCGATGGCCGCGACGAACGCGGGTACGGTGGCCGCGACCGTGCTGAGGAGCGTGATCACCCGGTCGATCGGTCCGCCCCGGTTCACCGCCGCGAGCACACCGGCCGCGAACCCGAAGAGGAGCGCGACCAGCGTCGCTCCCGCCGCGATCGACAGACTCACCGGAAAGGCCTGGGCGATGCTGTCGGCGACCGGGATCGTCGTGAACCACGATCTGCCGAGGTCGCCGGTGACCGCACCGAGGATCCAGTCGACGTAGCGGACGAGGAACGGCCGATCCAGACCGAACTCGTGGTTGAGGCGGTCGATGTCCTCCTGCGTCGCCACCTCGCCGAGTGCGACGGCCGCGGGGTTCGAACCGCTCGCCGCCCCGAGCGCGAACGTCGCGAAGGTCGCGAGCACGAACACCGTGGCCGCCGTGACGACGGTCGCGACCGCCGTGCGGAGAGCGGGCAGCGCCCTCCGCACCGCAGGCACCTCGTCGACCCGCCCGAGGTCCGGCGCGTCCGTCGTCACGATCGACATGGTGAGCTCAGCCCTCGACCTTGACGTCTTCCCAGCGCTGCACGTCGAGCCAGTGCCGGATGCCGGTCACCTCGGCCGGGTGGACGAGGATGCGCGGCCAGCTGAACAGGAACGTGTTCGGCTGCAGGCGCACCCCCACCTCGACCGCATCCTGGATCTTCTCGGCGTAGTCGTCGGCATCCGTCGGCGTCGCCCTGGCCTCGTTGATGGCCTCGGTCAGCTCAGGAGGCGTCTGCCGCCCCAGGTTCATGAGTCCCTCGGCGCCGTAGAGCACCTCGAGCCCCTGCAGTGGCGACTGGCGTCCCGAGTAGCTGTCGAGCACGAAGGGCAGGGTGCGCTGCACGTAGTTCTGCGCGACCGCCGCAGCCGGGAGGACGTTGAGCGTCACATCGATCCCGGCCTCGGCCCACTGCGCCTGCAGCACCTCGGCGAGCGCGGTGTCGTCTTCGGTGAGCGAGAGTGTGATCTCGAGCCCGTCGGGATGCCCCGCCTCGGCAAGCAGGTCCTTCGCAGCGTCGACGTCGTGCGGGTAGAGGTCGTCGAGCTCGGGGCTGTGGGCGACGTAGCCCTCGGGGAACGGCTGCCAGTTCGGCGCGCCCTGACCGAAGTAGGCGGCGTCGACGAGCGCCTGACGATCCGTCGCGTGGCTGATCGCCTGCAGCACCCGCTGGTCGTCGAAGGGCGCCACGGTGCTGTTCACGTCGAGGGCGCGCACGGTGAGCGCCTTGATGGTCTCGACCTCGAGGTTCGCGGCCTCCGCCCCGTCGACCTGGGCCGGCGGCACCAGCGCGACGTCCCACTGCCCCGAGCTCACGCCCGCGACCACGGTCGCGGGGTCGGTCACCGGGACGATCGAGAAGTCGTCGATGAAGATGCGCTCGGCGTTCCAGTACTCCTCGTTCTTCTCGAGGTCGGCGTGCGCGTTCGGCACGTACTCGGTGAGCGCGAACGGCCCCGATCCCTCGGGCTGGGTCGCGAGGGTCGCCACGTCGCCGAACGCCGCAGGGTTGACGATGAACCCGGTCTTGCCCGCGAACAGGTACGGCACCTGGTAGTCCGCCTGATCGAGGTGCACGGTGACGGTGCGGTCGTCGACGACGTCGACGCCGACGACGATCCGCAGCTGTCCGGCGAGGGTGGAGTTCTCCTGATCGCGTCCGCGCTCGAGGTTCTGCTTCACGGCATCCGCCGTCACCGCCGTCCCGTCCGTGAACACCGCATCCTCCCGCAGGTGGAATGTGATCGCGGTGCCGGTCTCGTCGTACTCCCAGCTCTCCGCGAGCCCCGGGCCGACCTCGCCCTTCGTGTCGAGCTGCGTCAGCCCGTCGTACACGAGGGCGAGCGCGTGCGTGTCCCACCCGGCGGTGGACGTCACGGGATCCCAGCTCGTCGGCAGGTTCCAGCCCCACGTCAGCGAGGTGGGGCCGGCGCCCGTCGAGGGGGCGGGTGACGAGCCGGCGCAGCCGGCGAGCACGAGGGCGGCCGCCGTGGCAGCGGCGACGAGGGCGAAGCGAGGTCGGGGGGTCATGGAAGCGAACGTAGGAAGCGACGGCGGGGCGCCACAACAGATGTGAAGCCCAGTGACACGCGGCGCAACACGGCGACACATGCGGGGCGGACGGATGCGGACGCGCAGAACATGGGACGCATGACCACTCCTTCGCCTCATGCCCTCTGGACGCCACCCGCCCGCGTGCGCGGTGCGCTCGCCCTCGTCACCGGACGCGGCGAGCGCGCGGCGGTCTACGAGCGCTTCGGCCGCCGTCTCAGCGCCGACGGGTACACGGTCGCCGTCTTCGAGACCGACGCGGAGGACGCCTCCTCCTGGCTCACTGCCCAGAGCGACGCCCCGCGCGTCCTGGTCGGTGCGGATGCCGGCGCATCGGGCGTCCTGCGCACCCTCGCCCAGGGTGCCGACGTCGACGCGGCGATCGTCGCGGGCGTCCTCGTGGATGCCGAGAGCGCGCTCCCCGCCGCCGAGGAGCGCACCGCCTGCCCGCTGCACCTGGGGGTGCTCGCCGCCGAGACCACGGTCGACGACCCGCGCGCGACGGAGCCCTTGCCCGCACCCGCCGACCTCGCCGCCATCGCGGTTCCCGTGCTCGCCGTCCATGGCGGGGCAGACCCGGTGTCATCGCTCGCCGCGGCGTCCGCGGCGCTGCGCGCCGTCCCCGACCTCGAACTGATCGAGACCGTCGACGGGCTGCACGACGCTCTCAACGACCAGTCGCACCGCAGCGTCGCGGCATCCGTCGTGCTGTGGCTCGAGCGGCTGCGTACCGGAGACGTGCGCTCGCCGGTCGTGCGGGCGCTCGAGGCCGTGGGAGCGCCGATCGCATGACGGAGTTCTCCACGCGGCAGATCCAGGCCGGGTACGTGCCCGGCGCCCCGCAGAACAGCGCGGTGCCGCCGATCTATCAGACCGCGGCGTACGAGTTCGCCTCGCTCGCCGACGCCGCCGACCTGTTCGCCCTTCGCACGACCGGCAATCTGTACAGTCGCAACGCCAGCCCGACGCAGCAGGTGCTCGAGGAGCGGATAGCCGCCCTGGAGGGCGGGGTCTCGGCCGTCGCCGTGGCGTCGGGTCAGGCGGCGGTCGCGGTGACCCTGCTGGCGCTCGCCGGTCGCGGCGGTCACATCGTCGCGGCGAACCAGCTGTACGGCGGCACCGTCGATCTGCTGGTGGAGACCTTCGACGACTTCGGCATCCCGGTGACCTTCGTCGACCAGGACGACCCGGATGCCTGGCGTGCGGCCGTCCGCCCAGACACGCGCGTGCTGTTCGCCGAGTCGATCGCGAACCCGATCGCCCAGGTGCTCGACATCCGCGCCGTCGCCGACATCGCGCACGACGCCGGCGTCCCGCTCGTGATCGACAACACCGTCGGGACTCCGTATCTCGTGCGCCCCGGCGAGCACGGCGCCGACTTCGTCGTGCACTCCGCCACCAAGTTCCTCAGCGGCCACGGGACCTCGCTCGGAGGCGTCGTGGTCGACCAGGGCACGTTCGACTTCGGCGCGGAACCCGCCCGCTGGCCGCAGTTCACCGAGCCCTACACCCGGGTCGGGGATCTCATGCTGTGGGAGCGCTTCGGCATCGGTCAGGCGTTCGCCGCCCTCGTGAAGTCGAAGTACGTGCACGACCTCGGCCCGTCGCTGTCGCCGTTCAACGCGTGGCAGATCCTGCAGGGCGTCGAGACGCTCGATCTCCGTGTGTCGCGGCAGAGCGCGACGGCCCTCTCCCTGGCTCGGCACCTGGCGCGGCATCCGGCGGTCGCCGTCGTGCACCACCCCGGGCTCGAGGGCAACCGCTGGCATGAGAACGCCCGGCGGTACCTGCCCCGGGGCGGCCCGTCGGTCTTCTCCTTCGACCTCGCCATCCCGGAGGATGCCGAGGCGCAACGCACGGTCGCGCACGTCGTCGACGGGCTCCGCGTGATCCGACTCGTCGCGAACATCGGCGACGCCCGCAGCCTGGTCAACCACCCTGCGTCCATGACGCACTCGCACCTCACTGCCGCCCAGCGCACCGCCGCAGGGATCTCGCTCACGACGATCCGTCTCTCCGCAGGCCTCGAGGACCCGGCGGACCTCATCGCGGATCTCGATCGCGCGCTCGCGCCGGCCTGACCGCGTCCCCTCCCCCACGACCACAGGAGCATCACCATGGCGATCGACATCGGATACTGGACGCCCGTGTACGGCGGATTCCTCCGCAACGTCACCGACGAAGGCCGGATGGCCGCCACCTGGGAGTACATCCGGGAGGTCTCGGTCACCGCCGACCGCCTCGGGTTCCACACCACCCTCGTGCCCGAGCTGTACCTCAACGACCGCAAGGGCGTGGATGCGCCGAGCCTCGAGGCGTGGTCGCTGTCCGCCGCGATCCTCGCGGTCACGGAGCGGCTCCGCGTGATGACGGCCGTGCGTCCGGGGTTCCACCTTCCTGCCGTCCTCGCCAAGACGGTCGGGACTCTCGATCAGGTCGCGCCCGGGCGCGTCGCGCTCAACGTGGTCGCCGCCTGGTGGGCCGAGGAGGCACGGCAGTTCGGCGGGCGCTTCACCACGCACGACGAGCGCTACGTCCAGGCCCGGGAGTTCGTCGAGGTCCTGAACGGACTCTGGGAGCGCACGCCGTTCTCCTTCGACGGAGCCCACTACTCGCTCGACGGGACGATCGTCGAGCCCAAGCCGTCGAGCCACCCCGTGATCTTCGCGGGCGGCGAGAGCGAGGCCGGTCGCGAGTCGATCGCCGGCTTCGCCGACGCCTACGTCATGCACGGCGGCACGCTCGACGAGGTGCGCTCGAACGTCTCGGACATGAACGCCCGCTCGGAGCGCCTGCACGGCCGCCCGATCGCCGAGTTCGGGATGCCGGCCTACGTGATCGTCCGCGACAGCGAGGCGGAGGCGCGGCGCGAGCTCGACCGCATCACCACGGTCGACCCCGACTCGCCCGGATACGCGTCCTTCGAGGAGTTCCAGCGCAATTCGAAGCTGTCGCTCGAGCTGACCAGACGCGAGTACTCCGTCGGCACCCGCGGCCTGCGCCCGAATCTCGTCGGCACCGCCGAGCAGGTCGCCGAGCGCATCGACGACTATGCGGATGCCGGCATCACCCTGCTCCTCGTCCAGGCATCCCCGCTCGACGAGGAGCTCGAGCGGATCGCCGAGCAGGTCTTCCCGCTGGTGCCGCAGCGGACGCTCGCGACGGCCTCCTGAACTCCCGCGCGTCGGCGCCACCCTCTACGCTGAGACCATGACTGGTCTTCGTTGGGGAATCCTCGCGACCGGCGGCATCGCCGGCGCCTTCGCATCCGATCTGCGCACTGCAGGGCTCGATCTCGTCGCGGTCGGGTCGCGCTCGCAGGAGTCGGCCGACGCCTTCGCCGCGCGGTTCGACATCGCGCACGCGCACCCGTCCTACGAGGCCCTCGTCGCCGACCCCGACATCGACATCATCTACGTCTCGACTCCGCACCCGATGCACCACGAGAACGCACGTCTCGCGCTCGAGGCCGGCAAGCACGTGCTCGTCGAGAAGGCGTTCACGCTGAACCGCGCACAGGCCGAGGACCTGCAGAGGCTCGCCGCCGAACGCGGGCTGCTCGCCATGGAGGCGATGTGGACGCGGTATCTGCCGCACATGGCTCGCATCCGCGAGATCATCGCCGCCGGCATGCTCGGTGAGGTCCGCGCGGTGAGCGCCGACCACACCCAGCTGCTGTCGTCCGACCCGGAGCACCGTCTGAATGCGCTCGAGCTCGGCGGCGGAGCGCTGCTCGACCTCGGGATCTACCCCATCTCCTTCGTGTGGGACATCCTCGGCGCCCCCACCGGCATCCAGGCAGTGGCCCGACTCGTCGAGACGGGGGCTGACGCAGAGGTCGCGACCGTCATGACCCACGCGAGCGGGGCGGTCTCCACGACTCTGTCGTCGTCGCGCGCCGCAGGCCCCAACGTCGCCAGCATCATCGGCACGCAGGCCCGCATCGACATCGACACCGTCTGGTACACGCCCACGACGTTCCGCGTCGTGCTCCCCGACGGCACGGTCGTCGAGGAGTACGCGTCGGACGTCGACGGTCGCGGAATGCAGTTCCAGGCTCTCGCGGCCGAGCGCCTGGTCGGCGACGGCACCGTCGAGGGCGACATCCTCCCCGTCGCCGAGAGCGTCGCGATCATGGGCACGCTCGACGAGATCCGCGCACAGATCGGCGTGCGGTACCCGGGCGAGGGGCAGAGCAATGGCTGAGCCGACCGACGCCCGCGTGGCGGTGTACCTCGACTTCGACAACATCGTCATCTCCTGGTACGACCGCGTGCACGGCCGCAACGCATACGGCAAGGATCGCCAGCGCATCACCGAGAACCCCGACGACCCCGAGGTGATCGACCGCCTGCGTCGCGCGATGATCGACGTCGGCGCGATCATCGACTACGCCGCGTCCTTCGGCACGCTGGTGCTCACCCGCGCCTACGCCGACTGGTCGTCGCCGGTGAACGCCGAGTACCGCTCGCAGCTCGTCGCGCGCGCCGTGGATCTCGTGCAGCTCTTCCCCGCTGCCGCCTACGCCAAGAACGGCGCCGACATCCGTCTCGCGGTCGACGCGGTAGAGGACATGTTCCGGCTCCCCGATCTCACGCACGTCGTGATCGTCGCCGGCGACAGCGACTACGTGCCCCTCGCCCAGCGCTGCAAGCGCCTCGGCCGCTACGTGATCGGCGTCGGTGTGGCCGGATCCACGGCGAAGTCGCTCGCCGCCGCGTGCGACGAGTTCGAGGCGTACGACTCGCTCCCCGGAGTGGTCCGCCCGGTCAAGGCGGTCGCCCCTCCGGTAGAGGTCGTCGCCGAGGTCGTCCCCGCGGTCGTGGCGGAGCCCGTCACCGATCCCGTGGCAGAACCTGCCGCGAAGGCGAAGTCCCGCCCTCCGGCGAAGACCTCGAGGGGCGCGAAGTCCGGCACGGCCAAGGCCGACGAGCAGCGCAAGGCCGACGAGCAGCGCAAGCTCGAGGAGCAGCGCAAGCTCGAGGAGCAGACGACGCTCGACGGGCAGGGCGAGGCGACCGAGCTGCTGCAGCGCGCGCTGCGGCTGGGCCACGGCAAGGCCGACGCCGACGAGTGGCTGCACAGCTCGGCGGTGAAGACCCACATGCGCCGCATGGATCCCTCGTTCAGCGAGAAGGCCCTGGGCTATCGGTCGTTCTCCGAGTTCCTGAAGTCCCGCGAGAGCATCGCGGAGCTCGAGGAGACCGGTCACGAGCGACTCGTGAAGCTGCGGGAGCCGGCCGCCTAGCCGACGAAGTCGTACTCCTGGAAGGCGGCGACCTCGGGCACCCACCGTTCCGCCACGAACGCGGTGTGCGCCGGATGCTCGTCGTAGGCGTCGTAGGCCGCCCGGTCGGCGAAGACCATCGAGAACTGGTGCTCGAGGTCGCTCTTCGGGCTGACCTGCCGGCGCACCGTGAAGTCCTCGACGCCGGGGATCGACGAGAGGATCTCCCGCCCAGCGGCGAGGAACGACCGCTCCTCGTCGGATCCCGGTTCGTGCACGAGGCGGAAGACGACGGTGTGCTGGATGCTCATGGGTTCTCCCCCGTGCTCTGGTTCCTGAAGGCGGCATCGAACGATTCCGCGGGCTGCGGCCACAGCAGCGAGCGGACGAAGCCGACCGCCTCGGCGGCGCCGTGCAGACGGTCCATCCCCGCATCCTCCCATTCGATCGAGATGGGTCCGGAGTAGCCGATCGCGTCGAGCGCGCGGAACGAATCCTCCCAGGGCACGTCGCCGTGGCCCGTCGAGACGAAGTCCCACCCTCGACGCGGGTCTCCCCACGGCAGGTGTGAGCCCAGCACCCCGGCCCGACCGTTGCGCGGTCGCATCCGGGTGTCCTTGCAGTCGACGTGGTAGATCCGGTCGGCGAAGTCCACGATGAACCCCACCGGATCGATGTTCTGCCACATCATGTGCGAGGGATCCCAGTTGAAGCCGAACGACGCACGGTGCTCGATCGCCTCGAGCGCCCGCACGCTCGACCAGTAGTCGTAGGCGATCTCCCCCGGATGCACCTCGTGCGCGAACCGCACCCCTTCCCCGTCGAACACGTCGAGGATCGGGTTCCAGCGACGCGCGAAGTCGTCGAACCCGCCCTCGATGACCGACGCCGGAACGGGCGGGAACATCGCCACGTACGGCCAGATCGACGACCCGGTGAAGCCGACGACCGTGTCGATGCCGAGCTTGCGCGCGACGCGCGCCGCCCGCGTCATGTCCTCGGCTGCCCGCTGCCGGACCCCCTCGGCGTCGCCGTCGCCCCACACGTACTCGCGAAGGATCGCCTGATGACGGAAGTCGATCGGCGCGTCGCACACCGCCTGCCCCGCGAGATGGTTCGAGATCGCGAACACCTGCAGCCCGTGGCGATCGAGGATCTCCTTCCGAGACGCGACGTACGCGTCGTCCTCGTCCGCACGGCGCAGATCGAGATGGTCGCCCGACGCCGCGATCTCGAGTCCGTCGTATCCCCATGCGGCGGCGAGCCGGGCGACCTCCTCGAAGGGCAGATCAGCCCACTGGCCGGTGAACAGCGTGACGGGGCGGGTGGTCATGCGTGGTCCTTTCAGGCTCCGAAGCCGCGGAGAGAGCGGATGCTGCGCGCGGCGAGCTCGTCCTGGCTGGGTGCGAGCGGCCGCCACACCGAGGCGGCGACCGCGATCGTCGCGTTCTCCCCGGTGAAGCTCTCGAGGCCGAGCGGTCCGCGGTATCCCGCGTCGTCCAGAGCGCGCAGGACCCCCGGCCAGTCGGTGTGGTCGTCTCCGACCGCGCCCCGGTCGCTGCCGCACACCTGCACGTGCGCGATCGCGTCGCCCGCCGCACGGATGGCGTCGGCCGGCCGCTTCTCCTCGATGTTCAGGTGATAGGTGTCCAGTGCGAGCCCGAGCCCGGCGCCGAGCAGCGGGTCGAGGGCGTCGAGGCTCTGCGCGACGGTGTTCAGGACGCTCGTCTCGTAGCGGTTCAGCGGCTCGACGGCGAGCGTGATGCCGAGCTCCGCAGCCTGGGCGGCCGGCTGCGCGAGGTTCTCACGCAGCTCGCGCACCACCTCGGCGCGCTCCTCGGGAGTCATGCGCCAGGCGACCCCGGTGGGGGCGTAGAACGGGCCGGCGACCACATCGGCCCCCAGGGTCACCGCCGCCGCGACGCACGACCGCAGATAGTCCTGCGTCGCACTCACATCGCCCGCGCGCGCCAGGAGCGACCGCCCCGGTCCCATCGCCCCGACGACGATCGCGCCCAGACCCGCGGCATCCAGCACATCGCGGGTCCGGTGCGGGTCCCAGTCGCCGACACTCTCGAGCGGCAGCTCCAGCGCCTGGTAGCCCAGGTCCGCCGCCTTCCGCGCCAGCGGCTCGAGTGACGCGTCGGTGAGCGGAGACGTCCACACCCACGTGTTGACGGCGATCGTGCGAGGCATCCTGCTCCTTCGGGGATGACGCGTGTGCTCCCACCCTCCCATCCGCGGGTGCGCGAACGGAAGGGTGGGAGCCGCACTGCTCGTTACGGGATCTGACGCTCCTGCCAGACCGTCGGGTACCCGGGAAGGTTCTCCCCGCCGAACTTCGCGTAGTGACCGTCGGGCATGCCCTCGTTCGCCGTGAGGTAGTCGTCGAGCTCCCCCTCGGTGATCGGCGACTGCGGGAGCACCCATTCCTTCGGGACCTCCTCGCCGGCGAAGATCATCTGCGCGGCGAGCAGCGGCGTGCGCCACTGGAAGTTCGAGTACACCGGCGCAAGACCGGTGAGGCCGGTGTCCTTCCACTTCCGGAGGAAGCTCATCTCGTCCTCGCCGGTCATGACCGGATAGTCGGCCCCCGCATCCTCGAACGCCTCGATCGCTGCGACGGCGCCGTCACCGGCATCCATCCAGATGCCCTGGACGTCGCCCTTCGCGAGCTCGTCGCTGATGATGCTCTTGATCTCCGCCGGGTCGGCGCCCGTGAAGTAGTCCACGGCCTCGATTCCTGCCTCGTCGAAGAGCTTCTCCGCGGCCGCCCACCGGTGCTCGAGCACGTCGACGCCGGGGAGGATGCGCAGAGCCACGACCTTGTCGCCCTCCTCGAGGTTGTCGATGAGGAACTCGGCGGTGTCGATGCCCCACGCGAATCCGCCGATCGGGTGGATGAACGTGACGGGGCAGTCGGTGTCGACGCCGCGGTCGAACACGATGACGGGCTTGCCCGTCTCGCACGCGCGCTCCACGGCCGGGGTCATCGCCGCCGTGCTGTTCGGCGAGATGAGGAAGACGTCGCAGTCGCCCTCCGAGATGAAGTAGTCGATGTCCGCGATCTGCGTGTCATCGGAGTCCTGCGCGTCGCGCGTCTCCATGTCACTGATCGCACCGGCCTCCTGCAGCGCCTTGAGCTGCTCGTTCATCGTGATCCACCCCGTCTGCCGCCACGGGTTCGAGATCGAGGCGTTGGCGAAGCAGGCCTTCTTGGCACCCTCGCTCGCGAAGGCCGAGGTGTCGACCATCTCTGCGTTGATGTGCTGGAGGTAGGGCTCATCCGCCGGGCCTTCCGGCTCGACGCCGCGCTCGGCATCCTGCTTGTCGAAGAGCTCCTGGTCGAACCACTCCGTGGTCTCCGCCGACTCTTCGGGGTTCTCCGACTCCGCCGGCGCCACGGACGGGTCTGTCGTACACCCGGCGAGCGCGATGAGGCCGAAGAGAGCCACCCCTGCGGTGGCGATCTTCATCGATCGTCGCATTGCTAATCTCCTCTGGTTTCTGTGTGGATGGTGCTGGTTCTTACGGGTTCTGCGGGTACGGGTTCTGCGGGCGCGAGGTCCGGAGACGTCTGCGGGCCGCGCCGCCGACGGGCACGGAATGCCACGGCCGAGTAAGCGACGGCGGCGATGATGATGACCCCCTGCACGGCGTCGCGGAGGGTCGAGGGGACGCCGGCGATGTTGAGCAGCATGAACAGCGCCTCGAGGGCGAAGGCGCCGGCCGCCGCCGCGACGATCCAGCCGCGGCCTCCTCCGAGCACGACCCCGCCGAGGACGACGGCCGTGATGGCCACGAACTCGTAGCCGCGTCCCACCGAGGGGTGCACGCCGGCGTACCCGACGAGGAGCACGGCCGACAGGGTGGCCGAGAGCGAGGAGATCATGAACGCGCGGGTCGTGACCCAGGCGCGTCGCGCACCGGCGTAGTCGACGGCCCGGGCGTTGTCGCCCACGGCGATCAGCATCTTGCCCAGGGGGCGCTTGGTCACCCAGATCCCGAGGGCGAGCCAGCCCGCGAGGATGAAGACGGCCCACGGGACGAAATCGAGGAAGGGCACGTCGCGGATGCCGCCGCGGCCGATCTCCCGGAAGCTGTCGGCGGGATTGCCGGTCGCCGCGCCGCCGGTCCACCACATCACGCCTCCGAGGAGGGCGAGCATCATGCCCAGCGTGACGATGAACGAGGGCACCTTGAGCAGCGTCGTGATGACGCCGTTGACGAGGCCGACGGCCGCGCCGACGACGACCATGAGCAGCAGCACCGGCACGGTGCGCGAGTCGTCCTGTCCGACGAGGTTGCCCGCGATGATGACCTGTGCGGTGATGAGCGACCCCTGCGACAGATCGAACTCTCCGGCGATGATCACGAAGTACTGGCCGATCGCCACGATCGCGATGGGGGCGACGCGCTGGATGAAGCGCATGAACTGCCCCGGCTCGGCGAAGCTCGGGTTGAGTGCCGTGACGGCGATGAGCAGCAGCACGAGCAGCAGGAACACCGCGCCGCGCGGGCTCACGAGTGTACGCAGGGCGTTCACGGGCGGCCTCCTTCCGCCGCGGAATGCGTATCGACGGCAGGATCGAGCTGCGACGCGGCCGCGGCCATCTCGGGCTCTGCCGCCTTCGCCGCGTCATCGCCCCCGGTCCGGGTCCCTCCGGCGCCGAAGCGCGGGCGACGCGGCACGATCGCACGACGGCTGTAGACGGCCACCGCCGCGACGATGACGACGCCGCGCACGACGTCCTTGAGGAACGGGTTGACCTGCATGACGCTCATGACGTTGTCGACGACCGCGAGGATCGCGACACCGCCGATCGCTCCCCAGATCGAACCCCGGCCGCCGAGCAGCAGCGTGCCGCCCAGGACGACGGCCGCGATCGAGAGCAGCGCGTACCCGCCCTGCTGACCGACGGTGGGGCTGCCGACGCCGAGCCGGCTGGCCAGCAGCAGTCCGGCGAGGCCGGCGAAGACCGAGCAGAGCACGTGGGCGGCGATGAGCGGCGGGCGCGTGCGGACTCCGCTGAGGCGCGCGATCTCGGGGTCGCCGCCCACCGCGTACAGGTGCGCTCCCGTGCGGGTGCGGTCGAGCAGGAACCAGACGAGGGCGGCGAGCGCGATCATGATGATCGTCGACACCGGCACCGGGCCGACGCCTGTGGCGCCGATCAGCTGGAACTCCCACGGCACCATGCCCGCCGACCCCTCGAAATTGGTGTTGAGGATGCCCTGCAGGATGAGGCCGACGCCGAGCGTCGCGATGAAGCCGTTCACCTTGAGCACCGTGACGATGAGTCCGTTCACCAGGCCGATGCCCGCGCAGACGAGCAGCGTGACGGCGACGGCCGCGGGGATGTTGCCCGCGCTACCGTTCATGATCGTCGCGGCGAGCAGACTCGAGAGGCTGATGACGTAGGTGACCGACAGGTCGAGGGAGGCACCGAGGACGACGAGCGTCTGCCCGATCGCCACGAGACCGAGCACGCTCATCCCGGTGAGGATGTCGCGGATGTTGCCGGGGCTGAGGAAGTTCCGCCCGACCGTGGCGACGAGGATCGCGCCGACGACGATCGACAGGATGAGGATGCCGAGGACGATGACCGTCGAGTCGATCCGGAACCGCTTCATCGTGCACCTCCGTCCGTGGCCGTCCCGTGGCCGCGTGCCGCACCCGTCGCCGCGCCGAGGATCTCGTGCTCGGCGGATCCCGCCGGGAGCTCGGCGACGAGCTCGCCGTCGCGCATGACGAGGATGCGATCGCTCATGCCGATCACCTCGGGGAGCTCGCTCGACACCATGAGCACCGCCTTTCCCTGCGTCGCCAGCTCGCGCATGAGCTGATACACGGCGTACTTCGCGCCGACGTCGATGCCTCGGGTCGGCTCATCGAACAGCACGATCTGCGGCTGGGTCAGCAGCCACTTCGCGAGCACCACCTTCTGCTGGTTGCCGCCGGAGAGGAAGCGGGCCTCCTGGTCGAGTCCTCGCGCGCTGATCTCCAGCGAGCTGAGAACGCCGGGCACCTCTCTCCGCGAGGCCGCGGTGCGTCCCGAGAACACGCTGCGGATGACGAGCAGCGAGTTGTCGAGCACGGACTGGCCGAGCGCGAGCCCCTGGGCCTTGCGATCCTCCGACACGAGGGCGAGACCCGCGCGCACGGCGCCACGGGCACTCGTGATGCGGGTCGGGGTGCCGTCGATCCGCATCGTGCCCCGCGCGAAGGGATCGATGCCGAACACACCCTCGACGAGCTCGGTGCGACCCGACCCCTGCAGGCCCGCGATGCCGACGATCTCGCCGGCGCGCAGCGTGAGCGACACTCCGTCGACGAAGGCGTTGCCGCATCCGTCGAGCTCGAGACGCGGATCTCCGATCACGGTGCCCTCCACGGCATCCGGGAAGTACGACTGGATCGAGCGCCCGACCATGCGCCGCACGAGCTCGTCGGTGGTGAGCGCACTCGCGTCATCGGTGGAGACCAGCGCACCGTCCTTGAGGATGGTGATGCGATCGCACAGGTCGAAGATCTCCTTCAGCCGGTGCGAGACGTAGATCACGGCGACGCCGCGCGAGGTCAGCCGCCGGATGATCGCGTACAGCAGCTCGACCTCCCGACCGCTGAGCGCGGCCGTCGGCTCGTCCATCGAGATGACCTGCGCGTCGAAGGAGAGCGCCTTCACGATCTCGACGATCTGCTGCTCCGCGACCGTGAGCGAGCCGACCCGCGCCTGCGGATCGATGAACGAGACGCCGAGGTCGCCGAGCAGTTCGGCCGTGCGGCGGTTCATCGCCTTGCGGTCGACGAACGCTCCGCGCCGCGGCTCGCGTCCGAGATACACGTTCTGGGCGACGGTGCGCTCGGGGAGCAGCGTGAACTCCTGGAAGACCGTGACGATGCCGTCGTCCATCGCCTGACGCGGATGCGCATGGCGCACCTCCTCGCCGCGGTAGCGCACGACGCCGTCGTCGGCGGGCTGCACTCCGGCGATGATTTTCATCAGGGTCGACTTGCCCGCCCCGTTCTCGCCGACGAGGCCGTGGACCTCTCCCGGCCGTACGTCGAAGTCGATGCCCTTGAGCACCTCGACGCCGAAGAACGACTTCCGGATGCCCGACACCTCGAGCACGGCCTGCGTTGCGGCGTGCGTCTCCGCGAGAGCGTTCATGCCGCCACCTCCGTCCATCGACCGTCATGGGCCGCCGAGTCGAGCACGGCGTCGGTGAGCAGCACCGATCGATACCCGTCGTCGAAGGTGGGGAGTCCGTCGGGGTGCGCGCCGCCGATCGCGGCGTAGACGTCGGAGACGAAGCCGTTGAACGCGTCCTGGTAGCCCATCGCATGCCCCGCCGGCACCCGCTGCAGGCGCGCGGAGTCCGGAGCCGCGGCCGCGGGGTCGCGCAGGAGGAGTCGGGACTCGCCCCTCGTGCCGATCCACAGCTCCTCCGGACGCTCCTGCTCGAAGCGGAGAGTCTGCGTCGACCCGTGCAGCTCCAGGGTCAGCGCATTCTTGCGGCCTGCGGCCATCTGCGAGATGAGCAGTGTGCCCAGCGCTCCCGAGCCCGTCTCGACGAGGATCGCCACGATGTCCTCCGTGTCCACCGCGCGACCGGCGCGCTCGGCGAAGACTCGGCGGGTCCGGGCACTGAGTGCCCGGATGCGCTCGCCCACCACGAACTCGATGAGGTCGCAGAGATGCGAGCCGATGTCCGCGAAGGCGCGGGACGCGCCCCCCGACTCCGAGCGCACCCGCCAGTCGTCGTCCGTCGGCAGCAGCATCCAGTCCTGGAGATAGGAGCAGTCGAGGGTGAGGAGGTCGCCGATATCACCGCGGGCCACTCGCGCCCTCGCCTCTCGCACCATCGGGTGGTAGCGGTAGACGAACGGCACGGCGGCGACGAGTCCGCGCGACGCCGCCAGGTCGGCGAGCGCCCGGGCATCGGCGACGGTCGTCGCGAGCGGCTTCTCGCAGACCACGTGTTTGCCCGCGTGCAGAGCGTGCAGCGCGAGGTCCGCGTGCGTGGCGTTGGGGGTGCAGATGTGCACGACGTCGATGTCCTCCGCGGCGAGCAGTGCGGTCGCATCCGTCTCCGCCCGCCCCGCTCCGAGCTCGCCGGCGGCGCTGGCGCTCCCCGCGGCCGAACGGGTGGCGACCGCGCGGAGCTGGCCGCCGGCGTCCCGTGACGCGGTGCGGTGCACGCGGGCCATGAAGCCTCCGCCGAGGATCCCGGCTCGGATCGTTCCGAGACCGGTGTCTGTGACATCCGTTGTCATGCCGGTGAGTCTGACACAGCACTTCCGACTTTTGCTAGACCTTCGTCAAAAGTTGTTTGTAACGAATCGGAAGTCATACGAGGCCGCACCGAAGTGCTGTGGTTTACTGACGCAATGGTTGACGTTCTGCGGCCGGCTGCGGCGGCGAACCCGGGAGCGGGTGAGATCTTCCAGATCCTCCGCGACGGCCAGGCGCGCACGAAGGCGGAACTCGCCTCGCTCACCGGCCTCGCCCGGTCGACCGTCGCTCTCCGCGTCGACGCCCTCCTCGCCGCCGACCTGCTGCGGCCGGCAGGAGAGGCGGTGTCCACCGGCGGGCGCCCGCCGGCGCGCGTCGCGTTCAACCCTCGCGCAGGCCTCGTGCTGGCGGTCGACCTCGGGGCGACTCACGCGACGGTCGCGGTCGCCGATCTCGCCGGCGTGATCCTCGACGCGCACACCCGCACCATCGACATCGGCGACGGTCCCGAGCGGCTGCTCGACGTGATCCTCGCCGACGGCGCGGGGCTCCTCGCGGCCCCGTCCGCCGCGGACGCGCACCTGCTCGGCATCGGCATCGGGGTTCCCGGGCCGGTCGAGCACTCCACCGGCCGCCCGACGAACCCGCCGATCATGCCCGGATGGGACCGCTTCGACGTCCCGGCGTACGTGCAGCGCACGTTCGACGTCCCCGTCCTCGTCGACAACGACGTCAACATCCTCGCCCTCGGCGAGCACGCGACCACCTGGCCGCACATCGACGACCTGATCTTCGTCAAGGTCTCCACGGGCATCGGCGCCGGCATCATCGCCGGCGGGCAGCTGCAGCGCGGGGCGCAGGGGTCGGCGGGCGACATGGGCCACGTGCAGGTCCCGAGCGGATCCGGATCGAGCCGCGAACCCGGCGACGACCGTGACCTCGAGGCGCTCGCGAGCGGGTCGGCCCTCGCCGCGGCGCTCCGCGGAGAGGGTCACGAGGCGCACGGGCCGTCGGATGTCGTCGAGCTCGTGCGCTCCGGCAACGCCGCTGCGATCGAGGCGACCAGGCAGGCCGGGCGGGACGTCGGCGAGGTCCTCGCGACGGTGGTCAATCTCCTCAATCCGTCGATCATCGTCCTCGGCGGCAGTATCGCCCGCGCCGGCGAGCACCTCCTGGCCGGGGTGCGCGAAGTGGTCTATCGCCGCTCGATCCCGCTCGCGACACAGCATCTCGCGATCGTCCAGTCGCAGGCGGGCGATCGGGCGGCGGTGCTCGGGGCGGCGATCATGGTGGCCCGCGAGGTCCTCTCCCCCGCCAGCGTCGACCGGCACGTCGCCGAGAAGACGCGCTGATCCATAAGCTGGAGCCGTGACCGCTGCCGACGACTCCGCCTCGCCGTACGAACGCGCTCTCGGCGAGCGCATCGCCGAGCTGCATCCGAAGACCGCCTGGTACTTCCGCACCATCCCATCAGGACACGTCGGCGTGGGAACCGGCGTGTTCACCACCGCAGGGTCCCGGCATCGCTGGCTGTGGCCCGCGTTCCGGATCGCGGAGGCCCTCGGCGTCGCCTTCTCCGGATGGGAACGCGACGTCCCGTTCCGCATCGAGAACCGCACGATCGACGGCCAGGCCGTCGCCGTCCGCCACTTCGAGCTGCCCGGACGCACGTGGGTCATGCCCGACACCGTCGCGCTGGGCCCGAACGGCATCCTCCGCAACGAGATCGGCCCACGCCGCACCGTCGTGACGACGTTCGACATCGATGTCCGCGACGGCGCCGTCGTGCTGACGATCCGCAAGGTGGGCCTGCGACTCGGCCGCCTCCGCCTCGCCGCACCGAGCTTCCTCCGGCCGCGTATCGGACTCGTCGAGCGGTGGGACGACGAGCGGCACCGCCATCACGTCGACATGACCATCGACGCGCCTCTCCTCGGGCGCGTCTACGAGTACACCGGATTCTTCGAGTACACGATCGAGAGCGAGACCCGATGACCGATTCCTCCGAGGCTCCCGGAGGCCGCGTCGTCGTCGGCGGGTCCACCGGATTCATGGGCCGGTACCTCGTGCCGCGCTTCCGGGCTGCCGGCCGCGAGGTCGTCACGGTCTCGCGTTCAGGCGCCGACATCGCCTGGGGCGATCAGGATGCCATCGACGCCGCCGTCGACGGCGCCGATCTCGTCATCGGCCTCGCCGGCAAGAGCGTGAACTGCCGGTACACCCCCGAGAACCGCGCCGCGATCTTCCGGTCACGACTCGACACGACGGCATCCCTCAGCGCGGCGATCGCCGGAGCGGCGAACCCGCCGGCCCTGTGGGTGAACTCCTCGACGGCGACCATCTACCGCCATGCGGAGGATCGTCCGATGACCGAGTCGGGCGGCGAGATCGGCACCGGGTTCTCGGTGGAGGTGGCGAAGGCATGGGAGCGGGCGCTCTTCTCCGACGAGCTGCCGCACACGCGGCGGGTGGCGCTGCGCAGCGCCATCGTCCTCGGGCACGGCGGTGTTCTGGAACCCCTCAGGAACCTCGCGCGGCTCGGCGTGGGCGGCGCGCAGCACGACGGGCGATGGCCGGTGAGCCGCGCCCGGAGGGCCGCCGGCACAGGGCACTTCTTCGGGGCTCGACGCGGCCGCCAGCGGTTCAGCTGGGTGCACGTCGACGACGTGGCGCGCATCATCGACTTCCTCGAGCAGAATCCGGCGCTCGAGGGCCCGATCAACGCGGCGGCGCCGAACCCCGTCGACAACACGACGTTCATGGCGACGGTGCGACGAGTGCTCGGCGTGCGCATCGGGCCACCCATGCCGCGGTGGATGCTGGAGCTGGGCGCCATCGGCATCCGCACCGAGACGGAGCTGATCCTGAAGAGCCGATGGGTTCTGCCCGAGACCCTCACCGCGGCCGGATTCGAGTTCACCCACCCCGAGCTGGAGGGCGCCGTCCGGGAGTCCTTCGACCGCGAGCAGACGACCCTCTAGCCGCCCGCGGAATCCTCGCCGTCGTCCCTGCGCTTGTCGATCTCGGCACGCAATCGCCATTCCTCGATCTCGCGGTCGAGGTCGGCGATCTGCTGCTCCGTCGTCCGCGTGTCGATCGGAGTCGCCGGCGCGGGCGGCGGGCCCGGCTGAGGTGACGGCCGTCCGGCCGGGCGCATCCGGGGCAACCTCGGGATCCGCAGGCCTGCGTCGGAGTACTCGCGGCCGATGGCGAACCACAGCAGGCTGCCGATCAGCGGCAGCAGCACCACGATGATGATCCAGGCGAGCTTCGGCAGGAAGCGCACCTGGGAGTCCTCACGCCGGATGATGTCCACCATCGCGCCGATCATCAGTGCGATGACGAGGAGCGAGAACAGGAACGGCATGTGTTCAGGGTAGACGACACGGGCGCTCCGCGCCCCTGCCGTCCGAGCAGCTGGCGCCTGCTCAGGGGAGCAGGTGACCCGCCGCGCGGAAGAGCTCGTACCACTCCGCGCGCGTCAGTTCGATGTCGGCGCCGAGCGCCGCATCCCGTACGCGCTGCGGCGTGGTGGTGCCGAGCACGACCTGCATCTTCGCGGGATGCCGGGTGATCCATGCCGTCGCGATGGCGATCGGCGCGACGCTGTAGGACGCGGCGAGACGGTCGATCACGGCGTTGAGCTCGGCGTACTCCGGATTGCCGAGGAAGACCCCGGTGAAGAATCCGCCCTGGAACGGCGACCACGCCTGCACGGTGATGCCGTTGATCCGGCAGTACTCGACGATGCCGCCGCCGTCGCGCACGACGCTCTGGGACTCGCCGGCCATGTTGGCGGCGACCGGCTGCGCGATGATCGGCGCGTGCGTGATCGACAGCTGCAGCTGGTTCGCGATGATCGGCTGCCTGACGGCGGTGCGGAGCAGATCGATCTGGCGGGGCGTGTGGTTCGAGACGCCGAAGGCCCTGACCTTGCCCGCCGACTCGAGCTCGTCGAATGCGCGGGCGACCTCGTCGGGCTCGACGAGCGCGTCGGGGCGGTGCAGCAGCAGCACATCGATGTGATCCGTACGCAGGGCCGCCAGGGAGCCCTCCACCTGGCGCACGATGTGGTCGTACGAGAAGTCGAACATGCCCTCGGCCGGGTTGATGCCGCACTTGGTCTGCAGCACGATCTCGTCACGCTCGGCGGCGCTGAGCTGCAGCGCATCGGCGAAGCGCGACTCGCAGAAGTGCATGCTGCCGCCGTAGATGTCGGCGTGATCGAAGAAGTCGATGCCCGCGGCGCGCGCGGTCTCGTACAGCTCTCGGATCTGCGTGTCGTCCTTGTCGTCGATGCGCATCATGCCGGCGACGACGGCGGGGGCGGTGGTGGAGCCGAAGGGAACGGTCTTCATGGCTCTACGCTAGCGCTCCCTTCAGCGGGGTGTCTCCTGCTCCTCAGCACGAGCGGGAATGAGGCTCGCGACCGGGACCGCGAGAGCGTCGGCGATGTCGGCGAGATCGGTGACGGTGAAGTCTGCATGCCGATCGAGCTTGCTCTGGAGGGCGGCGAGTCCGATCGCGGTGCTCTCCGACAGCCAGTGCGGAGTGCGACCCGCGCGTTCGAGCTCCGCGATCACCGCGGATGCCACCATTCGGCGCGTATCTGTCTTCATTCATAGACAGTAACGCCGCGCACGGGCGCATTCAAGGCGAGCAGGCACCAATATGACGGCATCTCGGTGTCACGCCGGTGCTATCGTGACTCACGTGAAGACACGGGCCGAGCAGTACAACGCCGCCGTGGGCCGGCAGCTCCGCGCAGAGATCGGAGCCGCGGGCAGCAGCATCGCCGCGATGGCCCGGGAGATCGGCATCGCCCGCAGCGCCCTCGACAACTACGTCACGGGCAAGCGCGCCATCCCTGTTCCCATCCTCTTCGCGGTGAGCGCTGCCGTCGACGTCGAACCCCACACGGTGCTCGACCGGGCAGAGGAGCGGCTCCGCGCCGAAGCCGGCCGACGCTCCGCCACCGTCACCCCTCTGCGTCCCCGCGCCGATGTCCCCGGCACCCGCGATAATCGCACCGAGGTCGCCTTCGACTCCGCCGTCACGCACGACGACGACACCGACGACCTCTACGACTGACGCTCATCGCGAGATCGTCTCGCACGCCGACCGGGAGGACGCATGGACCAGCTCCTCCGTCTGGTCGAGGAGCATGGCCTGCGCCTGATCGAACGGCCCGGCCCCTCGTGCGGCGGCTTCGAGCCGCTGACGTCGACCATCCGCCTGGCTCCGGGCATGAGCGCCCGGACCACGTGCAGCGTACTCGCCCACGAACTCGCCCACGCGGTGCTCGGACACGCCCCCACGCCCGACCCGACGACCCGGGCGCGGCAGGAGCAGCGCGCCGACGAATGGGCTGCTCGTCTGCTGATCGCCCCCGGTGCGTATGCCGAAGCCGAGAGGTTGAGAGGCCCTCATCTCGCGAGCCTCGCCTTCGAACTCGGCGTCACGGTCGAGATCGTCACCGCCTACCGACGACTGCTCGTCCGGGCGCACCCTCTCGGCGCTGATTGAATGGCAGCATGACCTTCCGCACCACCCCCGCCCCCGTCACCCTCACCGGACGCCTCGTCGAGCTGCGCCCGCTGGAGACGTCGCACCACGACGGCCTTCTCGAGGCGCTGCTCGAGGGCGATCTGTGGAAGAACGCCTGGTACACGTCGGTGCCGTCGCCGGACGGGCTCGCGGCCGAGATCGATCGCCGGATCGGACTCATCGACGAGGGCGGGATGATCCCGTTCACCGCCTTCGACGCCGCCGGCCGCACGCTCGGACTCACGTCGTACTACGACATCGTCGAGGAGGTTCCGCGGCTGCACATCGGCTACACCTGGAACCGGCCGTCGGCCCACGGCACCGGCACCAACGCCGAGTCGAAGCTCCTGCTGCTGCGCCACGCCTTCGAGGAGCTGGGCGTGTTCCGTGTGGGACTCACCACGCAGTGGGTCAACTTCCAGTCGCGGGCGGCGATCGAGCGCCTCGGCGCGAAGCAGGACGGAGTGATGCGCGCGATCAGCCGCTATCGCAACGGCGCACTCCGCGACAGCGTCGAGTACTCGATCATCGAGCCCGAGTGGCCCGCTGTGCGCGCCACGCTCGAGGCCAGGCTCGTCAAGCGGGCCTGACCAGGCTCGTCACACGAGCCTGCAAGACGTCACTCGGTGGCGTTGCCCGACCAGTTGTCGTCGCGACGCGTGGCCGACCCGCGCTGACGCATGATGAAGGCGAGAGCAAGGCTGACGGCGAGGATGCCGGCGACGAAGACGAGCCCCTGGAAATCCGGGATCGTCTGCGCGAGCCCCAGGAGCCAGAACCCTCCGAGGAAGAGGATCATGAAGAAGATGAAGCTGAGGATCATGGGGTCTCCTGTCTGAGCGGCCGGCTCGACCAGGATACCGCTAGCGCAGACGCGGGGCCGACGAAACCCCCTGTCCGGGGAGCGCCCGACCTGGTTACGTCGACCCCATGAGCGAACGACTGACGGCCCTGGCCATCTCCTGCACCCTCAAGCCCTCCCCCGCGGAATCGAGCACGGATCTGCTGGGATCGCAGATCCTCGCCGAGCTCGCGACCCACGGCGTCACCGGCGAGCTCGTGCGCGCGGTGGATCACGCCATAAGCCCCGGCGTCGAGGCCGACATGGGCGACGGCGACGAGTGGCCGGCGTTGCGCACGAAGGTGCTCGAGGCCGACATCCTGGTCTTCGTGACGCCCACCTGGATGGGCCAGCACTCGAGCGTCGCGCAGCGTGTGCTCGAGCGGCTGGATGCCGAGCTGGGCGAGACCGACGAGCAGGGTCGACCGATCCTCTTCGACAAGGTCGCGATCGCCGGCGTCGTGGGCAACGAGGACGGTGCGCACCACATCTCGGCGATCGTCTTCCAGGCCCTCGACGACGTCGGATACACCGTGCCGGCTCAGACCTCCGTGTACTGGAACGGCGAGGCGATGCAGGGCGTCGACTACAAGGACCTGCCCGAGACTCCCGAGAAGGTGGCGCAGGCGACGGCGACGGCTGCGCGCAACGCCGCGCACCTCGCTCGACTGCTCAAGGCCGAGGCGTACCCGGCCGAGTAGGTCAGGCGGGAACGCTGCTGTCGACGACGCTGAACTGCACGTACTCGTCGATGACGAGTTCGCCCGAGGCGTTCAGGGCGCGCATCATGTCCTCGATACGGCTCTTCTCGATGGGCTGCTGCTCGCCCGACTGGAAGAGGAACTGGAGCGGGATCGCCGGGTGCATCCACACGGTGACCCGAGCGGGGTCGCCGCCTTCACGAGGACGCCAGGTGAGCATGAAGCTCTCCTGGCGGCGCAGCTTCGTCCCGATGATCACCTTGAGGTGCGCCAGCGTCGCATCGTCGATGAAGATCGGCTCCGAAGTGCCGTCGTAACGCAGTCGTCCCATGAGAGAAAGAGTACCCCGCCGGGGCATTGCCCACGTGCATCCAGCGGTACCGTGGAGCCATGACCGCTCCCATCGATCCGACACGCACATCCGCCTGGTCCGAGCTCGCCGAGTTGCATGAGAGCCTCACCCCCGACCTCCGGGACTGGTTCGCCGCCGACCCGGGTCGCGTAGATCGCCTGTCGTTCCCCCTCGCCGACCTCCACGTCGACCTGTCGAAGAACCTCGTGACCGATGAGGTCGTCGCGGCGCTTCTGAAGCTGGCCGAGCAGACAGGCGTCGCCGAGCGCTTCGCCGCCATGCTCGAGGGTCGGCACCTCAACACCTCGGAGGACAGGGCCGTCCTGCACACGGCGCTGCGGCGCCCGCAGGGCGCGTCGCCGGCTCTCACGGTCGACGGCCAGGACGTCGACGCCGATGTGCAGTCCGTCCTCGCCGCGCTGTCGGCCTTCGCCGAGCGTGTCCGCGGCGGCGACTGGCTCGGCGTCACGGGCAAGAAGGTCACCCACGTCGTCAACATCGGCATCGGCGGCTCGGACCTCGGGCCGGTCATGGTCTACGAGGCGCTGAAGCCCTACGCGGATGCCGGGATCGAGGCGCGCTTCGTCTCGAACATCGACCCGACGGACATCGCGCAGAAGACCGCCGACCTCGACCCCGAGACGACGCTGTTCATCGTCGCGTCGAAGACGTTCACGACCCTCGAGACGCTGACGAACGCCCGCCTCGCCCGAGACTGGCTCTGGGAGGGGCTCACCGCCTCGGACGCGATCTCCGGCGACGAGGACTCGCGTACGGATGCCGTCGCCCACCACTTCGTGGCCGTGTCCACCGCGCTCGACAAAGTCGCGGCGTTCGGCATCGATCCGGTCAACGCGTTCGGGTTCTGGGACTGGGTGGGCGGACGCTACTCGGTCGACTCCGCGATCGGCCTCTCACTCGCGATCGCACTCGGCCCCGACGCCTTCCGCGACCTGCTCGCCGGCTTCCACGCGGTCGACGAGCACGTGCGCACGACGCCGCTCGAGCGCAACGTGCCCGTCCTCATGGCGCTGCTGAACGTCTGGTACGTGAACTTCTTCGGGGCGCAGTCGCACGCGGTGCTCCCCTACGCGCAGCAGCTGAGCCGGTTCCCCGCCTACCTCCAGCAGCTGACGATGGAATCGAACGGCAAGTCGGTGCGCTGGGACGGCTCCCCGGTCACGACCGACACGGGCGAGGTGTTCTGGGGAGAGCCGGGCACGAACGGACAGCACGCCTTCTACCAGCTCATCCACCAGGGGACACGGCTCATCCCGGCCGACTTCATCGCCTTCGTCAACCCCGCCTACCCGCTCACCGACGGCGACGCCGACGTGCACGAGCTGTTCCTCGCGAACTTCCTCGCGCAGACCAAGGCGCTGGCGTTCGGCAAGACCGCGACCGAGGTCGAGGCCGAGGGCACGACCGGCTCGCTCGTCGCGGCGCGCACGTTCGCCGGCAACCGGCCCACGACGTCGATCTTCGCTCCGGCACTGACGCCGCAGGTTCTGGGCCAGCTCATCGCCCTGTACGAGCACATCACCTTCACCCAGGGCACGATCTGGGGCATCAACTCGTTCGACCAGTGGGGCGTCGAGCTGGGCAAGCAGCTGGCGATGCAGATCGCTCCCGCGATCGGCGGCGACGCGTCGGCCCTGGAGGCGCAGGACGCGTCGACGAGGGCGCTGCTCGCGTACTACGCGGCCAACCGGGCATAGGCCCGGGCCGATGTGACGCTGGGGGCTCACCCTCGGAGATCTCTCAGAACGGCCACACCAGCGGCACATAGAGGACTGCGACCGCGACGTAGATGAGCACCAACGGAACACCCAGGCGCCAATAGTCCCCGAACCGATAGCCGGCCGGTTGCATCACCATCAGATTCACCGGTGTCGCGATGGGTGTGAGAAACGCGGCGGCGCCGACCACGGTCAGCGCCATCATGAACGGCTGCACACTGACCTGCATGCTCGACGCCACTGACACCGCGATCGGGGCGATGACGAGCACCGTGGCGACGTTGGAGATGAACTGGCCCAGAATCACCGATGCGAGGCAGATCGTCAGAAGTGCCAGGTACGGCGACGTATCTCCGACGAGGCCGAGCACGGCATCACCGACGAGAGCGGCAGCGCCGGTGGACACGAAGGCCGATGACAGCGGGATCATGCCGGCGATGAGGGTGACCGTCGGCCAGGAGATCGAGGCGAACGTCTGCGGGACCGTGAGCACGCGGGTCACCACCAGCGCGCCGGCGGCGAGGAGCCCTGCGATGACGGGTGGCACGGCTCCTGTCGCAAGGAGCACGACCATGACAGCGAGAATGACCAGTGCGCGTCTCGCCCCGCGTCCGAGCGGAACGGTGCGTTGCATCTGCTGGGGCGAGCTCACGGGGATGACATCCGGCGAGTTCGTGTAGCGATGCAGAGCCTCCCACGGTCCTTGCACGAGCACCGCATCGCCTGCTTGCAGCGTCAGGGAACGCGATGCCTTCGAGCCGACCTGACCCGGGCGGTTCCCGTGACGCAGCGCGAGGATGACGAGGTCCTCCTGACGTGTCGTCATCCCCGGTGAGACGACCCGTCCGATCAGTGTCGATCTCGGCGCGATGAGAACTTCGGCCACACCTTCGCCGACGGTGAAGAGACGGCCGGTCTCGAGCGTCAGGTCGTAGGTCTCGCGCCACGCCCGAGCATCCTGGCTGGGGTCAGCAGGCTCCTCGAGTCGATCCGGCACCCGCGCCGGAAGGAGCCGGTCTCCGAAGGCGATCACCACGAGCACCGTCAACAGCACCAGCGGGATGCCGACCACGGCGAACTCGAAGTAGCCGAAGGGTCGTCCGCCGGCCTCCGCGGCGGCTTCTGACACCAGGATGTTGACCGGCGTCCCCGTGAGGGTGAGGAGGGAGCCGGCCCCGGCGGCGAAGGCGAGGGGCAGGAGCATCCGAGAGGGCACGATCCCCGCACGCACGGCGACCAACACGACGATGGGCAGTAGTGCGGCAACCGCCCCGTTGATGCTGATGACTGCCGAGAGCAGGGCAGCGAGGGCGCAGACGATGAGAAGCAGGCGCGTCCGCTTCTTGCCCGCTCGCCGCATCAGCTGTCCGCCGACCCACGACGTGACGCCCGTCGCGTCGAGCGCTTCGCTCACGACGAAGAGAGCGACGATGAAGAGGACGATGGGATCGCCGAACCCGGCGAACGCCTGGGTCAGCGTCAGCACCCCCGTCGCCCACAGCAGGATCGGAACGGCCATCGCGACGACGACCATCGGAATGCGATTCGATACGAAGGCGATCACAGCGGCGCCGAGGATGAGGAACGTGATGATCTCTGGGTTCATCCCCGAGCCTCCGCTGTTCGATGCGCATCAGGCGCGTGATCGTCTGAATCTCCTGTGTGGTGCTCCCCCGATTATCGCGGTCGCGCAGTCCTCATCATCCGCATCCTCCGGGCAGCCGCCCCTCGGCGGACCCGGGGACGGCATCCGGACGTGCGGGATACTGCGGAACGTCGAGAGCCTTCGTCCACGAGATCCGGCGTGCGGTGAAGATCTCCATGATCGGCGGCTTCACGGATTCCGGGTCATCGAGACTGCCGAGCATGACGAACATCTGCCCCGGGAACCCGGAGAGATTGACGTTGAAGAGCCGTGCTCCACAGTCAGGGCAGAATGCTCGGTCGAGTGTGTTTCCGCTGTCCGCGACATAGGGATAGGTCGAGGGCGTTCCGCTCAGCAGCGTGAAGTCGTCCAGGCCGACGCTGAAGTACGAGGCCATGACTCCCCCTGACGCTCGCTGACAATCGCGGCAGTAGCAGTCGGCGACGAAGTCCGGGGCCTTCGTGAACTCGTAGGTGATGGCGCCGCATTCGCAGCGCCCGGTGAACGTGTCCGGCATTTCTTCTCCTTCATCGATGCCCTGGGCGGGCGGGTATGGGTGGGTATGTTCGCTGAGCCGTCCCGGGGCTCGATACCGCATCGGGTCGATGCGGAAGCTTCTCGCCGCCTCGAGACCCTCGAGCAAGCGACTCGATGGCGACCGGGATCGCGAGGACGACGACAGCGACGACGAGGGCGGCGAGTGGGGATATGACGCGCCCCGAACCGATGATCGTGAGGAGCGCGATCCCTGCTCCGATCCTCCACGCCTTCCACCTTCCGAGCATTCGGAACGTGAACGCCGCGTGGGATGTGAGGTAGAGAGAGGCGCCTCCGAAGAGGGCTGCGGCGCCGAAGCATCCCAACGCTCCCGGTTCCTCCACGTGCGCGATCGCGATCTCCACGCCGAGCGCCATGACGACGACACCGGCGATCATCGGGAGGTGCATGAACGTGTACGCCTGCAGCGCGAGCAGCGCTCGGGACCTGCCCTGCTTCCGGGCGAGTTCGTGTTCGGCATCTGCGGATGCCGTGTCGAAGTACAGCCACCAGACCGCAGCTGCGAGAAGCACTGCCAGCGCAGACCCGAGGATGAGCGGAGTCGATATGGGCCGCGTCGAGGCCCCGTCGCCGATGGCGACGATGGATTCGCCGATCGCGAGGATGATGACGAGACCGTGACGCTCTCCCCAATGCGCCGCCGAATGCACCCGCCAGTGCCCGCCGCGCGAGGTCACGTACGTGAGGGCACCGTTGGTGGTGACCGCGAGAACCCACAGGACCGTCTGCAGTTCCCCACCTGCGAGAGCGCCGACGGCGAGGAGGCCGAGCTCGACCACGAAGGGGACGAACGTGATGAGGACCTGGCGGCGAAGCGCCGCATCGGCGCCCGCTGCCATGAGGTAGAGAGACAAGTGGATGGAGCGGACGACCGCATAGCCGGCGACGAGAACGAGAGGTCCGCTGAGACCGCTCGGCATGTCGTCATACGCCTCGGGGATCACGAGAGCGACGACGAAGATCGCCACCGCAGACAGGGTCATCCCCCGGCGGATGATGCCTTGGTCGACGTGGACGTGGTTGGACAGCCAGCTGTATGAGACCCAGGACCACCACAGCATGGTCAACAGGGTCATCGCATGAACGACAGCGAGCAGCGTGCGGTCGTGCACCATGAACTCCGTGACCTGGGTGAATGCGAAGACGAACACCAGATCGAAGAACAACTCGAATGTCGTCACCCGGTGCTGTTCGCCCGACGTCTCTACCCGCATGAGGTGCCTCACCCCCACTCTCAGACGAAGTGCTCTGACAGAAAACGGTGGACGAAGGCGACGGCCATGGCACCCTCACCGACCCCGGAGGCGACGCGCTTGACGGAGTTCCGTCGAACGTCTCCGGCGGCGAACGACCCAGGCACACTCGTCTCTAGATAGAACGGCGCCCGCTCGAGCGGCCAGTGGTCACGAAGGTGCGCCCGGGAGAGATCCGGCCCCGTGACCAGATAGCCGAGGTGGTCGCGCTCGATCGATGTGTCTCTCGCCCAGTCTGTGTTCGGCGCACCGCCGATGCAGACGAAGAGCTTTCTCGCCTTCAGCAGGCCTCGTTCACCCGTGTGCGAGTCGATCGTGGCCACGGACTCGAGCGACGCATCTCCGAGAAGTTCTGTCACCGAGGAGTTGAGGGCGAGGCGGACGTTCGTCCGATTCTTGATCCGTGACACCAGGTAGGACGACAGCGTCGCCGAGAGGTCCGCCCCCCTGACCACCATGGTGACGGAGCGTGCCTGGGCGGAGAGGTTGAGGACGGCTTGTCCGGCAGAGTTCCCGCCGCCGACGACGATGACGTCCTCTCCGCTGCAGTGCGCCGCCTCGCTCGTTCCAGCTCCGTAGAACACGCCCAGGCCGAGGAGCTCGTCTTCTCGAGCAACGCCGAGCCGTCTCCACTCCACACCGGTCGCGCAGATGTTCGAGTGGGAGATCATGGTGGTGCCGTCGTTCAAGGTGGCGATCATCCGGTCGCCCTGGAACTCTCCGTGAGTCCCCCCGCGCATGAGGAGCAGTTCTGCGCCGAACGCGATCGCCTGCTGACGCGCGCGCTCGGCGAGATCGCTGCCGCGAATCCCGTCCGGGAAGCCGAGATAGTTCTCGATCAGGCTGCTGTAACCGGCTTGGCCGCCGACGGCCTCGCGTTCGAGGAGCACGACCTTGAGCCCTTCAGACGCCGCATACACGGCGGCCGACAGTCCGGCCGGCCCCGCTCCGTAGATGGAGAGGTCGTATTCACGGTGCTGGGGGCGCATGACCCATCCCAGTCGGGCGGCCACTTCTGCCGGGGTGGGTTGCACGAGTCTCGACCCGTTCGGGAGATCGACGATCGGTAAGGCAGCATCGTGCAGCGACTGACCCGTGAGGGCGTAGCAAGCGAGATCCGTCTCGATCTCCGTCCATTCGTAGGACACGACACTACGAGTGAGGTAGTCCCGCAGCGCGTATGCATCACGAGAGTCGCGGCGGCCGTACATTCGCAACGTCCGCGACGTGCCGCCGCTGCGGGTGCTGTCGACGAAGTGCGGGTCGTCGCTCATGGTGCGGTCCTCCAGGCGGTGCGCATTCCGGTGAGTCGAATGCGGGGATCAGGCGTCGGGCAGGTCGCGGTAGCGCAGAGCGCGAGCGAGTGCGCTGCGCATCTCGGCGGCGGTATGGCGGATTCCGTAGGCGGGAAGGTCGCGCTGAAAGCGCCATCCCTCAGAAAGCGGGCCCACGTCGACGACGTCGAACCCGAAGCTGTCCAGCAGCTCCTGCACGACGCGCTTGGCATTCGTGTCGTCTCCTGCCATCGCGAGCGCGCGGCGATTCTCGGTGCCCGCGGGGCTACCTGTCGTCGTCAGCTCGGCAGCGTTCAGGTTGTTGAGCGCTTTGACCACCGATGCGCCGGGCAGCGCTCGTTGCAGAATCTCTGCGGTGGTCGTCGATTCGTCGTCCAGTTCCGCGATGTCGCCGTTCCAGCTGGGGTAGTAGTTTCCCGTGTCGATGACGATCCTGCCGTCGAAAGCCTTGGAGGGCAGCCCCTCGTATGAGTGGATCGGCACGGCGACGACAACGACGTCGGCCCGTTCCGTCGCATCCGCGACGGACCCTGCGGCGCGAGCGCGGGGTCCGAGCTCGTCGATGAGGGCGTCGAGTCCTTCCCCACCGCGAGAGTTCGCGAGTACGACGTCATGGCCGGTCCGTACGGCGACACGCGCCACCTGGGATCCGACGTTTCCTGCTCCGATGATGGCTATGGTCGCCACGTTCTGCCTTTCGCTGGGAATGCGTGTGGATGGGTGTTCAGTCGGCGGTGCGCGAGCGGGACTGGAGGATCTCCGCCCAGTTCTCCGGAACCCGGGCCGCCGGGCCCGGAGCGGACTGGTCGTCCGGGTGACTGTGCGGCGGAGCAAGCACGGGCCCGGTGGCGAATCGATCGGTTCGGAAGTCCCAGAACCACTCCTCGCCCGGTTCGAAACTCTGGATGATCGCGTGGCCCGTCCGCTGAGCGTGCGCCGTAGCGTGTCGGTTCAGCGAGTCGTCGCAGCAGCCCACATGCCCGCATGCTGCGCAGCGCCGCAGGTGCACCCACCAGGAGCCGCTCTCTTCGCATTCCACGCATCCGGTGCCGCTGGGCGGCACCTCCGTGTCGATCTGGTTCATGACATTCGGCTTCCCGTCTCGGGAGAAGAGAGGGCGGGCGAGCCCGCCCTCTCCGGTCGGTCAGGCGAAGGCTGCACGCAGGGACGCGGTGGCCAGCAGGATGGCGTGCTTCGCGGCCTCGGTGTCGTGGACGGAATTCACCATGACGAAGTCGTGCACGATGCCGCCGAAGCGAGCGTTGGTCGCCTTGACGCCGGCTTCGCGCAGGCGGGCGGCGAACGCCTCTCCCTCGTCGCGAAGGACGTCGGCCTCGGCGGTCATGATGAGCGTCTCCGGGAGGTGGCCCAGCTGCTCGAGCGACGCACGCAGCGGCGATGCGGTGATCTGACCACGCTCGCCCTCGTCGGTGGTGTACTGGTCCCAGAACCAGTGCATCGCATCGCGGGAGAGGAAGTATCCCTCCGCGAACGTGTCGTAGGACTCCGTGTCGAAGGCGGCGTTCGTGACGGGGTAGAACAGCACCTGCTTGATGAAGTTCACGTCTCCTCGCTCGTGGGCGAGCAGCGAGAGGGCGATGGCCATGTTCCCGCCGACGGAGTCACCGGCGACCGCGATCTTCGAGGCATCCAGGCCGTTGTCGCCGCCCTGGGCGACGACCCACTGCGCCGCGGCGTAGCTCTGCTCGATGGCGACGGGGTACTTGGCCTCGGGCGAGCGGTCGTACTCGGGGAACACGACGGCAGCACCCGAGCCGACGGCAAGGTCGCGGACGAGTCGGTCGTGGCTGTGCGCGCTGCCGAGCACCCAACCCGCGCCGTGGACGTAGAGGATGACGGGCAGAGTGCCGGTCGCGCCGGCGGGCTTGACGATGCGGACGCGCACCGTGCCGGTCGGCCCGCCCTCGATCTCGACCCACTCGTCGTCCACGTCGGGCTTGAAGATCGTCGAGCTCTGTGCGGTCTCGAGGAAGTCCCGGGCGTCCGGAACGGTCATCTGGTAGAGGAACGGGGGGTTCGACGTGGCGTCCACGAACTCCTGAGCGGCGGGCTCGAGCGCGATGTCGTGCGGGTTTCCAGACATGTTGTCTCCTGTCGGTGCCGGCGGCGGGTCCGCCTGCACCGCAAGCCTCGTCTCATCGGTGTCCGCGCACCAGGAAGAACGGAGGCAGAAACGAGGCACCATCCGGTTCTGAGTTCGGAAGTCCGCAGGAGGCGTCGCCTCGTGGACGTCGTGCGAGAGTAGTGAAGTCCGCGAAGGAAGGAGACCACTGTGTCGGATGAGTATGACCTGCGTCCAGACTCGCCGTTCGCACTCCTCTCCCCGAACGAGGTGTCCGCCTGGTTCGCCTACATGAAGGTGCACTTGCGGATCAGCTACGAGATGAACCGGCAACTGCGCGTGGACAGCGGGATCTCATTGGGAGACTTCGACGTGCTCGTCGCGTTGACGAGCGACCCGCACGGACGGATGACGGTTTCCGGCCTCGCCACACGGATCGGGTGGGAAAGAAGT
This sequence comes from Microbacterium sp. 3J1, assembly GCF_001049495.1. Lineage (GTDB taxonomy): Bacteria > Actinomycetota > Actinomycetes > Actinomycetales > Microbacteriaceae > Microbacterium. The sequence goes on from NZ_CDWI01000001.1 coordinate 206,939, forward strand.
CGCCTGTCGCATCATCTTCGACGCATGCGGGCCAGCGGGCTCGTGGAGACCAGCCAGTCGACGTCGGACCGTCGCGTCACCGAGGTCGTGCTCACCGAGGCGGGATCCCAGAAGCTCCGTGAAGCCTCTCCGTCTCACATCGGCTTCGTCCAGCGGGCATTCTTCGGCGATCTCGCACCGGCCGAGATCGCGGCGCTGACCTCGACGCTGGAGAAGGTCTATGACGGCCTCATCGAGCACGGGTCATTGCCGCGGCCGGAGGATCACCCCTGAGCGAATCAGTCGGCCTCCGGCAAAGGCGGATCAAGCTCTGCCCGGGCGACAGTCTCGCCTCTCAGATCACCGATCTGAGCGAAGGTCTCCGCCGCTCGGGCGAATGCCGCGCGAGCGGACTCCTCGTCCCCGTTCATCCGGTGCGCTCGGCCGATCCGGAGGTGGGCGAGTCCCGCGCCCTGAGCCAGGTCGAGCTCCTCGGCCGCCTGCAACGCCGCGTGAGCCGCCGCCAGCGCCGTCTCCGGTTGCGTCGTTCCCAGCGCCGCCGACGCCATGCCGATGCGCGCGTTCACCAGCGCATGTCGAGCGATGTTGTGAGCCGGCGCCGTCGCCGGGTCCTCGACCCACGCAGCGGCGCGCTCTGCGTCGATCAGCGCCTCTTCGAACTTCGCCTCGAAGAGCTTGCTGGCTGAGAGGGTCAGCAGAGCCTGCGGGAATCCTTCCTTGTTCCGCATCCGCTCGAAGAGTTCCGCTGCCGCGTGTGCGTGCCGCTGCGCCTCTGCCTGCTCGCCCGTCGCCGTCTGCACCTCCGCGATGTACATGTGACTCCAGGCGATCTGTTCTGCATCGTCCGCCGATGTCGCCGCGTCGAGCGCCGCCTCGGCGTGAACGAGCGACTGCGCGAGGTCCCAGCGTTCCATCCGATCTGCCCACGACAGATACCCGAGGTGTCGGGCCTGCTCCGAGCGATCGGCGATGGCCACGGCCGATGAGACCGAGAGGCGAAACACCGTATGCCAGTTGCCCCACTTCAACCACAGATCGGAGAACCAGTGCAGGGAGTCCGCCACGCGCAGCACGTCGGCATGCAGACCCGCCGCATGCGCGGCTCTCAGTGCTGCGAGCCAGTGCTCGGCGTTGGCGACCAGCCACGCTCTTGCCGCGGGCTGTTCTTCTTCGATGGCTCGTCGCTCCGTCGGGATCGCCTCCTGCGTGTCTGGTTCGAAGAGCTGTCCGTATTCGAACGTGCGCTGCAGCAACCACGAGACCTTGTTCTTCTCGAGGGTCGCCACCTCACGGCTGCCGAGAGCCTCGTCGAGTCGATCCCGCCCGTACAGGCGGAGAAGATCATGCATTCGGTACCGACCTCCCGCCGACGTCTCCACCAGCGCGAGTTCGATGAGCTCGTCGAGTGAATGCTCCGCGGTCCGCTGGGAGACCTGCAGGATGGCCGCCGGCAGGTCTGCAGAGAAAGTCGATCCGTCCAGGAGGCTGCACACGCCGAAGAGCGAACGAGCTGATTCGCTGAGCAGCTCGTACGACAGGTCAACGGCGTTCTTGACCTCCAGATCGCCCGCGCGCAAGGTGTCCAGCCGGGTGTCCGCGTTGCGCAGCCGGAAGAGCAAGTCCTCCGCCGACCAGTCGGGGCGGGTCGCCAGACGGTTCCCCGCGACCCGCAGCGCGAGCGGGATGCGTCCGCACAGTTGCGCCAGTTCCCTGGTGTGAGGGTCTCCGGCGTTCAGCGTCGGGGCGAGCGAGGCGAGAAGGACTTCACTCTCCGACTGGGCGAGAGGGTCGATACGGAGACGATGGATGCGCTCCAGTCCCGACAGAGGCCGACGGCTCGTCACGATCACCAACGCACCCGGGTTGGCCAGGAGTGGGCGCACCTGTGCCTCGCTTCCGGCGTTGTCGAGGACGACGATGTGGCGTCGAGTCGTGTCTTCGCTCCAGAGCCGCATCGCAGCACCCAGATCGGTCGCCACGAACTGCTCCGGTCGCGCCACCTGCCCGAGGATCGCCTGGATGACGGCGAGGGGCGACGCCGGTCTGGCATCGAGGCCCTGGAGGTCGGCGAACAGTACTCGCGCTCCTTCGTCGGCGAACAGCCGTGCCGCTTCCAGGGCGAGGGACGTCTTGCCGATTCCGGGAGCGCCCCACAGGAGCGCCGCTCCGCCGGAATCGCCGACAGCGGAGCGCAGTCGTGCGAGCTCGTCGATGCGCCCCACGAAGTCCGCCAAGGGCGTGGGCATGACCGTGGAGGCGACCTCGCGTCGCTGCTGCCGCACCGACCGCGCCGTGTGGAGGAAGACCTCCCGCTCCGCTCCGCGGAGCTGCAGGGCATCGGCGAGCAGTCGTACGGTGCGCACCTGTGGTGCCACGCTGACACCCCGCTCGATGTCGCCGATGCCCCGCTCACTCACGCCCGATGCCTCACTGAGCGCCTCGAGTGTGAGGTCTCGCGCAACTCGACGGTCGCGCAGCATCGCGCCGAACGGGTTCTGACTCAACGGAGACTCCTCCCTGGTGGGGATCGCTGGTGTGAAGTGTGGTTCAGGCGTCGATGACGACGTAGAGCGCGGTGATCAGCCCGTTCTGCACGAGAAGCACGTCGCGGCCGGTGGCCGCTACGATTCCCTCGGTCGGCGTCCCGAGACTCCACTGATAGGTCACGAGGTCCTGCGCCTGCTGGATCGGCCCATTCAGTGTGAGAGTCATCCCGGGCAGCGCGCCGTGAAGACCGGCGATGGCCTCGTTCACCCCGGCGTGCCCGGCGTAGGAGGCATCGCTCTCCGTGGTCCTGACGTCATCGGCGTACACCTTCGCCATCGATGTGAGGCGCTGCCCGGCATCTCCGGAGTTCCATACATCGAGGTGAGCATCTACCAGGGTGCGGATGTCTGAGGTCACGGTGGCGACTCCTTCGATAGGTGATATTTCACTTAATGTAGCGGCAGATGAAGGTGTGCGGGCCCGCTCGCGTCGACGTTCATGCCGCGAGCAGAGGCGCGCGCACGCCACGACCGAGGTCGCGGATGGTGGGAGCGACAGTCGCGGCGAGCATGAGCACCAGGGCGCCCGAAGCGACGACCGCTGCCTCACCCAGGCGAAGAACGGGTGCAACGTGGAGGGCGAGAGCCGACCCCGCAACAGCCAGCACCGTGACGACGAGAGCGGAAAGGAGCCCGGTCCCGACATAGATCACCGCTTCATACACTGCACTGGCGATGACGACCTCGGGGGTTGCCCCGGCTGACTGCAGCAGTGCCTGCTCGCCCGCACGCGAGCGACCAGACATGAAGACCGTAGCTGTGGCGCCGGCGATGGAAAGGAGGATGGGGCCGCCGATGAGAAGGACCACGACCTGTGAAGGCAAGCCCGCGCCGGGGGCTGAGTCGGCACGTGCGCTCGACACCGTCGCGTCGAGCGAGAACAGAAGGCCGCTCGACGCTGAAGCGATCATGAGCGGTCCCACTGTCGCCGCACCTCGCCTGATGTTGTCGGCTGCGGCGGCGCGGGCGAGGAACCATGCCACGGACAGCCGAGTCGGCACGGCTCTGGTCCAGCCACGGGTCACCCACGCGTACAGCGGGGCACCGACGCCCGCGACAGCGGCCGCCAGCAGAACCCCGGCGATGAGCAAGGGCAGCTCGGCTGCGCCCGGAGAGCGTCCCTCTTGAGCGAAGATCATCCCTGCTCCGGCGACGGTCAGCAGACCGACACCGACCATGCGCGCTCTCGGGAAAGGGCGCGGCGACGAGCCGCCGCCCCGAATCGCAACCGTGATCGTCACTCTGCTCGCAGCGCGCGCGGCCCGCATGCTCGCGACGACCGAGACAAGGACCACCGTGCCGACAGCGGAGAACACGCCAACCGGCGAGGACACTGCGCCCAGCCCGTCGAAGCCGCGCGCGCCCTCGAGCACATACCCGAGCATCGGGGCAAGGGCGGGGCCAGCCGCGACAGCTCCGAGAATCGACGCGACCGTGGACGCGACCAGCACCTGCATGAGGACGACGGCTTGGATCCGTGCCGGGGTGAAGCCGATCACCTGCCACAACGCGTACTCGCGTTCCTGAAGGGCGACGGTGAGACCTGCGACGGATGACAGGACGATGATCGCGGCGACGAGGACGAACACGATCACCACTCCGCTGATCCCGTACGTCGCCAACGCCGTCACCCCTCCGGCGCGAATGCCGGATTCGAGGAATCCTGCGGCGAGACCCGCGATGAATGCCGTGAGAAATCCGACCGCGAGCACTCCTGCCCAGATCCGGAGGTTGCTCAGGAGGTCCGCGATGATGAGTCGAGCGATCACGAGAGCTGGCCTGCCTCCGTGACGGCGTCGAGCACGGCTCGCGCAGAGGGGTTGGCGAGTTGTCTATGGATCTCGCCGTCACGAAGGACGAGCACTCGATCGGCGGTCGCGGCGGCCTCCAGGTCGTGCGTGACCAGGACGACGGATCGATCCGCGGTCGCGGCGGAATGCAGCAGTTCGAGAACCTTCGCGCTCGCCAACTCATCCAGGGCGCCGGTGGGCTCGTCGGCGAAGACCACCTGAGGCTTCGCGGCGAGCACTCGCGCGATTGCGACTCGCTGCTGTTGCCCGCCGGAGAGTTCACGAGGTCGATGGTCGCCGCGGTCACTCAGCCCGACGTCGGCCAGCGCTTCGTCCACCGCTGACGCGCTGAGGGCACGATGCGCGAGGATCGCCGGAAGAGCGATGTTCTCCCGTGCAGTCAACGACCCGATGAGGTTGTACGTCTGAAAGATGACACCGACCTCATCCCGACGGAGCTTCGCAAGCGCCGCCCGGCTGAGCGTGTCCACTCTCTTTCCGGCCACCTCCACGCTCCCCCCGTCGACGGGCTCCAATCCGGACAGCGCGTAGAGAAGCGTCGACTTTCCGGACCCGCTCGGTCCTACGATCGCGACGAACTCGCCGCGTCCCACCGTGAGGGACACGTCCTTCAGCACGGGCAGGGGACGGCCATCCGGATCGCTGTAGATCTTCGTGATCCCGTCCGCCCTGACCACGTCCCGTGAGGCATCGCCCATCAATGATCTCCCAAGATCTCTCAGCGCCCGAGGCGCTACAATAGTTGGATAACGATCAAACTATTGCACGGATTCCCGGAGGAGCGAACATGGCAGGTCCCGTCGACGAATCAGCCTCGCGCCAGTTCTGGGAGCCGGACGTCCTGGAGATCCAACTCGTGGATGTGCTGAAGGCGATCGCCGATCCGGCCAGGTTGAGCATCCTCCACGGCTTGGCCGACGGTGAGTACCACCCCTGCAACGTCGCGGAATTCGGTCTGCCCATTCACAAGTCGACGCTCTCCCATCACTTCAAGACACTCCGCGAAGCCGGCGTGACCACCACCCGCGTGCAGGGCCGCGAAGCGGGGGTCCGCCTGCGCTTCGCCGACCTCGAGCGTCGGTGGCCCGGACTGCTGCCCGCGCTGCTCCAGGCTGCATCGAGTCACACCTACGCCCCCGCAGGCAGGACGCCGACGGCATAGGGCCACCTGAGGACGCAGTCGAACTGTTTGACAAGTATCAAACAGCTGTGCACAATAAAATTGTTTGATGTTTGTCGAACAATTATCTCTCGAGGTGAACATGCCCATCACACACGATCACGACGTCTCCGACAACCGCGCCGGAATCGGACACGGTCGCACCCGCGGCCGTGTCGCGATCCTGACCGCGGACGACGTCGAGGACGTCGAGTTCTTCTACCCGTACTACCGGTTCGTCGAAGAGGGATTCGACGTCGATGTGCTCACCCCGGCGAGCACGACGGTCACCGGCTACAAGGGTCTTTCGCTCTCGACGGGCGTTTCTGCGGTCGCTGATGCGAACCCGGCGGACTACGACCTCCTGTTCATCCCTGGAGGTCTTGCTCCTGGAGCCGTTCGCCAGGACTCGGACTCGGTCTCGTTCGTGCAGGACTTCGCTACGACAGGCCGTGTCATCGGGGCCGTGTGCCACGGGCCTCAGGTGCTGGTCACCGCCGGCCTGGTCGAGGGTCGGCGCATGACCTCCTGGAAGGACGTCGCCCACGAGATCCGCGACGCCGGCGGCGAGTATGTGGACGAGCCCGTCGTCGAAGATGCGCAGTTCATCACCGCGCGCAAGCCCGGCGATATGCCTCGGGAGATGGCTCGGATCTTCGAGCGTCTCACAGAGGCGAACGGAGAGAACGCATGAACTCGCTCATCGCCACCCCTTTCGGCCCGAAGACGACGGCTGACGAGGTGCTCGACGGTGTGGACCTGACCGGACGCACCTACCTGGTGACAGGTGGCGCGTCCGGCATCGGCGCGGAGACGGTGCGCGCTCTGGCGCGCGCAGGCGGAAACGTCGTGATCGGAACACGGCGCCCGGAACAGGCGGACATGCTCCTTCGCGAGTTCAGAGGCCTCCCCGAAGCGGGAGACGTCAGCGCCGCCGAACTCGATCTCGCCGATCTCGGTTCTGTGGATCGCTTTGTCGAGAACTGGAGCTCCCCGCTCGACGCAGTCATCGCCAACGCCGGCATCATGGCCCTACCCCGGCGTGAAGAATCCGCCGAGCACTGGGAACTCCAGCTGGCTACGAACTACCTCGGCCACTTCGCTCTGATGAGAGGACTCCGGCCGCAACTGGCAGCCAGCAGTGACGGACGGGTGGCCATCGTGAGCTCCACCGCACACCTGCGCTCACCCATGCATTTCGAGGACCCGAACTTCGTGAGCCGTCCCTACGACCGATGGGCCGCATACGCGCAGTCCAAGACGGCAGACGTGCTGCTCGCCGTCGGGATCGCGGAGAGGTGGGCCGGCGACGGGATCACGGCGAACGCTCTCATGCCGGGGTGGATCACCACGAACCTACAACGTCACCTCGACGATGACACGCTCCGGGCACTCGGTGCGATGAACGAAGCCGGGGAGCGGATCGAGCAGTCCTATTTCAAGACGCCTGCGCAAGGAGCTGCGACATCTGTTCTCGTTGCGGCCTCCCCGCTCGTCAGCGGTGTGACCGGTCGCTACTTCGAGGACAACCAGGAAGCCGCGACGATCGTCGACACCGAAGGCCACAGTGTCGGCGTCGCGGCGCATGCGCTCGACCGTGAAGCTGCCCAGCGCCTGTGGGTGTTGGGTGAAACCACGCTCGAGCGACGCGAGCCGCGGCGTGCGTCGATGCCGGCGGTCACGACGAAGGGGCGGATGCCGCAGCATCCGCCCCTTCGTCGTGTCGACACCTGATGTGCCGCTTCGACGAACCTGATCCCTACGACATGCTCCGAGGACAGTTCGAGCGCGCCGGGGTGCTCCTGAGCAGTCGAAGCCTTCGGTGCTTGGTGCCACCGATCCCGGCCTCACTCGCCACGCGACGGATGCGCTTCTCCCCCATCGCTGTGCGCAGATTCACGACGAACTGCCTTGCCGCCTCGCCCGCCGGATCAGGGGACGGCTCATCCGTCCACGCGTTGGTGAGGTCCTAGGGAGTGGGGTGCGGCGGGCAGAGCGAAGCGTCTAAGGCTTCTTCGAGGAGTGCTATCGTGCGGAGGTCCGGCCACTTCAATGGTGTGCGGCGCCGCATTGCGCGACGCCGCACAACTGACTCAGAAGTCCCAGTCGTCGTCTTCCGTCGCCTCGGCCTTGCCGATGACGTAGGAGGAACCGGAGCCCGAGAAGAAGTCGTGGTTCTCGTCGGCGTTCGGCGAGAGCGCCGAGAGGATCGCCGGGTTCACGTTCGTCACGGTCGAGGGGAACATCGCCTCGTAGCCGAGGTTCATCAGCGCCTTGTTGGCGTTGTAGTGCAGGAACTTCTTGACGTCCTCGGTCAGGCCGACGCCGTCGTAGAGGTCCTGCGTGTACTGCACCTCGTTGTCGTAGAGCTCGAACAGCAGGTTGAAGGTGTAGTCCTTCAGCTCCTGGCGGCGCTCCTCGGTCTCCTTCTCGAGACCCTTCTGGAACTTGTAGCCGATGTAGTACCCATGCACGGCCTCGTCGCGGATGATGAGGCGGATCAGGTCAGCCGTGTTCGTCAGCTTCGCCTTCGACGACCAGTAGATCGGCAGGTAGAAGCCCGAGTAGAACAGGAACGACTCGAGGAGCGTCGAAGCGACCTTGCGCTTGAGCGGGTCGTCACCCTGGTAGTAGTCCATGATGATCTGAGCCTTCTTCTGAAGATTCGGGTTCTCGGTGGACCACCGGAACGCCTCGTCGATCTCCTTCGTCGACGCGAGGGTCGAGAAGATCGAAGAGTAGCTCTTCGCGTGCACCGACTCCATGAACGCGATGTTCGTGTACACCGCCTCCTCGTGAGGGGTGATCGCGTCAGGGATGAGCGAGACGGCGCCGACGGTGCCCTGGATCGTGTCCAGCAGCGTGAGCCCGGTGAAGACGCGCATCGTGAGCAGCTGCTCTTCGGGCGTCAGCGTGTTCCACGACTGGACGTCGTTCGACAGCGGCACCTTCTCGGGCAGCCAGAAGTTGTTCACCAGGCGGTTCCAGACCTCGAGGTCCTTGTCGTCCTGGATGCGGTTCCAGTTGATCGCCTGCACGCTGTCGACCAGCTTGAGCGGGGGGTGGGGAGTCATGATTCGTCGTTTCTCGATACCTGGGTCACTGAGCCTGTCGAAGTGTCAGAGCATGCACGAGACGCACTCGGTCATGTCAGTGCCCTCGAGCGCCAGCTGACGCAGACGGATGTAGTAGATCGTCTTGATGCCCTTGCGCCATGCGTAGATCTGGGCCTTGTTGATGTCACGCGTCGTGGCGGTGTCCTTGAAGAACAGCGTCAGCGACAGGCCCTGGTCGACGTGCTGCGTGGCGGCGGCGTACGTGTCGATGACCTTCTCGTAGCCGATCTCGTACGCGTCCTGGTAGAACTCCAGGTTGTCGTTCGTCATGAACGGCGCCGGGTAGTAGACGCGGCCGAGCTTGCCCTCCTTGCGGATCTCGATCTTCGACGCGATCGGGTGGATCGACGACGTCGAGTTGTTGATGTACGAGATCGAGCCGGTCGGAGGCACCGCCTGGAGGTTCTGGTTGTAGATGCCGTGCTCCTGGATCGACGCCTTCAGCGCCACCCAGTCCTCCTGCGTCGGGATGTGCTTGCCCGCGAAGAGCTCCTTGACCTTCTCGGTCTCGGGCACCCAGGCACGCTCGATGTACTTGTCGAAGAACTCCCCCGACGCGTACGTCGAGTCGGCGAAGCCGTCGAAGGCCTGCTTGCGCTCGATCGCGAGGTTGTTCGAGGCGCGCAGCGCGTGGAACAGCACCGTGTAGAAGTAGATGTTCGTGAAGTCGATGCCCTCTTCGGACCCGTAGTGGACGTGCTCGCGAGCGAGGTAGCCGTGCAGGTTCATCTGCCCGAGGCCGATCGCGTGCGAACGGTCGTTGCCGTCCTCGATCGAGCGGACCGAGCGGATGTGGCTCTGGTCGCTGACCGCGCTCAGCGCACGGATCGCCGTCTCGACGGTCTGACCGAGGTCATCGGCATCCATCGACAGCGCGATGTTCATCGAGCCGAGGTTGCAGGAGATGTCCTTGCCGATCTGGTCGTACGACAGGTCGTCGTTGTACGTGGTCGGCGTGTTCACCTGCAGGATCTCGCTGCAGAGGTTGGACATGTTGATGCGGCCCTTGATCGGGTTGGCCTTGTTCACCGTGTCCTCGAACATGATGTACGGGTAGCCCGACTCGAACTGGATCTCGGCGATGGTCTGGAAGAACTCGCGCGCGTTGATCTTGGTCTTCTTGATGCGCGGGTCGTCGACCATCTCGCGGTACTTCTCGGTGACCGAGATGTCGCCGAAGGGGACGCCGTAGACCTTCTCGACGTCGTACGGCGAGAAGAGGTACATGTCCTCGCCGTTCTTGGCGAGCTCGAACGTGATGTCGGGGACGACGACACCCAGCGACAGCGTCTTGATGCGGATCTTCTCGTCGGCGTTCTCACGCTTGGTGTCGAGGAAGCGCATGATGTCGGGGTGGTGCGCGTTGAGGTACACCGCGCCGGCACCCTGACGGGCTCCGAGCTGGTTGGCGTAGCTGAAGCTGTCTTCGAGGAGCTTCATGACGGGGATGATGCCGGAGGACTGGTTCTCGATCTGCTTGATCGGTGCGCCGGCCTCGCGGATGTTCGAGAGCAGCAGCGCCACTCCGCCACCGCGCTTGGAGAGCTGGAGGGCGGAGTTGATGCCGCGGGCGATCGACTCCATGTTGTCTTCGATGCGCAGCAGGAAGCAGCTGACGAGCTCGCCGCGCTGGGCCTTGCCCGCGTTGAGGAACGTCGGGGTCGCGGGCTGGAAGCGACCGGAGATGATCTCCTCGACCAGTGCGACGGCGAGCTGCTCGTCGCCGTCGGCGAGGCCGAGGGCCGTCATCACGACGCGGTCCTCGAAGCGCTCGAGGTAGCGCTTGCCGTCGAAGGTCTTCAGCGTGTAGCTCGTGTAGTACTTGAAGGCGCCGAGGAACGTCTCGAAGCGGAACTTCTTGCCGTACGCGAGGTCGTTGAGCTTCTGGATGAACTCGAGCGAGTACTGCTCGATGACCGCCGGCTCGTAGTACTCCTTCTCGACCAGGTAGTCCAGACGCTCCTTGAGGGAGTGGAAGAACACGGTGTTCTGGTTGACGTGCTGGAGGAAGTACTCGCGGGCCGCGCGCTTGTCGGCGTCGAACTGGATCTTGCCGTTCGCGTCGTACAGGTTCAGCATCGCGTTGAGGGCGTGATAGTCCAGACCCTCATAGGTCGGGTTCATCTTGAACGCCACCGTATCCGTCACTGAGTCGGCTCCTGCCTGCTCGTCAACTGCGGTACCCACCGTCGCTCCAATCCGTCGCTCACGCGATCAACATCGTCTTGTGTGCCGAAGATCTCGAGCCGATACAAGTGAGGCACGTGGCACTTGCGGCTGATGATGTCACCGGCGAGACAGAACGAGTCGCCGAAGTTGGTGTTGCCCGCAGAGATGACTCCGCGGATATGACGCCGGTTGCGCTCGTCGTTGAGGAATCGGATGACCTGTTTGGGCACCGCGCCTCGTTCGACGCCGCCCCCCTCACCCCCGCCATAGGTGGGGGTGACCAGGACGTAGGGCTCGTCGACGACGAGCTCTTCGTCCTGCCGGTGAAGGGGGATGCGTCGGGCCGGAAGCCCGAGCTTCTCGACGAAGCGCGCGGTGTTACCCGACGCGCTCGAGAAGTAGACCAGGAGCGGCGCAGCGGTCGCGACGGCGCTCATGGGCGATCACGCCAGACGCGAGGCGAGCTCGTCGATCTTGTCGGGACGGAAGCCCGACCAGTGGCCCTCGTCGGTGACGACGACGGGTGCCTGCATGTAGCCGAGCGACTTGACCTGCTCGAGGGCTGCCGGGTCCTCCGACAGGTCGAGGATCTCGTACTCGATGCCCTTGGCGTCGAGCGCGCGGTAGGTGGCGTTGCACTGAACGCAGGACGGCTTCGTGTAGACCGTGATCGACATCTTTTCGCTTCCCCTCACATCTCTGGCCCGCTTCTCGTCGGGCTGCTTTCCGGTAGACCCTCACCGGGATCTCAATACTACATATGGGTACGGACATTCGGGGTGACCACAAGGGGTAGTAGTTACATCCGTGTAGTTTTCCACCGCTCTCCACTGATACAACACAGGTTGTCCACCGTTTCTTCCACAGGCTGAGCCCTCGGGCAGCGGCCTCCGAACCGCGAGAAATCGCGGCTGTGAAGAAGCTGGGCGAGATCCATCCACAGGGGCGACCCTACGAGGGGGTTCTGACATTCCGATTCCTGTGGAAACTGCATCCCGGCGTGTCGCGGCGTGTCGCCGAGCACCCCCTTCTGCGACCGCCTCCGGCTCCCGGTAGCGTTGAGTCGTGGCGGGATATCGGGACCTTCTTCGCACGCCGGGAGTGGCGCGCATGATCGCGGCTCAGCTGACCGCTCGCTTCCCCAACGGGATGAGCTCCCTCGCGATCCTTCTGCACGTCGAGCAGCAGACAGGATCGTACGGATCGGCCGGCCTCGTGCTGGCGGCGACCAGCGTCGGCCAGGCCGTCGCAGGCCCGATCACGAGCAGATGGATGGGCGCCTGGGGAATGCGCCGCGTGCTCACGCTCACCCTGAGCATCTGCGTCGTCGCCATCCTCGGACTCGCCCTCCTCCCCCTCTCCGTTCCCGGGTACATGGTGCTCGGAATGATCGCCGGACTCTCCACTCCGCCGATCCAGGCCGCGGTGCGCACCATCTACCCCAAGCTCGTCAACGCGAAGCAGCTCACACCGCTGTTCTCCCTCGACGCCTCCCTGCAGGAGATCATCTGGGTCATCGCGCCCGTCGTCATCACCCTCGTGTCGACGCAGATCGGCACGGCGGAGGGCCTGCTGCTCGTCGCCATCGTGCTCGTCGGTGGCGGAGCGTGGTTCATCCTGTCGCCCGAGGTGGGCCGCGTGCGCATCCCGCGCAGCCGCAACGCCCTCGGCACGGTCGTCCTCAAGCCCCCGGTGCTGCTGGCCACGGTCGTCGGCTTCCTCCTCATCGGCGCCTGCTCCGCGGTGGAGGTCGGCGTCGTCGCCACCTTCGAGCACGGCAGCCTCGCCGCCGGACTCGTGCTCGCCGTCTTCTCGGTCGGCAGCCTCGCGGGCGGTCTCGCCTTCGGCCACATCCCGATCGGCCCCTGGGCGATGGCGCGCCGCCTGCTCATCGTGACGGTCGGACTCTCGCTCACGATGTTCTCCCTCAACGAGTTCTGGCTCGGCGGCACCCTCATCGTCGCCGGCATCGGCATCGCCCCCGCTCTGGCCGTGCTCTTCGCCATCACCTCCGCGAGCGTCAAGTTCAGCGAGACCGCCGAGGCCTTCGGCTGGGCCGGCACGGGTCAGCTCATCGGAGCGGCCGCCGGGTCGGCCGTCGCCGGATTCCTCGTCGACGCGACCGATCCCCGCGGCGCCTATCTCGCGGCGACCCTGTTCGCCGCGGTCGGTCTGATCGTCGCGATCGTCTTCGTGCGCTCCTTCCCCGATCTGCGTCACCGCGACGCGAGTCCCCACCCCGATACCGAACCACTGGCGGTCACCCCTTCATGAGCCCGGCTCCCTCCCCCACCCCCGTCCCCGAGGTCGTCTGCGTCGGCGAATCCATGGGCCTCGTCACGGCCCTCGGCGCACCGCTCGCCGAGACGGAATCGGCCGCCCTCGGCCTGGCCGGCGCCGAAGGCAACGTCGCGGTCGGACTCGTCGCAGCCGGGCGCACCGCGGCATGGGCCTCCCGGCTCGGCGATGATCCGATCGGCATCCGCATCTCCACCGAACTTCAGCGGCGAGGGGTGGAGCTCTGGGTGGAGACGGATGCCGATGCCCCGACCGGCGTCATGTTCAAGGACCCCGGCACCGAGTCGTCGTCCGTGTACTACTACCGCCGAGGCTCCGCGGCGTCCCGCATGGCCGCGGGATTCCTCGACGCCTCGCGCCTCGCCGGCGTCCGGGTCGTGCACACCACCGGCATCACTCCCGCGCTCTCCGAGTCCTGCCGCGCCATGGTTGACCGGCTGTACGTCGACGCGAGAGCAGCCGGCGCCCTCGTCTCGTTCGACGTGAACGACCGGCGCGCGCTGTGGACGATGGAGGATGCGGCCGCGACGCTGACCCGGTTCGCGGATGCCGCGGACATCGCCTTCGTCGGCCGTGACGAGGCGGAGCGGATCTGGGGCACGGCGACTCCTACCGAGATCCGCGCGCACCTCCCCCACTGCGGCCTCCTCATCGTCAAGGACGGCGACATCGGAGCGACGGCGTTCCCCGGCGACGACGAGCCGGTGTTCGTCCCCGCTCCGCGAGTCGAGGTCGTCGAACCGGTGGGCGCCGGTGACGCGTTCGCCGCGGGGTTCCTCGCCGCCACGCTCGACGGCGCCGCACTCGCCGATCGCCTCGCCGCGGGGCACGCGGCGGCCGCGCGCGTGCTCACCACGCACGGCGACCTGCCGCCGCTGGGCTGACCGGGCGCCGCCCGCGCCCCGCCTCACGTCCGCCGCCGGTCGTAGGCTGGGATCATGCCTGCTCCGCTCACCCTGCCCCGCCTCGCGTGGGGCGACCCGTCGGCCGGTCGATACGCTCTGCTCGTGCACGGACTCGGCTCATCCGGCGCGCTGATGTGGCGGCTCGGCGACGCGCTCGCGACCGCGGGCTGGCACGCCACCGCCGTTGACCTGCGCGGGCACGGCGACGCACCGCGGGCACTCGACTACAGCGTCGAGGCGTACGGAGCCGACCTGGCGGCGACGCGACGGGACGACGGAGAACCCTGGGATGCCGTGATCGGCCATTCCCTCGGCGGCGCCGCGAGCACGGTCGCCGCGGCATCCGCACCCGCGTGGACCCGCCGTATCGTGCTTCTCGACCCCGCGATCCTCGTCGGCGGCCGGGACGCGAAGATCGTCCGCAAGAGCCAGGAGCGCGCGTTCGCCGACAACCGCGTCGAGCTCGTGCAGCAGGAGCATCCGCACTGGCATCCGCAGGACTGGGAGCTCAAGGTCGACGCCGTGCATCGCGCGAGCGCCTGGGCCGTCGAGCAGACGAGTGTGCAGAACACTCCGTGGGACGTCACCGCCCATGCCGCCCGCCTGACGGTGCCCACGCACGTCATCGCGTCGGATCCCGCGGTCTACAGCATCTTCACCGGCGAGGTCGCCGAATCCGTGCTCGACGCCAACCCCCTCCTCACCCTGTCGGTCGTCGAGGGGGCGGGGCACTCGCTGCACCGGGACAAGCCGGAGGAGACAGTCCGACAGCTGAGAGAGGCCCTCGCGTGAGCACGTTCGACCCGACCGCGTATCTGCCCGACGACCTGCTCGAGCGCATCCGCGAGCGCGCTCCGATCCACGACCGCGACAACACCTTCCCCGAGCAGGACCTCGCCGAGCTGCGGGATGCCGGATACCTGGCGATCCTCGTGCCGTCCGAGCGCGGCGGAGCGGGCCTCGGGCTCGCGGAGGCGGCGATCCTGCAGCAGCGGCTGGCGACAGCCGCTCCGGCCACGGCCCTCGCGATCAACATGCACCTGGTGTGGACGGGTGTCGCGAAGGTCTTCTCCGACCGCGGCATCCACGGCCTCCAATTCGTGCAGGAGGGCGCGGTCGCCGGAGAGGTGTTCGCGTTCGGCATCAGCGAGGGCGGCAACGACCTGGTCCTCTTCGCCAGCGACACGGACGCGCGCCCCGTCGCCGACGGCGGCTACTTGTTCACCGGCACGAAGATCTTCACCTCCCTCGCCCCCGTCTGGACGAAGCTCGGCCTGCACGGGCTCGACACGACGAGTCCCGATGCGCCGAAGCTCGTCTTCGCCTTCGTCGAACGCGACGACGCGGTCGTCACGGGCGATGATTGGGACACCCTGGGCATGCGCGCCACGCAGAGCAGGACCACGCGGCTGGACGGCGCGACGGCGGATGCCGCACACGTCGTGCGCCGCATCGACCCGGGGCCCAACCCCGACCCGATCGTGTTCGGGATCTTCTCGGTGTTCGAGATCCTGCTGGCGTCGGTCTACACGGGCGTCGCCCGACGCGCGCTCGACCTCGCCGTCCTCACCGCGAAGAAGAGGAAATCGAAGAAGACGGGTGCGGCGTACAGCCAGGACCCGGACATCCGCTGGCGAATCGCCGACATGGGGCTCGCCTACGACGCGCTGCCTCCGCAGATCGCGGCCCTCGCGCGGGACGTCGATGAGAGCGCCGATCACGGGGCCCGATGGTTCACCCTGCTCTCGGGCGTCAAGCACCGGGCGATCACGACCGCGAAGCACGTCGTCGATCAGGCGATGCTCGTCGCGGGCGGCGGGTCGTACTTCTCCTCGAACGAGCTGTCGCGGCTGTACCGCGACGTGCTGGCCGGCGCGTTCCACCCGTCCGACCCGGAGTCGGCGCACGCGACGGCGGCGAGCGCCTGGCTGGGCCCGATCGAGTCCTGACTCCAGTTCCGGTTTCGCCACTCTCAGAGCACGAATTCTGCGGATCCGGTTGCCGAGAGCCTCTGAGAGTGCGAGGATCGCACCATGCCGTCCTCGAAGAAGCACCCGCCATTGGATGACGTGGCGAAGACCATCATCGAGCTGCTCCAGGAGGACGGGCGCCGCTCGTACTCGGACATCGGGCGGGAGGTCGGCCTCAGCGAGGCCGCGGTCCGTCAGCGGGTGCAGCGCCTGACCGAATCCGGCGTCATGCAGATCGTGGCGGTCACGGATCCGATGCAGCTGGGGTTCCCGCGTCAGGCGATGATCGGCATCCGCGTCTCCGGCGACACGCGCGTCGTCGCGGAGGCGATCGCCGAGATCCCCGCCATCGACTACGTCGTGATCACCGTCGGGTCCTTCGACATCCTCGCCGAGGTCGTCTGCGAGGACGACGAGGACCTCCTGGCGATGATCAACGACCACATCCGTCCGATCGACGGGGTGCTGTCGACCGAGACCTTCATCTACGCCAAGCTGCAGAAGCAGCTCTACAACTGGGGGACCAGATGAGCACACACCGCACGACTCCCTCCGAGGCCGAGCTCCAGGCGATGGCCAAGGACCACCTCTGGATGCACTTCACCCGTCAGTCGACGATGGAGAAGAGCGGTGTGCCCATCATCGTCAAGGGCGAAGGCCACCGCATCTGGGACTCGAAGGGCAAGGAGTACTTCGACGGCCTCTCTGGGCTCTTCGTCGTCAACGCCGGGCATGGCCGCCGTCGTCTGGCCGAGACCGCCGCGAAGCAGGCATCCGAGCTCTCGTTCTTCCCGCTGTGGTCGTATGCGCACCCCGCCGCCATCGAGCTCGCCGACCGGCTGGCCGATGAGGCGCCCGGCGACCTCAACCGCGTGTTCTTCTCCACGGGCGGAGGCGAAGCCGTCGAGACCGCCTTCAAGCTCGCGAAGCACTACTGGAAGCTGATGGGCAAGCCCACCAAGCACAAGGTGATCTCCCGCTCGGTCGCGTACCACGGCACGCCTCAGGGCGCGCTGGCGATCACCGGCATCCCGGCGATGAAGGCGATGTTCGAGCCGGTCACGCCCGGCGGATTCCGTGTGCCGAACACCAACTTCTACCGCGCGGCCGAGATGGGCGGGCCGAGCGACGACCTCGAGGCGTTCGGCCGCTGGGCGGCCGACCGCATCGAGGAGATGATCCTCTTCGAGGGTGCGGACACGGTCGCCGCGGTCTTCCTCGAGCCGGTGCAGAACTCCGGCGGATGCTTCCCGCCTCCTCCCGGCTACTTCGCCCGGGTGCGCGAGATCTGCGATCGACACGATGTGCTGCTGGTGTCCGACGAGGTCATCTGCGCCTTCGGTCGCCTCGGCCACACTTTCGCCTGCTCCGGGCTCGGCTACGTGCCCGACATGATCACGTGCGCCAAGGGCATGACGAGCGGCTACTCGCCGATCGGCGCCACGATCGTCAGCGACCGGATCTACGAGCCCTTCTCGCACGGAGACGTGTCGTTCCCCCACGGCTACACCTTCGGCGGGCACCCCGTCTCGGCGGCCGTCGCGCTCGAGAACCTCGCCATCTTCGACGAGGAGGGGCTCAACGAGCGCGTGCGCGAGAACTCGCCGCTGTTCCGCGCCGAGCTCGAGAAGCTGCTCGACATCCCGATCGTCGGCGACGTGCGCGGAGACGGCTACTTCTTCGGCATCGAGCTCGTGAAGGACAAGGCGACCCGCGAGACCTTCGATGACGCCGAGTCGGAGCGCCTGCTGCGCGGCTTCCTCTCCCCCGCCCTGTTCGAGGCCGGGCTCTACTGCCGGGCGGACGACCGCGGCGACCCTGTGATCCAGCTCGCGCCGCCGCTCACCGTGGGCGCCGCCGAGTTCCGCCAGATCGAGCAGATCCTGCGCAGCGTACTCACCGAGGCGCAGTCGGTGCTCTGATCGCGAGGGCTCTGACGGCGAGTGCTCTGACCGCGAGGCTCAGCGGGCGGATGCCGCGGTGCGCCGTCTCGCGAGGAGGGCGAGGTGGAGCGCCGCGAGCGTCTCGCCGTCGTCGAGATCGGCTCCGAGCAGGTCGCCGATCAGCGTGAGGCGCTGGTAGAAGACCGACCGTGACAGGTGGCTCGCCGCGGCCGCGGCCGAGCGATTGCCGGGGTGCGCCACCAGCGCGGCGAGCACGTCGAGCAGATCCCCGCGGCGCTCCTCGTCGTGCCGGACGAGCGGGGCGAGCATCCGCTGGCTGTGCGCGTGCAGACGGTGGTCGTCGCGCAGCGTGGCGACGAGACGCTCGAGGGGGCGGTCGCCGACGCGGCGCACCCTGGCCCCGGCATCCGCCCTGTCGCTGTCGGCGAGGTCGCGCGCCGCCCGCAGCGACGCGAGGAGGCCGAGCACGTCGTCGGCGACCGGGCCGACGAAGACGGCGCGATCGGGTCCGGCGATCCGCAGCAGGACCTCGTTGGACAGGACGGCGGATGTCGGCGATGACAGCAGCGCGACGTCGTCGTCGCCCACGTGGGCCGCGACCACGGCGCACCCCGCCTGCCGAGCCCGGTACGCGAGTTCGCCGATCGAGCCGCTGCCTCGCACCACCACCCCGTGGCACTGCCGATCCCTGAGCGCGAAGCCGCCGGCTCGCAGCCGGGCGTCGACGTCCTGTGCCTTCGCGAATCGGGCGCCGAGCAGGTCGTCGATCACGGAGCGCTGGGCGAGCAGGGACCATTCCGCGTCGCCTCCGTCGGCGATGCAGCCGAACGCGAGCGCTGTCGCGCCCTGTTCGAGCACAGTGAGGCGTCCCGCGGGATGCGGACGACCGGCGAGCGCGAGAAGCGTCCCCCAGCGCACTCCCCGGGCCTGCACCGGCACGCGCTCCCCCCTGTGCCGGCTCTCCAGGACATCTGCGACCGAGGTGTCGAGAGCCTCGGCCGCGATCACCTCTCCGGCCAGGTTCTCGAGGACGACGGGCGCACCGAGAGTCCGCGCCGTCTCCGAGACGACCACGTCTGCCGGGGCGCCCTGCAGGCTCAGCGTCGTGAAGAGCTCATGCAGGCGCTGCCGTTCGCGCAGCGCGTGGGTCTGCGCCGCGATCAGCGCGTGATGCACCGCCTCGGTCACGGCGACGAACTTCACCTCGCGGGTCAGTGCGACCAGGGCGAGGCCCACTGTCGCGCAGACGTCGACGACCACCTGCGGCACCACCGCGTGCCGCGCGCCGACCTCGAAGACGATTCCGGCGATGCCTGCGCGATGCAGTCCTGAGGCGAAGTCCGCGAGGAGGTCGTCGTCGACCGGCCACCCGGCTCCTGTCGTCAGCAGCAGTTCTCCGCCGTCCAGCAGCCGCGCGACGCCGACGCTGTCGGAGACATGCACCCACCGCACGGCGACGTCGAGAGCGGCACCGCCGACGAGGACCCGCGGCTCGCCTGCCTGCACGGCCGGCTCGGCGAGCACGTCACCCACCGTGAGGAACCCGCCTCCCTCCGGACGATCTGTCCGGAGGGAGAGAATGTCACGACGATCTGGCACCGGATCCGCTCCTCGCACTCTGTGATGATGAGAGGAACCCAGCGTATCCGACCCCGGTCAGAGTGTTCGATACGCCGTACGCCCACTCGAAGGAGCCCCCGTGGAGATCGTCCGACACCTCATCGACGGCGCTGAGACCGCCGACGCCGCCCGCACGGGGGAGGTCTTCGATCCCGCGACCGGCCAGGTGACGAAGGAGGTCGCCTTCGCGTCGACCGGCGAAGTCGACCGCGCGGTCGCCGCTGCGGCATCCGCCCTGCCCGCGTGGCGGGAGACGAGCCTCATCAAGCGCGCCGACGTCTTCTTCCGGCTGCGTCAGCTGCTCAAGGAGCGCACTCCCGATCTCGCCGCGATCGTGACGTCCGAGCACGGCAAGGTGCTCTCGGATGCCGCGGGCGAGGTCTCGCGCGGCATCGAGAACGTCGAGTTCGCCGCCGGGCTCGTGCACCTGCTGAAGGGCGAGCGCAGCGAGCAGGTCTCGCGCGGCGTCGACGTGCACTCCGTCAAGCAGCCCGTCGGCGTCGTGGCCGCGATCACCCCGTTCAACTTCCCCGTGATGGTGCCGCTGTGGATGGTCGCCTCGGCGATCGCCTGCGGCAACACGGTCGTGCTCAAGCCGAGCGAGAAAGACCCGTCGGCCGCGGTCTGGATCGCGAAGCTCTTCCAGGAGGCCGGCCTGCCCGACGGCGTGCTCAACGTGGTGCACGGCGACAAGGAGGCCGTCGACGCGCTGATCGAGTCGCCGCGCGTGAACGCGATCAGCTTCGTCGGCTCGACCCCGATCGCCCGTTCGATCTACCAGCGCGCGGCGAACGCCGGCAAGCGCGTGCAGGCGCTCGGCGGTGCGAAGAACCACATGGTCGTGATGCCGGATGCCGACATCGACGCCGCCGCCGACGCCGCGGTCTCCGCCGCGTACGGCTCCGCCGGCGAGCGCTGCATGGCCGTGTCGGTGCTGGTCGCGGTCGGCGACATCGCCGACGACCTGGTCTCAGCGATCGCCACGCGCATAGAGGGCCTGTCGATCGGACCGGGGACGGATGCCGCGAGCGAGATGGGTCCGCTGATCACCCGCGAGCACCGTGACCGCGTCGCCTCGTACGTCACCGGCGCCGCGGCCGAGGGTGCGACGGTCGTCGTCGACGGGACCGAGGCGCAGTTCGACTCGGAGGGATTCTTCATCGGAGTCAGCCTCATCGACCGGGTCGAGCCCGGTATGACGGTGTATGACGACGAGATCTTCGGTCCGGTCCTGAGCGTCGTGCGGGTGGACAGCTACGCAGATGCCGTGGCCCTCGTCAACGCCAACGCCTATGGCAACGGCACGGCGATCTTCACGCGAGACGGCGGAACGGCGCGGCAGTACGAGTTCGACATCGAGGTCGGCATGGTCGGCGTGAACGTGCCGATCCCGGTGCCGATCGGCGCGTACTCGTTCGGCGGCTGGAAGGACTCGCTGTTCGGCGACTCGCACATCTACGGCCCCGAGTCGGTGCACTTCTACACTCGGTCGAAGGTGGTCACGACTCGCTGGCCCGACCACACGCCCTCGCAGATCGACCTCGGCTTCCCGAGCAACCACTGAGCCGTCGCTCAGAGAGAGACCCGAGACATGACGAACTTCATCGACCGCCACGGCGCGTCCCACCCGCTGCCGGCGCCGGATGCCGAGGCGCAGGTGCGCGCGGACGACCGCGGCCACGTCTTCCACTCGTGGAGCGCCCAGGGCCTCATCGATCCGCTGCCCGTGGCCGCGGGCCAGGGGTCGACGTTCTGGGACTACGCGGGCAACGCCTACCTCGACTTCTCCAGCCAGCTGGTGAACCTCAACCTCGGGCACCAGCATCCCGACCTCGTCTCGGCGATCCAGCAGCAGGCAGGACGGCTCGCGACCATCCAGCCCGCGATGGCGAACGACGTCCGCGGCGAGCTCGCCAGGCTGATCGTCGAGGTCGCGCCCGAGGGCTTCGAGAAGGTCTTCTTCACGAACGGCGGCGCCGAGGCGAACGAGTACGCGGTGCGCATGGCCCGGCAGTCGACCGGTCGCCACAAGGTGCTGTCCATGTACCGCAGCTACCACGGGTCGACGTCCACGGCGATCTCGCTGACCGGCGACCCCCGTCGCTGGGCGAACGGCACCCCCGATTCCGGCGCGGTCCGCTTCTTCGGGCCCTACCTCTACCGCTCGCCGTTCCACGCCGAGACGCCCGAGCAGGAGTCCGAGCGCGCGCTCGCCCACCTCGAGCAGACCATCCAGCTCGAGGGGCCCGCGACGATCGCCGCGATCATCATCGAGACCGTCGTCGGCACGAACGGCGTGCTCGTCCCGCCGCCCGGCTATCTGCAGGGCGTGCGCGAGCTGTGCGACCGCTACGGCATCGTCTACATCGCCGACGAGGTCATGGTGGGCTTCGGCCGCCTCGGCGAGTGGTTCGGCATCGACGCGTACGACGGTCGCCCCGACCTCATCACCTTCGCCAAGGGCGTGAACTCCGGCTACGTCCCCCTCGGCGGCGTCGTCATCTCCGAGCGCATCGCGCGAGCGTTCGACACCACGCCGTTCGCCGGCGGCCTGACGTACTCGGGGCATCCTCTCGCGTGTGCCGCGGGTGTAGCGACATTCGAGGTGTTCCGCCGAGACGGCATCCTCGAGCGCGTGCGCGACCTCGGCGAGCGCATCGTCGAGCCCACCCTGCGTCGCTGGGTCGACACGCACCCCAGCGTCGGCGAGGTGCGCGGGCGGGGTCTGTTCTGGGCCGTCGAGCTCGTGCGCGACAAGGAGACCCGCGAACCGCTCGTGCCCTTCAACGCCAGCGGTACGGATGCTGCGCCCGTCGCCGCCTTCGCCGCCGCCGCGAAGAAGGCCGGCGTCTGGCCGTTCACGCATTTCAACCGCGTGCATGTGGCTCCGCCGCTCGTGATCGGCGAGGACGACCTGGTGCGCGGCCTCGCCGTGATCGACGAGGCACTCGCCGTCGCCGACGAGCACGCCGCGGCCTGACCCGCCCCGCCGCGCACGTATCCATCTTCAGTTGGCACCTCATGCCGCAATTCGCGTCACATAGCGACAACAGGTGCCAACTGAAGGCCCGCGCCCCCAGCTGGTGTGGCACCTCATGCCGCTATCAACGTGCAAAAGCGACAACAGGTGCCAACTGAAGGGGCCGAGCTGCACCACACCATCCGTCTAGCGGAGCTTGATGAGTCCTGCATTCGTTGACCTGAACCCACATGCGTCGAAGTAGAAGCTCTTGAGGTGGTCTTCGAAGTCGACGTGCAGCCACTCGCATCCTGCGGCTGCGGATGATTCGCGCGCGGCGTCGATCAGACCGACACCGACCCCTTGCCGCCGTACTCGGACCGCGACGATGGTGTCTTCGACGAATGCGTGACCGAGACCGTCCCAGATGATGTTGACGAAGCCGACGAGTCCCGCGTCGTCGCGAGCGGTAACCCAGCCGAGGCTGAGGCGGCTGAGTCGGTCGTTCCAGTCGTCATCGAAGAGGCGGTGCTCGAACGCCTCGGCATGCAGCGTGTTGACTTCTTGGTTGTGGAACGGTCCGCGCCATTCATACCGGACTGGATCGAGCAAAGGTGGCTCCTCGGTGGCACAACGGTCGTTGCTGCGCTCGACAGTACACGGCTCCTGGCTCCCCCAGAACCCCGCGACCCCAGCTGGTGTGGCACCTCATGCCGCTATTCGCGTCACATAGCGACAACAGGTGCCAACTGAAGGCCCGCGCCCCCGGATCAGTTGGCACCTCAGGCCGCTATTCGCGCGGAGTCAGACCAGGAAGCCGCGCAGCAGCGCCTCGGAGCCTGCCAGGTGGTCGCGCATAGCGGCCTCCGCGGCATCCGGGCGCCCCGCGAGGATCGCGGTGACGATGCTCTCGTGCTGCGCGCCGGAGTGCTGGATGTTCCTCGGCATGAGCGGGAAGGTGTCGAGCCAGGCGTTGACGTCCGCCCTGTTCTCGGCGACGAGCGCGACGAGCGACGGGATGCCGGCGGCCTCGGCGATCGCGAGGTGCAGCAGCGTGTCGAGCCGCCGGTACTCCCCCGGGCCCGCGGGCAGGGCCGCCTCGTGTCGCGCCCAGAGGTCGGCCCGGGTCGCGGCATCCAGCGTCCGGTTCGCCGCGGCGCGTGCTGCTCCGGTCTCGAGCACACGGCGGAGGCCCAGCACGTCGTCGATCTCCTCCGCGGTCACCGCCCTGTCATCCGTCGGCTGCGGCAGCGGATCCGCGACGAAGGTGCCGCCGTACCTGCCGCGCTTCGGAACGAGGTAGCCGGTGTCGGCGAGCTCGCGGATCGCCTCTCGCACTGTGTCGCGACTCACCCCGAAGGATGCCGCGAGCTCCCGCTCGGGCGGCAGCGACTCTCCCGGAGCGACGACCCCGAGCCGGATGGTCTGCACGAGACGAGCGACCGCATCCTCGAGGGCGTTGCCTCGGCGGAGAGGCCGGTACACCGCCCGGCGCACCTCGACGAGATCGCCGTCGGAGGGGTGCTCGCTCATGCTTTCACCTTGTCACAGCGACATGATCCCGCTTCACAGCGGCGTGACGTAGGCGTTCGTGATGCCACCGTCGACGACGAAGGCGCTGGCGGTGATGAACGAGGAGTCGTCGGAGGCGAGGAACGCCACCGCGGCCGCCAGCTCCGACGGCTCCGCGAAACGCCCCATCGGCACGTGCACCAGGCGACGCTGCGCGCGCTCCGGGTCCTTCGCGAACAGCTCCTGCAGCAGCGGCGTGTTCACGGGGCCCGGGCACAGCGCGTTCACCCGCACTCCCTGACGGGCGAACTGCACGCCGAGCTCCCGCGACATCGCCAGCACACCGCCCTTCGATGCGGTGTAGCTGATCTGCGACGTGGCCGATCCCAGCAGGGCGACGAACGAGGCCGTGTTGATGATGGATCCTCGACCCGCCGGCACCATGTGGCGCAGCGCCGCGCGGCTGCAGAGGTACACGCTCTTCAGGTTCACGTCCTGCACGCGATCCCAGGCCGGCAGCTCGGTCGTCTCGATCGAGTCGTCGTCGGCGGGCGAGATGCCGGCGTTGTTGAAGGCGATGTCGATGCGACCGAACTCCGCGGCGACGCCGTCGAACAGGGTGTTCACCATCGCCTCATCCGCGACGTCCACGGGGCGGAACGCGCCGCCGACCTCGGCGGCGGCCTTCTCTCCCGTGGCCGGGTCGACGTCGGCGATGATCACGAAGGCGCCCTCCGCGGCGAACCGCTGCGCTGTGGCGAAGCCGATGCCGCTCGCTCCTCCGGTGATGATCGCGACGCGGTCCTTGAGGCGCTGGGTCAGATCGATGGTCATGTGTGCTCTCCGTTGCAGGTGGGAAGGGTGGCCGGGGCGGCGATCAGGATTCGTCGGTCGCGAAGAAGACGTTCTTGGTCTCGGTGAAGTGCTCGGCGGCGTCGGGTCCGAGCTCACGACCGAGGCCCGAGGCCTTCATGCCGCCGAACGGTGTGGCGTAGCGCACCGACGAGTGCGAGTTCACCGAGAGCACGCCGCTCTGCACGCCACGTGAGACGCGCACCGCGCGACCGAGGCTCTCGGTCCAGATCGAGCCGGCGAGGCCGTACGCGGTGTCGTTCGCGAGGCGGATCGCATCGGCTTCGTCCTCGAACGGCATCACCGCGACGACGGGGCCGAACACCTCCTGCTGCGCGATCCGGTCTGTCGGGTCGGCGAGGACGACCGTCGGCGCGAACCAGAATCCCTCCCCGTCCGGCGCACTCCCGCGGAAGGCGATGTTCGCGTCGTCGAGGAAGCCCGACACGGTGTCACGGTGTGCCGCCGAGATCAGCGGCCCCATGTCGGTGTCGGCACTCGACGGGTCACCGACCCGCCAGGCGGCGACCGCCGGCTCGAGCATCTCGAGGAACCGGTCGTACACCGAGCGCTGCACGAGGAGTCGGCTGCGGGCGCAGCAGTCCTGCCCGGCGTTGTCGAACACCGAGCCCGGCACCGCCGCCACCGCCTTCTCGAGATCGGCGTCGGCGAAGACGATGTTCGCGCTCTTGCCGCCGAGCTCCAAGGTCACCGGCTTCAGGGCGCGCGCGCATCCGGCGGCGACCTCGATGCCGACCTCGGTCGACCCGGTGAAGACGACCTTGCGCACGTCCGGATGCTCGACGAGCCGCTGCCCGACCACGGACCCGGAGCCGGTCACCACCTCGAACAGCCCCTCGGGAAGACCCGCCTCCCGGGCGAGCTCCCCGAGGCGGATCGCCGTGAGCGGAGTCAGCTCCGCCGGCTTCAGCACCACGGCGTTCCCTGCGGCGAGCGCCGGCGCGAACGCCCACGCCGCGATCGTCATCGGGAAGTTCCACGGCACGATGACACCGACCACTCCGTACGGATCGTGGAAGGTGACATCGAGACCGCCGGCCACGGGGATCTGCCGACCCGACAGCCGCTCGGGGTCTGCGGAGTAGTAGTTGAGCACCTGAGCGACATGGCCGGCCTCCCACCGCGCCGAGCCGATCGGATGCCCGGAGTTGAGGACCTCGAGCTGTGCCAGCTCCTCGACCGCAGCCTCGACGACGCGGGCGAACGAGCGGAGCGCGTCGGCCCGAGCGACCGGAGCGAGTGCGGCCCACCGGCGCTGAGCCGCGACGGCACGCGCGATCGCGGCATCCGTCTCAGCGATGTCGGCTCGGGCCACCTCGCGGATCGCTGCTCCGGTCGAGGGGTTGATGACTGTGAACGCGCTCATCGGGCGTCCTCCTTCCGCCGCGCGGCGAAGGCGCGGGCCTGTGAGATCAGATCGGCGAAGAGCCGCCGGTCCTCGGCGTTCTCCTCCGGGTGCCACTGCACGCCGACGACGTGGCCGGCCGAGGTGTCGACGAAGGCCTGCACGAGTCCGTCGTCGGAGTGCGCGGCCGCGACGAGGCCTTCGCCCAAACGATCGACGCCCTGGTGGTGGTAGCTGTGCACGCGCATGCCGGGCTCGCCGAGGATCTCGGCGAGCGGGGTGTCGACCGCGACCTCGACGTCGTTCTCGGCGAAGACCCCGCCGCCGATGCGGTACTTCTCCGTACCGAGCGACTCGGGCAGGTGCTGCTGCAGGGTGCCGCCGCGGGCGACGTTCACGAGCTGCAGACCGCGGCAGATCGCGAGCACAGGGATGCCGCGGCGCTCCGCCGCCTGGAACAGCGCGAGCTCCCACGCGTCGCGGTCGACGCGGGCGGGGTCGGTGAGCGGATGCCGGTCGGCCCCGTAGAGCTCCGGCGCGACGTCGGCACCGCCGGACAGCACGAGCCCGTCCATGCCCGAGATCGCCGCGTCGGCGGCATCCGGGTCCTGCGGCGGCAGCAGCAGCGCGATGCCTCCGGACGAGGTCACACTCGTCAGGTACTGCTCGGGCAGGAACGCCGCTCGGACATCCCACACCCCCTGCTGCGCCCGCTCGAGGTATGTGGTGACGCCGATCAGCGGCGCGGGGTCAGAGGCGCTCGAAGCCACGGATGCGCTCCCAGTCGGTGACGGCGGCGTCGTAGGCTTCCACCTCGATGCGCGCCTGGTTCAGATAGTGCTCGACCACGTCGTCGCCGAACGCCGCTCGCGCGATCGTCGACTCGCTGAAGAGCCGCGCCGCCTCGCGCAGCGTCGTCGGCAGGTGATCGACGCCCGCCTCGTAGGCGTTGCCGGTGAATCGCTCGGGCAGCGGCAGCTCGTTCTCGATGCCGTGGAGCCCCCCGGCGATGATCGCCGAGATGGCGAGGTAGGGATTCACGTCCCCTCCGGGCACCCGGTTCTCGACCCGGAGTCCCGAGCCCGATCCGACCACGCGCAGAGCGCACGTGCGGTTGTCGATTCCCCAGGCGACGCCCGTCGGCGCGAAGCTGCCCTTCGCGAAGCGCTTGTAGGAGTTGATGTTGGGCGCGAACAGCAGCGTGAACTCGCGAAGCGTGGTGAGGATCCCGGCGATCCAGTGCTCCATGACGGGGCTGAACCCGTGCTCGCCGTCACCGGCCATGACGGGAGCGCCCGACTCGTCCCGGAGCGAGAGGTGGATGTGGCAGCTGTTGCCCTCGCGCTCGTTGAACTTGGCCATGAACGTCAGCGACTTGCCGTGCTGCTCCGCGATCTCCTTGGCGCCGTTCTTGTAGATCACGTGCTGGTCGGCGGTCTCGCGCACCTCGGCATAGCGGAACGCGATCTCCTGCTGGCCGAAGTTGCACTCTCCCTTCACGCCCTCGCAGTACATGCCGGCGCCGTCCATGCTGTTGCGGATGTCGCGCAGCAGCGGCTCCATCCGCGTCGAGGCGAGCAGGTTGTAGTCGACGTTGTAGTCGGTCGCGGGCGTCAGCCCCTCGTACTTGCGCGCCCACGCGTCACGGTAGGTGTCGTCGAAGACGATGAACTCGAGCTCGGTGCCCGAATACGCGGTCCACCCGCGCTCGGCGAGCCGGTCGCGCTGGCGGTCGAGGATCGCCCGGGGCGACGGTCCGACCGGCTCGCCGTTCTGCCAGACGAGGTCGGCCATCACGAGTGCGGTGCCGGCGAGCCACGGGATGTTGCGGAGCGTCTCGGCATCCGGTTTCAGCACCATGTCGCCATAGCCGCGATCCCATCCCGACATCGCGTAGCCGTCGACCGTGTTCATGTCGACGTCGACGGAGAGCAGGTAGTCGCATGCTTCGGCGCCGTGCGACAGGATGTCCTCCTGGAACAGCCTCGCCGACACGCGCTTTCCGACCAGCCGCCCCTGCGCATCCGCGAAGGCCACGATCACCGTGTCGATCTCGCCGGCGGCGATGCCGGCGTCCAGCTGCTCGATGCTCAGGTTGCCCGACATCCGACGCTCCGTTCTCCTGCGGTGAAGCGATCGGCCGACCGGCTTCGCCCTCAGAGTAGATCACCGCGAGTTCTAAAGGTAGACGAAACCACCATTGACTGTCACAATCATCCGCAAGGTGCACACCCGGCGCCGGCATGCATGCGAACGGAGAGCGGATGTCTGAGCAGAGCAGTGAGTCCCGCAAGGTCGCTGGAGCGACCTATACACGCGCCGGGAGTGACTACTTCGAGAAACGCACGCTGAAGAGATCGGCCGGTGTCTGGGGCCTCTGGGGTCTGGCGGTCGCCGCCGTGATCTCGGGCGACTTCTCGGGATGGAACTTCGGCATCGACTTCGCGGGATTCGGCGGGATGCTGATCGCGTTCGTGATCCTCGTCGCGATGTACTACGGCATGATCTTCGCGATCGGCGAGATGGCCGCCGCGATGCCGCACACCGGCGGCGCGTATTCGTTCGCCCGCTCGGCGATGGGCCCCTGGGGCGGCCTGGTGACCGGGGCGGCGGAGACGATCGAGTACGTGGCCACCACGGCGGTGATCGTCTACTTCTCGGCGTCGTACGCCAACGGGATCACCAGCGAGCTGCTCGGGCTCGAACTCCCGGGATGGGCGTGGTACCTCATCCTCTACGTCGTCTTCATCGCCCTGAACTCCGCCGGCGCGGCGATCTCGTTCCGCTTCGCGATCATCGTCTCGGTGATCTCGATCGGCATCATCCTCGTGTTCTCCGCCATGGCGCTCTTCTCCGGAGCGTTCTCCTGGGACGCCCTGTGGGACATCGTCCCCGACGAGGGTCAGACCGCGTTCCTTCCTCACGGCGTCCTGCCGATCCTGTTCGCCCTGCCGTTCGCGATGTGGTTCTTCCTCGGCATCGAGGAGCTGCCGCTCGCGGCGGAGGAGTCGCACAATCCGACCCGCGACATCCCGAAGGCCGGCTTCTGGGCCCGCGGCACCCTCATCGTCACCGGTCTGCTCGTGCTGTTCCTCAACACGGGCGTGATCGGCGCCGAGGCGACCGGCACGGCAGGAGAGCCGCTGCTCGACGGCTTCCGCGCGATCGTGGGCGACCAGCTCGCCGCCGTGCTCGCACTGTTCGCCCTGATCGGACTGCTCGCGTCGCTGCAGGGCATCATGTTCGCGTACGGACGCAACATGTACTCGCTGTCCCGCGCCGGGTACTACCCGCGCTTCCTGTCGCTCACCGGCAAGCGGCAGACCCCGTGGGTCGCGCTGACCGTCGGCGCCGCCGTCGGCTTCGTCGCCCTCATCGTGCTCGACGTGCTGACCGCGGTCGACTCCGAGGGTGCGGGCACGGTCGCCGGCGCGATCGTGCTGAACATCGCGGTCTGGGGCGCGGTCGTCGCCTATGGGCTGCAGCTCGTGTCGTTCATCATCCTGCGCAAGAAGTTCCCGAACGTCGATCGCCCGTACGTCAGCCCCTGGGGCATCCCGGGTGCGGTCATCGCGCTCGTGATCGCCGCACTGATCTTCGTGGGCTTCCTCCTGAACCCGACGTTCGGCCCGGCCATCATCGCGATCGCGATCGTCTACGCCGTGATCCTGCTGGGATTCGGGTTGTTCTTCCGCCACCGCCTCGTGCTCTCGCCCGAAGAGGAGTACGCGCTGTCGGGCGGCTCGCACGGCGACCCGCAGACCGAGGGCTACGACGCCATGGAGGGAGAGGTCTTCGACGGCAAGAGGTGAGACGGCAAGAGGTGAGCCGGCAAGAGGTGAGCCGGCGGGAGGACGCGCTACTTGCGGTCGAAGTCGAACGCCTTGAGCAGTTCGTCGACAGCTTTCGTCATTATGCCGGGAGTGCACGAAACGATCCGCATCTGACTTTGTGTGCACGGAAGCACCCGCCGCAGGATTGGCCGCATGAATTCAGAATCGGCGGGACTGTCACGGCGGACGATACTGCACGGAGGGCTGGCGGGGGCCGCTGCACTCGCCTTCTCCTCTTCGACGGCACAGGCGTGGTCGTCCCCGGCCGAACCTTTGAGCAAACGTGGGTTGAAGAGAATCTCTGAGCTGGAGAAGTCCAGCGAAGTGACGATCGGAGTCGTCGCGGGTGATGGCACACGGGCGCGGATCGAACATCGTGCGGACGAGCTGTTCCCGATGTGCTCCTTGTTCAAGACGCTCCTCGTCGCGGAGCTGCTGGAGCGGCATTCATACGACTCGGCGTTCTGGTCCAAGACGATCACTTTCACGCCCGACGACATCGTGGTGAACTCGCTGATTACCGCGGCCGACCCTGACGGGCAGATGACGATCGACGAACTCGCCGATGCCGCGTTGCGGTACAGCGACAACACGGCAGGCAACCTGCTCCTCCGGGAGGTGGGAGGGCCGAGCGGTCTGACCTCGACCTTGCGGAGAGTGGGCGCACAATGGACTCGTCTGGACCGCTGGGAGCCGGAGTTGAACGAGGCGACGGCTGACGACCCGCGCGACACATCGACGCCTCGGGAGATTCATCGCCTGTTCTCCGATGCACTCATCGGCTCCCGCCTCGATCAGCTGGGTCGCGCGCGCCTGATGTCATGGATGCTGCAGAACCAGACGACGAGCACGCGGATCGGCGCCGCTCTCCCAGAGGGGGCGGAGCTCGCGGACAAGACGGGAGCTGGTGGCTACGGAGTGGTGAACGACGCAGGAGTCGTGTTCCTCGAGAACCGTGCGGTCTCGCTGGCGATCCTGACGCGCACCAGCGATTCCTCCGCCGTAGGCAACAATGATGTGGTGCGTGACACCGCCAGGATCGTTCTCGACGACCTGCTCTGAACGACCTAACGGGCGCCCATGTGTTCGGCGGGCTTGGCACACGACCTGCGCGCCGACTCGGTGAGCAGGAGGACCCAACGAGCTGAATCGGAGACGGATTTGAGGACTACGGCGGATCTCATGCCGACCCTGCGGGTATTGGTCGCCATCGCGGCGACCGGGAGCTTCTCCGCCGCTGCAGCGGCCTCCCACCTGCCTCAGTCGACAGTGAGCCGACGTATAGCCCGCCTGGAGGCGGCGTTCGGAGTGATGCTACTGGAACGAACAACGCGGTCGGTGCGTCTGACCGAAATCGGCGCAGTCGTCGTGTCGGCCGCGATGAACCTCCTCCGTGCCGAAGATCGCTTCTTCGAGCAGGTGGAGAATGCCGCGACATCTCGCGTCGTTCTGCTTCTGCCGTCGGGACTTCGAGCCGAGAACGCTGCGGCGATCGCGGTCCGCGCACGCACGCGCGCCATCCCCTTGGAGGTACGGTCGGCGCCACTGGAGGATCGTCGCACCGCGTTGCACGCGCGCAACGGCGACTATGTCGTCATCCCCTCCCCCGCTGAGCGCGCCGACTGGCACGTTCCCCTGGGTTTTGCGGGGCCGGAGGTCGAACAAGTTCCACACGCGTATCCCCTCGAACTCCTGCGACCCTCGCGCGGCGACCACCTCGATGCGCTGGCACCCGTGATCGTGCTCTCCGACGATGCGGAGACAGAGGCCGGCGCGACGATAAGACGTCACGCGACCGGTGTCGGCCTCGGAGCCGCACAAGTCATCGAAACCGGTCCGATCGACGGGCTCGCGCGCGTCATCGGTGGGAGCGGCGTAATCTGCTGCAGCGAAGCGGAGGCAGGCACCTGGGGTCTGGCATGGCGTCCCGCTGCTCACATCATCATCGGCCGCCACCATCGGCTCGAAGCGAGAAACGGACAGCTGCGTGACACACTTCTGGCTGCGTGTGGCGCAGACCTGGCCCGTGCGCTCGGCGTTCCGATGAAGAAGGAAGGATGATGGAGTTATTGGGCGCCGAGCGCATCCGCTCACAGGCACAGAGCATTCTCGACACCGCTGGCCTCACCGGCTCGATCCTCGTACGTGATCTGGCCAGCGGCGTGGAGGTCGGCATCAACCCCGACGACAGCTTCCCCATGGCTTCGCTCGTCAAGCTTCCCCTCGCAGGCGCCCTGCTTTCCGCCGCGGACAATGGCGTCCTCGACCTGGGGGCGACCGTCCGACTGGATCCCGCGACAGCGACGCCGGGGCCCACCGGCCTCTGTCGGTTCCGCTACCCGACCACGGTTGCCGTTGCCGACCTGCTGTACCTCGCGATCGCGATCAGCGACGATACCGCTGCAGATTCGCTCTTCAGCGTCGTCCCACCATCGTCCGTCCGAGCGTGGCTCGACAGCCTCGATATTCGCAGCGAACTGTTCATCCGCCACCCGATCTCAGACATCTACCGCAGTATCGCAGATCGGGTGAACCCGGCGGACATGGAAGTACTCCACCGGCTCATCGTCGATGCCGCGATGTCGGGATCCGATTCCCCCTTGCCCCAGCTGAATCGTCGCCATGCCAACAACGGATCCGCTCGCGGCTTCGTCGATCTGCTCGGCGCTCTCTGGTCTGCCGACTCTGCGATCTCGGCGACAACGCGATCCGCGGTTCGCGAGTTGCTGGGCCTGAACGTGTTCCGGCACCGACTTGCTCCTGAATTCACGTCGGAGCGCATGCGGTGGTTCTCGAAGACGGGGTCGTTCATGAATCTCCGACATGAGGTGGGCGTCGTGGAGCACGCCTCCGGACGCGTGATCGCGGTCGCCGTGCTCACCCGCTCGAGCGTGCCTGCGATCGCGCAACCAGCCGCCGAAGCGGCGATGGGGCGGGCGGCTCGAGTCCTCCACGACCAGGTCCTTGCGGCCATGTGAAGCACACGCCCCCGAGCCCTGCGAAAAGTGCCGGGGCTCAGTTCGTGTCTTGGCCCACGCGGAGGCGGTCAGCCTGGCACTGGAGGTGTCGTTGTTCGAGGACGCTGGTCGCGCGACGTGCGGCCTCCGCGTACTCGGCGGCCGCGGCCTCCGTCTCGCCGGCACGCTCGTATAGGTAGGCGTGCGCGGCGTGGTAGCGCGGCACATCGTCACGTAGGGCGTCGAGGGCTGCGAGACCCGCGTACGGA
The DNA here is from genome assembly GCF_001049495.1 of Microbacterium sp. 3J1. GTDB lineage: Bacteria > Actinomycetota > Actinomycetes > Actinomycetales > Microbacteriaceae > Microbacterium. The sequence goes on from NZ_CDWI01000001.1 coordinate 240,185, forward strand.
CCGTTCGCCTCACCTATCGCGACCGCACGGGCCAGCCGAATAACGGGCGAATCTCCGAAGGAGAGCAGCTCGTCGTACCATTCGACAATCTGCGCCCAGTCTGTCTCGGCGGCCGTCGGGGCGTCCGCGTGCAGGGCCGCGATCGCGGCCTGCGCCTGGTATTGCCCCAGCTGATGCCGCGCGAGCGCCGATTGCAGGATGGCGACGCCCTCAGCGATCAGATGGGCATCCCAGAGGGTTCGGTCCTGGTCGGCGAGCGGCACGAGGCGCCCATCGATCACGCGGGCTGGCCGCCGCGCATGGTGCAGCAGCATGAGCGCGAGCAGCCCGGCGACCTCTGGCTCGGCAGTGAGAGCCGTGAGTTGACGCGTGGTACGGATCGCCTCGGCGGCAATGTCGATCTCGCCGGAGTGGCCCTCGTTGAAGAGAAGGTAGAGCACGCGCATCACGCGGGACAGGTCACCCGGCTGGTTCAGCGAGATGCCAATGAGCCGCTGTTTCGCGCGGCTGATGCGCTGTGCCATCGTCGCTTCCGGCGTTATGAATGCGTCCGCGATCTGCCTTGTTGTCAGACCGGCGACCGCACGCAACGTGAGCGCGATCGCCGACGTTGACGTGAGGACCGGGTGCGTACACAGGAAGTAGAGCCCGAGCAGGTCGTCATGCTGTGGAACGGGACCGGGTTCGGGCTCAGCCGCGAGTCGCTGCTCTCTGACGGCGCGCGCCGTGTCACTGCGCACCTGATCGAGGAACGCACGCCAGGCAACCGTGACGAGCCATGCACGGATGTCGCGCACTCCATCGACGGCCGGCCGCTCCAGCGCACGCACGAGGGCTGTCTGGACGGCATCCTCGGCCGACGCGAAATCCGCTCCACGCCGGACGAGGATGCCGACGACCTCGGGGATCGCGCGGCGCAGTGCCATGGCATCCGTCTCGGTCATTCGACGTGGACGGGCGGCGCGCTCATCACCTCACGCAGCTCAAGCCATTCGCCTAGAGGCGTTCCTCCCGCCCAAGGCGCAGCCGACAGCTCTGCGGCGAGGTCCAGGGCGCGCTGATAGGAATCGACCTCGACGAGCATCCAGCCCGCGATGAGGTCCTTCGTCTCGGCGAACGGCCCGTCGACGACGGGCGGGCGCCCCGCGCCATCGAAGCGGACCCATGCGCCGCCCATGGAGAGCCCCTCCGAGGACACCAATTCGCCCGACTCGAGGAGCCGCTGCTCCATATCCTGCATATATCGGATGTGTGCGGCCCACTCGTCTGGCGTGAGCTGGTCCATTGGGACCTCGTTGACCGCGGGACGTCCGCCCCGATAGTGCTTGAGTATCAGATATTTGGCCATGAAGCCTTCCCCGTTCGGTGCGGTCCATTCTGACCGCTTTCGATAGGAGACGGAACCGACCCCGGCGATTTCGACATCGACAGACAGGAATTTGCGGATCGCTGCGTGCCTCTGACGAGGGGTCGTTGAGACTCTCCCGGCTCACACCGGCGGCAGCCTGCAGTGGACGGGCCGCCAGCTTGATCCTGAGACTATCCTTTGCGAAGCGGACAAACGGCAATGGTCGGAGGGGGATGATGCGGAATGGCGAACGTTGATCAGCGCAACGCTTCAATGCCGCGGACATTGGGGATCGCCCTCATCATTTTAGGCCTGGTCACCCTATCAAGCGGCTGTGCCCTGCTCCCGCTGGCGCTGTTCATGGGGGCATGGGGAGGTTGGATCGGCCTTGTTCCCCTCGTGCTGTGGCTCGCGTACGCAACAGCGACCTTCTTGGTGCTCCTAGGCAAGTCATGGGCCCGATTTGCCACGCCGTTGTTCCCGGTCTCATTCACGACAGCTGCGGTCGCTCTGATCACGTGGGAAGGTGTCCCGCTGGCCCTTTTCGCAGCAGCCGCGTTCACCTTGACGGCAGTCGTGCTGATCTTCTCGCCACCGTCTCGCGCCTACTTCGTCCCGGAGGCGTCCATACCACCGGGAAGGTAGGTGGTGGACGGCAACGCAGTTCTCTCACGCGACTGCAGCACTGACCGATGCGCGCCCCAGGGAGGAAGAAATCTCCCCCCGACCTGGTTCGGATCTTCTTCGATGCATCAGCAATGACCCCGCTCGACGTTGGTCACCTGCGAGTGACGTATCGCTGGCCGGCGAGCTCAATGGCCGGCTAAGCAGTCGTGGGGAGCGACAACCGACGAGACTTCGACACCCGCCACCACCGATCGCGCAACCAGCCGCCGAAGCGACGATGGGACGGGCGGCTCGAGTCCTCCACGACCAGGTTCCTGCGGCCATGTGACTCCCACTGGTCGCTACTTGCGGTCGAAGTCGAACGCCTTGAGCAGTTCGTCGACAGCCTTGTCGCGCTCCTCCCCGCCCTCCTCGTACATGTGCGTGACGTGGGTGCGCAGATGGTTCTCGAGAAGCAGACGGTTCAGGGACTCCAGTGAACGCTGGATCGCGCGGGACTGCGTGATGATGTCCATGCAGTACTCCTCGCTCTCGATCATCCGCGCGACGCCGCGCATCTGACCCTCGAGGATGCTGGTGCGGTGCAGTGCACGCTTCTTGATGTCTTCGATCACGATTCGAGCGTACGCGCTCCCGCGTCCGTCAGGCCGAGAACGGGTCGAGGACTCCGAGCCCCGGAACGTCCTCGGAATGGACTCCGCGTGAAAGGATGACGTCATGCCGCGAACACCGATGGCGCTCCTCTCGCCCGCAGACCAGGTTCGACTTCGCGCCCTCCGACGGATGAAGGCGGTGGCGCTCGGTGCGCTCCTCTTCATGGCGGTGGTGTTCGTCATCGCGTTCTGGCTGCAGGAACGACAGCCGTGGCTCGGCTACGTGCGGGCGGCCGCGGAGGGCGGCATGGTCGGCGCGCTCGCGGACTGGTTCGCCGTCACCGCGCTCTTCCGCCGCCCGCTCGGACTCCCCATCCCGCACACCGCGATCATCCCCAACCGCAAAGACGAGATCGGGCGCACCCTCGGCGAGTTCGTCGAGACGAACTTCCTCGAGGCCGGCGTCGTGCGCACCAAGCTCGCCAGCACCGCCGTCTCGCGCCGTGCCGGCGAGTGGCTGCGCGAGCCCGCGCACGCCGAGCGGGTGGGCGCTGAAGGCGCGGCCATCGCCACCGCCGTCCTCAACGCCCTGAGCGACGACGACGTGCGCGACCTCATCACCGACCTCGCTCGCGAGCACCTCGTCGCCCCCGAGTGGGGTCCCCCCGCGGGGGCCTGGCTCGAGAAGATCGTCGACGCCGGCGCGCACCACGGCGCCGTCGATCTGGCCGTCGACAGCGTCGGCCGCTGGCTCGACGCGAACGCAGGCTCCTTCTCTGGGCTCATCTCGCGTCGACTGCCGGGATGGATGCCGAAGCTCGCACAGCGCCTGGTCGATGACACCGCCTACAACGAGGCGGTCAAGTTCGTCCGCGCCATGCAGGCAGACCCCCAGCATCCCGCGCGCCTCGCCATCGACGGCTACCTCGTGCGTCTCGCCGACAGCCTGCAGAACGACCCCGTGACGAGGGCCAAGTTCGAGAACGCGAAGGCGTCGCTGTTCGACAGCCCTCGCGTCGGAGCCCTCGCCGCCGAAGCGTGGAACACGGCGAAGGCCGGGCTGCTCACCGCGCTCGCCGACCCCGCGAGCGGACTCCGCGTCCGTGCCGCGCAGGCGCTGCAAGAGATCGGCGAGCGACTGACGACGGATGCCGCACTGCAGCACCGCGTCGACACGTGGGTCTCCGACGCCGCCGTCTTCGTCGTCGACCGATACCGTCATGACATCGCGTCGATCATCACCGACACCGTCGAGCGCTGGGACCCGGTCGAGACGACCGAGAAGATCGAGCTCATGGTCGGCCGCGACCTGCAGTACATCCGCCTGAACGGCACGTTCGTGGGCGCGCTCGCAGGCCTTGCGATCTTCACCATCGCGCACCTGGTGATCCCCGGCGCCTGACCGCGGGGCCTCTGGCCCGGCGGTCCTCGCGCCGGAAGCCATCGCACCGACCGGGTGAGGGCCTGTGGAGGACCCGACTCTCCGCTGCTAGCGTGCTCACCACTCGCGCAGGTCGCACTGGGGTCTCCTCTGACATGCCGACACCACCGAAGGAGGACGCATGGACTCGCTGCTCTCCGCGAACGTGACCTGGACGATCCTGGCCGTCGCGGCGTTCTTCATCAACGTGCTCGCGCTGATCTACATCCCGCGGGGCCGTAAACCCACGGCGGCGATGGCATGGCTGCTCCTGGTGTTCCTGCTGCCCTTCGTCGGCATCGCGCTCTACCTGCTGATCGGCGACTTCCGCCTGCCGAAGAAGCGCCGCGACGAGCAGCAGCGCATCACGGCCATGATCTCCGAGCGCTCGGGCGACCACGTCGACGTGCACGCTCCGCGCTGGCTGCAGCGCGTCGCCCAGCAGAACCATGCCCTCACCGGGCTGCCGATGGTCGGCGACTCCTCCGCGCAGCTGATCGACGACTACCAGGGATCCATCGATGCGATGGCGGCAGCCATCGGGTCCGCCGAGCGATACGTGCATGTCGCGTTCTACATCGCGGCGCGGGACGAGACGACCCATCGATTCTTCGCGGCGATGGAGCGGGCCGTCGCGCGCGGTGTCACCGTGCGCCTCCTCGCCGACTACATCGCCTCGCGCAAGATCCCGAAGTCCGAGGAGACCTTCGCCGAACTCGATCGGATCGGCGTGAAGTGGGCGTGGATGCTGCCGGTGCGGCCCTTCAAGGGCGAATACCAGCGTCCCGATCTGCGCAATCACCGCAAGCTCGTCGTCGTCGACGGGACTGTCGGATTCATCGGCTCGCAGAACCTCATCTCCCGTGACTACGACTCGGAGAAGAACATCAGACGCGGGTTGATGTGGCAGGAGCTGGTGTCGCGGGTCGAGGGACAGATCGTCGCCCAGGTCGACGCGGTCTTCCTGTCCGATTGGCTGATCGAGACCGGCGAGGATCTGTCCTCTGTCGAGCGGGTCCCGGCCTCTGCGATTCCGAGACCCGCGTCAGCGGATCTGCATTGTCAGATGGTCCCGAGCGGTCCGGCGTATGGCACGGAGAACAACCTGCGGATGTTCCTCTCGCTCATCCACGGCGCCACGGAGAGGGTCATCCTCACGAGCCCGTACTTCGTGCCGGATGAAGCGATGATGTACGCGATCACGTCGGCCTGCCGGCGCGGGCTCGACGTGCAGCTGTTCGTGTCGGAGCTGGGCGACCAGGCCATGGTCTATCACGCGCAGCGGTCGTACTACGAGGCGCTGCTGCGCGCCGGGGTGCGCATCTTCCTGTACCCGGCGCCATACATCCTGCATGCCAAGCACTTCTCGATCGACGACGACGTCGCCGTGATCGGTTCGAGCAACATGGACATCCGTTCGTTCAGCCTGAACTCGGAGATGTCGCTGCTGGTGCGCGGCGAGTCCTTCGTCGCTCAGATGCGCGAGGTCGAGCAGAAGTACCGCACCGCCGGCCGGGAACTGACTCTCTCCGAATGGCTGCGCGAACCTGCGAAGTCGACTTTCCTCGACGGAGTCTTCCGGCTCACGTCAGCTCTGAACTGAGTCGCGCGGTTCCGACCCCGTGTCAGCGGATGGCGAGACCTGCCAGCATCTCGAGCACGCAGAGCGCCGCGAGGCGCACCGTGCGCAGGTCGTCGGTGTCGGCGGTCGCGTCGACCTCGGCGATGTCCGCGCTGACGACCCGGGGGTCCGCGGTGATACCGCGCACGAGCGCACGCAGCTCCCACGCGGCGAAACCGCCGGGAACGCTCGCGGGACACCCGGGCGCGGCCGCGCGATCCGCCGCGTCGACATCGACGTCGAGATGGATGCGGGCGGCAGCACCCGCCCCGGCGATGGTCGTGGCCTCGGCGACGACATCGGCGAGGCCGCGCCGCCGCACCTCGTCGAGCGTGATCACCCGGATTCCCCAGTCCGCTGCCCTCGCGGCATAGGCTGCCGAGTTCGCGAAGTCGGCGATGCCGATCTGGACGATCCTCGCCGGATCGACTCGTTCGGTCTCGGGGGCGTCCTCGACGAGTCGTCGCACGGGTGAGCCGTTCGAGACGCCGTCGCGCAGGTCGAAGTGGGCATCGATCGTGATCAGTCCGGTCGCTCCGGCGCCACGGGCGACCGGGTAGGTCAGAGCGTTGTCGCCCCCGAGCGCGATGACGAGGCGCCCCGCGTCGGCGAGCTCGTGCACGCGAGCGACGGTGGCCGCGAGTCCGACCTCACCGTCGGGCTCCGCCACGTCTCCGGCGTCGAGGACTCGCAGCACCGCATCGAGATCGACGACCGGCGGGCCCATGAGCATGGCGCTGTACCGCGTGAGCGCCTGGCGGATCGCCGCGGGCGTCGCGTGCGCACCGGTCGGCGAGAGCGAGGTGCGCCAGGTCGGGACTCCGAGCAACACAGCATCCGCATCATCTCCTGTGGTGAACGCGGGCCAGGAGCCCGCGCACGGCCACAGTTCATCGTGAGGGAGAGTCATGATCCTCCGTTTCGTGCCGATCCTGCAGCCGCGAACACCGTCACGCCGTCCTTCCAGACCCTGTCGACGAGAGGCACGCCGGGCCGATAGGCGAGATGGATGCGCGTCGGCGCCGTCAACAGCACGAGGTCGGCGCGCGCCCCGGGCGTGATCACGCCGATGTCGGGTCGATCGAGGGCGAGAGCTCCCCCGGCCGTCGCCGCCCACACCGCTTCGGCGGGCGTCATCCCCATGTCGCGCACCGCGATGGCGATGCAGAACGACATCGACGATGTGAAGCTCGACCCCGGGTTGGTGTCGCAGGCGAGCGCCACAGTGACCCCCGCGTCGATCAGCCGGCGAGCATCCGGATACGGCTGACGCGTCGAGAACTCCACCCCGGGCAGCAGCGTGAGCACGGTGTCGGAGGAGGCGAGCGCCGTGACATCCTCGTCCGTCAGGTAGGTGCCATGATCGACCGAGGCCGCGCCCAGCTCGACGGCCAACCGCACTCCGCCCCCGGGGCCGAGCTGGCTCGCGTGCACGCGCGGCCGCAGCCCCTTCGCGATTCCGGCGTCGAGCACTCTGCGGGACTGCTCCACCGTGAACGCGTCGGTCTCGCAGAACACGTCGATCCACTTCGCATGCGGCGCACACGCGTCGAGCATCGCGCCGGCCACGAGGTCGACGTACTCGTCGGCGCGATCGGCGTACTCGGCGGGGACCACGTGCGCTCCGAGGAAGGTGACCTCGGGAGTGACCTCGGCCGCGAGGCGCACCAGGCGCTCCTCATCGCGAACGCTGAGTCCATAGCCGCTCTTGATCTCGACGGTCGTCGTCCCCTGGGCGCGCATCTCGTCGACGAACCCGTGCAGTCGAGCCCGCAGCTCCTCGTCGCTCGCCGCTCTCGTGGCTGCGACGGTGGAGCGGATGCCGCCGGCGGCGTACTTCTGCCCGGCCATCCTGGCCTCGAACTCGTCGGCGCGATCGCCACCGAACACGAGGTGGCTGTGGCTGTCGACGAAACCGGGGATCACCGCCCGACCGCGCGCGTCCACGACCTCGTCCACCCGAGGAGCGTCCGCCGTCGCGCCGACCCAGGAGATCCGCCCGTCCTCGACGAGAACGGCCGCCTGGCGCAGCGTCCCTGCGCGGTCGCCGTCCGACGAGATCACGTTCGTCGTGAGCTCGCCGATGTTCGTCAGCAGCGCGGTGCTCACAGCATCGGCACCTTCAGGCCGCGCTCGCGTGCGATCTCGCGAGCGTGCTCGTACCCCGCGTCGACGTGACGCATGACCCCGGTGCCGGGATCGTTCGTCAGCACGCGCTCGAGCTTCTCGGCGGCGAGTGCAGACCCGTCGGCGACCGTGACCTGGCCCGCGTGGAGGGATCGCCCGATCCCCACTCCGCCTCCGTGGTGCAGAGACACCCACGAGGCGCCGGATGCCGTGTTGAGCAGGGCGTTCAGCAACGGCCAGTCGGCGATCGCGTCGGATCCGTCCTTCATGGCCTCGGTCTCACGGTACGGGGAGGCGACCGATCCCGAGTCGAGGTGGTCGCGACCGATCACGATCGGCGCCGTCAGCTCCCCGGAGGCCACCATCTCGTTGAATCTCAGTCCGGCGAGGTGGCGCTCCTTGTACCCGAGCCAGCAGATCCGGGCCGGAAGTCCCTCGAAGTGCACCTTCTCGCCCGCCTTCTCGAGCCACCTGTGCAGCGCCTTGTCGTCGGGGAAGAGGTCGGCGATCGCCCGATCGGTGCGGTGGATGTCCTCGGGATCCCCCGAGAGCGCCGCCCAGCGGAAGGGACCCCGGCCCTCTTCGAACTGCGGCCGGATGTACGCGGGCACGAAACCCGGGAACTCGAACGCCCGCTCGAAACCGCCCAGCTGCGCCTCGGCGCGGATCGAGTTGCCGTAGTCGAAGACAGCGGCACCTGCGTCCTGGAACGCGACCATCGCCTCGACGTGCCGGGCCATCGACTCGCGAGAACGCCGGGTGAACTCCTCGGCATCGCGCTCGGCCTCGGCCCTCCACTCCGCGACCGGGATACCGACCGGCAGGTAGGCCAGAGGGTCGTGCGCGCTCGTCTGATCGGTGACGATGTCGATCGGCACCCCGCGTCGCCGCAGTTCGGGGAACACTTCCGCCGCATTGCCGACCACACCGACCGACAGGGCCTCGCCGGCATCCTTCGCCGCCACGACGCGCTCGACGGCCGCGTCGAGATCCGTGGTGTACTCATCGAGGTATCCGTGGTCCACACGCCGCGAGAGTCGGGATTCGTCGACGTCGACGATGAGCACGACCCCGTCGTTGAGCGTCACGGCCAGCGGCTGCGCGCCACCCATCCCGCCGGCGCCGCCGGTCAGAGTCAGCGTTCCTCGAAGCGACTCCCTCCCGAGTGAGCGGGCGACGGCCGCGAAGGTCTCGTACGTCCCCTGCAGGATTCCCTGAGTGCCGATGTAGATCCACGACCCGGCTGTCATCTGGCCGTACATGATGAGCCCGAGCTCCTCGAGGCGGCGGAACTCCGGCCAGTTCGCCCAATCCCCCACGAGATTGGAGTTGGCGATCAGGACGCGCGGTGCCCATTCGTGCGTGCGGAAGACGCCGACCGGCTTGCCCGACTGCACCAGCAGGGTCTCGTCCGGCTCCAGCTCGTCGAGCGTGCGGACGATCGCGTCGTACGCCTCCCAGCTGCGCGCCGCCTTGCCCGTGCCGCCGTACACGACGAGGTCTTCGGGGTGCTCGGCGACCTCGGCGTCGAGGTTGTTCATGAGCATCCGCTTGGCCGCCTCGGCGCCCCAGCTCTTGGCGGTGCGCTGGTTGCCGCGCGCGGCGCGGACGGTGCGCGGCCCGGTCGGAGTGGTGTCAGTCATTCGCGTGCTCCTCTGCGATGCGGGCGACGGCGCCGGACTGCACGAGCGCGGTCACGGCTTCGATGTCAGGTGACAGGAAGTGATCGGGTCCTGGGCCCGCGGCGACGGTGCGGACGAGGTCGCGCACGGCGCCCGTCGCCGGCCCGGCCTGCAGGGGCGCACGGAGGTCGAGCGCGCGGGCACCCGTGAGGATCTCGATCGCCAGCACGCGTCCGAGTCCGTCGATGGCGCGTCGCAGCTTGCGCGCGGCAGCCCAGCCCATCGACACGTGGTCCTCCTGCATGGCGGACGACGGGATCGAATCGACGGATGCCGGAACTGCGAGGCGCTTGAGCTCGGACACGATGCCCGCGGCCGCATACTGCGCGATCATCAGGCCCGAGTCGACGCCCACCTCGTCGGCGAGGAAGGGCGGAAGACCGCGGTTCCTCGCGGGGTCGAGCGCGCGGTCGGTCCGTCGCTCTGACACCGACGCGACGTCGGCGACGGAGATGGCGAGGAAGTCGAGTACGGCGGCGACGGGCGCTCCGTGGAAGTTCCCGTTGGATTCGATGCGGCCGTCGACGGTGATCACGGGGTTGTCGATCACACTGGCGAGCTCGCGATCGGCGATGGTCGCGGCATACGCCACCGTGTCGCGCGCCGCACCGTGCACCTGCGGGGAGCAGCGCAGCGAGTACGCATCCTGCACCCGTCCGTCCTCCGGCCCCTTGTGGCTGTGCACGAGGGGCGAGTCGCGAAGGAACGCCCGGAGGTTCGCGGCCGACCGCCCCTGACCTATCTGGGGGCGCAGCGCCATGAGGTCGGCGGCGAATACGGCGTCCGTGCCCAGCTGGGACTCGATGGACATCGCCGCGGCCACATCCGCCGTGACGAGGAGCGCGTCGAGGTCATGCAGAGCGAGCACGAGCATCCCCAGCATCCCGTCGGTGCCGTTGATGAGGGCGAGTCCCTCCTTCTCGACGAGTGTGAGCGGAAGGATGCCGGATGCCGCCAGTGCGTCGGATGCCGCGATGAGCTCTCCGTCTTCGTCTCGGACCTCGCCCTCGCCCATCGCCGACAGGGCGATGTGAGCGAGCGGTGCGAGGTCGCCCGAGCATCCGAGCGAGCCGTACTCGCGCACGATGGGCGTGATGCCGGCGTTGAGCAGAGCGGCATACGTCTCGACGACGACGGGGCGCACCCCGGTACGGCCGGACGCCAGCGTCTGCAACCGGAGGAGCTGGAGTCCGCGCACGACCTCGCGCTCGACCTCGGCGCCGGTGCCGGCCGCGTGCGAACGGATGAGGCTGGCCTGCAGCTGGAGCCGACGATCCGGGGCGATGAAGGTGGTGGCGAGAGCGCCGAAACCGGTCGAGACGCCGTAGTGCGGATGCGGGTCGGCGGCGAGTTCGTCGATCACGCGCCGGGTGTGCGCGACGCGCTCGAGCGCCGCGGGACTGACCACGACACGGGCGCCGTGTCGTGCGACGGCGACGACGTCGGCAGGACTCAACGGCGCATCGCCGACGACGACAGGGGAAGGATCACTCATGTCTCGATTCCACACCCGACAGGTCGCGGCGGATACCCGATCATGGGATGCTGTGTCTGTGATCCCAGACGATGCGGAGGCCGCGCCTCAGGTTCCCGCCGCAGACAACACGCTGCGGATCCTGCGCTACCTTGCCGGTCGGCCCGCGCCTGTCGCCGCTTCGGCCATAGCGCGGGAGCTCGAGCTGCCGAGGTCGACCGTGTACCACCTGCTCACGACGCTCGCGGCGCACGGCTTCGTGCTGCATCTCCGTGAGGACCGGCGTTGGGGCCTCGGCACGTCGGCGTTCGAACTCGCCGGCGGGTATGCCAGACAGCAGCCTCTGGCCAGGCTGGGCCGCCCTCTGGTCGCGGGCCTCTCCGATCTGCTCGGTGAGAGCGCGCATCTCGCGGTGATGAGCGGCGGCGACGTGCTGTACATCGTCGAGGAGCGCGCCCCTCGACGGCCGGCTCTCGTCACGGACGTCGGAGTACGGCTCCCGGCGCATCTCACGGCATCCGGACGAGCGATGCTCGCCGCGCTCCCCCGTGAGCAGGTTCGCGCTCTGTATCCGAGCGCGTCTGCCTTTCCCGACCGCACGGGCCTGGGCCCGCGCACGCCCGGCGAGCTGCGGGAGCTTCTGCGTACCGTGCGGGTGCGCGGTTATGCGACCGAGGACAGCGAGGTGGCCGAAGGCCTTCGCAGCGTCGGCGCGGTCGTGCGCGACCATGCGGGGTGGCCGGTCGCCGCGGTCGCCGCGACCTGGGGCGATGCGGATCTCGACGAGGCCGCCCTCGCGGACGCTGTGCGCGAGACCGCAGCCGTCCTCGAGTCCCGGTTGAAGCGATGAGTCCCGGTTGAAGCGATGCGCGTCGCGCACGCGAAAAGCACGTTAACGCAGAAAAGCCACCCAACATTGGGTGGCTTTTCTGTATAAAAGGAGTCCGGCGGTGTCCTACTCTCCCACAGGGTCCCCCCTGCAGTACCATCGGCGCTGTGAGGCTTAGCTTCCGGGTTCGGAATGTAACCGGGCGTTTCCCTCACGCTATGGCCGCCGAAAC
>NZ_CDWI01000002.1 GCF_001049495.1 Microbacterium sp. 3J1
TCTTCGCCGTTCAGGCTGTCAAATCGACACGCCGTGAGGCTCAGAACCAGATCTGCAGCTCGGGGCTCAAGGCGCCGAGGCAACTTCACTAGCTTATCCGTTCCGAAGCGGCTGTCAAATCGGCAGTCGATCCGGGGTGGAAGCTCCAGGTCAGACAGAAGTGTGTCTGCGATCTGCTCCGAGGAGCTGATCGAGTGGAGGTGGTTCTCCGCTTGAGGGGGGTAAGGCTCTCGGCCTCTCCGCTTCCCTGTGGGGCGAACAAGTAATAAGTTACGCGGATCCGCGGGTTCCGGCAAATCAGGCCCGTCCGCCGGGCGTGTCGCCCAGGATCCCGCCTTTCGGGCCGCCCGCCGCCCTGGCCGGCCACGTCGGGGAAACGAACGAAGGCTCCGAGCTGACGCTCGGAGCCTTCGTGAGTTCCGGTGGACCTAAGGGGATTCGAACCCCTGACCTCCTCGATGCGAACGAGGCGCGCTACCAACTGCGCCATAGGCCCGTGAACCTCGTCTACGTTATCACGCTCGGCGAGGCGGTCGAACCGGGTGGATCACCCTGCCGCACGCTTCGCGAGCAGGTCCCGCACATGCGCTTCGATCTCGGCGTCGTCGACGAATCCCATGCGCGCATAAGGGGAACTCGCCGCGGGAAGCTGCACCGGAGCGACAGGAGCCATCTGCTCTGCCCTTTCCCGGAGAGCAGCGACCCTCGCCGCCTTGCGGCGTTCGTTCTGGGCGTCGATCTCCGCCTGTGCGGCCTGGGCGCGCGAGCCCGCCATGGAGACGAGCGGCTCGGGCAGCGGACGGGGAGTCCATGTCGCGCGGCCCTGATCGTGAAGAGGCGGCGCGACGCGCGGAGCGCTCTCCGCCACCTGCTGCGCGGGGCGCCGCACCGAACGATGAGCGACCGATGCCATCCGCTGGAGCACCACTGCGGCTGCCACCGTGAGCGCCGCTCCCGTCCACAGGAGCATCTGCGCCTGCAGGGCGACCAGCTGCCACACCCCTACGCCGACGAGTGCGATCCCTGCGATCAGAACGACCGTCGCGGACATTCGGACTCGACGGCGAGCACGCGCCTGACGGACGGTCGGATCGGCCCGCGTGGCAGCGAGCTCCTCACGCAGCAGCGCGAGCTCGGCGGCCTCCTTCTCGGCCTGCAGCCGCTTGGCGAGCTTCTGCTGTGCGAGCGCCGTGCGGGCGTTCAGCTCGAGATGCACCTCGCCCGGCGTCTCACTGGTCTCGGCCAGCACACGGAGCGCCTGGTTCAACCGCACGGCGTTGCGCTCGGCGGCGTTGTACTGGAAGCGCCCGCGCCAGGACGGCAGCAGGTAGAGCATCCACAGGAGCACGGCGACGAGCACGATCACTCCCCCGCTCAGCACCGGCCCGTCCATGACCACAACGGTACGGGAACAGCCGTCTCCCAGACGTTCAGTCCGGGCGCGTGTCGCGACGGGTTCCGCCGCGCGGGCGCCGCGATCAGAGTGTCAGCCGGTCGGACGGCGGCACGGTCGCCGCATCCGGGGGAACCTGACCGTTCAGCCACCGCGCGAGGACCCCCTGCGGAACGTCCTCTCGCGTCAGCGCGAACGCGTAGTGATCACGCCAGTCCCCGTCGATGTGGATGTAACGCCGGCGCAGACCTTCGTATCGGAAGCCGAGTTTCTGCACCACGCGGAGGCTTGCCGCATTCTCGGGACGGATGCAGATCTCCATGCGATGCAGTCCGTACTCGGCGAAGCACGCGTCCGTGGCGAGCGCCACCGCCGTGGGGGTGATCCCCTTGCCCGCGAAGCGTTCGCTCACCCAGTAGCCGATCGTGGCGGAGCACAGGGATCCGCGCGCGACCCCCCACACGTTGAGCTGACCGGCAACCTCCCCCTCGTACTCCATGACGAAGGGGTATCCACCGCCGTCACGGTACTGCTGGAGCAGACGACGGATGCTGAGTCGCATGTCGAAGGACACGGCACCGTACGGGACGGTGGCCTCCCACGGCTGCAGCCACGAGCGGTTCGCGAGCAGCTCGTGCTGCAGTGCCCTCGCGTCACGCGATCGGACGAGTCGCAGCCCGATGGGGCCGTGCCGCATCCCCGCCGCCTGATCCATCATGCGCTCCGCGCCGCAGTGACGCCTAGAGGCGTTCCGCGAACTCCTTCAGCCACGGGCGCAGCTCGGGACCGAGATCCTCGCGATCGGATGCGAGCTGCACGATCGCCTTGATGTAGTCGACGCGGTCGCCCGTGTCGTACCGGCGGCCTCGGAAGACGACGCCCACGACGCCGGGGCCCTCGGGACGGGTCGCCAGCTCCTGCAGAGCGTCGGTCAGCTGGATCTCTCCGCCCTTGCCCGGCTCGGTGCGCTCGAGGACCTCGAAGATCGAGGCGGGGAGGACGTAGCGTCCGATGATCGCGAGGTTCGAGGGAGCATCCTCCTGGGCGGGCTTCTCGACGAGTCCCGTCACGCGGACGGCATCCGATCCCTCGATCTCCTCGACGGCAGCGGCGCCGTACATGTGGATGTTCGCGGGGTCGACCTCCATGAGGGCGATCACCGCGGCGCCGGTGCGCTCGTGCTCGGCGATCATCTCGGTGAGCAGCTCATCGCGCTCGTCGATGAGGTCATCACCGAGGAGCACGGCGAACGAGCTGTCGCCCACGTGCGTGCGGGCACGCAGCACCGCATGACCGAGGCCCTTGGGCTCGCCCTGACGCACGAAGTGGATGTCGGCGAGATCGCTCGAGTGGATGACCCGCTCGAGACGACCGGTGTCGCCCTTCTCCATCAGCTTCACCTCGAGCTCCGGCACGGAGTCGAAGTGGTTGGAGATCGCGTTCTTGTTGCGGCCGATGATGACGAGGATGTCCTCGATGCCCGCATTGGCCGCCTCTTCGACGACGTACTGGATCGCCGGCTTGTCGACGACCGGCAGCATCTCCTTCGGCATCGCCTTCGTCGCAGGCAGGAATCGTGTTCCCAGTCCCGCAGCGGGAATGACGGCTTTGATCTTCTGATGACCCATCGTCCCAGCCTAGCGGTGCCGCCGCCGTAGACTCGGAGGCATGGCGAACGACGTCGAGCACGAGAAGCGCGCACTGCGCGCCGAGCTGCGCGAGAGACGGCAGCTGCTCAGCGAATCGCAGCGCCAGGACGCGTCCTCCGCCATCGCGCGGCGGCTCGACGACCTGGTGGCCTCCGTCGGCGCTCGCTCGATCTCCTGCTTCCTCTCCACCTCCACCGAACCCGACACCCGCGAGTTCGTGAGCGCCGCCGTGCGCCGCGGAATCCGCGTGCTCCTCCCCGTGACCAGATCGGACGGACTCCTGGACTGGGCCGTCGCGACGGACGACGATGAGATCGCTGCGGGGCTGTTCGGCCTGCCGGAGCCGACGGGGGAGGTGCTCGGGCCGATCGCGGTGAACGACGTCGACCTCATGATCATCCCCGCGGCCGCGGTCGATCGCACCGGCATGCGCATGGGGTGGGGACGAGGCTACTTCGACAAGACGATCGGCTCGATGGAGAGATGCCCTCCCGTCTACGCCGTCATCTATGATTCCGAGGTACTCGACGTCCTGCCGAGAGAGGTCCACGACCAGCCGGTGACCGGAGTCGTGACCCCCACGCAGACCCTGCTCCTGTCGCCCACGCGACGCTGACCCCGCGAGGATCACCATGCCCACCTATGCCTATGCCTGCCGTTCGTGCGGGCACGCCTTCGACGCCGTGCAGAGCTTCTCCGACGACGCCCTCACGGTCTGCCCCGAGTGCGGCGGCGAGCTGCGCAAGCAGTACGGATCCATCGGCGTGACCTTCAACGGCTCGGGCTTCTATCGCACCGACTCGCGCTCCGGATCCGGTGCGCCCGCAGCCGCCCCGGCATCATCGAAGGCGGAGCCGACCAAGAGCGCCGCTCCGGCGCCGGCGTCGAGCACCACCTCTTCCTGACACACAACAGACCTTCGGAGGTTCCCATGCTCAAGGGTTTCAAGGACTTCATCCTTCGCGGCAACATCATCGACCTGGCCGTCGCCGTCGTCATCGGCACGGCGTTCACCGCCATCGTGACCGCCGTGGTGAACAGCATCATCACGCCGCTCGTCGCACTGTTCTTCCAGGCCGACGCCACCGGCGAGTTCGGCTGGACGGTCACGAACATCTACGGCGACGACGTGACGTTCCCGATCGGCGACCTGATCTCGGCGATCATCAGCTTCCTCGCCGTCGCCGCCGTCGTCTACTTCGTCTTCGTCCTGCCGATGAACACGTTCAAGGCACGGGTCGAGGCCCGCAAGGGCACTCCCGCCGAGGAGCCGCAGGAGGAGCCGGCCGCCGCGACCGAGGCCGAGCTGCTCATCGAGATCCGCGACCTGCTCGCCAGGAACGTCCGCAGCTGACGTCTGCTCACATCTTGTGCACGAAGCGCACGGCCCGGATCGGGTCGTGCGCTTCGTCGTATGCCGCTCAGTAGTGCGGAGGTACGTCCTGCATCAGCCGGTCGTCGTTGGGTCCCTTGGGCCCCGTCGGCCCCTTCGATGCGCGAGGGACGGATGCCGTCGGCCGCGGCCCCTCCGGCACCGTCGTCTCGGGATCGACGTCCGTACCGGGCACGGGGGTCAGTCGCGCGCGCCGGGATCCCGCGACCCGCACGACCTTCTGCCGCGGCGCATCCGGACCGGTCTGCTCAGTCATCCTGCGGATCGTCGAGATCGAGCGGCTGCGTGTCGTTGTCGGCCCTCGGCGTCGACGGGGAGATGCCGAGCACGGCCGCGATCCGCGTCGCGGCGGTCGCCGGGTCGCTGTACAGATCGAAGGCGTGCACCCGCACGTAGTGCCAGCCCAGACGCCGCAGCACATGCGGACGCAGGCGCAGCGTCTCGCGCAGCGACTCGCCGCGGGACTCGGGGTCGGACTCGATCACCACTGCCTTGCCGTCGTGCTGGGCGACGAGCGGCAGCAGACCCCGGTAGTCGACGTCGACCGCGGCACCCAGGCGCCGCAGCTCACGGGCCAGCGCCAGCGTCAGGGGGTCGGCGAGATCCTCGAGACGGGCATCGCGACTCCGCGTCGCGAGACCGCCGAGGATCGACATCAGTGTGGCCGCGCCGTACTCGAGCCGGCCGTCGTCGAACGCCGAGGGGCGTATCGACGACACGATGACCATGGACCGCCGCGCTCTCGTCATTCCGACCGTGAGCAGTCGCTCGCCGTCGGAGGTCGACAGGTCGCCGAAGTCGCTGAGCACCCGACCGTGCTTCGTGAGCCCGTACCCCAGGGAGAAGATGACACGATCCCGGCTCTCGGCGACGGATTCTTCGAGGGTGAGCACTGCGAACGGCTCCGCGGTGTCGCGGCCGACGAAGTCCGCGACGTCGGACCGCCCCGCGAACGCGGAGGTGACCGCGGCGCGGACGCGCTCGGCGTGCCGTCTGCTCGCGGTGACGACCATGAGCGACTCATCGGGGCGATGCACGGCGTGCTCGACGACGAGCGTGACGACGCGGGCGACCTCGGCATCCGGGCTCTCGACCGCCCCGGAGATCGGATCCGGCGCTCCGGTCCCGCCCTCCACGTAGTCGACGGTGAGGCTGCCACGCCCGAGATACGAGCCGGCCCACGGCAGCGAGACGATCTCGCCGCCGTAGAACGCATCGTTGATGAGCTCCGCGAGGTCCTCTCCACCGGCGCGGTAGCTGCGGGTGAGAGTCATCACCGGCAGCAGCTCGGAGAGCCGCTCGAACACCGAGACCTCGTCGAACGGAACCTCGGGCTCCCAGGAGGTCGCCGAGCCGACGGCGACCTCGAAGGGCGTCGGTCGCTGCGTGACGGGATCACCGAAGGCGACGACCTGCCGTGCCCGCCGGATGGCCGGCGCGGCCTCGGCGAGGTTGATGGCCGCGGCATCGACGAGCAGCACGGAGTCGAAGTCGACGGAATCGGGGATCTCGGGCACGAGATAGGGCGACGAGATCCATACCGGTGCCAGCGCGGCGATGAGGGTCGGGGCCGCGCTCACGATCTCGGCGGTCGTCGTGCCCGGCCGCGTCAGCGCCTTGCGGAGGTTCTGCGACTCCTGCGGCTCGTCGACGATCGCGATCTTCCACTGGTTCGCCAACTGCCAGGCGAGCAGCGGACCGGCCATGGCCGCGTGCGCCTCGTCGACCAGGCGGAAGTCCCGCTCCAGTCGGTCGACGACTGCGGTGTTCGCGCCGAGCAGCGCCCTGTCGTCCTGCAGTGCGCGCTCGAGCAGCGACTGCCACCAGGCGAACTCCAGCTCCTCGCCCACCTGCGCCTCGGAGACGTGCCTGACCGACAGCTCTGCGAGCAGCGGCTCGAGCCCGAGGCCGGCGAGGCGGTCACGCAGCTGGGCGCGTTCGACGAGGTTGTCGAAGACGTCGGACTTGGCGGCGAGTCCCGCGAGGATGCGCACGAGCCGTGCGACCGGAAGGGACGCGAGAGGCTCTCGGCGACCGAGCGCCGCATCGAGCTCCGAGAGCTCGGCCGTCACCCGCTGCCAGGCGGCATGGACCTCGGCGAGCCCGAGGGGGATCTCCGGCGCCGCGCCGGCCTCGACGCAGCGCTGCCACTGCGTGCGCTGCGACTGGATGCGCAGCAGCGCCTCGTGCATCTCCGTGACGTGGATGCCCGGGCGCACGTATTCCTTGGCGAGCCGTCGCAGGCGGCGACGGTTCGCGCTCGACATCGCCGGTGCGTCGCGGCGGGAACCGTGCGCCAGGATCAGCTCGCCGAGCGGACGCTCGAACACCGTCGGGCTGAAGCGGTCGAGGGAATCGCGGATGCCCTGCAGCAGGCGCAGATACTCACCGAGCTCGTCGATGGTCGAGAACGGACGCATGTGCGTCTGCGCGATCAGGGCGTATCCCCGCTCCAGCAGGGCGGGCACGCTGTCGGCGTGCAATCGCGCGGCGAGGTCGTGAGCGGAGCGCGCGGCCTCGGTGCTCGAGAACGTCACCCCGTACCACGGCGAGTCGTCGGGACCGAAGCGGAACTCCCCGAGACGAGCGGCCTGCGACAGCGCCTCGGCGGCCTCCGACCGATCGTCGGCGAGGCGACGCAGGGTGTCCGGTGTCAGCCGTGCGGTCGTCGACGGCGGCGTGGGCAGAGACGCGAGCCGGGTGAGCTGGCGCGTGGCGTCGAGGACCGATGCGCTGGTCCCCGCGACGGGCGACGTGAGCGCCCGGCGGTAGTCGCGCAGGACGGTGCGCAGGCGGACCAGCGCGTCGTCGACGTCGCTCACCTTGGGCGCGGTCGCCTTCTCGTTGCGACCGATGGCCCGAACGAGGTCTCGGCGCACGCTCTGGCTCGACACCGCGAGGCTGTCGAGTCCGATGCCGGCGAGCCGGTGGCGGACGCCGTCGAGAGTCGATCGCCGGGCGGAGACGACGAGGACGCGCTTGCCGGCGCGCACGAGCTCGCCGAGCGCGTTGATGACGGTCTGCGTACCGCCCGTTCCCGGAAGGGTCGCGACGGTCAGCGAATGCCCGGCGGCGATCCTGGCGAGGACGGCCTCCTGCTCGGCATCCGCATCGAGGAGGAGGTTGTCGGATGCCGGCGCGCGGTCGTCCGGCCCGGTGTGGTGCGGTGCGGGCCTGCGGGCGCTGACCTGCTCGCGATCGCCGACGTGGCCCGCGAGGGCATTGAGCACGAGGTGGTCGAGGTTGCCGCCGTCTCGGGACATCGCTCCGCCGACATCGGCGAAGGTCGACACGACGAGGCGCGGCAGCACGGTGAAGGTCTCGATCGAACGGGTCGTCGCGCGGAGGCTGTCGATCACCGGCTGCGGTTTGAAGATGCCGCCGTCGTAGGCGAGCGCGGCGAGCGCGGTCGCGTCGATCGTGATGCCGAAGTGCTCCCGCGCGATGCGCACGAGCTCGGGGTTCACCTCGAACGCTCCCTGCAGCTTGAGCTCGAAGTCCGAATGGTGGCGGCGGATGGCGAGCGGGCGCAGCAGGACCGGGGCGGCGAAGTCCGCGCCGCCGATCCGCCAGCCTGCGACGCCGACGGCCAGATGCACGGCCTCGATGCCCCGAACGGTGCGGAGCTCCGTGTTCTTCGCCGTGATGCGCTCGGCGGCGAGTCGCGCTGTGCGCAGACCCACCTCGTCGCGGAAGAGATTGGAGAGGAGCGTCGACTTGCCCGTGATGAACTGCGGCAGGCTGCCCGGATGCGCCTTCGAGATGTCGATTCCGGATTCCGGGCTGTCGCGGAACGTGACGAGAGGGGAAGGACCGCCGAGATCGGCCGCCTCGGCGCGCAGGCGGGTGCGTTCGGCCTCCGCCGCGTGAGCGACCTCGACGCCGGCGGGGGTCACACGCATATCGCTCAGGGTCACCGGGGCAGCGCTCACCGCCTCCGCAGCCTTGCTATCACGTCGCCACACACCTCACACACTATGCGCGCCGGGGCGTCGGGGCGGTATCCCGAGCGGGTTTCACGGGATTTCCGCCCTCGAGCGCCGCCCGACGTGCGCGGCGACTGCTCCTGCACAGATCGGCGGGGTGAGCGACCTCTCCCCCGTCACCGCGATGCGCTCCGTCGGTCCTCCGCGCGGCCCTCCAGTATGGGATGCATGACCTTCCGCTACGACTTCGCCCCCACGCCGTTCGGGGATGCGCTGGCGGTGTTCTCCGACGAGGGGATCGTGCGCTTCGATCTCTCCGAGTCGGAGGACCCGTCGGTCCCCTGGCTCCTCGAGAGCGTCTCCCGTCAGCTGCACGCCGTCCCCGAACCCGATCCGGGGGCCGCCGACGATCTGACCTCGCTGCTGGAGGACTACTTCGGCGGGGAGCCGGTGCGATTCGACGACCGCCTCGCACTCGACTGGCGCCTGGCCGTGGGCTTCTCCCGTACCGCTCTGGCGACGATCTGCTCGATCGAGTGGGGCCAGACGCTGAGCTACGGCGAGGTCGCCGTGCTCGCGGGCCACCCCGGTGCCGCTCGTGCGGTGGGCACCGCCTGCCGGCTGACCCCGTTCTCGATCATCGTTCCGGTGCACCGTGTCGTCCGCTCCGACGGCACTCCCGGTCATTACGGCGCGCACCCCGAGCGCAAGCGCTTCCTGCTCGACCTCGAGTCGCATGGCTGACCGGCCGTGATCGACGGACACGGGACGACGGCAGGAAGACGACGTGGACCCCGGCGAGTAGGCCGCCGGGGTCCACGTGGTTCATGCGCCGATGCGAAGAGCGCTCACGGGCCGCTCAGTGGTCGACGGCCTTCTCCGCACCGAACCCGGTGAGCGAGCGCACCTCCATCTCGGCCGCCAGCTGAGGCGACTCCTTCTGCCTGCTGGTGATGGTCCCGAGCCAGCCGAGGAGGAACCCGAGCGGGATCGACACGATGCCCGGGTTGTTCATCGGCCACAGCACGATGTCGATACTCGGGATCATCGCGGTCGGCGATCCCGAGAACACCGGCGAGAGGATGATGAGGATCATCGCCGCGGCGAGCCCGCCATACATGCTCCACACGGCGCCGCGCGTGTTGAACCTCCGCCAGAACAGGGAGTACAGGATGGTGGGCAGGTTGGCCGACGCGGCGACGGCGAACGCCAGGGCGACGAGGAACGCGATGTTCTGTCCCTGAGCGCCGATGCCTCCGACGATGGCGAGGATGCCGATCACCACGACGGTGCGGCGCGCGACGCGCACCTCGCCGTTCGGGTCGGCTTCCACGGGGTTCCCCGCAGCATCCTTCCGGCCCTTCTGGATCACGTTCGCGTAGATGTCGTGCGCGAACGATGCGGCCGCCGTGATCGTCAGCCCCGCCACCACCGCGAGGATGGTCGCGAAGGCGACGGCCGAGATGAATCCGAGCAGCACCGGACCGCCGAGATACAGGGCGAGAAGGGGTGCCGCCGAGTTCGGTCCGCCGGGGGCGGCAGCGATCACGTCGGCGCCGACGAGCGCCCCGGCGCCGTACCCGAGCACCAGGGTGAGCAGGTAGAAGCCGCCGATCAGCCAGATCGCCCAGACGACGGAGCGACGGGCCTCCTTCGCCGTCGGCACGGTGTAGAAGCGCATCAGCACGTGCGGGAGTCCCGCGGTACCGAGGACGAGAGCCATGCCGAGAGAGACGAAGTCCCAGGGATTCGCGCCGTACTGGAGCCCCGGTCCGAGGATCGCCTCGCCCTTGTCGGAGTTGGCGACCGCCGCCTCGAGCAGCGTGTTGAGGTTGAACCCGTTGATCGCGAGCACCCAGATCGTCATCGCGATCGCCCCGCCGATGAGGAGGAACGCCTTGACGATCTGCACCCACGTCGTGCCCTTCATGCCGCCGATCAGCACATACACGATCATCAGCACGCCGACGACGGCGATCACGATCGACTGCCCGATGCGCCCCTCGATGCCGAGGAGCAGCGATACGAGACCGCCGGCTCCCGCCATCTGGGCGAGGAGATAGAAGAAGCACACCGCGAGCGTGGTGATGGCGGCCGCCATCCGCACCGGACGCTGCTTCAGCCGGAACGAGAGCACGTCGGCCATGGTGAACTTGCCCGTGTTGCGCATGAGCTCCGCGACCAGCAGCAGCGCTACCAGCCATGCCACGAGGAACCCGATCGAGTAGAGGAACCCGTCGTATCCGTTGATCGCGATCGCGCCGCAGATCCCGAGGAACGAGGCCGCGGAGAGGTAGTCCCCCGCGATCGCGAATCCATTCTGCGGTCCGGTGAATGAGCGACCGGCGGCGTAATAGTCCGCAGCCGTCTTGTTGTTGCGGCTCGCCCTGATGACGATGAACAGGGTCACCGCGACGAAAGCGCCGAAGATCGAGATGTTGAGGATCGGATTGCTCTCGACCGCGACCGGCTCGACTGCCAGAAGGATGCCGTTCATGCTCCGCCCTGCGCCTTCTCGAGGTCTTCACGGATCTCTGTGGCGATCGGATCCAGCTTTCGATTGGCGAACGAGACATAGGTCATGGTGATGGCGAATGTGGTCACGAATTGCCCGAGACCGAGCAGCAATCCGACGGTGATATCGCCCCAGACCCGCTGGGACATGAATTCCGTCGCGAAGGCGGCCAGCAGCACGTAGACGAAATACCAGATCAGGAAGAACGCGGCGAGCGGGAAGATGAATGAACGCTGCGTGCGTTTCAGTGTGCGGAATCGCTCGGATTCCTCGACGGCGATGTAGTCGATCACACCGGCCGAATCGGGCGTTGAATGGTCGGTCATGGGGCCTCCTTGCCTCATGTTCGCGGCTCGCACGGGCGTGTCGTGCGAGTGGTAGGGTCGACGCTACGAAACGGGGAACGGTGCCGTCACCCCCGAAAGTAGGTAGTCGTGAGCACAACGGCAGAGCTGGAATCCGAGACCGAGCTGGTCACCAGGGCTGTGCGGGAACTGGCCAGACGGACGCACTTCCCGGTGACGTTCGGAGGCCTGATCGACGAGGGCGTCGTCAGTGTGACGAGCATCGTCGGAAACCGCACGCACAGCCTCGATGGTCTGCGCGTGCGACCCGAGCGCGGACTCGGCGGGCGAGCCATGATGGAGCTGCGCCCCCGGATGACCAACGACTACGGGTCGTCGCGACAGATCACCCACGACTACGACGTCTTCGTGCTGGGTGAGGGACTGCGCACGCTGCTGGCTCTGCCGATCGTGGTGGGCGGACGCCCTCGCGGCGTGCTCTACGCCGGCGCCTGGGACAGGACGCCGGTGGACGGCATCACGACCGCGCCGGCCATGCAGGTCGCGCAGTCGGTCGCCGATGAGCTCCGCGTCCGCGACGAGGTCGAACGGCGACTGCGCGCCGCGTCGCCGGCACCCGACGCGGTGGCTCCGCGTCATCGCGAGGAGCTCCGCGAGAGCTTCGCCGAACTGCGCAGCATCGCCGCGGCCGTCGAGGACGCGGGGCTGCGAGATCGCATCGCCCAGGTGGAGCATCGACTCCTATCGCTCGCAGGCGAATCCGTGCCGGTCACGACCGGCGCCGTCCCGACCGTCCACCTGTCGCGCCGCGAGACGGATGTGCTGGCCTGCGCCGCCCTCGGCGCGACGAACGCGGAGATCGCCGGCCAGTTGGGGCTTCGCGAAGGCACCGTCAAGGCCTATCTCGGCACCGCGATGTCCAAGCTCGATGCCTCTACCCGTCACGCGGCCGTGACCAAGGCCCGTCGGGCGGGGCTCCTCCCCTGACGCGCCGCGGGGAGGCCTGATCCGCGCGAACTGCCCAGTCCCTGCCCAGGCCGCAGGGCTAGCATGGGGATCGGTCGGCGATCGTCGGCCCCGGACGAGGTAGACCAGTACCCGGTGAGCGCAAAAGACTGGTCCGGAAGGACCGATAATGTCGTGGCTGATTCTGATCGCATCCGGAGTCCTCGAGGCCGTCTGGGCGACTGCCCTGGGCAAGTCCGAAGGCTTCACCAAGCTCTGGCCGAGCATCATCTTCGTCGGCGGACTCATATTGTCGATGATCGGGCTCGCATTCGCCATGCGTGATATCGCCACGGGGACGGCGTACGCGGTCTGGGTCGGGATCGGCGCGACTCTCACCGTGGTGTGGGCGATGATCACCGGCGACAGTGAAATCTCCTGGATGCGCATTCTGCTGCTCCTGGGGCTCGTCGGCTGCATCGTCGGGCTGAAGCTGATCGACCCGGGACACGAATAAGCGTCATCGCAATTCGACCGGGCACGGGGTAATGTCATTTCCATGGCGAGACGAATTGTGCATCAACTGGTGGATGACATCGACGGCAGTGTCCTCGAAGTCGGCGAAGGCGAGACCGTGCATTTCTCGCTCAATGGGACGTCCTACGAGATCGACCTGAATTCAGCGCACGCCGAGGAGCTGCGTGCGGCCCTCGAGCCGTACATCTCGGCGGGACGCCGGGCGGGATCGGCGGGCGCGGCAGGAGCCGGGCGCTCCTCCTCGTCGCGCAAGCGCCCTGCGCGCAACCCCGAGGTGGCAGCGATCAGGGCGTGGGCGAACGACAACGGCTACACGCTGTCCGAGCGGGGCCGCATCCCGGCGCCCGTGGTCGAGGCGTACAACGCCGCGCACTGACTCACTCCGAGGTCGCGACTCCGGCCTGGGCCCACGGCTCATCCCGGAGCGCGATCTCGCCTGCCATGTCCGTCAGGAACCGGATCACGACCTCGCGTTCATCCGCCGTCAACCGCGCCGCGGAGTAGAACCGCTTCGCCTGCTGCTTCCCCACGGTCTCCATGGCGGCCTGCCGGGTCTCGGGCGTGATCGTGATCGCCAGTGCCCGTCGGTCGGTGGGATGCGGCGCACGCTTGATGTGCCCGCCCTTCTCCAGCCGGTCGAGCAGCTTCGTCGTCGACGCGGTCGAGATCCCCAGATGCGTCGCGATGCCTCCCGGCGTCGCTGTGGCCCCGCGGTTCGCGCACACGATCAGGTAGTGCAGCGCGCGCATGTCCGTCTCGTTGAGCTTCATGTAGCGCCGCGACGCGAGCGAGAGCTTCTGCTCCGCATCCCTGAGGTTCCCGAGTGCGCCCATGAGCACAGCGATCTGGCGCAGATCCTCCGGGTCCACCCCTGAGCGATCGATCAGCGCGCTGCGCGGATCGGTCGCCTCCACGTCGTAGATCGCCGCATGGGCGAGTCCATCCGGCGAGGTCGCGCTCCGCTCCGCGACCGCATCCGACGAGCCGCTCCCCCAGGGGCTGGCGTCAGATCCGTTGTCCATGCCATCATGCTACACACGATTGGATTCATGTTATGTTGATTATTAGCTAAGCTAGCGAAATCGAGGAGGTTCCCCCGTTGGATGAGGTCACCCTCCTTTCTGCAGACGGAGACGCGATCGGCGTAGCCGCCAAGGACACGGTGCACACCACCGACACCCCGCTGCATCTCGCGTTCTCCTGCTATGTCCTGGACGGTGACGGCCGCCTCCTGGTGACGCGGCGAGCGCTGTCGAAGCGCACCTGGCCGGGGGTCTGGACCAACAGCTTCTGCGGTCATCCCCGCCCCGACGAGGACATGGCGGATGCGGTGCACCGGCGCGCCCTGGACGAGCTCGGCCTGACGATCACCGACGTGACGATGGTGCTTCCCGACTACCGCTACCGCGCCGTCGACGCGAGCGGGATCGTCGAGAACGAGATCTGCCCGGTGCACGTCGCCGTGGCCGACGGCGAGGTGTCCCCCTCCCCCGACGAGGTCGCGGAGTGGGCGTGGGTCGATCCTCGCGTCTTCGCAGACACGGTGGCATCCGCGCCCTTCGCCTTCAGCCCGTGGCTCGTCGAGCAGCTGTCGCAGCTGCGCGCCCACGGAGCGGTCTGATCATGTCGTCGACGATCGTCCACGAGGACATGGGCATACGCGTCGAGGAGATCCTCCGTCAGCGCTTCAGCGTCCACAGCGAGAGCGCCGAGGCATACGGAGCGGAATTCGCATCCCTGTGGCGGGCGGCGGCGGATCACGCCCTCGGCGGCAAGCTCGTGCGCCCTCGCCTCCTCCTCGACATCCACCGGGCCCTCGCGCCCGACGCCGGGACCGAGCCGACCGCCGCAGCGGTCGATGTCGCCACCCACATCGAGCTCCTCCACTACGCCTTCCTCCTGCACGACGACGTCATCGACGGCGACCTCACCCGGCGTCGGCGGCCGAACCTCATCGGCGCCCTGGCGGCGGCGAGCCTCGGCACCAGCGAGGAGGACTCCTTGCACTGGGCGCGATCCAGCGCCATCCTCATGGGCGACCTCCTGCTCTCCGCGGCCGTGCTCGGTTTCGCCCGCGCCGACATCCCGCACCAGGCGAGGATCGGACTCCTCGATCTCATCGAACAGGCGATCATCGAGACCGTGGCGGGTGAGCACACCGACGTCGCCCTGAGCCACGGCATCATCGCGCCCGAGCTCCCCACGGTGCTCAGCATGAGCGTCTACAAGACGGCCACGTACTCGTTCTCCCTCCCGCTGCGGGCGGCGGCCCTGCTCGCCGGCGCACCGCTGACGGCACAGGACACGCTGCACGCCGTCGGCCGCCACCTCGGCCTCGCCTACCAGCTGCAGGACGACCTGCTCTGCGTCTTCGGCGATCACCGGACGCACGGCAAGGATGCGTTCTCCGACCTGCGCGAGGGCAAGGAGACGGCGATCATCGCCTACGCCCGGTCGACGCCCGCCTGGCCGCACATCGAGCCCGCCTTCGGCTCGTCCGACCTCAGTCTGCAAGCCGCCGCAGAGATCCGTGACCGCCTTCGCGACTGCGGGGCCGAGAGCTTCGTCACCGGACTGATCGGAGATCAGCTCGACTCGATGCACGCACTCCTCGCGGATGCCGAGCGCAGCGGTGACCTCAACTCCGACGCCGCGCGCTCGATCCTCATGGCGGCGGCGCGGCTCGAGGGGCGTCAGGCATGAGCCCGGCCCCCGGAGCGGATCCGGACGACAGCCTCGGGAGGTTCAGCCGCGCAGCGGACACTGCCTCCACCGACGTCATCCGCACCTACTCGACGTCCTTCGGCCTCGCCACCAAGCTCCTCGGTTCCCGACACCGCCAGCACGTCCGCAACATCTACGCGATGGTCCGGATCGCCGACGAGATCGTCGACGGCGTCGCCGCTCAGGCCGGGCTGAACAGCTCGGCGCAGAAAGAGGCGCTGGCCTCGTACGTCGCCGAGACGCACCGCTCGATGCGCACCGGCTACAGCACGGACCTCGTGCTCCACGCCTTCGCACGCACGGCACGGGAGTGCGGGATCGGCGAGGACCTGACGCAGCCGTTCTTCGACTCGATGAGCGCCGACATCGCCGACCCGACGGACTTCGCCGTCTACGACGCGGAGGCTCATGAGAGATACGTCTACGGCTCGGCAGAGGTCGTCGGGCTCATGTGCCTGCGCGTGTTCCTGCGCGACGTCACCCGCACTGAAGAGGAGACAGCCGTGCTCACGCATGGGGCCAGACAGCTCGGCGCCGCGTTCCAGAACGTGAACTTCCTTCGCGACCTCGCCGATGACACCGACCGGCTGCAGCGCGGATACCTCGGCGACTCGGGGCGTCTGACGGATGCCGACCGCGACGCCTGGGTGCGGACCGTCGAGTCCCAGCTCGACGACGCCCGCCTCTCGATCCCGCTGCTGCCCAAGGACAGTCGCGCCGCCGTCCGCAGCGCGCATGCGCTCTTCGCGGCGCTCACCCGACGCGTCGCACGGACCCCGGCATCCGAGCTGTACCGGCGCCGCGTGCGGGTTCCCGATCCGATCAAGGCGCTGCTCGCCGGCCGCGCCCTCGTCATCACCGCCCTGGAGCGGGACCGATGAGCCGGATCGCCGTGATCGGTGCGGGAGTCGCCGGTCTCGCCACTGCCGGACTGCTCGCTCGCGAGGGCCACGAGGTGACCGTCTACGAGAAGAACGCGCGGGTGGGCGGACGCGCGGGCACCATCGAGCGCGAGGGGTTCCGCTTCGACTCCGGTCCCTCCTGGTATCTGATGCCCGAGGTGTTCGATCACTTCTTCGAGATGATGGGCACGTCCACCGAGGAGCAGCTCGACCTCACCCTCCTCGATCCGGGCTATCGCGTCTTCCGGGCCCCTGCCTCCGACGGGCGCCCCTCGCCGTCAGTCACGGTCCCGACCGGGCGCGCCGCGGTGACGAGGCTGTTCGAGGAGCGCGAACCCGGATCGGCCGGGGCACTCGACGCCTACCTCGACTCCGCACACGAGGCCAGGACGATGGCGGAGAAGTACTTCCTCTACAACCCCTTCACGCGCCTCCGCTCGCTCACGACGCCCGAGGTGCTGCGCGCGCTCCCCCGACTCTTCTCGCTTCTCGGCACGCGGCTGCAGGCCTTCGCCGCCCGGCGCTTCCGTGACCCGGTGCTGCGGCAGATCCTGGGCTACCCGGCGGTCTTCCTCGGCACCGACCCCCGCAGCGCACCCGCGATGTACCACCTGATGAGCGCACTCGACCTCGACGAGGGGGTCAGCTACCCGCAGGGCGGGTTCTGGCGCGTCGTCGAACGGATCGCCGAGCTCGCCCGGCATGCAGGAGTCACGATCGTGACGGAGGCCGACGTCACGGCGATCCTGACCGAGGACGCCGGCGGACGACCGCGGACCACCGGGATCTCCTGGCGTGACAGAAGCGGGGATTCCCATGTGTCCGAGGCCGACATCGTGGTCTCCGCGGCGGACCTCCACCACACGGAGACGTCGCTGCTGCCGCCTGATCTGCGCTCCTATCCCGAGACCTGGTGGCGCCGACGCACGAGCGGTCCCGGCGCCGTGCTCGTGATGCTGGGCGTCCGCGGCGCCCTGCCGCAGCTGCCGCATCACTCGCTGTTCTTCACGGACGACTGGGATGCGAACTTCGACGCCATCTTCGGCGATCGGCCGTCGATCCCCTCCCCCGCCTCGACCTACGTCTGCCGTCCGAGCGCGACGGATCCGACCGTCGCACCGGACGGGCACGAGAACCTCTTCGTGCTCGTGCCTGTCCCGGCGGACACCGGGCTGGGCGGCGGAGGCGCAGACGGCGCGGGCTCCGAGCAGGTCGAGCGCGCGGCCGACGCGGCGATCGACATGATCTCGCGGTGGGCCGGCGTCGATGATCTCCGGGAGCGCATCGTGGTGCGCGAGACCAAGGGACCGGCCGACTTCCGGGACGATTACAACTCCTGGCGCGGAGGGATGCTCGGTCCCGCCCACACGCTGGCGCAGAGCGCGATGTTCCGGGCGCAGAACGAGTCGCGCCGAGTCGCGGGCCTGTACTACGCCGGAGCGACCACGGCACCGGGTGTTGGCGTGCCGATGTGCCTCATCAGCGCGGAGATCGTGCTGAAGCGCATCCGCGGCGACCACTCGAGCGGCCCGCTCGACGTGGCCACCGCCGCACCGACGGGAAGCCGGGCGGAGTGATGGGGTTCCTGTATCTCGCCGTGCTTCTCGCCACGCTCGGCTGCATGCTTCTGCTGGACCGACGGTTCCGGCTGTTCTTCTGGCGCGACGCGGTCTCGGCATCCGTCGTCACCGCCGTCGGGCTCGCGTTCTTCCTGCTGTGGGACGTCGCGGGCATCGCCGGCGGGATCTTCTTCCGCGGCGAGGCCGTCATCGCGACGGGGATCGTGATCGCCCCCGAGCTGCCGATCGAGGAACCGGTGTTCCTGCTGTTCCTCGTGGTGTGCACGATGGTCGTATACACCGGCGCCGTCCGGGTCCTCGCCCACGTGCGCCGCGGGCGCGCTGTCGAGGAGACATCATGACGTACGTGGAGCTCGCCGCCTGGTTCTTCGGCTCCGCGGTGGTGATCGCGATCGTGCTGTCGCTCGTGTCCCGCGGACACCGCGCGCACCCCGCGGCGATCGCGCTCACGGCGGCCGTGCTCTTCGCCCTCACCGCGATCTTCGACACCGTCATGATCGCGACGGGCCTCTTCCACTACTCCGCCGGGCATCTGCTCGGCATCCACGTCGGGCTCGCGCCTCTCGAGGACTTCGCCTATCCGCTCGCCGGCGCCGTGCTGCTTCCGACCCTCTGGGCGTTCGTGCACGGCCGGCGGCGGCGCACGGGCTCGCACAGTGGGGAGGAAGAGGCATGAGCGCACCCGCACCGAGCGTCCGCACCGACCTCGCGCAGATACTCCTCTCGTCCCGCCCGATCAGCTGGATCAACACGGCGTTCCCGTTCGCGGCCGCCTACGTCCTGAGCACTCGCGAGATCGACCTGACCCTCGTGCTCGGCACCCTGTACTTCCTCATCCCCTACAACCTGGCGATGTACGGCATCAACGACGTGTTCGACTACGCGTCGGACCTCGCGAATCCGCGTAAGGGCGGGATCGAGGGCGCCCTCCTCTCCCCCCGCATCCACCGCGCGACGCTGTGGGCGGCGGCGGTGACGAACATCCCGTTCCTCGTGTACCTCGTGGCCGTGGGCGACCCCGTCTCGTGGGTCTGGCTCGCGATCAGCGTCTTCGCGGTGATCGCCTACTCCGCTCCCGGCCTGCGTTTCAAGGAGCGCCCGTTCCTCGACTCCACGACGTCGAGCCTGCACTTCGTGACGCCGGCGATCGTCGGCCTCGCCCTCGCGAACGGGCCGGTCACCGTCACCGCGGTGATCGTCCTCGTCGCGTTCTTCCTGTGGGGCATGGCCGCGCACGCCTTCGGCGCCGTGCAGGACATCGGCCCCGACCGCGAGGGCGGCATCGGCTCGATCGCCACGGTCATCGGCGCGAGGGCGACCGTGCGCCTGGCGATCGTCCTCTGGATCCTCGCGGGCGCGGCGATGCTCTTCACCTCGTGGCCGGCGCCTCTCGGTGCGCTGCTCGCGCTGCCGTACATCGTGAACGCCGCCCCCTGGTGGAACGTCACCGACGACACGTCGGGGCGGACGAATCGCGCCTGGCGCCGCTTCATCGCGCTGAACTACTTCGCCGGCTTCCTCGCGACGATGATCCTCATCCTCGCGTGGGTCTCCTGACGATCCTCCCTTCTGCCCGCCCCCCTTTCTCCGAGAGGCATCCGATGCCCAGCCCCGATCACGCCCCGAGCCCCACGCCCCGCCAGCGCACCCGGCGGCACTCCTGGGCGCGCGTGCTCATCCCCGTCGCCCTCATCCTCGTCTGGCTCGTCGGCGCAGGACTTGGCGGGCCGCTGTTCGGCAAGGTCGACGAGGTGTCGTCGAACGACCAGACCAGCTACCTCCCGGAGTCCGCGGACGCGACGCAGGTGCAGCAGCTTCTCGGGGAGTTCACCGACAGCGACGCCATCCCGGCGATCGCCGTGTTCGTCTCCGATGCGGAACTCACCGACACAGAACTGCAGACCATCTCGGATGCCGTCGCGGACGCGCCGTCCGTCGAGGGCGTGAGCGAGGACGTCTCGCCCGCCCTCACCTCCGACGACGGCCGTGCCGTGCAGGCATTCATCCCCATCGAGGGCGACGCGGAGCTCGCGGATGCGGTCGTAGCCCTGGGCGACGAGCTGCGTGACGCCGCCCCTGACGGCGTCGCCGTGTACATCACGGGCCCCGCAGGATTCAGCGCCGATCTCGTGGCGGGCTTCGCCGGCATCGACGGGCTGCTGCTCGGCGTCGCCCTGCTCGCCGTCCTCGTCATCCTGGTGCTCGTGTACCGGTCGTTCCTGCTGCCGATCGTCGTACTGTCGACGAGCCTCTTCGCGCTCTGCGTCGCGCTCCTGGTGGTGTGGTGGCTGGCGAAGTTCGAGGTGCTGCTGCTCAGCGGGCAGACCCAGGGCATCCTGTTCATCCTCGTGATCGGCGCGGCCACCGACTATGCCCTGCTGTTCGTGGCGCGCTTCCGCGAGGAACTGCGCGTCGCTCAGGACAAGGGCGCCGCCGTGCTCGCCGCGTGGAAGGGCTCGTTCGAGCCGATCGTGGCGTCCGGCGGCACCGTGATCGCCGGACTGCTGTGTCTCCTGTTGAGCGACCTGAAGTCGAACAGCACCCTCGGCCCCGTCGCCGCCATCGGCATCGTGTTCGCGATGCTCGCCGCCCTCACCCTTCTGCCCGCATTGCTGCTGCTGTTCGGGCGCGCGGTCTTCTGGCCCCGTCGACCGAAGTTCGAGCCCGAGGTCGTCGCCGAGGAGCACGGCATGCGCAAGACCGGACTCTGGGCGCGACTGGCGCGACTCATCACGAAGCGACCGCGCCTGATCTGGGTCGTCACCACACTCGTGCTCCTCGCCGGCGCCTCGGGCGTTCTGCAGCTCAACGCCGTCGGAGTGCCGCAGTCGGATCTCGTGCTCGGCGCCTCGGAGGCCCGAGACGGCCAGGTCGCCCTCGGCGAGCACTTCCCCGGAGGCTCGGGCAGCCCGGTCTCCGTGATCGTCGCGGAGGACAGCCTGCAGGACGCGGCGGACGTGCTGCTGGCCAGCGACGGAGTCGACGGGGTCACCGTGACCTCCGCGGACTCTCCCAGCGGATCCGCCCCCGTGACCGCAGACGGCATCACCGCGGTGGGCCCTCCCGGAACACCCGCGCCCGAGCCGACCGTGGTCGACGGCGAGGTCCTGCTGCAGGGCACGCTCACGGATGCCGCAGACTCGGACGCCGCGGCATCGACGGTGCGCGACCTGCGCTCGGAGCTGGACGGGATCGACGCGCTCGTCGGCGGCGTGACCGCGACGGCGATCGACACGAACGACGCGTCGATCCACGACCGCACGCTGATCATCCCGGTGATCCTCGTCGTCATCATGCTCATCCTGATGCTGCTGCTGCGCTCGATCCTCGCCCCGGTGCTGCTGATCATCACGACCGTGCTGTCCTTCGGCACCGCGATGGGCGTCTCGGCGCTCGTCTTCAACGGCGTGTTCGACTTCCCGGGCGCCGATCCGGCCGTCCCGCTCTACGGATTCGTGTTCCTCGTCGCTCTCGGCATCGACTACAACATCTTCCTGATGACGCGTGTGCGCGAGGAGTCGCTGCAGCACGGCACCCGAGAAGGGGTGCTGAGGGGACTCTCGATCACGGGCGGGGTGATCACCTCGGCCGGCCTCGTGCTCGCCGCCACCTTCGCCGCGTTGTCGGTGATCCCGATCCTGTTCCTCGTGCAGCTGGCGTTCATCGTCGCCTTCGGCGTGCTGCTCGACACCTTCGTCGTGCGATCGCTGCTCGTGCCCGCGCTCGCCTACGACCTCGGCAAGGTCATCTGGTGGCCGTCGAAGCTGTGGCGCCGCGGTCAGGACTGAGCGCTGACCGCGGAGTGGTGCCCTCGACTGGATTCGAACCAGCGACCTGCCCTTTAGGAGAGGGCTGCTCTATCCTGCTGAGCTACGAGGGCGCGGAGTCCAGTCTAAAGGACGCCCGAGCCCCTCTCCGGACCCGGGACTCGCTCCGCACCCGAGCGCCGCTCAGGCCGCGAGGGCCAGGTACGGCTCCCAGCGAGGGTCGCTGCGCTCGCTGCCGCGCACCGTCCAGGAGGTGCCGCGAGGGGGCCGGGGAGTGAACCGCAGCTCCCAGCGCATCTCCTGCGGGGTGCGGTCGCTCTTGACGTTGTTGCAGCGCAGGCAGCAGGCGACGAGGTTCTCCCATGAGTCCGCCCCGCCGCGCGACCGCGGCAGCACGTGGTCGATCGTCGACGCCGCCTTGCCGCAGTAGCCGCACCGGTGGTCGTCCCGGCGCAGCACACCGCGCCGGGTCACCGGCACTCGTCTGCTGAGGGGGATGCGCACGTAGCGCGACAGGATGATGACCGCAGGCCGGTCGTACACGCCGTGGCTGCCCCAGACGGGATCATCCTCCACGCGCTCGATGACCGTCGCCTTGTCATTCATGACAAGGACCAGAGCTCTCTTGAACGACACGATCGCCAGAGGCTCGTATCCCGCGTTCAGTACCAGTGTGCGCATCGTCATCCTCTCGATCCGCCGGGACGGCTTCCCGGCACTCTCGACTCACACGAAGCCGCACGGAGCGGAATCGATCACAGGGACGAAAAAAGGCGCTGTCTACAGACAGCGCCTTGTGCGCACGGCAGCACCGTGGCGTCCCTGCGGCCGATGCTGAAGGACGTGACGACCGAGGGCATCCATGGTTCGGATGCACGGTATTCGCTCCATCAGCTTCTCCCGCCTGTGCGACAACGGGTTCAGGCTAACCCATCGCAGAGGGGCGGGGGCCGAATTCCCGGTGAACACCCGAGGGCGTGTTCCCTCCGAGCTGCACGGGCGCGCTCGCATGAACCCGTTCGGCAGAGGCTCGACCGGGTTCAGTCGGAGCTCAGCCGGGGTCGGTCGATGCTCAGCCGGCGTTCGCGCCGAGCCAGGCGATCGGCTCCATGAGACCGCCGTTGACCCAGACCTCGAAGTGCAGGTGGTTCGCGGTGGAACGACCGGTGCTGCCGACGAAACCGATCAGCTGTCCGGCGGCGACCGTCTCGCCGGCCTGCACCTGGCGCGAGCCGTAGATCATGTGACCGTAGGTCGTCTGGACGCGCTGACCGCCGATGACGCTGTCGAGCATCACGGCGACGCCGTATCCGCCGATGCTCTCGGCCGATGCGCGGACCACGCCGGCCGCAGCCGCGTAGATCGGAGTTCCCGCAGGGGCGAGCATGTCGGCACCCTGGTGCGCTCCGCCGACCGTGCGGCTCACACTGTACGAGCCCTGAGGCAGCGGATACCGGACCTCGCCCGATCCCGGGGAGACGAGTGCGTAGTTGCCGATGTCGAAGGATCTGCTGCCGGCCGACGTGGCGGCGGCGGCGGTCGCGGCCTTGGCTGCCGCACGCGCTGCTGCCGCCTCCTCCGCCTTCTTCTTCTCGATCTCGTCGGGCGTGGTGGCCGTGAACGTGCCGCGGCTCAGCGATGCGGAGGTGGCGTCAGAGGCCACGACGAGGGACTGCGCGTCGACGGCGGCCATCTGCTGGACCGTCGTGGCCGTCTCGGCCGGCTTCGACGACGCGTACGCCGGAAGCGCCACGGCGGCGACGAGGGCGCCGACCGCTCCGAAGATCGCGATCGACCGCAGCGGCTTCACTGCCTTGCGGGCGTTGATCCCCGCACGGGCGGTGCGGGCTACTGCACGGTCTTCAGATGTCTTCGCGGGCGACTCGATGTCTCTGACCAAAACGTAATCCTCCTGCGCCTGCGCGCTCGGGCAGCGCTGGCTCGTCGGCACTCTGCTCTCGTGGCACGAATGTAGCTTCGGGTACTTTGTGCGTTCCTACCGAGAGGGCGACGAGCCTGGAAGGCGAGACCTCTCGGGTATCGCCTGCGGGCTTTCGCGGACGACCTGTCCGAGGCTACCCGAAGATAACGATCGTGTCACCCTGCGAACCTGGCAATCGTCGGAGAGGCGGAATTCCGCGGCTCAGCGCCACGGGATCCCGTCCGATCAGGCCGGTTCCCCGACGAGGAAGATGTGCGAGGCGAGCTCGACCGGGAGCTCGAGACCGTCGTCCTTGCCCTCCATCTGGATGAGGACGTAGCCCTCGTTGAAGCGGTAGTCGCCCTTCGCGCCCGGCACGACGCCGGCGTCACGGAGCTGCTCGAGCAGCTCGGGGTCGACCTGAGCGGGCTCGGCGAGGCGGCGCACGGTGCCCTCGATCGGGGCGCCCGCGGCGTTGAGCTTCTGCACGAGGCCGATGACGCCCTCGTCGAAGGTGCGGGCCGGGAGGTCGCCCAGCTGGTCGAGCCCCGGGATCGGGTTGCCGTACGGGGACTCCGTCGGGTGCCCGAGGAGCTCGACGAGACGGCGCTCGACCTGCTCGCTCATGACGTGCTCCCAGCGGCAGGCCTCTTC
Source organism: Microbacterium sp. 3J1 (assembly GCF_001049495.1). Classification (GTDB taxonomy): domain Bacteria; phylum Actinomycetota; class Actinomycetes; order Actinomycetales; family Microbacteriaceae; genus Microbacterium. The sequence goes on from NZ_CDWI01000002.1 coordinate 24,212, forward strand.
GTGCACATAGGCCCAGTCCAGCCCGATGACGTCGGACAGCAGGCGCTCGGCGAGACGGTGCTTGCGCATCACGTCGACGGCCTTGCGGCGACCGGAGTCGGTGAGCTCGAGAGTGCGGTCCTCGGACACCACGACGAGACCGTCTCGCTCCATGCGGCCCACCGTCTGCGACACCGTCGGGCCGGAGTGACCGAGGCGCTCGGAGATACGCGCGCGCAGAGGGACGATGTTCTCCTCTTCGAGCTCGAGGATGGTGCGGAGGTACATCTCCGTGGTGTCGATCAAGTCCGTCATAAGGCCCTCCGAGTCTCGTTAGGCAAGCCTACATTCCCGTGCGGACATCGGGCGTCACGCGGTGAATCGCAGCGGACGGCACGCCCTAGACTCGGACGCATGGCGATCGAGATTCCCCGAGACCTCCTGCCCGCTGACGGCCGCTTCGGATGCGGTCCCTCGAAGGTGCGCGCCGAGCAGCTCGATGCGCTGCTCGCTGCCGGCCCGACGCTCCTCGGCACCTCGCATCGCCAGGCGCCGGTCAAGAACCTCGTCGGCAGCGTCCGCGAGCAGCTGGCCGCTCTCTTCCGCCTTCCTGAGGGCTACGAGATCATCGTCGGCAACGGCGGCTCGACGGCGTTCTGGGATGCCGCGGCGTTCGGTCTGATCGAACGGCGCAGCCAGAACCTCGTGTTCGGCGAGTTCGGCGGCAAGTTCGCCGCGGCGGCCGCCGCTCCGTGGCTCGAAGCGCCCGATGTCCGCAAGGCCGAGCCCGGTTCGCGGGTGGCGGCGGAGATCGTCGACGGCGTCGACGTCTACGCGTGGCCGCACAACGAGACGTCGACCGGTGTCGCCGCCCCCGTCGAGCGGGTCGCCGCCGAGGGCGCACTGACCGTGATCGACGCGACCAGCGCGGCGGGCGGCATCGACTTCGATCTCACCCAGGCGGACGTCTACTACTTCGCGCCGCAGAAGAACCTCGGCTCCGACGGCGGACTGTGGTTCGCGGCCGTGTCGCCGGCGGCGATCGACCGCATCGAGAGGATCGCGGCCTCCGGCCGCTACATCCCCGAGTTCCTCAGCCTGAAGAACGCCGTAGACAACTCGCGCCTGAACCAGACGCTGAACACCCCGGCGCTGACCACGCTGCACCTGCTCGACAGCCAGTTGAGCTGGATCCTGGCGAACGGCGGCCTCGCCTGGGCGGGCGCGCGCACCGCCGAGTCCTCGGGCGTGCTGTACGACTGGGCCGCCGCATCCGCCGTCGCGACGCCCTTCGTCTCCGATGCCGCGCATCGCTCCCCCGTGGTGGTCACGATCGACTTCGACGAGACCATCGACGCTGCCGCCGTGGCCAAGACCCTGCGCGCCAATGGGATCGTCGACACCGAGCCGTACCGAAAGCTCGGTCGCAATCAGCTGCGGGTGGCGACGTTCGTCTCGATCGAGCCGGACGACGTCCGCCAGCTCACCCGGGCGATCGACCACGTGCTCGCGCACCAGGGCGACTGACCACCCACCGGGACTCACCCGGGTACGACGAAGGGGCCGCGTGAACACGCGGCCCCTTCGTCGTCGTCACCCTGCGTCGGGGAAGCGAACCCCGACGGCGTCACTCCTCTTCGTCGGACGCGTCGTCTTCGTCGTCATCGGCGTCGTCGTCCGACTCGTCATCATCGTCCGACTCGTCGTCATCCGACTCGTCGTCATCCGACTCGTCGTCGTCATCCGCGTCATCCGCGTCGTCCGACTCGTCGTCATCCGCATCGGCGGAGTCGTCCAGTTCGTCGATGTCCACGCCGTCGAGATCGCCCGCGTGAAGCACACGCGGCTCGGCCGCGAGTTCGTCCTCGTCCAGGTCGTCATCGTCATCGTCATCGTCATCGTCATCGTCGAGTTCGTCGTCGTCGAGTTCGTCGTCGTCGTCGAGCTCGTCATCGAGTTCCTCGTCGTCGAGATCGTCGTCATCGATGTCGTCGCCCTCGAGCGCATCCGCACCCGCATCCGCATCGGCTGCCGTTCCGTCGGCCGCCGCAGCGGCCTGCTCGGCGAGCTCCACCTGATGGGCCCGGTATTCCGCGAGGCGCTCCGCCCAGGGCACCCACTCGGGAGCGAGCAGCGCTCCTTCGCCGGGAAGCAGTTCGACCTCGAGGACGGTCGGCTCCTCGTCATCGACCCGTGCGACCGTCACCGTCCAGTACCAGCCCGGGTAGCCGGACAGTCGGTTCTCGAAGCGGAGCGACACCGAGCCGTCCTCCTCGGGGAGGTAGCCCGCGGCGGGCCCGATCGAAGTCGCGGGAGTGATCTCGCGCAGCGCAGCGAGCGCGAGATCGTGAGCGTCGACCAGACGCTGATCGAGGTCAGGCTTCGAGGTCATCGGCTACCTTGCGGAGAACGGCGGCGATCTTGCGACCGTGGCCGGAGGCGGGATAGCGACCGCGACGGAGGTCGCCGCCGATGCCGTCGAGCAGCTTCACGAGGTCCTCGATGATGATGGCCATGTCGTCGGCGGGCTTGCGCTTCGCCTTGGCAAGGCTGGGCGGCGCCTCGAGCACCCGCACCGAGAGCGCCTGGAGCCCGCGCTTGCCGTCGGCCACGCCGAACTCCACGCGTGCACCCGCCTTCACGGCCGTGCCCGCGGGCATGGCCGAAGCGTGCAGGAAGACGTCCTGGCCGTCATCGCTGGCGATGAAGCCGAAACCCTTGTCTTCGTCGTAGAACCTGACCTTGCCGGTGGGCATGGGAGACACCTCGCTGAATCGGTGTGGAGCTGGATGACGGCATTCGCCGCCACACCCAGCCTACCGGTCGGGGAGCAGAGAATCCGAAGGTCGCGCCGCCGAACCGCTTCCCCCACCAGCGACTAGGCTGAGACGGATGAGCACGCATACTCCCGACCCGGATGTACCCGTTCGCCGGGTCGATCGCATCCTGGCCTTCGGCGCCCTCGGCATCGCCGCGGCATCCGTCGTGTGCTTCTTCGCGATCATCGTCGGAACCGCTGTCGGGATGCAGCAGGAGGACTTCGGCGGCGGGGCATGGCCGGTCATCGCGGCCGTGCCGTACTGGGGACTCCCCCTCGCCTTCGTGATGATCATCGTGCTGCTGGCGATGAGCTTCATCCGCAAGAGTCGCGCGGCGTCGCGCCCCTGAGGAATCCGGCATGAGCACGCACGCACGTCCGCTGGCCGAATGGTTGGCCGCGGCGAGCGATGCGGAGCTGGCCGCACTCTTCGACGCGCGTCGCGTGCGTACCGATGCCGGGTGGCAGGACTTCTTCGACGCCGCGGAGGCGCTGCTCGATCCCGCCTCGATCGCGCGCATCCTGCCGACGCTGTCGATCGCCGAGGCCGTCGTGCTGTCCGATGCCGTCGAGGCCGGCAGGGCGGCGTCCGATTCCTCCGAGCGGACGACCCTCGAGCGCCTGGCCCTGCTGCGACCGGACGGAACGCCGCCGCCTCCCGTGGCCACAGCCGTGTCCGAACGCGAGAAGCCCGTCCTCCCCGAGGCGGCGGCGCCCAGGGCATCGGACGACGCCGAGCAGGCGCATGCGGCGGAGCGCGCGTTCACCACGGTGTCGACGCTCGCGGATCTCCTGCTCCTCGCCCGCGCCAAGCCGTTCGCGCTGCTCACCGGAGGGACGGTGAGCGCCGCCGAGAAGCGCCTGCTGAACGAGGCGGGGGTCGCCGCCGAGTCGATCGACGACCTCATCGCGATCGCCGCGGACGCCGGACTCGTGCATGCCGACGAACGGAGGCTGCGCACGACGGCCCACGCCGACGAGTGGCTGCGATCCTCGGTCGCCGACCGCTGGAGCGGTCTGGTCACGGCGTTCCGTAGTTCGCTCCCTCGCGGCGTCCGCAGTGCGGACGGCGGGTGGATCCCCACGACGGCGTGGTCGCACGCGCATCCGTGGGACCCCGCCGGCGCCGCCCGCGCCGAAGCGCTGCTCGGTCGCGCCCGACTTCTCGGGCTCCTCGCCGACGGGGACAGCGAGCCGGAGTGGACGAGGCCGCTCCGTCGTGGAGACCGGGTCGACCCCGAGCCGCTGACCCGGTTGCTCCCCGCCGAGGTCGACCGCATCTTCCTTCAGAACGACCTGAGCGCGATCTCCCCCGGCCCCCTGGCCCCCGCATTGGATGTGCGCCTGCGCACGATCGCGTCCCGTGAGTCCGCGGCGCAGGCGTCCACCTATCGCTTCTCCCCCGAATCCATCGCCCGTGCTCTCGTCGCCGGCGAGACCGAGCAGTCGATCCTCGCCTTCCTCGACACGCTGTCGCTCACCGGCATCCCGCAGCCGCTGCGCTACCTGGTCACCCAGACGGCGCAGCGGCATGGCCTCGTGCAGGTGTCGACGGATCCCGAGACCGGCCGCACCCGTATCGAGAGCGGCGATCCGCACCTGATCGAAGCCATGGCGGTCGACCAGACGCTGCGGCCGCTCGCCCTGACCAAGCACGTCGGCTCGATCACCACCCGGGTGGGCCGCGACACCGTCTACTGGGCGCTCATCGACGCTCGCTACCCGGCGACGCTCGTCGACGAGGACGGCATGGTGATCAGCGGTGAGCGCACACCGGTGGCCCCCGCCGACGGATCCACGACCGTCGACCATGGTCCGCTCATCGCCGCGCTCCGCTCGCACCAGGGTCCCGACGCCGACGCCGCGTGGCTCGACCGCGAGCTCGAGGCGGCGGTGCGGGCCAGAGCGGTGCTGAAGGTGACGGTCGGGATGCCCGACGGGTCTACGCGGGAACTCGTGCTCGAGGCGACAGGTCTGGGCGGAGGCCGGCTCCGCGGACGCGACCGCACGGCCGACGTCGAGCGCACCCTCCCGGTGTCGAGCATCCGCGCCGCCTCCGTGATCGCGCAGTAAACTGGACAGCTATGTCTGATGGCCCCCTGATCGTCCAGAGCGATCGCACCGTGCTGCTCGAAGTCGCCCACGCCGATGCCGAGAGCGCCCGCCATGAGCTCGCCATCTTCGCCGAGCTCGAGCGCGCTCCCGAGCACATCCACACGTACCGGATCACCCGGCTCGGGCTGTGGAACGCACGTGCCGCGGGCCACACGGCGGAGGACATGCTGGAGACGCTCGACCGCTGGTCGCGCTTCCCGGTGCCCCCGTCCGTGTCCGTCGACCTCCGCGAGACGGTCAACCGATACGGCCGGCTGGTCATCGAGCGCGACGACGAGGGCACGCTCATCCTCCGCTCGAACGATCCCGCCGTCCTCGCGCAGGTGGCGAACAACAAGCGCATCCAGCCGCTGCTGATCGGACACCCGTCACCCGAGACGTTCGTCGTCGACGCCTGGGCCCGGGGGCAGATCAAGCAGGAGCTGCTGAAGATCGGCTGGCCCGCGGAGGATCTGGCGGGATACACCCCGGGGACGCCGCACGAGATCGAGCTCGCCGAGGACGGCTGGCAGATCCGGCCTTACCAGCAGGACGCCGTCGACGCGTTCTCGAAGGACGGCTCGGGCGTCGTGGTGCTGCCGTGCGGTGCCGGCAAGACGATCGTCGGCGCCGGCGCCATGGCCGCCACGAAGACCACCACGCTGATCCTCGTCACCAACACGGTGTCCGCGCGTCAGTGGCGCGACGAGCTGTTGAAGCGCACCAGCCTCACCCCCGAGGAGATCGGCGAGTACTCCGGTCAGGCCAAGGAGGTCAAACCGGTCACCATCGCGACCTATCAGATCCTCACGGCGAAGAGGAAGGGCGCGTACGCCCACCTCGCCCTGCTGGACGCTCTCGACTGGGGCCTCATCGTGTACGACGAGGTGCACCTGCTCCCGGCGCCGGTCTTCAAGCTCACCGCCGACCTGCAGGCTCGCCGCCGCATCGGCCTCACCGCGACGCTGGTCAGAGAGGACGGCCGCGAAGGCGACGTCTTCAGCCTCATCGGTCCCAAGCGATTCGACGCCCCGTGGAAGCAGATCGAGGCCCAGGGCTTCATCTCCCCCGCCGCCTGCTACGAGGTGCGGGTGGACCTGCCCCCGACCGATCGGCTGGAGTACGCGGCGGCGACCGACGACGAGCGCTACCGGCTCGCCGCATCCGCCCCCGCCAAGATCCAGGCGGTGCGCGAGCTCATCGCGAAGCACGAGGGCGAGCGGATCCTCGTGATCGGCCAGTACCTCGACCAGCTCGACTCCCTGTCGCAGTCCTTGAACGCGCCGCAGATCACGGGCGCCACGCCCATCGACGAGCGGGAGGAGCTCTACCGGGCGTTCCGCGAGGGCGAGATCTCCCTGCTGGTCGTGTCGAAGGTCGCGAACTTCTCGATCGACCTCCCCGAGGCCTCGGTCGCGATCCAGGTGTCCGGGTCGTTCGGCTCCCGTCAGGAGGAGGCGCAGCGTCTGGGGCGTCTTCTGCGCCCCAAGCAGTCCGGCCACACCGCCAGCTTCTACACGCTCGTCGCGCGCGACACGATCGACCAGGATTACGCCCAGAACCGTCAGCGATTCCTGGCCGAACAGGGCTACAGCTACACGATCATGGATGCGGACGCGATCGCCGCCTGACCACGAACGCGTTCCGCTGCGTGCGGGGCTCCGCCGTCGGCGTCCCCGCCGCTCCGACGGATCACCAGCAATCCCATGGCCGATGTCACCATAATGGGGTCATGACTGATGCGCGCATCCTGGTCGTCGACGACGAGCCCAACATCCGCGACCTGCTCTCCACAGGTCTCAGCTTCGCCGGGTTCCAGGTGAAGACGGTCGCCAACGGCGCCGCCACCATCTCGGCCGTGCTCGAGGAGGAGCCTGACCTCATCATCCTCGACGTCATGCTGCCCGACATGAACGGGTTCAGCGTGACGAAGCGCCTGCGCGGCGCGGGCTTCACCGCCCCGATCCTCTTCCTCACCGCGAAGGACGGCACGGAGGACAAGATCGAGGGGCTCAACGCCGGCGGCGACGACTACGTGACGAAGCCCTTCAGCCTCGACGAGATCGTCGCCCGCGCGCAGGCGATCCTCCGCCGCACCATGCAGGCCGACGAGGAGTCCATCATCCGGGCGGGCGAGCTGTCGATGGATCAGGACACGCACGACGTGCAGGTCGGCAAGGAGTCGATCGAGCTCAGCCCCACCGAGTTCAAGCTCCTCCGCTACCTGATGCTCAACCCGAACCGGGTGCTGTCGAAGGCGCAGATCCTCGACCACGTCTGGGAGTACGACTTCAACGGCGACGCGGGCATCGTCGAGAGCTACATCTCGTACCTCCGCCGCAAGATCGACCCGCACACCGAGGAGTCCGTGATCCAGACCAAGCGCGGCTTCGGATACATGCTCAAGGTCGGCAAGTAGTCCGGTCGACGCGCATCCGCTGACGTCCGACAGCATCCGTCATCAGGGAGGACCGCATGGCGCACAAGCCCGACGCGGTCACCCGCTGGTGGCGGGGCATCAGCCTGCGCGCCAAGGTCACCGGCGTCACGGTCGCGGTGCTGGCGCTGGGGCTGCTCGCCGCCGGGCTCGGCACGGTGCCGATCCTCCGCAACGCGCTGATCGCCAACATCGACGCGCAGCTTCCGGCGCTGGTCTCGCCCGACCTCGCTGAGCGGTACTTCGACATCACGACTTCGGTCGACGGCGAGACCCAGTACACGCCCACCGAGTCCCCTCGGGACTTCTTCGTCGCGATCTATGACGGCGAGGGCGTGCTGCAGACGAAGACGGGGACCTCCGCGAACGGGTCGATGCCGCTGTTCCCGGCCTCGTTCACGCTGCTCGACGTGCAGGTGAAGGGTGACAGCGTCTTCCCGCTGGAGGGCACGAAGGGAGCGAGCTACCACGCCGCCGTGGCCAGCCAGCCCGGCGAGGGAGGCGGCTCTCTGCGCATCCAGATGGTCGCGATGCCGCTCGACTCCGTCGACCGGATCATCGGGCAGTATTTCGGCATCTACCTGACGGTCGCCTTCGTCACGATCTTCATAGCCGCCGTGCTGACGCGGGGACTCGTGACCCTCACCTTCCGGCGGCTGGGGCAGGTGGAGTCGACCGCGATGTCCATCGCCGCAGGCGACTTCAGCCAGCGCCTCACCGACCTCGAACCCACCACCGAGGTCGGCCGCCTCAATGCGGCCATCAACACCATGCTCGATCGCGTCGACGGCTCTCTGGCGCAGCGCGACCGCACCGTGCGCCACATGCGCCGCTTCATCGGCGATGCCAGCCATGAGCTGCGCACGCCTCTCGTGAGCGTCCGCGGCTACGCCGAGCTGTACCGGATGGGCGCCATCAAGGGCGAGGAGGACACCGCGAGAGCGATGGAGCGGATCGAGAAGGAGGCCATCCGGATGGGCGTGCTCGTCGAGGACCTCCTCGCACTCGCACGCCTCGACGAGGAACGCGAGCCGGAGATCGAGGCTCTCGACCTGCGCCCGATCGCGCGGGACGCCGCCCTGGATCTGCGCGCCGCTGCGCCCGCGCGCACGGTGACCGTCGTCGACCGCACCGTCGAGGCGCCGCTCATCGACGTGACGACCCGCGCGAACCCGGTCGTCCCCGCACCGGCGGTCCCGGCCCCGCGAGGTCTCTCGCGCGGCACGCTCTCGAGGCTGCGTCGACGCCCTCGATCAGCGGAGAAGGTGCCGGCCATCGATTTCACCGAGGCGACGGACATCCCGGTGCGTACGCCCCCGATCGTGCTCGGCGAGGAGAACAAGGTCCGCCAGGTGGTGACGAACCTGCTCGGCAACGCCCGTCGCTTCTCGCCCGAAGAGAGCCCCATCGAGATCGTCGTGGACGCCGACCGCGTCCGCGGCACCGCGAGCATCGCGATCGTCGACCACGGCGAGGGCATTCCCCCGCAGATCCGCGAGCAGATCTTCGAGCGCTTCTGGCGGGCCGACACCTCCCGCGCTCGGGAGACGGGCGGATCGGGACTCGGCCTCGCGATCGTCTCGTCCATCGTGAAGGCGCTCCACGGAGACGTCGCCGTCTCGGAGACGCCCGGCGGCGGAGCGACGTTCACCGTCACGCTCCCCCTCGCACCGTCCCGGGCCACGCCGGCGCATCTGCTCGAGGACACGCAGCCTCTCGAGTCGTTCGACCTCGGCGACCGCTGAGACCCTGCCTCCACGTCGTGTGGAGCGGCGGGTTTATGCACACCCCTCGCGATCACCCGGCAGAGACCCGACGCCCGCGACAGCTCGACTCCTATCGTCGGAATCCCATCGAAAGGAGTTCTCATGTCCGTCTTCACCGTCGACACCGAAGCCGTGGGTGCCGCGCAGGCGTCGACACTGGCCACCATGGAGCGCGTGCGTGCCGAGTCGGCGACCCTCATGGCGCAGCTGTCGCAGCTGCAGTCGTCCTGGGTCGGCACCGCGTCGACAGCGTTCCAGTCGTGCGCCGAGCAGTGGCGCGGAGCACAGCTGCACGTCGAGCAGGTGCTCGAATCCATCGGCACCTCACTGGGCAGCGCTGCGACGCAGTACGCGGATGCCGATCAGTACTCGGCGAACCTCTTCCGCTGATCGCCGCCCGCCACAGAACGCAGAAACGCCCCGACCGAGGTCGGGGCGTTTCTGTCAGTGCTGATGGATCAGAAGTCCATGCCACCCGACGGGTCACCCATCGGCGCGGCGGCCTTCTCGGGCTTGTCGGCCACGACCGCCTCGGTGGTGAGGAACAGAGCCGCGATCGAGGCTGCGTTCTGCAGCGCCGAGCGGGTCACCTTGGCGGGGTCGATGATGCCGGCTGCGAACAGGTCGACGTACTCACCGGTGGCCGCGTTGAGTCCCTGGCCCGCGGGGAGCTCGGAGACCTTGTTCGCGACGACACCCGGCTCGAGGCCGGCGTTCAGAGCGATCTGCTTCAGCGGGGCCTCGATCGCGACGCGCACGATGTTCGCACCGGTCGCCTCGTCGCCCGAGAGCGACAGACCGTTGAGAGCCTTGGTGCCCGACTGGATGAGCGCGACGCCACCACCGGGGACGATGCCCTCCTCGACGGCCGCCTTCGCGTTGCGGACGGCGTCCTCGATGCGGTGCTTGCGCTCCTTGAGCTCGACCTCGGTTGCCGCGCCCGCCTTGATGACGGCGACGCCGCCGGCGAGCTTCGCGAGGCGCTCCTGCAGCTTCTCGCGGTCGTAGTCGCTGTCGGTGTTCTCGATCTCGCGACGGATCTGCGTGACCCGACCCTCGATCTGGTCCGCCTCGCCAGCACCCTCGACGATGGTCGTCTCGTCCTTGGTGACGATGACCTTGCGAGCGCGACCCAGCAGGTCGAGCGTCGCGTTCTCGAGCTTCAGGCCGACCTCTTCGGTGATGACCTGACCACCGGTGAGGATCGCGATGTCCTGCAGCTGCGCCTTGCGACGGTCGCCGAAGCCGGGAGCCTTGACGGCGACCGACTTGAAGATGCCCTTGAGCTTGTTGAGCACGAGAGTAGCGAGAGCCTCGCCCTCGACGTCCTCGGCGATGATGACGAGCTCCTTGCCGTCCTGGATCACCTTGTCGACGATGGGCAGGAGGTCCTTGATGTTCGAGACCTTCTGGTTCGCGATGAGGATGTACGGGTCCTCGAAGACCGCCTCCTGGCGCTCCGGGTCCGTGACGAAGTACGGGTTCAGGTAGCCCTTGTCGAAGCGCATGCCCTCGGTGAGCTCGAGCTCGGTGCCGAAGGTCTGCGACTCCTCGACGGTGACGACGCCCTCCTTGCCGACCTTGTCGATCGCCTCGGCGATGAGCTCGCCGATCGCCGGGTCTGCTGCCGAGATGGAAGCGGTCGCGGCGATCTGCTCCTTGGAGTCGATCTCCTTCGCGCTGGCGAGGAGCTCCTCGGTGATCGCGGCGACGGCCTTCTCGATGCCGCGCTTGAGCGAGATCGGGTCGGCGCCGGCTGCGACGTTGCGCAGTCCCTCGCGGACGAGAGCCTGAGCGAGGACCGTGGCGGTGGTGGTTCCGTCACCGGCGACGTCGTCGGTCTTCTTGGCGACCTCCTTGACGAGCTCCGCGCCGATCTTCTCGTACGGGTCGTCGAGCTCGATCTCCTTGGCGATGGAGACACCGTCGTTCGTGATCGTGGGGGCGCCCCACTTCTTCTCGAGCACGACGTTGCGGCCGCGCGGGCCGAGCGTCACCTTGACGGCGTCGGCGAGGATGTTGAGGCCGCGCTCGAGGCCGCGGCGGGCCTCCTCATCGAAAGCGATGATCTTTGCCATGAGTTTTGTCGTCCCTCCTGGACGTAGACGTTGGGTTTAGCACTCAGAGTGAGAGAGTGCTAACGCCATTCTGGCACTCGACCCCATCGAGTGCAAGCCACGGAGGGGACTACGGGGCGGGGGTGTCCTCAGGATCCGCCGGCGCCTCCGCCGACCGGTCGAGACCGATCACGACGGTGAGCTGCTTCTGCTCCGTGTCGTTGAGATCGGCGTAGAAGTCGCTCTGCTCGACGGCCGCTCCGCCGATCAGTCCGGCGAGCCCGATCGCCGCGAGCTCGTCCTCGGGGGCGATGTAGTAGACCGTCGTGGTCGAGAAGTCCTGGCTCGTGCTGTCGCTCGCGAAGACCGTCTCGGCAGGCCAGCCGTTGTTGATCAGCACGTCCCGCATCTGCTCGTCGAGGCCCTCGTCGGCCGTGGCGTTGAGGATCATGACCGAGAAGGTGGTGTCGACGACTCCCGTCTCCTCCGGGATCGGGGTCGACGACGCGACGGGCTCAGGGAAGAGCGAGATGCGCCCCATGACGACGAGCGAGCCGAAGATGCCGGCGATGATCAGCACCAGGGCGGCGACGAAGGACCAGAGCAGGACGACCCATCCGTTCATCCCCGGAGCCTCGGCGCGGTGAGCGCCCACGCGTCCTGAAGAGCGGGGCACGTCGTCGAATCGGTCTCGGGTGGGCTTTGACACCCCTCGATGCTAATGGCACGCGCCTGGGGATCCGCGCCGGGCGCGCTGGCGGCCTGGAGCGAGCCCCGGCCGGGCGGTCAGCCGACGAAGCCGGGGGTCCGGGTGGATCGCTGCACCGCGCGCGCGTCCCTGATTCGGCGCAGCCGACGCACGAGCATCGGGTCGTACTCCAACGCCCGGTCGGAGTCGATCAGCCGTCCGAGGAGCTGGTAATACCGCGCGGCGCTCATGCCGAGCTGGGCGCGGATGACCTCTTCCTTCGCCCCGCCGTGCCGCGGCCAGGCGGTCTCCAGAGCGAGGATCGCGCGGTCGCGCTCGGTCAGGTCTCCCAGCATGTGACCAGATTAGGTCGGCTGGTCGCCGTCTCCCGCGCGCCACTCCCACCATCGCCCGAGTGGATCTGCGGCCGCCCGTACGCGACCGTCCAGGGCCACCACGAACCCGGGCCATGCATCGGCGTCGACCGGCGGCTCCCACACGTCGAGGAGAGCAGGCGGATCTATCGTCACCCACCGGGCGGGCAGCTCCCGGATGCGCCGGATCAGCGCCTCGCGCGGCGCGCGCGGGATGTGCACGAGCACTCCGGGCGTCGTGATCACGAGGGTCGCATCTGCCGGGGCCGCGGCGGCGAGCGCGTCGATGCGGTCGAGCGCATCCCCCGCCACGAGCAGTGGAGGATCCTGGGCGACGATGTCGAGGGCTGCGGCGACCCGGTGCTCGCGCCCCTCCTCCCCCGGCCACACGAGTCCCTGCAGCCACCGGCGGTCGCGCTCGTCTCGGGCGTCGAGCGGGGCGAGGTCGATACCGGCGCGCCAGACGATCTGCGGCATGCTCAGCGGCGGCAGCGTCCCCTCGACACGGCTCTCCAGCACCACGGGCGACACGCCGTCCGCCGGATCGAGCGAGATCCGGAGGCCGCCGTCCGCATCGGTGAAGCGGTAGGAGTACCGGTCCGGGTACAGGCACAGCCCGGCCGACGCCCCCACCTCGAGGAGGGCGAGCGGGCCTTCGATCTCCGCCAGCACGGGGAGCAGCGGAGCCAGACGCAGCGGCTCGTTCGTCTGCAGCCGTCGGGAGGTGCACTCGTCGACGACCTCGTCGGCGTGCGAGATCACGAACGATCGCCACCGTGCGTAGTCGACGAGGCCGACGCCCAGCATCCGGCTCACCGCGAAGACCAGCGGGGGCTGTCGTCGCTGCTCGGGGATGCGGGCGAGGATGCTCTGCACCACGCCGTCGTCGGCCACGCCGGCCGCCCACTCGGCGTACAGCGCGCTGCGCCCCGGCGCCTCCTCCTCGGCGAAGCGCGCGTAGCGCTGCTGCACGGCATCCGTCATGCGTCCATTCTGACGTGACCCCGGAGGTCGTCCGGCACGAGAGAATGGGAGGAGACCCCAGGAGGACCGATGTCGTACAGCGTGGACAAGACAGAAGAAGAGTGGCGAGCGGAGCTCGGTGACGAGCAGTACGCGGTGCTGCGTCAGGCGGCGACCGAGCGCGCCTGGACGGGCGAGCTGCTCGACGAGGGGCGCGCCGGGCTCTACACCTGCGGCGCGTGCGGAGCGGAGCTCTTCAAGAGCGGCACCAAGTTCGACTCCGGATGCGGGTGGCCCAGCTTCTACGAGTCGATCCGTCCGGAGGCGGTCGAGCTCCTCGAGGACGACAGTCTGGGCATGGTGCGCACCGAGGTGCGCTGCGCCTCGTGCGGGTCGCACCTCGGACACGTCTTCCCAGACGGATTCGGCACGCCGACCGGCGACCGCTACTGCATGAACTCGATCGCCCTGAACTTCACCCCCGACGAGTCGTGAGCGCGCTCGACGCGGTCCGCGCTCGGCAGTCCTGGTCGAAGGTCACCGATGAGGCGCCCTCCCGCGACGAGCTGCTCGAACTGGTCGCCGCCGCCGGGCGCGTGGCCGATCATTCATCGCTCCGGCCCTGGCGGCTCATCGAGCTCCGTGGCAGCGACCGCGAGGTGCTCGGTGCGGCGATCGCGAAGGCCGAGGGCGACCGATCCCCGTCCTCCAAGCCGCTCAGAGCACCGCTGCTGATCGCGGTCGTGGCGAGCTTCCGCAAGAGCGAGAAGGTGCCCGCGTGGGAGCAGGAGGCCGTGGCCTCCGGTGTCGCCCACGTCCTGAGCCTCCTCCTCGACGAGGCCGGGTGGGGTGTGCTCTGGCGCACCGGCCACTACACGCGCTCGAAGGCGGTCGCGAAGGCGCACGGGCTGAAGAAGAACGAGGTGCTCCTCGGCTGGCTCTACGTCGGACGCAAGCCCGCCGGTCGCCGACCAGGACGACGCAAGCCGGTGGATGCCCGCAAGCTGCTCACGCGGATGCCGAAGAACCAGAAGAAGAAGTAGCGCGGGTCCGGTCGGTCAGCGTCGCCGCCTCCGTGGCAGCGCCACCACCACGGACGCCACCGCCGCGGCGGCCATCCCTGCGATCTGCCACAGTGCGGGACCGGACTGCGCCGGCCAGAGCAGGTCGATCACCACGGATGCCGCCAGCTGGCCGAGCACGGATCCCAGCCCCATGAGCAGCACGCCGGTGTGCGCGACGATGACGGCACCGAGCAGGATGTAGGCGAAGCCGAGCAGGCCGCCGAGATACAGCCACGGCTCCGCCGGCGGCGCGTCCGGGAGGCCGCGGACCAGCACGCTCACCGCGGCCGCGATCACGAGCGCGATCGTGCCGGCGATGAAGCTCATGAACGTCGCGGTGATCGGCGACTGCACGCGCTGGGCGAGCCGCCCGTTGGTGGCCGCCTGCCAGGCGATGCCGACTCCGGCGGCGAACGGCAGCACGAGCATCCACAGCGGCGCGGTCGACAGCACGTCCCCGCCGACCGAGATGCCGACCGCGGCGAGCGCGAGCACTCCGCCGAGGACCCTGCCCGGGGTCACGGCCACGACACCGGCCGGCCCGAACCCGATGCGGTCGAGCACGAGGCCGTGCAGGGTCTGCCCGGCCACGACGCCGACCGTGAACAGGGAGACCCCGAGGACTCCCGCCGTCAGCCCCTGCGTCGACACCGTGAGCGCTCCGCAGGCGCCGCCGAGCAGCATCCACGTCGGGATCGTGCGATCGCGGATGCCGTCGCGCAGTCGACCGACCCCTCGCCGTGCGGAGGGGGTGCAGGCGATCACGGCGATGAGCGCCAGCAGACCCACCGCGAAGGAGATGAGACCGGCGACGATCCCGTTGTCGACGCGGACGCCGAGCACGCCGTTGATGCGGGCCTGCACGGCGGTCATGACGCCGATCGCGACAGCTCCTCCGAGTGCCACCGGGGCGGGCAGTCGGCGGGTCGGAGTCACCCGTCGACCCTACCCGAGCACGCGTCGGCGCCCTTCGGTGCGGATGTCGGAGCCCCGGCGTACGCTGGCCGCATGTGCGCGAGCTACGGACTCGATCCGCGATTCACCGACACCGAGCTCCTCGAGGCGGCCGACGAGGCGGTGCTCGACGGCCTGCGAGGATGGGCGGAGGAGAACGCGGGCGAGACGCTGCGACCGACGGGCAAGAACCTCCGCAACCTCAACCCGATCGTCGTGCAGCCCGAGGGCACACCGACCCTCGAGCCCGCGTGGTGGGGATTCCTGGTCGGGGGCGAGCCGTCGAAGTTCCCCTCGATCAACACGCGCTCCGAACGGCTGCAAGACCGACCGGGCGGGTTGAAGACGCGAGCGCTCGTGCCGGCCACCCGGTGGTACGAGATGAAGAAGCCCGAGCGGGTCTGGCACGAGTTCCTCGTCGACGACGGCGCACTGTTCGGCATGGCCGCCGTGACGCAGCGGGGTCGCACCGCCGACGGAACGTCGTTCACCTGCTACTCGATCGTCATGCGTCCCGCACCCGAGCACCTCGCCGACATCCACGATCGGATGCCGCTGCTGATCCCCGCCTCGCTCAGCGCGGACTGGCTCACCGCCGAGCCGACCAGGGAGATCATCGACGAGGCGATCGCCGCATCAGACGAGATGGCGGAACGCGTGCGGACCGCCCCGCGAGCGGACGACAAAGGCGCGGATCGGCTGTTCTGAGCACATGACTCCGACTGAACTCATCGACGCCGCGACGTCCCGCGCCGAGGAACTGCCCGGCGCCGAGCGCGAGAACCCGTTCGGACCCGAGTGGGACGCGTACAAGGTGCGCGGGCGGGTGTTCCTGCTCATCCCGCTCGACGGCACCGGACGGGTCACCCTGAAGTCCGACCCGGACGACGCCGTGGCTCTGCGCGAGGCCTTTCCCGACATCGTCCCCGGCTATCACATGAACAAGAAGCACTGGCTGACGCTCCTGCCGGGGCCGTCGCTCGAGGACGAGCTCGTCAGCGAACTGGTTACCGAGTCGTACCTGCTGGTCGTCGAGAAGCTGCCGCGCGCGCGGCGCCCCGTCGATCCGCAGACGTTCGGTCGCACTGTCCTCTGAACCGATGCGCACGGCGCGGGCCTCCGCCATGAGGAGGACCCGCATGACGGCTCGAACGGTACCCGGGGAGGACGCGGCGATCGGATCCCCCGCGTAGCGTCGGAGACATGATCACAGCAGAGGGCCTCACGAAGAGGTTCGGAGACAAGACAGCCGTCCAGGACGTGTCGTTCACGGTGCAGCCGGGAACCGTCACGGGCTTCCTCGGACCCAACGGCGCCGGGAAGTCGACCACGATGCGGATGATCGTCGGCCTCGACCGACCGACGTCCGGCACCGTCACGGTGGCCGGGAACGAGTACCGCAAGCTGCGGGCGCCGCTCACCGAGGTGGGCGTGCTGCTCGACGCGAAGGCCGTGCACACCGGGCGCACGGCCCGCGACCACCTCAGGGCGATGGCGGCGACGCACGGCATCCCGTCATCGCGTGTCGATGAGGTCATCGACCTCGCCGGCATCGGATCCGTGGCGCGCAAGCGCGCGGGCAAGTTCTCGCTCGGCATGGGGCAGCGCCTCGGCATCGCGTCGGCCCTGCTCGGCGACCCGCACACGCTCATCCTCGACGAGCCGGTCAACGGCCTCGACCCCGAGGGGGTGCGATGGGTGCGCCAGTTCGTCCGCCACGCCGCGTCCGAGGGCCGCACGGTGCTGCTCTCGAGCCACCTGATGAGCGAGATGGCGCAGACCGCCGATCACGTCATCGTGATGGGCCGCGGCCGAGTGCTGGCCGACGCTCCGCTCGAAGAGCTCGTGCGCGCCTGGACCACGAACACCGTGCGGGTCCGCACCCCGCGCGCCGCCGACCTCGCCGCCGCCGTCGGCGGCCCCGCCGTCGAGATCGTCAGCTCGGCACCCGACCTGCTCGACATCGTGGGTCTGCCTGCCGCGCGAATCGGCGACCTCGCGGCAGAGCGCGGCATCCCGCTGCATGAGCTCACCCCCACCACCGGATCGCTCGAAGACGCCTATCTCGCCCTCACCGGCGACTCCGTCGAGTATCGGACCAAGGAGATCGCATGACCGTCCAGGCTCCTCCCCGCACCCGCCAGCCCGTCGCACACGGGCACCGGCTGACGTTCGTCCGTGCGGTACGCGGCGAATGGATCAAGCTCGCGACCCTCCGGTCGACCTGGTGGTCGATCGGCATCGCCGCCGTGCTCACGATCGGCATCGCGGTGCTCATCGCCCAGGCGGTCGATCTGCCGGGCTTCGACCCCATCCAGGCCGTCGTGATGCCGATCCAGTTCACGATGCTGCTCGCCGGCATCCTGGGTGCGATCTCGGTCACCGGAGAGTATTCGACCGGCATGATCCGATCGACGCTGGCGGCGAACCCGAAGCGCGGCGCCGTGCTCGCGGCCAAGGCCACGGTGGTCGCCGTGTTCCTCTTCGTCTCGTCGCTGGTGATCTTCTCGCTCGCCGCCGTGGCGGTGTCGGCCGTCGTGGCTCCGCGCGACCAGAGCATCGACTGGTCGGACCCCGCGGCCTCCCTGCTGCCGATCCTGGTGTCCTCCGTCGCGATGGCCGTCTTCGCCCTGATCGGCGTGGCCTTCGGCTTCATCCTCCGCTCGGGGGCGGGCGCGATCGCCGCGACCGTGGGGCTCCTGTTCGTCCTGCCCATCGTCGCGAGCTTCTTCGCGATCGCCGGAGAGGCGTGGGCCTGGGTGACGGATGCCGCGAACTACCTCCCGGTCGCCGCGGCGCAGAGCGCGATCCTGCCGGAGGGCGCAGCCCTCGAAGGGCCGGTCGCCTATCTCACGCTCGCTGCGTGGGTGGCCGCGGGCATGCTCGCCGCCTGGGCCGTGCTGCGCGGCCGCGACGCGTGACCGCGCCGCGGCGCCGGACGTCCGCGTAGAGTCGCCCGGTGAGCATCCTGAACAGCCGCAGTCTCTCTGTCCGCGAGGACGAGGGGCTGCGGCTACCGCGTCCGCCCGGCGTGCTCCGGCGTTTCTGGGCCCGACACCCGATCGTCGCCGATGTGCTGCTCATGCTCCTCTGCATGGCGCTGTCGCTGCTGCCCGCCACGACGTTCAGCCGTCAGCAGCCCGAGCCGTTCGGCACCGTCCTGTCCGCGATCGCGCCCGTGCTCATCGTGGCTGCGTGCGTGTCCCTGCTCTGGCGCCGCCGGGCGCCACTGGTGCCCTTCGTCGCCTCGTTCGCGGTGGAGACGATCTTCCTCTTCGCCCAGCTGCCCGTGGGCACACCGCTCATCCTCGTGACGTGCTACTCGCTCGCCGTCTACCGGTCGTCGCGGCTCGCGTGGGCCGGGTTCGGCATCGCCGTCGCCGTGCTCGCGGGCGTCGCGGGTCTGCTCACGCTCGCGGGTGTCGCGACCCTGCAGATCGCCGTGAACACGACGGTGTCGTCGGTCGTGCTGGGCATGATCGGCACCCTCATCGGGGTCAACGTCGGAGGACGCAAGAGGTATCTCGACGCCGTGATCGATCGTTCTCGTCAGCTCCTCGTCGAACGCGACCAGCAGGCCCAGCTCGCAGCGGCCGCAGAGCGCGCCCGCATCGCCCGGGAGATGCACGACATCGTGTCGCACTCGCTGACGGTGATCGTCGCCCTGTCCGAAGGTGCGGCGGCCACGCCCGACCCCGCCCAGGCGAGGATCGCAGCGTCATCGGCGGCCGACACGGCGCGCGGCGCTCTGACCGAGATGCGGGCGATGCTCGGGGTGCTCCGTGCCGACGACTCCCCACTGCCGCTCGCCCCGTTGGAGCCGACGTCGCCGCACGACACGGTGTCGAGCGCGCAGCGCGCGGGATATCCCGCGACGATCGCGGTGTCCGGGGAGGCCGAGGTCTCCCCCACGGTGGCCCATGCCGTCGGACGAATCGTGCAGGAGGGCGTCACGAACGCGATGCGCCATGCGCCGGCGGCGACGACGATCGCTGTGCGCCTCTCGTATGCCGCGGAAGCGGTGGAGGTGGAGATCGTGAACAACGGCGTCGACGGCGGCATCGGGCGCTCGGGGTTCGGCCTCCGCGGACTCGCGGAACGAGCGAGCCATGCGGGCGGAACGATGACGTCCGCGCCGACGGGCGACGGGCGGTGGATCCTCCGCGCCACGCTGCCGACCGCGCCTCCTGCTCAGGGAGCGTCCTCCGACCTCGCCGGCCCGGCGCCCGCCCCGAACCGGATCATCCCGAAGGAGACCCGACCGTGACCACGCCCATCCGCCTTCTTCTCGTCGACGATCAGGAGCTCATCCGTCTGGGCTTCCGCATGGTCCTCGAGGCCGAGCCCGACTTCCTCGTCGTCGGGGAAGCCGCCGACGGGCACTCCGCGATCGCGCAGGTCTCGGCGCTGCAGCCCGATCTCGTCCTCATGGACATCCGGATGCCGGGGCTCGACGGGATCGCGGCGACCGAGGCGATCGTGCGCGACAACCCGCTGGCGCGGGTGCTCGTGCTGACGACGTTCGACCTCGACGAGTATGCGTTCGGGGCGATACGCGCCGGCGCGAGCGGCTTCCTCCTGAAGGACGCGCAGCGGCACGAGATGATCGCCGCCGTGCGCGCGGTGCACCGCGGCGATGCCGCGCTCGCTCCACGGATCACACGGATGCTGCTCGAGCACGTCACCTCGCAGCTCGGTGCGACACCGGCTCCGAACGCCGCAGAACCCTTCGCCGACCCGACGGCACTGCTCACCGATCGCGAGCGCGATGTGTTCCTCGAGATCGCACGCGGCCTGACCAACGCCGAGATCGCCCGGGCGCTCTATGTGAGCGAGTCGACGGTGAAGACGCACGTCGGCCGTGTGCTGGCCAAGCTGGGCGCTCGTGATCGCATCCACGCCGTGATCCTGGCGCACCGACTCGGCGTCGTGGACGACGACGCCCTGCCCTCCGGTCCATGACCGAGGGCAGGGCGCATCGAACCGCTCAGGCCTGAGCGGGCGTCCACTCCGAGACACGGTTGAGCGTCTCGATCTCGTCGGCGCCGAGCTCCAGCCGTGCGCCGGCCAGGAGGTCGGGCACCTGCTCGACGGTGCGGGCGCTGGCGATCGGCGCGACGACGGTCGGCTGCGCACGCAGCCACGCGAGCGATGTCGCGGCGATCGACGCACCGTGTGCGGCACCGATCTCCTCCAGGGCGTCGATGACGCGGAGTCCGGCGTCGGTGGCGTACTTCGCTGCGCCCGCGGCACGCGGCGACGTCTGCCCGTCGGTCTCGACCGAGCGGTACTTGCCCGTCAGGAATCCGCTCGCGAGGGAGTAGTACGGCACGAGTCCCAGCCCGAACTCCTCGGCCACCGGGATGATCGACTCCTCGACCTCGTTGCGATGCACGAGGTTGTAGTGCGGCTGGATCGCCACAGGCTGCGCGACGCCGGTGCGCCGCGCGATGTCCATCCACTCGCGGATGCGGTCCGCCGAGTAGTTCGACACTGCGACGTGTCGCACGAGCCCGTCGGCGACGAGCTGACCGAAGGCACCGACCGTCTCCTCGAGGGGCACGCTCTGGTCGTCGAAGTGCGCGTAGTAGAGGTCGATCGACTCCACCCCGAGCCGGCCGAGCGAGGCTTCGGCAGCCTTGCGAACGTTCCCGGCCGAGAGACCGCGGAAGTCCGGATGCTGGCTGACCTTGGTCGCGACGGTGAGTCCCGCCGGCTTGCGGGAAGCCAACCACTCGCCGATGATCGTCTCGCTCTCGCCGCCGGAGTTCCCGGGCACCCAGGAGCTGTACGAGTCCGCCGTGTCGATGAAGTCGCCGCCTCCGTCCACGAACGCGTCCAGCACGGCGAACGACGCGTCGCGGTCGGCCGTCCAGCCGAACACGTTGCCGCCGAGCGACAGGGGGAAGATGTCGAGGTCACTTGTTCCGATACGAGTCATGCTTCGAGACAACCGACGAGCGATGTCGGGTATTTCTCGATGACGCCGCGTGTCGGTCTGTCAAGCCGCATGCCGGTCATCGGCGCACGGCGTACTGTGCTCTCATGGGAACTCTCGAGTACAACAGCTCTCACCCGCCGATCCATATCGACGACGCGACCCTCGCGCATGTGAAGGTCATCATCGGCACGAAGCTGCGCCGCCAGGAGAGTTTCATGATGACGTGGCTGTCGCCTACCGGCGACTCGAGCGGGCGCATGACCGCGTGGGTGCATCCGAGCATTCCGCTCGTGCTCGCATTCGACGACCAGAAGATGCCATCGATCGACCGAGCGCGGATCGCTCGCATGATGGACGGCCTGAACGCCCACGGCGAACTCGTGATCGACACGCTGTCGGACAGCTGACGCCGCGCGAGTCAGTCGAGGTCGGATTCGACGTTCGCCGGGGCTTCCAGCGGAAGCGCAGCGGGGGCTTCGACGTTGCGGGTCGCCTGCCGCAGGCGCGCGACCAGCTCGGGATCTTCCAGTTCACTCCCCTGCTCGCTCACGCTGCGGATGACGATCTGGCTTGCGGGTCCGATGAGGAACTTCGCGCTGGCCTCCGTGCCGTCGTCCTCGCGGATGGGGATCTCGACGATCTCCGCCCGCTCGTTGTCACCCAGCGCGCGGCTGTATGCCAGCAGCGCGTCCGCGATGTCGTCGCCCGTCAGATACTCGTCTCCCGCGTACGTGATCATCTGCATGATCCCTTCGTAGTACAGCTGTCCTCGCACGGGGCGGTCCTTGCCCCCGTGACCGGCGACTGCTAGTGCCAGGGGAGCCGCCGGGTCTACGATGTCCGGCATGGAGACGTCCCTGCTGGTCCTCGCCGTGCTTGCCATCGGATGGTTCGCGGTGCTCATGCGGCGACCGCGTCGGGACCTCCACCCGGATGCCGACGGCCCCGGGGTCGATCCCGCGCTCACCCGCGCCCTCGATGCCACCGCGGCGGATCAGGCCCGCATGCGCGGCTACCCCTGAGAAGACCGACCAGCAGCCTGCATCCGCTGGTCCGTGAAGGATCTGAGAGCCGACTACGGGACTCGAACCCGTAACCCCCGTATTACAAGTACGGTGCGCTACCAATTGCGCCAAGTCGGCGGATGCCACCAGCTTAGCGATGGCGGCGGGCGACTCCGAACTACGAGGCCGGGGTCTCGGTCGCGGTCGGCTCGGGCGACGGCGACGGCGACTCGGTGGAGTAGTACGCGTCGCTGGCGACCGTGAGGACGAACTGCGAGAACTCGCTCGGGTCGTCGAGTGCCCCGACGTACGCCTCGCCGTTCACGACGATCATCGGCGCCGACGTGAGGACGAGGTCCTCGGAGCCGTCGAGCGGCCCTTCGAGGGCGCGGGACGTGGCGTCCTTGGCCCAGGTCACGTAGTCCTGCTCCTCGATGCACGAGCGGACGGTCTTGGCGTTGTCCGCACCCACGGCGCCGGCGATGTCGGCGAGCTCGGCGTCGGAGAAGCCGTCGGTGTTGACCTCGGGCTGGTCGTCGAGCAGATCGTGGTTGAACGCGTAGAACTGCGCAGGCGAGTGCGTCGCCACGCAGGCTGCGGCGGCGGCCGCGCGCAGCGAGTACTTCGTGCCGTTCGAGCTCGCGGTCAGCAGCGCGACCGGGTGGTAGGTGACGCTCGCGGCGCCCTCGGTGATCCAGTTGACGAGCTGGCGTGCATTGGCGCGCTCGAACTCACCGGCATCCGGAGACAGGTAGTCCACGTACACGTGGATGTCGACCGTGCTCGCGGTCGTGGGCTCGGGGGTCGGGGCGGCCTCGCCGCCCGCCTCGGTCGCCTCGGGGCTCGGTGTCGCGGCCGCCGCGTCCGTGGACGCCGCCGATGCGCTGATCTCGGAGACGAGGATGCCGTCTCCGTCCATGCCCCCGGGGGTGAGCTGCGGCTTCGACACCTGCGCCGAGACGGCGAGGGTGACGGCGGTGCCGATCGCACCCACCGCGACGATGGCGAGCACCCCGAGGATGATCCGTCGCATGATGCGCGCCCTCGACTGCTGGGCATGCACCTTCTGTGCCTTCTCCCGCACGACCTCGCGCGAATTGCGAGGGCTGGGGACGTTCGGCGTCTCGTCGCTCGACATCGTTCCTCTTGACAGTCTCAGGGGGGCAGGGTGGCCCGATCGCCACTCGGGCGGCGAACGCCGCGGAAACACGGCCGAGAACGATGTTAACCAGCCTGGCTGAGAAATACCCAGATGCCCCCGTTTCTGCCATACTGAACGCGACCCGATGAGGGGTCACGGCGGGTCACTCCGCCGCTCTATCACTACGGATCGTCCGGCACGTACCTGCCGGTGAAGGAGAAACACAATGGCATCTGTCACTTTCGACGAGGCGACCCGCCTGTACCCGGGCGGCACTCGTCCCGCAGTCGACAAGCTGAACCTCGAGGTCGGAGACGGCGAATTCCTCGTCCTCGTCGGCCCCTCCGGATGTGGCAAGTCCACGTCCCTCCGCATGCTCGCCGGTCTCGAAGAGGTCAATGCCGGACGCATCCTCATCGGTGACCGCGACGTCACCGACGTGCCGCCGAAGGACCGCGACATCGCGATGGTCTTCCAGAACTACGCGCTGTACCCGCACATGACGGTCGCCGAGAACATGGGCTTCGCGCTCAAGATCGCCGGCGTCGGCAAGGAGGAGCGTGCCACGCGCGTCCTCGAGGCGGCCAAGCTGCTCGACCTCGAGCAGTACCTCACGCGCAAGCCGAAGGCGCTCTCGGGCGGCCAGCGTCAGCGTGTCGCCATGGGTCGCGCCATCGTGCGTCAGCCCCAGGTGTTCCTCATGGACGAGCCGCTGTCGAACCTCGACGCCAAGCTCCGCGTCCAGACGCGCACGCAGATCGCGTCGCTGCAGCGTCGCCTCGGCGTCACCACGGTCTACGTCACGCATGACCAGACCGAGGCGCTCACGATGGGCGACCGCATCGCCGTGCTCAAGGACGGCCTGCTCCAGCAGGTCGGCTCGCCGCGCGACCTGTACGAGAAGCCGAACAACGTCTTCGTGGCCGGCTTCATCGGCTCGCCCGCGATGAACCTGTTCTCCGCCGACCTGGCCGACGGCGGCGTCCGCTTCGGCACCGAGGTCGTCCCGCTCGACCGCGACACCGTGGGCCGTGCCAACGGCTCGCAGGTCACGGTCGGCGTTCGCCCCGAGGACATCACGGTCGGTCCGGCAGACGGCAAGGGCCTCTCGGTCGTCGTCGACCTGGTCGAGGAGCTCGGCGCAGACGGCTACCTCTACGGCCACACCGAGATCAACGGCAAGCGCGCCGACCTGGTCGCACGCGTCGACGGTCGCAACCACCCGAACGCGGGTGAGACGGTCACGCTCGCGGCGAACGCCGGCCACGTGCACGCCTTCGACATCGAGTCGGGCGAGCGCCTGAACGACAAGCCGGTCGTCTCCGCCTGATCGGATCCACGGACGCGGCGCGGGCTGACTTCGGTCGCCCGCGCCGCTTCTTCTTTTCCCACCTCGTGAGGAGAGCAATGCAGGACGCGCTGCGCATCACCGCGAGCACGGTCGACCCCGGGCTCCTCGCCCTCCCCTGGTCGACCGGCCTCGCCACCTGGCCCTCCGAGCACATCGTGTCGCTCCCGAAGGGCCTCTCCCGGCACCTCGTGCGCTTCGCCGACCTCTCGGGACGCGTCGTCGCGGTCAAGGAGACGACCGACGAGATGGCGAGGCGCGAGTACGACATGCTCGGCAACCTGCGCCGCCTCGATGTCCCGTGCGTCGAGCGGGTGGCTGTCATCGCGGGGCGAACGGATGCCGACGGCGAGCCGCTTCCCGCAGCCCTGGTCACCTCGCACCTGCGCTTCTCCATGCCGTATCGCGCGCTCTTCACCCGCGTGCTGCGTCCTGACACGGCCACCCGGCTCGTCGACGCTCTGGCCGTGCTGCTCGTGCGGCTGCACAACGTCGGCTTCTACTGGGGCGACGTGTCGCTCTCCAACACGCTGTTCCGCCGCGACGCCGGAGCCTTCGCCGCCTATCTCGTCGACGCCGAGACCGGTGAGCTGCACGAGGAGGGCCTGACCGACGGCCAGCGCGCCTACGACCTCGACCTCGCGCGCACGAACATCGCCGGTGAGGTGATGGACCTCGCCGCGGGCGGGCGCCTGGAGCACGGTGTCGACGCGATCGCGATCGCCGACGGCATCGTCTCGTCGTATCACTCGCTGTGGGCGGAGCTCACGGCACAGGAGTCGTTCGCCGCCGCCGAGACCTGGCGCATCACCGAACGCGTCGAGCGGCTCAACGCGCTCGGTTTCGACATCGACGAGATGTCGATGTCGACCACCTCCGACGGCACGGTCGTCGAGATCCAGCCGAAGGTCGTCGACGCCGGCCATCACCAGCGGCGCCTGATCCGCCTGACCGGACTCGACGTCGAGGAGAACCAGGCTCGACGCCTGCTCAACGACCTGGACGAGTTCCGCGCGCGGTCGACCAAGCAGTGGGCCGAGGAGGAGATGTACGCGCACGAGTGGCTGACCCGGGTCTTCGAGCCCGTCGTCCGTGCGATCCCCTATGAACTGCGCACCAAGCTCGAGCCGGCCGAGGTGTTCCATCAGGTGCTCGAGCACCGCTGGTACCTCTCGCAGGCTCAGGGGCGCTCTGTTCCGCTGGCCGAGGTGCTGACGAGCTACATCAACGAGGTGCTACGGCATCGCCGCGATGAGGCGACCATCATGGGACCGCCCACCGAGACGATGAGCCTGCCGGTCGTCACCGGCGCGAACCCCGTGTCCGATGACGACGAGGTGGACTGGCGCGACCTCGTCTGAGCTCCGCGATGGTCGCGGAGGTCCGACTCGGCGTCAGTAGCCGACGGTGAACCGCTCGCGGTGATGCGCAGGGCGCTCGATCTCGTCGACGACGGCGACCGCGAAATCCGCGCCGGAGATGAAGGAATTGCCGTCCGCATCGCGCACGAGCAGATCGCCGCCGTCACGGTAACGACCCGTGCGCTCGCCCTCGGCCCAGGGGCCGAACACCTCGGCCGGGTGGATGAAGAACCAGTCCAGCGCAGGGTCCGTCTCCTCGAGCAGGGCGAGCGAGTCGATGCCGACCTGCGCTTCGTGCCGGTACTCCTCGGGGAAGTCGAGGTCGAACAGTCGCGGGCCGCCCGGGGCGACGAGACTCCCGCCCGCTCCCCCCACGACACCCAGCCGGATGGGCGTGCCGGTGAGCAGCCCGACCACACCGGTGAGCGCATCGAGCACACTGTCGCTCATGTCGCCGCGGGGCGAGAGCGCCGAGACGACGGCATCCGCGTCGGCGAAGGTCCCCGTGAGCGGCGCCAGGTCGAGGACCGAGCCCTGCACGTAGGTCGCGCCGTCGACCGCATCGGTCGGCGTCGACCGCGAGATCGCGGTCACCTCATGACCGCGACTCACCGCCTCGGCGACGATGTGCCGACCGGCATAGCCGGTGCCTCCGAGGACGACGATGCGCGCCATGAATGCTCCTACTTCGCGTTGCGGATGGTCGAGACCTGGTAGAGCGCGACCGAGGTCGCGATACCGGCGTTGAGCGACTCGGTCGCCGTCGAGATCGGGATCGAGACGATCTGATCGCACGTCTCAGCGACGAGGCGCGAGAGCCCCTTGCCCTCGGAGCCGACCACGATGACGACGGGACGGTCGGCCAGCTGCAGCTCGGGCAGCTGCACGTCGCCGTCGCCGTCGAGCCCGAGCACGAAGACGCCCTGCTTCTTGAACTCCTTGAGCTGGGTCGTCAGGTTCGTGGCCAGGGCCACGGGCAGACGCGCCGCCGCGCCGGCGCTGGTCTTCCATGCCGCCGAGTTGACGCCAGCCGAGCGGCGCTGCGGAAGCACCAGACCATGAGCGCCGAACGCCGCCGCCGAACGGATGATCGCACCGAGGTTGCGCGGATCGGTGATGCCGTCGAGGGCCACGAACAGCGGCACCTCTCGACGGTCGATGACCTTCTCGAGGAGGTCCTGCGGGTGCGCGTACTCGTACGGCGGCACCTTGATGGCGACGCCCTGGTGCACGCCGTCGAACCCGGCCATGCGGTCGAGCTCCTGCCGGGTGACCTCGAGCACGGGGATGCCGCGGTGGGTCGCGATCGACAGCATCTCCTTGACGCGGTCGTCCATCTCGACGCGCTGCGCGATGTAGAACGCCGATGCCGGGATCTTGGCGCGAAGCGCCTCGAGCACCGAGTTGCGGCCGGTGACGACCTCGGTCTCGGTGGTGTTGTCCTTCGCGCGAGCGCTGCGGTTGGGGTTTCCGCCGGAGGTCTGCCGCTGCCCCGGCTTGCCCTTGCCACCTGAGGCGGCGTAGCGCTCGGCCGCAGCCTTGCGCTTGCCGGCGGGGTGCCAGGCGCGGTCCTCCGCCTTGGGGGTCGGTCCGCGGCCTTCCAGCGCCTTGCGTCCGAGTCCGCCGGTGCCCTTGGTGGGGCCCTTCTTGTTTCCCTTGTTCGCGCCGGGGCGCTGTGGCTTAGCCATCGATACTCCAATGAGTTCCGGCCGGAGTGTCCTCCAGCGTGATTCCTGCGGCGGCGATCGCGTCACGGATGCGATCCGCCGCCGCCCAGTCCTTGTCAGCGCGCGCCTGGGCGCGCTGGGTGATCATCGTATGCACGAGGGCATCGAGAGCGGATGCCGAGGCTCCGCCACCCCCACGCCACTCGGGCGACAGAGGGTTGATGCCGAGCACGAGCGTCATGTCGTGCACGTCCGAGACGTCCTGCCGCGCCTGATCGACACGTCCGGCATCGAGGTGGGCGTTGCCCGACCGGACGCTCTCGTGGATGACCGCGAGCGCCCGGGGAACGCCGAGGTCGTCGTCCATGGCCTCGGTGAACGCCGTCGGGAGGCCTTCCCTGTGCTCGGCCCCGCGGGCGGGCGCCATGCGATCGCCGCGCTCGAGGAAGGTGCGGATGCGCCCGAGCGCCGCCTCCGCCTCGAACCAGGACGATTCCGAGAGGTCGAGGCTCGAGCGGTAGTGCGCGGCCGCGAGTGCGTAGCGCACCACGAGCGGGTCGTGCTCGGCGATGACGTCGGCGGCGAGCGTGAAGTTGCCCAGCGACTTGGACATCTTCTGTCCGTCGACCGTCACCAGACCGTTGTGCACCCAGTAGCGGGCGAAGCCGTCTCCGGCGGCCGTCGACTGGGCGAGCTCGTTCTCATGGTGCGGGAAGCGCAGGTCGAGACCCCCGCCGTGGATGTCGAACTCGGAGCCGAGGTAGCGCTTCGACATGGCGGAGCACTCGATGTGCCAGCCGGGGCGGCCGGTTCCCCAGGGCGCCTGCCACGTGGCATCCGCCGGTTCATCGGGCTTGGCGCCCTTCCACAGCGCGAAGTCCTGCGGGGCGCGCTTGCCGCGCGGGTCGGCGTCCTCGGCCGCTTCCATGGCGTCGATCGACTGGTGCGTGAGCGACCCGTAGTCCGCCCACGAGCGCACGTCGAAGTACACGTCGCCCGAGCCGTCGGGCGCCGGGTAGGCGTGCCCGCGCTCGATGAGCGTCGCGATGATCTCCTGCATCTGCGGCACCGAGGCCGTGGCCCGCGGCTCATACGTCGGCGGGAGGATGCCGACGCCGGCATATGCCGCCGTGAACTCCTGCTCCATCCGGTACGCCAGCGCCCACCAGGGCTCGGCGTCCGTCGCGTTCGCGAGCACCTTGTCGTCGATGTCGGTGATGTTGCGGACGAAGGTCACACGGCCGTATCGCTTGGCCAGCCAACGGCGCAGCAGATCGAAGCTGAGCGCAGCGCGGACGTGCCCGATGTGCGGACCGGACTGCACGGTGGGTCCGCAGACGTACATCGTGATGTTCTCGGGATCGAGAGGCACGAAGTCGCGCAGCGATGCGGCGCGGGTGTCGTAGAGGCGGAGTGTCACCGCACAAGCTTACCGGGCGGCCGATGCCGAAACCTGGATGAGTCGGGGCTCAGCCCGCGACGAAGGACAGGCGTCGGTTGGCGAACTCGCCGATGCCGATCGGTCCCATCTCGCGGCCGAACCCCGAGCGCTTCACGCCGCCGAACGGAAGCTCCGCGGCCTCGGCGGCGATGATGTTGACGTGGGTCATGCCCGCCTCCAGCTGCGCGGCGATGCGGGCAGCCCGTGCCTCGTCGGTGGAGAACACCGAGCCGCCGAGCCCCATGTCGCAGTCGTTCGCGAGTGCGAGTGCCTCCTCGTCGCTGGATACCCGGTACACCGTCGCGACGGGCCCGAAGATCTCCTCCCGGTACGAATCGGAGTCGCGGGGCACCCCGACCAGAACGGCCGGCGAGTAGTGGGCGCCCGGCCCGTCGGAGAGCACTCCCCCGGCCAGGAGGGTCGCCCCGGCCGCCACCGCACGCTGCACCTGGGCGTCCACGGTCTCC
The DNA here is from genome assembly GCF_001049495.1 of Microbacterium sp. 3J1. GTDB lineage: Bacteria > Actinomycetota > Actinomycetes > Actinomycetales > Microbacteriaceae > Microbacterium. The sequence continues at coordinate 53,776 of NZ_CDWI01000002.1, forward strand.
GCCGCCGTCCTCGTCGAGAGCGGCACGAACTCGCCCTCTGCGAGGTCGAGCTGATCCCCGGGGACGAGTCCCTCGGCGAGCCGCACGAGCTCGGCGACGAACTCGTCGTGGATGTCGTCCATGACGATCAGTCGCTTGTTCGAGTTGCAGACCTGGCCGCCGTTGTACACGCGGAAGTCCCACGCCTTCTTCGCCACGGCGGCGACGTCGTCGGCATCCAGCACGATCATCGGGTCGATGCCGCCGAGCTCCAGCACCGCCTTCTTCAGGTGCCTTCCCGCCTGAGCGCCGATGATCGCTCCGGCGCGTTCGGAGCCGGTCAGCGAGACCCCCTGCACCCGGGGGTCGGCGATCATCGCCGCGATCTGGTCATGCGAGGCGAAGACGTTCTGATATCCGCCGACGGGCACGCCGGCCTCCTCCATGATCGTCTGGATGGCGAGCGACGAGCGCGGGCAGATCTCCGCATGCTTGAGGAGGATGGTGTTCCCCAGCAGCAGGTTGGGCGCGGCGAAGCGGGCGACCTGGTAGTACGGGAAGTTCCACGGCATGACGCCGAGCAGCACGCCGATGGGCCGATGCTCGATGTACGCCTTGCCGGGGATGGTGCTGGGGATCTCGACATCGGTGATCAGCCCGGGCCCGTGGACGCCGTAGTACTCGATGATCGACGCGGCGAACTCGACCTCGTCGATCGCCTCGGCGATCGACTTGCCCATCTCGAGTGCGATGTGGCCGGCGAGCTCGTCCTTGCGCTCCTCGAAGAGCTCGGCGACGCGACGGACGACGGCGGCGCGCTCCTGCACGCTGCGCCCGCGCCATTCGCCGTAGGCGGAGTCGGCGGCCGCGACGGCATCCTCGATCTGCGCGTCGGTGGCGGTCTCGAACGCCTCCACGACCTCGCCCGTCGCCGGGTTCTGAACTCGGTACCCGCTCATATCGTTCCTCACTCGGTCGGGAGCACGGCGCATCGTCGGAGCCGTCGGTCTCGATGGTCGCGCGGGATGCCCACCGAACGCAAGTCGACGCGGGTCAGCGCGGCACGATCATCGCGATGGCGGTCACGGCGATGCCCTCGCCTCGGCCGGTGAACCCCAGTCCGTCCGTCGTCGTGGCGGTGATCGAGACCGGAGCGCCGCCGAGCGCCTCGGACAGCACCTGCTGCGCCTCTGCGCGCCGAGCGCTGAACCGTGGCCTGTTGCCCTGGAACTGGGCCGACACGTTGCCGATCGCGAACCCGGCCTGGGCGAGCAGCTCCGCCGTGCGTGCGAGGAACACCGCGGCGTGCGCGCCCGCGTACTCAGGGTGCGCCGTGCCGAAGTGCTGTCCGATGTCGCCCAGCCCCGCGGCACCCAGCAGCGCGTCGACGATCGCATGGGCCACGGCGTCGCCGTCGGAGTGGCCCGAGAGCGCCGGCTCCCCCGGCCACTCGAGGCCGGCGAGCCACAGGTCGCCCTCGCCGCCGAAGGCATGCACGTCGGTGCCGATCCCCACGCGGGGGACGGATGCCGTGGGCGCCGTGCCGCCGGCATCGGGGACCGTCGCGAAGGCGGGCGCGGCCGCCGACGACAGCAGGTGACGGGCGCGGTCGAGGTCGGCGGGCGTGGTGATCTTGAAGCCGGAGGGCGCGCCGTCGATCCGGCGCACGGCATGGCCGGCGGCCGCGAAGAGCGCGGCGTCGTCGGTGTACTCGTCGCCGCGGGAGAGCGCCGCGGCATACGCCTGCTCGAGGAGATCGCGAGGGAACCCCTGGGGCGTCATCGCGGCCGCCAGCTCCGACCGGTCGACGGGTCCGACGACGGCCTCGCCGTCGACGCGCTTCAGGGTGTCGACGACCGGGAGTGCAGGGATCACGCCCGTCTGCCCGTCGACGGCTGCGACCACGGCGTCGATCGTCTCCGGGGGCGTCAGCGCGCGCGCCGCATCGTGGACGAGCACGGTCCGCACGTCGCCCCACAGCGCGGAGAGCCCTGCGGCGACCGACTGCTGCCTGGTGTCACCGCCGGTGACGACGCGTCCGAGTTCGGCGCGATCGCCGGCGGCAGCGAGGAGCTCGGCCTCTGCGTCGCCTTCGAATCCCGGCGGGGCGACGACGACGACCTGGGCGGGACCCGCGGCGAAGACGCCGTCGAGGGCGTGTCGCAGGATCGAATGGGTGTCGATGCCGACGAAGGCCTTGGGGGCACCGGCGTCCAGCCTGGTGCCGGATCCGGCGGCGACGACGATGATCGCGGTGTGCGGGACGGGAAGCATGCTCACGCCCCTCACGTTACCGGCGCAGACGAAAGAAGGCGGATGCCGAAGCACCCGCCTTCATGTCTCGGATCCGCTCAGGACGCGAGGACCTCGTCGAGCAGGGCGCCCGCCTTGTCCTCGTCGATCTTCTCGGCGAGCGCGAGCTCGGAGATGAGGATCTGACGAGCCTTCGCCAGCATCCGCTTCTCGCCCGCGGACAGCCCGCGATCCTGATCCCGACGCCACAGATCGCGCACGACCTCGCTCACCTTGATCACATCGCCGGAGGCGAGCTTCTCGAGGTTCGCCTTGTAACGGCGCGACCAGTTGGTGGGCTCTTCGGTGAACGGAGCCCGCAGCACCTCGAACACATGGTCGAGGCCCTCCTTGCCGATCACATCGCGAACGCCCACGAGATCGACGTTCTCAGCGGGCACCTCGATGATGAGGTCCCCCTGGGTGACGTTGAGCTTCAGGTATTTCTTCGCCTCGCCCTTGATGATGCGCTCCTTGACCTCGATGATGGTCGCAGCGCCATGGTGCGGATAGACGACAGTCTCGCCAACCTCAAAAAGCATAAAAACGTGTCCTTTCGGCAACCTCAAGGATACCACAGGGGTGATGCGCTAAGGTTCGCGCCCCCACGTCCTGAGTCCGCCCTCTCCGTACGCATAGAATGGATGCGGATATCCCGTCGGACCTCAGGAGGACCCGTGAAATCGCGCCTTGTCGCATCTGCCGCCATCAGCGCCCTCGTTCTTCTCGGCGCGACCGGTTGCACGTTCATCTCGCCGCAGGCGACGACGATCGAGTACTCCGCCTCCGACGGCGTCAACGTCTCGGACTCCGACGGCCCCATCGACGTGCGCAACGCCTTCATCGTCGCCAACGAGGACGGCTCGGTCGGCAACTTCGTGGCCGCGGTCGTGAACGCCACCGGCGAAGAGGCGACGCTCACGATCACGATCGACGGCCTCGAGCCGATGACCGTCACCGTGCCGGCGAACCGGACCATCAGCTTCGGCGCCGAGGGCGAGGAGCCGAAGCGCATCGACGGCCTCGACACCATGCCGGGCGCCACTCTCGAGATGCACTTCCAGTCCGGCGACGGCGCGGGCACGAAGGCCGAGATCCCGGTGCTCGACGGCTCGCTGTCGTACTACGCCGACCTCGTGCCCACCGAGACGAAGCCCGAGCGCTCTGCGACGCCGGTGCCCACCGACACGGCGGCACCCGCTCCGCAGGAGTGACCAGAGACCACCGCAGCGAAGAGGCCGACACCCGCGGGTGTCGGCCTCTCGCGTATCAGGCCCCAAGGGCGGGCGCTCGCCTCAGCCCTCGAAGCGATACCCCAGGCCACGCACGGTGACGAGCATGACGGGCTCGCCGGGGTTCTCCTCGATGCGGGAGCGGATGCGCTTGATATGCACGTCGAGCGTCTTCGTGTCGCCGAAGTAGTCGCTGCCCCAGACACGGTCGATGAGCTGCCCGCGGGTGAGCACCCGACCCGAGTTGCGCATCAGCACCTCCAGCAGCTCGAACTCCTTGAGGGGCATGTTGATCTGCGCACCGGCGACGGACACCGTGTGCCGGTCGATGTCGAGCGAGACGCGACCGCCCTCCAGCACGCGCTCGTCGAGCTCGTTCTCGGCCTGCACCACGCGCCGCAGCACCGCACGCATACGGGCGAGCAGCTCACGAGAGGAGTACGGCTTCGTCACGTAGTCGTCGGCTCCGAGCTCGAGCCCCACCACGATGTCGACCTCGGAGTCCTTGGCCGTGAGCATGATGATCGGCACGGCGGACGTCGACCGGATCTGGCGGCAGACCTCGGTGCCGGGCATGCCGGGCAGCATGAGGTCGAGGAGCACGATGTCGGCGCCGCGCTCGCGGAAGGCCGTCAGTGCGCCGGGGCCGTCTTCGGCGATCTCCACCTCGTACCCCTCGCGGCGCAGGAGGTACGCCAAGGGGTCGGCGAGATCGGGTTCGTCTTCGACGAGAAGGATGCGGGTCATGCGTTCTCTCCGTTTCGGACGCGGGCTGCGGCCTTCGCCGCCTTGCGCTCGCGCTTCTTCTTGCTCTTCCTGTCGCTCTCGATGCTCGGAGGAGCATCGATCCGCGGAAGCCTGATGGTGAAAGTGGATCCTCGCCCCGGACGCGACCACAGCAGGACCTCGCCGCCGTGCCGCTGCGTCGCGTGCTTGACGATGGAGAGTCCGAGGCCCGTGCCGCCGGTGCGACGCGAACGCGCCTCATCCGCCCGGTAGAAGCGCTCGAAGATCCGTTCCCGGTCGGCCTCGGCGATGCCGATGCCCTGATCCGAGACCGCGACCTCGACGACGTCTCCGTCGGCCCTGACGCCGATGCCGACGCGCGAGCCCTTCGGCGAGTACACGATGGCATTGGCGATGAGGTTGCCGAAGGCCTCGATGAGGATCTGCGAGTCGCCCCGCACCCACACGCCCCGGTCTCCCCCTCGGGCGAGCTCCACCCCGGCCGAGTCGGCCTGCACCACGTGCGCCTCGAGCGACGCCGCGATGACCTCGTCGATGGAGACGGGGCGGACGTCGGACAGCGCGTCGTCGGCCTGCAGCCGCGACAGGCTCATGATACGCCCCGTCAGCTGTCCCAGCCGCGTGGCCTCGGCCGAGATCCTCGTCGCGAAGTGTCGCACCTGGGCGGGGTCGTCGGCTGCGGATTCGATCGCCTCGGCGAGCAGCGTGACCGCGCCGACGGGGGTCTTCAGCTCATGGCTGGTGTTCGCGACGAAGTCGCGGCGCATCTGATCGAGGCGCTCCTGCTCTGTGACGTCGCGGATGATCAGCAGGGACATCCGCGGGCTGATCGCGCTCGCCCTGGCCGACACCAGACGCGGGTCGAGGCTGAGCCCGCCGCGCGTGATGCGCATCGACTCGGTCGCCGAGCCGCCCTCGTTCCGCACCCCGCGCACGAGCTGCCGGAGCTCGGGGTTCTCGAGGGGCGACCCGACCTCGATGCCGAAGCGAGCCGCCGCTTTGGATGCGGCGAGGACCAGGCCCGAGGTGTCGACGACGCAGGCGGCGTCGTCCATGCTGCGCAGCACCGCGGTGACACCGTCGGGAACCACGAGCGACGTCTCATCGGCGATGCGGGCCCTCGCGCGGTACGCCCAGGCCACCAGGAGCGAGAGGCCGACGCCGATCACGAGGCCGGAGGCCAACGCGAGCAGCGCGATCTGCGGCAGGGTCATGTACTCAGCGTAGAGTGCGTTCACCGACGGATCGGCGGGTTGCCCGGCGCCTGCAACGGAGCGAGAAGTACTATTCACATGCTGGGCACCGTTCGTTAACCTTCGGAGCAGACAATCGCTTCGGGCCTGTGCGGGAGCGCGGACCTCCTCTCGCGCGGACGATCCAGCCGTCTCGCGCTGGCATCACAGCCGAGACCCGAATGAAAGGTTGCGCCCACCATGCGCGAAGTCTTCCACCAGTCCCTCGAGGACCTGCAGTCTCGCCTCGTCGAGATCGCCGACCTCGTCACGGTCTCGATCGACAAGGCCACGCGCGCGTTCGCGACGAGCGACGTCGCCCTCGCCGAAGAGGTCATCGCCGATGACGCCAAGATCGACGAGCTGGCCGTCGCTCTCGACGAGCAGGCCATCGAGATCCTCGCCCGTCAGCAGCCGGTCGCCCGCGACCTGCGCATCGTCGTGTTCGCGCTGCGCGTGAGCGCCTCCCTCGAGCGCATGGGCGACATGTCCGAGCACATCGCGCAGCTCGCGCGCCTGCGCTTCCCGGAGCGCGCGATCCCACGCGGCCTCAAGGGCACGTTCACGAAGATGGGCGAGCTCGACGTCGAGATCTCGCGCACGCTCAGCGAGCTGCTTCGCACCCAGGACCTCCGCCTGGCCGACACGATCCGCAACACCGACGACGACATCGACGAGCTGCACGCCAGCGTGTTCGAGAAGGTGCTCAGCGACAACTGGAAGGGCGAGGCCACGGCCACGGTCGACGCCACGCTCGCCAGCCGCTACCACGAGCGCTTCGCCGACCACGCGGTGGCCGTCGCCAAGAAGGTCGTCTACCTCGCCACGGGCGACTGGCACGTCGACGAAGACGACATCCCCTTCGCCGCCGAGCAGCAGGAGCTCGGTCACGCCTGACGCGCGAGAGCGCACACGAAGGGGGCGGATGCTGACAGCATCCGCCCCCTTCGTCGTCAGCCCTACTTCTTGCCCTGAGCGGCGACCGCGGCCGCACCCGCCGCGGCGGCCTCGGGGTCCAGGTACCGGCCGGGACCGGTGGGAACGTTGTTCTCGTCCAGCTCGTAGATGAGCGGGATGCCGGTCGGGATGTTCAGCTCGGCGATGTCGTCGTCGCTGATCCCCTCGAGGTGCTTCACGAGCCCGCGCAGGGAGTTGCCGTGGGCCGTGACGAGCACGGTCTTGCCCGCCTCGAGGTCGGGGACGATCGCGCTCTCCCAGTACGGCAGCAGGCGATCGATCACGAGCTTCAGAGACTCGGTGCGCGGCACCTCTCCGTCGATGTCCGCGTAACGCTCGTCGCCGACCTGGCTGAACTCGCTCTCGTCGTCGAGCAGGGGCGGCGGCACGTCGAACGAGCGACGCCACAGCTGGAACTGCTCGGGGCCGAACTCCTCGAGGGTCTGCGCCTTGTCCTTGCCCTGCAGCGCGCCGTAGTGGCGTTCGTTGAGACGCCACGAGCGGGTGACCGGGATCCACAGACGGTCAGCGGCGTCCAGGGCGATGTTCGCCGTCTGGATCGCGCGGCTCAGCAGCGAGGTGTGCAGGACGTCGGGGAGGATGCCGGCCTCGGCCAGCAGCTCACCGCCGCGACGGGCCTCGGTGCGCCCCTGCTCGTTGAGGCGGACATCCACCCAGCCGGTGAACAGGTTCAGTTCGTTCCACTCGCTCCGGCCGTGACGGAGCAGGATCAGGGTGCGGTTCGCAGTCATGGGCCCAGTTTATCGAGGCGGCGTCGTCGTGGTCGGCGACGTGCTGGGAGGATGGACGCATGGCGTCATCTCCTCTCGGTCGGCCCACCCGTGGCACCACCGGGACGAACCGGCTGCGGCGCAACGATCGCTGGATCGCCTCTGCCGCCGCGTTCCGCCGAGCGGCCGACCCTCTCGTCGTCGATCTCGGCTACGGAGCGAGCGGAGTCACCGCATTCGAGCTCGCCACCCGACTGCAGCGTGTGCGTGCGGACGCCGAGGTGCGCGGCCTCGAGATCGATCCCGCCCGCGTCGCGACCGCCACTGCCCAGCTCGCGGACGTGCACGCCGGCCGCGCGCCCTTCCCGCCTGACCTCCGTGTCTCGTTCGCACGCGGAGGGTTCGAGGTTCCGCTGCCGGACGGACGCCGGGCGGCGGTGATCCGCGCCATGAACGTGCTCCGGCAGTACGACGAATCGGACGTCCCGGCAGCCTGGCAGACGATGGCGGCCCGCCTCGCGCCCGACGGCCTGCTCGTCGAGGGGACCTGCGACGAGATCGGACGGGTGTCGAGCTGGATCGACGTCGACGCATCGGGAGCGCCGCAGCGCTTCACGGTCTCGCTGCGCCTGGCCGATCTCGAGCATCCGAGCATCGTGGCCGAACGACTGCCCAAGGCCCTGATCCATCACAACGTCCCGGGCGAGCGCGTGCACGCGCTGCTCGTCGCCCTCGACCGGGAATGGGACCGTGCGGCCGCTCTCTCGACGTTCGGGGCGACGCAGCGGTTCCTCGCGGCCGTCTCGGCGCTGCGCGAACAGGGGTGGCCCGTTCTCGGAGGGAAGAGCCGCTGGCGTCTCGGCGAGCTCACACTCCCCTGGGCCGCGGTCGCGCCGCTGCCGTGAGGCCCGCGGTCAGCCCGCGTGCCGGGGGTCCGGCGCGCTCGGGCGTCGCGACAGACGAGTGAGGCGAGGGATGTCGGCGGTCGCTCCGGCATCTGCGGGGACGATGACCTGCTGCGCGGCGGCGACGTCACCGCCGTCCGTCCGCACGACCAGGTCTCCGACCGGAGCACGGCGCGAGAGGATGGCGAGCGCGATCGGCCCGTCCTCGTGGTGACGGGCGACCGACGTGATGCGGCCGACCTCGTCCTCCCCCGCGAACACGGCGTCGCCGGCGGCGGGGAGCACGGCCTCGCTGCCGTCGAGGTGCAGCGCGGCGAGTCGGCGCGGCGGGTGTCCGAGGTTGTGCACCTTCGCCACCGTCTCCTGACCCCGATAGCACCCCTTGTTGAGGTGCACGGCGGTGCGGATCCAGTCGGACTCGTGCGGCAGCGACCGCTCATCGACCTCGGCGGACCACCGCGGTCGCCAGGCCGCGACGCGCAGCGCCTCAGCGGCGAGCAGGCCCGCGAGGTCCTCGGCCGAGAGGCTCGCTGCGAGCTCCTCCGCGGCATCGCGCGCCACGATCGCCACACGCCAGGCGAGTTCGGCACCGGGGTGATCGGCCACCTCGGCGTACTGGTGCCCGCCGGCGCTCACACGCTGCCAGGGGTCGGTCCAGACGAGCGGCATCCCTGCGGGAGCGGATGCTGCGCCCGTCGCCCGGTCCGCGGCGTCACCTCCATCGACGAAGCCGAGGAGGACGAGGTCGGGGCGCACCCCGACGGTGGCCTGCGTGCGGAACTTCATGCGCTGCAGCCAGGTGGCGAGCGCCTCGGCGTCGGCGGTATCCGCGATCAGCCACGTCGACGCGCCGTCGTCCACCACGCCGGCCGCGTGCTCGACGCGTCCCTGCGGATCGAGCACGAGGAGCTCGGTGCTCTCACCCGGGGCGAGCCGACCCACGGCCTGCGAGGTGATCGAGTCGAGCCAGCTCAGCCGCTCGGGCCCGGCGACCTCGATGACCGTCCGGTCGTCGAGAGGCGCGAGAGCCGACCCCGATTCCAACCGACGCTGTTCGCGGAACGCGTCTCCGAAGTGCTCGATCCCGTGCTCTCCCGCCACAGCGCCTGCGATATCGGCGAACCCTGCCATGTCAGACCCTCGCCAGTCGGGCGGACGCGTGCGAGCGCAGCGGGGTGCCGAGGGCGGCGATGTCCCACGCCCACAGCAGGTGCGCGTCGACGAGGCCGTACATGCGCGAAGCGCTGCCGTACTCCTTCGCCCCTGCACCGCGGACCACGGCGTCGGTCGAGATGTCGATGCGGGGGCCGTTGATCTCGCCCAGGTACAACTCGAGCATCCCGTCGGAGTGCGCGACCGAGACCTCCAGCGGGAAGCCTCCGGATGACGCGCGCAGCGCCTCGACGTCGTCGACGCCCCGCTCCTCCGCCTCGGAGACGGGCGGGAGGAGACCCGGACCGGCATCCGCATCCGTCGCCGGCCGGCTGATGCGCCAGAAGCCGGTCTCCGCGACGAGCGGCGTCGCCGTCGAGCCGGCGTCACCGGTGAAGGTGGCGGTCGCGGCGTAGTTCAGGAACGGGCCGCCGTCATGGCTGAAGCTCACGCGATGCGCGAACTCGCCCTGCAGCCGCTCGTCTCCGACGGGGTAGTCGATGACTCCGGTGCCCTCCCACACGCCGATCAGCCACGCCATGGGCGCGAGGTCGGCGGGGAGGTCGGTGGGCAGCTCGAGCACGGTGCGCTCAGCGCTGGCCGCGGAAGAGGTTGCGCAGCACGACGACCGAGACGAAGGCGATCGCGAGGCTCGCCAGGCCCAGGAGGCCGATGTAGAAGAGTTCGAGCGCCATGAGGTCCATGACCTCCACATTACCCCCCGTGCGGAGGGCTGTCTCGCGCGGACGCCCCGCGCGACACGAGGTGTCAGGCGACGAGTGCGGCGAGCGCGAATCCGACCGAGATGACACCCATGAGGAGGAGGGCGCCGATGGCGCTCCCGCCGACGCGGAAGATGAAACCCTGCGTGCGCCCGTACCAGAGCTGCACGGCGAAGGAGAGCAGCACGACGCAGCCGAACGCGACGAGCAACCAAGGGACACGCCACTCCTCCGGCACGAAGATGCCCACGCCGACCGACGCCACGAGTGCGACGCCCCAGACGACGAGGACGCCGACGAGCGCGTTGCGCGGTGCGAGGGCAGGTTGCGTCATGCCTCCATTGTGACCCATCGGCGCCCGGTATCATTGCGGCACGGCGTCCCCCAGCCGTCCGGAAGGAGTGCGTGTGGCCCAGGTCCTGGTGTTGACCAACGCTCCGGTCTCGGAGCAGGTCCTGCCCGCCTTGGAGCTTCTCAGCCACCGCGTGCGCCAGATACCCGCCGAGCCGGCCCAACTCGTCAGCGCGCCCGAGTACGACATCGTGATCGTCGACGGCCGCCTCGACCTCGTCGGCGCCAAGTCGCTGTGCCGCCTCCTGCGCGCCACGGGCCAGGCCGCGCCGCTGCTGCTGGTGGTGACCGAGGGCGGCATGAGCGCGCTCTCCGGCGACTGGGGCATCGACGACGTCCTCCTCGCGACCGCCGGCCCCGCCGAGACGGATGCACGCGTGCGGCTCGCCCTCGCCCGGCGCGACGAGGCGGCCGAGCCCACTCGCGTCCAGGCCTCCGGCGTGTCCATCGACGAGCAGTCCTACTCGGCGAAGCTGCACGGCAGGCCGCTGGACCTCACCTACAAGGAGTTCCAGCTGCTGCACTTCCTCGCGACCCATCCGTCGCGCGTCTTCACGCGGGAGCAGCTGCTCAGCGAGGTCTGGGGATACGACTACTTCGGAGGCACGAGGACGGTCGACGTGCACGTGCGGCGGCTCCGCGCCAAGCTCGGCGACCAGGAGCAGATCATCGGCACCGTGCGCAACGTGGGCTACCGGTTCAACGTGTACGACGACGAGACGATGGCAGCGGCGCGGTAACCGGCGGGTCCGTTCACACGCGCGTCACCTCACGGTGCTTAGATGTACCCCATGATCGATCCCGCTCTCGCCGACGCAGGTCTCGGCGATGCCGAAGACGATGACTTCGATGCCATCGAGTCTCCGGACGCGCTGCTCCCGGACCACCGCTACCTCGATCGCGAGCTGAGCTGGCTCGCGTTCAACCAGCGGGTGCTCGAGCTCGCGGAGGATCCGTCGCTGCCGGAGCTCGAGCGGGCGAACTTCCTCGCCATCTTCGCCAGCAACCTCGACGAGTTCTTCATGGTGCGCGTCGCCGGCCTCAAGCGCCGCATCGTGACGGGCCTCGCCGTGCCGACGAACATCGGCCGCTCCCCCGTCGACGCCCTCGCCGACATCTCCCGCGAGGCGCACGCGCTGCAGCTCCGCCACGCGGACGCATGGACCTCGCTCGTGCGTCCCGCCCTCGCCGACGCCGGCATCGAGATCACCGAGTGGTCGGAGCTCACCGACGACGAGCGGGCCAAGCTCTCGGACTACTTCGGCGCCCAGGTCTTCCCCGTGCTGATGCCGCTGGCGGTCGACCCCGCTCACCCGTTCCCCTACATCTCGGGTCTGTCGCTGAACCTGGCCATCCGCATCCGCAACGCGCGCACCGGACGCCAGGAGTTCGCGCGTCTCAAGGTGCCGCCCATGCTGCCGCGGTTCGTCGAGGTCCCCGGCAGCGGCGAGATCAAGCGCTTCCTCCGCCTCGAGGAGCTCATCGCCAACCACCTCGGCGATCTGTTCCCCGGCATGGAGGTGCTCGACCACCACGCCTTCCGCCTCACCCGCAACGAGGACGTGGAGATCGAGGAGGACGAGAGCGAGAACCTCATCCAGGCGCTCGAGGCCGAGCTCCTGCGCCGCCGATTCGGCCCGCCCATCCGCCTCGAGATCACCGACGACATGGACGAGGTCACGATGGACCTCCTCGTGCGCGAGCTGGACATCACCGACCTCGAGGTCTACCGGCTCCCCGGCCCGCTCGATCTGCGCGGACTGTTCGACCTCTCGCGCATCGACCGGCCCGACCTGCGGTATCCCCCGCACCTGCCCACGACGGCCGTGGCGTTCCAGCCGACGGGCAGCAACAGCAGGGCCGACATCTTCAAGGCCATCCGCAAGTCGGACGTGCTGGTGCACCACCCGTACGAGTCGTTCACGACGAGCGTCGTGGCGTTCCTCCAGCAGGCGGCCCGCGACCCGCACGTGCTCGCCATCAAGCAGACGCTGTACCGCACGTCCGGCGACAGCCCCATCGTGGAGGCGCTGATCGACGCCGCCGAGGCGGGCAAGCAGGTCCTCGCCCTGGTCGAGGTCAAGGCCCGGTTCGACGAGGCGAACAACATCGTGTGGGCGCGCAAGCTCGAGAAGGCCGGCGTGCACGTCGTCTACGGCCTGGTCGGACTCAAGACGCATTGCAAGCTCGCGCTCGTGATCCGCGAGGAGGACGGCGTGCTGCGCCACTACTCGCACATCGGGACGGGAAACTACAACCCGAAGACCAGCCGCATCTACGAGGACTTCGGCCTGTTCACCACCGACCCCCAGGTCGGCAAGGACCTCACCCGCCTGTTCAACGAGCTCAGCGGCTACGCCATCGAGAAGAAGTTCAAGCGCCTCCTCGTCGCGCCGCTGCATCTGCGCAAGGGCCTCGTGCGGCAGATCGACCACGAGCGCCGCAACGCCGAGGACGGCAAGCCCGCCAGCATCCGCATCAAGGTCAACTCGATGGTCGACGAAGAGGTCATCGACGCCCTGTACCGCGCGAGCGCCGCCGGGGTGAAGGTCGACGTGTGGGTGCGTGGCATCTGCAGCCTGCGCACCGACCTCGAAGGCATCAGCGACAACATCACCGTGCGCAGCATCCTCGGCCGGTATCTCGAGCACTCGCGCATCTTCGCGTTCCACAACGACGGCGACCCGCAGGTCTACATCGGCAGCGCCGACATGATGCACCGCAACCTCGACCGTCGCGTCGAGGCGCTCGTGCGGGTCACCGACCCGAACCACCTCAAGGATCTGCTCGCGTTCTTCGACCTCGCCATGGACCCCGGGACGACCTCATGGCACCTGGGCGCGGAGGGCGTGTGGACGCGGCACGCCGAGGACGCCGACGGCAAGCCGCTCGTCGACCTGCAGGACAAGACGATGGGGTTGATCCAACGACGCCGTCGCGCACGGGCGGTTCGATGACCCGGGCGCAGGCGCAGAGCAAGGACGCGACGCGGTCGAAGTGGACGGACAAGGCCGTCTACGCGGCGGGCGCCGTCGTCTGGCGTCTCGTCGACGGCAAGCTGCGCGTTCTGCTGATCCACCGCACCAAGTACCGCGACATCACGCTGCCCAAGGGCAAGGTCGACCCCGGTGAGATGCTCGCCGAGACCGCCGTGCGCGAGGTGCACGAGGAGACCGGCATCCGCGTCACCCTCGGCGTGCCGGTCGGGGTGAGCCGCTATCACCTGCCGTCGAGCAAGCAGAAGGTCGTGCACTACTGGGCGGCCGAGGCCACCGCGGACGCGATCCGCGAGTCCACCTTCGTCCCCAACCGCGAGATCGCGGCGGTCGAGTGGGTGAGCGTGAGCAAGGCGCGATCGCGGCTCAGCTATCCGGTCGACCTCGAGATCCTCGACTTCTTCGCGAATCTTGTCGACGACGGCGTGCTGCGCACCTTCCCCGTGATCGCGCTGCGGCATGCGAAGGCGCTGTCCCGCTCCGACTGGGACGGGGCGGATGCCGCGCGGCCGCTGACCGATCGCGGCCTGCGCCAGGCCGAGTCGATCGTCGGACCACTCCGTGCGTTCGGCGTGCGGCGGATCGTGACGAGCGATGCCGTCCGCTGCGTCCAGACCGTGAAGCCGCTGGCGAAGGCGCTCGATCGCAAGACCGTGAAGACCCCCAAGATCAGTCAGGATGCCTGGGAGGACGACGAAGACGATCTGCGGTCCGTCATCGGGCGTCGCGTCCGCTCCGGCAAGCCCGCGGTGATCTGCAGCCACGGCCCGGTGCTGCCCGGCATCCTCTCGGAGATCGCCCTCGCGACCGGCACGATCCAGGGGTCGTACGTCGCGGCGGCCGCCGACCTCGAGCCTGCCGCATTCTCCGTCGTGCATCTGTCGGCGACGAATCCCGGATCCGGGATCATCGCGATCGAGACCCATATCCCGAAGGTCTGAGCGAGCTCCCGAGGCCCGTCGAGGCCCAGGATATCGCGGGTGCCGCCCCAGAGAGACGCGCGCCGTTCACCTTCCGTTCACCTGCGCGGGAGAGTCTCGTTAACCGCCGCACCTAGCGTCACTGTGTGCCCTGCACCGGGCCCCACCCATCCATGATCGAAGGATCCACAGTGAAGATCTCCCGAATCGCACGTATCGGCGCCATCGGCGCCGTCGCCGCCCTCGCACTCGCAGGCTGTGCCGCGAACGAAGGCGGCAACGCCGGCGGCTCGACCGAGCCGTCCGACTCCACGCTCTCCGGCAGCCTCGACGCCACGGGCGCGTCCTCGCAGGAGGCCGCTCAGCAGTCCTGGGTCGCCGCGTTCCAGACGGCCAACCCCGACGTCACCATCAACTACACCGCGACCGGCTCCGGCACGGGTCGCGAGAACTTCATCGCGGGCTCGTCGAACTTCATCGGCTCCGACCGCGCCTTCGACGCCGAGGAGCTCGAGGCCGGCGGCTTCGGCTCCTGCGCCTCCGACGAGATCGTCGAGATCCCGGTCTACATCTCCCCGGTCGCCGTCGCCTTCAACCTCGAGGGCATCGACGAGCTGAACCTCGACGGTGCGACCCTCGCGGGAATCTTCTCGGGCACGATCACCAAGTGGAACGACCCGGCCATCGCCGACCAGAACGAGGGCGTCGCGCTCCCGGACCAGGCGATCGTCCCCGTGCACCGCGCAGACGCGTCGGGCACGCAGGAGACCTTCACGAAGTACCTCAGCGCCGTCGCCCCCGACGTGTGGACCTACGAGGCCAGCGACGAGTGGCCGCTCTCGACCGGTGAGGCCGGCGACGGCACCTCGGGCGTCGTCGACGCGATCACCAACGGCTCGGGCTACATCGGCTTCGCCGACGCGTCGCGCACCGCAGAGCTCGGTCAGGTCGCCGTCGAGGTCGAGGGCGAGTACGTCGCCTACTCCGCAGAGGCAGCAGCCGCGCTCGTCGAGGCATCGCCGCTCGAGGAGGGCCGTTCCGACCACGACCTCGCGTTCGCCGTCGACCCGGCCGCCGCACCCGCCGGCTCGTACCCGATCGCGCTCGTCTCCTACCTCATCGGCTGCGTCGAGTACGACGACGCCGAGACCGCAGGTCTGGTGAAGGCGTACTTCGAGTACGTCGCATCGGCCGAGGGCCAGGACGCGTCGGCTGAGGCCGCCGGCAGCGCCCCGATCTCGGACAGCCTGCGCGACCAGATCAACACCGCGATCTCCGCGATCGTCACGGAGTGACCGCGCGCTCAGCCATCCGCTGAGCTCCGGTCCCCCGACGCCCCCGGCGGTGTCGGTCGACAGGACTCGACCGACACCCCCGGGGGCACCCGCATGAAATCCCCCGTACGCCCCTCAGAGCACACCGTGGAGCCGCTCAGATGACCACCACCACAACGGGTCCCGACACCACCCGTTCCCCCGGGTCGCGCCCCGCGCTGCGTCGTCGGGGCGACCTCGTCTTCTCCGGCACCGCGCTCGCGGCGGGAATCACCATCCTCGTCACGCTCGCGGCCGTCGCCATCTTCCTCATCGTGCAGGCGATCCCGGCGCTGTCGTCGGACACCTCGAACAACCACATCCTCGAGGGCGAGTCGTTCCTCTCCTGGGTCTGGCCTTTCGTGTTCGGAACCCTGTGGTCGAGCTTCATCGCCCTGGTGATCGCCGCCCCCATCGCCATCGGCATCGCGCTCTTCATCTCGCACTACGCCCCTCGTCGACTCGCCGGCGTCCTCGGCTACATCATCGACCTGCTGGCCGCCGTGCCGTCGGTCGTCTTCGGCCTCTGGGGTGCTCTCACCTTCGCTCCGATGCTCGTGCCCTTCTACAAGTGGCTCAACGAGAACCTCGGCTGGATCCCGCTCTTCAGCGGCACCCCCTCCGGCACCGGAAAGACGATCCTCACGGCATCCCTCGTGCTTGCGGTGATGATCCTGCCGATCATGACCGCCATCTGCCGCGAGGTCTTCCTGCAGACCCCGAAGCTCCACGAGGAGGCAGCCCTCGCACTCGGCGCCACGCGCTGGGAGATGGTGCGGATGGCCGTCCTCCCCTTCGCACGCAGCGGAATGGTGTCGGGCGCCATGCTCGGCCTCGGCCGCGCACTCGGCGAGACGATGGCCGTGACCCTTGTGCTCTCGCCGCTCGGGATCGTCACCTTCAACCTCATCAACCCGGAGAATCCGACGACGATCCCCGCGATCATCGCCCTGCGCTTCCCCGAGGCCCACGACGAGGGTGTCAACACGCTCATCGCGGCAGGTCTGATCCTGTTCATCGTGACCTTCGCGGTCAACTTCATCGCCCGCTGGATCGTCTCGCGTCGCGCCGAGTTCTCGGGAGCCAACTGACATGACCGCCACGCTCACCCCCACGCCGGTCGCTCAGACCACGCACACCACCTCGGCAGGGCACCTCCCGAAGTGGGCCCCCTGGGCTCTCCTGCTGGTCGCCTTCGTCGTGTCGGCGACGATCTTCGCCTTCATGAACGCCGGGGGCGACCCGGCCGACTTCAACATCGCGCTCACGCTCGTCGTCGGCCTGCTGTTCTACATGGTCCTGATCTTCGTGATCTCCTCGGTGATCGAGAGCCGTCGACACGCGACCGACCGCCTGATGACCGCCCTGGTGTCCGGCGCCTTCGTCGTCGCGCTCCTCCCCCTCATCTCGCTGCTCTACACGGTCGTCATCAACGGCCTGGCGCGATTCGACGGCGAGTTCTTCAGCTTCTCGATGCGCAACATCGTGGGCGAGGGCGGCGGAGCGATCCACGCGGTCTGGGGCACGCTGCTCATCACCCTCGGCGCGACGATCATCTCCGTGCCGATCGGTCTCATGACCTCGATCTACCTGGTCGAGTACGGCGAGGGCCGCAGGCTCGCGCGCGGCATCACGTTCCTCGTCGACGTCATGACCGGCATCCCCTCGATCGTCGCCGGTCTGTTCATCTACTCGGTGTTCGCCCTCATCGTCGGGCCCGGAACCCGCATGGGCATCATGGGCTCGCTCGCGCTCTCGGTTCTGATGATCCCGGTCGTCGTGCGCGGGTCCGAAGAGCTCCTCCGCATCGTTCCGAACGAGCTCCGCGAGGCGGCCTACGCACTCGGTGTCCCGAAGTGGCTGACGATCATCAAGGTCGTCCTGCCCACCGCGATCGCGGGCATCACGACCTCGATCATGCTCGCGATCTCGCGCGTGATCGGTGAGACGGCGCCCCTGCTGCTCACCGTCGGCATCGTGCAGGGCATGAACACGAACATGTTCAGCGGGCAGATGGCGACATTGCCGGTGTTCTCCTACATGCAGGCCAAGTACCCGGGCATCCCGGTCGAGGCGTATCTCGACCGCGCCTGGGCCTCGGCCCTCACGCTCATCGTGATCGTGATGGTCCTGAACCTGCTCGCCCGCGTCATCGCCAAGGTGTTCGCGCCCAAGACAAACGGCCGCTGAGCGCGCCGCAACCCGAATCGACAAGAAGGATCTCCCGTGTCCAAGAGCATCGAAGTCAACGACCTCAACGTCTACTACAGCGACTTCCTCGCCGTCGAAGGCGTCAGCATCGACATCAAGCCCAACACCGTGACGGCATTCATCGGCCCGTCGGGCTGCGGCAAGTCGACCTTCCTCCGCACCCTCAACCGCATGCACGAGGTCATCCCCGGCGCACGCGTCGAGGGTGAGGTGCTGATCGACGGCAAGAACCTCTATGGCGCCAGCGTTGACCCGGTGCTCGTGCGGCGCCAGGTCGGCATGGTGTTCCAGCGCCCGAACCCGTTCCCGACGATGTCGATCAAGGAGAACGTGCTCGCCGGCGTGAAGCTGAACAACACGCGCATGGCGAAGAGCGACCAGGACGCGCTCGTCGAGAAGTCGCTCCGCGGCGCGAACCTCTGGAACGAGGTCAAGGACCGTCTCGACAAGCCGGGCTCCGGCCTCTCCGGCGGTCAGCAGCAGCGTCTGTGCATCGCCCGTGCGATCGCCGTCTCCCCCGACGTGATCCTCATGGACGAGCCCTGCTCAGCGCTCGACCCGATCTCGACCTTCGCGATCGAGGAGCTCATCGCCGAGATCAAGACCCAGTACACGGTCGTCATCGTGACCCACAACATGCAGCAGGCGAGCCGCGTCTCCGACCGGACGGCGTTCTTCAACATCGCCGGCACCGGCAAGCCGGGCAAGCTCATCGAGTACGACGACACGTCCACGATCTTCACCACCCCGTCGGTGCAGGCCACCGAGGACTACGTCTCGGGACGCTTCGGGTAAGCATCCGCCCGGGGCCCTTGGTTCGGCCCGGTTCCGGCTCTCCGCGCACAGCTTCGGAGACCACCCCGCGAAACGCCGTGTGAACGTCATGTTCCACGGCGTTTCGTCGTCGTGGTCCGAAGCTGTGCGCGCCGCGGGTCCCGCCACTGACTCTGCACGGGGGTCTCAATCCGTCGGTCGTCCACGGTTCGCGGTCTTACGCGACTGGTCGGGTGCACGCGGACCCCATCCTGGAGCGATGTGTCGCTCCGGAGTGGTCGAGGTATGGACGTGGCGCGAGCTCAGGTCGACGAGCTCTCGCGGCCGTCTCGAAGAGCGGATGCGGCGGGGCGAGCTCCGTCGCATCCGACGAGGGGTGTACGCGGCGGCGACCGCGTGCACGATCGCCATCCGCGCGGCGGAACACGGTGGCGCGCCCGCCTGCGAGTCCGCGGCGCGACACCTCGGCATCTGGGTCCTCGACGCGCCGGGCCTCCACGTCTGGCTGCGACCCGACCGACACCATCAGGCATCGAGAAGCCAGGACTGCGACTGCATCCGCCACTGGGACGCAGGATCATCAGCCGCGGCGTTCGCCCTCCCCTCCGTGCAGCGCATCCTCGTGCAGATCTATCGGTGCAGGGGCGCCGAGCCCTTCTTCGTCGCACTCGAGTCGGCACGGCGACTCGGCCTGATCTCTCGCCCGGCCCTGCGGTCGCTGAGACGAACGCTGGATGAGAGAGGCAAGGACCTCGTCGACTTCTCTCGCTCGGACGCGGACAGCGGGCTCGAGTCGCTCGTGCGGCTCCGCGTACGGAAGTTCGGCTGGAGCGTCCGCACCCAGGTTCGAGTGGTGGGCACGGGCGCGGTGGACCTCCTCATCGACGGCTGGCTCATCGTCGAGACGGACGGACGGCAGAATCACGAGGAGCCGGCTCATCGTCATCGTGACCTGATGAGGGACGCGACGGCAGCGTCGTGGGGTCACGTCTCACTGCGGTTCGACTACGCGATGGTTGTCCATGACTGGGACATCGTCGAACGGGCGATCGTCGCGATGATGGCGCTCATGCCTCGGGCATGACCGACCGCACGATCGTCTGCACGCATTGGCGCGCACAGCTTCGGAGCTCACACGTCGACACGCCGGCACGAGGAGCCGACACGCCGGGAGCGGGGCCCCGACTCCGAAGCTGTGCTCCGGCCGGGGGTCGGGATCGGGGGACGGAGGACGGGGGTCGGGGGACGGGGGTGGGGGTCGGGGTCGGGGACGGGGGACGGGTCAGTCGCGCGGAGACAGCAGGTACTGGTTGAGCTCGGCGGTGAACGCCGCGTCGACGGGCAGGGCGGCGCCGTCCACGCTGGTGATGGGGGCCGCGAGACGGACGCTCGACACCAGCCACGCGGCATCCGCCGTGGTGAGATCGGATGCCGGGACCTGCGCGTATGCGGCATCGAAACCTCGCGCGGCGAGATGCTCGTACACGCTCAGCTGCGTCGTGCCGTGCAGGATGCCGCCGTTCGGCGCGGGGGTGACGAAGCGGTCGCCGAAGCGCAGGATGAGCGATGCCGTCGGAGCCTCGAGCACGAAGCCGTCGCGCGAGAGGAAGATCGCGTCGTCGGCGCCCCGGCGATGCGCCTCGCGGAGCGCCGCCATGTTGACGGCGTATGAGAGGGTCTTGGCGCCCAGCAGCAGCCAGGGCGCCCGTTCGGCGATGTCCAGGTCATAGCCCCGGTCGAGGGTCACGACGCGCACGCCGTTCGTGCGGACCGCGGAGAAGTCGGATGCCGGTGCCACCGTCACCCATGCCGTCGGCGTCGGGCCGTGCTCGACGCCTCGGCTGAGGATGAGCTTGATGACGTACTCGCCCTCGCCGCAGTCCGCGGCGGCCCGGTCGACCGCCTGATGCCACTGAGCCTGGTTCGGGACGGGCAGATCGCACAGCCGAGCCGAGTGGGCGAGCCGTTCGAGGTGCGGAACCACCTCCTGCGCGTGCCGATCGACGACGCCGATGGACTCGAACACACCGTCGCCGCGCTGGGTGCTCAGCTCGCCGACGCTGAGCGCGGGGGCCGCTGCGTCGACACGCGTGAAGCTGTCGGAGAAGTCGTCTCGGACGGCATCCGACGTGGCTGGGTCGATCATGAGGGCGAAACGGCGGGTCATGCACAGAGCCTACGACGCCGGGAATAGCCACAGCGGTATCGCGTTACAATGGAGTGGCCGGGCCGCATAACCCCGGGCTCCATTTTTCGCCGCTGCGAGCGGCCTTCCGCCGAGAGGCGTTCTTGCGGCCCGGTCTTCTCATGTCCGGCAGCACGCCGCCCGGGTTCAGGCGTGAACGTCCCCGCGCGCAGAGACCGCGTTCAGGCGAGAGCGCCGGCCCGCCACAGCACGGCCGAGGCCGACAGGTCTTGCGCGTAGCTGCTGAGTCGCAGCGCCCTCGTCGTCAGCTCGCTCCCCCTGGCGGGTTCCGTGTTCTCGTAATCGTCGGCTGTGTGCGTGGCGCCCGAGGCCTGCACCCGGCAGAATGCCGCCGCACGGTCGAGGGCGACGGCGAAGTCGCCGCGGAACGCACCGCGGAGGATCGTGTCGATGAGCACGACGAGCTCCTCCGGATTGGCGGGAATGGGTGCGCCGGCGATCACCACATCGGCCGAGGCCAGCTCGACCCGTCCGCGCTCGTACAGCAGGGCGGCGGTCTGCGGATCGGCATGGATGGCGAGCTGCAGCAGATACAGCCTCCACAGGGCGCCCGGAAGGGTGCGTGACGGCGCCTTCGACCACAGCTCGGCGATCTCGTCGATGCCGTGCTCGGCGGTGAACGCCACCAGCCGCTCGGCGCTGACGCCGCTCTCGTCGGCGCGCACACGGGTGAGAAGAGCGGATGCCGTCGCGTGCGCCACCCGTGTCTCCTCCGCCGGATCGTGAGTGCCGACGATGTTGTCGAAGGCACTGGTGGGGCGGCGCACAGGGCGGGAGAACTGCTCGGGCATCACACCAGGGTACGCGTCGCGACCGACATCGGGGCGCGGTCTCCACACCTCGACCGGTGTCGGCGTCCGATACGTCAGGCGGTGGGGATGACGATGACCGGGTCGGTCGTCGGTGTACCCGAGGGAGAGCCGCCTGCCTGCTCGATCGTGACCGCGATGACGTCTCCTGCGTGCATCTCACCCGCGAGGACCGCGGTCGCGTCGCCGTCCTCTGCGTCGAACACGCCGGCGGACACCGGAGTGTCGCCGCGGACGTACCAGAGCTCGTAGGTCTCGCCGTCGGCCAGGGAGGGGATGCCGTCGGTGACCAGCACCGA
Source organism: Microbacterium sp. 3J1 (assembly GCF_001049495.1). Lineage (GTDB taxonomy): Bacteria > Actinomycetota > Actinomycetes > Actinomycetales > Microbacteriaceae > Microbacterium. The sequence goes on from NZ_CDWI01000002.1 coordinate 75,604, forward strand.
CTTCCCGAGCGAGGCCGACCAGTGCGCGGTCGCGGCGCCGCCGTCGGCGAGTTCGATGGTGGCCTGCTGCGCGTCCTCCGCAGCCCGGATGTCCTCGAGAGCGACGACGCTCGCCGGCCGGTTGAGATGGCTGTTGAGGGCCACGGTCCCGACCCCGACGCCGACGAGGAGCGCGAGGCAGGCCGCGAGCGCGAACAGGATGCGCAGCGGGTGCGCGGGAGCTTTGGCGTTCAGGCCCCCGGAGCTCGCTCTCGGCGACTCCGGCTCGGGTGCGGCATCCGCGTCGTTCGACGGCCCCACCTCGGCGACGATCGCGTCGCCGTCCTGCGGCGTCTGCGCGATGCGTGCGAGGAGGGATGAGCGGATGCTGCTCGGCGGCTCCACCGGCATGACGCCCTCGGCGAGGAGCGCCGCGGTCGCGGCATCCACGTCGGCGAGGCCCTGCCATTCAGGGTGCGCGACGAGCGCGGCGTGGTAGCGCTGCTGCTCGTCCGGCGACAGCGCGTCGAGTGCCGCCCCTGCCGCGAGGTCTTCGAATTCCTGCTCGTTCATGCTGTCACCCCCAGTGCTGTCCGGAGACGGGAGAGCCCGTCTCGCATCCGTGTCTTGATCGTCCCCAGCGGTGCCCCCACCAGCACTGCCACCTCGTTCTGACTGTAACCGCCGTAATAAGCGAGGACGAGCGCTTCGCGCTGTGCCTCAGGAAGACCCGAGAGGGCGTTGACGACCTTCTCGCCCTCGATCCCCAGTTCCACCCGTTCCGCGACACTGTCGTGTGCGACACCGATATCCCTGTAACCGGCCTTCACGTCCCGGTCCGCGCTGGACTGGGATGCTCGGACCCGGTCGACCGCACGGCGGTGAGCGATCGTCATCACCCAGGTTCTTCCCTGACCCTTGTTCGGAGCGAACCGCGAAGCGGATTGCCAGATCTCGAGAAAGACCTCTTGGAGGACCTCTTCGCTCTGGGAGCGGTTCACGAGCACGCGCAGGATGAGGCCGAAGACGCGGGAGGAGAGGGTGTCGTACAGCTCTGCGAACGCGCGCTCGTCGCCGTCGCCGATACGCACGAGCAGGTCGGCGACCGCATCACTCGCCGTACCGTCCTCGGGTACGTCCATCCCATCGATGACCATCCCCTCAAGCATGCCGCATCCTCCCCCCTTTCCCGTGTAACCGTCACCCGAACGTGAAGGAAAACACCTCGGATTCCGCGGTCGGTGAGGATCGGATCGAGAGAATCCGAGATTTCTCCCATCCGATCCCCAGAGTGCTCCGAACAGCTGTCAACGTCACGGAGAGGCCGTGGCACACAGTTCTGAAGGAGCTCGAGATGTTCAGCACCAAGAAGAAGGTCACCGCAGCGATCACCCTCGGACTTGCGAGCGCATTCTTGCTCTCCGCATGTTCGATGGGCGGCACCACCACGGAAGAGCCGGCAGAGTCGACGGCGCCGGAGACGTCGGAGGAGACGATGGCCCCCGAGACCATGGACCCCGCTGCCAACCTCGTCGGCCCCGGCTGCGCGGCGTACGCCGAGGCTGTTCCGGAGGGCGCCGGCTCCGTGTCGGGCATGGCTCAGGACCCGGTGGCCGTGGCCGCCTCCAACAACCCGCTGCTCACCACTCTCGTGGCGGCTGTCAGCGGTCAGCTCAACCCCGACGTCGACCTCGTCGACACGCTCAACGGTGACGAGTTCACCGTCTTCGCGCCGGTCGATGAGGCCTTCGCGAAGATCGACCCCGCGACCATCGAGGCCCTGAAGACGGACAGCGCCACGCTGAGCTCGATCCTCACGTACCACGTGGTCCCCGGCCAGATCGCTCCCGATGAGATCGACGGAATGCACACCACCGTGCAGGGCGCCGACCTCGAGGTCTCGGGCAGCGGCGACAGCCTGATGGTCAACGACGCGAACGTCATCTGCGGTGGCGTCCAGACCGCCAACGCGACCGTGTACCTGATCGACTCGGTCCTGATGCCCCCGGCTGCGTAATCAGCAAGGGACGCCGAGCTGAAAGCTCGGCACCCCCGCTCATTCGTCAGGGGGAGGGCGACGAGCGGGAGGAAGGGGCCGTCGACGAGACACTTCGTCGGCGGCCCTTTCTGTGCGCCCTAGACTGGGAGTGCGGGCCTCTAGCTCAGTTGGCAGAGCATCGGACTTTTAATCCGCGGGTCGTGGGTTCGAGCCCCACGGGGCCCACCGCGTATCACCGCCGGTCGCATCCGGCCACCCCCTTCACCGCATCCGCGTGCCGCGAGAGGGTCGAATCGTCCCATCCGGGACTCGACCCCTCAACGAAAGGACGCATCATGGCGACTCTCACCGACAGCCGAGTGGCATTCCTGGCGACAGACGGATTCGAGGACAGCGAGCTGACCAGCCCGTGGGAAGCGGTGCAGGGCGAGGGCGCGAGCGCGACCCTGATCGCGCCGGAGGGCGAGCAGATCAAGGGCAAGAACGGTCATGTCCAGCACGTCGACCTCACGTCGGCTGATGCGAAGGCCGACGAGTTCGACGCGCTGGTTCTACCGGGCGGTGTCGTGAACGCCGACCACCTGCGCCTCGACAAGCCCTCGATCGATCTCGCGCGCACGTTCTTCGAGCAGCACAAGCCGGTCGCGGTCATCTGCCACGGCGCATGGATCCTCATCGAGGCCGGCGTCGTCGACGGGCGGACGCTCACCAGCTACCCCAGCCTCGCGACCGACCTCCGCAACGCCGGAGCGTCCTGGGTCGACGAAGAGGTGGTCGTCGACCAGGGCCTCGTCTCGAGCCGCACCCCTGACGACCTGCCCGCGTTCAACGCGAAGCTCGTCGAGGAGATCTCCGAAGGACGCCACGCAGGCCAGACCGCGTGACCTGAGCATCCTTCCGGCCGTCGGCGGTCCGGCGTCAGGCGCCCTCGCGGGCTCGATGACGCCGGACCGCCGCTCTGTTCGCGCACCGCACCGAGCAGAACCGCTGGCGTCCGTTGCGGGTCACGTCGACGACGACCCTCGTGCACGGCGACGCCTCACAGCGGCCCAGCCGATCCATGCCCCGCGTCACCAGATGCAGCGAGGTGCCGACGGCGATGATGGCTCGCAGCACATACGGCAGCGACTGGACGTCATCGCGATAGTGGAGATGCCACCCCTCGCCGTCATGGTTCGTGAGACGGGGATACGCCGCCGCCTGCGCCATCTGCGTGTTGAGAAGCCTCGCCCGTTCATCGGCGTCCTGCGCGTCGACGATCCGCAGCCAGTCGTCGATGACGCGACGCACCTGCTCGTGATCGTCGGGAGCGGGCGGGAAGACCATCGTCATGCCCTTGTCGAGGGTCCGCTGCTCGATGCCTTCACGGTCCTCCGGAAAGTCATCGGCCAGAGATGCCGCGAGCAGGATCGCGTACTCGCCGTAAGGGTTGAGATGCATAAGGCCATTACATCACGCTGGATGCATGACCTCGCTGCACACGCTTCCGATCGCCCGACAGACGCTCACCGCCCACGAGCACTCCTGGGTCGTGGACTCACGGCATCCGACCTCCGACGGCGTCGTGCTCTACGTGCGCTGTGGCGGATGCGACACCCGCCGCGTCGATCTGCAGACGCACCCGACGATGCCTCCGGCAGCCCTCAGCCAGGAGCTCCGTCATTGATCCCCCAGCTCAGGCCTCGACGACCTCGCCCGTGAGCGGAACCCACGGCGCGCCGACCGTGCGACGGAACACGAGAGGGATGCCGCGTCCGTCGCGCTCGATGGAGTCGGACACCTGCAGGTGCAGATGAGGCTCCGTGCTGTTGCCGGAGTTGCCGCACTCGCCGATCCGTTCTCCGATGCGCACCCGCTGGCCGGCCTCCACCCGCACGCTCCCCGACCTCAGGTGAGCGAGCAGCACGAGGGCCCCACTCGATCGGATGACGACGTGGTTGCCTGCCACGGCGGCAGCCCCCGCGCGGATCCGCGAGGCCTGGGTGATGGCGTACCAGAGGGATGAGGCCCCCGCGCGATGCGCCGCATGGTCCACCTCCCCGTCGTGCACGACGACCACCTCCCCGGCGGCGGGCGCGAGAATCGGTCGGCCGAAGCCCGCGAAGGCCGTCGGGGGCTCGCTGGCGACGACGCTCGCGAGGGTTCGCGGCGCGCTGCGACCCGTCTCGTCCACCGGGACGAAGTCGATCGCATACGACGTGCCGAACTGCGGCGTCCCATGACTCGGCACCCGGGACGCAGGACTGTTCTGCACCAGCCACCGGCCGACGAACGGCAGTTCCAGCGCGAACGGCGTCTCGGTCATGCGGTGAGCTCGGTCAGAGTGCGCAGCGTGCGCAGGTTCCGTGCAGTGCCCGCGACGCCGAGCGCGCGATCCAGCACTGCTGTGGTGAGCTTCGTGGACCGCACCCCGCCCTCGCCGTAGTCGATCCACAGCTCGTCGCCGATCAGGGCGATCCGCTCCCCCGACACCAGACGCGGGAGGAGCGCATCGACGGCGCCGGCGGCCGCCGGCCCGCCGAGGAACATCGCGTGCAGCATCTTCTCCGACGCGTCGGGGAACGGCAGCGCGTCGAGCGCCGCTCGCAGGTCCTCATGGGTGCGCACGATCACCGGGGTGTCCACGTCGAACTCCGCGGCGATCAGCGAACGAACCCGCTCGCTCGCGGCGCGCGGATCGGACGGATGCGCGCACACGATGTTGCCGCTGGCGATGTACGTCGACACCTTTCCCAGCTCGGGTTCGAGGACCTCGCGCAGTCGCGCCATCGGCACCCGGCTGCGGCCGCCCACGTTCACGGCACGCAGCAGCAGGACGCTGCGCGTCACGCAGCGCCGCTGTCGGCGAGCGCTGCTCCCGCGTGCGCGAGCTCTGCCAGGGCCGTCGCGCTCGGTTCGGCGGCGACACCGGCGACCAGGTCGGTGAGGACGCGCACCTGCACGCCGTGCGCGATCGCGTCCAGAGCGGATGCCCGCACGCAGTGGTCCGTGGCGAGACCGACGACGTCGGCGGAGAGGATGCCGGCTGCGGAGAGCAGCCCGCCGACGGTCTCCCCGGATTCCGTGACCCCTTCGAACATCGAGTACGCCGGCGCTCCCTGCCCCTTGCGGACGTGATGGGTGATGGCATCGGTCACGAGCAGCGGGTCGTAGTCCGCGCCGTCGGAGCCCGCCACGCAGTGCACGGGCCAGCTGTCGATGTAGTCCGGTTCCTCATCGAAATGGCCGCCGTTGTCACCGTCGGCGTCGTGCCAGTCCCGCGACGCGATGATCAGCTCGTAGTCGCCGGCATGCGCGGCGAGATGCGCCGAGATCGCGGATGCCACGGCATCCCCGCCTGTGACGGGCAGCGCACCGCCCTCGGTGAAGTCGTTCTGGACGTCGACGATCAGAAGCGCTCTGCTCATGCTTCGAGGGTACGCCCGAGCGGACCGGCCGGAGGGAACCAGAAGGCCCCGTGATGTTCTTCGCATCACGGGGCCTGGTGGAGCCGCTTGTCAGAATCGAACTGACGACCTTTTCATTACGAGTGAAATGCTCTGCCGACTGAGCTAAAGCGGCGCGATCATCGATCTTACCCGAGCCGACGCCTCATCGCCAATCGAGCGATCCGGCATCGGCGGGCGTGCGGCGCTCACTCGCACCGCAGCCCGTCTTCGGGCACCGTGTCGTCGAGGAGGAACGCCTCCACGGCGCCGTCGACGCACGCGTTGCCCTTGTTGTAACCGGTGTGGCCCTCGCCCACGCGGGTGATGAGGACGCCTTCTTCGAGCTGACCGGCGAGGGACTCGGACCATTCGTAGGGGGTGGCGGGGTCGTTGGTTGTGCCGACCACGACGATGGGCCCTGCGCCCTGCGCGGTGATCTCACCGCGGGTGCCGGTCGGCGGGTACGGCCACACCTCGCAGGAGTCGGGACCGGACCAATACGGGGCGATCGTCGGAGCACCTTCGGCGATCTTCGCGTTCGTGGCAGCCTCGGCGGCCGGATCGTCCTCGACCGGGTAGTCCATGCAGTTGTACGCCCGGAAGGCCTCGCTCGAGTTGTCGATGTAGCTGCCGTTCTCGCGGCCGTTGTAGAAGTCGGCGAGCAGGAACGCCGTCGACGGGTCGCCCTGCAGCGCCTCGTCGAACGCCTGCGTGAGGTAGGGCCAGCTGTCGGCGGAGTACAGGGCGGCGATGATCGCGGTCATCAGCGCATCCGCGCCGAGCATGCGACCGTCGCCGTTCTCCAGCGGGACGGCGTCGACGCTGGCGAGCAGGGCCCCGAGGTCTGCCATCGCCTCGTCGACCGAGCCGTTGAACGGGCACTCCCCCGAGTCGAGGCAGTCCTGCATGTACGCGCGCAGCGCGGATTCGAAGCCGAGCGCCTGCGTCGCACCGACATCGAGCCCCGAGACGGCGGGGTCGATGGCGCCGTCGAGCACGAGCCGTCCGGCCTTCTCGGGGTAGAGCGACGCATACGTCGCCCCGAGGAAGGTGCCGTACGAGTACCCGAGGTAGTTGAGCTGCGTGTCGCCGAGCACGGCACGGATCAGATCCATGTCCCGCGCGGAGTTGATCGTCGTGATGAACGGCAGGATGCCGCCGCTGTTCGCCTCGCAGGCATCGGCGAATCGCTGGTGCCCCTCGAGGAGCTCGGCCTCCCACTCGGCCGTTCCGCGGGCCGCCGTGGGGATGGAGTAGAGGTACTCGTCCATTCCGGCCGCATCGAAGCAGGTGACCGCGCTCGACTGGCCGACGCCGCGCGGATCGAAGCCGATCACGTCGTAGTTCTCGATGAGGTCGGCGCCCACGGCGAACTCGAGGCTGTCGCGTATGAGCTCGACCCCGCTCGCGCCCGGTCCGCCGGGGTTGGTCAGCAGCGAGCCCTTCGCCGTGTCCGTGCCCGTGGCCTGATGCCGGACGACCGAGAGCGTGATCTCGCCCTCGCCCGGGTTCTCCCAGTCGAGGGGCGCCGTGACGTCCGTGCAGTCGAATCCGAGTCCGCAGTCGGTCCAGGCGAGGGTCTGCCCGTAGTACGGCAGCAGCTCCTCCGCGACGCCGTCGGTGTCGGGCGCGTGGGTGACCGACGGCTTCGACTCCGCCCCTTCGGGGATCATCGCGTAGAGGCATCCGGAGAGCGCGACGGATGCCACGGCGAGCCCGGCGACGGCCCCGAGGGCTCGGCGGATGCGGGAAGTCGATCGATTGTTCACGGTGTCCTCCCGCTCGTGACCGTCACGAGCAAGCTCTCCAGGGCGAGCAGCGGTGCGACATTGCGCTCCAGCGACTGCCGTGTCTCGGCAAGGTGGTCGAGTACGACAAGCGTACGGGTCTCGGGCCAGGCGGCGGCGAGGGCTGCGAGCTCTTCGCGGAGTTCGCGGTTGATCAGCGCATCGTCTCTGCCGAACTGCAGCATCACGACGTCACGGAAGAGGGACTGCAGATCGGTGAGCACTCGGTCGATGCCGTCGCGGAGACTGCGGGTGGCACGCTTCTTCTGGTCGTCCTCGAGGGCCGAGATCTGCGTGCGCAGCGCGGGCGGGACGGCCTGACCTTCGGCGATGCCCACCGTGCGCAGCAGCGCGGCGCGCTCGGCGGCGTCGCGCTCGGCCGTCAACGCCTTGGCGTCGTCGGTCGCGGCCTGGATGATGCGGCCGGCGACGTCGACCGCATCGTTCACCCCTCGCACCCCGAGCACCGACCGCAGCGTCTCGTCGCGTCGGCGACGCGCGGCATCGTCAGTGGCGAGACGCTGAGCCATGCCGATGTGCCGTTGCGCGTGCCGCGCGGCCTGCTCGGCCACGGCCTCGTCGACGCCTGTGCGGAGTGTGATGAGGCGCGCGACGTCGGCGACGTCGGGCTCGCGGAGACGGAGGGATCGCACCCGAGAGCGGATCGTGGGCAGCAGGTCGGCCTCGCTCGGCGCGCAGAGGATCCACACGGTCTTCTCCGGCGGTTCCTCGAGCGCCTTCAGCAGGACGTTCGAGGTGCGCTCGACCATGCGGTCGGCATCTTCGACGACGATCACCCGGTATCGTCCGGCCGACGGCGCGAAATACGACCGTTCGACCAGCGACCGCGCCTCGGCGATCGTGATGATGACCTTGTCGGTGCGAAGGGCAGTCACATCAGGGTGCGTGCCCGCGAGCACCTGCCGCATCGCCGCCTCGTCGTCGGGGTGATCGGCGATCAAGGCGGCGGCGAACGCATAGGCGAGGGTCGAGCGTCCGGAACCGGGAGGGCCGGTGATCAGCCACGCGTGCGAGAGGGCGGCCGGGTCGGATGCTGCTCCGCGGAGCGTCTCGACGGCGGCGTCCTGCCCCCAGACGTCGGCCCACGGAAAAGGGGCGGCGACGGTCTGGGGCATGCCCTCAGCCTAATCGGGAGGACCGACATGCGCGGCGATACGGACGATCGACGCGACAGCCGGGGGTGCGGACGCTGGTCAGCAGTGGTCTGCGGATGCAGCCGTCAGTCAGCCGAGAAGCCCGACGACGCGTTGCCTGATCTGCGCGGCGATGGCCTCGGGCGATGCCGAGGCGTCGAGCACGAGGAAGCGCTGGGGCTCCGCACGGGCGAGCTCGAGGTACGCGTCTCGCACGCGGGCGTGGAACTCGGTCTTCTCGGCCTCGAGGCGATCGAACGGCTTGTCGGCGGAATCCAACCGCACCCGCGCGGCCTCCGGCGCGAGGTCGAGGAGCACCGTGAGGTCCGGAAGGGCTCCCTCGGCGGCCCAGAGCGAGAGGTCGCGGATCTCGTCGCCGTCGAGCACGCGTCCTGCGCCCTGATAGGCGACCGACGAGTCGAGGTAGCGGTCCTGCAGCACGACCTCTCCTCGCGCCAGCGCCGGCCGCACGACTGTCGCGACGTGGTGGGCGCGGTCGGCCGCGTACAGCAGCGCCTCGGCGCGCGGAGCGATGTCGCCCCTGTGGTGGAGCACGATGTCGCGGATCAGGTGTCCGACCTCGGTCCCGCCGGGCTCCCGCGTGCGGACGACCGTGCGTCCCGCATCCGCGAGCCAGTCGGCGAGCAGGTTCGACTGAGTGGTCTTGCCCGATCCGTCGCCGCCCTCGAGGGTGATCCACACGCCGGAGCGCGCGGTCACCGAACGATCCTCAGGCCTGTCGGGTCCGCTCACTCCGCACGCTTCGCGGCGTTCGCGGCGCGGGTGGCCGCAGCCTTCTTCGCTGCCGCCGAGCGCGCGGCCGCCTTCTCGGCATCCGTCGCCGGCTTCGTGGCGGCGGTCTTCTTCGCCGCCGGCTTCTTCGCCGCCGGCTTCTTGGCGGCGGGCTTCTTGGCGGGGGCCTTCTTGGCGGGGGCCTTCTTCGCCGGCGCCTTCTTCGCCGCCCCGCGCTTGGGCGCAGGGCCCTTGGCGCGCTTGTCGGCGAGCATCTGCACCGCGATCTCGAACGTGATGTCCTCGACCTTCTGGCCGCGGGGGATCGTGACGTTCGTCTCGCCGTCCGTCACGTACGCCCCGAACCGGCCGTCGCGGATGCGGATCGGCTTGTTGCTGACGGGGTCGGCCTCGAACTCGGCGAGCGCACTGGATGCGCGACGGGATCCGGCTCCGTACTTCGGCTGCTTGTAGATCTCGAGCGCCTGCTCGAGGGTCACGTCGAAGATCTGCGATTCGCTCTCGAGCGAGCGAGAGTCGGTGCCCTTCTTGAGGTACGGGCCGAAGCGCCCGTTCTGAGCGGTGATCTCCTCGCCGGTCTCAGGGTCGGCCCCCACCACTCGAGGCAGGCTCAGCAGCTGCAGGGCGGTGTCGAGATCGATCGTGTCCACCGACATCGACCGGAACAGGGAACCCGTGCGCGGCTTGGGCGCCGTTTCCTTCTTCGCTCCGCGCTTCGGCTTCGGCGCCTCGACGACCTCGCCGGTGGCCTCGTCGACCGCGGCATCGTCGGACACCGGGTCGTTCTCCTGCACGTACGGACCGAAACGGCCGTCCTTGACGACGATGACCTTGCCGTTGTCGGGATTCACGCCGAGCACGCGATCGCCGGCGACGGGGGCGTCGATGAGCTCCTGCGCCTTGGCAGCGGTCAGCTCGTCGGGTGCGAGGTCCTCGGGGACGTTCACGATCCGCGGCTTCTCGTCGGGCGCGTCGGGGTTCGCGACCTCGAGGTACGGCCCGTACTTGCCGAAGCGGAGCGTCGCGGTGTCGGTGATGGGCGTCGAGTTCAGCGCCCGTGCGTCGATCTCGCCGAGGTTGTCGACGACCTGACGGAGCCCCACCTGCGAGTCCGAGCCGTAGTAGAAGGAACGCAGCCATTCGACGCGTTTCTGCTCGCCCCGCGCGATGGCGTCGAGGTCGTCCTCCAGCGCAGCGGTGAAGTCGTAGTCGATGAGATCGGCGAAGTGCTCCTCGAGAAGGCGCACGACGCTGAAGGCGAGCCAGGTCGGAACGAGCGCCTGACCGCGCTTGGTGGCGTAGCCGCGGTCGATCACGGTGCCGATGATGCTGGCGAAGGTCGACGGGCGGCCGATGCCATGCTCTTCGAGGGCCTTGACCAGCGATGCCTCGGTGTAGCGGGGCTTCGGCGTGGTGCGGTGGCCCTTGGCCTCGGCATCCGACATCCGCAGCTCGTCGCCGACCGCGACGATCGGAAGCGACTGGTTCTCGTCGGCGTCCTTGTCGTTGCGCTTCTCGTCGCGACCCTCTTCGTAGGCCTCGAGGAAGCCCTTGAAGGTGTAGACGGTGCCGGACGCGGTGAACTCCGCCTTCTGGCCCGCGGCGTCGACATCGATCGTCACCGTGGTGGTCTCGTACTTGGCGTCGGCCATCTGGCTGGCGACGGTGCGCTTCCAGATGAGGTCGTAGAGCCGATGCTCCTCGCGGTCGAGCTCGGACGAGACGGACTTCGGCGTGCGGAAGTTCTCACCCGACGGGCGGATGGCCTCGTGCGCCTCCTGCGCGTTCTTGCTCTTCGACTTGTACACGCGGGGCTTGAGCGGCACCGCGCTGTCGCCGTAGAGCGCGACCGCCTGGCTCCTCGCCGCCTGCACCGCCTGGGTGCTCAGCGCCACGGAGTCGGTACGCATGTAGGTGATGTACCCCTTCTCGTAGAGGCGCTGGGCGACGCTCATCGCCTGCTTCGCGCTCATCGAGAGCTTGCGCCCGGCCTCCTGCTGCATCGTGGAGGTGGTGAAGGGGGCGTAGGGGCTGCGGGTTCCGGGCTTCGCCTCGACCTTGGTGACGGTGCCGGCACCGGCGGCATCGACGGCGAGGGCGAGCGCTGCGGCCTTCTTCTCGTCGAGGATGACGACGGCCTTCTTGAGCTTTCCGGTGTCGTCGAAGTCGGTGCCGCGGGCGAGCTGCCCGCCGTCGACCCGGACGAGACGAACCCGGAAGCCGGAGGACGACGACGCGAGGGCCTCGACGTCCCAGTACTCGGCCGAGACGAACGCCATGCGCTCGCGCTCGCGCTCGACGATCATGCGGGTGGCGGCGGACTGCACGCGTCCGGCGGAGAGGCCCGTCTTGACCTTGTACCAGAGCACCGGCGAGACGTCCCAGCCGTAGAGACGGTCGAGGATGCGACGGGTCTCCTGCGCGTCGACGAGGTCGGTGTCGAGTTCGCGGGTGTTGCCGATGGCGGCCTGGATGGCGTCCTTGGTGATCTCGTGGAAGACCATGCGCTTGACAGGCACCTTGGGCTTGAGAGTCTCGAGCAGATGCCAGGCGATGGCCTCGCCTTCGCGATCCTCATCAGTGGCGAGCAGGAGCTCGTCGGCGGTCTTGAGCGCGCGCTTCAGCTCGGCGACCGTCTTCGTCTTGCGATCGGAGACGACGTAATAAGGGTCGAAGTCGTTGTCGACGTCGATCGAGTACTTCCCGTAGGCCTGCTTGTCAGCGGCCGGGATGTCCTTCTTGTCTGCCAGATCGCGGATGTGGCCGACCGAGCTGAGCACCTCGTAGCCATCGCCGAGGTAGCCCTGAATCGACCGCATCTTCGTCGGAGACTCGACGATGACGAGCTTCTTGCCTTCAGCCAAGGGTTCGTCCTTTCTTCGAAGCACACCATACACACCACCGTGATGGGTTGCTCACGGAGGTCGCCTGCGTTTTCGCCGGAGAGTGGCTCGCGCCGCCGTCAGCTCCCCTCGGGTGGCCCTGCTCGGGCTCGGGAGACGGCAGCGAGTCCAGCGTACGCCGCCTCGACCTGCACGGTCGCCGCGAAGCCCTCGACCGAGCACGCGGTCAGAGTGGTGCGGGACGCCGCCGCGACCCGGGCGGCGAGGGCGCACGGTGCGTCCGACGCGGGGACGGCGCCGCTCGCCGCATCGGCCGCGGCGAGCGCGGCGGCATCAGCCGCACCCGCCGCGCGCTGCGCCGTGACCGCGGCGCCACCGACCGCGGCGAGACCGAGCGAGAGGGCGGCCGCCACGGCGAGGACGCCCGCTGCGAGCGCTGAGCCCGCCATCAGCTCTTCCCACAGACAGTGGACGGCATCACAGCCCTCCGCCGAGCGCACAGCTGGACGCGTGGAGCGGCACCCGGATGATCGCGCCGACGGCGACCTCGGCGCGCGCGGTGACGCACACGAGGTCGCCCGAGCCGCCGCTGGACAGGCGCGCGCCGGGCACGGCGGTGGCGACGACATGACGCGCGTCACCCTCGCTCTGCCCGCGTCCGAGCAGCCGTGCCGCGTCTGCGGCGGCATCCTGGAGTGCGACCTGCTGGGCGGCCGCGCCGAGCGCCGCGGCCCCGAGGAGGAGCGTCAGCACGACGGCCGGGAGTGCGAGCGCGAGCTCGGCCGCCACCGACCCTCTGTCCTGGTCGCCCTCTCCGGAGGGCACGAGTGCTCGCATCGTCATCACGACACCGTGAGAGCCCGACGCACGAGGTCGGTGAGGATGCCGCGGACCTCGCCGGACCGCAGGATCACGACGAGGAGGCCGGCGAAGGCCACGGCGGCCATCGTCGTGATCGCGTACTCGGCGGTCGCTGCGCCCGTGTCGTCGCCGAAGAGCCCGGCGGCACGCCGCCGCGTCAGCGTCGGGATGGTGGTGATGGTGCTCATGGTGTTCCTTCTTTCTCTGTGTGGACGCCTGTGCATCCGGTGGTCCCGGCCGTCAGAGCGGCAGAGGTGTGGAGGCGAGCACGCTCAGCATCAGCGGCGCCACGCCGAGGAGGAGGAACGCGGGGAGCGTGCATACGCCGAGCGGGATCAGGAGCTGCGTCGAGAGCTTCGCCGCGCGCATCCTGCCCTCGACGCGCGAGCGATGACGATCCTGCGCGGCCGACGCCCGGAGCAGCTCGCCCGCAGGCACTCCCGCCGCTCGGGAGAGATCGAGGACGGACCGGATGCGGTCATCGTCGCCGAGGTCCGAGGTGGGGCTCTCACGGACGAGCCGGAGCGCCCTCTCGATCGATGCTCCGCCGGAGAGCGCCACGGCCACGAGCTCGGCCTGCATCCCTGGGGTGCCCGGTCTCGGGCGGGCACGCCTGAGCAGTCGGCCGGTCCACAGGCGCGCGGCGAGGACCAGCAGCAGCCCGGCCACGACGCAGGCGGTGCCGAGGGGATTGCCGACCATGACCCCGAGCGTGTCGAAGCCCAGGGCGAAGCCGAGCAGCAGTCCGGCGAACGGCATCCACAGGAGGAGTCGAGCGGTTCCGGCGGGCTCGGCGAGAGCGATGCGCACGTCGTCGGCCGCGGATGCCGCATCGCGCAGCGTCTCGGCGATCATCCGCAGCACCTCGGCGAGCGGCGCGCCGACGATCGTCGCCACCTCCCAGGCGGCGGCGAGGTCACGCCAGGCACCGCCCTCGGCCTCGATCGCGGTGACCAGCGGCTGTCCTCGATCCGTCCGCTCGACGACGGCGAGCGCGTGCTCGTCGCCGGTGTCGGCGAGGTGGCGCCACGCGGTCATCGGGATCGCTCCCGCCTGCAGGAGAACGGCGAGCGTCTGCACCGAGGTGGCGGGGTCGGCAGCCGACTCGGCCGCCGCGCGACGCCGCAGGCTCACCACGGCTGCACCTCCTCGATGCCCAGCCGGTCGCCGACGAGGGTGAACCGCCCGGCCTGGGCGATACGTCGCTGTCCGCCCGGCGCCCGCTCGAGATGCAGCACGACGGTGAAGGCGCTCACCACCTGGCGCGCGAGCGCGACGGCGTCCATCCCTGCGAGGGCCCCGAGCGCCTCTATGCGGGCCGGCACGTCCGCCAGCCCGCTCGCGTGCAGTGTCCCCGCTCCCCCGTCATGCCCGGTGTTGAGCGCGGTGAGGAGCTCTCGGACCTCTTCGCCGCGGCACTCCCCGACCACCAGACGATCGGGACGCATCCGCAGGGACTCCCGCACGAGCCGGGCCAGGCTGATGCCCCCGGCGCCCTCGAGGTTCGACTGCCGCGCTTCGAGGGCCACATGGTGCGGATGCCCCGGCCGCAGCTCGGCGACGTCCTCGATCGTGACGATCCGCTCGGTCGCCGGAGCGTCCGCGAGCAGCGCCGACAGCAGAGTCGTCTTGCCTGTGCCGGTGCCGCCCGTGATGAGGACGTTCGCCCGGTCTTTCACGAGCTGCAGCAGCCAGCTCTGCTGCCTGGCGTCGAAGGTCCCGAGGGCGGCGAGCGCATCGAGGTCGGCCGCTCGAACCCGAGGCACCCTGATGGACAACGCCGTCCCGGACGTCGAGATCGGCGAGAGGACCGCATGGACGCGGATGCCGGAGTCGAGCCGCACGTCGACGCACGGCGCCTGGTCGTCGAGGTGCCGACCGCCGAGACCGATCAGCGCGACCGCGAGGTCGCGGACCTCGCGCTCGGATGCCATCCATCCGGGGACGGCTTCGACTCCGCGTCCGCGATCGACGAAGAGGCCCGCGGCGCCGTTGACGAAGATGTCGGTGATCTCTTCGTCTCGGATGTGGTCGGCGAGCGCACCGAACGCCGGGTCGACGCTCAGCGGCGCTGAACGCGCGGAGGCGGCATCCGCGCCGGCACCGACACGGGGACGGATGACGAAGGAATCGGGCATTCCCTGAAGGTAGGGCGCTCGGTGGCCGCCGGTCCGGCGATCGCCGACTCGACCACGTCGCCTGTGAGCAACGAGATCGGATCCACATCGGTGCAGAAGACGAGCGCACCGGGTGCGCGTCGCCTCGGGAGCGCTCCCAAATGAAAGGGCGGCACCTCACGGGGGGAATGAGATGCCGCCCACGGCGGTCCCCGACGGGGGAATCGGGCACGCCAAGGCCGGAATGAGAATTCGGCTGTCGTCGAGTGTACGCAAGGCGACCGTCCTGACAAAACCGGCCGGAGTACCGACTTTCGGCAGTATGCGGTGTCCGACGCCGAGGCTAGATTCACGGTGACCTGATCGTGCTGATCCGCACGGTCACGCCTGCACGACCTGCCACGCCGCAAAGGAGCGCCTGCCGATGAGCAGCCAGATCGATCATCTTCTCGATGAGACCCGCAAGTTCCCGCCGTCTGACGAGTTCGTCGCGCAGACGATCTCCTCGCCCGCGCTGTACGAGAGCGCCGCCGCAGATCGCGAGGGGTTCTGGGCCGCGCAATCCCGAGAGCTTCTGGACTGGCACAAGCCCTTCACCCGGGTGCTCGACTGGTCGACCCCGCCGTTCGCGAAGTGGTTCGACGACGGCGAGCTGAACGTCGCGTACAACTGCCTCGATCGACACGTCGAGGCCGGCAACGGCGACCGCGTCGCACTGCACTGGGAGGGCGAGCCCGGCGACTCCCGGAGCATCACGTACTCCGAGCTGACCGAAGAGGTCAAGCGCGTCGCGAACGTCCTCGAGGGTCTCGGCATCGGTCACGGCGACCGCGTCGCCATCTACCTCCCGATGATCCCGGAGGCCGTCGCCTCGATGCTCGCCGTCGCCAGGGTCGGCGCGATCCACTCGGTCGTCTTCGGCGGCTTCAGTGCCGACAGCCTCCGCTCCCGCATCGACGACGCCGGCGCCAAGCTCGTCATCACCGCCGACGGAGGCTATCGCAAGGGCCGCGTGTCGGCCCTCAAGCCGGCGGTGGACCAGGCCCTCGCCGACCGGGGCGACGGGGAGCAGCAGACCGTGGAGCACGTCCTCGTGGTGAAGCGCGGCGAGAACGAGGTCGACTGGGAGGACGGGCGCGACCTCTGGTGGCACGACGTCGTCCCGGCGGCATCCGCCGAGCACACCGCGCAGGCCTTCCCCGCCGAGAATCCGCTCTTCATCCTCTACACCTCCGGCACGACCGGGAAGCCGAAGGGGATCCTGCACACCTCGGGCGGATATCTCACGCAGGTCGCCTACTCGCACAGATACGTCTTCGACCTGCACCCCGAGACGGACGTCTACTGGTGCACGGCGGACATCGGCTGGATCACGGGCCACAGCTACGTCACCTACGGCCCGCTCGCGAACGGCGCGACCCAGGTCATCTACGAGGGCACCCCCGACGCCCCGCACCCCGGCCGCTGGTGGGAGATCATCGAGAAGTACAAGGTCTCGATCTTCTACACGGCGCCGACCGCCATCCGCTCGTTCATGAAGATCGGGCGCAGCGTGCCCGCGAAGTTCGACCTGTCATCGCTGCGTCTGCTCGGCTCGGTCGGGGAGCCCATCAACCCGGAGGCGTGGATCTGGTACCGCGACGTGATCGGCGCGGGCGCGACACCCATCGTCGACACCTGGTGGCAGACCGAGACCGGCGCGATCATGGTCTCGGCACTGCCGGGCGTCACGGCCACCAAGCCGGGCTCGGCACAGGTCCCGCTCCCCGGCATCTCGATCGACGTGGTCGACGAGTCGGGCGCCGAGGTGGGCAACGGCAACGGCGGCCTCCTCGTGATCACGGAGCCGTGGCCGAGCATGCTCCGCGGCATCTGGGGAGACCCCGAACGCTACACGGAGACGTACTGGGAGAAGTTCGAGAAGCAGGGCTACTACTTCGCCGGGGACGGCGCGCGACTCGACGACGACGGTGACCTGTGGCTGCTCGGACGGGTCGACGACGTCATGAACGTCTCGGGCCACCGACTCTCCACCGCCGAGATCGAGTCGTCGCTCGTCGCGCACGAGGCCACGGCGGAGGCCGCGGTGGTCGGCGCCGCGGATGACACCACGGGTCAGGCGGTCGTCGCCTTCGTCATCATCAAGGAGAGCTACCTCTCGGCGCACGATCCTGCCGGCCTCGCCCAGCAGCTGCGCGTCTGGGTCGGAGAGCAGATCGGCGCCATCGCGCGACCGCGTGACGTGTACATCGTCGGAGAGCTGCCGAAGACCCGCTCCGGCAAGATCATGCGCCGCCTGCTGCGCGATGTGGCTGAAGGCCGCGAGGTCGGCGACACCACGACGCTCGCGGACACCGCCGTGATGAGCATCATCTCCGCACAGGTCAAGTAGCAGGCCGGACGCAGAACGCCCCCTCCCGATCGGGAGGGGGCGTTCTGCGTGAGAGGTGTCAGGCGAGGACGAACGTGACCTCGACCTCGACCGGACTGTCGAGCGGCAGCACCGGCACTCCGACGGCGGCGCGGACATGCTGGCCCGCCTCGCCGAAGATCTCGCCGAGCACGAGACTCGCGCCGTTGATCACGCCCGGCTGACCGGTGAAGTCAGGGGCGGATGCCACGAAGCCGCCGACACGGAGCACACCGGCGATCCTGTCGACTCCGCCGGCTGCGGCGGCTGCCGCCGCCAGTGCGTTCAGCGCGCAGACGCGGGCGTACGTGTTCGCGTCCTCAGCGCTGACCTCGGCGCCGACCTTGCCGGTCGTTGGCAGCTCGCCGGCGGTGAACGGCAGCTGGCCGGACGTGTAGACGAGTCCCTCGTGCACGACGGCCGGCACGTACGCGGCGACCGGCGCTGCGACGACCGGGAGCTCGATGCCGAGATCGGCGAGACGCTCGGAGACGCTCATGCCGCCCCTCCCTCGAACTGGCGCGATGCCTCTGCAGCGGCGGCGAGGCCCGCCGCGTTGCCCGTGGCATCCGAGGTCACCGGACGCTTGAAGTAGGCGACGAGCCCGCCTTCGGGTCCCTGGACGACCTGCACGAGCTCCCACCCCTGCTTGCCCCAGTTGTTGAGGATGGCAGCGGTGTTGTGGATCAGCAGCGGCGTGGTGAGGTATTCCCACGTGGTCATGGCACTCCTGTCTGGCGGCATCCGCGCGCAGATGCGTCAAAGGCGGTATTCAGGGAACTCCCCTACGATCAAGCGTATGCCTCAAAAGAATCGCACGGTGAAGGGTGCGCTCGGCGGGATCCTCGGACTCGTCGGCCTGAGCGCCGTCGCCGGTCTCCTCGTCACGGCCAGCGTCACCCCGGTCCTGGCCATGACCGGTATCGCCGGCTCCCAGGCACTCACGATCTTCGACAAGCTCCCGACGAACCTCGATGTCACCGCGCCGATGGAGCAGTCGACGATCTACGCGTCGACGGCCGACGGTCCGGTCGAGCTCGCGTCGTTCTTCGAGCAGAACCGCATCCCCGTCACCTGGGAGCAGATCAACCCCGTCGTCTACGACGCGATCCTCTCCAGTGAGGACAAGGACTACTTCTCGCACGGCGGCATCAACGTCGGCGCGACGGCCAAGGCCCTCGTCGACAACCTCCGCGGCACCGACGACCGAGGCGCCTCGACGATCACCCAGCAGTACGTGAAGAACGTGCTGATCCAGGAGTGCGAGCAGGACGCGGACCCTGCATCGGGCACCTACGCCGACGATCTGCAGCAGTGCTGGCTCGACGCCACGAACGCGGTCGGCGCGAAGGGCGTGGAGCGCAAGCTCCAGGAGATGCGCTTCGCTCTGCAGATCGAGAAGGAGTACTCGAAGAACGACATCCTCCTCGGCTACCTGAACATCGCGAACTTCGGCGGCACCGTCTACGGCATCGAGTCGGCGGCGAACCGCTACTTCTCGACCACCGCCGCGAACCTCACGCTGGCGCAGGCCGCCACGATCGCCGGAATGGTGCAGAACCCGAACCAGTACCGGATCGACAAGCCCGAAGGCACCTGGACCGACGACGACGGCGTCGCACACAACAGCGAGGCGGACGGATACGCGCAGACGCTCGAGCGCCGCCACTACGTGCTCAACCGCATGCTCACCGACGGCAAGATCACCCAGGCGCAGTTCGACGAGGCGGATGCTTCGCCGATCACGCCCGCGATCACCGCTCCGACCCAGGGCTGCGTCGCCGCGAACGACATCGCCCGCAGCGCCTACTTCTGCGAGTACGTGAAGTCGGTCGTGCTGAACGACCCGGCCTTCGGCGACACCCCCGAGAAGCGCCGCGACCTGCTGCGTCAGGGCGGCCTGCAGATCTACTCGACGATGAACATCGACATCCAGAACGCCGGCGCCCAGGCGATGCTCGAGACCGTGCCGGGCAACTACGACAACCAGCGCTTCGGCGCCGCGGGGGTCTCGCTCGAGACGAGCACCGGCCGTGTCCTCGCGATCACGCAGAACACGACGTTCAGCGAGACCGTCACCGACGACCAGGCGTACACGTCGCTCGTCTTCGCGACCGACAAGGCGCACGGCGGATCGAACGGCTTCTCGGTCGGCTCGACGTACAAGCTGTTCACGCTGATCGACTGGCTCGAAGAGGGGCACTCGGTTCGCGAGACCCTCAACGGCACCAACCGCGTCTTCACGAAGTTCAAGTGCGGTGACGACGGCATCACGAACAAGACGAAGATCCAGAACTTCGGCAACCAGGGCGGCTACACCGGCACGGTGATGAAGTTCACGGCCGACTCGCTGAACAGCGGATACCTCGCGATGGCCGAGAAGCTCGACCTCTGCAAGATCAACGCCGTGGCCGACCGCATGGGCGTGACGCTGTCGAACGGCGGCAAGACGACCGACGACCCGGCCGCCCCGTACGACATCCTCGGACCGAAGTACATCTCCCCGCTGGCCATGGCCGGCGCGTACGCCACGGTCGCGAACGGCGGCGTCTACTGCACCCCGAAGTCGATCGACCGCGTGGTCGACGCCCAGGGCAACGAGCTCCCCATCCCCGAGTCCAAGTGCTCGCAGGTCATCTCGCCCGAGGTCGCTGCGACCGCGGCATTCGCGCTGCAGGGCGTCATGAACGGCGGAACCGGCGCGAAGGCGAACACCCGGGACGGTGTGCCGCTGATAGGCAAGACCGGAACGCACGAGTCATGGGGAACCATGATGATCGAGTCGAGCACCAAGGTCACGACCGCGGTGTGGGTCGGCCGTTCCGAGGGACAGGCCAGCATCCTCCGTCAGAGCTGGGGCGGAACCGCGCTCAACGAGATGCGCTACGGCCTCGCCAGGACCATGCAACGGACCGCGAACGACATCTTCGGCGGCGACGCGTTCCCCGCCCCCGACAACAACCTCAGCCGTCAGGTGCTGACGGAGGTGCCGAGCGTCATCGGCAAGTCCGTGGGCGAGGCGACCGCCATCCTCGAGGATGCGGACTTCCAGGTCGCCGTCGGCCCCGCCGTCGACGGACCTGCCGGTGACGTCGTCGTCGCGCAGGACCCGGTGGGGCAGGCTCCGAGCGGCGCGACCGTCACGATCTCACCGAGCAACGGCCAGGGCGCGACCGTGCCGGACATCACCGGTCAGTCGAAGGCCAATGCCCAGAGCGCGCTCTTCGGCGCAGGATTCTCGTCGATCTCGTTCGACAACTCCTGCAACCCGCCGACCGCGACCGTCACGTCGACCAACCCCGCAGCGAACACGGCGACCAACAAGAGCACCGAGATCACGGTCACGTGTCGGTGACCCGCCGTCGCGCCGCCCACCCGGCCCTCATCGCACTCGGTGCGGTGGGGGCCGCCGGTGCCGCGGCCGCGGTATGGGGCATCGGCATCGAGCGCTATCTGTTCACGGTGCGCGAGGTCACAGCATCCGCTCTGGCACCCGGTTCCGCTCCGCTGCGCGTCCTGCACATCTCCGACGCCCACATGGCTCCGTGGCAGCACCGCAAGCAGGACTGGCTCGCATCGCTCGCCCAGCTGAAGCCCGACCTCATCGTCAACACCGGCGACAACCTCGGACACCGCGACGGCCTGGACGGCATCCGCCGCGCCTTCGAACCCTTCGCGGGCATCCCCGGGGTGTTCGTGCACGGATCGAACGACGTGACCGCTCCGTCGCCGCGCAACCCCCTCCTGTACTTCGCCGGACCGTCTCAGAAGCGCCGCGCCCCGGCCCCGGCCCTCGACACGGACGCGATGGACGCCTTCTTCACCGACGACCTCGGGTGGACCGGTCTGAACAACGCGGCCACCCGGATGACGGTCGCCGGCAGCTCCCTCGACCTGTTCGGCGTCGACGACGCGCACCGCGACTGGGACCGCCTGGAAGACCTCCCGGCGGCGATCGAGGCGCTCGGACCGCGAGACGCCGGTTCGTCGGTCCTCGGGGTCACCCACGCACCGTACCGCCGTGTGCTCGACGAGTTCGTCGATCTGGGCGCCGACGCGATCCTCGGCGGACACACCCACGGCGGGCAGGTCTGCCTCCCCGGCTACGGCGCATTGGTCGCGAACTGCGACATCCCGCTGAAGCAGGCGAAGGGCCTCAGCACGTGGACGCACGACGGTCGTTCGGTCCCGCTCAACGTCAGCGCCGGGTGCGGGCATTCCATCTACGCCCCCGTGCGCTTCGCCTGCCGGCCCGAGGCGACGCTGCTCACGCTCACGGCGCGCGGATGATCCTCCGATTCGGCGCTGCGGAGTTTTCCTTGTAGACTCGGAGGGTTGCAAAACGGGGTGTGGCGCAGCTTGGTAGCGCGCTTCGTTCGGGACGAAGAGGTCGCAGGTTCAAATCCTGTCACCCCGACCAGTAACACCGGAAGGCCGCCCTCGGGCGGCCTTCTCTGTACCGGGATCGAAGCGAAGGGGATCGCGTGGGTCGACTGCTCCCGCCGCCGCGCCGTGCGACGCGCGGCATCGCCATCGCCCTCGGAGTCGTCTTCCTCGCAGGCCTCGCCCTGCTGACGCTCACCCCGCGGCGCGTCGAGGAGTCGATGCCGAACCTCCTCGACCTCCTGGTCACCGCCGCGCACCGGCTGGGCTGGGAGTCGCTGGACTTCACCCGCCTCGAGATCATCGCCAACGTGCTCGTGTTCGTGCCGGTGGGCATCCTGTCGTTCCTCCTCGTGCCCCGCCGCTGGTGGCCGATCGCGATCTTGCTCGGCCCCGCACTGTCCCTGTCGATCGAGATCGCGCAGCGCGTGGCACTCCCCCACCGCGCAGCCACGGTCGGCGACGTCATCGCCAACTCCGGCGGCGCCCTCATCGGGGTCTTCCTCGCGATGGTCTGCACGCTCCTCTTCGCCCCGCGAACTCCGCAGAATCCCTCTCGTAGCCTGGAAGCATCATGACAACGCCTGCCCTCGTCGCCTTCGACCTCGATGACACGCTCGCCCCGTCGAAGGGCGCCATCAGTCCGAGGATCGCCGCGCAGCTGCTCGCGCTGCTCGAGACCGTCGACGTGGCCATCATCTCCGGCGGCAACGAGGCGCAGTTCCGCGCCCAGGTGATCGCGCAGCTCGGCGACGCCGACACGGTCGCCGTGGCTCGGCTGCACCTCCTGCCCACCTGCGGCACCCGCTACCTCCGGCACGACGGCAGCGACTTCGCGCCGCTGTATGCGCACGACCTCAGCGAGGACGAGAAGGCCGGCGCGCTCACCGCGCTGCGCGAGGAGGCTGAGCGGCTCGGACTGTGGGAGACCGAGCCGTGGGGCGAGATCCTCGAGGACCGAGGATCCCAGATCACGTTCTCGGCGCTCGGGCAGAAGGCGCCGCGCGACGCGAAGCACGCCTGGGACCCCGACGGCGCGAAGCGCGAGGCGCTGCGGGATGCCGTCTCGGCACGGCTTCCCGGCCTCGAAGTGCGCTCCGGCGGCTCGACGTCTATCGACATCACCCGCGCCGGGATCGACAAGGCCTACGGCATGCAGAAGCTCGCCGAGCACACCGGC
Organism: Microbacterium sp. 3J1; assembly: GCF_001049495.1. Taxonomy (GTDB): domain Bacteria; phylum Actinomycetota; class Actinomycetes; order Actinomycetales; family Microbacteriaceae; genus Microbacterium. Next base: position 98,498 of record NZ_CDWI01000002.1, read on the forward strand.
ATCCCGCTCGCCTCGATGCTCTTCTACGGCGACCGCCTCGATGAGGGCGGCAACGACTACCCGGTCCTGGCCCTCGGCGTGCCCTCCGTCGCCGTGGACGGCTGGGAGGACACGGCCGAGAAGCTCGACGAGCTGCTGAAGACGCTCTGAGTCAACGCCCGCTCTCTGAGTCAGCGCCGGCTCTCTGACTCAGCGCCCGCTCTGACTCAGCGCACCACGGCCTCGGAGGCGTCCCGCGCCACGGGCACGAGGCGGGTCAGCTGGGTGACGTGCGCGGGCTCGAGCTCCGCCAGCGACGCGACACCCAGCAGACGCATGGTGCGCTCGATCTCCGTGCGGAGGATCGAGATCGTGCGGTCGACTCCGGCGCGGCCCCCCGCCATCAGTCCATAGAGGTAAGCCCGGCCGATGAGCGTGAAGTCGGCGCCCATCGCGACCGCCGCGACGATGTCGGCGCCGTTCATGATGCCGGTGTCGATCATCACGGTGAAGTCGTCGCCGACGGCCTTGCGGACGCTCGGCAGCAGGTGGAACGGGATGGGCGCGCGGTCGAGCTGCCGCCCGCCGTGGTTGGAGAGCACGATCCCGTCGACGCCCGCGTCGCGCAGTCGCACCGAGTCCTCGACGTTCTGAACACCCTTGATGACGATCTTGCCGGGCCACAGGTCGCGGATGACCGCGAGGTCGTCGTAGCTGATGGTCGGATCCATGGCCGCGTCGAGCAGCTCGCCGACGGTGCCGCCGGTGGTGCTCAGCGACGCGAACTCGAGCTTGGGCGTCGTGAGGAAGTCGATCCACCACCACGGCCGGGGAATCGCATTGATGATGGTTCCCAGCGTCAGCTGAGGCGGGATGCTGAAGCCGTTGCGCTTGTCGCGCAGGCGTGCGCCGGCCACGGGGGTGTCGACGGTGAACTGCAGGGTGTCGAAGCCGGCGGCGGCGGCACGTCGGGTCAGCTCGTACGAGATCTCCCGGTCGCGCATGACGTAGAGCTGGAACCAGTTGCGGCCGTGGGGGTTCGCGGCCTTCACGCCCTCGATCGACGTCGTGCCGAGCGTCGAGAGGGTGAACGGGATGCCGGCTGCGGCGGCGGCTCCGGCACCCGCCACCTCGCCCTCCGTCTGCATGAGGCGTGTGAAGCCCGTCGGCGCGATGCCGAAGGGCAGCGCCGAGGGTCCGCCGAGGATGTCGACGGACGTGTCGACGTCGGGTGCGGGCTTGAGGATGCCGGGGTGGAACTCGACGTCCTGGAAGGCCTGGCGTGCGCGGCTCAGCGACAGCTCGCCCTCGGCCGCGCCGTCGGTGTAGTCGAACGCCGCCTTCGGCGTGCGGCGCTTCGCGATCGTGCGCAGATCGTCGATGGTGAGCGCTCCGTCGAGACGGCGCTTCTTGCCGTCGAGCTGCGGCTTCTTGAACTGCATGAGCTCGAGCAGCTCGGCGGGGTTGGGCAGCTGGCGCTGGACCATGGCATGTCCTCTCAGTCGATGGATCGTTCGCGCTGGGTCAGGCCCGTCGCGGTGTAGTAGCCGGTGATGTGGGCTCGCACGAGGGTCTGCGCGGTCGCCGCATCTCCGGCGGCGATGGCCTGGATGATCGCTCGGTGCTCGGAGCGCAGCACGTCTGCCATGGCATCCCAATCCGCGATCGCCGAGGCTCCCTGCTGCACGTAGGACTCGATGGAGGTGCGCAAGCCCGCCATGATCGCTGCGACGACGGTGTTGCCGCTCGATTCGGCGAGGGCGAGGTGCAGCTGGGCGTCCAGCGCGAGGAACTCCGCGGAGGTCAGCCCCGCGGCATCCATCGCTTCGAGCACACGGTGTGCTGCCGCGAGATCGGGGGCCTGCTGGCTCGCCAGGGCGGCGGCGACCGCGTCTTCGAGCAGCAGTCGGGTCTGCACGACATCGGTCAGCGGAAATCCCTGCGCGGCGACCTGGAGACGGAGAAGAGTCGACATGCCTCCGGTCGGGGTCGCGATCACGATGGCGCCGGATTGCGGGCCGGAGCCGGTCGACGTGCGGATGAGGCCCATGACCTCGAGCACGCGCAGCGCCTCGCGCACACTGGAGCGGCCGACACCGAGGTCGGCGGCGAGGTCGCGTTCGGAGGCGAGACGGTCGCCCGGGCCGATGCGGCCGTCGAGCAGGTCGCGCTCGACGTGTTCGAGCACGAGGCGCCAGGCGCGAGCGGGCTGCTCCGGCATCCGTCCTCCTTCGTCGCGGGCGCATCTGTGGTCTGACCACAGTAGCGCGTGTGGTCTGACCACGCAACGTCCGTGCAGGACTCAGCAGAGAACGCGCGTTCCGGGCGAGATGGGTCGCCGGAGGCGCCGGATTCGGAATCCGTGCTGAATCGTGCACACCCCCGCGACCGGCACGGACGGCCAAACCGCCGGGGTCAGCCCAGACGTCCGCCGGATTCCTCGAGGTAGCACCGTCCGCACAGCGACTCGTAGGTCGTCAGCTCGGGCGCGGCGGAGCCGTCAGCGCCCTCATCGATCGCGACCTGGTCGCCGTCGAACACGAATCGGCCGCCGACGACCCGGCCGTTGAAGACCGCCTTGCGTCCGCAGCGGCAGATGGTCTTGAGCTCCTCGAGCGAATGGGCGATCGCCAGCAGCCGCGCGGATCCGGGAAAGGCGTGGGTCAGGAAGTCGTTGCGGATGCCGTAGGCGATCACGGGGATGCCGTCCTCGACGGCGATCCGGAAGAGATCGTCCACCTGCTCGGCGGTGAGGAACTGTGCTTCGTCGATCAGGAGGCAGGCGATGTCCCGGCCCTCGTTGCGCTCGGCGAAGAGGGCGCGCGCGTCGTCCTCCGCTCCGATGAGGAAGTCGACCTCCCGCGTCATCCCGAGCCGACTGTCGATCTGCGAGGCGCCCTTGGTGTCGATCGCGGGCTTCGCGAGCAGGACGTGCTGGCCCCGCTCCTCGTAGTTGTACGCCGCCTGCAGCAGCGACGTCGACTTGCCGGAGTTCATCGCTCCGTAACGGAAGTAGAGCTTGGCCACCGGTCCGCTACTCGTTGATGCCCAGGGTGGCCGCCGTGGCCGCCGTGGACTTCTCGGCCAGCGCGGCATCCTTGTTCAGCTGCTGCCCGAAGGTCGGGATGAGCTCGCGCAGGTCGGACTCCCAACCCGGGTACTCGTCGGGGAAGCACTTCTTCAGCAGGTCGAGCATGATCGGCACGGCCGTGGATGCGCCGGGCGAGGCCCCGAGGAGGCCGGCGATCGAGCCGTCTGCGGAGGCGACGACCTCGGTGCCGAACTGCAGGATGCCGCCCTTCTTGGCGTCCTTCTTCATCACCTGCGCACGTTGACCCGCGTCGATGAGCGTCCAGTCCTCATCCTTCGCGGTCGGCATGAAGGTGCGGAGACTGTCGACCTTCTTGGCGTGGTTCTTGAGGAGCTCGCCCACGAGGTAGGTGATGAGGTCGGGGTTCGCGAAGGCGACCCGCAGCATCGGCCACAGGTTGTGGGTGCGCACCTGCGTCACGAGGTCGAGCATCGAGCCGTTCTTGAGGAACTTCGGGCTGAAGGTCGCGAACGGACCGAACATCAGCGATGCCTCGCCGTCGACCACGCGGGTGTCGAGGTGCGGCACCGACATGGGGGGCGCGCCGACGGACGCCTGCGAGTAGACCTTCGCCTTGTGCTGCGCGACGATCTTCGGGTTCGAGGTCTTGAGGAACTGTCCGCCGATCGGGAAGACGCCGTACCCCTTGATCTCGGGGATGCCGGAGCGCTGCAGCAGCTTGAGCGCCCAGCCGCCCGCACCGACGAACACGAACCGCGCCTTGATCTCGCTCGGGGTGCGGCCGATCGTCGTGCGGTACTTGACCAGCCAGTCGCCGTCCTTCTGCTTCTTCAGCGAGCGGACCTCCTGGTTCGTCCGCAGGGAGACGCCGGAGGAGGTCAGGTGATCGAACAGCTGGTGCGTGAGCGCACCGAAGTCGACGTCGGTGCCCGCCGGCACGCGCGTCGCCGCGAACGGCTCGCCCTTACGGCGCTTCTGCATGAGCAGCGGCGCCCACGTGTTGATGACTCGCGAGTCGTCGCTGTACTGGATTCCCTCGAAGAGCGGCTCCTTCTTCAGGACCTCGTAGCGGTCCTTGAGATAGGCGACGTCCTTCTCTCCGCGCACGAACGTCATGTGCGGGGTGGCGTTGATGAAGGTGGACGGCTCGTCGAGCACGCCCTTCTCCACGAGGGACGACCAGAACTGGCGGCTCTGCTGGAACTGCTCGTTGATCGAGATCGCCTTGGCAGGATCGAGGGGGGCGCCCTTCTGCTGCGGCATGTAGTTGAGCTCGCAGAGCGCCGCGTGTCCGGTGCCCGCGTTGTTCCAGGGGTTGGAGGACTCCTGAGCCACATCGGAGAGTCGCTCGAAGGCGACGATCTTCCAATCCGGCTGCAATTCGTGCAGCAGGGTACCCAGGGTGGCGCTCATGATGCCACCACCGATCAAGACGACATCGACGGTTTCGGTCACCAGGACAGTCTAGTTCGCGGGCAGGACGCGACAGACCACGCGGCCGGCTCGACCAGAGCGGTTCGGTATCGCGGGGATGCGGTCAGGCTATGGCCACCAGGCGCTCGGCGAGGATCTCGGCGATCTGCACGGCGTTGAGCGCCGCGCCCTTGCGCAGGTTGTCGTTGCTGATGAACAGCACGAGTCCCCTGTTCTCGGGCGCCGACTGGTCGGCACGGATGCGGCCGACGAAGCTCGGGTCCTTGCCCGCGGCCTGCAGCGGGGTCGGCACCTCGTCGAGCACGACTCCCGGGGCGCTGCTCAGCACCTCGCGCGCACGCTCGGGCGTGATGTCGCGCGCGAACTCGACGTTGATCGAGAGCGAGTGCCCGGTGAACACGGGAACCCGCACGCAGGTGCCGGCGACGCGGAGGTCGGGGAGCTCGAGGATCTTGCGGCTCTCGTTGCGGAGCTTCTTCTCCTCGTCGGTCTCGTTGAAGCCGTCGTCGACGAGGTTGCCGGCGAACGGGATCACGTCGAACGCGATCGGGGCGACGTACTTCTCGGGCTCGGGGAAGTCGATCGCCGAGCCGTCGTGCACGAGGCGCAGCGTGTCGCCCTGGGCGAGGACGCCCTCGACCTGGCCGAGGAGCTCCTGCGCGCCGGCGAGACCGGAGCCGGAGACGGCCTGGTAGGTCGACACGATGAGGCGCTCGAGGCCTGCCTCGGCATCCAGAGCCTTCAGCGCCGGCATGGCTGCCATCGTCGTGCAGTTCGGGTTCGCGATGATGCCGCGGGGGCGATCGTCGATCGCATGCGGGTTGACCTCGCTGACCACGAGAGGGACCTGCGGGTCGTTGCGCCACGCGCTCGAGTTGTCGACGACGACAGCCCCCGCCTCGGCGAAGCGCGGGGCGTACGCGCGGCTGGCGGTGGCACCGGCCGAGAACAGGGCGATGTCGATGCCCGCGGCATCCGCCGTCTCGACATCCTCGACGACGACCGTCGCGCCGCCGAACTCGATCGCCGTGCCCGCGGAGCGGGACGACGAGAACAGACGCAGCTCGCGGATCGGGAACGACCGCTCGGCGAGGATGTCGCGCATGACGGTGCCCACCTGGCCGGTGGCGCCCACGATGGCGACGGAGAGTCCTGAGTCGGAGATGCGGGTCATGAGGTTCCTTGGCGTCGTGCAGTACTGCAAGAGAGGCTTCGGGCGCGACGTCGGGATGCGGATGCCGCGCCTGTCGCCGATGTCAGGGTTTCGGTGAGTCTACCGTGCCGTCCCGCAGGGGGCGGTTCGTCTGGCTGGAGATAATGCGGCCTGGCTGGCAGGATCCGGCCGGATCACCGGCCAGGCGGGGAGACCACCAGCCGTTCGGCCCGATTCAGCGACCGGACCCGGCGTGGACGGTCGCCTCGGCGTCGCCGTCGAGCCCGTACGCCGTGTGCACGGTGCGGGCGGCCTCGGCGAGATCCGTGTCGCGCAGCACGACCGAGATGCGGATCTCCGAGGTCGAGATCATCTCGATGTTGATGCCTCCCGACGACAGCGCCTCGAAGAGGGTCGCCGAGACCCCCGAGTGCGTGCGCATGCCCGCACCCACGACCGAGAGCTTGCCGATCTGATCGTCGTGGATGAGGTTCTGGAAGCCCACCTCGGTCTGCTCGCCGGCCAGGGCCTTGAGGGCAGCCGCAGCATCCGCCTTGGGAACCGTGAACGAGATGTCGGTGCGGCCGGTCGCCGACACGTTCTGCACGATCATGTCGACGTTGGCACCCGACTTCGCGACGATCTTGAAGATCTCCGCGGCCTTGCCCGGGACGTCGGGGACGCCCGAGACGGTGATCTTGGCCTGGCCGAAGTCGGTGGCGACACCGGCGACGATCGGTTCTTCCATGGCTGCTCCCTCGGCTTCGCGAGGGTTCTTCATGCCCTCGCCCAGAACGTATGTGCCCTCGGACGACGAGAACGTCGACCGGGCGTGGATCAGCACGCCGTGACGGCGTGCGTACTCGACGGCGCGGATGTAGAGGACCTTCGCGCCGTTGGCGGCGAGCTCGAGCATCTCCTCGCTCGAGACGTGGTCGAGCTTCTGCGCCTTCGGGATGACGCGCGGGTCGGCCGTGAAGATCCCGTCGACGTCGCTGTAGATCTCGCAGACGTCGGCGGAGAGCGCCGCCGCGAGGGCGACCGCCGTCGTGTCGGAGCCGCCGCGCCCGAGCGTGGTGATGTCGCGGGTGTCGCGGTTGAAACCCTGGAACCCCGCGACGATGACGATCGCGCCCTCGTCGAGCGCCTCACGCAGACGGATGGGGGTGACGTCGACGATGCGCGCGGCTCCGTGCTGGGAGTCGGTGATCATGCCCGCCTGGCTGCCGGTGAACGAGCGCGCCTCGAAGCCCATCGAGTGGATCGCCATCGCCAGCAGAGCCATCGAGATGCGCTCACCGCTGCTCAGCAGCATGTCGAGCTCGCGCGGCGCGGGGATCGGAGCGACCTCGTTCGCGAGATCGAGCAGCTCGTCGGTCGTGTCGCCCATGGCGCTCACGGCGACGACGACGTCGTGCCCTGCGCGCCGCGTGTCGACGATGCGCTTGGCGACGCGCTTGATGCTCTCTGCGTCGGCGACGGAAGAGCCGCCGTACTTCTGCACGATGAGGGCCACGTTCACTCCCTGGGGTGTCGGGCGGATCCGCCCACGCTCATTCTACGATCGGCGCATATGCCCTGCCTCGCATGTGACGCGGGGCGGGTGGCCGGGGTCGGGGTGCGAGGCCGGCACAGCTTCGCAGATGGGGTCCGACACTCCGGAGAGTCCGGCGCGCCGGGCGGCGAGTCGCCCGCAGCATCCAAAGTTGCCCGCGAGGGACGGGCGTGCGGATGCGGGGAGAGGTCGGGCTCGGGAGTGAACGGGCCGGGGCCGGTCGGCGGGGCCGGTCGACGGGCTGGCGGGCGGGGCCGGCGGGCGGGGCTGGTGGGCAGGCCGGCACAGCTTCGGAGATGGGGTCCGACACTCGGGAGAGTCCGGCGCTCCGGCGGCGTGTCGCCGGCGGCATCCGAAGTTGTGCCCGCGCGGGAGGAGAGTAGGAGAGTTCGGAGCGCTCAGGGCGCGGGCGGGAGCGGGGCGGCGACGAGGCCGGGAGGAGCGGATGCCGGCGGGCGCAGACGTCCGCCGGTCGCGGCGAACCAGCATCCGATGATGATGAGGGGGAACCCGATCAGCAACCCGGGCGTGAGCGGCTCGGACAGGACGATCGCTCCGAGAATGATCGCGACGACGGGGTTCACGTAGGTGAACAGCGGGGCGCGCACCGGCCCGACCTCTCGGATCAACGCGAAGAAGGCGAGGAAGGCGACGGCCGTGCAGATGACGGCGAGCGCGAGGAGCGCCGCGATCGACGGCAGAGTCGGCACCTCGTGCTGGGTGAGCAGACCGATCGGCAGGTAGATGACGCCGATCATCAGCAGCGACAGGGTGATCGTCCCGAGCGAGGGGATGTGGGAGAGCTTGCGGGCCACGATGAACGGGGCGATCGCGTACAGGACCGCGACCAGAAGCACCTCCCCCGCCGCGAGCAGGCTCACCTCGCCGCCGAAGAGGCCCGGGCCGGCGACGACGATCGCGACGCCGATGAAGCCGATGAGGAGGCCGATGCCGCGTGCGGGTCGGAGGACGCCCCTGTCACCTCCGCCCAGCGCGATGAGCGCGGCGAACAGCGGGACAGTGGCGACGAGCAGCCCGGTCATGCCCGAGGGCAGCGTCATCTCCGCGTGGCCGAGGAGCACGAACGGCCCGGCCATCTCGATCGCGCCGAAGGCCAGGACCCACGGCCACACCGTCCACGCCTCGCGCAGAGCACCGCCGCGGATGGCGAACGGCAGGAGCAGCAGAGCCGCGATGAGGGTGCGCCCGGCGACGATCGCCGGCGGCGAGAACGACTCGACCGCGACGCTGATGAAGAGGTACGGCACACCCCACAGCAGGGCCATCGCTCCGAAGAGCAGCCACCCCCGTCGAGAGAAGCCGCCGTGCGGATTCACAGCACGCGCCGGCCCTCGAACGCGCGACCGAGGGTGACCTCGTCGGCGTACTCGAGGTCGCCGCCGACCGGCAGGCCGGAGGCGAGGCGTGAGACGGTGATCTGCATCGTGGTCAGCAGGCGGCTGAGGTAGCTCGCAGTGGCCTCGCCCTCGAGGTTCGGGTTCGTCGCGAGGATGACCTCCTGCACCGTGCCGTCTGCGAGCCGTGTCATGAGCTGCGCGATGCGCAGGTCGTCGGGGCCGATGCCGGCGATCGGGCTGATCGCTCCGCCGAGCACGTGGTACAGACCGCGGAACTCGCGCGTGCGCTCGATCGCCGCGACGTCCTTCGCATCCTCGACCACGCAGATGAGGGTGCCGTTGCGCCGGGGATCTCGGCAGATCGCGCAGCGCTCCTGTTCGGCCACGTTGCCGCAGACCTCGCAGAACCGCACGCGGATGCGGATCTCGGTGAGCAGCTCGGAGAGACGCGCGACGTCGAACGTCGGTGTCTGGAGGATGTGGAACGCGATGCGCTGAGCGGACTTCGGACCGATGCCCGGCAGGCGGCCGAACTCGTCGATCAGCTCTTGGACGATGCCGTCGTACATCAGGAGAACCTCGTCGGGGGCTCGTAGGGCTCTTCGCGCACGAACGTCGCGCCGAGCACCTGGCGGATCACGGCTTCGCCGTAGCGCTGGACTCCCCCGGCGGGGGTGCGCTCGGCGACGACCGGGGCGGATGCGGTCGGCATCGCCTTCGTCGATGGGGTCGGCGCCGCGGCCGCCGGCGTCCGTGGCTCGACGGGAGCACGCCCACCTCCGGACGGGGCCGGCTCGTACGCAGGGTCGTACGGAGGCTCGTCGTCGAAATAGGGAGGCTCGTCGTCGACCGGATACGGCGGGACGTCGGGGTCGACGGTCGCCCGCGCCGGAGATGCCGCGACCGCCGATGACGCAGGGTTCGCTGCAGACGAGACCGGCCCCGCGGACGGCGTCTCAGTCTGAGACGGGCGGGATGCCGACGGAGCCGCCGGTGCCGATGCCGCCGATGCCGGGGCCGCGGAGGAGCCCGCCGGAGCGGACGAGGGAGCAGGCACCGGGGCGACGGACGCGGGGATCGGCGCCACCGCCCATTCGGTGACCGGTCCGGCAGAGGCGCTGCGAGTCTGGGGACGAGGCGACGCCGCTGACGCAGGCTCCGATGCAGGCGCGTCGGCCGCCGGGCCGCCTGACGACGACGTCGAGGGCTGACGCGGCGCGCCGCCCGCGGGCATCGGCGCCGGGAGGTACTTGACCTTGACCCCGAGCTCCTGCTCGATCGCGCTGCGCAGGTGGTCGGACGGCCCTGACCCGGGAGTCGTGCCCTTGAACTTCGCCACGTCGTGCTGGCTCGTGAAGCCCAGGGTGAGGACCTCGGTGTCGGTGGCGTAGGCGAGCGGCTGCACGGCGGTGGCCAGCAGCCAAGAGGTGCGGCTGATGCTCTCCAACCGCTTCAGCACCGACGGCCAGGCCGAAGTCACCTGTTCGAAGGCGACGGGGCCGCTCGGCGTCGCCGCAGCGGGAGACTGCGCGGTCGCGCCGCTCTGTTCGACGGAGGGTGCCGTCGCCTCCACCGCGTCGCCCGCTCGCTCTGCATCCGACGATGTGGCGCCCGAGGGTGCGGCATCCGACGGCGCCGCGGGCGCCGAAGCGGCCGGAGCCGCGGGCTCGGACACGGAAGGAGCCGCCGGCTCGGACACGGATGGCGCCGCAGGCTTGGACACAGCAGGCGCCGCCGGCGCGGAGGCGGCCGCAGTCGCAGCGCCCGCCGAGGGTGCCGGCGCCGTGCGTGCCGGAGCCGGAGCTGCCGGCGCGGGGGTCGCCGCCTCTGCCATTCCGGCGAGAACCCGGGCGACCATCAACTCGAGGTGGAGTCGGGGCGAGGTCGCACCGGACATGTCGTCGAGCGCGGCGCTGACGACGTCTGCCGTGCGTGACAGACGCGCCGCGCCGAACGAATCGGCCTGGCTCCGCATACGCGCGAGCTCGTCTTCGGCGATGCCGCGGAGCACGGATGACGCACCGGCCCCGACCGCCGCGATGACGATGAGGTCTCGCAGGCGTTCGAGCAGATCGTCGACGAAGCGGCGAGGATCCTGCCCGGTCTGCACCACGCGGTCGATCGCCGGGAAGGCGGCCGCGGCGTCGCCGGCCGCCAGGGCGTCGACGATCTCGTCGAGCAGCGCCGCGTGGGTGTAGCCGAGCAGGGCGACTGCGCGCTCGTAGGCGACCGTGACCGTCTCGGAGCCCGCCGGGGAATCGGATCCTGCGATCAGCTGGTCGAGCAGCGAGAGCGTGTCTCGCGGGGAGCCGCCTCCGGCGCGGACCACCAGCGGCAGCACACCCCGCTCGGCCTCGACGCCCTCTTCGGCGCAGAGCTTCTCGACGTACTCGAGCATCGCCGCAGGCGGCACGAGCCGGAACGGATAGTGGTGCGTGCGCGAGCGGATCGTGCCGAGGACCTTCTCGGGCTCGGTGGTCGCGAAGATGAACTTGACGTGCTCCGGCGGCTCTTCGACGAGCTTCAGCAGCGCGTTGAAGCCCTGCGGCGTGACCATGTGCGCCTCGTCGAGGATGAAGATCTTGTAGCGGTCGCGGCTCGGCGCGAACGTCGCGCGCTCGCGGAGATCGCGCGCATCGTCGACGCCGTTGTGGCTGGCGGCGTCGATCTCGACCACGTCGAGGGATCCGCCGCCGGCACGCGACAGCTCGACGCAGCTCGGGCAGGTGCCGCAGGGAACGTCGGTGGGGCCTTCGGCGCAGTTGAGGCAGCGCGCGAGGATGCGGGCCGACGTCGTCTTGCCGCAGCCGCGCGGACCGGAGAAGAGATAGGCGTGCCCGACGCGGTCGCCACGCAGGGCGGTCATCAGCGGATCGGTCACCTGGGACTGCCCGATCATCTCGCCGAACGACTCGGGGCGGTAGCGGCGGTAGAGGGCTGTGGTCACCTGAACAGCCTACGGCGTGCCACGGACGTTCCGGCAGGCGCGACCGGTCGACCGCCACGGCGTCCGCACCCGCTCGACCACGGCGAGCACGAGCAGGAGCGCTGGGGGCGCGAACCCGAACAGCGATGCAGCGACGCAGCGACGATCACTCTCAGTCGATCGGCTCGATCACCGGGATCGCGGTGGTGATCACGGGAACGGATGCCGAGAGCCGCGTGCCGTCTTCTCGCAGCGCGTCGGCGAACTGCCGCAGCGTCGGCCGGCCCGGGATGATCGGGCCCTGATCGGCCAGGGCGACCACGACGTCGGCATCCGTCGTCGCGATGAACGCCTCGTCACGGACCGTGAAGGCCACGGGGTCACCGGATCGCACGTGCACGCGCAGCTCGTTCTTCGTGATCGTGACCTGCAGCTCCGACCCCTGCCATTGCAGCGGGTACGCCAACGACGGCCAGTCCGCGGGCAGACGCGGGTCGAAGCTGAGCTCGCCCGCGTAGTCGCGCATGCCGCCGAAGCCGCAGACGAGTGCGGTCCAGACGCCGCCGGCCGAGGCGACGTGCACGCCGTCGGCCGCATTGTGGTGCAGGTCGTGCAGATCGACGAACAGGGACTGACGGAAGTACTGGAGCGCGAGGTCCTGGTAGCCGACCTCGGCCGCGAGGATCGACTGCACCACGGCCGACAGCGTCGAGTCGCCGGTCGTCAGCGGGTCGTAGTAATCGAAGTCCGCCTTCTTCTCCTCGGCAGTGAAGTGGTTGCCCTGCAGGAACAGCGCGAGCACGACGTCCGCCTGCTTGAGCACCTGGAACCGGTAGATCACCAGTGGGTGGAAGTGCAGGAGCAGCGGACGCTGGTCGGCCGGGGTGTGCGCCAGATCCCACACCTCCCGCTCGAGGAACAGCGAGTCCTGCGGGTGGATGCCGAGGCTCTCGCTGAAGGGGATGAACATCGCGTCGGCCGCGCGGTCCCACCCCTCGGCCTCGTCCTCTCCGAGCCCCGTGCGCTCGACGACGCGGGCGAACTCCTCGCCGTTCGCCTCGCGCGCCTCGCGGACGACCCTCGCCGCGTAGCGCAGGTTGTAGCGCGCCATGACGTTCGTGTACAGGTTGTCGTTGACGACGGTCGTGTACTCGTCCGGCCCGGTGACGCCGTGGATGTGGAACGTCTCGATGCCGTCGTCGTCGGCCGTGTCGGCGACGATGCGCGAGGTGCGCCAGAAGCCCAGCGTCGCCCACAGACGAGCCGTCTCGATCGCGATGTCGATGCCCTCGCGGCGCAGGAAGTCGTCGTCGCCCGTCGCCCGCACGTACTTGCCGAGCGCGAAGCTCACGTCGGCGTTGATGTGGTACTGCGCCGTGCCTGCGGCGTAGTACGCCGACGCCTCCTCGCCGTTGATCGTGCGCCACGGGAAGAGGGCGCCGGCCTCGTTCAGCTGCGCAGCCCTGCGACGGGCCGCCGGGAGCATGAGCGCCCGCGCCCGCAGCGCGTTGCGCGCCCACTGGGGCGAGGTGTAGGTGAGGAACGGGAGCACGTAGATCTCGGTGTCCCAGAAGTAGTGGCCGCTGTACCCCGACCCCGACACGCCCTTGGCGGCGACGCCCGTGCCGTCGGCACGCGCCGACGCCTGCGCGAGCTGGAGGAGGCACCAGCGCGTCGCCTGCTGGATGTCGTCGTGGCCGCCGATCTGCACGTCGCTGCGCTTCCAGAACGCCGCGAGCCACTCGGCCTGGCGGCGGAACTGGGTCTCGATGCCCTCGAACCGCACGCGGTCGAGCGAGCGACGGCAGCGGTCGACGAGCTCACGAGGAGGCACGCCGCGGGACGTGTGGTAGCTGACGAGCTTCGTCACCGTGATCGGCACACCGGCCTTCGCCTGCACGCGGAACACGTTCTTGGAGATGTCCTCCTCGATCAGCGTGCGAGAGGTGTAGTCGTTCTCGGTCTCGATGAGGTGGTCGGCGACGACCGCGACCGTCATGCCGGACGCCGCGACGCCGTATGACAGCGCCGAGCGGAGTCCGTCCTGCCAGTGCTCGGCGGGGATCAGCACCCGCTCCGCGATCCGCTCGGACTTGCGGGGGTCGAAGCCCGCGCCGCCCTTGGCCTCGACGGGAGTGCCCTCGTAGACGCCGGCGCCGTCCTGGCGGTTGATCATCTGGCAGCTCACGGTCACCGGGGCGTCGGAGTTCTCGACGACGACCTCGAGGCGCAGGATCGCGAGGTGGCGCTCCTCGAAGCTGACGATCCGCTCGTCGCGCATGCGGACGCGCTTGCCCGACGGGGTCTCCCAGACGACCAGGCGCTCGAGGATGCCGGTGCGCATGTCGAGCGTGCGCCGGTACTCGCGCACGTCGGCCTCGTCGAACGAGATCGGCTCGTCGTCGACGTACACGCGCATGACCTTCGCGTCCGGCGCGTTGACGATGGTCTGGCCGACCTCGGCGAAGCCGTAGGCCTGCTCGGCGTGACGGATCGGCCAGGTCTCGTGGAGGCCGTTGATGAACGTGCCGTGCTCGTGCGCGCCGCGACCTTCGATGTGGTTGCCCCGCAGACCGAGGTAGCCGTTGCCCACACTGAAGAGGGTCTCCCCCACCCCGCTCTCGGAGTAGCGCGTCTCGATGAGACGCCAGGGGTCGACGGGGAAGCGGTCGCGGTCGATCATGCGGTCTCCTCGGAGTCGGAGTCGGAGCGGGTGGTGTCGGAGTCTGGTGCTCCGGCGGTGAGGAAGACGTCGAGGTCGGTCACGACGACGGTGGCGCCGGCGGCGCGCAGCGCGTCTGCGCCGGTGCCCCGGTCGACGCCGACCACCGTGGCGTACCCCGCGGCTGCGGCGGACGCGGCTCCGGACGTGGCGTCCTCGACGGCCACGCTGCGGGCGGGGTCGACGCCGAGCGCTGCGGCTCCGGCGGCGAACATGTCGGCGGCGGGCTTCGAGGCGAGGCCGTCGCGCTCGGCGACGGTCCCGTCGACCACGACGGGGAAGAAGTGACGGATGCCGGCGGCGGTGAGCACCTCTTCGGCGTTCTTCGAGCTCGACACCACACCGATCGGGACGCCGGCCGCGGTGAGCTTCTCGATCAGCGCGAGGGAGCCGGGGAACGGCGCGATGCCCTCGCTGCGGAGCGCCGTGGCGAACGCGGCGTTCTTGCGGTTGCCGATGCCGCAGACGGTCTCGGCCTCGGGCGCGTCGTCGACCGCACCCCACGGCACCTCGACGTTGCGGCTGTGCAGCAGGCTGGCCACGCCGTCATAGCGCTTCTTGCCGTCGACGTAGTCGAAGTAGTCGGCATCCGAATACGGCGGCGTGATGTTCCAGCGCTCGAAGACGTCGTCGAAGACGACCTTCCACGCACGCATGTGCACCTCGGCCGTCGGCGTCAGCACGCCGTCGAGGTCGAACAGGACGCCGTCTGCACGGAGCAGATCGGGCAGGGCTTCGGGCACAGGAGCCTCCAGGAGAAGGACGATGGTTCCGGCACCTCTCCGTGCCACTGTGCAAGCGTAGTTGCGGCGAGGCGTCGGCGGAAACCCCCGCCGGAGTATCGGTCAGAGCATCCGGGCCGTCTGCCGCGCGATCTCGAGCTCCTCGTTGGTCGGGACCACGAGGACGGTCACCGGGGAGGCATCCGCGGAGATCCTCCGGATGCCGCGACCGCGGCTCGAGTTGAGAGCCTGGTCGAGCTCGACACCTGCGAAGCCCAGGGTGGCCATCGCCTCGGCGCGCACGGCCGCGGCGTTCTCGCCGACGCCCGCCGTGAACGAGATGACATCGACTCCGCCGAGCTGGGCGATGTACGCGCCGGCGTAGGCCCTCAGGCGATGGATGTAGACGTCGAACGCGAGCGTCGCGGCCTCGTCTCCGGCATCCCTTCCGGCGAGGATGTCGCGCATGTCGCTGCGTCCGGCGAGGCCCTTGAGGCCGCTCCGGGTGTTGAGCAGGGCGTCGAGGTCGTCGATCGAGAGGCCGGCGCGGCGCGACAGGTGTACGAGGGCGGCGGGGTCGAGGTCTCCCGACCGGGTGCCCATCACGAGTCCCTCGAGCGGGGTGAGTCCCATCGAGGTCTCGACGGAGCGGCCGCCGTCGATCGCCGTGACGGATGCGCCGTTGCCGAGGTGGAAGACGAGCTGCCGCAGGGTCGCGGGATCGCGGTCGAGGAACGCCGCGGCGGCCTCGCTGACGAACTGGTGGCTCGTGCCGTGGAACCCGTACCGGCGCACGCGGTGAGCTGCGGCGAGCTCGGCGTCGATGGCGTAGGTGTAGGCGGCCGCGGGGAGGGTCTGATGGAAGGCGGTGTCGAAGACCGCGACGTGCGGGACGTCGGCGAACACGGCTCTCGCTGCGACGATCCCGGCGAGGTTGGCGGGGTTGTGCAGAGGCGCCAGCACCGAGAGCTCCTCGATCTGCTCCTCGACGTTGCGCGTCACCAGCGTCGGGGCGTAGAAGCGCGCCCCGCCGTGGACGACCCGGTGCCCGACGGCGGCGGGCGGATGCTCGTCGAGCGAGGGCCCGTGCTCCGCGAACTGCTCGAGCATCACCGCGAAGGCGGCGTCATGGTCGGCGACCGGTCGCTCATCGTCGAAGGACGCCTCGAGCATCGTGACCACGGCGCCCGTTGAGGTGTCGGGGCGCACGGTGTGCGTGATGACGCTGAGATCCTGGCCGATGCGCTCGACGAGTCCGCTGGCGAGCTCGTTCTCGTTCTCGATGTCGATCAGGCTGTACTTCAGCGACGACGATCCGCTGTTGATGACGAGGATCGCGCTCACGATGCCGTTCCCTCCGCCTGCGCCTGGATCGCGGTGATCGCGACCGTGTTCACGATGTCGTCGACGAGAGCTCCGCGCGACAGGTCGTTGATGGGCTTGTTGAGCCCCTGCAGGACGGGCCCGATCGCGACTGCCCCGGCCGACCGCTGCACCGCCTTGTAGGTGTTGTTGCCCGTGTTGAGGTCGGGGAACACGAAGACCGTCGCTCGGCCGGCGACCGCCGAGTCGGGCAGCTTGGCCTTCGCGACCGCGGCGTCGGCCGCGGCGTCGTACTGGATCGGCCCCTCGACGAGGAGCTCGGGCGCGCGCTCGTGGACGAGGGCGGTCGCGGCGCGGACCTTGTCGACGTCCGCCCCCGTCCCCGACTCCCCGGTCGAGTACGAGAGCATCGCGATGCGTGGCTCGATGCCGAACTGCCGCGCCGTCGCCGCCGAGGAGATCGCGATGTCCGCGAGCTGCTCGCTGGTGGGGTCGGGGATCACGGCGCAGTCGCCGTAGACGAGCACCCGATCGGCGAGCGCCATGAGGAAGACGCTCGAGACGACCTCGACGCCCGGCTTGGTCTTGATGATCTCGAACGACGGGCGGATCGTGTGCGCCGTGGTGTGCGCGGCGCCCGAGACCATGCCGTCGGCGAGGCCGAGGTGCACCATCATCGTGCCGAAGTACGACACGTCGGTCACGGTGTCCGCGGCCTGCGCGATTGTGATGCCCTTGTGAGCGCGCAGCCGCGCGTACTCGGCCGCGAAGCGCTCGACGAGCTCGGGATCGCCGGTGCTGATCACCTGGGCGCCGGAGATGTCGACGCCCAGCTCCGCCGCACGCGACCTGACCGACGCCTCGTCGCCGAGGATCGTGAGGTCGGCCACCTCGCGCGCCAGCAGAGTCGCCGCGGCGCGCAGGATGCGATCGTCGTCGCCCTCCGGCAGGACGATGCGGCGACGGTCGGAGCGGGCCCGCTCGATGAGGCCGTACTCGAACATGAGCGGCGTGACGACGCGCGACTCGGCGAGGCCGAGCTGGGTGGTGAGCTCGGCGATGTCGACGTGCGTCTGGAAGAGTCCGAGGGCGCGGTCGTAGCGGCCCCTCGACTCGGGCGAGATGCGCCCGCGGGCGCCCATCACGCGGACCGCCGTGTCGTAGGTGCCGAGATCGGTCGTGATGATCGGCACGGTCGACGTGAAGCCGTCGAGCAGCTGAACGATCGGTTCGGGCAGCGGGAAGGGGCCGTTGAGGATGATCCCTGCGACGCGGGGGAAGGTGCCGGACGCGTCGGCGAGCAGCGTCGCCAGCAGCACCTCGGTGCGGTCGGCGGGGATCACCACGACCGCCTCGTCCGTGAGGCGCGGCAGCACGTTCACCATCGACATGCCGGCGACGACGATGGTCAGCGCCTCGCGGGCGAGCCGGTCGGGGTCTCCCTTGATGAGTCGGCCGTCGACGGCCGACAGGATGCCGTTGATCGACGGCGCCACCAGCGTGCGGTCCTCGGGGATCGCCCACACCGGCGTCTCGCGGTCGGGCCGCACGGCGACGACCGCGGCCTCGATGTCGGCGAGCGCGTCGGGGTCGGCGCGGTTGACGGCGACCGCGAACAGCTCGGCCCGTTCGACCGCGAGCTCGGAGAGGGCGAGGGCGGCGCTCTGCCCGACGGCCGCCGGTGTGCGTGCGGTCGTCGTGCCCAGCTGCTCGGCCTGGCGCTGCTGGTCGCGTCCGCTGAGGACCAGCAGGACGGGCGCGGCGAGGTTCGCGGCGATCCTGGCGTTGTAGCCGAGCTCGGCCGGGCTGGAGACGTCGGTGTAGTCACTGCCGACGATCACCACCGCGTCGCAGCGCGCCTCGACGGCCTTGAACCGGGCGACGATGGTCGAGAGGGCGCGGTCGGGGTCATCGCGGACGTCGTCGTAGGTGACGCCGACGCAGTCCTCGTAGTCGAGGTGGACGCCGTCGTGCGCGAGCAGCAGCTCGAGCACGTCGTCGCGCTCGGACACGGAGCGCGCGATCGGGCGGAACACACCCACCCGCGGCGTGACGCGCATCAGCGCATCCAGCACGCCGAGGGCGATCGTGGATTTTCCGGTATGGCCTTCGGCCGAGGTGATGTAGATGCTCTGCGCCACGGGACCCAGCCTAGGTGCACCTGCCGATGACCGCGCCGGGTTGACAGCCGTGCGAAATGCCCGGTCAGCAGGGCGCGGAGAGCGCGTCGACCACGGCGGTGGCATCGGCGGAGTAGCGCGAGTAGTACGTCGGGTCGAGGTTGATCTGCACCCGGTGGATGGCGGCGGACTGCTCCATCGCGTGCCAGTCGGGCACTGTCGAGAGTCGCTGGTAGAAGAGGGTGGCCGCGGTCGCCGGATCCATCCGCTGCGCGGCGCTCCCCCACCACTCCTGCTGCTGGAAGAGGCCGATGCTCGTGGTGCGACTGCCGTCGGGGTTGGTGAAGCCGCCGGTCTCCCAGTCTCCGTAGTCGATGTTGTGCAGACTGCTCTCGCCCATCGCGGTCATCACCCCCAGGATCTGTCCGTCGCGTCCGAAGCCCAGGGCCGTGGCCGTCTGCATGATCGTCGCGGCGTTCTCCAGCTGCTCGCCCTCCCACCCCGCGACACCCGCGTCGGGGAAGGTGGTCGGGTCGCTGAGACAGATGGCCAGGGGCTTCTCCTGGGCGAGCGCGAGGGGGATCAGGACCGCCGCCCCGACGATGACCGCCACGGCGCCGACGGAGATCGCGATGCGCTGCAGGAGGCGACGCCGCTGCATCCGCCTCTGGGCCCGTCGACGCGGGGACAGCCCGCGGGCGCGCGACCGCGGGCTCTTCCGGCGAGCCGATGCGCTGCGCGCCCTGGGGCCCGCGGTCTTCCTCGCGGACTTGGTCGCGGTCTTCTTCACGCTCTTCGTCGGGGCCTTCCTGGGCGCGGTCACGGGCGGCGCGGCCCGTCTCTGCCGACGAACGCGGCGAGCGCGCCGCCGATCGCGCCGAACAGGTGCGCCTGCCACGAGATGCCGTCGCGCACGCCGACCACTCCGGCGAGCATCGACCCTCCGTAGACGCCGATAACCACCAACGCGATCACGGCGTAGAGGATGCGGTGCGAGACCCGGCCGGGTGCGAACACGCGCATGACCGTGTACCCGAAGTATCCGAAGACGAGACCCGAGGCCCCCACCGTGAGCGTGCCCGGTGCGTTCAGCAGCCAGGTGCCGAGCCCTCCGACGACGGCGGCGAAAGCCGTGACCGTCCAGAATCGGCGTGCGCCCTCGACCGCCACGAGGCAGCCCAGCACCAGGAAGGGCACGGAGTTGGCGATCAGATGCGCCCAGCTCGCGTGCAGCAGCGGCCCGAGGATGATCCCCGCGAGCCCGGAGGGGTCCCAGGAGCGGAGTCCGAATCCGGTGAACGAACCGGGGAGGACGGCATCGGCGAACTGCACGAGCCACATCGCGGCCAGCAGCAGGAAGGGCGAGGCGAAGCGGCCCAGCGGATGGGGGCGTGGGGCGTCTGCGGTGCCCATCAGGTCTGACCTCGTCACGTCATGATCCTGACAGGCCAGCCCCGGAGGACGCTGACAGCCCGTGCTCGGCATCGGGACCGCCGGCCGCGGAAAAAGAAAGTGACCCTCCGCGCACCCAGCAGAGCCCGGTTACCCTTGCTGCGTTTCCGCCCTGGGGGAATTGGCCTGGATGCCGCCACGCGGAGAGCCGTGGACAAGTCTAGCCGATGCCCGCAGGTGCTCTTTGACAGACCGGTGGGACCCGGGCGAACCGCGAGCGCGCGTCTGGGGATGAGCAGCGCCACGGCGGCCGTGAAAGCGCCTCTGCACGAGCAGACGGTTCTGACCCCTTCCCCATGCAGCCGGGTTACGATCAGTGCACGCGCACCGCAGCGCCCACGTGAGAGGGAACGCATGCCAGACACCCCGCCCCCGGTACCGACCGTCGTCAGCGCGGAGCAGTTCGCCGCACAGACGTCGGCCATCCTCGCGTCGGTGGGCCGGGTGATCGACGGAAAGCCCGAGGCCGTGCGCAGTGCGCTGGTGTGCCTGCTCGCCGAGGGGCACCTGCTCATCGAGGACGTCCCCGGCGTGGGCAAGACGATGCTCGCCCGCGCTCTCGCCGCGAGCATCGACGCGACGGTGCGGCGCATCCAGTTCACGCCCGACCTTCTCCCCGGCGACGTGACCGGGGTGAGCGTCTACAACCCCGTCGACCGCGAGTTCGAGTTCAAGCGCGGGGCGGTGTTCGCGCACATCGTCATCGCCGACGAGATCAACCGCTCGTCCCCGAAGACCCAGTCCGCGCTGCTCGAGGCGATGGAGGAGGGGCAGGTCACGGTCGACGGCTCCACCCACATGCTCCCCGACCCCTTTCTGGTGGTCGCGACGCAGAACCCGCTCGAGATGGAGGGCACCTATGCGCTGCCCGAGGCGCAGCGCGACCGGTTCATGATGCGCATCTCGATGGGGTACCCGGATGCCGCGGCCGAGGCCGAGATGCTCCGCCAGCGCGACACCGTGAACCCGCTCGCCGCGGTGACCGCGGTCGCAGACGCCGCCTCGATCTCGAGTCTCATCGCCTGGGCGCGCGCCGTGCACGTCGCCGCCGCGATCGAGGAGTACACCGTGGCTCTCGCCCAGGCCACCCGCGCCGATCCGAACCTGCACCTCGGCGCGAGCCCGAGGGCGACGCTGCAGCTGATCCGCGCGGCGAAGGTGTCGGCGGCTCTCGACGGGCGCGACTTCGTCATCCCCGACGACGTCACCGCTCTCCTCATCCCCGTTCTCGCCCACCGGCTCCTCCCGGCGCGCGGCGCCCACCGGGCCGGCGCCCAGCCGGTCGAGGCGGCCCTCCGTCAGATCGTCGAGCGCGTGCGCGTCCCCGTGGCCGTCCGCTCCTGATCCCTCAGCCGTCATGCCTCGCCGTCGCATCCTCACCCTCCGCGGCACGGCCGCGCTCCTCGCCGGGATCGGATGCATCATCGCGGCGAACATGCTCGGTGCGGCGATACTCCTCCACGTCGGGGTCCTGTTCCTGGCGCTCACCGTGCTCGCGATGATCGTCGTCGCTCTGCCCCGCCGGTCGGGCACGGTCGCGCGACAGATATCGACGGACCTGCTGACCGTGTCGGAGACGTCGCGGGTCACGCTGCGGTTCGGGCTCCGCGCGCTGCGGGTACCGCGCGCCATGTGGCGCGACGTCCTTCCCCCGGCCGTCTCGGGCGACTCCGCCGGGGAGTATCCGCCCGAGTCGGGTCAGCTCAGCTACCTCATCACCGGGGTGCGTCGCGGGGTGTGGCCGATCGGTCCGCTGGTGCTGCGCACGGTCGACCCGTTCGGCCTCGCACAGCGCGAACAGGCGTTCGGCGACACGCGGACGGTGACGGTCGTACCCGAGGTCTACACGCTCGCGGCCCTGACGGTGCGGGTCGGCGCGGCAGGCGGCACGGCGCAGACCTCCTCGAGCAGGCTCGGGCAGGGCAGCGACAACCTCTCGCCGCGGCGGTACATCCCGGGCGACTCCATGCGGCGCATCCACTGGCGCGCCACTGCGCACCGCGGCCAACTCATGGTCCGGCAGGAGGAGGAGGAGTCCAGCCCGGATGCGCTCGTCGTGCTCGACCGCGCCGCAGCCCGGTGGGCGCGTCCGGGCGAAGCCGAGGACCCGACGTTCGAGGCCGCCGTCTCGCTGTGCGCCTCTGTGGCCGTGCACCTCATGCAGGAGGGCTACGGCGTCGACGTGATCGACAGCTCGGGTGCGGTACTCGGAACCCTGCGCGGACACGAGGACGACCGCGACGGACTGCTCGTCGCCCTCGCCCTCGTCGCCCCGCGCGGCGAGTCCCGCGACCTGGCTACCCTCGTCGGGGGCACGCCTCCCGGCCCGCTCGTCTATATCACCGGGGACATCGACGAGGAGGACGCGGGGCTCCTCCGCCCGTCCGGAGCGGCCGCTCCCGTGCTGTTCGCCACGGCGGCTCAGCCCGGTGCCGCAGAGGCGGCGACGCAGCACGGCTGGCGCTTCTCCGCGCTCGGCGATGACGTCGCGGCGGCATGGGAAGACGCTCTTCCGGAGCGGATCGGCGGGACCGCCCCCGAAGGGCCGTTCGCCTCTGCATCCGGGCCTGCCTCTGCATCCGGGCCCGCCTCCACGCCCGGGCCCGCCTCCACGCCCGCCCCTTCGGGAGCGCCGGGTTCTGCGGGAGGGCGTCATGTTCAAGGCTGAGAGCGCGGCCGCGTCGCGGCCGGAGACGCTGCAGTGGCACCGCGAGCACGAGACGCCGCCGAGCCGGGTCGTGCCTGCGGTGCTGGCCGCCGTGGCCGGAGTGATCGCCATGTGGCCCTTCACGTCCGTCATCCAGCCCGGGGCATGGTCCTTCGCGGTGCTGGCGGTGATCGTCGTGACGGCCATCACCGGCGTGGGCGTGCGGACGCTGCTGCGCCGCCGCAGCTCCTGGGTGCGCGATCTCGCGAGCATCGTGGCGCAGGCCGCCGCGGCCGTCGGCACCGTGACGCTCCTCGTCGCGGGCGATACCGCGGTCTTCGGCGTCGTCCCCACCGAGCTGACGTTCACCACCTTCCAGGGACTCGCCGCCTCCGCCTGGGAGGAGGTCGTCTTCGGTTCGGCTCCGCTCGAGGCCACGCCCGGCCTCGAAGCGGTCATGGCGCTGGGATTCGCGGTCGTCGCTATCCTCCTCGACCAGCTCGTCGCACAGCGCGGCGCCGTGATCGCCTCACTCCTCACCGCGGTGGTCGGCGCGATGCCGATGATCGTCACGCTCGGCGGCACCGACGTCGTGTGGTTCGTGGCCCTCGGCATCCTCGTCCTCGTCCTGCTGCGGTACACGGCGGGCCAGGACCCCGAGTCCCCGCGGCGCTCGTCGGGGGTGGTGGCGGCGGGCCTCGGCGTGGCCGCCCTCGCCTCGACGCTCGTCATCGCGCCGGCGCTGCCCGTGTCGACCACGCTCGCAGGAACCGGCGTGGGCGTCACCGTCGACGCCTCGCTGCGTCTCGGTGACGATCTGCGCCAGCCGAATCCCGTCGAGGTGCTGACGTTGGCGACGACCGCCGACACGGCACCGTACCTGCGCCTCACCACCCTGTCGCAGTTCAACGGTCGCATCTGGCAGCCCGATCGCGGCGACCTCCAGGCGCAGAGCGAGGGATTCGGCCCCGACGAATGGTCGACGGACATCGGCGCGGAGGACCAGAGCACCTCCATCCGCATCCTGCGGATGTCGAGCTCGTGGCTGCCCGTGCCGTATCCGGCCGTGAGCGTGCAGGGGCTGCCGGCGGCGTGGCGCCTGAGTCCTGACAACCGCACGATCGCCGCGCGCGATGCGGATGCCGTCGGCAACGACTACACGGTCCGCTCGGCGCGCGTCTCACCGACCCTCGAGCAGATCCGGGCACTGCCTGCCGCGGATCCGGTCGGCGACCCCGACGCGGAGCCGGTCGACCTGCCCGACGTCATCGGCGAGACCGCTCGCGAGGTGACGGCTGAGGAGACGAACGACTACGACCGGCTCATCGCGATGCAGTCATGGTTCCGCAGCCAGTTCGCGTACTCGCTGGAGACGCCGGTCGACGAGGGTTTCGACGGCACGGGCGCAGACGCGGTGGCGCAGTTCCTCGACGAGCGCTCCGGCTACTGCATCCACTTCGCCGGCGCCTTCGCCCTCATGGCCGAGAGTCTCGGCATGGAGGTGCGCATCGTCGTGGGCTACCTCCCCGGTGTGCGGACCGACAGCACCCGGGGCGAGGAGGCGGTCTACTCCGTGTCGAGCGACCAGCTGCACTCGTGGCCCGAGGTGCTCTTCCCCGGCGTGGGCTGGGTGCCGTTCGAGCCGACGGCATCGCTCGGAGTGCCCACGGCGTTCGTCGCCGGCTCGACGTCGGGGGGCGGCGCCGACGGCGCCGACGCTCCCGCTCCGACGACCGCACCCAGCGCTGAGCAGTCGTCCGGCCCCGAGATCGAGCGCGGCGACACGGACGAGGCCGCGGGAACGACCGGCCAGCTCCGCACTCTCGACCCGACGCCCGTGACGCTCGCCACCCTCGGGATCCTCGTGCTGCTGCTTCTTCCCGCTCTGATACGCCTGTCGGCTCGGTCGGCCCGCCGGGGCCGCGCGCGACGCGGGGATGCGGCATCCGCATGGACGGAGCTGCGCGCGACGATGCTCGATCTGGGCATCCCGCTCTCGGATGCCGAGTCTCCGCGGCGGCGCGGCGCCGATCTCGTACGCGACAACGGAGTGGATGCGAACACGATGCGCGTTCTCACGGATGCCGTCGAGCAGGCGAGCTACGCGCGGCCTTCCTCCGAGCGGTCGGAGCAGCTGGACGCCGCACTGAGCGCCGCGCTTCGGCGGCTGCGGCAGGGCGTCGACAGGCCCGCGCGGGTGCGGGCCTTCCTGCTGCCGCGGTCGCTGTTCGCGAGCCGCCGCACGGACGGCCCCGTGCTGGCGTAGTCACGGGCAGGCGGGTGCGGGCCGCCGGTGCGGGTCGCGGGGTCGGGCTCGCTGGTGCCGGGTGCGGGGTCGGGCTCGCTGGTGCCGGGTGCGGGGTCGGGCTCGCCGTGGTCAGGCCGCGTGCGCCTCGCAGCGTGCCGAGCCGCAGTCCTCGCACACGACGAACTGCGTGCGGCACGAGAGATCGGGGCAGTTCGCGGTGCGGTTGGTCGCCGCACCGCATGCGACGCACTCGCCGATGACGGCGGCGTGGTCGGAGAAGTCGACGGAACCGCGCTTGTCGAACACGTACAGCGAACCCTCCCACAGGCCGTCGTCGCCGTACTTCTCTCCGTACCGGACGATGCCGCCCTCGAGCTGGTAGACCTCGCCGAATCCTCTCGCGGTCATCAGACTGGACAGCACCTCGCAGCGGATGCCGCCCGTGCAGTAGGTGACGACGGGCTTGCCCTTGAGATCGTCGTACTCGCCCGAGTCGAGCAGCTGCACGAAGTCCCGCGTCGTCTCTGCATCAGGCACGACCGCACCTCGGAAACGGCCGATCTGCGCCTCGAGGGCATTGCGACCGTCGAAGAAGACGACCTCCTCGCCCCTCTGGTCCATCAGCTCATGGAGCGCCTCGGGGCTGAGCCTCGTGCCGCCGCCGACGACCCCGCCCTCGTCGACGCGCAGCTCGCCGGGCGCCCCGAACGACACGATCTCGTCGCGCACCTTGACGCTGAGCTTGGGGAAGTCGACGCTGCGGCCGTCGGCGTCGACGCCGGTGCCCTCGCTCCACTTGATGTCGGTGTCGCGGAAGGGCACGTACGACCGGAAGGACCGCGCCCACTTCTTCAGCGCGAGCAGGTCGCCGCCGAGCGTGCCGTTGACGCCGTCCTTCGAGATGAGCACCCGCCCGCGCAGGCCCAGCGCCTCGCCGAGGTCGCGCTGCCAGACCCTGATCGCCTCGGGGTCGGCGAGCGGTGTGAAGACGTAGAAGAGGACGATCTTGGGGGTTGCCACCCAGAGATCCTACGTCGGCCGTCTGGCGGTCCGATCACCGGCCGGCGCCGCGCGGGCTGCTGTGCGTCAGGAAGTCACGAGGTCACGAGGTCACGAGGTCACGATGTCACGAGGTCACGAGGTCACGTCGCGTTTCATGAACGCCACTCCCCCGGCCAGCAGCGCCGCCACCACCCAACCGGCCGTGACGAACGCCGCGACGGAGCCGTCCAGGCTGTCCTCCGGCATGACGCCCACCGCGGCGAGGTCGAAACGGAAGGCTTGGAGCATCGCGAGCAGAGGCAGGTAGACGGCCCCGACCTTCCAGAACATGGCCACGAGGATCGACGCCCCCATCGACATCGACACGAGGAAGAGGGCGACGAGATGCGCCTGCACGACGACCCCGAAGCCCATTCCCCAGAGGCCCGCCACGGCGCCGAGCGCGAGCGCGGATCCGATCGACGGGAGATCGATCGCGACGCCTCCCATGGCGACCGCGAGCGCCGTGTGGCCGCCGGCCACCGCTGCGAGCGCGACGACCGAGCCACCGACGGCGGACGCAGGGACCCTGGCCAGCAGGGTCGCCCACCGAGGTTGCAGCATCAGACGTTGGGCGACGACACCGTCGCGTCGGTCGATCGTGTAGCGGAAGGACCCGTAGACCGCGGCCAGGACCGCCCCGTAGGTCGCGAGGACGGCGCTGAACGGCGCGGTGAGAGTTTCACGGGCATCGGCCGGGGCATCCGCGAACTCCGGTGGGATGCTCGTCGCCAGAGAGAGCGACATCAGGAACGCCGCCACGGCCACCCAGAGGAGCACGACGTCGCCCGCGAGGCCGCGGGCTTGAGCTCGAAGAGCCTGGCCGATCACGCGGCCCTCCTCCGCCACCGGATCCAGGCGACTGCGACGAGCCCGGCGGCCCAGGCGAGCCCGATGCCGAGCGCGGGCGCGAACTCGAGCAGCCGGTCCTGATAGCGGGGAACGCTCAACGCCGCGAGAACGAGCCCGGGCGAGAACTTCGCCACCTCCGGTGCCGTTCGCAGCAGCGCGAACTCCACGGCCATCGGGAAGACGAGGACGATCGCCGCCGTGACGTAGTAGTTACGGCTGATCCAGCCGATGGCACCCCCGATGAGAGACCCAAGGATCGCGCCGATCAGGGCGCCTGCGTAGATCCGCCACGCATCGGGGGTGAGGACAAGCGCCAGCCCGTCCTGTGCCAGGAGGACGGCGACCCCCACGGTCCAGGCGATGAGGATGCCGATCGTCAGTGCGACCGCGACGAGGACGCCGGACGCGAGCTTGCCCGAGAAGGCACGGGGGAAGCCGACGCCGGTGAGCGTTCTGTCCATCGAGCCGTAGTAGTACTCGCGCGTGACACCGTAGGCCCCGACGAATGCCGCCGAGATCGCGCACCAGGCGAGCGGCTCCAGAAGACGCGTGGTCGCTGCGCCCGCGTCGATCCCGACGAGAACGAAGCGCGACCCGTCGGAGAACAGCACGAACAGCGGCATGAGAAGCGCGACGAGGTACACCGCCAGGATGGAGAACCCGCTCACCGCACGCAGCACTTCACTTCTGATGGCGTTTCTCATGCGGATGCTCCTTCGACGAGGTCGAAGTACTTGCTCTCGAGCGAGTCGGCGTCACTCGTGACGAGGTCTTCCAGTCGTCCGGCGAAGAGCGCGCGTCGTTTGATGACGACCACCTGGTCGACGACCTGTTCGAGCTCGGAGAGCTGATGGCTGGCGATCAGCACGGTGCCGCCGCGTCGTGCGTAGTCACGGAGGAACCGGCGGAGCCAGCGGATGCCGTCGGGGTCCAGCCCGTTCGCGGGCTCGTCCAGAATGAGCGTCCGCGGGGATCCGATGAGGGCAGCCGCGAGTCCGAGCCGCTGCGCCATTCCGGTCGAGAAGGTTCGCACGCGGCGACGTGCGTCGGCGGCGAGCCCCACCTCGTCGAGCACCTCCTCGGCACGGCCGCGAGGCGCCCCGGCCGCGAGCCGGGCGATCTCGAGGTGTCGCCTCGCGGTGATGCCCCCTTCGAAGCCGAACCCGTCCATATGCACGCCGACGTGCGACGCGGGATTGTCGAGCGCCGAGAACGGCGCGCCGTCGATGAGGCTCTCGCCGCTGGTCGGCGCCAGCAGGCCCACGATCGTCCTCAGCGTCGTCGACTTGCCCGCGCCGTTCGGGCCCAGGAGGCCGACGATCGACCCGTACGGCACGGCGAACGACAGGTCTTCGACGGCGACGCGGTGTCCGTACTTCTTCGTGAGTCCTCGGACCTCGATTGCGTTGACGTTCATCTTCATCCCTTTCCTACTTCGTTCTGAAGGGCCCCGAGCGGCAGCGCCACGCCCGTCGCCCAGAGCGTCTGCCACAAGTTGGCCGTGCCGAGCTCGACTCGCGCCTGACCCGTCGAAGGCAGGCGCCCGCTTCCGTCGGCCTCGTCCACCCGGGCGACGATCACCGCGGGGGTCGACAGGCCCTCCGCCTTGACGGGCATCAGCGCGTCGAGCGGAACCCGAGTCGCCTCGGGTCGCTGCAGCCTGATCGTTCCCCGCCCGACCTGCTCGTTCACGAGGATGCCGTTGCTCATCAGCGCGACCGGCGCCCCCGCGGGTACGTCCCCCTCGACCGTCTCGCCCGCGTGCACGAGGACCACTTCGTCGTCGCGTGTCACGAAACCGAACGTGGCGGTCACCGGCACGGGGATCACCGCACCCGCGATCGCGGCGCCCGCGACCAGGGCGGCGACGACGCACGCGAATCGGAGGCGCGGAACACCCGACCGGAGGATGCGGAGCAGGGCCTTCGAGACGAGCCCCACGCCGACGAGGACGACGACGGCCTCCACCGCGACGACGAGCAGACCGAGGACCGGTCCGCCGCCGGCGAGTGCTCGAGCGATGCGGACGACCGCGAACAGCACCAGGACGATCGGCGCGGCGAGGCTCGCGAGGCCGAAGGGCACGCTCCACCAGCGGTCCAGGCTCCTGCTCGCCCGCTGCCCCCCGAACAGGATGCGGGTGAGGAAGTCACCGCCGTCGCGAATGCTCCGGGCCCTGAGGTTCGGCTCGTCCAGGGCGCTCATGAGGGCGATGTAGCCGTCGAATCGGACGAACGGGATCAGGTTGACCAGGACGATGGCGGCGCAGGAGAGCGCGAGGAGCAGCAGCGTCTCGCGGACCACCGGCTGCGGAACCGCGAGCGCCGCGAGCATCGCGATCGCGCCGATCACGGCGTGCACGGCGGGCCCCGCCAGTGCGATCGCGACGCGCTGCCGCCGGTCGGGGAGGCGCCAGCCGTCGGTCACATCGACGAAGAACGCAGGGCTGAGGTAGAAGAGCATGAAGCCCGCTCGGCGGGGCCGGCCGCCGAACCTCGTCAGCGTGAGCCCGTGGGCGCTTTCGTGCAGCAGCGTCATCAGCGACAGCGCCGCGACGAGCGCGACGAGCCCGGGCAGCGGGATCGGTCTGGCGAGCACGTTCATCAGGTCACTCGTCTGCGGGACCGCGGCCAGAAGTCCGAGACACAGCAGTACGCCCACCGTCGCCAGAACCGCGCGGCGCGGGAGCGGGATGAGCAGGTCGTTCAGACGACCGAAGATCGCCGGTGCGCGCAGCGTCGCGACCTGCACGGTGAAAGGGGGCCGATACGACAGCCGGCCGGGCGGGAGCGTCGTCTCGCCGCCGAGGAGTCCGGAGGCGCGGAAGCGCTGGACCAGCTGCAGAAAGCTCTCCGTCGACTGGGAGGCGGCGAAGCGCAGGTGGAGGTCTCGGAGCGCGGTCTCGCCGTCCATCGCCGTCAGCAGGTCGACCACCGCTCGCGAGACCCTCGATGACGGCACGCCGCGGACCATCGCGATCCATGCCGCTCCGTCGGTCGCCTGCTCGAACGCGACACCGGACGCGAGAAGCGGACGCACGTCGGAGGTGAGCGGAGCGGCGGTTCCCGACCCTCGGCGGCGAACGGAACTACGGGGAGGCATCATCCCCCCTCGCTTTCCGACGGTCCCGCCCACGTCGTCGTGAGAAGGACGATGTCGTCGCCGCGGTGCGTGCGCACCGGCGAGACGGCGGGCTCGGCGAATCCGGCGTCGACGAGTTCGCGCGCGAGGACCTTGTGATCGAGCACCCGCAACCGGCTCGTGAGCACCGTCACCTCTCCACCGTCCGCCAGGTCGGCGGCCCGGAGCCAGTTGACGATGCGCGCCTGACCGCCCTCCTCCACCTGCTGCGAGAAGAGGTAGGTCTCCTCCCCGCCGGGGCCCGGGACCTTGATCTCCTGGTCCCTCGGCACTGTGAGGCTCGCGGCGGAGGCGCCTCCCGCGACGGTGAAGGCGAAGACGCCGTCGACTGCGAGGTGCCGGCGTACGTTCGCGTAGAGAAGAGACCTCCCCCCGCGGTCCAGCAGGGTGATGGATGTCGCTCCGATGACGACGAGCGCGAAGCGGCGCTTCAGTGAGAAGTCGCGCATGTCCGCGACGACGCAGTCCAGCAGCGGATGGTCCGGCAGTGCGCGGCGAAGGTGCGCGAGCATGTCGGCCGAGAGGTCGATCGCGGTCACCCGTCGGCCCGACCGCACCAGCGGGATCGTCAGCCTCCCGCTTCCTGCGGCCACGTCGAGGACGGGCCCGTCGGCGCCTCTCGCGAGTGCGAGCACTTCACGGATCTCGGCGCGGTCGGGCCCGACCAGCCGTTCGTAGAAGTCGGTGCCGGCTCCGTCGTACAGATCCTGCTCACGAGGAACCGCGCCCACCCTGTCGAGTCTCTCCCGCACTGCTTCGGTGATCAGCCCTGGCATTCCCATCCCCTCTCCGAACGACGGGGGTGCGGACGCGCTGCCCGCCCGCACCCCTCTTGGTCACGTTGCGATCGCTGCCGCACCGCCGATGATGGCGATGATGTAGCTGGCGTGCTCCCACCACTCGAGTGGTGCATCGATCTGTTCGAGTTCCAGGAACTCGAGTGACTCCGCGTGCATGTGTTACCTCCTCTGTAGGCGTTGCGACTCAGCCCCTATGTCAGGGCGAGAATTCCGATGATCACGCCCACCGCGAATCCGCGCGTCCAATCAAGGGCGTCATCCTGCGCATCCATGGCCTCGAGCTCGGTGAACTCCAGCGTCGGCACTGCTGCCTGCATGCTCATCTCCTTTCCGTGTCGAGTTACGTCGTCCGGCGGGCTCACGTCGCTGCGGCCGCGCCGATCCCGATGAGTACCAGCGCGCCTATGACGCCCTGGTAGAAGCTCTCCCAACTGGGAGCGTCCATCTCCTCGAGTTCCTGGAATTGAATTCCCTTTTCCACACCTGTGTTCATCTGATTCACCTCCTTTCTGCATAGATCGTCGAAAGTCGGCCTGGATGGCCGACCGGTTGAGGGCTCCAGCGGGAGTCACGGAGCACGTCGACGAAGTCCTCTTCCACCAGACCTGGGAGCATCGGGTAGCGATCTCCCCACGACGCGTGGGTGGAAACGGCGATGCGATCGATGTCGTGCGCCGTCGGCCTGGGCGGCAGCGGAATCGCCCACCGGTCCATCAGCGCGGCGATGCCGGCGGCGGGGTCGAGCGGCAGGGCCATGCCACCCGCGGCCTCGGTCCAGAACTGCTCGAGGCTCGCCCGGTCCCCCCAGCGCGAGTCTCCCGAGCTGATCCGACGCCAGACTGCAGCGACGACCGCCGCTGTGGCGACCACCTTGCGAACCTCCAGCACGAAGGCCACCTCATTCGCGACGTACCAGTGCCGGGCGCTGTAGGGGTCCTGCCCGCGCAGCGCCGCGCTGCGCTGAGTCGCCGCGCTCAGACGCGCGAGGCGCAGTCGCGATGCCTCGGAGGCCGTATCTCGACCGACCAAGTTGAGGATCGCGCTCCCGAGCGCGACGGCGTCGCTCTTCCCTCTCGCGGTTCTCCGCGGACTCGTCGACGCGCCGGCCAGACGGAGGAACGCCTCCAAGGCTCCCTCTCTGACGGCCGCGGGCGTGAGAGTCGCCAGGTGGCCGGAGTCGATGATGGCGTGGCGCGGCCTCAGGGACCGCCCGACGATGAGCCGGTATCCGCTGTCGTTCTTCAGGATGCCGACGCTGTTCGTCTCGGACGACGTGCCGAGCGTCGTCGGCACGGCGACGATGTCGACCGGTGGCCGAGCGTCGGGAAGGAAGGTCAACGCCGACGTCGACGCGCGTTCGATGGCGAAGTCGAACAGTCGACCGGGAGCGAGCGCCAGCGCCGCGATCTTGCCGGCGTCGAGAACGGTCCCTCCGCCGACGGCCACGATCACCTGCGGTCGCCGACGAGCGATCACGCGCGCCAACGCGACGACGTCCGCGACGGTCACCGACCGAGCTTCCACCTCGAGCGTTCCGGCTGAGCGCGCCGTCAGGGCGGGGACGCTGATCGCCGAGTCGACGATGACGAGAGTCTCACGCCCCTCGGTGAGGCGCGTCGTGACGTGTGGCGCGACACCGCGCCCGTGCCAGAGCGTCGGGACCCTTGCCGCGAATCCGGGAGTCATGCCGCCTCCGCCCGCGCGTGCGCCACGCCCGCGCGTACGGCCGACTCCACCTCGCGGAGCTCTTCCGCGGTGAATCCGTAGGCGGGGATCAGCTCGATGGCGCTGGGGCCGGGCTGCACGAGGACGCCGTTCTGCGCGATCGAGGAGACGACTCGCATGACCTCACCGCCGGAGAGCAGACTCCCGCCCGGAGTGCGAAGGCCCAGCCCGACGAAGCAGCCTCTTCCCGTCACCTCGGCGACCACGCCGTCTGTTGTCAGCCGGCCGGCCAGGTACGACAGCTCGACCGCGAGCGCCTGCGCCGTCGACGTCGCGTCGATGCGCTGCAGCTCGTCGATCACCGCGGCGATGGCCGCCGCGCACACGGGTGTCCCCGCCTGCGTCTCCCCGTGGACGAAGGTCCACCCGCCGCGCGCGAAGGCGGATGCGACCCTGTGCCCCACCAGGATCGCGGCCGCACCGGCGGCGCCGTTCGTCAACGCCTTCGAGAGGATGAGGACGTCGGGGGCGGCAGCCCATCCGTCGGTGGCGAACATCGACCCGGTGCGACCGAATCCGGTCGCGACCTCATCCGCGACGACGAGGAATCCGTACTCCTCGCGCAGTGCGAGAAGGTGGGAGACGAATGCGTCGGACAGTGCATGCGCGCCGCTGCCCAGGACGGGCTCGACTACCACGGACGCCACTCGGGAGCCTTCCCTCTTCAGCAGCGCCTCGAGCTCCTCGCCGTCGTCGCTGTGGGAGACGTGCCGCACTGATCTGCGGTCGACCGCATAGGCCGATTGCAGAAGGTCGTCGCCGCTCAGCGCATGGCTGCCGTACATCGTGCCGTGATAGCTGCCTTTCAGACCGACGACGAGCGAGCGGGATGCCGCTCCTCTCTGCGTCCAGTACTGGCGTGCGAGCTTCATCGCCGCGTCGTTCGCCGCTCCGCCCGACGTGGAGAAGATGACTCTGCTGTACCTGGCCGGGTCCGCGAGATCGATCAGGGCCTCGGCGGCGGCTTCCGCGTATCGATGCGGCGCGCGGAACAGCGACAGGTACGACGCGTCGCGCATCGCTCGGTTCACCGCCTCGGTGATCGCCGGGTTGCCGAATCCGAGCGGGACGTTCCACAGACCGCTCGTCGCACAGAGGCGCGTGGATCCGTCGGCGAACTCGATGCGATTCCCGGCGGCCGCGATGGCGACCTGGTCCGGAGCGAAAGCGGTGTCTGCGGAGACCATCGAGGTCCACAGCGCGTGCGGGACGCTCATCTCCCGACGCCCGTGATCGGCGATGAGGCGTCGGCGCGCCGTCCGAAGTGGACGTCGAGTGCGGCGATCGCCTCGCGACACAGGACTGCGGCTGCGGATGTCGACACATCGAGCTCCCGGGCGACTCGCTCGGCAGCGACATCGGGCGCACTCGACGTCTGAGTGATGGCGACGACTCTCGCCGTCACCGGCGACAGCAGCTGACGACGCAAGGATGTGGTGTCGGCGAGCACGACGCCGTCTTCGGTCTCGAGCAGGAGCGGATCGGCGCTCAGCGGTTCGGCATCCGCGCGTCCGTCGTCGACGAGGGACCATCCGAATCCCGAGATCCTGGCGTCGCCGTTCACCAGCCGCAGCATCCGCATAAGGTCGATGGCGGTGAGGTAGCGTCCGATCCATCCGCGATCTCTCAGGTCGTCGACGACGGTTCCCGCGGGCGCGAGGCCTTCGAGGGCCGCGGCGAGGGGCACCGGAACCGCGAGCAGCGTCTGCAGATCGTCGACGCTGCCCAGGACACCGCCCCGCAGGCCGACGCTGACCCGGCCACCCGCCGTCACCCTGAGAGCGGAGGGGGTCCGGAGCCCCTCCGGAGAGGCGAGAGCGCTGCGGTCCGCGAGCAGCACGTGCGGGTCGAGCAGTGCCGATGGGAAGACCCCCGTCCGGCGGGCGAGCTCCGCGTCGTCGAAGAAGGCTCGCCAGCTGGATGCGTCGAAGAGCGCCACCGCCGTGGGGCCGACGATCTGGATGAACGCCGCAGCGACGTAGTCCTGGAGCTCGACGCCTCGTTCGCCGAGGAACAGCTCGTCTCCGATGTCGCTCAGCGCGCCGTCGTACCGCACGACGGTGGCACGGCCCTCGGCGAGTTCACTCCCCGAGGGCAGGAAGACCACGTCATCCTCGCCGGCCACTGCAGCGACTCCGTCTGCCGCAGCGCCGCTCTCGACGAGGAACACCCGTCGATAGTCCTTCCGCTCCCCCGTGATCCATTCGCGGAGGGCGCGGGGTCCGACGAGGTCGGATCCCCGTGTTGCCGTGGTCGAACTGGCCTTCATGTCTCCCCAGAAATGTCGCCTGCCATGTGACGTCTATGCGTCCTCACATGAGGCTATGCAGGCGCGGTACGGCGTGCAATATTATTCATTCGCAGTCTCTCTGAGGCCCTGCGCGGCGGGTGACGGCGACGGTCACGGGCGGGCCGCCCGATCGGATAGACTGTTCAGGTTGTTCCCTGGTGACGTGTCCGAGCGGCCGAAGGAGCACGCTTGGAAAGCGTGTGTTGTGCAAGCAACCGCGGGTTCGAATCCCGCCGTCACCGCCACACAGTGAAGGGTCTCCGCGTCAGCGGAGGCCCTTGATCTGTTTCCGGGCACTGAAGATTCAGGCCGAGCGCCGACGCGAGCCCCCACCCGTGGTCGCGCCCCGCTCCTGCTCGAACCCCGGAACCCCACCACCCCCTCGGGCGGACTTCTCCACGTCGGGCGGACGTCTGCGCCGCATCCATCCGCCCATCAGGGAGAACTCCGCCCGTCA
>NZ_CDWI01000003.1 GCF_001049495.1 Microbacterium sp. 3J1
ACAGCCCAGCCCCATCACCCCGTCGGGCGGACTTCTCCGCCTCGGGCGGACGTCTGCACCGCATCCATCCGCCCCACAGGGAGAACTCCGCCCGTCAGGGAGAACTCCGCCCATCAGGGAGAACCGCGCGCGAGAACTCCGCGCGAGGACCCCGGCGCCGCCGGGACAGCCCAGCCCCATCACCCCGTCGGGCGGACTTCTCCACGTCGGGCTGACTTCTGCGCCGCATCCATCCGCCCGTCAGGGAGAAATGCGCCCGTCAGCGAGCACCGCACCAGCGCGCGCGGGCGCAGGCGCGGTGCACCCACCCCGTCCCGAGTCAGTCGAAGCGCACGCCGAAGCTCTGCCCGCCGGGCTCCGCGGGGAGCGGCGTCATACCCAGCCGCTCGTAGAAGGCCGCCGCCCCGGTGTTGCTCGGATCCATTCCGAGATGCAGTCCCCGGACGCCCTGCCGCCGCAGCTCCGCGAACAGCGTCTCGATGAGCGCGCGGCCCAACCCCTGGCCCTGCGTCTCAGGCAGCAGGTCGATGTGCAGATGGGCCGGATACTCCCCCGCGTTCGCATTTCGCCCGGGCGCCTGCGCATACCCGTACTCGACCATCCGCTCCTCGCGGGTGGAGGGGTTCGCAGGCCGCGGATGGCGCTCGTGCCGCGTCGGCCACCACTCGTCACGGAACCACGTCGCGAAGGAATCGGTGTCG
Organism: Microbacterium sp. 3J1; assembly: GCF_001049495.1. Taxonomy (GTDB): domain Bacteria; phylum Actinomycetota; class Actinomycetes; order Actinomycetales; family Microbacteriaceae; genus Microbacterium. The sequence goes on from NZ_CDWI01000003.1 coordinate 702, forward strand.
TCCGTCGCGACGATGTACCCGATCACCCTGCCGTCCTCCGACTCCACGACCCAGGCGAGATCCGGATGCCGTTCGACGTAGGGCACGGCGAAGAGGTCGCCCCAGAGCGAGTCGTCGGAGAAGATCCCTGTGGCGTCGGCGCCGGCATCCGCTGTCCGCACGCAGATCTCGTACAGTGCTGCGCGGTCGGACGGGCGGTACTGGCGGATGCGGGACACGCAGGACTCCTCGGTGAGATCGGGCGAGATCGGGCTTGATCGGGTGAGATCGGGCGATTCAGCCTATCGAGGCGGTATTCCGCCGTGACGTCTGCTGCACCCACGGAAGCAGCCATGCGCCGAGCAGCAGCACGACTCCCGCGCCGACGAGGGCGCCGCCCAGGGTGTCGGTCGCCCAGTGCACCGACAGGAGCGTGCGCGAGAGCGCCATCGCGACGATCCAGACCGCACCGAGCAGCGCCGTCCAGAGCCGCGGGAACACGAGGTACAGCACGAGTGCGATCGTCGCCGCGTTGGCCGTATGCCCTGAGGGGAATGAGCCGTAGTCGCTCGCGACGATCATGTCCTCGGGTCGCGCCCTGCCGAAGAGGTTCTTCAGGATCTGCACCGCGAGCGCACTCGCCACGAACGCCGCGGCGGCGAAGACCGCCGCTCGCCATCTCCGGGCCAGCAGCAGCGCGAGGATCAGCAGCAGCGGCACCACGAGGATCGCGATCCATCCGCCGCCGATGCTGTTCAGCGCGAAGGCGACCGAGAGCATCCAGTCCGCGCGATGCGCCGCGATCGCGTCGTTCCACCATCGGTCGAACCCCGGCGGCTCCGTGTACCCGAACACGATCGCTGCTCCGAGGAGCACCGCCGCCACGAGCAGTCCGACGCCCCACCACAGCAGCACACGTGTTCTCATCGGTCCATTCTGCCTCGTGGTTCCCGAAGATCAGGGAGCGTGGTTCCCGAAGATCAGGGAGCGTGGTTCCCGAAGTTCAGGGAGCGTGGTTCCCGAAGATCAGGAACCGTGGTTCCCGAAGATCAGGGCGTGAGCATCCCGACGGTGCGCGGACGCACGATCAGCCACAGCGAGAGGATGCCGATCACCGCGCATCCGACCATGACCGACGCCATCGTCGTGGCGGTGATACCGGCATCCTGAGAGACCCAGCCGACGACCGGCGACACGAGACCTGCGACCCCGAAGTTCGCCGCGCCGATGACGGATGCCGCCGTGCCGGCCGCCTTCCCATGCCGATCCAGCGCCAGCACCTGGACGTTGGGCATCGTGAACCCGCAGGCGGTCATGAAGACGAACAGCGGGATGACGGTGCCCCAGAGCCCGAGCCCGAGCTGATCCGTGACGATGATCGCGACAGCGGCCAGCAGCAGCACGCCGGTCGAGTAGGCCATGACCCACTGCGGGCCGAAGCGCGCGGCGAGGCGGGATGCCGCCTGCACGCCGGTCACGACCCCGAGGGAGTTGACGGCGAAGAGGAGGCCGTACTGCTGCGCATCCAGTCCGTGCGTCTGCTGGAAGAGGAACGGGGAGGCGGAGAGGTAGGAGAAGAGCCCAGAGAAGGTCATGCCGCCGATGATCAGCACGCCGATGAAGACACGGTCGGAGAACACCGATCGGTATCGCTCGAGGACGGTCGCGCCGCCCTTCTCCTGCCGACGCGCAGCGGGGAGCGTCTCGGGGACGAAGATCACGGTGGAGACCAGCATTACCACGCCGTACAGGGCGAGGACGACGAAGATCCCCCGCCACGGCATGAGCGTGAGCAGCCACGATCCGATCAACGGCGCGACGACCGGTGCGACGCCCGAGACCAGCGCGAGGCGCGAGAGCATCACCACGAGGCGGCGACCGCCGAAGAGGTCGCGCACGATCGCCATGGCCACCACGCCTCCCGCCGCAGCGCCCACGCCCATGAGCACGCGCGCCCCGCTCAGCAGCGGAAGCGTCGGCGCGTAGGCGGCCGCCGCGCTGGCGAGCACATGCAGCGCCGTGACCGCGATCAGGGGGATCCGGCGGCCGACCTTGTCGCTGAGCGGCCCGACGACGAGCTGGCCGAGGGCGAAGCCGATCATCGTTCCGGTCAGCGTGAGCTGGATCGCCGCCGCGGTGGTGTCGAAGTCCCGCTCGAGCACGGGGAACGCCGGCAGGTACAGATCGATCGTGAACGGCCCGAGCGCGGTGAGGGCGCCGAGGAGCACGATGTACAGCGCCCGTCGGCCGTTGGAGATCGAGTCTCCGGGATGGAGCATGATCGGCGCGGTCGCCGGATTCGACCCGAGAGTGCGGATCGCGCCCGTCGACGAAGGGATGCGGATGCTGCCGGTGGCCGTCCGCTCTGCGGCGACGGCGGGGAGGGAGTCTGTGCGTGGAGCGTCGGGCACGACGGTCCTTCCGGATGCGAGGGGGATGGGAGCGGGTCGCGGGGTCGGTCGAGACGGCGAGAGAGAGTCGAAACGATTCGATCCGGGCGAAGCCTCCATGGTACAGCCCGCAGGGGCGCCCCTCGCGACGAGGGACGGAAAACCGTCAGCGCGAGATCGCGGCGAGCCCCCGCTCGAGATCCGCGACGAGGTCCGTGACGTCCTCGATGCCGACGGACAGCCGGACGACGTTCTCGGGCACGGCGAGCGCGGTGCCCCGCACCGAGGCGTGGGTCATGTCCGGCGGGTAGCCGATGAGCGACTCGACGCCGCCGAGGGACTCCGCCAGCTGGAACAGCTCGGTCGATTCCGCGAACGCCTTGGCCGCAGTGCCGCCGGCCGCGAGGCCGAGCGACAGCATCCCGCCGAAACCGCTCATCTGCCGAGCCGCGACGTCGTGACCCGCGTGCGAGGCGAGCCCCGGGTAGAAGACCTGCGCGAACTCCGGCCGCGCCGTCGCCCATTCCGCGATCGCCTGCGCGTTCTCCGAGTGCTGCCGCACGCGCAGCGCCAAGGTCTTGATGCCTCGGGTCGTGAGCCACGCGTCGAGCGGCGCCGACACGGCCCCGACCGCGAACTGCTGGAACTTGACCTGCTCGAAGAACCGGTCGTCGCCGAACACCACGGCACCGCCCAGGACGTCGGAGTGCCCGCCCAGGTACTTGGTCGTCGAGTGCACGACGAGATCCGCCCCCAGCGACAGCGGCTGCTGCAGGGCGGGCGAGGCGAACGTGTTGTCGACGACGGCGATGGCCCCGGCTGCGTGCGCGATCTCGGCCGTGAGCGCGATGTCGACGATCTTCAACAGCGGGTTGCTCGGCGTCTCGATCCACACGATCTTCGTCTCGGGCCGGATCGCCGCTCGCACGGCGTCGGGGTCGGACAGCTCGACCGTCGTCGTCTCGACGCCCCATGCCGCGTGGACCTTCGACAGCAGGCGATAGGTGCCGCCGTACACGTCATTGCCCAGCACGATATGGTCACCGGGCTTCAGGATGCCGCGCAGCAGGGCATCCTCCGCCGCGAGGCCCGAGGCGAACGACAGCGCGTGCGATCCGCCCTCGAGGGCCGCGAGCTGCGTCTCGAGAGAGGAGCGCGTGGGGTTGCCCGCGCGGTTGTACTCGTATCCGTCGCGGAAGCCGCCGATGCCGTCCTGCACGTGCGTGGAGGACTGGTAGATCGGAGGGATGATCGCACCGGTGGTCGGGTCGGGCGCCTGACCGGCGTGGATGGCTCGGGTGGCGAAGGCATGCTCGGACATGTGTCTCAGCCTACGTCCGGCCACGGCCGGGCATCCGCCCCTGTTACGCCGGGCGTCAGCGCGAGATGTAGGCGAGCAGGTCCTGCCGGGTGAGCACGGTGTGCGGCTTGCCGTCCTCCGTGACGAGCAGAGCGTCGACGTCGGCGAGCGCCGCCCTCGCCTGCGCGATCGGGGCGTGGATGCCGATGAGCGGCAGCCGCTCCCCCGCATGCGCCCCCACCGCATCCGTCGGCTTCGCGTCGCCGCGGAACAGGAGGTCGAGCAGGCCCTTCTCGTCGACCGTGCCGACGACCTCGCCCATCATGACGGGCGGCTCGGCGCTGAGCACCACCAGCTGCGACACGTCGTACTCGGTCATCATGCCGATCGCCTCGAGCACCGTATCGGTCGGATGCGCGTGCACGAGGTCGGGAATGCTCGCCGCCCCCCTGGCTCCCTGAGCCTGTCGAAGGGAACGCGTGGCCAGCACGTCGGCGACCGTCTCCCCCTCCTCGACCTCGCTGAAGCCGTAGGACCGCATCCATCCGTCGTTGAAGATCTTGCCGAGGTAGCCGCGCCCGCCGTCGGGCAGGAGCACCACCATCACGGCATCCGCGGGCAGCTCACGGGCGACGCGCAACGCACCGGCGACGGCCATGCCGCTGGATCCGCCGACGAGGATGCCCTCTTCGCGCGCCAGCCGCCTCGTCATCGCGAACGACTCGGCGTCGTCGACGGCGACGATCTCGTGCGGCACGGTCGGGTCGTACGCGCCCGGCCAGATGTCCTCGCCCACGCCCTCGACGAGGTAGGGCCGGCCGGTGCCGCCGCTGTAGACGCTGCCCTCAGGATCGATGCCGACGATGCGGACGCGGTCGTCCGACACCTCGCGCAGATAGCGGCCCGTGCCGGTGATGGTGCCGCCGGTGCCGACACCCGCGACGAAGTGCGTGATCAGGCCCTCGGTGTCGCGCCAGATCTCGGGACCCGTGGTCTCGTAGTGGCTGCGGGGGCCGTTGGGGTTCTCGTACTGGTTGGGCTTGAAGGCGCCGGGGATCTCTCTGGCGAGCCGGTCGCTGACGCTGTAGTACGACTCGGGGCTGTCGGGGGCGACCGAGGTCGGCGTCACGACGACCTCGGCGCCGTACGCGCGCAGCACGTCGATCTTGTCCTCGCCCACTTTGTCGGGCACCACGAAGACGCAGGTGTACCCGCGCTGCTGCGCGACGAGGGCGAGTCCCACCCCGGTGTTGCCGCTGGTGGGCTCGACGATCGTGCCGCCGGGCTTGAGGTCGCCCGACGCCTCCGCCGCGTCGATGATGCGCGCGGCGATGCGATCCTTTGCGGATCCGCCGGGGTTGAGGTACTCCAGCTTCACGAGAACGGTGCACTCCACGCCCTCGGCGACGTGCTGGAGCTTCACGAGAGGGGTGTCGCCGACGAGGTCGACGATGGAGTCC
>NZ_CDWI01000004.1 GCF_001049495.1 Microbacterium sp. 3J1
GCATACTTCATGTTCACAGCGTAGATGCCAGGATGCCGCGGCCGGGGGCATGTTGCGCCCGGCCGCGGCATCCCTGTCGCTCTGCCTCCGAGGAGGCGATCAGCCCTTCGTCGAGCCGGCGAGCAGACCACGCACGAAGTAGCGCTGCAGGGCGAAGAACACGATCAGCGGCACGAGGATCGAGACGAACGCACCGGCGGTGAGCAGGTACCACCCCTCGCCACGACCGGTGATCTCGGCGAGCACCTTGGTGATCGGCGATGCGGCGCCGTCGGCGAACACCAGCGCCACGATCAGGTCGTTCCACACCCAGAGGAACTGGAAGATCGCGACCGAGGCGATCGCCGGCATCGTGAGCGGCAGAACGACGCGGAAGAAGATCTGGCCGCGGGACGCACCGTCGACGCGAGCGGCCTCGATGATCTCGCCGGGGATCTCCGACATGAAGTTGTGCAGCAGGTAGATGGCCAGCGGCAGCGCGAACATCGTGTGGGCGATCCAGACCTGCGCGTACCCGCCTGCGACGTCGAGTCCCAGCGTCACCTGCAGTCCGAACAGGTTGATGCCTCTCGAGAACGAGGAGAGCAGCGGCACCAGCGCCATCTGGATGGGAACGATCTGCAGGGCGAACACGAAGATGAACAGCGCGTTGCGGCCCTTGAAGTCGATCCACGCGAACGCGTAGGCCGCCATCGCGGCGATCATCAGCGGGATGAGCGTTGCCGGGATGGTGATCACGATCGAGTTGAAGAAGGACTCCAGGATCGTCAGCTGCGTGGTGCCCGACTGCAGCACCGCCACATAGTTGTCGATCGTGAACTGCGGGTTGGTGAAGAACGTCCACCATCCGGATGTCTCGATCGCGTCCCTCTCACGGAACGACGAGATGAAGAGCCCCAGCGTCGGAACGGTCCACAGCACCGCGATGACGATCGACGCGACCGTCGCCCACGGACGGCTGAGACGCTTGCGCGTTCGCCCTGCCGATGCCTCGAATCGACCCGCGGTCGTGATCGCCCTCGTGCTGGCGCCGGTGTCTGTACTCACGGTGTCGGTCATCGGATCTCCCGCTGCTTCTTGATCTGGCGCGCGTTGTAGATCACGATCGGCAGCACCAGGATGAACAGGATGACGGAGAGCGCAGCGCTGCGTCCCGCCTCGAACTTGGAGAACTGGGTGTACATCTCGTTCGCCAGCACCGATGTCCCGTAGTTTCCTCCGGTCATCGTGCGCACGATGTCGAAGACCTTCAGCGAGGCGATCGAGATGGTCGTCAGCACGACGATGAGCGCCGGGCGGATCGAGGGGATCGTCACCGACCGGAACCTCTCCCACGCGTTCGCGCCGTCGAGCTCGGCGGCTTCCAGCAGCTCGGCGGGCACGCCCTTGATGGATGCCGAGAGGACCACCATCGCGAATCCGGTCTGCACCCAGATGAGCACCACGATGAGGGCGAGGTTGTTCCACGGGCTGTTCAGGAGGAACTGCTGCGGCTCTCCGCCGAACCACACCAGGATCTGGTTGAGCAGACCGATCTGCTCGAACTCAGGGCCCCGGTACGCGTAGACGAAGCGCCAGATGATGCTCGCACCGACGAACGAGATCGCCATCGGCATGAAGACGAGAAGCTTGTACACCTTCTCGCCGCGGGTCCGGTCGATGAACACGGCGTATGCGAGTCCGATCGCGGTCGACGCGGCCGGCACGACGAGCACCCAGACGATCGTGTTGACGACGGAGGTGACTCCGTCGGACTGCGTGAAGATCCACAGGTAGTTGGCGAAGCCCACGAAGTCGGTACCGGTCGAGTTCCAGAACGACGCGTACACCGTCTGGATCGACGGAAGGATGAGGCCTGCGAGCAGCAGCAGCATGGCGGGGGCCATGAAGGCGACGAGCTGGATGAGGTAGCCCGCACCGTCCCTCGACCGATAGTCGAGGAAGAAGAACAGCGCCCCCACAGCCACGGCCACACCCATGGCCCAGTAGTAGGAGTTGAAGAAGTACATCACCGCGAGCGGGATGAGGAGGCACATCGCGAGGCGGATGCCGGTGTAGACGGCGCCCTTGCGTGGCGCGATGTCCACGAGGAGCAGGATCACCACGACGACGACCGCGAAGGCGATGACGACGGCGAGGGCCTGAGCGATCGGAGGCAGAGCCCCGATCCATTGGAAGAACACAGTCGCGTTCATGGATTCCCCTTCATGAGACGGAGCTGATCAGCGGTCCGCGCAGCGATGCGGGACCGGGTATGAGAGAAGGTGGGCCGCCCCGTAGGGCGGCCCACCTCATCCGATCAGCTGGAAGGCCAGCCGGTCTCGATCTGGGTGAGCACCTCATCGGTCGAGGTGCCGTTGATCCAGGCGACCATGCCCTTCCAGAACGTACCCGAGCCGACGGCGCCCGGCATCTGGTCGGAGCCGTCGAAGCGGAACGTCACCGAGTCATCCTGGAGGAGCTTGATCGACTCCTGCAGGATCGGGTCCTCGACCACGTCGAGGTTGACACCCTTGTTGGCCGACGTGACGCCGCCGAGCGCGAGGCGGCTGTCCGCCCACTCGGGGCTGGAGAGGTACTCGAGCACCTTCTGCGTCGCCTCGGAGTCACTGAACGCGCCGACGATCTCGCCACCACCGGTGATGAGGGTCTCGTCCGGGTTCGGGCTCGGGGTGAGGAACGCCCACACGTCGCCGTCCTCGGCGAACTCCGTTCCCTCCGGGTAGAAGCCCGAGAGGAAGGACGCCTGGTGGGTCAGCGCGCACTCGCCGCTGGCGACCTTCGCGGCCACGTCGCCGAACGCGGTGGAGTTGATCGAGCGCACGTCGCCGAAGCCGCCGTTGACGTACGCCGGGTTGAGCAGCAGCTCACCCGTGGCGTCGAACGCCGCCTTGATCTGCGGGTCGGTGAACGGGATCTCGTTCTTCACCCACTGGTCGTAGACGTCGGGGCCCGCGTTGCGGAGCACGAGGTCCTCGATCCAGTCGGTGCCGGGCCAGCCGGTCGCGACGCCGGACTCGAAGCCGGCGCACCAGGGAGCGGCGCCGCTCTTGTCGGCGATGGTCTGGGTGAGCGTCAGCAGCTCGTCCCAGCTCGTGGGCTCTTCCACGCCCCACTCGGCGAACTTCGTGGGCGAGTACCAGACCCAGCCCTTCACGCTCGCCATGAGCGGTGCGCCGTAGAACTCGTCCTCGTACGTGCCGAACTCGACCCAGCCCTCGGTCCAGTACTCGTTCGCGTTCTCCTCGACGGCGTCAGGAGCCGGCTTCAGCAGCCCGCGCGACGCGTAGTCCGCGAACAGGCCAGGCTGCGGGAAGATCGCGATGTCCGGCGGGTTGCCGCCCTGTGCGCGGGTGCCGAGCTGCGTCTCGAAGTCCTGGCTGCCCTCGTACTTGATGGTGATGTCGTTCTCTTCCTCGAAGTCCGCCCAGGACTCCGCGAGGAGTTCGGCCTCGGCGTCGACGATCGTGCCGTAGATGGTGACGGTGTTGCTTTCTCCGCCGCCTCCGCCGCCGTCCGTACCGCCGGGAGCACCACAACCGGCGAGCGCGACACCCGCGACCCCCAGAAGGGCGATCGGCGCGAGACGCCGGGAACGCTGTGACAGACCCATGTGAATTCTCCTCTTCGAGTTTCACGGCTCCCCGCTCATCCCGCGCCGCCCCTCGGCACAGAATCGGGAACCGATTCCAGGACAACCTACAGGGGCGCGACGACCCGACACAACACGCCAGGATCACAAGCTGACAACCATTCCGATGTATCACTCTCCGCCTGTGGGAGCGCTCCCTCAGGATGCGTATGGAACCGGTTCCTTTCCGACGACGCAAGAGCTACGCTGTCATCGGCGCGCGGGCCGAGCCGGCACGCCGAATCATGGTCGAGGAGGACCGATGAGCACGATCGCGGACGTCGCGGCGCGCGCGGGAGTGTCGAAGGCGACCGCGAGCCGTGCTCTGAGCGGACGCGGGTACGTCTCCGAGAGCACACGCACCCGGGTGACGGATGCGGCGTACGAACTCGCGTACGTCGCCCACTCCTCCGCCACGAGCCTCGCCACCGGCCGCACCGGGACCGTCGGCGTCATCATGCCGCCGGTCGACCGCTGGTTCTTCTCGGAGCTGCTCGCCGGTATCCAGGAGTCTCTCGTCGAGCTCGACTACGAACTCGCCCTGTACGGAGTCCGCGAGCGCAGCGAGACACGGGAGCGCCTGTTCGACACCGTCCTGCCCGGTCGTCGATTCGACGGGATCATCGCTGTCGGCATCCAGCCCAGCGCTCAGGAGCTCGAACGGCTGCGCCGGACGGAGAGGCCGATCGTCAGCGTGGGCCCGTACAGCGAAGGGTCGAGCGCGGTGTCGATCGACGACGTCGCCGCCGCGCGGATCGCCACCGAGCACCTCATCGAGCTCGGGCACACGCACATCGCCTTCGTGGGCGGCTCCTCGACGCCCGAGGACCTCAGCTTCGGCGACGCCCGGCGCGTCGAGGGATACGTCGAGGCGCTCTCCGCCGCAGGGCTCTCGGACGGTGCACGCATCGCGCATGCTCCGCCGACGATGCCGGGCGGATACGCGGCCGCGGTCGAGCTGCTCGGCGACCGCCGCGGGCGCCCGACGGCCGTCGTCGGGGTGTGCGACGAAACGGCGATCGGGGCCATGATCGCCGCCCGCCGCCTCGGCATCGCGGTGCCCACCGAGCTGAGCATCGTGGGTGTCGACGATCACGAGCACGCCGACATGTTCGCGCTCACCACCATCAAGCAGTCGCCCCGCGAGCAGGGGCACGAGGCCGTGCGGCTCCTGCAGCGGCGCATCGAGGCCCCGGACTCCCCGCTCGAGCGCTCCGTGACGGCATCCGCTCTGGTGGTGCGCAGCTCGACCGCAGGGCGGCGCTGACGGCGTCCATCGCACCTCGGGAGTCGCCGGTCGTCCGCACCCGGACGCACGAAAGCCCCGGGCGGACCCGGGGCTTTCGTGAAGCGTTCAGACGCTCTCGGGAGTCGACGCGATGCGCCGCATCCCGAACGGATTACTTGAGGGTAACCGTGGCGCCTGCCTCTTCGAGGGCAGCCTTGGCCTTCTCGGCGGCTTCCTTGTTCGCGCCCTCGAGCACGGCCTTGGGAGCACCGTCGACGACGGCCTTGGCCTCGCCGAGACCGAGCGAGGTGAGCTCGCGGACGGTCTTGATGACCTGGATCTTCTTGTCGCCGGCAGCCTCGAGGATGACGTCGAAGGAGTCCTTCTCCTCAACCTCTTCAGCAGCGCCTGCTCCACCCGCACCTGCGACGGCGACGGGAGCGGCAGCGGTGACCTCGAACTTCTCCTCGAACGCCTTGACGAAGTCGTTGAGCTCGACGAGGGTCAGGCCGGCGAACTGCTCGAGCAGCTCCTCAGTGGTGAGCTTAGCCATGATGTATCTCCTAGATAGATGGGTTTGTAGAACGAGAACGTCAGGTCGCTTACGCGGCCTCGGCGGTCTCCAGCTTTTCGCGAAGAGCATCGATGGTGGCGGCAGCCTTGCCCATCGTGGCCTTCATCATGCCCGCAGCCTTCGCCAGCAGAACCTCACGGCTCTCGAGCGAGGCGTACTTGTTGACCTCGTCGGCGGTGAGGGCGTTGCCCTCGAAGATGCCGGACTTGATCACGAGAAGCGGGTTGGCCTTGGCGAAGTCACGAAGAGCCTTGGCAGTGGCGACGAAGTCACCGTGCACGAACGCGACGGCCGACGGACCCTTGAGGTCGTCGTCCAGCGCGGTGATGCCTGCCTTGTTGGCGGCGATCTTGGTCAGCGTGTTCTTCACCACGGCGTACTCAGCGTCCTGACGGATGCTGTTGCGCAGCTCCTTGAGCTGGGCAACCGTCAGACCGCGGTACTCGGTCAGCAGAACGGCAGTCGAGTCCTCGAATGACTTCGTGAGCTCGGCGACCGATGCATCCTTCTGCGCCATGGTCACTCCTTGGTGTGTACGAGGCGCCTCACGGCGGTGAGGCACCGGCTCCGACCGCGGACAACAGAAAAGCTCCGGCGCAAGCGCACGGAGCTTTGAGAAGTTCGTGTCCTGCGCGGGCCCCTGCTGAGCAGAGCTTCGATCACTGTGCGCTTGCACGCACGGCGATGACCAGCGGTCTTCGGTTGATGCAAGGCTACCCCATCCGCCGTCTTCACCCAAATCGGTACAAGCGGTTACGGTGAGAGCATGATCGATGCGACGACGCTGGTGATCCTCGGAGCCGGTGGAGACCTCACCTCCCGGCTCCTCCTGCCCGCGCTGGGCCAGCTGCTGACGAGGGAGCCCGCACGCGCCGTGCGGATCATCGGCGCCGACCGCGAGGAATGGACGGACGACGAGCTGCAGGGCGTCGTCCGGACGGCCTTCGCCTCCATGGGCGCGGAGGAGGCGGCCGCCCGCGTGGAGGTCACGTACGTGCGCACCGACATCACCCGCGAAGACGATCTGCGCGCGCTGCTGGGCGGGCTCACCGGCCAGGTCGCGATCTACTTCGCGGTGCCTCCGTCGGTCGCCGCCGCCTGCGTCGCCACCCTCACTCCCGACATGCTGCCCGCGGGCGCGATGCTCGTCATGGAGAAGCCCTTCGGCACCGACGAGGCGAGCGCGCGCGAGCTGAACCGCATCATGACCGCACTCGTGCCCGAGAGCCAGGTGTTCCGCGTCGACCACTTCCTGGGCCGCTCGACCACGTTGAACCTCCTCGGGGCACGGTTCGCGAACCGCATCCTCGAACCCCTCTGGTCGGCGGAGAGCATCGAGTCCATCGACATCGTCTACGACGAGTCGTTGGCTCTGGAGGGGCGCGCGGGGTACTACGACCGAGCCGGCGCACTGGTCGACATGATCCAGAGCCACCTCCTCCAGGTGCTCGCCGTCCTGGCGATGGAGGAGCCGGCCGCCCTCGACGAGATCGACTTCCGCGCCGCGACCGGCGCGGTGCTGCGCGCGACCACGGTGTGGGGCGACGACCCCGCGGCGTCGTCGCGACGGGCCCGATACACCGCGGGAGAGATCGACGGCACGGCGAAGCCCTCGTACGTCGATGAACCGGGTGTGGATCCGGACCGCCGGACCGAGACGCTCGCCGAAGCGACCTTCGAGGTGCGCAACGCCCGCTGGGCGGGCATCCCGTTCCGGCTCCGCTCGGGGAAGGCACTCGGCACGCCCGCCAGGGAGATCGTCGTGCGCTTCCGTCCGGTCCGCCACCTGCCGAAGGGACTCACCGGCACGTCCGACGGCGCGGTCCTGCGGTTCTCGCTCGGTCCGGATCGGATGTCGCTCGAGCTGAACCTCAACGCGTCGCAGGACCCGTTCGAGTTGGAGCGGGCGACGCTGTCCGCCGAGCTCGGCGAGGGCGCACTCAAGGCCTACGCGGAGGTCCTGTCCGGCGTGCTGGACGGCGACCCGATGCTGGCCGTGCGCGGAGACGCCGCCGAAGAGTCCTGGCGGATCGTGGCACCAATCCTCGACGCATGGCGACGGGAGGATGTGCCGCTCGACGACTACGCGGCCGGATCCTCCGGCCCGGAGGGGTGGCCGGCGCACGGCTGAGCCGCCTCCGGCGTGGCGCGTCTGGCGGATGCCGCGAGGCGGCGTGTGCGGACGCGAGGGTCGGCGGGCGGGGTTACGCTCGATGGGTGACCCCGGAACTCCAAGCTCGCATCGTCGCGGACTCTCGCGACCGCGTGGCCTGGATGCGGGCGCGATCGCGCGGGATCACCGCCACCGACGTCGCCGGCCTCACGAGCGAGCGCTCGATCTCACGGGCGGCGGACTCGAAGCTCGGCGGCGGGCCCCGTTTCGGAGGCAACGCGTACACGGATCACGGACGCCGCCGCGAGCCCGAGATCGCGGCCTGGGTGGCGGCGACGCACGGCATCCTCCCGTCGTCCGCGCTGTTCCGCGCCGAGGTCGAGCACCGGCATCTCGCCACCCCCGACGGGATCGCCGTCGACACTGACGGACGCGTCAAGCTCGCCGAGATCAAGACGACGAACAAGGCCTTCCGCGGCATCCCCCGCACCTACCTCCGCCAGGTGTGGTGGCAGCAGCATGTGCTCGGCGCCGAGCGCACCCTGTTCGTGTGGGAGGAGCACGTCGACTTCGCCCCCGTGCACGACGAGCCCCGGTGCGTCTGGATCGACCGCGACGACCGCGAGATCGCCAAGCTCGTGGGTCTCGCGACGGACCTCATCGACGAGCTCTACCGTCGCACCACCGGGCAGCAGATCCCCACTCGCATCGCGGATGCGGCTGCCGCGGCCGCGGCGAGCCGTCGCGAGCACCTCCGCGAACGCGACGCCTTCCGCGCGCTCGCCCTCGCCGACTGAGGCCCCGGCCGGATCGGTCGCCGCCACCGCGCCGCAGATCGGCGGCGCATCAGGTGCACGTCGCGCCGAGAGCCGACCGACCGGAAGCATCGCCTCGTCAGCGAGCGAGCACTCGACGCGCTTCGGCCGCCACCTCGGCGGCGATGGTGTCGAGCAGGTCCGAGCGCAGGTTCCATTGCTGCCAGTGGAGCCGTACGCGCAGCGGCGGACCCCCGAGCGGCACCAGCGTCTCCTCGCTCTGCTGCTGCGGCACCATGCCCCAGCCCAAGCCCAGCCGCACCGCCAGCGCGTAGTCGTGGGATGCGGGGACGTAATGCCTCGGGACGCCATGAGGGGCGACTCCCATCGCCGTCAGCCAGTCGTGCTGCAGCGTGTCGCGGCGGTCGAAGTCGACGAACGGCGCCGCCGCCAGGGCCTCGGGTGTCACGCCGTCGGGGAACCATCGCTCCGCGAACCCGCGCTCGGCCATCGCCCGGTACTCGAGCACTCCGAGCGGCGAGACCGAGCATCCGGCCACCGGCGTGTCCTCGCTGGTGACCGCCGCCATGACCGTGCCCGATTCGAGCAGTCGCGCGGTGAAGTTCTGATCGTCGCGATGCAGATCGAAGTCGAGGTCGTGCGCGGCCGACAGACGCGCGAGAGGCGGCAGGAACCAGGTCGCCATCGAGTCGGCGTTGACGGCGAGCGGGATGCGGGCGCGCGGAGCGTCCCCGTCGAGCCCGAGGCCGCCGAGGGCATCGTGTTCGAGTAGAGCCACCTGCCGGGCGAGACGCACGACGGCCTCCCCCGCCTCGGTGAGTCGCACAGGCTTCGTCCGCACGATGAGGACACGGCCGAGCTGCTGCTCGAGCGACTTCAGTCGCTGGCTCACCGCCGAGGGAGTGATGCGGAGCACCCGGGAGGCCGCGTCGAGAGTGCCCTCGTCGGCGACCGCCGCGACGGTGTTCGCGAGTTGAGGATCGATCTTCACCTAAGCGATGCTAATGGTCACATAGGAATCCTTGCTGGCGCTCATGGTGCACGCTTCCTAGCCTGGAGGCATGCTCCCCGTCTTCTCCGGCCTCGGCCTCGGGCTCTCCTTGATCGTCGCGATCGGCGCTCAGAACGTCTTCGTGCTGCGCCAGGGCATCCGCCGCGAGCACGTGCTCGCGGTCGTCATCGTCTGCGCGCTCTCCGACGCGCTGCTGATCGTCGCGGGAGTGGCCGGCCTCGGATTCGTGATCTCCGCGGCGCCCTGGCTCGTCGTCGTCGCCCGCTGGGCCGGCGCGCTCTTCCTGCTGGCGTACGGCCTGCTGGCCGCCCGACGGGCCTGGCGTGGGGGCGAGCAGCTGCGCGTGGTCGACGCCTCCCCCGCCGCGGTCGCGGACACCCGCGAGGAGTCGCACGGCGACGACCGCGGGGCGGATACCGGAGCCGCCGCGACCGGCACGCTGACGCAGCCCCGCTCGCGTCTCGCGCCCGTATTGCTCACCGTGCTCGCCCTCACCTGGTTGAACCCCCATGTCTACCTGGACACGGTGCTGATGCTCGGCTCGATCGCCGCGACGCACGGCGACGACCGCTGGCTCTTCGCTGCCGGCGCCGTC
The DNA here is from genome assembly GCF_001049495.1 of Microbacterium sp. 3J1. Taxonomy (GTDB): domain Bacteria; phylum Actinomycetota; class Actinomycetes; order Actinomycetales; family Microbacteriaceae; genus Microbacterium. The sequence goes on from NZ_CDWI01000004.1 coordinate 9,930, forward strand.
GCCGCGAGCATCCTGTGGTTCACTGCGCTGGGCTTCGGCGCGCGCTACCTCGGGCGCTGGCTGCGCACCGAGCGCTCCTGGCGCATCCTCGACGGACTCATCGCGATCGTCATGATCACGATCGCGATCAGTCTCGTCCTCCCCGTCCTGGGCGGCTGACGCGGGGGTCAGTCCCCGTCGAGGGGACGGAGGATGCGACTGAGGAACCGCTGCGTCCGCTCGTGCTGCGGAGTCTCGAAGATCTGCGACGGCGGCCCCTCCTCGACGACCACCCCGCCATCGAGGAACAGCACATGGTCGGCGGCCTCCCGCGCGAAGCTCAGCTCGTGCGTCACCACGACCATGCTCCACCCCTCGTCGGCGAGCTCTTTGATGACGAGCAGCACTTCGCCGACCAGCTCAGGGTCGAGGGCGCTCGTCGGCTCATCGAAGAGCAGCAGGTCAGGTCGAAGGGCGAGCGCGCGGACGATCCCCACGCGCTGCTGCTGCCCGCCGGAGAGCTGATGCGGGCGCGCATCCGCCTTGTCGTCGAGTCCCACTCGGGCGAGAAGGCTCCGCGCCTCGGCGACCACCTCGGCCTTCGGCCGGCCCTGCACCCGCCACGGCCCCTCGATCACGTTCTCGAGCACGCTGAGATGCGGGAAGAGGTTGTGATGCTGGAAGACCATCGCCGAGCGATCGCGGAGCGCGAGGCGCTTCTGCTTCTTCTGCTTCGGTCGCGTCGCATCCGTCGAGGCGAAGTCGATGTCCGGCCCGCCCGCGACGACGATCGTGCCGGCATCCGGCGTCTCGAGCCCGTTCAGCGCCCGCAGCACGGTGGTCTTGCCCGAGCCGCTCGGCCCGATCAGCACCACGACCTCGCCGCGGTGCAGCGTCAGATCGATTCCGCGGAGCACCTCGTTGGGTCCGAAGCTCTTGCGCAGCCCGCGGGCGGTGAGCAGCTGATCGCGGGTCGATGCCTCATCAGTGCGCGACATGGCGGTCGAGCCTCCTCTCCAGGGCGCTCTGCCCGAACGACAGGACCAGGCAGATCACCCAGTACACCAGAGCCGCGGCGAGGTAGAGGACCATGAACTCCAGGGTGGCGGATGCGATCTGCTGCGCGACCTTGAAGAGCTCGGTGACGAGGATCAGCGACGCGAGCGAGGTGTCCTTCACGAGCGAGATGAACGTGTTCGACAGCGGTGGCACCGACACCCGTGCGGCCTGCGGCAGGATCACGCGGGTCAGGGTGCGCGTGCGGTTCATGCCGACCGTGTACGCGGCCTCCCACTGGCCCTTGGGCACCGAGAGGATCGCAGCCCGCACGACCTCGGCGCCGTATCCGCCGACGTTGAGCGAGAGGGCGATGATCGCGCTCGGCCACGGGTCGATCTTGAGCCCGATCGACCCGAGGCCGTAGAAGATCACGAACAGCTGCACGATCATCGGCGTCCCGCGGATCACCGAGATGTAGAACCTCGCGATGCCCGAGACGACCGGATTGATCGAGATGCGCATGAGCGCCACCCCGATCGCGAGCACGAGCCCCACCGCGAACGATATGAGCGCCAGCGGCACCGTCGCCGTCACACCCGCCAGGGCGATGGGCCCGAGCGAGTCGAGGAACAGCTGCCAGGGGTTGTCCATGGACTACTGGGTGACGTCTTCGCCGAAGTACTTCTCGCTGATCTCGGCCAGGGTGCCGTCTGCGCGAAGCTCCTCGAGCGCGGCATCGACGGCCTCGACGAGGGATTCCTTGTCCTTCGTGAACACCAGCGCCTGCTCGCCCGCCTCATCGGTCTCGGCGGCGATCTTCAGGCCGGAGGGGCTGTTCGTCGTCTCGTAGTCGAGGAAGGTCAGCTTGTCGTTGACCGTCGCGTCGACACGGCCCTGGCGCAGCAGCTCGACGGCCTGTGCCCACCCTTCGACACCTTCGACCGTGGCGCCGGACTCGGTGGCCAGCTCGTACCAGTTGCTCGTGAGCGACTGCGCGGTGGTCTTGCCGGCGAGGTCGTCGAACGACGAGATCGAGTCGTCGTCCTCTCCGACGACGATCACGCCGGGCGACACGGTGTACGGGGTGCTGAAGAGGTACTTCTCCTGGCGCTCCTCATTGATGCTGACCTGGTTCGCGATCACGTCGAAGCGTCCGGCATCCAGGCCCGCGAAGATCGCGTCCCACTGGGTCTCCTGGAACTCGATCTCGAGGTCGAGCTTCTCGGCGACCGCTTCGATGATCTCGACGTCGAATCCGGTGAGGTCTCCGGTGCCGCCGTCGCCGTGGAAGCTGAACGGACGGTAGGTGCCCTCGGTCGCGACCGTCAGCACGCCGTCGCTGACGAGGCCGAAGTCGCTGCCAGCGCCCTCATCGGCAGACGAGCTGCTCTCGGGCGCGGTGCTCCCGCTGCACGCGGTGAGTGCGGCTGCGGCGACGACCAGTGCGGTGGCGGCGATGAGGCGACGGGACATGGGATCTACCCTCCTGGGGTGCGGTGATGCGCGTGTGCTGTGGCGCGCGGAACGCACCTACAGTACGTGCGATCGTGACAGCATCCCACATCGATGACGTCGCGTGTCGTCGCCCGGGGATGCAGAAAGGCCCCCGCGATGCGGGGGCCTTTCCGGAATCACACTCAGATGGCGTTGACGTCCAGGGGGATGCCGGGGCCGAACGTGGTCGACACCGCACCCTTCTGGATGTAGCGGCCCTTCGAGCTCGACGGCTTGAGGCGGACGATCTCCTCGAGCGCTGCGCCGATGTTCTCGTCGAGCTGCTCGGCCGAGAACGACGACTTGCCGACGACGAAGTGCACGTTGGCGTGCTTGTCGACGCGGAACTCGATCTTTCCGCCCTTGATCTCCTCGACGGCCTTGGCCGCGTTGGGGGTCACGGTGCCGGTCTTCGGGTTCGGCATGAGTCCACGCGGACCCAGGACCTTTCCGAGACGACCGACCTGGCCCATGAGCTCCGGGGTGGAGACGGCCGCGTCGAACGCGGTCCAGCCTGCGGCGACCTTCTCGATGAGCTCGGCGCCGCCGACCTCGTCTGCACCTGCGGCGATCGCTGCCTCGGCCGCGGGGCCGGTGGCGAAGACGATGACGCGGGCGGTCTTACCGGTGCCGTGGGGCAGGATGACGGTGCCGCGCACCATCTGGTCCGCCTTGCGGGGGTCGACCGAGAGCTTCAGCGCGACCTCGACGGTCGAGTCGAACTTCGACGAGCCGGTCTCCTTCGCCAGGGCGACTGCCTCGGTGGGAGTGTAGAAACGGTCTGCCTCGATCTTCTCGGCGGCAGCCTTGTATGCCTTGGACTTCGTAGCCATGATTATTCTCCTCAGCCCTCGACCGTGATGCCCATGGAACGGGCGGTGCCGGCGATGATCTTCGAGGCGGCCTCGATGTCGTTCGCGTTCAGGTCGGCCTGCTTGGTCTCGGCGATCTGACGGACCTGGTCCTTGGTGATCTTCGCGACCTTGACCGTGTGGGGCGTCGACGAGCCCTTGGGCACGCCGGCGGCCTTCTTGATGAGCTCCGCCGCGGGCGGGGTCTTCAGGACGAAGGTGAAGCTGCGGTCCTCGTAGACGGTGATCTCGACGGGGATGACGTTGCCGCGCTGCGACTCGGTCGCGGCGTTGTACGCCTTGCAGAACTCCATGATGTTGACGCCATGCTGACCGAGCGCGGGGCCGATCGGCGGCGCCGGGTTGGCTGCACCGGCGTTGATCTGAAGCTTGATCAGGCCGGTCACCTTCTTCTTCGGTGCCATATCCTCTTCCTTTCATCGAACGGATGCCGGTTGCATCCGCTCTCCCGCGAACCCGGCATCTCCGGGCTGCGGTCGTCTGTGCGCCCTTCGACACGCTCAGGGACCCAGGGGGTTGTCGCACAAACCACACAAGTCTACCCGACGCGCGGGCCTTGTCTGCACGTCGCGTGCGATACGGCCTCTGCGGCACCGGATGCCGGGCGGGGCCAGTAACGCAGCGGAACGGCCGGTTTCGGATGCGGAAGTGGCCCCGCACCGGTCCGCGGATGCGGAAGTGGCCCCGCATGGATCCGGCGCAACCGCCGCGAACGCGAGAACGCCCCGCCGGACGAACCGGCGGGGCGTTCTCGAGTGGCGCGTGTCAGATCATCTTCGTGACCTGGTCGAACGACAGCTCGACCGGGGTCTCGCGCTCGAAGAGCGACACGAGCACCGTGAGCTTGCCGCTCTCGGGCTTGATCTCGCTGATCGAACCCGGAAGACCCGCGAACGAGCCCTCCTTGATCGTGATGGTCTCGCCGACCTCGAAGTCGACCTCGGCGGGCAGCGGACGGGCGACGGCGACGCCACCCTTCGACGCGATGTTCTTGGCGGTGGGGACGTCCTTGACCTCGACGAGCGACTTCAGCATGTTGAAGGCCTCTTCGAAGCGCAGCGGCGTCGGGTTGTGGGCGTTGCCCACGAAGCCGGTGACGCCGGGCGTGTGGCGCACGACCGACCAGGTGTCTTCCGTGAGCTCCATGCGCACCAGCACGTAGCCGGGGATGCGCACGCGGGTGACCATCTTGCGCTGGCCGTTCTTGATCTCGACCACGTCTTCCATCGGGACCTCGATCTGGTAGATCTCGTCCTCGACCTCGAGCGTCGACTTGCGCTGCTCGATGTTCGCCTTGACCTTGCGCTCGAAGCCCGCGTACGAGTGGATGACGTACCACTTGCCCGGGAGCATCCGCAGGTCCATGCGGAAGGACTCGTACGGGTCCTCCTCGGAGTCGGACTCGTCGTCGGAGCCGGACTCGCCCTCGGTGGCGGACTCGAGCTCGGAGTCGATCTCCTCGTCGAGGTCGGCCGACGGGCGGTCGTCCTCGCCGTTCACGTCGGGACCGTCGTAGGGGGTGACCTCCTCGGCCGCCTCCGCCTCCTGCTCGGCGGTCTCCTCCGCCACGGAATCGTTGAGGACCTCAGCGGCGGCCTCGGCCTCAGCCGCTTCGTCCAGGTTGAGAGCGTCGTTCACGATCGCATCCGCCTCCGGGTCTTCGATGTCGATGTCGGTGTCTTCGTCCGTGCTGGTCTCGTCTTCGCCGTCGACGTCCTCGATGTGGAGGGCGACGTGCTCGGCGGAGGTGACGGAGAGCTCTTCGGCGGCCAGGACGTTGCCCTCCTGGGCTTCGTCCTCTTCGCTGGACTGCTCGGCAGCCGTCGCCCAGTCGGCGTCGTCGGAATATCGTTCAGCCACGTTGTTTCTTTCCAATCACTGCGACTCGTCGGCCGCAAGGGGCATCAGGCGCCGGGAACCCCGAACACCACGTGCGTCACCCAGGCGAACAGGGTGTCGAGTCCGTAGACGATGCCCATGACGATGAGAACGAAGACGAGCACCACCGCGGTGAACTTGATCAGTTCCTTGCGGGTCGGAGTGACGACCTTGCGCAGCTCTGCGATGACCTGACGGAAGAACAGGGCGATGCTCCCGAAGAAGCCGAGGATGCCGCGCTTCTTCTCACGGGTGGCCCCGGCCGCGACGAGCTCGCCGCGCGGTTCGTCCTGATCCATCCTGAATGTACCTTTCGTGTGTCAGCGTGCGCTGACGCGCAGGGCGGACAGGAATCGAACCTGCAACCTGCGGTTTTGGAGACCGCTGCTCTGCCAATTGAGCTACCGCCCTAGAGACCGGATGGCCTCGGGGTGTCATCTCCATCCTGCCACCGCGATCGGGCACGAGGACCCGGGGCACGGCGAAAGAATGCAGACAACAACTGCTGATCCAGCATACGGCATCCTTCGGCTGCTGCCGAACCGAGGCCGCGCCCGCGAGGGCGCTCAGAGGAGCTGACGCCAGTTCGCCCGCGCGAGGTCGAGCAGCTCGTCGCCCCTGCCCGACATCACGGTGCGGATCGCATACAGCGCGAAGCCCTTGACTTGAGCGGCCTCGACGGCCGGCGGCATCGAGAGCTCCTGCCGCTCCGTCACGACGTCGAGCAGGGCGGGGCCGTCGTGCGCGAGCACCTCGCGCACGGCATCCGCGAGGTCCTCGCTGTTCTCGACACGCCGGGCGAAGATGCCCATGGCCTCGGCGATCGCCGCGAAGCTCGGGTTCGTCAGCTCGGTGCCGTAGTTCACGAAGCCGGCGGCCTTCATCTCGAGTTCGACGAAGTTCAGCGACGAGTTGTTCACGACGATCGTCTTGACCGGCAGGTCGTTCTGCGTGAGCGTGATCAGCTCCCCGAGCATCATCGCGAGTCCGCCGTCTCCGGCGAGCGCGACCACCTGCCGCCCGGGGTGCGAGACCTGCGCGCCGATGCCGTGCAGCAGCGCGTTCGCCATGGACCCGTGCGTGAACGACCCGATCAGCCGGCGGTCCTTCGTCATCGACAGGTACCGGGCGGCCCATACCGTGGGAGATCCGACGTCGGCGGTGAAGACCGCGTCGTCGGCCGCCTGCTCATCGAGGAGCCGGGCCAGGTACTGCGGATGGATCGGCCTGCCCGCCTTCGTCGGCGTCGCGAGATCGTCGAGCTTCGCCCTGGTCTTGCGGTAATGGGCTCGCGCGTCGTCGAGATGTCCGCGGTGCGCCTGCTCCGCGAGGCGCGGCAGCAGCGCCTCGGCCGTCGCGCGCACATCGCCGACGAGCCCGAGATCGAGCGGATGCCGCCGGCCGAGCTGCGAACCGCGGATGTCGACCTGGATGGTCGTGGCGTCCTCGGGGTAGAACTGCTCGTACGGGAAGTCGCTGCCGAGCACGAGCAGCGTGTCGGCGGCCTCCATCGCCCGGTAGCCGGATGCGAAGCCGAGGAGCCCGGTCATCCCGACGTCGAACGGGTTGTCGTACTCGATGAACTCCTTGCCGCGCAGCGCGTGCACGATCGGGGCGCCGAGCCTGTCGGCGAGGGCGATGACCTCGTCGTGGGCTCCCTCCACACCGGCACCGGCGAGGATCGTCGTCTTCTTCGAGGCGTTCAGCAGGGTGGCCGCACGCTCCAGCTCCGCGCCGCTCGGGACCACGACGGGGCGGGTGCGCTCGATGACGACGGCGCGGTCGTCGGCGATCTCGGACAGGGCGACGTCGCCGGGGATGACGAGCACCGCGACGCCGCGCTGCTCGATCGCCGCGCGCATGGCGATCTCGAGGAGCCGCGGCATCTGCGCGGGGTCGGCCACGTACTCGACGTAGACGCTGCATTCGCGGAAGAGCTCCTGCGGATGCGTCTCCTGGAAGTACCCGGTGCCGATCTCGGTGGTCGGGATGTGCGCCGCGATCGCCAGCACGGGGACGCGCGAGCGGTTGGCGTCGTAGAGGCCGTTGATGAGGTGGAGGTTGCCCGGGCCGCACGAGCCGGCCACGACGGCCAGTTCGCCCGTCAGCGCGGCATCCGCCGACGCGGCGAAGGCCGCGGACTCCTCGTGGCGCACATGCACCCATCGGATCGTGCCGTCCTTGCGCAACGCGTCGGTGAACCCGTTGAGCGAATCACCGGGTAGACCGTAGACCCGGTCGATCCCGTTGGCGTGGAGAGTCCTGACGATGTTCTCTGCGACGGTGGCCATGCCTCCAACCTACGCCCGCCCGCGACACCCCGGACGGCCGGGGATTACGGTTTTCCGCACCCGGGAGGAGGGGCAGCCGCAGTGACGGCATCCGCTCCGCTCCGTACCGTCGGAAAGGTGGACACCTCTGAGAATCTGAACGTCTTCGCCACCTGGGCGATCGCCCTCATGGAGGCGCTCGGCAGCATCGGCGCCGGTGTGGCGGTCGCCGTCGAGAACCTCTTCCCGCCGATCCCGAGCGAGGTCGTGCTGCCGCTCGCGGGCTTCACGGCGAGCCAAGGGTCGATCGTGCTGTGGGAGGTGCTCGTCTGGACGACCGTCGGCTCGGTCGTCGGCGCACTCGCGCTGTACGGGCTCGGCGCGTGGCTGGGCCCCGTGCGCCTGCGTCGGATCGTCGACCGGATGCCGCTCATGAAGGTGAGCGACATCGACCGGACCGACGCGTGGTTCGCGCGGCACGGCTCGAAGGCCGTGTTCTTCGGCCGCATGATCCCCATCTTCCGCAGTCTCATCTCGATCCCCGCGGGCGTGCAGCGGATGCCGCTGCTGCGGTTCACGCTCCTCACCGCCGCGGGCAGCGCGATCTGGAACACGGTCTTCGTCATGGCCGGCTATCTGCTCGGCGAGCAGTGGCACGCCATCGAGCAGTATGCGGACGGCCTCCAGATGCTCGTCATCGCGGCGGTCGTCGTCGTGGTCTCGGTCTTCATCGTGATGCGGGTGCGACAGCGACGCCAGGGCTCCGCGCCGGCAGAGGAGGGCGACGCTCCGCAGGCACGCGAGGCGGATGCCCAGCAGGCCCGCGGCACAATGGGGAGATGACGTCCTCCCCCGGCGCCGCCGCCCCTTCGCGCTCGATCGCGCGGGACGCGCTGCGGACGCTGGGCGGTACGGCAGCGGGGGTCTGGATGCTCGTGCCGACACTGATCGCCACGCTGACCGCGCCACGTCGACCGGCCCCCGCCGTCGTGCGCGCCCTCGCCGCACGCCTCACCTGGGTCGACGGCATCCCGCGCCGCACGCCCCCGCGCGCCCCGCGGCTGCGCGGTCTGCTGGCCCTCTCGGCGCTGCTGCAGCTCGTCGTCCTGTGCATACTCGTGCTCATCGTCGCCGGGGTCGCCGTGGGCATCCAGATGCTCGTCGCGGCCGCGACCGGCGGACCCGTGACCCTGTTCAGCGCGCGGCCGGGCCGGGTGACCTGGACGACCGTCGGACTCTTCGTGGTGCCCGGACTCGTGCTCCTGTTCCTCGCGCTCTCAGGGCTCGGCGGCATCGCCTGGCTCGAGCGGCGCGTGTGGCAGTCGTACCAGCGGCCCGGCGCCGGGGAGCTCTCGCTGGAGGTCGATCGCCTGCACGCCACGCTCGACGAGGTCGTCTCGGCCGTCGACGCCGAGCGTCGCCGCATCGAGCGCGACATCCACGACGGCGTGCAGCAGCGGGTGGTCGCGCTGTCGATCCTGCTCGCGCGCGCCGAACGCGCGGAGCCTGTCGACGCCGCGCGGCTGCTGGGCGGCGCACGCCGCGAGACGCAACACATCCTCGACGACCTGCGCGACGTCGCGTGGCGCACCTACCCCGAGATGCTGGAGCGCGACGGGCTCGCCGCAGCGCTCGACGCTCTGCGGGACCGCGTCTCGATGCCCGTTCACCTCGAGGTCGACGACCTCCCCCTCGAGGGTCGCGCGGCCCAGACCGCGGCCTACTTCGTCGCCAGCGAGGCCGTCACCAACGCGATCAAGCACGCGCGGGCGCGCAGCATCCGCATCCGCGTGCGCAGCGAGCCGACGTACCTGTCGGTGACGATCGAGGACGACGGGATCGGCGGAGCGGATGCCGCGGGCCCCGGCCTCACCGGCATCGCCTCGCGAGTCGCGGCGCGCGACGGTGTGCTGCATGTGCAGAGCCCTCCGGGCGGCCCGACGGTCATCGAGGCGGTGATCCCGTGCGCATAGCGATAGCGGAGGACTCCACGCTGCTCCGCGAGGGCATCGTGCAGCTGCTCGTCGCCGAGGGGCACGACGTCAGCGCGTCGGTGGCAGACGCGGAGGCCTTGATGGCAGCCCTCGCCGCGGAGCGGCCGGACCTCGTGATCGTCGACGTGCGGATGCCGCCGGACTACGTCGACGAGGGCATCCGCGCCGCTCTGCGGATCCGCCGGGAGCATCCGGGCGTCGCCGTGCTCGTGCTGTCGCAGCACGTCGAGCGCCGCCACGCGAGCGAGCTGCTCGACGGCGGAGGCGGCGTCGGCTACCTGCTGAAGGACCGCATCTCCGACATCTCGGGCTTCCTCGACGCGATCGTGCGTGTCGCCGACGGCGGCGTCGCATTCGATCCCGAGGTCATCCGCCGGCTGATCGCAGACCGGTCAGGCCCCGACCCGCGGATGGCGGAGCTCAGCGAGCGCGAGGGCGCCGTGCTCGAGCTCATCGCCGAGGGCCACAGCAACGCCGCGATCGCCGAACGGCTCTTCATGAGTCAGAGCGGCGTCGAGAAGCACATCAACACGATCTTCACGAAGCTCGGCGTCGCGTCGGGATCGGGTGTCAACCGGCGGGTGCTCGCCGTGCTCGCCCACCTCGGGCAGAGCGAGGTCTGACGACCGGACGCGAAGAGGGGCGGATGCCGGTCGCATCCGCCCCTCTCGGCCTGTCGTCCGCTCAGCCGATGCGGATGAGCTTCTTGTTGACGAACTCGTCGGCCGCGAGGTGGCCCAGCTCTCGGGCCGTGCCGCTGCGCTTGATGCCGCCGAAGGGCAGCTCCGGGCTGTCCGCCAGCACGAGGTTGACGTAGACCATGCCCGCCTCGATGCCGTCGGCGACGCGCTCCGCCTGCTCGGGGTCGGTCGTGTAGACGTACGAGCCGAGTCCGAACGTCGTGTCGTTCGCGAGGGCGACCGCGGCCTCCTCGTCGGCCACGCGGTAGACGACGGCCGCGGGGCCGAAGAGCTCCTCGCGGTAGACGTTCATCGCAGGGGTGACGTCGGCGAGAACGGTCGGTGCGAAGAACGCCCCGTCACGGGTGCCGCCGGTCAGCAGCGTCGCGCCCTGCTCGACGGCCTGGTCGATCTGCTTCTGCAGGTTCTCCGCGGCCGTCTCCGACGAGACCGGGCCGAGCACGGTGTCATCGAGCGTCGGATCGGTCGGCTGGACCGCTGCCATCGCCGCGGTGAACTTCTCGACGAACGCGTCGTAGAGGTCGTCGACGATGATGAAGCGCTTCGCCCCGTTGCACGCCTGCCCGTTGTTGTCGAGCCGCGCGTCGACACCCGCCTGCACGGTCGCGTCGAGATCGTCGGTCGAGAGCACGATGAACGGGTCGGACCCACCGAGCTCCAGCGCCACCTTCTTGAGGTGACGGCCGGCGACCTCGGCCACCGCGGCGCCGGCGCGCTCGGAGCCGGTGAGCGACACTCCCTGCACGCGCGGGTCGGCGATCATCGCGGCGATCTGCTCGTTCGTCGCGAGGACGTTCTGGTACGCGCCCGGCGGGAATCCGGCCTCGTCGTAGATCGCGGCGATCGCGGTCGAGGACTCCGGGCACTGCGGCGCCGGCTTCAGCAGGATCGTGTTGCCCACGATGAGGTTCGGCGCTGCGAAGCGCACGATCTGGTATGCCGGGAAGTTCCACGGCATGATCCCGACGAGCGGTCCCAGCGAGGAGCGGCGGATGATGGCCGACCCCTCTCCGAGGATCGCGATCGGCTGGTCGGCCATGATGGCCTCGGCCTGGTCGGCGTAGTACTCGGCGATGTCCGCCGCGAAGTCGACCTCCCCGAGCGCCGCCTCGCGCGGCTTGCCCATCTCCCGGACGAAGATGTCGGCGAGGGCTTCGCGGTGCTCGCGGTGCAGCTCCGCCACCCGTCTCACGAGCGCGGCGCGCTCGGCGACGGTCGACGAGCGCGACCACTGACGGTGCGCGGTGTCGGCCGCCGCGACGGCCTCCTCGATCTGCGCGTCGGTGAACGTGTCGAAGGACGCCAGCGTCTCTCCGGTGGCGGGGTTGATGACGGCGTAATCGGTCATGTTCTCTCCTCCTCTGAGCCGACCGGTCAGGAGACCGGGATCAGCGTGTACTTGGTGGACAGGTACTCGTGGATGCCCTCGAGTCCGCCCTCGCGCCCGACGCCCGACTGCTTGACGCCGCCGAAGGGTGCCGCGGCGTTGGAGACCACGCCCACGTTGAGTCCCATCATGCCCGTCTCGAGGCCGTCGATCATCCGCTGACCGCGCTGCAGGTTCTCGGTGAACACGTAAGAGACGAGGCCGTACTCGGTGTCGTTCGCGAGGCGCACGGCCTCCTCCTCGGTCTCGAACGTGGCGATCGCGAGCACCGGTCCGAAGATCTCCTCGCGGAGGATCGCGGAGCCGGCGACGACGTCGGTGAGCACGGTGGGCTCGTAGAACGTGCCCGTCCCCTCGACCGCCTTGCCACCCGCGAGCAGGGTGGCGCCGCGCTCGACGGCGTCATCGACCAGCTCGCCGGCCTTGGCCACCGCATCCGCATCGATGAGCGGTCCGATCGCGACGCCCTCTTCGGTGCCGCGGCCGATCTTCATGGCCTCGACACGCTCGGTGACGCGCTTGGCGAACTCGCCCGCGACGTCCTTGTGCACGATGAACCGGTTGGCCGCGGTGCACGCCTGGCCGATGTTGCGGAACTTGGCCGCGAGCGCGCCGTCGACCGCCTTGTCGAGGTCGGCGTCGTCGAACACGACGAACGGGGCGTTGCCGCCGAGCTCCATCGACACGCGCAGCACGCCCTCGGCGGCCTGGGCGATGAGCTTGCGGCCGACCTCGGTCGAGCCGGTGAACGACAGCTTGCGCAGGCGCGGGTCGGCGATGATCGGGGCCGAGAGCGCCGAGGACTTCGAGGTCTGCACGACGTTGACGACGCCGGCCGGGAGACCGGCCTTCTCGAGCAGCGACGTGAAGAACATCGTCGTCAGCGGAGTGAGTGCCGGCGGCTTGATGACCACGGTGCAGCCGGCTGCGAGAGCCGGGGCGATCTTGCGGGTCGCCATCGCGAACGGGAAGTTCCACGGCGTCACGAAGAACGAGGGGCCGACCGGGCGATGCGACACGACCATGTGGCCGGTGCCCTCGGGGTTGATGCCGTAGCGGCCGCTGATGCGCACCGCCTCCTCGCTGAACCACCGGAGGAACTCGCCGCCGTATCCGACCTCTCCCCGTGCCTCGGCGAGGGGCTTGCCCATCTCGAGGGTCATCAGCAGCGCGAGGTCCTCCTTGTGCTCCTGCACGAGGTCGAATGCCCGGCGCAGGATGTCGCTGCGGGTGCGCGGCGCGGTGGCCGCCCACGAGTCCTGCGCCGCGACGGCCGCATCCAGCGCGCGGATGCCGTCGGCCGGCGTGGCATCGGCGATCGTGCGGATGACGTCGCCGGTCGCGGGGTCCTTCACGTCGAACGTGCCGCCGGTCTCGCCGTCGATCCACTCGCCGCCGATGAAGAGGCCGGTGGGGATGCTGTCGAGCAGCGCCTGCTCTGTCTGAGTGCTCATGGAATCTCTTTCTCTGGGGGCGTTCGGCTGAGATGTCGGGGATCGCGGCGACGTGGTGTCAGCGGCGACGGAGGCTCGGCGGGGCGTCGGCGGTGAGGGTCTCGCCGCGGAAGAAGGCGGGGCGTACGATCGACTGCCAGATCATCACGACGATGCCGACCACGATGATGCCGACGCCGAGGACGAACACGAGGCCGAGGCCGCCGATGCTCGACCCGCTGCCGTAGGCCGGGTCCATCGAGTCGATCAGCGTGGTGACGAACAGCACCGCGAGGATCGCACCGCCGACGAGCGGGAACAGGAAGGTGAAGAAGAAGCTCCGCGCCGAGTCGAACCACTGCCGGCGGAAGTACCAGACGCACGCGAACGCGGTGAGGCCGTAGTAGAAGCAGATCATCATGCCGAGCGACAGGATCGTGTCGGTGAGGACGTTCTCGCTCACGAGGCGCATGACCGCGTAGAACACGGATGCCACCACGGCAGACACGATCGTCGAGTAGCCGGGTGTGAAGAAGCGCGGGCTGACCTTGGCGAACTTCTTCGGCAGTGCGCCGTAGTGGCCCATCGCGAGCAGCGTGCGGGCGGGGCCGACCGCGGTCGACTGCAGCGACGCGGCGGAGCTCGACAGCACGGCGAGCGAGACGAGGAAGGCGAGCGGCCCGAGGATCGGGTCGCTGAGGGCGAAGAAGACGTTCGCGGAGATGTCCTCGTTAGCGAGCCCGAGCGATCCGTCGCCGACGCCGGCGAACATGATGAGTCCGATCGCCAGCAGCAGGTACAGGCTCACGACGACCACGACCGTGACCATGGCGGCCCGACCGGGGGTCTTGGACGGGTCCTTCGTCTCCTCGTTCATGGTGAGGACGACGTCCCATCCCCAGAAGATGAAGATCGACAGGGAGAGCCCGGCGGCGAAGGCGCTGAACGTGGGGACCTCGAACGGGTTGAACCACGACCACGAGAACGCGGTGGGATCGGGCGCGTCGCCGGAGACCGCCTTGACGAGCGCGACGACGGCGAAGACGACGAGCACGATCACCTGGAATCCGACCAGGACGTACTGGAACTTCTGCGTGGTCTGCATGTCGCGGTACGACACCAGCGTCGCGCCGAGCATGAAGAGCAGACAGACGACCACGTTGATGATCGGATTGAAGGCCAGATCGGCGATGTCGGGGTTGCCGCTCAGCTGCGAGATCAGCAGGAAGAGGAACTCGACCGCGATGCCCGCCAGGTTGGACAGCACGATGACCGTGGCGGCGATGAGCCCCCACCCCGTCATCCAGCCGATCCACGGGCCGAACGCGCGCACGCCCCACGTGAACGACGTGCCGGAGTCGGGCATCTCGCGGTTGAGCTCGCGGTAGCCGAACGCCGTCAGCAGCATGGGGATGAAGCCGACGAGGATGATCGCGGGCACCTGGGTGCCGGCGACGGCGACCGTGGGACCGAGGGCCGCTGTGAAGGTGTAGGCGGGCGCGATCGTGGAGACGCCGATGACGACGGCGCCGACGACGCCGACCGCTCCCGCGCTCAGGCCCTTCTGGGAGATCCCGGTCGTCACACCGGATACGGGCTCCGTCGCCCGGTTCGTGCTGCTCATCAGCGGACTCCTGCTTCGGCGCGGGTGCGCGGGACGACGATCATGGGAACGGGCAGCTCGTGCAGCATCTTCGCCGCCGTGGAGCCCAGGAACAGACGGCGCGGCTGCGCCAGACGGCTCGATCCGACGAGGATGACCTCGCCGGGGAGCCAGGAGAGGTGGGCGACGGCGTCTTCGACGCTGTCGCCGGGAGCCTCCTCGACGACGGCCTCCGTGCCGTCGGGAAGCATCTCGGCCGCGACCGCGAGCACCTCCTGCGCGTGCTCGTCGCCGACCACGCGGATGGCGCCTGTGTCGAGCCCCGGAGGCACGTCGAACGGGACGAGCGAGACCAGGCGCAGGGAGACGCCGGCATCGCCCGCGACCGCCACACCTTCGTCGAGGAGATTGTCGGCGCCGGGGCGGGTGCCGACGGCGACGGTCACCCGCGGGAGGACGTGGTCGTCCTGCGAGGACGTCCCCGCCGGCGCGAGCGCGACCGGGATGGTCGAGGAGTGCACGAGCTCCGAGGCGACGCTGCCGAGGCGGTGGCGTCCGAAGATGCTGCCGTTGGCGGCGCCCACCACGATGAGCCGGGCGCCGAACTCCTCGCCCGCGGCGATGAGCCCCTCGGCGAAGGACTCTCCGAAACGCACATGACCGCTGCGGACCAGCTCCTGAGGCAGCCCGGAGACCGCCTCCTCGAGCCACTGCTTCGCCTGACGGCGGATGTGGTCCTCGTAGGCGCGCTCCGGCGGCACCGCCGCGCTGCGGGTGCCCTCGTTGGGGAGCACGATGACGAGGTGCAGCACCGCGCCGAGGCTCCGGGCGAGCCGGGCGCCCAGCGCCGCGGCATCCGCCCCCGAATCCGTCGCCGTGTAGCCGACGACGACCGACCCGGTCATCAGCCGGCCTCGACCGAGTCGCCGGCGCGCGTCGACTCCACGATGTTCGAGGCGGCCAGGTGGCCCATGCGGATCGCCCCGTCGACGTGCTGGTATCCCGCGCCCGCCATGTCGCTGCAGGCGAAGTGGATCGGTCCGACCGCCGAGCGCAGGTCGGCTCCGTAGCGGTGCAGACCGCCCATGTCGAAGCTCGCGGCGTACGCGCCGCGGGTCCACTCCTCCGTGCCCCAGTCGCTCTCGTAGTAGACGACCGGGTTCTTGGCCTCGGGGCCGTAGTAGTGCGAGAGCGATTCGAGGATGCGCTCCTTGCGCTCCTCGGCCGTCAGGGTGAACACGTCGTCGGCGTTCTGGTCGGACACGAAGCCGACGAGGGTGCCGCGCTCGTCGCCGTGGTTGGTGTTGTCGTACGCCTCGTGCGAGAGCTCGTACGGGCTGAACGCGGTGCCGCTCAGACCCTGCTCGCGCCAGAACGGGCGGTCGTAGACAGCGTGCACCTTGATGACGAAGCCCATCGACAGGTGCTGGTGCATCTGGTGCTGGCGGCGCGGGAGCGGCGGGACGAACGAGATGCGGTCGTAGAGCACCGGCGCGTGGGCGAGGATCGCGAAGCGCGCCCGGACGGTGAGGTCGTCGGTCGTCGCGGTGACGCCGTCGGCGCCCCATTCGAGCGAGCGCACCGGCTGGTTCAGGAAGACGTCGTCGCCGAGGCGCTCCGCGAGCAGGATCGGGACCTGCTGCAGGCCGCCCACGACGCGCTCGTCGAGGATGAAGTCGGCGTCGACGAGGTTCGAGTACGACCCGGCCGACGCGGCCATGAGCAGGGACTGCAGCAGCGAGAACGTGTGCGTCGGCTTGGTCAGCATCGCGGATCCGGTGGCGAACGCGAGGTTGCGCACGGCCTCGTCGTCGTCGGTCTGCACGCGGAGCCAGGCGTCCCAGGTGATCGAGTCCCATTCCTTGGCGAGAGGGTGCTCCCACGGACGGTCGGGGTCGATCTCGGCGACCATCGCGTCGAGGCGCTCGGTGATCTCGGCGATGACCGCCTCGGTCTCGGCGGACACGGGGAACATCTCGCCCGTGAAGCGGTGCACCTGCCCGTCGGGGCCGACGTACACGCTGTCACCCTCGCGGTAGCGGCTGTACGTCTCGAGCCCGAGCTCCTGGAGCGTGTCCTTCAGCGCGTCCTGATCGGGCGAGACCCACTGGCCGCCGATCTCGAGCATCGCGCCCTCGATGACGTCGGTCCACAGGCGACCCCCGACGCGGTCGCGGGCCTCCAGCACGGCGACCGACAGGCCGGCCTTGCGCAGGTCGTTCGCCGCGGTGAGTCCGGCGGCGCCGGCTCCGATGATCAGCACGTCGCGAGTGATCTCAGCCATGTGTATCTCCTTCTTTGGAAAAAAGTGCCGGCCGTGACTTGAAATCCCCCGATACGAGCCACGGCCGGACGTGTGGTGGCGGCCGCCGCGAGAGGCGGCCGCGGGTCAGCGGGCCGCCGAGGCGAGGGCGTCCGCGACGACGTCGAGGCCCTCGTTCAGCAGATCGTCGCCGATCGACAGCGGCGGGAGGAAGCGGATGACGTTGCCGTAGGTGCCGCACGTGAGGACGATGACGCCCTGTGCGATCGCCGCCTTGGCGACGGCGGCCGTGAGCGCGGCATCCGGGGCCTTGGTCTCGGGGTCGACGAACTCGGCGGCGATCATGGCGCCGTGGCCGCGGATGTCCCCGATGCGGGCATCCTTCTCCTGCATCGCGGCGAGGCGCCCGGTGAGGATCTCGCCGATCTCGCGGGCGCGCTCGATGACGCCGTCGTTCTCGAAGACGTCGATCGCGGCGAGCGCCGCGGCGCAGGCGATCGGGTTGCCGCCATAGGTGCCGCCGAGGCCGCCGGTGTGCGAGGCGTCCATGATCTCGGCGCGGCCGGTGACGGCGGCGAGCGGCAGACCGCCCGCGATGCCCTTGGCCGTCGTGATCAGGTCGGGCTCGATGCCGAAGATCTCGCTCGCGAACATGTGGCCGGTGCGGGCGAATCCGGTCTGCACCTCGTCGGCGATGAAGACGACGCCGTGGGCGCGGCACCACTCGACGATGGCCGGGAGGAAGCCGTCGGCCGGGACGATGAAACCGCCCTCGCCCTGGATGGGCTCGATGATCACGGCGGCGAGGTTGTCGGCGCCGATCTGCTTCTCGAGCTGCAGGATCACGCGGGCGGCGGCTTCGCGACCGTCGAGCCCGTCACGGAAGGGGTACGACATGGGCGCGCGGTACACCTCGGGCGCGAACGGGCCGAACCCGCTCTTGTACGGCATCGACTTGGCGGTGAGCGCCATGGTCAGGTTGGTGCGGCCGTGGTAGCCGTGGTCGAAGGCGACGACGGCCTGGCGACCGGTGTGCTTGCGCGCGATCTTGATCGCGTTCTCCACGGCCTCGGCGCCGGAGTTGAAGAGCGCGCTCTTCTTGGCGAAGTCGCCCGGCGTGATGCGGTTGAGCGCCTCGGCCACCTCGATGTACGACTCGTAGGGCGAGATCATGAAGCACGTGTGCGTGAACTGCGCGGCCTGCGCGGCGACGGCCGCGGCGATCTTCGGGTGGGAGTTGCCCACGGTCGTCACGGCGATGCCGGAGCCGAGGTCGATCAGCGAGTTGCCGTCGGCGTCCACGACCACTCCCCCGCCGGCGGCGACCGTGGCGACCGGGACGGTGTGGCCGACACCCGCGGGCACGGCCTGCGCCTTGCGGGCGAGGATCTCTGCCGAGCGGGGCCCGGGAAGCTCCGTGATCAGGCGTCGCTCCTGGGGGAGCTCGGGTCCGCCGAGGGGAACTGCAACAGCTGCGGTGTCGAGGAGTGCCATGCAGGCGAGCGTACGGCGGCCGACGGCATGCCTGCATTCACCGGACTGTACAATCTCATCGGGCACTTCGCCCGACCGTACATGTAGCCCGACGGGAGTGAGCGTGAACGCGGACGTCACGGAGGTACCGACCCTGCGCGCCCTCCTGCGCAGGCGCGACCTCGGACTCCGCCTCGTCTCGGCCGACGAGCTCCTGCCGGACGCCGCGCTCGACCGCCCGCTGCGCTGGGTACACAGCTCCGACCTCGCCGACCCCACGCCGTTCCTCGCCGAGGACCTCGCGCTGCTGACCACCGGAACCCAGTTCGACCGTGATTCGGACATCGAGGTCTACGTCGATCGTCTGGCCGATCGCGGGGTGCTCGGGCTCGGCTTCGGCACCGAGGTGCACCGGCCCGGAGTGCCCGACGAGCTCATCGAGGCGTGCGCACGGCGCGGGATGCCGCTGTTCGAGGTGCCGTACCGGACGCCGTTCATCGCGGTGGCCCGCGCGCACTCCGAGGCGATCGCCGCCCAGGCGTACGCCCGCCGTTCGTGGGCGCTGGACACCCAGCGGGCGCTCGCGCTCGCCGCCCTGCGTCCTCGCGGGCTCGACGCCACCGTCGCCGAGCTCGGCCGCCGGCTCGGCGTCTGGGCCGGGATGTACGACGCCTCCGGGGCCCTCGTTCACGCGCACCCGCGCGACGCCGTGAGCGCCTCCGTGCGGGCGGGGCTGGGCGATCGGGTCGCGGAGGTCCTCGCGCGCGGCCTCGAGACGGGCCAGTCCCTCGCCGTCGAGGAGCAGACGTTCATGCTGTTCACGGTGGGTCGCGGCGGCCAGCTGCGCGGGGTCATCGCCCTCGCGATCGACGCGCTCGACCCCGAGGCCCGCACCGTCGTGACCTCGGTCATCGCCATGGCCGGGCTGGCCCTCGAGCAGAGCGAGCAGCTCGCCCGCAGCCGCCGACGCCTGCACACGCAGCTGCTGGGATCACTGCTCGGCGACGATCCGTCGCTCGCACGGAGGGTGCTCGGCAGCCTCCCCCCGGCGCCCGTCATCGTGGCCGTGACCGGCGATGCCCCGACGGGCGCCCTCACGGACTGGTGGGAGCGTCGCCGCTCCGAGCACGGCACCGCCTCCTTCGTCGCCGAGTCCGACGAGGGGCTCACCATGTGCGTGTCGGCCGACGACGAGGCGCTGCTCGACGAGATCGCCCACCGCTTCGGCATCCGCATCGGAGCGTCGGGACCCGAGTCGTACGGGGTGTTCTCCCGCGCCCACGCCCAGGCCCTCACCGCGCTGCGCCAGAAGTCCGACGCGGGGGTGTCGCGGTACGCCGATGCGGTGGGGTCCAGCATCCTCAGCGCCCTGGCCACCGATGAGGCTCGACTCGTCGCCGAGTCACGCCTGGCGCCGCTGCGCGATCACGACGCCCGCGTCGGCGGCGATCTCGAGAGAACCCTGCGCACCTGGCTCGAGCACGACGCCAAGGCCGAGTCGGCCGCCGTCGCGCTCGGCGTGCACCGCCACACCCTGCGGTCGCGCATCGCCCAGGCCGGGATGCTGCTGGGCATCGACCTGTCGTCGTTCCCCGCCCGAGCGGAGCTGTGGACGCTGCTGCAGACGGCGAGAGACTAGGCGCGCCCGCCGGATGGCTGGCCGGCGTCCGCACGGCGGCCCGCCGGCGGGCGAGCGTCCAGCCGAACGGGTATCCGCCAGCCATCCGGCCCGCCTGTGGCGACGCGCTCAGCGCGGGGCGTGCGCTTCGAGGAACTCGTAGACGTCCGTCGTGTCCACACCGGGGAACGATCCGGTCGGCAGCGTCGCCAGCAGCGTGCGCGGGGTCTTCACGTTCGGCCAGGAGTTCTCGCGCCAGCGCCCCTCGAGCTCGGCGGGGGCCCGGCGACAGCACACCTCGACGGAGTGCTTCGACACTCCGCGGTGGGCGGTGTCGCGCCCGACGAACCACTTCGTGTCGTCGAAACGCACACCGACGCTGACCGAGTGCAGGCCTTCGCTCGACGCCTCCACTCGAGCAGTGCACCAGTAGGTGCCGTTGCCTGTGTCGGTGTACTGGTAGTACGGGTTGAATCGGTCGTCCTCGTCGAAGACGACCCTCGACGTCCACTTGCGGCAGCACATCTGCCCCTCGATCGCGCCGAGACGGTCGGTCGGGAAGTTCACGTCGTCGTTCTCGTACGCCTTCGTGATCGTCCCCGATTCGTGGACCTTGAGGAAGTGCACGGGTATGTCGAGGTGGCGGGTGGCGAGGTTCGTGAATCGGTGCGCGGCGGTCTCGTACGACACCGAGTACGCGTCGCGGAGATCCTCGATCGAGATCGCCCTGCGCGCCTTCGCATCCTTCAGCGCCGGCACGACGTGCGACTCGGGGATGAGCAGCGCCCCGGTGAGGTAGTTGGTCTCGACTCGCTGGCGCAGAAACTCCGCGTAGCTGCGCGGTTCGGCATGGCCGAGGATGCGACTGGACAACGCCTGCAGCACGGCGGTGCGCGCATCGCCCTTGGCCGGCACGCGACTCGACAGGTACAGACGGCCGTGGGCGAGATCCGCGACGCTGCGGGTCGTCTGCGGGAGGTCCGGGGCGTAGTGCAGCGTGAACCCGAGGTACGCCGCGATCTCCGAGGCGCTCCGCTGCGTGAGCGGGCCGCCCGGATGCCCCACCGCGTCGAGGATCTCGGCGGCCTTCGCCTCGAGTTCCGCGAAGTGGTTGTCCTGACGGCGCATCAGGTGGCGGAGCTCGACGTTCGCACGGCGCGCCTCTTCCGGGGTCGCCGCTCGCTCGTCCTTGAGCCTGTCGATCTCGCCGTGGAGCGCGAGCAGCGCCCTGAGGGCATCCGTGGGGACGCTCTTCGCGATGCGGAAGGGCTCGATGCCGAGAGCCCGGAAGGTCTGCCCCTTCATCGCCCGCTCGAGCGCGATCTCGATCGCGCTGCGCTCGTCGAGCGGCTCGCCCTCGAGAAGCGCGTCGATCGTGACGCCGAGCGCCCGTGCGATGGCCTGCAGCTGGGTGAGCTTCGGCTCCCGCTTGCCGGTCTCGATCATCGACATCTGACTCGGGGCCCGATCGACCGCGGCGGCGAGATCGTCGAGCGTCATCCCCCTCGCGGTGCGGAGCTGCCGGATCCGGCGCCCGATCGTCAGGGCGTCGGCATCCTGCGCCTCAGAGATCTGGCTCGTCGAAGGGCTCATGCGGCCGATTCTGTCACAGAAACAGAATTTCGACCGATCTTCACCCCTGAACCCGTCGGGATCGGTTCACTTCTTCACCCACAGTGGAACCACCAGCACCCGGCACCGCAGCCGGACCCACGGAGGAGACACCATGACGAACACCGCATCGAACCCCACCCCGCGTCCTGCCGGCATGCGCGCCGGTGACCAGGTTCAGACGGCCGCCGAGCTCCAGGAGATCTGGGACACGGATCCCCGCTGGGACGGCGTCGAGCGCACGTACTCCGCGGAGGACGTGCTCCGCATCCGCGGCTCGGTCCGCGAGGAGTCGACGCTCGCCCACCGCGGCGCCGAGAACCTGTGGAACCTCCTGCACACCGAGGACTACGTCCGGGCGCTCGGCGCCTACACCGGCGGCCAGGCCGTTCAGCAGGTGCGAGCGGGACTCAAGGCGATCTACCTCTCGGGCTGGCAGGTCGCCGCCGACGGCAACCTCGCGGGCCAGACCTACCCCGACCAGTCCCTGTACCCGGCGAACTCCGTTCCCGCCGTGGTCCGTCGCATCAACAACGCCCTGCTGCGCCAGGACCAGCTCGAGCACGCCGAGGGCGAGATCACCCGCGACTGGCTCGCGCCGATCGTGGCGGATGCCGAGGCCGGCTTCGGCGGCCCGCTGAACGCGTACGAACTCGCCCAGTCGCTGATCCAGGCGGGCGCAGCCGCCATCCACTGGGAGGACCAGCTCGCCAGCGAGAAGAAGTGCGGCCACCTGGGCGGCAAGGTGCTCGTGCCCACGCAGCAGCACATCCGCACGCTGAACGCGGCACGCCTCGCGGCCGACGTCGCCGGGGTGCCGACGGTCATCATCGCCCGGACGGACGCTCTCGCCGCCGATCTGCTCACGAGCGACGTCGACGAGCGCGACCAGCAGTTCACCACCGGCGAGCGCACCCCGGAGGGCTTCTACCGGATCCGCGCGGGCATCGAATCGGTCATCAGCCGCGGACTCGCGTTCGCCCCCTACGCCGACCTGCTCTGGGTCGAGACCGGAGAGCCGGACATCGAGCTCGCCCGCGAGTTCGCCGCCGCGATCCACGCCGAGTTCCCCGGCAAGATGCTCGCGTACAACTGCTCTCCGAGCTTCAACTGGAAGCGCCACCTGTCGGATGCCGAGATCGCGACATTCCAGCAGGAGCTGGCGGACCTGGGCTACAAGTTCCAGTTCATCACGCTGGCCGGCTTCCACGCCCTGAACCACTCGATGTTCGACCTCGCCCGCGGCTACGCCGAACGCGCCATGAGCGCGTACGTCGAGCTGCAGGAGGCCGAGTTCGCCGCCGAGGCGGACGGCTACACCGCCACCAAGCACCAGCGCGAGGCGGGCACCGGCTACTTCGACGTCATCTCCACCGCGCTCAACCCCGACAGCGCCACCCTGGCCCTCGCCGGCTCCACCGAAGCCGCGCAATTCCACTGATCCCCACGCCGCCTCCGAAGGACACACGATCATGACCACTCCCACCGCTCTCCCGACCACCGCTCCGATCCAGACCACTCAGCAGGGCCCGGCGATCACCGTCACCGGCCCGCTGCGCGATCGCTACGCCGAGATCCTCACTCCTGAGGCGATCGCCTTCCTCACCGAGCTGCACCACCGGTTCGCGTCCCGCCGCCACGACCGGCTCGCCGACCGGATGCGCCGGCGCTTCGAGATCGGCAACGGGCACGACCCCCGGTTCCGCGAGGACACGGCCCACATCCGCGAGGACGCGTCATGGCGGGTCGCCGGCGCAGGGCCGGGCCTCGAGGATCGCCGCGTCGAGATCACCGGTCCCACCGACCCGAAGATGACGATCAACGCCTTGAACTCCGGGGCTCGCGTGTGGCTCGCCGATCAGGAGGACGCGACGAGTCCGACCTGGAAGAACGTCATCGAGGGGCAGCTGTCGCTGCGCGACGCGATCCGCGGCGAGCTCGCGTTCACCTCCCCCGAGGGCAAGCAGTACCGGGTGACCGCCGAGCGCACTCCCACGATCGTGATGCGGCCGCGCGGATGGCACTTGCCCGAGAAGCACGTCGATTTCATCGACCGCGCGGGGCGCCGCACCTCGGCATCCGGCTCTCTCGTCGACTTCGGGCTGTACTTCCTGCACAACGCGCAGGAGCTGATCGCCCGCGGTCGCGGGCCGTACTTCTACATCGCGAAGATCGAGTCGAGCGAAGAGGCGAAGCTGTGGGACGACGTCTTCTCCTTCAGCGAGGAGTACCTCGGCATCTCGCACGGCACGATCCGCGCGACCGTGCTGATCGAGACCCTGCCGGCGGCGTTCGAGATGGACGAGATCCTCTACGAGCTGCGCGACCACTGCGCGGGTCTGAACGCCGGCCGCTGGGACTACATCTTCTCCATCATCAAGAACTACCGCGGCCGCGGGGCGCGCTTCGTGCTCCCCGATCGGAGCGAGGTCACGATGACGGTGCCGTTCATGCGGGCCTACACCGAGCTGCTCGTGCAGACCTGCCACAAGCGGGGGGCGTACGCGATCGGCGGCATGAGCGCGTTCATCCCGAACCGTCGCGATCCCGAGGTGACGGCCCGGGCGGTCGAAAAGGTCTCGGCCGACAAGAAGCGCGAGGCCGGCGACGGATTCGACGGCACCTGGGTCGCCCACCCCGACCTGATCCGGACCGCGCAGGCGGAGTTCGACGCGGTGCTCGGCGAGCGCCCCCACCAGGTCGACCGTCAGCGCCCGGAGGTGTCGGTCACCGCATCCGATCTGCTGAACCTGCACATCGGGCGACCGATCACCGCTCAGGGCGTGCGCGACAACGTCTCGGTCGCCATCCGCTACCTCGAGGCGTGGCTGCGCGGTCTCGGCGCCGTGGCGATCGACAACCTCATGGAGGACGCCGCCACCGCGGAGATCAGCCGGTCGCAGGTGTGGCAGTGGATCCACCAGGACCGCACGACCGAGGACGGCACGGCCATCACGGCGGAGTACGTCGAGGAGCTGATCCGGGATGAGCTGGCCGGAGTCACCCGCTCCCCCGGCGACCGCTTCGACGACGCCGCATCGGTGTTCCGCGAGGTCGCCCTGCAGGAGGACTTCCCCACGTTCCTCACCCTCGGCGCGTACAGTCGGTACCTCGTCGACGAGGTCTGACGCGCGACAGCGGGGCCCCGTGGATGCTGCCCCCGGCATCCACGGGGCCCCGCCGTGTGTGAGCCGGAGCTCCCCCCGCTCCGCAGGCGTAGCCTGAACGCATGGCTGCCGTCTGGAACGACATCTCGTCCGAATTCCTCCACCTCTACCCGCGCGGCAGGCGTCTGCTCGTCGTCAGCGGAGCGGATGCCGAGCGCTCGCGTCGCGCGGCCGACGACCTCGCAGCGGCGTTGGCCGACGCAGGTCAGCAGGTCGAACGCGCGCACAGCGCGGACGGCGACGGGCAGGCTCTGCGTGACGACGTGATCACGCCGTTCCGGGCTGCGGAGAGCGCCGGCACGGTGCTCGTCGTCTCCGGCCCCGCCGCCCTGATCGACGAGGGCACGCGCGGGCTGTGGAACCACATCGTCTGGCAGCTCGCCGGTGCCGAGGCGCCGCACTCGATCGCGTCGGCGATCGTCGACGTGACCGATCCCGAGAACCCCACGCGCCGCTTCGCCGACTACTGCGCGCTCCCCTCGTCGTACGGGGCCTGAGCGCTCGGGCAGACAGACCGGCTGCGCCTCCGCGCTCTCGCGGCGCCCCCGAGCTTCCGGACGGGCGGGGAGGCCTCGTCCGGAAGCCGTGACGAGCGGATCCGAGGGGCCGCGGTCCCCTCTTCACCGTTCACCAGGGCCCGTCTGGGGCACGGGCACGCTCAGGTTATGCGCGGCATCGCATGCATGGGCGATCGCCGCCGTTCCTGTCACCGGACGCGGCCAGCCGGGCACGCGATGACGCCGATGGCACGGGATCTGCGCTCTCGTGACATCGCACGCACCCGGGGGATTCACACCTCGGGGCGCGTCTGCTCGTCGCTGAGCAGCATCGCCTCGGCGAGGCGCGGCGGATGCGACAGCGCCTCGAGACGGAACGCACTCGGGCTGAGCCCGATGTGGCGCCCGAACTGGGCCCGGAGCGCCGGGGCATCGGGAAAGCCGGACCGCGTGGCGACGGCCGACAGGTCCAGCGGCGGCAGCGTGAGGAGCTCGTCGCGCGCGGTCTCCAGCCGCCGCCGGAGGATTCGGCTCGCGAGGCTCTCCTCCGTGCCGGCGAACAGGCGGAACAGCTGTCGCCGGCTCATGTGGAGCTCCGCCGCCAGCGCATCGATGTCGAAGTCCGCATCTCGATGCCGGCGCTCGATCACCCGCGCGGCCGCAGCGCGATGCTCGGTCGTGCGGTCGGTCCCCCGCGCACCGGGGAACTGCCGGAAGAGACCGCGCACCACGGCCAGGAGCATCGACTCCGTGCCGGCGAGCGCACGCGGGTCGCCGTCGGAGTCCTGCGACCACTCGTACAGCATCCGCACGAGGGAGGCACCCGCTGCACGCGTGAGAGGGGTGTCGGGGAAGAGCTCCGCTCCGCGCGCCAGCACGTGCCGATGATCGGGCACGGCGGATGCCGGGACCACCACCCCTGTGGTCTCGCTGACCCCGAGGTGCTCGACTGCAGACCCGCCGAGGCTCGACATGAAGCCCATGCGCCCCACGCTCATGAGCCGCGTCCCGCCTGCCGTGCGGAGTCGCTGGCCGCCATGTCGCGCGAAGCCGACGATCACGATGTCCCCGTCTGTCTCCGGCGGCGGCTCGTAGGTGACCGTGTGCGGGGTCTCCAGCGTGCTGAAGAGGACGGTCGAGCCGATCGAGCGGCGCAGCAGAGCAGCTTCGAACGCAGCCGGATCCTCGGCGCTCATCGTTCCGAAGTTCGACAGCTGGAGCATCCCGAGATGCCCGTCCAGTCGGATCACGCTCTCGGTGAACCAGCCGGGCAGCGCGGATCCTCCGGGAGTTCCCCGGAGCCCTGACTCGGGCTCGCCACCCGACAGCCGTCGCAGCCACGCGCTCATCTGCGCGTCGGTGAGTACTCGCCCCATCGGCTCCCCCAGCCGGGCGCGTCACTCCCACAGCGTCGCGCCCTCGTTTCGGCCCTCACCTTATGCAGGTGTCGGAGGGCACGCAATATACGACATCCCGCACCCGTCACCCCGTGCGGACGAGGTCAGCGGAACGACGCCGCCACCGAGTTGCGGTGGTAGTCGAACACGATGCTCGTCCTCGTCGAGGCGACGCTGCTCTGGGCCGAGAGGTGCTCGAGGACGAATTCGCGCATCTCCGACGAATCCGCCACCGCGATGTGCAGCAGGAAATCGTCGTCGCCGCCGAGGAAGAACACCTGGATCACCTGCGGCAGCACCCGCACCCGGTCGGCGAACTCCACGATGCTCTCCCGCCGACCGCTCGGACGCAGCGTGACGCCGATGACGGCCTGCAGGCCTGCGCCCAGCATCCGCTCGTCGACGCTCGCGTGGAAGCCGCTGATCACGCCGCGGTCGACGAGAGCTTTCAGCCGCGCATGGGCGGTGGACGGCGCGACGCCCAGGTGCCCCGCGAGCTCGGCGTTCGTCATGCGGCCGTCGGCGCTGAGGAGCTGCACAATCCGAGCGTCGATCGCGTCGAGCGCGGGGGCCCGAACAGTGTTCGGCTGCGCACCGGCGGATGTCGTCTCCATGCGAACGATTATGCAGGATTCCGGCGTCGAGCGAATCTTCTTCAGCGATTCTGGTGTGACATCGCTGTTTCTGCGAACCTGGTGGCAGTTTCACGAGGTCATATGGAGGATCGATGAAGATCGGCGTGCCCACAGAGGTCAAGAACAACGAGAACCGGGTCGCACTCACCCCCGCCGGGGCCGACCGCCTGGTGCGCGAGGGCCACCGCGTGCTCGTGCAGGCCGGCGCGGGTGTCGGCTCGGGCATCTCGGACGAGGCGTACCGCATCGCCGGAGCCGAGATCGTCGAGACCGCCGATCAGGCGTGGGGCGACGCCGAGCTGGTCATCAAAGTGAAGGAGCCGATCGCCCAGGAGTACGGCTTCCTCCGTGATGACCTCACGCTCTTCACGTACCTGCACCTCGCGGCGGACCGCTCCCTCACCGCAGCGCTCGTCGACGCCGGCACGACGGCCGTCGCCTACGAGACCGTGCAGCTGCCCGACCGCACCCTGCCGCTGCTCGTGCCCATGAGCGAGATCGCCGGCCGACTGTCCGTCACGATGGGGTCGTACTCGCTCATGCGCTCCGCCGGCGGACGAGGTGTGCTGATGGGAGGCATCGCGGGTACCCCACGCGCGAAGACCGTCGTCATCGGCGGCGGGGTCGCCGGCGAGCACGCCGCCGCCAATGCCCTGGGTCTCGGCTCGAAGGTCACCGTGATCGACATCTCACTGCCGCGTCTGCGCGAGCTCGAGCACCGCTACGGCGGCGCGCTCGAGACGCGCGCCTCGAGCCGCTACGACATCGCGGAAGAGCTCGCGAGCGCGGACCTCGTCATCGGCTCGGTTCTCATCCCCGGCGCCGCGGCGCCCAAGCTGGTCACCGACGACATGGTGGCCACCATGAAGCCGGGCTCGGTGCTCGTGGACATCGCGATCGATCAGGGCGGATGCTTCGAGGGGTCGCGGCCGACCACCCACGACGACCCCACCTTCGCGGTGCACGACTCCATCTACTACTGCGTCGCCAACATGCCCGGCGCGGTACCCGAGACGGCCACTCGCGCACTCACGAACGCGACCCTCCCGTACGTGTCGGCCATCGCAGGCAAGGGCTGGGAGCGGGCGGCCTCGGAGGATGCCGCCCTCGCGAAGGGGCTCAACGTCCAGGGCGGTCGCATCGTGCTCGACGCGGTCGCACAGGCGCACGGCCTCCCGACCGCCTGAGGCTCACCGCTCACACGCGAGCCGGTGAAAGAACCTCGATTCTTGACGACAGGCGGCCCGTCATCCGGCGGGCCGATCCGAGTACGCTCGTAATCGTGACCGAACGCGCCCCCCTCTCCCGCAAGCTGTCCGCCATCGCCGAGTCGGCAACCCTCAAGGTCGACGCCAAGGCGAAGGCCCTCAAGGCCGAAGGCAAGCCCGTCATCTCGTATGCGGCCGGCGAGCCCGACTTCGCGACACCGCAGTTCATCGTCGATGCGGCGGCCGAGGCTCTCGCCGACCCCGCGAGCTACCGGTACACCCCGGCTCCGGGCCTGCCCGCTCTGCGCGAGGCGATCGCCGCGAAGACGCTGCGCGATTCAGGCCTCGAGGTGTCGCCGAGCCAGGTCATCGTGACGAACGGCGGCAAGCAGTCGGTCTACCAGGCGTTCCAGGCCGTGGTGAACCCGGGCGACGAGGTGCTGCTGCCCGCGCCGTACTGGACGACCTACCCCGAGGCGATCCGCCTCGCCGACGGCACGCCCGTCGAGGTCTTCGCCGGCGCCGACCAGGACTACAAGGTGACCGTCGACCAGCTCGAGGCCGCCCGCACCGAGCGCACCACGGTGCTCGTGTTCGTCTCGCCCTCCAACCCCACCGGCTCCGTGTACACCGCCGAGGAGACCGCGGCCATCGGCGCATGGGCGCTCGAGCACGGCATCTGGGTCATCTCCGACGAGATCTACCAGAACCTCACCTACGAGGGAGTGAAGGCCACCTCGATCGTCGAGGCCGTGCCCGATCTCGCCGGACAGACGATCCTCGTGAACGGCGTCGCGAAGACCTACGCGATGACCGGGTGGCGAGTCGGTTGGATGGTCGGACCGGCGGATGCCATCAAGATCGCCGGCAACCTGCAGTCGCACCTGTCGAGCAACGTCAACAACGTCGCTCAGAAGGCGGCTGTCGCCGCCCTCAACGGCCCGCAGACCGAGGCGGAGCAGTTCCGCGAGGCGTTCGACCGCCGTCGCCGCCTCATCGTGTCGGAGCTGTCGAAGATCGACGGCCTCGTGGTGCCGAACCCGCTCGGCGCGTTCTACGTGTATCCCGATGTGCAGGGCCTCCTCGGCCGCACGTGGGGCGGTGTCACGCCGACCACCTCTCTCGAGCTCGCCGACCTGATCCTCGAGCAGGCCGAGGTCGCCGTCGTACCGGGCGAGGCGTTCGGCCCGTCGGGCTACATCCGCATGTCGTATGCGCTCGGCGACGACCAGCTCCTCGAGGGAGTCCAGCGGCTGCAGCGCCTGTTCCGCTGACGGCGGCGCTCAGTCCTCGTCGTGGAACCCGATGAGCCACCGGATGCCGTAGCGGTCGACGAGCGTGCCGTCGTAGTCGCCCCAGGGCCGCTTCTGCAGCGCGTCGATGACCCTGCCGCCGGCTGAGAGCCGGTCGAACCAGCTCGTCAGCGTCGTGGCATCGGCCGTGCCGAGCAGCGACAGGAACATCCCGCTCATCTGCACCGCGTCGTCATCCGCCCCGGCATCCGCCCCCGCGAGCTCGACGGGACCCGAGAGCTGCCCGTGCGCGATCGCGTCGGCCGGTCCGTCGTGGCGACCTGCCTGCGCGTAGGCGAGGGTCTGCAGCTCGCCGCCGAACACCGACCGGTAGTGCTCGAGCGCCTCGGCCGCGTTTCCGGGGAACAGCAGGTAGGGGATCAGTCCGCTCATCCCGCGAGTGTACGGCGAACGGGTGACGTTGTCAGGCGGGCACGGCGGTCGTCAGAGCTCGACGCCGAGCAGCACGGGCTCGGGCTGCAGCACCAGGCCGAACTCGGAGTGCACGCGGTTCTGGATGAAGCGCGCCAGTTCCGAGACCTCCGCAGCCGTCGCCCCGCCCCGGTTGGTGAGCGCGAGGGCGTGCTTGGTCGAGACCGAGGCCCGAGACCGCGGGAGCGCGAACCCCTTGCGGATCCCCGCCTGCTCGATGAGCCAGGCCGCGCTCACCTTCACGTCGGGCGCCTCGATCTTCGTGGCGGGAACGAGACCCTCGTACGACGCGAGCGGGATGACCGTGACCGCATCGAGGTCGGGGGCGACCGGCCACCGCGGGCACTCGGGCGGCAGCATGCGCGCGACGGCCTCGGGGACGATCGCGTTCTGGAAGAACGATCCCACGCCGTGCGTGTCGGGGTCGTTGTCGTCGAGAAGCATGCCCTTCGAGGCCCGCGTGGCGAGGATGCGCTCGCGCACCCAGGTGAGCGGCACCGGAGCGTCGGAATCGAGGCCGAGCGCCCGGCGCAGCTGCTCGCCGCGGACGACGCGCTCTGTGGCGACGAGCAGGTCGACGGTGACCGAGAGGATGACGGCACGGCGCTCCGGCACGCTGCCGTAGTGATGCTTGAGCACCGAGGTGCGGAACCCGAGACCGAGCTCTGCGGCCGGCACGACGATGGGCTCGGCGGCCCCCTCGTCGATGAGCTCGACCTCGACCAGCGTCTCCTGGATCTCCTGGCCGTACGCGCCGATGTTCTGCACGGGGGATGCGCCGACGGTTCCCGGGATGCCGCTCATGGCCTCGAGCCCCGCGTACCCGTGCTCGACGGAGTGCGCGACGAGGTCGTCCCAGCTGTGCCCGGCCTGCACCCGCAGCCGGATCCGCCCCTCATGCGGCGAGGGGAGCTCTTCGATCCCGCGGGTGAGCACACGGATCACAGTGCCGTCGAACGGCTCGTCCCCGATGAAGAGGTTGGATCCGCCGCCGAGGACGAACCACTCGTCGCCGCGGGACCATACGTCGGCGAGAGCGTCGACGAGCTCCGGCGTCGTCGACGCGTCGAGCATGCGCTCGGGGGTTCCGCCCGTGCGCAGCGTCGTCAGCGCGGACAGCCGCAGCGGCGGGATCTCGTGCACCACAGGGTCGCCCATCAGGCGGCGATGCGCAGCTGCGCCTTGACCAGGACGGTCGTCTCGCCGAACGTGACCTTGAGGTCGATGCGGGTGGCGGTGTCGTCGACCGCACCCACGGTGGCGAGCACGTTCAGGTCGGCCCCGTCGACGGGGTCGACGACGACGGGCTTCGTGAAGCGCACGCCGTAGTCGAGGATCCGTGTTCCCGGGTCGAGCGCCGCCACGACGACCGACGAGGCGATGCCCATCGTGAGCATGCCGTGCGCGAGCACGCCGGGCAGGCCGACGGACGCCGCGACGTCATCGCGGTAGTGGATGGGATTGAAGTCACCGGAGGCCCCGGCATACCGCACGAGCGACTCGCGGGTGAGGTGGACGGTGCGCTCGGCGATCACGTCTCCGACGGCGAACGGCATCACTCGGCTCCTTCTTCTGCGCCCACGAGGAGCACACTGGTCGCGGTGACGACGTGGTCGCCCGCAGCATCCGCGATCACGGCCTCGCTGGTGATCATCGCGTTGCCGCCCATCATCCGGATGCCGGTGACGCGCAGCCGGCCTGTGAGCTCATCGCCCGCGACGATCGGCCGAGTGTACGCGAAGCGCTGCTCGGCGTGGATGGTGCGCGCGAGGACGATGCCCGAGTCGGGCTGCGACAGCAGCTGCTGCAGCGTGTGGTCCTGGATGACCATCGCGAAGGTCGGCGGAGCCACGACGTCGTCGAAGCCCGCGGCGCGCGCGGCCTCCACGTCGGCGTGCTGAGGGGCGTCGGCGAAGACGGCGCGCGCGAACTCGCGCACCTTCTCTCGGCCGACGAGGTAAGGGGACGTCGGCGGGAACTCCCGGCCGACCAGATCTTGGTTCACTGCCACCCCTCGATCCTACCGAGGGCTCCTGACAGAGCCGCCGGGGAAAAGGCCTCAGTCCTTCCGGCGCCCCTTGACGGCCTTCATCGCCATCTGCACGGCGATGACGACGAGATACGCGGCGAAGAGCATGTTGCCCACGAGCGGGTCGATCAGTGTCGCGAGCCAGGCGCCCAGCGCGGTCGTCGTGCAGGCCGAGACACCCACGATGGCAGCGGCCACGAGGTCGACGTTGCGGTTGCGGAGGTTGCCGATCGTGCCGGAGATCGCCGTGGGGATCATCATGAGCAGCGACGTGCCCTTCGCGACGAGGTCGCTGGTGCCGAAGGCGAGCATGAGGACGGGAACGACGATCACTCCGCCGCCGACGCCGATCAGGCCCGCGAGGATGCCGGTCGCGACTCCCACCACGACCAGCGCGAGGCCGTTGAGCAGCTGCAGTTCGAACTCCGCGTCGCGCGACGGGACCACGAGGAACAGGCTCACGATCACGACCAGGAGGAAGCCCACGAAGAACCAGCGCAGCACCGTCTGCGAGATCCTCGGCAGCAGCCGGGTGCCGATCTGCGCACCGACCACCGCGCCCGCCGCGAGGATCAGGGCGGGGATCCAGGCGACCGAGCCGTTGATCGCGTATGAGATGACGCCGACGGTGGCCGTCGGAACGATGGCGGCGAGTGATGTGCCGGCGCCGAGACGCTGATTGAAGTGCAGGAACAGCACCAGCAGCGGGACGATGACCGTGCCTCCGCCCACGCCGAAGAGGCCGGACAGGAGGCCGGCGACGAGGCCGATCCCGATGAATGCGGTGTAGGCGCGAGGCCCTCTGCTCAGGGTCTCTGCATCGCTCACCGGATCAGCCTACTCCCGGGCCCGCTCCCCTCCGGACCCGTCGGGTTCGGAGGGGAGCCGGCTCAGACCTCCGAATCGGTCCTGATCGGCACCGCGATCGTCTCGGTCAGCGCCTGCTCATAGCGTCGCTGCCGCCGGCGGAGCCACAGGCCTCCCGCGATGAGCAGCGCCAGCACCGCGTACGCGATCGCGGCGAACGGCTGCGCGACGAGCGTCGTCAGGTCTCCCTGGCTGAGCTGCAGGGCCTTGCGCAGCTGCTCCTCGGCCATGGGCCCCAGGATCATCCCGACGACCAGCGGCGCGACGGGGATGCCGTACCTGCGGAGGAAGAACCCGAGCACCCCGATGATCCCGAGCATGAGGATGTCGACGACGAAGTAGTGCAGCGCGTAGGCGCCGAAGGCGGCGAACAGCAGGATGCCCGCATAGAGGTACGGGCGGGGGATCTGCAGCAGCTTCACCCACATGCCCACCAGCGGCAGATTGAGCACGAGCAGGATCACGTTGCCGATGTACAGGCTCGCGACCAGCGCCCACACGAGGTTCGACTGGCTCGTGAAGAGCAGCGGTCCGGGCTGCAGCCCGTACGACTGGAACGCCGTGAGGATGATCGCGGCCGTGGCCGTCGTCGGGAGTCCCAAGGTCAGCAGCGGCACGAGGACACCGGCCGCCGCCGCGTTGTTCGCCGATTCGGGTCCGGCGACCCCCTCGATCGCTCCGCGTCCGAACTCCGAGCGGTGCGTCGAGAGCTTCCGCTCCGTCGCGTACGACAGGAACGTCGCGACATCCGCACCTCCGGCGGGGATCGTGCCGATCGGGAAGCCGATCGCCGTGCCGCGGAGCCAGGGCTTCCACGAGCGACGCCAGTCGTCGCGGGTCATCCAGCTGCGCCATCCGCGGGAGACCGGGATGACGTCGATCGCCCCGTGCCGCAGCCGAGCGGCGACGTACAGCGTCTCCCCCACCGCGAACAGTCCGACCGCGACGAGCACGATGTCGATCCCGTCGGACAGCGCCGGCAGCCCCAGCGTGTAGCGCTGCTGCCCCGACAGCAGGTCGGTGCCGACCAGCCCGAGGAAGAGCCCGACTCCGAGCGACAGCAGCCCGCGCGGCACCGACGACCCCATGAGCGCGCCCACGGTGATGAAGGCGATCACGATGAGCGCCACGTAGTCGGCCGGGCCGAGGTTCACGGCGAACTGCGCGAGCACAGGCGCGAGGAGCGTCAATCCGATCGTGGCGAGGGTGCCTGCGACGAACGACCCGAGCGCCGCGGTCGCGAGCGCTGCCGCGCCCCGACCCATCTTGGCCATCCGGTTGCCCTCGATCGCCGTGACGATCGAGGCCGATTCCCCGGGCGTGTTCAGAAGGATGCTCGTGGTCGAGCCGCCGTACATGCCGCCGTAGTAGATCCCCGCGAAGGTGATGAGCGCGGCAGCGGGCTCGAGCGAGTAGGTGAGCGGCAGCAGCAGGGCCACGGTCATGGCCGGACCGATGCCGGGCAGCACGCCGACCGCCGTGCCGATGAGGACGCCGACGAAGGCGAACACGAGGTACTGGGGCTGGAGCGCCGTCGCGAAGCCCTCGAGGAGCAGAGACCAGCTGTCCATCAGAACATCCTTCCGAGCCACGACAGAGCCGGACCCCAGGGCAGGGAGAGACCGAGGAACCCGCCGAACGCGACCTGGACCACGAGCGCGACGGCGACGCCGATAAGTAACGCGACCCACCACCGCCTGGCGCCGAGAGACCAGGCGACACCGCCGAACAGGAGCGCGGCGGCGGGCGCCCACCCGATGGGCTCGATGAGGAGCAGGTGGGCGAGCAGGAGCGCGGCGATCTTGACGAGGGTGATCCAATCCGTCGGCAGGGACTGGTCGACGTCCTCCCCGTCCTCCGGAACGCCGCGCTGCCCGCGCAGGATGCTGATCAGCACCGCGACGGCCGCCCCGAGGAGCAGGGTGGCGACGAACACCGGGAACACGGTGGGGCCGACCTGGGCGCCCGTGGGGACATGGATCGTGAAGACGCCGACGAGGGCGAACACCCCCAGCGCGACCATGAGGAGGGCGAAGACCAGCTCGCCCTTCGGCAGTGGCCCGATGACGCGTGCGGACCGGCTTCCACCGGTCCGCACGCTCTCGGGCCCGAGGGACCCGCCGGCCATCTCAGCCGACCAGCCCGATGTTCTGCAGCGTGGCGGTGACCTCGTCGATGTTCCCCGTGAGGAACTCGTCGAACTCCTCGCCCGTGAGGAAGGCGTCCGCCCACCCGCGGGTCTCGAGCTCCTCCGTCCACGCCTGCGAGTCGTGCAGCTCGGTGACGAGCCGCACGAGCTCCTCGCGGCTGGCGTCGTCGATGTCGCCCGGCGCGATCACCCCGCGCCAGTTGGTGAGCACGACGTCGTAGCCGGCATCCGTGATCGTGGGGGTGTCCGGGAGCTGCTCCACGGGCTCCTCCGACGAGACGGCGAGCGCCTTCATCGTGCCCGCGTCGATGTGCTGCAGGAACTCCCCCACTCCCGAGATGCCCGCAGCGACCTTGCCGCCGAGGATCAGCGAGGTCGCCTCGCCGCCTCCGGAGTTGGGCGTGTAGTTGAGCTTCTCCGCGATCTCGGAGCCGTCGAGACCGGCCTCCTCGAGCATCAGACCGGCGAGGATGTGGTCTGCCCCTCCTGCGGAGCCCCCGGTGATCGTCACCTCCTGGCCCTTGTCCACGACATCCTCGACGAGGTCTTCGAGCGTGTCGTACTTCGAGTCCGCGGGCACGACCACGACGAGCGGCTCGTCCGTGAGCCTGGCGATGGGGGTCGTGTCCTCGATGCGGACGGCCGAGGCGTTCGTCTCGACGGCGCCGACCATGACGAGACCCATGACCATGAGCGTGTTCGGGTCCTTCTCGTTCGCGAGCTGGGCGAGTCCGACGGTGCCTCCGGCGCCGCCCACGTTGGTGACGGGTGCGGACGCGACGATCTCCTCGGCCGTGAGCAGCTCGGACATGGCCCTGCCCGTCTGGTCCCAGCCGCCGCCGGGGTCGGCGGGCACGACGATGTTCAGGTCGGTGATCGCGGCGGGCTCGTCCCCGTCGCCGCCGTCGGACGAGCCCGCGCCACCGGCGCAGGACGTGAGGACGAGGGCGGATGCGGCGGCGAGCGCCCCCAGGGTGCCGATGCGTGATCTCTTCATTGCGCTCCTCCTTGAGCGTTCAGGTGCTGTCCGTCCACCCTGGGAGGTCGCCTGCGGTCCGCTCAAGCTTCGGAAACCATTGGTCGCGTTACGAAACTATTGGTCGCGAACGGTCGGCGGCGCGCATCGCCGGCCGCTCGTGGGGCGAGGACAATGGTGGAGTGGCCTCGAAGATGACGCTCCGGGTGCAGCTGCTCGTGCTGCAGGCGCTGATCGTGTCCCTCGTGACCCTCGCGACGGGCATCGTCGCCGGCGCCTTCCAGGAGCACGCGCTCCGCGAGGCCTACAAGGATCGCATGCAGGCGGTCGCCCAGTCGGTCGCCGCACTCCCGACCGTGCTCGACGCCTTCGATGATCCCGACCCCGCAGAGGCGATCCAGCCCGTCGCCGAGGTGATCCGCGAGGCATCGGACCTCGCGTACGTCGTGGTCGCGAACGCCGACGGCATCCGTTACTCGCACCCGAACGCCGACCGCATCGGCGAGAGGGTCTCCACCGACCCGTCCATCCCCCTCGGCGGCGAGATCTACGTCGGCACCCAGACCGGCACCCTCGGCACGTCGTGGCGGGTGAAGGTGCCGATCCGCGACGAGGAGGGCGCGGTCATCGGAACCGCATCCGTGGGCATCCTGGAATCGGAGCTCAGCGAGGAGTACACCGCCAACCTCGCCTGGCTCATCTCGGCCATGCTCGCCGCCGCCGTGCTCGGGGTGTTCGGGTCGGCCTGGGTGACCGCGGTGATCCGACGTCGCATCTACCGGCTGGAGCCGCACCAGATCGCCGCGCTGGTGAAGAACCAGGAGACCACTCTCCATCGCCTCAGCGAGGGCGTGATCACCGTCAACGGAGCGGGGCGCATCACGCTCGCCAACGACGCGGCCGCCCGCCTGCTCGAGAGGGACCCCGGAGAGCTCGACGACGCACCGGCATCCGACGTGCTGAGCGAGGAGCTGCTCGCCGTGCTGCGCGAAGGAGAGGATGCCGGGCGTCCGGTCATCGTCGGGTCCCACGTGCTCGTGGCCCGGAGCACCGGCAGCCGTGTCGGCGACACGGACGTCGAGGCGACCCTGCTCCTGCGCGACCACACGGAGCTGCACGATGTCGTGCAGCGCGTCGAGGCGGCCGACGCCATCATCGCGTTCCGGCAGCGGTTCGGCGTTCCCAAGGGTCTCAGCGCCGAGACCCTCGATCGTGTCGCACAGGCGCTGGCCGCGAGGCCCGAGGCGTCGGCCACGGAGATCGGCGACGACCTGCAGATATCCCGCGTCAGCGCGCGCCGCTATCTCGAGCACCTCGCGAGCACCGGCCGGGCCGCCCGTGCCTTGGACTACTCCACGAAGGGCCGGCCGGGGACGCGCTACCGCCCGACCGGAGCGGGTTGAGGACGCGGATCGACCGGACCCGGGGACCCAGTGCCCGCTGTGCGGCAGGTCGAGTTCGTCGACCTCATCCCGACGTCGGCGTCGGCGTCGGCGTCAGCGTCAGCGTCGGGCACGATCCTCCGCAAGGACCTGCGGGCGCACTGAGCCGGAAACCGGACCGACATACGACGAAGCCCGCCGTCCCGAGAGGTGCGGCGGGCTTCGTCGTATGACGCGAGATGCTTACTCGGACTTGTCCTTGATGGCATCCTCGGCGGCAGCCTCGGCTGCTTCACCCTCGGCCTGCGACTCGGCACCGGCCTCGGCGGACTCGCCGGCGGGAGCCTCCTCGGCGGCGGTGTCCTCGGCGGAAGCCTCGTCGACGGGAGCCTCCTCTGCAGGAGCCTCCTCGACGACCTCGGCGGGCTTCTCGGCCTTGTCGGCCTTCGGAGCCGCCTTGGCAGCCTTGGTCTTCGGGGTCACGGGCTCGAGGACGAGCTCGATGACGGCCATGGGGGCGTTGTCACCCTTGCGGTTTCCGACCTTGGTGATGCGGGTGTAGCCGCCGTCGCGGTCTGCGACGAGGGGCGCGATCTCGGTGAAGAGGGTGTGCACGACATCCTTGTCACCGATGACCGAGAGAACGCGACGACGAGCGTGCAGGTCACCGCGCTTGGCGAAGGTGATCAGGCGCTCGGCGAGCGGACGCAGGCGCTTGGCCTTGGTCTCGGTCGTCTTGATCGACTTGTGGGTGTACAGAGCCGCCGCGAGGTTGGCAAGCAGCAGGCGCTCGTGGGCGGGGCCGCCTCCGAGGCGGGGACCCTTGGTGGGCTTGGGCATAATCGTCTAACTCCTGGTCAGGAAGGGTCGGGTATCAGAAGGACTCGTCTTCGCTGCCGCCGTAGAAGTGGGCGCCGTCGAAACCGGGCACCGAATCCTTGAGCGACAGACCGAGCGAGATGAGCTTGTCGCGCACCTCGTCGACCGACTTCTGGCCGAAATTGCGGATGTTCATGAGCTGCGTCTCCGAGAGGGCGACGAGCTCAGACACGGTGTTGATGCCCTCACGCTTGAGGCAGTTGTACGAGCGGACCGACAGGTCGAGGTCCTCGATCGGCATCGACAGCTCGCTGGAGTTCACAGCCTCCACCGGCGCCGGGCCGATCTCGATGCCCTCAGCCTCGACGTTCAGCTCGCGAGCGAGACCGAACAGCTCGGTGAGCGTCTTCGCAGCCGAGGCGACGGCGTCGCGCGGGCTGATCGCGGACTTGGTCTCGACGTCGAGGACGAGCTTGTCGAAGTCGGTGCGCTCACCCGCACGGGTGGCGTCGACGCGGTAGCTGACCTTGAGGACCGGCGAGTAGATCGAGTCGATCGGGATCTGACCGGCCTCTGCGTACTCGTTGCGGTTCTGCGTCGCCGAGACGTAGCCACGGCCACGCTCGATCGTGAGCTCGAGCTCGAACTTCGCCGTCTCGTTGAGCGTCGCGATGACGAGCTCGGGGTTGTGCACCTCGACACCGGCCGGAGCCGAGATGTCAGCGGCGGTGACTTCGCCCGAACCGGTCTTGCGCAGGTACGCCGTGATGGGCTCGTCGCGCTCACTGGAGACGACGAGCTGCTTGATGTTGAGGATGATCTCGGTGACATCCTCCTTCACGCCGGGGATGGTGCTGAACTCGTGCAGCACGCCGTCGATGCGAACGCTGGTGACCGCGGCGCCGGGGATCGACGACAGCAGGCTGCGACGCAGCGCGTTGCCGATCGTGTAGCCGAAGCCGGGCTCCAGAGGCTCGATGATGAACCGGCTCCGGTTCTCGACGATCTTTTCCTCGGTCAGTGTGGGACGCTGTGCAATAAGCACTCTGTGTTCCTTTCGATCACATGCCCGCTATATGACATGTGGTGGGGTGAGGTCTTGAGTTGTGACGTGAACGTCGGCCCGCAGGGCGGGCGCGTCGCCCGCTGACGGGCATGCGAGGGATGCCGGAGCATCCCTCGCATGAGCCGTGTCAGACGCGACGACGCTTCGGCGGGCGGCAGCCGTTGTGCGCCTGCGGGGTGACGTCCTGGATCGAGCCGACCTCGAGGCCTGCGGCCTGGAGCGAGCGGATCGCGGTCTCGCGGCCGGAGCCGGGACCCTTCACGAGGACGTCGACCTTCTTGACGCCGTGCTCCGCTGCCTGGCGGGCGGCGGACTCCGCAGCCATGCCGGCGGCGTACGGGGTCGACTTGCGGGAGCCCTTGAAGCCCACGCCACCCGACGATGCCCACGCGATGACAGCGCCGGACGGGTCGGTGATCGAGACGATCGTGTTGTTGAACGTCGACTTGATGTGGGCCTGGCCCAGCGCGATGTTCTTCTTTTCCTTGCGGCGCGGCTTGCGCGCGGCGGCCTTGGGTGCAGCCATGAAAGTGTTCTCCTAGTCCCTGGGGCCGCGCTTAGCGGGCCTTCTTCTTGCCTGCGACGGTGCGCTTCGGGCCCTTGCGGGTACGGGCGTTGGTCTTGGTGCGCTGACCACGGACCGGGAGACCACGACGGTGGCGGATGCCCTCGTAGGAGCCGATCTCGACCTTGCGGCGGATGTCTGCGGCGACCTCGCGGCGAAGGTCACCCTCCACCTTGAAGTTGCCTTCGATGTAGTCGCGGAGGGCGATGAGCTGGTCGTCGCTCAGGTCCTTCACGCGGATGCTCTCGTCGATCTCGGTCGCCTTGAGGATCTCGACCGAGCGGGTACGGCCGACGCCGTAGATGTAGGTAAGGGCGATCACCACGCGCTTGTCGCGCGGGATGTCAACGCCGGCAAGACGTGCCATGCGGTTCTCCTGGATGTTGTGGAGGTGTGGAGCAGGATCGGTGCTCGGGCCTCCGCCCCGAGGTGTCCCCCACTCGCGTGGGATCTGATCCTGCCGTTGTGTGTATTGAGTTGTGTGTCAGATCCGCCTGATCAGCCCTGGCGCTGCTTGTGGCGCGGGTTGCTCTTGCAGATCACCATGACGCGGCCGTGGCGGCGGATCACCTTGCAGTGATCGCAGATGGGCTTGACGCTGGGGTTGACCTTCATGATGATTCCTGTTCGCTGTCTTCGTACCGCCCCGTTCCGGGGCAGGCCGTTACTTCTCGACCGATCAGCGGTAGCGGTAGACGATGCGGCCGCGGGTGAGGTCGTAGGGGCTGAGCTCCACGACCACGCGGTCTTCGGGGATGATGCGGATGTAGTTCTGCCGCATCTTTCCCGAGATCGTTGCCAGGACCTTGTGTCCGTTGGTGAGCTCAACGCGGAACATCGCGTTGGGCAGAGCCTCGGAGATCACGCCCTCGATCTCGATGACACCGTCTTTCTTAGCCATAGCCTCGCTGACGCTTCTGCAGACCGGTCGATCTGCGGTGGGTGATTGGGATTACGATGCCTCGCCGACTCGGACACGCCGAATCAAGGCGCAAGGCACCAAAGATCTATGTTATCCGACGA
This sequence comes from Microbacterium sp. 3J1, assembly GCF_001049495.1. Taxonomy (GTDB): domain Bacteria; phylum Actinomycetota; class Actinomycetes; order Actinomycetales; family Microbacteriaceae; genus Microbacterium. The sequence goes on from NZ_CDWI01000004.1 coordinate 51,009, forward strand.
AGGGAGTTCCGGCAACTTGAGCGGCCTGCCGGAATCCCATCGCGGAGTGCTCGATCAGCCGAGGATCTTGGCGAACTCCGTGCCGATCTCCGCGTTCTCGATGCGGGTGCCGTTCACCTCGACCGTCGGCGTGCCGCCGATCTCGTGCGTCTTCGTCTGCGAGTCGACGAACTGCATGAAGGTGCCGTCGGCGATGCACTCCGCCGCGGCCCCCGCTCCTGCCTGCTCTGCGAGAGCGGTCATCTGCTCGATGCTCAGTCCGGCGGAGTTCTCGGCGGGCTGGTTCGCGAAGAGCAGGTTGAAGTAGTCGAGGGCGGCGTCGGGCGCTTCCTGCGCCACGCAGTACATCGAACTGCCCGAGAGCGACGAGAACTCGCCGGTCGTCGACGCGCGGTTGAGGATCGACACGGGGTGGATGTTGAGGGTGATCTCGTCGTTCGCCGCGGCCGTCTGGAGCTGCTCGCCGTATGCGTCCTCGAACTGGCCGCAGACAGGGCACATGAAGTCGATGTACGTGTCGATCTCGTCCTCGCCCGAGCCGAAGCTGATCGCCCCGGTCTCCTGGTTGACGATGTCGCTCTTCGGTGCGACGCCCGGAGCCGTGGCCTGGTTGTTCAGGAGCACGACGACAGTCGCGAGGACGGCGAGCACGACGACGACTGCCGCCGACACTCCGATCACGAACCAGTTGGTGTTGCTCTTCGCGGCTGCCATGGGGTTCCGTTTCTGTCGAGGCCCAGAGCAGGCCCTGCGTGAAGTCTGCGGGCGCATGCACACCCATGCACCCATTCTGCCCGGAGAAAGCTATGCGCGAGTTGTGACTCGGGGCGTGTGCGGCGGCGGCCCCCTGCGGAGCCCTGAGGCGCCCGCGTCAGGCGATGGGCGTGGGGGTCACGCCGAAGGGCGCGAGGCCCGCCGCTCCCCCGTCAGGTGCCGTCAGCACCCAGATGCCGCCGTCATGCCGAGCGACGCTGTGCTCCCAGTGCGACCCGTCGGAACCGTCGACTGTCGAGACCGTCCAGTCGTCGTCCTCGACGAACGTCTCCTCGCCGCCGGCGGTGACCATCGGCTCGATGGCGAGCACCAGGCCGGGCTTCACCTCGGCGCCGGGGTCGGGCGTGCGGTAGTTGAAGACGCTGGGCGCTTCGTGCATCTTGCGGCCGATGCCGTGGCCGACGTACTCGCGGAGGATGCCGTAGGTCTGCCCCGAGACGGCGGACGGCCCCTGCGCCTCGATGTAGCCCTGGATCGCGGCACCGAGGTCGCCGAGGTGGGATGCGGTCGCCATGGCGGCGATGCCCGCCCACATCGACCCCTCAGTCACGCGCGACAGCTCCGCGCGCTGCGCGACGAGCTCGGGACGGCTGTCATCGGGGACGACCACCGTGATCGCGCTGTCGCCGTTCCACCCCTGGTACTGCGCACCGCAGTCGATCGAGACGATGTCTCCCGGCTGCAGCACCCGCTCCCCGGGGATGCCGTGGACGACCTCCTCGTTGACCGAGATGCAGGTCGTGTGCCGGTAGCCGCGGACGAGCTGGAAGTTCGACTCCGCTCCGCGCGAGAGGATCACACGGTTCGCCTCGGCATCCAGCTCGAGTGTGGTGACACCCGGACGGATCAGCGGACGCACGGCATCCAGTGCCGCCGCCGTGATGAGCCCTGGCTCGACCATCGCCCGCAGCTGCGCTGGGCTCTTGTAGATCGACTTCCGGAACATCGTGCGGTGCGTCAGGCTGCGAGCCGAAGGCCGCGCGCGGCGAGGGCTGCGAAGACGCGCTCGGTGATCTCGTCGAGCGAGCCGACGCCGTCGATGCGGTCGACGATGCCGCGGGGTCCGTAGACCTCGAGGATCGGTGCGGTCTCACGCTCGTAGATGTCGAGACGATGCGCGATCGCCTCTTCGGTGTCGTCGGAACGGCCCTGCTCGGCCGCCCGGAGCTTCAGACGCTCGATGCTCTCCTCGCGCGGGACGTCGAGGAGGATGATCGCGTCGAGCGACTCGCCGCGCTCGGCGAGGAAGTCGTCGAGGTGCGTCACCTGCGCGGCGTTGCGGGGATACCCGTCGAGGAGGAAGCCGCTCGCGGCGTCGTCCTGCCCGAGCCGGTCGCGCACGATCTCGCTCGTGAGCTCGTCGGGAACCAGGTCGCCCTTGTCGAGGATCGCCGTCACCTGCTGGCCGAGAGGCGTGCCCTCTTTGATGTTCGCGCGGAAGATGTCGCCGGTGGACACGACGGGGATGCCGTAGGACTCGGCGATGCGGACGCCCTGGGTGCCCTTGCCGGAGCCCTGCGGACCCACGATCAGCAGTCGCGCCGTGGACTGGGGAGCCTGACGAATCGTCATCGGAGGAGCCCTTCGTAGTGACGCTGCTGCAGCTGCGCATCGATCTGCTTGACGGTCTCGAGACCGACACCCACGATGATGAGGATCGATGCGCCGCCGAACGGGAAGTTCTGGTTGGCACCGACTGTCGCGAGAGCGATCAGCGGGATCAGTGCGATCAGACCGAGGTAGATCGAGCCCGGCAGCGTGATGCGCGTCAGGACGTAGTCGAGGTACTCGGCGGTCGGGCGGCCGGCGCGGATGCCGGGGATGAACCCGCCGTACTTCTTCATGTTGTCGGCGACCTCGACGGGGTTGAACGTGATCGCGACGTAGAAGTAGGTGAACCCGATGATCAGGAGGAAGTACGCCGCCATGTAGACGGGGTGGTCTCCGGTGGTGAAGTTCGCGCTGATCCAGGTCACCCACGGGGCCGGCTCAGAGCCGTCCTGCGGGGTGTTGAACTGCGCGATGAGCGCCGGGATGTAGAGCAGCGACGACGCGAAGATGACCGGGATCACACCCGCCATGTTCACCTTGATCGGGATGTACGTGTTGGTCCCGCCATACGTGCGGCGGCCGACCATGCGCTTCGCGTACTGCACCGGGATACGGCGCTGCGACTGCTCGACGAACACGACGAGGCCCATCACGATGATTCCCACGAGGAGCACGAGGAGGAAGACCTCGAAGCCCTTGCTCTCCCAGATCAGCCACATGGCGCCGGGGAACGTCGCGGCGATCGACGTGAAGATCAGGAGCGACATGCCGTTGCCGATGCCGCGCTCGGTGACGAGCTCGGCGAACCACATGATGAGGCCGGTGCCCGCGGTCATCGCCATGATGATGAGCAGCTGCGCCCACCACACGTCGTTCGTGAGCAGGTTCTGGCAGGCCGCGACGTCGGACGTGCCGAACAGCTGGCCGCTGCGGGCGACGGTGACGAGCGTGGTCGACTGCAGGAGCGCGAGCGCGATGGTGAGGTACCGCGTGTACTGGGTGAGCTTGGCCTGACCGGCCTGGCCCTCCTTGTGCAGCGCCTCGAAGTGAGGGATGACGACGCGGAGGAGCTGGGTGATGATCGTCGCCGTGATGTACGGCATGACGCCGAGAGCGAAGATCGACAGCTGCAGGAGCGCACCGCCGGAGAAGAGGTTGACGAGCCCGAGGAGTCCCTCTGTGCCCGAGTTCAGAGCGAGGCACTGCTCGACGTTCGGGAAGTTCACGAACGGAGCGGGGACGTTGGAGCCGAGTCGGTAGATGGCGACGATGGCCAGCGTGAAACCGATCTTCCGGCGCAGGTCGGGCGTGCGGAAGATCCGCGCGATGGCGCTAAACAAGGGACGTGCCTCCTGAAAAGGTTGCCGATCCCTGAAGGACGGCTGAAAGAACAGGCTAACCCATAAGAGGGGCCGGAGAATCTCCGACCCCTCTCATGCAGTGGTTACTTGACGGATCCGCCGGCCGCCACGATCTTCTGCTCGGCAGAACCCGAGACCTTGTCGACCGAGACGGTGAGCTTCACGGCGATGTCGCCGTTTCCGAGAACCTTGACCTTCTCGTTCTTGCGAACGGCACCCTTGGCGACGAGGTCGCTCACGGTGACGTCGCCGCCCGCGGGGTAGAGCTCCGCGAGCTTCTCCAGGTTGACGACCTGGTACTCGACGCGGAACGGGTTCTTGAACCCGCGCAGCTTCGGGGTGCGCATGTGCAGCGGCATCTGCCCACCCTCGAAGCCGACGCGAACGGTGTTGCGAGCCTTCGTGCCCTTGGTACCGCGACCCGCCGTCTTGCCCTTGGAGCCCTCACCGCGACCGACACGGGTCTTCGCGGTGTTGGATCCGGGGACCGGACGCAGGTGGTGGACCTTCAGGACGCCGGGGCGGGATGCCGGAGCATCCTTCGCCGGTGCCTTCTTGGCGGCGGGCTTCTTCGCAGGAGCCTCGGCCTTGGAGTCGGCCGCAGCGGCCGACGCCTTCTTGGCCGCAGGCTTCTTCTCGGCAGCAGCCTTGGGAGCGGCAGCCTTCTTCGGGGCCTTCTCAGCCTCGACGGCTTCGTTCTTCTCAGCCATTAGTCGATCTCCTCAACCTTGACGAGGTGGGCGACGGTCTTGACGTAACCGCGCGTCTGCGCGTCGTCGGGGCGAACGGTGCTGTCACCGATGCGCTTGAGACCGAGGCTGCGCAGCGTGTCACGCTGGTTCTGCTTCTCGCTCACCTTGGACTTGACCTGCGTGACCTTCAGGCGCGCAGCCATCAGGCACCTACCTTCTGTGCGGCGATGGCGTCAGCCTCCGCACGGACGAGACGCGCGGGAGCGACCTGGTCGAACTCGAGGCCACGGCGTGCGGCGACCGCACGGGGCTCCTCGAGCTGCTTCAGGGCGGTCACCGTCGCGTGCACGATGTTGATCGTGTTCGACGAGCCGAGCGACTTCGACAGCACGTCGTGGATACCGGCGCACTCGAGCACGGCGCGAACCGGACCACCGGCGATGACACCGGTACCGGCAGCGGCCGGACGCAGCAGGACGACGCCTGCGGCGGCCTCACCCTGCACGGGGTGCGGGATGGTGCTGCCGACGCGCGGCACGCGGAAGAAGTTGCGCTTGGCCTCTTCGACACCCTTCGAGATCGCCAGGGGGACCTCGCGGGCCTTGCCGTAGCCGACGCCCACCAGACCGTTGCCGTCGCCGACGACCACGAGAGCGGTGAAGCTGAAGCGACGACCACCCTTCACGACCTTCGAGACGCGGTTGATGGTGACGACGCGCTCCAGGAACTGGTTGTCACCACGGTCGCGCGAGTTGCGGTCGCGGCCACCCTGGTTGCGGTCACCACGGCCACCACGGCGGCCGTCGCGCTGATCGCGAGACGGCTCTGCCTGCGTGGTGCCGGCAGCAGTCTCGGAAGTGGCAGCAGCCGCTTCGGTCACTTCGTTCTCCTTGTTGTCACTCACAGTGCCAGACCCCCTTCGCGGGCGCCGTCGGCGATGGCGGCGACACGACCCGCGTAGCGGTTGCCGCCACGGTCGAACACTGCCTCGGAAACGCCTGCAGCCTTCGCACGCTCGGCGAGAAGCTCGCCGACCTTGCGGGCCTTGGCGGTCTTGTCACCCTCGAGCGAGCGCAGGTCGGTCTCGAGCGTCGAAGCCGACGCGACGGTGTGACCCTTGCTGTCGTCGACCAGCTGCACGAAGACGTGGCGGGCCGAGCGGTTGACGACGAGGCGCGGACGAGCCTCGGTGCCGACGACCTTCTTGCGAAGGCGGGCATGACGACGCGCGCGGGCGTCAGACTTTGACTTGAGAGCCATGGTTACTTACCACTCTTTCCGGCCTTGCGACGCACGACCTCGCCGGCGTAGCGCACGCCCTTGCCCTTGTACGGCTCGGGCTTGCGGATCTTGCGGATGTTCGCAGCTGCCTCGCCGACAGCCTGCTTGTCGATACCGCTGACGGTGAGCTTGTTGTTGCCCTCGACCGTGAGCGTGATACCGGCGGGCGGGTCGATGAGGACCGGGTGCGAGAAGCCGAGGGCGAACTCGACCGAGCTGCCCTTCTGCGCGACGCGGTAACCGGTGCCGACGACCTCGAGACCCTTGGTGTAGCCCTGGGTCACGCCGATGATGTTGTTGTTGATGAGCGTGCGGGTCAGGCCGTGAAGCGACCGGGACTCGCGCTCGTCGTCGGGACGGGTGACCAGAACCTGGTTCTCCTCGACCGCGACCTCGATGGGGTTGGCGACCGTCAGGGTGAGCTCACCCTTGGGGCCCTTCACCGCGACCTCACGGCCGGCGACCGAAACGGTCACGCCCGCGGGAACGTCGATGGGAAGTCGTCCAATACGCGACATTTTCGATTACCACACGTAGGCGAGAACTTCTCCGCCCACGCCCTTCTGCTCTGCCTGACGGTCGGTGAGAAGACCGGAGGAGGTGGACAGGATGGCCACGCCGAGGCCGCCGAGGACCCTGGGGAGCTCCGTGGACTTCGCGTAGACGCGGAGGCCGGGCTTCGACACGCGCTTGATGCCCGCGATCGAACGCTCACGGTTGGGGCCGTACTTCAGCTGGAGCGTGAGGTTCTTGCCCACGCGAGCGTCGGACGTCTCCCAGCCGGCGATGTAGCCCTCCTGCTGGAGGATCTCGGCGATGTGCGTCTTGAGCTTGCTCGACGGCAGCGTCACGGAATCGTGGTGCGCCGAGTTCGCGTTGCGCAGACGGGTCAGCAGATCTGCGACCGGGTCTGTCATTGTCATTGGTGTTTTCCTTTGTTCATGAGGTTCCGGCTGCCGTTACACGACAGACGGCCTGCGATGAGCACGCAATCTTCGATTGTACGTGCAATTCGACGGGCCCAGTGACCAGTGACCACTGAGCCCGTCGAAGGTGCTACGCCTGGGCGTCGTCCGACCGGAACGGGAAGCCGAGGTGACGCAGCAGAGCGCGACCCTCGTCATCCGTCTTCGCGGTGGTGACGACGGTGATGTCGAAACCGCGAACCCGGTCGATCTTGTCCTGGTCGATCTCGTGGAACACGCTCTGCTCCTGGAGACCGAAGGTGTAGTTGCCGTTTCCGTCGAACTGCTTTCCCGACAGACCGCGGAAGTCGCGGATGCGGGGCAGTGCGAGCGAGACCAGACGGTCCACGAACTCCCACGCGCGGTCACCGCGGAGGGTGACGTGCGCGCCGATGGCCTGGCCCTCACGCAGCTTGAACTGCGCGATGGACTTGCGGGCCTTCGTGACGATCGGCTTCTGGCCGGTGATCTTGGTGAGGTCGTCGACCGCGCCATCGATCACCTTGCTGTCGCGAGCTGCCTCGCCGACACCGGTGTTCACGACGACCTTGACCAGTCCGGGGATCTGCATGACGTTGGCGTAGCCGAACTCGTCCTGCAGAGCCTTCTTGATCTCGGAGTTGTACTTCGCCTTCAGGCGGGGCTGCACCTTGACAGCCTCCGCAGCGTCAGTAGCTGCCATCAGAGGTCCTTACCGCTCTTCTTCGCGTAGCGCACGCGGACGGTGCGCTTGACGCCGTCCTTGGTCTGCTCCTCGACCCGGTGGCCGACCTTGGTCGGCTTCTTGGTCGAGGGGTCGACGAGTGCGACGTTCGAGATGTGGATGGACGCCTCGACAGTCTCGAGGCCGCCCGTCTTGGTGCCACGCTGCGTCTGACCGACGCGCGTGTGCTTGGTGACGTAGTTCACGCCTTCGACGATGACGCGGTTCTTCTCGGCCAGGACCTCGAGGACCTTGCCCTGCTTGCCGCGGTCGCCGCCACGCTCCTGCGTGGCTCCGGTGATGACCTGGACCAGGTCACCCTTCTTGATCTTCGCCATGACTTAGATAACCTCCGGCGCCAGCGAGACGATCTTCATGAACTTCTTGTCACGAAGCTCACGACCGACCGGCCCGAAGATACGGGTGCCGCGGGGCTCCCCGTCGTTCTTCAGGATGACGGCTGCGTTCTCGTCGAACTTGATGTACGAGCCGTCGGGACGGCGCGTGGACTTGACCGTGCGGACGATGACCGCCTTGACGACGTCGCCCTTCTTGACGTTTCCGCCGGGGATCGCGTCCTTGACGGTCGCGACGATGGTGTCACCGAGGCCGGCGTAACGACGACGCGAGCCGCCGAGCACACGGATGGTGAGCAGCTCCTTCGCGCCGGTGTTGTCGGCGACCTTGAGGCGGGACTCCTGCTGAATCACTTGGCCTTCTCCAGAATCTCCACCAGGCGCCAGCGCTTGGTCGCGCTCAGCGGGCGGGTCTCGTTGATCAGGACGAGGTCGCCGATGCCGGCGGCGTTCGCCTCATCGTGCGCCTTGACCTTCGAGGTGCGGCGGATGACCTTGCCGTAAAGCGGGTGCTTCACGCGGTCCTCGACCTCGACCACGATGGTCTTGTCCATCTTGTCGCTGACGACGTAGCCACGACGCGCCTTGCGGTAGCCACGGGCATCCGCATCGCGGACGTCGTGAGCGGCGTGCTCAACCTCGACGGCGGCTTCCTTCTTGGTGGCCATCACTCAGCCTCTTCCTTCACGGCGTCGTCGGCGGAGTCCGCCTTCTTCGCCTTCGACTTGGTCGCCTTCTTGGCCGGAGCCTCGACGGGAGCGGGCGTCGCACGGATGCCCAGCTCGCGCTCGCGGATCACGGTGTAGAGGCGCGCGATGTCGCGCTTGACGGCGCGGATGCGGCCGTGGCTCTCCAGCTGGCCGGTGGCCGACTGGAAACGGAGGTTGAACAGCTCCTCCTTGGCCTTGCGCAGCTCCTCAACGAGGCGCTGGTCTTCGAACGTGTCGAGCTCTGCCGGAGCGAGCTCCTTGGTGCCGATCGCCATTACGCGTCGCCCTCCTCGCGCTTGATGATGCGTGCCTTCAACGGCAGCTTGTGAATTGCTCGGGTCAGTGCCTCGCGAGCGAGCTCCTCGCTCACGCCGGAGACCTCGAAGAGGACGCGACCCGGCTTGACGTTGGCGACCCACCACTCGGGGGAACCCTTACCGGAACCCATGCGGGTCTCGGCGGGCTTCTTCGTGAGGGGACGGTCGGGGTAGATGTTGATCCACACCTTTCCGCCACGCTTGATGTGACGCGTGACCGCGATACGAGCGGACTCGATCTGACGGTTGGTCACGTACGCAGGAGTGAGGGCCTGGATGCCGTACTCGCCGAAGGAGACCTTCGTGCCACCGGTCGCCTGGCCGCTACGGCCGGGGTGGTGCTGCTTACGGAACTTGACCTTACGGGGGATAAGCATCAGGCAGACGCTCCTTCTGCGACGGGAGCCTCGTTGCGCGGCGCGCGGCGGCGGTCGCCACCACGGTCGTCACGACGGGACTTCGGTGCGTTGGCCTGCTCGCGAGCAAGCTCCTTGTTGGTCAGGTCGCCCTTGTAGATCCAGACCTTCACGCCGATGCGGCCGAAGGTGGTCTTCGCCTCGTAGAAGCCGTAGTCGATGTTCGCGCGCAGCGTGTGCAGCGGCACACGACCCTCGCGGTAGAACTCCGACCGGCTCATCTCGGCGCCGCCGAGGCGGCCGGAGACCTGGATGCGGATGCCCTTGGCACCAGCGCGCTGCGCGCCCTGGAGACCCTTGCGCATCGCGCGACGGAACGCCACACGAGCAGAGAGCTGCTCGGCGATGCCCTGAGCGACGAGCTGAGCGTCGGCCTCGGGGTTCTTGACCTCGAGGATGTTCAGCTGGATCTGCTTGCCCGAGAGCTTCTCGAGGTCGCCGCGGATGCGCTCGGCCTCTGCACCACGACGACCGATCACGATGCCCGGACGGGCGGTGTGGATGTCGACGCGGACGCGGTCACGGGTGCGCTCGATCTCGATGTTCGAGACACCGGCGCGGTCGAGCTGCGTCTGCAGCAGACGACGGATCTTGATGTCCTCGGCGACGTAGTCGGCGTAACGCTGGCCGGCCTTCGTCGAGTCCGAGAACCAACGAGACACGTGGTCCGTGGTGATGCCGAGGCGGAAGCCGTACGGGTTTACCTTCTGTCCCATTACTTGCTCGCCTTCTTGTTGCTGTCGCCCTTGGCGGCCGGAGCCGCCTCCGGCGTCGAGAGCACGACCGTGATGTGGCTCGTGCGCTTCTTGATCTGGAAAGCGCGACCCTGTGCACGGGGCTGGAAACGCTTGAGCGTCGTGCCCTCGTCTACGTAGGCGTTAGCCACGTACAGGTCCTGCTCGTCGAGGTACTCGCCGTCACGATCCGCCTTGACCTGCGCGTTGGCCATGGCCGACGCGACAAGCTTGTAGATCGGCTCACTGGCGCTCTGCTGTGCGAACTTCAGGATCGCCAGAGCCTCCTGGGCCTGCTTGCCCTTGATGAGCGCGACGACACGACGAGCCTTCTGAGGGGTCACGCGGATGTGTCGCACGCGTGCGATGGACTCCACCATTTCTCTCTCCTCTATCGCCACCGCGTCAGCGGCGGCGGCCCTTCTTGTCGTCCTTCTCGTGGCCGCGGAAGGTGCGGGTGGGCGCGAACTCGCCCAGCTTGTGGCCGACCATGGTCTCGGACACAAACACAGGGATGTGCTTGCGACCGTCGTGGACCGCGATCGTGTGACCCAGCATGGCCGGGATGATCATGGACCGGCGAGACCAGGTCTTGATGACGTTCTTCGTGCCGGCTTCGTTCTGCACGACCACCTTGCGAAGCAGGTGCTCGTCGACGAAGGGGCCCTTCTTAAGACTGCGAGGCATCTTCTCTTACTCCTACTTGCGCTTCTTGCCGGCGTTACGACGACGCACGATGTACTTGTCGCTTTCCTTGTTGGCGTGACGGGTGCGACCCTCAGCCTGGCCCCACGGGGAGACGGGGTGACGACCACCGGACGTCTTGCCCTCACCACCACCGTGCGGGTGGTCGACCGGGTTCATCGCGACACCACGGACGGTCGGGCGGACGCCCTTCCAGCGCATGCGGCCGGCCTTGCCCCAGTTGATGTTCGACTGCTCGGCGTTGCCGACCTCGCCGATGGTCGCGCGGCAGCGCGCATCGACGTTGCGGATCTCGCCCGAGGGCAGACGCAGCTGGGCGAAGTTGCCGTCCTTGGCGACGAGACGGACGGATGCACCGGCCGAACGTGCCATCTTCGCGCCGCCGCCGGGGCGGAGCTCGATCGCGTGGATGACGGTACCCGTCGGGATGTTCTTCAGCGGGAGGTTGTTGCCCGGCTTGATGTCGGCGCCCGCGCCCGACTCGACGACGTCGCCCTGCTTCAGCTTCGCCGGCGCGAGGATGTAGCGCTTCTCGCCGTCGAAGTAGTGCAGCAGCGCGATGCGAGCCGTGCGGTTGGGGTCGTACTCGATGTGAGCGACACGGGCGTCCACGCCGTCCTTGTCATTGCGACGGAAGTCGATGACGCGGTACTGGCGCTTGTGGCCACCACCGATGTGACGGGTCGTGATGCGGCCCTGGTTGTTGCGACCACCGGTCTTCGAGAGCGGGCGCAGCAGCGACTTCTCCGGCGTCGATCGGGTGATCTCGGCGAAGTCAGCCACCGACGAGCCGCGACGGCCCGGGGTCGTGGGCTTGTACTTGCGAATAGCCATGATTGTCCTTTATCCCCCGGATCAGCCGATTGCCGTGAAGATGTCGATGGTGCCCGACTTCAGGGTCACGATGGCGCGCTTGGTGTCCTTGCGCTTGCCGGTGCCGAAGCGGGTGCGGCGAGCCTTGCCGACGCGGTTGAGGGTGTTGACCCCAGCGACCTTGACGCCGAAGATCTTCTCGATGGCGAGCTTGATCTCGGTCTTCGAAGCGCGCGGGTCCACGAGGAAGGTGTACTTACCCTCGTCGATGAGACCGTAGCTCTTCTCGGACACGACCGGCTTCAGGATGATGTCGCGCGGGTCCTTGTTCAGGGCCGTCTGGAGAACAGATGCCTGCTCGCTCATGCGGAGACCTCCTGGTTGGCGCCGGACTTCGAGGCGATGAAGCCCTCGAGCGCGGCCTGGGTGAAGACGATGTCGTCGGAGACGAGCACGTCGTAGGCGTTGAGCTGGTCGAACGTCAGCACGTGCAGGTTCGACAGGTTGCGGATGCTCTTCAGCGTCACGTCGTCGTTGCGCTCGATCACGACGAGCACGTTCTTCGACGAGACGACGTTGGTGAGGAAGTTCACCGCGGTCTTGGTCGAAGGCGTGCCGTCGATCCCGAAGGACTCGATGGCGTGGATGCGGTCACCGCGGAAGCGGTCGCTGAGCGCGCCCAGGAGGGCGGCGGCGATCATCTTCTTGGGCGTGCGCTGCGAGTAGTCGCGCGGCTTGGGGCCGTGCACGATTCCACCGCCGGTCATGTGCGGCGCGCGGATCGAGCCCTGACGGGCGTTACCCGTGCCCTTCTGCTTGAAGGGCTTGCGGCCGGCACCCGAGACCTCACCGCGACGCTTGGTCGAGTGGGTTCCCTGGCGAGCCGCCGCGAGCTGCGCGACGACGACCTGGTGGATGAGCGGGATGTTCGTCTTGGCGTCGAACAGCGCGGCGGGAAGCTCGATCGAGCCTGCCTTCTTGCCGTCTGCCTTGAGGACGTCGAGCGCGAGAGTGGAGTCAGCCATGATCAGGCACCCTTCACTGCGTTGCGGACATAGACGATGCGACCGCGAGCACCGGGGACGGCGCCCTTGACGAGCAGCAGACCCTTCTCGATGTCGACGGCGTGCACCGTGAGGTTGAGGACGGTCACGCGCTCGCCACCCATACGGCCGGCCATGCGCATGCCCTTGAAGACGCGGCTCGGGGTCGACGATGCGCCGATGGAGCCGGGCTTGCGGTGGTTGCGGTGCGAACCGTGCGATGCCGAGACGCCCTTGAAGTTGTGACGCTTCATGACACCGGCGAAGCCCTTGCCCTTGCTCGTGCCGACGACGTCGACGAGCTGGCCGGCCTCGAACGTGCCGTCGACCGTGAGCTCCTGGCCCAGCGAGTAGTCAGCGGCATCCGCGGTGCGGATCTCGGTGACGTGACGACGCGGCGTGACGCCTGCGGCCTCGAAGTGGGCGCTGAGGGGCTTGTTCACCTTGCGCGGGTCGATCTGGCCGTACGCGATCTGCACGGCGTTGTAGCCGTCCTTCTCGGGGGTACGGATCTGCGTGACCACGTTCGGGGCGAGCTCGATGACGGTGACGGGAACGAGCTTGCCGTTCTCGTTCCACACCTGGGTCATTCCGAGCTTGGTGCCCAGCATGCCCTTGGAAATCTTTGCGTTGATGTCAACCATGTCGGACCTCAGAGCTTGATCTCGATGTTGACGTCAGCCGGCAGGTCGAGACGCATCAGCGAGTCGACGGCCTTGGGCGTCGGGTCGACGATGTCGATCAGACGCTTGTGGGTGCGCATCTCGAAGTGCTCGCGGCTGTCCTTGTACTTGTGCGGCGACCGGATGACGCACACGACGTTCTTCTCGGTCGGCAGCGGCACGGGGCCGACGACGGTTGCGCCCGCGCGGGTCACGGTGTCGACGATCTTGCGTGCGGACGTGTCGATGACCTCGTGGTCATACGACTTCAGGCGAATGCGGATCTTCTGTCCCGCCATTGTCTGCTCTCTCTCTTTAAGCGTCTTACCGTCCTGGGCCGGGTGACCCTGGGGCATTGGACGCACGTCGGCGCTGTTCGCGCCTCGGCACTGGAACGGCTCTCGCGAGTCGATCTGCTGCACCACTGTTCTGCTGTCATTCCGCACGCCCTGCGGCGAGTGGATGCCCGACCTCCGCCGCGCACGGCGAAGCCCTCGTGATGAAGATGTCGGGGTGGTCCTGCCACCCGCGGCCTAGGTCCCTGCGCTTCTGCGCCGCCTATGCACTGCCCTGGTGGTGATCCGGCACACGCTGAGCGCGCCGGAATGTCGAACCTGTCTATTCTGCCACGGCGGATTTCACTTGCGCAAACCCGGGCGTGTCGCGGCGGCTGAGCATCCGCTGTGGGTCGCGGCAGCGCCCGCTCGCGGGGCCGACTCGGGGCGGGTTAGGAGGCCCGAGAGAGCGGGGCGAGGCATCCCCATGCCTCGCCCCGCTTGGGGAGGGCGTTCAGTGCGAGGGGGCACACCGAACGCGAGGAGTCCGGCGTGAAGGGACGCCGGCTTCCTCGACCGAGGGCGCGGCGGAAGGACCGCCGCGCAGGCGGGAAGACGCTCAGGCGCACAGAGTGCGCGCGTCGCACGATGATCCCCAAAATCGCTTCCCCAGTTCAACGCGGCGAACCGCGAACTTTCGGGAGGTCGAACCCCTTCGACATCCCTGACCGCAAGATCCCCAGGCGGTCGGCATTCAGTCTACGGGAACCTCGTCACGAAACGCGATACCACGGCCCGGAATACCGGGTCTCGGATACAGCGAAGCGGCGACCCCTCCTTCGGGGGGCCGCCGCTCCGACCTCAGGCGCGAGTCGCGTTACTGGTTGCCGACGGCCTTGTCGGCCTGCTCGCGGATCTCGTCGATCTTGTCCGCGGCGCCCGGTGCGATCTTCTTTGCGAAGTCGGCGACGCCGTCGAGCACCTTGTCGCTGACGTCCTCGGCCTGCTCGCTCTTCACGGCCTCGGCGAGCTTGTCCTTGTTCTGCTCGTACAGGTCCTTGCCCCTGTTGACGGCGTTTCCGACGTTCTCCTCGATACCCATGCGGGCCCCCTTTGTTCGATGGATGCGGCGGATGCCCGGCGCACGTACATTCTGCACGAGCCCGTCCCCCGCCGATAGAGAGGCACCGGGGTACGACGAAGGGGCCGGACCCGAAGGTCCGACCCCTGTGCCAGGAAGCAGATGCTTACTTGATGATCTTCGTGACCGTACCGGCGCCGACGGTGCGTCCACCCTCACGGATGGCGAAGCCGAGGCCCTCCTCCATGGCGATCGGCTGGATCAGCTCGACCGTCATGTCGGTGGTGTCGCCGGGCATGACCATCTCGGTGCCCTCGGGCAGCGAGATGACGCCGGTGACGTCGGTGGTGCGGAAGTAGAACTGCGGGCGGTAGTTCGTGTAGAACGGGTTGTGACGGCCACCCTCGTCCTTGGACAGGATGTACGCGGTGCCCTCGAAGTCGGTGTGCGGCGTGACCGAACCCGGCTTGACGATGACCTGACCGCGCTCGACGTCCTCACGCTTGGTGCCGCGGAGCAGCAGACCACAGTTCTCGCCGGCCCAGGCCTCGTCGAGCTGCTTGTGGAACATCTCGATACCCGTGACCGTGGTCTTGACGGTCGGACGGAGTCCGACGATCTCGACCTCGGAGTTGATGGCCAGCGTGCCACGCTCGGCGCGGCCGGTGACGACGGTTCCACGACCGGTGATCGTGAAGACGTCCTCGACGGGCATCAGGAACGGCTTGTCGCGGTCACGCTCGGGGTCCGGCACGCTGTCGTCGACGGCCTGCATGAGCTCGAGGATCTTCTCGGTCCACTTCTCGTCGCCCTCGAGCGCCTTGAGCGCCGAGACCTGCACGACGGGAGCGTTGTCGCCGTCGAAGCCCTGGCTCGAGAGCAGCTCGCGGACCTCGAGCTCGACGAGCTCCAGGATCTCCTCGTCGTCGACCATGTCGCTCTTGTTCAGCGCGACGAGCAGGTAGGGGACGCCGACCTGCTTGGCGAGCAGCACGTGCTCGCGCGTCTGAGCCATGGGGCCGTCGGTGGCCGCCACGACGAGGATCGCGCCGTCCATCTGCGCTGCACCCGTGATCATGTTCTTGACGTAGTCGGCGTGGCCGGGGGCGTCAACGTGTGCGTAGTGGCGCTTCGGGGTCTCGTACTCGATGTGCGAGATGTTGATGGTGATACCACGCTGGCGCTCTTCCGGCGCCGAGTCGATGGAAGCGAAGTCGCGCTGCACGTTGGTGTCGGACGGGTACTTGTCAGCAAGCACCTTCGAGATCGCTGCGGAGAGCGTGGTCTTGCCGTGGTCGACGTGACCGATCGTTCCGATGTTGACGTGCGGCTTGGTCCGCTCGAACTTGGCCTTAGCCACTTGGTCCTCCTCAGGACGTCGTGTAGAGGTGTCCGGGCACTGGATTGCGACCGGATCTCTACGGGTTAGGTTCTCAGTTTAGTAGAGAGGGAATGTGAAGTTGTAGGTGACCTGGGAGCCGGGCCGGAACCCGGCTCCCAGAAATCGTTACTCGCCGCCCTGGTGCTTCTGGACGATCTCGTCGGCCACGGCGCGGGGCACCTCAGCGTAGCTGTTGAACTCCATCGAGTAGACGGCACGGCCCGAGGTCTTCGAGCGCAGGTCGCCGATGTAGCCGAACATCTCGGACAGCGGGACGTGCGCACGGACGACCTTGACGCCGGCGGCGTCCTCCATCGACTGGATCTGGCCACGACGCGAGTTCAGGTCGCCGATGACGTCGCCCATGTACTCCTCGGGCGTACGGACCTCGACGGCCATGAGCGGCTCGAGCAGCACGGGGTTCGCACGGCGCAGGGCCTCCTTGAAGCCCATGGAGCCGGCGATCTTGAACGCCATCTCCGAGGAGTCGACGTCGTGCGCGGCACCGTCGACGATGGTCGCCTTGACGCCCACGATGGGGTAGCCGGCGAGCACGCCGACGTTCATCGCGTCCTGGAAACCGGCGTCGATCGAGCCGATGTACTCGCGCGGGATGCGACCACCGGTGACGGCGTTCACGAACTCGTACGTCTTCTCGTCGTCCAGATCGAGGGGCTCGATGTTGAACTGGATCTTCGCGAACTGGCCCGATCCACCCGTCTGCTTCTTGTGGGTGTAGTCGTGCTTCTCGACGGCCTTGCGGATCGTCTCGCGGTACGCGACCTGGGGCTTTCCGACGTTGGCCTCGACGTTGAACTCGCGCTTCATGCGGTCGACGAGGATGTCGAGGTGCAGCTCGCCCATGCCCTTGATGGTCGTCTGACCGGTCTCGGGGTTGAGCTCCGTGCGGAAGGTCGGGTCCTCCTCAGCGAGCTTCTGGATGGCGACACCCAGCTTCTCCTGGTCGGCCTTGGTCTTCGGCTCGATGGCGACCTCGATGACCGGCTCCGGGAACGTCATCGACTCGAGGACGACGGGCGATGCCGGGTCGGTCAGGGTGTCACCGGTGGTGGTGTCCTTGAGGCCGATGACCGCGTAGATGTTGCCGGCGGTGACCGAGGGGACCGGGATCTCCTTGTTGGCGTGCATCTGGAAGATCTTCCCGATGCGCTCCTTCTTGCCCTTGGTCGAGTTGATGACCGCGGCACCGGAGTCGAGCTGACCCGAGTAGACGCGCACGTAGGTCAGACGACCGAAGAACGGGTGCACCGCGACCTTGAACGCGAGGGCTGCGAACGGGTCCTTCGCGTCGGGGTGACGCTCGATGATCGTGTCGTAGTCCTTGGGGTCGTGCGCCTCGATGGAACCCACGTCGAGCGGGTTCGGCAGGTAGTCGACGACCGCGTCGAGCATCGGCTGGACGCCGCGGTTCTTGAACGCCGAGCCGCAGAGGACCGGGTAGATCTCGGAGGCGACCGTCAGCTTGCGGATCGCGCCCTTGATCTCGGCGACGGTGAGCTCCTCGCCGCCGAAGAACTTCTCGAGCAGTGCGTCGTCGGTCTCGGCGACGGTCTCGAGGAGCTGCTGACGGTACTCGTCCGCCTTCTCCTTGAGGTCGGCCGGGATCTCCTGGATCTCGTAGGAGGCGCCCATGGTGACGTCACCCTTGGAGTCACCCGCCCAGACCAGCGCGCGCATCTCGACGAGGTCGATGACGCCGATGAAGTCGTTCTCCGCACCGATGGGCAGCTGGATGACCAGCGGCTTGGCGCCGAGGCGGTTGATGATGGTGTCGACGGTGAAGTAGAAGTCCGCGCCGAGCTTGTCCATCTTGTTGACGAAGCAGATGCGGGGGACGTTGTACTTGTCGGCCTGACGCCAGACGGTCTCGGACTGGGGCTCGACGCCCTCCTTGCCGTCGAAGACAGCGACCGCACCGTCGAGCACGCGGAGCGAGCGCTCGACCTCGACCGTGAAGTCCACGTGGCCGGGGGTGTCGATGATGTTGATCTGGTTCTTGTTCCAGTAGCAGGTCACGGCGGCAGACGTGATCGTGATGCCGCGCTCCTTCTCCTGCTCCATCCAGTCGGTGGTCGACGCACCGTCGTGGGTCTCGCCGAGCTTGTGGTTGACGCCCGTGTAGAACAGGATGCGCTCGGTCGTGGTGGTCTTGCCAGCATCGATGTGAGCCATGATGCCGATGTTCCGAACCTTGCTCAGGTCGGTGAGCACGTCTTGTGCCACAGGAGTGTCCTTATCTTTTGTGCAGTCGTACTGCGAAGAGGGGGGTGACAGGCTCAGGAACGTGGTGGGCTCCTGAGCCTGTCGAAGCTGTTACCAGCGGTAGTGAGCGAACGCGCGGTTCGACTCGGCCATCTTGTGAGTGTCCTCACGACGCTTGACGGCGGCGCCGAGGCCGTTCGACGCGTCGAGGATCTCGTTCTGGAGACGCTCGGTCATCGTCTTCTCACGACGACCCTTGGCGTAGCTCACGAGCCAGCGCAGCGCGAGGGTGTTCGCGCGGTGCGGCTTGACCTCGACCGGCACCTGGTAGGTCGAGCCACCGACGCGGCGGCTCTTGACCTCGAGAGTCGGGCGCACGTTGTCGAGCGCCTTCTTCAGGGTGGCGACGGCATCCTGTCCGCCGTTCTTCGCCTCGACGCCCTTGAGGGCGTTGTAGACGATCGACTCGGCGAGCGACTTCTTGCCGTCGACCAGGATCTTGTTGACCAGCTGGCTGACGATCGGAGCGCCGTATACCGGGTCGTTGACGACGGGACGCTTGGGGGCGGGACCCTTACGAGGCATTGGACTCAGCCCTTCTTCGCGCCGTAGCGGCTGCGAGCCTGCTTACGGTTCTTGACGGCCTGGGTGTCCAGGGCGCCACGGACGACCTTGTAACGGACACCGGGGAGGTCCTTGACACGACCACCGCGCACGAGCACCAGCGAGTGCTCCTGCAGGTTGTGTCCCTCACCGGGGATGTAGGCGGTGACCTCGGTGCCGTTGCGGAGCTTCACACGAGCGACCTTGCGCATCGCCGAGTTCGGCTTCTTCGGGGTGGTGGTGTAGACGCGGGTGCAGACCCCGGCCTGCTGCGGGTTCGACTTGAGTGCGGGCGCCTTGGTCTTGGTGACCTTGGGCGAGCGACCCTTGCGAACCAACTGCTGAATGGTTGGCACGTTCTCTCCTCATAGTGCTGCACGGTGACAGCGTGATGGATTCACATCATGACCCACCGGCACGCCGGAACCGACGAGCTTTTGGTGTGATGGGTATGCCGTGGGGGCGGACCGGCTATGGAGCCGACGCCCAGCGCGCACGCGAAGACGTGCACACACCTGATCAAGTGTAATGCCGCGTAACGTGACGGTCAAATGAGCGACGATGTCACCGCAGATCCCTGATCCTCGCCGCCACCGAGCCGCTCTCCCCCGTGCGCCGCTCGGCCGTGACGGCGATGATGAGCAGCACGGCGCCCATGACCGCGAGCGTGATCCACCAGGGCATCGACTCGATGCCCCGGCCGATCTGCACCGAGAACACGAAGACGTTCTCGATCGGGAGCACCACGAGTCCGAGGAGGAACGGGGCCGCCAGGCGTCCTCGTGATCCGATCAGGAGTGCGGCCAGCGCGAGCACCATGACGAGGATCGCCCGCCAGGTCAGAGGATCGGTGAAGGTCGACACGATCGAGGCGATCATCATGGTCACCAGTCCCGGCGCCAGCAGCGGCCACGAGCCGCTCCATCGTCCAGGCCAGCTGTCGAGAGTCCCTCGTCTCACGGGCGCATCGCCCTCGTCGTCCGTCTCCGAGCTCGGACGCATCGCGAGCGCGCCGGCCACGAGCAGCATCGCTCCGAGCGGGAGCGAGAACCATTCGACGCGGAGATCGCGAGGACTCCAGGCGACGATCGCCGTGACGAACGCGATCGCGAAGAGGAACCAGACCGGAGGCAGCGTCGTGCCTCGCCGGCGGAGCCGATGCGCGGTCAGCACCATGACGAGGAGGTACCCCAGCATCAGCGCCCACATCGCCCAGATGGAGGACCAGTCGCGCTCGATGGCGAACCACGTCCCCGCGGCGAGAGCGAGCGCCCCGGGTGCGGAGAGCCAGCGCGAGGAGCGCAGCCCCGAGGCGGGCGGCGCCGCTGCCCGCACTCCCCTGCCGGCGAGCAGCACCGCCGCGGCCCCGAGGCCGCTGACGCCGAGGCAGGCGAGGAAGAGCGCCCCGCCGTGCAGCGCCACCTCGTCCGCGCCGATGCCCCAGCGCACGCCCTGGATCGCACCGACCAGCGCCGCGAGGCCCGCGGTCACGAGTGTCGGGAGGCGGAGCACGCGGAGCCTGCGCATCCGCGGGCCTCGCGCTCCGCGTCCGAGTGCGGCGTCCAGCGCCAGCAGCACCCAGGACGCCGAGAGCAGACCGACGACGCGCCAGGCGCCGAGCGCGGCGGCCGTCGTGTCGCCGCGCGACACCGTGACGACCGCCAGCAGCGGCACGACGGCGATGAGGAGACCCGCGGCATACAGTCCGCTCCCCCGCCCGCCGCGCAACGTCAGCAGAACGCCGACCACGGCCGCACCCAGCGTCGGCGGCAGCAGGTAGGCCTCGAGGAGATCGACGCCCGCGATGCCCCAGACGCACCAGAGCGCGCCGGTGAAGGCGGCCCCCGCGACGGCCCACGCCGGGCGCCGAGATGCGAACACGGCGGCGGCGACGGCTCCGAGGCCGAGGATCAGCAGCACGAGGAAGGTCGTGCCGAGTCCGGCGGCCTCGCGTGCGAGGGCGAGTCCCGTCGCGATCGCACCGGTCAGCAGCGACGACGCCTCGATCGCCGCGCGCGCCGCGTCGGCGGCCGCCACCGGGAGCCCGCGGCCCACCAGCGCCGAGCGGATCAGCGCGCTCGACGCGAGCACGAGCGCGACGAGCACCGCGATCACGGGCAGGACGACGGGCGACCCGCTCGACGCGAGCAGCTGAGCACCCAGGCACACGATGACGACGGCGAGCGTCGGCACGAGCAATCCGGCCGCGAGCGTGCGCACGACGGCGGTGAGCCCCGGCCGCCGGGTGAGGAGCAGCGACAGCGCCAGGACGAACATCAGCCCGGTGGAGAGTGCCGTCCAGCCGCTGCGCTCCGCGACCACCTGCAGCACGCCGATGCCGAAGGGCACGGCGGAGACCACGAGCACCGCCTGCCACGCCCTCGCACCGATCAGCGGGAGGTAGGTCGCGGCGATCGCCACCAGCAGACCGGCGGATGCGGTCACGCAGAGTCGAGCGATATCGCCCATCCCTGCCTGGCCCAGTGCCGTCGCGAGCAGCACGAGTCCGTAGGCGAAGCCCGCGGCGACGTGCAGGAATCGCCAGCCGACCGGGATCACGGCCGCGAGTGCGGCGAGCGCCAGGAGGATGCCGAGGCCGGAGAGGGCGACGGTGTCGACGTCGCGCCACGAGATCATCGCCGCGGCGACGAGCGCGACGTGAGCCCCCACTAGCAGGATCGCGCGCACTCCGGTCGGCATGCCGAGGTCGAGGTCGCGCTGAAGAGCGGCCGAGATCGCGACGACGCTCACCGCCAGGACCACGATCGCCCACGGGAGCGGCAGCAGTGCCCCGCATCCGATCACCAGCACGGCGATGAGCGCGACGCAGAGCGCGATGCGCGAGGTGGCGGGGGCGAGAGAGCGGATGCCGATCCGTCGCCGGGCCAGCACGCTGAACCCCGCGAGCCCGGCGGCGAGGGCGAGCAGGCCGAGGGGCACGCTCCACCCCGTCATCCCCACGACCGAGGCACCCGACGCCCCACGGACGAAGTCGCCGACCGTGGCGACGCCGGTCATGCCCGCGGGAACGAGCACGAGCAGGGTGGGCATGGCGAGCACGGCCAGCGATCCGCTCGCGACGACGCGACGAGGCACCGCACGCGGGAGCGGGAGAAGAGCGCCCACGAGCACGAGGGCGAGTGCCGCGGCGGCCGGGATGATCGCGAAGATCCAGGAGCTGCCGTCGGGCCAGGCGGCGATCCCCGCGTACGCGGCGACGATCATCGCGACGGAGCCGATCGCGCCGACTCCGAACGCCCACAGTCGCGAGAGCAGATGCCGCGCCGCGACGCCCGCGTGCACGGCGACCAGTGCCAGGAGCCCGCTGACCGTCAGCAGGAACCCGGGTCCGTCCACGGTCTCGATGCGCCAGACGATGACCAGTGCGCTGAGGCTCGCCAGGAGCTGCACGACGGTGAGGGTGATCCGCTCGGCCTTCGGCACGCGGATCCACTCGACGATCGCTGCACCGGCGAAGGCCACGCCGATCGCCCCGACGGCGCGGGTCAGCCCCGTGCCGCCCGCAGCTCCGAGCATCGCCGGAGTGCTCGCCAGCGCGAGCACCGCCGTCCACTGCCAGATCCGGATGCCGCGGCGCACCCCCGCCCGCAGCATCACCGCACCGGCGGCGAGGGTCGCGCCGGCGGACGTGAGCCACGGATCGATGCCGGGCGCGGCCAGCTGCGCGACCGCATGGACGTCGAGCCCGGCGAAGACGAGGCCGAGACCTCCGACGGCTTCTGCAGAGAAGCGGAGTCCACGCCGGGAGAGCAGCCATGCGCCGCCGAGGAAGAGCACGGTCACGAGCCCGACGATCACGCTGCGCAGCGCGCGGTCGGCGAGATCGGGGTTGAAGTAGGTGAAGACGATCGCAGCCACCGCGAAGAGGGTGGCACCGGCCGTCGCGAGCACCGACTGCAGCGTCGCGCTCCCCTGCGGGTCGCCGACGTCCGCGGCCCGCGTACCCGCGGCGGGCGGAGCCGGCGGCGCGGGTGCCCTCAGCGCGGGTCCCGTCAACGGCCGAGTCGTGCCCAGGGTCGGGGCCGCCGCCGATCGGGAGACGGTCGGCACCCGCCGAAGCAGGCTTTCGCGTGCACGCACCGCGTCGGCGGCGGCGAGTGACGCGTTCCACACCTCGGTGCCGACCTCACCCCGGAGGTCGGAGCCGCACCGGGTGCACCATCCGCCGTCCAGAGGCCCGGTGCATACCGGACACGCGCGGGAGTCGAGCAGGCGCTGCGCGACGGACTCTCCCCAGGACGTCGGCGCCTGGGTCTCGACGCGGCTCACGCCTCGTCCTCGCCGTCGGGTTCCCAGCGCAGGATGTCGCCCGGCTGGCAGTCGAGCACCCGGCAGATGGCCTCGAGGGTCGTGAACCGCACGGCCTTGGCCCTGCCGTTCTTGAGCACGGCGACGTTCGCCGGGGTGATGCCGATGGCGTCGGCGAAGTCCTGCACGCTCATCTTCTTGCGCGCGAGCTGCACGTCGAGATCGATGACGATCGGCATCAGACGACCTCGGAGAGGTCGTGCTCGAGTTCGAGGGCCTTGCGCAGCAGCCCGCGCAGCACCACGACGAGGAGGGCGAGCGCGGCGCTCACCACGATGCCGAGGAGGGCCAGGAGGGTGAGGGAGAGGGAGACGGCCCGGCTCGCGAGGATCACCGCGTAGGCGGCGAGGATCAGCACCCCCGCGGACACCAGCGCGGCGAGGATGACGTCGACGTACCGGAACGCCTCGACGCGGAAGATCCGGTCGTCCTGCACCAGCGAGAGCAGGAACCAGATGCATACGAGCGTCACCTCGACCAGGCCGAGGAAGAGGACGGCGCCGATGATGCCCGGAACCTCGAGCTGCGCGACGTCGGGATTCCGCAGGGCGGTGATGTGCGCGACCTCGGGGATCACGACGATCTGGCTGGTCAGCAGGAGCCCGAGGAGGACGACGATGAGCGCCTTCAGGGTGCGGGAGACACGAGGATGCATAGCGGCCCTATCGATGAGCAATGGATATCTATCGAAAAACGATATCCATTTCGCGAGTCGTCTCGCAACGGCGATCGGCGTCTCTCAGCCGATCACCAGGTCACCACGCCTGACAGCCCCGAGGGTCAGATCGTGTCGGGGTCGAACGGCGAGTCGAGGGACTCCGTGAGCTCGGCGAGCATCGCCTCGATCTGCGGCTCGACGTGCTGCGAGATCGCCGCCTGGATGTAGATGCGGTGGCGGAGCAGGATGCCGCAGATCTCGCGGCCCACCATGTTCGCGTACTCGTCGGCGAGAGCGACCTCCTGCCGGAGGGCCGCCTTCGCCTCGTCACTGAGCGGCGGGAGCGGAGGCAGCTCGGCCGCCGCATCGTCGGCCATCCCTGCGATCGTGAAGAGAAAGGGCGCCCCCGGCACGGGATCGGGGTCGAGCGGCATCCCGTCGAACTCGGGATCGAGGTCCTCGGACGGCCGGTAGGCGCGCGCCCTGTTCCGCGCCGCCTGCTGATCGAGCTCGCGCTTCAGCACCGGAAGGTTGCGGGCCGTGTACTCGGCAACCGCGTGGTCGACGATCGACTTGATGCGCGTGGACAGCCCGTGCTGCACGCCGTGCGGGGTGTTGCCCGCGATGCCGGCCGCCGACAGGATGGGCGAGCCGAGACAGCGACGGCAGGGCGCGACCCGCCCTCGATGGGTCGCCGGCTCCCAGCGCGGCACCCAACGCAGCCAGGCCTGCACGGCCTGGTCGACCTGCGTCTCCAATGAGCGCTCCACACCTAGAGCGTACGGGGCACGGATGCCTCTCGCGGCGATTTCCGGCGTGGCGGCGGGGCGCTACTCGTCGTCGTCACGCTCCCACGGCCACCGCGGCTGCTGAGCCCTCGTTCGGCGGAGCGCGACCCCGGCCCAACCCGCCACCGCCGCCGCGAGCAGCAGCACGACGCTCGCGCCGCCCTGCACCAGGTCTCCGGCCACCACCGTCGCCACGATGAGGTCGCCCGACTGCACGCCGACGCCGACCCAGACGGCGATGAGATGCGCCAGCGCGGCCGAGAGTGCGATCACCGGGACGGAGAGGAACGACGGATGCGGCCGCCGCAGCGCCACCCACAGCGCGAGGGCGAAGGCGAGCACCGCGACGACCATGCCGACCGCCCCGGGCACCTGACCGAGCCCCGGGACGCCGATGATGTCGGCGTCGGTCGCGACGGTCAGGGCTCCGAGTCCGAAGATCGCCAGCGCGAAGAAGCCGATGGTGGCGAGGACCAGTGCCAGGACAGCCGAAACCCCCGCGGACTCGGGCCCGCGGGGGTTCGGCGAAGAGGTGCCGGTCATCACCTCGCCAGTGTCGGGCCGGCCTCGAGCGTGCGCTCGTACTCGCGCTGCGACTCGGCGTTCAGCTCGGTCTTGCGTGCACCGCTGCGGGCGACCCACGCACCGAACCAGATGGTCAGCTCACGGGCGAACACGAACGCGGCGATGGCGAGCGGGGCCAGCAGCTGGGCCGTGACGAGCTCGCCGCCCTCGCGCGCCGAGAGCAGCCAGAACGGCGCCTCGAACAGCTGACCGAGGATGTGACCGGCGTACGCGATCACGCCCACGATGATGCCGAACACGACCCAGAGGCCCCAGCGTCCGCGGTTGATGAAGGCGCCGAGGAGCCAGAACCCGAGGAAGAAGACCACGACCGGAACCCAGAAGCCCCAGGTCGTCAGGGGCGCGAGCGCCGACTCGGCGATGTTCTCACCCGTGACGTCGCCCGTGACGGCGCCGAGGCCGAGAGTGGCGCCGAGGTAGAGGATCGCGAATGCGATGGTGGCGAGGAGTCCGATCGCTCCGGCGGTGCCGCGGTTGCCGCGCTCACGCGGCGGCTCGGGGGCCTGCACGAAGATCGGCTGCTGCTGCGGGGCCGGAGCGAACACGGGCTCCGACGTCGTCGGCTCGGACGGGACGATGCGGGTGTCGGCGTCGTGAGGTGCGTACGCGGCGCCCGCCATCGCGGACTCCTCGTGGTCCTGGTGTGCGCGCGGCGGGGTGTAGACCGCCGTCTCATCCGCGTCCGTCGAGTTCCGGTCACGCAGGTCCGCGTCGCGGTCCGAGCGCAGGCCGGAGTCGCGGTCGGAACGCAGGTCCGCGTCGCGATCCGAGCCCCGGTCGGCGGCGGCGAGATCGTTGAGCGCCGGAGTCGCGAAGGTGCCGGGGTGGTCGCGCTCGGCGGCCTCGAAGGCGGCGAGATCGGGGTCGGCTGCGGGGGCGGCGGGCTTCGCGGCGGCATCCGTCGCGTCGGTCTCCCCCGGAGTGCGGGGGGAATCTGCACGCGCTGCCTCGGCCGCGTCGAGACCAGCGTTCGCGCTGACCACGACGTCGTCGACGTCCTTCGGCCGCTCGGGCTGGGGAACCACGGGGTCACTCATGGGGTGCGCCTCTCATCGGATGTGTGCTCTGCGAGGCTACCGCCGCCCGCCCATGCCCCGACGCAGGCGTGCCGACGTGTCGTGATACCGCGTGATCACTGGCCGCGAGGGGGTCACCCGAGAAGGGATCGCAGCGTGTCGCCGACGAAGGCGACGAGGGCCGGGACGATCGGGATCGCGAACCAGAACAGCCCGACGATCACGCCGGTGCAGAGGATCCCGGCGATCCAGCTCATCACCGAATTGCGTCCCCCCACCCGTGCCATACCCCCACGTTAGAACCGCTGCGGGCACCGTCGACGTCGCAACGCCGAGAGGACGCCCCCCTCGCCGGGGGACGCGCCTCAGCCCTTCGTGGCACCGGCGGTCAGCCCGCCCACGATGTAGCGCTGCAGGAACAGGAACAGGATCATGACGGGGATCGCCGCCATCACCGCGCCGGCCGAGAACGCCGACCAGTCGGCGTAGCGCGGGTTGGCGACGAGCTTCGTCAGACCGACGACGAGCGTCTGCTGATCGACGTCCACGAGCATGACGCTCGCGATGACGTACTCGTTCACCGTGCCGATGAACGACAGCAGCGCGACGACCGCGAGGATCGGCGCCACGAGCGGCAGGATCATCGTGAAGAAGATCCGGGCGTGGCCGGCTCCATCGATACGGGCCGCCTCGTCGAGCTCCATCGGAAGCGTGTTGAAGAAGCCGTACATGAGGTACGTGTTCACGCCGAGCGCGCCACCGAGGTAGACGAGGATCAGGCCGGTGTGGGTGTTCAGTCCGATCGCCGGGAACCAGTCCCCCAGCGTCGACATCAGCAGGAAGATCGCGACCACCGCGAGCAGCTGCGGGAACATCTGCACGACCACGATCGTGACGAGGCCGATGCGACGTCCCGCGAACCGCATGCGTGAGAACGCGTAGGCGGCGAGGGCGCCGATGAACACCGTCACGGCACCCGTGACGACGGCGATGACCAGCGTGTTCAGGAACCACTTCGCGTAGGGGTTCTGCGGATCGCTGAGGATGCGCACGTAGCTGTCGATGCCGAAGGCCGAGAACAGCTGGTTCGAGCCGGTCAGCGTGCCCTTCGGGTTCAGGGATGCCGAGACGACGTACAGCAGCGGGAACAGTGCGAACGCGCACACCACGATGGCGACCACGTGCCGCCATCCGGTGTCGGCGAACCAGGCGCCGGCACTGCGGCGCCGGGGCGCGGGGAGCTGCTGCGCCACGTCGCGCCGGGAGGCGGTGCGCTCGGAGGTGACGGTGCTGGTGGTGCTCATGTCAGTTCAGCTCCTCGAGGGCCTTGGTCTTGCGGAAGCTGATGATCGCGATCGTCGCGACCACGATGAAGATGATGATGGTGAAGGCGGATGCCAGACCGTAGTCGCGTGTCTGGCCGGTGAAGGCGACCTTGTAGACCATCGAGATGAGGATGTCGGTGTGCCCCACGGGGATGCTCACGTCGTCGAAGCGGGGGCCGCCCTTGGTGAGCATGTAGATGAGGTTGAAGTTGTTGAAGTTGAACGCGAACGACGAGATGAGCAGTGGCGCCACCGTCACGAGCAGCAGGGGGAGCTTGATTCGACGGAAGACCTGCCAGGGGTTCGCGCCGTCCATCACGGCCGCCTCGTTCACGTCCTCCGGGATCCCCTGCAGCGCTCCCATGCAGACGAGGAACATGTAGGGGAAGCCGAGCCACAGGTTCACGAGGAGCACCGAGACCTTGGCGAGAGTCGGATCCGTGAGCCACGGGATCTCGGCACCGCCGAAGATCACCTGGTTGATGAAGCCGAAGCTCTCGTTCATCATCCCGGCCCAGACGAGGGCCGACAGGAACGCGGGGAACGCGTACGGGAGGATCAGGATGATCCGGTAGCCGTTGCGGAACCGCATCCGCGTGTTGTTGAAGACGAGCGCGAGCAGCAGCCCCAGGAAGAACGTGGTGGCGACCGAGAGCAGCGCGAACACGAACGTCCAGATCGTCACCGAGACCAGCGGACCCCGGATGGACTCGTCGCTCACGGCGCGGACGAAGTTGTCGAAGCCGACGGTCGTCTGCCATCCCGGCAGGAGCTGCTCGCCGTCCTCGGCGGTGAAGGCGCCCTCGCCGGTGTCGGAGTACACCGTGCCGGTCGTGGTGTCGGTGATCGCGTCGGCATCCGCGTCGTACTCGAGCGTCGATACGTACAGGTACCCGCTCTGACCGTCCGGAGCGCGCAGGCTGCCGTCGTTGGGATCGTCGCTGAACGGCACCGAGAGCTTCTCGAGCTCCGCGGAGAGGGTGAAGACCTGTGCGAGCTGCAGGGTCGTCCATCCGTCGACCGCGACCGCGCGGTCGCCCTCGAACTCGGCGTCGACCTCCTGCAGCGGCTGCTCCGAGGTGCCGAGCAGCGCGTCACCCGACTCCGGATCGGTGACGAGGAGTCCGTAGGTGCCGAACTGCTCGACGACCGTGACGGGATAGGTCGCCGAGTCCTCGACGCGCTCCTGAGCCGACGCGAGCAGCGACGAGATCGCCTGGTCCTTCGTGCCGTTGTGGCCGGTGCCGTAGTTCGTGAAGCCGATGTACCCGGTGTACAGCAGGGTGAAGACCTGGAAGACGACCAGGAAGATGATGCCAGGGGTCAGATACTTCGCCGGGATCCGCTTGCGGGAGAAGTAGATGTAGTTGACGACGACGGTGACCGCGACCACGAGGCCGAGCACCAGCCATTCCTGCTGTCCGAACAGCACGAACGCCGCGTAGAGCGCGATCGCGTCGACGATCGCCAGCAGCAGGATCTTCAGCAGCAGCCAGCCGATCGGGCCGGATGCGGCCTCTGCGATCCTGGCAGCCTGGCGCTGGCGCGTGGTCAGTGGAGCCGTGGGCTCAGCGGTCTGTGTCATCTCGTCCCCGTCGTCGAGCTGCCGGGGCGGACGAGGTCCGCCCCGGCAGGGATGGTGCTGGGTGTCTTACTCGGTGGCGGCGGTGACGTCGTCGACGAGCTTCTGCCACGTCGACGCCGGGTCGGAGCCGTTGATGATCGCGGCCTCGGCGACGCCCCAGAACTCCCAGACGGAGCCCATGGCCGGGATTGCCGGCATCGGGACGGCGTCCGCGCCGACAGCCTGGAAGCCCGCGATGATCGCGTCGGATGCGGCGGAGTCGGCGGCCGCGGTCAGCGCGGGCAGGACGTTGCCGGCCTCGAACAGGTCGAGCTGAACCTCTTCGGTGCCGATGTAGTTGACGAGGAAGTCGTTCGCGGCGACCTTGTTCTTCGACTCGGAGCTGACGAAGAAGCCCTTGACGCCGGCGAACGGCGACGCCGTCTCGGCGGTGGGGCTGGGCACGGGGTCGATGGCGACGTTGATGCCCGCGTCGACGGCAGCGCCCACGTTCCACGGGCCGGTCAGCCAGAAGGCCGCGGTGCCGTCGAGGAACTGCTGCTTGGCGATCTCGCCGTCGATGTCGGTGTTCAGCGTGCCCGCCGCACCCTGCGCTGCCAGCCAGTCGGCGAAGGCGAAGCCGCCCTCGCTGCCGAGCTGCAGGTCGGCCGGGTCGTAGCTGCCCGAGGCGTCGGTGCCGAAGACAGGGGCGCCGAAGGCGGTCTGGAACGGGTACAGGTGGTACGGGTTGCCCTCGGCGCCCTGCTCGACCACGAACGCGCCCTTCGAGACCATGTCGTCGAAGCCCGTCGGAGCCTCGGGGACGAGGTCGGCGTTGCGGAGCACCGCGATGTTCTCGACGGCGTACGGAAGCATGTAGACGGTGCCGTCGTAGGTCGCCGCCTGGAGGGCGACGGGAAGATAGTCGGCCGACGAGTCGCCGAGCTCGAGAGGTGCGACGACGCCGTTGGTCGAGAGCTCGCCGAGCCAGTCGTGAGCGCCCATGACGACGTCGGGGCCCTTGCCCGTCGGGACCTGCTGGATGAAGTCGTCCTTCATGTCGTCGACGGACTTGCCGACGAGCTCGACCTTGACGCCGGTCTTCTCTTCGTAGGAATCGGCCGCGCCCTGCAGCGCATCGACGCGCTCGGCGTCGACCCACACGGTCAGCGCGCTGCCCCCCTCGCCGCCGGAGGAGTCGCCGCCCTCGGACGGGGTCGAGCAGCCTGCCAGGGAAAGAGTCGAAACGATCGCGATGACGCCGGCGGCGACGATGCCCCTCTTGTTCACCTTCATTGGTGTGTGCCTCTCTGAATGCTGATGGCCTGCAGGACTGCAAGCGCTTACAGTATGCATCGAGATCGAGGTGATTCGCAATGGAAACTCGGCTTGATATCAACCTGTGACCGCGTGGCGTCGCATGCAACGTCATGGAAACGCTTCCATAGAGGCGTGAAAACCGCGGTGTCGATACACTTCAGGTATGGCTGACAGTTCCTTTGACATCGTCTCGAAAGTGGATCACCAGGAGGCCGAGAACGCCCTGAACCAGGCACGCAAGGAGATCGAGCAGCGCTACGACTTCAAGGGTGCCGGCGCCTCCATCGCCTGGAGCGGCGAGCAGATCCTGATCATCGCCGGCACCGAGGAGCGCGCCAAGGCGGTGCTCGACGTCTTCCAGTCGAAGCTCATCAAGCGCGGCATCTCGCTCAAGAGCCTCGAATCCGGCGAGCCGTTCGCGAGCGGCAAGGAGTTCCGCATCGTCTCGACGCTCAAGGACGGCATCTCCTCTGAGAACGCGAAGAAGATCGGCAAGATCATCCGCGACGAGGGCCCCAAGGGCGTGAAGAGCCAGATCCAGGGCGACGAGCTGCGCGTGCAGTCCAAGAGCCGCGACGACCTCCAGGCGGTCATCGCGCTGCTCAAGGGCTCCGACCTCGACATCGCCCTGCAGTTCATCAACTACCGGTAAGCCATCGCTCTGACCTGGGGTTTACGTGCCCGAGTCCGCGCCCAGTCCGCAACGCGATCTAGAACAGCTCGTCCGTCGCGTGGTTCGCGAGGAGCTGCAAGCCCTCGTGAGCCCGCGAGCGGTGCAGCCGGTCGGTGGCGAAGACGCGATTGAGAGCACCCTCGAGTTTCTCGAGCGCATCGACCCGCTGGGCACGTTGACACAAGAAGAGGCGCGCGGCCTGCTCCTCGTCCGCTTCCCCCACCTGTTCCTCAGATAGCGATGACTTGTGCCATGAAGGCGGTCGTCGCCGCCCGAGTCTTGTCCTCCGCGGACGGCCACAGGTGGCTGTAAGTGTTCAGCGTGATCGACGGCTGAGAGTGTCCGAGCGCGCGCTGTACAGTCACCACATCGCACCCGGACGCGATCAAGTTCGACGCGAAGGTATGGCGCAGCGTGTGGATCGTCACGTCACTGCTCAACCCCGCCAGGCTACGGATGCGGCGCCACTCCTCACCGGCACTGTTCCGGTTGAACAGATGCCCCATCGGCGTGCGGAAGAGGAATTCCTGCTTTACAGAAAAGCTCAACATGTCGATGAGCTCGACCGGCACGAATACGTCGCGCTCCGACCCGGCCTTCGGCGGCACGATCGTCGTCGTCGGGATCGACGTACCCTGAACCTGCCTACGCACTGAGATCGTCCCCGCGGCTCGGTCGATGTCGCCGCCCTGCAGGCCCGCGGCCTCACCAAGTCGAAGGCCGGCGAACACGCAGGCCGCGACGAACGGTCGGAACTCCCCCGCGACCTCGAGCGCCGCGTTCACCTGATCGGCGGTCAGGATCTTGACCGCAAGTTCCTTCTTCCGCAGGCGGGGCGTCTTCACCCGGCTCGCGGGGTTGCGCGCGATCACCTGGTTATCGACAGCCGCCCGGAACGCCATCTGCACGTAGTTCAAGCGCGTGCGGATAGTCGAGGCGGCGAGCCCGCGCTCAGACTCCTTCGTTACCCACGTCTGCACATCGGCGTTCTTCACGTCGCGGATCGCCTTTGATCGCCACGGCACCGACTCCACCGCGGTCGTCGCCGCCGTCGCGGTTCCCTCAGCCCAGACTTGCATGCTCATCCAGCGGGAGACCCACTCATCCCACGTTGCGCGACCCGCGCTCGGGTCAGCCCACTGCCCCGTGACAAGGCCCGCCGTCTGCTCGTCTAGCCAGCGCTGGGCCGCGCGCTTCGTCTTCTCGTGCTTCGTGTGCTCCTTGCCGGCGTGGTCTCGATAGCGAGCGCGCCAGATCTCCAAGACCGGCTCAGTCTTCCGCTGGCCCTTCTCGTTGAGCACGAAGTGCCCATCGGGGCCGAGGACGGGGCGGCGAGGGTGCCCGATCGACTTACTTGCCATCCGCGGCCTCTCGAAGCTCCGCTAGGCGAGTGAAGTCCGTCCAGACGAGCGCCTCAGGCGCATCTCGCGTCCAATCTCCCGCGACCTCGGCCGCCCACGTCGCAACCACCGACGCGGGGAACTCGTAGCCGGCGAGCGCCTCGCGAGCCTCCTGGGCAGCTGCGTCGTCGTAGCGTGAGAGCCGCGACCGGAACTCTGCAGACCAGTGCAGCAGCTCCGTGTAGTCAGCGAGATCCCCCGCCACGCGCATCATCGAAGACACGAGGTTGCCGCGGATCTTGTCGGCCATCCTGAGCGACTCTTCGAGATCGGTACCGCGAGTCATTTCGTCGACGGAGCTCCCGAGTATCTCCGCAAGTACGCGCGCTTCTCCGAGCCGGATCGGTCGATCGCCCTTCTCGGTCCGACTAACGGTCATCTGCGAGTAGGTCTCGAAGCCTCGAGCGATCATCTGACGCGCGAGTTCGCTCTGACTCATGCCGGCCCCATCACGGAGCTCCACCATCTTCCGCGCGAAGTTCGCCTCATCGTCTCTTTCCATAAGCAACATGTTCCCACAATTTAGTGGGTAGTTGCACGTTGCTGTGGAATGCGTTATCGTGGTGGCATCCACAGAATAGATGGGAGAGCAAATGACTACGATCGCGGATCAGCCGTCGACAATGACGAAGCTGCTTTTCGTCGACGCGGCTGCAGAGCGGCTAGGGCGTACCCCTTCCCAGCTCCGCTGGATGATCCACAGCGGAACAGCGCCGAAGCACGCGAAGATCGCCGGCCGGATTGTCTTTCGCCAGTCGGACATCGATCAGTACATCGAAGACGCGTTTGCGGAGGCGGGATGAGCTCACCGACCCCCAGTGGCGCTGATCAATCGCGCGACTACTACTCCCTGACCTATCAGGACCCGACGGGGGAAGCGGCAATCCGTAACCTCATGGGCCGGTCTGTGCAGGTCACTTGGGAGAACGGAGCCAGCGTCCATCTCGACGTCGACACAATCCGCCCGTTGTTGGCGAAGCTCAACTTCCGGATGTCCCGCAGGGGTCACATCTGGGGAACCAAGAAAAGTGCCCCCGACCTGAGCGGCAACTCAGTCGAGGGCGAAGTCATCAGAAAGTGAGATCCGAAATGACCGTTGTACCGATGGTATCCGAACCGTCTGACGCCCGCACCACATTGTTGGATTCCGGGGTGGAGAGTACCGAGGCAACTCCACCCCACACCCGCCTCGACGACGGCTGGGACGAATATGCCGCGGCGTACCTCGCCGCACACCCGGAGATCTCCGCGGTGATCCCGTCCTGGGCCGATGAGGTCGACTTCTCGGAGATCGAGGGCGAGCTCGACGGAACGATCTTCTCATTCAGAAAAGAGATCGGCGACGTCGAGCTGTACGGCGTCGGAAAGGTGCGGCGAGACGGAACACTGCACCTCGAGGACGGGGGCACGCCCAACGTGTATCTTCCCACCGAGATCGCATGCCAGAAGGTCGACGACATCTCCCAGTCGATGCTCGACCTCGCCCGGGATCTCATCTCCGCGGCATCGTTGTTGCGAACCGAACCGAAGTTGCTACGTCGTCCTGCCGAAGTGGACGCTGAGCTCCAGAGGCTGGACATCTGATGGCCTGCCGGTTCGGTTGGTGCGAGACGCCCGCCGATCTCCACGCCAGCGACACCAGTCATCACTCGCGCGAGTTGGGTTACGGAATGATGTTGACCGTCGATCTGCAGGGCGAACCGATCTCCATGTGGATGCCCGACTGGGACGAGTGGTGGATCGACAAGCCGGAAGACGTCGACACCGAGTACGCGGGAGTCGCCGCGATGTTGCGCGACTTGCCTGCCAATTACACGGCGTTCCGCACGGCACTCGTGAGCGATCCGCTGTTCGCCGATGAGGTCGCCGCGATGAAGGCCAAGGATGCTCGGGAGGCGTGCAAATGAGCGCGTCGGAGGTCAGGCCGAATCCGGGCGAAGTGCGCGCATGGGCGAAGAAGAACGGCATCCGAGTCAGTGGGACGGGGAACATCTCTCGGCACCTTCGTGAGAGCTACCTCGAAGCGAACCCGGACGTCGAGCTGCAGGCCCGCAATGCGCGCCCTGACCTCTTCGCCCTGGCCGACGACATGGTGGAGGCAGAGATGGTCCGCACAGGGCGTCTGAGCTTTGAGGCATCCGTTGCTGCCCCAACAACAGTTGAGCCGCCGCGCGAAGAGCCGAGGTCTCTTGCTGAGTGGCTGAGGCTGCGCGACGAGCTCGCCGCCACGATCGCCGAACACGCGCCTCAGGGCGTCTCCGATTCCTTCCGAGAGGCCGCAGAGGCCCTCCTCGTCAAGGGATGGATGAGGAGCGCCGCAGCATGACCGAGAACAACGAAGCATGAGCCAAGAGGGCGTCCACCACGGTGGGCGTCCTCTTCCAATTGAAGACAGAAAGGAGGTGAACATGGCCTCAACCGATGGATTCGTCAGACTGCCGAACTGGCTGATCGACGACAGTGACCTGAGTTGGAACGAGTTGGCCGTGTACATCGTCCTATTACGATTCCGAGACCCGAAGACGGGTGAATGCTTCCCCGGCATGACGACGATCGCCGACCGCGCCCGAATCAGCCGCAAGACAGTGGAACGCGTAATCCCGAAGCTCGAGGCACGTCAGATGATTCGGGTCAAGCGGCGCAGCACCCTCACGGTGAACACACCGAACGTGTACACCGTGGCTCTCGCGGATGAGACCCCGAAATTCATCTGGGAGAAGAGTGCTCGTGGTCGACGGGTGCCCAAGCATCCGAGGAAGAAACCCACAGACACAGAGTCTGTGGGTGCGGATGCCCCCGGGGAACCCACAGACACAGAGTCTGTGCCCACAGACACAGAGTCGCCACCCCCACAGACACAGAGTCGCCCTAACAAGATCCAAGTGAAGAAGATCCATCAACAAGCTTTAACACCCACTTTCTCCGAAAGCGGGTCCGAGGATTTCTCATTCGATGGGCCAGGGGCCGACAGGGCTACTGAGAGACAGGTTGCCTACCTGAAGGATCTCGCGATCCACCTCGGCTACGAGACCGGCGGCGGTGTACCCAACGATCTGCAACTGCAGCGTTGGCGGAAACTCAGCCGGGAAGAAGCAGACACTCAGATCCGCGGGTACCTCAAGGCTCTCGGCAAACCGGACGAGATCTACTACCCGCAGGCAGGCGACCCTGAGTTCGCGGCACTCAGCGACGCGGGCAAAGAGTTCGCCGAATCGGCAGGCGACCCAGCCAGCGTCTGGGAGTACGGATTCAAGCTCAAGGAGAACGGCATATGAGCGCACCCAAACCCGCCAACTTCAGAGCTCTCGCCAACGCATGGGACTCACCGATCGCGTTCGCCACCGAGTTAGCCAAGTACTACTCGCAACTCACTGAGGCCGGATACATCATGCCGGCGCCCGACATCACCAGCGAAAGGAAAGACTCTTAGCGCCCGAAGAGGGCCATGAAACGGTTATAGGCCTCGGGGTCCTGCGCAAGTTCTGCCATCACCTGTTGGTGCTTCAAGTTCGCGACCTGCACCTCGTCTGTCGATGATGCACGAGAAGCGATCAGATGAGCGACGAGATCAGTAAGGGGCTCACCAATCGCACGACGGAAGTTGAACCCGAGCAGCTGCATGACGTTCACCGTCTCGACGGAAAGGATCGGCTTCAGCAGGTCGAGGTTCTCGAGCACCTTCTCGCCCTGCGGCCCGGCACCCTGCGCGACCTTCTCAACGAGAGGGAACACAGTGTCGGCGATGTACTTCACATCACCGCTGTTCAACCGCTGAGCCACAAGTTCCGACTGGTACGCCTGCGCGATTCGGGTCATCTCGTTCTTGTCCGCGACGAGCTCGGACACAAGCTGCTCCAACCCAGCGATCGCGTCGTCCTTGCGCCCCGATGCGAGCAAGCCACGCACTTTATCGGTGACGAGCGAGGCACTGTTCCTAGCTGCGGCCTCGGTTAGCCGTACGCCCAACTCGATGATCTGCGGATCAATATCCATGAGAGGAGTAAAGCATGAGCCGACGACTCGAGAACGCATTGGTTCTCACCGGCGGAGACGCCCTGTTGCTCTATCAAGCGGCTCATCTTCGTGAGCTGAGAGTGAAGGCACGCGGTCGCTCAGAACGGCTATACGAACTGCTCACCGACATCACCAAGACTGCCTTAAGCCACAGCGATTCCGTCGACGGAAAAGTCCCGAGGGAAACGACGGAAAGAGACGAGAGTCAAGACATGGAAATCGTGAACGTCGGACAGCTCGCACGCCGAGCAGGAGTCACGCCGCGCACGATCCGCAATCACATCCTTCTCGGTCTCATCAAGGCCGAGAAGGCGAACCGCACCTGGCTCATCAGCGCTCAGGACGCGGATCAGTACATCAGTGGCCGTCAAGCGGCCTGACGGACGGGAGAACCAGTGTCCATGAACGAAACCACACTCAACGGCCACATCAACGAGATCCGAGCCGCGGCAAAGCGGATCACCACCACGTGGGAAGCAGCTACCCGCGTCACACGGATCAACGAGGCACTCGACGACTCTGTGCGCACGGAGCTCGTCGACCTCTTCACCGCGAAGGCCACTGCAGCGCTGGAAGGTCGCCGTGACTCGGAGGTCACAGCGATCGACTCAGCCGGCATCGACGATGAGAGCGCAGCACGCTTCCACGCCGACCTGAACCGCACCGACATCTACACCCTGAACAAGTAGGAGACACCATGTCCATCGAATTCCGCGACAGCGGCGCAGTCACCATCCACGAAAACGACAGCGCTGAGCTCGTCGAAGTGGCAACCAGGATCAAAGCCCTGCGCGACACAGCCAAGCAGTCCAGCCAGTACCACGGACGGGAACTGGACGCGATCAGCCGAGACCCCAACCTCAGCGACCAGGGCAAGAAGGAACGCACCGCCGACCTCGAAGCCCACCACAAGACCCAGCGTCACGCAGCCATGGCGCAGGAGAAGCAGATCATCAACGACAAGATCACCACACTCGAGCGCCGACTCGACGGGTTCGTCGGATACAGCAGCGAGAACGTGATGGCCTTCCGCGACGCGCAGGACCGAGCCGAGAGCATCGAGGACGCCGACAAGGCCGCAACCGTCATGGCTCGCGCACTGCGCACCAACGACACCACACTCGCGCACGCGATCTACCGCCGAGCAGTCAACAACGGATGGGCCGAAGCCAGCCGCGCATTCGCCGCACAGAATCCGACAGTCGCAGCCCTCGTCAAGGACGTTCGCACGCTCGAGAAGCTGCGCGACGCAGGCTTCAACCGAGCCGTCGCGTACATGTGAGCGAGGACAGTCGATGAGTCACACGAAGGCGAACGAGCTCCAGGGGGAGGTGGGCCCCTCGCCACTCCTCAGCGGGTCTCCGGGGCTTCCCGGCATCCCCCTCCGGTCTTTTTTTTCCACAGGATCGACGCTCGTCAGCGTGCGCCGAGAAGGAGTAGCAAGTGTCAGATGAGTGCGAGATACCGGCAGCAGCGCTGACCGGCAGATGAGCTCCTTCGTGAACGCGTTCATGGGGCACGAATCAACGTCGGACTGGGACTGAGAGGAATCAACATGACAACACTGAAAGAGAAGATCGAGCGGGAGAAGAATCTCGCCGAGGAGCTGATCGCAGAGGCTGAGGCTTACTACGCCTCTGTCGGGCCCGTCGAGGTGGATGCGGTGCTCGGCGAGACGAAGGTCACCTTCCAGGTGCCGTTCATGTACCCAATCGATTTCAACGAGCTGGCCTCGACCCACTGGCCGCGACCTGGGGTTGCGGTGGATGCGCCGCTGTGGTTCAACCTCGATGCGGTCACGAAGAACTACCCGAACATCACGATGGTGGTCGACGGCGAAGAGGACGACCTGTACCGCGTCCGCAACAAGGAAGCTGTCTACATCTTCCCGGAGCTCTACGCGCAGATGCCGCCCGAGGACGCGCAGAACCTTCGCATGGCGGTGTGGGCGCTGAACATCTGGGAGCCGCAGCAGCGTCGTGAGAAGAAGGTCGCCGAGAAGAAGGAGGCCGAAAATGGCTGATCGGGTGGTGAAGGTGACCTTGAAGGCGGTCGTCTCGGACTACGAGAGGTCGATGCGTGACGCAGCGAACGCGACTGCCACGGTGGGCACCGAGGCGGAGAAGCTGGCGCAGAAGAAGCAGGCGTTCCAGCAGCTTGGTGCCGCCAGCCTGACGATGGGCGCGGTGCTCTCGGCAGGCCTTGTGCTCGCGTCGAAGGCGGCGATGGATTTCGACGCCCAGATGTCCAACGTTCAGGCCGCAACGCACGAGACTGCGGCGAACATGGATCTGCTGCGGCAGGCGGCTCTGGATGCTGGCGAGTCGACCGTGTTCTCCGCTACCGAAGCTGCGCAGGCCATCGAAGAACTGTCGAAGGCTGGCGTCTCGACGGCTGACATTCTCAGCGGCGGTCTGACTGGCGCTCTGGATCTCGCTGCGGCTGGTGGCGTGGGTGTCGCCGAGGCTGCGGGGATCGCAGCCACGGCCCTGAAGCAGTTCAACCTTAACGGGTCTGACATGGCGCACGTCGCCGATCTGCTTGCCGCGGGGGCGGGCAAGGCGATGGGCGACGTCACGGATCTGTCGCAGGCGCTCAACCAGTCCGCTCTGGTGGCGAAGCAGACCGGCCTGTCGATCGAGGAGACGACCGCGGGACTGTCAGCATTCGCGGCTGCCGGTTTGCTGGGCTCGGACGCAGGTACGAGCTTCAAGACGCTCCTGCAGTCGCTCACGCCCACGTCCTCTGCTGCGGCTGAAGCGATGGAGAAGTACAACCTCCAGGCCTATGACGCTCAGGGTAATTTTGTTGGCCTGTCGGAGTACGCGGGCAAGCTCAAAGAGGGATTGTCCGGGCTGAGTGTGGAGCAGCAGAACGCGACCCTCAAGACGATCTTCGGCGCCGATGCTGTGCGCGCTGCCACGGTGCTCTATCAGCAGGGCGCAGAAGGCATTGATGCGTGGACGGAAGCCGTCGATGACCAGGGCTACGCGGCCGAGACGGCCCGTGTGCGGCTCGACAACCTGAAGGGTGACATCGAAGCACTCGGAGGCGCATTTGAGACGGCTCTGATTGATACAGGGTCGACGGCGAATGACACACTGCGGGCAATGGTGCAGGCTCTCACCGGGCTGGTCGGTATCTACAACGATCTGCCGGCGCCCGTGCAGGCGTCGGTCATGGCTCTCGGAGGTGCTGCGGCGGCTGTCGCG
Organism: Microbacterium sp. 3J1; assembly: GCF_001049495.1. Taxonomy (GTDB): domain Bacteria; phylum Actinomycetota; class Actinomycetes; order Actinomycetales; family Microbacteriaceae; genus Microbacterium. The sequence goes on from NZ_CDWI01000004.1 coordinate 90,539, forward strand.
CTGACCGGTGGCGCCGCGTTCCTCGCGGTTCCGAAGTGGCTCGAGTTCAAGGCCACCGTCGAGGCGTCGACCTGGACGATGAAGGGTATCGGGTTCGCGGCGGGTGGGGCTGCAGCGGTGCTGGGTGGCCTGTTCCTGGTGGTCGGCGAGCTCGCCGCCAGTCACCAGCGCGCAGAGCAGAAGGCACAGTCGTACGCGGACACGCTCGCGGAGGGCACGCACGAGATCACCGACGCCACGCGGGAGATGATCGCCACGAGCCTCACCGCAGATCAGTCGTTCCTGTGGATCTCGCAGGGGTCGCTCGCCGATAACGCCGAGACGCTGGGCCTGTCTATCTCGACGGTTACGGATGCAATCTCGGGCAACGTGGATGCGCTTGAGGAGGTGCAGGGCGCGATCAAGAAGGGCATCGACGAGGGTTACAAGCCATCCAAGGATGCCAACCTCGATTTGTACGACGCCGCGGTGCTTCTGCAGTCGGGTATCGAAGGCGAGGTCGGCGCACTCGACAAGGCGACCGAGAAAGCCCGCCAGTCGGCGGAGGCCACCAAGGGCAGCGCGGAGGCCACGCAGACGGCCACCGAGGCGTATCAGGCCGAAGCGGACACCGTCAGCAACCTGAACTCGCAGCTCACCGATCTCATCAACCGAATCAACGGTGCGAACGATGTCGCGGTGAACGCCATCACTGCGAACGCGGACTATCTGTCGGCGCTCGACGGGCTGGGTGCGCAGGCAGAAAAGCTGGGGCTGTCACTTGACGAGACCTCAGTGTCTGGTTCCGCCAACGCGGCAGCAATGGGTGAGCTCGCATCGAAGGCCCGCGACGCCTCGCAGGCGCAGTTCGAGCAGGATCTCACGACGATGTCCGCGGATGAGGCCGCGAAGAAGTGGAACGGGACTCTCGCGGCTCAGCGGCAGGCATTCATCGACTCCGCGACCGCCGCCGGCTATAACGCCGGCGAGGTGAAGGCTCTCGCGGATCGCATCTTCCAGATGCCGTCCGAGAAGGAAGTGGACATTCTGGTGGAGACGGCTGCGGCCCAATCGCAGATCGACAAGTTCATCACCCTCAACAACGGCAAGCGCGTGAAGGTGTTCGTCGATGCTGAAGGCGGTCAGTCCTTCCGCGTGGGTGGCACGACGGTCTCTCCGGGCATGGCGGCTGGCGGCCCGGTCATCGGCAGAGGAGCCAAGGGTGTCGATTCCGAGCTCCGGATGCTCGCGCCCGGTGAGCATGTCGTTACAGCACCTGAGGTCGACGCGGCCGGGGGACACAGTGCCGTCGAAGCATGGAGAGCCCAGCTCCTGACTCCCACCGCACCGGAGCCCGTCTATGTCCGCACGGGAGACGTCTGGAATTACGGGGGCGGCCAAGCAGGCTCGCAGCCCATCTCTCTCGACGGCCTCGCGATCACCGGAACGCTCGAGATCGGCGGTGACGGCCTCGCCCGGATCGTCGATGGGCGAATCAATCAGTACGACGAGTCGCGGGCGATGGTTTCTCGGGGTGGGAGTCGACCGTGACCAGTTCGACCCAAGCCAACGCACCCTCCGACCGAAAGGCACTCACATGACACGACCGACATTCGCCAGGGACGAACGTAATCGACACCTCATCGTCCCGAACGACGATGCTGTGCGCGTCGCACCGGGCCTCTATGAAACGGGAGCTCTCAGCGCCGTTCAGCCCGGGCTCTACCCACTCGACGCAGCGCAGGAAGAGATCTCCCCGATGGAAGGAATCCACCAATGACTCATCGACTCGTAGCCGTAGACGACTCTGACTACCGGCTCCCCGACCCCGTGATGCAGGCGCTCGAACTCGACTTCGCGCGCGAGGCCACGATCGACGCCAACCGCCACGGGGTGAAAGCGGACGGCATCACCGACGACTCACCGGCATGGCAGGCGATCGTCAACACCGCTCTCACGGGCTCGGTGATCACCTGGACCGGGCGCTCGATGCTGCGGACTCCCATCATCTGGAAGACGGGCATCTCGCTGATCGGTGAAGGCTGGGGCCGGTCCGTCCTGGCAACGGTCGACAACGGCATCCCCACGTGGCACGCCGCCATCCGCTGGGTGGAGGGCGACGGGGCGAGCATCACGAACACGCTCGAGGATTGCGTGTGGGCGAACTTCGAGGTGGACGGATCTCAGCTCTCGACCGGAGGACAGTACAAGATCTCCGCCAAGGGACTCTTCACGCTGTATCACCGGAACTGCCAGTGGCGGAACCTGTACATCCACGACACCCAGGCGACCGGCCTCGGCTGCGACTTTATGCCCGGATCGCTCATCACCGGATGCCTCGTCACCGACTGCGGCTACATGAACCCGGGCAACGCGGGTGGAGGCGCGGGCATCGGCATCGGAACCGGCGCGTGGGAAGTCGAAGACGTCATCATCACCGGCAACACAACCCGCAACAACGGCAACTGGGGCATCTTCGTCGAGGTGCAGGAGTACACCGACGCCTATATCAACCAGGGCATCCGGGGTACGGGTGCGCGCATCATCGGCAACACGTCGTACCACGACCGCGTGGGGTTTGGTGACCGCGGCACCGTCGGCACGCTCATCCAGGGCAACGTGGCGCACTCGCCCACAGTCTCCGGAGTGAGCGTGTCGTTCGGATCTCGCGAGGGAGCCGTGCTGGACAACCACGTGTACAAGTCGGGGGCAGTCGGCATCTTCGTGCAGACAAACGTGACGGATGAGGTTGTCGCCGGCAACCACGTGTATGACTCGGGCACGCACGGTATCCACATTCAGGCGATGGCCGCGGCGAACAAGGCGATCTCGATCCGAGACAACGTTGTGTCCCGGTCAAACAACTGCGGCATTCTCGTGGACTGCACCAGCGGTTCGACGGATGGTCTCATGATCCGCGGAAATAGGGTGTGGAACAACGGAAAAGCGGGCGGCGTCTACACGCAGGGCATCCGCATGGAGGCCAACGCCTCGGCAGCATCAATTTCGGGCAACCGCGTCTTCGACGACCAGGCTACGAAGACCCAGGGAGCCGGCCTGCAGTTGTCAGCTTCAAACACACGCACCCTCTCCGACGCGTCCATCGACAACAACAACTTCACTGGATCGACAGTCGCCGTCAGCCTCAGCTCCCACACGCGGACGAACGTCACAATCGGCGACAACGTCGGCTACCTGACGGCGAACCAGGGAACTGCGACGATCGCCGACGGCGCGTCGACAGTGACTGTGCCACATGGCCTGGGTGGGGTGCCCAGTCAGGTGCAGCTCACCCCGAACGGGTCCGCTCAGGTGTGGATCAACGCGAAGGGCGTCAGCAACATCATCATCCAGCGTCTCGGGACCAGCGGGCCCCTCACTGTGGACTGGACCGCGACCTACCGTCCTTAGCAATACGACACCCGCGGGTGGCGTATTGCCGCCACCTGCGGGTGTCGGTACGGCTACTGATCGACAACGACTCGGAAAGGATGATGACATCATGAACGCATGCTCTCTGGCACATGCGCATTCTGCGGCAATCAAACTCACTTCACAGCACGCTCCGCGAGGATCGGACCACTCGTCGAGCCGGACTCTGGCGAATCGAGGGCGTACTTCTCGAAGTTCGCCCTCGAGGTTGCCGGCACATGCGATGCCTGCCACAGATTCAACTCCGCGCTGGGCGTCTCCGCCTATCTCCAGCGCTCGCTCACCGAGGGGACGTATCTCACTGGGGCGGACATGGTCAGGGAGGCCGAAGCGATGACCATCTCTGAATGGTCACCTCCTCTGATGGCGCGGGTAGACGTCGAGTTCATGCCCCCAGGGGTCGCGGCGTACTTCGCCGAGGCCCATGATGCGAACAGCGTTAACGCCTATCGAGCAGTACTGCTTCTCGTGCGGAGCGTGGTCGAAGCAACCGCCAAAGATCTTGAAATCACTTCGGGCTCCCTTGTCCAGAAGATCAATCAGCTCGCGGAGGATGGTCACATCCGAAAAGGCACGCGCGAGATGGCGCATGCTCTTCGGATTCTGGGGAACGATATGGCGCATGGAGACATCGATGCGGTGCCCACCGCAGAGGACGCATCTGATGCGCTGCGTATCGCGCGGTTCGTGCTGGACGACGTCTACGTTGCCGACGCCGTCCGGCAAGACATGCTTGCCCGACGGGAAGGCCGCTGACTGCGCCGAGCATGTCAGGAACGAGTACTACTCAGGCCGTGCACGAGCAGCGAAGTCAGCCATCGACGCTGACTGCGTTGCCCCACACCCAGCACCTGAAGACTTCGCGATCCGCGCGGAATTCGATTCCGGCGGCGAGGGGTGTCGAGCGCATCAGCTTAGCGTCCACACGGATCGCCTCAGGGCCGAATCTCACCCACGCTCTCACTCGCCTCTGGAGCGCGTGTGGGTAGATCGTGACCGGTTGCTCGCGTAGAGCTAGTTCGCGCTCGGTCAGGGATTGTAGAGGCCCGTGCTTGGCTGCGGAGAGGATCGCTTGGTGCTGCGCCTGCATGTCGTAGTACGGGGCGAGTCGCTTGCTTGCACCCATGCCTGCGCCCCTTCCCAGGCTCAGACTGAGGGTACCAAGTATCGAACATACGTTCTATACCCGAGCGGTGCTATGTCAATCCGAAAGGTTCTGCAATCACCCCTCCTGCGCGGCGGCCTTCGCGGCTCCGTCAGAAATGTCCGGGCCTTCGCCATCTAGGGGGAAAGCCAGTTCGCCTCGCATGAAGACCTTGAGCAGGATCGGTTCCCGGAATACGCGGGTCGTGAGCGTGAGGACGGCTTCGCGCCAGAACGGGAAGGCCTGCATGAGAGCGACATTGTTCACAAACTCAAAGGCGACGTCTCGAGGGATTCGGAGCGGCTCGTCAGATGCGTATTCGCAAGCTAGGTCTACGACAACTTCGCCCTGAGGTGCGGTGATGTCGACTCTGAACCTCACCCCGAACTCGTTGCCCACATGTCGCGTGCGGAATCCATAATCAGTCTTGTGCCCGCCATCCGGAATCTCCGAGGGAGCCTCCTCCTCGCGAAGCGTTGCGGCAACCTGGTAAAAAACGACCTCGGTCAGATCTAACTTCTCGACCAGGGACTCAATGGTCTCGACACCCCTATCGGACACAGGTCAGCCCCATCCGCCTCGTGCAACCACGCGACGGCTGCGGTGCGCATCGAGGCTGACAACCTTGTGGCCTCTCCACGAAGTGTCGGAGTCAAGGTCCAGTGCTGCTGAGTGGTTCACGATCGCGCCGAGGGCGTGGGCGTATCGACGAATCGTGGAGAGCTTCGGGTCGTTCCCTTGGCTTTCGAACGCAGCCAAAGCGGGCTGGGTCAATCCCATCCTCTTCGCCAGCGCGTCCTGCGATAGACCACTCCGCTTCCGGAGCTCGCGAAGCGCCCCGATCAAGTTCAGATCGTTCTCCATCAGAATCCGCGCTCGACGCTCATCGGGAGATTCGCTGTCGTCGGCGAACGGATCGGAGCCGTCGAAGAGGTGGGTGTCGTCAGGCAGGTGCAAGGCGTTCGACATAAGCTCCAGTTTATATCGAGCTATAGCGGTCGTCAAACTTTGCCTTCGGCCTTGAGCTCATAGAAGCGATCGGCTGCGATTGCGATCTCGGCGTCCTGCTCGTCGTCGACCGTGGAGCTGTCGATGTCCTTCCAATGGACGTGGAGGCCAAGGACTGAGCTTCCCCCCTTGCGCGCCCAGCGCTTCGGTTCGAGATGGTAGAACCTGACGTGCACCTCACGCGACTTGGTGGCCGACAGGCGCGCCAGGTAGGAGCATCGGACTTCGAACAACTGAAGCCGCGGTTCGGAGCGCATCGGACCTTTCACCCCGTGCAACGGCTCCAAGCCACCCCGCCGCAACTGAGCCATCGTGGCGCGAATCTCACCTCGGAATCGCTCTACGTCGGGTAGTTCGAGTCCGATGTTCGCCAACGTCTCGTCCAAGGCCTTGAGGACAGTATCGCCTTCGAAGCGGGGGAACCACTGGTAGTTGATCGGGGCAAAGTCCGGATCTGCAGTGATCGACTCCTCCCCTGAGTCTGGGTCACCAATTGCAGCCACGACCACAGCATAGAGCACACCCGCCTCTCGCCCCGGGTACCTCCAATTGCAGACCGCCACTCGACGCGACCTCGCGATTCGTAGAACCTCTTTCGGGATTAAGTGGAAGGGCTAGAGTACGGAAATGACCGAAAGCCAGACGCCCACCCTCCCCGAAACCGTCGGGGAGTCCGTCAAGTTCCTCGGCGGCTCGAGCGGCAACCCCGTCACCATCACGAAGGTTCGCGAAAACGAGTTCGAAGTGCGCTACGACTACCACAGCGACTACCTCGCGACGCTCGAGCAGGACGGCAACGACTCATTCTTTCTCACCCCCGCACCTGGCGTAAGTGCAGTCGGGGGCGGCTGGGATCGCTGGCAGTTCTTTTACGAGCACTTCTGATCCCCCGCTGCGCGGCCGTCCTTAGTCGGGCGCCCGCTTCTCTGCTCCGAGCAGTCCCGCGCTCGCGGGGAGCGGTCGATCGGCCAGCTCCTGCAGGCGGAGGGCCATGTCCTGGGAGATCTTGGCCGGAATCATCCTGATCCGCGAAACCGCCTCGGGGACGATGTTCACAAAGTCGAGGTACATCTCGCGCAGCCGCAGGAAGTCATCTGCGAGTGACGGCGAGTCGGCATCCACCAGCCAGTGCAGGAACGCGATCGACTCTTCCTCTATCTCCCCCCATCGCCTCAGCCTTTTGGCATAGCGGTCGCCCTCGCGCGCTCCCTGAACCCACCAGGGGTCGCCATCTCGAGCGATCTGCTGCTTCCACGCATCGTCATCCGCCCGTCGCTGAGCCAAGAGCTCGAGCGCGGGCCGGGGTCTTCTCTGACACAACGCCTTCAGCACGTTGAGTGTCGTTGGCCAAGGAACGTGGAGTACCCCGTCATCCTCGAATGAGTCAGGGTGGCTCCGCAATTCTTCCGCAGTCAGCCGCGAGATCTTCAGGAGCTCATCGACGTTTCGAACGACGAGGATGCCAGCTGCACCGTTGTAGTAGATCTCAGCCACGCCGGGGTGTACTAGAGAATCGAACAGCAGCACGGCGGCTTCGCCGTGGCTGGTAGGTGGTCGATGCTGCTCGGCAGCTCTCCACAGGTCGACGGTCGCCTGGTACGCGTCACGCAGCTCCCACGGGACCTTCGCTCGACCGATCGGCACCCATTCCGACTTACCCCGCATGTCTCGGTCTAGATGCTGGACTCGGATCTTGTGCGCCTTGTCTGGCACCACGTCGATCTCGACCCGATGCTGGGACCCATCCTTCGGGTCAACGTACAGCCAGTCGGTTCCTTCGTCGGCAGACGTAACCCGGCGCTCGTGAACGCTCATGCGAAGAGGATAGGTCGTATGCTCAGCGACATGATCGTCTATGAAGCGATTGCACGTCGGGACGGCAACTTCTGGTTCGTCGAAATCCCCGAGCTGGGCTTGTTCACCCAGGCACGGACCGTCGATGAAATCGACGGTATGGCTCGCGACGTCATCGCGCTCAGCCTCGATGTCCCAACCGAATCGTTCGGCGTTCAGGTGGGAGTCAGGCGCTGAGTGCCAGTAGACATGACTGAACAGTGGCTGTCGCCGGCGCAGGTTTGCTCTCTCCTCCCTGGTATGACCGAGGAGATTCTGAGCGAGCGCCGTAAGAAGAGACTCGACCCGCCCTACTTCAAGCCCACTGGCGACCGCGGGAAGGTCGTCCTGTACGACCGATCCGACATCACGGCATGGGTTCGGGCCAGCAAGGTCGCAACGAGACCGGGTTGACCCGACAGTCCGCAGATAGTCCGCAAGATGCTCCGTAGCCCCCAATATCTGCCAGCGTCCCACAACACCACAAGCCGCGACTTTCCAACGGATACCGACCTGGCCAATCACCCCCATCAGGCCCAAGCCGGTTCATCAACTACCGCTGACCTGCGGGGGCACGAAGGGGGCGGACGCGTCGGCGTCCGCCCCCTTCGTCGTCCTCCCCGATCCCATTCCGATATATGGGTTGTCGTGCCCGAGACTGGATGCTGTCGCATCCCGATGCGGCACACGATGCGTCGATGCATGACGCGCTGCCGAACCACGGTCCCGCGTTCGAGGATCGCGGTTCCGCCTTGTGGGGACTGGGCGCAGGGCAGTTCCGTGCACGGCATCGTTCGTGGCCGGCGAGTGTGCCAACGCTCGCCGGCCACAGAACACTTCCTTACTCGAACCTGCGACGACGCCGACCGGAGGGCGTGGCAGGCTCCTCCGAAAAACACGTCTGTGGATTATTGGCATCGCGATCGACTTCGTGATGTAGTGAGCGTCCGGGCACATCATGGGGGCCTGGATCTGGAAAGCAACTGGGGGCAATCCATGAACAGCAAGAGCTCGATGACGAGTATCAGAGAGAGCAAGCAACTGCTGGCCGAAGAGGTCTTCCAGCACATCGGCGCACAGATCGTCGACGGAGTGCTGGAGCCAGGGCACCGCATCCGCGATGTCGATGTCGCGGAGGAGCTGCACGTGTCACGCACTCCGGTGCGCGAGGCGCTGCAGCGGCTCGAGCGGCTGGGACTCGTGATGATGTACCCGAGCAGATACACCGAGGTCACCGCCGTCACACCGGAGGTCGTCGAGCAGACGCTCGAGTTCGCCGGGTACCAGGCCGGGATCTCTGCGCGGATGGGCCTCGGGCGGATGACTCCCGAGGAACGCGATGCTCTTGCGGCTCTCGTCGACGACCTCTCCTCCGCGGCGGACGACGACCTGCGGATGTCGGATGCCCGCTGGGCGGTGTTCTCGTTCCTGACGGATCGCAGCGGCAACATGCAGCACCAGGTGCTCCTCAACGATGCGAGCCTCGCGCTGATCCGAAACCTTCGCGGATGGCACATCCCGGACGCCGACCGGGCGCGGATGCTGCAGGTCTACCGGGATCTGCACGACGCGATCCTGCGGGGCGACGCCGACGACGCCGAGCGTCTCGTGCGCGCGATGTACTACGTCTGACGCCGAGTCACTGCACGGCGGCCCACCCGGTCACCCATCGGCCGAGGCGGCGGTAAGCGTCCTCTCTCGCGTCGTGTCGTGAGAGGAACACGTCGTGCAGCGCGCCGTCGATGCGCTCGACCGTGACCGAGGGGCCGAGCTTCAGCGCCGCGCGCGCGATGTCGTCGACCACCAGCACCGAATCCGCGCGCGTCAGGTCCTCGGACCACCGGGCCGGTGTCGCCGACCTCGAAGACAGCAGCACGCAGACCGGAGCCTCGATCGACAGGCCATGGGCCACCGCTGCGTGCCCACTCAGGATCGCGTGGAACCATCCCGCGTGCACGGCCATGGTCTGAGCCGGGCGCCACGCCAGATTCACCTCGACCGGGTCGGTCGGATCGGCGACCTCCTGCTGTGCACGCGTATAGAAGCCCAGGTCCACCTGCGGCGCGACGTCCCGCGGCGCCCAGCGCGCCTGCAGTTCGGCCACCGGTGCGAGCAGCGGACGCGCGGATGCCAGCTGGAACTCGAGCCACGGGCTGTTGAGGATGACGGCATCGGCCGCACCCGGGTGCCGCGACGCCCACAGGCTCAGCGTCAGGCCGCCCGTCGAATGGCCGAGCAGCACGAGCGGCCTGTGAGACGGAGAGCCGGTGTCATCCCGCCCCATCGCCCGCAGCGCGGCCGCGATGTCCTGGTCGTACGTCGCGAGGTCGGTGATGTAGCCGGGCGTCTGCCCGTCGCGCAGGCTCCGGCCGTACTTGCGCAGGTCCAGCGCGAAGAAGCGTGCACCGCGCGCGGTCCAGAAGCGGGCCAGGCGCTTCTGGAAGAAGTAGTCCGACCAGCCGTGGACGTACAGCACGTCGACGTCGGGGAGCGGGAGATCTCGGCGGCGGAGCCGATCCCACCACGGGCGCTCCCGCGGCAGCGCCCGGACGAGAGTGGCGACGACGGGGCCTTCGTCGTCGTCGGCGAGCGCGAGCGTGAGCTGCTCGAACTCGTCGCCCAGGACGTCCGCTATCCAGTCAGGCATGCCGTCAGGCTAGCCGACAGGCTGCCGTCACTGCGGAGCGGTGTGTCCGACGGTGAGGTTGCGCACGACCACATCGGCGAAGGAGGCCGGATCCGCGGCCCCGGATCCGTTGTCATATGTCATGAGCCGGATCCAGTCGACACCCACTCGGAGGTCGAGGATGTTCTCTCCGTGTTCGCCGCTGCTGCGCACGGCCGCGTCCGCGCCCTCCCACTCCACGGGGTCGCCGTCGACCTTCTCGAACGCCCACGCTCCGGCGGGGAGCGTCGTGAGCATCAGATAACTGGATCCTTCGTACTCACTCCCGGGAGACTTGAAGTAGCAGATGCGCGAGCCGTTCACGACCTCGTACACCTCTGCGGGGATGCCCCACCCTCCGAAATCGGTGAAGAGTGCCGCTTCCTCGCCGACGAGCTCGCTCACCTCCTGCTCGGTGATGAACCTCTCGCACGCCGCACCCACGATCTCGCTGTCGATGTACTCGACGTCATGGATGCTCGCTGCTGCCGAGGCGACGAGTCGCCGCATGGCCTCCTCCCCGCGCGCGGCGTCGGCCTCGCCGAGACCGGGCTCGTGCACGCTTGCGGACAGCAGCACCTCGCCGTCGGGGAACTCGAATGTGCACCAGTCCTCTTCGCAGCGGGCCTGCTCACCCCAGTAGCCCTGCCGCTCGGTCGCGCCGGCGATCACCGCGTCGGCTCCCGGGACCATGGAGACCTCCCAGCCGCGCTCCGCGTCGCCGGCCGAGCACGCGATCCCGCCTGCACGCTGGAACATGTGCTGCGCGGGCCCTGGGAGCCAGCCCATCGCAGACACCAGCGAGAGCACCGGTGCGACCGGCGTCGACGGCTCACCCACGAGCTCGGCCATGGTGGCGGCGACGTCGTCGCACGTCACGTCGAATGCCGGCTCCGGTTCGACGATGGGCGCCGGGGTCGGGGTCGGGGTGGCGGTCGTCGACGCCGTCGAGGACGGCGATGCGGATGGCTTCGGCTCGGCGGCCGGCTCGGCCGTGCATCCTGACACCAGCAGGAGAGCGGCGATGCCGAGGACGGTCAGGGAGCGCAGTCGCATTCCTTCAGCGTACGGACGCCGCTCCGCGGGCGCACCGGGTGCCGACAACGATCAGGTGACGGTCACTCCCCGCGGGAGACGCGCACCATCTCGTCACGCGGCACGACCTTCACGCGTGCGCGCTCGTGCGGTGCGCCGAGCGCGATCTCGTGCTCGTCGAGGCGGTGCCAGCCGTCGAGGTCGGTCCACTGCACGCCGCGCTCCTGCAGGAGCGCCGGGATCGCCGCCTCCGACGGGTCCTCCGGGTGCCACCACGAGCCCTGGTCGTTGATGATGTGGCGGACCGTCTCCATGGCATCCGACTTCGTGTGGCCGATGAGTCCGACCGGTCCGCGCTTGATCCATCCCGTGGCGTAGATGCCGGGCATCTGCTGGTTGGAGTCCTTCGCGAGCACCTGGCCTTCGCGGTTGGGGATCACTCCGTGCTTCTTGTCGAACGGCACACCGGGAAGCGCGGAGCCGAAGTAGCCGATCGCGCGGTAGAGCGCCTGCAGCGGCACCTCGCGCATCTCGCCCGTGCCCACGGCACCGCCCTGCCCGTCGGGCCGGGTGCGCTCGTACACGAGTGCGGCGACGCGGCCGGACTCGTCGGTGCGGACCTCGACCGGGCGTGCCCAGAAGTGCAGGTGCAGACGGCGGGACGCGGTTCCGCCGGCGTTGTTCACCGAGTCGCGCTTGCGCCACGACTGCAAGATGCGATCGATGACCATGACCTGCTTGTTGCTGGCCACAGCGTCCTTCGAGGCGTCGTCGTAGTCGAAGTCCTCGTCGTAGACGACCATGTCGACATCGCGCAGCTCGCCGAGCTCGCGGAGCTCGAGAGGGGTGAACTTCACCTGCGCGGGGCCACGGCGTCCGAAGACATGGACGTCGGTGACGGCGCTGGCCTTCAGCCCCTCGTAGACGTTCTCCGGGACCTCGGTCACGAGGAGGTCCTCAGCGTGCTTCGCGAGCATCCGCGCCACGTCGAGCGCGACGTTGCCATTGCCCAGCACGCCGACGGAGGCCGCGTCCAGCGGCCACTCGCGCGGCACGTCGGGGTGACCGTCGAACCAGCTCACGTAGTCCGCCGCACCATAGGAGGCGACCGCGTCGATTCCCGGAATGTCCAGCGAGGTGTCGCGGATCGCACCGGTGGCGAAGATCACCGCGTTGTAGTGCTTCTTGAGGTCGTCGAGCGTGATGTCCTCACCGAAGCGCACGTTGCCGAAGAGCCGGATGTCGCCACGGTCGAGCACGTCGCGCAGGGCGTTGATGATGCCCTTGATGCGGGGGTGGTCGGGCGCGACGCCGTAGCGCACGAGGCCGTACGGTGCGGGGAGCTGCTCGAAGAGATCGATCGAGACGTCGAACTTGCGTTCGGCCTTCAGCAGGATATCGGCGGCGTAGATGCCGGCGGGGCCCGCTCCGACGATGGCGAGTCTGAGCTTGGTCATAGGGGGTCCTTTCGTGTGCCGTCACGCCAGGGTGTGTGCGGCCGACGGCCGCTCGCACTCAGCTGGAGCGTTCGACGAGGGTCTCAGCGAAACGGGTGAGAGCTTCGCGCACCGTTCCCCGGGGCAGCGGAGCGAGTGCGTCGATCGCGTCCCGCGTCCAGGAGTGCGCGAGCGCGAGGGTCTTCTGGGTTCCGGCATGGTCGCGGAGCTCGGTGAGCGGACCGTCGAGGATCGACGGGTCCTCGCCGTCGGCGATGCGGGCGACGCCGTCGTCGATGCGGGCGGCGAGGTCGATCGAGGCGTCGTCGGTCTCGGCCTTGAGCAGCAGGTACGGCATCGTCGGCACGCCGGCGCGCAGATCGGTGCCGGGTACCTTGCCCGTGTCCTCGGGCTTCGCGGAGAGGTCGATGACGTCGTCGAGCAGCTGGAACGCGACGCCGATCTTCTCTCCGTACACGCGCAGCGGCTCTTCGTACTCGCTGGGCGCGTTCGAGAAGATCACGCCGCCCTGCGTCGCCGCGGCGATCAGCGAGCCGGTCTTGTCGGCGAGCACCTGGATGTAGAAGTCGATCGGATCGTCGTCGGGCTGCGCGCCGATCGTCTCGTGCATCTGACCGAGGACGAGCCGCTCGAACGTGTCGGCCTGCAGCCGGATCGCCCTCTCGCCCAGGCGGGACATCAGCTGGCTGGCGCGGGAGAACAGGATGTCCCCGGTGAGGATCGCGATGTTGTTGCCCCAGACCGTCTGCGCGGCCGGAACGCCGCGGCGGCGGTCGGCGCCGTCCATGACGTCGTCGTGGTAGAGCGAGCCGAGGTGCGTGATCTCGAGAGCCTTGGCGACGTCGATCACTTCGTCGGTGTTGCCGTCGCCGAGCTGGGCGGCGAGGAGCGTGAGCACGGGGCGGATGCGCTTGCCACCCGCCTCGTAGAGGTAGCGGCTGGCGGCGTCGGCGAGAGGATCCGCGACCCGCACATCTTCGGCGAGACCCGTCTCGACGCGCTCGAGTCCGTCTTCGATCGCCTGGGCGACGCGTCGACCGGCGGTGCCGATGAAGACACGGTCGCTGAAACCGAGACGGCTCGCCAGTCGCGAACCCGGGGCAACGCGGCTCGAAGTCACGCTCTCAGCCTACCGTCGTCAGCGGTGCCGGTTCGCGCGCGATGCTCACGCGGACGCGTCGACTCGCGGCTTGCGGGCGCGGTGCAGCGCGACGATCCCGAACGAGAGGTTGCGATAGGCGACATCGGCCCACCCGGCCTCGCGGATCCAGGCGGCCAGCTTCTTCTGGTCGGGCCACTCGCGGATCGACTCGTTGAGGTAGTCGTAGGCCTCGCCGTTGGTGCCGGCGACGCGTGCGACGCGCGGCAGCACCTGCGAGTTGTAGAAGCGGTACGCCGAGCGGAACAGGCCCCCCGGCGGGGTCGAGAACTCGTTGATGACGAGACGGCCGCCGGGCTTCGTGACGCGGAGCAGCTCGCGCAGCGCCTTCTTCGGGTCGTTCACGTTGCGCAGCGCGTACGACATCGTCACGGCATCGAACTCGTCGTCCGCGAAGGGGAGATCCGTGGCATCCGCCTCGACGAACGAGAGATTGCGGATGCTGCCGTGGCGGCGCTTGCCCTCGGCGAGCATCCCCGGCGAGAAGTCGGCCGCGACCACCTGGGCTCCGCTGCGAGCGAGAGAGGCCGACGACGACGCGGTGCCGGCGCCGAGGTCGAGGATCTTCTCCCCCGGCTTGGGGGCGACGGCGCGCGTGGTCGCGGCGCGCCAGAGCGCGTCGTTGCCGACCGTCATCGCCGTGTTCGTGCGGTCGTAGCCCGCGGCGACCTGGTCGAACATGCCGCTGACGCGGGCGGGGTCCTTGCCGAGGTCGGCGCGGTTCGATTCGTTCGAGGTCACGCGTCCAGTCTAGGCGCGAGCTCCAGCGCTTCCAGGCGGTCGAGCCATGGATCGGCTGTGACGTCGTCGAACGGAGCAGCCTGCGCTCGTACGCGCTCCTCGAGGTCGAGCGCGAGCGCCTCGAGCGCCGTCATCACCTCGGGCGGGTAGCCGAACCGCACGGAGTGCTCGGCCCACTCGTCGCGGTCGTCGACCCAGGTGCCGCGGTCTCCCACGACCCGCACGACGTCGAGGTCCATGTCGATGCCCGTCGCGAGCAGCGGGTCGTCCGACCACTGCACCTCCCACCCGAGGTCGATGTAGATGCGCATGCCCCTGGGGTGGTCCCGGTTGACGGTCAGGGCGTAGTCGGTCCGGCGCGGCACGAGCGTCACATTCGGCGTCGCGGCGACGAAGGCGGCGCCTGGGCGCGCGCTGGGCCAGCCGGTGGGCTGACCGATCCAGTCGCCCCACTCGTCGGCGCCGAGGTAGACGCACTCGTGCCGCCAGTGCGGAGAGCCGTCCCACTTGCGCCATTGGAAGATCATCTCGGTGCCGGGTGCGGGACGCTCGTCGCTCATGGCCCCACTGTATGCGGGGCGACCGACGCCCTGACGGGGGCCGACGGGAAGACGGGGAACTAGGCTGGAGGGGTGAGCAGCAGGCTGGTCGTGGAGACCCGAGAGATCGACCCGGTCGAAGACCTCCTGGCCTACGCGGATCCTGCTCGACCCCTCGCCTGGCTGCGTCGCGGCGACGGCATCGTGGCCGTCGGCGATGACATCGTCGACAGCATCCGCATCTCCGCCGGCACCGCCGAGCTGCGGTCCGCCGCCGTCGCGACCGCGTGGCGACGGCTCACGGAGGACGCCGAGATCCATGACGACCTCGGCCTGCCCGGCTCGGGGCTGGTCGCCTTCGGCGCGCTGACCTTCGACGAGGACTCCGTCGCCGACAGCATCCTGATCGTGCCCTCGCTCGTGATCGGCCGTCACCGCGGGCGCACCTGGGTCACGAGCATCCGCTCCTCCTCCGCGGAACCGACGCCGGATGCCGTGACGCGCGAGTACGGGCCGCACTGGGCCGGCACGGTGGGCCCCGGTGCGCAGAGCCCGCAGGGCTACCAGGACTCGGTCCGTGAGGGGCTCGCCCGCATCGCCGACGGCGAGCTCAGCAAGGTCGTGCTCGCGCGCGACCTCACGGGAAGCATCCCCGCAGGCTCGGACCTCCGCCGCCTCGTCCGCGCGCTGTCCACCGGCTACCCCGACACCTGGGCGTTCGCGGTGGACGGGCTGATCGGCGCGAGCCCCGAGACCCTCGTCACCGTGCGGCAGCGCACCGTCACCGCACGCGTGCTGGCGGGGACGATCGGACGTGGGGCGGATGCGGACGCCGACACCGAGGCGTCTGCCCACCTCGCCTCCAGCACGAAGGACCTCGACGAGCACCAGTACGCGGTGCAGAGCGTGCTCGCATCGCTGCGTCCGCACACCCGGGCCCTCGCAGCCAGCGAACAGCCGTTCCTCCTCAAGCTGCCCAACCTCTTCCACCTCGCGACCGACGTCGAGGGCGAGCTGACCGACGGCGGGTCGTCGCTCGACCTCGTCGGCGCACTGCATCCCACCGCCGCCGTGGCCGGCACTCCGACGCCTGCGGCGATCGCCGCGATCCGTGAGCTCGAGCCGTTCGACCGCGGGCGCTACGCCGGGCCGGTGGGCTGGGTGGATGCCGCAGGCAACGGCGAATGGGCCATCGCGCTGCGCTGCGCCCAGTTCACGTCCGCCGATGACGGGATCGCGGTCACCGCGTACGCGGGCGCGGGCATCGTCGCGGGGTCCGACCCCGAATCCGAGCTCCTGGAGACCCGGGTCAAGTTCCGTCCGCTCGTCGACGCCCTGGCCTGAGCCACGTGCCCGCCGGGGCCATCAGCTCGCCGCGAGGCGCTTCTTCTCGGCCTCGACGTCGAAGTCCGCCGCGGGCCACTGCGGATCGATGTCCTGCAGAGTGCCGAGCAGCAGCTCCTGCACGGCCAGACGGGCGAACCACTTGTGGTTCGCCGGAACGACGTGCCACGGCGCGACCTCCGTCGAGGTGCGGTCGAACACCGTCTGGTACGCCTGCATGTACGGGTCCCACAGCATCCGTTCGTCGACGTCGCCGGGGTTGTACTTCCAGTGCTTGTCGGGGCGTTCGAGTCGCTCCATGAGACGCGACTTCTGCTCGTCGCGCGAGATGTGCAGCATCACCTTGACGATGCGCGTGCCCGACGCCGCGATGCCGGCCTCGAAGTCGTTGATGGCGTCGTAGCGCCGCTCGATCTCGTCGGCCGGAGCGAGCGAGCGCACCCGGCCGATCAGGACGTCTTCGTAGTGCGACCGATCGAACACCCCGATGAACCCGGGCTCCGGAAGCCGCTTCTCGACGCGCCACAGGAAGTCGTGCGCGCGCTCCTCATCGGTCGGAGCCTTGAACGCGGTCAACGCCACACCCTGCGGGTCGACGCCGCCGACGACGTGGCGCACGATGCCGCCCTTGCCCGCGGAGTCCATCGCCTGCAGGATCAGCAGCACCGAATCCTTCGCGACGCCCACCCGGCTCTCGGCGAACAGCCGCTCCTGCAGCTCGTTGAGCTCCTCGAGCCCCTTCTTGAGGTCTCGAGTGCCCTCGGCCTTCGCACCGTGATAGCCCGGAGTGCTCTCGGGATCGATGTCGGCGAGCCGGAACCCCTCGCCGACCTGCAGGGTCTGGGCCCAGCTGTGCGCATTCATGCACTCATCCTGCCCGCCGTCGCCACGGAAGTCACGCGTCCCGCGAGACGGGGAGGGTCAGCGCGTCAGCGGGACCTCGATCAGCTGCCGCCCGCCCGCCGGGGTGGTCAGCGCCTGATCGAGCGCGGTGCGGGTGGTGATGCGCTGGTACTCCCACCCGTAGGCGCGGGCGACCTCTTCGAGGCGCACGGTGTGCGGCGTGTAGAAGGCGCGGTCGAGGTCGGCGCGCGGCGCGGTCGTCGCGACCTCCAGCCCGTCGAAGATCGTGCCTCCACCGTCGTTGCCGACGATGACCTGGATGCGCGGCTCGGTCTCGTCGGGCGGCAGCAGAAGGGCGCCCACGTCGTGCAGGAAGGCGAGGTCGCCGAGAAGGACCCGGGTGACGCCGGGGGCGCCTCCGGCCTGGCTCGCGATCGCGATCCCCGTGGCGGTGGCGATGGTGCCGTCGATGCCGGCGAGACCCCGGTTCGCGTGCACGGGCACCTTCTTGCCTCCGAGCACGGCGTCGGCCACCCGGACCAGGCGGGACGAGCCGAAGACGAGACGATCGTGCGGCCAGGTCGCGCGCCACACGGCGTCGACGAGCAGTTCGCGGTCGAGCGGCCGACGGACGGCGGCGAGCTCGGCCGTCACGGCGGCGCGGCGGGCGGCCACATCGGTCGACGCGAGCCCCTCGGAGTCGGGGGCGCGCTCGCTGAGGTCCACGGCCTGCGCGGCGGATGCCGAGAGCCACGCGCCGAGCCACTCGCGATCCCCGGTGCCGGGGGCGACCGCGACGGATGCCACCGCGGTCGTTCGACCGTTGAGGTTCAGCTCCTCCCCGCCCCGACGCACGGCGATCACGTCGACATCGGTGCGTGCCAGGAGTCTCGCCACCTCCCGGCTGAGGGTCGGATGCCCGAGCACGACCGCCCGCTCGATCCGGCCCCCGAGGTCGTCGTCGCTCAGCAGAGCCCGGTAGCCGTGCACGATCTGACGTCCGAAGCGCGAGCCGCTGACGATCTCCGCGATGAGCGGCCAGGAGCCGACGTGCGCGATCTCCTCGGCATCCGGTCCGGCGTCTGCACCCGCGATGACCACGGTGCGGGGGCCGCGGTCGAGGACCAGCGGCTCGCCGACGGCGGGACGCGGGGCCTCACCGGGCGCGATGTCGATCGACGGGAGCGACCCCGACAGCGGTTCGCGTGACGGCAGGTTCAGGTGCACGGGACCGGCGACGCCCGAGTGGCCGTTGGCGGCGTCTGCTCCTCGTGCGATCTCGATCGCGCGGGACGCCAGGCCCGTCCAATCACCGTCGCCGGGGACGGGCGCGTCGATCTGCTCGCGCGCCCACGCGGCGAACATGCCGGGCTGGATGGTCGCCTGGTTGGCGCCGACGCCGCGCAGCTCGGGCGGGCGATCGGCGGTGAGCAGCAGCAGCGGGATGCCGGAGTGGAACGCCTCCATCGCGGCGGGCAGCAGGTTCGCCGCCGCGGTGCCCGACGTGCAGAGGACGGCAGCGGGCACCCCGCTCTCCCGGGAGAGGCCCAGTGCCGTGAAGCCGGCGACGCGCTCGTCGATCCGCACGTGCACACGCAGATGGCCGGCGGAGGCGGCGCTCACCGCGGCGAGCGCGAGCGACTGCGATCGCGAGCCCGGGGAGAGGACGAGGTCGCGCACGCCGTGCGCGACGAGTTCTGCGATAAGCGATGCCGCGGCATCCGTCGCCGGTGATGCCGTCACGGACGAGGATCCGGCGCGGCGCCGTCGTCGGTCTCGTCCTCGAGCCGGGCGAGTTCCTCTTCGAGACGGCGGATGCGGGCATCCTGCTCGCTCTTGCTGATGCTGCGGAGGAACTGCGGGTCGTCGTCGGGTGCGACGATGCGGATCGCGCCCTTGTCGTTCGCGCGCCGCCGGCCGATGGTGAACCAGAGGATGCCGCCGATGACGGGGATGAGCACCACGATGGCGATCCAGGCGGCCTTGCGCACACCCCGGTGCCGCGTCGACGGCTGCACGGCGCAGTCGACGATGCTGAACACCCAGAAGATGGCGGCCAGGAAGCCGCCCACGATCAACAGTCTCGCCACCCCTCCAGTGTAGGCGCGCGAATCGAGTGCGGCCCCGGAGGTTCCGTCACCGCCTCCACCGAAGCCGGATCGTTAGACTCCGCGGCGCCGAGCCGTCAGCCGTCGAGCAGGACGATGCGGTCGTCGCCGCCGCGCGGGCTGCCTCGTCCGTCGGTGTTGTTCGTCATCACCCAGACCTCGCCCTCCGGCGCGACGACGACGTCGCGGAGTCTGCCCAGCTCGCCGACGAGACGCTCGGTGCTCGTCGAGAGGTCGTCGAGGGGCACGACGCGCAGACGCTCGCCGCGCAGGTTGGCGATGAGGATCTCGGATGCCGTCACCGCGAGGCCGCTCGGGCTCGCCGCCTCGGGCGCCCACTGCTGCACCGGGTCGATGAAGTCCGCGTCGCCGGCGATGCCCTCGACCTCGGGCCAGCCGTAGTCGCCGCCGGGCTCGATGACGTTCAGCTCGTCCCAGGTGTCCTGCCCGAACTCGGCGGCGTACATCGTCCCCGCGGCATCCCACCCGATGCCCTGCGGATTGCGATGGCCGTAGCTGTAGACGGGCGAGCCCTCGAACGGGTTGTCGTCGGGGACGTCGCCCTCGGGCGTGAGACGCAGGATCTTGCCCGAGAGCGCATCCACGTCCTGCGCACTGTCGCGATCGCCGGCATCGCCGGTCGTCACGTACAGCATCCCGTCGGGGCCGAAGGCGATGCGCCCGCCGTTGTGGTTGCCGGCCGCGGGGATGTCGTCGATGACGGTCTCGGGCGCGCCGAGTGCCAGTGCTCCCGGCTCGCCGCCGATCGCGCGCCGCTCGACCCGGTTCTCCTCCGCCGCAGTGAAGTAGGTGTACAGCTCGCCCTCGTGCACGGCGAGTCCGAGCAGTCCGCCCTCTCCCCCGGCCGCGACGCCGTCGATCACCGCGACCTCGCGCACCTCCCCTTCGGCATCGATCTCGAGCACCCGCGCGCTGTCGCGCTCGCTCACGAGGGCCGTGCCGTCGTGGAAGGCGACGGACCAGGGCGCATCGAGCTCGTCGGCGACGACGTCGGACGCCGCCACGGACGGCGGACCGGGCTCCGGCGCGCAGCCGAACAGGAGCAGGGCGGATGCCGCGGCGCCGCCGATCGCACTCGTGCGGCGCGACACGGAGTGGCGCGACATCGAGCGGCGGGGGCGAGGCGAACGGGTCATGACTCCATCCAACCCGCAGACGCGTCGCGGCGACAGGGCTGATCGGCGGGATCGAGAAGCCGTGTCGCGCACGACGCCGCGGGTGCACAATACCGATATGAGCGATCGCTCATCCCTCGAGGAGCCCGCACCCGACGGGCAGGCGGCACCGGATCCGATGGAGTCCGATGCGGCCCTGAGCCGCCGCGCCCAGCTGCTCGCGACCGAGCACTGGGGGCTGCTCGCCGCGCGCAGCACGGCCCAGAGCGAGGTGCTCACACGGATCACGATCTTCCTCACCCTCGTCTCGGCCGGACTCGTGACGATCGGACTGCTGGGGCAGGCCTCGGGCTTCGGCGACTGGTTCGGATCGGCGGCGCTCGCGATCCTGGCCTTCCTCGCGCTCATCGGCTTCATGACGCAGGTGCGCGTGATGAACGTCTCCGAGGAGGACCTGATGTACGTCGTCGCGATGAACAGGATCCGCGGCGCCTACGTCGACATCGACCCGCAGGTCGCCGACGTCTTCCTCGCCTCTCCGTACGACGACGAGGCGGGCATGAAGCGGACGTACTCGTTCCTGCGTCCGCGTGGCGTCAGCATCCTGCTCGGCAGCTCGGTGATGCTGCTCATCGTCGTGAACGCCTGCGTCGTGGGCCTGCTGGCCGGGTCGGCGGTGGTGGCGGCGGGGGGCCGGTTCGACGTGGCCATCGGCGGCGGCGTCTTCGCCGGTCTTCTGTTCGCGGCCGGGTTCATGACCTTCGGCGGCATCGGGTTCCGCTGGGCGTGGAACCACCACGTACCTCGGCGGAGCACTCCCCCGGCGCCTCCTCCGTCGCTACGCTGAGCGCATGACCGAGGCGCGCACCCCCACGCATCCCGTTCTCACCGTGGTGCGGCGCATACCGGCGACCCTCACGATGGTGGGGCTGATCCTCCTCGTCGGTGCCGTGTGGCAGGGGCTCTGGCGACCGTTCGAGGAGACCGACCTCTTCTCCTCGGTCGCCTATGGTCTGCCGAACTTCCTCGAGGCGAAGTGGTGGACCCCGCTCACCGGCACCTTCTTCGTCAACTCGCCCTGGGTCTACGTGTTCACGATCTCGGGCTTCTGGGGCATGGCGTATCTCGAGTTCCGCCGCGGCAGCCGCGTCGCGCTCCTCTACTACTGGATCGGCCAGCTGTTCGCGATGTTCGCGACCGCCCTCGTGCTGTCGCTCGCGTCGCAGCTGCCCTGGGCCTGGGCCACCACGCAGGCCCAGGCGCTCGACGTCGGCGCATCCGGCGGCACGATGGCGTGCATGGCCGCCGCCGTCGGACTGTTCCGTCCGCCGTGGCGGGTGCGCGGGTGGCTCGTGCTGCTCGCCTTCGTGTTCATCTCGATGCTGTTCTGGGGCAAGGTCGCCGATCTCGAGCACCTGCTCGCCGTGCTGCTCATCCTCGTCGTCGACCGCACGCTGCGGGTACAGCGCACCACCGTCCGCGAACAGCGGCTCATCGCCGTCGTCGCGCTTCTCGTGCTGGGTGCCGTCGAGATCATCACGACGCTGGTGGCCACCGACGGCCCGTTCGGGCCGACGGAACCGGCATCCGGGGGATTCATCGACCTGGCGATCGACCTCGTCGTCATCCTCGTGCTCGTCACCGGCCTGCGTCGCGGACGACGCTGGTCGTGGGTGCTGGTGATCCTGCTGGGCCTGTTCAACATCCTCATCGCGGCGCTCATCTTCATCCTCATCACCGTCTTCTCGCAGGCTCAGGTCGACTTCCGCTGGGACGGCGAGACCGAGCTCGCCCTCGCGAACGGGTTCCTGTGGGTGATCATGCTCGCGTACCTGATCGCGGTGCGCCGCGCGTTCCGGGCGAAGCGGAGATCGCTGCTCGGCACGCAGCCCGCGCCGTCCGTCGACGAGGTGAAGGCAGAACTGCGCGCACACGGCGGCGGCACGCTCTCGTGGATGACGACGTGGGAGGGCAACAGCTACGCCCGCACGGGCGGTGGGATCGTCGCCTATCAGCGGCGCGCAGGCGTCGCCCTCGCTCTCGCCGATCCGATCGGGCCGGCCGCGTCTCGCGCCGCCGCTGTCGTCGAATTCATCCGCACGGCCGAGCAGGCCGGACTCGTGCCGTGCTTCTTCAGCGCCGACGAGGCGACGAGGAGTGCCGTTCCCGACACCTGGCGGAACCTCGTCGTCGCGGACGACACGATCGTCGATCTGCCGGGCCTCGAGTTCACCGGCAAGCGATGGAACTCGGTGCGCAGCTCGCTGAACCGCGCGGGCCGGGAGGAGATGACCTTCCGTATGACCCGCCTCGCGGACGAGCCCTGGGGTGTGCGCCAGCAGCTCCGCGCGATCTCGGAGGCGTGGGTCGGCGACAAGGACCTGCCGGAGATGCGCTTCACGCTCGGCACGCTGGACGAGGCCGAGGATCCGGAAGTCCGACTCGCGCTCGCCCTCGCGCCGAACGGCGACGTCGACGGATTCCTCTCCTGGCTGCCTGTGTACGGCGAGGGCGGCACCGTGCGCGGCTGGACGCTCGACCTCATGCGACGGCGCGAGGGAGGCTTCGGCCCCGTCATGGAGTACCTCATCGGAGCATCCGCGAAGCAGTTCTCGGAGGAGGGAGCCGAGATCATGTCGCTCTCCGGGGCTCCGCTCGCTCACGACTACCCGCCGGATGCCGGCATGATCGCCGCTCTGAGTGATCGGCTGGCGGAGGCTCTGGAGCCGGTCTACGGCTTCGCCTCGCTGCACCGCTTCAAGCAGAAGTTCCACCCGCGCTACGAGACCATGTACCTGCTGTTCCGTGATGAGAGCGACCTGGCCGCGATCGGACCGGCGCTCACCCGGGCGTTCCTCCCCGATGCGACGCTGCGTCAGTTCGCCGGGGCCGGACTCGAGCTCGTGCGCGGCAGCAAGGACTGACGCTCTCTCCCGAGGGTCAGCCGTCGCGGGGCGGCTTGCGCAACTGCTTCACGTCGGTGCGGCGGCGCTTCGCCGACAGGCGGCGCTCCTTCGACCCTCGGCTCGGCTTCGTCGCGCGGCGCGGTGCGGCCGGGGGCCGGATCGCCTCGGCGACGAGGGCGGCCAGGCGCTCGCGGGCGGCATCCCTGTTGCGCAGCTGAGCGCGATGCTCGGACGCCGCGATCGTCAGGACACCTCTCACGAGGCGCCCGCCCAGCCTGTCGAGGATCCGCTCACGGTGGACGGGCGAGAGCACAGCGCTCGCTCCGACGTCCCACAGCAGCTCGACCCGGGAGTCGGCCGTATTGACGCCCTGCCCGCCGGGGCCCGACGACCGCGAGAACCGCCAGGACAGCTCAGACTCGGGGATCGTGAGTCCCGACGAGATCCGGAGACCCGGACGGAGCGGTTCGGCCATGGGATCCATCTTGGCGTGTCGCGTCCGCTAGCGCCGCACTGCCGTGCCGTCAACCCGTTGGGCTCAGCGTCGCTCGCGGTCGTACCGTCGCAGCAATCGTGGACGGACGACCGATGAGGAGCGGATGATGAGAACGGATTTCGACGCCGAAGCACGGCGCGCGATCGTGACCGGAGCGGACTCGGGCATCGGGCGGGCCACCGCCGTCGCCCTCGCCGCGGCGGGGATCGACGTGGGCATCACCTGGCACTCCGACCAGGAGGGTGCCGAGCGGACGGCCGAGGAGGTGCGCAGTCATGGGGCCCGCGCGGTCGTCGCCCAGCTCGACGCCTCCGACATCCCCCGGTGCGGCGACGTGGTCGACGGCCTGATCGCCGAGCTCGGCGGGGTGGACGTGTTCGTCAACAACGCGGGCACCGGCGCGAGCACCGGATTCCTCGAGCTCACTCTCGAGGACTGGAACCGCGTCATGGACACCGATCTCACGGGCGCGTTCGTCTGCCTGCAGCGGGCCGCGCGATCGATGGTCGCCGCAGGGCGCGGAGGACGCCTGATCGCCGTCACGAGCGTGCACGAGCACCAGCCGATGGTCGGCGCGAGCGTCTACGACGCCGCCAAGCACGGTCTCGGCGGGCTCATGAAGAACCTCGCGCTGGAGCTCGGCACATTCGGCATCACCGCGGTGAGCGTGGCGCCCGGCGAGATCGCGACGGAGATGACCGGCAACGACGACGTCGATCCGCACACCGTGGACCGCCCCGGCATCCCGCTCGGGCGCCCGGGCGACGCTCGCGAGGTCGCCGCGCTGATCGCGTTCCTCGCGTCGCCGGAGGCCGCATACATCACCGGCGCATCGATCGTCATCGACGGCGGGATGCTGCAGATGGGCCCGCAGGCGGGTGCCGCGATCACGGCCCACGACTGGCGGACCGTGTAACCGAGGCACCCGCGGAGAGGGGGTTCACCTCGACGACGGCCGCTGCTACGTTGGCCTCACGTCGACCGAGAAGGGCCTCCTCATGGCTGATCTGCTGACCTCCTGGCGCGACACGGCCACCAGACGGGCGATCGAGTCGTTCGTCGACTCGGTGACCAGCGGATCGGCCGCGGTGCCGGTACCCGAGCGGGTGGCGGTGTTCGACAACGACGGCACGCTCTGGACCGAGAAGCCGATGCCGACACAGCTCGCCTATGTCACGGAGCAGTGGCGCGCGAGGTTGGCCGAGGATCGATCCCTGGCATCGCGCCAGCCCTACCTGGCCGTGGCGAGCGGGGATCTGTCCTGGATCGGCGCCGCCGTGGACAAGCACTACGCCGGTGACGACACCGACCTGCACATCCTCATCGGAGCCATCGTGGAGGTGACGAAGGACCTCAGCGTCGACGCCTACGCGTCATCGGTGGGCGAGTTCTATCGGACCGCGCAGCACCCGACTCTGACACGGCCATACGCGCAGACCGTGTATCGCCCGATGGTCGAACTGCTGCGATACCTCGAGGCGCACGACTTCACCTGCTACATCGTCTCGGCAGGCGAGCGAGACTTCATGCGTCCCATGGCGGAGGACTACTACGGCATCCCGCCCGAGCGTGTCATCGGATCCGCGTACGGGCTCACCTACGACGAGACGTCGGCGGAGGTGCGGTACGGGACGTCCCTGGAGTTCTTCGACGACGGACCCGAGAAGCCGGTCAGGATCTGGAGCCGCATCGGCCGGCGCCCGATCTTCGCCGCAGGCAACGCGAATGGCGACATGCCGATGCTCGACTTCGCACTCGGCGCTGCGACGGGTTTCGGTCTCATCGTCCACCACGACGACCACACCGGTCGCGGGGACACCCCTTACGACAAGGGAGCGGAGAAGGCGCTGGCCGAATCAGGCGAACGCGGGTACACGGTGGTGAGCGTCGCAGACGACTGGTCGAGCGTGTTCCCGGACGCGACGGTGTGACGGAGCCGACCAGCGAACTATTCGGCGTCAGGAACCTTCCTCGACGACTCGAAAGCGACGCCGAAGATCAGTCCGAGCGCGAGCCCCATCCCGACGCCCAAGGCGAGGTTGTCGAGCACGGTCAGTCCTGCCGCCGCGCCCAACGGGAGCCCGAGCGCGATACCGAGTGCTACACCGCGCCCCGATGTCTTCTTGGAGTCCTCTTCTGAATCAGTCATGAAGGTGACGCTACGTCGGGACGACGCAGCGCACATCCACCGTGCGACGGACAATGGGGGGCCGCTGGGATTCGATCCGTTCCGGTACGGGACCCGCGGGGCTTCTCGAGTGGACGCGACGGCGGGAGTCGAACCCGCAACGCCGTCAGGTATGAGCTGAGGCCCGGGACCGCCCGGATCGCCGCGATGAGGATGACGTTACCTGGCCGTGATCCGGAAAACCAGGATCGTTGCCGCGTCTGACCGAAAGCGTCGCGGTGTGACGACTTTCGTCACGGCGCGTCTCGCGGCACGTCTCCCGACGCCGTCGGAGGCGGCGTGTACCGTCACGAGCATGGCCGCCGCAGACGACCCCGCCACCACCGGTCAGAAGACCCACCGGTACCTGCGCCTCTCGCTGGTCCTCATCGTGTTCGCGCTGCTCGTCGCGGTCGCGCTTCAGAGCGTCGTAGTGTCCTGGGAGCCGCTGACCTTCGGCTGGCAGCCCCTCCCCTCCATCAGTCACGCGTTCTACACGCCCGTGCGAGACGTGTTCGTGGGTGCGCTCATCGCGACCTCGGTGGCGCTCCTCGCTCTGTCGGGGCGCAGTCGGGCGACGACGCTGCTCGACGTGTGCGCCGTCTTCGCTCCACTCATCGCGATCGTGCCGACCGGAGTCGTGCCGACGGCGATCGGCGTCTCGGGGATCGCCGACGCCGTCGTACGGGACGAGACGTCGTGTCCCGGCCCCGTGGACTGCATCCCCGTGGAGTACATCGGCGGCGCGAAGGCGGGCATAGCGGTCTACGCCCTCGTCGTGCTCGCCGTGGTCATCACGATGGCGGTGATCCGCGCCCAGACCCGCACGCCGAACCGGGCCGCGGTCGTCGTGTCCGCGATCGCGCTCGTCACCGCGACGGCGATGGCCGCGCTCGCGTTCGTGCCGGCTCTGGACGACGCGTTCCCCTTCACCTTCTGGCCGGTGCACAGCATCCATTTCGTCGTGACACTGGTGTTCTTCAGCGTGTTCGCCGCGGTGCCGATCCTCTACGCCGGCGGGCCGCTCGATCCTGACGAGACACCGCCGACACCGATCCAGCGCACGATCTACCGCTGGATCGCCGGGCTGCTGATTGTCGACCTCCTGCTGCTCGTCGCGGCCGTCCTGTTCCGCCAGGTCTTCGGAGAGACACCGGTCGTCCTCATCGGAGAGGCCGTGGCCCTGATCCTGTTCGGCGCGTTCTGGTGGGTCCAGACCTTCCAGCGCTGGGACGACGTGAACCCGCCGTCGATCGTCGCCGACCGCCGGTCAGAACCGTGACGGCGGCGCAGGAGCATCCAGCGCCCTGATGAGGCGCCCCAGAGCCTCGCGGAGCTCGGCGCGGTGCGGCTCCGGGAAGTCCGTCGTGAACTCGACTCCCGGCGGCACGTAGAACATCCCGTAGACGGCCTCGCGCCAGTCGGAGCCTCCCACCGGCCACCGGGTGCGGTCGGCGTCTTCGGGCGTGGCGCCGTCGGCCCAGATGCCGAAGTACTCGCGCATGCGATCGATCGGCAGGTCCATGACGACATCCGCCTCGATCTTCTGCGGCGACCACGACGTCGCGAGCAGGATGCGCTCCTGCACCTCCTCCTCCGACATGTCGCGCGGTGTGAACAGCACCCTCGTGTGCTCGACCGCCTCGATGCGGTCCACGCGCAACGTGCGCCAGTCGTCGCGCTCGATGTCCCAGCCGAGCAGATACCAGTTGCGCTCCGACGGCGAGAGCACGTGCGGCTCGACGCGACGGATGCTCTCGCGCCCCTCTCTGTCGACGTAGCGGACGCGTACGCGTTCGTGGTCGCGCGCCGCGAGCGCGAGCTCGCCGAGCACGACCGGCGAGATGACCGGAGCCTGCCGGGTCGAGGTGGGCTGCACGGACGCGGCGAGCGCGTTCACCCGTCGCCGCAACGCCGACGGCAGCACCTGCTCGAGCTTCGCGAGGGCGGTGAGCGTCACCTCCGAGCCGCCGACCATCTGCTGCGTCGCGGCGACCCGGAGGCCGATCGCCATCGTCACGGCCTCGTCGTCGGTGAGCAGCAGGGGCGGCACGGCACTGCCCGCCTCGAGCCGGTACCCGCCCGCGGCGCCGGGCGTCGACTCGACGCGGTAGCCGAGCTCGCGCAGCCGGTCCACATCACGACGCACCGTGCGCTCCGTCACGCCCAGCCGACCGGCGAGCTCCGAGCCGGGCCAGTGCCGGTGCGTCTGCAGGAGGTTGAGCAGTGCGAGCGCTCGGGAGGTGGTGTCGGACATGAGTCAAGAGTCCCAGATATCGCGGACAGGATGTGTCCTGGTTGCCTTCTACTCTCGGGGCATGGCGAACGAATCCATCATCGAAACCGAGGGCCTGACCAAGGTCTTCACCGTCAAGAAGACGTCGGTCGACGCCGTCACCGACCTCTCCTTCATCGCGAACCGCGGCGAACTCGTCGCGTTCCTCGGACCCAACGGCGCGGGCAAGTCCACGAGCCTGCGGATGCTCACGACCCTCATCCCTCCGACCTCGGGCACGGCGCGCGTCGTCGGGCACGACATCCGCACGGATGCCGCGGGCGTCCGCGCCCGCATCGGGTACGTGGGGCAGCTCACGAGCGGCAGCTTCTCGCAACGGGTGCGCGACGAGCTGCTGAGCCAGGGCGCGTTCTACGGCATGACGCGTCGCGACAGCATCCGTCGCGCGGACGAGCTCATCGAGTCCCTCGACCTCTCGTCGTTCGCGACCCGGACCGTGCAGCAGCTCAGCGGCGGGCAGAAGCGCCGGCTCGACATCGCGCTCGGACTCATGCACGCGCCTCCTCTGATCTTCCTCGACGAGCCGTCGACCGGTCTCGACCCGCAGAGCCGCGCCAACCTGTGGCAGCACATCCTCGATCTCCGGACCCAGCACGGAACCACCGTCTTCCTCACAACGCACTACCTGGAGGAGGCCGATCGCTACGCCGAGCGGGTCATGGTGATGGACAAGGGGCGGATCATCGCCGACGACAGCGCTGCGGCACTCAAGGCGACCCTCGCCGGCGACGTGCTGACGTTCGGCTTCGCGACCGAATCGGATGCTGCGCTGGCGCGCCCCGTCATCGCCAGGCTCAGCACAGCGGAGGTGACCCTCGACGGCGACTCGGTCTCCCTCGCCGTCCCTGATGGCGACCGGCTCCTGCCCGTGATCGTCCGCGAGCTGGATGCCGCCGGAATCCTCGTCCGGCGCGCGACCGGCGTCCCGCCCACCCTCGACGACGTGTTCCTGGCCCTCACCGGGCGCACGCTGCGCGAAGCGGGCGAGGGAGACGAGGCGTCCGAGACCGCCACCGACACCGCCGCTGCCGCGACCACCGACGCCGCGACCACCGCCACGACAGGAGCCCTCTCATGACCACCTCGACCGACACCCTCGTGCGGGCGAACCTCGTGCGCGACACGAAGAACGTGCTGACCCGCGAGCTCAAGCCCGTGGTGCGCGACCCGTTCACGCTGATCTTCAGCCTGCTGCAGCCGCTCGTGTTCCTCGGGCTGTTCGCTCCGCTGCTCATCGGCGGCTCCGGTCAGCCGGCCGGCGAGACGCTCGCCTGGTTCGTGCCGGGGGTGCTCGTCATGATCGTGCTGTTCGGCACCGGCGCCACCGGCTCGAACCTGCAGTACGAGATGATGACCGGCTCGCACGAACGCACGCTCGTCGCACCGCTCGCCCGCTCCTCGCTCCTGATCGGCCGCGCCCTCAAGGAGATCGCACCGATCGTCGTCCAGGCGCTCGTGATCGTGCTGATCGCCTGGCCCTTCGGGTTCGCGATCAACGTGCCGGGCCTCCTCATCGGTCTCGCACTGCTGGCGGTGTTCGGCGTCGGGCTCGGCTCGCTCTCGTACTCGCTGGCACTCGCGACGAAGGACCGCGAGTGGCTGTTCTGGGGTGTGCAGCAGGCGCTGATCTTCCCGCTGCTGATCCTCTCGGGCATGCTGCTTCCACTCGACGACGCCCCCGAATGGATGCGCGCGGTCGCGTCGGTCAATCCGGTCAACTGGGTGGTGCAGGCCGAGCGAGCGCTCTTCGCCGGTGATCTCGGCGACGCGACCGTGCTGTGGGGCTGGGTGTCGGCGCTGGCCGTCGCGATCGTCGGCCTCGCGGTCGGGGTGCGGGCGATCCGCCGCAGCAGCTGACCCGGCAGCTGACCCCGGCGACTCGATCCGGCGTGCCTCAGCGCCGGATCGAGTCGTGGAACGGGTTGGGTTCCAGCGTGAAGTCCGTGCTCGCGTCGGCCCACGTGTCGCCGTCGGCCGAGGCACGGCCGCGTCGGAGGGCGGCGAGCGCCTTCGTCGCCGGTGCGCCCAGCGCGAGTGCCGCAGCCCCGCGCAGGGTGCGGTCCTCTCCCCCGAGCACGCTCGCCCGATGCCAGGCCTCGCGCATCGCCCCGCCGCGTGCGGCGGGAACGACCCGCGCCGGCAGGGATCCCGAGCGACGCATGGCGACCAGCTGCTCGACGCGCTCCCACCACGTCGACTCGGACGACGGGTGGAAGTAGTTGTCGCGGAGCCAGTCGGGGTGCGGATGCCGGAAGCGGCCGGCCACGACCTCCGCGCGACCGCCGAGCAGCCCGCTGCCGACGAAGACGGTGTTGAGCAGGCTCTTGCTGACGCCGAACGAATCGAGCGCGATCACCGGCACCCCGACCGCGACGGCCTCGACCGCCGCCGTGGAGCTCACGGTCACGAGTCCGGCGGCTGTCGAGAGCGCCGAGGCCATCGAGTCGTACGAGACGACGAGGTTGGCCGGATGCCGCGACGGCAGGAGATCGAGATACGAGTCGCGCTCGCGGTGGGTCTCCGTCTCGCCCGGGCGGGACCGGAGCTTGAGGACCACGCGCCGACCCGGGTCGGCCTCGGCCGCACGGATGAGGGTCGCCGCGATCTCCGCCCGCTCCTCCCGCCCGACCGGGACGAGGGCCTGGGCCGCGAAGACGATGTCGGTGGCCGGCTCACGCTTCTCCCGCCCCTCGTCGGGGCGCTCCGAGACGAGCATCGCGCCCCGTGAGGAACCGTGCGGCTCGGCGGCCAGCACTCTCGCACGGTCGGGCGCGAGCATCCTCGATCGCAGTCGCGCGAACGGCAGGGTGGCCAGTGCCGTGGGAACCCCGACGCCGATGCGGCGTCCGAGCTCGGCGAACGCCCGCTCCTCGCGATGAGAGTGCACGACGAGCAGATCGGCGTAGCGCCTGTAGTCGAGCGCTCCGCGCTGGGCGGGGATGGCCATGCCCGGCATCCCCGCGACGACGACCGGCCGACGGGTCAGCCGATCGACGACCCTGCCCATGAGGCGCACGAACGGGCCGCGGCCGGCGAGCAGCACGACATCGGGCCGCTGGCCCTCGAGCCAGCCCACGGTCTCGGCGAACGAGATCCGCGTGACGTTCTCCGCCGGCATCCCGGTTCCGGTCAGCGCCGTGCGCTGCTGCTCGACGCTGACCGTCAGCGGCGTCCGCACGATCAGCAGATGAGGACGGATGCCGGGCACGCCGCCGAGCAGCGACGCCGACCACTTCACGAACGAATCGGCGTCGGCGATCGCGACGACGCGCAGAGTGCCCGATCCGCTCACGCTCATGCCGGGTGTGCTCATGCCGTGACGCGACGCAGCTTCGCCATGGGTGCGCGCTCGCTGTCGAACACGCGCTTCACGCCGTCACCGAGAGCCTTCTCGATCACGCGGATGTCGCGCACGAGGTGCTCGAGGCCGGCGGGCTCGAGCGAGGCGGCGTGGTCGGAGCCCCACATCGTGCGGTCGAGCGTGATGTGACGCTCGACGGCGACCGCGCCGATCGCGACCGCGGCGAGGGAGATCTGCAGACCGCGCTCGTGACCCGAGTAGCCCACGGGGACGCCGGGGTAACGGTCGCGCAGCGTGGCGATCGCGCGGAGGTTGGCCTCTTCCGGCTCCAGCGGGTAGGTCGAGGTGGCGTGCATGAGCACGACACGGTCCGTGCCGAGCGTCTCGAGCGCCCGGTCGATCTGCGCGATGGTCGACATGCCCGTCGACAGGATGATCGGCTTGCCGGTCTCGCGGAGGGCGAGGAGCAGCTCGGTGTCGGTGAGGCTGGCCGAGGCCACCTTGTGCGCCACCACGTTGAGGTCCTCGAGGAAGGCGACGCTGGGGACGTCCCACGGGGAGGCGAACCAGTCGAGGCCGAGCATGGTGGCGTGGTCGCCGACGGCGATGTACTCGTCGCGGCCGAACTCGACGCGGCGGCGGTAGTCGAGGTAGCTCATGGTTCCCCACGGCGTCTCCCGCGGCACGTCGCGCATGTGCTCGGGCGTGGAGATCTCGGGGGTGCGCTTCTGGAACTTCACGGCGTCGGCACCCGCCTTCGCCGCGACGTCGATGAGGCGCTTGGCGATGTCGACGTCGCCGTTGTGGTTGAGGCCGATCTCCGCGATGACATAGGCGGGGTGACCGCCGCCGATCACGCGTGAGCCGATGCTGACAGTCATGGTTCCTCCGGTCGTCGAAATGGCCTTCTCCCCTGGGTACGCGCCGAGAGTGAACTGCGTGCGACAGGAGGGTTACCGGAGTCGGTCACCCAGGCAACACCCGTTCGATCAGCTCGCGGACGGCACCGCGCCCGCCCTCTCGCGAGAGGACGACCCGCGCCTCCTCGCGCACGAGCGGATGCGCGTTCGCGACGGCGACCGGCCAGCCGACGATCCGCATGGCCGGCAGATCGTTGACGTCGTTGCCGAGGTACGCGATGTCGGAGAGCGGGATGCCGACCTCATGCGCCCACGACCGCAGCGCGGCCTCCTTGTCGTCGATCCCGTGCAGCACGGGCACCCGCAGCTTGTCGGCACGGGCGCGCACCACCGGGTTCACCTCGGTCGAGAGGATCAGCATCGGGATGCCGGCCGCGCGCAGCAGCGACACGCCCATGCCGTCCTCCCGGCTCACGCGCACGCGCTCGCCGCCCTCGGCATCGATGCTCGCGGTGTCGTCGGTGTGCACCCCGTCGAAGTCGGTGACCACGGCTCGGACGTCGATCCGCTCCGTGCCCTCGTGCAGAGCGGCGAGTGCGCGCGCGATGCGGAGCTGCTGCTCGTCGTCGATCTCGATCGCCGTCCACTCGGGGACCTCGGCGATGCGGATGCGCCCGAAGAAGCGGTGCTTCGCCTCGCGGAACCGGTCGGCGCGGAACACGTAGAACGCGCCGGTCTCGAGATAGTGGGGCTCCCGGTCCTGCCGCCGTGGCCGACGACTCGCGTCGTGATTGATCGCCGCCGCGCCGTCGTCTGTCTGCCGCCAGAGGAACCCGTACGTCTCGTGGGCCGAGAACACGCTGTCGGCCCGACCGGTGCGCAGGTCCTCGACGGCGCCCGACAGAGCGTCGCCGGGGATGAACGGCGAAGTGGCCTGCAGGAAGACCACGATGTCGGCCGTCTCGCCCGAGCGCTCCAGCTCGTCGAGCGCATGCAGGATCGCGCTCTCCGACGACGCCGTGTCACCCGACAGCTCCGCGGGGCGTCGCACCACCCGGGCGCCGGCCGCGGTGCTCACCTCGGCGATCTCGTCGTCGTCCGTCGAGACCACGACGAGGTCGATGCCCGCCGCGGCGAGCGCGCTGCGCACGGCCCGTGCCACCAGCGGCACCCCGCCGACCCGTTGCACGTTCTTGCGCGGCACGCCTTTCGAGCCGCCGCGTGCGGGGATGATCGCGACGGTCCTCGTCGCCGACTCGTGTGCGTCTTCGTTCATCGCCTCATCGTCCTCTCAGCGCGCGCCAGGCCCGCCCGACGCGGCGCTGCGCGCCCAGGGCCGTGAGCCGAAGCTCCTCCACGCGTCCGACGCCGCCTGCCGGCCGCAGCACTCGCCGGGCAGCGCTCTCGGGCGGAGCGCCGGGCAGACGCAGCGCGGCCAGTCGATCCGCGTCGAAGTACCGTTCACGATCGGCGGGGCGGATGCCGGTGAGCAGCCGTTCCGCGCGGCTGCGCAGGTGCCCGGCGAGTTCGGGCTGCATGACGTAGCCCACCGCATCGATCAGCAGCTGCAGCTGCTCCGGCTCCCGGTACGGCGAATCCTGACGGGTGAGGGCGTCGACGATCGTCGCGGGAACCCGGTTGCTGTTCTCGTACGGGCTGAGCCGCGCGAGCACGGTGTCGGCTCCGACCGCATCGATGGCGCGACCGTACAGGGCGCGCACGGTCGGCAGCGCGGTCGAGAATCCGGCGATGACCGCCTCGGCGTCGATCCGCTCGGCGAGCACCTCGGCGGCGAGCGCTCCCCGGTACTCACGGAAGTCGATCCCGTGCACGGCCGCCCTGTCGCGCAGCGCGTCGGAGAGACGAGGCGGTGCCGACGGATGCGGCTTGAACACGATGTGCTGCGGCGAGCGGGCTGCCGCCCTGTCGATCATCCCCTTCTGCAGGGCGACCTCCTCGGCGTCGCTGACGAGCCCGAGAGCCGACAGGTACTGACCGAGCACGAGCACGGTGCGCTCCCCGTCGAGTGCCGCGAGGAGGTCGGCGGTGTCGTCGACCTCGGCCGCCGTCTCGTCGAGCACCGCACGGAAGAGGTCGCTGCCGACGGGCACGGGCGTCGCAGTCGGCGAGGCCACGAGAGGTGTGACCCCGGGGACCACGTCGGCGTGCACCACGCGGCCGATCCGCGCGCGCACCGTGTGCGGCATCTTCACCCGCATCGGCGAGTAGGTCATGAGCCCGTCGCCGATGATCGTGATCCGCGCGTGCGGGAAGAGCAGCATCAGGGTGCGGCCCGGTGCCACCTGCGGGCTCTGGACGAGCAGCTCGAGGTCGTGTTCGTCGAGGTCCCACGCCCGCAGGAGCAGTCGCCGCAGCACGGGGAGCTCGGCGGCGAGCGGCTTCCACGAGCTCGGATGCAAGGGACCGAGAAGCGCGTCCAGGTCCTCGATCCGGTCGAAGCGCGCGCGAAGACTCGCGAGCGCCGGGTCGACGGCGACGCCCACCGCGGTCTCCGGGATCCGCGACGACACGAACGGCACGAGGAGTCGTTCGCCTCGCGCCCCGAGCAGGTCGCCGTCGATGGCGGCGGCGGCGGTGGCGAGTCCGTAGGCGCTGTGCACTGCGAAGAGCTGCGTCATGCCGCAGCCCTCCCGACCGCGCGAAGCAGAGGCGCGAGCACGCGCCGCCGGGGTCCGTCGAGGCGCGCGAGCACGGCGGTCGCCTCGGCCTCCGGCAGTCGGGCGAGCAGCCCACGGATGCCGGCGCGCATCTCGGCACGCAGGCCCGGCGTCATCCTCCTGGCGCGCACCAGGTGACGCGAGCTCAGCGCCAGCACGCTCCACACCGCCTTGGGAAGGAAGCGCTCCGCCTCGGCATCGGCCGCCGCGATGTCGAGCACCTCGTCCATCGCGCGGACGAAGTCCAGCTGCCGCCGATCGCGCACCTGCGTGAGCGACGTCGAGACCCCGCGCCGATACAGCAGCGCCGGCGCCTCGACGACCGCGAAAGATCGCGCCTGCAGGTGCAGCCGCCAGATCCAGGGCCGGTCCTCGGCGGTGAAGAGTCCCGGCGTGAACCCCGCGAGCCCCTCGTCGAGGAGACGGCGGTGCAGGATGCCGGCCCACGCGAACGGGTAGTCGACCATGGTGGGCTCGTTCTCCGGCAGGATCGCCTCGCGCGGCGGAGCGACCGACTCGCGCCACGGATACGGCGCACGCACGAGGGTCCGCCTGCTCGCCGTGACGGTGACGTGATCGGTGCGGAGGAAGTCCGCATCCGTCTCCCGGAGCCGCCTGGTCAGAACGTCGAGCCGTCGCGCCTGCATCCAGTCGTCGCCGTCGAGAAAGCAGAACGCATCGCCCTCGACCCGGTCGAGCCCCTGGTTACGGGCCGTGGCGAGGCCCCGTGCTCGAGGATTGACGATCACCTCCGCGTGCGGGAAGCGCTCGGCGTAGCGACGCATCAGCATTCCCGTGTCGTCACGGGAGCCGTCGTCGATCGCGACGAGCTTGAGCGCCGCCGGGTCGTCGAACTGGCGGGTCAGCGTCTCGAGCGTCGTCCCGATGTAGGCGCCCGCGTCTTTGGCAGGAAGGATGACGGTGACGAGCGGTGTGCGCACGGAACTCCCGGGTGGTCGGCGGTCCCGGCATGGTCGCAGGCGTTCGTAGCCGGACGGGGACGCCCGGGTGAACGCCCGGTGACGCGCGCCCGCCGTCCGATTCGCATCGGTTCGCGTCGGTGCGCGCGATCGGCGACGATGGAAGGCATGCTCTGGCCGTTCGGAACCACCTGGCGCCCCGTGCGCCAGAAGCGCCGCGACACGGTCGACCTGCGCTGGCTGAGCGCGCGGACGTGGACGAGGCGCTGGTACCCGCAGGGCGTCGACCTCGGCCAGTGGCACGGCAGGCGCACGCTCGCCGTCAGCTGGTTCCGTCAGAAGCTCGACGGCACCCACCTCGCGTCGCGGATCGCCGTCGTCGACCTCGACCGGTCCCGCCACCTCGATGTGCTGCTCGCCGTGGAGGATGACGACGGCGTGCTCCAGCCCGCGCCCATCCACGCCGGCGGCCTCGCCTGGTTCGACGACCGCCTCTTCGTCGCCGCCACCGGCCGAGGCATCTGGGAGTTCGACCTCGCCGTCATCCGCCGGGTGCGCGGGTCCGACGCGCGGCGGATCGCGGGAGCGCACGGCCGCGGCCTCACCGCGACCGCGTTGGTCGCGGTGCGCACTCGCGTGCATCCGATCGACATCCGCTGCTCGTACCTCGGTCGCGTGTTCGACGACGACGGCACCCCCCTGCGACGGGTGCTGATCGGCGAGTACAGCCGTGGCGACGAAGGCCGGATCGCGGAGTTCACCGTGCCTGAATCGGACGGCGACGACTTCGTCGAGCAGGCGCGGTTCTCGCCCGGCATCCCGCAGATGCAGGGAGCGGTGCGCTGGGGCGACCGGCATTTCGTCTCCCAGTCCGACAGACTGCGCCCGGGCTCGCTGTGGGTCGGCCCGCGCGACGCTCTGACGCGCGACCGCCACCCGCTGCCGGTCGGATGCGAGGACCTTGCTCTCGATCTCGACGCCGAGCTCCTGTGGTCGCTCGGAGAGCACCCGTGGAAGCGCGTCGTGCGCGGCATCCCGCTGTCTTCCCTCGGTATCGAGGACTGAACGGCGCAGCGGCCGGGCACAGGGCGGGGACACAGGTCGCGAACGTAGACTGTCCGGGTGAAGAACCGTGCACCTTTCCTCGTCTACACCGTGCTGCGGCTGCTGGCGTTCCTCGTCCCGCTCGCGATCCTCTGGTTCTTCTTCCCGATCTTCCGGGAGTTCTGGTGGCTCGCCGCGATCTTCGCCGCCCTCATCGGCGTGAGCATCTCGATGCTGTTCCTGCGCGCCCCGCTCACCGACGCCTCGGCGCGCCTCGTCGAACGTCGCGCGGGCCGTGAGCCCGCCGGGCAGAGCGACGCGGATGCCGAGGACGAGGCGATCGACGGCACGTCGCGCCCCGGCACCGGCCAGGCCTGAGCCTCACACGGTCGCGGTCGTCGTGGCCGCTCGGTCTCTAGCCGACGAAGGCCCAGAACAGCGCTCCGGCGTAGAGCAGCGCCGTGAGCGACACCAGTGCGAGGGCGATCACGAGCTCCTTCGCCTGGCGGTAGGTCCAGACGATCAGCACGGCCGGGAGCCCTGACAGCAGGGCGAGGAGTCCCACCCAGGCGATCGGGTAGAGCAGCGCGATGAACGCGAGGATGCCGAACGGCGCGAGGACGAACAGGGTGAACAGCACCTGCGTGGCGCGCCGGCCGATCAGCACCGTGAGGGTGCGCTTGCCGACCAGGCGGTCCTGGTCGATGTCTCGGAGGTTGTTCGCGAGCAGCACCGCGCACGCGAACAGGCCCGCCGCGATGGCCCCGAGCCACGCCTGCTGCGGAAGCTGGAACACCTGCACCCAGGTGGTGCCGAGGGTCGCGACGAGGCCGAAGAAGACGAAGACGAAGACCTCGCCGAGCCCGTAGTACCCGTACGGCCGCTTGCCGCCCGTGTAGAACCAGGCGGCGACGATGCATGCCGCACCGACCGCGAGCATCCACCACTGGCCGGTGCGCACGACGATCGCGAGGCCGACCGCTGCGGCGAGCGCGAAGAACACGAGGCCGATGATGAGCACGGTGCGAGGCTTCACGCGTCCGGACGCCGTGAGTCGAGCGGGCCCGACGCGCACCGCATCGGTGCCGCGGATGCCGTCGCTGTAGTCGTTCGTGAAGTTCACGCCGATCTGCAGCAGCACGGCGACGGCGAGGCAGGCGAGCGCGATGACCCAATGGAACTCGGGACCGGTGCTGCGTGCGGCGCCGGTGCCGATGACGACCGGGGCGATGGCGAGGGGAAGCGTTCGCAGCCGCGCCGCGCCGATCCAGTCGCCGACGGTCACAGGTCCGGCCTCGACGGCGGGCCGCCTGGCCGGGTCGCCGCTGGCGCGCTTGGCGGGGTTGCCGCTCACGCGGGCCGGGTTCTTCTTGCGATTCGACGATGCTGCCACGCAGGGAATCCTACTGGTGCGCCCGATGGGCCTTCTCCGGCGGCTGGCGTCGGTCGGCGGAACGTCAGGGGTTCGGGTTTGTGTCCTTACCGTCGAGCCACAGCGTGTCGGACGTGTCGCCGTGGGCCCCGCCCTTGCCGACGTGCTTGTCGCTGATCTTCGGCCCCTTGAGGATCACGTGCACCATCGCCTGCGCGTGTCCGTGGCCGAGACCGTACTCCTCCTTCAGCCAGTTCAGCACGACGGTCGACTTCGTCGTCGCGTCGAACCCCTTCTCGTTCGCGAGTTCGATGAACTGCCGCGGGGTGAGGCCGGTCTGGGCCTCGACCTTGTCGAGATAAGCCTGGAAGGACATCGGTGCTCCTGAGTGTCGGCGTCGGCGGATGACTTCCTGATCATGATGGCGGAAGCCTCCGACATCGTGCACGCGAATCTCGGATCGGAGCGGGCGGGGTCAGCGCGTCGCGTCTCCTGCGAGGGGGATGATCGGCCGGTGCTCGTAGTAGGTCTGCAGCACGACGGTCGTGCGGGTGCTCACGTTGGCGGCCAGGCGGATGTCGCGAACCAGCTCCTCGAGCGCGCGCGGCGTCGCGACGCGGACGAAGAGCATGTAGCTGGCATCGCCGGCGATCGAATGGCAGGCCTCGATCGCCGTGAGGTGCTCGAGCAGCTCGGGGGCGTTGTCGGGCTGAGCGGGATCGAGCGGGGTGATCTCGATGAAGGCCGACAGGGGGGTGCCCGCCTGCTCGGGGTCGAGGATCGCGCGGTACCCGGAGATCACGCCGCGGGTCTCGAGGCGGCGCAGCCGCGACTGCACGGCCGAGACGGAGAGGCCGACCGCGTCGGACAGATGCGCCAACGTCGCCCGCCCGTCGCGGGAGATCTCGGCGAGGATCGCACGATCGACAGAATCATCCACGGATGTAAGATTATCGTCAGGATTCCGTTTATGCCGGAATTTTTACGCCCAATCTCGCGATCGGAGGTTCCATGTCCACTCCTACCCTGCACACTCAGGCCATCGTCGGCGAACCCGAGGTCGTCGAGGACGCAGCGATCGCCGAGCAGAGCGCCGCGTGGGCGCAGCTGAAGGACGCGGCCGTGGCCCTCCGCGATATGCAGATCAAGGACGGCTCGATTCCGGATGCGGCGCACCACGCCGCCGCACGCGATCTGGTCGCGGCGATCACCGCCGGCATCCGCGCGCTCGCCCCCGCCTTCCCGCACGACGCCGAGTACCTCGCCGCCTCGGTCGCCGATTTCGACCGCTGGGTCGCCGAGGGCTTCGGGGTTCCCGACTTCCTGGACTCGCTCATGGCCTTCCAGCCGCAGCAGCATCGGGTCGACGGCATCCGTCACCTCGTGGTCTTCCCGATGTACACGCAGAACGGCTCGAGCGACCGCCTCGTCGAGGCCCTCATCGTCGAGACCATCTGGCCCGAGTTCATCGCAGCCCTCGAGGCCGGCGACTACGGGAACAAGCTCTTCGTCTCGCTGCGCCTCGTGGACTTCACGCCCGGCTACGACACGAACTCGGCCGTGCTCTTCCCCGAGACCGTCGCGATGCGCGAGATCCCGACCTTCACGTGGGGCGCGATCTTCCAGGACCGCGAGGCCGCCCGCTACCGCCGGGTCACCCGCGCGGCCGCGGAGATCACCAAGCTCGACCTGCCCGAGCGCGCCGCCGCGATGCTCGACGACCAGCCGCTCACCGAGCGGGCATTCGTGATGTGGGACATCATCCACGACCGCACGCACATGCGCGGCGACCTGCCGTTCGACCCGTTCATGATCAAGCAGCGGATGCCGTTCTTCCTCTACTCGCTCGAGGAGCTGCGCTGCGATCTCACCGCGTTCCGCGAATCGGTGAAGATCGAGCGCGCGCTGGGTGCCCGATCCGAGGCAGGCGAAGACCTCACCGCATCCGAGCAGGAGATGCTCGAGCACGCCGGCCTCGTGCAGTACGCGGTGATCTTCGACCGCATCTTCCGCTTCGCGATCACCGGCTCCCGCGTGCGCAACTACGACGGCCTCGGTGGGCAACTGCTGTTCGCGTGGCTGCACCAGCGCGGGGTGCTGCACTGGACGGACACCGCCCTCGCTTTCGACTGGGCGGCCGTACCCGACGCCGTCGTGGCGCTGGGCGACGCGATCGACGAGCTGTACTGGCGGTCCATCGACCGCCCGAAGACGGCGCACTGGCTGGCCGCGTACGACCTCGTCCGGTCGGTCCTCACGCCGCATCCCGCCTCGAACTGGGCTCGCGGACTCTCGGACGAGATCCTCGCCGGTGCTCCCAAGGGGTACACCGACGCCGTGCTGGACGACGAGTTCCCGCTGTCGATGTTCTTCGAGGCTCTCGACAAGAAGATGAAGCCGGTCATCGAGTCCACCGTGGGCATCCGCGGTACCGACGACTGACGCAGACGTGCGCATTTCCGGGGTTCGGCCGTCACGGCCGTCTGCATCTTCTGCGGCCATGCCAGGGGGCCGCGGCCGCAGAAGGTGCGTTCATCCGACACGGACACGCGCGTGAGCGCCTCCGGCCGCACGATCGTGCTGGCGGGAGCGACCAGCGCCGCGGGTCTCGCGGTCGCCCGTGCGCTCCTGACCGCAGGAGCGCACGTGATCGCGACCGGACGGTCGGCAGAGCGGCTCGAGCCGCTGCGCTCGCTCGGGGCCTCGACGGAGATCGCCGACGCGACGTCGGTCGTCTCGATGCAGGAGCTGGCTGACCGCCTCGATGCGGTGGACGCCGTGGTGCCGCTGGTCGGCGGCTGGCGCGGGGGCGGCGGCCTGGCGGGCCAGTCGGACGACGACTTCCGCGCGCTGATGCCTGCGCTGGAGGCGGTGCGCGCGACGAGCCGCGCGTTCGACGCGCCCCTACGGCGATCGGATGCCGGACGCTTCGCCATCGTCTCGTCGACGGCCGTCTTCCGGCCGCTCGCGGGCGGTGCCAACTACGCCGCGGTGAAGGCCGCCAGCGAGGCGTGGGCTCGGGCTGTCGCGCACGGTTTCGGCAAGGCGGCGCGGGATGCGGATGAGCCGCTGCGCGCGGCATCCGTCGTCTTCCGCGCGAAGTCGCTGGATCCGGCGGTACTGGCGGCACGCATCGTGGCCCTCTGGGACGAGGCCGCCGCCGATCTCAACGACCGGGTGGTCGACCTCGACGGCTGACGCGTCGCATCGGTCAGCGCCGCGGGTCGGGCACCTCAGGAGGCAACCCGCGCAGCGGGGGCGGCGCGTCGACCGCCCGCACGTCGGCGTCCTGCACCTCCGCCGCGCGTACGTCCGCGCCGGTCGTGTCGACCGATTCGTCGACGCCGCCGCGCCCGTCGGACTCCGCGACCGCTCCGTCTTCGTCACCGTCGAGGTTCTGCTCGGGAGCACGCGCGTACAGGTCGGTGAGCTTGCGATACGACTTCGTGAAGAAGGCCAGCGTGCCGGCGACCACCATGATGAGGCCGGCGAACAGACAGATGAGCGCGATGCCCCTCGCCTCTCCCTCGCCGAGCAGCCAGCCCCACTGGCGCTGCCCCGCGTCGGTCCTCATGTAGGGGATGATCAGGAACTCGGCGATGGGAGCGATGAGGAACGCCGTGACCGGCGCGGCTGCCGC
Source organism: Microbacterium sp. 3J1 (assembly GCF_001049495.1). Taxonomy (GTDB): domain Bacteria; phylum Actinomycetota; class Actinomycetes; order Actinomycetales; family Microbacteriaceae; genus Microbacterium. Next base: position 132,642 of record NZ_CDWI01000004.1, read on the forward strand.
CTCCATCGCCGCCGCCACTCCGAACACGCGACCCTGACGGTCGTAGCGCACCACCTTCTGGATGATGGTCTGCTCGGCCGCCTCGGCCGGCGGCACGAGGGCCATGTACGCCCACATGCCGATCACGTAGAGCGGCCACCACTCGCGCAGCATGAACACCGAGCCGAGCAGCCCCATCGCGATGACCACGAGCAGCAGGGTGCGCATCGGTTTGACCCCGAGACCGAACTTGGCCACGAGGCCGCCGCCGATGAGGAAGCCGGTCGACGCGAAGGCCAGTGCGAATCCCCACATCTGGGCGTCGAAGAGCGTGAGACCGTACGGGTCCATCAGCGCCATGTACACGCCGCCGATGAGGTTGTTGAAGGTCGAGAAGATGATGAGCGCGAAGAGGCCCGGCGCCAGGCGGATCGCCGCCACACTGCCGCGGAAGTCGAGAGCGCTCTTCGCCTCGGGATCGGGCTGCGGCGTGCTCTCGGGGATGCGGATGAACAGCAGATGCACGAACGTCAGGACCATCGCGCCGATCGCGATCGCCAGGGTCCACCCCATGCCGAGGAACCCGATGGAGAGTCCGGAGAACACGCTCGTCACGAGGAACGCGAGCCCCTGCACGGTGCCGACGAGACCGTTGGCGTTGGCTCGCCGGTCTTCGGGCACGAGCAGGGTGACCGTCGTCGACAGGGCGATGTTGCGCAGCTGCTCGATGACGCCGCCGAAGAGGATGATCACGGAGAACAGCCAGAACCAGGGCCCACCGAGATCGAGCAGAGCGGACTCGGGCTGCCAGACGTAGAGCACGCCGGCGATGAGGAAGGCGACCGCCGAGATGACGCTCGACAGCAGCATCACCGTGTGCTTGCGGTGACGGTCGACGATCGTGCCGAAGATCATCGCGAAGAAGGCGATGAACAGCATGTAGGCGCCGCCGATCACTCCGGTGGCCAACACGGACTGGGTCTCGATGTACACCCAGAACGTGAGGGCGAACCAGAGGAAGCTCGTCGTCACGTTGGCGATCAACGTGTTGACGAGGACGTTCGCGAAGGCGGTCTTCGCAGCGGTGCGCTCCATGCCTTCGAGGGTAGGGCGGGCCTCCGACATCCGGAAGACCTCCGCCCGATTAGGCTGGTCCGGTGAGCATTCAGCATGATCCCGCCGTGCGGGGCTTCGCCAGTGACAACTACTCCGGCGTCCACCCCGAGGTCCTCGCGGCCATCGCCGCCGCCAACGGCGGCCACCAGGTCGCATATGGCGAGGATGCCTACACCGAGCGCCTCCAGGAGGTCTTCCGCGAGCACTTCGGCGAGGGCGTCGAGGCGTTCCCGGTGTTCAACGGCACCGGCGCGAACGTCACCGCCCTGCAGTCGATGCTCCCGCGATGGGGTGCCGTGATCGCTGCATCCACCGCCCACATCAACGTCGACGAGGGCGGTGCCCCCGAGAAGATCGGCGGCTTCAAGATCCTCGCCGTCCCGACCGATGACGGCAAGCTCACTCCCGAGCTCGTCGACCGCGAGGCCTGGGGCTGGGGAGACGAGCACCGCGCGCAGCCGCTGGTCGTCTCCATCACCCAGTCGACGGAGCTCGGCACCCTCTACTCGGTCGAGGAGATCCGGGCTCTCGCCGACCATGCGCACGAGCGCGGCATGACCCTCCACCTCGACGGCGCGCGCATCTCGAACGCCGCCGCCGCCCTCGACGTGCCGCTGCGCGCCTTCACGCGCGACGCGGGCGTCGACGTGCTGAGCTTCGGGGGCACGAAGAACGGCGCGATGATCGGCGAAGCCATCGTCGTGCTGAACCCCGAGGCATCGACCGGACTCTCATTCTCGCGCAAGTTCAACATGCAGCTGTCGTCGAAGATGCGCTTCGTGTCGGCTCAGCTGATCGCTCTTCTCGAGGGCGACCTGTGGCTGCGCAACGCGCGGCATGCCAATGCGATGGCGCAGCGCCTGCGCTCGGCCATCGACGCGGGTCTCGCCGACGGCTCGATCGCCGGGGTGTCCTTCACCCAGCCCACCGAGGCCAACGGCGTCTTCGCCACTGTGCCCGACGGCGTCGCGGACAGCCTGCGAGAGAGCTTCCGCTTCTACGACTGGGATGCGGCGCGCAACGAGGTCCGCTGGATGTGCGGCTTCGACACCGAGGAGTCGGACGTCGACGCCTTCGTCGCAGCTCTGGCGCGTCTCACCACGCGCTGACGACGGGTCGGCGCGTCAGCCGTCAGCGCAGCAGGCCCAGGCTCGCGAGAGCCTGACGGATGAGCGTGCCCCGGCCGCCCTCCATCTCGGCGGCCACGGCATCGGATGCTGCGGCCTCCGGCGAGAACCAGGTGACCTCGAGCGCATCCTGACGGGGTTCGCAGGTGCCGGTCACCGGCACGACGTACGCCAGCGACACCGCGTGCTGCCTGTCGTCGTGGTACGCGCTGACGCCCGGGATCGGGAAGTACTCGGCCACCGTGAACGGGAGCGGCTGCGGGGGCAGCAGCGGGAAGGCCATGGGGCCGAGATCGTTCTCGACATGGCGGAACAGGGCGTCACGGATCGTCTCGCCGAAGCGCACCCGGCCCGACACGATCGTGCGGGTCATCTCGCCCATCGGGGTGGAGCGGAGGAGGATGCCGAGCTCTATGACCTGACCGGAGCCGTCCGTGCGCACCGGGATCGCCTCGACGTAGAGCATCGGGAGGTGACGGCGCGCCTCTTCGAGCTCGAACTCGCTGAGCCAGCCCGGGTTCGCGTCGCGGGAGGGCTGTTGCGCATCGCCGAAACCGCCGATGCCGTCGTCGGGTTCCGGGTCGGGATCAGGTGTGCGGACGGCCATGTGTCCTTTCTACCAGCCGCGCCCTTCCACGGACACCGAGTCCCCAGGCCCACCGGCATCCGATCGGCTTCCTACGTGAGGGCGCCGACCCGGTGCCGGTGTCCGCGACCCCTGGCAGGATGAAGGCGTGAGCGAGGAACTGAGGATCGACGGCGCACTCACCCGGTGGTCGACGAGCGACCGCGACGGGCTGCCGGTGCTGGTGCTGCTGCACGGGTACGGCGCCGATGAGCACGACCTCTTCGGCCTGATCCCCTATCTGCCCGAGGGCGTCGCCGTGGCATCCGTCGCCGCACCCCTCGCCCCTCCGTGGCCCATGCCCGGGCGCTCCTGGTACGCGATCGAAGGCCTCGACGGGCGGAGCGCCGACTCGGTGACCCTCGCGGCCGAGGCCTTCCTGCGATGGCTCGACGACGCCGCGCCGGAGGCCCCCGCCGTGGCGCTCCTCGGCTTCTCGCAGGGCGCGGCCGTCGCGCTGCAGGCGCTGCGCCTCTCCCCCGACCGCATCGATGCGGTGGTGGCGCTGAGCGGCTACGCCGCCGCCGGAGATCTCCCGAGCGACGAGTTCCTGGCCGAGCGGCGCCCGCCCGTCTTCTGGGGACGAGGAACGAACGACGACGTCATCCCGCCCGCCCTCATCGCGCACACGGCGCAGTGGCTCCCCGCCCACTCCGAGCTGTCGGGTCGGGTCTACACCGGCCTCACGCACAGCATCTCCGAGGACGAGCTGCGCGACGTCCACACGTTCCTCCTGAAGTGGCGGGAGCGCGCCGAGTCGGAATGAGCCCGGTGCGCGACACGCCCGGGCGGTTGCGTACGACGACACGCCCGGGTATCGTCATGGAGTCCTGTCCGCCGTGTCTGGAAGTCCTTTGATCTGATCCGTCGCCTCCGCGCTCATCTTCTCGCGCGCTGACCCGACGATCGCCGACTCCACGGCCGACCTCGCCCGCTGTCCTCCGACAGCGCCCCTCAGGGGCATCTCCGGGCGACCGGTGTCAGTGCACCCTCGCACTCGACAGGAGACCCCATGTCCGTACCCGCTCTGCACGCATCCGTCGTGCTCGACCGCCTCACCTTCACCTGGCCCGACGGGTCCACCGCTCTCGACGCCGTCTCGGGGTCGTTCGGCTCGGGCCGCACGGGCCTGGTCGGCCGCAACGGCGCCGGGAAGTCCACGCTGCTGCGCCTCATAGCGGGTGAGCTCGCGCCGACGTCCGGCGTCATCACCGCGCCCGAGGAGATCGCCTACCTGCCGCAGCAGCTGACGCTCGACGTCGATCGCCGAGTTGCCGACCTCCTCGGCGTGGCTCAGGCGCTCGACGCCGTCCGAGCGATCAGCGCCGGCGACGTCGACCCCGCGCACTTCGACGCCGTCGGCGACGACTGGGACATCGAGGCCCGCGCCGAGGTGTCGCTGGCCGAGGCCGGTCTCGTCCCCGAGTTCCTCGACCGTCGGATCGGCGAGCTCTCGGGCGGCGAAGCCGTGCTCGTCGCGATCGCCGGCATCCGTCTGCGTCGCGCTCCGATCACGCTGCTCGACGAGCCGACCAACAACCTCGACCGGGACGCCAGAAGGGCGCTGGCCGGCATGGTCCGCACCTGGAAGGGCACGCTCATCGTCGTCAGCCACGACCTGTCGCTGCTCGAGCTCATGGACGACACCGCCGAGCTCTACGCTCAGACCCTGTCGGTGTTCGGCGGCCCCTACTCCGAGTGGCGGGCGTGGCTGGACGCGGAGCAGGATGCCGCGAAGCAGGCGGAGGTCACCGCCAAGCAGGAGTTCCGAAAAGAGAAGCGTCAGCGCATCGAGGCCGAGGTCAAGCTCGCGCATCGGGCGCGCACCGCGAAGAAGGCGGAGATCGAGAAGCGGGTGCCGAAGATCATCGCGCACGGCCGCAAGATGGCCGCGGAGGTGTCGGCAGGAAGGCTGCGCACCGAGGTCGGGGCCAAGGAGGATGCCGCCCGCGCAGCGCATGCCGAGGCGGGGCGACGGATTCGCTCGGAGGCGTCGATGAAGATCGAACTGCCTGATCCGCAGGTCTCGCGCGCCCGGCGCATCGCCGAGATCGGCGACGGGGAGCGGTCGTGGGTGATCAAGGGGCCGGAGCGCGTCGCGCTGGTCGGTCGCAACGGCGCCGGGAAGACGACCCTGCTCGAACGGCTCGTGGCGGATGCCGCCGGCGGCGTGCACTATTCAGCACAGATGCCGCCGATCCGCCCGGATGACGGCCCGGAGGGCGCCATTGCGGATTCGATGCTGAATACGACACGACCGGCGCCCGATACGACACGACCAGCGCCCGATCCGGAACGACCGGTGCTGACCGCGACCGCGCTGACCGACCGCATCGGCTACCTGCCCCAGCGCGTCGACGGCCTGGACGAGCATCGGTCGGTGTACGCCAACATCGCGGATGCTGCGCCCCAGGTGCCGGAGAAGGAGCTGCGCAACCGTCTCGCCCGCTTCCTGATCCGCGGGGCCACCGCCGAACGTCCGGTCGCGGCGCTCTCCGGTGGGGAGCGGTTCCGGGTGGCGTTGGCGAAGCTGCTGCTCGCCGATCCGGCCCCGCACCTCGTGGTGCTCGACGAGCCGACGAACAACCTGGACATCGACACGGTCGACCAGCTCGTCGACGCTCTCTGTGTATACCGCGGTGCGGTGCTCGTCGTGAGCCACGACGACGCGTTCCTCGCGAGGCTCGAGCTGGATCTCACACTCGAGATCGACCCCGAGGGCGGGGTGCGCGAGCTCGTGCAGCGCGCCGCGGGAGGTCCGATGTGAGAGAGGCGTCGACCGCGGTCTCGGACGATGCGGGGCCGGATGTCGGTGGTCCGGGTGATGATGGGAGGATGAGCGACGCTCCGACAGGCTCCGCGCACCGCGTGCTCGACCGCTTCACCCCGGCCACACGTGACTGGTTCACGGGTGCCTTCAGCGCACCCACCCCCGCCCAGGCGGGCGCGTGGGAGGCGATCTCGGCCGGACGCCACGCGCTCGTCGTGGCTCCCACCGGGTCGGGCAAGACGCTGTCGGCGTTCCTCTGGGCGATCGACAGCGTCTTCCGCGAACGCACCGAGCTCGCCGCGGCAACGACCGCAGAAGCGCCGACCAAGGCCGCGAAGAAGAAGGCCCCGTCCGGCACCTCGGAGGCATCCCGCACCCGCATCCTCTACATCTCGCCGCTCAAGGCGCTCGGCGTCGACGTCGAGCGCAACCTGCGATCCCCCCTCATCGGCATCGGCCAGTCCGCCCGCCGGCTCGGCGTCTCGGCTCCCGCCGTCACCGTCGGAGTGCGTTCCGGCGACACGACGTCGAGTGACCGCCGCAAGCTCGTGTCCGACCCTCCCGACATCCTCATCACGACCCCCGAGTCGCTGTACCTGATGCTCACGAGTCGGGCGGGCGAGACGCTGCGAGACGTGCACACCGTGATCATCGACGAGGTGCACGCCGTCGCGGCGACGAAGCGCGGGGCGCATCTCGCGGTGAGCCTCGAACGACTCGATGCGCTGCGCAGCAGCCACGGCGCCCGGACACCGGCCCAGCGCATCGGCCTGTCGGCGACGGTGCGCCCGATCGACGAGGTCGCACGCTTCCTCGGCGGAGCGGCGCCGGTCGAGATCGTCGCCCCTCCCGCTTCCAAGACGTTCGAGCTCGGCGTCGTGGTTCCGATGGACGACATGACGAATCCGCCGCCGCCCCCGGGCACGGCGGAGTCGTCATCCGGCCAGCCCTCCGACGCGGAGTACACCGAGGTCACCGGGTCGGTGTGGCCGCATGTGGAAGAGGCCATCGTCGACCGCATCCTCCAGAACAACTCGACCATCGTCTTCTCGAATTCGCGCCGTCTGGCCGAGAGGCTGACCGGCCGCCTGAACGAGATCTACTCGGAGCGGATCGGCATCGCTCTTCCCGAGACCTCCGTGCCGGCCGCGATGATGGCGCAGGCGGGAGCGACGGCCGGCGCCGACCCCGTGCTCGCCAAGGCCCATCACGGGTCGGTCTCCAAAGAGCAGCGCGCGCAGGTCGAGGAGGAGCTGAAGTCCGGCATCCTTCGCTGCGTGGTCGCGACGAGCAGTCTCGAGCTCGGCATCGACATGGGAGCTGTCGACCTGGTGATCCAGGTCGAGGCTCCGCCCTCCGCGGCGTCGGGGCTGCAGCGCGTCGGCCGCGCCGGTCACCAGGTCGGGGAGATCAGTCGCGCCGCGCTCTTCCCCAAGCACCGCGGAGACGTGCTGCACACCGCGATCGTCACCGAGCGGATGCTGGCGGGCAAGATCGAGGCGATCCAGGTGCCGCGGAATCCGCTCGACATCCTCGCGCAGCAGACGGTCGCGGCGAGCGCGCTCGGCGCGATCAGCGTCGAGGAGTGGTTCGAGACGGTGCGGCGGTCGGCGCCGTTCCAGTCGCTCCCCCGCTCGGCCTACGAGGCGACCCTCGACCTGCTCGCCGGCCGCTTCCCCTCCGACGAGTTCGCCGAGCTGCGTCCGAGACTGATCTGGGACCGCGACGCCGGCACCCTCACCGGCCGCCCGGGTGCCCAGCGCATCGCCGTGACGAGCGGCGGCACCATCCCCGATCGCGGGTTGTTCGGCGTCTTCGTCGCCGGCGAGACGACAGGAGCCCGCGTCGGCGAGCTCGACGAGGAGATGGTCTACGAGTCGCGGGTCGGAGACGTGTTCACGCTCGGCACGACGAGCTGGCGGATCGCCGAGATCACCCACGATCGGGTCAACGTCATCCCCGCCTACGGGCAGCCGGGCAAGGTTCCGTTCTGGCACGGCGACGGCATCGGGCGACCGTTCGAGCTCGGAGAGGCCCTGGGCAGGTTCTCCCGCGAGGTGTCGGCCGCGACCCCCGAGAAGGCAGCGCAGCGTCTCATCGAGGCGGGACTCGACGAGCAGGCGAGGATGAACCTCATCGCGCACCTCACCGAGCAGCGCGAGGCCACCGGCACACTGCCGACCGATCGCACCCTCACGGTCGAACGGAGCCGTGACGAGGTCGGCGACTGGCGGGTCATCCTGCATTCCCCGTACGGCATGAAGGTGCACGCGCCGTGGGCCCTCGCCATCAACGCTCGCATCAGGGAGCGCCTCGGCGTCGAGGGCTCCGCGGTCGCGAGCGACGACGGCATCATCGTCCGCATCCCGGATGCCGAGGCGGAGCCGCCGGGAGCCGAGCTGTTCGTCTTCGACCCCGACGAGCTCGAGCAGCTCGTCACGCAGGAGGTCGGCGGATCGGCGCTGTTCGCCTCGCGCTTCCGCGAGTGCGCCGCCCGCGCGCTGCTGATGCCTCGCACCAACCCCAACCGCCGCACCCCGCTGTGGCAGCAGCGACAGCGGTCGGCGCAGCTGCTCGAGGTCGCGCGACGGCATCCGACCTTCCCCGTCATCCTGGAGACCCTGCGCGAGGTGCTGCAGGACGTCTACGACCTCCCGTCCCTCCGGCGGCTCGCCGTGTCGATCGCCGACCGGCGCATCCGCCTGGTCGAGACCCAGCCCTCGCAGCCGTCTCCCTACGCCCGCGACCTGCTGTTCGGCTACGTGGGCGCCTTCATGTACGAGGGCGACTCGCCGCTCGCAGAGCGTCGCGCCGCCGCTCTCTCGGTCGACCCCGCCCTGCTCGGCGAGCTGCTGGGCACCGTCGAGCTGCGGGAGCTCCTCGACCCCGAGGTCATCGCGCAGTTCGAGCGCGAGGCGCAGCGACTCGACCCCGAGCGACGGGCCCGTGGGCTCGAGGGCGTGGCCGACCTGCTGCGCATGCTCGGACCGATGGACGCCGTCGAGATCGCGCTCCGACTTGACCCCGAGACCGGGTCGGCCTCCGAACACCTCGATGCCCTGATCGCGGCCAGACGCGCCATCCCCGTGACCGTCGGCGGCACGACCCGTGTGGCCGCGATCGAAGACGCCGGGCGCCTGCGCGACGCCCTGGGTGCCGCCCTGCCGACCGGCATCCCCGTCGCATTCCTCGAACCGCTGGCCGACCCGCTCGGCGACCTCGTCGCCCGCTACGCGCGCACCCACGGCCCCTTCACGACCGACGCCGTCGCGACGCGCTTCGGCATCGGGGCTGCCGTCGCGCGGCACACCCTGCCGCGTCTCGAACACGCCGGACGCCTGACCAGCGGGTACTTCCTGCCCGAGGCCTCGGGGTCGGCGAACGAGACCGAGTGGTGCGACGCCGAAGTGCTGCGACGACTGCGGATGCGGTCGCTCGCCGCGATCCGCGGAAGCGTCGAGCCGGTGTCGCCGGAGGCCTACGCGCGCTTCCTCCCCGAGTGGCAGCACATCAGCCGTCCCCTCGAGGGACTCGACGGCGTGCTGACCGTGATCGAGCAGTTCGCCGGCGTCCCTGTGCCCGCGAGCGCCTGGGAGTCGCTCGTCCTCCCCTCTCGTGTGCGGGACTACACCCCGGCGCTCCTCGACGAGCTCACCGCGGCCGGCGAGGTCATCTGGTCGGGGCACGGCACGCTGCCCGGTCGTGACGGATGGGTGTCGCTGCATCCGGCCGATCTCGCGCCGTTCACGCTGCCCGAACCGGACGACGAGATCGCCGCGGATTCGCTCGAGGCTCGGGTCCTGGCCGCCCTCGACGCGGGGGGCGCCTACTTCGCCTCACAGCTGCGAGAGATGGCCGGCGCCGAGAACGAGCAGTCGGTGCTCGAGGCCCTCTGGGCGCTGACCTGGGCCGGCCGGGTGACCAACGACACGTTCGCGCCGATCCGCTCGCTGCTCGCCGGGGGATCCCAGGCGCACCGTGTCACCCGGCGCGCCCCTCGAGCGCGCACCTACCGGGGGATGTCCCTCGCCCGCACCGCGCCGCGGCCGACCTCGATCGGCGGACGCTGGTCGCTTCTGCCGCCCGTGGAGACGGATGCCGCGCGTCGCGCGACGGTGACCGCGGGTCTGCTCCTCGACCGCTACGGCGTCGTGACACGGGGCGCCGTGCAGTCCGAGGGGGTGCCTGGCGGCTTCGCCCAGGCCTACCGGGTGCTGGCCGGGTTCGAGGAGGCCGGGCACTGCCGTCGCGGCTACGTCATCGAGAAGCTCGGCGCGGCCCAGTTCGCGGCATCCGCCACCGTCGACCGTCTGCGCACCTTCGCCGGCCTGTCCGATCCCCCGCCCCGCACGGCGGTGACGCTCGCCGCCACCGATCCGGCGAATCCGTACGGTGCGGCCCTCGGATGGCCGAAACGTGACGACGTGTCGCACCGCCCCGGGCGCAAGGCCGGGGGACTCGTCGTCATCGTCGACGGCGCGCTCGTGCTCTACCTCGAACGCGGAGGGCGCACCGTGCTCTCGTTCAGCGACGATCCCGAGGTGCTCCGAGCCGCGGCCGCCGACCTCGCGACGACAGCACGAGCACGGCGCCTCGACACGCTCACCGTCGAGAAGATCGACGGAGACGGCGTCTACGGCACCGAGCTCGCAGTCGCGCTGCAGGAGGCCGGCTTCGTCGCGACCCCTCGCGGCTACACGCTCCGCAAGGCGCTCTGAGGGGCCGGGTCCGCGGAGAACCCGGCCCCCCAGAGCGACCACGACGACCGAACGAGTACGACCGAACGAGTACGCGACCGGCCGAGACGACCGGCTAGGACAACCGACGCGCGATCAGCCGGCGCACCCCGAGCACGGCGCCGCCGAGTCCGAGCAGGCCGAGCGCGACGATCCAGGTCACGCCCGGGTCGAACCCGGTCGTCGCGAGGCTGCCGGCATCGGCACCCGAACCGGATCCGGCGTCGCCGCCTGCACCGGCGTCCGCACCGCCTCCTGCACCGCCGTCTGCACCGCCGTCTCCTGCGCCGGGGCTCTCGACGAGCACGAGCGCCTCGATCGCCGCGCGGATCGCGGCGGCCATGGCGTCCACCCCGTCCTGGTCGGCGACGGTCAGGCCGCGCTCCACCGCGGCGACGGCCCGCTCGAGCGCCTCGACGCTCGCCGGGGTGTACCGGGCGAGGTCCTGGGGTACGAGTCCGAGGGCGGCATCCACCGCACTGTAGTCCGCAGGACGCTCCTCGGCAGGCACCACATCGGCCGCGAACGGCACCAGCGGATTCGGGATCGTGACCTCGCGGATCTGCTGATCGGTGAAGAAGTCGAAGGCCTTCACCACGAGGCGGTCGCCGAAGGATTCCACGATCAGGCCGTTGTTGACGTCGCCGATCGTCACCTCGCTGATGCCGTCGGTGTTCTCGCCACGCGCGTCCCAGCCGACGTGCATCGCGACGGTGTTCACCGACCAGAAGCCGTCGGGGTGTCCGTCGGCCGTGCGGCGCTGCACCGCCCAGTCGCCCAGCGTCGCCGGGTAGTGGGTGTGGCCGCTGAAGACGACCGCGTTCGGGTAATTGCCGAGGATGCTGGTGAGACGGTCGTTCATGAGGTGGTGGTCGTGGTACCACGGGATCCACGACGCGGACACGGTGTCGCCGAGCGGGAAGTGCGTGTTGACGATGACCTGCGAGCCGCGGGCCGTCCAGTAGGCGAGACGCTCCTCGAGGAACTCCACCTGCTCGTCGGTCATCGCGACGTCGGTCGGACCGCCGATCTCCTGCCCGACCGTGATCACCGGCACCTGCCCGCCCGGACCCTCGAGCACGTATTCGGCGTAGGCCTTGTCGCGTTCCGCGAAGGCGAGGAAGCGCTCGAAGTTCGCCGCGAACCCGCCTGTGGCGTACCGCTCGTGGTTGCCGATGGAGGCGACCGTCGTCTCGGGGCGGATGGCCGTCGTGTCGTCCATCACGGCGTACATCTCGTCCCACTCGGCCGTGGTGCCCGAGTTGACCAGGTCGCCGACGATGAGCAGACCCGCGGGGTCAGGTGCGAGCGCGTGCAGGTCGTTGAGCCCGTGCTCGAAGTCGTGCGGGTGCCCCTGGATGTCGGACACGGTCCACAGCTGCGTCGGGGCCGTGTCCGCGGCGAGCGCGCCCTGGTGCACGGCGACGGAGTCGATCGCCCAGTAGCGGCCGCCCGCAGCCGGGGCGTCGAGCTGCCATTCGAACCGCACCTCGGTCGCCGCCTCCGGCACGGCCACCGAGATGTCCTGCGAGTAGTTCATCTGCAGGGGGTCGTATCCGTCGGTCACCGACGCCGAGTCCAGGCGCAGGATCTCGGTCCACGCGCCTCCGTCGAAGCTGGCCCGCACGACGCCGGCCTGCCCCGGGGCCCCGCGGTAGTGACTGTCGAACGTGAGTCGCAGCGAGCGCAGGTACTCGACGTCCACCGACGCGCTGGTGAGCGTCGCGGAGAACGGCGCGGTGCCGAACTGCTGGGCATCGGCGACGAGGAAGCCGGCGAGCGGACGGGCGAAGCGGGCCCGCATCTCGTCGATGCCCGCCGTCCACTCGGGGCGGGTCGTGGGCACCCAGCCCCGATAGGCGGCGGCACCAGCGGCATCCATGTTGGCCGAGGTCGAGGCCGTCCATCCGTCCGGCACTCCGGCGGCGAAGCCCTCTCGCAGCAGCACGCCGTCGGTGGCGACGCCGGTCGCGACCGGGTCGATGTCCACCGCGGCCGACGGGTCACCGGGGAGCAGTTCCGACGCGGCGGCCGAGACCGTCACGGTCTGGGCGGACGCGAGAGGCTCGTATCCGTCCTTCGCGAGGTACCAGAGCGTGTAGACGCCCGGGGTGGACGGCACGTCGAGGCTGACGGTCCCCGAGTCGCCGGGTGCGTACGCCCAGGTGGCGGAGAACTGTCCTGCACCGCCCGGCACCTCGCCGTCGCGGTAGAACCCGATCCAGTTCTTGGCGTCCGGCTGGTCGGTCGCGTAGCCGACGCTCGCCGTGGCGCCGGCCGTCAAGGGCCCGGCAGGAAGCTGGAAGGACGACGCAGCCGCGAGGGCGATGTCCTGAGATACGGGACCCGATACCTGGGCGCTCGCGGCGAGGGGCGTCGCGAGCAGGACCGCAGAGAGCGCGACGCCGGCGAAGACGACGCTCCGCGAACGGGCCGGGGGGCGAGAGGGATGCATGGCTGTGTCGACCTTCCGAGACGAGGGGTGGATGTCTCGAGCGTCGGCCCGGTTCCCCAACCGCACGTGCACGGCAGGTGAACGGAAGACCACGCAGCACCGCGACCGCACCGATCCGTGTGGACGCGTGCGCACAGCGGTTCAGGCAGACCGGTTCCGCGGGAGTCAGCCGGTCTGCCTGGTGAGGGAGGTGCCCTGGAGAGACGCCTGCACCTGGAAGGACATCGTGTCGGGGAGGTAGCGGTCGTCGCCCATCTCGATCGCCCTGCCGTCTGCCGCATAGCTCACGCGGTGCACGCGCAGCAGAGGGCTCGATCGACGCACCTCGAGCAGCCGCGCGCCGTCGCTCGACGCGGCGATGGCATCGATCGAGTGCTCGCCGTGCACCATGCGCACGCCGTGCTGCTCCTCGAGTGCTCCGACGACCGAGGGCTCGTCCGGCGGCAGCGACTCGATGATCGACGAGATCCAGGACGGGTACACCGTGCGCTCGAGCATCATCACACGACCGTTGAGCAGCCGCAGCCGCACGACCTCGAGGACCTCCCCCGCACGGTTCTCCCCGCGCAGAGTCCTGACCTCGGCTGCTGTGGGGCTCCGTCGGTGCTGCGAGACGACTCTGCCGCCGGGCACCATCCCGCGGCTGCGCGCCCACTGCGCGAAGGAGCGCAGCTCGGAGAACCGCTGGCTCTGCACGGTGGTCCGCACGATCCATCCCGACCCCCGGCGTGGCGCGATGGCTCCCTGACGCGCGAGCAGCACCAGCGCGTTGCGCACGGTGCCCCGTGAGACCTCATAGGTCCGGGAGAGCTGCTCCTCCGCGGGCAGCATCCCCGTCGCGTCGAACCGTCCGTCGACGATCTGCAGACTCAGATCGCGAGCGATCTCCCGATAGCGGTGCACAGCGGCGTCTCCTCCTTCAGCGGCCCTCGTGGCGGGATGCGGGCGCTCCTGATCCGCCGTCAGCGTACCCGCGCGGCCGCACCCCGGCATCCGCTGGTCCCGCCGTTCGTGCACACCTGCACACAGGTGTCCACCGCGCTTCTGCCGCTGGTCCCCGTCCGTTCACCCGGCGTTCCTCGGGCGGCCGCGGGGCGGTCTCCTCCGACAGCCGTGATGGGAGTGCGACCGGACGGCTCGCTCGACGCCGGGAGGACGACGCGATGACAGACGACGGGGCGATGACAGACGACGGGGCGATGACAGACGACGGGGCGATGACAGACGACTGGGCGGTGCTCAGCGACATGGACGGTACGCTGCTCGACACCGAGAGCACATGGTTGCGGGTCGTGGAGGCCTTCGTCCGCGAGCAGGTCGAGGGCCTCGCGTCGTCCACGGTGGTCCGCCTCGTCTCGGAGCTGGAGGGCCTCGACCTCGAACGCGCGGCACGGATGCTGCACGCCCGGCTGCCGCTCTCGCTCAGCGTCGACGCGGTCGTGTCCGATCTGGACCGTCGCTCCCGGCCGCGTACTCGCGCGACGTGTCGTGGCGTCCCGGTGCCTCCGAGCTCGTCGGCGCGCTCGCTGCGGCGGGCGTTCCCCTCGCGCTCGTGACGTCGTCACCGCGCCACTGGGTCGAGCGCTTCGCCACCGCCGTCGACCTGACGCCCTTCCGGGTGATCGTCACGGCCGACGACACGGCGCTCACGAAGCCCGCACCCGACCCGTACCTCCGCGCCGCGGCCGCGCTCGGCCTCGCGCCCTCGCGGTGCGTGGCCATCGAGGATTCGCTCGTCGGAGCGGCTGCGGCCGTCGCTGCGGGCTGCGCCACGGTCGTGGTGGGCGATGGGGGGCGGAGCCTTCCGCGGGGAGCCCGCGGCATCGCCTCGCTGGTCGGCGTCGACGCCGACCGACTGCGATCCGTCGCCAGGGACGCGATGTCCTCCTAGGCTGGTTCCATGATCGGGGAGTTCTTCGCGGGTGTCCGGATGCTGCTGCGGGGGTTCGGCACGTGGCGGCAGCGACCGGGCCTGATGGCTCTCGGGCTGGTGCCCGCCGTGATCGCCGGCCTTCTTCTCGCCGCTGCTCTCGTTCCGCTGGCGCTCTCGCTCGGCGTGATCTCCGACACTGTGACCCCGTTCGCCGACCGCTGGCTCGAACCGTGGCGTTCGCTGCTGCGCGGCGCGGTCGGTCTCGTCGTCTTCGTGGCGGCACTGGCGCTGGCGAGCGCCGTGTTCAGCGCGCTCGCCCTCGCGATCGGCGACCCCTTCTACCAGCGCATCTGGCGAGCGGTGGAGACCGATCTCGGCGACCCTCCTGCGACGGACGGCGGCGGCTTCTGGTCGGCCGTGGGCGAGGGCATCCGCCTGGTGCTCCTCGGGCTCCTCGTGGCCGTGGTCGTGCTGCTCGTGGGTCTCGTGCCCCTCGTCGGCGGCGTGCTCGGCGCGGTGATCGGTGTGACGCTGTCGGGTCGACTGCTGGCCCGCGAGCTCACCGGGCGCGCGTTCGACGCCCGCGACCTCACTCCACTCGATCGGGCGGCGCTGTTCTCGGGCAGCAGGGCGCGGGTGCTCGGCTTCGGCGTGGCGACGCAGCTGTGCTTCCTCGTACCGGGTGGCGCGGTGGCCGTCATGCCCGCAGCCGTCGCCGGATCGACGATGCTCGCGCGTTCCATGATGCAGCGCCAGCGCGCGACCGCGACCACTCCCCCGCCACCCGACGGTCGCGTCTGATGCCCGAGGGCGACACCGTCTTCCGCACGGCGAAGCGACTCGAAGAGGCCCTCGTCGGTGCACCGGCGACCCGCTTCGACCTCAGAGTCCCCCGGGCGGCGACGATCGACCTGACCGGCCAGCCCATTCACGCCTCCATCCCGCGGGGCAAGCATCTGCTGCTCCGCGTCGGCGACTTCACCCTCCATTCCCATCTGCGCATGGATGGCGCCTGGCTCGTCTACCGCGCCGGTGAGAAGTGGCGGCATCCGGCGTTCAAAGTCCGGGCGATCGTCGGCACGGCCGAGCGCGAGGCCGTCGGCATCGACCTCGCCGAGATCGAGGTCGTGCCGACCAGAGACGAGGATCAGCTCGTCGGATATCTGGGGCCGGACCCCCTCGGCCCGGACTGGGATGCCGCGGAGGCGGCGCGGCGGCTGCACGCCGATGTCCGCAGCATCCACGTCGCACTGCTCGACCAGCGCAACGTCGCGGGTTTCGGCAACGAGTACGCCGCGGAGCTGCTCTTCCTGAGAGGCGTCCTGCCCACGACCCCGGCCCCCGAAGTCGACGTCGTCGCGCTGCTCGAGCTCGGCGCCCGCACCATCCGCGCCAACCGCGACCGCCGTCATCGGACGTTCACCGGCGTCGACCGGCCCGGCCAGGGGACCTGGGTCTACGGCCGCTCGGGGCGACCGTGCCGACGCTGTGGAACGCTGATCCGACGCGGCGAGCAGGGCGCGGATCCGACCCGTGAGCGCATCACCTTCTGGTGCCCCGTCTGCCAGCGCTGACCCCCTCTCACCACCCCGCCTCCGAGCTTCCATGCTCGGGAATGAATCGGCCCCGACCGTGGTTGTTGATATATCCGGGGAACTCCGGAACACGGGGAGGAATCGTGGGAAAGAACTACGTCGACATCGAGAACGACCAGGGCGCGACGCTGCGGTACCGCAAGCACGCGAACGGCCGGGGTCTCGTCGCGCATGGCGCGAAGGTCCATCCCAAGGCGCACATCGAGGCCGGCGCCTACATCGAACCCGGCGCACGCGTCGGCGCAGGGGCCACCGTCGCCCGCGGCGCGTGGATCGAACCGGATGCCGTGATCGGCGACAACGCTCACATCGAGGCGCACGCCCACATCGGTCCGGGTGCGGCGGTCGGCGACGGCGCGCACATCGGCGTCCGCACGGAGGTCGGGGCAGGAGCACGCATCGTCCGCGGTGCGCGCATCGGCGACGACGAGACGGTGGCTGCCGGGCTGACCATCGCGACCGACCCGAAGGGTCTTTGGCTGGCGGCCTGAGAGTCACATCCCGGCCCACCGGTCGGCGGCGGCACCCGGGGTCGCCTGGCACATCGCGGGTACTCTTTCCCTATGGCGACTCAGGGACGACGACCGGCGCGCGCCGGCAGGGGCACTCCGGTGCGTCGGAACAAGGCGGCGCCCGCAGAGCGGTTCCCGCCGCCCAAGCCCGCGAAGAAGACGGCCAAGGTCGTCTTCGACGCGCCAGCAGCCGAGGCCGAGCTGCCGCGCACATTCCGACTAGGCGTGATGCCCGGCGCGACGCCCGGCAAGTGGATCGACGCGTGGAAGCAGCGGATGCCGCGCGTGCCGCTCGAGCTCGTGCCGATCGAGGTCGCCGATCAGCGCCGGGCTCTCGACGACGTCGACGCAGCACTGGTGCGCCTGCCCCTCGAGGACGATGCGCTGCACGTCATCCCGCTGTACGAGGAGACGCCGGTCGTGGTGACCTCGATCGAGTCGCATCTGCTCGCCGCCGATGAGCTCACCGTCGCCGATCTCGAGGGTGAGGTCGTGATCGGCCTCACCGATGACGCGCTCGGCGCCCCCGACCTGCCTGGCACGACTCCCGCCGCCTTCGGCGCGCTCTCGACGGAGGAGGCCATCGCGACGGCCGCGTCCGGCGTGGGAATCGTCGTCGTGCCGATGTCGCTCGCGCGGGCGCACCATCGCAAGGACGCCGACCATCGGGTGCTCGTCGACGGGCCGACCTCGACGGTCGCGCTGGCCTGGCCTCGGGATCGCACCACGACCGACGTCGACACCTTCGTCGGCATCGTCCGCGGGCGCACGACCAACTCGTCCCGATGACGCTGTGAGGCCGACCGCGGCGTGGGGCCGCGCTCCCGCTCGTTAGAATCTCGAGGTGGTCTCGCTTCTCTACGTCTGCGTCCGCCCCGAGCTGGGGGCAGCGGATGCCGAGCACGCCTCGTTCCGTCGGGCGCTCGGCGTCGACGTCGTCGACCGCCTCGATCTGCTCACGGAGCGCCTGGATCCGGCCCGTCTCGCCCGCTATCAGGGCGTCGTCGTCGGCGGCTCGCCCTTCAACGTCAGCGACGTACGCAAGTCATCCGAGCAGCTCAGGGTCGAGGCAGACCTCGAGCACATCGCGCGGAGCGCCATGGACGGCGAGATCGCCGCATTCTTCACGTGCTTCAGCATCGGGGTCGTCACGCGGATGCTGGGCGGCGAGGTGACCTCCGAGACCCCCGAGTCCGCGAGCGCCACGGTCATCGAGACGACGGAGGCGGGGGCATCCGACCCTGTCTTCGGCCCCAGCTCCCCCGCCCTCACCGTCTTCACGGCGCACAAGGAGAGCGCTGCGGGCGTGCCCGATGGAGCGGTGCTGCTCGCGACGAACACCGCATGCCCTGTGCAGGCCTACCGTGTCGGAACCCACCTGTACGCCGCGCAGTTCCACCCGGAGCCGACCCCGCGCGACTTCGCCGACCGGATGACGTTCTACCGCTCGACCGGATACTTCGACCCCGAGGAGTTCGACCTCGTGCAGGGTCAGGTGCTCTCGGCCTCCGTCACCGAAGGCGCCGCGCTGCTGCGGCGTTTCGCGCAGACGTTCGCAGAGACCGCCGCCCGCTGACCTCCGCTGCGCGCTGACATCAGCCGCGCAGGAGCGCGACGCGCTCCCGAAGGTATGCCTCCAGCGGCATCCATCCGCCAGCGGTGCTCCAGCGCACGGACGGCACGCCGTCGATCGACGCCAGCGGCCCCGACGCTCCCCCGACGTCCACCGACGCGATGTCGATCACGGTCCAGCCGACGTGCGCGACCTCTCCCTCGGCGAATCCTCCGCGCAGCGCGAGCGCCCGACGCTCGGCCCGCTCTCTCGCGGACTCCGCCGTGTAGCCGCGCCGCCCCGGCTCCGCCGCCCGCAGCACCTCCGCCGTCGCCAGCACGTGGGTCTCGGTCAGCAGCAGCACGCCGAGGTGCCAGGCCTCGCCGATCCGCACGATGCGCTTCCCCCGCCAGCGCGACTCGCGCTCCTCGCCGAGTCCCTCCTTCGGGAGTCCTGCGAGATCGCGCACCGCCACGGCGACCAGCTCGGATGCCGACGTCACAGCTCCCCCTGAGGCGCGTTCCGGACGTCGGGTGCGGTGAGGCGTGCACGGTCGCCGCGGACCACCATGCCGACCACCGGGAAGACGAGCACAGACAGCATCCCCGCTCCGACGAGCGCCGCCGCGACGCCGCTGTCGATCATGTCGTGGTCGACGCCGATCGCGGTCACGGCGACGATGATCGGCAGACCGGTGGCCGCCAGCAGAGCGAGCGCCGTCCGGTCCCTCGTGCTCGCGCCGGCCGGTGCCGAGAGCTGTGCGGCGGACCCGCGGATCACGAGCAGCGCCACGAGGAAGAGCGGGAGCATGAGCAGGGCGGTCTGCGAGGACAGCAGCGCGTCGAGGTCGAACGTGACGCCTGTGTAGAGGAAGAAGATCGGCACGAGGAGGCCGAATGCGATCGCCTCGATCTTGCTCTCCACGGCCTCGGCATCGTGCTGCGGTGCACGCGCCATGATGATGCGCCACACCGCACCGGCGACGAACGCGCCGAGGAGCATGTCCAGATCGAGCATCACGCTGAGGCCGACGAGCGCGGCGATGAGCAGGAGCACGAAGCGCACCCCGAACTGGTCGGAGGTGTGCAGGGTGAGCCGGACGAACGCGTGCAGAGCGCCGTGCGGCATCCGGTGGGCGGCGAACACGGCCAGACCCGCGAGCACGACGAAGGCGAGCAGCACGGCTGCCGCGAGGGGCGTGGTGCGGGTGCTGAGGAAGACGGAGATCGCGATGAGGGGCAGGAACTCGCCGGCGGCCCCGATCACCGTGATCGCCCGGCCGAACGGCGTGTCCATCTCGCGCGCATCCCGGAGGATCGGCATGAGCGTGCCGAGAGCGGTGGAGCTCAGGGCGATCCCGATGACGACCATGCCCTCGCCGGGAACCAGGAGGAACCCGATCCCGATGCCCAGCGCGGCGCTGAGCAGCCACCCGAGCGACGCGCGGGCCAGAGGGCGCCCCGAGATCGCCCGGAAGTCGATCTCGGACCCCGCCACGAAAAAGAGCATCGCCAGACCGAAGTCGCTGAGCTTGTCGAGGATGGCGGTCGGCTCGACCCATCCGAGCACCGCAGGACCGGCGAGGATGCCGAGCACGAGCTCGAACACGATGATGGGCACCCGGACGACGGGTCGGATGCCGCGTGCGAGCAGAGGTGCGGCCACCGCGAGCAGCGGGATCAGCACCAGTCCCACGTCGCCCGCGTTCACGGTCCCAGAGTAGCGACTCGTCGGCCGCGATTCGCCCGGTCGTCGCATCCACGGCAGAATCGATGCACACCCTCGAGGAGTCCCCATGCCCCAGCCCGATACCGCCCGCCTGCTGATCGCCTGCGACGACCAGCCCGGCATCGTCGCCGCCGTCGCCGGCGTGCTCGCCGCGCACGGAGCGAACATCATCTCGCTCGACCAGCACTCGACCGACTCCGAGGGCGGCCGGTTCTTCCAGCGCACCGTCATCCACCTGCCGGGCCTGTCCGCCGCGCGGACGGCCCTCGAGGCCGATCTGTCGGAGGTCGCGGAGCGCTTCGGCATGGAGTGGTCGCTGCACGACACCGCTCGGCGCAAGCGGGTCGCCATCTTCGTCTCGAAGTACGACCACTGCCTCATGGAGCTGCTGTGGCGCACGCAGCGGGGGCAGCTCGACATCGACATCTCGATGGTCGTCTCCAATCACCCCGACCTCGCCGAGTCGGTGCGCTCGTTCGGGGTGCCGTTCGTGCACATCCCCTCGGGAGACAAGCAGGCGATGGAGCAGCGTCAGCTCGAGCTGCTGCGCGGCAACGTCGACCTCGTGGTGCTCGCGCGGTACATGCAGATCCTCACCGACGACTTCATCGTGGGTCTGGGCGCACCGGTCATCAACATCCATCACTCGTTCCTCCCGGCCTTCATCGGCGCGAACCCGTACGCGAGGGCCAAGGACCGCGGCGTGAAGCTCATCGGGGCGACCGCGCACTACGCGACCGCCGACCTCGACGAGGGGCCGATCATCGAGCAGGACGTCACGCGCGTCACGCACTCGGAGTCGGCGGCCGAGCTGCAGAGCCGCGGCGCCGACGTGGAGCGCCTCGTGCTCGCGCGCGCGGTGCAGTGGCACGCCGAGGACCGCGTGATCGTGCACGGCCGCTCGACCGTCATCCTCTAGACGACGCGATCAGCGGGGCTGCGGCACGCCCGCGAGCAGCTCCTCGAAGGCCTCGGTCGCGCTGCGGTGACGGGCGAGCGGTGCGCCCTGCCCCATCCACAGCGACTGCAGCTCACCGAGGTTCTGCTCGATCGCCGCGGTGCGGAACTGTCCGGTGAGCCAGTTCTGCATCGGGAAGGGCGCGATCGTCCCGCTGGCCTCGATCGCCCGCACGGCGCGGTTGCGCGCGCCCCGGGCCAGACGACCGCTCAGGGCACGGGTCAGCGCGGTGCCGTCGGCGGCCGTCGAGCGGATGGCATCGCGGTGCATGTCGGTGGTCGCCGATTCCGCGGTCGCGAGGAACGCCGTGCCCACCTGCACCCCGGCCGCGCCGAGCGCGAAGGCGGCCGCCACGCCGCGCCGGTCGGCGATGCCGCCCGCGGCGATGACGGGCACGTCGACGGCATCCACCACCTGCGGCACGAGAGCGAACGTGCCGACCAGCGAGTCCTCCGCCGGCCGCAGGAACGACACCCGATGCCCGCCCGCCTCGAGACCCGTCGCGACGATCGCGTCGACTCCCGCCTCGGCCAGGGCAATGGCCTCGGCGACGGTCGTGGCGGTTCCCACGACACGGATGCCACGGCGACGCGCCTCGTCGACGACCTCGGGCGACGGCACGCCGAAGACGACGCTGAGGACGGGAGGCGCCGCGTCCCAGATCGCGTCGAGCTGCTCGTCGAGCGGCGGCAGGTAGCGTTCGGGGCGCGCCGGCACGGGCACGCCGACCGCCTCGTAGAACGGCTGCAGGGCCTGAGCGAACACCGTGTGCTGCGGGTTCGGCAGGACCTCGTCGCCCCGAGGCAGCCAGATGTTCACGACGAACGGTCGCGGAGTCGCCGCGCGGAGGGATCCGATCGTCGCGCGGATGCGGTCGCCGTCGTAGCCGTAGAGGCCGTACCCTCCGAGGCCGCCCGCATCGCTCACCGCCGCGGTGAGCGCCACGGACGAGAGCCCGCCGAAGGGACCGAGGACGATCGGATGCTCGATGCCGAACAGCGCACGCAGGTCAGTCATGTTTCGAGGCTACGCCCGCGGGAAGGCTCGGGGGTCGGCCGGAATCCCGGATCCGGTGCTCAGTGCCCGGTGCTACGCTCGGCCCGAGGGAGGCGCGCATGAGCGAGTGGTTCGGGCAGATGCTCGGCGTCGTCGCGGCCGCGCTCGGCGTGGTGGCCCTTCCGGACGCCGCCGCTCTCGGCGTCGCGATCGCCCTGGTGGCGCTGACCACCCTGACGATCGCCCTCGCGTTGAGCCTCGTTCCGCCGAGCGCACGCTCCGCCCCGCATCCGCTGCGGGCGATCGACGTCTCGACCCTGCTCGCGCAGAGCGATCCTGACGCCGCCGGCCATCCGCGCCCTCGTGCGCCGGGAGTCGCCGTCTCCGCGTAGTCCACCGTCTTCGGTACGGGATTGCGCGGCTTCGCCGACCCTTCCCGACACCACGAACGGACCCCATGGACATCTTCGCCTTCCCTCCTCTCGCCGCCCTGCTCGACGCCGCCTACGGCGCCCTCATCGGGTTGGCCTCCCTCGTCGAGCCCTTCGCCGGGGCATCCGCCGCCGCGCTCGCGGTCGTGCTCGTCACCCTGCTCGTCCGCGCACTCCTGATCCCGGTGGGGGTGTCGCAGGCCAAGGCCGAGCAGACCAGGGCCCGCCTCGCGCCGCGCCTGCGCGAGCTGCAGCGGCGACACAAGAAGAACCCCGAGCGCCTGCAGAAGGAGATGCTCGAGCTCTATCGCAGCGAGAACACGTCGCCCTTCGCGGGGATGCTGCCGGTGCTCGCGCAGGCGCCCGTCGTCGGCATCCTGTACACGCTGTTCATCCGCCCCGAGATCGCCGGGCACCCGAACGAGCTGCTCACGAACGACCTGTTCGGCGCGCCGCTCGGCACGAGCCTCGTCTCCGCGGTGTTCGGCGGCACGGCGACGCCCGAGACCCTGGTCGTCTTCGGGGCGCTGATCGCCGTCATGATCGCGGTGGCCGAGATCACCCGGCGCGTGTTCCGCCCCACGGCGGTGGACGACTCGCCGCTGAGCTCGCCGACCATGCTGCGGGTCGTCGGCGCGCTGCACTACCTGACGGCGGTGTTCGCCGCGTTCGTCCCGCTCGCCGCCGCCCTGTACCTCACGGTGACCGTCGTCTGGACCCTCGTGCAGCGGGTGCTCCTGCGGCGCCGGTATCCGCTGCCGGAGCCGGCGATCGCCGCCCGGTGAGGCTGACCCGGCGGGTCTGACCGCACGGGGCTGACCGCACGGGGCTGACCCCGCGGGTCCGACCGCACGGGGCCGGGACCGGGGTCGGGGTCAGTCGGGCAGCGGGAGGGGGCCGGTGAACGGACCGGTCTCCTCCTCGACGTCGCGTCCGTCGTCAGCATCCGCGTCGGTGCGCTCCCGCTCCCCCTCTGGTGCCGTCGACGAGGCTGCCGCCTTCCGCCGCCGGCGCACTCCCAGGGTGGTCCCGACGCTGGCGGCGACGACGAGGGCGATCGCGACCATGCGCAGCGGGGTGGCGCTCTGCCCGAGGACCAGCCAGCCCGCGAGGGTCGCGAACGCCGGCTCGAGGCTGAGCAGCACGCCGAACACCCGCTGCGGCAGACGGCGCAGCGCGGCGAGCTCGAAGCTGTACGGGATGACCGATGAGAGAACGGCGGTGATCGCCGCGAAGACGAGCAGCTGGGGGTCTCCCGCGACCGTGACGGCGGCGGGCACACCCACGGGAATGAGGAGGACGGCGGCGACGAGGAGGCCCATCGCGAGTCCGCCGCTGCCGGGGATGAGCGCGCCGACCCGAGCGCTCATGCGGATGTACATCGCCCAGAACCCCGCCGCGATGAGGATGAACACGACGCCGAGGGGGTCCAGCGGCTCGGCGCCGATGAGTCCGTCCACGCCGAGGAGCACCATGCCGGCGAGAGCCACCGCCACCCACGCGGCATCGGACACCCGGCGGGTGAGCACGGCGGCGAGGACGAGGAGCCCGAGGAACTCGATCGCGACGGCAGGCCCGAGCGGGATGCGGTCGATCGCCGCGTAGAAGAACCCGTTCATCGCCGCGAGCGAGACGCCGAAGAGCACCGCCGCGAGCCACTGGCTGCGCGTCCATCCTCGGGGACGGGGCCGCACGATCCCGACCAGCAGCAGCGCGGCGATCGCGACCCGCAGGGAGGTCACGCCCCAGGGCCCGAGGACCGGGAACAGCTGGGCGGCGACGGCCGCGCCGAAGGGCAGCGACAGGCAGGAGCCGACGACCAGTGCGACGCCCACGAGCGGACGGGAGGACGCGGACTGCTGCACCCGTCCAGCCTAGGCCGCCGCGACGACGACCCGGACGGAGGCGCCGCCCGGGAGTGATCCCCCGGGCGGCGCCGACGTTCTCAGAGGTGCTTGCCGCCCGTGACCGCGAGCACCGTGCCCGACGTGTACGACGACTCCGCCGATGCGAGGTAGACGTAGGCTCCGGCGAGTTCGGCGGGCTGACCGGCTCGTCCGAGCGGGGTGTCCTGTCCGAACGTCTGCACGCGCTCCGAGTCCCAGCCGGTCGCGGGGATCAGGGGCGTCCAGATGGGCCCGGGCGCCACGGCGTTGACGCGGATGCCGCGCTCCCCCGCCTCTTCGGCCAAGGCCGACACGAAGGCGACCTGAGCGGCCTTCGTCATCGCGTAGTCGATCAGGCCCGGCGAGGGCGAGGCCGACTGCACCGACGACGTGACGATGATGCTCGACCCCGGCTCGAGGTCGGGGTATGCGGCGCGGGCGGTGTACAGGAGCCCGAACAGGTTCGTCTCGAACACCCGTCGCATCTTCTCGGTCGAGAGGTTCTCGAAGCCGGCGATGTCGTGCTGGTACGCGGCGTTCAGCACCAGGACGTCGAGCCCGCCGAAGGCGTCGCGCGTCTGCGCCACGACGTCGGTGGCGAACGCCTCGTCCCTGACGTCGCCGGCGAGGCTCAAGCCCTGTCGGCCTTCCGCCCGTACGAGCGCGAGCGTGTCATCGGCATCCGCCTGCTCCTCGGGCATGTGCACGATGGCGACGTCCGCACCCTCGCGGGCGAAGGCGATCGCGACCGCTCGTCCGATGCCGGAGTCGCCGCCGGTGATCAGCGCCTTGCGGCCTTCGAGGCGGCCGTGTCCGACGTAGCTCTGCTCGCCGTGGTCCGGTTCGGGTGCCGTCTCGTCGGTCAGGCCGGGCTGGTCCTGCTCCTGAGCGGGGAACTCGTCGTCCTTGTGCTGGGTGCGGGGGTCAGGGGCGTTCTCGGCCATGATGTCTCCTCGTCCTGGATCCGGGGTCGGTGATCCATCGAGACTCGCCGCCTCGTCGGACCCTCGGGAGGGGGTTGACAAGGAATGCCAGGGGCGACGATCGCACGAGACCCCTCTCGGGAGGGAGACAGCCCTCAGAGCTGCGGTGTGGCCGTCTCCGTGACTCCCGCAGCCGATCCGGGCGTCTCCTGCGGCTCGGGCACGAGATACAGGCCGCTCGGGGCGTTGGCGGTGAAGGCGAGCGCCTCGATCCAGGCGCGGTTCACCGAGGGCTGGCGGCTGCCGAAGTACTTGAAGACCAGCGAGCTGCCCGGGTGGATCCACACCGTCGTGCGCCCGCCGCCGACGCTGGCGTCCTCGCGCCAGCTGAACGGGAAGGGCTCGGCGCGGCGCAGCTTCGCGGTGATCACGAGCTGCAGGTGCGTGAGAGCGCGATCCTCGATCTCGGACTTCACACTGCCCTCGTAGATGAACTTGCCCATGCAGGCCTCTCCTCTGATGTTCGTTCGGTCGCGCACGCCACCCCGACAACGACTGTCGGCGCCTCCCCTATGGGCGTAGCGTCGATCCTATGGGAATGATCTATTACGACGGCGCGGACAATCCGATCCCGATCGAAGATCGCGCTCTCGCGCACCTCAAAGTCGTGATCGCGACGAAGCTGCGGCGCAACGAGAGCTTCACCCTGAGCTGGAAGCATCCCGAGGGACAGCCGCGCGGACGCACGACCATCTGGCTGCATCCGTCGATCCCGCTCCGGTTCGTCTTCGACGACGTGGAGCCAGTGCAGCTCAGGGCCGACTGGATCACCGCGATGGCGAACTCCGCGAACAGCACCGGCGGCATCATGCTGGTCCTGGAGGACATGGTGCCGGTCGACGGAATCCACGGGAACTCGGAGGATTCAGGGCAGCAGCGCTTCGAGGAAGCGGCCCTGTGAAGTCAACCCCCTCGCGACGATCACCGTCGCGTCCTACCGTGGGTATCGATTTCGAGGAGGCCTGACCATGAACGCACGGCACATCGACGACCGGCCCGACGAGGGCTACGTCCCCACCACGACCCACGCCGAATTCGGCGCCGGCAACCCCCGCCTGCGCGTCCGTCGCGACGGGGAGCGCGCGGAGTTCGCGCTCGAGGCCGATGTCGTGCGGATCGGGTCGGCCGCCGACAACGAGCTGCGCCTCGCAGACTCAGACCCGGTGCACGCGACGATCACCCACGACGACCGCGACGAGTACGTCCTCGAGCTGCACGGCGCGGGCGGCATGAACTCCAACCCGG
This sequence comes from Microbacterium sp. 3J1, assembly GCF_001049495.1. Classification (GTDB taxonomy): domain Bacteria; phylum Actinomycetota; class Actinomycetes; order Actinomycetales; family Microbacteriaceae; genus Microbacterium. The sequence goes on from NZ_CDWI01000004.1 coordinate 159,209, forward strand.
ATGCGACCGCCACCCACCCGGGGGATCACAGCCAGACGCTGCGCACGGGCGCGAGCTTCACGATCGGCCCCTGGGAGCTGGTGTTCGCACGCGACGAGTACGCCGACCACGGCCGGCCGTTCGGCGGTCGCCTCGGTGGCGAGTACTCAGACCAGCCTCTGCAGGAGCCGCACCCCGACTACTCGGACGAGGCCTCCGTGCACACCGACGCCCCGACTCACTCGGACTCCGTCGACGAGACGTGATGCGGTACGCCCACGGGCTTCGACTCCGCTGAACCACGCTGGCGCAGGTAGATCGAGAACGCCACCATGGTGCCGACCGCGAGGAACTCGGACTGCCAGTTCTGCAGCGTGCGGTCCCAGAAGTCCGATGACATGACGTAGTCCAGCCATGTCATCGGCGGGGCGCCGTGCATCGCGTTCTCCTCGTTCATCACGATGGTCCCGGTGAGCGACTGCGCGAGCCAGGACAGCGCGAAGATCGCACCCATCACGATCAGCAGCGAATTGCCGAAGATCAGCGTGCGCACCCCACCCGCTTTCGCCCACCGCGGCGAATCGCTGCGGGCGTGCCTGCCGATGAACTGATCCTCGTCCGATCCGGGTCCCTCGTCGCCCGGCTTCTTCGATTCGGGCGACCCGCGCTGGATGAACCAGATGGTCGCGGCGATGAACAGGAAGAACTGCAGGAACTCCGACTGCCAGTTCTCGGCGACGTCGACGAGGAAGTCCGACGAGGTGACGAACTCGCCGTAGCCGATCGGAGGCTGGCCGTGATCGGTCAGCTCGGAGTTGTTGCGCAGGAAACCGGCGATCGACTGCCCTGCGAGAGCGAGGACGAAGAGCGCCAGGAAGAACAGGCTGAGGCCGTTGTCGCGGATGGCTCTGCGCATGGTCACCGCCCTGCCCACGGCGTGAGGATCATCACGACGAGGCCCGATGCGATCAGCCCCGCCCAGATCCAGAACATCGCCCGCATGCCGACGGTGTCGCCGGCATTCTCCTCTTCACTCCGCTGCACGGACATGGGTCCCCCTCCGATCGATGACGCCTGCCGCCTCATCGTGGTGCGGCGGCAGGAGCGGGTCGAGGGGCTTGACGACGGCCTCTCCCGATGTCAATCCCCGTGATCGGTCCCGGAGGCCGCGTCTAGGGTCGGTGACGGCGCGGACGACCGCGCCGCTCGAGACGAGGGAGACACGACGATGACCGATCGAGAGGTGGAGCGCCTGAGCGAGGTCGCTCGCGAACGCGGACTGCGTGTGTGCGTGGTCGAGTCACTCACCTCGGGGCGCCTCGCGAACACGATCGGCGCGGGCGAGGGAGCGGGCGAATGGTTCGCCGGCGGCATCGTGGCCTACTTCACGGACATCAAGGAACGGATCCTCGGGCTGACGCCCGGCACGGATCCTGTGTCGGCAGCGTGCGCCGAGCAGCTCGCCGAAGGGGCGCGTGAGCTGTTCGACGCCGACCTCTGCGTCTCGACCACGGGGGTCGGCGGCCCCGGCCCCGAGGGCGGACACCCGGCGGGCACGGTCTACGTCGGCTGGGCGTCGAACGACGGCGTCGGGCACCGGATGCTCGCTCTGGAGGGCGACCCGCAGGACATCCTCGACGAGACGGTCGCCACCGCGACCAGACTGCTCGCGTTCCATGCCGAGGGTTTGCACCCGGCCGGGCCGCGACGCACCGGCACCGCGTCCTCTCCCGACTGAGGCACGGCGCCGGGGCCTCACCTCCCGGGGACGAGCCCGATCCGCAGGGGTGCATCGGGAACGGATGCCGCGGCGAGCGCCTCGTCGATCGCCGCGAGCTGCCGCACCTCGCCGACTGCGTCGGCGAACGGGTAGGCGCGGCCTCGTCCGGCGAGGAACGCCACCGCCTCGGCGAGCTCCTGCCCGGTGTAGTTGTGCACGCCGGTGACGGTGACGAGTCGGCGCACGAGCGACTCGGCGTCGAACGGCACCGGCTCGGCCGGGAACACACTGCCCACGAGCACCACGGTGCCACCGGTCGTGGCACCGGCGATCGCATCCTGCACGGCGTGCCCTGACGCCTCGATGACGACGTCCGGGTCGCGGTCGAGCGGCGACGCGCCGAAGCGCGCCGCGAGAGCCACGCGCGCGGGGTTCGGGTCGAGCACCTCGACGGTCGCGCCGTGCTCGGCGGCGATCGCGGCGGCGGTGAGACCGACGAGCCCCGCCCCGTGGATGCGCACCGCCGCACCCTCGAGGTCCTGGTCGCGCGCGGCACGCGCGACCGCCGCCCACGCCGTCGCCGTCGCGCAGGACGCGGGGGCGAGCACGGAGGCCGGCAGAGACTCCGGCACCCGCACGATCGAGGTCCCGGCACGCACCTGCACGTGGCTGCCGAAGGCGCCGGTGAGGTCGCCGTGCACCCCGATGCGATCGTGACCGTACTTGCCGAGGGTGCGGCACTTCTGGGTCAGGCCACGCGAGCATCGGTCGCACGCACCGCACGAGACGGTCACCGACCACACCACGCGGTCGCCGATGCGCAGAGGCGTTCCGTCGACGGCCTCGGCCCCGCAGTCGCCCGTGGCGATCACCCGCCCGACGCACTCGTGCCCGAGCACCAGCGGCACGGGAGCGGAGCGTCGGCCCTGCACGGTGTGCACATCGGAGCCGCAGATCGTCGACATCTCGACGGCGACCAGCACGTCGCGATCGCCCAGCGCGACGCCCGGGACGGCGATCGTCTCGTGCGGATGCCCTTCACCGATCCACACCATCGCCGTCGCCGCAGGGCGCAGCGCGATGTCGCGGCGATGGCCGGGAGGACGCACCAACAGGGTGCCCACGTCGCACCCCGCCTCAGACGGTGGCGGCGAGGGGCAGCAGACCGCGCTCGGCGAGTGCTCCGCGCAGCGCCGTGACGTCGGACAGCACGGCATCCGCACCGGCCGCGGCGAGCGCATCCCGGTCGTGTGCACCGGTGAGCACGCCGGCCACGAAGCCTGCGCCGGCACGGCGTCCTGACTCGACGTCGCTGACGGTGTCTCCCGCGACCGCGACCGCGGACACGGACGAGGCCCCCGTGCGCAGGAGCGCCGTGAGGACGAGGTCGGGAGCGGGTCGACCGCGCCCGGCGTCCACCGGAGACAGCGCGAGGTCGACGAGTCCGTGCCAGCCGAGCCCGTCGATGAGCGCGTCGCGGGTCACCGGCGCGAAGCCGGTCGTGAGCGCCACCGCGAGGCCCGCGTCCTTCAGCTCGCGGATGGCCTCTGCAGCACCGGGGATCTCGCTGACGCCCTGCTCCTCGACGATCTCGGCGTAGGCGCCCTCGAATGCCGCCGTCGCGCGCTCGGCCGCGTCGCGGTCGCCACCGGCGAGGTGCGTGAAGACATCGATCTTCGACTGCCCCATGGTGACCCGCACGTGGTCGAGTGCATCGGCCCACGGCATCCGGTCGGCGACGCCGGTGCGTTCCGCCGCACGCTGGAAGGCCTGCTCCACGACGCCGTCATCGACCACCGTGGTGCCGGCCATGTCCAGCACCACCAGTTCGGTCCTGGTGATCTCGAGTGAAGCGGTCATGCTGTTCCTTCCATCGCGGGTGTCCACCCGAAGGCGGCGGTGAGATTCTCTTCGGCGAGCCCCAGCCCCGTCGTCATTCCGATGCCGGTGGTCGCGGCGAGCGCCAGCACCCCCTCGTCGACCTGCTCGACGAGGAACTCCTGCGGTCCCTTGGCGTAGACGCCCTGCCACCGCTCGAGCACGCGCGGGGTCGGCATGTCGAACAGCGCATCGGCCTCGCTGAGGAACGCGGCGAACGCGGCCTCGGGCTGGAAGGGCGCAGGCGAGACCCCGGTGGCGTGCGAGTCGCCGATGATCAGCGTGCCGTCGGGCAGCTGCGTGTACATCTGGTTGAGATCGAGCGCGGCGAGGTCGGGCCGCTCCGCGTGAAGACGCTCGCGCAGCGCGACAGCCGACGATGTGTCCGCGAACCGGCCGTAGCGCACGAGCGACCAGCCGGTCAGCAGTGGCGCGGACAGCGGATGCCTGAAGGTCACCGCCGCCCGCAGCATGTCGAGGGTGCAGCGGACGACCCCCGTCCGCTCGGCGATCTCGGGGAGGAGCTGGTCGAGGTCGTGGTTGACCGCGACGACGATCGAGCCCGCCGTGAGGGGACCGCGCGTGGTGTCCACGCGGCCCGTGCCGACGGCGGTCACAGCGGTCCGGAAGCGGAACTCGACGCCTGATCGGGCCAGGTGCCGCACGATCGCCGCGGCGGCCGTGCGCGGATCGGTCTGCAGATCGGTCTCGATGTGCGCGCCGCCGACGAGACCGTCCGAGCGGAGCGGCGCGAGCCGGAGCAGCTCGTCCGTCTCCAGCATCCGGATGCCGCCGCCCGCCGCCGCCTGCTCGAGCACCGCCAGCTCGTCGGCGCGACGCGCCGCCACGAGCGTGCCGGACTCGCGGAGCCAGAAGCGGGCGTCCCGCGAGAGGCGGAGCCAGAGTTCGCGGGAGGCGTCGGCGTAGCGTCGGGCGTCGCCCTCCTGGGCGCCGATGCAGAGGTGACCGAAGTTGCGGATCGTCGCGCCGACCGGCGCGTCGGTGCGGTCGACCACGATGACGCTCAGCCCGCGGCGGATCGCCGCGTACGCGGCCCCGAGACCCACGATGCCGGAGCCGATGACGACGACGTCGGCAGCGTCGCTCCCGCCCGTCGCAGCGCTCACCGGAACACCTTCCGCATCCACATCGCGAGTCCTTCGACGATCAGCACCGTCACGAGGATCATGAGGACGATCGCGGTCACGGTCTCGTAGCGCGACCCCTGGCTGGCGTTGAGCAGGTAGTAGCCGACACCGCCGCCGCCGACGATCCCGAGGATGGTCGCCGCCCGGATGTTGGTGTCGAGCATGTAGAAGCTGTGCCCGATGAGCGCCTGCATGCCCTGTGGCACGGTGGCCGAGGCGTACGTCTGCAGGCGCGTGGCGCCGACCGCCCTGAGAGCGCGCTCCGGCCCACGGTCGACCTCTTCGAACGAGTCGGCGATGAGCTTGCCCAGCAGGCCGATGCCACCGATGGCCAGCGCGATGACTCCCGCCTGCGCACCGAGGCCGGTGATGACGACGAGCACGATCGCGAGGATCAGCTCCGGGATGCCGCGGATGCCGACGAGCAGGAAGCGCGCGGCGCCGCGGATGCCGGAGCCCGGTGCGACGTTGCTCGCCGCGAGCGAGCCCAGCAGGAGCGAGGGCAGCAGCGTCAGGACCGTGGCGGCGAGCGCGATGGCGACGGTGTCGACCATCGCGGACACCATCACGGCGGCGTCGTAGCTGCCGAAGGACGGCGGCCAGAAGCGCGCGGCCACCTCGGGCAGCTTCGCCCAGAACGTGACGAAGTCGAGCCAGTTGATCTGACTCACGACGACGCTGCCGACGACGACGACCAGTGCGACCGCACCGCCGATCGTGTTGCGCACGCGCTCGGCGGTCCAGGGACGACGGGCCGCGGTCTGCGGGGTCGCCGCCCACGCAGGACGCTCCGGCGCGCCGGCGGGCGCCGCACCGGCATCCCGGAGTCGCGGGTGGAGGAGTCGGTCGATCCAGGAGCGGGTGTGCTTCTGCGTGCCGAGCATCGCCCCGCGCACCATGCTCGAGACGATCTCCATCACGATGCACAGGATGAAGATGACGAGTGCGATGCCCAGGCCCTTGCCGTAGTTCAGCGCCTTGAACGCGTAGGACATCTCGAGTCCGAGTCCGGCGACGCCGACGTAGCCGAGCACGACGCTGCCGCGGAGGTTGATGTCGTTGCGGTGCAGCACGGTCGCGACCCAGCTGGGCAGCACCTGCGGCAGGATGCCGGAGGTGAACTCCTGCACCTTCGAGCCGCCGGCCGCGCGGATGGCGAGGCGCGGGCCCTCGTCGATCTGCTCGATCGCGTCGGCGAACATCTTCGAGATCATGCCGATCGAGTGGATGCCGATGGCGAGGATGCCCGGCAGCGTGCCGAGCGAGAACATGAGCACGAACGCCATGGCGAGCACGACATCCGGAAGGGCGCGGGTCAGCACCCCGACGAAGCGGGCCGCGGCGCGCCAGCCGTTGCCCGGGGTGGTGTTGGAGGCGGCGAGGTACGCGATCGGCACCGAGAGGACGGCTGCCAGCAGCGTGCCGACCAGCACGAGCCCGACCGTCAGGGCGATCAGCCACACCAGGTCGCCGAACTCGGGGAAGGAGAGCCCTCCGACCCTGGCGATGAAGTTCTCCGCGTTGCCCCAGCTCTGCACCATCGCGGGGATCGAGATCCCGACCTCGTTCACGGCGAGCACGCCGAGGGCGAGAAGGGCGAGGAGCGTCAGAGACGCGGCGATGCGCTCGGGAGAGATCGGTCGCTTCGGCGCGCGCTCCGCAACGTCGGCGTGCGCTCCTCGCGCGTCCGGATGCGCTCTGCCCGCGTTCGGGGCGTCGACGAGCGTCATGAGACCGGCGCCTTGTCGGGCGCGACGTCGACCGCACTCACCGCGAGCTCGAGCTCCACGGCCTGGATCTCGGCCGTCGATGTCGCGACGCGGCCGTAGATCTCCATCACCTCGGCCTTCGTGAGGTCGGTCGTGGGGGTGTCGAGCACGATCTCGCCGTGGCGGAGTCCGACGATGCGATCGGCCCACGAGATGGCGAGATCGACCTGGTGCAGGCTGCACACGACGGTGAGTCCTTCGTCGGCGGCGATCTCACGGATCAATGCCATGACCTGGTCGCTCGATTCGGGGTCGAGCGAGGCGACGGGCTCGTCGGCGAGCAGGATGTCGGGCTTCTGCATGAGGGCGCGGGCGATGGCCACGCGCTGCTGCTGCCCGCCCGAGAGGGTGTCGCTGCGCTGGTACGCGCGGTCGAGGAGGCCCACGCGGTCGAGGTGCTCGAGCGCCCGGACCTTGGCCCCGCGCGAGTAGCCCCACAGCCCGAGGCGCGGCCCGCGGACCTCGGAGAGCGAGCCCGTGAGCACGTTCTCGAGCACGGTCAGCGACGGCACCAGCTCGAACTGCTGGAAGATGAAGCCGACGCGACTGCGGAGGGCGCGGAGCGCCTTGCCCTTGAGCGTCGGAACCTGGGATCCGAGCACCTCGACGGAGCCGGCCGTGGGGGTCTCCAGCCCGTCGAGGTGCCGCAGCAGCGTGGACTTGCCCGAGCCCGACAGGCCGAGCAGAACGACCATCTCGCCGCGGGCGACCTGCAGGGACGCTCCGTTCAGCGCCGTGGTCGAGCCGAAGGTCTTCGTCACGCCGTCGAGCCGGATGAGGGCGTCGGATGCCGCGTTCATGTCAGTTCTCCTGGGGGTGGGTCATGCGTGGGGGTGATGCGGGATGTCTGCGGGTGAGCGCCCTTCGCCCGGCGGGCGAAGGGCGCTCGTGTGCGACCGTCGGTCAGTGCGACAGGGTCAGCCCTGGCACTGCTCCGCTTCGGTCTCCTCGCAGATGTCGCGGATCAGGTCGTAGTACGCGTCGTCGACCGGCTTGGTGGCGTAGAAGACGCTGCGGAACGAGTCGGTGTCCGCGCTGTCGATGCCCGCGGCGATGATGTCGTCGATCGTGATCTCGGCGAGGCCGTCGATGAGCGCCTGGGAGACGTCGTCGGGCAGGGTCGAGGAGTAGACGAGCGGGGCGCCGGGGACCATGGTCTCATCGATGACCTTGACGGCATCCGACTTCTCGACCTCGGAGTCCTCGGCGAAGCCGACCTCGCACTCGACGCCTTCGCCGACCTTCTGCACGCTGACGTCGTGCTTGCCCGCGAAGACGGGCGTGATGTCCGCCGTCGGGTCGATGCCCGCCTCGAGGAGGTTGTACGACGGGAAGAGGTAGCCCGAGGTCGACGACGGGTCGACGAAGCAGACCTTCTTGCCCGCGAAGTCCTCGATGCTCTCGATGTCGCTGTCGGCGGGGACGATGGCCTGCGAGAAGTACCCCGGCTCCTGACCCTCTTCGGTGACGATCGACGAGATCGGCGTCAGCGTCGCGCCGTTGTTCGTGGCGGTCACGTAGGTGAAGCCCGAGAACGAGGCGACGTCGACCTTGCCGGCCACCGCAGCCTCGATGAGGGCGGCGTAGTCGGTGGACTCGTGGTACTCGACGGTCTTGCCGGAGATCTCGGCGATGTAGTCCATGAGGGGCTGGTAGTTCGTCTCGGTGTCGACCGAGTCGGGGACGACGCCGAAGACGAGGGTGTTCTCGTCGACGGCGAAGCCGCTGGCGGACGACGTCTCTTCCGCCCCGGAGCCGGTGGCCTCCGCAGAGCCGGAACAGGCGGCGAGGCCGAGCGCGAGAACGGCTGCGCCGGCGAGAACGGGGAGAGCACGGAGCTTCATGAGGACCTTTCAGGGTGAGGGAGGTGATCCACGTGCCACTCTGACACCCTGCATGCCGAGGTATGTACCTAACTTGGAAGAGTTCAGGCGTCGTTCACCCGGGATTTCCTCGGATGAACAGTGGCAGAACGCGAACCCGGCGGATGCTTCGACAAGTAGTATGCCTATGTGGCCGAAGCTGTATACACCCAGATCGCCGACGACCTCCGGCAGCAGATCGTCGGTGGCTCGCTGCGCCCCGGCGACGACGTGCCGACCGAGTCCGAGCTCGCCGAGCGGTGGCGCACGTCGAGGGGACCGATCCGCAACGCTCTCGCCACCCTCCGGAGCGAGGGGCTCATCGAGACCGGTCGGGGGCGCCCGGCCCGGGTCGTGGCGGTGAAGGCGAGTCAGGCCGTCGACGTGTCCGTGCCGTTCACGCGCTGGGCGCGTGATCTCGGGGTCACGCCCGGTGCGCAGACCCAGGAGATCAGTCTGCGACGGGCGGGCGACAGGGCGGAGCTCCTCGGGGTGTCCCCCGACGACACGATCGTCAGCGTGGTGCGGCTGCGACTGCTCGACGGGCGCCCGACGATGCTGGAGCGCCTCTTCTACACGGAGATCGCCGGGCGGCGGCTCTTCGAGGTCGACACGGACCAGGTGTCGATCACGGAGCACCTCGCGTCGGTGGGGCATCCGATCGTCGGGCTCGAGCACCAGATCGACGCGGTCGCGGCCGATGAGCAGGATGCTGCACTGCTGCGCGTGCCTCAGGGGACGCCGATCCTGCGGCTGAGTCGGATATCCCGAGACGCGGAGGGCCGGATCTTCGAAGCCTCGGAGGATCGCTACCTCAGCGAGGTCGTGCGCTTCACCGTGTCGGCATCCGGGATATCGACGGATGGCCACTACATGCGCGCGGTCGGAGGATGACCCTCCGGAGGATCGCTTCCTCTCATATCTGAGAGAAGCCGATCGCGAGCGCGATGGGGATCAGATTCCAATAACCGCGCTCGCGATCACAGCGCTGGGGATGCGCTATTTCTGGGGTATTACCAATGTAAACGGCGAGATACACCATGGAACACAGCCGAACGTCGAGACATCGGCTAGACCTTCGTCTAGTTCTCGCGCGGTGGGCGCGCCTCGGGCGTCAGCTGCGGGCGATGGGCAGCTGGGCCGACACGACCCAGCGTCCGTCGATCTCGCCGGCGTCGAATGTGCCGCTGGCCCCGAGAACGCGTTCGGCCATGCGACCGATGCCCGTGCGGCTGGAGGACAGTTCACGTCGCGGCGTCGCAGAGAGCGGGCTGCTCACGGTGAGGGCTGCCGCGTCGTCGCTCACGGCGAGGTCGATCGCGATCTGACCCTGACCGGCGTACTTCAGTGCATTGGTCGCGGACTCGCGCATGATGCGGGCGAGGATGATCTCGGCAGCGCGCGGGATGCGCTCGTCCGAGGGGTCGCCGGTGACCTGCACCGAGTGACCCGCGGACTCGAACTCCTCGGCGGCCTCCTCGATGGAGGCGGCGAGATCGCCTGCCGGCATTCCGGAAGCACGGGGGCCGTCGTCGGCGAGGTCGATCACGAACCGGAGGTCGGTCATGGCCTTGCGTGCGGCGATGCGGATGGCTTCCTGCGAAGCCCCGCTCGCGGTGTCGTCGTCGAGCATCTGCACGTGCAGCGAGACCACCGTCAGGTGGTGCGCGATGCTGTCGTGGAGCTCGCCGGCGATCCACCGCCGCTCGGCGAGTACTGCTTGACGTTCCTGCTCGGCCTTCTCGGCGAGCTGCACCTCGAGGGTGCGGCCCCGGGCGAAGGCCAGACGCAGTGCGTAGCCGACAGCGCCCGCGACGACAGCCGCGATCAGGTAGACGCCGACGTTGATCGGCTCCTCGTTCACGCCGACCGCCACGAAGGCGGTGGCGAGGAGGAAGCCCGCTGCGTACGAGAGAAGGAGGGAAGTCCAGCCCAGACGGACGATGAGCCCTGCCGCCAGTGCGGCGACGATCAGACTCTGCGACTGGGTGTCGGTGAGGAAGGAGAGTGCGAACACGAGCCCGAGGGCGCACGTCGCGATGAGGGGTGACCAGAGATATAGCGCGAGCATCGCGGTCGACGCAATGCTCACCACGGCGGCGAAGGGATCGACGCCAGGGGTGAGGAGCGACCCGACCGCATCGATCACCACGATGGTGCCGACGATCGCAAGCACGGCGATCCGCTCGATGACGGAGAGCTTCTCACCTTTTCCGAGCCGAGCTACATCTGAAACCGCGCTCAGGGTCGGACGGGAGGCCATGCTTCAGTATCTCCTATTTTCCAGGTAGATTAACGCGTGAAGCCAAACATCTTGCCAACGGCCTGCCAGAAAGTCATATCAATTCACCTCCGAAGTTGCACTTTTGTTTAGGAACAACTTCATCTTCTCGGTGATTTACGGCCCGCACATCTGTCTTCTGTCTAAACCTCAATAGCCAAAGGTCTAGGTGTCCCCATCGGCGGGCTAGCCGGTTAGGCTTCCTCCATGCCCGATATCCGCGTAGTGATCGTCGATGATGACCCCCTGGTGCGTTCAGCGCTCTCGCACTTCGTGTCTCGCGACCCCGAGATCACCGTGATCGCGGAGGCGGAGACGGGGCTGGAAGGCATCGATACGGTGGAGCGCGAACGTCCGGATGTGGTGATGATGGACGTGCAGATGCCCGAGATGAACGGCATCGAGGCGACGGCCGTGATCAGTGAGCGGTGGCCCGACGTCAAGATCCTGGCCGTGACGACTCTCGACGGCAGTGACACGGTGCTTCCGATGCTGAGCGCGGGCGCCTCGGGGTACATGCTCAAGGACTCGAGTGCGGCGAGCATCGTCGCGGCCGTGCGCGAGGTCTACAGCGGCGCGAGCTCGCTGTCCCCGCGGATCGCGTCGCTCTTGATCAAGCATGTGCGGGACAACGAGCCGATCGGCAGCGACGGCACCCTCGAGGAGCTGACGGATCGGGAGCAGGAGGTGCTGCAGCGGCTGGCGCAGGGCATGTCGAATGCCGAGATCGCGCGGTCGCTCATCGTCTCGGAGGGCACGGTGAAGGCTCACCTCGGGCGGATCATGTCGAAGTGGCATGTGCGCGACCGGGTGCAGATCCTCGTCACTGCCGCACATGCGGGTCTCGTCGAGTTCCGCTGACACTCGCCTCACACCGCCAGCAGCACGATCCCGCCTGCGACCACGGCCGAGGCCGCGATCCGCCACCCCGGCCGACTCTCCTTCAGGACGAACACCCCGAACAGGCTGACCAGCACCACACTGACCTCTCTCAGCGGCGCCACGAGCGCCACGGGAGCGATCTGGATCGCCGTCAGCACGAGGATGTACGACAGTGGCGACAGGATCCCGAAGGCGACGATGCGCCGCCACTGCGTCCGCCCGAGCGACCAGACGGCGCCCCAGCGCCCGCGGACGCCCACCGAGTAGAAGGGGATCTCGAGGAGCATCGTGCCGACCATGAACGCGACCGGCGACAGGCTCCAGGTCCGCACGGCGTTCGCATCCCAGATCGTGTAGATCGCGATCGCGACGCCTGTGAGGAGTCCGAAGACGATGCCGAGATCGATTCCGCGGCGGCGCCCCTCGGCGCGTCCGCGATCCACCAGACCGATCGCCACGACGCCGACGATGATCGCGGCGACACCCACCAGCGCCACCGCCGACGGCCGCTCCCCCAGCAGCAGCACGGCGACCAGCACCGACAGGAAAGGCCCCGTTCCTCGCGCCGTCGCATAGACGGTCGACAGGTTGCCCTCGCGGTAGCCGCGTTGCAGCACCGCCATGTACGCGACGTGGAGCACCGCCGAGACCCCCACCCCCAGCACGAATGCCAGGAGGTCGTCGGTGCCGAGTCCACCGGTGAACGGGATGACGCCGATCCAGACGACGGTGCCGCCGACCGCACCCCACCAGAGGAACGGCATCCCCGCCTTGCTGACCCCATGGGCGATGACGTTCCAGGCGGCGTGCGAGATGGCGGCGGCGATGACGAGGCCGAAGGCGAGAGCGGACATGCGAGACCCTTCCCTCCGTCGCGGGGCGCGACGAACAGGGTCCTCCGGGCTTTTGTCCTGTCAGATGACGGCGCTCCTGCGGAGGAGCACCGTGGCGCCGCTCGGACCAGTCGAGCCGATCCACTGCAGGAGTGAGCCGGCCCCGGAACCCTAGGCGCTATCGGGATCACGGTACCGCCCGATGATGACGCGCAGGTGAACGACCCGCAGGCGAACGACGCCCTCGCCCGCCCCGAGCCGCCGCGCCGATTACGATCGAAGGACGCCCGTCTGCAGGAAGGTCGCCATGCCCGTCACACCCGACGCACTCGCCCACTCCGAGGATCTCGCCGACTTCGTCGCCGCCTCTCCCTCGAGCTACCACGCCGCAGAGGAGATGGCCCGACGGCTGACGGATGCCGGCTTCGTCCGCCTCCTCGAAGAGGACGCGTGGGAGGTGCAGCCCGGAGGTCGCTATGTCGTCGTGCGCGACGGCGCGGCGATCGCCTGGACGCTCCCCGCGGATGCCACCGCGACGACTCCCGTGCATGTCTTCGGCGCGCACACCGATTCGCCCGGCTTCAAGCTCAAGCCCCAGCCGACCACCGGCACGAAGGGCTGGCTGCAGGTCGCGGTCGAGGTCTACGGCGGCCCGCTGCTGAACTCGTGGCTCGATCGCGAGCTGCGCCTCGCCGGACGACTGGCCCTTGCCGACGGGCGCGTCGTGCTCGCCGACACCGGTGCGATGCTCCGGCTCCCTCAACTCGCGGTGCACCTCGACCGCGAGGCGAACAGCGGCCTCGCCCTCGACAAGCAGTTCCAGACGCAACCCGTCTGGGGGCTCGGCGACCCGACGCAGGCCGACATCCTGGCCGAGCTCGCCGCATCGGCCGGCGTCGGGGCCGAGGACATCCGCGGCTACGACGTCGTGATCGCCGACTCCGCCCGCGGCGCGGTCTTCGGCAAGGACGACGCGTTCTTCGCATCCGGCCGCCTCGACGACCTCGCCTCCGTGCACGCCGGCGTCGTGGCGTTCGAGAAGAGGACCGACAGTGCGACCGGGCCGATCGCCGTGCTCGCCGCCTTCGACCATGAAGAGCTGGGGTCGAACTCGCGTTCGGGAGCCGCCGGGCCGTTCCTCGAGGACGTCCTGCATCGCGTGTACGACGCGCTCGGCGCCGACGCCTCCGAGCGCCGCCGGGCGTTCGCGGCCTCGTGGTGCCTGTCCAGCGACGTCGGCCACTCGGTGCACCCGAACTACGTCCACAAGCACGATCCCGTCGTGCAGCCCGTGCTCGGATCGGGTCCGATCCTCAAGGTGAACGCGAACCAGAAGTATGCGACGGATGCCGTCGGCTCCGCCGCGTGGCGCCGCTGGTGCGAGGCCGCGGAGGTCGAGACGCAGGAGTTCGTGTCGAACAACAACGTGCGGTGCGGGTCGACGATCGGTCCGATCACTGCCACGCGTCTCGGCATCCGCACCGTCGACGTCGGCATCCCGATCCTGTCGATGCACTCGGCGCGCGAGCTCGCCGGCGTCTCCGACCTCCACGACCTCACCCGTGTCACGGAGGCGTTTTTCGCCGGCTGAACCCCGGTGTCCCCGGTCGATGCCATCATGAGCAGATGACCGACACGCACCCGACCGAGACCCGGGGTGCGCTCATCGAGCGCGCGGGCATCGAGATCATCCCGGAATCCGAGCGCACCGCCAAGCCGCGCGACCTCTTCTGGCCGTGGTTCGCCGCGAACGTGTCGGTGTTCGGCATGTCGTACGGGGCGTTCGTGCTCGGCTTCGGCATCTCCTTCTGGCAGGCGACGCTGGTGTCGATCATCGGCATCGTGGTGTCGTTCCTGCTGTGCGGCCTCATCGCGATCGCCGGCAAGCGGGGCTCGGCGCCGACGATGGTGCTCTCGCGCGCCGCGTTCGGCGTGCAGGGGCAGAAGGTGCCCGGCATCGTCTCGTGGCTGACCTCGATCGGCTGGGAGACGTTCCTCGCGATCATGGCCGTGCTCGCGACGGCCACCGTCATCACCCAGCTCGGAGGCGACGGCGACAGCATCGCGCTGAAGATCGTCGCCACCGTCATCGTCGCCGCGCTCATCGTGGCGGCGTCCGTGCTCGGGTATCACACGATCATGAGGCTGCAGTCCGTCCTCACCTGGATCACGGGTGTCGTGACCGTCCTCTACGTGATCCTCGCCGCCCCGAGCATCCGCTGGGACGCCGTCATGGCGCTTCCCGACGGCGGCATCGGCCAGGTCATCGGCGCGCTCGTCCTCGTCATGACCGGGTTCGGTCTCGGGTGGATCAACATCGCCGCCGACTGGTCGCGCTATCAGAAGCGCTCGGCATCCGACGGGGCGATCGTCGCGTGGAACACCGTCGGCGGCTCCGTCGCCCCGGTGATCCTCGTCGTCTTCGGTCTGCTGCTCGCCGGCTCGAACGACGAGCTGTTCGCCGCCGTGCAGGCCGACCCGATCGGCGCTCTCGCCACGATCCTCCCGGTGTGGGTCCTCGTGCCGTTCCTGCTCACCGCCGTGCTGGCCCTCGTGTCCGGCGCGGTGCTCGGCATCTACTCCTCGGGGCTCACGCTGCTGAGCCTCGGCATCCGCATTCCCCGTCCGTCCGCCGCCGCGATCGACGGCGTCATCCTCACGCTCGGCACGATCTACGTCGTGTTCTTCGCCACCGACTTCCTCGGTCCGTTCCAGAGCTTTCTCATCACGCTCGGTGTGCCGCTCGCCTCGTGGGCCGGCATCCTCATCGCCGACATCCTGCGTCGCAAGAAGGACTACGACGAGGCGGCCCTGTTCGACAGCCGCGGCCGCTACGGCGCCTGGGACTGGACGGCGATCGGCACGATGGCCGTCACGAGCGTCATCGGGTGGGGACTCGTCGTGAACAACTTCGCCGACGCCGCCCCCTGGAACAATTGGCAGGGCTACCTGCTGCCCCTGATCGGCGGCAAGGACGGCGAGTGGGCGTACGCGAACCTCGGCGTCTTCTTCGCCCTGGTCCTGTCGTTCGTCTTCACCTGGTTCGCCCGTGCGGGGAGGATCCGCCGTCAGGAGGAGCGGGCATGATCGATCCCGAGGAGCGGCCGTCGGACGACCCCTGGCTCGTCGTGATCGACCCGCAGAACATCTTCGCGTCGTCCGACTCCGCGTGGGGATCGCCGTTCTTCTCCGCGGCGATGCCGCACATCCGCGCGCTGGCGGCGTCGTTCGGCGAGCGCGTCCTCATCACCCGATGGATGCCGACGGCCGATCGATCGACCTCCTGGGGCGAGTACTTCGCGTCCTGGCCGTTCGCCGACCGCCCACCGAGCGATCCGCTGTTCGACCTCGTCCCCGATGCGGCAGACCTCTCGCCGCATCCGACTCTCGACGTCCCGACGTTCGGCAAGTGGAGCGCCGTCGAGACCGTCGTCGGCCGGGGGGCGCACGTCGTGCTCGCGGGCGTCGCGACGGACTGCTGCGTCATCTCCACCGCCCTCGCCGCAGCGGATGCCGGTGCGCACGTCGCGATCGCCGCCGATGCATGCGCCGGATCCACCGCCGACAACCACGCCGCGGCCCTGCAGGTGATGCGCCTCTACCCGCCGCAGCTCACCGTCACCGACACCGAGTCGGTGCTCGCCGGCCGCTAGGCCGACCGCACGGCAGCGGCGACGTCGGCGGGAGATCCGTGCCACGGGGCGCCGTGACCCGGGAGCACCCATGATGCCGACACGGCGGCGAGCCGGTCGAGTGAGTGCAGCGCCGTCTCGGGCTCGTCGGTGAACGGGGCAGGCTGCGCACCTTCGCGGCCGGTGAGCACGTGCCGGGTGGTCAGGGCGTCACCCACGAAGACCGCGTCGACCGCCGGGACGTGCACCGCGATGCTGCCCGGCGAGTGCCCCGGCATGCCGACCACGACCGGCGCACCGGGGAGATCGAGCACCTCGCCGTCGGCGACCTCCGTCACCTCGGCGACGTGCCGGGTGCGCAGGGCGTTCTTGCGGAGTCCGTAGGCGAAGAATCGGAGCACCGGCCCCAACCGCGCGGGACCCATCGGCGTCTTCGGCTTCTCACCGGTGCGTACGCGATGCGCATCGGCGGCGTGGATGAACACGGGCACGCCCGCCTCGACGCGGAGGCGCTCGGCGAAGCCGATGTGGTCGCCGTCGCCGTGCGTCAGCACCAGGCCGCGGATGTCGGACAGCGGGCGCTCGATCTCCTCGAGTGTCCGGCGGAGATCGCGCCAGTGGCCGGGGAGCCCCGCGTCGATCAGGGTGATCCCGTCGGGCAGTTCGACGAGGTACGAGGCGACGATGTCGTTGCCCAGACGGTGCAGGTGCGGCGCGAGCTTCATGGCGACTCCTTCGGTCGGTTGCCACGGCTACGTTACGTAGCTATCATAGCTATTGTCAATAGCCATGAGGAGGAGCGGATGCCCACCCCCGAGAGAACGTCGCTCGCAGAGATCGTCGCCGCCGGTCGCGAGATCCTCGAGCTGAGCGGCCCCGGCGGACTCACGATGCAGGCGGTCGCCGAACGCGTCGGCGTGCGCGCCCCGTCGCTGTACAAGCGCGTGCGCGACCGGGATGCGCTCCACGCCGCCGTCGCCGAGGCCTCCATCGACGCGCTCACCACCCGACTCGCCGGGTCCGGCGACGACCTGGCGGCGCTGGGCGATGCCTATCGCGCCTTCGCGCATGAGCATCCCGAGGGGTTTCGACTGATGTTCACGGCATCCGCCCCCGAAGGCGCCCTCCAGCGCGCATCGGAACAGGTGCTGCGGGCGTGCAGCGCCCTGGTCGGGCCGGACGACGCCCTCGACGCCGCTCGCCTCTTCACCGCATGGGCGACCGGATTCCTGCAGATGGAGCTGGCCGGGGCCTTCCGGCTCGGCGGCGACGTCGATCGAGCCTTCGGCTACGGACTCCGGCACATCGTCGCCGGGCTGTCGCCCCGGTCCTGAGCAGCCGCGACCGGAATACTGCCATGATGATGCGCGGAGAGGGGTTTCCATGACCACGAGCGCGCACGCCGACGAGTCCACCCACCCGAAGAGGGTTCGCCGCCCGTGGCATCGGACCACGATCGCGCTCGGGGTCGTCCTCATCGTGGTCGCGGTGATCGCGATCGTCGGCGCCCTCACCCCCTGGCCCTCCGCCATGCTCATCCGGTCGGTGTTCACGCAGGGCGGCGAGGCCACAGCGGCCGAGATGGACGCGCACGTCCCGGATACGGCGCTCACCGAGCAGCTCGACGTGGCCTATTCCGACGGCGGCGCAGACACCACCATGGACGTCTTCGCCCCGGCATCCGCCACCGCCCCGTTGCCGACGGTCGTCTGGATCCACGGCGGCGCCTGGATCTCCGGAGAGAAGGAGAACGTCGACCCGTACATGCGCATCCTCGCCGCGGAGGGCTACACGACGATCGCCGTGAACTACACGATCGGCCCCGAGGGCGTGTACCCGCTCGCGGTGCATCAGCTCAACGACGCGCTCGCCTACATCGACGAGCACGCCGAGGAGCTCGGCGTCGACCCGAACCAGATCGTGCTCGCGGGGGACTCGGCGGGCGGCCAGCTCGCCAGTCAGATGGCCACCCTCATCACCAGCCCCGACTATGCCGCGATCATGGACATCGAGCCGTCGCTGGAGGCATCGCAGGTCGTCGCGACGATTCTCAACTGCGGCGTCTACGACCTGGCGGCGCTCGCCCGGCTCGACGGCATCGCCGGGTGGGGCCTCAAGTCAGCCATGTGGGCGTATTCGGGCACCAAGACCTGGGCGGAGGATTCGACCGGCGCGACCATGTCGACCATCGACTGGGTCACCGCCGACTTCCCCACCACGTACATCTCCGGCGGAAACGGCGACGGCCTCACCTGGCTGCAGTCGATCCCGATGGCTCAGCGCCTGGAGGAGCTGGGCGTCGACGTCACGACGCTGTTCTGGCCGGCCCCTCACGAACCCGCGTTGCCGCACGAGTACCAGTTCCACCTCGACATGCCGGACGCGCGGACGGCCCTGCAGAAGACGATCGAGTTCCTGGACGCGCACACGACGCGCTGAGCCTCGCCCACCACGCACGCCCTGTCCCGATCTGCCGGGAAGGAACAGGTCCGGCCCCTACTCCATCGTGTCGAGGATGCCGACGAGGCTCTCGAACGTCGTGAGCGGGTTGAGGATCGCGAACCGGGTGTTCGGACGGCCTCCGTGTGAGCTCGGCACGACGAAGGCCCGCTGCGAGTCGAGCAGCTCGTCGGACCAGCGGTCGTAGTCGGCGCGCTCCCACCCCTCGCGCTCGAACACCACGACCGAGAGCTGCGGATCTCGCACGAGACGCAGCCCGGGCCGGGAGGCGATCTCGTCGGCGATGCGCTTCGTCAGGGCGAGCGTCGCTCCGACCGCCTCGCGGTAGGCCGTCACGCCGTAGGTGGCCAACGAGAACCAGAGCGGCAGACCCCGCGGGCGGCGTGTGAGCTGGATCGAGTAGTCCGAGGGGCTGTAGTCGTCGCCGTCAGTCAGGGTGTCGAGGTACTCCGCGTGCTGCGTGTGCGCCCGGCGTCCGTTCTCGGGGTCGCGATAGATCAGCGCACAGCAGTCGAACGGCGCGAACAGCCACTTGTGCGGATCGACGATCACCGAATCGGCGCGCTCGACCCCGACGAAGATGTCGCGCGCCTCGGGGGCGAGCATCGCCGTGAGCCCGTACGCGCCGTCGATGTGCAGCCAGAAGTCGAACTCGTCCTTGAGCGCGGCGATGCCCCCGATGTCGTCGACGATCCCGAAGTTCGTCGACCCTGCCGTCGCGATGACGGCGCAGATCTCGTCGCCGTGCTCGCGCAGCGCCTCGCGCACGGCATCCGCGCGCAGTCTGCCGTCGGCTCCCGCCGGCACGAGCAGGACGTCGGCGTCCATGACCTTCGCGGCGGACTTGTTCGAGGAGTGCGCCTCTGTGCTGCACACGATCCTCCAGCGCGACGGGGGCGTCTTCCCCTGCTCCGCGAGGCGGGTCTTCGCGGCCTCGCGCGCGGCGACCAGCGCCGACAGGTTGCCGATCGTGCCGCCCTGGACGAACACTCCCCCGGCGGTGTCGGGCAGGCCGAACTCCGCGGCGAGGAAGGACAGGACCTCGTTCTCGGCGTGCACGGCTCCCGCACCCTCGAGCCAGCTGCCTCCGTACAGACCGGATGCCGAGACGACGAGGTCGAACGCGATCGACGCGATGGTCGGTGCCGTGGGGATGAACGACAGGTAGGCGGGGTGGCTCGTGGTCAGGCACGCCGGCGCGAGGATGTGCTCGAAGACGCTGAGCGCCCGGTGCGATCCGAGGCCCGTGTCGGTGATCGTCGGGCCGACGAGCCGGTTGAGCTCGGCCGGGGTCTGCGGCTTGTCGAGCGGCACGTCGGCGGCGAGCATCCGCCGTCGCGAGTAGTCGAGCACGGCGTCGACGATCGCCGTCGACTCGGTCGATGCGGCATGCATGCGGTCTGCGCCCATGGTTCTCAGCTGTCCGTTCCGGTGAGTGCGGGCGACGTGCCCTGTCGAGTGTCGGTCGGCGCATCGAGCACCGCCGCGAGCGTGCGTCTGGCGAGGTCCGAGCGATCGCGCGGCGCCCACTTCACGAGCGAGTGCGCGCTCATGCCGTCGACCATCGCGAGCAGCATCCACGCGGACGTCCCCGGGTCGACCCGGATGCTCGGATCTTCGGTGATCGCCCGCGCGATCAGGTCTTCGAGGCCGCTCTGCCAGAGGTCCATCTCGGCCCGCACGCCGGCGGCCAGGGCGTCGTTGCGCGCACCCAGGGCCCATGCCTGCACCCAGACCATGGCGACGTCGTCGCGGGAGTCGTCGAGCAGGGTCTCGATGATGCGCAGGAGGTTGTCGCGGAGCCCGATCGAGGCGTCGTACGCGTCGATCACCTCATCGCGTTCGGCGGCCACGATCGCGGAGAACACCTCGGCGATGAAGGCGTCCATCACCGGACGGTAGTGCGCGACGAGTGCGGGAGTGACCCCCACGCGCGCGGCGATCGCACGCACTGTCAGCGCCTCGAGCCCGCTCTCACCGGCGAGCGCGATGGCGCCGTCGAGGATCGATCGCTCGCGCTGCTCGGGAGGCAGTCGACGCGGTGCGGGGGCTCTTGACGCGGTCTTCATCACCGGTTACTGTAGCACCTGTTGATCGCCCGTTCAATAGCGGATTCCCCGCGGCGGTCGACAGCGAGGAGACCATCATGGCCTGGCAGATGCCCGCCGAGACCGCACGCCACGACCGCACCTGGATGGCGTTCCCCGCCGAGGGCGTGACCTTGGGCGACACGACGGCGCAGCGCGAGGAGGGCTATGCCACATGGACGGCCGTCGCGCACGCCGTCGCCGAGTTCGAGCCCGTGTCGATGCTGGTCGACCCGAGCGAGATCTCCCGCGCCCGACGCCTGCTCAGCGGCGCCGTCGACATCGTCGAGGCGCCGGTCGACGAGTTCTGGATGCGGGACTCCGGCCCGACGTTCGTCATCGACCCCGATCGCCCCGGAGTCCTCGGGGCCGTGGACTGGATCTTCAACGGCTGGGGTGCTCCGGCGTGGGCGCAGTGGCACAAGGCCGCGCAGCACGCGCGCATCGTCGCCGGCGCCGTCGGCGCCGAGCTCGTCAGCTCGACGCTCGTGAACGAGGGCGGCGGGATCCACGTCGACGGCGAGGGCACGGTGCTGCTCACCGAGACGGTGCAGCTCGATCCGCGCCGCAACCCCTACGCCGACAGGCAGCGCGTGGAGGCCGAGATGGCGCGCACGATCGGCGCGACCACGGCCGTCTGGCTGCCCCGCGGTCTCACCCGCGACTACGACGAGTTCGGCACCAACGGGCACGTCGACATCGTCGCGACTCTCGTCGCTCCGGGCCGGGTGCTGCTGCACGATCAGCAGGATCCGGAGCACCCCGATCATGCCGTCACCCGCGAGCTGCGCGCGCACCTGGAGCAGCAGACGGATGCCGCGGGCCGCCGCTTCGAGGTCATCGGCCTCCCCGCGCCTTCGACGCTTCGCGACGACGAAGGCTTCGTCGACTGGAGCTACGTCAACCACCTCGTGACGAACGACGGCGTGGTCGCGTGCGGCTTCGGCGACGAGAAGGCCGATGCCGCGGCGCGGGAGGTCCTCTCCGACGCGTACCCCGGCCGCCGCGTCGTCACGGTCGACGCGCGCCCGCTGTTCGACCGCGGCGGCGGGATCCACTGCATCACCCAGCAGCAGCCCAGCGTGGGGGTGCGCGGATGATCGACGTGGTGGAGGCGTCCATCGCCGAGCTGCGGCGAGCGCTCGAGAACGGGACGACGACGGCGGTCGAACTGGTCGACGCGTACCTCGCGCGCATCGACGCCTATGACGGTCCCGAGACGGACACGGCGCTCAACGCAGTGGTCGTGCGCAACCCCGAGGCGCGCGCCGAGGCCGCGGCCTCCGATGCCCGCCGGGCGAGCGGTGCGACCCTCGGGCCGCTCGACGGCATCCCGTACACCGCGAAGGACAGCTACCTGGTCCGCGGCCTGACCGCCGCATCTGGCAGCCCGGCGTTCGCGGACCTCGTCGCGCAGCGCGATGCGTTCACGGTCGAGCGCCTGCGAGCGGGCGGAGCGATCTGCCTGGGGCTGACGAACATGCCCCCGATGGCCAACGGCGGCATGCAGCGCGGTGTCTATGGACGAGCGGAGAGCCCGTACAACGCCGACTTCCTCACCGCTCCGTTCGCCTCGGGGTCGTCCAACGGCTCAGGTACGGCGACGGCCGCGAGCTTCGGCGCGTTCGGGCTCGGCGAGGAGACGTGGTCGAGCGGCCGCGGCCCCGCGACGAACAACGCGCTCTGCGCCTACACGCCCTCGCGTGGCGTGATCTCGACCCGCGGCAACTGGCCGCTGGTTCCGACCATGGACGTCGTCGTGCCGCACGCCCGCACCATGGCCGACCTGCTCGAGGTGCTCGACGTGATCGTCGCCGACGACGCCGACACCCGCGGCGACTTCTGGCGGGCGCAGCCCTGGGTGCCGGTGCCGTCGGCATCCGCCGTCCGCCCCGAGTCGTACCCGGCGCTCGCGGCCGAGGGCGGCGCCCCGCTCGCCGGCGTCCGTATCGGCATCCCCCGCATGTACATCAACGCGGATCCGGATGCCGGCATGGCGGAGAACCCCGGCATCGGCGGCCCCACCGGGCAGCGCATCGAGACCCGCGCCTCCGTGATCGCGCAGTGGGAAGCGGCTCGTGGTGACCTCGAGTCAGCGGGCGCGACCGTGGTCGAGGTCGACTTCCCCGTGGTGTCGAACTACGAGGGCGACCGCCCGGGGGCGCCTACGATCGCGACCCGTGGGCTCGTGTCGCCGGAGTACCTGCGGCGCGAGATCGTCGACCTGTCGGCGTGGGCGTGGGAGGACTTCCTGCAGGCGAACGGCGACCCGGCGCTCGACACACTCGCGGCCGTCGACGGGTCCTCGATCTTCCCGCACCCCGAGGGCGCGCTCCCCGATCGCTACACGGGATTCGACGATGACATCGCCGAGTACCCCGACTGGGTGCGCGAGAATCCGGGCGCTCGCTTCGAGGACATGCCGGAGCTCCCCGACGGCCTGCGCGGACTCGAGGAGACGCGACGCGTCGACCTCGAGGAGTGGATGGACGAGCTCGAACTCGACGCGGTGGTGTTCCCCGCGGTCGCCGATGTGGGCCCGGCCGACATGGACGTGAACGAGGCGTCCGCCGACCTCGGATGGCGCAACGGCACGTGGATCGCGAACGGCAACCTCGCCGTGCGTCACCTCGGCATCCCCACCGTGACCGTGCCCATGGGGCTCATGGCTGACATCGGCATGCCGATCGGCCTGACGTTCGCCGGCCGCGCCTACGACGATTCGGCTCTGCTGCGCCTGGCCGCAGCGTTCGAGGCGGTCGGAGAGCCGGGAGCGCGCCGCACGTCTCCCCCGCGCACCCCGAGGCTCTAGGACCACTCCCCCTCGACATTTCACTATTGTGACGCTCGCCACGATCGTTATATGTTTTTCCTGTCCGTCACGACAGGAAGCGACCCATGAGCACCGAGAACAACGAGCGCGAGCTCGAGGCCGGCATCGTCACCGATCTGTCCGGTCGCATGACCTACGGGTCGTACCTCTCTCTCGATCAGCTGCTCACGTCGCAGCATCCGGTCAGCGTTCCCGAGCACCACGACGAACTGCTGTTCATCATCCAGCACCAGACCACCGAGCTCTGGCTCAAGCAGCTCCTGCACGAGCTGTCCTCGGCTCGCGAGCTGCTCGCGAGCGACGATCTGCGTGAAGCCCTGAAGCGTGTCGCCCGCATCAAGCGCATCCAGGACGTCATCACGCAGCAGTGGTCGATCCTCGCGACCCTCACCCCCACGGAGTACGCGCAGTTCCGTGGAGCGCTCGGCAACTCCTCGGGCTTCCAGTCGGTGCAGTACCGGGCGGTCGAGTTCGCCCTCGGCAACAAGAACGAGAAGATGCTCGGCGTCTTCGGCGACCATCCCGCGAACCTCGCTCTGCTGACCGCCGAGTGGGAGAAGCCGACGCTGTACGACGAGTTCCTGCGCTACGCGTCGCGCCGCGGGCTGCCGATCCCCGCCGAGATCCTCGACCGGGACGTGCGCCTCCCCTACCGCGAGACGCCCGAGCTGGTGCCCGCGATCCGCGAGATCTACCAGAACCACCAGGAGCACTGGGACCTCTACGAGGCCTGCGAAGACCTCGTAGACCTCGAGGACAACTTCCAGTTCTGGCGCTTCCGCCACCTCAAGACCGTCGCCCGCACGATCGGCATGAAGGTCGGGACCGGCGGCTCGAGCGGCGTCGGCTTCCTCCAGCGCGCACTCGACCTCACGTTCTTCCCCGAGCTGTACACCGTGCGCACCGAGATCGGCAGCTGATGTTCGCCGCCACGTTCTTCGACGGTGAGGGATGGCGCGACGGCGTGCTCGGCATCGAGGACGGCCGCCCGGTGCTGCGCGACGCCTGGGCGACACCGGGGATGCGGCGCCTCGACGGCGTGCTCGTCGGCGGATTCACCGACCACCACGTGCATCTTCAGCTCGTGGACCACACGCTGCTCGCCGCGTCGTCGCTCGGTCGCGTGGTCGATCTGGGCGCGGATCCGCGTGTCCTCTCAGAGCTCCGCTCCTCGCTCGACGATCAGGGCGTGGCCATCGAGTTCGCCGGGGCATTCCTCACGTCCGTCGGCGGCTACCCCACTGACCGCGACTGGGCGCCGGTCGACTCGTTCCGTGAGGTCGCGGACGCCACCGCGGCAGAGGCGGCCGTGGGCGAGATGGCCGATGCCGGAGCATCCTGCATCAAGGTCGCGAGCAACCGCACCGCCGGCCCCGTCTTCGACGACGCCCTCTTCGGTGTGATCGTCGAGAACGCCCACGCGCGCGGACTCCCGGTCGTCGCCCACGCCGAGGGCCGCGGCGAGGCGCAGCGCGTCGCCCGGCTCGGGGCCGACCGGCTCGCCCACGCGCCGTTCACCGAGCGGCTCACCGATGACGAGATCGCCGCGCAGGCGGCATCCGTCTCGTGGATCTCGACGCTCGCGATCCACGGCGGCGCCGACCTGCGCATCGCGCTCGACAACGTCCGCCGCTTCCATGCCGCCGGCGGAACCGTGCTCTACGGCACCGACATGGGCAACGGCCCCACACCGGTCGGCGTGAACGGACAGGAGATCGCCGCGCTGCGGGATGCCGGGATCACCGGCGCCGCGCTGCTGCGCGCACTCGCCCCGCAGAAGCCCCTCGACCCGGCATCCGTACTGCTCCGACTCCCCGGCACCGACGCCGACCCCACCCTCGCCCGTGCACTGACCGGCGCCGACCTGAAGGCCTGACATGACGACATCCGCCGCCTCCCGCATCGCCGACGCCGCGCTGCTCGACCTCGCCCGCACCCTCGACGCCGCCGACCCGCTGCGCGCACACCTCGACGCGTTCTCGGAGGCGCCCGGCGTCGCCGCCTACCTCGACGGCAACTCGCTCGGACGCCCGCTGCGCGACATCCCCGAGCGTCTGGCCGCATTCGCCCGCGAGGACTGGGGAACGCGCCTCATCCGCTCCTGGGACGAGCAGTGGATGGCGTTGCCCATGGAACTCGGCGACCGCATCGGCCGCATCGCCTTGGGCGCGGCGCCGGGTCAGACGGTCGTCGCGGACTCGACGAGCGTGCTGATCTACAAGCTGATGCGCGCCGCTCTCGACCGGCCGGGGAGCGGGCGCACCGAGGGCCGCACCGAGCTCGTGATCGAGACGAGGAACTTCCCGACCGACAGGTTCCTCGCCGAGGGAGTCGCCGCCGAGACCGGCGCGACGATCCGCTGGCTCGAGCCCGACCCCGTGCTCGGCGTCCAGGTCGCCGACGTCGCCGCCGTCGTGTCCGACCGCACGGCTCTCGTGTCGCTCAGCCACGTCGACTACCGCTCCGGCGCGCTGGCGGACATGCCGGCGATCACCGCGGCGGTGCACGACGCGGGCGCCCTCATGATGTGGGACCTCTGCCACTCGGCGGGCGTCGTGCCGATGCAGCTCGACGACTGGGGTGTCGACCTGGCGGTCGGCTGCACCTACAAGTACCTCAACGGCGGCCCGGGCTCCCCCGCCTTCGCCTACCTGCGCCGCGAGCACCAGGGCGTGCTGCGGCAGCCGATCCAGGGGTGGTGGAGCGCCGCCGACATCTTCGCGATGGGCCCTGCGTACGAGCCCGCCGGCGACATCCGCCAGCTGCTCAGCGGCACCCCGCCCATCACGTCGATGCTCGCCATGCAGGGGATGCTCGATCTCATCGAGCAGGCGACGATCGACGGCGTCCGCGAGAAGTCCCTGAGCCTCACCGACCTCGCGGTGCGCGCCGTCGACGAGGTGCTCGCGCCGCTCGGAGTGCGCCTGCTCAGCCCGCGCGACGCGTCGATCCGCGGCGGGCACGTCACGATCGGGCATCCGGAGTTCCGCGAGGTGACGAAGGCGCTGTGGGCCGGCGGGATCATCCCCGACTTCCGGTTCCCCGACGGCATCCGCCTCGGGCTCTCGCCGTTGAGCACCTCGCACGTCGAGACGATCACGGGTGTGCTCGCGGTGCGCGACGCGCTGGAGTCCCGTGCGGGCTGAGACGGCCGGCCCCACCGCACGCCCGGTTCTCGATGACATCGACGCCCGCCCCGGAAGCACGGCGTCCCTCCTCCGCACTCTCGTGGGCGTCTACCTGCGCCCGCTCGGCGGCTGGATCTCGGCCGCCGACCTGGTCGCCCTCGCCGGTGACCTCGGCATTCCCGCAGCGCAGGCGCGCACGGGGATCACGCGGCTCAAGCAGAAGGGGCTGCTGATCGCCGCACGCGGGCAGGCGATCGGCTACCGCTTGAACCCCGACGCGCTCCCCATGCTCGAGCGGGGGGATCGGCGGATCTTCGCGATGAGGCAGATGACGGATGCCGACACCTGGTGCCTGATCTCGTTCTCGATACCGGAGAGCGCCCGCAGCGTGCGCCACCAGCTCCGCCGTCGCCTGCAGTGGATCGGCGCGGGCGTGGTCTCCCCCGCCCTGTGGATCTGCCCCGGCCACCTGCAGGGCGAGGTCGAGGGCATCCTCGACGAGCTCGGCATCCGCGCCGGGGCGACCCTCTTCCAGGCCTCGACGCCCGTCACCGCCGCGACGCTGCCCGAGACCGCCGCGCTGTGGTGGGACCTCGAGACGCTGCGCACCGAGCATCTGGCCTTCCAGCGCTCGCTCGCGGCGCTTCCTCCAGAACCGTTCGCCGCGTACGTCCACCTCATGGACCGTTGGCGCGTGCTCCCCTACGTCGACCCCGGGCTGCCGCCGTCGATGCTCCCCGCCGTCTGGCCGGGTCGACGCAGCATCGCGGAGTTCGAGCGGCTCTCGGGCACGCTGCGGGATGCCGCATGGCAGCACGTCCGCGGCCTCGCCTCCCGCGAGACCTCAGCCACCCTCTAGTCGACTCGCTCCTCGCGAGGGAGCGCGCTCATCGTTCCCGCACGGGCGCCGTCGTCGCGCGCGCGACCAGCCGCGTCGGCAGGATCACGTGCATCTCCTCGAGCTCGCGACCGGTGAGCAGCGTGAACACCATCTCGGCCGCCACGGCGCCGAGCCGACGCATCGGCTGCTGGATGGTCGTCAGGGGAAGCGGACGCCGCGTCGCCTCGGGGACGTCGTCGAAGCCGATCACCGACAGGTCGTCCGGCACACGCAGCCCGAGTCCCTGTGCGACGTCGATCACGGCGATCGCCGACAGGTCGTTGGCCGCGAACACGGCGGTCGGTCGCGACGGGGAGGCGAGCATGACCCGGGCCGACTCGCGCGTGGTCTCGAGCTCGTACCGACCGATCCCGATGAGCGACGGGTCGAGCGGGATGCCGGCATCCGCGAGCGCTCGACGATAGCCGGCGTCGCGGAGGCCGGCCGAGCGCAGGTCCGGGCGCCCGGCGAGGAAGCCGATGCGTCGGTGCCCGAGCTCGATGAGGTGACGGGTCGCGGCGAGCGCTCCTCCGAAGCTGTCCGACTCGACCGTCGGCAGGTCGGCACGCCCGGTGTGCGGGTCGACCGCGACGACGGGGATCTCGGTGGCTGCGCCGACGACGGTGGGGGTGACCATGATCGCGGCGTCGATCAGTGTGCCCGAGAGCCGGCTCAACGACCGCCGCTCCCAGCCGTCCCCCGCGCCCTGATGCGACCCCGCATAGGCCAGGAGATCGAAGGCCGAGTCGTGCATCGCGGCCCCCACCCCCTTGAGGATCTCGGCGCTGAACGGCTCGAAGTCGGCCAGGAGCACCCCGATGACCCCGGTCCGACGTGCGCGCATACTGCTGGCGACGAGGCTCGACTCGTAGCCGAGGTCGCGCACCGTGTCGAGCACGCGCTGCATCGTGGCATCCGCGATCCCGTAGCGGCCGTTGACCGCCTTCGAGACGGTCGACACCGAGACCCCCGCCGCCTTCGCGACGTCGTGGATCGTGGTGCGTGCCCCCATAGGACGCCAGCGTATCGGCGCGACCACACGGACGGAAACTGTTTTCGAAAACGTTTGACGACGCGTCAGGGCGCGGAGAGACTGCATCCCATCGCGGCCTCACCCGAGCTGCCGCGGGCGCCCGCATCGTCGCGGCGCGCGACTCGATGAGGAGAACAATCACATGAACAGCAGAAGGCTCTCGCTCGCCTCCGCGGCCGTCGTCGCCGTCGGGGCTCTCGCCCTCTCGGGCTGCACGGCCGGGGACTCCGGATCCGGCGACGGATCCGACAGCATGACCCTCTGGCACAACTCCACCACCGGCCCCGGCGTCGAGTTCTGGGAGCAGACGGTCGCCGACTTCGAGGAGGAGAATCCCGGGGTCACGATCGAGATCCAGTCGATCCAGAACGAGGACCTCGACGGCAAGCTGCAGACGGCCCTCAACTCGGGCGATGCCCCCGACATCTTCCTCCAGCGCGGCGGCGGCAAGATGGCGGCGATGGTGAAGGCCGGACAGCTCAAGGACCTCACCGACGCGATCACCGGTCCGGCGGCGGATGAGATCCCGGATGCCGCGTACTCGGCCAACAGCCTCGACGACAAGATCTACGCCATGCCCGTCGCCGTGCTCCCGGGCGGCCTGTTCTACAGCCAGGACCTCTTCGACCAGGCAGGCATCACCGAGAACCCCACGACGCTCGACGAGCTCGAGACCGCCACCGAGGCCCTGAAGGCCGCGGGGATCGACCCGATCGCACTCGGAGCCAAGGACGCCTGGCCCGCCGCGCACTGGTACTACTGGCTGGCGCTGCGCGAGTGCAGCGCCGACACCCTTGCCGCAGCCGCGGACGAGATGGACTTCAGCGACGAGTGCTGGGTCCGCGCGGGCGAGGACCTGCAGGCGTTCGCCCAGACCGAGCCGTTCAACTCCGGGTTCCTGACCACGCCCGCCCAGCAGGGAGCCGGCAGCTCGGCGGGCCTCATCGCCAACCACCAGGCCGCCATGGAACTCATGGGCGCGTGGAACCCCGGCGTGATCGGCTCGCTCACCCCCGACCAGCAGCCGCTGGCCGACCTCAGCTGGTTCCCGTTCCCCGAGATCGAGGGCGGCGACGGAGAACCGGGCTCGATGATGGGTGGCGTCGACGGCTACTCGTGCTCGGTCGATGCACCCGACGCATGCGTCGACTTCCTGAACTACCTCGGCACCTCCGACGTGCAGACCGCGTACTACAAGGCGTTCAACGCACCGCCCGTGAACACGGTCGCGCAGGAGGCCGTGACGGAGCCCTACCTGCAGGCGATCCTCGAGGCCTACAACGCCGCCCCGTATGCGACGCAGTGGCTCGACACCGTCTACGGACAGAACGTCGGCAACGCGCTGAACGTCGCCGTGGTCGACCTGCTCGCGGGCAACAGCGACGCCGAGGACCTCGTCAAGGCTGTCCAGGATGCCGCAGCGAAAGCGTGACACGGCGGCCCGGCTGGAAGTGATCCTTCTGGCCGGGCCCGCCCTGGTCGTCTTCCTGGCCTTCGTGATCTTCCCGGTGCTGATGGCCGCGTACTACGGCTTCTTCAGCTGGCAGGGGTACGGGCCGCCGACCGAGTTCGTGGGGCTGAAGAACTACCTCACGATCCTCCAGGACCCGCTGTTCCACGACGCGCTCACGCACAACGGCATCATCCTCGTGCTCTCGCTCGTGCTGCAGGGCCCGGTCGCGATCCTCCTCGCCCTCCTGCTGAACCGGAGGATGCGCGGGCAGTCTCTGATCCGCGTGCTCATCTTCGTGCCGTACGTGATCTCGGAGGTCGTCGTCGGCACCGGATGGAGTCTGATGCTCCAGACCAACGGCGCACTCAACGCGATGCTCGAGAACATGGGGCTGGGGTTCCTCGCCACGGACTGGCTGTCGAACCCCGACATCGCGATCTGGACGCTCATGGCGATCATCACGTGGAAGTACGTCGGGTTCGCCGTCATCCTCTTCCTCGCCGGACTCCAGGGCATCCCGGAGGAGCTCCACGAGGCCGCGGCCATCGACGGCGCCTCCTACTGGCAGACGCAGTGGCGCATCACGCTGCCGCTGCTCGCGCCGACCCTGCGGATCTGGGCGTTCCTGTCGATCATCGGCTCGCTGCAGCTGTTCGACCTGGTCTACATCATCTGGGGGCAGTACATCGCCTCGACCGCCGGCACCTCGACCATGGCGACGTACATGGTCTCCGAGGGACGCAACGCCGGCAACTACGGATACGGCAACGCCGTCGCCGTGGTCCTCTTCATCATCTCGCTCGTGGTCGCTCTGATCTACCAGCGGGCCGTGCTGCGCAAGGACACCGAGGGCGCTCTGACCGGCGCCTCGGGCCGCACGCGCGGAACGAAGGCTGCACGCGCCCCGCGCGAGGCCGAGCCGGCGACCGTCGCCTCCGTACCCGAGAAGGAGTCCGTCCGATGACCGCCACCTCGCTGCTCGTCACGCAGCGCCCCGGCCGCGTGCGGCGGCGCACCGCGCGGGCCCCGCTGCCGTGGGCGAATCCCGCCGTGTACTTCGTCGCGCTGATCGCGGTCGGACTCATGCTCGCGCCCATCGCGTACATCATCTTCGGCGGCTTTCGCACGAACGCCCAGATCACGACCGACCCGGCCGGGCTCCCGCAGCCGTGGGTGGTGTCGAACTACCTCGACGTCCTCACCGGCGACGTGTTCTGGCGCCTGGTCGGCAACTCGACGATCGTGGCGCTCGCGACGACCGTGGGGGTCGTGGTCCTCGGCCTCATGGCCGCGTACGTGCTGGCGCGCTACCGGTTCGCGGGCCGCGGCGTGCTCTATGCGTTCTTCGCCGCCGGCCTGATGTTCCCGTTGACCGTCGCGATCACGCCGCTGTACATCGTGGTCCGCAGTCTCGGGCTCATGAACTCGCTCGGCGGGGTGATCCTCCCGCAGATCGCCTTCGCGCTGCCGACGACGATCATCATCCTCGTCCCGTTCCTTCGCGCCATCCCCGACGAGATCCAGGAGGCGGCCTTCATCGACGGATGCAGTCGCCTGGGCTTCTTCTGGAGGATGGTGCTGCCGCTCTCGCTCCCCGGCGTCATCACGACCGGCATCCTCGCGTTCATCGGCAGCTGGAACGGCTATCTGCTGCCGCTGTTCATCCTCAACGACGCCTCGGCGTTCACCCTGCCGCTCGGCGTGCAGTCGTTCGCCTCGCAGTACTCCGTCGACACGGCGAAGGTGCTCGCGTTCACCTCGCTGTCGATGATCCCGGCACTGATCTTCTTCAGCCTGTTCGAGCGACGCATCGTCGGCGGCCTCACCGGGGCGGTCAAGGGATGACGACTCCGACCGCCCGCACCATGACCCCTCCCACGAAAGCAGAGATCGTGACCGCATCCCCCTCCGAGCCCGGCGCCTCCGCGCGCGTCGAGCGGCTCCTCGCGCAGATGACGCTCGAGGAGAAGCAGGCGCAGCTGGTCGGATTCTGGGTCGACCAGGGCGACGAGGTCGTCGCCCCCATGTCCGACGAGAAGAAGAGCTCGACGCGATACGACGAGGCGTCGGCCCACGGGATCGGGCACCTCACGCGGGTCTACGGCACCCGTCCGGTCGACCCCGTCGAGAGGGCCGCGTGGCTGTGGGCTGAGCAGACCCGACTGCAGCGCGAGACCCGACTCGGCATTCCGGCCATCGTCCACGAGGAGTGCCTGACGGGCCTCGCCGCGTGGAAGGCCGCGACCTTCCCGACGCCGCTCGCCTGGGGCGCCGCCTTCGACCCCGAGCTCGTCGAGGAGGTGGGCGCGGCGGTCGGCTCCTCGATGCGGCAGCTCGGCATCCACCAGGGCCTCGCGCCCGTGCTCGACGTGATCCGGGACGCGCGGTGGGGACGCGTCGACGAGTGCATCGCCGAAGACCCGCTCGTCGTCGGCGCCATCGGCACGGCCTACGTGCGGGGCCTCCAGAGCGAGGGTGTGCATGCGACGCTCAAGCACTTCGTCGGCTACTCCGCGTCGCGCGCCGGGCGCAACCACGCGCCCGTGAGCGCGGGGCGACGAGAGGTCGAGGACGTCCTGCTGCCGCCGTTCGAGCAGGCCGTGCGCGACGGCGGCGCCCGCAGCGTCATGAACTCGTACTCCGACATCGACGGCGTCCCGTTCGCGGCGGACCCGACCTACCTCACCGGCGTGCTGCGGGACCGGTGGGGCTTCGACGGCGTCGTGGTGTCCGACTACTTCTCGGTCGACTTCCTGCGGAGCATGCACCGAGCGGCGGCGGATCAGGCCGAGGCCGCACGACTCGCGATCACCGCCGGCATCGACGTCGAGCTCCCCTCCCCCGACGCCTACCTGACGCTGGCCGACCAGGTGCGCGACGGACGGCTCGCTCCGGAGATCCTCGACCGGGCGGTACGCCGCGTCCTGACGCAGAAGGAGGAGCTCGGGCTCCTGGATGCCGACTTCAGCGCCCCGCCCTCGGCGATCGACCTCGACCCCCGGCAGCACCGAGAGATCGCCCGGCGACTCGCCGATGAGTCACTGGTGCTGCTCAGCAACGACGGCGTGCTCCCCCTCGACCCGCAGCGCACGACGCGGATCGCGGTGATCGGACCCAACGCCGACAGCCCCGAGGCGCTCATGGGCTGCTACTCGTTCGTCAACCACGTGCTGGCCCACCATCCGGGTGTGCCCTCGGGAATCGAGCTGCCCACCGTGCTCGATGCCCTGCGCGCCGAGCTGCCGTCCGCCGAGATCACCCGCACGGTCGGCTGCGCCGTCGAGGGCGATGACGACTCCGGCATCTCCGCCGCGGTCGAGGCCGCGGAGGCAGCCGACGTGGCGATCGTCGTCGTCGGCGACCGCGCAGGGCTCTTCGGACGAGGCACGGTCGGCGAGGGCAACGACGTCGACACCCTCGAGCTCCCCGGAGTGCAGCGGCGGCTCGTCGAGGCGACCGTCGCCACGGGCACACCGGTCGTGGTCGTGCTCATGACCGGGCGTCCCTACGCGATCGACTGGGCGCTCCCGCCGCGGCGGAGCGCCGAGGGCGTGATCGTCGGACTCGGCGCCGTGAACGCGGAGGATCTGCCGGAGTCTCCGCATGCGACGATCGGCGACGCGCATGCCCCCCGACCCGCCGCGGTGCTGCAGGCGTTCTTCCCCGGTGAGGAGGGAGGGCCGGCGGTCGCATCCGTGCTCAGCGGCAGGGTCGCGCCGTCCGGCCGGCTGCCCGTGTCGATGCCGCGCTCGGCCGGCTCGCAGCCGTACTCGTACCTCCACGCGGCGCTGGGCGGGCGCACCGACGTGACCAGCGCCGACCCGACGCCGGCGCGACCGTTCGGATTCGGGCTGACCTACACGACCTTCACGCACTCGGGTCTGCATGTCGCGCCCGAGGTTCGCACCGACGGGCGCATCCGCGCGTCGGTGGTCGTGCACAACACCGGCGAGCGCGAGGCGACCGACGTCGTGCAGCTCTACGCGCACGACGAGGTCGCGAGCGTGACCCGTCCGGTCGCCCAGCTGATCGGCTTCCGGCGGGTCACGCTCGCCGCGGGGGCGCGGGCCACGGTCGACTTCGACATCCCGGTCGACCGCCTCGCATTCACCGGAGTCGACGGCGTGAAGCGGGTCGAACCAGGACGCATCCGGCTGTGGGTGGGCGGCGCGTGCGACGACGAGGAGACGGTCGCGACGTTCGACGTCGTGTGACGCCGCGCTATGGCCTGACGGCGCCGATGAACGCTGTGACGTGCTCCTGGAGCTTCACGACGCGCAGCTCCCTCGCCAGCTCCCGGTCGTACCCCTCGTAGGCGAGCGGAGGGAGGATGCGCACGTTCTTCGAGCATCCGAACTCCGCGCAGGTGAGGATGCCGACGCTGTCGCCCTTGCGTCCGGCGGGTCCCGCCTTGCGGGCGACGTACAGCTGCACGTCGTTGCGGAGCGTCACGTCCTCGCACCACGAGCACTGCGCGCGGGCGATCACGCGCTGCTCGGCGCGCTGGAGGAAGACACCGGTCGCGACGTCGTCGATCCACACCACGACGTACGCGCGGCGCGGCATCTTCGGGTCGGTCCAGCCGAGGTAGTCGAGCGAGTCGAAGTCGATGTCGTCGAAGCCCGGGGGCAGGGTGATGTCGGAGACCTCCTTGCGGGAGGCGTTGATGAAGGAGGCGCGCAGCGCGCGCTCGTCGATGGGACGCATGAGAAGAGGTGCTTTCGTGTGAGTCGCCGGCGACGGCGACCGAGGGAGAGGAGAGGGGCATCCGAGCGGATGCGGGATACGACGAGGCCCCGGCGACGGGATGTTCCGCCTCCGGCCGATCGTCAGCCTCTGTCCGCGGCGCTGAAGGCGCCTGCGGCTCCGTTCCGCGCTCGCTCCGGCATCCGGAGAGCGCTCATCGACAACAGCACCCGGCGAGTCTACGCCCGTTTGTTTCACCGCGTGTCGCTTCGGGTTCCGTGCGCTCGGCGACCGACCTACTCTGGCCGGAACGCCCACTCGCATCGACCATGAAGGAGACCCCGTGTCCACGCCGCTGAACCGCCTTTCGCCCCTCTCGGTGCGTGAGCGTGCGGCGTGCATGTGCCGGCACGGCTTCGCATGCTCGTCGTTCGCGGCCGGTCACGCCCTTCATCTGATCCAGGCGCGCATCGCGTCGGCGACTCGCGCCGAATGGGTCGATGCGATCGTGGAGCACGCGGATGCTGAGGGAGGCGACCTGATCGTGCGCACGCTCGACGGTGTCGCCCACGAGCTCTGGAACGGCGGAGGCGCGGCGCTCGAGGCCGCCGAGGGCACCCCGGTGGCGCTGCACGTGCGCTACGGCGTGCTGGCCGTCGGCCGCACGCAGTTCAACGTCGCGCTGGCCTGAGCGCGTCTGTCGACGCAGGGTGCCGCCGTCAGGCGGTCGCCATCATCATGTCCTTGACGGCCATGCACGCGTCCATGCAGTCCTTGCAGGTCTGAGCGCACATCCGGCAGACCTCGCTGTGGTCGGCGTGATCCATGCACTCGTCCATGCACATCTGGCACATCGCGATGCAGGCGTCGAGCATCGCCATCATCGTCGCCGGGGTCATGCCCTGCATCCGCATCATCGACCGCATCATCGTGTTGCACATGTCGGCGCAGTTCATGCAGGCGGGCGCGCAGTCCATGAGCTGCGTCGAGCACACCGTGCATGCCTGCTCGCACGCCGAGCACGCATCCATACATGCCTGCAGGACGGCCATGTCCATCGTCGCCATGTCGGGCATCGACTCCATGTTCTTCGACATGGCGCCCATCATCATCGAGTCCATCGCACACCGCTTTCGTCATCGGATCCTGAGAGAGGATTCCGCCGAGGAGGAGCGGGCAGGACCACCCGCCTGAGGCCAGGGTAGCCCGCGAACATCGCCACGTCGACGATCGATCAGACCTGTCACGAGTCCTGTCCGTTGTCAATCCCGTGGCCGGTATCCGAGGCCCGTGCGAGAGTGAAACTCCCATTGATCGACTGATGAAAGGACAAAGCACATGAGTGCAGGAGACGACATCAAGAACAACGCCGAGAAGCTGGGCGGCAAGATCAAGGAAGGCGTCGGAAAGGCCACGGACAACGAGAACCTCGAAGCAGAGGGACACGCTGACCAGACCAAGGCGTCGACCAAGCAGGCCGGAGAGAACGTCAAGGACGCGGCGAAGAACGCCGGCGAGAGCCTTCGGGACGGTTTCAAGGAGTGAGGCCCGCCTAGGCGGGCCTCACTCCCCGGATCAGCGGGTGCGGTTTCCGGAGATGGAGCGGATCAACCAGGCGATCACAGCGATAGCCAGCAGCACCAGGCCGACCCACAGCAGGAACTGCAGGGACTGCACGAGTCCGCCGGTGATCGCAAGGATGATAGCGATCACGATGACGATGATCAGAAGGATGTTCATCGGTCTTTCCCTTCTTCGGGGCGCGGCGCGCCCATCTATGGTCAACCTAGACCCGGACGCCCGCGCCCCGGAGGGGCTTGACGCGAGCCTTCCCGCCGTGTGAAAGGAGCAGGAGACATGCCAGGACGCCGGAACAACTCCCTGAAGGATCCGGAGCTGTATGAAGAACTCCGCGACGACGGGGCCTCGAAGGAGAAGGCTGCGCGCATCTCGAACGCGGCCGCGCGCGACGGACGCAGCGCCGTCGGCAAGCGCGGCGGCTCACACGGCGACTACGAGGACTGGACCGTCGCCGAGCTCCGCACGCGCGCCAAGGAGATCGGACTGACCGGCTACAGCGGCAAGCGGAAGGCAGAGCTCATCTCCGCCCTCCGCGATCACTAGGGCCGCCGCCGTTGGCGCGATTCGGCATCGAGGAGGAGTTCATCCTCCTCGATGAGGAGACTCTTGTCCCCTTGGCCATGAGCCAGGACGCCCGGGCGCGGATCGTGGGCGAGCGTGCGGGCGGCACGATCTCCCCCGAGTACCTGACCTGTCAGCTCGAGGCAGCCACGTCGCCGCTCGGCACGAGCGCGGATGCTGCGGCGCAGCTGCGCGGGATGCGCGCGCTGATCGGTGAGAACGCAGCTGTCGAGGGCGGCATCGCGGTGGCGACCGGCACCCCTTTCATCGCCCCGCTGCGCATGGAGCTCTCACCGTCGGAGCACTACCTGGTCGTCGCCGATCTCCTCGGCGAGATCACGCGGGAGCACCTGGCCAACGGCCTGCACGTCCATGTCGAGGTGCCGGACGACGAGGAGCGGATCCGGGCGCTGAACCGCGTGCGAGCGTGGATGCCGACGCTCCTCGCGCTCACCGGCAACGCGCCGTTCGCGCACGGCCGGGACTCGGGTTTCGCGAGCTGGCGGAGCATCCTCATCCGTCGTCTGCCGACGTGCTGGACCCCGCCGAGGTTCCACGACGTCGCCGACTACCGCGCCCGCGTCGATCAGCTGATCGACGTCGGCCTGATCGCCGAGGCGAGTTCGCTGGGCTGGACCGTGCGCCTCGCGGAGCGCTACCCGACGGTCGAGGTCAGGGTCTTCGATGCTCAGCTGACCGTCGACGAGACCCTGTTCGCGGTCGCCCTGACACGCGCCCTGGTACTCAGCGACGCGCTCGACGACGCTCCCGACGTGGCCCTCGACGCGATCGACGGCTCGCTCTGGACCGCCGCGCGGCACGGGGCGGACGCCCGTATCGTCGACCCCACCAGTGGCGACGTCGCCCCGGTGCGGGAGATCGCCGATCGGATGCTGCGTCGCATCGCCCCCACGCTCGCGGCGCACGGCGACGAGGAGTTCGTCACGGAGATGATGGGGCGCCTGCGCACTGACGGCACGGGGGCACAGCGGCAGCTGCGCGCCTGGGAGCGGGGCGGTGTCGACGGACTGCGCGAGCTGTACCGCACGGGCACCGCGCAGTCCTGACCGGCCGTCGTGACCCGGGCGGCGGCGCCTTTTCCTCCTCGCGCGGCCGCGATGTCGTCTGACGGCAGTAGCCTCAGCGTGTGGCCTCCTCCCGTTTCGCTCCGCTGCAGCGCCTCGTCATCTCTGTCGCCGTCCTCGCATCGTTCGTGACCTTCCTCGACGGCACCGTCGTGACGGTCGCGCTGCCCGCGATCAGCGACGAGCTCGGCGGAGGCATCACCACCCAGCAGTGGGTGGTCGACGCGTACCTGATCACCCTCAGTGCTCTGATCCTGCTCGCCGGCTCTCTCTCCGACGCGTACGGCCGGGTGCTCGTGATGCGCGTCGGCCTGATCGCCTTCGGTGTGGCGTCCGTCGCCGTCGCCGCGGCTCCCGATCCGCTGATCCTCATCATCTCCCGCGCCGCGCAGGGCGCGGCGGGCGCGCTGTTGGTGCCGAGCTCGCTCGCGCTCATCACCGCGACCATGCGCGGCGACCTGCAGTCCCGCGCGATCGGCGTGTGGACGGCTTTCACGACCGCGGCGCAGCTGGTCGGTCCGCTGCTCGGCGGGCTGTTCGTCGACTTCCTCTCGTGGCGCTTCGTCTTCCTGATCAACGTGGTGCCGATCGCCA
This sequence comes from Microbacterium sp. 3J1, assembly GCF_001049495.1. Lineage (GTDB taxonomy): Bacteria > Actinomycetota > Actinomycetes > Actinomycetales > Microbacteriaceae > Microbacterium. Next base: position 197,574 of record NZ_CDWI01000004.1, read on the forward strand.
TCACGCTGGTGCTCCTCTCCCGGATGAAGCTCACCGAGCGCCCGAGCGGCGTGCGCGTCGACTGGCTCAGCGGAGCCCTGTGCGCGATCGGTCTCGGGGCCGTCGTGTTCGCGCTCATCGAGCAGCCGAACCTCGGGTGGTCCTCCCCCGCGATCTGGCTGCCGGGCGTGCTCGGCGCCGCCATGTTCGCCTGGTTCCTCGTGCGTCAGCAGCGCTCGGCCACCCCGCTCATGCCGCTCTCGCTCTTCCGGGTGCGCGATTTCGCGTGGGGAAACCTCGCCACGCTGTTCGTCTACGCCGCGCTGTCGCTCAACGGCTTCGTCGTCGGCGTCTACCTGCAGCAGGGCGCCGGTCTGAGCGCCACGGCCGCCGGCCTCGCCAGTCTGCCGATGACGATCCTCATGATCCTGCTGAGCTCGCGCGCCGGGTCCTGGGCCGGCCGCTTCGGCCCGCGCATCTTCATGACCGTGGGTCCGCTCGTGATGGCGGCGGGTGCGGTCATGCTCCTGCTCGTCGCCGAGGACTTCGACTACTGGTGGCAGGTGCTCCCGGCGATGATCGTCATGGGACTCGGCCTCTCGCTCACGGTCGCCCCGCTCACGTCCGCGATCCTCGGGGCGATCGACGAGTCGCGCTCGGGCATCGCCTCGGCCGTGAACAACGCCGTCGCCCGCGTCGCCGGACTCCTCGTGGTGGCGATGCTGTCGACCATCATCGGCGGCACGCTGAACCTCGCCGGCTTCCACAACGCCGCCTGGGTCACCGCCGCCCTGCTCGTGCTCGGCGGCGCCGTGTCGTGGATCGGCATCCGACGCAACCCCGCCGAGGAGGAGGCGGGCGAGCCGGTGGTCGACGTGCCGGATGCGGCCCGCTGAGCGCGTACCCTCGACCTCTCTCGGCGGCGACCGTTGACGGTGTCGGCGACCCGGCGCAGACTGAGGGCACTGTCGGTCCGAGCCACCCGGAGGTCCATTCCATGAGCACGACCCAGACGCCCCTTCCCCCCGTCGTCGACGCCGACACGTGGCGGCGCGAGCTCGACGCGCTCCGCGTGCGCGAGAAGGCGGCGACACGGGAGCTCGACGCGATCGCGGCGCAGCGACGGCGGCTCCCGATGGTCGAGCTGCCCGAGTACACGCTCGTCGGCGCCGACGGACCGGTGCGCCTCGCCGACGTCTTCGACGGACACCCGCAGCTGATCGTCTACAACCACATGTGGTCGGACGGCAACGAGTGGCAGTGCCCCGGCTGCACGGGCTTCACATCGCAGTTCACGCGACTCGACGTGCTGGAGCGCTACTACGACGCCCGGTTCGTGATCGTGACGAACGGCCCCATCGATGAGGCACTGACCTATCGCGACAGGGTGGGCAACCGCATGGCCTGGTTCTCGAGCGCGGACAGCTCGTTCGGCGCCGACATGGACGCCGGACCGAACGAGGGCTTCGGAGTCAACGTCTTCCTGCGCGACGGCGACACCGTCTACCGCACCTGGCACACGAACGGTCGGGGCACCGAACGGATGAGTCACCTGCAGGGGCTCGTCGACCTGCTCCCTTACGGCCGTCAGGAGGAGTGGGAGGAGTCGCCGGAGGGCTGGCCCCAGCATCCGACGTATTCTCAGGGCATGGGGTCGAAAGAGATCGCCGAGCTGTACGGAGCCCGCTCCTGAGACGCACGGCCACGGGCATCGCCGCGCTGCTGCTGGCGGCATCCGCGCTCTCGGGCTGCGTCGCGGTCGAGAGCGCGGCCGACCCCATCGTCGTGCTGCCGCCCGCGGGCGCGACGCCCGACTATCAGCTCGGCGGCGCGTACGAGCCGGCCGAGGGCGTGGGCGTCGTCGGCCGCGATCGGTCGGATCCCCCGGCCGACGGCGTCTACTCGATCTGCTATGTCAACGGCTTCCAGACGCAGCCGGGCGAGCTCGACGACTGGGACGACGACCTGCTGCTGCGGACCGACGGGGAGACCGTGTTCGACCCGGACTGGCCCGACGAGGCACTGCTCGACACCTCGACCTCGGATCGGCGAGACCGCATCGCCGCGATGGTGGGTCCGTGGATCCGGGCCTGCGGGGATGCCGGTTACAGCGGCGTCGAGTTCGACAACCTCGACTCGTACACGCGGTCGAGCGGCGCACTGACGCTCGACGACAATCTCGCGCTCGCATCCGCACTCGTCGACATCGCCCACACGGCAGGCCTCGCCGCCGGGCAGAAGAACGCCGCGGAGGATGCCGCCGAGCTGCACGAGCGCGCCGGATTCGACTTCGCGGTCGTCGAGGAGTGCGCGGCGTACGAGGAATGCGCGGCGTACGCCGCCGTCTACGGCGACGCGGTGATCGACATCGAGTACACCGACGGTCTGCCCCGCCCGTTCGCCGAGATGTGCGCCGACGAGGAGTCGCCGGCGTCGATGGTGCTGCGCGACCGCGAACTGCTCACGCCGAGCGATTTCCGGCACGTGTTCGAGACGTGCCGGTGATCGGGAGCGCTCGCCGTCTGTCCACATCCTCGCGTAGGGGTGGTCGCCGAAGTGCTACTGTCCCACAAACAACTGGGTGCGGAGGAATGCATGATCAAGAAGACGGGGCCATTGCTTGCCCTTCTCACTGCGGGGGCACTTGCGATGTCGCTCGCCCTGCCCGCGGCCGCGGCGTCGGCGCAGACCATGCCCCGAGTCACCGTGTCCTCAAGCTGGAGCACCCATATTCAGAACATCGGGTGGCGGTCGACATCGCAGACTACGGATCTCGTGAGCGGTTCGAACAAGCTCACTTTCTCTGTGGGAACCGAGGGACAGTCCTTGCGGCTCGAGTACATCGATCCGTCCTCCGTCCAGATTCGAAGCGATATCCCCAAGGTCATCGGCGACGCGAACTGCAGTATCAACCTCCAGGGGCACGTGCAGAACGTGGGTTGGCAAGCAGTGTCGGGCTCCGCGGGGACGACGGGCAGAGGTCTTCGGCTCGAGGCGATAAAGATGTGGTCGACGTGCACCGCTGTGAAGGTTCGCTACACAGTGCATGTACAGAGCATCGGTTGGATGGATGTGAAGACGGCAGGGCAGGTCGCCGGCACAACCGGAAGAGGACTCGCGATTGAGGCCGTTCGCGTGACTCTCGAACTCCCGAATCTCAATTACGTTTACGACGCCGTTCTGAACGGGGACTGCCAGCTCGCCGGAACCTGCTGAGCTCTCCCGCCGCCGTAGCCACCTCGGCAGCGCCGGTCAACAGCGTTGCGAGTCGTCCGCGAAGCCGAGAGCATGGCGTC
>NZ_CDWI01000005.1 GCF_001049495.1 Microbacterium sp. 3J1
GTGAACGCAACAAGAATCCGAGGGCGGCATCGTCTCGTCAGCGCCGCGGTCGCGCTCCTGCTCAGCACATCGCTCGCGGGCTGCGGCCTGAGCGTCCCGGCCGATCCCGAAGGCACCCTGCAGAGCGTCACGGGCGGTGAGCTCCGGGTCGGCGTCTCGCCCGATCCCGGCCTGGTCTCGCGCGACGATCCGCCCACCGGCAGCATCCCCGACCTCGTCACGGGGTTCGCCGACAGCCTCGACGCCGAGGTCGACTGGACGATCGGCTCGGAGGAGACCCTCGTGGGGATGCTCGAGCGCGGCGACCTCGACCTCGTCGCGGGCGGCATGACCGACCAGACGCCATGGCTCGACAAGGCGGGAGTGAGTCGCGGGTATCCGGGCATCGACGGAGCCGGCGACAGGACCCTCGTGATGCTCGTGCCGCTCGGGGAGAACGCGTTCCTCAGCGCGCTCGAGCGCTACCTCGACGAGGAGGTCGGCTCGTGAGCGCGGTCGATCGGATCGGACGCACCGAGCTCCCTGACGAACAGCAGCGGGCGCTGCGCAAGGCCGTGCGCTGGGAATGGTTCACGATCGCCTACACCTCGGTGACGATCGCCGTGATCGCGCTCGTCGTGGGCAACTCGCAGGCCATGCGCACGGCGTGGATCGAGGACATGCTGTCACTGATCCCGCAGATCGCGTTCCTCGTCGCACTGATGTTCGTCCGGCGGCGGCCCACCCTCACGCATCCGTACGGGTTGCATCGCGCGATGGGGATCGGGCATCTGGTCGCCGGCGTCGCACTGCTCGCCGTCGGCCTCAACCTCGCGCGCGAATCGGTCGTCGGGCTCGTCTCGGGCGAGCACCCGACGATCGGCACCGTGCAGCTGTTCGGCCAGACGATCTGGCTCGGCTGGCTCATGGTCGCCGTCATGGCGGTCGTGATCGTCGGTCCGGTGTTCCTCTACGGACCGGCGAAGGCGAAGCTCGCGCCAGTGCTGCACAACAAGCTGCTGTACGCGGATGCCGACATGGCCAAGGCCGACTGGCAGACGACCGTCGCCTCGATCGTCGGCGTGCTCGGAGTCGGCGCGGGCGTGTGGTGGCTCGACGGCGCTGCCGCGCTCTTCATCTCGCTGGGCATCATCTGGGACGGCGCCCGCAACACGAAGACCGCGATCATCGACCTCATGGACCAGCGTGCGCGCACGTACGACAGCAAGCACCCGCATCCGCTGGCCGGCGACATCCTGTCGACCATGCGATCCCGACCCTGGGTGAAGGAGGCCTCCGTACGCATGCGCGACCAGGGCCAGGTCTTCCACATCGAGGCCTTCGTCGTGCCGCGACGCGACCGCATCTCGCTCGAGGAGACGACCGATCTCGCGGCCCGGATCTCGGACCTCGACTGGAAGGTGCAGGAGGTCGTCATCATCCCCACCGACCGCCTGCCCGAGGGGACCGACAGGTCGGGCCGGGACTGATCCGAGCGCCTATTGTTGAGAGACCGCGACATTCGCGAACGACACGAAAAGGGTGATCATGGCATCGGACCTCCTCAGCGTCGGCTACGAGGGCCTGAGCATCGACGCACTCGTGTCGCGCCTGCGGATCCACGGCGCAACGGTGTTGGCCGATGTTCGCCTCAACGCGATCTCGCGTAAGCAGGGCTTCTCGAAGCGGGCACTCGCTGCGGCGCTGGCCGACGCAGGAATCGAGTATCTGCACCTGCCGCAACTCGGCAATCCCAAGGACAACCGGGCCGGCTACGGCGAGCCCGGCACTGCCGCCGGCGATGGCTCTCGAGATGCTTTCCGAGCGACTCTGTCCACTCCGGAAGCGCAAGATGCGCTGCGGCGCATCAGCGCTGCCAGCGAGTCCGGGCCGGTCGCTGTGTTCTGCTACGAGGCAGACGAGACCTGCTGCCATCGCCAGCAGGTGCTCGACGCGGTGCGACTCCTCTCGACGGATTCGGCGGTCCCCGAACTCGCCGGCGCGCAGGTCTAGAACAGGGTCGGTCCTGCTCGGAAGACATCCGCTCGCCGCGGATAGTACACACCGAGCACGCTGAACTTCGATCGTCGCGACGCCAGTTCGAAGTTGCCGAGGAACAGGCCGGTTCGTCGACTCGAGTCGCACATCATGCCGACGAACTTCTCGGTGATGATCTGCTTCAGGCGCGTGTCCGATTCTCTCCTCGATCGGTTCTGCAGAGAGGTGAGTTCCCAATCGAGGATCCGCCCCACATGCGACGAGCATGTCGGCTCCTCGCATACGTAGCGGTAGCGGACCTTGAGACGAGGAGCGACCAGGACAGGTGGAACCGCACCCGCTGGGATGAGCGCCGAGGACTCCTTCTCGATCCGAGCAGCCATCTTTCGAACCTGTTCATCACTCCACGGCTGATGCGGCGAGAACTCCAGCCCCCGGAACTCCTTCGGGAAGACGAGCCCCAGCGATGGGGCCCTGTGGTCGCGTTCGGCCGCACGCATCAGACGGCAGGTCGTCGTCGGCTCGAGGTCGCGAAGCACCTCGTGGCGATCTCTCCACGGCGGTAGATGACCCACCTTCTGCCATGAGCCCAGCGCTGGTGTGAAACTCTCCCGCCTGGAGTCGCCGTCGCGGCGACGCACATCGAGCTCGATGATGTCGTACTTCGCGAATTGAGCGTCGTCGCCGAGGTAGCGGAACGCGATCGGATAGAGACGGATCCATGTCGGAGTGGGGCCGTCCAGCCGGACCCCTGCCACGCAGACAGTGTCTCCGTACTTCTCGGAGGGCTGCGGTGTCGCCTTGACCGTGATGAGTACCCGAGCGCGCTCTGCTTCGATTCGCATGGCCCGATCGTAGAGATCCATCGGCCAGCGACAAGGGCGTCATGAACGCGTGTCGAGTGTCGACCGGAATACGATCCGTCCCGGAGATGACGGACGCCCGCCGCACGTGAAAAAGGGAATCCGTGCGGCGGGCGCCGTGGCCGATCGCGACTGCGGTCGACGGTCTGGGGTCAGGCCAGGTCGTTGAGGTCGATCCTGTCGTCGTCCTCGTCGTCGGCATCCCTGCGGTTGTCCTGTGCGGGTCCGGTGGCGTCCTCGTCGTTCGCGACCGGGTCGTCCGAGGTCTGACGTCCGACGAGCTCGTCCGGGATCATCGGCGTCTCGTCCGACGTGCCGTCGGCGTCCTGGGTGTTCGAGGAATCTGACATGGTGTCTCCCTTCGTCGAGGTTCTCTGGGGTGCAGCCAGCATCCCTCCGCGCTGTCGGGCGCGCGCGCCCCTTGACAACCTTTCGGCCGTCTGCCTGCGGCTCAGTGGAAGGGGCAGCGACCGGATGCCGTCGCCGACCTCACGCGTCCGCCGGAGCGCGGCTTGGTGGGCAGCCGGCGCCTGTTCACGTCGAGCCCCTCGCCGAGGATGCGCAGTTCAGGGTCGCTGAGCACCGCGATCGCGGCCGAGAGCCCCGCGATCGCGAGCTTCTCGCCGGGGCAGCGGTGCCCGGTCGCCACGTCGGCGCCGCCGTGCGGGATGAACGCGGCGAGCGCCTCGTAGTCCTCGGCGTCCCGGAAGCGCTCCGGGTCGAAGCGGTCAGGGCGGGCCCAGAATCGGTCGTCGGTGTTCGTCCCGAGGATGTCGAGCACGACACGTCCCCCCGCATCGACCCGCTCCCCGTCGATCTCGATGTCGTCGGTCGCCCAGCCGGGGAGCATCGGCACGAACGGAGCCGTGCGGCGGATCTCCTGTGCGAACATCACGGCGAGAGGGCCTCCGACGACGGCGCCCCGCTCTGCGGTCTCGGCGGCGATGCGATCGCGCCACTCCGGCCGATCGTGCAGCTCCTTGGCGGCGAAGGCCACGAACCGGGCCACCGCGATCATGGGCCGCATGCTGTTCTGGAGCTCCACGCCGGCGACCTTGGCCGGCAGGAGCTCGCCGTCCTGATCGCGGTGGTGGGCCCATTCCGCGAGCGCGGTGCCCTCGGTCGCCGGGAGAGTCCCCTGTCGCACCGCCTCGATGAGTCGCTCCGCGTGCCGGTCTGACCACCACCGGTTCGCCATCGCCGCGAGGTACTCGGGCGAGTAAGGGGATCCGAACCCGTCGACGATCTGCGCGAGCCGCGCCGACCATCTCGTCTGCGCCGCGGCCGTGCCCGGCACACCGGCCCAGCGCATGATGGCGCGGCCCAGGGCGCCGACGGCGGCGTCGTAGGCGGTGCGGGTGCCCCCGTCGAGCCACGCCTGACGCTCGGCCTGCCACTCCCGCTCGAGCCACGGGGTGAGCCGCTCGACCTGCTCGTCCTCATAGGCGACGTCCACGAACGTGGCCTTGCGGTGACGGTGTGCGGCGCCGTCGAGGCTGTGCACCGACCCGTGGCCGAACAGGCTCTCCTGCACGAGCGCGGGCATCGCGCCGTGGCGGGCGATGCGGGTCTCGTCGTAGAACAGCTCGACGCCCTCGACGCCGCGCACGAAGACGGCGTCGCTGCCGAGAAGCCGCATGGGCGCAGACCGCGCGTCGGGACGCGCGCGACGCCAGATCCGGGGTCCGAATCCGTAGCCGTGGGTGAGCAGGGCGGGTGCATCGTCGCGAGCGAGAGCGCCGAGACGGCGCACGGCCCGCGCGGGAAGGTCGATGAGTGCCATGACACGACGCTCTCAGACACGGGGCGGGTGTTCCAGGGGGAGGCGCGAGCCGAGCGCGTGTGCTAGCGGGCCGGGCGGGTCTGTGCCGTCCGGCATCCGCTCGTCAACCCCCTGGGTCGAAGGGTGCCGGAGGGGCACGATGCTGACAGGAACGAGGGAAGGAACCGCGATGGCGAAGAACGTCCGCACGATGAAATGCAGTCCGGACGACGTCTTCCGGGTGCTGGCCGACGGCTGGCTGTACCCGGGATGGGTCGTCGGGGCGTCGCGGATGCGCGACGTCGATGAGTCCTGGCCTCAGCCCGGGGCCGAGCTGCACCACTCCGTCGGCGTCTGGCCGGCGCTGCTCGACGACACGACCGTCGTCGAGGAATGGTCGCCTCCGAACCGCATGGTCATGCGCGCCAGGGGATGGCCGATCGGCGAGGCCCGCGTCACCCTCCGCGTGCGCGCGTACGACGGAGGGTCGATGGTGCGCATCGACGAGGAGCCCGTCAAGGGGCCTGCGACGCTCGTGCCGAGCTTGATCACCACTCCCCTGCTGCGCTGGCGCAACTCCGAGACCCTGCACCGGCTCGCCTACCTCGCCGAGGGACGCGCCGGCTGATCGGCCGGCGCGCCCCCTCGTCGTCGGTGGCCCGTCAGGCGGCGTCCGGGCGGAGGACGACCTTGATGCAGCCGTCCTCCTTGCGCTGGAAGGTCTCGTAGAGCGCCGGCGCGTCGTCGAGCGGTGCGTTGTGCGTCGTGAGGTCCATGACGCCGAGCGGATCGTGGAGGTCTTCGACCAGCGGCATCAGGTCGTCGATCCACCGCTTCACGTTGCACTGCCCCATGCGCAGGCTCACCTGCTTGTCGAACATGGTCTTCATCGGGAGGATGTCGGCGTCGCCCGCGTAGACGCCGCTGAGCGACACGGTGCCGCCGCGGCGCACGAGGTCGATCGAGGCGTGCAGGGCGGCCAGACGATCGACTCCCGCCGTCTCCATCAGCTTCCGCGCGGCAGGGTCGGGCAGCAGGCCGACCGCCTTCTGCACGAGCGACACCCCGGGGTTGCCGTGCGCCTCCATGCCGACGGCGTCGACGACGGCATCCGCTCCTCGTCCTTCGGTGAGATCCCGCAGCTGCGCGACGACGTCATCGGTCAGGTCGAAGACCTCCGCGCCGTGCCGTGCGGCCATCTCGCGCCGCTCGGCGACCGGGTCGACCGCGAGCACGCGATAGCCGCGGTGCGCGCCGACGCGCGCCGCGAATTGCCCGACCGGTCCGAGTCCCATGACGGCGAGGGTGCCGCCCTCGGGGACGTCCGCATACTCGACGCCCTGCCAGGCGGTGGGCAGGATGTCGCTGAGGAAGAGGTAGCGCTCGTCCGGCAGATCGGTGGCCACCTTGATGTGGTTGTAGTCCGCGAGCGGGACCCGCAGGTACTCGGCCTGCCCGCCGGGCACCTGCCCGTACAGCTTCGTGTATCCGAACAGCGAGGCCCCGCTGCCGTACTCGCGCACCTGGGTCGTCTCGCACTGCGACTGCAGCCCGCGCATGCAGAAGAAGCAGTGGCCGCACGAGATGTTGAACGGCACGACGATGCGATCGCCGACGGCGAGCTGAGTCACCTCGCTGCCGACCTCGACGACGACGCCCATGGGCTCATGCCCGAGGACGTCGCCCTTGTCGAGGAAGGGTCCGAGCAGCTCGTAGAGGTGCAGGTCCGATCCGCAGATCGCCGATGAGGTGATGCGCACGATCGCGTCGGTCGGATGCTCGATGACCGGATCGGGCACCTCCTCGACCGCCACGTTCCGGGTGCCCTGCCAGGTGAGTGCCTTCATCGTCCGTCCTCCTCGAAAAGTCGTCGGACAGCCACCCTCCACGGGTCGCGCGCGATCGGGCAGAGGGTTGACAGGACGGATGCCGTGAGCGAGACAGCCCGTTGTGCGGCGCTTTCACCGGTGGGAGACTTGCGCCAGCGGCGCTCACTGGGGTGCGTCGCCTGCGACCAGGGAGCGCTCATGCGCGGTCCGATTGTCTCGAAACGGTGTCATCGTGTGCCCTGCGGGGGTGAGCGGCCATGAGTGACTCGCGGGTCGTACGCCCGGCGGGCGGCGGGTGGGAGGTCGCCTCGGCGCTGGTCCGTGGCACCTCGTCCTCGACGCACGCGACGCAGACCGAGGCGATCGACGCCGCGCGCTTGCAGCTCGCGCGCACAGGGGGCGAGATCCGCATCTGCGGGCGCGACGGTCTGATCCGCCGGACCATCCGCACACCCGCACGTCCCACCACGCCGACCGCGACGCAGTCATCCCCACCCGTGCCCGCGGCCGCGCCCGCATCTCCACCCGCATCCGTCGACCCTGTCGCGGGGCTGGAAGACGCGGCAGCGGTGCTCGACTCGATGAGGGCGAACGCGAAGGGCGAGCGCTTCGACGCGGACGGCGACGGGCAGGATGATGGCGAGGCCGTCGTCACCCGCATCCTCGCCGCGAACGACGGGAGCCCGACGAGCCTGTTCTTCCAGGGCGCAGGAGCGTTCATCACACTCGTACTGCTGGTCGTCCTGCCTGCGCTCGCGGCGGTCCTCGGCATCTCGATCCGTGGGAGCGAGGCGCTCGGCAGCACGTACTGGACGGTGTTCGTCGCCACGCTCGCCTGGTCGGGCGGGATCGCCTTCGCCACCTTCGTCTTCCGTCTCAAGCCCGCCGGGTGGGACGTGGGCATGGGCACTCTCGTCGTGGGAGCGGGGTTCTCCGTGTCGAGCATGCTGGCGGCGCTTCTCGGCGGTGCGACCATGCTGGTGCCCTCGAACCTCGCCCTGCCCGATCTCTATCGCGTGTTCGTTCAGGCCCCGAAGAACCGGCAGACTCTCTTCGCCGCCATCATCGTGATCGTCGCGGGCCTGATCTGGTTCATCTTCCTCGCGGGACTCGCAAGCTATGGCGTCGTCGGGCTCTTCCTCGGCGCCGTCGCCGGAGTGGCGATCGGGCTGCAGGCCGCCCACCGCGTACGGAGAGCATTCGCGCACCCCGGAGGAGAATCGCCGTGACGACGCCACCCATCCTGGTCGTGGTCGTGCCCGGCCTCGGCCGCACGAAGGTCGATTCCTTCGTCACACGACTCCGACAGAACCATCCCGAGTTCCGCGTCGAGCTGTTCGATCACCGCATCTCTCCTCTGAGCACCCGGCACAAGCTCGACCGCGTGGTCAGTTCCCTGTCCGGCGCCATCCGGGGCTGGGCGGGAGACAACTCCGGCGAGCGGGCCCAGACGCGGTCGGTGATCCTCATCGGCCACAGCATCGGCGGGATCCTGGTGCGTGCCGCGTTCCTGGAGGGCGCCGGCTTCGGATCCGAGCCGCCGGACGCGCAACCCGACGGCTGGGCGACCAAGGTCGATCGCATCGTCCTCCTGGGTTCACCCAACGCCGGCTATCGGGTGGAGAACTTCCCGAAGTCGTGGCGGTGGGCTGTGCCGCTGCTTTCGGGGTTCGCCTCCTTCACGATGGAATCGGTCGCGGCCGGTGCGTTCTGGCTCGCAGACCTGCGGCTGCGGTGGCTCCATGCGATGCGCTCGCTGGAGCCGAGACGGGGCGCCGAGCCGGCCGGCCGGCCTCTCGTCGTCCAGGTCTTCGGAGACGACGACGACCTCGTCACGCGGAAGGACATCGACGATAGCGCCTACATGCCCGACACCGTCCGGACGGGCGTCTCCAACGCCGATCATGCCGGCCTTGTCGACCTCACAGACCCCGCCACCGCGCCGCAACGGTGGAGCGAGCTCGAGCACGCGGTCATCGGCGCGTTCACGAATGCGGAGGATCACACCCCGCAGAGTCCGGCACCCGTGCACTTCATTCTGCACGGCATCCGCTCCTCCGCCTACGAAGGGTGGATAGCGCAGCTCACGGCCGCTCTGCGGACCGGATCACCTCACCCGTCCGCGGACCTCGGGCCGCAGCCGCCCCAGGTGGTCTCGCTCAATTATCGGTTCTTCAGCGCGATCGAGTTCGCGCTGCCCTTCACGCGTCGAAGGAACGTGCATCAGTTCCTGGACGCCTACATGGCGACGGTCCTCACGCATTCGGCCGACCGATTCACCTTCACCGGCCACAGCAACGGCACGTACATGATGGCGTCGATCATGAGGTCCGTGCGCAGCGTGCGGTTCCGACGCATCCTGCTCGCCGGAACGGTGCTGCCGCCCGCCTTCGACTGGGCGACGCTGTACGCCCGACGCCAGATCGGCCACTTCTCAGGCGAGGACTGGGAGGACGGGCAGGTGCACACCGACCGCGCCAGGATCGACGTACCGGTCGGCATCCTCGCGGCGGGCATCTCCGGCCTGGGCTTCCGTGATGTCGGGGCCGCCGGCGTCCGCGGATTCGAAGGGCCGGGGGCGCTGCTCACCGGCAGGCATGACCTGGTTTTCCCGGCGGGCCACGGTGCCGCGCTCGTCGATCACCCCGAGTACCCGCCCCGGATGCCGGAGATCGCCCGGTTCCTCACTGCGGGCATCCCCTGCTCGGAGCCCCAGGAGACGGCGTCCTCTGGATTCCAGTTCGCCAGCAGGGTCGCCCAGATCCTCGCTCCGATCGTGGCCGTCGCGGCCGTGGCCGCCGTGGTGGCCGCGTTCATCGCGCTGCTTCTGAACGCCGGCGTCTGGGTCGCGATCGCCGTGGTCGGGATCCCTCTGCTCCTCGCATACATCGGTCTGCGCACCGTCTGAGGAGCAGCGGCGGTCGATGTCGGTGGTCGGTGCCACGATCGGCAGGTCGAGAGGAGAGCGCGATGCGTGACGAGGCCACCGTGCTGCACGCCGATCTCGACGCGTTCTACGCCTCGGTCGAGCAGCGCGACGCGCCGGCGCTGCGCGGGCGCCCCGTCATCGTCGGCGGGGGCGTCGTGCTCGCCGCGAGCTATGAGGCGAAGGCTCGCGGTGTGCGCACGGCGATGGGCGGTCGACAGGCACTGCAGCTCTGCCCGGATGCCGTGGTCGTGCCGCCTCGTATGGAGGCGTACAGCGCCGCCAGCAAAGACGTCTTCGCGATCTTCGCCGACACCACGCCGCTGGTGGAGGGCCTCTCCATCGACGAGGCGTTCCTCGAGGTCGGCGGCCTGCGGCGCATCGCCGGCTCGCCGGAGCAGATCGCGGTGCGGCTGCGCGAGCGGGTGCGCGCCGACGTCGGGCTCGCGATCTCGGTCGGCGTCGCTCGCACCAAGTTCCTCGCGAAGGTGGCCAGCGCCGTGAGCAAGCCCGACGGCCTGCTGGTCGTGGAGCCCGGGCGCGAGGAGGAGTTCCTGCTGCCGCTCCCCGTCGAGCGGCTGTGGGGTGTGGGTGCGGTCACCGCCGAGAAACTGCATCGACTCGGCATCCGCACCGTGGGCCAGCTCGCCGATCTCGAGGCCTCCACAGCCGAGCGCCTTCTCGGCAAGGCCACCGGCGCGCACGTCCACGCCCTCGCCCGGCTGCGCGACCCGCGCCCGGTCGACACCACGCGTCGGCGCGGCTCCATCGGATCCCAGCGCGCGCTGGGCACCGGCCCGCGGACCCCCGAGGAGCTCGACGTGATCCTCACGCAGATCGTCGACCGTCTCGCACGGCGGCTGCGCGACCGCGACCGCACCTGTCGCACGGTGGTTCTGCGGCTGCGATTCGGCGACTTCACGAAAGCCACGCGCTCACGGAGCGTCGCGGTTCCCACCGTGCGTACGACCACGCTGCTCGCGATCGCACGCGCCCTGCTCGCCGCCGCGATGCCGCAGATCGAGGAGCGAGGAGTCACTCTCCTCGGCGTCTCGCTGTCGCAGCTCGGCCGTGCCGACCACCTGCAGCCCGAGCTGCCGATCGACTGGGGCGACGGCGAGCGCCTCGACACGGCGCTCGACGCGGTGCGCGACCGCTTCGGCGCCCTGTCGCTGGCGAGGGGGACTCAGCTCGGTCGTGACCCCGGCTGGTCGACGCCCGTGCTGCCCGAGCACGAGTGAGCGCGTGCGCCAGCCCGACCCCGAGGGCTACGGCGTCGTGATCCGTTCCACGGCGACCGCGATCTCCGCCTCGTCGCGCACCTGCTCGTCGAGCGCGCGATGGATGGAGATCCCCTCGATCATCGCGTCGAGCAGCCGAGCCGTGTCGACGTCGAAATGCCGTTCGAGCGCCGCGCGGCTCCGCTGCATCCAGGCGGTCGTGAGCGCCCGGTACGCGGGCTCGCGCGCGGCGAGCGTGTAGAGCTCGTGCGAGAGCACGAACTCCCTGGTGCTCCCGAAGACGTCCTCGCGGATGATCTCGACCACCGCCGCGCGGGCGGATTCCAGATCGGATGCCGCGGCGAGGCGCTCCTCGAACCGGGTGCTGATCATCGTGGAGAACCGCGTGAACGCCTGGCGCAAGAGGTCGTCGATGCCGTCGAAGTGGTACGTCATGGACCCCAGCGGCACTCCGGCCGCGGCGGCGATCCGGCGATGCGATGCACCGGCGACCCCGGATTCGGCGATCACGTCGAGACACGCGTCGATGATCCGATCGCGGCGATCAGGATCGTTGCGTCGGCCGCTGCGCGTGCCGTCGGCAGCCTCAGGAGACACGAGAGGCCTCGATCGTGCGGATCACGCGTGCGGGGCTCCCGACGGCGACGACCCCGGCGGGGATGTCGCGAGTGACCACCGACCCCGCGCCGATGACGCTGTTCTCGCCGATCGTGACCCCGGGACACACGATCACCCCGCCGCCGAGCCAGACGTTGTCGCCGATGGTGATCGGCTCGGCGGCCTCGAGCTTGTCGCGCCGCATGTCCGGATCGATCGGGTGGGTCGGTGTCAGCAGCTGCACGTTCGGACCGATCTGACAGTCGGCGCCGATCGTGATCGACGCGACGTCGAGTGCCGTGAGGTTGAAGTTCACGAAGGTCCGGGGGCCGATCGAGATGTGGTCGCCGTAGTCCACGTGCAGCGGCGGGCGGATCACGGCGTCTGCGGCGAGATCGCCGATGAGGTCCTCGAGCCAGCCGCGCGCGGCCGGATCCCCGGCGAGGACCTGGCGTCGGTAGAGATCGGCGAGTCGGGCCGCTCGCGCGGAGCGCGCGTCGATCTCCGGATCGTCGGCGATGTAGAGGTCGCCCGCGAGCATCCGCTCCCGATGGGTACGAGGGTCGCCCGCGAAGTAGTCCGTCATGGAGACGATGCTAGCAAGCATGCGTACGTTCGTACACATGGGCGGGGCGTGACGATGGTCCGGACGGAGAGCCGCGAGAATGGAGGACATGTCCCCGAACCCCCCGCGGCGACTGCTCGCCTCCGTCCAGCGGATCCTGCACACCGACCCGTCTTCCGCCGCACCCACCGAGGCCATCCCGGTGATCGACGAGCGGACGATCCCGCGCGTGCTCGACCTCGCGACCCGCATCGGGGAGTCGATGTTCGCGGTCGGCGCGTCGGCCCACGAGGTCACCCTCGCCATCACGCGCGTCTGCGCCGCCTACCGGATGCGCGACGTGCAGGTCGACGTCACCTACAACTCGATCACGGTGTCGTTCCACCTCAGCGGCGAGGTATGGCCCGAGACGCTCGTCCGCGTCGTCCGGGTCGCGGCACCGGACCACGCGAAGCTCCAGCGCGTCCAGGCTCTCGTGGCCGACATCGACGACGGCCTCGACCTCGAATCCGCCCGCACGGCGTTCCGAGTCATCCGCCGCGTGCCGTTCCGGTATCAGCAGCCGGTCGTCATCGTCGCCCGGGCTCTGCTCGCCGTCGGCGTGAGCATCATGCTCGGCGCGTCGCCGATCGTCGTCGCCCTCACCTTCGTCGCAGCGCTCGGGGCCGCCCTCACCCAGGCCGGCCTCGCTCGACTCCGGGTGCCCCTGTTCTTCAGCCAGATCGCCGGAGGCTTCGTCACCACCGTCGTGGCGGTCGCGGTGTCGGCGCTGGGAGCCGCGGGGATCGAGCCGTTCGTCGACATCCGCCCGTCGATCATCGTCGCCTCGGGAATCGTTCTGATGCTCGCCGGGCTCACGGTCGTCGGTGCCGCGCAGGACGCGATCGACGGCTTCGCCCTCACCGCGGGCGGACGCATCCTCGATCTCACGATGCAGACCCTCGGTGTGGTGATCGGCATCCTCGTCGGCCTCGAGCTGGGCGGCGTGCTCGGCTTCACGATGGACCTGCCCGACGACCCCGCACCCTTCGGACCGCTGTTCGGTCAGTTCGCGGGCGCCATCATCATCGCGATCGCCGTCGCGGTGTTCAACGGCGCCGGCCTCCGCATCATCCTCGTCAGCGCCCTGCTCAGCGCCGTGACGCTCGCCGGGTACTCCGCGACCGTGGCGCTGCACCTGCACCCCGCCGCGGCGAGCGCGATCGGCGCGCTGCTCGCGAGCTTCGTCGGGATGCTGGTCGCACGCAACCTGCACGTGCCGTCGGTGGCGGTGACGACGGCGGCGATCGTGCCGCTCGTCCCCGGCGTCGCGGTCTTCCAGGGTCTGCTCGAGATGGTGCACGCGGCCGGCACGTCGACGGGGGTCCTGGGCGTGGGCGGTTCGCTGATCGACGCCGGCGTGATCGGCATCGGACTCGCGTCGGGGGCGTCTCTCGGTCTCTATCTCGGGACGCCCGTGCGGGCGACCCTCAGCAGCGTGGCGAAGACGCGGGCGCGGGTCCGGCGCTGATCGAGCGGCGCGTCGCCCGCAGCGTCAGATCGCGCCGCCTCACATCTCCCAGTCGCTGATCAGCGGCGTCGGCGGGTCGAGAGGGGAGGTCGGCGGATGCTCGCGTTCGACGGAGATCACCACTCGTGTATGCGAGTGGATGAGGACGCTCACCATCTCGTCGCCGATGGACAGATGGACGAACGCGGGCGGAGACGCCGCCGCGGCCTCGATCTGCGACATCACATCGACGAGGTCGCGATCACCGCCGAGCAGGAAGTCCCTGCCGTCGATCTCGATATGCGTCCTCAGGTCCATCCGCGTCGCGCCCATGGCCCGACGGTATGCCCGCCTCGCCGCATCACTGAGGGGGTTGCATAGGCGAGGTCGCCGGGGTACGAACTCAGGCGCTCGCGAACTCCGGGGTCCTCACCGGCGTCGTGTCGCCGGTCGGCTCGTGCACGAGGTACAGCCCGCTCGGGGAGTTCGCCGTGAACGCGAGCGCCTCGACCCACGCCCGGTTGATCTGCGGCTGACGACTGCCGAAGTACTTGAAGACGATCGAGCTGCCGGCGTGGATCCACACCGTCGTGCGGCCTCCGCCGAGGCTCGCATCTTCCTTCCACGTGAAGCCGAACGGCTCGCCGCGACGGAGCTTGGCGGTGACAGCGAGCTGCACGTGCGCCAGCGCCCGGTCGTCGATCTCGACCTTGGGTCCACCCTCGTAGATGAACTTACCCATGATGGGCTCCTCTGTTACGTCGCCACGGAGACCCGTACCATGAGGCGCAACCGCGGTGGTCGCTCAGTGGTGATGTCTCCACTCTCCCACGGTTCGCGCTGGAGGGACATTCGGTTCCACGAAAGTTCACCGTCGTGCACCACCCGCTCCGGGGTGGTGCACATCACGTCATCAGTGGGTGCCGCCGCCGTGGAGCTCACCGACCGGGACGGGCACGGAGAGCACGTTCCCCGGCGGCGCGAGCGGGCAGGCCCATGCCGGATCGTAGGCGCACGACGGGTTGTAGGCGAAGTTGAAGTCGAGCACGATCGTCCCGTGCTCCGCGTCCGACCCGAGGTCTGCGCCCTTGATCGTGTCGAGGAGGTAGCGGCCGCCGCCGTACGTCCCACCGGGGCGTCCGGCCAGCGCGTCGCGGACCGGGACGAACAGCCCGCCGCCGTACGAGGTCAGGCGCCACACGTCCAGCGATCCGACATCCGGGATCTCCACGCGGCCGATCCGCTCGAACGGCACGACCCCGTCAGTACCGGTGGCGAACTCGAATCGCGCGGGATCGGCGGCCAGAAGAGGCAGCTCGAAACGCCAGTCCGGATCGTACGGCGCGACGGACAGCCCCTCGAACAGGACACGGTCCTCGGCGAGCAGCGGGGTCGCCGGATGCCGCAGCAGGAGGTCGTCCCGCTCGATCCGCCACAGCTCGTGGGCTTCCTCCGCCGAGGCCGCCCGGCGCACCGCGTCATACAGAGCGAAGACGCGGCGTCGCCAGTCGACGACCTCGACGGCGGTGAGATCCATCGCGCTCAGACGATGGGGTCGTTGTCGCTCACGCTGCGGCGCGTGACACGATCACCCGACGCCGGGTCGACCGTGGTCCGGGCGACGCTGTCGGTCTGGCGCCGACGCATGACGAAGATGAGGCTGATCAGGAAGACCAGGACTCCCGCGGCCATGAGGATGTAGCCGATCATGTCGAGGTTGACGTAGCCGCCGGTGTCGACGTTGATGGCGAAGACGAGGATCGCTCCGATGACGACGAGCGCGATTCCGCTGCCGATACCCATGATGTCCACCCTTTCCGAAGCCGCGTCCGCGGCCTCGGTCGACAACAGTAGGGCCCACGGCGGGGCGACCGATAGTGATGGACACGGCATCGCCGTCGTGGTATCGCCTCAGTCCTGGCGCCCTCCGCGGAGCGCAGAACCGAGTTCCTCCCACAGATGGGCGATCGTCGCCGCTCCGCGGTGCAGCATGGTGAGGGAGACGCTCTCGTCGCTCGCGTGCCAGTGGTCCTCGGGGAGCCCGGTGCCGATGAGGATGACCGGCGCCCCGAGCGTCTGACCGAGGTAATCCGCCGGCCCGCCGCCCGCATTCCCCATGCGCCCCGCCAGCGGGACTCCGTAGCCCCGTTCGAGCGCGCGCTCGAGAGCATCCGCAGCCGGTCCCGCAGGGGTTGTATAGGGCTGCTGCGCGATGATCTCGTCGACCTCGAGCGTGTAGTCCACGTGCTCGGGGATCACGCTCGCGACGAACTCGCGCAGCTGATCGGCGACGGTGTGCACGCTCTGGCCGGGCACGATGCGGAAGCTGAACGACGCCTCGGCCGTCTCGGGGATCACCGAGCGCTCCATTCCGAGCGGATCCCCGGCGAGCAGCGAGATGATCTCGACCGACGGTCGCGCCCACAGCCGCTCGACGAGGGTGTACCCCTCCTCCCCGTCGACGGCGCTGGTCTCGACCCGCTCCATCCATTCGTCCTCGTCCGTCGGCAGGCGCGCGAAGTCGGCGCGGCGCTCGGCCGTGAGCTCTTCGACGTCGTCATAGAAACGCGGAAGACGGATGCGCCCGTGGTCGTCGTGCAGAGAGCTGACGACGTCGGCGACGACGTGGGCCGGGTTCACCGTCACCCCCGAGGCCACGCCGCTGTGGACATCGCGCGAGGGGCCGGTGACGGTGAGGGATGCAGTGACGACGCCCCGCATGCTCGTCACCGGAGCCGGTGCATCCTCCCGCCATTGCACGGTGTCGGAGAAGACGATGAGGTCGCAGGCGAAGCGCTCCGGGTCTGACTCGATGAGCTCGCGGAGGTTCGGCGACCCGATCTCCTCCTCCCCCTCGACGAGGAACCTCAGGTTCACGGCGGGCGTGCCGTCGGCGCGTGACGCGAGGTGCGCCCGCAGTCCCGCGAGATGGGCGAGGACCTGCCCTTTCGCATCGGACGCGCCTCGTCCGTACAGCCGGCCGTCGCGCTCGACCGCCGTGAACGGCTCGGTCTCGCGCCACTGCTCGGGCTTCGCGTCGCGCACATCGTGGTGGCTGTAGATGAGGACCGTCGGCGCATCGGCGTCGGCCCGCAGCTCGCCGTACACGGCCGCGGCATCGCCCGTCGGAAGGATCTCGGTCGTCAGCCCGATGTCCCTCATCTCACCCGCGAGCCAGTGCGCGGAGCGCAGGACGTCGTCGGAGCGATCCGGGTCGGCGGCGACCGATGGGATCGCGACCCAGGCCGCGAGGCGTTCAACGAGAGCAGGAAGGTGGCCGTCGAGGAAGGATGCGACGGTGTCCCCTCCGCCGCCCTCCGGAGGCACGGACGGGCCTGTCGCGGTCGACGTGGGACGCGCTCGTCCGATGATCCTCACCGAGCGCGCCGGACGACGCGGCGGAACACGGATGCCGTCAGCAGAACGGCCGCGACCCATGGGCCCGCGACGATGATCGGATCCATCCAGGTATGCCGGACGTCGAGCCTGCCGCGACCGAACCGCGAACGCAGCGGATGGTGGGCGGCCTCGGCGAGGACGCCGGTCTGCGTGATCGGATTGTCGGGCTGCCGAGTCGCGAACGACCGGAGGTGGGCGCCCACCGACTCCACCCGGTCACCCAGCACGAGGAGGAGCCAGCGTGTGTTCTTGGTCTCGCTGAGGTGGTCGTACGCGAACCGGCGGATCGCGCCGGATACGCCGTGCAACGGCTGGGCCGTGCCGAAGACAGGGGGCAGCATCGCGTGCTCGATCGATCGCTCCCGGTCCTCCCCGCCCGGCTGCCGTTCGGGGAACGTCCAGTGGGCGCCGGTGTCGCCGATGTCGTCCCGCTGCTGCCACGTGCGGCGGTGCTCGGGCGCGGCATCGGATCCCCAGCCCGGGATGCGGGCCCGGAGCTCGTCGGCCGTGGGGGCGAGCAGGGGCTTCGTGGCTTCGTACGGCATGGCTCAGTCCTCTTCCATGGTGATCACGGGCTTGATGCAGTCGTCGAGCTTCGCGGAGAACACGTGGTAGGCCTCGGCGATGTGCTCGAGCGGGAAGCGGTGGGTCAGCAGCTCGCTCGGACGCACGTGGCCCGCCTGGATGTGCTCGAGCAGCCGCGGCCACTGCCGGGCGACCGGCGCCTGGTTCGCACGGAGCGTCAGACCCTTGTTGACGACGTCCCCGAGCCGCACGGCGGAGACGAGGGGGCCGTACGCGCCGATGAGCGAGACGGTCCCGCCCTTGCGCACCGAGTCGATCGCCCAGTTCGCCGCCACCGGCGATCCGCCCTGCAGCTTCAGCTTCGCCCCGGTGACGTGCTGCATGACGCTGCCGTCGGCCTCGGCGCCCACGGCGTCGATCACGACGTCGGCACCCAGATGCCCGGTCGCGCGCTTCATCGCCAGCACGGGGTCGCCCACCTCGCCGAGGTGCATCGTCTCGGCGAACGCGAACTCCCGCGCCTTCTCGAGGCGGTAGTCCAGCTGGTCGACGACGATCACCCGGCCGGCGCCGAGGAACCACGCCGAGCGGGCGGCCGCGAGGCCGACCGGGCCCGCGCCGAAGACAGCCACCGTGTCGCCCTCGGCGATGTCGCCGAGCTGCGCACCGAAGTATCCCGTCGAGAAGGCATCCGTCAGCATCAGCGCGTCCTCCGAGGCGAGCCACTCGGGGACGACCTTCGGGCCGACGTCGGCGAACGGCACCCGGACGAACTCCGCCTGCCCGCCGTCGTACCCGCCGGTGGTGTGCGAGTACCCGTAGATCCCGCCGACCGCCGTCGCGTTGGGGTTCACGTTGTGGCAGTTCGAGAACAGCCCCCGCGAGCAGAAGTAGCACGACCCGCAGTAGATGTTGAAGGGCACCATGACCCGATCGCCGACCGAGAGGTTCTGCACCGACGGCCCTACCTCGTGCACGATGCCCACGATCTCGTGGCCGAACGTGTGGCCGATCCGCGTGTCGGCCATCATGCCGTGGAACAGGTGCAGATCGGAGCCGCAGATGGCCGCATGGGTCACTCGGACGATCGCATCGTTGGGGTGCTCGATGCGGGGCTCGGGCTTCTCGGTCACCTGAACCTTGTACGGCCCTCGGTACGTCATCGCACGCATGGGGGTTTCCTCTCGGTCGTTCGGTCGGTCATCAGTCGTTCAGGAGCGGTCGCGGCCTACTTGTCGCTGAGCTTGTCCTTGATCACGCCCTCGGCCTTGTCGATGAGGTTCGGCTTCGCGTCCGTGCCGTAGAACCGGGGGTCGGGCTGCGTGGGCGGCGGCATCGGGACCGTGGTCTCGGGCCCATCGAGATACGTGAACTCGCCCTTGCCGTCGGGCGTCGGACCGGAGGCCCACGATCCTTCCGCCGCCGCGGCACCGTCGGAGAAGTTGATGTACTGGTAGCTCACGTCACGCGCCTCCTTCGAGAGCGGGAAGTTCATCGGCACCGGGATGTCCTCGACGCCCTCGGCACGCAACTCCTCTGCGGCACGGATCCACTGGTTCTGGTGCATCGTGTCGCGGGCGAGGAGGAACGAGAGGAGGTCGCGCACCCCGTGGTCGTCGGTCATGTTGTAGATGCGCGCGACCTGGATCCGCCCCTGCATCTCGGCGTTCGCGTTCGCGGTGAAGTCGGCGAGCAGGTTGCCGCTGGCCGTCACGTACGAGCCCTGCCATGGGTTGCCGTTGCTGTCGACCGGTCGCACACCGGCTCCCGCGACGATCGCGGCCTGCACGTCCATGCCGCCGATCACGGCACCGAGGACGGGGTCGGATGCCGCTGCGGCCTCGGACTGCTCGACGGGTGCCTTCTCGAGGAGCTGGGCGATCATGATCGCGAGCATCTCGACGTGGCCGAATTCCTCGGCCCCGATGCCGTACAGGAGGTCACGGTACTTGCCGGGCAGGTGGGAGTTCCAGGCCTGGAATCCGTATTGCATGGCGACGGTGATCTCGCCGTACTGCCCGCCGAGCACCTCCTGCATCCGCCGGGCCATGATCGCGTCGGGCTTGGCGGGACTCGCCGTGAACTGCATCTCCTGCTTGTGGAAGAACATCGGTCGCTCCTTCGTCGAGACGCCGTCCGGGGTGGCGGCGAGCGGCCACCGTACGTCGGGGGGTGGGTCCGAGAATGGGGGTTGTCGCTTCGCCGCTCATGCGCGTAATCTGCTCGCCGCTCCGCCGGCACTCCGTCCTGTAGCCATGGCAGCGAGTCCGACGGCGGCTGCCGCGGTCGCGACGAGCAGGACGCGAAGACGGCCCGACCGCCAGCCGCCCACAACCGCGCCCGCTGCAGCAGGCGCCTCGAACACCGTTCCGAGCGACGTCCCGGGATCGCGGCCATGGAGTTCGACATGCTCCATGAGCCACGACGCGATGGCGTCGAACATCCGTGGAGAGAAGTCGTGGATCGGCAGCACCGCGGTCTGCATCCGGCCCACGAAGGCGTTGTGCCGACGCCGGCGCGGGGCGCGCTCGATGGCGCGAGCCACCCGCTTCGGCGACACGGCGGGCGGCAGCGGTCTGATCTGGCGTCCGGTGAAGTTCGCCGCGTGGCGGAAGATCGGCGTGTCGATGGTCGCCGGGAGCACGACCCTGAGGCGGATGCCGCTGCCTCGGAGCTCCTGCCGGAGGCACTCGGCGAATCCGAGCAGCGCGAACTTGCTCGTGACGTACGGCGAGATCGCCGGCGAGCCCATCCGCGAGTACAGGGAGCCGACGAGGATCAGCGAGCCCCCGCCCTGTCGTCGGAGATGCGGGAGCACAGCCCTCGCACCGTGCACCTGCCCCATCAGCGTCGTCTCGACGACCTGCCGGAAGACGTCCGAGGGGAGCGTCTCGAACTCCCCGTAAGCGAAGACACTGGCGTTGCCCACCCACACGTCGATGCGACCGAACTCCGCGACCGCGGCGGCCGCGAGCGCCTGCACCGCGGCCTCGTCGGTGACGTCGGTCGGCACCACGAGTGCCTCGCCTCCGGCGTCGCGGCACTCCGCGGCCACCGTGTCGAGTGCCGACCGGCTGCGCGAGGCGAGCACGAGCCGGGCTCCTCGCCGGGCGTATCGACGCGCCGTCTCGCGTCCGATGCCGCTCGACGCCCCGGTGATGACCACGACGGGCGAACGGTCTCTGCGGGCGGAGCTCTTCTTCGGAGCGGAGTCCTGTCGTCGGGCTGAGCGCATGCGGCGACGCTAGAGGACGACGACGGAGCCTCCGGCCCCCTTGACAGATCGGCCGGTCGGCCTCAGTGCGGTGAGAGCTCGGGGGCCGCGCCGATGCCGAACTCGCGACGCAGTGCGGTGAGCGCCGCGAACCAGCCGGGCAGACCGGTGACCCCCGGGCCGGGTGCGGTCGATGCGGACGCGAGGTACACACCGGGGATGGGCGTGCGCCACGGTTCGGCGCTGAAGGTCGGGCGGGCGAACAGCTGCCACAGATCGGGGGCGCCCGCGGCGATGTCGCCTCCGGGGTAGTTCGGGTTGTGGCGCTCGACCTCCACCGCGCTGCGCGAGCTGGTCGCGATGATCGTGTCGCGGAATCCGGGAGCGAACCGCTCGATCTGCCCGATCACCGCCTCCTGACGGTCGACCGGGCTGCCCGCGGGCACGTGCGTGTAGGTCCACAGGGTCTGCTTGCCGGCCGGCGCCCTGCTCGAGTCGAAGACCGACGGCTGCGAGACCAGCACGTACGGTCGTTCGGGGAGCCGCCCCCGGTTCACCGCGTTCTCGGCAGCCGCGACCTCCTCCCGCGTGCCCCCGACGTGCACGGTTCCGGCTCTCGCGAGCTCCGGATGCCGCCAGGGCACCGGTCCGTCGAGGGCGAAGTCGACCTTGGCGACGCCGCCGCCGTACCGGAAGCGCTGCAGCGCCCGGCGGTAGCCGTGCGGGAGCCGGTCGCCGGCGAGCCCGAGGAACGCCTTCGGAGTCACGTCGAGCAGGGTGACGGCGGCGTCGGGCAGGTCGGCGAGCGAGGTGACGTCGTGGTCGAGCACCAGCTCGCCGCCGTGCGCGCGCAGGTCGTCGAGCAGCGCGGTGATGATCGACTGGCTGCCGCCGACCGGGATGGGCCACCCCTGAGCGTGGGCGTAGGTGGTGAGCGCGAGACCCGCTCCCGCGCCGGCGATGCTCGGCTGCGCGAGGATCGTGTGCGCCGCGACCCCGGTGAGCAGAGCCGGGGCGACGTCCTCCCGGAAGCGGGCGTTCCACACCGGCGTCCCCTGTTCGAGGGCACGAATACCGAAGGCGATGGGGGCGTGCAGGTGGTCGGGGATCCGCAGCAGCGGCGATCCGGTGAAGCCGGCGACATCCTGCGCGCGCTCGACGAGCGGCCGCAGCAGGCGTTCGTAGGCGGCGCCGTCGACGCCGAGCTGGTCGCGCGTGCGGCTGAGATCCCGATAGGCGATGCCGGCGCGCCCGCCGTCGAGCGGCTGCGCGAACGAGATCTCGGGGGTGATGAACGGGATGCGGTCGCGGAGCCCGAACTCGCGGAAGAACCGCGACTCGAACGCCATCGGATGCACGGCCGAGCAGACGTCGTGGTGGAACCCGGGAAGTGTCAGCTCGCGGGTCGCCGCTCCCCCGCCCGGCTGATCGGCGCGTTCGTACACGCGCACCCGCAGCCCCGCGCGTGCGAGCGTCACCGCTCCGGCGAGACCGTTCGGACCGGCACCGACGACGACCGCTGTATCCATGAACCGATCATCTCCTGCATCCGGGCGTCGTGGGAACGGGTTGACGCCTCGCAGAGCCCTCGCTAGCCGGCCCGAGCGGTCGCCGGAGCGACTCACCTCACCGGGCGCGGATTCGACCACAGGATGCCTCGGATCTCAACCCCCTGTGCGTGCGGCGGGCAGTGGGCGGAGCCTGGGGGCATGAGCCACCCCGACGACATCAGACAACCCCTCGACCACCTGCCTCCGCTCGAGGAGCGCGACAAGGCGATCGAGATCGAAGAGCCCAGCTATCCCACCTCCGAGTCGCCGACCGGACCCGCGCACGCGTCGCCGGAGACCGCGGCCGAGCCGGACAAGCCGAACCGCCACGGCGTCGACAAGCTCCCGCCCACGTCGCGCTGACTCCGAGGAAAGACTCATGCAGATCATCGTGTATGCCGGTGACACGTACCTGACGGGTGATGAGATCGCCGACGCCCTGCTGGCCTACAGTCGCGCCCTGGGAGACGACGACCGGGCCGAGGTCGTCGAGATCCCGGTGCAGGAGGACGACGGAGAGATCACGACGGCGAAGTTCCTCATCGGTCCCGCCAGTCAGATCGTCGCGAAGGCGACGAGCACGGACGGGCCCGAGCTCGAGGACCCCGACCTGGTCGAGCGTCTGCTCCGACTGGCGCGCAGCGTCGAGAGTCCCGGCGGAGAGACGTCGGAGATGACGCGAGAGGACTTCTCCGACGTCGGACCCGACTACGAGACCGGCCACCATGACGGAGAGGGCTTCGATGAGCGCTCTCGGTGACGGAACAGGACGGGTGTGACGCATGGGCAAGTTCATCTATGAGGGCGTCACGAAGGTCGATGTGGAGGATCGCGCCCTCCACCACCTGCAGCTGGTGATCACGGCGAAGCTGCGACGCGGCGAGCCCTTCGCCTTCAGCTGGAAGGACGATCGCAGCACGGGTGACGGCAAGACGACGGTGTGGCTGCACCCGCAGAGCGTCATCGTGTTCAAGTACTTCGGGAGCCGCCTGCCGGCCGTCAATCCGGCATGGGTCGACGCCCTCGCCTACACCGCGAACAACGCGACGGGCCTGTACCTCGTGCATGAGCCGGTCGGCAGCGCGACCACCGGCAACATCGACATGGGGCTGGCTCCCGCCACCTGACACCCCGCTTGCGAACGGGCCCGAGCCGCCAGACCCGGGCCCGTTCGCTGTTCCGTGGGTCAGCGTCCGAGACCGACGCGGTCGACCTTGCGGTGGAAGCGCATGCCGGCGAGACCGCCGAGGATGGCGCCGATCAGCGTCACCACGGCGGCGCCGACGGCCGTGAGGATGCCGGTGGTCGTCGCCGTCTCGGGCGTGACCGGGATGCGCGGGAAGCCCTGCAGGTTGCCGAGGATGTCCCACTGGGCTCCGGCGATCGCGCTGACGACGGCGACGACGATCGCCGCGACGATGGCCCAGATCCACACGGCGATGCCCTGCTTGGCACCGCTGAACCGGGCCATCCGCCCGGCCACGTAGCCGCCGGCGAAGTACGACACGAGGAGCACGACGCCGATCACGATGATCGCGACGATGCCGAGCGGCCCCATGGCGGAATCCGCCGCCTCTTCGGGTGTCGTGCCGCTGTTCGCACCCATCGCCGCACCGATCGCGGTGACGAGGGCGGTGAGAAGGACCGTCGTGCCCATGGCGGTGAGCCATCCGAAGAACGCGGATCCGAACTTGAAGCCGCCGAACTCGGCCTTCTCGCGGCGGTGCACATCGTCATGCAGCGAACGGGTGTCGTCGCGGAGGGCGGGGGCGCCGTCGTCCGCGGTCGTGGGGCGGGTGGAGGGGACGTCGTGCACGGTCGCGCCCTGCTCACGGGCGGGACGCGGGTCTGGGGTGCTGTCGTTTGTGCTCATGCCGCCGAAGGTAGGCCGAACGGATCGCTGCGCGAGGGTGGTTGCCCTTCTGCGCCGTTGGGCGTAACCTGCCCCGCCGCGTCCGTCGGCGGCGGGTACTCCTCCTGGGTCACGGGGTCAACCCCGCGACGCACCTGCGGGGCGTGTGGAATCCTCGGAGTTCGTCGGAGGGAAGGCTCACATGGTGGCGTTGGAGGAGCTGTGGCTGGTGCGTCACGGCGAGAGCGTGGGAAACATCGCGGCCACGGCGGCGGAGGTGGCGGGCGACGAGGCCATCGCGCTCGACACCCGCGACGCCGACGTGCCGCTCTCGGAGACCGGCGTCGAGCAGGCGAGGGCCCTGGGCGCCCCGCTGCTCGCCGCGGAGGATCCCCCGCAGATCGCCTGGCTCTCCCCGTACGTGCGCGCACAGCAGACCTTCGCGATGGGGGTCGAGAACGGCCCGGCCATCTCCCGCGTGCTCACCGACGAGAGGCTGCGCGACCGGGAGCTCGGCATCCTCGACCTCCTGACCCGACAGGGCGTGGCCGCGCGGCATCCGGAGGAGGCGGCCCGCCGTGCCCACCTCGGCAAGTACTACCACCGCCCGCCCGGCGGCGAGTCCTGGGCCGACGTGTCGCTGCGCCTCAGGTCGTTCCTCCACGATGCAGCCGCGACCGACGCCCGCGTGGGGCTCGTCGTGGCGCACGATGCCGTCGTCATGCTGCTGGTCGCCGTGCTGACCGGCATGGACGAACCGAGCCTGCTGAAGTTCGCGGGCGCGAACACCGTCCTCAACGCATCCGTCACCCGCCTGCGCTTCGACGGCGAGAGGTGGCAGCTCGTCGTCTTCTCCGACGTGCGGCACCTCGAGACGCTCGGCGCCGAGGTCACCGCCCACCCCGGGAGCCCCGATGTCCACCCGCAGTGAGCCCACCGAGGTCACGCCGGAGCTGCTGCGCGGCTGGGGACTGCCCGACCCCGGCGAATCGAAGAAGTCCCGCGGCACGGCGATGGTCATCGGCGGGTCGAGCCTGTCGACCGGCGCGGTCGTCCTGGCCGGCGAGGCCGCCCTGCGCGTCGGAGCGGGCAAGGTCGGTGTCACCACCGACGCGCTCCTCACCGACGTGGTCCGCATCGCGTTCCCCGAGGCGGGCGTGCACGAGGCGCCTCGCGCCGGAGAACCTGCGGATGCCGCGTGGGCAGCCTCCTGCGACGGCGCGGACGCCGTCCTCCTGGGGCCGGGACTCGACGACGCCGAGCATGCGCGGGAGTGGCTCCTGCGGCTGGCCAACCGGGATATCCGCTGTCTGGTCCTCGACGCGTTCGCCGTCGGCGTCCTCCGCGACGTGCCCCGCGACGAGCTGCCGCGATCGCTGATCGTCAATGCCAACCTCGACGAGGTGGGGATCCTCCTCGGCAGGCCGGTCGACGATCTCATCGCAGACCTGCCGGGGCTGTCGCGCGACCTCGACGCGATCGTCCACTGCTACTCCGCCGTGGCCGCGCCGTCGGGCGAGGTGTGGGAGCTGAGCGGAGGTGGCGCCGGCCTCGGGACCGCCGGTTCCGGAGACGTGCTCGCCGGTGCCATCACCGGCTTCGCCGCTCGCGGGCTCGAGCCCGCGCGCGCTGCGGTGTGGGGCGCCTGGTGCCACTCCCGCGCCGGCGACCGCCTCACCGGGCGCATGGGACTCGGGTTCCTCGCCAGGGAGCTCGCACGGGAACTGCCCGCCGCCGTCCTCGATGTCGACGCGGACCTCGAGGACGACAGCCGGGACTGACGGGGCGGCCGCGGGCGGCATCCGCTCCCCCGACGACGGATGCCGCGGGCGCCCTCAGCCGCAGAACGCCGAGAGGGAGTCGTGCAGCTGGTCGATCGCCTCGATCGTCTCCGGTGCCTGAAGGTCGCTCATGCCGCCGATCTGCTCCGCGGTCGACGAGACGAGGTCGCCGAGCGGTCCGTCGACCTGTGAGCCGAGGCCGTCGAGCGTGGCGACGAGCTCGTCGCGCGCGGCGTCGACCTGCTCCGCCGAGGCGCCGCCCTGGTCGAGCAGCGTCTGATACTGCCCGTACGCGTCGTCGATCGCCGTGCACGTGGCCTGCACGTCGACGCCCAGCGCGTCGCCCGCCGCCTGCGTCACCTGGGCGCAGCCCGCGAGGAGACCGACGGCGAGCAGGAGGGGGAGGATGACGAGGCGGCGCATGCACCGACCGTATCCCGCACACCTGAGGGGTCACAGGATGCGGACTTGTCAACCCGCGCACACCGGCGGGATCGCGGCGATACGGTCGCAGATATGAGCTCCACCCGCACGGTTCCCGCGTCTGTCGACACCATCGCGCGAGAGGGCTTCGGGTGGGATTCGCTCCTGCCCGGGCAGCGAGAGGCGATCGAGTCCGCGACGGCAGGGCGCGACACGCTGCTCGTGCTCGCGACCGGGGGCGGCAAGTCCGCCGTCTACCAGATCGCCGGCGCGCGCCGAGGCGGGATCGTGCTGGTCGTGTCGCCGCTCGTGGCGCTGCAGGCCGATCAGATCGCGTCCATCGCCGCGGCGCCCGCCGCTCCGCCGGCGGTCGCGCTCAACTCGGCGATCTCGGCGGCGGAGACGGCGCGCGCCTGGGAGCTCATCGATGAGGGCGGGCCGGTGTACGTGCTGCTCGCGCCCGAGCAGCTGGGTCACGCCGACACCGTGGCCCGTCTCGCAGCCGCCGGGGTCACGCTCCTCGTGGTCGACGAGGCGCACTGCGTGTCGTCGTGGGGACACGACTTCCGCCCCGACTACCTCCGGCTCGCCGACGTCCGTCGCGAGCTGGGTGGTCCGCCGGTCCTGGCGATGACCGCCACCGCCTCCGAACCGGTCCGCGCGGAGATCATCGACAAGCTCTCGATGACCGACGTCGACGTGCAGGTGCACGGCGTCGACCGCCCGGAGATCCGCCTCGTCGTCGATCGTCACGAGAGCGAAGCCCACAAGAGGGCAGCCGTCATCGAGGAGGCCCGCACGTGGACGGCACCCGGCCTCGTCTACGTCGCCACCCGCAAGGAGACCGAGTCCTACGCCGAGGAGATCGCCACGGGAGGGCGCCGGGTCGCCGCGTATCACGCGGGCATGAAGGCCGCCGATCGCCGGAGCATCCAGGACCGCTGGCGTGACGGCGAGCTCGACATCGTCGTCGCCACGTCAGCGTTCGGCATGGGGATCGATCGCGCCGATGTGCGGTTCGTGCTGCACGCGACCGTCACCGAATCGCTCGACGCGTACTACCAGGAGATCGGTCGAGCCGGTCGCGACGGCGAACCCGCGACGACCGCGCTCCACTACCACGCCAAGGATCTCGGCCTTCGGCGCTTCTTCACCCGGCGCTCCGTCCGCCCGGCCGACATCCGCGCGCTCTGGACGGCGATCCGGAAGAGGCCCGGCCGCCGCACCGTCGAGCTCGCACAGGCCCTCGACATGCCGCAGCGCACGGTCACGCGTCTCGTCAACGACCTGGTCGACGCGGGGCTCGTCGACACGGCCGACGGCGTGCGCGTGGTGCAGAAGGTCTCGGCGCAGGCGGCGGCGCGAGCCGTGCGGGAGACGCTGGACGCTCGCGAGCGGGTGGCGGACTCGCGGCTCGCGATGATGCGCTCCTACGCCGAGACCTCGCAGTGCCGACGCAGGGTCCTGCTCGACTACTTCGGCGTCGAGGGCGCGCGGTGGTGCGAGAACTGCGATCGCTGCGAGCAGCGCGACGCGGCGGCCGCGGCAGCGAGGGATGCCGGCATCGACGACGCTCCGCTCGCGGTGGATCAGCGCGTCGAGCACGGCGAGTGGGGGGCCGGCACGGTCACGGGCGTGGAACCCGACCGGGCGACCATCTACTTCGAGTCGGAGGGGTACAAGGTCGTGTCCTTCGCCGCGCTCGACACCGGCGTCCTCCGCCTCGGCGACGCCCTCGTCTGAGCGCTCAGCGGTACGACCGGACCCCGCCCCATCCGCCCACCCACGCCTCGATCCGAGGGTCCGCGCGGAGCGGGTGGATGCCGTCGGCGACGAGGCACCGGGTCTCGAACGCGTCCGGCACCCCCCACCGCGCCGAGCGACGTGCGGCGCGTCGGGATCGCAGGCTGCCGAGCGATGTGCCGTCCTCGTCGACGAGCTCGACGGTTCCCACGTCGCCCGTTCCGAGGCGCGCGACGACGTCGCCGATCCAGGTGGCGTCGAGGACGACGACCGGGCTGTCGAGATCCCAGGTCACCCGGGCGTCGGGCGCGTCCTCGGCGGTGACGACGCGTGGGTCGGCCACGGGCAGCCGCCCTCCCTCGCCGGTGGCCTCGACCTCGTCGACGACGAGACGGGCACGGGGGAAGGCCGCGAACAGGGAGTCGGCCGCGACGAACAGCGCCGCCGGGGTGTGCGCGCCGCGCAGCCGCATGACGAGATCGACCGAGTCCGCCCACAGAGCCCGCGGGGCGGAACCGGGTACGGGGATCGCCGTGAGCAGGCGCAGGGTCTGGGCGTTCGCCCGATCGAGTCCCGAGCCGTCCCGCTCCGCCCATTCGGGGCCGTCGTGCCACGCCACGGCCGTCGGCACGTGTGCGAGGACCGCACCGGCCTGCCACATGCGATGCGCCCACTCCCAGTCCTCGCCCCCGTACGACGTGAAGGACTCGTCGAATCCGCCCACCTCGTCGAACAGCGTCCGCGAGCAGGCGATGACCGCGCCGATCACGAACCGGTACGACCGGTCGTCGGCGTCGCGCAGATCGCGGCTCCGCCCGTACTCCTCGGCGAGCCAGGCCGGTTCGGCCAGCTCGCGCCCCGCCGCCGCCTCGATCACCGGCACGTCTGCGGCGATGCCCGAGAAGTCGGCATGGCGACGCCGCCCGACGGTGACGGCCTCGGGCAGGAGCGCGGGCAGCCGGGTGAGAGCGCGCACGTACCCGGGCTCGGGGACCGTGTCGGCGTCGAGGAAGCACAGGACGTCTCCGCTGCTCGCGCGCACCCCCAGATTGCGGACCGCGGCGAGCCGGAAGCCCTGATCCTCCTGGCGCACGAGGACCACGCCGTCGGGCACCGCCACCGGGCCGGGCGACCCGTCGTCGGCGACGACGATCTCGAGCAGGTGGGGCGGGTAGTCCTGCGCCGCGAGAGCGTGCAGGGTCCGTTCGAGTTCCTCGGGCTGGTCGTACTGGGCCACGATGACCGACACCCGGGGAAGAGGATCGGGGCGGATGCCGTCGAGCGCGTCCCACCGGTTGCCGACGACCCATCGTCGCGTCACGAGCGCACCTGCTCCCACCACCGCACGTACGAGTCAGCCGCGTCGATCCACGACAGCGGCAATCGCGTCAGCCCGTGCCAGGTCGTCTCAGGATCCTCGGCGGCCCGGCGCACCGCCGCTGCGAGGTCGGCCTCGTCGACGGGTGTGAGGGTTCCGGGCCGCAGCTCCGCCATCTCGTCGATGTACCGGTTCCGCATCGCCACCGGCCGGCGCCCCCACCCGATCCAGGACGCGAGGGAACCGGATGCGGAGACGTGTCGATGCGCGATCACGGGCACTTCCACGGCACGACCGCGGCGAGCGATCTCGTCGTCGTCGAGCCAGCCGGTGACCTCCACGGCGACGCCGACGGCATCGGCCCGCCGGACGAAGGCCTCGAGGTCGGCGGCGTGTCCGTCGGACGCGCGACCGAGCACCGTCAGACGCGTCATCCCCGCGGCGGAGGCGGCCGCGGCCGCCTCGTCGTGCCCCTTGCCGGGGTAGAAGAACCCGAGGACGCCGACCGATCCGTCGGAGAGAGCGCGATCCGTGTCGACGTGCAGGTCGACGGGGAGCGGGATCCTGGCGGCCGGACCCGACCACACCTCCGCCTCCCGGAGCAGCGCGCGCTCGTGGTCGCTGTTGACCACGACGCCGGTGGCCGCCTCAGCCACGGTCGCGTACGCCGTCCGTCGGCGGGGCAGGTTCCGCTCGCCGTCGGACTCCTGCGGCATGTCGTGCAGGGTGACGCTCACGCGCAGGCGCGCGGCCAGTTCGGCGAACACGCGCGACGCCTCCTCCGGAGAGCCGCCCCACAGGCGATCGGTGAAGTGCGCATGCACCGCGGTGCCGTCGGGCAGACCCGCCAGATCCGCCGGAGCGACGGTGCGGAGGCGAGGGTGCTGCGCGCTGGCTGCGGAGGCGAGGTCACGCGCGTAGACCGCCACCCCGTGATCGCCGGGATGCACGAGCAGCAGCGGCGCCGTCGTCACGCGGCACGCCAGACGGTCAGCAGGGGCGCGAGGCGCTCCACGGCGGCGGCGACGAACTCGGGGTGCGCCGCGTACCACGCCAGATGAGCGGCCCGTACCTCGGCGTCGTCGATCTCGCTGCCGTTCACGATCCAGTGCGCGCGCGGGGCGTCGGCGAGCGACCACGCCTCCACGACCTCGGGCGTCAGCGGTGCGCGCACCGCATCGAGAAGCGGGCGACCGGGATCCGTCACTCCCCCTGAGGCGCCCAGCGCCTCGAGCACGCGTGCGCCCAGCGGCAGCCAGATCGCATTGCCGGGGTGGTTGACGGTGCGCGCGTGGTCGGCCGTGACCACGTCGAAGAGGTCGGAGACCGGCACGTCCGCCGTCGCTTCGCGTGTGCGCAGGACGTCGACCGTCGTGCGACCGACCGCACGGACGTCCTCCGGCCACAGCGCGGAGGCGACCGCGAGCCCGGCGGCGGCCGCGAGGGTGCGGACGTCGTGGTAGGCCACGATCGGCGGATCCTCGTCGACGCCCGGAACCCGGATGGCGGCCTGGAAGGGGTGCAGCCCGCCGAATCGCACCGGCGGCACGGTCAGCACGCGGGCGCTCGTGGCGGCGGCCACCTGACGCGAGCCGAGCGGCAGGTCGCGGTAGTCATCGCGGATGGGCTGCGTCACCACCCAGTGCGCCGACGCGACCACGTCATGCAGACGCTCGGCATCCTCGGCCGTCATCTCGTGCACCGGCGGCACGCGCACGAAACGGCGTTCCGGGGAATCCATCACGATCCGCAGGGATTCGGCCTGGCAGTTGCCGAGGACCACCCCGAAGCTCTCGGGAAGCGGTTCGAGACCGTAGAACTCGGAGTAGTGCGCCCGACGCGCTAGCATCGGCGACCCCGCGGGCGCAACGGTGGTGCGCTTCTCGGGAGTATGGTTCATCCTACGAAGGTATACCGCCGATCCCCCGGCTTCGCCTCCGCTCCGTCACGGCCCCCGCCGCTGCGATCCGTGACCTGAGAGCGCTCAGTCCTGCAAGGAATACTCACATCGGAACCCAGACCGTCCCCCTCCGCGTCGCATCGATCCCCGCCGCCCACCCCTACGTCCACGGGATCACCGATCCGCATCTGGTGACAGTCCTTCCCGATCCGCCGGTGCCCGGCGCGCCCGCCGGACAGTGGTGGCCGCCGGTGGCGATGACAGCCGACTGGATCGCCGCCCACGCCGAGGACTTCGACGTGCTGCATGTGCATTTCGGGCTCGAGTCCTTCTCTCCCGAGCAGCTGGCGGATGCTCTGGCCGCCGCCCGGCGACACGGTCGACCGGTGGTGTACTCGGTGCACGACATCGACAACCCGCAGCTCGTGGACCAGACGGCGTACCACGCGCTGCTCGACGTGATCGTCCCGGCGGCAGACCGGCTCATCACGCTGACGCCCACGGCGGCCGCGGAGATCGAGCGCCGGTGGCACCGAGAGAGCGTCGTCCTCGCGCACCCCACCCTGATCGATGACACCCTCCGCGTGCAGCGCCCCGACGACGACGTCATCCGCGTCGGCATGCATCTGCGCGATCTGCGTCCGAACATCGACGCCGAGCGCGCGGTGCACGCGGCGGCCCACGCCGCCGCTCTGCTCACCGACGAGGGTCGCGAGGTGGCGGTCGAGGTGCTGCTGAACGAGCGGGTCCGTGACGACGAGGCGGCCGGCCAGGTGATCGCGGCCGCCGACCACCCGGCGGTGCAGGTGCGGCGCATCCCTCGCCTCAGCGATGCCGAGATCGAGGAGTGGCTCGGCGAGTTGGATCTCTTCGTCCTCCCCTACCGCCACGGCACCCATTCCGGTTGGGTGGAGCTCTGCTACGACCTGGGAGTGCGGGTCGCGGGAACCGACGTGGGTCACATCCGCTCGCAGCATCCGGAGGACTTCGCGGTCGTGGACCTGGACGACCCGATGACGCTCGCGGAAGCGATGAGGCTGACGGCGGATGCCGGGGGCACGACGTCGCACGCGGCACTGGTCGCCGAGCGTCGCCGTGAACGACGGGCCGAGCGAGAGGCCGTACGTGCTGCGCACGCCGAGCTCTACGCCTCCGCCGTCGCGGAGGTGTCCGCATGATCGCGGTTCCGCGTCTGCGCGTGCTGGTCGTCGCTCCTGAGCGGCACGCCCTCCGCCAGCCGCACGCCGGGGGCCTCGAGGCCGTGGTCTGGAACCGGGTGCGCTGGCTGCGGCATCGCGGTCACGACGTCGAGCTCTGCGCCGCGGGGGGCTCCGACTTCCTCGGTGCGACCAGCGACTTCCATCTGCCGAGTCCTCGCTGGCACCGCAGCCGCGATGTCTCGGACACGGATTACCCCGAGGGCCACCGTCGGCGCATGGCGGAGGCCTTCGCGCGGGTGCAGGACCGTCTCGAGGATCCGACGAACCGGGTCGACGTGGTCGACAACCACAGCCTCCACGGTGCGCCCATCCTGTGGAGCCGCGATCCCGGCATCCCGGTCGTGACGACGCTGCACACCCCGCCGCTCGCCGACATGGTGATCGCCTCGAACGCCCTCCCCGGGTCGGCGCCGCACCGCTTCCTCGCCGTGAGCCAGTACACCGCGCGCGCCTGGTCGGCAGAGGGCGTCGACGCGTTCGTCTTCCCGAACGGGGTCGACCCCGAACAGTGGGGGCTGGGCCAGGGCGGTGGAGACTGGGTCTGGTTCGGCCGGATCGTCCCCGAGAAGGCCCCGCATCTCGCCACCCTGGCCGCACGCCGGGCGGGCGCACGCCTGAAGCTCGCCGGGCGCATCGGCGATGCCGACTACTTCGCACGCGAGGTCGAGCCGCTGCTCGGGCACGGTGTCGAGTACGTCGGCGCACTGCGACAGCCCGCGCTCTGCGACCTCGTCGGCTCGTCTTCCGTGGCGCTCGTGACGCCGGTGTGGTCCGAGCCGTTCGGACTCGTGATGGCCGAGGCGCTGATGACGGGAACCCCCGTCGCCGCGTTCGATTCAGGCGGCGCGAGCGAGGTGCTCGCCGGGCTGCCGGGTACTGCGGTCGTTCCGGCGGCCGACGTCGACGCGCTCGCCGACGCGGCGACCGCCCTCTCCCGGCTCTCGGAGGTCGGATCCGCGCGCGAGCGCGTGCGCGACGCTGCTGCCGCCCGTCACTCGCTGGCGCGACGGCATCGCGAGATCGAGCGCGTGCTCGCCGTCGCCGCCCATGGCGCGCCCGTGGCTCCCGAGTTCGCGCCCGACATCGCACCCGACTTCGTGTCCGATGCCGACGAGGCGGTCCGCGCATGATCGGGTGGTACGTGCACCATCACGGCTGGGGGCATGTGACCCGGATGCAGGCGATCCTGCCGCACATCGCCGACGAGGTGACGGTCTTCTCGAGCATGCCGCGACCGGAGACCCTCGATCGCGGCACGACGTGGATCCGGCTGCCCTTCGATGCCGATCCGGTCGTCGGTCCCGACGGCGCGCTCCACGACGCTCGGGATCTCGGCGACGTCACCGCCCGCGGATCCCTTCACTGGGCGCCGATCGGGCATCCGGGGCATCAGGAGCGTCTCGCGATCATCGCGCAGTGGATCGCCCGCACTCCCGTGTCGGCCTTCGTGGTCGACGTCAGCGTCGAGGTCACCGCTCTCGTGCGGCTGCTCGGGGTGCCGACGGTCGTGTTCGCACAGCCCGGTGAGCGCACCGACGCCCCGCACCGGCTCGGCTACGATCTGGCCGACCGCATCGTCGCACCGTGGGCGGAGGGCACGGTCGAGTCCGCCGCGCTCGCCGCACGGAGCGATCGGGTGCGTATGGTGGGCGGCATCTCCCGGCACGACGGTCGCGCGCGCTCGACGCGTGACGGCGGCGAGCGCCGCGTCCTCTTCCTCGGTCGCACGCTCGACGCCGCCAGCCTCGCCGAGACCGTCGCCCTGCTGACCGCAGAGGGCTGGGCCATCGAGACGGCGGGGACGCGGGACGACGATCGGGTCGACGACGTCTGGCCGCTGCTGGGTCGCGCCGACGTGGTCGTGAGCGCGGCGGGTCAGAACGGGGTGGCGGATCTCGCCGCGGCCGGAGCGCGCGCGGTGATCGTCGCCCAGGAGCGTCCGTTCGGCGAGCAGGAGGCCACGCGTCGCGTGCTGGACGCGCGCGGATTCGCGCAGACCGCCTCACCCGGTGCGTCACCCGCAGAGGTGGCGGAGCTCGTCCGCCGGGCTGCCGCGACGACACCGGACTGGGACGGATGGAACGTGACGGGCGCCGCAGCGAGGGCCGCCGCCGTGATCGCGGAGGTGTCGGCATGACCACCCGCGTGGCCGTCATCACCCCCGCCTCCGAGAACCGTCTCGCCCACCTGCACCGTCAGCGCAGGTTCCTTCGCGATGCCGGCGGGCCGGAGATCGAGGTCCTGCGAATCGAGGCATGGCTCGATGACGCACCCCCGCCCGCTTTCGACGGCGCCGTGCACGTCCACGTGCCCCCGGGCCGTGACGGACTGCGCGTCGGAGCAGCACGCAACGCCGCCGCCGAGGTCGCACTCGCACGCCACGCCGACCTCCTCGTCTTCCTCGATGTCGACTGCCTCCCCGGCCCCGGGCTCCTCGAGCGGTACGTCGATGCCGCCCGCTCGCATCCCGACGGTCTGCTGTGCGGTCCGGTGACCTACCTCCGCAGCGTGCAGCGCCCGTCGTCGCCGGATGACCTCGGCTCCCTCACACGTCCGCATGCGGCGCGACCGAACCCCGCCGCCGACGCCGTCGACACGGCCGATCCGGCCGACGTCGACCTGTTCTGGTCGCTGTCGTTCGCCGTGACGCCGCAGACGTGGACGCGACTCGGCGGCTTCGACGAGCGGTACGAGGGCTACGGCGCCGAGGACACCGACCTCAGCCGCCGCGCACGATCGCTCGGCATCCCCCTGCACTGGGTCGGCGGCGCGCACGCCTATCACCAGTGGCATCCGGCGGGCACCCCTCCCTGGCGTCACCTCGACGACATCCTCCGCAACGGCTCGCTCTTCGCCGAGCGGTGGGGCGAATGGCCCATGGGCGGATGGATCGAGGAGTTCGTGCGGGCCGGTGCGGTCGAGGCTCACGACGGCGGATTCCGCCGTACGAGCGCGACCGCCGGCGCCTGACATCCCGGCGCGGTGGCGGGTGTGCCACACCCAGGGGTGACGGCGGTCGCTCTCAGAAGCTGCCGATGCCCTTGCCGATGAGCACGACGCCGATGACGAGGAGCAGCACGGCCATGACGGTGGAGTTGTTGTGGACGAGCCACTGGCGCAGCACCTCGAGCGGCGTCGCCATCTTCGCGGCGGCCACGAGGTAGGCGATGACCGGCACGGCGACGGTCGACACCGCGATGACCGTGAACACGGTGATCGCCACCGCCGACTCGCTGGCGGTGACGCCGCTCGACCCGATGGCGACGCCCGCGGCGACCCCCATCAGCAGGTTCTTCGGGTTGAGACCCGAGAGGAGGAATCCGAGGACGAGCGCGCGGACGGAGGTCATCGTGTCGATCGCCGCCATCCACTTCGGCAAGGGCGGTTCCACGTCACCCTGAGGTCGGGAGCGCCATTGGCGTACGGCCATCACCAGCAGGAGAGCACCCAGGACGATCTTGATCGTCCCCGCGATCGGCTTCGACTCGTCGGCATCCGCATCCGGCAGCACCGACGACAGCAGAGTGAACACCACGACGGCGACGACGATGCCGAGCAGCCACCCGACGAGGAACCCGAGGCTGGTTCCCTTCGCCTGGGGAGACAGCAGCATGAGGATCGCCGCGATGATCGGGATCGGGCTGATCGCGATCCCCAACGCGAGGGGAAGAATGTCGCCGATGACTGCACCCATCGATTCCTGCTTTCCTGTGTCGGTGTGGTCACTGTCTCACAGAGCCGGGCGGCCGCACCAGAGGGCTCGAGGCAGGGCCCGATCACTAGCCGGGCACGGGCGCTGTCCTCTAGCCTGCGAGCAGAGGTTCACCAGCATTCTGATCGACACTCAACGGAAGCCACTCATGACGAAAGACCTCCCCGGCCGCCTCGGATCGCTGGAACTCGCCGGGGATCTTCCCGCGCGTCACGCGATTCCGACCATCTTCGATGAGCTCGACTATCAGCTCGCCTGCCAGGCCTACCTGTGGGCTCTGCCGCTGGTGTCGTACGCGCAGTGGAAGACGCAGCACTACAGCGTGTTCGGTGCCACAAGCAGCGATCTCGTCCGCTACGTCAGCTACCGCGACCGGCTGGGCCTCATCACCGCCAATGCGACGACCCCCTACATCCTCAACTTCTTCGACCTCTCGGAGACCGGTCCGCTCGTCATCGAGCTCCCCGCCGGCCCCACCGCCGGCGGCGTCTCGGACTTCTGGCAGCGCGAAGTCGGCGCCATGGGCGAGATGGGCCCCGACCGTGGCGAGGGTGGCAAGTATCTCGTCCTCGCTCCCGGCGTGGACGCCCCCGACGGGCTCGAGTCCGACTACCGCACCCTGCGGTCCTCCGGGGTGAACATCATGTTCGGGTTCCGCACTCTCGATCCCGACCCCGCCGAGGCCGACGCGCTCGTGCGCGGGGTGCGCATCCATCCCTACAGCCAGCGGGAGAACCCGACCCCCACCCGCATCGTCTCCCCCGACGGCCGCCCCTGGACGGGCGACCAGCCTCGCGGACTCGAGTACTGGAAGCTGCTGCACGACATCTATCAGAGCGAGGTCGTCGATGAGCGCGACCGCTTCTACCTGGCGATGCTCAAGCAGCTCGGCATCGAGAAGGGCAAGGCGTTCGAACCCTCCGAGCGCCTCGTGCGCATTCTCGCGCAGGGCGCTGCCGCCGGTGAGCTCATGGCGCAGGCGAACACGTTCGCGAAGCGGTTCGAACAGGGCACCTACTGGCCGGATCGGGCGTGGGAGCAGGCCATCGTGCTCGACAACTCCGCGCAGCGCGGCGACGGCTACGACGAGCTCCTCGAGCGCGCATCCTGGTTCTATGAGGCGGTGAGCTTCTCCGAGGCCATGAAGAGCCGGACTCCCGGTGTCGGCCAGGCGTATCTCGGCTCGTACACCGATGGAGCGGGCGAGTGGCTCGACGGAGGCCGTGCCTACACGCTGCACGTCCCGGCCGACGTGCCGGCGAAGCTGTTCTGGTCGGCGACGGTGTACGACGTCACCACCCGGTGCCTCATCGACAACGCCCAGCAGCGCGGCGATCGGGGCTCCCGTGACCACGAGCTCGTGACCAACGACGACGGCTCCGTCGACCTCTACTTCGGCCCCGACGCACCATCGACAGGGGAATCGAACTGGGTGCAGACGATCCCCGGAAAGCACTGGTTCTCCTACTTCCGCCTCTACGGCCCCCTGGAGTCGTACTTCGATCGCAGCTGGAAGCTGGGAGACATCACCCCGTCGTGATGGGCCGGGAGAGACTCTAGACCTTTGTCTAGTTGTACCTAACCTAACGTCCAGGAACGCGAGATCCGTATGTGACTTGTGGATAGTCACAGCGGGGTGGATTTTCGCCGCTTCGATTCATCAGAATAGAGACATCTCCCAGAGTCGGGCGAGCACGACATGGCACCGCCGCTTCTGGGGAGAGGCATCGCGAGAGTGGGGATCCTCCGCGAGTCCGTGCACGTCCTCTCGGCCCTCCCCCCGGTGCCGCGAGAGATCGCGAGTCCCCCTCACCGGCACCCGAAGCCGGCGAGGGGGAGCACTCGCTCCCGCGAGTCCCGCGAGTCCCGTTTCACGCGCACACCGTCGGGCGGAGTCCTCCCCGTCCGGCGGAAGAATCCTCAGCATCCATCCGCCCGACAGGTGGTTCTCCGCCGGACGGGGTGCCGGACTGGGGTCCCGCCGACGGCGGGCACGTCACGCGTCCGTCGCGTCGCTGACGAACGGCGCGGCTCGGACGAACGAGCGCTCCACGGTCTCGGAGACGAGCAGCTGCGCGAGACTCGCCCGGCTCAGCGTCGCACGACGACCCGGAGTGTGCGCGTCGACGGTCACGCGACCGGCCGGCGCGTTCACGAGCCGGGGCACACGCAGCAGCGTCCACTGTGCCGTGCTCGCCTTCCAGGTGTCGTACTCCGCGCGCCGATCTGCCGCGAGCTGCCCGCCGAACGTGTTCATCACCCAGGAGATCGCGGCGTCGCGCGGGCCCTTCCGGTCACCCGGGATGGTGAGGCCTGCGACACCCACGCCGACGAAGCGGGAGACGCCGGACTCCCCCATCACCGTCGACAGCGCCGTCGCCGTCTGGCTCATCAGCCCCGGATCGCGACCGGCGGGCCCGAGCGCGGATATCACCGCGTCCACGCCGTCGACCACCTGACGGAGCGCCGCGATGTCTCGGGTATCCCCCGTCACGACCGGCATCCGCCCGGGGGCCTCGAGGCGATCGGGCTTTCGGACCAGCACGCGCACGTCATGGCCCCCGGCGTGGAGCGTGTCGATCACGAGCCGTCCAGTGCGGCCCGTCGCGCCCAGCACCGCGATCCTCACGACGACGACCTCCCCGACCGAGCGAGAGCGCCGCCCGGCGGCGCCGTCGGGTCGGGAGGCGTGTCGGCCACCGTCCGAGCGAACCTGCTCAGGAGGCGGGAGAACTCGGCGACCTCCTCGCTCGACCACCCCTCGACGATGGTGCGGAGGTACGAGTACCGGAACTCCACGGACCGCTCCAGCAGTTCCCGGCCCCGCGGAGAGAGAGCCAGTTCCGATCGGCGCACATCGTCGTCGGCCGGCTGCTTGGAGACGAACCCTCCCGCGACGGCCTTGTCGACGATCCTGCTCGCCGTCGTCTGGGCCACGCTCAGGTGCTCCGCCACCTGTCGGATCGACGGCCCGACACCGAGACGGCTGACCGCGTCGACGACGAGAACGGTGGACAGGTCGACCACCGGCGGGGCCCCCGCCGCGGGCCGTCCGGACGTGACCGGGGCCCAGAGTTTCCGCATCTGGATGAGGGCCTCGTCGATGCGCTGTTCCGCGGAGGAGTTCATAGATGTATCGTACAGATATGACCGACGAACCGGACCGTAAGGCTGTCTTCGTCACGGGGGCGACGGGCATCGTCGGGTCGGCCGTGGTGAGGCATCTGCTCACGGCCGGAGACGCCGTGATCGCCGCCGTCCGCACCCCGGAGGATACGACTCGCGTCGACCGCGCCGCGACAACCCGAGCCTTCGACTTCGGCGCGCCGGTCGCGGACCACAAGAAGGCGCTGGCCGGATGCGGTCGCCTGTTCCTGATGCGTCCGCCGCCGATCTCGGATGTGCGCCGCTATCTGTTCCCCGTCATCGACGCCGCCCTCGAGGTCGGCGTGAAGCAGATCGTCTTCCTCTCCCTGCAGGGAGTGCAGC
This sequence comes from Microbacterium sp. 3J1, assembly GCF_001049495.1. GTDB lineage: Bacteria > Actinomycetota > Actinomycetes > Actinomycetales > Microbacteriaceae > Microbacterium. The sequence continues at coordinate 39,376 of NZ_CDWI01000005.1, forward strand.
ACAACACCTCCACCCCGCACCACGCGGTCGAGGAGTACCTGCGCCGCGTCAACGCCCCCTATACGTTCCTGCGCCCGAACTTCTTCATGCAGAACCTCTCGACCACCCACCGGAGGGAGATACGCGACGAGTCGGAGATCTTCGTCCCCGCGGGACGCTCATTCACGGCGTTCATCGATGCGGATGACATCGGCCGGGTCGCCGCCGCCGTCTTCCGCGGCGCGGGGCACCTCCGTCAGGCGTACACGCTCAACGGAGAGCAGTCGTTGAGCTACGCCAAGGTCGCTCGCATCCTCAGCGATGTCCTCGGTCGTCCGATCCGCTACGCCCGGCCATCGGAGAAGGAGTATCTGGAGCGCATCGCCCGCGCCGGTGCCAGCGACGACTACGTGCAGGTGCAGCGCATGATCTACCGGATCGTTCGTTGGAACATCTCCGCCTTCCCCAACCGGAAGATCCGTACGCTCACCGGGCGCCCCGCGACGACGTTCCGCGAGTTCGCCGAGCGGGAGAAGGCGGCCTGGATTCCCGAGTAGGCGTCGGCGGCGAGCCGCGGTTCACGTCTCCAGAAGCCTGAACTCCGGCGTGGTGTAGTCGCCGTTCTGGATGGCCTCGCTGGGGCCGTAGAGCCGCAGGATCAGGTAGCAGTCCTTCTCGGGGATGGGAAGGAAGTGCGGGTCTTCGGCGTGCGCCTCGACATCCGAGCTGAGCAGGACGGAGTAGGTGCCGTCGTCGTTCGGGGGCAGGGTGCGGTCGCCCCGACTGTGCCTGTTGATGCTGTTGTGCGCCATGAGTCGGTCGTCTTCGCCGTATACGGTGATCGACCAGAACTCGGACACATCGGGGGCCGGGAACGTGGCGTGATACTCGCGGCCATCCGAGCCGTTGATGTACGCGCCGCCGACGGACTCGATCTTCACGTACACGGACTCCACCGGAGGCAGACCCCACTGACCGACCAGGGTTCCCACATCGAACAGGTCACGGGGAGCGTGCTGCAGCTCCTCGCGGGTGCCGAGGACTCCTTTCGAGCTCGTCACAGTGGGCACGAGCTCTTTCAGGTGCTGCATCCCCAGCACTTCGCCGCGAGCGACCGCATCCCGCTGCTCGGCGGTGAACTCGGTGCGCCCCGGCTCGATGCCGACCTCGGCGACGGGCTCGATCCACTCGGAATCGGCCTGCGCCATCGATCCGTCGGCGAGAAGGACATTCACCCTCTCGAGCCATGTCGTCGTGGCGGGATCGGGGAGATCTCGCTGGGCCGGTTCCGGGGCGGGGGTGCCGAGGTACGCGGACAGGGGCTCGAGCAGCCACCGGTCCTGCAGTCGTCGAGCGACCGGCAGGTCGTCGCCGCCGGTCGTCATGATGCGGCCCATGACCTTGATGAGATTCGACTCCGATCGGACGACCTCGTCGATGCCGTCGGGTATGTCACCGTTCCAGGCGCGGGCCGCGAACAGGAAGCGACCGCCCTTCGATCCGCGTGTGCGGGAGCCGATCATCGCCGACGTGTAGTGGCCCATGTCCATGGTGTGCAGGATCCAGTAGCGGTCGCCGTCGACGTCGGGAACCGTCACCACGACAGGCTCCGCAGCGACGTCGAACCAGCCCTGCAGGTGCAGGGTGTCGTTGTTGATCGTCGGATGGGCCGTATAGGTGTCGTCGGCGAGATCGGTCAGGAGCTGGAACTCGTTCAGCGGTTCCCCGGTCGCGATCGTCGTCTCGTGCAGGAACTCGTACGCCTTGTCCATCGAGTACGCGTACAGGTACGCGTCCCGCGCGGTCTCATCCGAGATGGTCATGCACCACTCCTTCGGTCCGAGGTGCCCCGATCGAGCACCCCTGGGAGACCACAGGCTAGTCGGTCACCTCGACTCGACCGATGGACGGTCGCCCCGCCAGGATGAGCCGGTCGTCCGTCGCAGATCCCGCTCTATCGCCTATCCCGGGATTCTGGTGTACTGGTGCCCACTGACGCGTTGCGGAGGGCTTCGTGCCAGTCGAGGAGGATTCCGTGGTGCGCTCCACTCACGTCGCCCATCGCCGTCTGACCGCGTTCGTCGCCGCACTGGCCCTCGCAGCGACCGGAGGGGTCGTCGTGAGCACGTCCGTGCCTGCGCCGGCCGCGGCCGACTACCCCGAGACGGTCAATCCGTTCGCGATCGGAGGCGGCTTCACGGTCTACGCGCGCGAGAACGCACTGATCCAGAACCAGGAGACCGAGGGCAGCATCGCCGTCGGAAGCACGGCGACGTTCGCTCCGGCGAGTGCCAGCCAGTACACGATCATCCACGTCTCTGCGGGCACCGGCGACTACGACCTCCCGGTCGTCGACGGAGACCCGACCCGCTTGCTCGTCGGCAGTTACAGCCCCGACAGCACCGGCATCCTGGCGATCACCAGCGCAGGAACGACCGAGCCGAACCGCTTGGGCGCTCTGAAGATGGTCGAACGGGACGGCCCCTGGCAGGCCTTCAGCCGGGCCGACTGGCTGCGTCTCAACGAGAATCCGTCGAACCCCGATCAGACGCCGCTCATCGACGCGACGCATCAGCAGTACCCGGCCGATGCCGCACCTCCGACCGGTGCGGCAGGCGGCGGGAGCATCTACACGGTCGACACCTCGGCCACCGCGGTCGCCGACTACGTCGAAGCCAACCGCGACGCGTCGTGGGCCGAAGCCCAGAGCTGCCTCGCGGAGATCGCCGATCCGCTGGGAGATCTCGGCTTCCCGGTGGGCGTCGCGGAACGGGCCGACACCCGGATCGTCCTCGAGCGGCTGAGCCCCGACCAGCCGAACGTCGTCGACTACGCCGACATCGCGGGCGCCGCGCTTCTGCAGTTCTCCCCCGGCCCCACCCCGGGCGTCTCCAACCCGCTCGTCATTCGGGTACCGGCCGGAACGACAGAGGTCATCGGCGCGCGGACCGACCCGCAGGGCGCCTACTCGCCGTACATCATGTGGGATCTGTCCGCGGTCACCGGAGACATCACCGTCCGGGCCGCGGAAGGTCGGATCGATGGTTCGGTCTACGCGCCGGAGGCGTCCGTCACGGTCGACGCCGCACCACTGGACGGCCAGGTCGTCGGCCGAGACGTCACCCTTCAGGGCGGCGAGACGCACTCGTTCCTGTTCGCCGGCGAGATCGCCTGCACGGCGGACAGCGGCACCTTCGCCGTGCGCAAGGAGCTCTCGGGGATCGCGGCCACAGATCTCCCGGAGGGGTCGACGTTCACCGTCAACTACGTCGCGACGGAGCCGGACGGAGCCTCGTCGACGGGCTCGCTCGAACTCCCCGCCGACGGCTCTCCTGTGCTCGCGGGCGTTGAGTTCCCCCTGGGGACGGTCGTGGAGTTCGAGGAGGTCGAGCCCGAGACCATGCCCGGATGGCTGTGGGGCGAGCCGGTGATCGATCCGAACCCCCTGACCATCGGCGCGGGGACCGCGCAGGTCGTGGTCACCAACACGGCGACCGCCCAGACGGGCACCTTCAGCGTGGCGAAGACGATCGAGGACGTCTCGGGCGGAGACCCCGGTGCACCCGTGCAGCCGACGGTGCCGGTCACCTGGACGGCGAGGTTCGGCGGCGAGCAGATCGGGGCGGGGACCCTCGAGGTGCCGTTCGACGGCACAGTCGTCGAGGTCGGGGAGAGCTTCCCCGTCGGCACCGTCATCGTGCTCACCGAGGACCTCGCGGGCATCGCCCCGCCCGCAGGGTACGAATGGGCGGGAGCGCACTGGACGCCCGGACGCGTCTTCGTGATCGGCGACACGGGGGTCGTCGCCGTCGAGCTCGCGAACGCCGTCACGCCCGCCGAAGCGGAACGGTCGATCACCATCGTGAAGTCCGCAGTCGGCGACGCGGCCGACCCCGGCTACGAGTACCCCGTGTCGTACAACACCGACCCGCCGGGAACGCGCACCCAGCGGGTGCTGGCGGTGGGAGACCCGGAGTCCCTGGATGACGTCGAGTCCGGCGCCGACACCCTCGAGCTCGCCGAGATGGTCCCGACGTTCGAAGGGGAGCCGGTCGACCCCGAAGGATGGCTCACCCCTCTCATCACCGTCACCGTCGACGGGGTCGCGACGGAGTACCGACCGGCGAACTTCGAAGGCGCCGGACCTCTGGAGGGAGCGATCGTCTCGATCCCCCTTCCCGCCAGCGGCGACATCGTCATCCAGGTCGTCAACCAGCTCCGCGAGGGGACCTTCGATGTCGCGAAGGCCTTCTCCGGCGTGCCGCCGGCGAGCGTTCCCGAAGGACTGGAGTTCACCGTCCGATGGATCGCGACGCTCCCCACCGGGGAGGTCGAGACCGGCACCATGCGGGTTCCCGGCGACGGCACACCCACCGTCCCGCTCGACGATGCCGGTGAGCCGATCCTGTTCCCGTTCGGGACGATCGTCGATTTCGAGGAGCTCCCCCCACCGGCGGTGCCCCGCGTCAGCTGGGGAGCGACGACGTTCGGCCCGGATGAGATCGTCATCGGCGACGACGGCGACCCTGTCGTGTCGACCACGGTGACGAACGATGCGACTCTCATCGAGGGCACCTTCGCGGTGGTCAAGGATCTGTCCGGCATCGACACCGAGGATCTCCTCGTCGACTCGTTCACGGTGCAGTACGTCGCCCACATCCCCGGCCAGCAGCAACCGGTCGTCGGCACCTTCAGCCTGCCGGCTGACGGGACGCCGGCCGGGCCCGTCGACGACGAGGGCGCACCGCTCGAGTTCCCCTTCGGGACGACGGTGAATCTCGCCGAGACGAATCTCGACTCCGCCGTCTCGTCGACGGAGTACACGTGGGCCGAGACGGTGTGGGCGCCGTCGAGCACGGTGACGATCGGGGCGGGCGAGACGCCCGTGCTCGAAGTGACCAACACGGCTGTCGAACTGACCCGGTGGGCACTCACGAAGGGGGTGGAGGGCGACGGTGCAGCATCCGTACCGTCCTCGACCGAGTACGCCTTCGACTGGTGGGCGGATGACGTCCCCCAGCCCCGCACGTCGCTACAGGAAGGCGTCACGATCTACTCGCCGTACTTCCCGGTGGGCACCATCCTCGAGGTCCAGGAGGTGCCTCCGCCCGCGATCCCCAGCATCGTCTGGTCGGAACCCGTGTGGAGTGTCGACGGTGAGGTGCTGCCGCCTGAGGAGAACGGGCGAGTCGCACTCCCCACGACCGTGTCGCGCGACCTGGGCGTCGCGCAGCTCACGCTGACGAACTCGGCCGACGGCACACCCCTGCCGTCGACCGGCGGCGAGCCGATCTCGGTCTTCGTCCCGCTCGGAGCGCTCGCGGCGCTGCTTCTGGGATCCTTCCTCGTCGCACGTCGCCCGAGTCGGACCTGAGGCGCGAAGTCGTCAGCCCGACACCCTCCTGTCGTCACCCGGACCCAGCTCGCTTTGTCAATGCCCGGGCATCCTTCGCCACCCGCGATCTAGGGTTCCCGCATGAAACACGTGACCTATGGCGAGAAGTCCGTCCTGATGGGTGATGATGCTGCTGACGTGCTCCTGGAGTACGCACGCGTGGTGGCCGACAACGACAGGGCCGATACGGTGACGCTGCAGTCGATCAGCCCCGACGGCAACACCGTCGACTCCGCTTTCCTGTTGAACGCCAGCACGATCCTCATGATCGAGTCCACGAACTCGGAGCTGAATCCTCCCGACAACACCGAGACCGTCACGGAGCTTCAGGACCGGATCGACGCCATGACGCGTCCCACGGCACCGATGTCGGAAGACCGGTGGCAGCCCGACGATCAGGACATCCCCGGGCTCCGATAGCGGTCCCGCCGACCGTTCAGGTGATGCGACCGTCACCCGGTCGCGAGACCCGCAGCCAGCGATAGCCGTACGCGGGAACCTCCACCTCGACCTGCCCGTCGTCCCCGAGTGCCACGTGCGACGACTCGAGCAGGTCGAGCAGACCGGTGCCCTCCGGCTCCCCCTCCACCCGGAACGCGGTCGTCACCGGCACCTCGGCGAAGTTGTGCAGCGCGATGATCGTGCCGACGTCCGCCGAGAGCGAGTGCACCAGGAGCGATGGGGCGGGCTGGTCGATCACCTGCAGAGTGCCCCACCCCAGTTCCGGAGAGATCCGGTAGGACGACGTGAGAGAGCGGACGAAGTGCAGCAACGACCCGCGGTCGTCCAACTGGGCGGCGACGTTGACGTGCTCCGGTGCGTACCCGTCAGCCGGCGGGCGGGCCACGAGCTTGCGAGGCGCGGCATCCGAGAATCCGCCGTTGCGGTCCGCCGACCACTGCATCGGGGTGCGCACCGCTTCACGCCCGGGGATGTCGATGTTCTCCCCCATGCCGATCTCCTCGCCGTAGAACAGCACGGGCGTCCCGGGCAGGGTGAAGAGCAGGCTGTACGCCATGCGGATGCGGCGGGGATCGCCGTCGAGCATCGGCGGGAGGCGCCGGGTGATGCCGCGCCCGAACACGCGCTGCCGCTCGTCCGGCGCGAAGGCGTCGAAGACCTCCTGGCGCTCGCTGTCGCTGAGCTTGTCGAGCGTGAGCTCGTCGTGGTTGCGCAGGAAATTCGCCCACTGCACCTCTGCGCCGAGCACGGGTCGCGCCTGCAGCGCGTCGATCAGGGGTGCAGGATCTTTGCGGGCGAACGACAGGTACAGCGCCTGCATCCCGACGAAGTCGAACTGCATGGTGAGCTCGTCGCCGTTCTCGCCGCCGAAGTACTGCTGCTGGGTGTCGTACGGCAGATTCACCTCGCCGAGCAGGATCGCCTCGCTGGAGCGACGCTGCAGGAATCGCCGGATGTCGCGCAGCAGGTCGTGCGGCTCGGGGATGTCCGCCCCCTCGGGGATCTCGAGCAGGAACGGCACCGCATCGACGCGGAATCCCGAGATGCCCAGCTGGAGCCAGAACCCGATGACCTTCGCGATCTCGTCGCGCACCTTCGGGTTGGCGATGTTCAGGTCGGGCTGATGCTCGTAGAAGCTGTGCTGATACCACTCGCCGGACTTCTCGTCCTTGCCCCAGATGCCGTTCGCCTGACCGGGGAAGACCGCGTTCTTCTGGCCCTTCGGCGGAGCATCCGTGCGCCACACGTAGTAGTCGCGGTAGGGAGAGTCGACGCTGCGCGTCGCGGAGAGGAACCACGGATGCCGGTCGGAGGTGTGGTTGATCACCAGGTCGACGATGACCCGCATCCCGCGATCGCGTGCCGTGCGGATCACCTCGACGAGGTCGCCGTGGGTGCCGAGACGCGAGTCGACGCCGTAGAAGTCGCTGACGTCGTAGCCGTCGTCCCGATCAGGGGTCGGGTAGAAGGGCATCAGCCACAGGCACGTCACGCCCAGCTGTGAGAGATAGTCGATCCGCTGCGCCAGCCCCTGCAGGTCGCCGATGCCGTCGCCGTTCGAATCGAGGAAGGTCTCGACATCGAGGCAGTAGATCACCGCGGTCTTCCACCAGAGGTCGCTCGTATCGGTGATCTTCACAGTCGCTCCTTCAGTGCGGGGATGAGATCGGATGCTGCGGTGTCGAGGAATCGCGACTGCTCGGCGCCGACGTGGTGCAGGTACACGCGGTCGAACCCGATCTCCACGAGCTCCGCGATGCGCTCGGCGAGCGACGCGGGGTCGTGATCGATCAGCACGGCCTTGCGCAGTCGCTGCGGGTCGAGACCGGCCACCGCAGCCTCGAAGTCCTCGGGCTGCTCGAGATCCCAGGTCACCGGGGGCGCCAGCAGACCGTTCATCCACTGGTCGCGAGCGATGGCGAACGCCGCCTCGTCGCTCTCGGCCACGCTGAGATGCACTTGCAGGATGCAGGGGCCGGTGCCACCCGCATCCCGGTAGGCGCCGACCACCCGGCGCAGCGCGGCCGGTTCCTGCGCGACCGTCGCGAGTCCCTCCGCCCACGACGCCGCCCACGCAGCCGTCTCGGCGCTCACCGCCGTGGCGAACAGGGGCGGCGGCTCGGCGGGTCTGCTCCAGACGCGGGCGCGGTGCACGCGCACGAGCCCGTCATGGTCGACCTCTTCGCCCGCGATCAGCCGGCGGATCACGTCGACGCTCTCGCGGAGACGCTCGTTGCGCACGCCCTTGTCGGGCCAGCCGTCTCCCGTGACGTGCTCGTTGAGCGCCTCTCCGCTACCCAGCGCCGCCCAGAAACGTCCGGGGAACATCTCCTCGAGGGTCGCGAACGCCTGCGCCACCATCGCCGGATGAAGACGCTGCCCCGGCGCGTTGACCATCCCGATCGAGAAGCGGGTGCGGGCGAGCGCGGCGGCGATCCAGCTCAGCGCGAAACCCGACTCCCCCTGCGCCGTGGTCCACGGGGCGAGGTGATCGGAGCACATCGCTCCGTCGAACCCCGCGCGCTCAGCCCCGACGACGGCGTCCAGCAGGGCGCTCGGTGGGATCTGCTCGTGCGATGCATGAAAGCCGATGAACACCATGCGCCGAGTCTTGCAAGGATTCTCCTCGTGCGGGAGAGGTGGACACCCGCATCCGGGCCTGCGAGGATGGGCGGCCTTCCACCGTCACGAGGAGGTCGGGGATGATCGACACTTGCCCTGAGAGAGGGTGTTGTCCCCCGAACGGCCGATACCGGCGGCTGCGGACATACGCGAGGATGGCCTGAGGATCACGAGCGACAGGTGGGGCGCGATGGGGAGCTCTCGATGACGGCACCCGATCAGCCGGTGGATGCGCTGACCGATTTCGCGGAGCTCCTGGCGCACGAGCAGGAGTTCAGCGGTGATCGGATCGATCCCGCGGTGCGCAGAAGACGCCGCCGTCGAGGTCTCATCATCACCGCCGTCTGCATCGTCCTGCTGCTGGCCGTCACCGGAGGCTACATCGGGTGGGCTCTCACGGCGCCGCTGACTCCACCGGCGGTGACCACCCGCACACCAGAGGTTCCGGTCGGCGCCGCTGCCGCCGTCACCACGCCCACGGCCACCGCGTCGGCGATCAGCGTCGCCGGCGCCGACCCCTATCTGGGCGAGGCGGCGAGCGCGACCTGGTCGGCGACGGGCACGGGCGAACCGCTCCCGATCGCGAGCATCACCAAGCTCATCACCGCCCTCGTCATCCTCGACGCAGTGCCGCTCGCCTCCGCGGACGCCCCTGGGCCGACCATCACGTTCAGCAAGTCCGACCATGACCTCTACGACGAGTACTACGTGCAGGGTGCGACCATCGCTCCCATGCCCACCGGCACGTCGATGTCGCTGCATGACGCCCTCGCCGTCATGCTCATCCCTTCCGCGAGCAACTACGCCGATGCGCTGTCATCGCGGATCTTCGGATCGCAGAGCGCGTTCCTCGGCGCGACGCGCGACTGGCTCGCATCCCACGGGCTCACCGGAACGACGGTCACGGAGCCCACGGGCATCAGTCCGCGCAACACGAGCACGCCGGCCGACCTGTTGGCCATCGCGAAGCTCGCCGCCGCGCATCCGGCGATCGCCCGGATCGTCGCGACCCCGTCGGTCGTGATCCCGGGAGCCGGCCCCTTGCACAACACCAACGGGCTCCTCGGCATCGCCGGGATCACGGGCCTGAAGACCGGGAACCTCGGCGAAGGCATGCACAACCTGCTGTACACCTCGACACTCGACGTCGGCGCGGCCCAACCGCTGGCGGTCACCGGCGTCGTCCTCGGCGGAGCGTCGCGCGAGTCGGTGAACGCCACTGTGGTCGCCGCCCTCGAGAGCATCCGCTCCGGTTTCCACGAGGTGCCCGTCGCGACCGAGGGTCAGGAGGTCGGGTCGATCTCGACGCCCTGGGGATCCACCGCCACGCTGGTCATCGGCGAGAGCGCGTCGATCTTCACCTGGTCCGACACCCCGATCGAGCTGACGATGGACATCGACACCCCGCTCACGTACCGCGACGGCACGGTCGTGGGGAGTGTCACCTGGACAGCCGGCCCGAACACCGTGACCGCTCCGGTGACGATCACGGGGAGCATCGACCCGCCCACCGAGTGGTGGCGACTCACCCATCCGTCCGAGCTCGGCTCCCTGACGGATGCCGGGGGCTGAGGCTGCTCCTCAGGATCACGGACGCGTCAGCGACCGCCACGCTTCACCCGGCGCACGGACGCCCGGTCGACGAACTCCGAAGACAGGTGTGTGACCGTCGGGCCGGGGGCCTCACCCGCGATGCGCGCCAGAAGCAGGTTCGCGGCGTTCTCGCCGAGCGCTCGCAGCGGCTGACGGACGGTGGTGATCGCCGGCTCGTGAACCTCCGCCCACGGCGAGTCGTCGAACGAGACGATCGACAGGTCCTGCGGGATGCGCAGCCCTCTCGCCCGAGCCTCGCCGAGTGAGGCGATGACAGCATCCTGCTCGGTGGCGATGACGGCCGTGGCGCCATCCGTCCCCAGCACACCGGCGAGGAAGTCGCGCACCCCCTCGGCCGTCTGCTCGCCGGTCATGACGAGAAGCGGGTCGACTGCCACACCGGCATCCGCGAAGGCGTCCGCGTAGCCCAGGTATCGCTCGCCGACACTGGTGATCTCCGTCGTCCGCGCGGCGAGCGCGAGGTCGGCCACCGACGCCTGCTCCGTGGGGACGGCAGGGCCCCATGCGAGCGCGATGCGCCGATGGCCGGCGGCGAGCAGGTAGTCGGTCGCCTCCCGCGCCGCATCCCGGTTGTCGAGCACCACGGCATCCGCGTCGAGTCCGTCGACGGTCCGGTCGATCTGCACGAGGGGGGTTCCGCGCTCGATCGCGCTTCGCAACGCGGAGGCGTCGGCCTGGCGCCCTCCGGCGGGCGCGACGATGATGCCGTCGACGCGCTTGGCGGTGAGCAGCCGCACCGCCTCGTCCTCGCGCTTCTGGTCCTCGTCGGTGCTGATCACGATCGTGCCGTAGCCGGCGGCGCGCGTCGTGTCAGAGACACCTCGGAGGACGCCGGCGAAATACGGATTCGCGAGGTCGGCGACGATCACCCCGATCGTCTTGGTGACGCCGGTCGACATGCTCCGCGCGAGCTCGTTCGTCTCGTATCCGAGCTCGGCCGCCGCCGCGAGGACCCGGTCGCGGGTATACGCGCTCACCGAGCCGTAGCCGCCCAGGACGCGAGCTGCCGATGATCTGCCGACGCCGGCCCGCTCCGAGACCTCTGACAGGGTCGGCTTGCTGGGTTCTTGCGACGGCACGGTCTTCACTCTACGGCTCACGCCGCGCGAGGATCATCGGGCATGCACGACCTCGCCTGCCGCGAGGACGAGGCTCGGGGTCGCTCCGACGAGCTCCTCGGTCGCCACCGCGAGGAGGTCCCGATCGAAGATCACGACATCGGCCGCGTACCCCCGCTCGAGGGCGCCACGGTTCCGGTCGCCGGTGAAGCCGCCGCGCTCATCGGTCCAGATCGAGACGACCCGGTCCCGCGCCACGCCCTCTCCGCTCGGCCGTCTCTCTTCTGCGGGACCGTCACCGAGAATGCGCTCCGCCGACGACAGGAGCGCCTCGGGGAGGCTGGGCTCGAACAACGGGAAGTCCGAGCCGGAGGCCACGTCGACTCCCTCTCTGACGAGGACCGAGAGGTTCGCGAGGCGAGCACGCTGCGAGCCGTGGAGCCAGGCTCCGAGCGTCGAGGCATCGTATCCGGGGTAGCGGAGGATCTGCGTGTAGTACTCCACACCCAGACCGAGCGCGGCGATCGTCGTCGCATCCTCCGGGTCGACGAGCGAGGCGTCGGAGATGCTGCATCCCTGCGGGAGCGGATCGCGCCGCCCCGCGAAGATCTGCAGGCACGCGCGTACGGCCGCGTCGCCGTCGGCATTCAGGGCGAGCCGGAAGCCCGCGTCGAGGATTCGCGTCGCTTCGGCCGCGACGGCATCGGCGTCGAAGGTGAGCGTGTCGGGCAGGTCGCCGGCGGGCGACCGCAGGTCCGCCGTCCCCTCGTCGAAGGAGCCGTCCGTCATCAGCTTGAAGCCGTGGAAGCGCGCTCCCCCATGCCCCGCTGCCGCCTGGCCCTCCACCCACCCGCGAGCGGCCTCCAGGTCTGCGCGAGCGGAGACCGGCTGGGACGCGAACGCGTACCGGAGTCCGAGAGCCTTCTCCCGGAGCATCTCGTCGATCTGCGGCAGCATTCCCAGGTGGGTGTCGAAGGCGATGTCCTTGACCGAGGTCACTCCCCCTCGGTGCATACGCTGAGCCGCCGATGCGAATGCCGACCGCACGGCATCCGGCTCTCGTGCGAGTTGGGCGTACAGACCTGCGAGGTCCTCGTTCGAGGAGGGATCCGGGTTCCCCAGCCTTGCGGATGCGACCGAGGAGAGGAGCAGCCCCTGGGGATCGATGCCCCGTACCACCACGTCTCCGCGCGCCTCGCCGGACCCGAATGCGCGCGCCAGGCGCCGCATCCGTTCGTCGTCCGCACCCCGGATGAACACCGGCTCGCCAGGCTGGGCCAGCAGAGCACGGACATCGTCGTCGCTCAGCGCGGCAGCATCGAGACCGGCGTTCTCCAGCAGCTGGGACGTGAAGAACGTGTGATGATCGTGAAAGCCCGCGATGACCGAACCTCCGCCCGCATCATGCACCTCGGTGCGCGGCCCCACGTACTCCCTCGGGGCGCGGCGATCGCGTCCTGTCGCGACGATCCGGCCGTCGGCGATGATCACATGCCCCGGACCGACGTCGCCTTCGCGCGTTCTGATCCGCGAGCCGACGACGATCCGGTCGGCGATCACGCGGCGACGCCGAGGAGCCCGATGACGGCGAAGCCGATCGCGGCGATCACCGCGGCGACGAGCTGGTACGGCAGATTCGTGATCCAGTGTCGATAGAGCGGCACGCGCGTGGCGCTCGCCGTGAGCAGGCCGACATCCGACGAGATCGCCGCAGCGACGCCGAAGGTTCCGGCGGAGAGCAGCGCTGCGACCGTGGCCGGAACGCTCGCGCCCGTCTGTCCGGCCAGCTGCACGAGCACCGGCACCAGCAGGATGTACAGCGACCAGTTGAGGGTCACCAGCATCTCGGTGAGCCCGAAGACGACGAAGATGATGAGCGGGAGCCACTGCGGCGCGAGGACGCCCGACACGTTGTCGATGACGAAGTCGGTGAACCCCAGCGTCGAGATGCCGTGCACGAGGACGAACGCCAGCGCCATGAGGATGACGAGCGAGAAGATGTCCTTCATCCCGTCGATCGCGGCGTCCACGTATCTCGCGAACGTCGTGACCCGCTGGATCACCAGCAGCACTCCGGTGATCACGATGGCGAGGATGAACCCCAACTGGATCTGGCCGAAGATCAGGGTGGACACGATCACCACAGCGATCGGGACGAGGAAGTTGAGGAAGTTCGGGAGCCTACGAGCGTCCTCGGCTGCCGTCTCCTCGTCGGCGTCCTCGGCGACGAGGGCGAACTCGCGGCGCATCGGGCCGATGATCGGCAGGACCCGGACCGAGAGCAGCACGCCGATGAGCACCGCAGCCATCGAGTAGAAGAGGAACGGCAGGACGTCGAGGTACGCGCTGAGCTGGTCGGCACCGTAGCCCGCCGCGACGAGGAGACCCGCGATGAGCGCGGACGTCGAGCCGATGGGATTGAGAGTCGTGCCCGGCTCGCCTGTCGATCGGACGATCGCCGCACTGAACGTGCGGGGAAGCCCGTACCGGCGGTTCAGCGGAGTGAGGCTCACGCCCACCCCGGATGCCGACAGGTAGCTGTCGTTCGACAGGAGGAGGCTCGACACCGAGGTGACGAGTCCCGCCGCGCGTGGCCCGCGGGCGAGCCTCGAGGCGGCGCGCGCGAAAGAGGACGCCAGCCCCATCTGCTCGAAGACCCCGAGCAGGCCGCCGATCGCGACGAGCAGCACCAGCAGCGCAGCGTTGTCCGGATTCGTGATCTGGCCGTAGAGCGCGTCCATCCAGGCGATCGGGGTGTCCAGTCGATGGATCATCATCACCGCGAGGAGTCCGCTCCAGAAGAATCCCTCGACCACACGGTGCGTAATCAGGATGAAGCCGAACAGGGTGACCGCGGGCAGCAGGCTCCACCATCCGTAGAACGCCTCCTCGCCGGACGGAGCGAGGAGCGAGAGAAGCGCCACCGCGGCGAGCACGCCGTATCCGGTGATACTCCTCGCCCGAGGACTGAAACGCCCCGTGGGCTGCGCGACGTCGGCCGGGTCGATCGCCCGGTCTGCGTGTGTGTCTATCGTCTGCGTCATTGCACGAACTCCTTCGAATACCCGAATGCTCCCTCGATGGAGCACTGATCTGCGGCGAAACGCGCCGCACGCGTGAGTGCGGTTCCGGTGGCGACCCCGTCTGGTCGCCCGTCCCTGGTCCATCCGGCCTCGAGGAGCGAGACCGTGAATGCGGTGATGAACGCGTCACCGGCACCCATCGTGTCCACCGGATCGACTCGCACCGAGGCGACGCGATGGAAGGCGGACCCGTCGAAGAGCGCCGACCCCTCTTCGCCCCGGGTGACGAGGCAGAGATCGGCGCCGCGATCGTGGACCGCCCGTGCGAACTCTTCGGCCTCCGTCCAGTCGAGGTCGGCGACGGAGAAGATGGCGAGGTCGATCCAGGGCACCACGGCATCGAGATAGGCGGGGTCGCGCTGCTCCGCCTCATCCGAGAAGTCGAAAGAGATCAGGGGCGTGCGCGCCCGAAGAGCCGGCAGATGGGGCTCGAGACCCGCATAGGCGCTCACATGAACGAGGTCGAAGCCGGCCAGATACGCGAAGTCGGATTCGGTCGGCTGGAACGGGGCTTCGAGCACGACACCCCCGGCCCAGTCGCCGAAGACCCGGTCCCCGTCGACGACGCGGACGTCGCACCATCCTGTCGCGCCGGGCGAGACCACGCAGTGCGAGGTGTCCACGCCGAGGAGATGGAGCGTCGAGCGGATGTGCCGCGCTTCGTCGTCGGTGCCGAGCACGCCGACGTACGCCGAGTCGACGCCGAGCTGCGCCGCATACACCGCGAAGTTCACGCAGTTGCCGCCAGGATAGAGCACGCCACGGTCGACGAAGCGGTCGACGACGTTGTCTCCGAAGCCCGCCACCCGCGGCGTGCTCCGTGCACGCATCAGTACTCGACCGTCCGGTAGTAGCGACGAGTCGTGAGCAGGTGCCCCCGAGCCGCCTCGAGGTGCTTGCTGAAGCGGATGGTTATGGCGTCGACCACGATCGGCCCCACGAGGCCGCGGAACTCTGGGCTGATGCCGTCGAGAGGGTAGTCGGCGGTGTCGATGACCGTGGTGTCGTCGTTGTACGACTCGGTGAACCGCAGGACGCGCTCCATGAGCGGCCGCGAGTCGTCTTCGCCGACGAAGGCGAGGATGCTGGTGTCGCGTTCGATCAGCTCGAGCGATCCGTGGAAGAACTCCGCCCCGTGCACACGGGTGGTGCGCAGCCACTGCATCTCCTCGAGGATGCACATCGAGTAGTTGTAGGTGAAGCCCCACAGGTTCCCCGCGCCGACCAGGAAGTGGTAGTCGGTGTCGACATGGCGCTCAGCGAACCGCGCGGCCAGCGGGTCAGCCTGCTCCTGCACCGCCACCAGGATGTCTGTGAGGTCGGCCAGTTCTGCAGCCAGTCGGGGGTACGCGTCGAACTCCCCCCGGCGGTGCAGCAGGGCCGTGGTGAGGAGCAGGAGCTGGATGTCGATCGACTCGCCCGCCGTCTCGTCGTCCGCCCAGTTGACGAGCACGTGGTCCGCGGCCGCGATCGGGCTGTCGGCGTCGCCGGTGAGCGCGATCGTGGTCACGCCCTTCGCGCGGCAGTACTCCAGCGCAGCGACGCTCTCCTTCGTCGTGCCCGACAGGGACGAGAAGACGGCGAGCGAGCGTTCGGTCAGGCGGGGGTCACCGGCGGTGGTCAGCTCAGCCGCGATGGCGGACCGAACCGGGAGTGTCGACGACTTCGTGATGAGGTGCTCGTACGGCCACATCGCCGCGTACGAGCCACCGGACCCGATGAGGAACAGGTTGTCGTATCCGCTCTCCGTCACGGCATCCGCGATGCTCTCGATCTGCGTGCGCAGAGCTCCCGCTCCACCGACGACCTTCAGATACGTGTCCCGATCGAAACCCAGCATGACTCTCCCAAATTGGTACCGGTACCATTTTGGCACCGGTACCAAAATGGCACGTCGTCGTAGATTGCGCAAGCCGGAGGAGGTGCGCTCGGCGAGGAGAGGCGCTACCGGCGTCGGGTCCCGAACATGAGGAAGGCCCCGGCTCCCGGAGTCTCACGGGAGGAGGGGCGTTTGCGGGGGCTCAGCGACGGGCACCCTCGAGGCCGGCGATCATGACATCCAGCAACAGGGGGCGGTCCAGCCCATCACCCAACCGGACGGCATACTCGACCCCGCACACCAGCCTCTGAATCTGCTCGAGTGTGATGTCCGATCGCACCCGCCCTTCAGCGACAGCGGCGGCGAGCCCGATCGTCGCCGATCGGCGGAACGAATCGCGGAGGTCACGCACTTCCGCCGACACGTCGTCGGAGATGAGCACCTCCTTCAGGCCATCGCGGGCGATCTGCAGTTCCGCGCCCCTCTTGACGAGTTCCACGAATGCCGCGCCCGGCGATTCGGACGCCGCCACCTCATGGGCGCGGTCCGCCAGCTCCGCCAGGGCGTCGAGATTGAGTGCTTCGAGGAGCGCGATCACCGTCGGAAAGTGCCGGTAGACCGTACCCACTCCCAGCCCGGTCTCCCGGGCGATGTCGTTGAGACGAATGGAGTCAGCCGGCATGCCTCGAGCGGATTCGAGGATTCGCTCTCGCGAACGCACGGCATCGGATCGCAGAGGGCTCACCTCTCCAGGATACCCCAAGCGGATACTCCATCCACTTCTGTTAGGTTAAGCGGATTACCTATCCACTTTGGAGGAGTGCATGAACTGGAATCCCCATCGACTGCCGGACTTGACCGGGCACGTCTATGCCATCACGGGTGCGTCCGGCGGTATCGGATACTTCGCCGCCGAGCAGCTTGCCGCCGCCGGTGCGGAGGTCGTTCTGGCATCGCGATCGGCAGAGAAGCTCGCGCAGGCGAGTGCCGTGATTCGCGAACTCGCACCTGACGCCATCACCCACCACGTTCGGGTCGACCTCACGTCCCTGTCCTCGATCACCGACGCCGCTGCGCAGATCGCCGCTCGCCCTCGCCTGGACGGGATCTTCCTCAACGGAGGCCCGATGCAGTTCTCGCGCAAGGCCCGCACGGAGGACGGCTTGCCCCTCATCGTCGGCGCCCACGCCGTCGCGAACGTCGCGCTCGTGGCGGGCGTGCTCCCCTCCGTCATCGCCACAGGCCAGTCGACGCGCATCGTCCACGCGTCGACCGGATTCGTGCACCAGTTCCCTACGAGCGTGGCCGACCTCGACGCGACCCCCCGAACAGGTCTGGGCGCATACATCACAGCGAAGACGATCACCGAGGTCTTCGCATTCGAGCTCGACCGCCGCATCCGCCGGGCTGGACTCCCTCTCGCGTCGATCGTGACGCGCCCAGGGGTGGGCGTCGATGCGAAGACACCGCATCGAACGGGCATCCGCGACAAGACCGTCCCCTACCGACGCAACCCCTTCACACCCTGGGCGCAAGGCAAGGATGCTGCCGCGTGGTCGGGCGTACGTGCGCTCGCTGACCCGCACGCGCAGAGCGGCGAATACTACGCACCGGTCGGCGGGGTGCGTGGAGCGCCGGTTCGCATCGAGCCAGACCCGAGGACAGCTGCTCCGCCTCAGGATTCGGCAGCCGAGCTGTGGCGACGCGTGACCGAGATGGCGGGCGCAGAGCTACCGCTCTGAATGCGGGCCCGCCTCCGTGCGGCAGTCCCGTCGCCAGAGGGAGCGAGCCCGGACCCTATTACGGTTGAGGGATGTCCGCCCTCGAGCTCCCCGTCATCTCATGCAGCCTCGACCCGACGAGCAAGAGCAGGAACCTCGCTGTCGCGAGCAGCGAGTTGTTGCGTGGGCTGGGACACCGGTCGAGCGTTGTGGATCTCGCAGAGCACGGGTTGCCTGCCTTCGACAACGACCAGATCTTCGACAGCGAAGCCTTCTCGGCGCTCTACGACGTCATCAGCTCCGCTGACGGGATCATTCTGGCGTTCCCGGTCTACAACTGGGCGCCTGCGGCGACGGTGAAGTCACTGATCGAAGCGACTGGCGCGACGGGAGAAGACGGCCGAGTCGCCGCGTGGTTCGACAAGGTAGTCACCTTCGTGTGCGCAGCCGGTCTGCCCCACAGTTACATGGCGACCGGTGCTCTCGCTCAGTCGCTCATGCTCGACTTCAAATGCATCATCAACCCGTATGTCGCCTACATCTCGGAACGAGATTGGGAGCCGTCGCAACAGCTGACCGCCGATCGCAACGCCCGACTGGCCAAGACGATGACCGTGCATGCGGAGCTCTCAGAACTGCTCTCCGGGCGCGTCTACCGCTCAGACTGGGAGGTCTGACCGTTCGATGCCTCGACGTGTTCGACTCCACGGCTGCCGCGAGAACGTTCGCCGAGACCTCGTCCTCCGTGAGCGCACCGGCATCGCGAAGCGCCGCACGCGGCGAAGGGTGGCCGCGCCATCCGCCCGCTCCTATGAACTGGCACCGTCGGACGGTAGGTTTCACTCATAGTCGATGGATGCGTCGCTGATGGAGGCGGGGATCGGTCAGCCGTCGACACTCTGGGGCGACGTGGTTGGGGCACAACAGTGGTCGGTGAAAGCGGACAGGGACGTCGCGTTCTGAGCCCGTTCGTTGTGGGGATCGCGCTCGCGGTGTTCGGTGCCGCGGTGGCGGCTGGGGCCACTCTGTATATCGCCGACCCGCGGGTGGGTGTTCTCGCGGCGATCGTCTTGTCGTTCGGCTGCGTCGGTGCGGCGGCCGGTCTGGTGCTGGCGCGAAGGAAGAGCTGGACTGACCCGTCGTGGCCTCCAGATGCCGGGTCGAAGCCGTGGAACGCGCGCCGGACCCGCCGCGTCTCACTCCTGTACGGAGTGTTCCTCCTGCTCATCTCTCTCACCGGGACCGCCGCATTGGTGGGAACGGATCAGCCGGAGGCCGATGATGCCGTGCGCGGATCGGTCATAGTGGGTGTTCTCGCGCTTGTGGGGTTGTGGCTGACCGCCACGGGGGCTCGTCGCCCGCCTGAAGCAGTGCGGTCGTCCGAGCGCCCCACGGCCGAATCGATCGATGGCGGTGAGGAATGGGTGCGTCTGGGGCCCTCTGATCCTCGCGGCTTGTTCTGGCGGTGGGCGCCCCTCGCCTCCTTCAACCAGCCGTTCCTTGTTCCGATGGTGCTCGGGGCATTCCTCTTTCCCCTCACGGCATTCCGGTTCGACTGGTGGACATGGGTGCTGGTGACGGTCGGGCTGCTCGCCACGGTCGTCATCGTCAGTGTCGTGCTGCATCGGCGTTCCCGACCGCCGAGCATCTCGCGGGACGCTACCCGGATGCTCATCGGGAGAGCGGAAGTGCCCATCGCGAGTGTCATCGGCGCGATGGTGATTGCATCTCGGTGGGAACCGGACGCCACAGCGCGAAGCCTGGCGGTCATCCTCACGACGTCGGGCAAAGCTCGAGCGGTGATCGGCCTGAGGGACCGAGGACACCTCGTGTTGACTGAGGATCAGACGACACTTCTCACCGCAGCGATCGAACAGTCTGACATCCGGCTCCCTCATGACAAAGAAGATCCGACGGGACGATTCTCTCGCTCGCTGTACCCCAACTACCTGACGAAGAACGATGCTCTGCAGATGGTCGAACAGCCCCCCGGCGACGGCGACCGGCTCCAGGTCAGTCCGCCATCGGCGTGACGCGCAGTCGCGCGACCCGAACAAGTACGGCGGCTTCAGCGGAGTTTCGAGCTACTGCTAGTACCGTCGGGCCCCATGACGGATCAGCAAGCCGAACAAAGCTCCCGGGCAGCAACGCCCGGGAGCTCCCTCGTGTACTTCATCTTCGCCTGCCTCGCAGTGCTCCCCGTGCTCGCGATGCCCGTGTTCCAGTACTTCAGCGTCGCGGGCAACGCCGAGTATGCGTGCATCACGGGTCCTGTCCCACCCGATGCGGCGTCTCGAGGAGAGGTGTCGCTTGTTGAAGGGCGCCAAACGGCATTCCCGGCCGGCAGGTACTGCGAGTGGGAGAGCATTTCTGGCGAAGCGTTGAGCTATCAGACCGGATGGATCACGACGATCGTGGCGTGTGTCGCGACCCTCATCGTCGCCTGGATGACGGTGCTCGCGCTGCGCGGGAAACGACCGCGCAGCGCCCTTGTCGCTCTCGCCCCTGCAGCGGTAGCCCTGCTCGCATGGGTGGTGGTGTTCGTCTAGGCCAACTGTCAAGTCGAAGGCGATGCCGCGGCCCCGCCACCTCAGCTACGGATTCATACCTTTCTTACCAACATCTAACTTCCTAAGTGTTGGTATGATGACGTGATGTCAACATCTTCGTCCAGCACCCGCATCCCGATCGATGCTGTCTCGAGCGAGACACTCGACTGGGCACCGCGGGCGCCTGAGATCTTCTCACGGGCGGAGGTCGTGCGTCAGACCGGGTCGTATGAGGCGACGGTCACCGTACCGATCGCGGGGTGGAGCCCGCAGGTCCCCAGTGAAGACGCCGCCGACGTCGAAGACGCCACGCGCCAGCTGGTCGCGTTCGACGAGCATGCGCGGCGCACGCTCGGCACAGACAACCCGGCGTTGGGCCCGATGACTGCGATTCTGCTCCGCACAGAGTCCGCGTCCAGCTCACAGATCGAGCAGCTGACGACATCGGCGAAGCAGTTGGCTCTCGCCGAGATCGATGAAGGCGACAAGGCCAACGCGCTCACCGTCATCGGGAACGTCCGCGCCATGGAGGCAGCCCTCGCGCTCTCGGACGAGATCTCCGAGGATTCGATCCTTCACATGCACCACGCTCTGATGCGCCACCAGCCCGGCCTCGAGCACGAAGCAGGTCTCTACCGCCAAGAACAAGTCTGGATCGGTCCCGGCAATGCCGGCCCCCGTCAGGCGGAGTTCGTCGCGCCCCACCACGACCGGATTCCCGGTGCGATCGGCGACCTGGTGCGTTTCGTGCAGCGCCAGGACATCTCTGTGCTCGTCCAGGTTGCTGTCGCACACGCCCAGTTCGAGACCATCCACCCGTTCGTCGACGGCAACGGCCGCACCGGCCGCGCGCTCGCGCAGTCGATCCTGCGCAACAAGGGTCTCGTCGCATCGACCGCCGTACCGATCTCTGCAGGACTGCTCGTGAACACCGGGCGCTACTTCGAAGCACTGACCGCTTTCCGCGCCGGCGACGCCGCCCCGATCATTCGCGAGTTCGCCATGGCGAGTCGCATCGCCGCGTCCACGGGGACGCAGCTGGTCGACGATCTCGTCGCGCAGCTGGACGAGTCCCGCGCTCTGCTTCAGGGCGTCCGCTCCGACGCTGCAGTCTGGAAGATCCTCCCCGCGCTCGTCGGACAGCCAGCCGTGAACACGAAGTACCTCATGAGCACCCTCGGGCTCGGCGAGATGGCGGCGCTGCGCGCGCTGGACACGCTCACCGACCGCGGGGTGCTCACCGAGACGACCGGCCAGGGGCGCAACCGCGTCTGGCAGCACCGGGGGATCTTCGACGTTCTCGACGGCTACGCCGAGCGGATCCGACGGATGACCGCTCGAGGCTAGCGGCGCGGCCCACGGGGTCATAGGCCCCGGCTGGTCCCCATTGCTTATCACGCTCGATCCGAGTTCGCGGATCCGCGTTGTTCCGGGGATTGTGTGTCTCCACCCTCGCAAAGCTCAGTTGGACAGACGCTCACCCCACACACGACCTCGAGGAGATCTCGACGACTCCCATCGACGGCGCGACGACGGCGCGGGTGCGGGATGCCTCGCCTGAGGGAGGGAAAGCTGAAGCGAGGCATCCCGGAACGACGCCGATGCCCGCCGACGTCACTCTGATGCCAGATGAGCGCCCCCCGGCGTCGCCTGGCTCATCCAGAATGCCGCGAGAGTGCGTTCGGACACTAGACCCGGCCTTCGTTTCGATCATCCTCGGGTCGAGACGACTCCGAACGAGCCCGCGAGCGATTGGACAGCCAGACCCCGAGCCCGACGCCGAGCAGCACGAGAACGACCAGAGCGACGCCGACGATCAGCAGAAGCTCGGAGAGAGACGGCAGCAGTGGGTTGGGTTCCATGCGCCGATCATAGGAGCACCGAGGCTCATTCGTATCCCCGGGGCTCAGTGAGGCAAGGGCAGCGCAACTGGACCGCGCCGACGCTGTGCTGGACATCAGACACCTTCGGGGTCGACGCCCCGGTGAAGTCGGACTTCTGCCCTCTGTGGTGACCTCGCAAACGAGTGCGTGAAACACTAAATGGATGAGTGGAATGACGAAAGCGACTCAGGCTGCCCAGGCGACATGGCTCATATTTGCGAGCCTCCTCAGCCAATTGGCGGTCTGGGTCGCTTTCGTCTCCCAGTACGGCGACTCTCGCGAAATAGATGGGGCATGCTTTCGCAGCGCGCCGGACACCGCGGTATTCATCGGCGAGTACCCCCAGGTCGTGACGGATGTCACGTTCATGCCAATCGGGCGAGCGTGCGTCTACGAAGCGACAACCGGCGGAACCGTAACAGTCCAAACAGGTGAGGCTGTCACAGCCCTCGCGATTATCGGAACGGTGGCGTGCCTCATCACTGCCATTGCCGCGTGGGCGCGCTGGACGCGGATCACCCCGATGCAGCGCCTGCTTCCTGGTGTAGCACTGTTCTTCCTTGCTCTGGGCTGGATGGGAATTTGGAGCCTCGCCGCAATCCACTAGTCGGTGACCCGACCGAACGCCGGGGGCATCGCTGGCATACTTCGTCTTCGCCCACCTCGCGGTGCCGCCGGTGCTGGCTCTGCCCGTCTTCCAATACCTCAGCCTCGCAGGCAACCACGAGAACGCGTGACACGGCCTGAAAGCAGATTCGGCTAGTGGGCGATAAGGCAGGCTGCCGTCGCCAGCCAGCGCGGCATGATCGAGGTCACGGATCTGACGCAGTGGGACGGCGTCGGCGGGCTCTACATCATGGTGCTCGCTGAGTACCGCCAGGTGTACGTCGGCGCGACGAGCAGCTTCACCGGCATCGCGAAACGCATCCGTCAGCACTGGACCAACCAGAAGCAGTTCGACCGACTCATCTGGGGCGACGTCGACACCTCGATCCTTTCGATCGACAGCTTCCGTGCGCTCGACACACCCGCATCTTCGCGCTCAAGACAGAGCGCTCGTTCGAAGGCGAGAACCCTCTCCTCGAGCGGATCCCGTCGAAGTTCGTGCTCAATCGCGTCGACGGCGGCCGCGACGTTGCGCGTTTCGCCGGTCTGTTCGGCGTCGAGTCCGTGATGAAGCGCCGCGAGTTCGAGACCACCCCTGTCGACGACTGAGCGGCATCTTGATTGCACGCCGTGAGACATACGCCAAGAGCCGCCGAGCAGATGCCCGACGGCTCTTGAGTACCTACTGCACGAGACCTAGTTGTTGAGCCGTCGCGCAAGAGTGACGGACGACATCACGATCACCACGATCGCGACCGCCAGGGGAACCAGCAGCCAGACAGTGAGACTCCCCCCGGTAGGAGCGATGTTGACGTAGATGGCGCCGTTCCCGCTGGCGTTCTTGCAGACGATGTACGGCAACGTGCCCAAAGCCATGATCGCACCCGTGGCTGCGATGATCGCACCCGGCGGGACGGCCGCGGCGGCCATCATGCCTCCGACGGCGGAGACAGCGCCCGCGCCACCGCCGATCAGGCTGATGAGAACATCGGTGTTGCAGGAGTTGAGTGTGGGTCGACAAGGAGAAGATCGGGCTCGATGAATACGCAGATGAGCAGGGAGCGGATGTGATCCGCGCGAAGATCAAGGTCGACTACGACGGATCACCACAGAATGGCCGCATCTACGACGGAATCGAGCGCAATAACGACGGCACCTATACGGCGATCGAGGTGAAGTCCGGACCATCGGCACGACCCGACTACAACAGCGCGGGTAGCACCCAACGGCAGTTCGACGACAGCGTCAACGCCGGCACACCAGCGCATGGCAAACTCGATGGCGACCCCGTCGTCATCACACACGTCGAAGTGAGGTACGTCCCGTGACTCTCTACGGACCATTCGCCGAGACGACTCCGCGAGGCATGACCGGATGGATCAGCGACCGCCGCCGTCCCATTCCCGATCACCTGCGCATGATGCTCGGACACCTGGACGGCACCGAACGCTTCACCTACATCGTCTGGCGCGCTCCCAACCCTGAGAGCATCATCGTTACTCCGCAAGACGGAGGAGAAGGGTTCATCCAGGCCGCTGGTTCCGCAGACCGGATGACCATCGAAGTGCGGCTGCCCGGACCCGACGGGGAAGGACACCTCTACACCGTCGGGCGGAACGAACCCGCTGACGGCGCCACGACGCTGGTGCCGATCAACAACTCGCGCGCCGTGCCGGTGTTCTCGAACGAGCTGTTCTCCGCCGACGAAGCAGCGCTCATCTTCTACACCTACCACCTCACGGAAGCCGTTTCCCAGCCCTACGTGCTACGCGAGATGGATCTCGCGAAGGAGCTCTCGGTGCCACGATGAAGGTCTCAGTCCACCACGACGCCGTCGGGCAGACGGTCGCTCGACTGGCTCTCACCGTGCACGAACTCGAAGAACAGCTCGGAACTCTCGATGCGGAGGTCCAGCGCCTCCGGGACAGCTGGGACGGAGAGGCGCGTCGCGCGTACGAACGCGCACAGCAACAGTGGTCGTCGACGGTCCATCAGATGAAGAACCTCCTCGCCGAAGCCACGCGACGCCTGGACACGGTCAACGCGATCTCTATGGAGACGACTTCCATCGCCTCTGCCGTCTGGCGGTGATTGGGAAGGAGTGAGTGTGCGCGGGCCACAGGCGGATCCTTCGTGTCACCGCGGGATCGCATGTGTAGAGGCCAGCGCTCAGCGCCTAGAGCAGGTCCCAGGATCTCATTGCTCGTCGCTGGTCACTACCCGCGTTACGCGCGAGCAGCACGCAATGGCCCTGCTCAGAACTGCACCACGGATGCACCACACCCCATCCCGGATACGGAAAAACCCCCGATTTCTCGGGGGTTTCCATGGCGGTGACGGTGGGATTTGAACCCACGGTAGGGGGTTACCCTACACAACTTTTCGAGAGTTGCACCTTCGGCCGCTCGGACACGTCACCGCGGACAAGCTTACGACAACCCGCGCCACGGCGCGAATCGAGAGCATCCGCCGCCTCGCGTCACCAGGCGGCGGCGACCTCTGCGTGCGTGCCGAGAATGCCCGCGGTCGTCCCCTCGGGAGCGCGGCCGATGCCGCACTCGGTCGCGATGCCGAACCGGGGCACGAACCGCTGCGCGACGGCGACCCGGCGACGAGCCCCGTCTGCCTCGTCTTCGCGGTGCACGAGACCGAGGTACAGCTCGCCGTCGTACTCGAGCCCGGCGAGCGGCGCGTAGTAGGCGTCGTCGTCGCGCTCGATGGGTACCGGCAGGTGCAGCCAGGTCAGCTCCCGAGCGGATGCCCCGACCACGGCGTTCGCGTAGCGGACGAGGTTTCCGGCATCCGTCGGCTCGAAGAAGTGCTTCTCGGCGACGTCTCCGTAGCAGAGGTGCACCCCGACCTCGACGTCGGCGGGCACCGCGTCGATCAGTTCGGCGAGCTGCGCGACGAGCCCCGGGAACGGGTCGCCCTCCCACCACACGTCCATGACGCGACCGAACGCCGGCGCGGCCTCGATCACGCCCATCTCGCTCGCGACGTCCCACTGGATCGCGAGGTCGTCGTGCGGGATCGCGACGAGGATGCTGTCGACCTCGCGGCGCAGCGCGGCGGTGTACACGGGAGCGATCGCCGCGCGGTCGGCACCGAAGAAGAACGACGTCACGACGGCGACGGGTGTGGGCAGCGATACCTGGAAGCGCGTCCCCTCGGGCACGACGCCCTCGTCGCGCAGTCGGCGGAAGATCGCGTACGACTCGGTCGCGGCATCCGCATACCCGAGTGACGGAAGCCGGATGCTCGCCGCATCCACCCCGTCCGCGATGCGGAGCGGGCGCGCGTCGATGCCCGCCGGGAAGGGGATCGGCTCGTCGCCGATGCGCTCGATGCCGTCGGCCTCGCCGAGGACGTCGGGCTGGAACATGATCCAGTGGAACCGCTTGCCCACTTCGCCGTCGGGGATGCGGCGCAGCCGCGGACCGATCACGTCGGCGGCAGTGCGGATCGTGGTCTCGGCGTCGTCGTAGTTCACGCTGCCCACGAGGAGGGCACCTTGCGGCTGAGTCATGCCTTCAGGGTATCGGCGTCGCTTTTCCCCGGCGCGCACCCGGAGCATCCGACGACCGCCTGGTTAGGATGGCCTAAGCGACAGCGGAGGGACGGACACCATGGGCTTCATCACGTCGGAGGCGCTGGCGGAGACCGGGTACGTCGTGCTCGACGATCACGATCAGGCATCCGACCCCCTGGAATGGCTCGACCTCGAGTACATCGGCTGGCGGTCGTCCGGTGTCACGCGCTTCGCACCTCTCGCGAGCTACGCGGGCGAGATCGAGTGCAACGGCTTCTGGAACCACACCCCTCCCCGCACCGACAAGGACGGCGTGTGGGTGGAGTCGCAGGTCGCGATCGCCCCGACCCTGCAGCGCCGCGCGCTCGAGCCGGGCGCGGGCGTGGGCCGGTGCCGGGTGATCGAGTTGCAGCCCAACACCTACGCGGATGCCGTCTACAACCTGCACCAGGACGACAACAACCGCCTGAACGACGAGGGCACGGGCTGGGTCGTCCGGGGGTACTACAACCTCTCGGACGACGCCGAGTCACTGCTGCTCCTGCGCTCCGATCGCTTCGATCCTGCGACCGAGATCCGCCTGCCGCTGCGTCAGGGATCGCGCATCATCGTCGACACGCAGCGCTTCTGGCATGCCGTGTGGCACCGAGGCGCGGCGCCGCGCTTCGCCCTCATCACCTCGTGGACCTCGGGCCCCGAGCTCGACGCCTACATCGAGGCGAACCACGGCGATCCGCACCCCGCGACGGTCGACCTCGACCCTCAGCTCATCGAGGACGCCCAGGTCGAGCTGCATCGCCGCATTGAGGAGCGCCGCCGGGTCTTCGAGGCGCAGGGCATCGTCATGGAGCCCCGCGCCGACCTCGGCGCCTGACCCCGTCTCCCCCCCTCTCCCCTCCCCCTCTCCCCTCTCCCGTCTCTCCCCCTCTCCCCCTCTCCCCCTCTACCCCCTCTCCCCTCGTTCCCCCTGTCCTCGTCCCTCTCCCCCTCGTTCCCCCTGTTTCCCAGGGCACAACTTCGGAGCCGAGGAGAGACACGCCGGACGGGACCACGGATGCCGCGGCGTGGCGGCCGCGGCATCCGAAGTTGTGCCGGC
Source organism: Microbacterium sp. 3J1 (assembly GCF_001049495.1). Taxonomy (GTDB): domain Bacteria; phylum Actinomycetota; class Actinomycetes; order Actinomycetales; family Microbacteriaceae; genus Microbacterium. Next base: position 66,792 of record NZ_CDWI01000005.1, read on the forward strand.
CGGGGGCTGTGGAGGACGGGACAGGACAGGACCAGGGACGAGAAGGGACAGGGAAGGGGCAGAGCCGGATCAGCCCGAGACCGTGCGTCCGTCCTCGATCCGCACGACCCGGTCGACCGTGCCGAGAGGCGGAGCGACGTGCGAGATCAGCAGCACCGTCTGCTCCCCGGTGGCCTCGAGGAGGTCGCGCAGCAGCGCATCCGAAGCGTCGGGGTCGACCCCGGCGGTCGGTTCGTCGAGGACGAGCACCGGGAAGCCGCGCAGCAGGGCGCGGGCCAGAGCGATCCGCTGCGCCTGCCCTCCGGACACGAGTCCTCCACGATCGCCGACGCGGGCGTCCAACCCGCCGCGCTCCCGCACCCAGGCGCCGAGGCCGACGCGGTCGAGCATCGCCAGCAGCTCGTCGTCCGTCGCGGTGTCGCGCGCGAACAGCAGGTTCTGCCGGATGTCCTCGTCGAACAGCTGCGGGCTCTGCTCGCACAGCCCGATCGTCCGTCGCAGAGCAGGACCCGAGAGCGTCGTCGCGTCGGCGCCTCCGACCGAGTACGTCCCGCCCGAGACCCGCAGGAATCCGACGAGCACGGCGGCCAGCGAGCTCTTGCCCGCACCACTCGGTCCGGCCACGAGCACCCGCTCGCCCGGCTGCAGCGCGAGGTCGACACCGCGCAGCGCGGGTGCGCCTCCGGGCCACTCCGCCTGCACATCACGGAGCCGGAGTGCGGGCGTTCCCGGGATCTCGGCGTCGAGTCCCTCGTCGGAGCGCAGCTCGTCCGGCATCCGCTCGGGCAGTACGTCGACGATGCGCTCCGCGCTCGAGCGCACGCTCCGCCACGACGCCGCGGCGATCGGCACCGCGCCGAACACCTCGAACACGACCATCGGCACGAGCACGGCGACAGCGAGCCACGGACCGTCGATCGCTCCGGTCGTGAGGCCTGGGGCGGCGGCGGCGAGCGCCCAGACGGATGCTGCGCCGGCGACGGCCGACACGACGCCCGCCGCGACGGCCTGGGCCAGCGACGCCCTGTTGACGGCTCGGCGCAGCTCGGCATCCGCTCTGCGCACCCGCTCGCGGGCCTGCGGTTCGGCGCCGTACGCGAGCAGCACGTCGAGGCCGCCGAAGTAGTCGGTGAGCGCCGCCGAGAGGTCGCCGCGGCGGCGGGAGACGGCGTCTTCGGCCCGCGAGCCGAAGAGCCAGCCCAGGCCGATCGCCGCCGCAGCCGCGATCACCAGGCACGCCGCCAGGCTCAGCGCCGCCGGCACCGACACGAAGGCGAGGAAGCCGACGGCGCCGAGCGCGACGAGCCCGGACACCGTCAGCGGCTGCACCACCCGCAGCGGAAGGTTCTGCAGATTCTCGACGTCGTCGACGAGGGCCGAGAGCACCCGGCCGTGGTCCGTGCGTCCGAGTCCCGCGGGCGACAGTGGAGTGAGCCGCCGCACCATGTCGGCGCGCGTGGAGGCGAGCTGCCGCAGAGCGGCATCGTGGCCGGTGAGGCGCTCGAGGTACCGGGTGACCGCCCGGGTGACCGCGAAGAAGCGCACCCCGACGACGGCGATCGACAGGGGCACCAGCGAATCGACGATCGAGGCGCTGACGATCAGCCAGCCGCTGACGGCGAGGAGGCTGACAGCCGCGCCGGCCGACACGACACCCCAGATCGCTCCCGGGAGGAAGCGGCGGATCGGCGGCTGTGCGAGACGCAGGATGCTGCGGATGCGGGCGGAGTCCGTGCTCATACGCTCACCCCCAGCGCGACCGTTCGGTCGGCGATGTCGCGCGCGGACCGGCGGTGCGAGACGAGGAGGATCGTGGCACCGGCATCCGCCCGGCGACGCAGCGATGCCCACAGGCGAGCCTCGGTGTCGGGGTCGAGTGCGCTCGAGGGCTCGTCGAGCGCGAGCACCGCGTCGGCGCGCCGGGACTCGCGGTACAGGGCCCGAGCGACCGCCACCCGCTGCGCCTGGCCGCCTGAGAGTCCGCTGCCCTGTACGCCGAGCTCGAGCGCCGGATCCAGGTCGCCGGCGCACGCGTCGTCCAGCGCTCGGCGCACCTCGTCGGCATCCGGCGCCTCGTCGCCGAGCGCCACGTTCGCCGCGATGCTGCCCCGGCTCAGCTGCGGCCGCTGCCCGCTCCAGGCCAGCCACTCCGACGGAGCGAGGTCGCGCACATCGACGCCGCCGACCGTGGCCGCGCCGTCGAACTCGACCGCACCGCGCAGCGCGGCGAGCAGGCTGGACTTGCCGGCGCCGCTCGGCCCCTCGATGAGCGTGATGGTTCCGGGCTTCGCGACGAACGACACGGGCGGCAGATCGCGCACCCGCAGCTCGGTGACGACGAGGTCTCGGCCGCCCCCCGTGCGCAATTCAGCATGGCTGAGCCGCGACGTGCCGGAACGGGTCGAATCAGCGGCCTCCGGCGCGATCGGTGCTGAATCGTGCACACGACCCACACGACCCTCCCGAGCCTCGGCCGCATCGAGCACCTCGAACACGTCCTCCGTGGCGGCGACGCCCTCCGCCGCAGCGTGGAACTGCACGCCGACCTGCCGGATCGGCAGGAACGCCTCGGGGGCGAGCAGCAGCACGAACAGCCCGACCTCGAGCGACAGGTCGCCGGACAGCAGCCGGAACCCGATCGCCACGGCGATGAGCGCCACGGCGAGCGAGGCCAGCAGCTCCATGGCGAACCCCGACAGGAACGAGAACCGCAGCACCTTCATCGTCTCGCGGCGGTACTCGTCGGCGGTGTGCTCGATCTGTGCCGCGGCCCGGCGCTCGCGCCCGAACAGCCGCAGCGTCGACAGCCCCTGCACCGTGTCGGCGAACCGGGCGGCGAGCCGCTGCAGCGTCTGCCACTGCCGGCGCTGCACCGTGCGGGTCGCGATCCCGATGAGGATGAGGAACAGCGGGATCAGCGGCAGGGTGATGATCGCCGTCAGCCCGCTGGGCCAGTCCTGCCACCACATCACGGCGACCAGCACGGGCGTCGCGATGACGGTGAGCACGAGCTGCGGGATGTACCGCGCGAAGTACGCGTCGAGCGCCTCGAGCCCGTGCCCGGCGGTGACCGCGAGCCCCGCCTGACTGCGCTGCGCCAGCCAGCCCGGACCGAGGCGTCCGACGGCCGAGATCAGTGCGGCCCGCAGCTGCATCCCCGTCTTCGCGGCGGCACGGGTGCCCGCGGCGTCCGACGCGGCGATCAGCGTCCCTCTCAGCGCGGCGAGAGCGAGCAGCCACAGCAGGGATGCGGTGACGTCGCGCCCGCCGAGGGCGCCGGTGACGGCATCCGTGAGCATCCACGCGAAGGCGACCGTGACCGCGGTCTGCACCACGCCGATCATGCCCGAGAGGAGGATGAACCCCCGCGCGGCGCCGGCATACTTCAGCAGCCGGATGTCGACGGGCTTCATGCGGGTGCCTCTCGGGTCGCGGTGGGGGCCGCTTCCACCGTAGCTGCCGGGGTGGCGGTCGCGGTCACGCGTGCGCCGGCGCCCCCTCGATCGACTTCCTGGTCACCCGCTTGCGGAACACCCAGTACGTCCACGCCTGGTACGCGAGCACCAGGGGCAGGGCCACGAGAGCCGTCCAGCTCATGATCGTCAGCGTGTACGGGGTGCTCGAGGCGTTCTCGATCGTGAGACTGTAGGCCGGGTCGATCGTCGACGGCATCACGTACGGGAAGAGCGCCGCGAAGAGCATCACCACGGCGGATGCCACGGTCACGGCCCCCGAGAAGAACGCCCACCCGTCGAGGCCCACGCGCGACAGCACGACCGCGGTGATGAGCGCGAGTGCGGCCAGCGCGCCGGCGCCGAGCACCAGCCACAGCAGCGGAGCCTCACGATCGGCCGCCATCAGCAGCGTCCAGACGACCGTGCCCGCGGCGGCGAGGATCGTCGGCCCCGCGGCGAGCTTCACCAGACGACGGGCGTTCTCGTGCACCGGGCCGTCGGTCTTCAGCGCGACGAACAGCACGCCGTGCAGGAAGAACAGCAGCAGCGTCGTGATGCCGACGAGCAGTGCGTAGGGGTTGAGCAGCGCGAAGAATCCGCCGACGTAGATGTGGTTCTCGTCGAGAGCCACGCCCTGCACGATGTTGCCGAAGGCCACACCCCAGAGCAGCGCCGGCACCGCCGAGCCGATCACGATCATCCGGTCGAATCCGCGTTTCCATGCCGCGCTCTCGCGCTGGTGCCGGTACTCGAACGACACCCCTCGGAGGATCAGCGCGAGCAGGATCAGCAGGAGCGGCAGGTAGAAGCCGCTGAAGAGTGTCGCGTACCACTCCGGGAACGACGCGAACAGGCAGGCGCCCGCGACGATGACCCAGGTCTCGTTGAGATCCCAGACGGGGCCGATGGTGTTGATGGTCTGCCGGCGGGAGACGTCGTTCCTGCCGAGGAACGGCAGCGACATGCCCACCCCGAAGTCGAACCCGTCGAGCACGAAGTAGCCGACGAAGAGGAAGGCGACGATCCAGAACCACATGTATTCCATGACTGATCCCTTTCTCAGTACACGACGGACGGCAGCTGGGCCGTCTCCTCGTGGGGCTGTTCTTCGGTGTCTGGGCCCTTCTGGGCCGCGCGGATGATGAGTCGGATCTCGACGACGGCGAGGGCGGCGTAGATCGCGGTGAAGGCGATGAGCGAGATCAGCACCTCGACGCCGCTGACTCCCGGCGAGACGCCGTCCTGTGTGGTCATGAGACCGAAGACGATCCAGGGCTGCCGACCCATCTCGGTGAAGACCCAGCCCATGATGTTGGCCGCGAGAGCCAGAGGGAACGACCAGATGGCGAGCTTCCACATCCACGGAGCCGGCGGCTTCTTGGCTCCCTTGCGGGTCAGCCACAGTCCGATCACGGCGACGAGGCCGGCGGCCATGCCGAGGCCGATCATCCAGCGGAACGCCCAGTAGGTGATCCAGAGGATGGGGGCGAACTCGGTGAGGCCGGTGTCGGCGAAGGTCGTCGCGTACTCGGCGTTGAGGTCATTGATGCCGTGCACGCACGCGTCGAGTGTGTGCGTCGACAGCAGCGACAGCAGGTAGGGCACGCGGATGCTGAACAGCTCGGAGCTGCCGTCCGGAGTCCCCAGGGTGAAGAGGCTGAACGCGGCGTCGGGCCCGCACACGGTGTTGAAGGTCGCCTCGGCGGCGGCCATCTTCATCGGCTGCGCGTCGTACATCGCGAGGCCGAGCTGGTCGCCCGTGAGCACGACGCCGGCGGTCGAGACGATCATCGCCCACAGGCCGAACTTCAGCGAGATGCGCATCGTGTCGAAGTGCTGGCCGCGCGCGAGGTGCCAGGCGGAGACCGAGATCACGACACCGGCCGCGAACATCAGCGCTCCGAAGATCGTGTGCGGGAAGGCGGCGAGCGCGACGGGGTTCGTCAGCAGCGCCCAGAAGTCGGTGAGCTCCGCACGGTTGGTCTCGGGGTTGAAGACGTAGCCGACCGGGTTCTGCATGAAGGCGTTGGCCGCGATGATGAAGTACGCCGAGAGGATGCTGCCGATCGAGACGCACCAGATCGTGGCGAGGTGCAGCTTCTGCGGGAGCTTGTCCCAGCCGAAGATCCACAGGCCGATGAAGGTGGCCTCGAAGAAGAACGCGAGCAGACCCTCGAAGGCGAGCGGAGCGCCGAACACGTCGCCGACGAAGCGGGAGTAGTCCGACCAGTTCATGCCGAACTGGAACTCCTGCACGATGCCGGTGACGACGCCCATGGCGAAGTTGATGAGGAAGATCTTGCCGAAGAAGCGCGTCAGATGCAGGTACTGCACCTTGGCGGTGCGCACCCACGCAGTCTGGAAGATCGCCGCGACCAGCGCCATGCCGATCGTGAGCGGCACGAACAGATAGTGGTAGACGGTCGTCAGACCGAACTGCCACCGGGACAGTGCCAGGGGATCGAGCCATTCCATGAGGGCCACTCCTTCTTCTCTGCGTGCGGCCACGCCGGTGACCGGTCTGTCGCCGTCGGGCGGCGGCAGACCGGGAAAGCAGATGTCCGCCTAGGCGGCGGTCATCTCCGTGAGACGCAGCTGCACGGTGCAGTCCGCCGGGAGGGCGGAGGTGCGCACGGCCGCGGCAGCGAGCGGCCCACCGGCTGCGGTGAGCACCCCCTGCATGAGGCCGAGGTGCACGGAGCACAGCATCGGACGGTCTTCGGCGCGGCCCGCGGCGTGCGGGCAGGGGCTGAGGTCGACTGTGAGCTGCTCGTCATCGACGACGGGCTCGAAGCCGCTCTCCTCCAAGTGCTCGATCAGTGCATCCAGCTGATAGGTCGCGTCGCGACCCAGAGCGGATGCCGACGTGGGAAGGACCCGGCGCAGCAGATCGCCGCGTTCGGCGGCGGCCTTCGCCTTGTCGCGGGCGATGGGGCTGGAGGCGTCGGGGGTGCCGGTCGCTGCGCTGTACAGGGTGCGCGGGCGCCCGCGGGTGGTGCGGTGCTCCGTGGCCTGGATGACGTAGCCGCCCTCGACGAGCCGCTGCAGGTGCTCGCGGACCGTGTTCGGGTGCAGCCCGGTGGCCTCGCACAGTTCCCCGATGGTGCGATCCGATCGCGTCTGCACCAGGTGCAGGATCCGCACCCGGGAGAACGTCGAGATCGGCCCGCAGACGGGCGCTCCGTTGGCCATGACTCCAGTATTCCGTGGCAGTCGAACGCGAGGGAGGGGTCGAGCCGTGAATAATGCCCGGCGCGATAGGGATGTCTGATCTCGGCGATAGCCTGGCTGCATGGCCACCCGGAAACCCGCTCCCCCCGCGTACGTCTGCACCGAATGCGGGTGGACGACCGCCAAGTGGGTGGGTCGCTGCGCCGAATGCCAGCAGTGGGGCACGGTGCAGGAGCAGGGCACGCAGACCGGCATCCTGAGCCGCATCACCCCGCTCGCACCGAGCGCCGACCGCGCGGCCCGGCCGATCACGCAGATCACCACCGAAGACGCACCCCGGCGCACGAGCGGCGTGGGCGAGTTCGACCGGGTGCTCGGCGGCGGCATCGTGCCCGGGGCTGCGATCCTGCTCAGCGGAGAGCCGGGTGTCGGCAAGTCGACGCTGCTGCTCGAGGTCGCGGCGCAGGCGGCCCGCTCGGGTCGGCGGGTGCTGTACGCCAGCGCCGAGGAGTCTCCGGCTCAGGTGCGGCTGCGCGCCGAACGCACCGGAGCGCTGCACGACGAGCTGTACCTCGCGAGCGAGACCGACCTCGCCACGATCCTCGGTCACATCGACGAGGTCGCCCCGCAACTCGTCATCGTCGACTCCGTGCAGACGGTGTCGTCGTCGCTCATCGACGGCGCGGCCGGTCAGCCCAGCCAGGTGCGCGAGGTCGCCGCGACGCTCATCCGCGTCGCGAAGGAGCGCAGCCTGCCGATCATCCTCGTCGGGCACGTCACGAAGGACGGCACGGTGGCGGGCCCCCGTGTGCTCGAGCACCTCGTCGATGTCGTCTGCCACTTCGAAGGCGACCGTCAGACGTCGCTGCGCTTCATCCGCGCGCTCAAGAACCGGTTCGGCCCGACTGATGAGGTCGGATGCTTCGAGATGACCGGCGACGGCATCTCCGAGGTCCCCGATCCCTCGGGCCTGTTCCTCTCGCAGGGCGAGACCGAGCCCGGGACCTGCGTCGCGATCTCACTCGAGGGCCGCCGAGCCCTGCCCGTCGAGGTGCAGGCGCTGACGATCAACACCACGGCCCCGAACCCCCGACGCGTCGTGCACGGTCTCGATGCCTCACGGGTGGCGATGGTGCTGGCGATCCTCGAACGACGGGCCGGCATCAAGACCAGCACTCTCGACGTCTACGTCTCGACCGTCGGCGGGGTGCGTTTCACCGAGCCCGCCGCCGACCTCGCGATCGCGATCGCCGTGGCCGGGTCGATCCAGCAGATCTCCGTGCCGCGCACCGTCGCCGCCGTGGGCGAGCTGAGTCTGGCCGGTGAGATCCGCCCCGTGACGCAGTCGGCGCAGCGCCGGTCCGAGGCCTCGAGGCTCGGATACGAGCAGGTCGTCGACGATCGCTCGAAGACCCTGCGCGCGGCGCTCACCGACGTCCGCGCCCGCAACACGACGCGGCGCGTCGAGGCTGACATCCCGCCGTTCTGAGCCGCGCCGTCGGGTCGGCCCGCGCCCCTGCGCGGAAGTCGACAGCGCACGCCGACCCAGCCGGGTCGGCGGGTTCAGCCGGGTCGGCGGGGTCAGCCGGGGCAGCCGGGGCCCAGCCGGGGCCCAGCCGGGGCCAATGGCGCACCCGAAACGCCCGAACCCGCTGCACTATTGACCCCGCACCGGTCGCCCAGGGCCGAGCGCCTCTT
>NZ_CDWI01000006.1 GCF_001049495.1 Microbacterium sp. 3J1
TTCCGTGCTCGCCCGCGCCCAGCCGGGGCCACAAACGCATCCGAAACGCCCGAACCCGACGCACTTTCGACCCCGCACGGGTCGCCCAGCGCCGAGCGCCTCTTCCGCGCCTCCCCCCGCACCAGCCGGGGCCAAAACCGCACCCGAAACGCACCCATCCGATGCACTATTGACCCCGCACCGGTCGCATACGGCCGAGCGCCTCTTCCGCGCCTCCCCCGCACCAGCCGGGGCCAAAACCGCACCCGAAACGCACAAACCGGATGCACTATTGACCCCGCACGCGCGCACATCCGCTACCGGCTGCCGAACGCGAGAGCGCGCAGCGCGCGACGCGCGCGCTGAGTCAGGCGTCGAGCGCCTTGAGGATCTCCTCGGGCGACGCCTGCATCGGATGCGGTCCCGCGATGTCGAGGAAGACCGTCGTGATGGGGTGCGCGACGAGGAACTTCCGCAGCCAGTCGGCGGTGTAGATCCCGACGCCGGGCGGCAGGTTCTCAGGCTTGTTCTTCGCGTCACTGAACAGCAGCAGCGCGAGGTCGCCCGACTTCGGGTCGCGATATGTCCAGACCTCGCCGGTGTCGAGCGGGTTGTCCCGCGCACCCGGCTTCACGAGCGGAACGACGGTGATGCCGTGGCGTAGCGCCAGCGCGACCGCGGCGATGTCCTGCTTCTCGAGGGCCTGCGCGAGAGCATCCGACCGGAACTCCTCCGGTGCGGGCTTGTTCTTGCCGGACTTCGACTTCTTCGCTGCCATGAGTCCAGCTTATTCAGCCCCACAGCCGCGAGCCCCACAGCCGCGACCCCGCCAGCCGCGAGCCGCGCACAGCGCACCGCACCAGCGCCACAGACGAGGACGCCGAACAACGGCGGAGACGATTGGGGCCCTCTCGAGTCCTCCATTGGGGACTGGGGTACTCGAGAGGGCCCTCGGACTCTCGCGCGGCATGTCGAAGCGCTGGGGACGCTGTGAGTCGACGCCACTGGGGATGGCATGCGCCGCATGATCTGAGAGCCACCTCAATGGTATCCCAAAGAACGGGCACTGTCTGCATCGATCCTGAGTTCAGGACTGTATTCGAGATGCGACCGTGATCACTGCGGCGGACTCGCGCCGACCGCACACGGTCAGTACAGCAGGATCTGCTTCGACGCGGTGCCCGCGAAGCCGCCGATCTCGACCGACACATGGTACGAGGCGCCGCCGCCCGGCGCGCGCGGACGGTTCTCCTGCGCGCAGGTCTCGACGCTCGAACGCGTGCGGTCCCACACCACCGGAACCTTGCTCGTCACGGTCGCGCCGGCCGCGAGGGTCGCGATCATGCTGCTCGGATTCGCCTGGCAATCAGTCGACCTCCACCAGACGTCCGCGCCGCTGGACACGGTGAAGACCTGCGTCGTCGAGCCCACGTCGATGGTGCAGTCGGCAGCGCCGCGGTTCGTGAGCGAGATCGACAGGTTCGGCAGGGCGCCGGGCTGGTAGGTGTCGGCATCCGTCACGGCCGCGACCTCGATGTCGCGTGCCTCGCACGCAACCGGACCGGGACTCTGCTCGACGCTGGGCCCGTCGGTGGGCGCCTCGCCCTCCTGGGTCTCGGTCGGTGTGGGATCGGGCGTCGAACCGGGGGTCGGATCGGGCGTCGGCGCGCCCGTCGCGGTGGAGGTCGGAGCAGGGCCCGCCTCGGTCGCGCCCGCCCAGGGCCGCGCGACGAGAAGCCACACCGCGGCACCGATGACGGCGACGACGAGGATCAGCCCGAGAAGCATGGCCAGACGCCGGCGACGATAGACGGCGGCGGAGTGACGGGGCATGATTCCAGGTTAGTTGAGCACCTTGATCATCCTGGTGTTGCCGAGCGTGTTCGGCTTCACGTGCGCGAGGTCGAGGAACTCCTCGACACCCGCGTCACCGCTGCGCAGCAACTGCGAGTACACGTCGGGGTCGACGACCTGCTCGCCGATGGGGGTGTAGCCCCGGCGGCCGAAGAACTCGACCTCGAAGGTGAGGCAGAACAGGCGGCTGAGGCCGAGCACCCTGGCGTGCTCCTCGAGCCGGCCGACGATCGCGCCGCCGACACCGTGATGCAGCCAGTCATCGCGGACCATCAGGGTGCGCACCTCGCCGAGGTCCTCCCAGAACACGTGAAGCGCGCCGCATCCGATCAGCTCCCCGTCGGCCTCGGCGACCACGAACTCCTGCACGGCCCCGTAGAGGACGGCGAGGTCCTTTCCGAGCAGGATGCGCTGCTCGACCATCGGCTGCAGAAGCGCCCGGATGCCGACGATGTCCGCGCTGCGCGCAGGACGGACGATGTACTCACTCACGGCATCCAGCCTAGAACTCGTCGCCTGCCTGCCTCCTGGGCGCGCCCGGAATGCCGAAGTGCCGGGGTTGATGGAGCGGGGCTCGGCCGCTGACCCGTGCACAGATTCGGATGCCGCGGCCGACACGCCGGAGGATGGCACGATCCTGCGGCGCGTCGGCCCCCCGGCTCCGAAGCTGTGCGGGTGGGAGGCGAGAGGGGGTGCGACCCCGGACACGCAGAAGGGGCGGATGCTGTGCGCATCCGCCCCTTCTGTATCAGGTCACTCCCCGCTGGCGACCGCCAGGTCGGGGGTGCCGGTGATCGCGCCGCCGCCGGTGTTGACGCCGACCGCGACCTTCTCGCCACGGGGCCCGTGCTCGAAGAGGAACTCGCCGTCCTTCGCGTCGACCTTCACGTGGTCGCCGGGGTTGAGCTCGCCGTGCAGGATCTTCTCCGACAGGCGGTCCTCGACCTCGTGCTGCATCGCGCGGCGCAGCGGGCGGGCACCGAGCGCCGGGTCGAACCCGATCTCGATGAGACGCTCCTTGGCGGCGAGCGAGAGCTCGATCGTCATGTCGCGGTCCAGCAGACGCTCGCCGAGGCGCTTGGTGAACAGATCGACGATCTGCACCAGCTCCTCCTTGTTCAGCTGCGGGAAGACGATGATGTCGTCGACACGGTTGAGGAACTCGGGCTTGAAGTTGCGCTTGAGCTCTTCGTTGACCTTGCCCTTCATCCGGTCGTAGGTCGTCGAGCTGCTGCCCTCGACCTGGAAGCCGACCGGTCCACCGGCGATGTCACGCGCACCGAGGTTGGTGGTCATGATGATGACGGTGTTCTTGAAGTCGATCACGCGGCCCTGACCATCGGTCAGGCGACCCTCTTCGAGGATCTGCAGGAGCGAGTTGAAGATGTCCGGGTGGGCCTTCTCGATCTCGTCGAACAGCACCACGCTGAACGGCTTGCGGCGCACCTTCTCGGTGAGCTGGCCGCCCTCTTCGAATCCGACGAATCCGGGAGGGGCACCGAACAGACGCGAGACGGTGTGCTTCTCACCGAACTCGCTCATGTCGAGCGAGATCAGTGCCGCCTCGTCGTCGAACAGGAACTCGGCAAGTGCCTTCGCGAGCTCGGTCTTTCCGACACCCGTGGGTCCGGCGAAGATGAACGAGCCCGAGGGACGCTTCGGGTCCTTGAGGCCGGCGCGCTGACGACGGATCGTCTTGGAGAGCGCCGCGATGGCCTCCTCCTGACCGATGACCCGCTGGTGCAGGGCCTTCTCCATGAAGACGAGTCGCGAGGACTCCTCCTCGGTCAGCTTGAAGACCGGGATGCCGGTGGCCTGCGCGAGCACCTCGGCGATCAGGCCCTCGTCGACGACCGCCTGGGTCGCGACGTCACCCGAACGCCACTGCTTCTCGAGGCGCAGACGCTCGGCGAGGAGGCTCTTCTCCTCGTCGCGCAGCGATGCGGCCTTCTCGAAGTCCTGATCCTCGGACGCCTGCTCCTTCTGCTCGCGCACGGCGGCGATCTTCTCGTCGAACTCGCGCAGCTCGGGAGGCGACGACAGGATCGACAGGCGCAGGCGGGCGCCGGCCTCGTCGATCAGGTCGATGGCCTTGTCGGGCAGGAAGCGGTCGGACACATAGCGGTCGGCGAGGTTCGCCGCCGCGACGATCGCGCCGTCGGTGATCTGCACCTTGTGGTGAGCCTCGTAGCGGTCGCGCAGCCCCTTGAGGATGTTGATCGCGTGCGGCAGGCTCGGCTCGTTCACCTGGATCGGCTGGAAGCGGCGCTCGAGCGCAGCATCCTTCTCGAAGTGCTTGCGGTACTCGTCGAGCGTGGTGGCGCCGATGGTCTGGAGCTCACCGCGGGCGAGGAGCGGCTTGAGGATGCTGGCCGCGTCGATCGCACCCTCGGCGGCACCCGCACCCACGAGGGTGTGGATCTCGTCGATGAAGACGATGATGTCGCCGCGCGTGCGGATCTCCTTGGTGACCTTCTTCAGGCGCTCCTCGAAGTCGCCGCGGTAGCGGGAACCGGCGATGAGCGAGCCGAGGTCGAGCGAGTAGAGCTGCTTGTCCTTCAGCGTCTCGGGGACATCGCCCTTGACGATGGCTTGCGCGAGACCCTCGACGACGGCGGTCTTGCCGACGCCGGGCTCACCGATCAGCACGGGGTTGTTCTTGGAGCGGCGAGACAGGATCTGCATGACCCGCTCGATCTCCTTCTCGCGACCGATGACCGGGTCGAGCTTGTTGTCGCGCGCGGCCTGCGTGAGGTTGCGGCCGAACTGGTCGAGCACCTGCGAGCCGCCCTGGGCGCTCGGGGTGTCGTTCGACTGCGCGCCGACGGCTGCCGGCTCGCGCCCGGGAGCACCGGACAGGAGCTGGATGACCTGCTGGCGGACCTTGTTCAGGTCTGCGCCGAGCTTCACGAGGACCTGGGCTGCGACACCCTCGCCCTCGCGGATGAGGCCGAGCAGGATGTGCTCGGTACCGATGTAGTTGTGGCCGAGCTGAAGCGCCTCGCGGAGGCTGAGCTCGAGCACCTTCTTGGCGCGCGGCGTGAACGGGATGTGCCCGGTCGGCTGCTGCTGACCCTGGCCGATGATGTCCTGAACCTGCTCGCGGACGGCGTCAAGGGAGATGCCGAGGCTCTCGAGCGCCTTCGCTGCGACGCCCTCGCCCTCGTGGATGAGGCCGAGCAGGATGTGCTCGGTGCCGATGTAGTTGTGGTTGAGCATCTTCGCCTCTTCTTGGGCGAGGACGACCACTCGACGGGCTCGGTCCGTGAATCTCTCGAACATGCTGTGACTCCTTATTCGCACTGGGGCGAAGCGAGGATCCCTCGACGGTCTCCGCGCCTGTACATCGAGAGTAACCACCGTGCGGATGCTGTATGCCCGTGTTCGCCGTCGGCATAGCGCCGTGACGGTCGGCGACGGATGGTGCATGCCGGGCCGGGTTGACGACCTTATCGACTGTCGTTATATTAACGACTATCGGTAATAACGATGATCGATAAGGAGCGGATGATGACCCCGACGAAGACCGGCACGATGTCCCGCGGTGACACCGCATCGCTGTTCGCCTTCTGCATCGCGGGGGTCGTGATCGCCGCCTCCATCACGTTCTCCTCGATCATCCGGATCATCGAGCTGGCCTCTGGCGCGAACGTGCCGGTGCTCGTCGAGTTCGCTCCCGACACGCCTCCGGTCGACCTGCCGCTGACGACCGGCGGCACCGTCGCGGTCGCTCTCGACAGCGCGACGATCACCGCTCCGCAGCTCCCCGCGATCGCGACCGTGCCCGGGATCATCGGACAGGTGCTGCAGATCCTGACGATCGTCGTCGTGATCGGATGCCTGATCCTGCTCGCCCGCAGCACCCTCAGCGGTCGCGTCTTCAGCCGCGGGCACACGGCACTCGTCGCCACCGCCGGCATCACCGGCCTCCTGGGCTTCGCTGCCGTGCGGTTCTTCGACAACATGCTCGCGAACGCGACCGTCGCGGTCGTGACGGACAACGGCCTCGACAACGCGGTGATCACCGTAGAGCCGTTCACGTTCGTGCTCGGCGCGTTCGTCGTCGCCCTGATCTCGACGGTGTTCGCGATCGGCGACCGCCTGCAGCGCGAGAAGGTCACGCTCGAGAACGACACCCGGGGTCTCGTGTGAGCCCCGCCGAGAAAGACGACGAGTTCACGGGCATCCACTGCCGCCTCGACGAGCTGCTCGCCGAGCGGGAGATGACCCTGACCGAGCTGAGCGCCCGCGTGGGGGTCAGCATCGTGAACCTGTCGGTGCTGAAGAACGACCGTGCGCGGGCGATCCGATACTCGACGCTGCGGGCGATCTGCGACGCACTCGGGTGCGAGGTCGGCGAGCTGCTCGTCCTGGCCTGACCTCCGGGGGGATGGACGCAGAGCGAGCGCAGCCGCAGGAAAGCGGCACAGACAGTCCCGCCGCCGCAACCCCCTTCTGTGCGTTGACTATGACCCCGTAGCGTCCTGATCATGCTCACCGACCGTAGAACGCGTCCCTTCTCCCGCCTCCTGCTCGCCGTGCCCGTGGCCGCGCTCGCCCTCTCGCTCGCCGCCTGCGGCGGATCGGCTCGACCGGCGGCGGACGACGTCGCCGACGGCATCCAGAAGGTCTACGAGGACCAGGGTCTCGGTGAGGTGATGACCGACGACGTGGCCTCCTGCTTCGCCGAGGCGCTGGTCGACTCCGACCTCAGCGACGAGACGCTCACGTACATCGCCAACGGCGAGGACAAGCAGAAGAACGAGGAGGAGAAGGCGCTCACCACCCAGATCCTCCAGGACAAGCAGGAGGAGTGCCTGGCCCAGTAGGCCCCTGCTGATCGCACGGCGAAGGATGACGGATGCCGCGGCACCGTCATCCTTCGTCATGTCCGCCCCGGGAATCTCCGCGGACTCCTACCGTTGAGCGTTATGGCGCGCCGTCGGCGCGCACCGTGTCCCCCGCGCGTCCCCGCGCGCCGATCCTGGAGTTCCCACCCCATGAGCACCACCGTCCGCGCCGCGAAGGCGCCTGACACCCGAGGGCCCGTCCGGAAGCTGCTGACGTCGTTCGGCTTCCAGATCCTCGCCGCTCTCGTCCTCGGCATCGCCGCAGGACTCATCGCCCGGCAGCTCGGCGCGACCGCGGACAGCCCCAACGGCCTGTCGGCGACGCTCGACACGATCGGCAGCTCGTACGTCACGCTGCTGCGTGCCGCCGTCGTGCCGCTGATCTTCACCGCCATCGTCGCCAGCATCTCGAACCTCCGCCGCGTGCAGAACGCCGCCCGCCTCGCAGGTCAGACGCTGCTGTGGTTCGCGATCACCGCATTCATCGCCGTGACCATCGGCATCGTGCTCGGCCTGGTCATCCAGCCGGGCGCGCGTGCCGGCGACGGCCTCGAACCCGCCGAGCCCTACACGGTCGGCACGTGGTGGAACTTCCTCCTCGGCCTGATCCCGCAGAACTTCCTGGGCCTCAGCGTGAGCACGAACCCCGGCGCGACCGAGGGCACGTTCTCGTCGAGCGTCAGCTTCAACATCCTCCAGGTGATCGTCATCGCCGTCGCCGTCGGCATCGCAGCGCTCAAGGCCGGCAAGAAGGCCGAGCCGTTCCTCGCCTTCACCGAGTCGCTGCTCAAGGTCATCCAGCGCGTGCTGTGGTGGATCATCCGCATCGCCCCGCTCGGCACCTTCGGCCTGATCGGTGCGGCGGTCGTCGAGTACGGCTGGGAGAAGCTCGCCTCGCTCGGCTGGTTCGCGATCGCTGTCTACGTCGGCCTCGCACTCGTGCTGTTCGTCGTCTACCCGGTGCTCGTCAAGACGCACGGGCTGTCGATCAGGCAGTACTTCTCGGGCGTGTGGCCGGCCGTGCAGCTCGCGTTCGTGAGCCGCTCGTCGATCGGCACCCTGCCCCTCACCGAGCGCGTGACCGAGCGCAACCTCGGCGTGCCCCGCTCGTACGCGTCGTTCGCCGTGCCGTTCGGTGCGACCACCAAGATGGACGGCTGCGCCGCGATCTACCCCGCCATCGCCGCGATCTTCGTCGCACAGTTCTTCGGCATCGAGCTGAACATCGTCCAGTACCTGCTGATCGTGGTCGTCTCGGTCGTCGGATCCGCCGCCACCGCCGGAACCACCGGTGCGACGGTCATGCTCACGCTGACGCTGTCGACCCTGGGCCTGCCGCTCGAGGGCGTGGGCCTGCTGCTCGCGATCGACCCGATCCTCGACATGGGCCGCACCGCGGTGAACGTCGCAGGTCAGGCGCTCGTGCCGACCATCGTCGCCAAGCGCGAGGGCATCCTCGACGAGGAGCTCTACAACGCCCCGCGCGAGGGCCTGCCCTTCGCCGACGACTCGGACGACGAAGTTCGCGAGGCGGATGCTGCCGCATCCGACACCGCGGGATCCGACACCGCGGGATCCGACAAGGAAACCGCCGCCACCCGCTGACCCGAGCGTCGTCTCGCCGAAGCGCCTCGCCCCTGTCGGGTGGGGCGCTTCTGCATGCATCGGCTACGCGCGGCCCTGCGAGCGCGTCGCGCCGCGGGTGTCGAGCGCCAGCTCCTCAGCATCCATCGCGGTGAGGAGCTCGCGCATGACCTCCTCGTCGAGATTGCCGGCGTCCCGTTCGGCGAGCAGGATGTCGCGCCGCACCTGGAGCCACCCGCGCGACAGGGCGACCAGGTCGTCGTACGACGGCCGCGCCACGGCATCCTCGACCTCCTGCGCCTCCGCCGCGTCCTTCTCGACGCGGGTCATGCGCTGGGTGAAGGCGTCGAAGACGCCGAGGTCGACGTCGCCGTACTTCTTCTCCCACTCGACGCGCTTCTCGGCGAGGAACGCGGCCCCCGCCTCGCGGCTCTTGGCCCTCACCGCGTCGAGCGCCCTCTCGTCCTCCTCCTCGTCGACGTCGCTGGCGATGCCGAGACCGCGGATGAGCAGCGGAAGCGTGAGGCCCTGCAGCAGCAGGGTGCCGACCGTGACGATGAACGCGACGACGACGATCGCGTGCGACGGCTCCCGGCCGAGGGTCGCGAGGTCGGCGGCGGCGAGCGCGGTCGCGAGCGTGACGACTCCGCGCATGCCCGCCCAGGAGATGACGGCGTTGTCCTTCCATGTGAGCTGCAGCCCCGCCATGCGGTCGCGCACGATCTTCGAGCGCAGCTCTTCGGCGGAGTACTGCTTCCATCGCCTCGAGTCGCGTCGTCGTTCGTCGAAGGCTCCGGACTCGACGGCCCGATCCCACCGCGCGAGGCGGCGGCGGTCCTGCAGGTTCGCCCATCCGTTCGTCGGGTAGATGTACAGCGGACGGACCACGAGCACGACCAGCAGCACCGCACCCGAGAGCAGCAGGATGCGGCCGACCTCCTCACCGCCGAGGTCGCTGAGGACGCGCGGGAACTGCAGGCCGATGTACGCGAACACGAAGCTCTCGAGCAGCAGGTCGGCCGACAGCCACAGAGGCGCCTCCTGCTGACGGGTCGTGTAGTCGGTGCGCGGGGAGTTGTAGCCGACGTAGAGCCCCATCGCGACGACCGCGAGGACGCCGGATCCGAGCAGGTGCTCCGCGATCGCGTAGGCGCCGAACGGGGCGAGCAGCCCGAACGTCCCGATCACCACCGGGTCGGTGATGCGCATGCGCAGCTGATGCAGCACGACGCCGAAGAGGAGGCCGACGGCCACGCCCACACCCACGGCGAGCAGGAACTGCCCGATGCCGTCGACCACGCCGACGGTGGCTCCTGCGAGGATGGCCGCGAACACCCGGTAGAGGGTCAGCGAGGTCGCATCGTTGATGAGGCTCTCACCCGACAGCACCGTCATGATGCGCCGCGGCAGCCCGAGCTTGCGGCCGATCGCCGCCGCCGAGACCGCGTCAGGCGGCGCGACGATCGCCCCCAGCAGCAGCGCGCCCGGCAGGGTCAGCGACGGGAGGATCCACCAGGCGACGAGTCCGACGGCGAGCGAGGTGAGCAGGACGAGGGTGATGCCCAGACGGCGGATCTGCGGGAGGCTGCGTTTGAAGCCGACGAACGAGACGTCCAGCGCCGCGGAGTACAGCAGCGGGGGCAGCACGAGGTTGAGCAGCAGGTGGCCGTCGATCTCGAGCTCGGGCATGAACGGGAGGAAGGATGCCGCGAGCGCGACGACCGTGACCAGCAGCGGTGCGGGCCATCCGCGCCATCGCGCGATGGCCGCGACGACGACCGCACCGACGAGCACATAGAAGATCTCGGCATCCATGGGGAAAGGGTATCGAGCGAGCCGCGGCTCAGCTGCGGCCGTCGGCCAGCTCGTCGCGGAGGTCGGCGTTCTCGTCCTGCAGATCGAGCACCCGACGGATGCCGACGATGTTGATGCCCTCGTCACGCAGCCCCGTGACCCGGCGCACCCGCGCGAGGTCGTCGTCGCTGTATCGGCGGGTGCCGCCGTCGCTGCGCGCCGGGGTGAGCAGCCCCTTCGCCTCGAACAGTCGGAGGCTCGCCTCGGGGACGCCGCTCAGCTGCGCCGCGACCGCGATGCCGTACACCGGCGTCTTCGAGTCCCGCTCGCTCATCCGCATTCCCTTCGATCGGCAGTTGCATCTTATCTGAAGTTGGTCTATAACAAATCTATAGCAACAGATGCAGATAATCTGCATCGTAGACCGCCCCATCAGGGGCCGCACGAAAGGAGACACTCATGGCACTGTCATTCGATCCGTTCAGTCAGCTCGATCGCTTCGCCGCGAGCGTGCTGGACTCCGTTCGCGCACCCCGGCTCATGCCGGTGGACCTCTTCCGCGAGGGAGACAAGTACGTCCTGCACGCCGATCTGCCCGGTGTCGACCCCGGGTCCATCGACGTCGATCTCGACGGCGGGCAGCTGACGATCCGCGCCCAGCGCACGGCCGACACCCGCGAAGGCGTCCGCTGGCTCGCGCGCGAACGCGGCGCCGGGGCCTTCCTCCGCCAGTTCACGCTCGGCGACGGAGTCGACCTCGACGCGATCAGCGCGTCGTACGAGAGCGGCGTGCTGTCCGTGATCATCCCGGTCAGCGAGCGAGCACGCCCGCGCAAGATCGAGGTGGAATCCACCGAGGGGCGACAGGCGATCAACGCCTGACACCACGCGGGGCGGGTCGTTGACCGGCCCGCCCCCTTCTTCAGAAAGGACGATCTCATGGGCATCTCACCCGCACTCGACCGCTTCCTCTCGGCGATGGAGTACCCCGCCACGCGCGACGACCTGCTGCGTGAGGCAAGCCGAGACGGACTCGACGCGGACGATCGCGCCACGCTGCAGGAGCTCCCCGATCAGAGCTTCAGCGCCGCGTGGCTGATCCGCTACCGGCTCGCGAGGCATCGGCTCGCCGACGCCTTCACCGCGGCCCGGCCCGCGGCCGCCTGAGGCACGGATCCTTCCAACCGGACGGAGCGAGACAGGGAGGGTGGGAATTCCCCGCCCTCCCTCGCCGTTGCATCCGTCGATGACTGCTCTCTCCGTTCTCGACCTCGTCCCGGTGCGCACCGGGCAGACCAGCGCCGAGGCCATCGCGGCCTCCCTGTCCCTCGCCGAGGCGGCGGATCGCCTCGGCTACCGCCGCTACTGGTTCGCCGAGCACCACAACATGCCGGCCGTCGCCTCCACGACCCCTCCGGTGCTCATCGCCGCCGCCGCGACGCGCACCACCAGCATCCGCCTCGGCTCAGGCGGCGTCATGCTGCCGAACCACGCGCCGCTGATCGTCGCCGAGCAGTTCGCCGCCCTCGAGGCCATCGCCCCCGGTCGCATCGACCTGGGTCTCGGCCGGGCCCCGGGCAGCGACCCCGTGATCACCCAGCTGCTGCGCGGGTCGGGCACCACGAGCGACGTCGAGCAGTTCCCGCGCAACGTGCAGGACATCGCCGCCCTCGTCTCGGGCGACGGCGCGACCGTGCGCTTCACATCCGGAGGCGAGTACACCGTGCGCGCCACCCCGGCGGCGACCGGCGCCCCCGAGGTGTGGCTGCTCGGGTCGAGCGACTACTCCGCGCAGCTGGCGGCCTCGCACGGACTGCCCTACGTCTTCGCGAACCACTTCTCGGGGCAGGGCCTCGAACGCGCGCTCGACCTGTATCGCAGCGCCTACCGGCCGAGCGAGGAGCATCCGGAGCCGCGGACGTTCCTCACCGTCAACGCCGTCGCCGCACCGACGCAGGAGGAGGCGGAGGCCCGCGCCCTGCCGCAGCTGCGCATGATGGCGCGACTGCGCCTGAACCAGCCGCTCGCCGCGCTGGAGACCGTCGAAGAGGCGCTCGCCGCGCAGACGGATGCCGCGACCGACCAGGTCATCGAGGCCGCGCGCTCGCGGTGGTTCGTCGGCACCGGCGAGTCGGTCGCCGAAGGGGTCCGCGCCTTCGCGACCACCCACGGCGTGGACGAGGTCATGCTGTCTCCCGTAGCGGGATCGTACGAGGCGGAGCCGCGCGACTCGGCGGCCGGTCGCGCCCAGACGCTGGAGCTCGTCGCCGCAGCGCTCTGAGTCGTTGCGCGGTGCGCGCCGCGCGTGCCGCGTCGCGCCGCGTCCGCCGCCGCCCACATGCGGGGTCGATTCCGCATCCTAGAAGCCGATTTCAGATGCAGAAGTGACCCCGCACGCGGCTCCGGATGCAGAACTGACCCCGCACCTCGCCGGAGAAGCGCCCGCCGCCCACTCCGCGCGTACCGCGCTCGCAACGCGCCCGCCCCCTCCGCGCGTACCGCGCTCGCAACGCGCCCACCCCCCTCCGCGCGCACGCGGGGTCGATTCCGCATCCTAAAACCGGGTTTCAGATGCAGAAGTGACCCCGCATGCGGCTCCGGATGCAGAACTGACCCCGCACCCCGCCGGAGGAATGCACCCCGGATGCCATCCACAGGCGCGACTTGTCCACAACTGTCGGGATCCAGGCGATCGTCCGGCCCGTGTGGCGCATCCGATCACCGATCCTGATCGGATGCGCCATCGGATACTCCTGCCCGACGAGCTCGGCCGCCATTTCACCGTGCGACAGGCCGCGGCCGAGGGGATAGGACGGGGCCGCGTCTCCGCACGCGATCTCGACCGCCCCTTCCGCGGGGTGCGCTCGGTCATGACTGCGGAGACGCCGCTCGAGCGAGTCGCCGCCCTCGCGCCCCGCCTGCATCGCGGTCAACTCATCGGCGGGGAGACGGCGTTGCGAGTGTGGGGGTACCCGCATCCCGGTATCTGGAGCATCGCGGCACCGATCATCGTGGTCGTGACGACGGGGTCGGCGCGCGCCCGCAGTCGCGGCGTCACCGGTCGACGCCTGGCCGAGGGACGAGCCCATCCGTGGCGAATCGGCGGAATCCCGGTCATCGATCCCGTCGCGGCTCTGTTCATGTGCGCCGCATCACTAACCGATGATCAGGTGGTCATCACCCTCGATGCGCTGATCAGCACTTCCGACAACTATCCCGGGCTGCGCAGTGGCCGTCCGCCACTCACCGTGGCCGACATCGAGCAGCGCCTGCGCGAATGGGGCCGCTTCCCTGGCTCTCGACGAGTTCGCGACGCCCTGCCCCGTGCGCGCGAGAACGTGGAATCGCCGAAGGAGACCGAGACGAGGCTGCTCATCGTGGCGGGAGGTCTTCCTGAACCCGTCGTGCAGCACGAGATCCACGAGAACGGCCTCCTCATCGCTCGGAGCGACATGGCTTTCCCCTCACTCAAGATCGCGATCGAGTATGAGGGGGACGGCCACCGCACGAGCCGCGATCAGTGGCGGCGCGACGTCCAGCGACAACGCGAGCTGGAGGACCGCGGATGGATCGTCATCCGCGTGACCCAGCTCGACCTGGACGACACACGACCGCTGATCGACCGCATCCGTCGCGCGATGGCATCCCGCCGCTGACTTCGCTTCCGCCGTTCCGCTACCACCCCTGGCCTTCCGTCCCGTCCCGCCCCTCCAGGCCCTGCCCTTCCGTCCCTGCCCTTCCGTCCCCGCCCTTCAGCCGGGGCCACTTCCGCACCCGCTCCTCGAGCCGGGGCCAGTTCCGCACCCGAATCGCCCCATTGCCGTGCGGAAGTGACCCCGCGCAGGCACGCTGAGCGCGATCACGGATGCCGGAAACCCGCTGCCCCCGGGCGGCGCCTCACTCGCCACCAGCCGGGGCCAATTGCGCATCCGACGTCCGGCTGGGGCCACTTCCGCACCCGAATCGCCCTTCTGGGGTGCGGAAGTGACCCCGCGCAGGCACGCTGAGTGCGATCACGGATGCCTGCAACACGCTGAGCCCGGCAGCGCCTCACTCGCCACCAGCCGGGGCCACTTCCGCACCCGACTCCCGGGCGGGGCCAATTCCGCATCCGACTCCCGGGCGGGGCCACTTCCGCATCCGGATCACCCTTCTGCGATGCGGAAGTGACCCCGCTCAGCCGCGCGATGCGAAACTGACCCCGCAACGGGGCGCACAGCCCGCTCACGGCCCACCAAGGGCTGGTATTCCGGTGCGGCGGGGCGTAGCGTCACCACCAACGGAAGGGGTTCGATGATGAGCACCAAGACCCTGGCCCTCTGGGTGGCCTACGGCACGAACGGCGTCGTCGGCAGCATCCGACACGACGACGAGGGGTACACCGTCGTCATGGCCGGATCGGATGCCGCGTCCGGCACCTACCCGACGCTGGAATCGGCGAAGGGCGCGCTGCATTCGCGGATGAGGCCGGGCAGCGCCTGGCCGATGTTCCGCCAGCACTGACGTCGTCCCCACGACACCGCTCGGACCCGGGCAGGGCGCCCGAGCGCGCGAGGAACGCGCCCGGAATCAGGCCTCGGGCTCGCCCGAGAGCAGGCCGCGCAGCCAGTCGCGCGCCTCCACGAACACGTCGTCGGCGTAGCGGTCGGGGTACTGCACGATCTGCCGATCGGCGCGCGGGTACGAACCGAGGAACACCACGCGCGGGCTGAACCGACGGATGCCGAGCAGGGCGTCGGCCATCCGCTCGTGCTCGATGTGCCCGTCGGCGTCGATCACGAAGCGGTAGCGTCCGAGCTCGTCGCCGATGGGCCGGGACTCGATGAGCGACAGGTTGATGCCCCGCGTGGAGAACTGCTCCAGCATCTCGAGCAGTGATCCGGGGTGATCGTGCGGCAGCTCGACGATGAGCGAGGTCTTGTCGGCACCGGTCGGAGCGGGCGCCGTGGTCGTGCGGGTGACGAGCACGAAGCGGGTGACGGCCTGGGCGTTGTCGCCGATGCCCTCGGCGAGCACGTCCACATCGAGGTGCTTCACGATGCCGGGGGCGGCGATGGCCGCCTCCGCCGGAAGCGACCCGTCGAGCACGCCGATCGCGGACGCCACGTTGCTCGCCGCCGGGACGTGCGAATGCGACGGCACGTTCGCGCCGAGCCAGCCGTGGCACTGCGCATAGGCGACGGGGTGCGCGGCGATGACCTTGACGTCGGAGAGGGCGGTGCCGCGCGGAGCCACGAGCACGAAGTTCACCGGCACCAGGTACTCGCCGATGATCCGCAGACCGGGCAACGTCGCCAGAGCGTCCTGCGTGGTCGAGACGCCACCCTCGATCGAGTTCTCGATCGCGATCATCGCGGCATCCGAGACGCCGGTGAGCACGTCGTCGAGCGCCTCGCCGACGTTGTGCACCGCACGCCAGTTCTGTCCGCGCGCCTCAGCGACCTGGTCGAGCGCCGCTTCGGTGAAGGTTCCGGCGGGGCCGAGGTAGCTGTAGGTACGGCGTTCAGTCACGCGTTTCACCTTAGCGACTCGGTCGCACCCCGAAGACCCCTCTGCCGCGCAAGCCGGCCGGCGTCAAGGGCCGCAGGCAGGAGATGCGCGGATGCCGAGATCGGGGCAGACTGTCTGCATGACGAGCCGTGCCGGCCTCCCCGCGGAGGACACTGACCTGATCGATGTCGACGAGCTGATCGCCGCCTACTACGATCGCACCCCGAACCCCGACGTCGCCGCCGAGCGCGTCGTGTTCGGCACCAGCGGCCACCGCGGATCCTCGCTGTCGAACAGCTTCAACGAGCATCACATCCTCGCCACGACGCAGGCGATCGTCGACTATCGCGCGAGCCAGGGCATCACGGGCCCGCTGTTCCTCGGACGCGACACCCACGCCCTGTCCCTGCCCGCCGAGCGCAGCGCCATCGAGGTGCTCGTCGCGAACGGCGTGGACGTGCGGGTCGACTCCCGCGATTCCTGGGTGCCGACGCCCGCGCTCAGCCACGCGATCCTCACCTACAACCGCGCCCTCGCACCCGATGCGGCGGGCCGCGCCGACGGCATCGTCGTCACCCCGTCGCACAACCCTCCCCGCGACGGCGGCTTCAAGTACAACCCCCCGCACGGCGGGCCCGCCGACACCGACGCGACCGGATGGGTCGCGGACCGCGCGAACGAACTCATCGCGAACGGCCTCGAGGGAGTGAAGCGCGAGCGCTTCTCGGACATCGACTGGGACGCCCTGCCGAACTACGACTTCCGCGACGCGTACGTGCGCGACCTCGCGTCGATCATCGACGTCGACGCGATCCGCAAGGCCGGAGTGCGCATCGGCGCCGACCCGCTCGGCGGAGCCTCGGTCGAGTACTGGCAGCTGATCAAGGAGGTGCACGACCTCGACCTCACCGTCGTCAATCCCGAGGTCGACCCGACCTGGCGCTTCATGACGCTCGACTGGGACGAGAAGATCCGCATGGATCCGTCGTCGCCCTCGGCGATGGCCTCGCTCGTCGCGAAGAAGGGCGACTACGACGTCCTCACCGGCAACGACGCGGATGCCGACCGCCACGGCATCGTCACTCCTGACGCCGGCCTGATGAACCCCAACCACTACCTCGCGGTCGCGATCGACTACCTGTTCTCGCACCGCGCCGAGTGGCCGCGCGACGCGGCGATCGGCAAGACCCTCGTGTCGTCGATGATCATCGACCGCGTCGCGGAGTCGCTCGGTCGCCGACTGCTCGAGGTTCCGGTGGGCTTCAAGTGGTTCGTGCCGGGGCTGCTCGACGGATCCGTCGCCTTCGGCGGCGAGGAGTCGGCCGGAGCATCCTTCCTCCGCAAGGACGGGTCGGTCTGGTCGACCGACAAGGACGGCATCCTTCTCTGCCTGCTCGCGGCCGAGATCATCGCCGTGACCGGCAAGTCGCCGTCGGAGCGGTACGCCGAGCTGGAGCAGGCTTTCGGATCGTCCGCCTACCAGCGTGTGGACGCCCCCGCGACGCCCGAGCAGAAGTCCACACTGGGCAAGCTCGCCCCGGATGCCGTCACCGCGACGACCCTCGCCGGCGAGGAGATCACGGCCAAGCTGTCGCACGCCCCGGGCAACGGCGCGGCGATCGGCGGGCTCAAGGTGCAGACCGAGCACGCGTGGTTCGCCGCGCGTCCGTCGGGCACGGAGGACGTGTACAAGCTCTACGCAGAGAGCCTCCGCGGACCGGAGCACCTTGCCGAGGTGCAGGCCGAGGCGCGTGCCGTGGTGTCGGCGGCGCTCGGCGCCTGACGCTCGGCACCTGCTCGCTGTCTTCTGCTCGCTGTCTTCTGCTCCGCTGTTTTCTGCTCCGCTGTCTTCTGCCCCCTGTCGTCGCCCGTGCGGGGGCAGAAGTGCGTCCGGGCTCGCGGATGCGGGGTCGAAAACGCATCCGAAACGGCCGATTCCGGTGCGAAAGTGACCCCGCCTGGCCGGCAAGCGGACGCGGGGGCTGCGCGAGCCCGATACTCCCTAACTCCCGGATGCGGGGTCAATAACGCACCCGAAACGGCCGATTCCGGTGCGAAAGCGACCCCGCCTGGCGGGCGAGATGCGAAAGTGACCCCGCCTGGCCGGCAAGCGGACGCGGGGGCTGCGCGAGCCAGATCCCTCCCTCAGTCCCGGATGCGGGGTCGATAACGCACCCGAAACGGCCGAATCCGGTGCGAAAGTGACCCCGGATGGAGGGCGCGATGCGAAAGCGACCCCGCCCGGGCGAGGGGGCGGACCGGGGCGGGCGGACCGGCGCCGGCCGGCGGGCGCAGACTGGGCGGACCGGGGCGGACCGGGGGGGCCGGCGGACCGGGACTGCGCGAGGGCAACCCCAACCCCCGGATGACGGATGCTGTGGCCGCGGCGGGTTCGAGCGGTCAGACCGAACCGGCGAGCACGGCTCCGGCTTCGCGCAGCCAGTGGGCGGGCTCGGCGAGAGCGGCATCCGACGACCCTGCGAGGTCCGTGAGAGACGCGGATGCCGCGAACAGCGCGGCGTCGGAGTCGGCCGTGATGCGCCCGGCGGCGAGCAGCGCCGTCACTCCGGATGCCGCCGCGACCGACGCGATGAACGAGGGCACCTTGCCGTCGCCGGACTGACCGTCGTACGACCCCTCTCCGGTGACGACGACGTCCGCGTCGCGGATCGCACCGGCGAGACCGATGAGCTCGGCGACCTCTGCGGCGCCGGGTGCGAGCGTCGCGCCCCACACAACCAGCGCCCCGCCGGTGCCTCCGGCAGCTCCCGTGCCGGGCAGTGCGGGGTCGAGTCCGAGCAGGTCGGCGAGGCGTCCGAGCGCAGCATCCACCCGCTCGACGGCCCCGGGATCCAGGCCCTTCTGCGGACCGAACACGGCGGCGGCGCCGCGCTCGCCCACGAGCGGATTGGTCACGTCCGTGAGCACCATCACCTCGGGCGCCGTGCGCAGGTCGCTCAGGTCGACGGACGCGATGTCGGCCAGGCCCCGAGCACCGCGCGCGACGGGAGCACCGGCGGCGTCGAGGAATCGGGCGCCGAGGGCTGCGAGCATCCCCGTGCCGCCGTCGGTCGAGGCGCTCGATCCGATCCCGACGACGAGGCGGCTGACACCGTGATCGAGCGCGGCGGCGATCGCCTGACCGAATCCGGTCGTATCGGCATCCCACGGACGCAGCTCCAGCAGCAGCTCGATGCCCGAGGTCGAGGCGAGATCGATGACGCCGGTGCCGCCCGGCGCGTCCGGCGAGGCGGGCAGCAGCAGCCAGCCCGTATCGATGCGCACCCCGGCGGGGCCGTCGACGGTCACCGGCATCCGCTGCGCGTCGGGCACTGCGGCGGCGAACGCGGCGACGGTGCCCTCCCCGCCGTCGGCCATCGGGCGGAGCACGAAGGTCGCCTCGGGATCGACCGCGGCCCATCCCTCGGCCAGCGCGGCCGCAGCATCCGCCGCGGTGATCGTGCCCTTGAAGCTGTCAGGGGCGAGGACGACCCGTGTCATCGGGCGATGCCCGGGGTGCTGGCCCGCACGACGACCTCGAGCGGCAGGACCGCCTGCTCCCAGTCGGCGTCGACGGTCGCGCGGAACGCCTGGTAGCCGACCTCGCTCAGCGGCACGTGGACGGTCGTGAGCGCCGGGGTCACGTCGCTGCTCGACGGCACGTCGTCGAAGCCGCAGACCGCGATGTCGGCGCCGACGGCACGACCGGCGTCGCGGATCGCCGACATGGCGCCGATCGCGACGACGTCGCTCATCCCGAACACGAGGGTTCCCGGCTCGACGCCCGCAGCGAGCGCCTCACTCATCCCCTGCGCACCGGACTCGCGTCGGAAGTCCCCGCGGATCACCCGGTCGATCGTCCCTCCACCGCCCTCGAAACCCGCGCGGAAGCCCGCGAGTCGCTCGTCGGAGGTGAGCACGCCCTCGGCGGCGCCGATCGCGATGGCCGATCGGTAGCCCAGCGCCGCCATGCGACGGCCCAGCTCGTCGGCGCCGGCCCGGTTGTCGATCTCGACGTGCCGGTTCTCGGCGCCGCCGGCCCCGAACGTGACGACGCGACCGCCGAAGCGGGTCACCTCGGCGAGTTCCTTGGCGGTGTCGGAGTCGGTCGGCTCGTTCGTGCGGGATGCCGCGAGGATCAGCCCCTGGGGCCGCTGCCCACGGAGCGCGCGGACGATGCGCGCCTCACGGGCCGGATCACGCTCGGTGATGGCGATCGTCACCACGAGGCCGTGCTCGTCGGCGCCGCGCGCCACCCCCGCGGCGATCAGCCCGAAGTACGGGTCGGCGATGTCGGCGACGAGCAGCGCGATCACCGGCGAGGTGCCCCGCGCGGTCGCCTGCGCCGAGACGTTGGCGCTGTAGCCGAGCTCGGCTGCGGCCTGCTCCACACGCTCGCGGAACGACTCGGCCACCTTGCGCTCCGACCCGTTGAGGACTCGGGATGCCGTGGCGAGCGAGACCCCGGCCTCTCGCGCCACGTCGTGCAGGGTCGGGGCGGCACCGCGCGAGTGCCGCGGTGCGCGCACGCGGGAAGGGCTTTCCGGCAGAGTCATGACCCGAGCATACTGGGCGGGGTGCGAGACCCGTCAGCGCAGGTGCGGGGACACGGCCGTGGAGAAGGACTCGGCCGTGCATCGTACGACGCTCTCGGGAGCATCCGCCCAGATGTCGGCGTGGAAGATCTCGACCTCGATGTCCCGGTCATACCCGGTGTCGATCACGGCGCGCGTGAGTGAGCCGAAGTCGATCACGCCGTCGCCCGGATAGTGCCGCGAGAGCAGCACGTCGGCGGCGAGAGGCGTCTTCCAGTCGCACACCTGATACGTCGCGATGCGCCCCTCGCGGCCTGCGCGGGCGATCTGATCGAGAACCTGCGGGTCCCACCAGACGTGGAACGTGTCGACGGCGGCACCGACCACCTCGGCGTCGAAGTCCGCGGCGATGTCGAGTGCCTGGCCCAGCGTCGAGACGACTGCGCGGTCGGAGGCGTACATCGGATGCAGGGGCTCGATCGCGAGGGTCACCCCCGCCGCCTTCGCGTCGGCGGCGAGGTCGCCGATCGCGTCGCGGACCCGCTCCCGCGCGCCGATCAGGTCGCGCGACCCGACCGGCAGACCGCCCGCGACGAGCACGAGCACGGCGGTCGATCCCTCGGCTGCGGCGGCGGCGAGCGTCGCGGCCTCCTCGATCGCGCGTCGGTTGTCGTCGAGGGCGGCGATGCGCTCCGCGCCGTCGGGCAGAGTGAAGAATCCGCCGCGGCAGTGCGTCGTGAAGCGCAGACCCGAATCGGCGAGCATCCGTGCGGCGACGTCGAGCCCGACCTCGTTCACCGGCTCGCGCCAGAGCCCGATCGCCTGGACACCGGCATCAGCGGTGATCCGTAGCGCGGTCGCGAGGTCGGCGTGCTTGATCGTGGCCTGGTTGATCGAGAGGCGGGGGTCGGGACGCGTCGACAGGCTCAGCGACCCGGCGTCGGTCGAAGGGTCGGTCCCTGAGCGCGTCGAAGGGTCGGTCGCGTACGAGGTCATACCGATACTCCGTTCAGGCGCAGCATCCCATGCCAGCGGTCGCGCGCGAGCTCGGGATCTTCCAGCGCGAGCGACGCGTTCGCGAGCTCGACGATGCGGCTGAGGTGCGGAAGGCTCCGCGCCGAGTGCAGACCCCCCACCATCTGGAACGCGGGCTGGTGCCCGTTGAGCCACGAGAGAAAGGCGACGCCCGTCTTGTAGTAGAACGTCGGAGCCGCGAACACCTGGCGACTGAGCACCTCGGTCGGGCCGAGGATGTCGAGGTACCGCTGCGCGTCACCGGCGTCCAGAGCCTGGATCGCCGCGGAGGCGACAGGCGTGATCGCCGCGAACGCGCCGAGGAGGGCATCCGAATGACCTCTCGCGCTCGTCGAGCCGTCGGCGGGAGGCGCGGCGTCGGCGGGAGATCCGCCGATGAGTCCGACGTAGTTGAAGTCGTCGCCCGTGAACATGCGCACACCCTCGGGAAGGCGCTCACGCACCGAGATCTCGGAGTCGGCGTTCAGCAGGCTCATCTTCACGCCCGCGACCTTGTCGACGTTCTCCTCGATGACGTCGAGCAGCACAGCGGATGCCGTCTGCCAGTCATCCGCGCCGAAGTAGCCCGCGAGCTCGGGATCGAACGCCGTGCCGAGCCAGTGCAGCACGACCGGCGACGTCGCCGAGTCCAGGACGGATCGGTAGACGCGGCGGTAGTCGTCGGCATCCGTCGCCACCCGCGCGAGGTGGCGGGAGGCCATGAGCACGGGGCCCGCCCCCTGCTCCTCGGTGAAGTGCAGCTGCTCGGTGTACGCGTCGATCACCCGGTCGAGCGAGATGTGCGAGTCGGCGATGTGGTCGGTGTTGACGCCGACCACGACCGAGCCGCCCTCCTCCCGCGCGACCTCGGCGCTGCGGGAGATGAGCTCACGGGTCGCCGCGGGGTCGAGGCCCATGTTGCGCTGGGCCGTATCCATCGCGTCCGCGACGCCGAGACCCCAGGAGTAGACGTTGCGGCGGAACGCGAGCGTCGAGTCCCAGTCGATGTCGGCCGGCTGACCGGGGGTGTTGTCGGCGTGGACCTTCGGCACGACGTGCGCGGCGGCGTAGGCGACACGGCTCTGCAGCGGCGCCGTCGGGCGGGAGTAGCCGCCGCCTTCGCGGAGCTCGGCATCCGTCACCGCCCCCGCGGCGTCGAGAAGGGTCAGACGTGCCATCAGAACGCCAGCGGCTCGATGGCGACCTTGCGGCCCTCGGCGCTCGAGGTCAGCCCGGCCTCGGCGAACTGCACCCCTCGGGCGCCGGCGAGCAGGTCGAAGGGGTACACGGTTCCCTCGACGAACGAGGTCAGATACTCCTCCCACTGCTGGCGGAAGCCGTTGAGGAAGACGTCGTTCGTGGGGACCTTCTGCCAGTCGGCGTCGTAGTCGCGGGTGTCCTCGAGGTCGGGATTCCACACGGGCTTGGGCGTCGCGTTGCGCGGCTGGATCTTGGCGCCGAAGAGTCCGACGACCGCGGATCCGTGCGTGCCGTCGACCTGGAACTCGACGAGCTCGTCGCGATTGACGCGCACCGTCCAGCTGGAGTTGATCTCGGCGATGATGCCGCCCTCGAGCTCGAAGATGCCGTACGCGGCATCCTCCGCGGTGGCCGTGTAGTGCTCACCGTTCTCGTCCCAGCGGTCGGCGATGTGCACGGCCGCCTGGGCGTAGACGCTCCTGACCTCGCCGAACAGGTTCTCCAGCACGTAGTTCCAGTGCGGGAACATGTCGGTGATGATGCCGCCGCCGTCTTCGGTGCGGTAGTTCCAGGACGGGCGCTGCGCCGGCTGCCAGTCGCCCTCGAACACCCAGTAGCCGAACTCTCCGCGCACCGACAGGATGCGGCCGAAGAATCCCGAGTCGATGAGGCGCTTGAGCTTCTGCAGGCCGGGCAGGTAGAGCTTGTCGTGCACGACGCCGGTCTTGACGCCCGCCTCGTCGGCGAGACGGGCGAGTTCCAGCGCCTCTTCGAGCGACTCGGCGGTCGGCTTCTCGGTGTAGATCGCCTTGCCTGCCGCGATCGCCTTGCGGATCGCCGAGGCGCGGGCCTTGGTCACGAGGAAGTCGGCGTAGATCTCCCACTTCGGGTCGGCCAGGGCGGCGTCGAGATCGGTCGTGTAGTCGTCGATGCCGTGCTTCGCGGCGAGTTCGGCGAGCTTGGCCTCGTTGCGGCCCACGAGCAGGGGCTTCACCGTGATGCGGGATCCGTCGGGCAGCTCGATGCCGCCCTCGTCGCGGATCGCGAGGATCGAGCGCACGAGGTGCTGCCGGTAGCCCATGCGCCCGGAGACGCCGTTCATGATGATCCCGATCTCGCGGGTCGTCGCCTGTGACATTGCTGGTCCGTTCTGTGAAGCCGTGCGCCCCGCTCGATCGGTAAGCGCTTTCCGACAGCATGGCATGAGACGGGGCGGCGCGCAAGCGTAGTGGGAATCGCTATCCGACCAGCGGTGCGCCTGGCCGCGGTGCGGCGGGCCGGGGGCGGCGGGCCGGGTGCGGCGGGCCGGGGGCTGCGGGCCGGGGGCGGCGGGCCGGGGGCGGCGAGCCGGGTTGTGGGGTGGCAGCCCTCACTGCGCGCGGGGTCAATAGCGCATCGGAAACGCGCGATTCGGGTGCACTTTTGGCCCCGCAGCGGACGACGGGTGAACTTTCGGCCCCGCAGCGGACGACGGGTGCACTTTTGGCCCCGCAGCGGACGACGGGTGCACTTTTGGCCCCGCAGCGGACGACGGGTGCACTTTTGGCCCCGCAGCGGACGACGGGTGCACTTTTGGCCCCGCAGCGGACGACGGGTGGGTGCGGCCCGGGT
>NZ_CDWI01000007.1 GCF_001049495.1 Microbacterium sp. 3J1
CCTCACGGCGCGCGGGGTCAATTACGCACCGCAGACGTGCCACTCGGATGCTCTGTTGACCCCGCAGCGGACGACGGATGCTCTTCTGACCCCGCAGCAGACGGCGGGGGGGCCCGGCCCCCCGGTGGGCGGCGGGGCGGGTCGCCAGGGGCGTGGTCGCCGACCTCCCGGCGCGCGGGGTCAATACCGCATCGGAAACGCGCGATTCGGGTGCACTTTTGGCCCCGCAGCGGACGAGGGGAGCACTTTTGGCCCCGCAGCGGCGACGGGTGGTGCCGCCCGGGTGGGCGGCGGGGCGGGTCGCCAGGGGCGTGGTCGCCGACCTCCCGGCGCGCGGGGTCAATACCGCATCGGCTACGTGCGATTCGGGTGCACTCTTGGCCCCGCAAGGGACGACGGCCAGCCTAGCTCACCGCACGCGGGGTCAATAACGCATCGGAAACGTGCGATTCGGGTGCACTCTTGGCCCCGCAGCGGACGACGGGTGCACTTTCGACCCGCAGCGGAGAGGCGACCCGGCAGCGGACGCCCGGCCGCGTCAGCGGGTGCTGGCCCGCTCGACGAGGAGGGTCGGGACGACGGCGGATGCCGCGCCGGCGGCATCCCCCTCGATCTCGGCGACGAGGAGCTCGACGGCACGATGGGCGAGCGCGCTGAAGTCCTGCCGGATCGTCGTGAGCGGAGGGCGGTAGTTCGCGGCATCCGGCACGTCGTCGAACCCGACGACCGCGACGTCCTCCGGCACCCGTCGCCCCCGCTCGGCGAAGGCCCGCAGCAGACCGAGTCCCATTTGATCGTTGGCGCAGAAGACGGCGGATGCAGCGGCAAGCGCGTCGCCCGCGGCGTAACCGGCATCCGACGACCAATCCCCGCGCACGACCGTGGGCGGCTCGATCCCCGCGGCCCCGAGGGTGTCGCGCCAGCCCCGCTCGCGCTCGGCGGCCGCGAACGAATCGGCCGGACCCGCGAGGTGGCGCACGGTCTCGTGACCGAGGCTCAGCAGGTGAGCGGTCGCCGCCGCCGCGCCGCCGACGTGGTCGCTGTGCACGGCGATCAGATCGTCCGACGCGGGGGCGTCGACGACGACCAGGCGCAGGCCCGCGGGCCGCTGCGCGGCGGGCACGAGCGCAGAGGCCTCGTTCAGCACGATGGCGCCGTCGACCTCCTGCGCGGCGAGGCGGTCGAAGGCATCCGCGACACTGTCTCCCGCGGTCACGAGGGTGAGCGCGTAGCCGCGCTCGGCGGCCGCTTCGGCGGTGGCCTGCAGCATCCGGGAGTTGCCCACCGTGGCGAGCGTGGTCACGACGAGGCCGATCGTCTGCGATCGCCCGGTGCGCAGTGCACGGGCGGCTCGGTGCGGCCGGTATCCGAGCTCCGCCATCGCCTTCTCGACGCGTGCGCGGGTGGCCGGATCGACGCGGGGGCTGTCGTTGACGACGCGGGAGACGGTCTGTCCTGAGACGCCGGCCCTGCTGGCGACCA
The DNA here is from genome assembly GCF_001049495.1 of Microbacterium sp. 3J1. Classification (GTDB taxonomy): domain Bacteria; phylum Actinomycetota; class Actinomycetes; order Actinomycetales; family Microbacteriaceae; genus Microbacterium. Next base: position 1,483 of record NZ_CDWI01000007.1, read on the forward strand.
TCGCCATCGACACCCGCCCGGAGCTGGCCGATGCGGAGCGGCGTCGTCGGGGGCGATCGACACCGAGCGCGAGATCGTCATCCCTCACGGGGCCACCCTCCTGCCGTTCACAACTCCGGAATATTGACGTTACCACGGCGATGTGCCTACCATGTTGACGTGAACACGCCGAATCTTGCTGAGTTGTGCACCGAGCCCCTGACCGCCGGCATCGTCAAGCGGGCGACGACGCTCGCCGACGGTCGCGAGCTGATCTACTTCGACGACCCCGACACGATACTGGGCCCCGAGCGACGCGTCGACGCCCGCACGCTCGACACACGCGGCGAGACCGCCTCGATGCGGCTCGATGTGCTGACCGGCGATTGGATCACGGTCGCGGCGAACCGGCAGAACCGCGTGATGATGCCGAGCGCCGACGCCGACCCGCTCGCCCCGCAGACGCCGACCAATCCCTCCGAGGTCCCATCCCGCTACGACGTCGCGGTCTTCGAGAACCGCTCCCCCGCGTTCGGCCCCGCCCTCGCCGAGGCGATCGGCGCCGCCCCGGCCGCGAGCGACCCGCCCCGCGGACTCGACGACCTGGGCGCCCTCAACCTCGGCCGCACCCGCACCTCGGTCGGACGCTGCGAGGTCGTGTGCTTCAGCCCCGAGCACACCGGGTCGTTCGGCACCCAGTCGGTCACGCGCGCACGCACCGTGATCGAGGCCTGGGCCGACCGCACGGCCGCGCTGTCGACCCTCCCCGGCATCGAGCAGGTCTTCCCGTTCGAGAACCGCGGCGAAGCCATCGGCGTCACGCTGCCGCATCCGCACGGCCAGATCTACGCCTACCCCTACGTGACACCGCGCACGACCCGGCTTCTCGACTCGATCGACCGCACCGGCCCCGACCTCTTCTCGCGCATCCTGGAGTTCGAGCAGGCCTCCGAACGCGTCGTGTTCCGCGGAGAGCACTGGACCGCGTTCGTGCCCTTCGCCGCCCGCTGGCCGCTGGAGGTGCACCTGATGCCGCACCGACACGTCCCCGACTTCGCCGAGACGAGCGAGGCCGAGCGCGACGAGCTCGCCCCGCTGTACCTGCGACTGCTCCGCGGAGTCGACGCGCTGTACGACACCCCCACCCCGTACATCGCCGCGTGGCATCAGGCACCCGTGCACACCGGCCGCGACAGCGTGCGCCTGCACCTGCAGCTCACCAGCCCGCGGCGCGCGGCGAACAAGCTCAAGTTCCTCGCCGGATCCGAGGCCGCCATGTGGGCCTGGGCCGCCGAGGTCACCCCCGAGACCGGCGCGGCTCGCATCCGCGAGGCGATCGCGAAGGCCGACGCGGCACACGATCTCCACCGGAACGTCGACACCGAGAACGCAGACGAGGCCTCCGCATGACCGCTCACGATTCCACACCCGCATCGACGACGGATGCCGCCGCCACCGCGCTCTTCGCCGAACTCACCGACCGCACGCCCGACGGCGTGTGGTCGGCGCCCGGACGCGTCAACCTCATCGGCGAGCACACCGACTACAACGAGGGGTTCGTGCTGCCGTTCGCGATCCCCTATCGCACGGTCGCCGCGGTCGGCATCCGTGACGACGGCCGGATCCGGGTCGCCTCGACGTTCGCCGACGAGGAGGTCGAGGTCGCTCTCGACGACCTCGACGAGCTGTTCCCGGCCCTTCGACAGGCTCAGGGACCCACCGGGGAGCCGGCTCAGGGACCCAGCGGGGAGCAGGCTCAGGGAGCCACCGGGGAGCAGGCTCAGGGACCGGATGACCGAGAGAGGCTCAGCGTCCCCGAGTGGGCGGCGTACCCGCTCGGCGTCGCGTGGGCGCTGCGCCAGGCGGGAGCGAGCGGGCCCGGCGTCGACATCGCGATCGCCTCCGACGTCCCGGTCGGCGCGGGGCTCTCGTCGTCGGCCGCGATCGAGGGAGCCACGGCATCCGCCCTCAACGACCTGTGGAACGCCGGGCTCGACCGCACCGCCCTCGCTCGCATCGGCCGTCGTGCCGAGAACGAGGCCGTGGGCGCGCCGACGGGCATCATGGACCAGATGGCGTCGATGCTGGGCGAGCCGGATGCCGCGATCTTCCTCGACTGCCGGTCGCTCGAGGCCGTTCTCGTGCCCGTCGGCATCGCCGAGGCGGGCCTGGCGATCCTCGTCATCGACACCCAGCTGAAGCACGCCCACTCGACCGGCGGCTACCGTGAGCGCCGCGCCTCATGCGAGCAGGGCGCCTCGATCATGGGCGTGCCGAGCCTGCGAGACGTCTCGGTGAACGACCTCCCCCGCGCGCAGGAGCTCATGGACGACGTGACCTTCCGCCGCGTGCGCCACGTCGTCACCGAGAACCAGCGCGTACTCGACACCGTGCGCGTGCTGCGCGAGGACGGCGCCCGCGCCATCGGCGACCTGCTCGTCGCCTCGCATGCCTCGATGCGCGACGACTTCGAGATCTCGATCCCCGAGCTCGACACCGCCGTCGAGACCGCGCTGGCGGCCGGAGCGCTCGGCGCGCGCATGACCGGCGGCGGATTCGGCGGAGCCGCGATCGCGCTGGTCGAGCAGGATGCCGTGCAGGCGGTGTCCGATGCCGTGAACGCCGCGTTCGCGGCATCCGGCTACTCGGCCCCCGCCGTCTTCACCGTCACCCCGGCCGCGGGCGCGCACCGCGACGCCTGAGATACTGAATTCTCCCCTTCTCCACCACCAGAGGAGCACCATGTCCTGGATCGTCACCGGCGGCGCCGGCTACATCGGCTCGCACGTCGTCCGCGCACTCGCGGATGCCGGACTCACCCCCGTCATCCTCGATGACCTCTCCAGCGGGGTGCCCTCGTTCATCCCCGACGGCGTGACGTTCGTGCAGGGCAGCATCCTCGACCGCGAGCTCGTGGAGAAGACGCTCCGCGAGCACGACGCCGACGGCGTCATCCATGTGGCCGGATACAAGTACGCCGGAGTCTCGGTGCAGCGCCCCCTGCACACCTACGCGCAGAACGTCGAAGGCACCCGCGTGATCCTCGAGGCGATGGAGGCCGCAGGAGTCGCCAACATCGTGTTCTCCTCCTCGGCCGCCGTGTTCGGCACCCCCGACGTGCCGCTCGTCGTCGAGAGCACCGAGAAGAAGCCGGCCAGCCCGTACGGCGAGTCCAAGCTCATCGGCGAATGGCTGATCCGCGACCAGGCGGTCGCGACCGCCGACAGCGACACGCCCCTGCGTCACACCTCGCTGCGGTACTTCAACGTCGTCGGATCGGCCGACCCCACGGTCTACGACGTCAGCCCGCACAACCTCTTCCCGATCGTCTTCGAGAAGCTCATCGCCGGCGAGACGCCGCGCATCAACGGCGACGACTACGACACCGAAGACGGAACGAACGTGCGCGACTACGTGCACGTCGGCGACATCGCCGCCGCGCATGTCGCGGCCGCGAAGCGCCTCGCCGCCGGTGAGTCGATCGAGCCGGCGTACAACCTCGGCTCCGGCGACGGCCTCAGCGTGAAGCAGATCATGGATGCGATGGCCCGCGTCACCGGCATCGACTTCACCGCCGAGATCGGCCCCCGCCGCCCGGGAGACCCCGACCGCATCGTCGCCACGGGCGAGCTCGCCGCCCGCGACCTCGACTGGAAGATGCGGTACTCGGTGGACGACATGGTGCGGACGGGCTGGGAGGCGCGGCGTTCCGCCGTGTGAGTCCGGTGGTCCCGGGCTCCGGGATCACAGGTCGCGGGTGCGGATCGGGTAGAGGAAGAAGCACAGCCACCCGAGGGCCGAGAATGCCATCGGCACGACGGCGACCATCAGGCGGATGCCGCCGTCCACGGTCTCGGGCTGCGCGTCGCCGAGGGAGGCGTCGAAACCGGATGCCGTGAGCACGGCCGCCGCGACCACCGCCTGGAGCACCACGGATCCGCGCACCACGAAGCCGTTCACGCCGAAGTAGGCGCCTTCGCGGCGATGGCCCGTGCGGGTGGCGTCCTCGTCGATGATCTGCGCGAGCACGACCTCGAGCAGCTGCAGCAGACCGCCGACCCCGACCCCCACCGCGACGCCGACCAGCGCGGCGGCGAGCACGCTCGACGGCAGCAGGTAGCCGAGCACCGCGACCCCGAACACCGCGACGCTCCACAGCAGCGCCGAGCGGGGCGAGGTGCGCCGCACGACGGTGCTCCAGAGCACGATCGACGGGATGGCCGTGACGAAGATCGCCCCGAGCAGCAGACTCCCCTCGCCTTCGGCCGCGTGCAGCGAGTACCGCACGTAGAACGGGAGCGCGGCGAGGATCACAGCGATCGCCGTCTGCACGCACAGCGAGCCGAGCACGTACGGCACGAACGCGCGATTCGCGAAGGTGTACTTCAGCTGATCGCCCCACCTCATGGCCTCGGACGCGGCCTCGGGCACCCGACGCTCGATCATGCCGCCGCAGAACGACCACACGAGCAGCACCAGGCAGACCGCGCTGAGCACGATCGCCATGCCGGGCCAGCCGATGGAGCCGTACAGCACCGGCGCGCCCGCGGTGCCCAGCACCATGCCGAGGATCGCGAAGATCTGCCGCGGCACATTGCCGCGGGCACGCTCCTCCGTCGTGCGGAAGATCTCGGGGAACAGCGCCGAGATGTTCAGCACGACCACGACGAACGCGATGTCGTAGACCGCCACGACGACCAGGAACCAGACGATGAGACCGGCGGTCGGCAGCTCGGGCGGCATCCACACCAGTGCGAAGGCGGCCACGAGGGGCACTATGCCGATGCCGATCCAGGGGATGCGGCGGCCCCAAGGGGTGCGGATGCGATCGGACACCGCCCCGACGACCGGATTGAGCACCGCATTCAGCACCCCGTGCGCGATCATCGCCGCGGCCACCCATGCCGGTGCGACGCCGAGCTGCGTGACGTAGAAGTACACGACGAACGCCGAGAACGTCTGCGACATGAGCTGGGTCGGGAACCCCGATGCTCCGAACGCGATCGTCTGCGCCCGGGTGGGTGCGGCATCCAGACGTCTGTCGCGCAGACGGGACGTCACCGAGGTCATGCGCGGTCTCCGTTCCGTCCGTCGCGCTGCAGGTCTCGCAGCGCCCGCCACCCCAGCCGGATCAGCCCCTCCTCCGCGATCGTGTGCAGCACGAGGGGATCGGACAGCAGGCGCAGCTCCTGGCCGCGTTTCGCGGCGGCGACGTCGACGACGGCTCGCAGCTCGTCGTCATCCACCATCGGATGCAGGTAGATCTCGGTCACCCCTGGCGGGATCGAGCGCAGCAGCGCGATGAAGTCGTCTCTGACCTGCTCGTACGTCTCACCCGGCGCGGCCTCGAACGGGTGGGTCCACAACCGGTCGATGATCTCGACGCCGAGCGCATCGGCCGCAGCGGAGGCGGCATCCAGCTTCGCGTGGAGCTCGGGATCGGCCCCCGAGCCCTCCACGCTGCGCGGCAGCCGGAACGGCAGCCCGTGACGGGCTGCGAGCTCGAGCACCGGGCCGAGGAAGTCGCGGCCGGTGAGCAGGCCGTACACCGAGCCCATGTGGTTGTCGAGATGGGTGACGTCGGCGCCCGCGTCGAGGGCCGCCTGCAGCTGCGCGGCGATCTCGGCTGAGACGTCGGCGACCGCCGCCGTCTCCTCCACAAGGAGGACGTCCGCGGGGAAGAATCCGGCGTCGTCCGTGAGCGTGGTGCCCATGCCCGTGAGGGGCCGCCAGCGGTAGCGCGTCCACTCGCTGGTCAGCACGAGATGCACGCCGACGTCGAGGTCGGGGCGGGATGCCGCGAAGGACAGCGCCTCCGGCGACCACGCGCACGGGACCATCACCGTCGCGGAGTCCACGTATCCGGCATCGAGCAGCCCCGCGATCGCCGTGTTCGCCGCATGGCACATGCCGAAGTCGTCGGCGTTGACGATGATCGCCCTGGCTCCCTCACCGAGGCCGAGGCGGTCTGCGAGATCGGACATCAGCGACTCCCTTCGTCTGCGCCCCGCCTCTCGGCCTTCCATCGGGCGGTCCTGCGTTCGGCCGACGGGACGAGCTGTGAGAAGACGGTGGCGCGAAGCGCCGCCGCGGCCTGATCCACGGCTCCGACGAGCGGCGCCTCCGGCCCGAAGGACGACACGAGGAACCGCATCGGCAGCTGCGGAGCGAGCTCCTCGGCGACGGCGGAGACGGCGTCGACCAGGGCCGGGTGCGCGGCGGACCCGCTGAGGATGAACGCCTCGGGGTCGAGCACCAGGGCCACGCTGCCCGCGACGTAGGTGAGGCGACGCCCCATCTCCGCGGCCATCGCGAGGGCGGCGTCGTCGCCGGCGGATGCGGCATCGAGGTGGATGTCGAGCGCAGACAGCGGGTCGAGACCGTGGGCGGCGGCGAGGTCGCGGACGACGTCCTCGCCGAGCACCGGGGCTCCGATGGGCAGCGGGGTCTGCGGCAGGTACATGACCTCGCCGGCGACGCCCGAGAAGCCGCGATGCAGCACCCCGTCGAGGACGATGCCCGCACCGAGGCCGTCGTCGAGGAGCAGCAGCGCGAAGCTCGCCAGATCGGCGCCCGAGCCCTCGGTCAGCTCGGCGAGAGCGGCGAGGTTGACGTCGTTCTCGACGCGCACCGGGCAGCCGAGCCGCGCCGTGAGCGCCGCCCGGAACGCCCCGCCGTCAGGACCCTGGTCGTCGCGGATCCCGCCGTCGGCCGTCACGATGCCCGGAACCGCGATCACGGCGAGGACCAGGGGCCCCCGCACCGCGTCGCGGCAGGACTCCACCAGCGCCGCGATGTGCTCGACGCGGTCGCCCTGCAGCGGGAAGGGCGCATGCTGCTCGGCGCGCACGGCGCCCGTCGGATCCACCAGCACCACGTGCGCGGCGTGCGGGTCGACGTGCACGGCGGCGGCGAAACCCAGCTGCGGATGCAGGGCCATGCGGCTGGCGGCCGGCCCCCTGGTCTCCCGATCGACTCCGGCCGCGGCGACGGCGTTCGACGATTCCAGCATCCGCAGCACCTGCGTGACGGCGGTGCGCGACAGCCCCGTCTCGGCGACCAGCTCGCTGCGAGTGAGCGGTCCGCGACGAGCGAGCGTCTCGAGGATCGCTCGACCGTTGAGAGTGCGGAGCAGGGTCTGGGGTCCGGCGAGCGGCCGTGCCATGAGTTCCCCCCTCGGGTCGACGTCCGCCCCAGCATGACACATCGAGTCTCACCGGTCGAGGGGCGGCGGAGCCCGCCGCAGCATCCGCTCGTTCTCCTCGCAAAAGCGGATGCCGCCGATTCGCACCTGCGATTCGACGGAATCAGTTGCTCAACTGCCTCGCTCCTGTCAATATCGACACATGAGCCCCGCAGCGAAGCAACCCGCCCTCGATGACATCTCCAAGCGGATCGTCGAGCTCCTGCAGGAGGACGGTCGACGGCCGTACGCCGAGATCGGCCGCGAGGTCGGTCTCAGCGAAGCCGCTGCGAGGCAGCGTGTGCAGCGGATGACGGAGGCGGGGATCATCCAGATCGTCGCGGTCACCGATCCCATGCAGCTCGGCTTCCACCGCATGTCGATGATCGGCCTCCGGGTGAACGGCGACCCGCGGCTCGTCGCCGAGGAGCTGACGAAGATCACCGAGCTCGCCTACGTCGTCGTCACTCTGGGAACCTTCGACATCCTCGTCGAGGCGGTCTGCGAGAGCGACGAGCATCTGCTCGAGCTGATCTCCACCCGCATCCGCACGATCGCGGGTGTCGCCCACACCGAGAGCCTGCTGTACGCCGGCCTCTACAAGGACCTCTACAACTGGGGCACGCGCTGAGTCGCGGGTCAGAGAACAGGACAGCACCATGGGAACCACCGTCTTCGAACGCCGCCGCCCCGCGGATGCCGTGATCGACGCCTCGCTGCGCGACACCGCGCTCAGCGTGTTCTGGCTCGAGGACGTGCCGCGTCCCGTTCACCCACCCCTGTCCGGGACCATCGCCGCCGACCTCGCGATCGTCGGCGGCGGCTACACGGGGCTGTGGACGGCGATCCGGGCGAAGGAACGCGAACCCGATCGGCGGGTCGTCCTGCTCGAGGCGTCGCGCATCGCGTGGGCGGCCTCGGGGCGCAACGGCGGATTCTGCGAGGCGAGCCTCACGCACGGCCACGAGAACGGCCTGACCCGCTGGCCGGACGAGATCGATCGCCTGGAGGAGCTCGGCATCGAGAACCTCGACGGCATCGCGCAGACCGTCTCGCGCTACTCGATGGACGTCGACTTCGAGCGCACGGGGCAGCTCGCCGTCGCCGTCGAGCCGCACCAGGTCGAGTGGCTGCGCGAGGAGGAGGGGTTCCTCGACCGCGACGCCGTGCAGGCCGAGGTGCACTCCGACACGTTCCTCGCGGGGGCGTGGGAGAAGGACTCCTGCGCCATGCTGCATCCGGCGAAGCTCGGCATGGAGCTCGCCCGCGTCGCCGTCGACCTCGGCGTCGAGATCTACGAGAACTCCCTGGTGCGCTCCATCGAAGACGGAGACGCCGGGGCGGTCACCCTCGTCACGCGCGACGGCGGTCGCGTGAGAGCGGATGCCGTGGCCCTGGGCACCAACGTCTTCCCCTCACTCCTGAAGCGCAATCGCCTGATGACCGTGCCGGTGTACGACTACGTGCTCATGACCGAGCCGCTGTCGAGCGACCAGCTGGCGTCCATCGGCTGGTCGAACCGCCAGGGTCTCGCCGACAGCGCGAACCAGTTCCACTACTACCGCCTCACGGCAGACAACCGCATCCTGTTCGGCGGATACGACGCGGTCTACCACTTCGGCGGCAAGGTGCGGCCGGAGTACGAGGACCGCGCCGAGAGCCACCGGAGGCTGGCCTCGCACTTCTTCACGACGTTCCCGCAGCTCGAGGGCCTGCGGTTCACGCACCGCTGGGCCGGCGCGATCGACTCGTCGAGCCGCTTCTGCGCCTTCTTCGGCACGGCACGCAAGGGCCGCGTCGCGTACGCGTCGGGGTTCACCGGCCTCGGCGTCGGAGCCGCGCGCTTCGCCGCCGACGTCATGCTCGACCAGCTGTCGGGCGAGAAGACCGAGCGCACCGAGCTCGCGATGGTCCGCGAGAAGCCCATCCCGTTCCCTCCCGAGCCGGTGGCCTCGATCGGGGTCAACCTCGTGCGCGCCGCGATGGACCGCGCCGACCACAACCAGGGCAGGCGCAACCTCTTCCTCAAGACCCTCGACGCGGTCGGGATGGGGTTCGACTCGTGACCGCGCTCGCTGCGGGCGCGGTGGTGGATGCGGCGGCGCTGCGCCTCGAGCACGAGCCGCTGCCTGGGGACGAGATCATCATCGGCACCCCGACGACGGCCACGCACGCCCTGGCGACGATCGGCGAGGTCGAGGTCGGCATCTGGGAGATGACGCCCGGCACGGCATCCGATATCGAGGTCGACGAGGTGTTCGTCGTGCTCGCCGGTCGTGCGCGGATCGAATTCATCGACCCCGCGCTGCCTGCGATCGAGGTGATGCCCGGGTCGGTCGTGCGGCTGGCCGAGGGGCAGCGCACGGCGTGGACCGTCACCGAGACGCTGCGCAAGGTCTACATCGCCTGACGCTCTTCGACCACAGGTGCCAACTCAGCGTCCGGCCACCCGCTTCAGTTGGCACCTGCCGACGCAAAACACCGGCGGATTCCGACAACCGGCGCCAACTCGAACCGCGGACTGCGGGTCAGAGGCACCCGCCATGTCTGATCAGAGCCGCTCGCACCGTCTCTGCCGCCGTCGGCCGCGCGCCTCGAATGTGCGCCGACGTGAGTCGAACGACCTCATAGCCCTCTGCGGTGTACGCCGCATACTTCTCGATGTCGCGACTCCATTGCTCTCGCGAGGTCCGATGATGGTCCCCCTCGATCTCGACCAGCACCCGGAACTCCCGATACACGATCTCGGTGATTCCGAGAAGGCGTCCATGAGAGTCGCGGATCTCCACGTCCAGAGCCGGCTCCGGCAGGCCCGCCGCAGCAGCGTCGAGGCGATAGTCCGACTCCAGCGGCGAGGCGCTCCCGACTCGCACGGACTTGATCGCCTCGCGAAGCCTCGCCACTCCATTGCGGCGCCCCGCGTCGACCGCGGCGTGCAACTGCTCGACCGTGCAGAGAGCGAGGTCCTGTCGCCGTCGCGCGAACCGGTCGCGTGGAATCCTGACGAGCGCGTCCGCAACGTGGACGAGTTCGCGCACCGAGAGGTCGGGCGCGAGCATCGCCCAGGTGGATGCCGGACTCGTCACGGCGATGCCGTCGATGGTGCGAAGGGTAGCGAGCGTCGGCGCGACCTGTCTCCCCGCTATCCCGGAGCGACGTGGGGCGCGGTTCGGTGCCACCACGCCGACCTCGAGGTCGCCCGAGCAGTCGACCGGCAGTTGCCAGAATCCTGCAGCCGTACGCCCGACGAAGAAGGCATGCTTGACCATGAGCGGCCGATACAGCTCGGCTCGACGGCGCATATCCAGCCGCTGCGCTCGGTCGCGGGCGAAGGGATCGCCGGACCCCTCGGCGGTCGTCCGAAGACTCTCGGCATCCCCTGGGCTGACGACGAGCAGACCGCGGTGAGGATGCTCGAGGTCACGCGCCCTCATGCGGCGCGAAGTCACACCGGCTGCGCGAGCCTGCTCGGGAGTGAACACTGTGCCGAGTGACGACGGCAGGGGCGTGGGACGTCGCGACATCTCCCGAGAATGCCGAAGACCGTGCCGCTTCGTCACGAACGGTGGATGCTTCAACGCATGGCCTTGCTGTGGACGAAGAGTCCTCCCACCAGGGGCGCGCAGCGGGTCACGCCCGTCCTCCACGACCGCGGAGTTGGCACCCGATGCCGCCATTCACGAGGCCATTCCGGCAACAGGTGCCAACTCGATGCGGGTATCTGCGGCCTGGAGTCAGCGACCGACGCCCGGCCGCCTCATGAACCAGCTCAGACCAGCACCCGCACCGCCGCGTAGGCATCGGCGACGTCGTGCGTCGGCACGTCGTACACCCGCACGATCCCGGCATCCCCCTCGTGCTCCGGCCAGCCGGGGTCACCGGAGCTGACGAACGAGACCGCACCCGCGTGCACCTCGTCGGCCAACTCCTGCGGCGGATTCGGCCCGGCCAGCGCTTCGATCCCCGGCCCGTCGAGGCAGTCGAAGAAGAACGGCACGTCGAGGCAGTGCTCCGCGAATCCGAAGCGACCCGACGGCCACGAGAAGCGGTACACCCAGGTCGGCGCGTCGCCGCGGTCTGCCGCGACGCGGAGGACGCCGGCGCGGAACATCCGGTCGGTGAGCACCCGCCCCGCGAGCCGCGCCGTGCGGCGGCGCACGACGTCGGCGTTGGCGGCGAGGTAACCTGCGCGGAGGCTCCGGTCGAGTCCGAGTCGGTCGAGCATGACACTGCGGGGCACCCAGCGCAGGACCTTCGCGACCCTGCCGCCGAAGACCATCGTGAACTCGTCGTCGGTGGCACCGAGCACCAGCGGCTTGTCTGCACCGACTCCCGCGCGGAGCGACTCCCTGGTCGGCCGTTCGATCAGCTCGCCGTCGACCACCGGCCCGAGCGACAGCCCGTCGTCGACGAGGGTCGCCATCGTCCGGGGAGTGACCCGGATCGCCGCCTTCTGCAGTGCGAGCATCCGCTTCTCGTCCACGGTCGCCCACCCGTCGACCGTCGGCTCCACGCCTGCCTTCGCGGCGAGCACGCGACCGAGGGCCTCGGCACGCGAGGCGGCGACGTCGGTGAGGGCCGACGAGATCGCGTAGACGCCGTGGAACAGGTGCTGCGCCTTCGGCATCCCGAGCAGCGTGAGCACCGCTCCTCCACCGGCGGACTGCCCGGCGATCGTCACACGGCCGGGGTCTCCGCCGAACGCGGCGATGTTGTGCTGCACCCACTGCAGCGCGAGCAGCCAGTCCCGGACGCCGCGGTTCGACGGAGCGCCCTCGATCGAGCCGAAGCCGTCGAATCCGAGGCGGTACGAGATCGACACGGTGACGACGCCGTCGCGGTTGAAGTTGCGACCGTCGTACCAGGGGCTCGCCGGTGATCCCGACGTGAACCCGCCGCCGTGGATCCAGACCAGGACCGGCAGCCCGGCATCCGCGGGATCAGGGGTGAAGACGTTCACGGTGAGCGTCGACTCGCCCTCCACACTCGGCTCGGGGATCAGCGTCTCGCCCTGGTCGCCGCGCTGAGCCGTCGCGCCGAACTCGAGCGCGTCGCGCACTCCGTGCCACGGCCGGACCGGCATCGGCGCCTGGAACCGCAGCGCACCGACCGGCGGCTCCGCGAACGGGATGCCGAGGAACGCGGCCGAACGCGGCATCCGCTCATCGCGACCCGAGCGCCATCGTCCGCGCACCCGCCCGTCCGCAGTCTCCACCTCGACGTACTCGCTATCCGGCATGGAGTCATTCTCTCCGAACTCTCCGTCGGGCGACGGTCACCCGCCGAGCGCGGTCACCCGCCGAGCGCGGTCACCCGCCGAGCACGGTCACCTCGGCATGCGGCATCCGCTCGGTCATCACCCTGACCGCCGCGGGATTGTCGTCGACCAGCACCGCGTCGCGACCGAGCGCCGATGCCACTGCGCCGGTGGTGCCGCTGCCGGCGAAGAGGTCGAGCACGCGGTCGCCGGGGCGGCTGGAGGCGCGGACGATGCGACGCAGTATCCCCTCGGGCTTCTGCGTCGGATACCCGGTCTTCTCGCGGCCCGTCGTGGGCACGATCGTGTGCCACCACACGTCGGTGGGCAGCTTGCCGCGCGCGGCCTTCTCGGGCGTGACGAGCCCCGGGGCCATGTACGGCTCGCGGTCGACGTCGTCGGCGTTGAAGACGTACGCCCGCGGATTCTTCACATATACGAGGATCGTGTCGTGCTTGGTCGGCCAGCGTCGACGCGACTTGGCACCGTAGTCGTACGCCCAGATGAGCTCGTTGAGAAAGCACTCACGGCCGAACACGGCGTCGAGCATGACCTTGGCGTAGTGCGCCTCGCGGTAATCGAGGTGCAGGTACAGGGTGCCGTCGTCGGCGAGCAGGCGCCAGGCCTCTTCGAGCCGCGGCATGAGGAACGCGCCGTAGTCGTCGAACCGGTCGTCGTACGTGCGCAGCATGCCGCGCACGCGCTCGTACGCGTGCCCGTGGAACCCGTGCCGGACCTCGGCGGGCGCCGCCTCCGATGCCGGGGCGGATGCCTGTGCACTATTCAGCACGGACGGGGCGTCGCCGGTTCCGGAAGCGCGTGATTCCGGGGCACTGTCGTCAGCCGCACCCGATCCCTGCTGAATCGTGTACGTCCGGGTCGCCGTGACGACCTGTCGCTCCTGCGCGCGGCCGGTGTTGAACGGCGGATCCAGGTAGACCAGCGTGAAGGACCCCGAGGGCAGGGTCGCGGCGACCGCGAGATTGTCGCCCTGGATGATCGAGACGGCTCCCCGGGCGGCGGGCTCGGCGGCGTGGGTCACGGAACCCGATGCAGCCACGCGTCGGTGGAGAACTTCGACTCCACCAGCGCCTCGGCGTCGGCGTACTCGTCGGGCGTGATCGCGCCGTCCTCGGCGGACGTGAGCGAGCGGAACGTGTCCTTGAATCGCTCGATGATCTCGGCTCGCGGCAGTCCGGTCTGGCTGCGCAGCGGGTCGACGCGCTTGGCGGCCGAGGTCGTGCCCTTGTCGCTGAGCTTCTCCCGTCCGATGCGCAGCACCTCGGTCATGGTCTGACCGTCGATGTCGTACGAGAGGGTCGCGTGGTGCAGCACTCCCCCGTTCGCGAGGCGCTTCTGCGCGGCTCCGCCGATCTTGCCCGACGAGCTGGCGATGTCGTTGAGGGGCTGGTAGATCGCGTCGATCCCGAGCGACCGCAGCGCCTGCAGCACCCAGTCGTCGAGGAACGCGTAGGAGTCGGCGAACGTCATGCCCTGCACGAGGGATGCCGGCACGTACAGCGAATACGTGATGATCTGTCCCGCGGCCATGAGCATCGCCCCACCGCCAGAGATGCGTCGCACGACGTCGAAGCCGTGGCGGGCAGCGCCCTCGGGGTCGACCTCGTTGCGGTACGACTGGAACGATCCGATCACGACGGCCGACTGGTCCCACTCCCAGATCCGCAGCGTCGGACGTCGGCGCCCTTCACCGACGCGGGAGGTCAGCACCTCGTCGAGCGCGAGGTTCATCTGCGGCGACACCGCCTCGTCGTGGACGATCTCCCAGTCGAAGTCGCGCCACCCCGGCGCGGTGACGAGAGCGCGGCGCACCGCGGTGCCGACCGCTTCGGGCGTGAAGCCGAGCAGCTGAGCCCCCTCGGGCAGGGCGGCGCGCACGGCGGCGGCGATGGCGGTGGCATCCGATTCGACCGCGAGGCCGGTGACCGCGGCGTTGATGTCGTCGAGCGCGGTGTCGGGCTCGAGGAAGAAGTCGCCGGCGAGGCGGAAGCGGGCTATGCGTCCGTTCTCGACCTCGAGGTCGACGACGACGAGCTTTCCTCCGGGGACCTTGTATTCACCGTGCACGCCTCCAGCTTAACGCGCGGGCCGCGCAGGCGGCGCGGAGAGCACGCGACACCGGATGCCGTGGCTCAGCCTCCGAGCACGACGGCGCGCTCGCCCGCGCGGATCGGCAGCGAGAAGCGGTTGGCGTCCGGTGGCTGCGGGCAGAGGAACTGGTCGGAGAACGCGCAGGGCGGCAGGTACGCCCTGTTGAAGTCGATGACGGCGGTGCCGTCGGCATCCGGCTCCTCGATCGGCAGGAACCGGAACCGGTACGTCTCGACGCCGTTCGTACCGTCGGCGAACACCGCCGTGAGTCCGCCCTGCGACGAGCGCGTCACGTCGAGCGAGAGCGGGATGCCGTCGAGCCGGAAGCGAAGACGGCCGGCGAGCTCCGACTCGGTGACCACGCCGTCGACGGCGGTGATCGCGATGCGCTCCCCCGGCGTCGGCTCGAATTCGGCGCGTATCCGCCACCCCTCCCGCGGCGGATACGCGTCGATCGCGCTGAAGCGCTCGCGCTGCGGCCTGCGCGGGTTGAACACCCGCAGCGCCAGCGAGCCGCGTCGATCGAACACCCGCAGCTCCCTCCTGCCGAGCCGCAGCGACTCGGCAGCCCGCAGGGTCACGATCGAGCCGGAGGCGCCGAGGTCGCTGCCGCGGATCCCCCCGTCCCCCGTGAGCGCCCAGAGCCCTGGCACGCCCTCGACGGCAGCGGGCTCGGTGATGAGCCAGTTCGTCGACTCCAGCGCGGCCGGCCCGTACTCCGCGCCGGCGTACCGCACGCGTGATGCGTGCCAGACTCGCCAGTCGTCGTCGAAACCCACCCCGCACCTCCCTCTCGGGGCGAATCTACGGCGCGACGGGCGGGCGCGGCGCGGCGTCCGTCATGCGGATTCACCCGCTGTCACACGCGTTCACGGCGCGTAACACGCGGACTCGCGGAGGACGCTGCGCGCGTCAGCGTGCGGGGATGCGCGCGTCGAGCCACGCGAGCACGTCGGCGCGCACCTCGTCCTGCTGCAACTCGTTGAAGATCTCGTGGCGCGCGTCGGGATACACGAGCGTCGTGACGTCGGTGAGGCCCGACCGCGAGCGATACTCGTCGGCCAGCTTGTGCACGCTGCGCGGACCGCCGACCGGATCGTCCCGGCCCACGAGCAGCAGCAGTGGGATGTCGCGGCCGAGATCCTTGCGCGGGCGTCCGTACAGCCGGGCGGCCTCGAGAGGACCGAACAGCGTGAGCAGCGGCACATCGGTCGTCAGCGGATCGTCGGCGAACGACGCCCACACGGCCGGGTCGCGGCTCAGCCACTCGAGGCCGGTCGCGTCCTCCGCCTTCCATCGTGCGTTGAGGGGTGCGGCGTTGAGCGAGCCCGGCATCCGCAGCGCCGAGCCCGAGAGGATGACGGCATCCCATGCGTCGGGGTGGTCGTTCACGAGCTTCTGCGCCAGGAACGACCCCCATGAGTGCCCGAGCAGCACGAGGGGCAGGTCGGGATGCTCGTCCTTGATGATCTCCGTGAGCTGCCAGATCGCGGCCTCGGCCGCGCGGAGGCCGCCCTTGCCGAGTCGGCCCAGGCCTGCGGGACCCTCGTGCTGGCGGATGCCGGTGCGGCCGTGCCCGCGGTGGTCGTCGGCGAAGACGTGGAAGCCCGCCCCGGTGAGGGCGGCGATCAGGGTGCCGTACCGACCGGCATGCTCGCCGACACCGTGCAGCAGCTGCACGACACCTCGGGCTTCTCCGCTCGCCCGGTGGACGTCGTACACGATGGCGATGCCGTGGGCATCGGTGAATTCTCGGGTTTCCGTCACGCCCTCACCCTATCGATGACGCCGCGTCGCGAAATGCCCGTCCGCGTCGCTCAGCGACCGAGGGCTGCGACGACACCCTGCGCGGTGGCGAGGTCGGTGACCTCGTAGCCGCCGACGCCGTCGGAGGCGGACCCCATGCGCACACCGCCGTCCTCGCTCACCGATCGCTTGGCCGAGAAGTGCAGCGCGTCGACGCCGACCGCGGCGAGTGCGGGCGCGCTCGCGGCATCCACCCCGCTGCCCGCCATGATCTCGATCGCCCCCGCCGCCTCGGCGACGAGCGTGCGCAGCGTCTCGAGGCCGTCGATCGCCGCCGAGGCGCCGCCCGAGGTGAGTACGCGCCGGAGCCCGAGGTCGCGCGCGGCGACCAGGGTCGCGACCGGATCGGCCGTGACGTCGATGGCGCGGTGGAGGGTGACGGATGCTCCGCCCGCGGCGTCGCGAAGGCGTCTCATCGCGTCGATGTCGAGCGACCCCGCCGTGTCGAGAGCGCCGACGACGACGCCGTCGGCCCCGGCCTCGATCGCCCGGCGGACGTCGCGTTCGGAGATCGCGAGCTCATCGGCGTCGTAGTGGAAGCCCCCGGCGCGCGGACGGATGAGGACGTGCACCTCGGGCCCGGCCGCTCGCGCGGCCTCGATCGACAGTTCCAGGGTCGCGGGCGACGGGGTGAGTCCTCCGAGGGGCAGCGCGCTGGCGAGCTCGACGCGGGCGGCGCCCACGGCTCCGGCGATGCGGACCCCGGCGGGATCCTGGACGGCGATTTCGATGGCGAGGGTACGGGTCACCCGTCCATTGTGGCGTGCGCACGACGCACTCCCCGGCATCCGCCTTCCCTTCCTCTCCAGAATTACTTAGACTGTCTAAGTAATGTCTGCGTCCGACGAATCCCTCCAGCTCACGGCGACAGACCTGCGCATGGCCGCCTTCCGGCTCGCCCGGCGCCTGCGATCCGCCCGCGCCGTCGACGCCATGAGCGACGCCCAGCTCGCCGTGCTCGCCACGCTGCGGATGCACGGGCGCCGCACGATCACCGCTCTCGCCGAGCGCGAGCGCGTCACCGCACCGTCGATGACGAACATGATCAACGGTCTCGAGGAGCAGGGATTCGTCGTCCGCACACCGGATGCCGAGGACCGCCGCCGCGTGCAGGTCGACATCACCGACGCGGGCACCGAGATCGTGATGCAGACCATCCGGCGGCGTGACGAGCTGCTCGCCGCCATGCTCTCGGAACTCGACTTCACAGAGAAGGAGCTCGCGACCCTGCGAGAAGCCAGCGCCCTGATGCGGAAGGTGGTCGACCCGTGAGCGCCATGTTCCGTTCGTTCGCGAACATCAACTACCGCATCTGGTTCGCAGGCGCCCTCGTCTCGAACGTCGGCGGGTGGATGCAGGCGACCGCCCAGGACTGGGTCGTGCTCACCGAGCTCACCGACAACGACGCGGCGGCGATGGGCGTCACCATGGCGCTGCAGTTCGGGCCGCCGCTCGTGCTCGTGAGCCTGACCGGGTGGGTCGCCGACCGGTTCGAACGCCGGCGCATCCTGCTCGCCACCCAGACTGCGCTGCTGCTCCTCGCGATCGCGGTCGGCGTGCTGCTGCTGAACGGCGTCATGACGCTGCCGATGATGTTCGGGTTCGCGGCGGCCTTCGGCGTCGTCAACGCGTTCGACGCCCCGGCGCGTCAGGCTTTCGTCTCCGACATGGTGTCGGCCGCCGACACGTCGAACGCGGTCGCCCTGAACTCGGCATCGTTCAACCTCGCGCGCATGGTCGGCCCGGCGGTGGGCGGTCTGCTCATCGTCGCGATCGGCTCAGGATGGGTGTTCATTGCGAACGCCGTGACGTTCCTCGCCATGCTCGTGGCTCTGCTCATGCTGCGCGCCGGCCAGCTCGCGCCGAGGCCGAAGAACCGCAGTCGGGGCGGCCTCGCCGAGGGCTTCCGGTACGTGTGGGGGCGCAGCGACCTGCGTGTGGTGTTCGTGACGGTGTTCCTGATCGGCGCCTTCGGCATGAACTTCCCGATCTTCGCCTCGACCATGGCGCTCGAGTTCGGGGCCGGCGCCGACGGCTACGGCATCCTCAGCTCGGTGCTCGCCATCGGCTCGCTCGCCGGCGCCCTGCTCGCCGCCCGGCGCGACAGGGCGCGGGTGCGCGTCGTGATCCTCGCGGCAGGAGGCTTCGGCGTGGCCGCGTTCATCTCCGCGGCCATGCCCACGTACGCCTCCTACGCCGTCACTCTGACGTTCACGGGCTTCATGATCGTGACGCTGCTGACCACCGCGAACGGCTACGTCCAGATGACGACGGACCCCGCCCTCCGCGGCCGCGTGCTCGCGTTGTACATGGCGGTGATCATGGGGTCGACTCCCGTCGGCGCCCCGATCGCCGGCTGGGTGGCCGACACCTTCGGCCCACGGAGCGCGATCATGCTCGGCGGGACAGCAGGATTCGTCGCCTGCGCGATCGGCGCGATCTGGGTGTTCACGTCGGGGCGCCTGCACCGGTCCGAGGACAGGCGGTTCCTGCTCACACTCGATGAGACGAGGCCGCTGAGCGTCATCGACGCGCCCGAGCTCGCCGAAAAGGCCGACCCGGTCGAATTCAGCGACGAGGCCTCGGTCACCACGCCCATCCGCATCGCGAAGCAGGACTGACCGCACGACGATCTCCGGGGCGTTTGTCAACGCCCTGGGCGATGTTTCCCGCGCGTCCTATCGTCGGTCGCATGAGCAACGACACAGGACGCACCCCGCACCCGGAGGAGCCGGCTGAGGGCTCTCCCGAGATCATTCCGGAGCACAACACGGCTCCGGACGGCCAGTCGGCCGACCACGAATCCGACGAGCTCAACGGCAACGCGCAGGGCGCGGCCCAGGGCGGCGCCATCCAGGGCGACAGCTCTGAGGGCGAGTCGCCGCGCGGCGCCATCCAGGGCGACGCGGGATTCGACGAGAACAGCCAGGGCGCAGCCCAGGGCGGCGCCATCCAGGGTGACAGCTCGCACGGCGAATCGCCGCGCGGCGCCATCCAGGGCGACGCCAGCCGCGACCCCGATGCCGCCCTCGGCGGCGACAGGACCACCGAAGAACAGCTGGACGCCGACAACGCGGTGGAGCAGGACACCCTGCGCACCCTCGACCCCGACGACACGCCGGCCTGAGGAGGCGCCGGGGCGCGCTGAATCACCCGGGGGGGTGGCGCGCATCCGGCGGAGACCGACGGAGGAGACAGCGATCCACGGACAGATGCACCGGCATCCGTCCGTGGATCGTTCGCGTCTCCGCAGCGGGGTCGAGTGAGGCGGCGGGTTCGACCGGTCAGCCGAGCACGAGCTTGAGCTGCTCCACCGCCCAGTCGAGCTCGGTCGCGCGGATCACGATCGGCGGCGCGATGCGGATCGTCTGGCCGTGCGTGTCCTTCACGAGCACGCCGCGCTCGAGGAGCTTCTCGGCGATCCGACGACCGGTCCCCCTGGCGGGGTCGATGTCGACACCGGCCCAGAGACCGGCGATGCGCACCTCGGTGACGCCGTTGCCGATGAGCGGCTGAAGCGCCTCGGCGAGGTGGGCGCCCAGAGCGCGAGCGCGCTCCTGGACCTCGCCCGACTCGAGCATCTCGACCACGCGGAGTCCGACTGCTGCCGCGAGCGGGTTGCCGCCGAAGGTCGACCCGTGCTCCCCGGGGCGGATGACACCCAGGACGTCGGCGTTGCCGACCACGGCCGAGACCGGCAGGATGCCGCCACCCAGCGCCTTGCCGAGAAGATACAGGTCGGGCACCACGCCCTCGCGGTCGCAGGCGAACGTCTCGCCGACACGACCGAGACCCGACTGGATCTCGTCGGCGATGAACAGCACGTTCTTCTCGTCGCAGATCTCCCGGATGCGACGGAGGTACCCCTCGGGCGGGATCACGACCCCGGCCTCGCCCTGGATCGGCTCGACCAGCACCGCGGCGGTGTCGTCGGTGATCGCGGCGGCGATGGCATCCGCATCCCCGTAGGGGACCACGTCGAAGCCGGGCGTGTACGGACCGAAGCCGGCTCGCGCCTCCTCGTCGTCGCTGAAGCTGACGATCGTCGTCGTGCGACCGTGGAAGTTCCCGGCCGCGACCACGATGCGCGCCGCGCCGTCGGCGATGCCCTTGACGCGGTAGCCCCAGGCCCTGGCGACCTTGATCCCGGTCTCCACCGCCTCGGCGCCGGTGTTCATCGGCAGCACCATGTCCTTGCCGGCGAGGTCGGCGAGCGCCGCGGCGAACGGCTCGAGCCGGTCGCTCCGGAACGCGCGGCTGATCAGCGTCACGCGTCCGAGCTGCTCGGTCAGCGCCGCCACGAGGGCCGGATGCCGGTGGCCGAAGTTCACGGCGGAGTACGCCGCGAGCAGGTCGAGGTAGCGCTTGCCCTCGATGTCCGTCACCCAGGCGCCCTCACCCCGCGCGATGGTCACCGGAAGCGGGTGGTAGTTGTGCGCGACGTGCGGCTCCGCCTCCGCGGTCGCCACGGCCTCCTGCGCCTCGGCGGGTGCAGGAGCCTGAGCCTGTCGAAGGGTCATGACCGGCCCCGCAGCTCGAGCGTGCAGCACTTGATGCCGCCGCCGCCGAGGAGCAGCTCCGACAGGTCGATCATGATCGGGTTGTAGCCGCGCTCGCGCAGCTGCTTCTCGAAGCCCTTCGCGCGCGGCGACATGATGACGTTGTACCCGTCGCTCGAGGAGTTGAGGCCGAACACCGAACCGTCCTCGTCGGACACGAGGATGGCGTCGGGGAAGCGCTCCTCGAGAATGGCGCGGCTCGCGTCGTCGAAGGCTCCGGGCAGGTACGCGATGTTCGCGCGCTCGGGCCCGCCGTTCTCGACGCCCTGCACGGGGTCGAGCACCGCGATGGCGGTGTCGAGGTGGTAGAAACGCGGGTCGGTGAGCGTGAGCGACACGACCTCCCGGCCGAAGACCTCGCCCACCTCGTGGTGGCTGTCACCCGTCGAGCGGAATCCGGTGCCAGCGAGGATCACGTCGCCGACGAGCAGGAAGTCGCCCTCACCCTCGTTGACCTCCTCGGGGATGACGGTGTCGTAGCCGGCACCGCGGAACCAGTCGGCGAACGCCGGTGCCTCGCCCTGACGCTCGACGAAGCGGAACTTCGGCACGTACGCCCGTCCGTCGATGACGAACCCGCCGTTGGCGGTGTAGACCATGTCGGGGTAGCCGGCGAGCGGCTCGATCAGCTCGACCTCGTGACCCAGCTCGACGTACAGGTCGTGCAGCTTCTGCCACTGCTCGACCGCCCTGGCCGTGTCGGTGGGCTTCGTCGGCTCCATCCACGGGTTGATCGAGTAGTTCACCGTGAAATGCGCCGGCTCGCACATCAGATAGTGGCGGCGGTGCGCCGTGCGGGCGGGTGCAGCGCTGACGGCGGTCTCGGACGCAGTGGTTTCGACAGACATGGGGCTCCTCGAACGAGATGCGGCGGACGCTGTCCAGGGGCCCGGCGGTCCTTCGACCCGGTCCGCTCGTCGAGAGCGGAGGCCGGGGAAGATGCGACTCGAGCACGCCGGCATCCATTCTGTCATCCGCGCCCTGGACGTGGCCAGAGCGAGGATCCGACAGGCGGCTCCGGGTCACGCTCCTCGCACGACCACCTTGCCGACGGTGTGGCCGGCCTCGACGTGGGCCAGGGCGGCGGATCCCCGGTCGAAGCCGTACTCGCGCTCGATGACGGGTGTCAGCCGGCCCTCCGCCGTGAGCTCCAGCAACTTCGTCAGCACCTCCGGCCGCGGAGTGGCCGCGAGCGGGCGGATGCGGCGAGACGAGCCGAGCGACAGGAACGCCGCCTTGAGCATCCGTGGCACGGGCCCCATCAGATGCCCGCCGTCGCCCGTGACGAGCACGATCCGGCCGCCGGGCACGACCAGCCGCTGCAGGTCGCGCAGCCCGATGCCGCCGGCGATGTCGATCACCGCGTCGAAGTGCCCGTTCGGAAGGGACGACAGCGGCGACCGGCGATGGTCGAGCACGCGCGCGGCGCCGAGGTGCGTGACGAGAGCGGCGTTGCGTGCGCCGCACGTGGCCCACACCTCCGCACCCCGCAGCGCGGCGAGCTGCACCCCGAACGTGCCGACGCCCCCGGACGCCCCGATCACGAGCACCCGCGGTGGGGTGTGGGGCGTCGCGGTCGACCGGGCCCCGGGCGCTGCGCCGGGCCTGGCGTCGGACGCGGCGTCGGGGTGGCGGAGTCCGACACCCGCGGCATCCAGAGCCTGCCACGCGGTGCCGCCGGCGATGGGCAGGCAGGCGGCCGCCTCGACGCTGATGCCGGGCGGGATCGGGACGAGACGCCCCGCGGGAACAGCGACGTACGCGGCGAGCCCGCCGCCGCCGACGAGCTCGCCGACGACGACCTCGCCCACCTCGACGCCGACGACGTCCGGACCGACGGCCACCACGGTGCCTGCGACCTCCATGCCGCGTACCGGATGCTTCGGTGCGGTGAGGCCGAAGACCGGGCGCACGAGCAGCGGGTCCCCCAGCATGAGTCGCACGTCCCCGGCGTTCAGCGCGGTCGCGTGCACGCGAAGCAGGACCTGTCCCCGCGCGGCGGCGGGCACCGGGATCTGCTCGAGGCGGAACCCGTCTGCCGAACCGTACGTCTCCCGTCGCCAGGCCGGCATGGTCGGAGGGATCGCCGCGGGATCCGCCGACCGGGTCATGTCATCCGTCATGTCATTGCTCCTTCGTGGCGGGTTCCGGGTACTGGAACAGGTCGTCGAGTCCCACACCGAAGGCCCGGGCGATCTGGAACGCGAGCTCGAGCGTCGGCGAGTACCTCTCCTGCTCGATCGCGATGAGTGTCTGGCGGGTGACCCCGATGCTGCGGGCGAGCTCGGCCTGGGTGAGGCCGGCGCTCTCGCGATGCGCGCGGATGCTGTTGGAGACGAGGGTCGGCTTGACCATCAGACGAGGCCTCGGCGGTAGGCGACGACCCGGGCGATGCTGCCGACGACGGCCGACACCGCGAAGCCGGCGAACATCGTGTTCGCGATCCAGAACACGTCGGCGCCCATCGCGCAGAGGACGATCACACCGAGCCCCGCGATCACGACGAACGCCTGCTCGACGCGGCTGCCCATGCGGCTGATGTCCCGGTCGCGGATGTCCGACTTCCCGACGCCGTCAGGATCGCGCGCGCCCGCCACCATCCCCCAGAGGATGCTGACCACGATCGTGACCACGATGCTCAGGCCGATGGTCCACAGCATGAGCGGGAACCAGTCGACGTCGGTCAGCGACCCGCCGCCGGCCTGCTGCAGCACGAGGATCACGTAGACCGTGATGGCGATCACACTGACGACGAGACCCGTCCAGACGTTGCGCTCTTCGTAGACCATGACCACTCCTATGTAAAAGATTCTTGACACGAGCGTACGTCTGTGTTGGCACTGTGTCAAGAATCTTTTACATTCCGGGATGTCCCCGCCCGGTGCGGGGCCAACAACGCATCCGTCGACCGATGCGGGGTCAATAACGCATCCGAATCGGCCGTTTCCGGTGCGTTTTTAACCACTCACGACCCCACCGGGCGGATGCCGGTACGCGGCCGACGGGGCGGCGGCGGGCGAGCCAGCCGCGCTCGGAGCGGCTCGGAACACGCGTTCCCCCATGCGGGGCCAATAGCGCATCCGAATCAGCAGTTTCCGGTGCCTTTTTGACCACTCACGACCCCACCGGGCGGATGCCGGTACGCGGCCGAGCGCGGCGGACGAGGCTGGGCGGCGGAGCGGCCGGGCGGGGACGGGGCGGGGCCGGGCGAGCCCGCCGCGCTTGGGACGGCTCGGAACGCGCTCTGCGCCCGATGCGAGGCCAATAGCGCATCCGAATCGGCCGATTCCGGTGCGTTCTTGACCACTCACGGCCCAACCGGCCGGATGCGGAGCGGCGCAGCGGAGCGGCGCAGCGGAGCGGCGCAGCGGAGCGGCTCTGCGCCCGATGCGGGGCCAATAGCGCATCCGAATCAGCAGTTTCCGGTGCGTTTTTGACCACTCACGACCCCACCGGGCTAACGCGGGGATGCGGCGGGGCTGCGCAGCACGACAGGGCGAGCCAGCCGCGCTCGGGGCGGCTCGGAACGCGCTCTGCGCCCGATGCGGGGCCAATAGCGCATCCGAATCGGGCGTTTTCGGTGCGTTTTTGACCACTCACGACCCCGCCGGCCTAACGCGGGGATGCGGCGGAGCCGGGAGAGCCGGGACGGCGTGGCGGAGCGGGGCGGCGGCTCGGAACGCGCTCTGCGCCGATGCGGGGCCAATAACGCAGCCGAATCGGGCGTTTCCGGTGCGTTTTTGACCACTCACGATGCGTGGGCCGGGGGGCGAGCCGTGGGCCGGGGGGGCGAGCCGCGGACCCGGGCGACGCAGCAGAGCCAGCGGCGCAAGGCTCAGATGACCGAGGCGCTCCAGTCGTCGGGGTTGCCGTAGCGGTGCGCGGTGATCGCGATCGCCTGCTCGTGCACGAAGGGCAGCAGCTCGATGCGTCCCGCCGACGTGACCTCGCCGTCGTACACCGCGAGGTCGGGGTCGCCGTCGACGGCCTCCGCGAGTGCCCTATGCAGTGCGCTCACGGCGGCTCGCGACCCGACGAGGCGGATGCGACGAGCGCGCGCCGACCCGTCGACGTCGGCGTCGACGTCTCCGGCGGATGCCGCACCGCGCCCCCGCATCCGCTCGATCCACTCGTCGTCGCTCTCGAGGAAGACGACGGCTCCGAGCTCGCCGAGGGCGTGGCGCACCTCCGCGGGCAGGCCGACCGGCGTGGACAGGGTGAAGCCGGCGCCGGCGCGAACCGCGGCGACGACGACGCGCAGCAGCTGCTGCCACTCGGCGTCGGCCGTGGCCCTGATCGCGACGGGCACGGGTCGATACCGGAAGAGGTTTCGTTCGACACCGAGATGCGACACATCGCGCACCTGGCCGAACTCGCGATCCCACGCGAGGGCGTCCGACAGGGCCGACCGGCGGAGCCACTCGAACGCCTCGAAGGCGAGCGAGGGCTGGGCGGATTCGATCAGCGCGGTGATGCGGGAGTCCAGGCCGCGCAGGTGCAGGGTGCTCGACGCGGGACCCGAGCCGGTCGCGTGCCAGCGGCCGAGCCCGATGAGGTAGTTCGGGCCGCCCGCCTTCGCCCCGGGGCCGACGGAGGAGCGCTTCCAGCCGCCGAACGGCTGCCGCTGCACGATGGCGCCGGTGATCCCGCGGTTCACGTACAGGTTTCCGGCCTGCACGCGGTCGAGCCACAGCTCGAGGTCGGCGGGATCCTGCGTGTGCAGGCCGGCCGTCAGCCCGTACTCCACCGCGTTCTGCAGTTCGATCGCCCGCTCGAGCGTGGGCGCGTACATGACCCCGAGCACCGGACCGAAGAACTCCTCGGTGTGGAATCGCGACCCGGGCTGCACGCCGACGCGGATGCCGGGACGCCACAGCCGTCCGCTCGGATCACCGGAGGCGACAGCGGGTTCGATGAGCCACTGCTCCTCACCCTCGAGCTCGGTGAGCGCCCAGGCGAGCTTGCCCTGCGGTCGCTCGATCACGGGCCCGACCTCGGCGAGCGGATCATCGGGCCAGCCGACGTGCAGCGATCGCGTGGCATCCGCCAGCTGCCGGGCGAACCGCTGCGACCGGCCGACGGGGCCGACGAGGATCGCGAGCGAGGCGGCCGAGCACTTCTGCCCCGCATGCCCGAAGGCGCTGCGCACCAGGTCGGCGACGGCGAGGTCGAGGTCTGCGGATGGCGTGACGATCATGGCGTTCTTGCCGCTGGTCTCGGCGAGCAGCGGCAGGTCGGGGCGCCACGACCGGAACAGGGCGGCCGTCTCCCAGGACCCGGTGAGGATGACGCGATCCACCGACTCATGCGAGATGAGAGCCCGCCCGAGGTCGCCCTCCTCGATGTCGACCAGTGCGAGGACGTCGCGCGGGACGCCGGCCTCCCAGAGGGTCTCGGCGATCACCGCGGCGCAGCGGCGCGACTGCGGGGCCGGCTTGAAGACCACGCCTGATCCGGCGGCGAGCGTCGCGAGCACGCCCCCGGCGGGGATCGCGAGCGGGAAGTTCCACGGCGGCGTCACGACCGTGACACGCGCCGGCTCGAACGCGGCGCCGGCGACGGCATCCAGTTCTCGCGCCTTGGCGGCGTAGTACCGCGCGAAGTCGACGGTCTCGCTGACCTCGATGTCGGCTTCGCCGAGCACCTTTCCCGTCTCGGATGCCGCCACCTCGATGAGATCGCCGCGTCGCGCCTCGAGCGCGGCGGCCGCACGCAGGAGCACCTCCGCGCGCTCCGCTGCCGGGCGGGCTCCCCATCGGATGCCGGCTTCGGCGACCTGGGCGATCGCGGCCTCGAGCGCCGTGGCGTCGTCGATGCGGGCGGCCTCGATGGTCGCCTGCCCCAGCGTGGAGTCCGCGATGCGCGCGGAGATGTCGCGCGCCCAGTCGCGGTTGGCGGGGAGCGACGGGTCGCTGTCGGGGGTGTTCGTGAAGCCCGGGGCGCCGCCGGACCCCTCGTCGAGCTCGCGGGGCGAGTAGACGGCGGTCTCGAGGAACGCCTCGCCATCGTCGTCCGACCCGCGCGAGATGCCCAGCACGGCCTGGGTGAGGTCGTGCTCGGGAGCCGGGGCCGCAGGCACAGGGCGCACCGATTCGTGCACGGGGGCCTGACGATCCTGCGTGCGCCGCGGTCCCGTGTGCAGGGTCGGCGATGTCGACCGTTCGAGCGCGTCGAGGAACCTGTCGCGTTCGCGGGCGAACAGCGTCTCGTCGTCGCCGAGCCGGAAGGCCGCGGAGAGGAAGTTGTCGCTCGACGCGTTCTCCTCGAGGCGGCGCACGAGGTAGCTGATCGCCACGTCGAACTCGGCGGGCTTCACGACCGGCACGTAGAGCAGGACCTCGCCGACCTCACGGGACACCGCCTGCACCTGCCCCTGCGCCATGCCGAGCAGCATCTCGAACTCGATCGGAGGCTGAGCTCCGGCGGCCTCCGGATCGGGAGTCCCGCCGACGAGTCCGCGCTCGCCGGCGAGCAGCCAGGCGTACGCGATGCCGAACAGATTGTGCCCGGCGATACCGAGACGCACCGCTCGCACGTTCTCGGGGCGCAGCGCCCAGTCGAGGCAGCGCAGGTAGTTGGCGTCCGTGTCGAGTTTGGTGTCGTAGGGGGCCTGCGGCCATCCGTGCATCCGCGCCTCGACATGCTCCATGGCCAGGTTCGCGCCCTTGACGAGCCGCACCTTGATCGCGGCGCCACCGCGGTCGACCCGGTCGCGCGCCCAGGCGGTGAGCTCCTGCAGGGCGGGCAGCGCGTCGGGCAGGTAGGCCTGCAGCACGATGCCCGCCTCGAGCCGCTCCAGCCGCGGGTCCTCGAGCAGGCGCGTGAACACCGCGATCGTCAGGTCGAGGTCGCGGTACTCCTCCATGTCGAGATTGATGAAGGTGCCGTCGCTCGCCGCGGTGAGATACAGCGGCAGCAGGCGCTCCACGACGGCCTCGACGACCTCGTCGAATGCCCACATCGAGATATGGCTGATGATCGCCGACACCTTGACCGAGACGTAGTCGACGTCGGGGCGGCGGATGAGATCGTGGATGCCGTCGAGACGGCGCTTCGCCTCGGCGTCGCCGAGCACGGCCTCACCGAGGAGATTGAGGTTGAGGCGGGCGCCCGAGGCCCGGATCCTCTCGATCGCCGGTCCGAGCTTCGCGGGACGGGCATCGACGACGAGGTGGCCCACCATCTCGCGCAGCACGCGACGGGCGATGGGCACGACCGGCGAGGGGAGGATCGGCGCGACGCCCCCGCCGATCCTCACGGCGGAGCGCAGGTACCACGGCAGGAAGTCGGGGACGATCGGCGCGATCCGGTGCAGACGGGATGCTGCGGCGCCCAGGCTCTCGGGGCGCATGACCCCGTCGACGAATCCGAGCGTGAACGGCAGGCCGTTCGCGTCCTGCAGGACTCCGGCGAGGCGCGCCGCTGCCGGGTCGACGTCCGCGGCCGCTGCTTCCACGACCCAGCGGCGCGCGAGCTCGACCGCACGGTCCGCGAGCGGGGTCGATGCGGGGTCCGCGTGGGCGTCCGCACGGTCCGCGAGCGGGACGGAGGCGGGGTCGGACGAAGCCGATGCAGCATCCGAGGGCAGCGACGGGTCAGCCATGTCCTCAGCCTAGAACTGCGGGCGGCACTCGTCGCCGAGCGGCGCGGCGGTGGCGTCTCGCGCCGCTTCGCAGGCCTCGCTCGACGACGGGTCAGCGCTGAGCGATCATCTCGGCGTAGCCCTCGCGGAACGTGGGATATCGAAGCTCTCCCAGCAGCGAGCGCAGGAGGCTCCCGTCCAGCACCGTCCCCCCGCCGACCGGCGGCTCGACGGCCGGTGGCACCGGTACCCCGAGCTGGGCGGCGATGAACTCCGCGACATCCCCCAGCTGCACCGGCTCCTCGTCCACGCCGTGCACCAGCGCCGGGGGCGCCTCGGCCCGCAGCAGCACCTCGAGCAGCCGAACGAGGTCCGTCTCGTGGATCCGGTTCGTCCGCCGCGTGCCGTCGATCGCGTCGCCCGCACGCACCCGACGGATCAGCGAATCGCGCCCAGGACCGTAGATCCCCGCCGGCCGCACGACGACGGCGCCCAGCAGTTCCTGAGCCAGTCGCTCGCCCTCGACGAGCGACTGGCCGCCCGGGCTCGACGACTGCGGAGCATCCGCCTCCGTGAGCGGCTCGGGCCCCGGCCGCCCCTCGAACACCCGCGTCGACGACACGAACACGACACGCGGCGGAACCGACGGAAGGGCATCCGCGATCGCCGGCAGCGCGAGCGGATAGATCGACCCCTGCTCGGGATTCGCGCGGCTCGGCGGCAGCGTGATCACGACCGAGTCGAACTCGGGCAGCGGCTCTGCGAGCGGCTGCTCCAGGTCGGCCGCGAGGGTCCGGAAGCCCGAGGGCAGACCGGACGCATGCCGCCGGATCGCCGTCACCTCACCGCCGTGCGCGATCACCCGCTCCCCCAGCCGCACGCCGATCTTGCCGCATCCGACGAGCAGCGTGCGCCCTGGCATCCGTCGGTCGAGTCCCCATGCAGACGTCATCGGTCAGCTCCAGACGCTCGGCGCGGGAGTGCGGGTGGGAGGAAGAGCGGATGCCGCGGCCCAGTCGTGCACCCAGGCGTCGATCTCGGGCACGCCCTCGGGCTTGCCGACCGCGGCGAACAGCTCCTCGTTCGAGACGGTGCCGCCGGTGCGTCGCAGCATCCGCGCCCTGACGATCGCCCGTGCGTACACCTCGCCGTCGACGACCGCGCGGTGCTCCAGGAACAGCGCCTTGTCGTCATGCCCGATGAACCGGGATTGCACCTCGAACCGCTGCCACAGCTGCAGCGACTTGCGGAAGGTGATGGTCTCGCTCGAGACGACGGCATACCAGCCGTGACCCTTCATGGCGTCGAACAGCCCGGTGCGGATCAGCAGATCCCAGCGCCCGAGGTCGAACAGCGACAGGTAGCGGCCGTTGTTCATGTGCCGCAGGATGTCGATGTCGGTCGGCAGAGTGGTCAGCCTCACGGTGCCGATGGCCGTCGGATCGAGGGCCTTGCCCCGGCGCACCCGTCGACGCGCGGAGAGGATGACGAGCAGGGTGCGCCAGATCACGTTCACGAGTGTCGATCGTAGCCATCGACGCACGGACCGCGAACTTCGTTGTACGGAACCTCCAGCGGTCCGAGCGGCGTCGGCGACCGCATCCGCTCGATTTCGTGATCCGATATGCCGCGCGTAGAGTCGCGACATGAGCGCCGATGCCCAGCCTGAAGTCATTGTCCGTCCGGTCCGTGATGTGGACGCGGAAGCCCTCGGTCGCGTGCACGCCCAGTGCTGGCACGAGACCTACGACCACCTGATCAGCAAGGCCGCTCTCGAGAAGGTGTCGCCGCGCCGCATGGCCGAGCTGTGGACGCACTGGGCGGCGCAGGGCCCCGAGTTCATCATGAACGCGGCCCTCATCGACGGAGAGATCGTCGGCTTCGTCGGCTCCGGCCCCGCGCGCGACAAAGATGCTCCGGCCTTCCGCGAGCTCTACTTCATCTACCTGCTCGACGCGTACCACGGCACGGGCATCGGCCAGAAGCTCTTCGACGCCGCGGTCGCCAAGGACGAGCCCCTCTACCTCTGGGTCGCGGAGGACAACCCCCGCGCGCATCGCTTCTACACCCGCAACGGGTTCAGCCTCGACGGAGCGACGCACACCGAGCCGTTCCTCGGCGAGACGCTCACCGAGGTCCGCTTCGTGCGCTGAGCGCCTGACCCGCGTGCAGTATTCAGCATGAACGGCCCCCGGAGCGCATCCGGGGGCCGTTTCTCTGCTCCTGAGCGCATCCGTGCTGAATTCTGCACGGGGCGCCGCCGTCGGGAGTCCTGCGAGCGCCGCTCAGCGCCCGGAGACGTTCCCGAACACCTTGGCGATCGGAGCGATCACGAGGGGGCGGGCGGCGATCCATCCGATCGCGATCACCACGAGGGATGCCACGAACACCCAGAACCCGGTCCAGGTGACCGCGTCCTGCGACGCGTACATGTGGTTGAGGTTCCGCAGGAATCCGGTGAGCATCACGAGCGCGACGTGCACGATGATGAACGCGACGAAGTACAGCATCACCGGGAAGTGCAGCGCCCGCGCCCATTCGATCGGATACGCCTTCGACAGCCGCTCCGCCTTCTTCGGCCACATCCCCGACATCCGGAAGCCCGTCACCGCGGCCAGAGGGGCAGCGAGGAACACGGTCGCGAAGTACGCGAGCTGCTGCAGGCTGTTGTAGTTGTTCCAGCCGTTCTCGTGCGGCCAGTCGAACGAGAGGTACTGCAGCGCGGCCGACAGCGCGTTCGGGAAGACCTCCCAGCTCGTCGGCACGATGCGCGCCCAGTGACCGGTCGTGAACAGCAGCACGACGAAGATGACGCCGTTCACCAGCCACAGGATGTCGAGCGCCTGATGGAACCAGATCGTCAGGCTGATCTTGCCCTTGGCGTTGTTGCGCGGCGTCCAGAACGCCGTCGGGCGCTTCTCGGTGCGGATGCGGAGACCCGATCGGATGATCAGCACCATCAGGAAGACGTTGAAGAAGTGCGCCCAGTTGACCCACGGCGCGAAGCCGGGCTCGACGGGCACGGCGGGCTCGTACTCGCCGGGGAACGCGGCGAGGAAGTCCTGCATGAACGGGAAGCTCAGGAGGGCGCGCACGAACGCGACGGCGGCACCGGCGAGGATGCCGAGTGCCGCAGCTCCGAGGAGTCCGGCGATGGCCTGCGTCCACGTCGGGCGACGGCGGTCGGATGCCGGAGCGGACGCTGCCGGGGAAGCCGCGGGCATCCGTCGCGGTGCACTGCCGTCCCAGACGGTGCGGGGCAGGGCGAGCGGGATGCCGACGTCGCGCTCGGCGCGCACGGCGACGGACGACGGGGCGGGCGCCTCTTCGAGGTCATCCGGCGAGGCCGGCGGAGCCGACGGGGGCGCCGCCGTGACCGGCATGGACGCCGGGGACGCCGTGGCCGCCACTCGCTCTTCGACGCTCGTCGCCACCACCGTGCCCGCCGGAGGCCACGGCTCACCGCCCGCGACACGCGGAAGGCCGCGGCGTACGGTGCCTGTTCCTGCGACGACCGGCGCTGGCTGTTCGTCGAGCGAGGGCGGCGAAGCCACCCGAGACGAAACGCCCTCCTCGACGACCGGCGCAGATTGTTCGTCGAGCGAGGGCGGCGAAGCCACCCGAGACGAGGCGCCCTCATCAACGACTGACGCCACCGCCGCGCCCGCAGGAGGCCATGGCTCGCCGCCGGGAACCCGAGGCAGACCGCGACGGAGGGAGGACACTCCTGCACCGTCGCGCGTGTCGTCTTGCTCCGCTCGCTCGACGATCGGGGAGAACGCCTCCGCTCGCTCGACGACCGGGGAAGACGCCTGGTCGTCGACCGAGGACGGCGAAACCGATGGAGACGGAACGCTCTCCTCGACGCTCGACGCCACCACCGCGTCGGCAGGAGGCCACGGGTCGCCGCCCGGAATCCGCGGGAGGCCGCGTCTCAGCATCCGCGTGGTCATCGCTACTTCTTCCGCGCCTCAAGGGCGGCGATCACCTGCGGGACGACCGTGAAGAGGTCGCCGACGATGCCGAAGTCGGCGACGTCGAAGATCGGCGCCTCCGCGTCCTTGTTGATCGCCACGATGTTCTTGGCGGTCTGCATTCCCGCGCGGTGCTGGATCGCGCCGGAGATGCCGAGAGCGACATACAGCTGCGGGGACACGGAGACTCCGGTCTGGCCGACCTGGTGCGACTGGGGGATGTAGCCCGCATCGACGGCGGCGCGCGACGCGCCGACAGCCGCGCCGAGAGCATCTGCGAGCTCCTCGACGAGCACGAACTTCTCCTTCGACGCGAGTCCCCGTCCGCCCGACACGACCCTGATCGCGCCGCGCAGCTCGGGCCGCGACGACGTGACCTCGACGGACTCGACCGCGCCGACGGTCGCGGCTGCGGCACCGGATGCCGACACGTTCAGCGCCTCGACGGTCGGCGAGGCGACCGCTTCGGCACGCGCCTCGACCGCACCCTGGCGGACCGTGATCACCGGGGCCCCGAAGGTGGGAGCCGCATCGACGAGGTACGCCCCGCCGTAGACCGAGTGGTGCGCGACGATTCCGTCGTCGTCGCGTGAGACGCCGACCGCGTCGACGCACAGCGCGAGCTTCGCGCGCACGGCGAACCGCCCCGCGACATCGCGGCCGCTGATCGAGTTCGAGATGAGCACGGCATCGGGCTGCACCTGCGCGAACGCCGTCTGCAGCGCGTCCACGATCGGAGCGGTGAGTGCCGTGGCCTCGGCGTCGGCGGTCAGCACGACGGATGCCCCGGCGGCGGCGACCGTCGCGGGAGCCTCGGCGTTGCCGCCCACGACGAGTGCGACCGGGGAGCCGACGGTCGAGGCGGCGCCGATCAGCGCGGCCGTGCTCGATGCGACCGCACCCGACGGGTCGACGTCGACGAGCACGAGGATCGGGTTCTCGGGGTATCCCATGTCACACCAGCCTGTTCTGCACGAGGAATTCGACGAGCTTCTCGGCGGCGTCGCCTTCGTCGACGATCTTCACGCCGGCCGCGCGAGGCGGCTTCTCGGACACCGAGGTCATGATCGTCCGCGGCGCGACCGCCGGATCGGCCGAGACGCCCAGGTCGTCGAGCGACAGCACCTCGAGCGGCTTCTTCTTCGCGGCCATGATGCCCTTGAAGTTGGGGAACCGGGCATCGGGCAGCGCCTCGGTGATCGAGATCACGGCGGGCAGCGACGCCGAGATCGGCTGCGCACCGGCATCCGCCCCCCGCGTGCCCGTGATGCCCTCGGCGGCGATCTCGACAGCGGTGAGCGCGGTCGCGTGCGGCCAGCCGAGATGCTCCGCGATCATCGCGGGAATCACGCCCCCCGAGCCGTCGGTCGACAGGTTGCCGGTGATCACGAGGTCGGGCTCGGCCCGGCGGATCGCGGCGGCCAGGACCTCGGCGGACAGACCGAGGTCGGCTCCGGCGAGCTGCTCGTCGGCGATGTGCACGGCGGATCCCGCCCCGATCGCCAGGGCACGGCGGACGGATGCGGTCGACCCCTCGGGGGCCATCGTCAGCGCGACCACCTCGGTGCCCTCGTTCTTGTCCGCGAAGCTCAACGCGACCTCGAGAGCGCGCTCCGTGATCTCATCGAGCACCACGTCGCCGGCACCTCGCTCGGCGAGTCCGGTCTCGAGATTCAGCTTGCGGTCGCCGTAGGTGTCGGGCACCTCTTTGACCAGGACGACGATCTTCATCGATTGCTCCTCACGACTACCTCGATTCTAGTCCCCTGAAACTGAGTCCCACCCTGCGCGCAACTGAGAACCAGCCCCGCGGTGATCGGGTCATGCCCTACCGTAGAAGCGTGATCCGACCCCGCCCGCTGCCCGTGGATCCGCTCGCCGAGGCGAAGCGGCAGTGGATCGCGCACGGATGGACGGATGCCGCCGACGGCATGACCGTCGTCACGTCCGTGATGCGCGCCCAGCAGTTGCTGCTGGCGCGGGTGGATGCCACGCTGAAGCCGTTCGCGCTGAGCTTCGCCCGCTACGAGATGCTGCGACTGCTCGCCTTCAGCCGTGCCGGTCGACTGCCCCTGTCGAGTGTGGTCGCTCGACTCCAGGTGCACGCCACCACCGTCACCAGCACGGCCGAGCGTCTCGTGCGTGACGGCCTCGTCATCCGGGAGCCGCACCCCCACGACGGTCGCGCAGCGCTGCTCGTGCTCACCGACACCGGTCGCGACCTCGTGGACCGCGCGACCACCGCCCTCAACGCCGACGTGTTCGCGCACCCCGGCATCAGCGACGCCGACGCCGCCGAGCTCGTCGCGATCGTCGCCCGTCTGCGCAAGGATGCAGGCGACTTCGCGGATCCTCGGCCTCAACCCGATCCGCTCTGACATGGCCCGGTTCGTGCTCGAGCGCGTCATCGCCGCCCCGCCGGCCGCCGTGTTCGCGTCGTCGCTCGATCCCGGGCTGCACCTGCGGTCGATGCAGCGGCACCGCGAGACGATGGTCGAGGCACCTGCAGGCGGTGCGTTCACGGAGGGATCGACCGTCACCTGGCGCGCGCGACACTTCGGCATCCCGTTCCGGCTGCGTTCACTCGTGTTCGACATCGACGAGCCCCACCGCTTCAGCGACCGCCAGATCGCAGGCCCCTTCGCGTCGTACCTGCACGAGCATGTGTTCGAGGAGCATCCCGACGGCACCCTCATGCGCGACACCGTCACGTTCCGCTCCCCCCTCGGCCCGCTCGGGCGGCTCGTCGACCGGCTGGTGATGCGCGCGTACCTGCGGCGGCTGATCTCGGAACGCAACGACGCCCTGGCATCCGAGATCGAAGGGCCCGGGCGTACCCTGTCGGCATGAGCGAACTGCGCCTGCACACCACCCTCGAAGGTCGCGGTCCCGCCGCGGCGATCATCCTCACCGACGAGCAGGTCGCCGCGTTCGGGGCGGGCCGGACGTTTCCGGTCGCCGTCACGATCGGCGGGCGCACCGCCCGGCTGCGCCTCGCACGCATGGGCGGGCAGAACATGATCGGGCTCAGCAAGGCCGCCCGCGCCGAGCTGGGGGTGGAGATCGACCAGGAGGTCGACGTGGTCATCACGGTGGATGCCGCCGAGCGCGAGGTCGAGATCCCGCCCGCGCTGACTGCGGCGCTGGACGCCGACCCTGCGCTGCGCGCCGCCTTCGAGGCCCTGTCGTACTCGGTGCGCAAGGAGCACGCCCGGTCGGTCGCCGACGCAAAGCAGTACGCCACCCGAGAGCGCCGCGTCGAGAAGATCGTCGAGGCGCTGCGCGGCTGACCCGCCGGCCTCGCGTGCACAATTCAGCAGCAACGGCTGATCCGCCTGCCGAATCGGCGTCGACGGGACGTTCTGGCCCCGGTCATGCTGAGTTGTGCACCGCGGCTCCGCGCGACTCCGCGGCTCAGCGGTTCTGGAAGTCCGGCGCACGCTTCTCCCGGAAGGCCGCCATGCCCTCCTTCTGGTCCACAGTGTCGAACAGCGCGGCGAAAGCCTGCTTCTCGTGCTCCAGACCCTCGGCAAGAGACGTCTCCATCGCGGCGTCGAGGGCGGCCTTCGCGGCGAACAGCGACGGCAGCGACTTCGAGGCGATCCCCTCGGCGAGCGTCGTCGCCTCCGCGAGCAGTTCGGATGCCGGGACGACACGTGACACGAGGCCCGAACGCTCCGCCTCCTCGGCGCCCATGAACCGGCCGGACAGCACGAGCTCGGCCGCCTTGTAATAGCCGACGGCGCGGATGAGACGCTGCGTCCCGCCCATGCCCGGGATGACGCCGAGGTTGATCTCGGGCTGACCGAACTTCGCGGTGTCGGCCGCGAGGATGATGTCGCACATCATCGCGAGCTCGCATCCGCCGCCGAGCGCGAAGCCCGACACGGCGGCGATGACGGGGGTGCGCACCGCCGCGAACTCGTGCCAGATGCCGAAGTGGTCGGTCTCGAGCATCTCGGCCGCCGACATGGCCTCCATCTCCTTGATGTCGGCACCGGCGGCGAACGCCTTCTCGGATCCGGTGACGACGATCGCGCCGACGCCGTCGTCGAGGTCGAACGCCTGCGCCGCGGCCGTGATCTCCTCGGCGATACGGGCGTTCAGGGCATTCAGCGCCTCCGGCCGGTTCAGGGTGATCCAGCCCACCCGTCCGCACTGCTCGACCAGGATCGTCTCGTACTCGGTCATCGTGGACCCCTCTCCGTCGTGGTCATCTCAGTATGTCGGGCGCCCGTCTCGCACACGCCGCCTCGATCCGCACACGGATGCCCCCCGACAGTGTGCGGATCGGGGCACCGTGTGCAGATCGGGACGGGGACCACGCAGACTCACACGCGGCCGTCGCGGATGTCGGTGATGATGCCCGAGAAGTCGCGGGTCGCGCCCTCGCCCGCGGCGAACGCGGCGTAGAGCTCCTGGGCGAGCCGGCCCATCCTGGCATCCGTCGACGTCTGCTCGATCGCCTGCAGCGCGAGCCCGAGGTCCTTCGCCATCAGGGCTCCGGCGAATCCCGGCTGGTAGTCGCGGTTCGCGGGGCTCGTCGGCACCGGGCCGGGCACCGGACAGTTGGTGGTGATCGACCAGCACTGACCGGATGCCTGCGAGACGACGTCGAAGAGCGCCTGGTGCTCGAGCCCGAGCCGCTCCCCCAGCACGAACGCCTCGGCGACGGCGATCTGCGACACGGCGAGCACCATGTTGTTGCACACCTTGGCGGCCTGCCCGAGGCCGGGTCCGCCGCAGTGGACGATGCGCTTTCCCATGACCTCGAGCAGTGGCAGAGCGGCCGCGTAGTCCTCGTCGCTGCCGCCGACCATGAAGGCGAGCGTCCCCTTCTCGGCGCCGACCACTCCGCCCGACACCGGCGCATCGATGTTGCGGTGGCCCGCGGCGAGCGCGAGTGCGTGGGCGGCGCGGGCCTCGTCGACCGCGATGGTCGACGACTCGATGAACAGGGTGTCCGGCCGCGCGGCGGCGAGGAGTTCGGTGCGGTACGCGTCGATCACGTGCCTCCCCGCGGGGAACATCGTGATGACGACGTCGGCGGAGGCGACGGCATCCGCCCCGCTGTCCGCCACCGGGATGCCGGCCTCCTGCGCCGCCTCGATCGCCGCGGGGACGAGGTCGAACCCGTGCACCTCGTACCCCGCGGCGACGAGGTTCTTCGCCATGGGCAGGCCCATGTGGCCGAGGCCGAGGAACGCGACGCGGGATGCGCCGGATGCCGTGCTCATGATGCGCTCCGCATCGACGCCGACCCTGCCGGCCGCAGCATCTCCCGGCCGACGATCAGGCGCATGATCTCGTTCGTGCCCTCGAGGATCTGATGCACCCTCAGGTCGCGGACGACGCGCTCGATCCCGTAGTCCTGCAGGTAGCCGTAACCGCCGTGCAGCTGAAGCGCCCGGTTCGCGACGTCGAACCCGGCATCCGTCGCGAAGCGCTTGGCCATGGCGCAGCGCATCGTGGCATCCGGCGCGTGCTCGTCGACCGCCTGGGCACCGTCGCGGACCATGAGTCGGGCCGCCTGCAACTCGGTGCGCATGTCGGCGATCGCGAACAGGATCGACTGCTTCTCGGCGAGCGGCTCACCGAACGCCACGCGCTCGTGCACGTACTGCACGGCCCGGTCGAGCGCCCACTGCGCTCCGCCGAGCGAGCAGGCGGCGATGTTCAGGCGACCTCCGTTGAGCGCGGACATCGCGATCGCGAATCCCCTGCCTTCGTCGCCGAGCAGAGCGGATGCCGGCACCCGCAGGCCGTCGAAGATGACCTGGCGCGTGGGCTGCGCGTGCCAGCCCATCTTCTTCTCGGGTGTGCCGAAGCTGAGACCCTCGGCGTCGCCGGGGACGAGGAACGCGCTGATGCCGCGGGAGCCCGGCTCGCCGGTGCGTGCCATGACCACATAGACCGCCGCCTCGCCGGCCCCGGAGATGAACTGCTTGACGCCGGTGAGCACATAGTCGTCGCCGTCGCGCACCGCGCTCGTGGCGACGTTCGCGGCATCCGACCCGACCCCCGGCTCGGTGAGGCAGTACCCGCCGAACTCCTCCATCGCGGTCAGCTGCGGGAGCCACCGGCCGCGCTGCGCGTCGTCGCCGTACGTGTCGATCATCCACACGACCATGTTGTGGATCGAGATGTACGCGGCGACGGCGGGATCGCCCTGGGCGAGCTCCTCGAAGATCGCGACGGTGTCCGAGCGGCTGAGGGCCGTGCCGCCGAAGTCCTCGCGCACGTAGATGCCGCCGAGTCCGAGCTCTCCCCCACGCCTGAGCGATTCGCGGGGGAAGATGTGCTTCTCGTCGCGCTCGGCCGCGAACGGGGCGAGCTCGGTGTCGGCGAACTCGCGCACGGCGTCGAGGATCGCCTCGCGCTCCTCGACGGTGGTGGTGACGGTGGTCATGGTCATGTCGATTCCTTGTGGGAGTGGGTCCCTGAGCCTTTCGAGGGGCGAGGGTCAGTGCATGGTCGGGATCACGAAGCTCGCGCCGTCGCGGATCCCCGCTGCCGGCCAGCGGCTCGTGACCGTCTTGGTCTTCGTGTAGAAGCGGAAGGCGTCGGCACCGTGCTGGTTCAGGTCGCCGAATCCGCTGCGCTTCCAGCCGCCGAAGGTGTAGTACGCGATCGGCACGGGGATCGGCACGTTCACCCCGACCATGCCGACCTCCACCCGAGCGGCGAAGTCGCGTGCGGCGTCGCCGTCACGCGTGAAGATCGCGACGCCGTTGCCGTACTCGTGCTCGGACGCCATCCGCAGAGCCTCCTCGTAGTCGGCGGCCCGCGCGATGACGAGCACCGGGCCGAAGATCTCCTCGCGGTAGATCGCCATGTCGGTCGTGACGTGATCGAAGAGCGTCGGCCCGAGGTAGAAGCCCTCCTCGTGCCCGGGCACGGAGAGCCCGCGCCCGTCGGCGAGAAGAGTCGCCCCCTCGTCCACGCCCTGCTGGATGTACCCCTCGACGCGTTCGACGGCCGCTCTGGTGACGAGCGGCCCGTAGTCGACGTCGGCGGCGAGCGAGGGGCCGACCCGCAGCTGCGCCACCCGCTCCGTGAGCTTCGCGGCCAGGGCCTCGGCAGTCTCCTGCCCGACCGGCACCGCGACCGAGATCGCCATGCAGCGCTCGCCCGCCGAGCCGTAGCCCGAGCCGATGAGCGCGTCGACGGCCTGATCCAGATCGGCGTCGGGCATCACGATCATGTGGTTCTTGGCCCCGCCGAAGCACTGTGCCCGCTTGCCGTGGGCGGCGGCCGTCGCGTAGATGTACTCGGCGATGGGCGTGGAGCCGACGAACCCGACGGCGCGGATGCGGTCGTCCGTGAGCAGGGCGTCGACGGCCTCCTTGTCTCCGTGGACGACGTTGAGGACCCCGGCCGGCAGACCCGCCTCGAGGAACAGCTCTGCGATCCGCACCGGCACCGAGGGGTCGCGCTCGCTGGGCTTGAGCACGACGGCGTTGCCTGCCGCGAGCGCCGGTCCTGCCTTCCACAGCGGGATCATGGCGGGGAAGTTGAACGGCGTGATCGCCGCCACGACGCCGAGGGGCTGCCGCATCGAGTACACGTCGATGCCCGCGCCCGCTCCGGTCGAGTATTCACCCTTCAGCAGGTGCGGGGCGCCGGCGGAGAACTCGATGACCTCGAGTCCGCGCTGGATGTCGCCCTTCGCGTCGTCGACCGTCTTGCCGTGCTCGCTCGCGAGGAGTTCGGCGAGCGAGGTCATCTCGCGCTGCGCGAGGTCGAGGAACCGCAGCAGCACCCGTGCGCGCTTCTGCGGGTTCGTCGCCGCCCACTCGACCTGAGCGGCCTCGGCGTTCGCGACGACCCGCGAGACCTCTTCCGCGGAGGCGAGCGGCACGCGAGCCTGGACGGATCCGGAACTCGGATCGAACACGTCGGCGAAGCGGCCGCCGTCGGGGGTGAGCAGCGATCCGCCTACGACATGGGGGATGGTACGAGTCATTGTGCGATGTCCCTTCGTGCCTTCTTTGGCACTGTGACGATGGTACTTCGGCATCCGCTCATTTACTAGGGCGTCCTTGCAGTTTCCGAAAGCCCGGCGACTCGACGGGGGGATGCGCTGGGAAAACGCTTCCCGGTAGGCTGGCGGACATGCACTACGGCGCCGACTACAACCCCGAGCAGTGGCCGCGTGAGATCTGGCCCGACGACGTCCGGCTCATGCGCGAGGCGGGCGTCACCATGGTGAGCCTCGGCATCTTCTCGTGGTCGCGCATCCAGCCGGCGGAGGGCCGGTTCGACTGGGAGTGGCTCGACGAGATCATCGGACTGCTGCACGAGGGCGGCATCCGGGTCGACCTCGCGACAGCCACGGCATCCCCTCCCCCGTGGGCGTCCGCCGCGTACCCCGAGATGCTCCCGCGGGATGCCGACGGCTCGATCTTCTGGCCGGGCAGCCGGCAGGCGTTCGCGCCGTCATCGCCCGTCTACCGCCGACTCGCGTCCGAGCTCGTCACCGCCCTCGCGGAGCGCTATGCGCGGCATCCGGCCGTCG
Organism: Microbacterium sp. 3J1; assembly: GCF_001049495.1. Taxonomy (GTDB): domain Bacteria; phylum Actinomycetota; class Actinomycetes; order Actinomycetales; family Microbacteriaceae; genus Microbacterium. The sequence goes on from NZ_CDWI01000007.1 coordinate 42,453, forward strand.
TGCTGTGGCACGTCAACAACGAGCTCGGCTGCCACCTGAACTACGACTACTCCGATTCCGCACGCGACCACTTCCGGCGGTGGCTGGAGCGCAAGTACGCGAGCATCGAGGCGCTCAACCACGCCTGGGGCACCGACTTCTGGTCGCAGCGATACACGGCATTCGACCAGATCGTGCCGCCGCGCAAGGCTCCGTACAGCATCAACCCCACGAGCGTGCTCGACTTCAAGCGGTACACCTCCGACACGCTGCTCGAGCTCTACGTCATGGAGCGCGACATCATCCGCGCGGCGGGGGCGACGCAGCCGATCACGACGAACTTCATGGGCGCGTTCCCTCCCGCCGACTACTGGAAGTGGGCGGCCGAGGTCGACGTGATCGCCGATGACAACTACCCCGACCCGAACGATCCCGAGTCGTTCCGCGGTGCGGCCTTCGCCCGCGAGCTCATGCGCGGCCTCAAGCCGGGCGTCCCGTGGATCCTCACCGAGCAGTCGACGAACGCCCTGAACTGGCGGCCGACGAATCCGCCCAAGGCGCCCGGCCAGATGGCCGCGCTGAGCGCGCAGGCCATCGGCCGGGGCGCCGACGGCATCATGTTCTTCCAGTGGCGTCAATCCCGCCGCGGCAGCGAGAAGTTCCACTCGGCCATGGTTCCGCAGGCGGGTCTCGAGACCCGCACCTGGAAGGAGGTGGTCGAGCTCGGAGGTCAGCTCGCTCAGCTCCCCGATCTTCCCGATGTCTCCTCGCACGCCCGTGTGGCGCTCGTCTTCGACTGGGAGAACTGGTGGGCCATCGGGGGTCGCGACCACCCCGTGCCCCTGGACTACCTCGCACTCGCGCACCGCTGGCACGCGGCCCTGCACCGGCTGCACCTGTCGATCGACATCGTGAACACGACCTCCGACCTCAGCGCCTACTCGCTCGTGGTGGCTCCGCAGCAGTACCTGCTCGGCGACGAGGGAGCGGCCACCCTGACCGCCTACGTGGCACAGGGCGGCTCGCTCTTCGTCTCGGCGTTCAGCGACGTCGTCGACGAGGACGACGCGTTCCGCGAGGGCGGGTTCATCGTGGGTCTCCGCGAGGCGCTCGGGGTGGCGCTCGAGGACTTCGGCGCCCTCGTCCCGCCCGAGACGCTCACCACCCCCGACTCGGCCGGCGAGACCGCGACGCACATCGAGGGCGACGGACCGGGGCAGTCGGAGGCGCCGCTCGACGGCCCCGCCGGGCGCATCGTCGGGCAGTACCTCGCCGAGGAGCTCATCGTGCAGGATGCCGAGATCCTCGGCCGCTTCACGGAGGGGCGCACCGCCGGCCGCGCCGCATTCACGCGCAAGTCCTTCGGCGACGGGCACGGGTACTACCTCGCGACGATCCCCGACGACGACGGGATGCTCGCCGTGCTGCGCTGGCTCGCGGGCGAAGCCGGAGTCACGGCGGAGATCGAGGGGCTCCCCCCGCGCGTCGAGATCGCGCGGCGCGGCAGCATCCTCACCGTCATCAACCACGGCACCGACCCGGTGTCGGTCGATGTGCCGGGCACGGACGTGCTCTCGGGGTCCACCGCGGTCCGTCGCGAGCTCGGCGCCTTCGGGTGGTGCTTCATCGACACCGGCGGGGTGCTCGGCGCCCGCTGACACGGAGAGAGCGGATGCGGCTCGCCGCCGCATCCGCTCTCTCCGTGATCCCGTGAGCTCTCGCTCAGTAGACGATCACCGGAAGCGGGAGCCTGCCCCGCGAGTCCTGCCACGGTTCGGTGCCGTCGAAGCTCACCGTGAGCAGGTGCAGTCCACGGCCGAGCTTCGGCACGGCGACCGAGACCGACCCTGCGGATGCCGTCGTCAGCTCCACCGTGGCGACGACCTTGCCGCGATCGCGCACGGTGACCGTGCCCACCGGGGCGCTGCCGTCGGCCGACGCGACCGAGACCTTCACGGTGGCGCTTCGTCCCGACTTCACCAGCACGTCCGCCGATGCGCGCACGGAGGTGTCGATCGGCTGCACCTGGTCATCCACGAGCACCGCCACCGACCGCGCCGGCACGGTCACGGTGCCGGACGCCGCATCCCACGTCGTCGTCTTCACGACGGCATCCGCCCCGTTCGCCTGAGCCGGGGTGAGGGCGAACGACCGCCCGGCCAGCCCGCTGACCGTCTGGGTGACGGCATCCGGCGAGGCGTTGAACACGACCAGCGCACCGTCGAGCTCGGGGTCCGCATCGCCGCCGACGAGGTCGTCGATCTGCATCGTGATGACGCCGGGCACGGCGCCCTGATCGCCGTGGGGGAACGTCACCTTCTGCTGGATCAGGTCCGCCGAGCCGAGGCGCAGCAGGTCGACCTCTTCACGCACGCGCAGCAGATCGAGGGCGGATGCCTCTGCCGCGGCCATGTCGGCGGCCGCCGGCTTCAGGGCGGGGTTCGACAGCAGCGGCGCCATGACCGGCCACTTCTCCTGATTGTCGGCCGCCGTCGGCAGCCCGGACCCGAAGGTGGACTCCTGTCCGGTCCAGTCGATGCGGTTGAACCAGTCGCCCGAGTTGTAGCTGTTGCGATCGAGGGACTTCGACCGCAGCAGCTCGGTGCCCGCGTGCCAGAACGAGGGCGACTGCGAGAGCGTCACGGTCGCCAGCGACAACGTGTTCATGCGCACCCGATCGCTCATCGAGGTGTCGACGGGCAGCTTGAGCACAGAGAGGTCGTACAGCGTCTCGTTGTCGTGCGCGTCGACGTAGTTGATCACTTCATCCGGCTGATCGGCGTACCCGGCGGCCGAGCCGCGGTAGTCGATGTCCTCGCCCGCGGTCACCGCCCCGTCGCTCGTCGTGAAGGCGTAGTCGCGGAGGTTGCCGGCGAGCCCGAGCTTCACGAGGTCCGTCTCGTGCCCGAGGTCGGCGAGCGCCTGCTCCGTGGAGCCGTTGACGGGGTCGCCGTTCGGGTCGGTGCCGAGCCCCGTGCCGAAGCCCTGACGGAACGTCGACGAGGCGTCGACCGGGCTGCCGCCGTGCACGGCATCCCGCAGCCGGTCGTTGAACGTGCCGATCCCGGTACCGCCGAGCTGACCCTGCGTGGCCTGCTCGAACAGCGCGTCGTCTGCGACCTCGCCGAAGTTCCATCCCTCGCCGTACAGGTACACCGCCGAGCCGTCGACGCCGTCCTTCTTCAGCGTGAGCGCGTCGAGCGCGTCGCGGATCGCCTGCATATTCGTCGTCGAGTGGTGCCCCATGAGGTCGAACCGGAACCCGTCGACCTTGTAGTCGCGCGCCCACGTGACGATCGAGTCGACCATGAGCTTCTGGGCGGCGAGGTGCTCGGTCGCCACGTTCTGGCAGCAGGTCGAGGTCTCGACGCCGCCCGCCGCGTTCAGCCGGTGATAGTAGCCGGGAACCACCTGGTCGAGCACCGACCTGTCGGCCTGACCCGATGCCGCGGTGTGGTTGAACACCTCGTCGAGCACGACCTGCAGGTCGAGGTCGTGCAGCGCGCCGACCATGGAGCGGAACTCGCCGACCCGCGCGCCGCCGTCGGCGTCGACCGCATACGAGCCCTCGGGCGCCGAGAAGTGGTACGGATCGTAGCCCCAGTTGAACGCGTCGGCATCGGCGACGGCCTGGATGCAGGCCTGCTGCGCCGTGTCGGCGGGGCCGAACGAGGCGAGGTCGCAGTCGGGTGCGGCCTGCGCGGCGCGGTCCTCCTCGATCGAGGCGATGTCGAACGACGGGAGCAGATGCACGGTGTTGATGCCGGCATCCGCCAGCTGTCGCAACTGCTGCGTGCCCGCACTGTCGCGAGTGAACGCGAGGTAGGTGCCGCGCTCGGCCTCCGGCACGCTCTCGTCGCTCGCCGAGAAGTCGCGGATGTGGAGCTCGTAGATCGCTCGGTCGACCGAGCGCTCCACCAGCGGAGGCTTCGCCTTCTGCCACTGCTTCGGCTGCCAGGCCTTGTCGTCGAGGTCGATCGCGACGGAGCGCTCGGAGTTCAGGGTGAGGCCCACGGAGTACGGGTCGGTGATCCGGTTCGTCTCGATCGCGCCGGTCGTGGGGGCGAACACCACGACCTCCCACAGGTACTCGTCGCCCTTGAGGTCCTTCTTGCCCTTCACCTCCCAGACACCGGACGCCGCATCCCAGGCCGCCTCGTGGCGCACCGGGTCGCCGTCGGCGCCCTCGTTCCAGGTCAGCAGCGTCGCACTCTGCGCGGTGGGCGCCCACAGACGGAAGGTCGGGTTCTTGCCCGAGAACGTCACGCCCAGATCGACGTCGTCGAGGGCTGCGGCGTAGAGGTCGTCGAGCACGCCGGCGATCTGCACTCCCGTGAAGGCGGTGAGCGCGCCGGCCTCATCGCGCTGGGCGACGGCGAGCTGCGTGCGCAGCAGCGCCGCGGCATCCGCCTCCGGCACTCGAAGGGCCAGGTAGCCCTCGAGGGCCGGGAAGCGGGCGAGCTGCTCGTCGGTGAGACCGCCGTCGATGACCGTGAGGTCGATCGGGTCGGAGCCTGCGACCTCACCGTCGACCACCGCGAGAGACGCGTCGGTCGCGGAGTACAGCTGGTACGACGCGCCGTCCGGCGAGCCGAGGGTCGCGGGCCACGCGATGGTCTCGGCATCGATCCACTGCGCGCGCTGCTCGCCGGTGCCGGGGAGCACCGGGTCGGCACTCGTGACCTCGAGGACATGCGTGGCCAGCGTGTAGCGGAAAGACGTCACGCTGCCCTCGGTCGCACTGAACGAGATGTTCGCGCCGTCGCGCACGCCGTCGGCGCCGTAGTTCTCGGCCCAGCTCACATCGTGGGCCACCTTGAGCTCGTAGGCGCCGGTGGGCAGGTCATCGGTCGAGAACTCGTAGACGCCGTCGCGGTCGCCGTCGGCCATGAGCGTGCCGAGGCAGTCGGGCGACCAGTCGGCCGCGCAGCCGAGCTCGTCCTGCAGAGAGCCGGGCAGCGTCACGATGGGTCCGTCGGCGGTCGACTGCACGATGTTCGTGCGCGGGTCGAAGTAGAACGTGATCGGTCCGCCGGAGTGCGTGATCGACACGTTCGCGCCGTCGGGCACGCCGTTCGCGCCGTAATTGATCGCCCAGCCGCCGTTGACGGCCGCCTTGAACTCGTAGTCGCCGGCGGGCAGATCGAAGGTTCCGGCCCAGACGCCGTCGGCGCGCAGCGCGAGCTTCGCCTTCTCGCAGGCGGGATCCCAGTCACCGGCGCACCCCATCTCGGAGTTGAGGCTGCCCGGAACCGTCACCATGTCGATCGGCGACTCCGGCTCCTCGGGCACCTCGAGCGTCACGGCGTTGCCCACTGAGGCGTAGGTCGACGCGGCGGCGTGGTGGCCCGCGGCATCCGTCGTCACCGCGCGGTACTCGAGGAGCGTGCCGTTCGCGAGGTCGCGGATGTCGTGGAAGACGCGTGGGTCGGTGTCCTCGGCGGTGCCGAGCGGCTGCCATTCGTCGGAGCCCACGACGCGGTAGGCGAAGCTCGTCTGCGCCCACTGATCGGCGATGTCCGCCTGCACCGCGGACTGCCCGGTGACGCCGGCGCCGGCGGCCGGCGCCGCGACCGTGAGCGCCGCCGCCTCGGCCGGTGCGCTCACCGTCGCATCGGCCTTCCACACGACGGCGGAGAGCGCCGGGACGGTGACGGATGCCGCAGCACCGGCATCCGTGCTGATCGGCGTGGCATCGCCGTACAGCACCTCGTACGATGCGTCGGCCGTGAGCGTCGCCAGGTCGACCGTCTGCGACGTCGCGGCGTTGTTCACCGCGACGAGGTACTCGACCTTCTCGTCGGCGTCGACGCGGGAGAACGCGTAGACGCCGGCCCCGGCGGCGGCGTGCCGTTCGATCTGCGCTCCGCTCTCGAGAGCCGGATGCGTCGAGCGCAGATCCGAGAGCGCCGCGACGTGCTCATAGAGCGGGGCATCCGTCGCATAGCGATCGACCGAGCCCGCCTGCTCTCCCGTGATGAGGTTCTGGTCCGCGTACTCCGCGACCTGCGTGGCGAACAGCGACTGGCGCGCGTTCTTGTCACCGCCGGCGCCCGTGAATCCCTGCTCGTCGCCGTAGTACACGACCGGCTGACCGCGGGTCAGGAACATGAGCTCGTGCGCGAGCTCGTCACGCTGCAGCGGAGCATCCGTCGACTGCAGGAACGATCCGACCCGGCCCATGTCGTGGTTGCCGAGGAAGGTCGGCAGTGCGGTGGCCGACGAGTCGGGTGTCGTGTACCGATCGTCTCCGGCGAACAGCGACTGCAGACCCTTCGCCGAGTTGCCGGACGCGTAACTGACGGCCGAGGACTGGAAGGTGAAGTCGAGGATCGAGTTCATGTCGGTGTCGCGGACGTACGGCGCGAGCTTGACCGGGTCGGCGTCGTAGACCTCGCCGAACATGAAGAAGTCGTCGTTGCCCTGAGCGTGCGCGTAGTCGAGGACGTCGGTGGTCCACTGCTCCCAGAACTCGAAGTTCACGTGCTTGACGGTGTCGATGCGGAAGCCGTCGATGCCGAGGTCGATCCACTGGTCGTACACCTCGACGAAGCCGTTGACGACCGTGGGGTGCTCGGTCATGAGGTCGTCGAGACCGTCGAAGTCGCCGTACGTGACCGACTCCCCCGACCAGGTCGAGTTGCCGCGGTTGTGGTACAGCGTGGGGTCGTTCAGCCAGGCGGGGACCTTCACGTCGACCTCCGCCTCGGCGATGACCGGGGTGTAGGGGAAGCTCGTCGCCGGGTCCAGCGCGGGGAACTCCCCCGTGCCCGCATGGTCGGCCGGATCGAACGCCGTGCCCGCGGCATCCGTGTACGGGCTCGTCGCCTGGTCGATGTAGGAGTACTGGCCCTCGGCGTAGTCGATCACGTCGGCGGTGTGGTTCGTGATGATGTCGAAGTACACCTTGATGCCGCGCTCGTGCGCATCGGCGATCAGGGCCTCGAGTTCGGCGTTCGTGCCGAGGTGCGGATCGATGCGCGTGAAGTCGGTGATCCAGTAGCCGTGGTACCCGGCCGAGGCGTTCGCCCCCTCGCCCTGCACCGGCTTGTTCGCGAAGCTCGGAGTCAGCCAGATCGCTGTGGTGCCGAGACCCTCGATGTAGTCGAGCTGCTGCCGGATGCCGGCGAGGTCGCCGCCCTGGTAGAAGCCCTTGTCGGTGGGGTCGAAGCCGGTGGCCATGCGGTCGCCCTCGAGCCCGCCGGCGTCGTTGGCCGGGTCGCCGTTCGCGAAGCGATCCGTCATCACGAAGTAGAACTGCTCTCCCGCGCCGGCCTGGCGCACGGGTGCGGAGATCAGCGCGTCGTCGTCGGACGTGTATCCGTCGCGGAGGTCGGTGACCTCGAGTCCCACCCGCTTGCGGGTGTCGTCGAACGTGAAGCGCAGGGTCGCGGGTCCTGCGATGGTCAGCGGGATGTTGTCGCCGCCGCCGTCCAGACCGTAGGCCTCGTCCCACGCGTCGTTCAGGGCCACCTTGTACTCGTAGTCGCCGGCGGGCACCTCGAACTCGGCGGAGTAGACGCCCTCCGCACCGGTCGGGGCGAGCTCGGTCTCCGCACAGTCGGGGGCCCAGTCGGCCGCGCACCCCAGTTCGGACTGCAGGGAGCCGACGAGCGCGACCGTGCGGTCGGCGGCGGATGCCGGGGCGATGCCGATGCCTGCGAATCCCGAGGCGAGGAGCGCGGTGACGGCGAGGAGTGCGGTCGAGCGCGAGGCAGTCTTCTTCGACGGTGCCAGTGTGAACACGTGATGCTCCCTGAGTGGCTGCGGACACGACGACGTGCCCGGATGCTGTGCGAGTGAAGCTAGCAGGTGGGCGACGAATGCTGCAAGCGCTTCCAGTGGTGCTGTGGCGATAAGTCGGTGCGTGGGCTCGATCTCTTGGCCGAAAGTCGTAAGCGCTTGCAGACGCGCGTGCGAGGCGCGATCAGGAGTTCGTGCCTCGTTCACCGTTCGGACACCTCGGCCGGGTACAACTGCTTGAGCGCGGACACAGAGACTCAGACCGGATCGGGTAGTCACGTCACCCGCGCGACACGGTGAGCGTCTGCTCCCGGTGCGGTGACACACCGCACAAGACCCCCGCCGAATCGGGTCGGCGGGGGTCTTCTCTGTTCGGGGCGCATAGGGTGGCGCGCGCTGGGGAAGGCCGCGTGCGCTTTGGGAAGGCCCTGTGCGCTTGGGAAGGCCGAACCCCGGGATTTCGGCCTTGCGAAGCGCATTCGGCCTTGCGAGGTGTGCGGCCTTGCGAGGTGCGCGGCGTGCGGCGGCGCGGGATGCGGCGGCGCATGGTGTGGCGCGCGCTTCGGAAGGCATCGTGCGCTTGAGAAGGCCGAACCCCGGGATTTCGGCCCTGCGAAGCGCATTCGGCCTTGCGAGGTGTGCGGCGGCGCGGGGTGCGGCGGCGCATGGTGTGGCGCGCGCTTCGGAAGGCATCGTGCGCTTGAAAAGGCCGAACCCCGGGATTTCGGCCTTACGAAGCGTATTGGGCCTTGCGAGGCGTGCGGCGGCGCGGGGTGCGCGGCGGGGCGCGGGGTGGGCGGGGGCGCGCGCGGGGCGGATGCCGCGGGCTAGAGGCGCTCGACGAGCGTGGCGTTCGCCATGCCGCCGCCCTCGCACATGGTCTGGAGGCCGAAGCGTCCGCCGATCGCGTCGAGGTGGTCGACCAGCGTGCCGAGCAGCCGGGTGCCCGACGAGCCGAGCGCGTGGCCGAGGGCGATCGCACCTCCGCGGGGGTTCAGCTTCGCAGCATCCGCCCCGAGCTCTGCCGCCCACGCGAGCGGCACCGAGGCGAAGGCCTCGTTGACCTCGTAGGCGTCGAGGTCGTCGATCGAGAGTCCGGCGCGCTCGAGAATGCGCCGGGTCGCCGGGATGGGTCCGGTCAGCATCATGAGCGGGTCGTCGCCGACGACCGAGAAGGCATGGAACCTCGCCCGCGGCGTGAGCCCGAGCTGCTCGGCGCGCTCGGCGCTCATGAGCAGCGCCGCGGAGGCCCCGTCGGTGAGCGGCGACGAGTTGCCGGGAGTGATGCGCCAGTCGAGGTCGGGGAATCGGGCGGCGAGGGCGTCGGTGCGGAACGCCGGCTGCAGACCCGAGAGGGCGGATGCCGTAGTGCCCCGCCGTACGGTCTCGTCGGCGACGGCATCCGGCGCTTCGGCCACCCCGACGACCGTGCGATCGAAGAATCCGTCGTCCCAGGCGGCGGCGGCACGCCGGTGCGATTCGGCCGCGTAGGCGTCGAGGTCGTCGCGATCGAGGCGCCAGCGCTGGGCGATGAGCTCGGCGGACACCCCCTGATTGACCAGACCCTCGGGGTAGCGCTCGCGCAGGCGGGGCGACATCGGGCTGCCGCCGGCCGCCGAGGATCCTAGCGGCACGCGGCTCATCGACTCGACCCCGCCGACGATGACCGCGTCATACGCACCCGCCATGATTCCCTGAGCGGCGAAGTGCACGGCCTGTTGACTGGATCCGCACTGCCGATCGATGGTCGTCGCCGGCACCGTCTCGGCGAACCCCGCAGCGAGCACCGCCTGCCGGGCGATGTTCGACGACTGATCGCCCACCTGGCTCACGCAGCCCAGCAGCACGTCGTCGACCTGCGCCGACTCGAGCCCGCTGCGATCGAGGATCGCCGTCAACACGCCGGCAGCGAGGTCCACCGGGTGCACCCCTGACAGGGCCCCGCCCGGCTTGCCGCGCCCGACGGGGGTGCGGACGACATCGATCAGGACGGCTTCGCTGCGCGTGCTCATGAGTCCCATTGTCACCCCGGGCGTGCCCGGTCGGTCGATTCGGGCGGCAGCGCCCCGCATCCGAAATACAATCGTTGGTGCGCCCGCACCCCGGCGCATCCCCCACCGTCGAGGCGCCCGCGACCCGGGCCGACCGCTCTCTCCGAGGACCGCACCATGTCCAGCGAACCCATCACCGTGTCCATCCGCCGCGAGGTCGACCCCGAGCATGTGGCCGCCGCCACCGCATGGGTGCAGACCGGCGTGAACCTCGCCCACCGGTATCCGGGGTTCCTCGGTTCCGGATGGGTGCGCGACGGCGAGGACTCGCAGATCTGGCACATGCTCTACCGGTTCGCCGACGAGAAGTCGCTCATCGCGTGGGAGCAGTCCGGGGAGCGCGAATGGTGGAAGTCGACCGGAGACCAGTTCGTGCGCAGTGAGCGCGTGCACCGCCGCACCGGCATCGAGGGCTGGTTCGACGAGCCGACCACCGACACCATCACCCTGCCTCGAGCCGACGGCACGACGACCACCGTCGCGATGGTCAGCACTCCCCCGCGGTGGAAGCAGGCGGTGTCGATCTGGCTCGGGTTCTTCCCGCTCAACCTCGCCTTCACCTATGCGCTGAGCCCCGTGCCCGGCTGGAACGAACTCCCGATCTGGCTGCGGGTGCTCGCCACGACCGTCGTGCTGACGCCGATCATGACGTACTGGGTACTGCCCTGGGTCACCCGCACGCTGCGGAACTGGCTCAATCGCTGACGTTCGGCCGCCTGGTGCGTCGGCGGCGCCCGCGCCGCGCCCGCCCGCGCCGTTCGCGCCGCCCGCCCGCCGCGCGCTGAAGCCATGCGGGGCCAATCGCGCATCGGAATCGGCCATCTCGGGTGCCGAATTGACCCCGCACCGGCAGAGGGATGCTTTTTCGACCCCGCATGGTCGGCGGCCCGCCGTGCCGCCGGTCAGAGGCCGACGACGGCCTCGCGCAGCGCCGCTTCGACGGCGGCGACTCCGTCGGTCAGCGGCCCCGGGCGGCGCACGAGGTACAGGGTGTTGATCGGGGGATCGTCGCTGGGCCGCAGATCCACCAGCCGGCCGTCGTCGAGTTCCTCGGCGATCAGATAGGTCGGCAGCACCGTCACGCCCGCACCGGCGACAGCGGCGGCGGCGAGCGCGCGGAGGTCGGGCACGGTCAGCGAAGGGTCGCGCTCGAGACGGATGCCGAACGCATGGCGCCAGTATCTCCGGAGGATCGGCACGTCGCGAGCGTAGGCCAGCAGGGGCGCCGAGGCGAGCGCATCCGGCCGCAGATGCGGTGACGGCGCGATGCCGACCGAGGGGGCGGCGACCAGCGCGAACTCCTCGTCGACGAGGCCCTGCGCCGGGAGCGTGCGACCTCGCGGGCGCACGGCCGAGATCACGAGGTCGAGGCTTCCCGCTCGGAGCCGGTCGAGCAGGTCGTCGGCGAGCCCGGGAGTCACGGTAAGCCGCAGCCCCTCGGCCACGGCGGGAGCGAGTGCCGGCACGGCGACGTGGGCGAGGAACTCCGCGGCTCCGCCCAGACGGATGACGGGGTGTTCGGCCGCACGAGGCGAGCCCATCGCCTCGGCGAGCGCATCGAGCGGCGCTGCCAGACGGGACGCCAGCTCGTCGGCATGAGCGGTCGGGCGGATGCCGCGGGCGTGGCGTTCGAACAGCGGCTCGCCGACGCGCCGCTCGAGAGCTTGCAGCTGCGCGGTGACCGACGACTGCGCGAGGCCGAGCGTGCGCGCCGCAGCCGACACGGATCCCGAGCGGTGGGCGGCGAGGAACGTCCGCCACAGCCCGACATCCTGCAGCCCATCGGAATTCCGATCACTCATATCGGCAGGCTATCGGAATCATGCCGCGACGACGCCCGTTGACTCCAGCATCGCATCCGCCCGGCATCCGCCGACCGACCTTTGGGAGCATCCATGTCCACCGTCCTCTTCGTCGTCACCGCCGCCCGCAGCTGGACCCTCTCCGACGGCACCGAGCACCCCACCGGCTACTGGGCCGAAGAGCTCCTCGCGCCGTACCGCCTGCTCACCGCCGCCGGCCACGACGTCGCCTTCGCCACCCCGGGTGGAGTTGCGCCCGTCGCCGACGCCGCCAGCCTCGCCGAGGGCGACGCCGAGTCGCTCGCCGCGATCGCTGGGCTCGCTGCGCCCTTGGTGCTCGCCGACATCGATCCCGCCGACTACGCCGCCGTCTACTACCCCGGCGGCCACGGCCCGATGCAGGATCTCGCGGTCGACAGCGACTCCGCCGCGGTGATCGTCGCGACGGTCGCGGCAGGTCGTCCGCTGGCCGCCGTCTGCCACGGGCTCGCCGCACTTCTGCCCGCCCGCACCGCCGACGGTGAGTCCGTGATCGCCGGTCGCCGCATCACGGGGTTCTCCGACGAGGAGGAGCGCATCGGCGGCCTCGCCGACCGCGCGCCGTTCCTGCTCGAGACGTCGCTGCGGTCGCTCGGAGCCGAGGTCGTCGTGAGCGACCCGTGGAGCGATCACACCCTCTTCGACGGACTGCTCATCACCGGCCAGAACCCGCAGTCGTCGGCATCCGCCGCTCGCGCGCTCATCGCGGCGCTCGCCTGACGCGCCGGTGCGCGCGCATCCGTGTGCGCATCCTTCCCGCTTCGCATCCTTCCCGCTTCGCATCCCCCGCTTCGCATCCCCCGCTTCGCATCCCCCGCTTCGCATCCCCCGCTTCGCATCCCCCGCTTCGTGCGGGGTCGATAACGCACCGGAATCACACGTTTCGGATGCGAAATCGGCCCCGCATGGAGGCCGGATGCGGAATCGACCCCGCATGGAGGCCGGACGCTCGACCTACCACTCACGAAACGGCATCCCCCGCTCTGGCACCGCTCACCACCCGGGCGGGGTCAATAACGCACCGGAATCACACGTTTCGGCTGCGAAATCGGCCCCGCATGGAGGCTGGATGCGGAATCGACCCGCACCGGCGAATGGATACTCAATCCACCACTCACCGGACGGCATCCGCCCGCTCTCGCACCGCTCACCACCCGGGCGGGGTCGATAACGCACCGGAATCACACGTTTCCGATGCGGAACTGGCCCCGCATCGAGGCCGGATGCGGAATCGGCCCCGCATGGAGGCCGGACGCTCGACCTACCACTCACCGGACGGCATCCGCCCGCTCTCGCACCGCTCTCCCCCCGCGCGGGGTCAATAACGCACCAGAATCACACGTTTCGGATGCGGAATTGGCCCCGCATGGAGGCCGGATGCGAAATCGGCCCCGCATGGAACTCCACTACGAAGTCCCCCCGGGTGGGGTCAATAACGCACCGGAATCACACGATTCAGCCCCGAAATCGACCCCGCACGGAACTCCGATGCGGAATCGGCCCGGCCCGGCTCAGATCGCGGCGATCCGCCACGAGGCCGCGTGCGTGGCACCGGGCTCGAGGACCACGAGATCCACGCCGGAGCTGAACGCGTCGGGCGGACACGTCATCGGCTCGACCGCCAGCCCGATGCGATGGCTCGCGGCGATCCCGGGGGTGTCGGCCGTGTGCACCTGCACCCACGGGCAGCGCTCGTCGAAGCTGATCGCGACGCCGGTACCGGCATCCGATACGAGCCGCACCTCGGCGACGCCGCTGTCGCGCGCGAGCGCCGTGAAGGCGTGGTCGATGAAGACGTCGGCGATGCGGCGCGGCGCGCGGAAGTCCCACTCCGGATGCTCGTCGACGGCCTCGACCGCCACCGGGCTGAGGCGGTCGGGCGTCACCGTCAGCACCTCGGATGCCGGCAGCGTGAGCGTCCACTCGTCGACCCGGCCGTCGGAGCCGGCCACGAGGTACGGATGCGGTCCGGTGCCCCAGGGCGCGGCATCCGCCCCGAGGTTGTGCGCGGTGACGGTCTGGTGCAGTCCGTCGGCGTCGAGGCGGTATTCGACCTCGACCTCCACGCGGAACGGATAGCCCGACTGCGGCTCGATGACGGCTGCGACGACGACCCGGTCATCGAGCACCAGGCGATCCTCGAACTCCGCCCAGGCGAGCAGCCCGTGCAGGGCCTGACCGCGAGCGGGCTCGGTGAGCGCGAGCCGGTGCTCGATGCCTCCGAACGTGTAGCGCCCGTCGACGATGCGGTTCGGCCACGGCGCGAGCGTGGCGCCGCGATACGCGGGACGCACCTCGTCGGCGTCGAACGGCACGACGAGGTCTCGTCCCTCGTATGTCAGTGAGCGCAGCGACGCACCGACGCTCGCGATCACCGCCTCGTACCCGTGCGCGGCCAGAGACAGCTGACGACCCGATCGCGGCCGATCGATCCCCGACATCAGAGACCCTGCGCGAGACGGTAGTAGGCCTGGTTCCAGCGGACCTGCTTCTGGAACTCGGGCAGCGTGGTCGACTCGTCGATCACGAGCAGCTCGACCTCTGCCATCTCGGCGAAGTCGCGGAAGGTCTCGAGACCCACCGCCGTCGACATCACGGTGTGGTGAGCGGCACCCGCGGTCAGCCAGGCCGCGGCCGACGTGGTGAAGTCGGGGGCGGGCTTCCACACCGCGCGCCCCACCGGCAGCTTCGGCAGCGACTGCCGCGGCGGCACGTTCTCGACGACGTTGGCGGTGAGGCGGAATCGGTCGCGCATGTCGCTGAGCGCCACGACGATCGCGGGCCCGGGGTCCGCCGTGAACACCAGGCGCACCGGATCGTCCTTGCCGCCGATGCCGAGCGGATGGATCTCGAGCGTCGGCTTCGCGGTCGTGAGCGAGGGCGAGACCTCGAGCATGTGCGCACCCAGGATCAGCTCGTCACCGGGGGTCATGTCGTAGGTGTAGTCCTCCATGAGGCTCGCGCCTCCGGGGAGACCCGCGCCCATCACGTTGGCCACGCGCACCAGAATGGCGGTCTTCCAGTCACCCTCGGCGCCGAAGCCGTAGCCCTCGGCCATCAGACGCTGCACCGCGAGGCCCGGCAGCTGCGTCAGCGCGCCGAGGTCCTCGAACGAGGTCGTGAAGGCGCCGAAGCCGCCCTCCTCGAGGAACGAGCGAAGACCGACCTCGATCGCGGCCCCGTCACGCAACGACTGGTGGCGCTCACCACCGCGACGCAGCTCGGGCACGACCTCGTACAGCTCCTCGTACTCGGCCACGAGGGCGTCGACATCGGAATCGGATGCCGCGGCGACGGCATCCGCCAGGTCGTTCACGCCCCACGTGTTGACCTGCACGCCGAAGCGCAGCTCGGCCTCGGTCTTGTCACCCTCGGTCACCGCGACGAAGCGCATGTTGTCGCCGAAGCGGGCGAGCGTGAGCGAGCGGGCGGCGGCGAGGCCTGCGGCCGCCCGCTGCCAGGTCGCGATCTCCCGGCGCACCCGAGGATCGCTCGCGTGACCGACGACGGTCTTGCGCGGGACGCCGAGGCGCGTCTGGATGTAGCCGAACTCCCGGTCGCCGTGCGCCGCCTGGTTGAGGTTCATGAAGTCGAAGTCGATGTCGGCCCAGGGCAGTTCGACGTTCGCCTGCGTGTGCAGATGGGCGAGCGGCTTCTGCAGGGCGTCGAGACCGGCGATCCACATCTTCGCGGGGCTGAACGTGTGCATCCACGCGATGAGGCCGATCACGCGGTCGTCGGCGTTCGCCTCGAGCGCCGTGCGCTTGATCGCCGCGGCATCCGTCAGCACCGGCTTCCAGACGATCCGCACCGGCACCTCGCCGGCCTCGTCGAGGATGCGGGCGATCTCCTGCGACTGTTCGGCGACCTGCGCGAGGGTCTCGGGTCCGTAGAGGTGCTGGCTGCCGGTGAGGAACCAGACCTCGTAGCCGTCGAGAGAGGTGGAGAGCTTCGGCATATCGGGCCTTTCAGGGGGGGCGCTGAGCGTGTCGGATGCGTCAGAGTGCGGTGGTCGCGGCGGCTTCGATGGTGAGGCCGGAGCGGTAGCGGTCGAGGTAGGTGGCGAATCCCTCGACGTCGGCGGGGTCGGGGTCGGAGACCGAGAGGGATGCCGCGGCGAAGACGTCGCGCTCGAGATACTCGCTCAGCGAGCTGTCGTCGGCATGCGGGAGGTACGACGCGAGCACCGCGATGCCCCACGCTCCGCCCTCGGACGCCAGCTCGCCGACCGCGACGGGGGCGTCGAGCGCTCCGGCCAGGAACCGCTGCGCGACTCCGGCGGTGCGGAACATGCCTCCGTGCGCGAACATCCGGTCGAGCTGCACGCCCTCGGCGGCCAGCACCTGCATCCCCAGCGCCAACGTGCCGAACACGCCGTAGAGCTGGGCGCGGGCGAAGTTCGCGAGTGTGAAGGCACTGTCGGGCGTGCGCACGAACAGCGGGCGCCCCTCCGTGAGGCCCGCGATCGGTTCGCCGGCGAGGTGGTTGTAGGCCAGCAGGCCCCCGGCATCCGCCTCGCCGCCGAGCGCCTCACGGAAGAGGGTGTCGAACACGGCGTCCTCGTCGAGCGGCTGTCCCGCTGCGGCCGAGAACCGGCTGAAGAGTCCCGCCCACGCGGCGAGCTCGCTGGCGCCGTTGTTGCAGTGGACCATGGCGACGGCATCGCCGGCAGGCGTCGTCACCAGGTCGAGCTCGTCGTGCGGTACGGCGAGCGGACGTTCGAGCACCACCATGGCGAAGATGCTCGTGCCGGCGCTCACGTTGCCGGTGCGCGGCGAGACCGAGTTCGTCGCCACCATCCCCGTGCCGGCGTCGCCCTCGGGAGGGCAGAAGGGGATGCCGGGGCGCAGCGCTCCCGTCGGATCGAGGAGCGCCGCACCGTCGGCCGTCAGCGCGCCGGCGGGGGCTCCGGCGGGGAGGACGGCGGGGAGCAGACGTCGCACGGATGCGGGGAGGCGGTCGACCGCCACGGAGTCGTATGCCGCCAGCATCCGCTCGTCGTAGTCGCCGGTCGTCGAGTCGATCGGGAACATGCCCGACGCATCGCCGACGCCCAGCACGCGCTCACCGGTGAGCTTCTCGTGCACGTGGCCGGCGAGGGTCGTCACGTGGTGGAGGTCGGGCACGTGCCCCTCACCGTCGAGCACCGCCTGGTGCAGGTGCGCGATCGACCAGCGGAGCGGGATGTTCACGCCGAGCAGGTCGGAGAGCTCCGCCGCCGCGGCTCCCGTGTTCGTGTTGCGCCAGGTGCGGAACGGCACGAGCAGCTCCCCCTGCGCGTCGAACGCGAGGTAGCCGTGCATCATCGCCGAGACGCCGATCGCCCCGAACGTCTCAGGACGGGCGCCGTGGCGCTTCTCGGCGTCGCCGACGAGGTCGGCGTAGGCCGCCTGCAGGCCCTGCCAGACCTCGTCGAGACCGTACGTCCAGAGGCCGTCTTCGAGTCGGTTCTCCCAGGCGAAGGATCCTGTCGCGAGGACGTCGGTGGCGTTCGGCCCGATCAGGCAGGCCTTGATGCGGGTCGACCCGAACTCGATGCCGAGGCTGGTGCGGCCTGCGCGGATGTCCTCCTCCGCCCCCTGAGCCGGCCTGGGTCCCTGAGCCTGTCGAAGGGTCATCGCCGAGCATCCGAATTCTGTCCGTAGACGTTCTGGTAGCGGTCGAAGAGCCGGTCGATCGCAGTCTGCGGGAGGGGGATCACGGGTCCGGCCTCGCGGGCGAGGTGCACCGTGCGAGCGACGTCCTCGACCATGACGGCCGCCTTCACGGCATCCTTCGCGTCCACGCCGATCGTGAACGGCCCGTGGTTCTGCATGAGCACGGCGCGGCTGCGGTGTCCGGAGAGGGTCTCGACGATGCCGCGGCCGATCGAGTCGTCGCCGATGATCGCGAAAGGGCCCACCGGGATCGGGCCGCCGAACTCATCGGCCATCGCAGTGATGACGCACGGGATCTCCTCGCCGCGCGCTGCCCAGGCGACGGCGTACGTCGAGTGCGTGTGCACGACGCCGCCGACCTCGGGCATGTGCCGATAGACGTAGGCGTGCGCGGCGGTGTCGCTGGAGGGCGAGCGCTCGCTGCCGGCCGTGCCGGGGATGGCGGCGCCGTCGAGGTCGCAGAGGATCATGTTCTCGGGAGTGAGATCGTCGTAGCTCACGCCCGACGGCTTGATGACGAACAGGTCGGCGCCCGGCACGCGGCCCGAGACGTTGCCGCCGGTCCAGACGACCAAGCCGTTGCGGACGAGTTCGCTGTGCAACCGGCTGACGTCCTCGCGGACGGTCCGGATGGCTACATCGACCTCTGCAGAGAAGACGGGGGCTTCGTTGCTCACGGTACCTCGGGTTGTTCGCGGCCACTGTGACCGGTCACAGCAGTGTGTCACGGGGTCGTGCCGCGGGTCAAGGCGCCTGGGCGCGGCGGCCAGTCGTGCACAACTCAGCAAGAACGGCGACGGCCACCCGCGCACGTCACGGAATCACGCGGGTTCGGCCGAGGGCCGGCAGCATCTGTGCTGAATCGTGCACGCCGCCTCGGCCCAGGGTCTGCCGCCCAGCCCGACACCTGCCGATTCAGCGGGGCGGGCCGACGGAGTCGCGGCGCACCAGCACGGGCGCCACGGGGGCGAGGTCGGATGCCGGGGCCACGGCGCCGTCCGCAAGGGCCGCCGCCACGGCGCGGCGCGCCAACTCGTCGAAGTCCTGCCGCACGGTCGTCAACCGCGGCCAGTAGTAGGCGGAATCCGGGACGTCGTCGAACCCGACGACGCTGATGTCACCCGGCACCGCGAGCCCGGCTTCGTGCAGTCCGCCGAGGAGTCCGAGTGCCATCTGGTCGTTGGCGGCGAACACGGCCGTGACGCCCGACTCCCGCACCGCAGCCGCCGCCGCATATCCCGATCCGGCCGCCCAATCGCCCTCGATCACGGGTCCGGCCGTCAACCCGCGCGCGGCGAGCTCTGCAGCGAACCCCTCGGCCCGGGACTCGGCCTCGAGCCAGTCGGCGGGTCCGGCGAGGTGCGCGATGCGCGTGTGCCCGGCGTCGGCGAGCGCCGCGACGGCGAGCCGCGCCCCGGCGGCCTGGTCGACGGACAGGCCACGTGCCCCACGGTCGGCGGCGTGCAGCGTGACGACCGGCACGCCGATGCGCAGGGCGTCGAGCGCTTCGAGCGTGCGGGCATGGGGCGCGAGCACGACGATGCCCTCCACGCCCTGGACGACGAGGTGATCGACGGCGGCGATGACGGCGTCCGCGTCTCCCGCATCGGCGAACGCGGCGCTGACCCAGTACCCGGCATCGCGCGCCGACGCCTCGAGAGCCGCGAGGCTCCGCGACGGCCCGTACTGCAGGGCGTCGGACGCGAGCACCCCGAGTGTGCGGGAGCGACGCGTACCCAGCGATCGGGCGGCGTTGTTCATGCGGTAGCCGAGCTCGGCCATGGCGGCGAGCACGCGTTCCCGGGTCTCGACCGCGACTTCCGGATGCTCGTTGAGCACCCTCGACACGGTCTGGCGCGACACACCGGCACGGGCCGCGACGTCGCGGACTCCGATGGCCCTGCGCTGGTCGCTGTTCGTGTCGCTCACGCCGACGAGTGTATGCCGAGCGGCCCGCCCCGCCCGTCAGCGTGCCACTCTGGTGACATGCGCATCGCACTCACCGGATCATCGGGCAAGCTCGGCACCGTCGTCGCGCGGGAGCTCCGCGCCCAGGGTTATGACGTCATCGGCATGGACGTCGCAGGGGTTCGCGGCCCTGACTTCGTTCAGGTCGACCTCACGGATTACGGCCAGGTGGTGGATGCTTTCACTGCGGTCGGCGATCGACACGACGGCATCGACGCGGTCGTGCATCTCGGCGCGATTCCCGCGCCCGGCATCCGCAGCGACGTCGCGACTTTCCACAACAACATGCCCGCGACGTTCAACGTGTTCTGGGCGGCGGTGCGCCTCGGCATCCGCCGTATCGTCTACGCGTCGAGCGAGACCGTGCTGGGCCTGCCGTTCGACGTGGCTCCGCCGTACGTGCCGGTCGACGAGGAGTATCCCGCCAGGCCCGAGTCGGTGTACTCACTCGTGAAGACCCTCGAAGAGCAGCTGGCGACGGAGCTCGTGCGCTGGCACCCCGACCTGTCGATCACGGCCCTGCGGTTCTCGAACGTGATGAACCCGGAGGATTACGCCGAGTTCCCGTCCTTCGACGCCGACGCTCTCGCCCGCAAGTGGAACCTGTGGGGGTACATCGACGCCCGCGACGGCGCCCAGGCCGTGCAGCGCGCCCTCGAGGTCGCGAACCCCGGATTCGACAACTTCATCATCGCCGCGGCGGACACGGTGATGTCGCGGCCGAACGCCGAGCTGCTCGCCGAGGTCTTTCCCGATGTCCCGCTCGCCCGCGAGTTCGGCCCCAACGAGACCCTGCTGTCGATTCACAAGGCGCGGCGCATCCTGGGCTTCGACCCGCAGCATTCCTGGCGCGACCACGTCTGATACCCGCCGGCCGCCTCGTCACTCCAGCCGGAACTCGATGCCCATCGTCTCCTCGGGATCGAAGAAGTGCAGGGTTCCGGATGTGAAGGGCTTCGAATAGCTGGTCGGTTGCACCGGGAAGTCGCCCCGCCAGGCTTCGAGGAACGAGAACTTCACTTCCGCGCCCTCGTCCACCAGACGCCACGTCCCGCGCGCTGTGAATCCCTTCGAGGTATCCACATCGCTGATCAAATCGAAGGAGACGCCCGTCGCCTCGAAGGTTCCGTCTTCACGGAACACGAGAGTTCCTTCATCGTCGCCGGTTGCGTCCCATACCCCCACGGGGGATCCGATCTGCGGCGTGCACCCCAGAACAGCGCCCCCGACCAGCGGAAGGCAGAGCATCATCAGTGGAAGGCGAACCCTGCGGCTGGTCATGGGAATATCGTCTCCGTCCATACGACCGTCTGGTGTTGAGCCGCCCAACTGCCGCTGTCAGCTTCGGCCGCACTCATCAACGGGTAGACGATCGGCAGGTGGCCACCACCGCTACCGGGAATGCGCGTCGCTGAGTCGATGGTGGTGTCGTTGTCGATCACGTATGTGACCTCGTCTCCTCCCTCCGTGAGCGGCTCGGATACAGACACCTGGACCCGATACGAGCCCAGGAACGACTCCGGCAGATTGCGATCCATCAGCAAGGGCTCCGGGGCCATGCCGGCCATGGTGCTGGCAACGACGTTCACGCCGTCGTTGACGAGCACTCCCAGGTTATTGCTGATGACCCGGTCGTAGCGTTCGGGGTCTCCCGGCGTCAAGTTCCCGGCGAGAAGGTCATCCCTCACTTGCTCCCGCACGCTCTCGATATGCGCGCTGCGCTTCAACATCGATACGAAAGGGGCATCCTCTCCCAGAACCACTCCCCGCTCCTGCCCTACGCTGAACTTCGTCAGGAGGTCCATCACCTGAAGGTTGGCACTGACTCGATGAGCGCCAGCGGGCGGACCGGGGACGCAGTGAAGCCCCTCCCACGCCGCAGACGCGACGCGGGCCAAGGTCCCGGCGAGCCCCTCATCGGCTGTCTTGCGCTGCTGCGCAAGCTCAGCGAGGGCAGCGGTCGCCGCCTTCGAATCCTTCATCGCCTGCTGCTCCGCTTGCAGGCGGTGCTCCAGCCCCTGCGCGTCGTTGTCGAAGAGGACGCCGCTGTGCACCTTCTCGAGGATCAGCTCCGCCGCAGCCAGATCCTCCTTCACCGGCTCCGCCTGCCGGGCGATCTCGGCGACGACGTCGCCGTACTCGATGACTGCTCGGCGGGCGGCATCCATCGCGTCAGACGAGTCCTCGAGGTCTCGGCGGAATGCGGCCGCTCGCTCGCGAAAAGCGTCGGCGCTCTCGCCGGTCCACGTCTCATCGAGGTCGCGGAGGATAGTCGTCACCGCCGCGTGCGCATCCGCGAGATCGCCGAGCTGTCGGCGTGCCCACTGAGCGACCGACTCGCATGCGGCGAGATCGCCGGCGCCGGGATCGAGCTTCGTCCAGTTCGCGGGCATCACTCGTCCAGCGCATCGACGAAGCCTGCCAGCGCCACGACATGCGCCTGTTCGGCCGAGAGGAAGTCCTTGGCCGTGTCGTCGACACCGATCGAGAGACCCTGCGCGGCGTGTTCGAACCAGGTCACCGCATCCTCCCAGCCGTCGGAGAACACCCGAGCTGCGGACGTCACGAGATCGCTCCGCATGGGCGACATGTCGAAATCGGCGATCGGGCTGCCCACGGCGAGCCCGCCCAGCGTCGCGGACATGCCCTGCATGCTCGCGTGATCGACGTAGATATGGTCGCGCACGGTTCCCCCCGGAAGTCACGTGCACGCCACTCTACGTCCTCATATGAGGCGCTTTAGCCGCCTCATGCAGTATTCCGATACTGAGCCATTCGACCCCCCGCGCGGGGCGCCGTCAGCCGTCGGTGTCTCGCGGG
Organism: Microbacterium sp. 3J1; assembly: GCF_001049495.1. Classification (GTDB taxonomy): domain Bacteria; phylum Actinomycetota; class Actinomycetes; order Actinomycetales; family Microbacteriaceae; genus Microbacterium. The sequence continues at coordinate 64,512 of NZ_CDWI01000007.1, forward strand.
AGCACCGTCAGCACGCGCTCGATGTGGTCCAGGAAGTCCGACATGTAGCCGCGCAGGAAGGCCTCGGTACCGGCATCCGACACCGTGCCGTCGGCCGCGAACGTCTCGGGCGTGAAGTGGATGTACGCCTCGGGCGCCGTCATCTGTCGGGCGTTGCAGAAGCTCAGCACACCACGAAGACTCTGCTGTGCGACGGCCGTGCCGATCTGCCCGATGGATGCACCGATGACGGCTGCCGGGATGTGGTCGAACGAGTTCTGCCCCCACGGGCGGGATGCCCAGTCGATGGCGTTCTTGAGCCCGCCGGGGATCGAGCGGTTGTACTCGGGCGTCACGAAGAGCACGGCGTCGGCCGATGCGATCGCCTCTTTGAGCGCCACCGCCTCCGGCGGGTAGGCGTCGTCGTAATCCTGGCTGTACAAGGGGAGCTCCCGGATAGGGATCTCGAAGAAATCGAGCTCCTCCGGCGCCAGTCGGACCAGCGCGGTGGCCAGGATCCGATTGATGGATGTCGACGACAGGCTGCCGACGAAATACCCGACTCTGTAGGTCATGTCCGTCCCTCACCTTCCGCGCCGAGCCCCGTGCCCGGGCCGCTTCCCTCAGTCTCGCCCTGCGGCCGCAGAGCGTCCACCCCTTCTCGGGCCGTCGACGCTCACAGTCCGAGCCGTTCCGAGTACGGGTTCACCAGTCGGCGCTCGGGGTCGTACCGGCGCGCGAGGGCGGCGAAGTCGTCCCACCGCTCGTACCGCGAGCGCACCTCGGCGCCGTCGAGCGTGAAGACCTTGCCCCAGTGCGGGCGGGCGGTCTGCGGCAGGGCCGCCTCGAGCGTGGGCAGGAACGCGCGCACGGCCGCCTCGTCGGGCTTCCAGGTGAAGTGGATGCCGACGGCATCTGTCCCGTACGCCGGGCTCAACCAGAGGTGGTCGGCCGCCACCGTGCGGATCTCGTTGACGAACAGCAGCGGGGCGAGCTGGCCGGCGAGCGTGCGCACCGCCTGGATCGCGGCGACCGCATCCGCCCGGGGCACCAGGTACTCGCTCTGGATCTCGGCGCCGGCCGAGGGCGTGAACTCGAGCTTGAAGTGCGCGAGGCGCTCGGACCACGGCCCCGGAACCCCGAGCTGGTCGGTGCAGGCCTCGGGGTCGGCGCCGAGGATGGGATGCCGCTTCGCGGTCGCCGCCTCGCCGTCGAGCCTCGAGAACAGGTCGGCGCGGGTGTTCTCGCGCGCCTCGGGCTGACGCTGCTTCACCCAGATCTGATCGGCGAGGTCGGTGCGCTCCCACCTCGAGAAGATGCTGACGCTCGTGCCGATGCCGGTCACGTCGTCGAAGTCCGCGAGGATCGCATCCCACGACGGATGCTCGAACACGTGCTGCGCGACCTCGTACGTCGGCTCGACGTCGAGCGTCACCTCGACCACCGCGCCGAGCGCGCCCAGACTCACGACCGCGCCGTCGAAGTCGTCGTCGCCGCGCCGCAGCTCGCGCACCTCGCCCGTCGGAGTGATGATCGTCAGCGCTCGCACGGCGGTCGCGAGCGACCCGAGGGCGTCTCCCGAGCCGTGGGTGCCCGTGGCGACGGCTCCGGCGACCGAGATGTGCGGCAGCGACGCGAGGTTGGCGAGGGCGAGACCCTCCGCCTCGAGCCTCGGCGCGATGTCGCCGTACCGCAGTCCGCCCGAGACCCGCACGGCGTCGCGATCGGCATTCACCTCGAACAGCGCGGGCAGTCCGTCGAGCGCGATGAGCACGCCGTCGGTGTCGGCGATGTCGTTGAAGCAGTGCCGCGACCCCAGCATCCGCACCGGACCGCCCGCCGTGAGCAGCGACCGGAGCTCGTCGACCGATTCCGGATGCTCGACGCGCGTGGCGCGGTAGGTGAGGTTGCCTGCCCAGTTGCGTTCGGTCGTCATGGCGCCATGATAGCCAGCACCGGATCGCTTACATCGATGAATCGAAGCGGGCGGATAGGCTGACCGCATGACAGCGATGCCGCCGCCACGCGCGACCATGAAGGACGTCGCGGCGCTTGCGGGAGTGTCGACGAAGACGGTCTCGAACGTGGTCACCGGCACGGTCGCGGTGCGCGAGGAGACGCGGGTCAAGGTCGAGGCGGCGATGTCGCAGCTGGACTTCGTGCCGAATCTCAGCGCCCGCGGTCTGCGCAAGGGCCGCTCGGGCATCATCGCGGTGGCACTGCCCGATCTGGCCACGGCGTTCTCCGCCGAGCTCATGCACCGGCTCGTCGAGGCGGCCCATGAGCGGGGTCTCGCGGTGCAGATCGAGGAGACCGCGACGGAGCCCGAACGCGAGAAGGAGCTGCTCTCCCGCGCGCGGGCGCATCTCGTCGACGGGCTGATCCTGAATCCCATCCGCCTCGAGGACAGCGTGCTGAAGTTCGCCGACCGGCTGCCGCCGCTGGTCGTGCTCGGCGAGGTCGAGCAGAACCGGGCCGACCACGTGCGCATCGACAGTCGCCGTGCCGCCGCGGATGCGGTGCGCCACGTGCTCGCGCAGGGAGCGACCCGCGTCGCGGTGATAGGCGCGGACGACGACCCGTCGGTCGCCACCGCGACGAGTCGATCACGCCTCGAGGGCGTGCACGATGCGCTGCGCGATGCAGGCATCCCCCGCGATCCGGCTCTCGAGATCAATCCGATGCCCTGGTCGATGACCGGCGGTGCCGTCGGCGTGGACACGCTGCTGCGCCGCGGCGTCGCCTTCGATGCGATCGTGGCCCTCACCGACTCGCTCGCGCTCGGCGCGCTGCACACCCTGCACGACCACGGCATCCGGGTTCCCGACGACGTGATCGTGACCGGCTTCGACGACGTCGAGTTCTCGCGGTACACGTCGCCGTCGCTCACCACGGTCGCGTTCGATCGCCGCGCCTTCGCCGACGCTGCGCTCGCGCTGCTCGAGTCGCGGATGGACGACCGCACGGCGCCGCCCCGCGGCCTCACGCTCTCGCACCACCTGCTCGAGCGCGACAGCACGCGGGGCACCCCTCGCGGCTACCACCCCTGACGCCGCACACGCACCTGCATAGGCTCCGGCACGAACTCCCTCTTGCTCAATTGATTACATCGATGTAATGATGATCCCACCCCGCCCGCTGTCACGAAGGAGTGACGATGACGCCCCCGCTCGATATGTCCAGGCGACAGTTCCTCACCGCCGCCTCCGTCTCGGCCGCCGCCGCACTGCTCGCCGGCTGCGCCCCCGGCACCGTGCCCGGCGCGAACACCACCACCCTGCAGTTCTGGCACCTGCTCTCGGGCGGTGACGGAGTCACCATGTCGCAGCTGCTCGACACCGCCAACGCGGCGCAGAGCGCGTACCGCATCCGCCCCACCGTCCTCGCCTGGGGAACCCCGTACTACACGAAGCTCGCCATGGCCGGCGCCGGCGGCCGCGCCCCCGACGTCGCGATCATGCACGCGACCCGGACGGTCGGCTGGGCCCCCGGCGGGCTCCTCGACACGTGGGATCTCGACAAGCTCGCCGAGCTCGGCGTCGACAGCTCGACGTTCCCGAAGCCCATCTGGGAGAAGGGCTTCGTCGGCGAGAACATGTACAGCGTCGCCCTCGACGCGCATCCGTTCGTCGCGATGTTCAACACCGACATCTGCGACGCCGCGGGCGTGCTCGACACCGACGGCCGCCTGCAGACGACGTCGTCACCCGACGAGTTCCTCGACCAGCTGCGCACCATCGGCGGCCAGGCCGAGGGCCACGCCCTCTCGTACGGCTACCTCGGCGACGGCGCCCAGATGTGGCGCCTCTTCTACACGTTCTACTCGCAGCACGGCACCCCGATGGAGCTTCCGGCCGGCGGCACGGCGGTGATCGACAAGGATGCCGCGGTCGAGTCGCTCACGCTGATGCGCACGCTGCTCGACGGCGAGATCGCGCTCGCGCAGGCAGACTACGGCAGCGCGATCGCCGAGTTCGCCACCGGCAAGAGCGGGATGCTGTTCACCGGCGTCTGGGAGCTGCGCACGATGCAGAACGCGGAGCTGCCGTTCGACGCGACGATGATCCCCACGCTCTACGGCACCCCGGCCGTCTACGCCGACTCGCATTCGTTCGTCCTTCCGCACCAGACGAACGCGGATCCGCGCAAGCGCGACCTGACGTACCAGTTCGTCGCCGACATCCTCAAGGGCTCCTTCGGCTGGGCCGAGGCCGGGCACATCCCCGCCTTCCTCCCGGTCACCGAATCCCCGGAGTACGAAGACCTCATCCCCCAGGCCCATTACGCCGAGGCCGCCCAGCACGTGGTCTACGACCCGACGGCCTGGTTCACCGGTTCCGGCTCGAACTTCCAGGCCGAGTTCGGCGCCGCGGTGCAGAGCGTCCTGCTGTCCGGCGACGACCCCGCCGCCGCGATCGACCGCTTCGAGGCCCGCGTCAACACGCTCCTCCGACAGCCGAACCCGGCCGACCCCGAGGGGACGTTCGCATCATGAGCACCGCAACCGATTCCACGCGCACCATCGTCACGGGCTCGCGCACGACCCCTCGTGGCCGCCGCGCCGGATCCCGCAATCGCGAGCAGCTGATCAGCTGGGCATTCCTCGCGCCGTTCCTCGTCGCGTTCGTGCTGTTCCTCGTCTGGCCGATCATCCACGGCATCATCCTCAGCGTCACCGACCAGTCGCTCACCGGTGCCGGCGGGGCCTTCGTGGGCTTCGCGAACTACGCCGAGGCGCTCACCGACCCGAAGATGTGGCAGTCGATGGGCAACACGGTGTGGTTCACGCTCATCTCGACCGTGCCGCTCGTCGTGATCGCACTGCTCATGGCGGCGCTCGTCGACCGCGGCATCCCCGGCCAGTGGCTCTGGCGGCTGTCGTTCTTCATGCCGTTCCTGCTCGCCTCGACCGTGATCTCGCAGATCTGGGTCTGGATCTTCAACCCGCAGGTCGGTGCGGCCAACAACATCCTGGAGTTCTTCGGACTCGAGCCGATCGCCTGGCTGCAGAACCCCGACACCAACATGCTCTCGATCGTGATCGCCACCGTGTGGTGGACGGTCGGATTCAACTTCCTGCTGTACCTGGCGGCGATGCAGAACATCCCGCCCCAGCAGTACGAAGCGGCCTCCCTCGACGGAGCCGGCGCATGGCGGCAGTTCTGGTCGATCACTCTTCCGCAGCTGGGGCCCGCGACCGTGCTCATCCTGATCCTGCAGATCCTCGCGTCCCTCAAGCTGTTCGACCAGGCGTACCAGATGCTCGGCGGGGTCGCGAGCGACACCACCCGCTCGATCGTGCAGTACATCTACGAGGCGGGCTTCGTCAGCTACCGATTCGGCTACTCCGCCGCGATCTCCTACGTGTTCTTCGCTCTCATCGTCATCATCGGGGTCGCGCAGGCCGTCATCATGCGCCGCCGGAAGGAGCAGCTGTGATGTCCACCGCACCCACCGCCACCCGCACCCAGGCCGTCACCGCCACCGCGGCCGTCACCACGACGAAGGCCCGCGGTCCGCGTCGCTCGCACCTGCCGGGCCAGAAGCCCTTCGGCCCCCTCCGCATCGCCGCCTTCGTCGTCCTGCTGCTCCTGGCCATCGGCTGGCTGCTGCCGTTCCTCTGGGCGGTCGCGACCGCGTTCAAGACCGAGACGGATGCCGCATCCGGCGACCCCGGCTGGATCGGCGCGAGCGGCCCGACCATCGAGGCGTTCACGGCGATCCTGTCGCAGGGCAACGTCTACACCTGGGCGTTCAACAGCCTGTTCACCTCGGTCGCGATCACCGTGATCACCCTGGCGATCTCGGCTCTCGCGGCCTACGCCCTCTCCCGGCTCGACTTCACCGGGCGCAAGTGGCTCTTCATGGTGATCATCGCGTCGATCGTCGTGCCGCCGCAGGCGCTCATCATCCCGCTGTTCTACGAGATGCTCGCCTTCAACCTGATCGACACCTACTGGGGCCTCATCCTGCCCCAGGTCGTGGCCCCCGCCATGGTGTTCATCCTCAAGCGCTTCTTCGACGCCGTGCCGATCGAGCTGGAGGACGCGGCGAGGGTCGACGGCGCCGGTCGGTTCCGCATCTTCTGGTCGATCGTGCTGCCGCTCTCGCGGCCGATCCTGGCATCCGTCGCGATCTTCGTCTTCATCGCCGCGTGGAACAACTTCCTCTGGCCGTTCCTCGTCATCAACGACACCACGCTGATGACACTGCCGGTCGGACTCCAGACCGTCATCAGCGCCTACGGCGTGCAGTACGCCCAGGTCATGGCACAGGCCGTTCTCGCGGCGCTGCCGCTCATCATCGTGTTCATCATCTTCCAGAAGCAGATCGTCAAGGGAGTCGCGACCAGCGGCTTCGGCGGTCAGTAGTCCCCCACACCCCGGCTCGAGAGCCACACCAGAGGAGAGCAATGTCTCAGGCCCGCATCACCATCGACCGCGACTTCACGATCGCCGACGTCCCCCGGAGGCTCTTCGGCTCGTTCGTCGAGCACATGGGGCGCTGCGTGTACACCGGCATCTACGAGCCCGGCCACCCGCAGGCCGACGAGCGCGGATTCCGTCAGGACGTCCTCGCCCTGGTGAAGGAGATGGGTCCGACGGTGGTCCGCTACCCGGGCGGCAACTTCGTCTCGGGCTACCGCTGGGAAGACGGGGTGGGCCCGGTCGAGGACCGCCCCGTGCGCATCGACGGCGCCTGGCACACGATCGAGACGAACGCGTTCGGCCTGCACGAGTTCATGGACTGGGCGAAGGAGGCCGACGTCGAGGTCATGGAGGCCATCAACCTCGGCACCCGCGGCGTCGAGGAGGCACGGTCGCTCGTCGAGTACGCGAACCACCCGAGCGGCACCTACTGGTCGGATCTGCGGCGGAAGAACGGCGCGGAGCAGCCGTTCGACATCAGGCTGTGGTGCCTGGGCAACGAGCTCGACGGCCCCTGGCAGATCGGCGGCAAGACCGCATCCGAGTACGGGCGTCTCGCACAGGAGTCCGCCAAGGCCATGAAGCTCGTCGACCCGACGATCGAGCTCGTCGCCGTCGGGTCGTCGGCCCGTTCGATGCCCACCTTCGGCACCTGGGAGCACACCGTGCTCACGCACGCCTACGACGAGGTCGACTTCGTCTCGATGCACGCGTACTACCAGGAGCACGACGGCGACGCCGAGTCGTTCCTGGCGGAATCGGTCGACATGGACGCCTTCATCGAGGGCGTCATCGCGACGATCGACGCCGTCAAGGCCGCGGGCAAGCACACGAAGCAGGTGGACATCTCGTTCGACGAGTGGAACGTCTGGGACCAGGTGAAGTTCAACGATGTCGAGTCGGCGGAGATCGCGAAGGCCGGGTGGAAGAAGCATCCGCGTCTCATCGAGGACACTTACAACGTGACGGATGCCGTCGTCGTCGGCACCCTGCTGAACAGCCTGCTGCGGCACGGCGACCGCGTGAAGATCGCCAACCAGGCCCAGCTCGTCAACGTGATCGCGCCGATTCGATCGGAGGAGAACGGTCCTGCCTGGCGCCAGACGAGCTTCTGGCCGTTCGAGCGCATGGCTCGACTCGCGAAGGGCCGGATCCTGCGCCTCGCGGTGTCGGCTCCGCAGATCGAGACGAAGCGCTACGGCGGGGTCGACGCGGTGGATGCCGCGGCGACGTGGGACGAGGAGAGCGGACGCGTCGTCGTGTTCGTCGCGAACCGCTCGCTCTCCGAGTCGAGCGATCTGTCCGTCGACCTCCACGGTTTCGGCGCCCTGCGCGTCGTGAACGCCGAGACGCTGACGATCCCCGAGGGCGGAGACCGCCGCACCGCGAACCTCGAGACGACTCCGGATGCCGTGCACATGGTGCCCCTCGCGGCCGCCGAGGTCGTCGACGGCCAGGTGCGCGCGACCCTTCCGCCGCTCTCGTGGTCGGTGATCGAGCTGGTCTGATCCGTCGTCGCGGGTTCGCTCACCGACCGGGTGGCCGCGTCGGACAGGTCACTCCTCGTCCTTCGACACGAGCGAGAGCGGATCCGCGATGTCCTCCAGCGACTTGCCGGCCGCGCTGACGCCGAAGATGCCGCAGACCACGCCGCCGAAGATCATGATCGCCGAACCGAGGACGTAGCCCCAGAACAGGGGTCCGCGGTCTCCGGTCTCGGCGCTCGCGCCGATCAGCGATCCGTAGAGCACGGGTGCGATGGCACCGACGAGCTGACCGATCGAGAAGACGTACGAGATCACCTGGCTGCGCAGCTCCAACGGGAAGATCTCGCTGACCGTGAGGTAGGCCGCCGAGGCTCCGGCCGACGCGAAGAAGAACGATGCGCACCAGAGGGCGGTGTGCGTTCCGGCGTTGAGCACGCCCGCGTTGAACAGGAAGGCGCTGACGAGCAGGATGCTGCCCGCGAGGACGTACGTGGCGAACAGCATCCGTCGTCGGCCCCACGTGTCGAAGAAGTGCCCGAGCAGCAGGGCACCGGCGAGGTTGCCGACGGCGAAGATGATGAAGTACTGCGAGGCGGATGCCGGAGGCGTGTCGTAGAAGTTCTCCAGCACCAGCGCGTACGTGAAGAAGATCGCGTTGTACAGGAACGACTGGGTCACCATCATGGTGATGCCGACGAGGGTGCGGCGCGGGTACTTCTTGAACAGCACCTTCATGATGACGAGGAACGGCACGCGACCGTACTCCTTGACGGTGATCGCCTTGTTCTCGTCGACGGGCGGGATCGTCTTGCCCTCCTTGCGGATGCGCTCCTCGATCTCGTCGACGTTGCGCTCGGCCTCGCCCTCGAGACCGTGGGTCATCTGCCAGCGCGGGCTCTCGGGGATGTGGCGACGCAGCCAGATGATGAGCACACCCAGCACCGGGCCGAGGAAGAAGCTGAGGCGCCAGCCGATGTCCGCGGGGAGGATGTCGGTGTTGAGGAAGAACATGTTGGCGACCGCGCCGAGGGCCGCTCCGCCCCAGTAGGTCCCGTTGATCGCGATGTCGACACGTCCGCGGTACTTCGCCGGGATGATCTCGTCGATCGCGGAGTTGATCGCCGCGTACTCGCCGCCGATGCCGGCGCCGGCGACGAACCGCCAGATGTAGAAGAACCAGGGCGCGAACGCCAGACCGGCGACCGCGGATCCGACGAGGTAGATCGCGAGGGAGAGCAGGAAGAGCTTCTTGCGACCGAGGCGGTCGGTGAGCCGACCGAACACGAGCGCGCCGAACACCTGCCCGAGAAGGTAGAACGTGCCGGCGAGGCCCACCTCGGCGGGGCCCATGCCGAGCGTCGCGGCATAGCCGTTCGCGGCGACGATCTGCACCTCGAGGCCGTCGAGGATCCAGGAGAACCCGAGTCCGACGACGATCATCCAGTGGAATCGCGACCACGGCAGGCGGTCCATGCGCGCGGGGACGAGCGATCTGACTTCTTTGACGGTGACGTCGGATGCGGACATGGAGCCTCCTTACGGCGAGGGGCGGCACCGCCCCGCATCCGTGATACTCCTCACCGGTGCCCCGCCGCCAAGGGTTGACCCCGCGTCGCCGTCACGCTAACCCCGGGTCAGACGTCGACGTGGCGCTCCTCGGGACCGTCGTAGAACGACAGCGGGCGGATGAGAGCATTCGCCCCGGCCTGCTCGATGACGTGAGCGGTCCACCCGGTGACGCGCGCCGCGACGAAGAGCGGCGTGAAGGTGAGCGTGTCGAAGCCGATGAGGTTGTAGGCCGGGCCCGACGGGTAGTCGAGGTTCGGGTGGATGCCCTTGCGTGCGACGAACTCCGACTCGAGCGCGTCGTACAGCGCGGCGACCTCAGGCCGGTCGTAGTGCTCGACGAGGGTGTCGAGGGCGGCCTTCATGGTCGGCACGCGCGAATCGCCGTTCTTGTAGACGCGGTGCCCGAAGCCCATAATCTTGCGCTTCGCGGCGAGCGCCTCGTCGAGCCACGGTCCGACGTTCGACGCCTCGCCGATCTCGTCGAAGATGTGCAGCACGGCCTCGTTCGCCCCTCCGTGCAGCGGCCCCTTGAGCGCGCCGATCGCACCGACGACCGCCGAGTACAGGTCGCTGAGCGTCGAGGTGATGACGCGGGCGGTGAACGTCGACGCGTTGAACGAGTGCTCCGCGTAGAGGATCATCGAGCGGTTGAAGGCGTCGACCACCACGGGGTCGGCCTCTTCGCCGAACGTCATCCAGAGGAAGTTCGCCGAGTAGTCGAGGTCGTCGCGCGGAGCGATGATCTCTTCTCCGCGGCGGCGGCGCTGACCGTAGGCGACGATCGCGGGCAGCGCGGCGAAGAGACGGATGCTGCGCTCGAGGTTCTCCTCGGGGCTGCCTCCGGCATCCAGCACCGACCCGCCCGCGCCCGGGTCGGACGCGCCGATCAGGCTGACCGCGGTGCGGATCTCGTCCATCGGGTGCGCTTCGAGCGGGACCAGGTCGATCGCCGCCTTCACGTTGTCGGCGAGAGCGCGCTGTGGCCGCTCGGCCGTGCGGAAGGCCGCGAGCTCCTCCGGCGTCGGCAGCTCGCCGTGCCAGAGCAGGTACGCGACCGCCTCGAACGGCTGCGTGTCGGCCAGCTCCTGCACCGGGTACCCGCGATAGAGCAGGCTGTTCGTCTCGGGATTGACCTTCGAGATCGCCGTCGTGTCGACGACGACTCCCGCGAGACCCTTCTTGATGTCCTGCTCGGTCATGCTCACTCCTTCGTGATGGTGAAGTTGTAGACCCCGGAGTCGAAGTGGTTGTACGACTCGTAGTCGATCAGGTCGTAGAGGTCGGCGCGGTGCTGCATCTCACCGAGCGTCGAGGTCAGGTGCCCCTCGTCGTTCAGCGTATCGAGCGCACGGCCCGCCGCGCCCATCGCGATGCGCAGCAGCGACACCGGCCAGATGACCATCGCAACGCCCGCGTCCCGCAGCTGGTCGACCGAGAACAGGTCGCTCTTGCCGAACTCGGTCATGTTGGCGAGGATCGGCACGTCCAGAGCATCCGCCATCGCCTCGAACTCCCCGAGATCGCGCATCGCCTCGGGGAAGATCGCGTCGGCACCGGCATCCACCAGCGCCTTCGCGCGGTCGATCGCGGCGTCCAACCCCTCGATCGCGCGGATGTCGGTGCGCGCCATGAGGAGGAAGTTCTCGTCGCGACGTGCGTCGGCGGCGGCGCGGATGCGCTTGATCGCCGTGTCCTCATCGACGACGCTCTTGCCGTCGAGGTGGCCGCAGCGCTTCGGATTGATCTGGTCCTCGATGTGCGTGCCGGCGAGACCGGCGTCCTCGAGCTCCTGGATCGTGCGTGCGACGTTCATCGGTTCGCCGAAGCCGGTGTCGGCGTCGACGATCGCCGGGATGTCGGTCATGCGCGCGATCTGCTTCGCTCGACCGGCCACCTCGGTGAGAGTGGTGAGGCCGATGTCGGGCAGGCCCAGGTCGGCGGAGAGCACGGCGCCCGAGATGTAGACGCCGTCGAAGCCCTTCTGCTCGATGAGTCGGGCGCTCAGCGGATTGAACGCCCCAGGAAAGCGCAGCAGCTCGCCGCTCGCGAGCCTCTCACGGAACAGGCGGCGTTTCTCGGCCGGTGTGACGTGCGAATACAGCATCAGTTCCTCCCTCTGCGGCGGGGTGTGCGGGCACAGCTTCGGATGTCGGACGCGACGCGCCGCGCGACGCCTGCGCGATGCGGCGCGTCGGGCCCCGCGTCCGCAGCTGTGCCCGTCACGGCAGCCGACGACGCAGCCGAGGCGGGCATCAGAACAGGCCCTTCGGTGCGTCGGCGCCCTCGAGCAGCCCAGGCCTCGCGATGATCGACAGCTCGCCGATCTCGGCGGCGGTGAGCTCGGGCAGACGCTGCACGAGCTCGAGGAAGCGCTCGATCTCGGCGGGCTCGAGCACGGGCTCGGCCAGCAGGCGGAACTTCGCGATGTAGTTCTCGCGGGCGAAGGGCCGGGCACCGAGCGGATGCGCGTCGGCGACGGCGATCTCGTCGATGACGGTCGTGCCGTCGGCGAGGCGGAACTCGACGCGTCCGCCGAACGCCTTCACGGCGGGGTCCTCGGAGTGGTAGCGGCGCGTCCACTCGGCATCCTCGGCCGTGGTGACCTTGTGCCACAGCGCGACGGTGTCCGCGCGACCCGCGCGTTCGGGGGTGTACGAGTCGACGTGGTGCCAGCCGCCGTCCTGCAGCGCGACCGCGAAGATGTACGGGATCGAGTGGTCGAGCGTCTCGCGCGATGCCGTCGGGTCGTACTTCTGCGGATCGTTCGCGCCCGAGCCGATCACGTAGTGCGTGTGGTGGCTGGTGTGCAGCACGATGGCCTCGATGTTGGCGGGGTCGCGCAGCGCCGGGTTCTCGGTGCCGAGCTTGCGGGCGAGGTCGATCCACGCCTGCGCCTGGTACTCGGCCGAGTGCTCCTTCGTGTACGAGTCGAGGATCGCGCGCTTGGCCTCGCCGGCGGCGGGCAGCGGCACCTCGTAGGCGGCGTCCTTGCCGTCGAGCATCCAGGCGATCACGCCGTCCTCGCCCTCGTAGATCGGCGCCGGGCTGGTCTGCCCGCGCATCGCCCGGTCGACCGCCTCGACGGCCATCTTGCCGGCGAAGGCCGGGGCGTGCGCCTTCCAGGTGGAGATCTCGCCCTTGCGGCTCTGTCGCGTGGCGGTCGTGGTGTGCAGGCCCTGGCCGACGGCCTGGTAGATCGTCTCGACGTCGAGCCCGAGCAGGGTGCCGATGCCGGCGGCGGCCGACGGGCCGAGGTGGGCGACGTGGTCGATCTTGTGCTTGTGCAGGCAGATCGCACGCACGAGGTCCATCTGGATCTCGTAGCCGGTCGCGATGGCTCTGACCAGCGCGCGCCCGTCGGACCCGACGTGCTGCGCGACCGCGACGATCGGCGGGATGTTGTCGCCGGGGTGCGAGTACTCCGCGGCGAGGAACGTGTCGTGGTAGTCGAGCTCGCGCACGGCCACGCCGTTGGCCCACGCGGCCCACTCGGGGCTGGTGCGGCGGTCGAGGGCTGCGCCGAACACCGTCGCGCCCACGCCGCCGGACGAGACGGGGTGGCTGAACGCCTGCGCGCGAGCGGCGTCGATCGGGCCGCGGGTGAGGGATGCCGCAGCGACCGACGCGTTGTCGATGATGCGGTTGACGATCATGTCGACGACGTCCTGCTCGACCTCGACCGGATCGGCGGCGACCTCGGCGATCTTCCAGGCGAGCTGGTCTTCGCGGGCGAGGTTCTCGTCGCTGCGGTGCACACGGACGTGATGGGTGACGGTCATTTCACACCTTCTGGGTTGGCGGTCAGGGAGTCGATGATGCCGGCGAGCGCGTTGTGCAGGTGCACATGCGTGGCATGGGCGGCGAGGTCGCCGTCGCGGGCGGCCAGGGCTTCGGCGATGGTGCGGTGCTCGGCGGCGGATGCCGCGAGGCGGGCCGGCTTGTCGCGGGCCATCCGGCGGACGCGCACCAGGTGGGTGCGCACGGTGCGGAGCGCGGAAGCGATGTAGTCGTTGTCGACTGCGGCGTCGAGCGTCGCGTCGAACCGGGCGATCAGGGCGTAGTAGGCGTCGCGACCGGCGGCGGCATCGAGGTCGACGTGGGCGAACTCATCGGCGAGGGCGGCGAAGAGGTCGGCATCCCCCCGCTGTGCCGCGAGGCGGGCCGACGTCTCCTCGAGCGCGCGGCGGATCTCGAACAGCGCGCGGATGTCGTCGGCATCCAGATCTGCGACCACCGTGACGCGCGGCGACTGCTGCACGACCAGGCCGTCGGCGGCCAGGCGTCGCAGCGCCTCGCGCAGGGGCGTGCGGCTGATGCCGAGACGCGCGGCCTGCTCGACCTCGCCGAGCACGGAGCCGGCCGGCAGCGCGCCGGACTGGATCTCCTCCAGGAGCGTGGCGTGCGCCCGGTCGCTCGCGGTGATGCGATCGGCGACGGAGCTCATAGCGTTAGTGTATACACAAATGCGGTTGGTTGGGGCTTTGCCGCGCTCTCTTGGCCCTCGCGTATACATAGAGCGCGACGCGCGGTTGCGTGCATCCGCTCACCGGTGCGGGGCCAAAAGCGCACCCACCCACCGGCGCGGGGCCAAAAGCGCACCCGAAACGGCGCCCAGGGATGCGAAATCGACCCCGCACGGGTGCGGGCGCAGGGGGGGTGCGGCACCCCGCCATCTCCACCCCCACCCACACCCGCCGGTGCGGGGCCAAAAGCGCACCCACCCACCGGTGCGGGGCCAAGAGCGCACCCGAAACGGCGCCCCGGGATGCGAAATCGACCCCGCACGGACGCGGGACGCCCGGCGCGCTAGCGCGACGACCCCTCGGCGGCATCCGGCACCGGCTCGACGAACTCGACAGGTCGGGGCTCGCCCAGCTTCACCACCACCACGCCGACCAGCACGAGGACTCCTCCGAACGCCTGCAGCAGATCGGGCAGCTGGCCCAGCAGCAGCCACCCGAAGAGCAGGGCGGCCACGACCTCCGACAGCGCCACGAATGAGGCGAGGCGGGACCCCAGCATGCGGGTGGAGGCGATGCCGAGCAGGTAGGCGAGCGCGGTCGCGACGATGCCGATCGCGACCACCGGGACCCACCACGGCACGGTGCCGAACCGGTAGGCGATGTCGCCGGTCGTCCATGCGAGGGGCAGGATGCCGACGAGACCGGCGACCGTGAGCCCCACCGCTCCGAGCAGCAGCCCTCCCCCGGCGAGGGCGATGGGCGGGAGCCCCGTGTCGGCCTTGGCCGAGAGCAGGAAGTACGACGCGGCGCCGACCATCGCGGCCAGGGCCCAGAGGATGCCGGGAAGGTTGACCTCGGCGCCGGTGACGACGTCGAGCATGAGCACGAGGCCGACGAAGGCGATGACCGCCCCGATCACGCTGCGCCGGCTCGGCCGTTCACCACGGCGCAGCCAGAGCCACAGGATGACGGCGATCGGCGCCGTGTACTCGATGAGCAGGGCGATGCCGACATCCATCACGGCCACCGCCTGGAAGTAGCAGAGCTGCGTGGCCGCGACGGCGAGGAGCCCGTAGGCGGCGACCATTCCCGCGTTCCTCCTGAGTGCGCCCCAGCGGCCGCGCAGAGACAGGATCGTGGGCACGAGCAGCACGAGCGCCGCGACCCAGACGCGGACGGTCACTGCCGCGCCGGGAGTCCATCCGGCATCGATGAGCCCCCGCGCCCAGGCGCCGGACATGCCGAACGAGAATGCCGCGGCGATCGCCAGAGGGAGTCCCAGGCGGACGCCGGCGACACGGACGTCATCGGTGACAGTGCTCATGGCAAGTGACGCTACCGGTGCGAGATGTAAGGTGTCAATGTGAACTTCACCGATGACACCGCCGAGGCGCTGCGCGCAGCCGTGTGGCTGGTGAACTCCGCCGAGGACCCCGACACCCTCGAGTCGCTCGAGGACGAGAGCGCGTTCCTCACCGACTTCCCCTATTCCGGCCGCCTCGACCGCGACGACCGCGAGCTCGCCGCCCTGCGCGCCGTCCGTCCGAGGCTCCGCGCGATGCTCACGGCCCCCCGCGACGAGATGGTCGACCACGTGAACGATGCCCTGGCCGCGTCGCGCCTGACCCCGCGGCTCGTCCGCCACGAGGGAGCCGACTGGCACCTGCACGCCGTGGCCGACGACCGGCCCCTCGCCGAGCGCGTGCTCATCGAGACGGCGATGGCGCTGATCGACGTCATCCGCGCCGACGAGGGTTCACGCATCTCGATCTGCGCCGACGAGACGTGCGAGGCGCTCGCGCTCGACCTCTCGCGCAACCGCTCGAAGCGCTACTGCTCGACGACCTGCACGAATCGCAACGCCGTCGCCGCGTATCGGGCTCGCCGCGCGGCGGAGTGACCCGCCCCCGACGGTTCGCTAGCCTCGTCCCGTCATGAGCTTCCCCTACGACACCTGGTTCCCCGACGCCGAGTTCGACGGCAGCTACGGCCGCACGCTCGCCGACCTCCGTGCCATCGACCCGGTGCCGCCACCCGACGGGTTCTCCGCTCGCTGGACGCGCTGGCGGGACGAGGCGACGACGGTGCACGCCGATCCTGTCGCCCTCCGGTCCCGCACCGTCGACGGGCGACGGGTGTCGGTCATCGAGCACAGCGGCGTCGACGGCATCCGTCTGCGCGCCTGGCTGGTCGAGCCGAGCTCCGGCGCCCCCCGCGCGGCGGTCGTGCACGGCCACGGCTATGGAGGTCGGGATGCCGTGGATCTCGCGAGAGTGCCCGACGACGTCGCCGCGATCTTCCCGGTCGCGAGGGGGCTTCCGAGCCTGAACGCGGGCGTCGGTGCTCCTGAACCCACCGACCGGCACGTGCTCGCCGGCATCGCCCACCCCGACACGTACGTCCTCGGCCTCTGCGCGCGCGACCTGTGGCTCGCCGGGGACGCCCTCACCGCGGTCGTCGGCGACGTTCCGCTCTACTACGTCGGCGAGAGCTTCGGCGGCGGCATCGGCGCCCTTGCCCTGCCGTGGGACGACCGCTTCGTCGGCGCGACCCTCATCGTCCCGAGCTTCGGACAGTACGACGAACGCCTGGCCGTGCCGTGCCTGGGCAGCGGCGAGGTGGTGCGCCGGCATGTCGCACAGCATCCTGAGGCGAGGAGGGTGCTGCGGTGGTTCGATGCGTCGAGCGCCCTCGGGTTCGCGCGGGTGCCGGTGCGCGTCGAGGCGGCGCTGTGGGATCAGTTCGTCCCGCCGCAGGGACAGTTCGGGGTCGCGAACGCCGCACAGACGCTCGATCTCGCCGTCCTGCCCGCCGGGCACGCCGAGTATCCGGGGTCGGATGCCGTCACCGGGGATGCCGTCCGCGGGGGCCGCGCCCACCTCGAGCGCGCGCTGCGCGCCGCATCCTGACCTCAGGCGGGGATCAACCCCTCGTCCGCGAGGTCCTCCCACAGCGCTGTGGGGATCTCGAGCGCAGCGTACTGCGCGTTCTGCGCGACCTGCTCCGGGCGACTGCCTCCTACGACGACCGAACGCACCTCGTCGGACCGCGACGGGAACTGGAGCGCGGCAGCCGGCAGCGGCACATCGTGGTCGGCGCACACCCGCGCGATGCGCTGCAGGCGCTCCCAGAGCTCGTCGGGCAGCTGTCCGTACTCGTAGCGACCGTCGCGGCGCGGCTCGCTCGACGCCAGAAGTCCGGAGTTGAAGACGGATGCCGCGACGATGCCCGTCCCGGTCTCCCTGCACGCCGGCAGCACGTCGGCCGCGGCGGGCTGCTCGAGCAGCGTGTACCGCCCCGCGACCATGATCAGGTCGAGGTCGGCCGATCGGACCGCTGCGGCGAGGGCGTCCGTCACCATCGATCCGATGCCGATCGCGGCGACCTCCCCCTCTGCACGCAGCTGCTCGAGCGCGGGCAGCGCCTCCTCGAGCGCGAGATCGAGGTCGTGCCGCTCGGGGTCGTGGAGGTACAGCAGGTCGATGCGCTCGATGCCCAGCCGCTCGCGGGACTCGTCGAGACTCGCACGGATGCCGTCGGCCGAGAAGTCCCACACGCGCTGCAGGTCGTCGGGAACGTGGAAGTCGTTCGCCGTGTCGAGGCCTCCGTCGAAGTCGGGGTTGGGGCGCAACAGGCGCCCGACCTTCGTCGACAGCACGTACTCGTCGCGGGGCTTGGTGCGCAGGAATGCTCCGAGGCGTCTCTCGGACATGCCGAGCCCGTAGTGCGGTGCGGTGTCGAAGAAGCGGATGCCGCTGTCCCACGCCGCATCCAGCACGGCCCAGGCGTCGTCGTCCGTGAGCGCGCGGAACAGGTTGCCGACGTTCGCGGCGCCGTACCCGAGGGCGGGGACCGCGAGCGACGGACCGGAGTCAGACGCCGACATGCTGGCCGGTCCAGGCGAAGGTCGCGATGCTGTCGGCCTTCATCTCCATGCCGGCGCCCGGCGCGGTCGGCGGCATGTACGAGCCGCCACGGATGTCGGTGGGGATGACGAAGTGCTCATGCAGGTGGTCGACGAACTCGATCATCCGTCCTTCGCGGGTGCCGGTGACGGCGACGAAGTCGAACATCGACAGATGCTGCACCGCCTCGCAGAGCCCGACGCCGCCCGCGTGCGGGCACACCGGCACGCCGAACTTCGCCGCGAGCAGCAGGTTGGCGATGTTCTCGTTGACGCCGGCGACCCGCACGGCGTCGATCTGCATGACCGCGATCGCCTCGGCCTGCAGCAGCTGTTTGAAGATCACCCGGTTCTGGGCGTGCTCGCCGGTCGCGACGCGGATGGGCGCGACGCCGCGGGCGATCTCGGCGTGGCCGAGCACGTCGTCGGGGCTGGTGGGCTCCTCGATCCAGGCGGGACGGAACTCGGCGAGCGCGTTCACCCACTCGATGGCCTCCGACACCTCCCAGCGCTGGTTGGCGTCGATCGCGATGGGGAAGTCGGGTCCGCACACCTCGCGGGCCTTGCGGAACCGGCGGATGTCGTCGTCGAGGTCCGCGCCGACTTTGAGCTTGATCTGCGTGAAGCCGTCGGCCATCGCCTCGCGGGCGAGCCGCTCGAGCTTCTCGTCGGAGTAGCCGAGCCACCCGGGGCTGGTCGTGTATCCCGGGTAGCCGGTGGCGAGCAGCTCGCGCTCACGCTCGAGTCGTCCGGGTTCGGCGGCTCGCAGGATCTCCAGCGCATCGTCGCGGGTGAGCGCGTTCGTCAGGTAGCGGAAGTCGACGAGGTCGACGAGGTCCTCGGGCGTCATCCGGGCGAGCAGCTGCCAGAGCGGCAGCCCGGCGCGCTTGGCCTTGATGTCCCACAGCGCGTTGATGACGGCACCGATCGCCATGTGCATCACACCCTTCTCCGGGCCGAGCCAGCGCAGCTGCGAATCGCCGATGATGTCGCGGAAGGTCGTTCCCATGTCGTCGAGCAGCGGCTCGATCTCGCGGCCGACGAGGTGGCCGGCCAGTGCGTCGATCGCGGCCACCTGCACGTCGTTGCCCCGGCCGATCGTGAAGACGAAGGCATGGCCGTCGACGCCGTCGCCGGCATCCGTCCGCACGATGACGTAGGCGGCGGAGTAGTCCGGGTCGGGGTTCATCGCATCCGATCCGTCGAGGCTCAGCGATGTGGGGAAGCGGATGTCGGTCGTGTCGAGGGCGACGATACGGCTCACGGATTCCTCTCGGGCACGACGGTTCGTGCAGATCCCTTGGAGTGTAAACATCCGATGTCTATACTGTCAACGACGCGCACCCTGAAGGAGCGCCTCACAGACGCGACCACGCCACTGATCAGGAGAGACATGAAGTTCGCACGGCTAGGCGACTCCGGCGCCGAGATCCCGGTGCTCGTAGAGGGCGACCGCTACCTCGATCTGCGCAGTGTGACATCCGATGTGAACGGCGACTTCCTCTCGAAAGACTTCCGGGCGCGGGTCGAGGCGGCTCGCGCCGCCGATGAGCTCCCCGTGCTCGAGGGCGCCGCCGCCCTGCGCATCGGCGCCCCGATCGCCCGCCCGAGCGCGGTGATCTGCATCGGCATGAACTACGCGGCGCACGCCGCCGAATCCGGGTCGGAGCCGCCGAAGATCCCGATCATCTTCCTCAAGACGCCGAACACCGTCGTCGGCCCGAACGACAGCGTGACCATTCCGCGCGGCAGCGCGAAGACCGACTGGGAGGTCGAGCTCGGCATCGTCATCGGCGCCCGCACGGCCTACCTCGACTCCCCCGACGAGTCGCTCGCGCATGTCGCCGGCTTCGTGCTCGCGAACGACGTGTCCGAGCGCGACTTCCAGATGGCGGTGTCGGGCGGGCAGTGGTCGAAGGGCAAGATCGCAGCCGGATTCAACCCGACCGGCCCGTGGCTGGTCACCCCCGACGAGGTCGACCATCGCGCCCTGGGTCTGCGCAGCTTCGTGAACGGCGAGCCCCGGCAGGACTCGAACACCGGCGACATGATCTTCTCGGTCGAGGAGATCGTCCACCATCTGTCGCAGTACGTCACCCTGGAACCCGGCGACCTCATCCTCACCGGCACCCCGCAGGGCGTCGCCCTCTCGGGGAACTTCCCCTACCTCGTCCCGGGTGACGTGGTGGAGGTCGAGATCGACGGCCTGGGTCGCCAGCGTCAGGAGTTCGTGGCATGGGAGGCACAGAAGTGAGCAGCGCACTCGACGGACTCGTCGCGATCGTCACCGGCGGAGCCTCCGGCATCGGGGCCGCCATCGCCGCCCGCCTGCACGCGGACGGCGCGCAGATCGCGGTGCTCGACCGCGACACCTCGGGGGCGGATGCCGCGTTCGCCGCGTTCACGGCCGACGTGTCGGACCGCGCGTCGGTGGATGCCGCGGTGGCGGCCGTCGCCGAGAGGTTCGGCCGCATCGACATCGTCGTGAACAACGCCGGCGTCGGCGCCCAGGGCGACATCTCGGCGAACGACGACGACGAATGGGCGCGCGTGCTCTCCATCAACGTCACCGGCATCGCGCGCGTGACGTCGGCGGCGCTGCCGTGGCTGCGGAGGTCGCCGAGCGCCGCAGTCTGCAACACGGCATCCATCGCCTCCACCACCGGCCTTCCGCAGCGGGCGCTCTACAGCGCGTCGAAGGGGGCGGTCTCGGCATTGACGCGCGCGATGGCCGCGGATCACCTGCCGGACGGCATCCGCGTCAACGCCGTGAACCCCGGCACCGCCGACACCCCGTGGGTCGGGCGCCTGCTCGATTCGGCCGCCGACCCCGCCGCCGAGCGGGCGGCACTCGAGGCACGTCAGCCGCACGGCCGCCTGGTGACACCCGACGAGGTCGCTGCGGCGGTCGCCTACCTGGTGTCGCCGGATGCCGGATCGACCACCGGAACGTTCATCGAGGTCGACGGCGGCATGGCGCGGCTGCGCCTCCGTCCCGCCGGCTGAACCGGTCGGACCGGGGCTTCCCGCCCCGACCGGCACACCTCGCCCCGGTGCGCACACGATTCCCGAGAGTCGGTGTGCGAATCGGGGCAGTGTGTGCGATTCGGGACCGCACACGACGGAGACCGCACGCGCCGACCCCGCACGGGTCGACCCCCGGCGCCTACCCCCGGTCGCCCCGCAACCAGCCCAGGAACCGGATGCCGCGGCGCGGCCGCTCCTCGACGACCGACGCCGACCTCTGACCGATGCGGTAGAACGACTCGGCGTTGTCCCAGAACAGCGCGTCGGTGTCGTGCCCCCGCCGCTCGGCCCAGTCGCGCACGGCATCCGCCCACCGGCTGCGCGCCGTCGCCTGGTACATCGGCGAGCCGTCCGCGGGTGCGTGCGGGTCGCCCTCCTCGGCGGGTCCGATGACCGACACGGGCCAATCGCTGCCCCACATCAGTCGTTCCACGCCGAATGCGTCGGCGGCGGCGTCGAGGAAGGGCTCCAGCTGCGCAGCCGACCAGTCGCCCCCGGCCTCGGCGGGCAGGCCGGACAGCTTGCACCACACGTTCGGATGCCGGGCGAGATCGTCGAGGTCTCGAACCCACTCCATCGACGGCGCCACCGGCGCATCCGCGGTGCCGACCTGAGGCTTGCCCAGGTGGTCGAGCACCATGCGCAGCTCGGGCACCGCTCCCGCGAGACGTGCGATCTCGGGCAGCTGCGACTCCCGCACGCACGCGTCGAACGTCCATTCGCGCGCGGCGACCCCCCGTGCCCCGGTGACGAACGCGGCCGACACCGCGAGCCCGTCGGCCTCTGCCTGCAGGTCGTGCCGCACACCGACGACCAGCGGTTCCGCCGCGAGCCCCTCGAGGTGCGCCGTGGTGTCGGTGCCGCGATCGAGACGGGCGCCCGCCACGATGCCGACGACGCCGATGCGCGGGGCGAGCTCCGACACCCACCGCACCTCGTCGAGGAAGTCGTCGTCGATCGTCCCCGCCTGCACGAAGACCGCCTTCTCGGTGGTGGCGCTCGGGAGCCGCGCGTGCTCGATCTCCGTCTCGGCGAACAGCCAGGCGAGCGGACCCTCGAGCCACGGGTAGTGCAGAAGCTCGGGGTCCCAGAGGTGCAGGTGCGAATCGAGTACGCGCATGCCCCCATCCTGCCTCAGACATCCGATCAATCGCTAGGATGACGCCATGGCAGTCACCGACGAGGCGATCCAGCAGATCAAGGCGATGATCGTGTCGGGCGAACTCGCTCCCGGCGACCGACTCCCGCCCGAGAAGGAGCTGTCCGAACGCCTCGGCCTCTCGCGCAACTCCATGCGCGAGGCGGTGAAGGCGCTCGAGGTCATCCGCGTGCTCGATGTGCGTCGCGGCGACGGCACCTACGTGACGAGCCTGGAACCGCGCCTCCTCCTCGAAGCCATCTCGTTCGTCGTCGACATGCACGACGACGACTCGATGCTCGAGATCTTCGCCGTCCGCCGCATGCTCGAATCACAGGCCACCGGCCTCGCGGCCACCCTCGGCACCGACGACGCGATCGCCGAGCTCGAGCGTGAGGTCGAGTCGATCGACGCCACGGTCAGCATCGAGGAGCTCGTCGAGCACGACATCCGCTTCCACCGCGAGATCGTCGCCATGTCGGGCAACGCCTATCTCGCCAGCCTCATCGAGCACCTGAGCAGCCAGACCGTCCGTGCGCGCGTGTGGCGCGGGCTGACCGAGGGCGGTGCCGTGGAGCGCACGCTCTCAGAGCATCGGGCCATCGCGGATGCCATCGCCATGCACGACCCGGCACTCGCGACCTCCCTCGCCACGGCGCACATCGCGGGCGTCGAGCGGTGGCTGCGTCAGGCGGCCAGCGCCTGAGCCGACGGCCCCACACGCGCCCCGAACCGCCTGCCGGCCTCGACTACCCTCTTCTCAGGGCCGCGGTGCGGCACATCACGGGGGGAGTCGCACGATGACGAATGAGCAGGATGCTGCCGCGCAGCCGGAGCACGTCATCCCGCCCGAGCCTGTCGTCCCGCCAGCGCCTGCGACCGGCCTCCCCACCGGCATGCCGCCCGGAGTCCCGCTCGCTCCGCCGCTGAGCGCGCCCCCCGCGCCGCCGCCGCACGCAGCATGGCCGCCGTCGTCGCCCCCGTACGCGGCGGGTCCGGCGCAGCAGGGCTACCCCCAGCAGGGATACCCCCAGCCTGCCGGCTACCCGCAGCCGACCCCGTACAGCGCCGCCGCCTATCCGCTGTCGTCCGAAGTCCCTCCGCCCGCACGCTCGATCTCGCGCACCGCCGCCGTGGTCCTCAGCGTCGTCGGCGGTCTGGTCGTGCTCTCGATCGTGGCGATCGCATCGCTGCTCGGGATCGTGATGAACAGCAGCGCGCCGCCCCCTCCCCCCGCCGCCGCCACCGAGCAGCCGAGCGACGGCAGCGGCACCGGCACCGCACCCGATGCCGCCGCCGGAGAGGAGATCGCCGACATCCTCGAAGCCAAGATCGACGAGTACAAGCGCCTCCGCGACAGCGGCGCACTGTGGCAGAGCATCCCCGACACGGACTTCAACCGCACCGCCGTCTCGGCGTTCCTCTATCTCCTCACCGACATGAAGGTCGCGACGATCTGGGGTATCGATGCCGCGCAGGCGCAGGAGTACGAGGAGCGCATGACGATGCTCGAAGAGCGTCTGCTCGCGCAGGAGCCGCTCGGCGAGGACATCCGCATCACGCTCGAGGACGAGGTCTTCCGCTACGACGGCGAGACGGGCGAGGGCGGCTACACCGCCGAGTAGCGGGGCGATACGCTCGAAGGATGAGCGACTGGACCAGCACCGCGATCGCCCTGCTGGAAGCCGACGCCAACCGCAGCGCCGACACGCACCTGCACCTGTTCCCGCTGCCGCCGGAGTGGGGCATCGACCTGTATCTCAAGGACGAGTCGGTGCATCCCACCGGGTCGCTCAAGCACCGACTCGCGCGCTCGCTGATCCTGTACGGGCTCGTGAACGGCCGCATCACCGAGGACTCCACACTCGTCGAATCCTCGAGCGGCTCGACAGCGGTGTCCGAGGCGTACTTCGCGCGCATGCTGGGGCTGCCGTTCGTGACGGTCGTCCCCCGGTCGACGAGCCAGGAGAAGATCGACCTCATCGAGTTCTACGGCGGTCGATGCCACTTCGTCGACAGGGCCGAGGACATGTCGTCCGAGGCGCAGCGCCTGGCCTCCGAGTGCCACGGGCACTACCTCGACCAGTTCACGTTCGCCGAGCGCGCGACCGACTGGCGCGGGAACAATAACATCGCCGAGAGCGTGTTCAGCCAGTTGGCGCAGGAGCGGCATCCGATCCCCCGCTGGATCGTCGTCGGCGCGGGCACCGGCGGCACGAGCGCGACCTTCGGCCGGTACGTGAAGTACCGCCGACACGAGACGCAGATCGCCGTCGTCGATCCCGAGGGCTCCGCGTTCTACGACGGGTGGGCGGGCACGGTCGACCCGGCGCCCGGCCGCCCGAGCCGCATCGAGGGCATCGGCCGCCCTCGCGTCGAGGCCTCGTTCGTGCCCACGGTGATCGACGAGATGCTCCGGGTCCCGGATGCCGGCTCGATCGCGGCGATCCGGCTGCTGCGCGAGCGCACCCTGCACTGGACCGGCGGGTCGACGGGCACCAACCTCTACGGCGCCTTCGAGCTCATCGCGCGGATGCGGGCGGCGGGCGAGACGGGAAGCGTCGTCACCCTGATCTGCGACAGCGGCGTGCGCTACGCAGGCACCTACTACTCCGACGACTGGGTCGCCGAGCAGGGCTGGGACCTCGCACCGCACCGGGCGCGCCTCGAACGATTCCTCGACACGGGCGACTGGGTCGGCTGATCTCACGGCCATCGCCGCGGAGCGCTCCGCCCTGCGCTCCGCCCTACTCCGCCGAGCCGGATGCCGCGTCCCACATCGTGTAGGAGATGACGCCCGTCGGCAGGCCGTCGAGCGGTGCAGTCAGTTCGCTCTCGACGCCGACGATCCGTCCCGTGTCCACGGACACGAAGAGGGTCTCCTGTCGTTCCGGGATGGTCGGGGACACCGCCAGGCCGATCACGTCTCTGCCCAGACGATCGACGGTCGTGCCCCGGACGGCGAGGTCGCCGGTCTCGTCGAGAAGCGTCAGCAGCGTGGCGTGCTGGTCGTCGTCCAATGTCCAGAAGCCGAACAGTCCGGTGATGGCGGCTGCGAGTTCCCCGGAGGAGGAGTCGGCGGTCGCGCCGAACACCGCGAGAGCGGACTCGAGATCGGCCGGGGAGCTGCCGCTCAGGTCGCGTGCGGCGGGTGGAAGGCCCAGCTCGTCGGGGGCGGTGATGACCGTGTCGATGAGCTCTCCCGGCTCGTACGGGCTGGCGTCCACACCGTCCGGGCGCTCGTTGTCCGACCAGTACGACTCTCCCGCGGTGATCGTCGCGATCCCCGGTTCCGTGGCGCCCCACCGGAAGCTGATCTCCTGCGGGACGATCTCGACCTGTTTGCTTCCCATGTCCACACTCCAGCCCCACCCTACAGAGTCCACGCGCGACTCCTGTCGGGGCCCTCCGGGTGCGCGCAGAGCCCCGGTCGCGTCGGCGAGGACGTCGGAGAGCGGCGGTGCCGATGCGTAGGTGAGCGGCGGCGGCGTGAGTGCTGCTGCCTGCTGCGAGGGCATGAGGATGTTCGCGGTCACGATCACGCCCACGACGACCGCAGCGGATGCGGTGGCGAACGCCGCCCACGTGATCCTGCTCCGCACTCTTCGGGCTCGCGGCACCGTGCCCCGGATGATGCTCTCGCGAAGGGCGCGCGCCGCGGCCGGAAGAGGCTCGGGCACGATCGGCTTCGGCGCGGGGTTCGCCGCCCGGAAGAGGCGGTCGACGTCGTCATCCAGTGTCTTCACGTCGCACCTCCGTCCAGCTGCATGCGAAGCTTCTTCCGCGCGCGCGTGAGCGTCGCCCACACGGCCCCTCGGCTGGTGCGGAGCACCTCCGCGACCTCCCCGGCGCTGAGCTCGTCCCAGTACGTGAGGGCCACGACCTGTCGTTCGCGCGCGTTCAACGACGCGATCGCCTGTCGCAGGGCGAGCACTTCGCCGGGGTCGAGAGGGACGTCGGGGTTGTCGAGTCCGCGGGCGATCGCGTCGATCGCCCGTTCGCGCGACCGGGTCGTGCGGGAGCGGTCGCGGAGCTTGTTGTTCGCGGTCCGCAGGAACCAGGAAAATGGCAGCGGACGCTCGGGGTCGAGTTTGCGCCACGCGATGACGAACACCTCGGCGGTCAGCTCGTCGACCTCGTCCCGGTTGTCGAGGAAGCAGTCGAGGTGTCGCCGCACTCGCGGCCAGTACTGGTCGAAGAGCTCGCGGAAGACGGCTTCTCGTCGCCGCTCCTTCGCATCACGGGCGGAAGGGCCCGAGCGGTCCGACCGCGACGTGATCTCGGGCTCGCGCAGCATCGGCGTCGGTCCGGTCGCGACGCCGGCGAAGACGAGCGCGCCGACGACCGCGGAACGCCTCATCGGATCCTCGCCATCATCGTCGGTCTGTCCTCGTCAGGCTACCCGCGGCTAGAGGTTGCACCGCAACGAGGCCGTCCCGGTCGCGACGTTCACGCCGGTTCCCGCGCCAGCCGTCGCGAGGATCGTGCCGGCGGAGGTGCGCGCCTGGACGTTCCCGGAGGGGCGCGCGTTGGCGATGGAGCCGACGACGGCGAGCGCGGAGGTGCTGACGACCGTGCAGACGCCGAAGGCCAGCTTGGTGCCGCTGCGGTTCGACCCCGAGTACGCGCAGTAGGTGCCCGTGGCGCACGAACCGACCGAGCGACCGGTGCTCGACGCGACGGTGAGGGTCATGTCGAGTTCGGGCCAGACGACGGTGGTGTCGTCGACGATGACGCCGCTGGGCACCGCCTCGAGGGCGTAGCGGACGTCCGGGTGAAGACCCCGCTCCGACGCCTGCGCCGGGGCTCCCGTCCCGAGCAGCAGCAGTGCTGTGGCGACGATGCCGAGGAGGGTGTTCTTCATGCCGATCCGTTCGAGAGGGGCGCGGGTACTGGAGCTCTCCACTGTCTCCCGTCGTCGCGGCGCCCTCACATCGGTCAGGTTCGCCCTTTGGCGGCTGAACGCACTTCCTGACAGACTTTTTCTCCCGGTCTTCGATCGGCGTGCCGGCGACGGGCGATCGCCCGGATGCATGACGACCACCTACGCTGGCGGCATGACTACTCTCATCCTCACTGTCGCGGGTGCCGATCGTCCCGGACTCGTCGCCGCCGTCGCCGATGTCGTCGATGCCCACGGCGGCAACTGGGAGAACAGCTCGCTCGCCGAGCTCGCAGGCACGTTCGCGGGCGTCATCGAGGTGTCGGTCCCGCCCGAGCACTCAGAAGGTCTGCAGGGTGCGCTGCGCGAGCTCCAGGGTCAGGGGCTGCTCACCCTCGCCGTGCTCACGGGCACACCGGCCACGGCTGCCGAGGAGCAGGTCCTCGAGATCCAGGTGCTCGGCAACGACCGCCCCGGCATCGTCCGCGAGGTGTCGGGCGTGCTGAGCGCGCACGACCTCAGCATCGAGGAGCTCGCGACCGAGACGCGGGATGCCGCGATGGCCGGTGGCCGCCTGTTCGAGGCGTCGGTGGTGGCCCGAGTGCCCGCCACGGTCGATCTCGAGGCGCTGCGCCGCGACCTCGAGCGCATCGCCACCGAGGTCCAGGTCGACATCACCCTCGCCTGACCCGCCGCCCCGATCCGCACACACTGTCCCGAACGACACAGGAACAGGCCCGGAACCTGTGCAGACCGGGGCGGCGTGTGCGAAGCGGGGCAGCGACCGGCTCTAGTCAGACGCCGCCGCCGCATCGTCCGCATCGTCGGCGGTGTACCGACGCACCCAGTACTCCGTGTACGCGACATGGGCGGATGCCGCCGCGGATGCCGCCACGGGATCAGCGGCGGCGAGTCCGCGGAGGATGGCGCGGTGTCCGGCATCCGAGTGCAGCTTGAGCTCGGCGGCGTCGCCGGCATCCGGAATCCGATACGCCCGCGACCGTGACCGCAGCACGTCGATGAGGCTCGTGAGCGCGTCGTTGCCCGCGACCTCCGAGATCGTCATGTGGAAGGCGTGGTCGAGGCGAGAGTGGTCCTCGAAATCGTCGCTGGCCTCGATCTCGTCGAGGACACCGCTGAGGGTCTCGACCGTCGTCGCGTCGATGCGCGCCGCGGCGAGCGCCGCCGCGTGCGGCTCGAGCACCCGGCGAAGCTCGGTGAGCTCCAGCACGCCGGCCATGGGCAGCAGGCCGACCGTGAGCGAGAGGCTGCCGATGAGGTCGGCGGCGCGCAGCTCGCTGACGTAGCTTCCGGATCCGTGCCGGGTCTCGAGCACGCCGAGTGCGGCCAGCATGCGGATCGCCTCGCGCAGCGACCCTCGCGAGACGCCGAGCCGTTCGCACAGCTCGCCTTCGCTGGGAAGACGGTCGCCGGGCCGCAGAGCCCCGTCGGCGATCAGCGCACGGAGTCCGTGCAGAGCCGTGTCCAGCGCGCTCATCGTCATCCTCTCTGACATCCCCACCTCCTTGCGAGTCTGACGGACGCCGGCAGCTCGACATATTCGTATGACAACTATGTTTCATATTCACCGTTCCGTGGCTATTTCGGAACCTGTATGGCAAAGTTGTGCAACAACTCCCCGACACTCACCGATGAGGACCGATGCCCGCACCGCAGTTCCCCGCTCCGCTCACGCTGAACTCCGGCATCAGAGCGCGCGACGCCTGGCCCCTCGACCCCGACGTGATCCACCTCAACCACGGATCCTTCGGCGCGGTGCCCTCGGCGGTCGTGGAGCAGCAGGATGCTCTGCGGCGGCGCGGCGACCTCAGCCCGGTCGAGTGGTTCCCGCGCATCGCCGAGCGCGTGGGCGCCGCCCGCGAGCGCACGGCCCCGTTCGTGGGGGCGGCGGCTGTGGACAGCGTCTTCGTCCCCAACGCCTCGGCCGCCGCGACCGTGGTCTACAACTCGCTCCGGCTGCAGAGCGGCGACGAGATCCTCGTCACCGACCAGGGCTACGGCGCGATCACGATGGGCGCGCAGCGCCTGGCCCGCCGCTTCGGAGCATCCGTCCGCGCCGTCGAGCTGCCCCTGCTCGCCTCCGACGACGAGGTGGTGCAGCGCTTCGCCGACGCGATCTCGCCGCGCACGCGGCTGATCGTCGTCGATCAGATCACCTCCCCCACCGCTCGACTGCTGCCCACGCGCCGCATCGCCGACCTCGCGACGGCGCAGGGCGTGCGCACCCTCGTCGACGGCGCGCACGCCCCCGGCCTCGTGGCCGACGCGGCGGCGGTGGCGGGCGGCGACTGGTGGTTCGGCAACCTGCACAAGTGGCCGTGCGCTCCTCGCGGATCAGCCCTGCTCGTCACGCAGGCGCCCGACCGGGAGGAGCTCTGGCCCCTCATCGACTCGTGGGCCGCGAACGAGCCGTACCCCGACCGCTTCGACACCCAGGGCACGATCGACGCGACCACGTACCTCGCGACCCCTGCCGCGATCGACTTCATCGAGTCCGAGTTCGGCTGGGCGAACGCGCGCATGGCGATGGCGCAGATGGCGGATGCCGGTGCCGAGATGATCGCCGAGGGGCTGCGGCCGTACGGCGACGAGGATCCTCTGACCCCGCTCCCCTCACCCGTGCCGTCGATGCGACTCGTGCGCCTGCCCCTCGGGCTGGGCTCCACCCGCGAGGAGGCCGACGCGCTGCGCATGGACCTGCTCGACGAGACCGGCGTCGAGACCGCGTTCACCAGCTTCCGCGGAATCGGCTACTTCCGGCTCTCGGCGCACCTCTACACCGAGGCCTCCGACTTCGAGGCCTTCGTCGAGCGCTGCATCCCGCAGATCCTCCGTCGCGCCGGCATCCGCACCGGCGACCCGATCATCGTCTCCTGACCCGATCACCCGACCCACCACGACCCACCACGACCCGATCACCACCCACCACCCCGATCACCACCCACCACGCATTGAGAGGCACCCCGTGAAGAACAAGATCTTGACGACCGCCGCAGGAATCGGCACCGTCGCCGTTCTCGCCCTCACCGGCTGTTCGGCAGGCGGCGGAGAATCCGCCGACGGCACCGTCACCCTGCAGATGGTCGAGAGCCTGACCAACCCCGCCCGCACCGACCTCATCCGCGGTCTCCTCGATCAGTTCGAGGAGGAGAACCCCGACATCAAGGTCAAGCTCGTGTCGCCTCCGACCGAGCAGGCCGACCAGAAGATCCAGCAGATGCTGCAGTCCGGCAAGGGCGTCGACGTGCTCGAGGTGCGCGACATCACCGTCGGCCCGTTCGCGAACAACGGCTGGCTGTACGACCTCGGCGCCGACCTCGAGAAGTGGGACGGCTGGGACGCGCTGACCGACAACGCGAAGTCCGCATCCGTCGCCGAAGACGGCAAGAGCTACTTCGTGCCCTACGGGTTCTACGGCCTGTCGCTCTTCTACCGCACCGACCTCGTCGAGGCGGCGGGCTTCGACGGCCCTCCCGCGAGCTGGGAGGAGCTGCTCGAACAGGCCGAGGCGATCCAGGATCCCGCGAACAACGTCTACGGCTACGCCTTCCGCGGCGGCCAGAACGCCAACAGCAACGTGGTCGCGGCGATCGAGGCGTACACGATCGACGGACTCGACATCGACGACGCGTTCCTCATGGAGGACGGCTCGACGATCTTCGCGGCACCCGAGGCGCAGGATGCCGTGGACGACTACTTCGCACTGTTCGAGAAGGCGTCTCCGCCCTCGGCCGTCTCGTGGGGCTACCCCGAGATGGTGGCCGGCTTCACCAACGGCACCACGGCGTTCCTGCTGCAGGACCCCGAGGTCATCGCGACCGTGCAGGACTCGGGCCTCACCGAGGACCAGTGGGACACCGCTCCGCTGCTCACCGGCCCGTCGGGCAAGGCCGCGCAGCCGCTCGCGGTGGCCGGCTGGGGCGTCGCCGAGAAGGGCGAGCACCACGAGGAGGCGGTGAAGCTCGTCGAGTTCCTCTCGTCGGCCGAGCCGGCGACCGAGTTCGCGCAGGCGAACAGCCTCGTGCCGATCATCTCGGATGCCGCGGATGACGAGTTCTACTCGTCCGGCCCGTGGACCAGCTACGTCACCATGACCGAGGACCCGGAGACGTACGTCAACGTGCGCCAGCCGCGCGGAGTCAGCTGGTGGACCGAGTGGATCCAGAAGTCCGACCAGGACGTGCAGAACGTGCTGCTCGGCAACATGAGCACCAGCGAGCTGCTGGAGTCGTGGGACGCCTTCTGGACGGAGAAGTACGCAGCGGAGAAGGGCTGAGCCCGTGGCATCCGCTCTTCGTGGACGAGGCTCCGCCGGCACTGCCGGCGGGGCCTCCCCCGGCCCCCGTCGTCGCCCGTTCCGGGGCCGTCACGCGCTGACGCTGCTCGCCTTCATGGCGCCGGCGATCGTGTTCGTGTGCTGGTTCACCTACTGGCCCATGCTGCAGGGCGCCCGCATGGCCTTCCACGACTGGAACCTGTGGGATCTGACCTCCACACCGTGGGTGGGCTTGGACAACTTCGTGACCGTGTTCCAGGACCCGGCGTTCCCCGTCGTGGCGTGGAACTCGGTGCTCTGGGTCGTGGGCTCGCTCGTGCCGCAGCTCGTGATCGGCTTCCTCATCGCGCTGGCTCTGCGCAAGCGGTTCCGGTTCCGCGGCCTCTACCAGGCACTCGTGTTCTTCCCGTGGGCGGTCTCCGGCTTCCTCATCGGGATGCTGTTCCGCTGGATGTTCAACGCCGAGTTCGGCGTCGTGAACGACCTGCTCATGAAGGCCGGGCTGATCGACGCACCGCTTCCCTGGCTCGCCGACCCGAAGCTGGCGATGTTCGCGGTCATCGTGGCGAACATCTGGTACGGCGTGACGTTCTTCGCGATCATGATCCTCGCTGCGCTCCAGTCGGTGCCCGACGAGATGCTCGAGGCCGCGAGCCTCGACGGCGCGGGCAAGGTGCGGCAGCTGTTCTCGATCATCATCCCGTACATCTCGATGACCCTGCTGCTCACGATCCTGCTGCGCATCATCTGGATCTTCAACTTCCCCGACATCATCTACGCGATGACGAACGGCGGACCGGCGAACCAGACGCACATCATCACCACCTGGATGATCAACTACACGCAGCAGGGCAACTACGGCATCGCGAGCGCGATCGGCCTCATCGTCGTGGCGTTCCTGTTCGTGTTCTGCGCGTTCTATCTGATGGCGATGCGGAGGGCCCGACGATGACCATCACCACCCCCACCGGCACCACCATGACCGAGACCCGGCGCATCACCGTGCCGGATGCCCACAGGGCGCCCCGGACGAAGCGCAGGATCACCGTCGGCGGCGTCGTCCGCGTGGTGGGCCTGCTGATGTGGCTCGTCATCACGCTGTTCCCGCTGTACTGGATCGCGCTGACGTCATTCAAGTCGCCGGGCACGATCAACCGGTTCCCGATCGAGTACTGGCCCAGCGAGCCGTCGCTGGACAACTACATCAGCCTGTTCCAGCAGAGCTCGTTCGGGGTCTTCCTCGGCAACTCCGCGCTCGTGGCCCTCGTGGCCGGGGCCGTGGCGACGCTCATCGCGCTGTTGAGCGCGTACGTGATCGCCCGGTTCGAGTTCCGCGGCAAGGGCGCGGTGCTCGTCGCGTTCCTGCTCACGCAGATGATCCCGGCGTTCATCGCGCTCGGGCCGCTGTACTCGATGATGACCGACCTCGGGCTGGTCGACACCAAGCCGGGTCTCATCCTCGTGTACATCGCGATCTGCATCCCGTTCTCCACGGTCATGCTGCGCGGATTCTTCGAGAACGTCCCCGATGCTCTCGAAGAGGCGGCGATGATCGACGGATGCTCGCGCTTCGGCGCCCTGTTCCGGGTGCTCGTACCCGTGATGACGCCGGGCATCATCGCGGCGTTCATCTTCAACTTCGTCAACTGCTGGAACGAGCTGTTCCTGTCGGTCGTGCTGATGAACACGGATGAGAACCGCACGGTGCCGTCGGCGCTGAACGGCTTCATCTCGACGTTCAACATCGACTGGGGCTCGATGAGCGCCGCGGCCGTGCTGACGATCCTGCCGACCATGGCGATGTTCGCGCTGGCGAGCCGCTGGATCGTGCAGGGTCTGACGGCCGGAGCCGTCAAGGAGTGATCGGATCCGGACATGACGAAGGCCGCCGTCCTCGTGGACGGCGGCCTTCGTCGTATCCGCCGCGAGTCAGACGAGGCGCGACTTCGGCGACGTCGAGTAGGTGGCCTCCGCGTCGCGGTTGACGGTGTCGCCCAGGGCCGCGTCGATCGCCGCCATGGTGTCGGCGTCGAGCTTCACCCCCGAGGCCTTGACCGTGTCGGCCAGCTGCTCCGGGCGCGAGGCCCCGACGAGCGCGGCCGCGATGTTCGGGTTCTGGAGCACCCAGGCGATCGCGAGCTGCGGCATCGACAGCCCCGCCTCCTCGGCGATGGGCTTGAGCTTCTGCACGGCGGTGAGGATGTCGTCCTGCAGGAAGTTCTTGATGAAGTCCGCGCCGCTGTGCGGGTCGGTGGCGCGAGAGCCCTCCGGCACAGGCTGCCCCGGCAGGTACTTGCCGCTCAGCACGCCCTGCGCCATCGGCGACCAGACGATCTGCGAGATGCCGAGCTCCTCCGAGGCCGGGACGACCTTGCCCTCGATGACCCGCCACAGCATGGAGTACTGCGGCTGGTTCGAGATCAGCTGGATGCCGAGCTGCTTCGCCAGTGCATGGCCCTCGCGCAGCTGCTCCGCGGTCCACTCCGAGACGCCGATGTAGAGCGCCTTGCCCTGGCGGACGACGTCGGCGAACGCCTGGAACGTCTCCTCCAGCGGAGTCTCGTAGTCGAAGCGGTGGGCCTGGTAGAGGTCGACGTAGTCGGTGCCCAGGCGCGTCAGCGAGCCGTTGATCGACTCCATGATGTGCTTGCGGCTGAGACCGGTGTCGTTCGGACCCTTCGCGCCGGTCGGGAAGTAGACCTTCGTGAAGATCTCGAGCCCTTCGCGGCGCTGACCTTCGAGCGCCTTGCCGAGCACGACCTCCGCGGCGGTGTTCGCGTAGGTGTCTGCCGTGTCGAACGTCGTGATGCCGGCGTCGAGCGCCGCGTGCACCGTCTTGACGGCGGCCTCGTCGCCGACCTGCGATGCGTGAGTGACCCAGTTGCCGTAGGTGATCTCAGAGACCTTGAGACCGCTGTTGCCGAGATAGCGATAGTTGACCATGGTGCAACGCTACCGGGCGCCGCGGACACCGGGGCCCGATCGCCGTGACCGGTCTCAGAAAC
This sequence comes from Microbacterium sp. 3J1, assembly GCF_001049495.1. GTDB lineage: Bacteria > Actinomycetota > Actinomycetes > Actinomycetales > Microbacteriaceae > Microbacterium. The sequence continues at coordinate 98,691 of NZ_CDWI01000007.1, forward strand.
ACCGTCAGACGCGCGGCTCGACCAGCTGCTCCTGCTCCGCGAGCGTCTGCGCCTGCGCGCGCTTCTCGGCGAGCTCGCGCTCCTGCGCCTGCTCGCGCTCCTGCGCCGCCTGAGCCGCCTCCTTGCGCTCCGCACGGGTCTGCGGCGCGTCCGCAGCATCCGCCTGCATCGCCTCCGACTGCACGTTCACGATCGCGGCGCGGTCGCGGAAGCCCTCGGCCGTGACCTTGTCGAGCGCGACCTGCTTGCGGATCGCCACGGCCTTCTCGTACAGCGACGGGTCGCCGTAGGACGTGAGCACCTTCACGAGCACCGGCAGCAGCTCGATCATGAAGAACAGTGCGGCGATGAGGATGTGCGCCCACAGGATGGTCGGCTCCTTCTCGCTGAGCCGGTTCAGCCCGCTGATCTGGCTCAGGAGACCGATCGCGCCCGCGTTGCCCGATGCGACGGTCTCGGCACGGGCGTTGTACGCCGCGAGCGCCGCGTCGTAGCTGTCGCGCGCGGCGGGAAGCTGCGACTGCGCCTCCTCGCGGTTCTGCGTCTCCGACGTCGAGGTGTTCTCCTTCGCGGCGGTGCCGGCGGCCGCGAGCTCCTCGTTCGCGGTGCGCAGCTGCGCGGCGAGCGCGTCGTACGTCTGCTGCGCCTCGGCGAGCTGGGCCTGTGCGGCATCCGAGCTCGCGCCCTCGCCGTTCACGCCCGTGCAGCCGGGGACCGTGCCCGCACCCTCGCCGGTGAGCTCGCACTGGTACAGCACGCGCGCCTGGTCGATGACCGCCTGCTGGTCGGTCATCTTCGCGGTGAGGTCGTCGACCGTGGCCTGCGCGGCGGACTCGCTCGCCGACGACGAATCGGTGCCGGCGACGATGCCCGTCGCAGCCTGGTTCTCGAGCTCGGCGACGCGGTCCGACGCCGCGTCCAGGGCGATCTTCTCGGGTCCGGTCTCCAGCGCCTCCTGGTCGGCCTGCGCCTGAGAGATGTTCGTCGACGCGACCTCGCGCGCGATGTCGTTGTGGAAGATCTGCAGCACGAGCGGCTCGGCGACGACGAAGCCGATGATCGCAGCCATCACCACACGGGGGATCGCGAGACCGATGAGCTTCCACACGTTCCTCGTCGACGTCATGGTCGAGGTGAGGAAGCGGTCGAGGTTGAAGATGATGAGCGCCCACACGACCGCGAGCGGCACGGCCAGCCAGATCACGGCCTGCACACCCGTCGTCAGCGCGAAGAGCATCGAGATCGCCGAGACGAGGGCGGTGCCCGCGAGCACGAAGAACATCTGCACGAAACGCGGCGTCTCGCCGGGAACCCGATCGAGGATCTCGCCGTCGGCACCACCGAGGATCGCTAGGGTCCGCAGACGCGATCCCGGCACGCGGGGCTTCCGCTCGCGCGGCCGGCGTCGGGGCTTCGGCTCGCGCGCGGGCGCCGCGGATGCTGCGGCGGCCGCCTCCTGCTCCGCATCCGCCGTCGCTCGGGGCGCACGCTCGAGCGGCTCGGTCGCCTGGGTGTCGGCACCGGTCGGCTCATACTCGCGCAGGAAGTCGAGGTCGTCCGTGTCAGCGTTCGGGTCGCTGTCGAGGAGGATCCGACCCTGCGAATCGAACCGTCCGGGGCGGTGGGCAGAATAGGGCATCCCGACAATCTACGAAATATCGGCTGTGGAGAACGTGAGTGAAGCCTGGGCACCAGCCCAGTCCGGCGGGCTCAGGCAGGCAGCATCCGGGTGAGGGCAGCGGTGCAGGCGGCGAGCGCGTCGTCCAGCCGGAAGTGCCCCGCGGCGCACAGCGTGCCGAGCCCGTGCACGAGACCCCAGATGGCGGTGACGTCTGTCGGGTGTTCGAGCCCGGCGGCGACGGATGCTGCCGCGAGCAGCTCTTCGAGCTCGGCGATCAGCGGCGCCATCGTCTCGCTGGGTTCGCCGGGGATGCAGACGGTCGGATCGTAGATGACGTCGAAGCCGTGCGGATGCTCGACGGCGAAGCGCAGGTACGCCTGTCCGCCGGCGGCGAGCGCGTCGCGAGGATCATCCCCGTCGGCGATCGCCGTGCGCACCGCGGCGACGAGGTCGGCCATGCTCCGTTCCGCGAGCACCTTGAGCAGACCGCGGCGGTCGGAGAAGTGATGGTACGGCGCGTTGTGGCTGACGTCTGCGGCCCTCGCGACCTCGCGGAGGCTGATGTCCTGCGCCGGCTTGTCGACGAGCAGCTGCATCGCCGCGGCCTCGAGGGCGTGCGCGAGGTCGCCGTGGTGATACCCCGATCGAGAAGTTGACACAAGCAACATTGTTGCCTATCTTGACAGTGTCCAACAGATTGACAGTGTCAACATAGGAGATCGCCATGCCTTCAGCAGTCGTCATCGACGGCCACCCCGACGCCCGATCGCTCACGGCCGAGCTCGCCCGCCGCTACGCCGCGGCCCACGGCGACGCTCGCATCCTCGCGCTGCGGGACCTCGACTTCGACCCGTCGCTGCGCCACGGCTACCGGGAGCGGATGGAGCTGGAGCCCGACCTGATCGAGGCGAAGCGCGCTCTCCGCGGCGCCGAGACCGTCGTGGTGTTCACCCCGCTCTGGTGGGGTTCGGTGCCCGCCCTGCTCAAGGGCTTCTTCGACCGGGCACTGCTGCCGCAGCAGGAGTACCGCTACTCGAAGCTCGGACTCCCCGAGGGGCTGCTGACCGCTCGCATCGGTCGACTGTTCCTGCTCGCCGACACCCCGTGGTTCCTCACGCCGCTCACCGGGCTGCCGGCGCAGACCCACGTCGCGCGCGGCACGATGAAGTTCTGCGGCATCCGCTCGGTGCGGACGCATCGGATGCTCGGCGTCAAGGACGCGACCCCGCAGCGCATCGCGGGCTGGCTCGACCGCGCCGAGGCGCTGGGCAGTCGCGACGGCGTCTGCGGCGGTTCGGCGCCGAGGTCTCAGGCCATCGCGGCCGACGCGGCCTCGTCCTCGGTCGTCGCGACGAGCTGACCGCACGCGCCGTCGATCTCCTTGCCGCGGGTGTCGCGGAGGGTCGTCGGGATGCCGGCGTCGTTGAGGCGACGCACGAACTCGTTCGTCACGTCCTTCTCGGACGACGTCCAGATCGAGCCGGGCGTCGGATTCAGCGGGATGGGGTTGACGTGCACCCAGCCGCGGCCGCGCTGATTGAGCTTCTCGGCCAGCAGGTCGGCGCGCCAGGCGTGGTCGTTCATGTCCTTGATCAGTGCGTACTCGATCGACACGCGACGGCCGGTCTTGGCGTAGTAGTCGTATGCGGCGTCGAGCGCCTCGTCGACCTTCCAGCGCGAGTTCACCGGAATGAGCTCGTCGCGCAGGTGGTCGTCGGGGGCGTGCAGCGACAGCGCGAAGGTCACCGGGATGTTCTCGTCGGCGAGCTTCCTGATCGCCGGCACGAGTCCGACCGTCGACACCGTGATGCCTCGCGCGCTCATGCCGAGTCCGTCGGGCTGCGGGGCGACCATCGAGCGCACGGCATCCATCACGCGCTTGTAGTTGGCGAGCGGCTCGCCCATGCCCATGAAGACGATGTTCGAGACGCGCTCCATCGAGTGGTCGTCGGACTTCTTGCCGCCGAGGCCGCCCTCGGCGATGAGCCGGTTGGCGCGCACGATCTGCTCGACGATCTCGGCCGTCGACATGTTGCGGGTGAGACCGGCCTGACCGGTGGCGCAGAACGGGCAGTTCATGCCGCATCCGGCCTGCGACGAGACGCACAGCGTGATGCGCCCCGGGTAGCGCATGAGCACGGACTCGACGAGCGCGCCGTCGTGCAGCCGCCACAGGAACTTGATCGTGTCGCCGCGGTCGGTCTCGAGACGGCGCACCTCGGTCAGCAGCGGAGGCAGGAGACCGGCGACCAGCTCGTCGCGGATGCCGGCGGGAAGGTCGGTCATCTCGGCGGGATCGGACGTGTAGTGGCGGAAGTAGTGGGTCGACAGCTGCTTCGCGCGGAATCCGGGGAGCCCGAGCTCCTTGACCTTCTCGACCCGCTCCTCGGGCGTGAGGTCGGCGAGGTGCACCGGCGGCTTGCCGCGCTTGGGGCTGGCGAACTGCAGCAGCGGCCGCCCCTCGGCATCCTTCTGCTGCGTCCAGCCCTCGGTCGCGGGGCGGACCTGCGGGGTGCCGGTGGATCGGACGGCCCCCGAACGGGACGCGGATGCCGCCTGGGGGCGCGTCTCGCGCGTACGGGGGTTCTCAGTCATACCTTCCAGGGTACCGGCGAGCGGATGGGAGACGGCTGGGCTGGAGGATGTCCGCCCCACGGCGGGCGTCGGGGAGAATGGACGCACCCCCACCGAAGGAGCCTCGATGCCCGACCGTCTCGACCGCGCCCGCGCCACCGGCGTCCTCGCCGTCCTCCGAGCCCCGTCCCCCGAGCTGGCGCTCGAGGCATCCGAGGCGATCATCCGCGGCGGCGTCACCGGCATCGAGGTGACGTTCTCCACCCCCGACGCTCCCGCCGTGATCCGCGAGCTGATCCGCCGCCACGGGGCCTCCGCCTATATCGGTGCCGGCACCGTGACCACGGCCGAGCAGGCGGCGCTCGCCGCCGATGCCGGGGCCGAGTTCCTCGTGAGCCCTGGCACGCTGCCCGCCCTCACCCGGACGATGCTCGAGACCGGCCGCGTGGTGATGACGGGCGCGATGACCCCGACCGAGGTCATGTCTGCACTCGAGCTCGGCGTGGACGTCGTCAAGATCTTCCCCGCGTCCCTCGGCGGCCCCTCGTACCTCGGCGCGCTCCGCGGCCCGTTCCCGGACGCTCCGCTCATGCCCACCGGAGGAGTGAGCCCCGACAACCTCGCGGACTGGTTCCGGGCCGGTGCCGTCGCGGTGGGCGCGGGCGGCGATCTCGCGAACGGCGCCTCCATCGCGGCGTCGGATTGGCACGACATCGAGCAGCGGTCGGAGCGCTTCGCCGCCGCCCTGACGGCGTCGCGCGGCTGACAGCGCGCTCGCGCGTGCACGATTCAGCACGGATTCCGTCTGAGGCCCCGGATCGCGTGATTCGACGGCGATCCGGGCGATTCCTGCTGAATCGTGCGCGCCCCGCCCTTCCGCCACTTCCGCTCGAGGAGCCCGTCATGACCGCAGTCACCCGCGGCGTCCTGGTCGCCACGTCTCACGGCTGCCGCCTCCGATGATCGCGCTCGACCCGTGGGCGTGGGCGGCGCTCGGCCTCGCCGCCGTCACGATCGGCGTCTCCAAGACGGCGCTGCCCGGCGGCAGCATCCTCGCGATCGCCCTGTTCGCCGCCGTGCTGCCCGCCCGCACCTCGACCGCCGCGATGCTCCTGCTGCTGATGGTCGGCGATGTGTTCGCGCTCATCGCCTATCGCCGCCACGCGCACTGGCCGACTCTGCTGCGCCTCGCCCCGGCGGTGGTCGCGGGCCTCGTCGTCGGCTTCGCGTTCCTCGCGATCGCGGGCGACGGGATCGTCCGTCGGGCGATCGGCGTGATCCTGCTCGTGATGATCGCCGTGACGCTGTGGCGCCGCCGAGCACAGCACCGGTCTCAGACCGACGCCACAGCTCGCGGCGGCATCGTGCTCTCGGGGGTGTACGGCACGCTCGGCGGCTTCACGACGATGGTCGCGAACGCCGGCGGCCCTGTCATGTCGATGTACTTCCTCGCGACACGGACGCCCGTGCAGGTGTTCCTCGGCACCTCGGCATGGTTCTTCGCGATCATCAACGTCGTGAAGGTGCCGTTCCTCGCCGGGCTCGGCCTGTTCCCCGGGCAGGTGCTGCTGATGGATGCCGTGCTCGCGCCGCTCGTGGTCATCGGCGCGGTGATCGGCCTGGTCGTCGCGAAGCGCCTCGACCAGCGTCTGTTCGACCGGATCGTCATCGGCCTCACGATCGCCGGCGCCGTCTACCTGCTCTTCTAGCCCTTCGACGAGCTCAGGGACCGGGCCCCGCTCAGGACAGGCCCCGCTCAGGACAGGCCCCGTTCAGTCCAGGCCCCGTTCAGTCCAGGAAGATGTCCGGGAACAGCCGGTCGTCGGGTGTGCCGGGCACGGCGGCGTAGCCCGAGAAGTTCGTCACGCCGTCGGCCTCCAGCACGTCCTCGACGATGAGCGACTGCCCGGTGTACTGGCCCGCGGGCTTCTGCAGCACCGAGTAGGCGGCATCCGCGTAGATGTCGGCCGTGCGGCTCGCGGCCATCACCTTGTCGCCGCCGAGGAGGTTCTGCACCGCGGCGGTCGCGATGGTGGTGCGCGGCCACAGCGTGTTCGCGGCGATGCCGTCGCCTGCGAACTCCGCCGCGAGCCCGAGCGTGACCATCGTCATGCCGAACTTCGCCAGGGTGTAGCCGGTGTGCGCGCCGAGCCACTTCGGCGTGGGGTTCAGGGGCGGCGACAGCGACAGGATGTGCGGGTTCTCGGCATCCTTGAGGATCGGAACCGCGGCGCGCGACAGCATGAACGTGCCGCGGACGTTCACGTCCTGCATCAGGTCGTACTTCTTCGCGTTCAGGTCGAGAGAGCGCGACAGGTCGATCACGCTGGCGTTGTTGATGACGATGTCGATGCCGCCGAACTCGCCCTGCGTCTTCAGCACGGCTTCGGTGATGTCGTCGTCATCACGCACGTCGCCGACGATCGGCAGCGCATTGCCGCCCGCCGCCCGGATCTGCTCGGCGGCGCTGTGCACGGTGCCCTCGAGCTTCGGATGCGGGGTGTCGGTCTTCGCGAGCATCGCGATGTTGGCGCCGTCGGCCGCGGCGCGCAGGGCGATCGCGAGTCCGATGCCGCGACTGCCGCCGGACATCAGGATGGTCTTTCCTGCCAGGGACATGGTCCTCCTCGGATCGGGGTGGGTTCGGGGCGCGGATGCGGTCACTTCGGCGCCATGCGGATGGCGCCGTCGAGGCGGATGGTCTCGCCGTTGAGGTAGCCGTTCTCGACGATCTGCTGCACGAGCGACGCGTACTCGTCGGGGCGGCCGAGTCGCGACGGGAAGGGCACCTGCTGACCGAGCGAGTCCTGCGCGGCCTGCGGCAGCCCCATGAGCATGGGCGTCTCCATGATCCCGGGGGCGATCGTGCACACGCGGATGCCGTAGCGGGCGAGCTCACGGGCCACGGGCAGCGTCATCGCGTGCACGCCGCCCTTCGATGCCGCGTACGCGGGCTGGCCGATCTGTCCGTCGAAGGCGGCGACGCTCGCGGTGTTCACGATGACGCCGCGGTCGCCGCTCTCAGTGGGGTCGTTCTTCGCGATGACGGCGGATGCCTGTGACAGCACGTTGAACGTGCCGACGAGGTTGATGCGGACGATGCGCTCGAAGTCGGCGAGCACGGCGGGGTCGCCCTCGCGGTCGAGCACCTTGGCGGGCGGGGCGATGCCCGCGCAGTTCACGACGATCCGCAAGGGCGCTGCGGCCTGCGCCGCGGAGACGGCTGCGGCAGCGTCCTCAGGGCTGGTCACGTCTCCCGCGGCGAACACCCCGCCGAGCTCCTCGGCGATGTCGGCACCCGACGAGGTCGGGAGGTCGAGGATGGTCACGACGGCGCCGGCGGCGGTGAGCGCTCGCGCGGTGGCGAGGCCCAGACCGGACGCGCCTCCGGTGATGAGAGCGCTGGAGCCCTGGATCTGCATGCGGTTCCCCTTCGAACGTGTGCGACTCAGTCCCAGAGTATCTGATTCCGAGTTCCAGGCACCGCGCACGGGCGCGGAGCTCGCTCCGAGCCTACGACACCTCGGCGGTCCGGACCGGGATGATCCCGGGCGCACCGAAGGGGAAGGGCAGTGCTGCCCTCCCCCTTCGATGTGACGCGTATCGGGTGACGCGTCGCCTCGTCGGCGCGGCGCTCAGATCGTGATCTGCGCGGCGATCGCCTTGAGCTTGTGTCGGGCCAGCGCCAGGTTCGCCGTGGCCTTGTTCAGCACGAGGTAGATGAACAGCCCGTTCGCACCCCGAGCGTCGAGGACGTTGATCAGGTGGTACTGCGAGGTGAGCGTGATGAGGATGTCGTCGATCTCGTCGGTGACGCCGAGATCGCGCATCGTGGCGAGCTTCGCGCGCACGACGTTGGAGTTGCCGGCCGCGGCGATGCCGAGATCGAACGAGGGGTTGCCGCCCTGAGCGAGTGCCATACCGCTCGCGTAGTCCACGATGGCGGCGCCGGTCGCGCCGTCGATCGCGAGCAGCTGCTGCAGCGCGTCGTCAAGTGAGCTCATGTCGTCGTACTCCTCTGCGGTCCTGCGTGTGTCGTCTTCGCCGTCACCGTCGCCGCCCGCGGGTGGCGGGTCGGCGTCGGCCCGGATCCACTGCTCGAACTGGTCGAGGTCCGGCTCGGCGGCGGTCGGCGAAGCGGCATCGGCATCACTGCCGTGCCGACGCCACCACTGCGGCCGGGACGAAACGCGCACGGAGACCTCTGGTGTGTCGATGTGATGTGAAGCGGCCACCGATGGCGGCCGGGACCGACACTAACGCCAGGCGCGGGCGCAGAACCGAGAGAATATGTGAATACCGATATACCTTCGAGTGGACCTGATCATCCGCGAGCTTCGAGAGGCTGGAGGCAGGACCATGAGCATTCCGTCGCCCGCCATCGAGGTGCCCTCGGTGGTCGTGTCCCTCGCCGCCGGCTCGGCCCTGGAGCCGGTCTGGCTCAACGGCATCGGCGGCCTGACGTTCCGCACCGATGACGGCCGGTTCATCAAGTGGGGTCCGCACGACGCCGAGGCGAACATGCGCGACGAGGCCGAGCGGATGCGGTGGGCTCGGCGCTGGATCGCGGTGCCCGAGGTGCTCGACCAGGGCGAGGATGCCGAGCACGAGTGGCTCGTGACAGCGGCGCTGCCGGGGCGCAGCGCGGTCGATCCTCGATGGAGCGACGACCCCGAGACAGCGGTCCGCGCCGTGGGGCGCGGCCTGCGGACCCTCCACGACGCGCTTCCGGTCGACGAATGCCCATGGAGCTGGGATCCGGCATCCCGGATCGCGAACGCCGCCATGCGCGGCGTCACCCTGCCTGACGACCTGCGCACGCCACCGCCCGTCGACCGTCTCGTCGTGTGCCACGGCGATGCGTGCATGCCGAACACGCTCCTCGATGACGACGGGCGACCCTTCGCTCACGTCGACCTCGCGGCACTCGGCGTCGCCGATCGCTGGTCGGACATCGCCGTCGCCTCGATGAGCACCGTGTGGAACTTCGGCCCCGGCTGGGACGACTTGCTCATCGAGGCGTACGGCGTCGAGCCCGACCGACCGCGCCTCGAGTACTACCGTCGGCTCTGGAACGAGAGCTGACCGACGGGGTCAGCTCTCGACGGGAGCGGCCGGAGGGGCTGCGGCGCCGGCATCCGACTCCTCGTGCACCGTCACCCGGATCTCCGCGATCCGTCGGCGATCGACAGCGGTCACGCGGATGGTCGCTCCCGGCACCTCGACGGCATCGCCGACCACCGCGAGGCGTCCGAGCATCTCGGTGACGAAGCCCGCGACCGTGTCCGAGGCACCTCGGGGCAGGGCGATGCCGGTGATCTCGGCGAAGTCCTGCAGGTTGAGGCGACCGTCGAGCGCGCCGCCGGCATCCGGCATCCGGTCTTCGGTGTCGTACTCGTCGAAGATCTCGCCGACGACCTCCTCCACGAGATCCTCGAGCGTCACGATGCCGTCGGTGCCGCCGTACTCGTCGACGACGACGGCGATGTGATGCCCCGCCGCCCGCATGCGCGTGAGGGTGGGGAGCACCCCGGCCGTCGACGGCACGTACTCGACCGGGCGCATGAGGCGCCCCACCGGACGAGCAGCGTCCTCGACGACGGCCTCGAACAGGTCACGCACGTGCACAAAGCCCACGACGTCGTCGAGCGACGTGTCGACCACGGGGTAGCGCGAGAACGGCAGCTCCCTGACCTGGGCGATCGCCTGCGACAGCGTCGCCGCTCCGTCGAGGGCGACGACCTCGGGCCGGGGCCGCATGACCTCGCTGACCTGACGCCCCCGAAGCGAGAGCACGTCGTCGAGGATGCGGCGCTCGTCGTCGGGAAGACTCTGGTGCGTCGCGACGATGTCTCGGAGCTCCTCCTCGCTCAGCTCGTCCGCCTTCTTGTGCGGGTCGCCGCCGAGCAGGCGGACCATCGCGTTCGTGGAGACGGAGAGCAGCCAGATGACCGGACGCATGACCGTCGCGAAGCCGTCGAGCACGGGTGCCACGGCGTAGGCGAACTGCGCGTTGCGCTGGATCGCGAGGCGCTTGGGCACGAGTTCGCCGAGCACGAGCGACAGGTAGGCGATCACGAGCGTGAGCAGCACGGTCGCGAGCGTCATGGCCAGCGGCGCCGCGACGCCGAGGTTCTCGAGCAGCGGGGCGACCGACGGGGCGATCGAGGTCGCGCCGTACGCGGCCGACGCGAAGCCCGCGACCGTCACGCCGATCTGCACCGCCGAGAGGAAGGTGTTGGGATTCCGCGCGAGCCCGGCGACCTTCTGTCCGCGGCGCCCACGAGCGGCGATCGCGTTGATCTGACTCTCTCGCAGCGTGACGAGGGCCATCTCCGTGGCGGCGAACACTCCGCCGACGAGCACGAACACGATGACGAGTGCGATGTTCCAGACGAGGTCGCCCATCAGCGGGCCGCCTCGTCAGGGTGGATGGTGCCCGAGGTCGTTCGGGCGCCGGGTCTGTCGGGGTCTGCGGACGCGTCTGAGCGGCGCGACATGTTCACGAGTGATCCTTCTGGGGGTCGGTGGTGCGGGACGGAACGGAGGAGGAAGAGGATGCCGTGGCGGACGCGTCGCCCGAGGAGGCGTCGTCGGAGGGTGTCGACGGCGCGACCGCGTCGAGCGCGTCGCGCTTGTCGTCGCGCCGCGTCTTCATGAGGCTTGCGACGGTGGCGACCGCGATGGTCGCGCCGATGAACACCAGCGAGAACCAGATCGGGATCTCGGGCGCCCACAGCATCGGCTCGCCGCCGTTGATGAACGGCAGCTCGTTGACGTGCATCGCGTGCAGCACGAGCTTCACGCCGATGAAGGCGAGGATGACCGCGAGGCCCTGGGCGAGGTACACGAGGCGCTGCAGCAGACCGCCGATGAGGAAGTAGAGCTGACGCAGACCCATGAGGGCGAACGCGTTGGCCGTGAAGACGATGTACGCCTCTTCGGTCAGTCCGTAGATCGCGGGGATCGAGTCGACCGCGAAGATCAGGTCGACGAAGCCGATCGCGACGATCACGAGGAACATCGGGGTGAAGAATCGCCTGCCGTCACGCTGCACGGTCAGGCGATCGCCGTTGTACTCGTCGCTCACCGGAAGGATGCGGCGCACGAAGCGCATGAATCGGCCGTTGGCCGGGTTGTGGTCGCCGTGTGTGAATGCCTGGCGGTACGCGAGGAAGAGCAGCAGGGCGCCGAAGAGGTAGAAGATCCAGGAGAAGTTCTCGATCAGGGTCGCGCCCAGGGCGATGAAGCCACCGCGCATGATCAGCGCGATGACGATGCCGATCATCAGCACCTTCTGCTGGTAGATGCGCGGCACCGCGAAGCCGGTCATGACGATGAGGAACACGAAGAGGTTGTCGATCGACAGCGCCTTCTCGGTGAGGTACCCGGCGAAGTACTCTCCGCCGTACGTCCACCCGGACACTGTGCCGATGCCCACGCCGAACAGCAGGGCGAGACCGATGTAGAAGGCCGACCAGCGGGCGGACTCGCCGATGGTGGGCTCATGGGGCTTGCGGACGTGCGCGTAGAACTCGTACACGAAGAACGCGATGGTGACGGCGAGCGTGATGATCCACACGAGGGGGGTGACGTTCAATGGAGGCTCCGAGACGATGGCGTGACAAGGTCGACGTCAAGGTCTTCTCCATCCTCGCGAACGAGAACCGGGGACCCGGGATGCAGTGACATCCGTAATGACGAGCCGCCCGTGGTGGAGTACTCCCCTTGGGTTCACTCGATAGTACCGAATACACCGGTATTCCAGCTTTGAGACAGCTGAACGCCGCCCGTCAGGCCGAGGGACCGAGGATGAAGTTCCAGGCGCCGGTCGCCACGGCGACCGTGATCGCGACGGTGGGGATCACCGCGGCGAGCGCGACGAGGAGCGAGTCGCGTGCGTCCCAGCGCGACGCCCGCGCCCACGACCGGGCACCCGAGCCGCCGAATCCGCGCGCCTCCATCGCGGTCGCGAGCGACGACCCCCGACGGATCGCGAGGACGAAGAGCGCGAACGCCATGCCGAAGGCCCGCCGCACGCGCCCCTCATCGGCGACTCCGCGGGCACGCCGGGCGAGGGCGAGGGCGCGCCAGTCATCCGCCAGCAGACCCAGCATCCGCATACCGGCGAGAGCGCCGACGACGAAGCGCGACGGAAGCCGCAGTCGCTGGGCGAGGTCGTCGGCGAGATCGGTCGGGTCCACAGTGACGAAGAGCACGACCGCAGGAAGCCCGATGGCGAGCACGCGCACGGCGGTCGCCGCGGCGAGCGCGAGCGATCCGTCGCTCACGCGCATGACGAGCCATTCGAAATGGACGGTGCCGCTCGTCGCCCCGTAGAGGGCGATGGTCACGGCGCTCAGCGGAGCAGCGATCCACAGCACGGCGGTGCGGGTCCAGAACTCCCTCGCGCGGAGTCCGGCGAGCAGAAGCAGGGGGATCTCCAGGAACAGGGCGACGGATGCCGACACGACGTCGATCGTGAGCACGAGCGGCAGGGCGATGAGCAGCGCTGCCGCGAGCTTCGCGAGGGCCGATCGGGGGGCGATGGGTCCTCGTCGGGCGACGCGGGCGGTGAGCGGGTCGATCATCGGCCGACCTCGACCCGGCGCGCGTGCAGGGCGGCCAGCACGGCCTCATCGTGGCTGATCGCGACGATCGCCGTGCCCTCGTCGCGGAGGCGCGCGATGAGCGCGACGAGTTCGGCCCAGGTCGCCGCATCCTGCCCGAACGTCGGCTCGTCGAGCACGAGCATCCGGGGCCTGGTGGCGAGAGCGGATGCCACGGTGAGGCGCCGCTTCTCGCCGCCGGAGAGCGTGTACGGGTTCGCGTCGGCGAGCGCCCTGAGCCGCAGGCGATCGAGCAGCTCGTCGGTGCGCGTGGCGATCTCGGCCTCCGGCATCCTCAGCGCCCGCGGCCCGACCGCCAGCTCGTCACGGACGGTCTTCGCGAGCAGCTGGTGCTCCGGAGTCTGCATGACGGTCGCGATCCGGGTGAGCAGCGCCCGCGACGACCAGCGGAACGGGTCGTCGCCGTCGGCCCCGGCGAGCGCGGCGCTGGCGCGGACGCGGCCGCCCTCTGCAGGGAGCAGTCCGGCGACGGTGAGTCCGAGCGTCGACTTGCCCGCGCCGTTGGCACCGGTGACCCCCAGCGCCTCGCCGGCGTGCACGTGGAGGTCGAAGGGGCCGGCGACCGGCAGGCCGCGTCGACGGGCCACGGTGAGCCCGTCGGTGCGCAGCAGCATCTCGCCCGGCGCATGCGCGGGAGGAGGCGGAAGGATCGGGGGGTGCCCGGGCACCCACACGCCGGATGCCGCGAGCTCGCCGCCGCGCGCTCCGAGGACGTCGTCGGGACTCCCGTCGGCGAGGACCACGGTGCCGTTCGCCTCAGCGCCCAGCACGACGACGCGGGTGACGAGCGGCAGCCAGACGTCGATGCGGTGCTCGATCACCACGAGGGTCGCGCCGGTGGCGTCGAGCGCCGCCGCGACGGCATCCCGCACGTCCCGCACTCCCTCGGGGTCCAGGTTGGCCGTCGGCTCGTCGAGCAGGATCGCGCCCGGCCGCATCGCGAGAACCCCCGCGAGTGCGAGGCGCTGCTTCTGCCCCCCGGAGAGAGCCGCCGTGGACCGGTCCAGGTCGACGTCGAGCTCGACGGCATCCAGCGCCTCGCGCACCCGCGGCCAGATCTCGGCGCGGGGAACCCCGAGGTTCTCGCATCCGAAGGCCACGTCGTCGCCGACCCTGGCGAGGATCGTCTGAGTGTCGGGGTCCTGCAGGACCATCCCCACCCGGCCGCGTGCCTGCGTCGCGGGTGCACCGTCGACGAGCAGGGCGCCCTCGGATTCGCCCTCGTCCGCCCCACCGAGGACTCCTCCGAGCCCCTGCAGCAGCGTGGACTTGCCCGACCCCGAGGCGCCGAGCAGCAGCACGCGCTCACCCGGTTCGATGCGCAGCTCGATGTCGCGCACCGCCCAGCGCAGCCGCGTCGCGTACCGCCACCCCCAGCCGCGGGCCTCGAGGGTGGCGGGCGTCGTGAGGGGACTCACACGCGTGCGGTGACCTCGCGACCGGCGGCGAACCGGCTGAGCGCGCCCGTCGCCGCAAGGCCGCGGGCGATCAGCCAGGCGCCGAGGCCGGCGATGATCGCGCCCGAGACCGTCGTCGAGGCGATGTACACCGTGGTGAAGAGGGTGTCGGCGCCGGCGTACCAGAGGATGCGGTCGTTGATGCCGCACGCGAGCCCGGCTCCCGCTCCCGCCAGCATCGCGACGGGCAGCCGCCAGACGCCGTAGAGGAACAGGAGGAAGACGAGCTCGGCGCCGAGACCCTGCACGATTCCGGAGACGATGGTGAGCGGGCCCCATGCGTTGCCGACGAGCGCGGAGATGACCGCCGCGACCAGCTCGGTGTAGAGGGCGGCGCCCGGCTTGCGGATGATCAGCGCGCCGAGGACGCCGGCGATCAGCCAGGGTCCGGCGAGCAGCCCCTGGACTCCGGGCAGCAGCGGCTTCAGGATGCTGCTCGGCACCTCGTAGCCGACGTTCCAGAGCAGGAAGATCATCGCGCAGGCGACGGCGATGACGCTCGCGACGACGATGTCGACGACCCGCCAGCGCCAGAGCTCGGGGCGACGAAGGCCTCCGGCTGCGAGGGCCGGCGCCGATGCGGCTCCGGTGGCGGATCCGGACGTGGATGTGCTCATCTGTGACTCCTCCCTGCGCTGGCATTACCCAGATCAGGTTCGACGGTCGAAGCGCGATTCGCTCCCTCTCAGCCCGGCTCGCCGGACTCCCGTGGTTGTGCTCTCGATTCTACCGAGTGCCGACACTCGTTCGCGCTCCTGTTGCAGCGCCGTGGTTCTCGGCGCTGATTGGGTACCGTGAGGAGGTGACCGCTCCTGATCCCGTCGAGGCCGCCGAAGACGCGCACGCGTCCGACGCCTCGGATTCGACCGCCGCTGTCCGCAGCCTCGGCCTGGATGCGGCCTCCGACACGGAACCGGATGCCCGATGGGCGGATCCCGGCAGAGGTGCGACCGCGCTGACGTGGGTGAACGCCCTCGCCGTCGGCCAGCGGCCTGCGACCGCCGCACTCGACGACGAGGACCGGACTCCCCCGGGGCCGTCCGTGCTGCAGGGCGCGAAGCTGCGGTCTCGCGCGGCGAGCCCCGGTGTGCTGGTTCCGGTCGGCCTTCTGGTCGGGCTCGCCGGCGCCTACTCCGGCGCCACGCTGCTGTGGCCCTTGCATGAGGTCGCGCCGACGGTGCAGGCCGTCGAGTTCGCGGCGCCCGTCGCCCCGACCGCGGAGATCCTGTGGCCCGCGCAGGGAAGCGCCGCCGTGGGCGTCGAGGGCCTCGGCACCGCATCCTCGTCGCTCGATCAGGCGGCGATCGCCAGTGTCACGAAGGTCGTCTCCAGTCTGATGGTGCTGGACAGGATGCCTCTCGCCGTCGGCGAGCAGGGGCCGTCCTTCGCATTCAGTCGGGCCGACAACCTGGCGTACTGGCAGTATCGACGCTCGGATCAGTCGGCTCTCGACGTCCCGGTCGGCGGCTCCCTCACCGAGTACCAGCTGCTGCAGGGCACCCTGCTGGGATCGGCGAACAACTACATCGACCGTCTTGCCCGCGAGATCTGGGGCTCGGAGGCGGCCTTCACCGAGGCGGCGGCCGCGTGGCTGGATTCCCGGGGCCTCGAGGGCATCACGATCGTGACCCCCTCGGGCTTCGATGCGCGCAACACGGCGACTCCCGAGGCTCTGGTCGCCCTCGCCGAGCGCGCGATGGAGAACCCCGTGTTCGCGGGCATCGTGAGCACACCGGCCGTCGATCTGCCGGGCGCGGGGACGGTCGTGAACACGAACAAGATGCTGGCGGATGCCGGGGTCGTCGGGGTGAAGACCGGCACCCTCGGGGACAGCTGGAACCTGCTGACCGCCAAGGACGTCACCGTCGACGACACCACGGTGCACCTGTACGCGGCGGTGCTCGGCCAGGGGGACGACGAGCAGCGACTCGCCGAGACCCGTGCGCTGTTCGCGCAGGTGGAGACCGCACTGACCACTCAGGAGCCGGCGATCCCCGAGGGCACGGTCATGGGGTCGGTCGACACGATCTGGGGTGTGAGCATCGACGTGGTGACGGATGCCGACACCGAGGTCGTGCTGTGGAACGGCACCGACGCCGAGGTCACGCCCGTGTTCGAGCTCGGCGAGCGTCGCGAGGCGGGCGACGAGGTCGGCACGGTCACGAGCGTCGGCCCGCTGAACACCGCGATCACTCCTCTGGCTCTGGCCGACGATGTCGACGGCCCGAGCCCCTGGTGGCGGCTGACGCATCCGCTCGAGCTGTTCGGCCTGACCGAAGAGCAGCGCTGAGCTGCCGCCGAGCATCCGCCTGAAGCGACCGATGCCCCACCCCGGAGGTGATTCGGGGTGGGGCATCGTCTCGTCTCGCGAGTCGTCGCGCTCTGGTCAGGGGCGGTCGCCGGGAGCGGGCCTCTCGACCACGGCTTCGGCCGCGGCGGCCTCGGCCGTGGGCACCTGCGGTCCCACGGACACGCCGACCCGCGCGGTCGCCGCCTCTTCCGCCTCGCCGCTGACGACCACGGGGGTCGAGTCGGTGAGTGCGTTCTCGGCATCGATGTCGGTCGCGGCCTGTTCGAACTGCGACTGGTAGAGGCGCCAGTACGCACCCTGGGCGGCGATGAGCTCGTCGTGCGTGCCCTTCTCGACGATGTCTCCGTGCTCCATGACGAGGATGAGGTCCGCGTCGCGGATCGTCGACAGACGATGCGCGATCACGAACGACGTGCGCCCCTGCCGCAGCGCCGCCATCGCGTGCTGCAGCAGCAGCTCGGTGCGGGTGTCCACCGCCGACGTCGCCTCGTCGAGGATCAGGATCGACGGCTGCGCCACGAATGCCCTCGCGATCGTGATGAGCTGGCGCTCACCCGCCGAGACGTTCGACGCGTCCTCGTCGAGGAGGGTGTCGTATCCCTCGGGAAGCGCGTGGACGAACCGGTCGACGTACGTCGCCTTGGCGGCCTCGAGCACCTCTTCGTCGGTCGCCGTGGAACGCCCGTAGCGGATGTTCTCGCGGATCGTGCCGGCGAAGAGCCACGGGTCCTGCAGCACCATGCCGGTGCGCGAGCGCAGGTCGTCGCGGGTGATCTCGGAGATGTCCTGGCCGTCGAGCATGATGCGCCCGCCGCTGAGCTCGTAGAAGCGCATGATCAGGTTGACCAGCGTCGTCTTGCCGGCGCCGGTCGGACCGACGATCGCGACCGTCTGCCCGGGCTCGACCCGGAACGACAGGTCGGTGATCAGCGGGCGCTCCGGGCTGTAGGAGAACTGGACGTTCTCGAACTCGATGACACCCTTGCCGTCTGCGAGCGCGGGGGCGTCGATCGTGTCCGCCTCCTGCTCGTCGGCATCGAGGAGATCGAACACCCGCTCCGCCGAGGCGGTTCCGGACTGCACGACCGCGGCCATGCCGCCCAGCTCCGACAGCGGCTGCGTGAACTGCTGCGAGTACTGGATGAACGCCTGCACGTCGCCGAGTCGCAGCTGTCCGCTCGCGACCATCAGGCCTCCGAGCACGGCGATGCCGACGTAGGTCAGGCTGCCGACGAAGGTCATCGCCGGCATGATGACGCCGGAGAGGAACTGCGCCTTGAAGCTCGCCTGGTAGAGCTCCTCGTTCTCGTCCTTGAACTTGTCGAGGGCGTCCTTCTCGCGACCGAACACCTTGACGAGGGCGTGACCCGAGAAGGCCTCCTCGACGCGGGCGTTGAGCCGACCGACCTTGCGCCACTGGGTGCCGAACGCCTTCTGCGAGCGGGGACCGATGACGCCGAAGATCACACCCATGAGCGGGAGCGCCACGAGAGCGACCAGTGCCAGCTGCCACGAGATCGTGAACATCAGCACGAGCACTCCGACGACGGTGAGGACCGCCGTGAGTGCACCGGACAGCGATTGCTGCATCGTCTGGGTGATGTTGTCGATGTCGTTGGTGACACGCGAGATCAGCTCACCACGCTGCACCTTGTCGAAGTACGCCAGCGGCAGACGGTTGATCTTGGCCTCGACCTGCTCGCGCAGGCGCCACATCGTGCGCACCATGATGACGTTGATGACGTAGCCCTGCAGCCAGCTCAGGAAAGCCGCGACGACGTAGATCGCGAGCACCGCGGCGATGATCCACCGCAGCGCGTCGAAGTCGATGCCGTCGCCGACCTGGAAGTCGCCGAGGGCGCCCACCTGATTCGCGAAGTCGTCCTGCCCGGCGGACCGCAGCTGCTCGACGACCTGATCCTGCGACGTCCCGTCGGGGAAACCGGGGAAGTCGCCCTGCGGCTGTCCCAGCTGGTTCGAGATGAACCCCTTGTAGATGAGGTTCGTCGCCTCGCCGAGCACCTTGGGGGCGGCGACCGTCAGGACGACGCCGATCGCGCCCATGATGGACACGAAGATGAACCACGCGGCCGAGGGCTTGAGCAGACCGATCATCCGCGCGAAGCTCTTGCCGAAGTTGTCGGCCTTGCCCGGCGCGACACTGTCCCAGCCGCCGGCGTTCTGGCGTGCCTGCTCGGCGAGCTCGGCCTCGTACTTCTCCTCTTCGGTGAGCTCCGGCTCGACCACGGGCGCGGCCGTGGCCGCGGTACCTCGCTGACGCCGACTCTTCGGCGTGTTCTGCTCGCTCATGCGTCCACCCCCAGCTGCGACTCGACGATCTCTCGGTAGGTGTCACTCGTCTCGAGGAGCTCCTCGTGCGTGCCGACGCCCACCATGGTCCCGCCCTCGAGCACGACGATGCGGTCTGCGTCGGTGATGGTGGAGACGCGCTGCGCCACCACGATCTTCGTGACATGCGGCAGCTCGCGCCACAGCGCCTGACGCAGTCGCGCATCGGTCGTGAGGTCGAGCGCCGAGAAGGAGTCGTCGAAGACGAGCACCTGCGGCTGGCGCACGATCGCGCGTGCGATCGCGAGGCGCTGACGCTGACCGCCCGACACGTTGGTGCCGCCCTGCGCGATCCGCGACTCGAGCCCGTCGGGCATCTCCTCGACGAAGTCGCGGCCCTGGGCGATCTCGAGCGCGTGCCAGAGCTCCTCGTCCGTCGCGTCCTCGCGGCCGAAGCGCAGGTTCGACGCCACCGTGCCGGTGAACAGGAACGGGCGCTGGGGCACGAGGCCGATCGACTTCCAGAGCGCCTCGACGTCCGCCTCGCGCACGTCGGTGCCGCCCACGAACACGGCTCCGCCCGAGACGTCGAACAGGCGCGGGATCAGGGAGACGAGAGTCGTCTTGCCCGCACCGGTCGATCCGACGATGGCGACGGTCTCGCCCGGCTGAGCTGCGAAGCTGATGCCGGACAGCACCGGCGAGTCGGCACCGGGGTAGGTGAACTCGACGTCGTCGAACGCCACGGCGCCCGGCGCTGCGAAGTCGGTGACCCCGTTCGCGGGGCGCTCCATGCTCGACGGCGTGTCGAGGACTTCGCCGATGCGCTCGGCCGAGACGGCAGCGCGCGGGATCATCATCGCCATGAAGCTGGCCATGATGACGCCGCCCATGATCTGACCGATGTACTGCATGAAGGCGAAGAGCGTGCCGACCTGGACGGTGCCGTTGTTCACCTCGATGCCGCCGAACCAGATGACGGCGACGACGGTGACGTTGAGGATGAGCATGAACAGCGGGAACAGCAGCACGAACAGCGAGCCGACCTTGCGGCCGACGATCATGATGTCGGTGTTCGCCCCGCGGAAGCGCTCCTCCTCGATGCGTTCGCGCACGAAGGCGCGGACGACGCGGACACCGGTGAGCTGCTCGCGCATGACGCGGTTCACGGTGTCGAGCTTGCCCTGGTAGCTGCGGAACAGCGGCACCATGCGTCCGATGACCAGCGCGGCCAGGAGCAGCAGCACGGGCACCGAGACGGCGATCAGCCAGCTGAGCCCGGCGTTCGTCTGGACGGCGAAGATGATGCCGCCGATGGCGAGCAGCGGTGCGGTGACGAGCATGGTCGCGCCCATCATCGCGAGCATCTGCACCTGCTGCACGTCGTTGGTGTTGCGTGTGATGAGCGAGCCGGCCCCGAACTGCGAGACCTCGCGCTCGGAGAAGCCGCTCACCTTGCCGAAGACGTCGGCGCGGATGTCGCGCCCCGCGCCCATGGCGGCACGCGCGGCGAAGTAGGTCGCGATGACCGAGGCGACGATCTGCCCCAGCGACACCGCGAGCATGAACAGCCCGGTGCGCCAGATGTAGTCGGTGTCGCCCTGGGCGACGCCCTCATCGATGATGTCGGCGTTCAGGCGCGGCAGGTAGAGGGTGGCTGCGGCACTGGCGAACTGGAAGACCAGGACTCCGACGAGCAACCACTTATAACGGGAGAGATAACGGAGGAGGATTTTTCCCAGCACAGGCGCACTTTCTAGGAATGGTGAAGCGGCGGATCTCCCGGCAGGCGAATGCGGGCCGACGATCACGCACAAGCTAGAGTGCCACGATCCACCGACATTCGTATCCCCCTGTGGGCGGACCTTCGCTCACAGCGAACCGATCGGCTCCCGACCAGCGCTTTTCTGCACTCCGGCGAACAACCGAGCGGAGGGCGATGCGCCTCAGAACAGGGGCTGCTCAGGGACGTAGGACCGCGCCGGCTCCCCGGCATCGGGCGCGAGGTCGGCGATGGACGCCGGCTCCCACTTCGGATTCCGGTCCTTGTCCACGAGCTGCGCCCTGATGCCCTCGACGAGATCCGGATGCTGCGTGACGAACCACATCACGCGGCGGTACTCGCCCTCCAGCGCCGCGCGGAGATCGGGCATCGCCCGAGCCTCGCGGACGGCGTCGAGGGTCACGGCGAGCGCCGTCGGCGCGAGGCTCTCGAGCAGATCGGCCGTCGCCACGGCATCCGACACCTCCGCGGCCCGCAGCCTCGAGACGATCTCGGCGACCGTGTCGGCCGAGAATGCGTCGTCGATCCACTCGCGGGAGGCCGGGAGCGTCGACGGCTCCGGCGTCTCGTCGAAGAGCAGCACGATCTCTGCGGGACCGGTCGGATCGGCCCGGTAGGCGAGCGCCTCGCGCAGCGCCTCGAGCCGATCGGACGGGACGAAGTGGTCGGCGAAACCGAGCAGCACGGCATCCGCCCCGTCCATCGTGCCGCCGGTGAGCCCGAAGTACTCGCCGAGACGACCGGGGGCGCGGCCGAGCAGCCAGGTGCCGCCGACGTCGGGCGTGAAGCCGATGCGGGTCTCGGGCATGGCGAGCTTCGAGCGCTCGGTCACGACACGGATGGCCGCGTGTCCGGCGAGGCCGATCCCACCGCCCATCGTGATGCCGTCGGCGACCGCCACGACGGGCTTGGGGTACTCCGAGATCACTGCGTTGAGGGCGTACTCGGCGCGGAAGAACTCTGCGGTCTCGTCGGCGCGGCCCGCGACGATCTGCGCGTGCAGCGCTCGGACGTCCCCTCCCGCGCACATCCCGCGGTCGCCCGCACCGTCGATGAGCACGATCTGCACGTCGCTGTCGTGCCGCCAGGACTCGAACACCTCGGTGAGCCGTCTGATCATGTCGATGTCGAGGGCGTTGATCGCCTCCGGGCGATTCAGCGTCACCCTGCCCAGAGCCCCTTCGGTGCGGGCGAGGACACGGGCGGCGGAGGCGGAATCGGTCACGGGTGCCAGGCTACCCCCCGTCATCCGGGTCTTGCCTCGGGGTGGTTTGTGCGATAAATACGCGATTACAGGGCTTTTCCGGCAGGATAGGAAGAACTGCCCACTGCAATGAGAGGTCGCAGATGCCCGACGGACAGGTGCTCGAGTTCACGCACGTCACGAAGCGTTTCAATGACGTGACGGCGGTTTCCGACCTCACCGCACGGATCGAGCCCGGGGCCGTGACCGCCTTCCTGGGCCCCAACGGCGCCGGGAAGACGACGACCCTGCGGATCCTCCTGGGCCAGGTGCGCGCGACGAGCGGCACCGCGACCGTCGGCGGAGTCGCGTACTCGGAGCTCCGGCATCCGCTGCGCACCATCGGCTCCGTGCTGGAGGAGACGGTCTACCGTCCGCGCCGTTCGGCGGCCCGCCAGCTCACGATCGCCGCGAAGGCCAACGGCATCCCGCTGTCCCGAGTCGACGAGGTTCTCGCCCTGGTCGGGCTCGAGAACGAGCGGGAGGGGCGGATCGGCAGCTTCTCGCTCGGCATGCGTCAGCGTCTCAGCGTCGCCCACGCCCTGCTCGGAGACCCGGGAGCACTCGTGTTCGACGAGCCGGCGAACGGCCTCGACCCCGAGGGCATCCGCTGGATGCGCCTTCTGATGCGCCGTCTCGCCGACGAGGGGCGTACCGTGCTGGTCTCCTCGCACGTGCTCAGTGAAGTGGAGCAGGTCGCCGACAACGTCCTCGTGCTGTCGAAGGGGCAGCTGATGCTGTCGAGCGGCATCGAGAAGCTCGCCGACCCCGCGGCGGGATCGGTCGTCGTCGACGCGGCAGACCGCGTGGCCCTCACGGCCGCGCTCTCCGCGGCGGGTTTCGAGATCGAAGTGCTGCGCTCGGGTCTCACGGTCCGCGGCGGAGATGCGGGCAGGGTCGGCGCGATCGCGGCATCCGCCGGCATCGCCCTGAGCACGCTCGTGCAGCGCGGCCCCACTCTCGAGGACGTCTTCATCGCGCTGGTGCGCGGCGGCACGCTCACGGCGCCGGCGATCACGTCGTCATCGGCACCCGCTGCGACCGCCGATGACGCGGAATCCTCCGCGACGGATGCCGACGAGACCGCACCGGCGATCGACGCAGCCGTGCCCGGTGCGACGCTCGCCGCGGCAGGTATCGCGGGCGCGGCGGCCGGAGCGGTCGAGAGCGCGGATGCGGTCGAGAACGCCGATGCGGACGCGGATGCGGTTTCGGATTCGGATGCAGGCGCGGATGCCGATGCCGATTCGGATTCTGATGCCGATTCCGATTCCGATTCTGAGAGCCCGGACGCACCCGAGCCGGCTGACGACCAGGACGCGGAGTCGGACAGTCCTGCCGACCGCGACCAGGACGCGTCGTCGTCGGCCGCCCCGTCGTTCGACGACATCCTGTTCGGCACCGGCGCTGCGGCCGAGTCCGACGACGAGTCCCAGGGCGACGCCGGCTCCGGTTCGGGGGACGAGGGTCCGGACTTCGACATCTTCTCGGGTCTGCAGGAGTCCGAGCAGGCGTCCGGCACCCGCAGCTCCGAGGGCGAGGAGCGCGAGGGCGAGGAGCGCGAGGCAGACGACGCAGACCCGCGTTCCGCCGCCGTCAGCTCGATGCTCGCCGCTGCGGCCCGCGCCTACTACGACGACGAACCGAAGCAGTATCCGTTCGCCGAGACGCCGGCGGAGTCCGACTCGGACGACGGCGCACACTTCTCCGTCGCGAGCACCGGAGTCATCGACCAGATCGATGCAACCGAAGCTCCGGAGTCGGAGTCGGAGTCGGAGTCGCAGCCGGAGTCGCAGCCGGAGTCGGGCGGGGAGCGCGACGGTGAGCACCACCACGACGGCGAGCACCAGCACGACGGCGAGCACCACCACGAGGGCGAGCACCACCCCGAGGGCGAGCACCAGCACGACGGCGAGCACCAGCACGACGGCGAGCACCACCAGCACTGATCCGCCCGTCTGACGAACGAACGCCCTCCGCGCCGAAAGGCTGCGGAGGGCGATGTCGTTCGCGGCTCGGGTCAGGCGGGGCGGGGTCGGATGACCGGACGCCGTCGCCCCTTCGAGACGGGTGTCGGCGCCGTCGCGACGATCTCCTCGACGTCCGCCGGTTCCTCGGACACGTCGAGGCGGAGAGCCTGAGTGAGGGCGAGGCCGTGCCGCGTCGTGAGGATCAGCCGACGATACTGCTCGTCGCCGTCGAGGTCGATCACGACGCTCGGTCGACGGCGGCGGATCAGCACGAAGTCGACGCTGCCCGCAGCCTTCCATGTTCCCGCCGCGAGGATTCCGGGGATGTGAGTGCCGGGGTTGGGAACGCCGCGGAGCCAGGTCCACGCGTCCTCGATGAGCTGCACCTTCGTGATGGTCTCGCGCGAGAGACGCACATTCTGTCGGTGGAAGCTCGCGGCACGCTCGATCGGCGAGAGCACGACCTCCAGTTGCGTCTGGTCCAGCAGCAGCGTCACCATGCGACAAGTCTGCCAGCGGCGCCCTGCCAGTTGTCTGCGTCTTGCTCACAGGACGGCAACGATCCGTTGTCGGGTCTCTCCATCGCTCGTCCTCCATATCGATGTTCTGCTCGAGTTTCGAACAAATCTACTAGAGTCGGAGCATGACTTCCACCGGCGACACAGACCTCGAGCAGCGCCGCGCGCTGCTCGATTCCTGGGTCGATACGCGCCGAGCGATCGCTCGACTCGAGGCCGAGGCGAGCGACCTCCTCGCAGAGCGGATGCGTCTCAGTCACGCGGATGCCGCGGAGCACACCTACCATCGCGATGCCATCCATCGATCGATGATCGCGGAGTACTCGGCTGCGGGACGCATCCCCCAGGGCAGCATCGAGTACGCGTTCACCGATGCCGCCTTCCTCTCCCGGAGCCACCCGCAAGTGCGCGAGGCGTTCCACGAGGGGTCCATCACGGCGGCGCACGTTCGGGAGATCGTGCGGGCGGCAGGGGTCGTCCGTGAAGCGATAGACAACGGCAGAGCGGATGCCGACGTGCTGCCTCTGTTCGACACGGTCGCCGTCATCGTGGCCGAGACCGAGACTCCGGCCCGCACCCGCGCGCACCTGCGTGAGCTGGCAGCCACGCTGGCGGGCTCGACGATCACAGAGCGCCACGCGCGGGCGGCGTCGGAGCGCACCGTCACGGTGCGTCCCGCCGGAGACGGTCTCGCCGTGGTGACGATCGTGCTCCCCGAGCATCTCGCGGCCGCGATCATGGACCGCCTCACTCAGCTCGCCCGGGCTGTCATCGCGGGTCGGGCCGATCGCGAGCCCGTGCTCGATCCGATCGATGAGGGCGAAGATCCTGTCTACCCCGAGCACATCGCTCAGGATGACCCGGCTCGCGACGACTACGCCATCTTCGGCGATGGAACGTTCACGACCGATCCGTCGACGCCGGGCGCGGCGAACCGCGAGCGGGTCGATCCGCTCACCGACCCTGCCCGCAGCCCTGACGTGGAACACATCCCCGCCGATACGAGGACCATCGACCAGGTGCGCGCCGATCTGCTGACCGACCTGCTGCTCGTTTCCGACCCGAGCGCAGCCAACGGCTCGGGTCTCGACAACATCCACGCACGGATCCAGGTGACCGTCGCCGGCACGACTCTGGCAGGCTGCGACGAGCGTCCGGCGCAGCTCGACGGGCACGGCCCTCTGCACCCCGACGTCGCGCGAGACCTCGCCGGCCGACGCAGCGGCTGGTCGCGGCTGTTCCTCGATCCGACCGGACTGGTCAGAGAGACCGACACGTATACCCCGACAGAGCCGATGCGCCGGTTCCTACGTGCCCGGGATCAGCACTGCCGGTTCCCGGGCTGCCGCATGCCCGTGCATCGAAGTCAGATCGACCACACCTTCGACCACGCCAAAGGAGGGAAGACCGAGACAGGCAATCTCGCACATCTCTGCGCGACGCATCACGTGCTGAAGCATCCCGACGTCGCCGATGAACACCGCTGGACCGCTCGACAGCTCCCAGACGGCACCATCGACTGGCTCAGTCCGTTGGGCCGGACCTACCGCGACGCGCCCCGCAGACGGGTGATGTTCATCTAGGGCGCAGCAGCGCACTCGCTCAAGGACGGGCGGGAGCAGCTGCGGTTGCGGCCGCGGCTGCTGCTGCGGCCACCGGCAGGGCAGCCTCGATCCGCTGCAATTCTTCCTCCCCGTGCGCGGCGGTGAGGAACCAGGCCTCGAACACGCTGGGGGGCAGCGCCACACCCTGCTCGCGCATCGCGTGGAAGAAGGGCGCGTACCGGAAGGTCTCCTGCGCCTGCGCCTCGACGTAGTCCCGCGGCGCTGTGGCCCGGAACGACGGGTTGAACAGGCTTCCCGCGTGGGCGACGGCATGGGTGACGCCGGCGTCCGTCAGCGCACGGTCCAGCGCGAGCGCGACCCGCGCCGCTGCGGCATCGACCGTGGCGTAGACGTCCGGAGTCGCCAGCCGCAACGTCGCGAGTCCCGCAGCGACCGAGAGCGGATTCCCCGACAGCGTGCCCGCCTGGTAGACGGGGCCCAGCGGCGCGAGCAGATCCATGACGTCCGCACGGCCGCCGAGGGCTGCCAGCGGCATCCCTCCCCCGACGACCTTGCCGAAGGTGATGATGTCGGGCAGGTAGTCCTCGCCTCCGGCGGCCTGCAGCCCCCAGAACCCGGCGGGATGCACGCGGAAGCCCGTGAGAACCTCGTCGAGGATCATCAGTGCACCGTGTGCATGAGCCGTGTCGGCGATGAATCGGTTGAACCCCGGAAGCGGCGCGACGACACCCATGTTGGCGGCCGCAGCCTCGACGATGACCGCGGCGATCCGCTGGCCGTGCTCGGCGAAGACCGCCTCGAGGGCATCACGGTCGTTGTAGTCGATAACCAGGGTCTGCGCGGCGATCGGCGCCGGCACACCGGCCGAACCGGGCAGAGCGAGCGTCGCGACGCCCGAGCCCGCCGCGGCCAGCAGCCCGTCCGAGTGGCCGTGATAGTGGCCGGCGAACTTCACGAGCAGGTCGCGCCCGGTGGCACCACGCGCGAGACGGATGGCGGTCATCGTCGCCTCCGTGCCCGTCGACACGAGACGCACGCGCTCGACCGGACGCACCTCGCCGAACCGCACGCGATCCGCGATCAGGGCGGCGAGCTCCACCTCGCCCTCGGTCGGCGCGCCGAACGACAGTCCGCGCGTCGCGGCCTCCTGCACGGCGGCGACGATCTCGGGGTGCGCGTGCCCGAGCAGCGCCGGGCCCCACGACGCGACGAGGTCGACGTACTCCGCGCCCGCGGCATCCGTCACCGTCGCGCCCCGCGCCGACGCGAGGAAGCGAGGGGTGCCGCCTACAGATCCGTAGGCGCGCACGGGCGAGTTCACCCCGCCCGGGATCACCGTGCGTGCGGCGGAGAACAGGTCGTCGTTGCGGTCGGTCACAGAACTCTCCTCAGTGATGCGCGGACGTCAGCACACCGCTTCCAGGCTAGCCCGCCGACCTGTGCACAGCGCTCAGAACCCGCTCCCGAGCCGGTCGAGCGTCGCCGGCGGTGAGCTGTCAGCAGGGCGGTGCGCTGTCAGCCGCGCAGCCAGCGTGCGGCTTCGGTCGCCCAGTAGCTGAGCACGACATCGGCGCCGGCCCGACGGATCGAGAGCAGCGACTCGAGGATCGACGCGCGACGGTCGATCCAGCCGTTCGCCGCAGCCGCCTCGATCATCGCGTACTCCCCCGAGACCTGGTACGCCCAGACCGGGATGTCGACGGTGTCCCGCACCTCGCGGAGCACGTCCAGGAAGGCCATCGCGGGCTTGACCATGACGATGTCGGCGCCCTCCTGCTCATCGACGACCGCCTCGCGCACGCCCTCTCGCCGGTTGCCCGGATCGAGCTGATACGTGCGGCGATCGCCCTTCAGCTGAGAGTCCACGGCTTCGCGGAACGGCCCGTAAAACGCGCTCGCGTACTTCGCCGCGTACGCCAGCAGCAGGGTGTCGGTGAAGCCTTCGGCGTCGAGCGCCTGCCGGATCACCGCGACCTGGCCGTCCATCATCCCCGACAGCCCGAGCAGCTGGGACCCGGCGCGCGCCTGCGCGAGCGCCATCGACGCATAGCGCTCCAGGGTGGCGTCGTTGTCGACCGAGCCGTCGGCGGCGAGGACACCGCAGTGACCGTGATCCGTGAACTCGTCGAGGCACAGATCGGTCTGCACGACGAGCGCGTCGCCGACCTCGGCCGCGAGTACCTCGGTCGCGACGTTGAGGATGCCCTTCGGGTCGTCGGCGCCTGACCCCTGGGCGTCGCGCACGGCGGGGACGCCGAACAGCATCACACCGCCGACACCGGCCTCGGCCGCCTCGGTCGCGACCCCGCGCAGCGAATCCAGGGAATGCTGCGCCACACCGGGCATCGAGCCGATCGGGCTGGGCTCGGCGATGCCCTCGCGGACGAACAGCGGAAGCACGAGCTGGCGCGGTTCGAGAGAGGTCTCACGCACCAGCCCCCGCACCGCGGGCGACTGACGCAGCCGGCGAAGACGGACCTCGGGAAAGCTCACGGCGCCAGCTCGTCTGCCGCATGCGGAAGCGTGAAGCTCGACACCGCGTCGATCAGCGCGTCGACCGTCTGGCGATCGGCGACGACGGTGATCGGGAGCCCGGCCTTGTCGGCGTCCTTCGCGGTGCGAGGACCGATCGCAGCCAGGAGCGTCTCGTCGGGGATCTCCGGGAACTGCTCCCGTACCTGGGTCGCGACGGATCCGCTCGTGATGAGGATGGCATTGATGCGGCCGTTCTCGACGTCGCGCTTGATGCGGTCGGTCACCGGCACGCCCACCGTGCGGTACGCCACGACGCTGTCGACGTCATGGCCTGCCTCCTGCAGCAGCACGCTGAGCACCGGCTTCGCGATCTCGCTGCGCAGGGCGAGGATGCGGCGAGGCTCGGTCTCGAGGGCGATGAGCTGCTCCGCCATGCCCTCGGCGGAGTTGTCCTCGTCGGGGACCAGCGCGACGTCGTAGCCGACCGCCTGCAGGGCAGCCGCGGTCGTCTCGCCGACCGCGGCGATCCGCGTCGACCGGGGCACGATCGCCCGGTGGGCGAACATGACGTCCACCGTCGTGGCGCTCGTCACCGTCAGCCAGTCGTAGACGCCGTCGGCCAGCTGGGCCAGCGCGACGTCGAGGGCTGCCTGGTCGGTGGTCGGGGCGAAGTTGATCAGCGGCGCCACCACGGGCACAGCACCCTGGGCGCGCAGGCTCGCCGCGACGCCGTCACCCCACGGCCCGCCACGGGGCACGAGGATTCGCCAGCCGTCCAGCGGTCGGTCCTGCTTCGAATTCGTCATGAGGAATGCTCTCGGGAAACAAGGTCAGCCGCCCCTTGTTCGAGCAGCCGACGGGCAACACTCAACCCGAGCTCGCGCGCTGCGTGCATCGGGTCCGCACCATCGGCAGCATCCGCTCCATTGCCACTGCCGTTCCGACGAATATACTCCCCGTTCAGGGCTTCCGTGACGTCGAGGCCGATCCGGCGCTCTCCATCGGGGGCGTAGACGACGGATCTGACGCGGATCCCCTCGCCCTCGGATGCCGCGTGCGCGGCCATCGGCGCCTGACATCCGGCGTCCAGCCCCTCGAGCACCGCGCGCTCGACGGTGACCGCCAGACGTGTGTCCGCATCGTCGAGCTCGGCGAGGGCGGCGAGCAGTTCGTCGGGTGCGTCCGTCCGCGTCTCCACGGCGAGGGATCCCTGGCCCGGGGCCGTCGGCCACTCGGCGAGACCGAGCTCCTCCCGGCGCAGGGGAGAATCCGAGCCCAGGCGGGACAGCCCGGCGGCGGCGAGGATCACGGCATCCAGTTCTCCCGAGGCGACGCGCTGCAGTCGCGAGTCGACGTTGCCGCGAAGGTCGACGACCTCCGCGTGCGGAGCCCGTCGCCGTACCTGGGCGATGCGCCGAGGCGAGCCGGTGCCGACCTTGCTGCCCGAGCGGAGCTCATGCAGCGGGGTGCCCCCGCGGGTGATGACCACGTCTCGCGCATCCTCGCGCACGGGGGTCGCCGCGATGACGAGCCCGTCGGGGATCGCCGTGGGCAGGTCCTTGAGCGAGTGGACGAGGAAGTCGCACTCCCCCGCCAGCAGAGCCTCGCGCAGGCGGGTCGCGAAGATGCCCTGGCCGCCGATCTCCGACAGCGACGCGCGGTTGGTGTCGCCCTCGCTCGTGATCGGCACGAGCTCGACGCGGCGACCCGAGACCTTCTCGAGCGCTGCGGCGACGTGGCCCGACTGCGCCTGGGCGAGCGCGCTGCGCCTCGTGCCCAGTCGGATCGGGGTGGACCGGTTGATGGAAGAGCTCATGACAGGCCTACTGCAGCACGTCCGCGATCTCGTCGAACCGCAGGCGCCGTCCCGTGTAGAACGGAACCTCCTCCTGCACGTACAGCCGGGCGTCCGTGTAGCGCAGGTCGCGCATGAGGTCGACGAGCTCGGTGACGTCGTCGGCCTCGAGGGGCAGCAGCCACTCGTAGTCGCCCAGGGCGAAGGCAGCGACCGTGTTCGCGATGACGCCGGTGAACGCGGCGCCCTTGCGACCGTGGTCGGCGAGCATCGCGCGGCGCTCGGCCTCCGGCGCGAGGTACCACTCCGGCGTGCGCACGAACGGGTACAGGCACAGCCAGCCCTTGGGTTCGACGCCCCGGAGGAAGCCGGGGACGTGCGCGCGGTTGAACTCGGCGTCGCGGTGCACGCCCATGACGTTCCACACGGGCAGCAGCGACCGCAGCAGCTCGGTGCGGCGCAGGCGTCGCAGCGCCTTCTGCAGCTCCTCCGCGGTGTCGCCGTGCAGCCAGACCATGAGGTCGGCGTCTGCCTTCAGACCGGAGACGTCGTAGAAGCCTCGCACCGTGACGCCGGAGTCCTCGATGTACGACACGATCGTCTCGAGCTCTGTCGAATCCGATTCGGTCACTGGGACGTCGGGGTTGCGTCGCCAGACGGCCCAGAGGGTGAAGCCGGACGGGTTCTCTTCGCGCTCATCGGACATAGGTCCAGTCTGCCCCCTTTGCTGAGTGGTCGCGAACGCGGCAGGATCGCGGACGGTGGCGCCCGCCGTCAGCGGGACAGTGCGCGCGCGATCACCCAGACCGCGCCGCCCACGGTGGCGGCGATCGCGACTGCGGCCGCCACTGCGGCGGCCGGGTTGCGGTCGGCGAAGATGCGTGCCTTCGCGGCGGCGCGCTTCGATGCCTTGTCGATGCGCCGAGGGAAGTTGCCCTTGACCTCGATCGCCGCGAGTGCCGCCTTCAGCTCCGCGCGAGCGGAGTCCCGGGCGTCGACGATTCCTGCGGGGACCGCCGTCTTGGGCAGCGACCGCGTGATGTCAGAGTTGGTCATCGCCGGCCTCCTTCACGATTCGGATGTCGTCGCTCACGGCCTGCGCCGGATTCTCACGGGCGAGCACCTTGCGGAACTTCAGGATGCCGAGCAGTGCGAACAGCAGCACGGCGAGGATGAGGATGCCGAACACGGCGAGTGCGGACAGCCAGACCGGCCACCACGACGACAGTCCCGCGATCGCGAAGACGAGGATGACGGGCACAGCCCAGAACAGGAAGAAGAGGGCGACCAGGAACCAGACGGAGCCGATCCCCGCATCCTTCGCCGTCTTCGACACCCACTTCTTCGCCGCATCGACCTCGGCCTTGACCAGGTTGCCGATGAGCTCGGGAAGGTCGCCGATGAGCGACAGCAGGCTGTCCTCGGCGCGATCGCGGTATCCGCGGGGCATCTCAGTCACCAGTCTTCGCGGCGCCGGAGCCGTTCGCAGAGCCGTCGGCGGAATCGGTACCCGTGGGTGCCGGCTTCTTCGCCTCGGGCTTCTTCGCGGCATCCTTCTTCGCGGCATCCTTCGCCTCGTCCACGGCATCCTCGGTCGCGTCGACGACGTCCTCAGCGGCCTTGCGGCCCGCTGCCACCGCGGAGTCGAGGCGCTGGCCGGCCGTACCGGTGCCGGTCGCCGACTTCACGACCTTCTGCACGCCGGTCCAGACGGCGCCGGGAACGGCCGCCGCCTTGTCGCCGATGAAGCCCTTGGCCTTGTCGACCTGCTCCTGGACGGGGTCCAGGTTCCAGACCTTCAGCCACTGCGTCTTGATCTGCTCGTACCGCGCGCGACCTGCGCGCGATCCGAGGACGTATCCCACGCCGAGTCCTACGACGAGTCCGATCTTCCCCTTCATGGGGTCTCCTCACGTTGTTCCGGTGTGAACGCCCGAGGGCGAACCGGCGGCTCGGCACCGCCTTCCGAGATGTCCAGCGTAGCCCTGTATGCCGAATTCGGCATCCGATCCGCAGAGGGTTGACAGACCGCCTTCTTTGAGGTTCGCGACCGCCCGGGCAATCAGTCCCAGAGGAGCGTGCGGCGCAGCCGATCGCTCTCCTCGCGGGCGTCGGGGACGACCTGCGCCAACCCGGTTCCCGCGAGCCAGGCGCCGACCACTGCGAGCCCCGGCACGGCCTGCACCGCGGCGCGCGCGGCGGCCCGTCGCCCTCCAGAGCCGATGATCGATGCAGGCTGCGACTGCACGAAACGGGAGCGGTGCGATGCGACCAGATCCTTCTCGGCCAGCGTGACACCGAGCAGAGCGGATGCTTCGCGCAACGCCAGCCGCGCCGCCGCGTCGTCGTCGAGGCCCGTCGTCGCGGCCGGCTCACCCTGTGCGCCGAAGGAGACGCGCACCACGTGACGCCCTTCGGCGGCGGCCCGCACCCAGTCCCACTTCGCCGTCGAGTGGGTGAGAGCCTTGGCCGTGTGGCTGCCCGGCACTGTGAGGACTCCGGTGCCGCGCGGAGCGCCGGACAGCGCCGAGGGCGCGAGCAGCAGCGTGACGATCTCGATCTCGGGCGCCTCCGCCCGCTCGGTGCGGCCGAGCGCGGGCACAGCCGCGGCGAGCAGTTCACGGGCGACGTCCTCCGACGTCGCGAGCACGACCCCGTCCGCCGTCAGCTCGACCTCGTCCATCGCGGGGCTGTCGCCGTCCTCCGCGCTCGGGTCGGCCACCGCGCTCGGGTCGACCTCCGCGCTCGGGTCGGCCTCCGCCTGCACCGTGACGGTCCAGCGCGAACCGGATGCCGTGAGTGCCGTGACACCGGTGCGCGTGCGCACCTCGCCGCCGAGCTTCTCGATGTCGGCGATCAGAGCATCGACGAGCACCGCCATGCCTCCGTCGAGCCCCTCGACCGCTGCGCCCGGGGCTTTCGCCGCGGCCTTCGACTCGGCCGCGCGCGCCGCGCTCTCGTCGCGCAGCGCCTGCACCGCCCCCGACAGGGAGCCGACGCTCGTCAGCGCCGAGTTCAGCCCGGGTGCGGCGACGTCCACGTCGACGTCGTCGGGCGAGGCCGAATACACGCCGGTGGTCACCGGCGCCACGAGTCTGTCCCTGACCTTGGCGCCCATGCGCGACGAGACGAGCTTGCCCAGACTGTGGTTGTGCCCGATCGTCAGCAGCGGACGCACGCGGTCGAGGTACGCGCGCCACACGCCCGACCATCCGATGATGCGGCGGACGTCCTCCTGGAACGGGTTGCCGGGGATTCCGAGGATCCCGCCGACCGGCAGCGGCGCCGCGCCGACTCCCGGGATGCCGGCCACCCATGCACTGCCCGCGGCCGGCGCGACGATGCGGTCGCCGAGGCCGAGCTCCTGCACCAGCGCTCGCACATGACCGCCGCGGGTCGCGTAGCTCTCGGCACCGGCGTCGACGACGACGCCGTCGAGCTCGGCCCGCCGGATCGCGCCGCCCGCGGCATCCGTCGCCTCCAGCACCGTCACCCGCATGCCCACCTTCACGCACTCCCGCGCGGCGATGAGTCCGCCGACACCGCCTCCGACGACCACGATGTGGAGCTCGGAGGCCCGCGCGGCGAGCTCGGCCGCAGCAGCCGTGGAGGTCGCGATCGGGACGGAGGCCGGCGCGGAGGCGGGGAGGGCGGACTCTGAGCTCATGCTCTCGATTCTTCCATCCGGCACCGGACGCCGCCTCGACGCACGCAGGGAGAAAAGCCTTGCGAGCGGCTCGAGCGGCTTCAGCGGCTCGAGCGGCTCAGATCGAGTGGACGAGTTCGACGATGCGCGTGAGCTGATCGGGGTCGGTCTCGGGCGGAACGCCGTGTCCGAGGTTCACGATGTGGCCGCGGGCGGCGCGACCGCGCTCGACCACGTCACGCACGTGCGCCTCGAGCACCGACCAGGGAGCCGAGAGCAGCGCGGGATCGATGTTGCCCTGCACCGTGACGTCGGGTCCGAGGATGCGCGCAGCCTCGTCGAGGGGCAGTCGCCAGTCGACACCGACACCGTCGGCGATGCCGTCGAGGCGCATGTCCGCGAGGAAGGGCCCGGTGCCGACACCGAAATGGATGGTCGGCAGCCCGATCCCCTCGAGCGCCGCGCGGGAGTGCGGCGCGACGAACGCGCGGTAGTCGGCGGTGCTGAGCGACCCGGCCCACGAATCGAAGAGCTGGACGACCGATGCTCCCGCGTAGCGCTGCGTCTCGAGGAACCGGCGCGAGACGAGGGCCAGCCATCCGGCGAGACGATGCCACGAGTCGGGATCGGCGTGCATCATGGCGCGTGCGCGAAGGTGCTCCTTCGACGGACCGCCCTCGACGAGGTACGCGGCGAGCGTGAACGGCGCCCCGGCGAAGCCGATCAGGGGGACGTCGCCGAGTTCGGCGGTGACGAGACGGACGGCCTCGGCGATCGCCTCGCCGTCGAGGGAGGCGGGATCGATCGCCGTGATGCGGTCGACGTCGGCCGCCGTGCGCACCGGGTTCGCGAACACGGGACCGCGGCCGGGCTCGATCTCGACGTCGACGCCCGCGAGGCGCAGCGGGATCACGATGTCGCTGAAGAACACCGCCGCATCCACGCCGTGGCGGCGCACGGGCTGCAGCGTGATCTCCGCCGCGAGGTCGGGCGTGAGGCAGGCGTCGAGCATCCTCGTGCCCACGCGCAGCTCGCGGTACTCGGGCAGCGACCTGCCGGCCTGGCGCATGAACCACACGGGGGCGTGCTCGGGGCGGGAGCCGGCGAGGGCGCGCAGCAGCGGAGCGTCGGAGAGAGCCATGCCTCCATCCTCCCATCCGCCGGTTATGAGTCCGCGGAGACGACGTGCGCGAACGACCGGTAGAATCGATCTGTGCTGCTGTGTGTCACGGCGAGTCACAAGACCGCCTCCTTCGAATTGCTCGAACGCCTGAGCCGCACCCCCGACGACGTCGCCTCCACCATCGTGGACACGGCCTCGTGCGTGCAGGGTGCGGTCGTTCTGGCTACCTGCAACCGGTTCGAGGCGTACGTCGAGATGGACGAGCCGGTCACCGCCGCCGGCGCGATCGGCGTCGAGGCCGTCCTCGAGGCGGTCGAGTCCGCCACCGGCATCAGCACCGGAGAACTCGACGGCGCGTACGACGTGCACTCCGGTCGACGAGTCGCCGAGCATCTCTTCTCCGTCGCCTCCGGACTCGAATCCGTCGTGTCGGGCGAGGGCGAGATCGCCGGCCAGGTGCGCCGGGCGCTGAAGTCCGCCCGCAAGGACGGCACCACGTCGCCCGAGCTCGAGCGCCTGTTCCAGCGCGCCAGCCAGGCACAGCGCAAGGTGAAGAACGTCACCGCCCTCGGCCGCGCCGGTCGATCGCTCGTCCGCCTCGCCCTCGAGCTCGCCGACAGCCGGATCGCGGACTGGTCGGCCGAGCGCGTGCTGCTCGTCGGCACCGGGGCCTACGCGGCCGTCACGTTGGCGACGCTGCGCGAGCGCGGCGCCGTGAACATCTCGGTGTACTCGCCGTCGGGCCGAGCGGAGAAGTTTGCCGCGAAGCACGGCATCCGCCCTGTCGACGCCGAGGACTACGCCCGCGTCGCCTCGCGTTCGAGCCTGCTGATCACCTGCACCACCGCGACCGAGCCGGTGCTCACTCCCGACCACCTGCAGGCGCCCACCGGCATCGCCGCGGCCGGGTGCCCGGTGGCGTCGCACAACCAGCTCGTCGTCGACCTCGGCATGCCGCGCAACGTCGATCCGGCCGTCGCGACACTCGAGGGCGTCGCGCTCCTCGACCTCGAGACCATCAGCCTGCACGCTCCGCTGGAGGAGCTGCAGGCGACGGATGCCGCACGCAGCGTCGTCCGCGAGGCGGCTGACACCTTCCACGTCGTCGGCAGCCGCCAGAGCGTCGTGCCCTCGGTCGTCGCGCTGCGCTCCCACATCTTCTCGCTGCTGGACTCCGAGATCGATCGGGCGCGTGCACGGGGCGATGAGGACGGCAAGGTGGAGCAGGCGCTGCGGCATCTCGCCGGTGTGCTCCTGCACACGCCCACGACCCGTGCGCACGAGCTCGCCGCCACCGGCCGTGCCGACGAGTTCTCGGCGGCCCTCTCGACGCTCTACGGCATCGCACCCGTCGAACCCGCCGAGGCATCGGTCGAAGACGACGCCGCGTCGGCCTGACGGCTCCTCGGCCGGCACCGCGCGATGTCGCGCCAGGTGCGAGACTGGGGGCATGGCCCTTCACATCACCGGAGACACCGCCGCCGACGCTCTGCTCACCGACAACCCGTTGGCGCTCCTGATCGGGATGCTGCTGGACCAGCAGGTCCGCTAACCATTGGCAAACCAGTGATGCCTAGTGACAGGAATCTCGACGCGCCCTCGCGACCGGAGCGCAAGGACTGCCGAGCACCGCAGGCGAATCGCCTCGTGCGGTCTGACCGTGACACGGTCCACGCCGTCTGAGGCCACGAACCCCCCGCCGGGCTCACCTGCAATAGAACCCCGCGTGGTCCCCTCGGTTCTGATCCACGAATGTCAGACCCTCTGGGTACTGTGTGAGTATGCCCATACAGACCCTCTCGATCGATGATACGCAGGCTGACCGCATCCTCGAGGTGCGCGAAGGCCACTTCAACGATATGAAGTCGAAGGCCATCAAGCCCGGCAAGCTAACAAAAGCGATGAGCGCGTTCGCAAACGCGGACGGCGGAGAACTTTACATCGGCATCGACGAAGACGACGGTAAGTTCACATGGAACGGTTTCACAGATGAGGAAGCGGCGAATGGGCATCTCCAGATCTTCGAGCAGCTATTCCCACTTGGTGAGGGGTTCCAGTACGAGTTCTTGACCGCTCCCAGCCGCGTGGGCCTGGTCTTGCACGTTGTCATACTTCGCGGGTCTACCATCCGCAAAGCTTCGGACAACGTCATTTACGTACGCCGCGGCGCATCCTCCCTTCCAGTCAGCACGGACGCGGCACTCCGGCAACTGGAACGTGACAAGGGGATTACTTCTTTTGAGACTGAGTTGGTGAACGCCGATCCTGCGGAGGTGACCAACTCAGAAACCACGATTGAGTTCATGCTTGAGGCGTTCCCGGCCGTCGAGCCCGAACGCTGGATGAGATCGCAGCGCGTCATTGCAGATGGTCGGCCCACCGTCGCTGGAGTGCTGCTATTCGCAGACTTGCCCCAGGCGTACCTGGCCAAGCGCTCATCGGTGAAGTTGTACAGATACAAGACCTCTGAATCCGAGGGCACCCGGGAGACACTGGACGGACAACCTGCAACCATTGAGGGCCCGCTCTACTCACAGATCAAGGCCGCTGTCGAGCGCACGACCGCGTTGGTCGAGTCGATAAAGAAGCTCGACGAATCTGGTTTGACGGCGGTCACCTATCCGCCAGAGACAATCCACGAGATCATCACCAATGCACTGATACACCGGGACTATGGGGTCGCCGATGATGTGCATATCCGAGTCTTCGATAACCGGGTCGAGGTAGAGAGTCCCGGGCGCCTCGCCGGACACGTTTCACCCTCGAACATTCTCGATGAGCGGTTTGCGCGGAATGGCAGCATCGTGCGACTCATCAATAAGTTTCCGGATCCACCGAACAAGGATGTCGGCGAGGGTCTCAACACCGCCTTTGCGGCGATGAAGAAGCTTCAGCTCAAGGACCCGATCATCGTCGAGCTAGATCACTCGGTTCTCGTGAACATCCGCCACGAGAGACTCGCCTCACCCGAGCAGATGGTTATGGAGTATCTCGCCGATTACGACGAGATTACGAACAAGATCGTCCGTGATCTCACCGGCATCGGTTCAGAGAACCGGGTGAAAAATGTATTCTACGCACTTGCGCAGGCCGGACAGATCGAGCGTGTACCTGAGAAGAGGGGCAATAAGGCGGCCTGGCAGAAGAAGACTTCCTGACTGCAGCGCAGGCCGCCTTGAAGACGAATCGGCATTCAGGTGACTAATCGGTTATTTGTTACCGGCTCGAGTCTGCCGAATCAGGGGACGGTCGCGACGAAACGCATATCGTCGTCGACGAGCACATCGCGGCGGCGGTCTGATGCCGCTGTAGCACGCTAACAGTACGCCTCGTCGGTGCCAGACTGTTCTTATGGCCCTTCACATCACCGGAGACACAGCCGCCGACGCCCTGCTCACCGACAACCCGTTGGCGCTCCTGATCGGGATGCTGCTGGACCAGCAGGTCCCGATGGAGACCGCGTTCGCGGGTCCGCTCAAGATCGAGCAGCGCACCGGGGCGACGGATGCGGCGACCATCGCCGGCATGGCTCCCGACGTCTTCCTCGAAGCCTTCCGGCAGTCGCCGTCCGTGCACCGGTTCCCCGGGTCGATGGCCGCGCGGGTGCAGACCCTCTGCCAGGAGATCGTCGACCGCTGGGGCGGCGATGCGTCGGCGCTGTGGACCGAGGGAGACCCCTCCGGACCCGAGGTGCTCGACCGACTGCAGGCTCTTCCCGGGTTCGGCGAGCAGAAGGCGAGGATCTTCCTCGCGCTGCTGGGCAAGCAGTACGGCTTCACCGGCGCCGGGTGGCGTGAGGCCGCGGGCGACTACGGCGACGAAGGATCGTTCCGCAGCGTCGCCGACATCGTCTCCCCGGAGTCGCTGACCAAGGTGCGGGAGCACAAGAAGGCCATGAAGGCCGCCGCCAAGGAGACGAGATGAAGCCCACCGGCGACGACGTCGCCGGTCTCATCGCACGATCCAGTCCTGCGGTCCGACGACGCGACGCTGAGACCCTGACCGCGCTGATGCAGGAGATCACCGGCCGCGAGCCGCAGACCTGGGGCACGATCATCGGCTTCGGCGCGTGCCACTACCGCTACCCGACCGGCACCGAAGGCGACAGCGGACTCCTCGGATTCGCACCGCGCAAGGCCGCGACGACGATCTACCTGTTCGAGGGGACGCACGCGCACGCCGACGACCTCACTCGTCTCGGCCCGCACACCACCGGGGTCGGATGCCTGTACATCAAGGACCTCGAGCAGATCGATCTCGATGTGCTCCGCGGGATCCTCGAACGGTCGCTCGCCTGGGTCGAGGCGGGCGGCACGGATCAGGTGCAGCTCACCGTCACGGGCTGATCAGCGCGCGTCACCTGATCAGCGCGCGTCACCTGATCAGCGCGCGTCACCTGGTCAGTGCGCGTACCCGATCAGCGCGACCGGATCCGTTCAGCGACGGCCGGCACCGCGAACACCAGCACGATCGCCGCGACGATGGCGCGGACGATCCAGAGGCCCGGTTCCCAGATGACCTCGTATGCCCCGGGGATGCCGAAGAACGAGGCGATGATCGCGCCCCAGGACGCGCGTCCGCTGCCGTCGGTGTCGACCGACAGACCGCCGATCACGCAGAGGACTCCCACCGCGAGGAGCACGAGGGGCATCATGACGATCCCGGCGCTCGCCTCGCCGCGGGCGATTCTGCCGATCGCCGTCACGAGGTTCACCAGCGGGAAGACGAAGAAGAACCAGACCAGAGCCCCGAGCAGTACGCCCACCACGATGAATATCGGCACCCAGATCAGCATCCAGGGTCCGTCGTCGCCGATGAAGTACTCGGGATCCCGCTTGATCGCGACGACGAAGGCCGCGAGGATCCCGGCCGGCAGCACCGCGAGCATCCACCACAGCACCGGTCTCGGCAGGTGACGACGCTCGGTGCTCCGGGTGATCACGAGCTGGATGACGATCGCCGAGGCGAGCGCAGGGATGCCGAACATCGCCACGAGCGGAGCGATGCCGTCGTTCTCGCGCAGGTCGAGGACCGTCAGGAGCAGCCACGCCAGCGCGACCGCGACCAGCACGACGGCCGCGACGGGTCGCACCGCACCAGCGTCGTCTGCTCCTCGTGCACGACCTCCCCCCGGGATCGTCACGTCAGGCGCCCTTGAGACGCTCCGCCAGGTACTGGTGCAGGGTGTCGATCGAGACGCGCTCCTGGGCCATGGTGTCGCGATCGCGCACCGTGACGGCCCGGTCGTCGAGCGAGTCGAAGTCGACCGTGACGCAGAACGGCGTGCCGATCTCGTCCTGACGGCGGTACCGCCGACCGATCGCTCCGGCATCGTCGAAGTCGACCGCCCACGAGCTGCGCAGCGTGTCGGCGACCTCGCGCGCCAGCGGCGAGAGCCGCTCGTTGCGCGAGAGCGGCAGCACGGCCGCCTTCACCGGAGCCAGACGCGGGTCG
The DNA here is from genome assembly GCF_001049495.1 of Microbacterium sp. 3J1. GTDB lineage: Bacteria > Actinomycetota > Actinomycetes > Actinomycetales > Microbacteriaceae > Microbacterium. Next base: position 139,145 of record NZ_CDWI01000007.1, read on the forward strand.
AGCTTGAGCACCGTACGCACGTCGGTGCCGCCCTTGGCGTTCGGCACCTGCTCCTCGCGGTAGGCGTCGACGAGGAACGCCATCATCGAGCGCGTGAGACCGAACGAGGGTTCGATCACGTACGGGGTGTACCGGTCGCCGGTGGCCTGGTCGAAGTAGGTGAGGCTCTGCCCCGAGGCCTCGCTGTGGCTCGACAGGTCGTAGTCGGTGCGGTTGGCGACGCCCATGAGCTCGCCCCACTCCTTGCCCGGGAAGCCGAAGCGGTACTCGACGTCGATCGTGCCGGCGGAGTAGTGCGCGCGGTCATCCTCGGGCACGTCGAACTGGCGCATGTTCTCGGGGTCGATGCCCAGATCGATGAACCAGTTCCAGCACGCCTCGACCCAGTGCTCGAACCACTGCGGCGCGTCGGCGGGCGGTGTGAAGAACTCGATCTCCATCTGCTCGAACTCGCGCGTGCGGAAGATGAAGTTGCCGGGCGTGATCTCGTTGCGGAACGCCTTGCCGACCTGGCCGATGCCGAACGGCGGCTTCTTGCGGCTGGCGGTGAGCACGTTCGAGAAGTTCACGAAGATGCCCTGCGCGGTCTCGGGACGCAGGTAGTGGAGGCCCGACTCGTCATCGACGACGCCGAGGTAGGTCTTCACCAGGCCCGAGAACGACTTCGGCTCGGTGTACTGACCCTTGGTGCCGCAGTTCGGGCACGGAACGTCGGCGAGACCGTTCTCGGCCTTGCGTCCCTTGCGCGCCTCGAAGTCCTCGATGAGGTTGTCGGCACGGAAGCGCTTGTGGCAGCTCAGGCACTCGACGAGCGGGTCGGTGAAGGTGGCGACGTGACCCGATGCCTCCCACACGCGCTTGGGCAGGATGATGCTCGAATCGAGCCCCACCATGTCGCCGCGCCCGCGCACGAACGTCTGCCACCATTGGCGGCGGATGTTCTCCTTGAGCTCCGTCCCGAGGGGCCCGTAGTCCCAAGCCGACCTCGAACCGCCGTAGATTTCACCCGCTTGGAAGACGAACCCGCGGTGGCGGGCAAGGGCGATGACCTTGTCGAGACGGGACTGTTCGGCCACGGTGGCTCCAATGGTCGGATGCGGAGAACGCCCGTGATCACGGGCACCTCAATCTTATCCGCGCATGATGGAGCGCAACTCTCACGCCTGGGTGAAGAGATAGCCCTTCGCGACGTCGAACCCGGCGATCTGCAGGCCGCTGCCCAGCAGCCCCTCCATCTGCGCACGCAGGCGCATGCGCCACTCGTGCGCCGCATCCGGATCGGTCTCCCGCAGCGCCTCGATGTCGGCGGGGATCTCCAGCGTCTCGACCACGGTCTCGGCTGCCGGCGCCTTGGCGATGTCGGCGAGCGCCCACTCGACGTCGAGCCGGTCGCTCTCGTCTCCGGCATCCCCTCCCCCGAAGATCCCGTAGCGGTTGATGGAGTAGCCGGTCACCCTCGCCCCGAGCACCGAGAGGAAGAAGTGCGCGTTGCGCGCCACGAGCGGGTCGAAGGTCCACGTGATGCGACCCACGTCGCGCGAGAAGGCCCATTGGCGCTGGTGCTCCTTGAGCTCGCGGCCCCACCCGCGTCCGCGATACTCCGGCAGCAGCGCGGTGATGTGCGAGTGCATGGCCCGCCGTCCGGGCTCACCGAAGAAGGCGATCGAGGCTCCGACCATCCGCTCCTCGCCGCCGTCGACGTCGGAGGCGGCGTCGAAGAGCCCGACGACGTAGTTGCCGGACTGCTGCAGCGCTCGCAGGGTGCCGGCGTCGATGACGCGTTCGGGGCCGCGGATGGAGTCGAGCAGGCCCTGCGCGTCGATGATCAGTTCAACGGTGTCGAGGTCACGGATGGTTCGCACGCCCCCAGTCTGCCCCTCTCGACCGTGATCGCGGAATCGCGCGCCTCGGGACGAGCCGTCAACGGCTGCCCACGAGGGGCGTACCGTGGAGTAATGGCATCCAGCGATACCGCGGCCACCGCGCGCGACACCCGGTTCTTCGGCCAGCCGTGGGCCCTCGTCCACATCTTCGGCGTCGAGATGTGGGAGCGGTTCAGCTTCTACGGCATGCAGGGCATCCTGCTCATCTACCTGTACTTCTCGGTGACCGAGGGCGGACTCGGGCTGCCGCAGGCCGTCGCCGGGGGGATCGTCGGCGCGTACGGCGGCTCCGTCTACCTCTCCACGATCCTCGGCGCCTGGATCGCCGACCGGATGCTGGGATCCGAGCGCGTACTGTTCCTCAGCGCCATCGTGATCGTCGCCGGTCACGTCGCCCTCGCCCTGCTTCCCGGCTTCCTCGGGGTCGGCGTCGGCCTGGTGCTCGTGGCACTCGGATCCGGTGGGCTCAAGGCCAACGCCACCGCGGTCGTCGGCACGCTCTACGGCCCGGACGACACCCGGCGCGATGCGGGTTTCTCGCTCTTCTACCTCGGCATCAACCTCGGCGCCTTCCTCGGCCCGATCCTCACCGGCATCCTGCAGTCGTCCCTCGGCTTCCACTACGGCTTCGGTCTCGCCGCGATCGGGATGGCACTCGGACTCGTGCAGTACTCGTTCGGCCGCCGCGCCCTTCCCGACGAGGCACGACGGGTGCCCAACCCGCTGCCCTCGTCGCGCTACCCGCTGGTGGCGATCGTCGCCGTCGCCGCGGTAGCACTCATCGTCGTGCTCGTCCTCGTCGGCGTCATCCGAGCCGACAACCTGGCGACCATCGTGATCATCGGCACGGTGGTGGCGACGGTCGCGTACTTCGCCGTCATCCTCACCAGCCGCCGCATCGACGCCACCGAGCGCTCGCGCGTCTGGGGCTTCCTGCCCCTGTTCGTCACCAGCGTCGCCTTCTGGTCGCTGTACCAGCAGCAGTTCACCGTGCTGACGGTCTACTCGGACGAGCGGCTCGACCGGAACATCTTCGGCTTCGAGATGCCGGTCTCCTGGGTGCAGTCGATCAATCCGGTGTTCATCATCATCCTGTCCGGCATCTTCGCCGCGATCTGGACCCGTCTGGGCACTCGCCAGCCGTCGACCCCGGTGAAGTTCGCGTTCGGCGCGATCATCATGGGCGCGGCCTTCCTGCTCTTCCTGCCGTTCGCGGGCGGTGGGGCGAACTCCACCCCCCTTCTGGCGATCGTCGGGATCCTCTTCGTCTTCACGATCGCCGAGCTGCTCATCTCGCCGGTCGGTCTGTCGGTGACGACGAAGCTCGCGCCGCGGGTGTTCCACACGCAGATGGTGGCGCTCTTCTTCCTGTCGATCGCGCTCGGCACCGCGATCTCCGGCTGGCTCGTGCGGTTCTACGACCCCGAGAACGAGGTGCCGTACTTCTCGATCCTCGGCGGCATCGCGATCGTCGTCGGCATCGGTCTGCTCCTCGCGGTCAAGCCCGTGCTGCGTCTCATGAAGGGCGTCAGCTGACGGTGGGCGGGCGGCGAGGAGCCGCCGCCCGCGCCCCGATGTCGGGATCGCCGATAGCCTGAGGCGATGGGAGAGAACGACGATCGCGCACGCCGACGGCTCTCCAGGACACCTCCTCGATGGGCGATCGTGGCGGTCCTCGCCTTCGCGGGGCTCTGCTCGTCGTTCATGTTCACCCTCGTCGTGCCGCTGCAGGCCGAGCTCCCGCGACTGCTGAACGCGTCGCGCGAGGACACCACGTGGGTCGTCACGATCACCCTGCTCGTGGCTGCCGTCGCGACGCCGATATCCGGCCGCCTCGGCGACATGTACGGCAAGCGCCGCGTCGTCATCGTGCTGCTCGGACTCCTGATCGTCGGCTCCCTCATCGCGGCACTCTCCGGCTCGATCGTCGGGGTGATCATCGGACGCGCGCTGCAGGGCGCCGTCACCGGTGTGGTGCCGTTGGGAATCGCGATCATGCGCGACGTGCTGCCCCCCGAGCGTCTCGGCACGGCCGTCGCCCTCATGAGCGCGACCATGGGAGTCGGCGGGGCGATCGGGATGCCGGTCGCGGCACTCCTCGCCGAGAACGCCGACTGGCACTGGCTGTTCTGGCTGGCCGCCGGGCTCGGCCTCATCGGCCTCGCGCTCGTGCTCGTCGTGGTTCCCGAAGACGTCCTCCGCTTCCCCGGCCGCCTCGACGTCCTCGGCGCCATCGGCCTGGCGATCGGTCTCACCGGCATCCTGTTGTTCGTCTCCCGCGGTGCGGAGTGGGGCTGGACCGCTCCGCTCACCCTGACCTGCATCATCGGCGGAGTCGGCGTGCTGCTCGCCTGGGGGTGGTACCAGCTGCGCACGGCTGATCCGCTGCTCGACCTGCGCGTCGCCGCCCGCCCGGCCGTGCTGTTCACGAACATCGCGGCCATCGGCATGGGCTTCGCACTCTTCGCCTCGAACGTGACCTTCCCGCAGCTGCTGGAGATGCCCGTGGCGGCGGGCTCGGGATTCGGGCTCGACATGGTCTCGGCGGCCCTCGTGATCATGCCCGCGGGTCTCGTGATGATGGTCATCTCGCCCCTGTCCGGCTGGCTCGAGCGCACCGTCGGCCCTCGGCCTCTCTTCACGGTCGGCGCCGGCGCCATCGTGCTCGCCTACGTGTTCGTGCTGCTGTGGTCGAGCGAGGTCTGGCACATCTTCGTCGGCAACCTGCTCATCGGCGTCGGCATCGGATTCACGTTCGCGGCAATGCCCATGATCATCATGCGGTCGGTGCCGACGAACGAGACGGGGGCGTCGAACGGACTGAACGCCCTCTTCCGCTCGGTCGGCACCTCCAGCGCATCGGCGGTGATGGGCGGCGTCCTCGCGGCGATGAGCGTCGACGTCGGAGGGGTGTCGGTGCCCACGCGCGCGGCGTTCGACCTGTGCTTCTGGCTGGCGATCGCCGCCGGCATCGTCGCTCTCGTGCTGTCGCTGTTCATCCCGCGCCAACGGACGGCGGAACAGCATCCCTCGCTGCCGAGCTGAACGGTCAGGCGCGAGCGGTCAGGCGCGAGCGTCAGAACACCCGCGGATCGGGATCCGTCGGGCGCGGCGGGCGCGGCGGGCGCAATCGATCGGGGAGGGGCCAGCCGAGCACGAACGGCGTCGACGGCGGGCGGGTGACGTCGCCGAAGTCATCGATCTTCACCAGGATTCGCCCCGTCGTGCCGTCGTCATCGGGTGTGACCTCGACGATGCGCACGCGCAGCGGCTGGTCGCCCTCGCCCTCGCCCTCGAGCATCCAGGGATCCGCGAGCCAGGCGATCCCCCGCTCTTCGAGCGCGGCCTCCGCCTCGAGCCACCCGGTCGGGCCGGATGCCGGGCGACCGAGCACATCGACGGCGACCCAGTCGCCGCCCTCGGGGTGGATCCAGCCGAGCAGCTCGCCGTCGTCGCGGCGATGAGGGGTCCAGTCGGGAAGCGGCATCCCCCGATGCTAGCGAGCACGCGGGCCGACTGCCGGCCGAATACGCGGGAGCTCAGTGCGTGTACTCCATGAGCTCGACGCCCAGCACGCGGAAGACGTCGTGGGCGCGCAGTCGGTGCGTGATGGAGAGGTCGTCGAAGCAGACGATCAGCGAGTAGGCGACGCCCGCGCGGGGGCCTGCGAGCACTCCCGCCTCGGCACGCACACCGCGATCGCGGCCCGTCTTGTTCACGAAGAGCAGACCGTGCGCATCGTGGTCGTGCGAGAACGGGTCGAGGCCGGTGGCCGCGGCCACGAGGCTGAGGTCCTGGTTGAGACTCAGCCACTCTGACACCTGAGCGCTGACCGGAGGGCTGACGACCTGCGAATTCACGAGGGCGGAGAACAGCCCGGCGAACTCGCGAGCGGAGCCGACGGCGACCTGCGGGGCGTCATCGGGGCCGCGCTCGTCGCGGAACCGGTCGAGCAGAGCGGTGCGGCGCAGACCGAGACTCTCGATGCGCTCGCGCACCCGATCGTGCCCGACCTTCTGCAGCAGCGCGTTCACGGCGATCGGGTCGCCCGCGGTCGCCGCGAGCACGGCGAGGTCCTCGAGCGGCAGGGCCGGAGCATGCAGATGCCGCCAGACCCCCGACGTCGACACCGGATCGATCGAGGCGCGGTCGACGATCTCGAGCGGGTCGAGGGTGCCGTCATCGAAGCCCTTCGCGACCTCGATGAGCAGGGGGACCACCCCGAGACCCGCGACGGGCATGGTCACATGATCGTCGCCCGCGAGGACGTGCACGTGGTTGTCGAGGTCGACGACGTGCACCGAGACCTGCGCCCCCGCATCCGCCAGCTGCTCGAGTGCGCGCAGCGTCGAGGTGAAGGACCGGCGCCCTGCTGCAGCGCGCCGCGGAACACGGCGGCTGGTCCGCTGAGAGCGGCGCAGCGAGGCCAGGGACGGCCCGTCGACAGGCTCGGGAGCACCCACGCGTGATCCTTAACAGGGGGGTTGGATTGGCGGGATGCTGCGGGGTTCCTCCCCCGCAGCACGGATATCGTAACCCCGCCGAGTGAGGATGCCCTACCCACTCCGGCAATCGGTCATCAGATCGTCACGCGGCGGTAAGCAGGGCACCCCGGCAGGGCGCAGGACATCACCGACCGGGTGTCACCAGATCGTCACCCGCGAGTCCTGCGGCAGCCACAGGGCGTCGGATTCGGTCACGGCGAAGGCCTCGTAGAACGCGTCGATGTTGCGGACGATCTGGTTGCATCGGAACTCGTTCGGCGAGTGCGGGTCGATGGTCAGCAGCCGCAGAGTCTCGGCCTCACGGCTCTTCTGCTGCCACACCTGCGCCCACGACAGCAGCAGGCGCTGCACACCCGTGTAGCCGTCGATCACGGGCCCTTCGACAGGCTCAGGGCCTGAGGCGTTCGAGCGAAGCGACAGCTCGTACGCCTTCAGCGCGATGCCGAGGCCGCCGAGGTCGCCGATGTTCTCGCCGATCGTGAGGGCGCCGTTCACGTGGTGCTCGGCGTCGAGCCCTTCGGGCACCAGCTCGTCGTACTGGGCGATCAGGGCCTTCGTGCGCTCCTCGAACGCCGAGCGATCGGCATCCGTCCACCAGTCCTCGAGCTTGCCGTCGCCGTCGTAGCGGCTGCCCTGGTCGTCGAAGCCGTGCCCGATCTCGTGCCCGATGACCGCCCCGATGCCGCCGTAGTTCGCCGCTGCATCGCGAGACGCGTCGAAGAACGGGTACTGCAGGATCGCCGCCGGGAAGACGATCTCGTTCATCGACGGGTTGTAGTACGCGTTCACCATCTGCGGCGGCATGTGCCATTCGTCGCGGTCGATGGGTGCGCCGACCTTGGCGACGTTGCGGTCGTGCTCGAAGATCGCGGCGCGGCGCACGTTGCCGAACAGGTCGGAACGGTCGATCGCGAGCGATGAGTAGTCACGCCAGACCGCGGGGTGACCGATCTTCGGGGTGAAGGAGTCGAGCTTCGCGAGCGCCCGCTCGCGGGTCTCCGCCGTCATCCACTCGAGGTCGGTGATGCTCTGCCGGTAGGCCTCGATGAGGTTCGCGACGAGCTCGTCCATCGCCGCCTTCGCCGTCGGCGGGTAGTGGCGCTCGACGTACACCTTGCCGATCGCCTCGCTCAGCGCGCTCTCGGTGACCGAGACACCGCGCTTCCACCGCTCGCGGATCGTGGGCACCCCGGTGAGCTCGGTGCCGTAGAACGAGAAGTTCTCCTGCACGAAGTCGTCGGTCAGATAGGGCGCTGCGGCATGGACGACCTGCGCGCGCAGCCAGGCCTTCCAGTCGTCCAGCCGCTCGGCGACGAGAAGGCCGCCGAGCCCCTCGAGGAAGCTGGGCTGCGACACGACGACCTCGGCGAACGCCTCCGGATGCTCCGGGGCGACCGCGTCGCGCCACGGAGTGAGGTCGACGCCGGCGAGCTCCTGGATCTCGTCCCAGGTCTTGAGGTTGTAGGTGGCGACAGCGTCGCGGCTGCGCACGTTGTCCCAGTGGTGTCCCGCCAGCTCCGTCTCGAGCGCGATCGCCCTGTCGGCGGTCGCCCCGGCGTCCTCGATGTGGGCGAGGGTCAGCAGCCGCTCGAGGTGCGACCGGTACGCAGCCCGCGTCTCGGCGAACGTGTCGAGCCGGAAGTAGCTCTCGTCCGGCAGCGAGAGCCCGGACTGCACGACGACCGGCAGATAGCGCTCGGGGTTGCCCGGGTCGCCGTCGACGTAGAAGCCGATCAGGTGGGCGCGGCCGTCGCGGTCGTAGGCGCCCGCGATGCGGAGGAGCTCGGGGATGTCGTCGATCGCGTCGATCTCCGACAGCGTCGAGACGAGCGGGGTGGCGCCGGCCGCGGCGATGCGCTCGGTGTCCATGAAGCTCGCGAAGAGGTCGCCGATCTTGCGGGCGAGGGTGCCGTCCTCGGCATCCTGCGACTCCTCGATGATGGCGCGGACGTCCTTCTCGGCCTGCTCGGCGAGCAGGTGGAAGGAGCCCCACCGGGCCTTGTCTCCGGGAATCTCGGTGCGCTCGAGCCAGGCGCCGTTGACATGGCGGTACAGGTCGTCCTGCGGGCGGATGTCGGAACTGAACTCGGAGGTCTCGAGGCCGGAGGGGAGCACGTCGGTCATGCGAACAGCCTATGACCCGCCGGGGACAACCCGGATGATCACCAGCCGGTGTGCAGCAGCGACTGCACCAGGATCGCGAATCCGATCTGTCCGATCAGCAGCCCTCGACGCACCCTCGGTCCGAAGAGGGCGAGACCGAGCGTGGCCCACGGAACGAACGGCAGCCAGATGCGTTCGACCTCCGCCCTGCTCATGTTCGAGAGGTCGGCGAGCATCACCATCAGCCATCCGGCGGCGCACAGGATCACCACGATCACGCGCGGGTCAGGGCGGATGCTTCGCCGTGCGGCCCCGTCTTCCGGCGCGCGTCCCCTGATCGATCCGACCGCCCACGCGCCCACGGCGACGAGAGACGCGCCGATCGCAGGACCGGCGCTCACCGCGAACGCCGCCAGGTTGCCCCACAGCCAGTAGCCCGGCGGTCTGCGAGAGGCGACGCCGTCCCAGTACCGCTGCTGCAGCACCGGGAAGGCCTCCCACCAGGCGAATCCGTTCAGCGCGAACAGGAGGACGACCGCGAGAGCCGCGGCAGCCGCGATGACGAGTGGTACCCATGACCGCCCGGCGATGAGCACCGCCACGGCGAGGACGCCGAGCAGCGGCAGCCCGTACGACATCATGACGCAGTACCCGAGCAGAAGGCCGGCGACGACCGACCAGATGACGCGGCTCGCGCCCCTCGTCGCCGTCGCGAGCGCCAGCGTGCACACGCCCCAGGCCGCCACCGCCATGAACATGCCGTCGCCCGACACGGCGACCCAGATCGCCGACGGGGTGAACACGAGGAAGGGCGCTGCCCGACGGGCGAGGTCTCCGGCCCCGAGCGCCCGCATCGTGATCAGCACCGCCATCACGGTGGTCGCCCCCAGCAGCAGCACCACCGCCCCCGCGGCGAGTGCGCTCCCCAGCCCCACCCGCACGAGCAGGACGAAGAAGAGCAGGGCGCCTGGCGGATGCCCCGCGATGTGCACCGGCCAGTTGTCCTCGTGCGCGTAGGGGATGCGCTCGACGTACTCACGGAGGGTCGCGCCGACGTCGTCGATCTCGCGCGCCGTGTTCAGATACTCGTACCGATGGTCGAGGATCGTGCCGATGCCGTCGAGCCCGTCGACCGTCGCGAGCGCGAACAGCCAGAGCGCGGAGGCGCCGAACGAGATCAGCAGCAGGCGCCCCCAACGCAGCGACTCGGCCAATCGGGGCCCCCAGATCACGCCGGCCGCACCCAGCAGCACCGCCAACGGGGTCCCGGGCCCCAGGCGCGGCATCCATTCGGCGTGCAGGGGCGGGAACGACTTGACCCTGACGTTCCATCCGGTCATCGCGGGTATCGCGATGGCGGCGGCGATCAGGATCACGGCTCCCGCCGCACCCCAGACCGCCGCCCTCGCCCGGGGGCGCGTCCCGCCTGCGCTCATCCCCCGGCCACCCGCTCGCGCAGCGGCTCTCGGGCGAACTCGCTCACGCCGTCGTCGAAGCCCACGGCGGGATGCCATCCGAGCTCCCGCGTGATCCGATCCGCGGACGCGGTGATGTGTCGGACGTCGCCCAGGCGGAACTCCCCTGTGCGAACGGGCGTCGGCCCTCCGAAAGCGCGCGCGAGCGCATCCGCGAACTCGCCTATGGTGTGCGGCACACCCGTCGCGACGTTGAATGCCCGGGCGGCGCCGCCCTCGACGTGCTGCGTCCACCGGAGCGCCGAGATGTTCGCACGAGCGACATCGCGGACATGGATGAAGTCGCGCTTCTGATTCCCGTCCTCGAAGACGCGAGGCGCCTCGCCCCTCTCCAGCGCCGATCGGAACAGCGATGCGACCCCCGCGTACGGCGTGCCCTGCGGCATCCCCGGGCCGTAGACGTTGTGATACCGCAACAGGGCGGCCGCTCCTCCGCCCTGCGACCAGGTGCGGGCCAGCAGCTCCTGCTCGAGCTTCGTCGCCGCGTACACGTTGCGGGGATCGCAGGGCTGATCCTCCCCGATCGCGACCGGCTCGAGCACCTCGCCCGTCCGTTCCGAGAGAGGCTCGAAGCGTCCGGCCTCGAGATCGGCTCGACGGCGCGGTGGAGGCTGCATCCGCCGATCTCCGTCGAGGTAGAGCCCCTCGCCGTAGACGACCATCGACGAGGCGAGCACGAGCCGTTCGACGCCGACCGCAGCCATCGCGGCGAGCAGCCCCGCTGTGCCGAGGGAGTTGGTGGAGACGTAGTCGGGCGCATCACGGATGCCGACCCCCAGCCCGACTTTGGCTGCCTGATGGCATACGGCATCGACGCCGCGCAGCGCGTCGCGCACGGCATCCTCGTCGCGCACGTCGGCCAGCACGAACTCGACGTCCGTGCGCGAGGGGCGCCCGGGCCCGTGGACGTCGGGACGCAGCGAATCGAGCACGCGCACCTGCCAGCCCTCGGCGAGCGCCTCGTCGACGATCGCCGAGCCGATGAAACCGGCGCCGCCGGTGATCAGCAGCCGCCCCATCATGCCTGCGCGCTGATGATGAGGTCGACGGCCTCCGGAGCAAGCCGGGGCGTGGGTTCGTGGTCGGCGGGGATCGCGGCGATGATCGCCGCGACCGCTGCGCTCAGGCGTGGCTGCGCCCCGGCCATCACGGCGAACACGCGCTCGGCCGTGGCGGACGTGTCGGTGTCGGTGTCACCGTGCTCGGTGTCGGTGTCGGTCACGATCGCGATGTTCAGGTGGGCGAAGCCCAGCTCCGCGGCGAGCGCCGCCTCGGGCAGCTGGGTCATATTGACCAGCTGCGCGCCCATCGCCCGGTGCCAGGCCGCCTCGGCGGCCGTCGCGAATCGCGGCCCTTGGATCACGACGCTCGTGCCGGCCGGATGAACCCGCTCTCCCGCGTCGTCGAGCACGGCGAACGCGATCTCCCGCAGACGCCGATCGTAGGGCTCGGCGAACGGAAGATGCTGCACTCCGGCACCCCCCGGCTCTCCGTCGAAGTAGGTGTCCGCGCGACCGTGAGTGCGGTCGATGAGCTGGTCCGTGAGCACGAAGTCACCGGGGCCCAGCCGGGCGTCCAGCCCGCCGACCGCGTTGGTCGAGACGAGCACACGCGCCCCCAGGGTCCGCAGTCCCCACAGCAGCGCCCGCGCGTTGACCCGGTGCGGCGGCATCCGATGCCCGGCTCCGTGTCGAGGAGCGAACGCCACCCGGCGCCCGGCGAGGTCGCCCACGGCGATCTCGGGAACCGTCCCCCAGGGCGATTCCCGCGGAGGATGCACGACGCGATCGCCGAGTTCGAGGCCTTCGAATCCTGATCCTCCGATCACCGCGATCTCGATCGCACCGTCAGTCGGCGTCTTCGCTGCTGCGCTCATCCCTCCAGACTGGCGAGGAGCGCCCACCCGACGGTGCACCTTTTCCTTACATCGCGGTGACAACTCCGATCCGGCCCGCAGGCGTCATCGCTCTGTAAGCGGATTCGCGCCATCGAGCAGGACGGCGTTCCCATACTGAGGACATGGGAGCGCGGGAATGACCGGATCGATCACCGAGCGGATGTCCGTCGCGCTGCAGGATCGGTCGACGCGAGTGCAGCGCGCCTTGGGCTCGCCCCTGCGGACGACGCGGAACGCGGTCGTGGTCGGACGCCTGCTCGGTGCGGCCTTCGTCGTCTGCTTCCTCACCGGCCTCTACAGTCATCTGCTGCAGGATCCCCTGCCCTGGCTGCCGCTTCCCGTGGCACCGATCCATCTCTACGCCTGGACCCAGGGCGCGCATGTCGTGGTCGGCTCCGCGCTCATCCCCCTGCTGCTGGCGAAGCTCTGGGTCGTGTTCCCGAAGCTCTTCGCCTGGCCGCCGGTGCGCAGCCTCTCTCACCTCCTCGAGCGGGTGAGTCTCGCCGTGCTCGTCGCCACCGCGCTGATGGAGCCGATCACAGGCGTCCTCAACGTGCTGCAGTGGTACCCGTGGGACTTCTCGTTCCGCCGCACCCACTTCGCCCTGGCCTGGGTGCTGATCGGCGCCATGGCCGTGCACATCGCTGTGCACCTGCCCGCGATCGTGCGCGCCTGGGGTGCGGGGTCGGAGTCGGGAACCGAGCCGGGATCCCAGACGGCGCACCGGTCGGAGGGAGCCTCGGATGAGCGATGACCTCTCGCGGCGCCGGTTCCTCTGGGGAGTCGGTGCCGGTTCCGCTCTCCTCGGCGCGGCCGCCCTGGCGCACTCCGTGTCGCCACTGGGTCCCTTCAGCCTGAAGGAGCCCCGGTCGAGATCGGCCAGCCCCCAGGATCTCCCCGTGAACCGCTCGGCACGTCAGGCCGACGTGACCGCCCTCGCTCTCGACCCCGAGTGGACGCTGCGGCTCGTCGGCCGATCGACCCTCGCCCTCTCGCTCGCCGATCTGGACGCCCTCGCGCAGAGCGCCGAGGTGCTGCCGATCTCCTGCGTGGAGGGATGGACGGTCGATGCGACGTGGACGGGCGTGCCACTGCGGGACCTGCTCGACCTCGTCGATGCACCCGAGGACGCCACCGTCCGCGTGCGGAGCATGCAGCGACGCGGCGCCTTCGGCGAGACGACGATGTCCGCGCCCTACGCGCGGGACCCTCGGACCCTCGTGGCCCTGCGCGTGAACGGAGAGCGCCTCGACCTGGACCACGGATTCCCCGCGCGGATCATCGCGCCCGGCCGGCCCGGCGTGCTGCAGACGAAGTGGCTGATGTCGATCGAGGAGGCGTGATGCGCGCCGCCCGGACGACGCTCGTCCTCATCGGCATCCTGCTGCTCGGATGCGGGGGATGGTGGCTGCTGACGAGGCAGGATGTTCCCCAGCTGATCGGCGTTCTCGTCTGGCTGATCGCCGTGGTCGTCATCCATGACGGATTCCTCGTCGTGGTCAGCGCCGTGCGACACCGTCTGCGTCGCTCAGAGCCGACGCTCGACGCGGACGAAGGCTCGCCCTGAGACCTCCCATGTCTCGGTGATCTCGAGACGTGACCCCTTCAGGCGAGTGCGCAGCGCGGCGGCGCCGACGTCGTACCAGGGGAAGGGCGAGCTCGATCGACCGTCCTCGTCGACCACCGTCGCCGCGTAGCCGCGGTCGGTCGTCGGCTCGGGATCGACCTCGACGAAGATGCTGCCTCGCGTCGAGATGATCTGCGCGCAGCGCTCGAGCAGCACGTGCGGCGCCCCTCCGATGCCGATGTTCCCGTCCATCAGGAGCAGAGCCCTCCAAGAGCCCTCCTGGGGAAGCGGTTCGAAGACCGAGCGATGCAGAGCGGGCAGTCCGCGCTGTCTCGCATGCTCGACAGCGGTCCGGGACACGTCGACGCCGAGGCTGAGACGCCCCGCGAGGATCGCCGCATGGACGATCCGCCCCGGCCCGCACCCGACGTCGAGCACCGGACCGCGGATGCGCGCGATCACCGAGTCGTCGGCAGCATCGGCGGCGGCGAGGAACCGGCCGATCTCGACGCGTCGCCCGCTGCCCTCGCCGATCTCGACCAGCCGCAGAGTGCCTCCGCCGTTCCGCAGCGCGATGTCGTACGGTGCGTCGCCGCCTGCCCCGAAGTGCGCCGCCGGTGAGCTCACGATGCACCACCGCGTTCCGCTGTCGGGTGGGATGCGTCGAGCACCCCGAGCTCGGGCAGCAGTCGGGCGAGACGGCCTCCCGGCACCAGATCGCGGGACACCTCGCGGAGCGATGCGAGGTCGTCGATGTCCGTGAGCGCGGCGACCTCGGCGACCCGCAGGCCCGCGTCGACCAGCCGTGCCCGCTGCCTCCGCCCCGTCTCGGCCGTCGACATCGGCACGCCGCGCACGAGGTCACCGCGTCGGAGGCCGACGAGCCGTTCCGATCGCGGACCTTCGAGGCCGAGCAGCCAGAAGCCTCCGTCGTGAGCCGCTCCGAAGAACGCGTCGACGTCGTCCGGCCAGTCCGCCGCGATGCCCACGAGCAGCTGCGGATCGCACTGAGGGGTGTCCATGCCGATGAGCAGGACGCGCCCGTCCACCGCATCGAACGCAGCGGCGATGCGCTCGTCGAGTCCGCCCGCGACCTGCGGGATCACCGCGACGCCCGCGGGCACCGGAACCTCGCCCTGGGCGCACACGACCACGTCGAGACCGGTGCCGACCACGGTGTCGAGCGTGTCCGCCAGGCTCGCGGCGGCCACGCGGGCCGCATCGTCGAGCGTGAGCGGAGGATGCAGTCTGGTCTTGACCCGACCGGGCAGGCACTCCTTCGCCATGACCACGATGGTGGTCGTCGTCGCGCTCATGCCAGTCTCCGCAGCATCCGCTGCATGTCGCCGACAGCGGTGATCGTGCCGTGCACCGTTCCGGTGACCTTCGATCGACCGGATCTCGGGTGGTAGTCGACGTCGACCTCGGCGATGCGGAGTCCGGCCGACCAGGCTCGGAGAAGCAGCTCGAGAGGGTAGCCGCTGCGCCGGTCCTCCATGCCCAGAGCGAGCAGCTGATCACGTCGCCCGGCGCGGAACGGGCCCAGATCGCGCAGGGTGAGCCCCGTGCGCCGACGGACGGTCGAGAGCAGAGCAGTGTTCGCGACGCGTGCGTGCACCGGCCAGGCGCGTACGCTCACAGGGCGACGTCGCCCGAAGACGAGGTCGCTGTCGCCGCGGAGCACCGGCCCGGCGACGCGATCGAGCTGGCCCAGATCGAACGACCCGTCGGCATCGCAGAACGCGACCACCGGAGCGGTCGCAGCGCACAGTCCCGCGTGCACGGCCGCTCCGTAGCCGCGGCGCTCGGCATCGACGACCAGGGCTCCCGCGCTGCGGGCGATCGCCGCCGACTCGTCGGTGGACCCGTTGTCGACGACGATGGCGCGCGCTCCCTCGGGAAGCCCGGCGAGGACGCCGGGCAGCGCGGCCGCCTCGTTCAGACACGGGAGGACGACGTCGGTGCGGATGCTCATACCGAGACGCTAGGGATCGTCGGGCGTCGGCCACCCGGTCAACTCCTTACGAATCGAGGAAGGATGCTCTCGGCGGCCGAATCCGTCCACCCCCGGCGGATACCCGACCATACGATGAGACCATGTCGCAGACCCGAGGTGACGACGCAGATCTCGCGGATCGCCGCGTGCTCGTGATCGAGGACGATCCGACGGTGAACGAGGTCGTGCACACCTACCTGCGCGCCGCCGGCTATCTCGTCGACACGGCGACCGACAGCTTCTCGGGGCTTGCGGCGGTCGCCGAGACGTCGCCCGATCTCGTCGTGCTCGACAGGATGCTCCCGGGCATCGACGGGTCCGAGGTCTGTCGGCGCATCCGCGCGGAGTCCACGGTGCCGATCATCATGCTCACCGCGCTCGGCTCCGAGGAGGACCGCATCGACGGGCTGGAGGCCGGCGCGGACGACTACGTGGTCAAGCCGTTCTCGCCGAGGGAGCTGGTTCTCCGGGTCACCTCGGTGCTGCGGCGGAGCCTGCCCGAGTACGCCAGAGAGGCGCCGTTCGACATCGGTCCGTTCCGGCTCGACCCCTCAGCGCGCATCGTGACCAGAGACGGCGTCCCGCTGGAGCTGTCGGTCCGGGAGTTCGACCTGTTCGCCTTCTTCCTCAAGCACCCGAGACAGACCTTCGATCGGCCGACCCTGCTGAGAGGCGTGTGGGGATGGGACATCGGCGACCTCTCGACCGTCACCGTCACCACCCGCCGTCTGCGCGAGAAGATCGAGGACGACCCCGGCAACCCGCGCGTCCTCATCACGGTGTGGGGTGTCGGATACCGGCTCGAGCTGGAGACGCCCTGATGCCGTTCGCCGACGTCGTGGCGATCGCGGGCATCGCCCTGGCATGGGCACTGCTCGTCAGCGCCCTGGGCGTGATCTCCCTGTGGCTGCTGCGACGCCGGTCGCTGATGCTGCAGATGAGCGTCGTGATCCTCGCCGTGGTGCTCTCGCTCGCTGCGGGCGTGCTCGCCGTCGCCGAAGCGATGTACATCTCGCCGCACGACCTCCTCGTCGTCGTCGTCGTCACGGTCATCTCGGCCGTCGTGGCGCTGATCGTGGCCTTGCTGATGGCCGCGCAGCTCGTGCGCGGCGCGCGCTCACTGGAACGACTCACCCACTCCGTCGGCGACGGCGAGCGGCTCCACCGTTCAGAGCGGCTCGCCGTGAATGCGGACTTCGCCCGGGTCGCGCAGGAACTCATCTCCACCAGCGAGCGTCTGGCCGCCGCCCGCGACGAGGTGCAGCTGCTCGATCGTTCGCGACGGGAACTGATCGCCTGGATCTCGCACGACCTGCGGAGCCCCCTCGCGGGCCTCCGCGTGATGACCGAGGCCCTCGACGACGGGCTCGCCGAGGACCCGGCACGATTCCATCGTCAGATGCGCCGCCAGATCGACCACATGACGGATCTCGTCGACAGCCTGTTCCAGCTCTCGAAGATCACGTCGGGAACACTCGTCCTCGAGCTCGAGCCGATGTCGTTGCACGACCTCGTCAGCGACGCGGTGGCCGAGCTCGCCCCGATCGCGCGGGCGAAGCAGATCGCGCTCGTCGAGCTGTCGAGTCCCGATCACGTCGTCGTCGGCGATGCGCGCGAGCTGGCTCGAGTGATGGTGAATCTGCTCGCCAATGCACTCGAGCACACCCCGAACGGCGGCACCATCCGCATCAGCACCGCGCGCGAAGACGAGGCGATGGTGCTCTCCGTGCGCGATTCGGGCACCGGCATCGCCCATGACGACCTGACGCGGGTGTTCGAGCCGGGATGGCGCGGCACTGACGCCCGCACGCCGAGGGACGGCATCCACGGCACCAGCGGTGCCGGGCTGGGCCTCGCGATCGCGCGCGGGATCGTCGAGGCGCACCGCGGCGAGATCAGCGCCCACAACGACGGCACCGGATCCCGGTTCGACATCCGGCTGCCCACCGCGGTCTGACGGCGGAGTCGACCCGTACCGCAGGATCTCCGCCTGCGGCTTCAGCCTCTGCGGCGGATGCCGAACCGGCGCCGCCTCTGCGGCTGCGGCGTCTCCTCGGCGCGCGCGGCGAAGCGGGCCGCTCGACGTTCCGCCCAGGCCGCCACCTCGGCATCGATGTCCCGCGGGGTCGTCACGACGGGCGGGCCGCCCTGCAGCTGGCGGCGCGCCTCGATGACGCGGCGATTGAAGTCCGCCAGCACGTCTCGCACGTCGGACTCGCGTCCGAGGAGGTCGAGCTGGTCGTCGAGGTCGCGATCTTCCGTGCGGAGCAGGATGGCAGGCGGACCGAGGCCCGTCAGGTTCTCCTGTTCGATCTTCCGGCGGATCCACCAGTCGGGGTCGTGATGCGTGCCGAGGCCCTCGATCGGCTTGCCCGCCCCCGGCAGGTCGTCGAAGTCGCCGCGGCGGATGGCGACCTGGATCGCGGTCTCGATGAACGCCGCACGATCCGTGGCCGCTGAGATCTCGGGCGCCTGACCTGAGTCGGCATCCTCCTCGGAGCTCCCCTGCTGCTGCCGCGCGCGATATCTCGCCGCGGCCTCCCGTGGATCCGTCATGATGCACCTCCGTCGCATCCGGTGCTTCCAGGGTACGACCGGAGGGGCGGCAGAGGCTCCGTCCGCGGCAGCCCATAGGCTCGGAGCATGACCGGGCGCACCCTCAACCGAGAGATCCTGCGCCTCGCCGTCCCCGCGCTCGGCGCCCTCATCGCCGAGCCGGCGTTCCTCATCGTCGACGCGGCGCTCGTGGGCCACCTGGGCACCACGCCGCTCGCCGGTCTCGGCATCGCGGGCGCGGTGCTGCAGACGATCGTCGGCCTCATGGTCTTCCTCGCCTACTCGACCACTCCGGCCGTCGCCCGGCTGTTCGGCGCCGGTCGGCCCGGCGAGGCGGTCTCGGTCGGCATCAACGGCATGTGGCTCGCCCTCGCGATCGGGGCGGTGCTGGCCGCCGCGGGAGCCGCATCCTCACCCTGGCTCGTCTCGCTGTTCGGCGCGAGCGACGCCGTGGCCGCCGACGCCAACGCGTACCTCGTCATCTCGATGTGGGGCCTTCCGGCGATGCTGATCGTCTTCGCGGCCACGGGTCTGCTCCGCGGGATGCAGGACACGGTGACGCCGCTGTGGATCGCCGGCCTCGGCTTCGGCGCGAACGCGCTGCTCAACGTCCTCTTCATCTACGGCCTGGGCTGGGGCATCGCGGGGTCGGCCGCCGGCACCGTCGTCGCGCAGTGGGGCATGGTCGGCGCCTACGTGCTCGTGATCCGTCGGCTCGCGACCAGACACGACGCCTCGCTGCGGGCACGACGCGAAGGCCTCGGCAGCACCGCCCGGTCGGGCGGATGGCTGTTCCTCCGCACCGTGAGCCTGCGTCTTGCTCTCCTGGCGACCGTCGCCGTCGCGACCGGCATCGGCACCGGCGAGCTCGCGGGCTGGCAGATCGTCTTCACCATCTTCTCGGCCGCCGCCTTCGCCCTCGATGCGCTGGCCATCGCCGCCCAGGCGCTCATCGGCAAAGAGCTGGGCGCAGGCGACGAGCGGCAGGTGCAGCGCGTGCTCGGGCGCACGGTGGCCTGGGGCGCGTGGTTCGGCGTCATCGTCGGGGCGCTCATCGCCGCTCTCTCCGGCGTGCTCGGCATCGTGTTCACGGGAGATGCGCGCGTCGCGGAACTCGTGCAGCCCGCGCTTCTCGTGCTGGCGCTGGCGCAGCCGGTCGCCGGGGTGGTGTTCGTGCTCGACGGGGTCCTGATGGGCGCGAACGACGCCCGCTACCTGGCCCTTGCGGGCGGCCTGAACCTCGTGCCGTTCCTTCCCGCGCTCTGGATCATCGCGGCGACCGGCGTCGACGGCTGGGCAGGGCTGGTCTGGCTCGCGGTCGCGTTCTTCGGCGTGTACCTGCTCGCGCGCCTGGCGACGCTCGGATGGCGGGTGCGCTCAGGACGCTGGCTCACCGCCGGCGGCTGACGGGCCGTCGGCTCACACGCCCTCGAGCTCGGCGATCACGATCTTCTTCATCTGCATGAACGCCTGGATCTGCTCGGGACGCTGCTGCAGCAGATCGAGGCCCGCCGGGACGATCTGCCAGCTCACGCCGAACCGGTCCTTGCACCAGCCGCACGCCTCGGCCTCGGGCACGGCGGAGAGCGCCGCCCAGTAGCGATCGATCTCGGCCTGATCCTCACAGGCGACCACGAACGAGATGGACTCGTTGAAGGCGAACTCCGGCCCGCCGTCGAGGCATCCGAACGGCATCCCGTTCAGGGTGAACTCGCCGTTGATGACCTTGCCGCCCATGCCCTGGAAGTGGCGGTCGAGCGACTCGTCGGGATAGTGGACGACCGCATCGACGGACGAGTTCGGGAAGACGGAGACGTAGTAGTCCATCGCCTCCTGCGCACGGCCGTCGAACCAGAGGAACGGACGGATGGGGGTCAGATCTGCCATGGCGGTCTCCTCGATCGGCACTCACGCTACGCCGGTCGCCGGACCGTGTCGAGGGGGTCAGTCCGCGTGCCTGCGGCACCACTCGTACATGATCACGGCGGCTGCGGCACTGGCGTTGATCGAGCGGGTCGAGCCGTACTGGGTGATCTCCACATGGGCGGATGCCGCGGCGAGCGCCGCATCCGACAGTCCGGGTCCCTCCTGTCCGAACAGGAGGACGCAGCTCTGGGGCAGCTCGGCACGGTCGACCCGCACGGCGCCCTCGACGTTGTCGACCGCGATGATGGGGATGCCTTCGCCCTGCGCCCAGGCGGCGAAGGACTCGACGTCGTCGTGGTGCACGACGTGCTGGTAGCGGTCGGTGACCATGGCGCCGCGCTTGTTCCAGCGCCGGCGCCCGATGATGTGCACGGTGTCGGCGAGGAACGCGTTGGCGCTGCGCACGATCGAGCCGATGTTCATGTCGTGCTGCCAGTTCTCGATGGCGACGTGGAACGGATGCCGCTTCGTGTCGAGATCGGCGACGATCGCCTCCATGCGCCAGTAGCGGTAGCGGTCGATCACGTTGCGGGTGTCCCCCGAGGCGAGCAGCTCGCGGTCGTACCGGGGGTCGTCCGGCCATTCCTCCTCGCCGCCGGGCCACGGCCCGACGCCATGACCGGGCTGCGCGGGTGAGTCGTTCGCGTCCTCGGCACCGGCCGACGTCTCGTGCTGCATCCGCTCAGGCTAGCCGCCGTGCGCGAATCCGATATTTAGGTATGCCGAAAAGTCGGCTACGATTTCGGCATGCCTAAAACTGCAGCGATCGACGGCGCTCCCTCGGTGCGGGCCACCGCGCCCCGCAGCCTCTGGCTGCTCGGGCCCGCCCTCGTCGCCGGCGTCGCCTATCTGGATCCGGGCAACGTCGCGAGCAACATGACCGCGGGCGCCCAATACGGCTACCTGCTCGTCTGGGTCGTGGTCGTCGGCAACATCATGGCCTGGCTCATCCAGTACCTCTCCGCCAAGCTCGGCGTCGTCACCGGGCAGAGTCTGCCGGAGGTCCTGGGCAGCCGCCTCACGAAGCCGTGGGCGCGACGGGCCTATTGGCTGCAGGCCGAACTCGTCGCCATGGCGACCGACCTCGCGGAGGTCATCGGCGGCGCCGTGGCCCTGTATCTGCTGTTCGACATCCCGCTGCTGCTCGGCGGACTCATCACCGGGGCGGTGTCGATGATCCTCCTCGCCGTGCAGAGCCGCCGCGGGCCGCGGACCTTCGAGTTCGTGATCATCGGTCTCATGGCGATCATCGCCGTGGGTTTCGTCGCCGGACTCTTCATCGCTCCTCCGGATGCCGCGGGCGTGGCCTCGGGTCTCGTGCCTCGATTCGAGGGCACCGGGTCGGTGCTGCTCGCAGCCTCCATCCTCGGCGCGACGATCATGCCGCACGCGATCTACGCGCACTCCTCCCTGACCCGTGACCGATTCGGCTCCGCAGCGGTCCACGCGCCGACCGAGGCGGCCCGCACCGAGACGTCACGCATCCGACGCCTGCTGACCGCCACCCGCTGGGACGTGACCATCGCCATGGTGATCGCCGGGACGGTGAACCTCGGCATCCTGCTTCTGGCCGCCGCGAACCTCGCCGGGGTCGAGGGGACCGACTCGCTCGAGGGCGCCCACGCCGCCCTCGAGGCCGGACTCGGGTCGGTCGTGGCGACGTTCTTCGCCATCGGACTCCTCGCATCGGGTCTCGCCTCCACCTCGGTCGGCGCGTACGCGGGTGCGGAGATCATGCACGGCCTGCTGCACGTGCGCATCCCCCTGCTCGCGCGCCGACTGGTGACCCTCGTGCCCGCCCTCGTGATCCTGGGTCTCGGCGTCGACCCGACCCTCGCGCTCGTGCTCAGCCAGGTGGTGCTGTCCTTCGGCATCCCGTTCGCACTGATCCCGCTCGTGGCCCTCACCGCGCAGCGGCGGACCCTGGGCCCGTGGGCGAACCGGGTGTGGACGACGACGGCCGGCATCGTGGCATCCGTCCTGCTCATCACCCTCAACGGCACGCTGCTCTGGCTGGTGCTCACCGGGGCGTGAGCGCCCGACGCTCCTGCCACGCCCCCGCGAGGCACGCAGAACCGCCCCGAGCCGGCACGGGAAGGAGTCGGCTCGAGGCGGCGGTCTGTCACCCGCGCTTCAGCGGATGCGACGCGTCAACGCGAGCGGAGGGTCTCCGTCCACCGCGAGACCGCGTCGTCGGCGATGCGGTGGCCCGCATCGGGAACCGCGACCACCGTCACCTCGCCGGTGACGCGCACCTTGCCGTTACGGGACTCGACCTTCTCCCCGTTGACGTAGTACGTGACGCCCTCGACCCCGGTCGGCACCCTGACCTCGTCCCGCGCGGTGCCGGACCTGTCGGTGAACCTCGGCTCCTCGGGCGTGATCGGCACCGTCACCACGGGCACGCGCTCCCAGTCGAGGTCGCTCGCGAGATAGAACGACGTGTACGCGGGCTGGTTGTAGGTCGTCTGCTGGCGAGCGGTCTCGGCCCGGTACTGCAGGTCGTGCATGAGCGTCGTCAGCTTGTGGATCGTCGGCTCGGTGGTCGTGTAGAACCGCAGAGCGCTCGAGTCAGCGGTGCGCACCAGCAGCTCCTCGCGCCAGTCGCCGAGCACATCGGCGACGAGCGAGGGGTTGCCCTTCGTGCCGTTGTTCGTGCGCGTCCCGGTCGCGGTGAGGAGGTTTCCGCGAGTCCAGTCGTCGATCGTCGGCGTCTGATCGCCGCTGCCGTTGACGAGCTGCGTCGTCAGATCGCCGGACCAGCGGATCGACATGTTGGTGCCGGGGGTCGCACTGTCGAGCACCTGGCCCGCAGCGCTCAGCAGACCGCTGCCCTCGCTGCCGCCCGGCATGCTCGACCACACCTCGATCCCCGGCACGTCGGGCCGGACGTCGCCGATCATCGCGCGCCCCGTGTCTCGACCCGAGTATGCGCCGAACAGCGGTTCGCCGGTCGCGGCATCTCGGAGTACCGAGCCGAACGGAGCACTGGTCGCGCCCTCGTGAGCGGTCCAGATCTCGAGGCCCTGGCGGTTCGGATCGATGTCCGTCACGTGCAGGGCGTCTCCGTGCCCGAGCCGGACGCTCTGCCCGGGTGCCGCGCCGCCCTCGGGCAGCTCCGCGAACGAGCTGTACAACAGCGAGCCGTCGTCGTCGATCGTCGCCGATCCGTAGACGAGCTCCTGCCTGCCGTCGGCATCCACGTCGGCGAAGCTCAGCGAGTGGTCGCCCTGCGTCGTGATGGTGCCGAACTCCGGATCGGTGCCGTCGCGGCCGTGCGGAGAGTCGTTGAACGGGTTGGACATCGGCACGTGGCCGCTGTCGACGTCCCACACCTCTTTCAGGCGCTTGCCGTCCCAGTCGAAGGCGGTGACGGTCGTGCGCGTGTAGTAGCCGCGGGCGAACACGGCAGACGGATGCTGGCCGTCGAGGTATCCGACGCCCGAGAGGAACGGGTCGACGCGGTTGCCCGGTTCGATGCGCGACATCGCGTAGTCGCCCCACAGCAGACCGTCGTCACCGCGCTCGGTCGGGTAGGGGATCGTCTGCAGCTCCGCGCCGGTGGCGCTGTCGAACACGGTCAGGTACTCGGGGCCGTCGATGATGAAGCCCTCGAACTCCCGCAGCAGGTTGCGTGCGCTGCGGCTCGGGGCGTAGACGTCGATGAAGGTGGTGGCGAGCTCCTGAGCGCTCTCGCGGGTCAGCGGATACTCGTGCGTGACGGGCATTCCCCAGGCCTCCTCCAGCGTCGCCGGCCATCGGCCCGACACGACCTCCGCGCGCGTGCTCCAGCCGAGGAAGAGCTCGACCAGATGCTCCTCGTAGTCGGCGGCAGTGAGGCGGTAGTCGTCGTCGTGCGAGTAGCCGGCCCTGCGATCGTCCTTGGGCAGGGTGATGTACGCCTCGCTCGCGACCGTGCCGTCGGCCGCGTACTGCACGGACCTCGTTCCCGGCGCCGTCTTGAGCATCGTCTCGGAGCGCCCGTCGCCGTCGAAGTCGTAGACGAGGAACTGCGTGTAGTGCGCCCCGGCGCGGATGTTCACGCCGAGATCGAGGCGGTTGAGCAGCGTGCCGTCGAGCTCGTACGTGTCGAGGTAGACAGGGCCCGTGTAGCCGCGTTGCGAGACGTCCTTCGAGTTCGACGGATCCCACTTCACGACGTACTCGTACTGCCCGTCGCCGTCGACGTCGCCGACGGACACGTCGTTCGCCGAGTAGGTGTACACCTCTCCCCTCGGAGTGACGCCGTCGGCCGGCTTCTGCAGCGGAAGGTCGTGGTGCCCTTCGGCCCAGGCGGTGGCGGATGCCGAGGCGGATGCCGTCAGCTCGACGCCGTTCACGATCGGCACGACGGTGTACTCCGAGGTCGCCGAGCCGTCGGCATCCGCGTGGTTCGTGCTGTCGGTGACGGTCGCGATCCTCTCTCCGTCGCGATAGACGGCGAAGTCGGGGCCCGCGAGCCCGGTGGCCGTCGCGCCGCTCGCCTCGGTGGCGAGGAGCCGCCAGCTGAGGAAGACGCCCTCGGACGTCGAGACGGCGACGAGTCCCCGGTCGAGCGCTTCGAGCTGCGGGGTGCGCGATGCGGAGTCGTGTCGGCCGGTCGCGGCTGCGTCGATCGTCGCGGCCCCCGCGCTCTGCACGCCCCCGGCGAGGAGGCAGCCGGCCGCGGTCACCGCCACGAGGGCGCGGAACGGATGGTGTCGGATGTTCATCGTCGAAATCCTTCTCTGGGCTCTGCGCCCGTTGGGATAGCGTTTTCCCGTGCCGTCCCGAAAGTACCCCGCGCCGTCGGTGATCGTCAAGATCAGCGGAACGATCGAGACCTTCGTCCAAGGTCGAGGGCGATTAGGCTCGACATCATGTCTGCCGATACCGCGCACCGCTCCGTCCGCATCCTCACGTGGGCCGGCATCGCGACCGGGGTCGTCGGCGGGCTCCTCGTCGCCTTCCCGAACGTGCTCCCCGTCGGGGGTCCGTGGGTGCAGCTGGGCCTCGGCATCGCGACGCTCGTCCTCGCGTTCCGGGCCCGCTCGATGGGGATCGCGCACGTCGAGGGGTTCGACGGCCGCCTGTCGCTCTTCGCCGCGCTTCTCGGCTTCCTCGTCGTGTTCTTCGCAGGGCAGGTCGCCTTCGGCATCCT
The DNA here is from genome assembly GCF_001049495.1 of Microbacterium sp. 3J1. Classification (GTDB taxonomy): domain Bacteria; phylum Actinomycetota; class Actinomycetes; order Actinomycetales; family Microbacteriaceae; genus Microbacterium. Next base: position 164,193 of record NZ_CDWI01000007.1, read on the forward strand.
CGTCGACGTCGCGAACACCTGATCTAGGCTGGACCGGTGGCATCCCCGGCAGCTGACGACTATCTCAAGACCGTCTACGCGCACACCGAGTGGCAAGACGCTCCGATCACGCCGTCGGTGCTCGCCGCGAAACTCGGCATCGCGCCCTCGTCGGTCACCGAGATGGTCAAGAAGCTCGCCGCCGCGGGACTCGTCTCGCACGTGCCGTACGGCGCGGTGCGTCTGACGGACGCCGGCACCCGGCGCGCCCTGGCGATGGTGCGCCGTCATCGTCTGATCGAGACGTGGCTCGTGCAGGAGTTCGGCTACGGCTGGCACGAGGTGCACGACGAGGCCGAGGTCCTCGAGCACACCATCAGCGACCGGCTGCTCGAGGGGATCGACGAGCGCCTCGGTCGCCCGCGGTTCGACCCGCACGGCGACGCCATCCCCGATGCGAGCGGAGCGGTCGATCGGGAGCCCTTCGTGCTGCTCGCCGATGCCCCGGCCGGCCACCGGGGACGAGTGCTGCGCGTCGACGACCGCGATCCCGAGCTGCTCCGCGCGCTCGAGACGCTCGGTCTCGCGGTCGGCGCCGACGTCGCGATCACCGAGGCCGGTCTCGAACTCGGCGGAGCCGGCACCGCGCTCCCCGAGGGCGCCGCGGGAGTGGTCTGGCTCACCGCCTGACCCATCCGGATCCCGACACCTGGCTGTCACCGCCGCCCCATAGGCTGTGCACATGGGACATCGCGACGACATCGAATGCTGGCTCACCGATATGGACGGCGTGCTCGTGCATGAGAACACGGCCATCCCCGGAGCATCCGAGCTGCTCGCCGGCTGGGAACAGAACGAGATCCCCTACCTCGTGCTCACCAACAACTCCATCTTCACGGCCCGCGACCTCTCGGCCCGCCTGCGCGCGAGCGGCCTCATCGTCCCCGAGGACCGCATCTGGACCTCGGCGCTCGCCACGGCCGACTTCCTGCGTCAGCAGCTCCCGGGCGGCTCCGCCTTCGTGATCGGCGAGGCCGGCATCCTCACAGCCCTGCACGAGGCGGGGTTCATCATGACCGAGACGGATCCCGACTTCGTGGTCGTCGGCGAGACCCGCAACTACTCGTTCGAGGCCATCACCAAGGCGATCCGGCTGATCATCAGAGGCGCGCGCTTCATCGTCACGAATCCGGATGCCACGGGCCCGTCGGCCGACGGCGTGATGCCGGCCACCGGCGCGATCGCGGCCCTCATCACCAAGGCGACGGGCAAGGAGCCATATGTCGTCGGCAAGCCCAACCCGATGATGTTCCGGTCGGCACTCAACAAGATCGGCGCGCACTCGAAGAAGACCGGCATGATCGGCGACCGCATGGACACCGACATCATCGCCGGCATCGAGGCGGGACTCCACACCGTGCTCGTGATGACGGGCATCAGCGACGAGGCGGAGGTGCAGAAGTATCCCTTCCGTCCCGACGAGATCGTCGACTCGGTCGCCGACCTGCTGCCCACCGTCACCGAATCGATCCCGACGCTCGACGAGGACTGACATGGGTGCACTCGACGAGGGCGAGCGGATCAGGGCGGCGGATGCCGCGGCCTGGCGCGCCTGGCTCGAGGAGCACCACGACCGCACAGCCGGGGTCTGGCTGCTGAGCGTGCGCGGTGGGAGGGCCGACGGAGTGGGCTACGACGACGCGGTGCGCCACGCACTGTGCTTCGGCTGGATCGACGGCCCGGTGCGCACGTTCGACGACACCACGGTCGGGCAGTGGTTCTCCCCCCGACGCCGCGGCAGCGGCTGGGCGGCCACGAACAAGGCCCGGCTGGTCGAGCTGGAGGCCTCGGGACTCCTCGCGCCCGCCGGCATCCGCGTGCTCGAGGCCGCGAAGGCCGATGGCTCCTGGACCATGCTCGACGACCCGGAGGCGGGCATCGAGCCGCCGGAGCTGACCGCGGCGCTGGATGCTGCACCGGAGGCGCGTGCGAACTGGGACACGTTCCCGAAGTCGGTCAAGAAGTTCGGCCTCACGCACATCGCGATGGCGAAGCGCGCAGAGACGCGGTCCGCCCGGATCGCCAAGATCGTGGCGGATGCCGCGGAGGGGAAGCGCCCATGAACCAGTCGGACCTGCTGTTCCTCGTGCTGTTCGTGATCCTGCTGAGCTCGCTCGTGGTGTTCATCGTGCAGTTCGTCCGGTCGCGTCGCCGCGGCGACGGCTCCGACGGCGACGGCCGTGCCGGCTGGTGGGAAGGCCCCTGGGACGACGACGACCGCACACGCTGAGCGGGCGTGCTCACGCGCTCAGCGGGCGTGCGTCAGTCCAGGACGAGACTGCGTACGCGGTCGACGGGCTCCGGCATCCGCAGCGGCCCCGCGCCCGGGGCGATCGTGCCGAGGATGCGAGGCTCGCGTGCACCTGTTCCGCCCGGTGTCACTGCGGCGACGCCGTGCATCGTGCACCAGCCGATCAGCGCGAACAGGATCGCCTCCTTGCTGTCGACCGGCGCGCCGAGCTCGTCGGCGAGCACGACCTCGACGTCCGGCAGAGCGGCGCGGAGGCCCTCCATGATCAGCGGGTTGTGGCATCCGCCGCCCGACACCGCGAGAAAGCGGATGCCCGCAGCGGTGACGTCCTGCGCGACCGTGCGCACCGTGAGCTCTGTGAGAGTGCGGACGAGGTCGGGAACGGCGATCGCTCGGCCCTGACGACTCAGCCGATCCACGTGCGAGCGCACGTAGTCGAGGTGGAAGTGCTCCTTGCCCGTGCTCTTCGGAGCAGGCAGCGCGTAGTACGGGTCGGCGAGCAGCGCCGCGAGCAGCGCGTCGTCGACCGTGCCCGTACGGGCGATGGCGGCATCCGCGTCGTAGCCCCGTTCGTCGAGTCCCTCAGCGACCACGACCGCGTCGACCAGGGCGTTCGCCGGGCCGATGTCGTACGCAAACAGCCCCTGGGGCCCGACCACCGTCATGTTCGCGATGCCGCCGAGGTTCACCGCCGCCGAGACGCCGGCGCGGCCGCGCAGCAGCAGCTCGTCGAGGAACGACACCAGCGGAGCGCCGTGACCGCCGGCGGTGATGTCGCGGATGCGCACGTCCGAGACGACCGGCACGCCGACCCGCTCGGCGATCCACGCGGGCTGCCCGATCTGCAGCGTGCCGAGCGCGTGGCCCTCGTCGACCCAGTGGAAGACGGTCTGGCCGTGCGTGCACACGGCGTCCACTCCGCCTACCGCTTCGGATGCCGCGGCGGCGACGTCGGCGAAGGCCTGGCCGATCAGGGTGTCCAGCTCGCACATCTCGGCGAAGGTCGTGGGCGCCGGAGGCAGCGCAGCGACGAGTCGGGCCCGCAGCCCGGCGTCGTACGGCACGCTGTCGTCGTGCAGGACGGTGCCGCGCAGCTCGCCGTCGCTCTCCGTGAAGTCCACGACCGTGACGTCGATGCCGTCGTGAGAGGTGCCCGAGAGGAGGCCGAGAACGCGCATGCAGGGATCCCTTCGCTTAACGTCTTCGAGGGTACGCGGGATTTGTTAGGAGAACGAACGGATGCCGGGTGACTGATTCTCCTCAGCGAGGGCGAAGTTCGCGTTCTCCACCGCCACTGAGCCGAAATTACCCAGCTCAGCCTGAATATCGGTTGCCGACCATAGTCTGCTGGCATATCCGATCATCGAGCCGCAGAATGGGAGCGTGTACGTGTCTACCGAGGTCATCGCGATCGTCATCAGTGCCGCCGGCATGGTGGTGACGCTGGGAGCGAGCATGTTCGCGGGGTTCGCCTGGGTCCTGCGACGGATCGATGACCGGAGCGACGCCGTCGAAGACAAGCTCGGAGTCCGGATCGACGCCGTCGAAGACAAGCTCGGAGCCCGGATCGACGCCCTCGAAGACAAGCTCGGGGCCCGGATCGACGCCCTCGATGCAAGGCTCAGTGCGCGCATCGGTGGGGTCGAAGAGAAGCTCGGCGCCCGCATCGATGCGCTCACGGGCGAGGTCACCGGAGTGAAGATCGCGGTCGCGAGGCTCGAGGGTCCGCCGCGACACCTGGTCATCGCGAGTCACTGACTCCCGCGAGCAGCTATCGCAGCACGAGGGCGGCCGCGCCGATCAACGGCCCCTCGTCGCCCAAACCCGACCGGACCACGCGCGTTCGCCGAGAGTACTCGTGGGCGGCGCTCGCGGTGAGGGCCCGCTGCACGAGGTCGATGTAGTCGGGCGAGACGCGCGAGAAGCCCCCGCCGATCGCGACGGTGTCGAGGTCGACCAGAGTCGCGGCATCCGCCAGCGCCTCGCCGACCGCCTTCGCCGAGCGTTCGATCGCGGCGCGTGCGACGGCCACTCCCGCCGCGGCATCCCGCGCCAGGTCCTCACCGGTGGCTCCTGTCCAGCCCTGCTGCTGCGCCCACGCGGCGCTCGCGGGTCCGGAGGCGATCTCCTCGAGTGTGAGCCCGCCCTCGCGGCGCACCTGGCCGAGGTGGCCCGCGTTTCCCGTGGCTCCAGGAATGTACGCGCCGTTCACGACGAAGCCGCCGCCGACTCCGGTCGACACGACGATCGAGAGTGACGCACCGGCATCCTGCGTGGCGCCGAGCCACGACTCGGCAAGTGCCAGGGCGCCGCCGTCGTGACCCAGCACGGTCGGCACCTCTCGTCCGAGAAGAGCGGATGCCGCGACGCGCACCGCTTCCGCGAGGCCGAAGCCCCGCGCCAGAGGCATGTTCACCGGCATGATGGCGCCCGCGATGCGGTCGATCGGGCCGGCACTTCCGGCGCCCGCGCCGACGAGCTCGGCGCCTTCCGGCAGGTGTGCGAGGGCGTGCGCGATGATCGCCTGGACGGCGGCGGTCAGCGACTCGACGGTCGCCTCGCGCCCGGTCGCCTGACGGCTGCGGCTCCCCGCGACGAGCGCGCCGTCTTCACCGACGAGCGCGGCCTCCATCTTCGTGCCGCCGACGTCGACGGCGAGAGCGTAGCGGGTCACTGGGGGTCGAGTCCGAGGTCGTCGAGGTCGAACGCTGCGCGCCATTCGAGTCCCTCGGCTTCGATCGCGGCCTGCGCCCCGGTCTTGCGGTCGACGATCACGGCGACGGCGACGATCTCGGCGCCCTCCTTGCGCAGGGCCTCGACGGCCTTGAGCGCCGACTGGCCGGTCGTCGAGGTGTCTTCGAGCACGACGACGCGCTTGCCCTTGACGTCTGCACCCTCGATCTGACGACCGCGGCCGTGGTCCTTCGGCTCCTTGCGCACGACGAACGCGTCGAGCGGACGCTCGGTGGCGACCGAGGCATGCAGCACGGAATTGGCGATCGGGTCGGCGCCGAGGGTCAGGCCGCCGACGGCCACGACGTCGAGGTCGCCGATCAGGTCGAGCATGATGCGGCCGATCGCGGGGGCCGCGCGGTGGTCGAGGGTGAGCTTGCGCATGTCGACGTAGTACGTCGCCTTCTTGCCGCTCGAGAGGGTGAAGTCGCCGTGGAACACCGCCTCGTCCTTGATGAGGTCGAGGAGTGTCTGGCGGTCTGCGTCGAGTGCGGTCACGGCATCCAGTGTAGGAGGCACGGCCTAGGCTTGACGCATGCGCTTGGCCACCTGGAACGTCAACTCCATCCGCACCCGTGTCGCCCGCACCGTCGAGTTCGCCGTCCGAGAGGACATCGACGTGCTCGCGATGCAGGAGATCAAGTGCAAGCCCGAGCAGTTCCCCTACGGGCCGTTCGAAGAAGCCGGGTACCACGTCGAGGTGCACGGCCTGAACCAGTGGAACGGCGTCGCGATCGCGAGCCGTCTGCCCGTCACCGACGTCCGCACCGCGTTCGACGGCATGCCGGGCTTCGCGAAGGGCCACGAGGGTCCGGATGCTCCGCTCGAGGCGCGCGCACTGGGCGTGCTCGTCGACGGCGTGCGGGTGTGGAGCCTCTATGTGCCGAACGGCCGCTCGCTCGACGATCCTCACTACGCGTACAAGCTGCACTGGCTCGAGGAGCTGAAGAAGGCGACCGCCGCCGAGCTCGCGACGAACCCTGATCTGCCGCTCGCCCTGGTCGGCGACTTCAACATCATCCCTTTCCCTCATGACAACGGCGACCCGGGCATCGTCGAGGGCGTCTCGACCCACGTCTCCCCGCAGGAGCGCGCCGCGTTCTTCGCGCTCGAAGACGCGGGGGTCACCGACGTCGTGCGTCCGCTGCTGCCCGAGGGGTACACGTACTGGGACTACCAGCGCCTGAAGTTCCCCCGCAACGAGGGCATCCGCATCGACTTCATCCTCGGATCCCGCGCGCTCGCGGATGCCGTGCAGGGCGCCTCGATCCACCGCGAAGAGCGCAAGGGCGAGCAGCCCAGCGACCATGTCCCAGTGGTCGTGGAGCTCGACCTCGGGGGCACCGATGATGCGGATGACGACCTGCCGATGATCTTCTCCTGACCCTTCGACAGGTTCAGGGACCCATTCGATGCGCCTGATCGCGACCGACCTCGACGGCACGCTGCTGACATCGGCGTCCGAGGTGTCGCGTCGCACCCGCACGGCGCTCGATGCGGCGAGAGCCCGCGGCATCCATGTCGTCCCGGTCACCGCCAGGCAGCCGATCGGTCTGCGCGCGATCGCCGGCGGGGCGGGCTTCGACGGCTGGGCACTGTGCAGCAACGGCGCCTACGCCACGCATCTCACCGACGGGCGGATGCTGTTCGCCGAGGAGCTCCCGTCGGAGACGATCCGCACCCTGGCCGAGGCGCTGCGCGCCAGCATCCCCGGGCTGCTGTTCGCGAGCGTGCGCGAGGGCGGCGAGACCTTCGTGGCGCAGCACGGCTACGCCGAGATCGCCGACCTCTCAGACCACAAGCGCGACCCGAAGACGATGGGCGGCGTGCCGCTCGACCAGGTCCTGGCCGCTCCGAGCCTGAAGTTCGTGATCCGGCATCCGGAGCTCGCGCCGACGGCGCTCTTCGACACTCTGCGCGACCTCGGGCTCACCGGCTTCGAGGCGACACTGTCGGGCGCTCCGTTCGTCGAGGTCATGGCCGAAGGGGTGACCAAGGCGACGGGTCTCGCGAGGCTGTGCGCTCATCTCGACATCGATCGCGCCGATGTGGTCGCCTTCGGCGACGCGCTCAACGACGTCGAGATGCTGCGCTGGGCCGGGCACGGCGTCGCGATGGCGGATGCGATTGCCGTCGTACAGGACGCCGCGGATGAGACCACGACCTCGAACGATGACGACGGCGTCGCGCGGGTGATCGAGCGGATGCTCGGCTGAGTGCCCATTCCGCGAGCGGCGATTACTTACAGACGACTATCGGGCTGCCGCTGCTGATGCGAGGGCGTTCGGAGCACCATGACTTTCGCGGGTGAACCTCCTTCCGCGCAAGCGATCCGACCGCGCCGCACGTTCCTCATCTGCTCGTAACGACAACCGAAGCCGTCGTGCGCTCATCGTGATGGGGGCGACTTGTACAGCGGCGGTGGTGTTGGGTGGGGGGGGGTTCGCTCTCCGCCTCGGCGGTGCCGTTGGGGGCGAGTGTGGGGGGGTAAGTCGGTGACGGGGTCGTCGTGGCGTGCGGTGGCGCAGGCGGCGCACGCTGACGTGCTTGTCATTCTGCCAAGCACGTCGAGGGCGGTCCCGACCACCTCCCGCTCAGCCTTTGATGGCTCGCTCAGCTCGACTTCCGCAACCAGAAGATCTGATCGTTGGAGGCGCTGTCCGGGTCGTTGACGGACGTCAGGAACACCTTGATTTCCAGGGTGTCGCCCGAGGACCACACGTACGACGACCAGCCGGTCTGATCGCACGGGCCCTGCTGGATCGAGAAGACCAGCGCGTGCGACAACTCCGGGCTGACGCTGTGCCACGTCCCGGAGAAGTCGCTTCTGCGTTCCCAGTCGAGGTCGTCAACGGTCGAAGCCCCAGGGGACGTACAGACGAGATTTTCGGGCCACGCAGCTGCGTTGAACGTTCCATCATCGTTCAGGGTCAATCGGGCTGCGCCGCCGTCGTGCATCGCTCGCCACTCCCCCGGCAGCTCGCCCGGGTCGAGACCATAGGCGATATCGGTCGGAGAGCATCCTGCGATCATGAACGAGAGTGCTACCAATGCGGGCAAGAATCCACTTCGACTTCGGCTTCTGCTTGTCGTCACCAGGTAATCTCCTCTTCCCATGTGAAGGTGGGCAGCCGCACTCTGGCCAGGTGTACGCCCGCACAACCTTCCGCCACAGCCATCGCGCTCGCGCACCTCGCCATCCTCTGGGGCGCACATCAGTCGGCTGAAGGCACACCTGGCCTCGAACAGATTCGATCTCTTAAGCCTAGGGAAAAGTAGAACGACATTGCACCTACGGACGCGAGCGCCAAAAGCACGAGCACCGTCTGAACCCACTGCCAGGTGAACATATAGATCGGCACAACACCGAGTACCAGCGAGGCACCGTTCGCGGCTATTACGTGCCATCCGCGGATCACTCGGTTCACCAGTTGAGAGTTCGGACGCTCGAGCGCCCAGCTCATCAAGGCAGCCGGCATCCCACCACAAATGAAAATAACGACTGTGCCTGCAAACGCGATGACTTGCTCCATAATTGGGACTATCGATGAAGATTGAGCGTTGATCCAGAGCAATCGCGCGAGCGCGACTGCGATTGAGGTAGCAACAACTGCCGAGGTGAGCAAGGTGATCGTGAGAGCCTCAGGTCGACGTCGCGTGATCATCTTTGAGTCTCCAATATGTCAGTAAGGTTTGCAGCCCGTTCGTCCCACGTTGGTCGCGCAGCCTGGAATACCTTCATTCCGGTGAAGGTGAAGAGGTCAGCACCATGCCCGTTGGCAATTTGACTCAGGTAGACATTACCCTTCTTGTCTTCCCAGGTCGAGAACTCGATGGTAGATCCTGGCGCGTCGAAGTAGCCGTATTCGAGAACAGTGAAATTGACCGACGTGCTCGTCGTAGTCACGCCTACAACGCCGTTCGGATTAAGAAGCGGCGTCCCGGTTTTCAGATTGCATTCGGCACCATTCGAGAACGTGGGGCAGCCTTCCACACCGAAGGGGAAGATCTTGGCTGGATTCTGAGTGAACGCTCGCATGGCCTGCTCAGCCGTGAACTTCCCAACGCTGGAAATGGGATGATCATATCGGTAGCTGTAGCACCAGATTCCTGCTGGCCCAGTGCTATTGCAAGAACGCGCCTTTCCGGCGCCACCACACTTGACTTCCGGAGTAGCAGCCTTCACGCGGCATGACCAGTCTCCTACCTTGCAGTTTTGCTTGTTGCTCGACCCAGCGGACGGCTTTATCGACTTCGCGCCAGACGATGCCTTCGAACCGCCACCGTCGTTGGGCCGGTCGATGACAAACTTGAGCCCGCTCGGGTCCATGTAGGTCGCCGGGTTGTTGCCCGAGGACGTGTAGCCCGTGTTCTGCGGCGGGAGGTTCGTGTCGATCACCGGATCCACGGACAAGAACTTCCCCAGCACCGGGTCATACGTGCGGGCACCGACCGTGGTCAGACCGGCCGACGCGGTCACCGGCTTGTTCATATACCCCGTGCCACTCGACCACACCCCGTTCGACCCACCGATCGGAGCACCATACGGATCACGGAACACACGCGTGGTCGTACCTGTCGCATTCGCGAGCGTTTGCACGTCCACCGTTCCCTCCAGATTCGAGAACACCCACGTCAACGTCGTCCCCGTGGTCCCGGTCTTCGCCGATTTCTCCGCGAACAACGACGCACCCTCCACCTGTTGAATCGGATGCAGCTGTCCAAGCATTTCGTCCAGGAGAGACTCTGAGTTCTGTGCTACTGAAACGAGTTCAGCATTCCACACGCGTTGGATGACGTCTCACTCTTTGCCCACTGCCACGACGAGGTCGGCCTCGATGCCCTCGTCTCCGAGTTCGAATTCCGCTATGTGGCTACCCGCCGACTTTCCCCGTTTCGTCGATTGTTCGCGTGGCCACAAGTGCTCCCAGGAGATGCAGTTACCTCGAGGGTGGCAGGCAGCCAGGCAGGTCAATCGCCGGACTTGTCGCAGGGGCGATCACTGACGTCGCCGGAGTGATCGACGAACTTCCGATCCCTGAGTGCCTTGGGGTCGATGTTCCTGAACGCCATCTCGGCTCGCACATCAGGTCCCGACAAAACAAGGAACACGGTGATCGTGCCCGTCAAGGACGAGAGGGGAATGTCGTTGGCATGCACAACAGGAAGCCCCGCGAAAGTGGTCTCCAGATCGACCGGCATGCGTGGCGCGAACTCCACCGTGTCCTCGACATCGGCCTCCGCGGTGAGAACCGGCCACTCTCTTTCTTGCCCTTCGTCCTCCCGTATACGCGCAGACACGTATGACACTTGCATGCTCTCGTCGAGGCACTGCACCCAAGACAAGCGATCGTTGACAGAAGTCACGCTGATCGGCTGAAGCGCAAGCGGACGAGACGGCAGGATCGGAATACAGCCGACGAGCACCGCGGATGCCAGTGTTGCCGCTGCAGCGGCAACACTGGCCCTGCGTAGCGCTGCACTCAGCATGATGAGTACCTCCCTTCTTGCATACCCGCGTCGAACTCAAACCAGTTCGCGCAACCATAGCTTCCTGTGAGCACAGTCGATTTAAGTGCCTCCACCCCGTAGAGAATCGGATACAGCAGGTTCCCATGCCCGGCCCACTGCGCGGCGTGGCGCGTCTCGTGAGAAAGCAGTGCCTCAGAATTTGCCGTTCCGTCAAGCACCTCATCCTTGGAGATCTCGTTCGTCAAGAAGACGTCGCCCACAGTGGTGCCGCCCTGCTGTGCGAGCGGACTGCCTTCGCAGACGAAGAGCCCATGCCCGGGGCTGTAACCGCACTTTCCGCCTGCAATCAAGACCGAGGTGGCGGCGACGGCCGTGGCCGGAAGGTTCGCCAGACTGCGCAAGAAGCGATTGCTCACCATGGAATCGACTTTCGGGACAAAGCCCTTGATCTGCGCAACAGGATTGACCCACGCATCCTTCTTCTCGCACCTTGTTGAATTGAAAGCGCGACAAGGGTCGACCGCGCCAGACGACACCCCATCGTTCGCTCCGGGGCGGGATGCCCCTCGACATCCGACCGAGCCCCACTTGCATGACTGCTTCCCGGAGGTTGTTGTCACCGCCGGGGAATTGCCCTTGGATCACCGGATCCACGGAGAGGAACTTGCCGAGCACCGGGTCATACGTGCGGGCACCGACCGTGGTCAGACCGGTCGACGCGGTCACCGGCTTGTTCATATATCCCGTGCCACTCGACCAGACACCGTTCGACCGCCGATCGGTGCGCCGTAGGGATCGCGGGAGGTGCGGGTGGTCGTTCCGGCGGTGTTAGCGACGGTCTGCACGTCTACCGTCCCTCCAGATTCGAGAACACCCACGTCAACCTCGTCCCCGTGGTCCCGGTCTTCGCCGACTTCTCCGCAATCGGCCTACCCTCCGCACCACTGTACGTCCGCACACCCGCCACCACCGAAGAACCCGGCGCCTGCGACAACACCGTATCCCCCACGAACAACGACGCACCCTCCACCGTGCTCTTCCGCAACAGGATGCCCCATCCACGATTCGCTAGGACCGACCAGCTTGAGCGAGGTACCAGATAACCTCGTCGCTGCCACATACAGGCATGCCGAATCTGTACCAGACCACATCACCCATCGTTGGATTATAGGGACCGATGATGACCGCACCCTCTTGACTGCTTATAGTGATATTCAGATTTCGGTCTGCAGTCCATTCGGCCCGACCTGAGAAGGTCCTCATGCCAGTCAACGAAGTGCAGCCGTCGGCTGCGTCGATCTCTCCGATAGGGAATTCCGTCAGCTCTGCCACGCCGTCGCTCTTGAGTATCATCTCTCCTTTACCTGAACCCTGCCCCGAAGCTTCGGGGGTGAGCACAAGGGGAAGCCCGGCCTCAGCCTCGATGCGTGCCGCCCCCTCCTTCCTGGCGGGAAAGGAAACAACTAATACGCTGATGACGACAGTGACGGCCACGAGCAAGACAGCAACCAGCAGCCAACGAATCCTCTTCACCATCGCTAACCCTTGTTCCCGAATTCGCTGAGAATCATGTCCTGATACGCACCGAGAGGTACACCGCCTGGGTATTTGTCGGCCATCTGGTAGCCCAAAGATATCGCAGAGTCATCGAAGCTATCGATCTGCCCTGATGCATCGTCGCCAATATTCGACGCCATGATAGCTTCTTTATCTCCGACGCCGAAAGATGCCATCATGATGCCGTAATTCACGTTCCCAAATACATCCGCTCGAACCTTGCTGGAGCCGTCGCTGGTCCTCACGTAGAATTGCTGGTCAGTGCCGCCGGTGTAGCCATAGTCTTGCAGAATGTAGGGCTTCGCGTCCCAAACACCGTCGGTATGTATCATTCTCTAATTCGCAGCAACTAGTTCAGGTACTCGTGCAAGAACGAGATGCTCCGCTGGGCAGGCGTCGCCATGGCGAGTGCCGCTGGGTGGTCACCCGCGTCCGCGTCGGGCGTCGTCAGCTGTGCGCGCGCCTCCGTCGGATCATGGCGGCGCCGACCACAGCGAGGAACGCCCCGGTCAGGGCAGCCATCCCGGGCGCTTCGGCACCGGTGTCGGCCAGACCTCGCGGAGCGGTCGTCGCTTCTCCGATCACTGCCGGAGCGCTGATCACGGCTGCCGCGGTCACGCGCAGAGGCACACTCGCCTGAACAGTCGCACCTGCACCCAGCGCCACGAGAGTGTGGGCGCCGGCCGGAGCGGATGTCGGAATCCGCAGCGTCCCGCTGATCCGCCCGTCCGCATCAGCGGTCAGCGTTCCCAGCGCGAGAGGATCCGAATGCAACTCGAAGGCCACCGTCTCACCCGCGACGAAGCCCCTGCCGCTGATGAGCAGGTCTCCGCCCGCGCGGACCGAATCGACGGCGAGCGTCAGCTCGGGCGCGGGTTCGGGTTCGGGCTCCGTGCACGTCGCATCGAGCGCGACGTCGATGCCGGCGAGAACGTCTCCCTCGGCGAGTTCCACCGACTGGGCGCCCTCGATCGACGATGACCCTCCGTAGTACTGGGCGCAGAAGCCGTCGGCGAAGACGCCGATGCGGTAGGCGCCGGCGGGGAGCGGTCCCCCCTCGGCCTGCTCGGGCAATCCGGTGCCGAACCTGTAGTCGGATCCGGTTGCCGCTCGAGCGACCTCGCGCCACTCTCCGCCGCTCCAGAGATACGCGACGACGTCCGCTCCCGATCCCGGCACCTCCGATCCGTCTGCCGTGATGGTTCCGCCGATATCGCCTCCCAGCGACAGATCGAAGTCGACCCCCGTCGCGTCCGCGGACTCCCCGACAGTGACGTCCGTCGCCTCGGACCTCGTGTCGGCCCTGTCGTAGAACTGCTTGGCGTACACCGGTTCGTATGCGCTCCCGTAGGCGCTGACTGTGTAGGTGCCGGGCCGCAGCATCACTTCATAGTGGCCGGACGAGTCCGTGTAGGCCATGCCCTGGCCCAGGAGGCCGTCCTGCCAGATCTCGACGACCGCGTCGGCGAGAGGCAGGCCGTCAGCGAGCACAGTGCCGATGATGGCCACCGCTCGGTCGAGCTCAGCGCTCAGGGTCAGCGACTGCCCTGATGCGATCGTGACGGGCGTAGCCTCGGCGCTGGTGGCCGAGTTCTCCCAGTACTCGCTCAGAACGCGCGAATCGTAGCTCGTGAACTGGACCTCGTACGCGCCTGGCGCCACCGCCAGGCGGTACGAGCCGTCGGGTGCGATCGGAGAACTGAAGTAGTTCCCGCCTCCGGACGCCGACACGGTGCCGAAGACAGGAGACCCGTCGGCGGTGGTCACCGTACCTGAGATCGCCGACGCCCCGACGAGGCTCGCATCGATGCCGGAGGACTCCGACCCCGCGTCGACTCTCACACCGGTCGCCGCCGTCGGGGTGAGGGCTTCCTCCCAGTACTCGTCGGACAGTGATTCGTCCGGCGCGTCGAACTTCACGGTGTACGTCGCCGCCGGGAGTCCGACTGCCTGATACGTGCCGTCTGCAGCGGTGATCGCCATCGCCGGCGAGACCAGGAACGAGTCGGGCGACAGCTGCACGTGAACCCCCGCGACCGGAGCGTCGTCGCTCTCGCGCGTCACTCGACCGGAGATGCTCCCGCCCCGCTCCAGCGACGCGTCGATGCCGCTGATCTCCTCGCCTCCGAGGACGGTGATCCGTTGCGCCCTGTCCCACGATCGCGCGTCGTCCCAGTACTCGGTGATGAATCCGGCGCCGCTCGTGTCGGTCGTGAAGCGCACGGTGTACTCGCCCGGCTGCAGACCCGGAACGGCGTATCCGCCGTCCGTACCCGTGACGGCGACGCCGCCCTGGGTGAAGTCCGCGCTGGTGACGTAGACCGACACGTTCTCGAGCGGTGTCCCGTCGTCCTGGCGCGAGACCGTTCCCGAGATCGTCGTCGTCTGCTCTTCTTCAGCGGCGGCACTCACCGGCGCCCCGACCGCGAGCGCCAGTACCGCGGCCCCTGCCATCAGAGAGCGGAGCACTGCTCGCCTGATCGAACGTGACGTCATCATCATCCCTTGTTCGTGGGCACGTCCGAAGCGCTCGCGCTGTCACATGACCAGGTGGATCGGATGTGCCGACAGAGCGGCATCCGATCTGAATCTAGGGGATCACGACATAGGAAAGGAATAGTCGATACTCAGGACTAATCCGCGAAGGTCCCGACTTCCGGCACTCGGTCCGTGCGTCCATAGCGCAGCAGCAGCACGCCCTCGTCGTCCGGAGCGGGTGGCTCCAGCAACCCGAGCACCGACGGCAGCGCGTCGTCGCCGAAGACCTTCTTGCCGGCGCCGAGCAGGATCGGGTAGACCCAGAGGTTCAACTCGTCGAACAGGCCCTCGGCGAGCAGCGAGTGCACGAGATCGATGCTGCCGATGACGTGCACCTCGTCGTGGCGCTCCCGGAGATCGGCGATCTCGGCGGCGAGATCATCGCCGACGCGCACGCTGCCCTGCCACGGCAGGTCGAGATCCGCTTCCCTCGTCGCGACGTACTTCGGCACGCGGTCGAAGAGCCGGCCGATCTCTCCCGACGGCCCATCCGTGTGATGCGGCCAGTACGAGGCGAAGATGTCGTACGTCCGGCGTCCGAGCAGCAGGGCGTCGAGCCGCTGCATCCCCTTCGCGACACCCTCACCCATGCGGGACGACGGGTACCCGGCCTGCCAGCCGCTGAAGCGGAATCCTCCGGAGGTGTCCTCGTCGACGCCGCCCGGTCCTTGCGCGACCCCGTCGAGAGTGGTGAAGAGATCGATCAAGATACGTCCGGTCATGGCAGTGCTCCTTCGCACAGGTAGGGGACGACAGGTTGTCACACGATGACGGGGTCCTTCAGCGGCGCGATGTGGAACGTCCGCGCGAACGATTCGAGGTGCGCGACCTCGCCGCGCACCACGTCGAGCTCCTCCTGCTCGATCGCCTCGGCCGGGGTGATCTCGCCGGCGATCAGTCGACGGATGCCGGGGCCGGCGACGATGACGGCATCCGGCTCCCCGTCGGGGATGCGTCCGTCGACGGGTGGCGCCGGCGGCGCGATCTGCGCGACCATCAGCTGTCCGCCGTTCACCGACGCGCGGAGCGCCACATCACCGACATGCAGCTCGTACTCCGCGTCGTCGGCGGCATCGGGTCGGAATGCCGTGCGCAGCGCCATCGTGAGGGAGGCGCCGGTGACGATGTCGCCGTCTTCGGGCTCCCCCATGGCCTGGAAGCCCCAGCGGCCCAACGCGAGGACGACGGGTTCGAGCGCCCGGCCGTAGGACGTCAGCTCGTACACGAGTCCGCAGTTCATGAGCGGCACCCGACGAACCAGGCCACCCTCCTGCAACTCCTTCAGGCGCGCCGACAGGATGTTGGTGGGGATGCGCGGCAGGCCCTGCTTGAGGTCGGTGTAGCGACGAGGGCCGACGAGCAGGTCGCGGACGATGAGCATCGCCCACCGCTCCCCGATCAGCTCGACGGCGGTCGTCACACCGCAGTACTGGCCGTAGCTGCGCGCCGCCATCAGGACGCGGCGCTCTGCTCCGCGATCGGCTCGGGCCCGTTCTCGGCCGCCTCCGGAGTCATGTAGACGAACTCCAGGACGTTGCCGTCGGGGTCCTCGAGGTCGCGGGAGTACATGAACCCGTAGTCCTGCGGATCCTTGGGCTCGGAGCCGCCGGCCGCGAGACCCGATGCCAGCACCGCGTCGACCTCGTCACGGGACTCGCGGCTGATGGCGACGAGCACCTGTGCGGCCTCCTTCGGATCCACCACGGTCTTGTCCGTGAAGGTGCCGAAGAAGTCGCGGGTCAGGATCATGAAGTAGACGTCGTCGCTCCACACGACGCAGGCGGCGTTCTCGTCGGTGAACAGCGGATTGATGTCGCAGCCGAGCGCCGTGTAGAACGCCTTGGCGCGCTCGAGGTCGGTGCTGGGCAGGTTGACGAAGACCTTGGTCACGATGACTCCTCTGTCGATGGTGAACTCTTCGGGCCGGCGTCTCGGCGACCCGATGGAGACAATGCTTGCAAATAACAAGTGGGCTTGTCAATAGCAAGTACGGTCACTCGCCGACGGCGGCATCCGTCCGAGTCCGCAGACCGAGGAGCGCCAGCGCGCCGGCACCCGCCGTGAGCGCGGCCACGACTCCCAGCCCCACTCCGGGAACGGATGCCGTCGCCACGGCCCCCGCCACGAGTGGTCCGCCCGCATCCCCCAGCTCGCGCCCGAGCTCGGCGCTGCCCATGGTGCGCCCCATCCGGTCGGCGGGTGTGGATGCCGCGAGATGGGAGAACGCGACGGGCGTCGCGGTGCCCACGCCGAGGCCGACGAGCAGTGCCGTCGCCACGAGCACCACGGCCTCGCCGGAGAGCGCAGAGATCCCGATCCCGACGGCGATCAGCGCGAGGCCGCCGACCGTGCCGAGCCGCACCGAGAGACGCCCCCGATCGTGGGCCGCCCCGATGAGCGGCTGCGCGAGGCTCGACGCGATCGCCAGCACCGTCACGATCGCCATGCTGCCGACCGTGCCGAGCCCCGCCTGACGTCCGAGCAGCGGGAGGAAGCCCACTGCGACCGCGAGCGCGCCGGTCGTCGCCGCGAGCACGAGCGTGGGCACGAGGAATCCCGGCGCCAGGAGCTCACGGCCGAGGTCGACCAGGGTCACGCGCGTGCGCGGCAGCACCGGCACGCGCGGCACGGCGATCGCCACCCATACCGCCGCGGCGAGACCGAGCACCGCCAGAGCCCAGAACAGCGCCGGCATCCCACCCCACACGATGAGCACCGCGCCGAGCAGAGGGCCGAGCGCGTAGCCGAGGCTCTTCCACGATCCGTAGCGGCCGAAGTACCTCCCGCGGGTGGAGGCACCGGTGAGCCGGGCGACGGCGGCGGAGGACGACGGCGAGAACGCGGATGCCGCGGCGCCCTGCCCGAGGCGTCCGATGACGAGTCCGATCATCCCGGGGACGACGGCTCCCACGACGGAGAACGCGGAGAACGCGAGGAGACCGCCGACGATCACGGGCCGCACGCCGATCCGGTCGCTCAGGGCGCCGAACAGCGGCTTGAGCAGCACCTCGGCGAGGTCGTACAGCGCGAGCGTGAACCCGAACGCGAGCAGCGTCCAGCCGAGGTCCTCGGTCTCGGCGCCGAGGGCCGCCGCGATGCCGTGCGCGCCGAAGGCAGTGGTGAAGCCGGCGAGATACAACGGAGCGAGGCGGGGCGCCGAGGATGTCGAGGTCACGGAGGGCGTCGAGGTCACGCTCGATTCTCGCAGGCCACGATCCGTCGCACGGGGGATGCCGCGGCATCCGCCGCCCCCGTAGGTTGGAGCAATGTCCGCAGTGCCGTTCACCCGCACCCCGAGCGCACGCGAGATGCGGGGCGACCTCGTGCTCGCGGCGATCATGTTCGTCGGAGCGGTGCTCAGCGCCGCCCTGTCGACGGTGGCCGAGATCTACGGCGACACAAGAGCCGAACCCTGGACGGCGCTCGTGTACGCGGTCGCCGTGACGGCTCCGCTCGCGGTGCGTCGCCGCTGGCCAGGGCCGGTGGCCGTCGCCGTCTGCGTCGCGTACTTCCTCGCGATCTCGTTCCAGGTGCCCGAGATCTACGTGGGCAACATCGCCATGTTCGTGTCGCTGTACACGGTCGGCGCCTGGATGGCGAACCGGCGGGCGGCCATGATCGTGCGGGTCGCGATCATCGTCGGCATGTTCGTCTGGCTGATCATCACGATGTACCGCGAGGCGATCGACGAGGCCGCCGCCGCGGATGTCGCCGCAGGGCTGCTCTCGCCCTACGTCGCGTTCATGCTCATCCAGATCCTCTTGAACGTCCTGTACTTCGGCGGCGCGTACTACTTCGGCGAGCGCTCCTGGAACGCCGCGCAGGCCAGGCAGATTCTCGAGCAGCGCACGGCCGAGCTCGAGCAGGAGCGCGAGGTCACGGCCGCGCAGGCCGTGGCACTCGACCGGGTGCGCATCGCCAGGGAGCTGCACGACGTGGTCGCGCACCACGTCTCGGTGATGGGTGTGCAGGCCGGAGCAGCGCGTCTCGTGATCGATCAGGATCCCGAGCGGGCGAAGACGATCCTCACCGGCATCGAGGGGTCGGCGCGCGACGCCATCCAGGAGCTGCGGCAGCTGCTCGAGACCCTGCGCACCCCGGGCGGGGAGACGATGGATGCCGCGTCGACGGTGACCCTCGACGACATCGGCGAGCTGGTCGAGGCGTCGACGGAGGCCGGACTCGCGACCGACTACGCCGTGATCGGCGAACCGACCCCGGTGCCGTCGATCGTCGCGGTCAACCTGTACCGGATCACGCAGGAGTCGCTCACCAACGCCCGCCGCCACGCGGGAGTCGGCGCGACCGCCGACGTCCGGGTGCGATACGACTCCGACGGCGTCGAGGTCGAGATCGTGAACACCGGCCGCACCGTCGCGGCGCTGCGCCCCGGGCTCGGCCAGCTCGGCATGAGAGAGCGCGCGGCGGCGTCGGGCGGCACGCTCGAGGTGACGCCCCGCCCCTCCGGAGGGCTGCGGGTCCGCGCGCGTGTCCCTCTCGCGCAGGCGCCGGGTTCGCCGGAGTCCGCGAGGCCGGCACCTGCCCCGAGTGAAGCGAGCACGTCTCGATGACCGCGTCCGCCCCGACCATCCGCGTGCTGCTCGTCGATGACCATGCCATGCTGCGCGCCGGCTTCCGCACGATCCTCGACACCCAGCCCGACATCACGGTCGTCGGCGAGGCGGCCACCGGAGCCGAGGCCGTGGAGCAGGCATCCGCTCTTCATCCAGACGTCATCACGATGGACGTCCAGATGCCCGACATGGACGGCATCGAGGCGACCCGGCGCATCGTGTCCGACCCCGAGATCGGGGCGGCGATCGCCATCGTCACGACCTTCGACCGCGACGACTACCTGTACCAGGCGCTGGATGCGGGGGCGAGCGGCTTCCTGCTCAAGAACGCCGGAGCCGACGACCTCATCTCGGCCGTCCGGGCCCTGGCCGCGGGCGACGGGATGCTGGCACCCGAGGTGACCCGCCGCGTCCTTTCCCGGTTCGCGGCGGCGGCGGAACCTGCGGGTGCGGAGCCTGCGGGTACGGCTCCAGCGGGTGCGGCTCCAGCGGCCGCGCCGGCAGAGCCGGCGCCGCGGGTCGCGATGACGCTGGTCGATCCGCTCACCGACCGGGAGGCCGAGGTCCTGGTGCTGCTGGCCGACGCCCGCAGCAACGCTGAGATCGCGCGCGCCCTCTTCATCGGCGAGGCGACGGTGAAGACGCACGTCTCGCGCATCCTGCAGAAGCTCGGCGCACGTGATCGGGTGCAGGCCGTGGTGCTGGCGCACCGCATGGGCCTCGCCTGACCCGACCCTGCCCGCCCTGCCCCGGGGCGCGATCCCGATACTGTCGGAGGATGCCGACCGCTCCCCTGTCCCGCCCGATCCTGGCCGGCGTCGTCACCGCGCTCGTGGGCTTCACGAGCTCGTTCGCCGTGGTGCTGACGGGGCTCGGCGCGGTCGGGGCGACGCCCGCGCAGGCGGCGAGCGGTCTGCTCGCCGTGAGCCTCACGATGGGCGTCGCCTGCATCGTGCTCGCCTGGCGGTACCGGATGCCGATCACCGCGGCATGGTCCACGCCCGGCGCCGCACTGCTTGCCGCCACGGGCGCCGTCGAGGGCGGGTGGTCCGCCGCGGTCGGCGCATTCCTCGTGACGGCCGCACTGATCCTCCTCACCGCGCTGTGGCCGGCGCTCGGGGCGTTGATCGCCCGCATCCCGCCGTCGATCGCCCAGGCCATGCTCGCCGGTGTACTCCTTCCGCTCTGCCTCGCACCGATCACGGGTCTCGTGGCCAACCCGTGGGGCGTGGTGCCCGTCGTGCTCACCTGGCTCGTGTTCGCCCGCCTCGCCCCGCGCTGGGCCGTGCCGCTCGCGTTCGTCGCCGCCGCGGTCGTCGTCGCCGTCTCCCTGGCGCAGGCCGGGGCTCCCGTCGACGGCGGCCTTCTCGTGCCGCGACTCGAACTCACCGCCCCCACCCTCACCCTCGGGGCGCTGGTCGGCATCGCCCTGCCCCTGTTCATCGTCACGATGGCGTCGCAGAACGTGCCCGGCATCGCGATCATGCGCAGCTTCGGCTACGAGGTGCCCTGGCGGCCCGCCATGCTCGTCACGGGTCTCGGCACCGCCGCCGGAGCGACGGCGGGCGGGCACGCGATCAATCTCGCGGCGATCAGCGCAGCGCTCGCCGCCTCGCCCGATGCCGACCCCGATCCGCGGCGGCGGTGGGTCGCCGGAGTGTCGACAGGAGCGTCGTATCTCATTCTCGGCGGGTTCTCGGCCGCCTTCGCCGCCCTCGTGTTGCTGGCTCCCGAGGCCGTCATCCCGGCGGTCGCCGGCCTCGCCCTCTTGGGCGCATTCGGGGCATCGGTGCAGCAGGCCATCGACGACCCGGGCGAGCGCCTCCCCGCCGTCGTGACCTTTCTCGTGGCCGCCTCGGGCATCGCGGTCCTCGGGGTGAGCGCGGCCTTCTGGGCGCTGGCGGCCGGACTGCTCGTACGACTGGTGCTGCACGTCGGGCGTCGCCCTCCGCAGGAACCCGGCCGCTCGGGCTAGCGTGGGTGCGTGACGTCTCCCTCTCCCGCCGCCGGTCCGTCGACGAGCACCTCGGGGTTCTTCGACGCGCGCGCCCTCCTCGAGCCGGTGAATCCCGCTGAGGTCGATGCGTTCTCGAGGGCGCAGAAGGGGGCGAACCCCCGGTCAGGCGCGCAGATCGCGGCGTGGGTGCTCGCCGTCGTCTGCCTCCTGATGGTCGTTCCGGTCATCGGCGTCATGATCTTGGGGCTCGGGTACGCGATCGGACGCGGCACCGGCGTCGCCGTCGCTCTGGTGCTGGGGCTGCTCCTCCTCGGCGGGATCATCGTGGCGACCGTCATGCTCGTGCGGCGCGGCATGCGTGCCCGTGCCGTCACGCGCTTCCGCCTCGCTCGTTTCGCGGCGTCGAACGCGATGAGCTACGTCGAGCGCATCGACGCCCCTCCGCTGCCCGGCCTGATCTTCTCGAGCGGCTCCGGTCGCATGTCCACCGATGTGCTCCGCGGACACTCCCCTCGTTTCGTCGAGTTCGGCAACTACCAGTACACGACGAGCAACGGCAAGCAGTCGCAGACCCACCGCTGGGGGTACGTGGCGGTCAAGCTCGACGTGCCGCTGCCGAACATCGTGCTCGACGCGCTGGGCAACAACACCCTCGGCAGCACCGTCGCCGGCGCGTTCACGCGCGACCAGCGGCTCTCGCTCGAAGGCGACTTCGACCGGTACTTCGCGCTGTACTGCCCGGCCGGATACGAGGTCGACGCTCTCTACCTCTTCACGCCCGACGTCATGGCGCGCTTCATCGACCACGCCGCCCAGCTCGACGTCGAGATCGTCGACGACTGGCTCTTCCTCTACGCACGCCGCGACGTGTCGACGCTCGACCCGGCGACGTGGGCCTGGCTGTTCGGCGCCGTCGGGGCGCTGCTCACAAAGCTCGACCAGTGGGCGCGGTGGCGCGACGATCGCCTGCGGCTGGGCGCTCAGCAGCATCCGGCCGCGGTGCCCGCGCCATCCGCTTCAGCGCCCGCGCATCCGGCGCTCCCGTTCTCCCCGCCGCAGGGTCTGCTCACGCCGCCGCCGATCGGCGTGGCTCCTCCCGGTCGCCGCCTTCGGCGTCGCGGGCCCTGGCTCATCGTCGGGATCGTCCTCGGCGCGGTGTTCCTCACGACCGCGCTGCCGTTCGCGGTCGGGATC
This sequence comes from Microbacterium sp. 3J1, assembly GCF_001049495.1. Lineage (GTDB taxonomy): Bacteria > Actinomycetota > Actinomycetes > Actinomycetales > Microbacteriaceae > Microbacterium. The sequence goes on from NZ_CDWI01000007.1 coordinate 186,508, forward strand.
CTCTCCGTCCTGCTGGCGCCGTAGCCCCCTACGTCCTCCCCCCGTCACTCGGATCCTCGCGGAGGCGTCCTCCTCGCGGCGGAGGCACGGGGTGACCCACCCGTGACGATCCCCGACGATCCGCCGCACGATCCGCCGCACGATCCGCCGCATGGGGGATGCCGCGGCGATGCGCTCCTCCGTAGCGTGAAGGCATGCGATGCAGTGTGCAGACCCCGACCGGATGGAGCGAGACGACGTGACCACAGGAAAGCTGGTCCTGACCGGCATCACCAAGAGCTACGGCACGCGGCGCGTGCTCGACGATGTGTCGTTCGAGGTCGCGCCCGGGCGGCTGACCGGGTTCGTCGGAGGCAACGGTGCGGGCAAGACGACGACCATGCGCATCGTCCTCGGGCTCCTCAACTCCGACGGCGGCCAGGTCGCCCTCGACGGTCGGGCGCTCACCAGCGCCGACCGCCGCCAGTTCGGATACATGCCCGAAGAGCGCGGCCTGTATCCGAAGATGAAGGTGCTGGAGCAGATCGTGTACCTCGCGCGACTGCACGGCTTCGACAAGACGGATGCCACGACGCGGGCGACCGCGCTGCTCACCGAGCTCGGTCTCGAGGAGCGCCTGAACGACACCATCGAGTCGCTGTCGCTCGGCAACCAGCAGCGGGCGCAGATCGCCGCCGCCCTGGTGCACGACCCCGAGGTGCTCATCCTCGACGAGCCGTTCTCAGGCCTCGACCCGCTGGCGGTCGACGTCGTCGCGTCGGTGCTGCAGTCCTCCGCCGCCCGGGGCGCCTCGATCCTGTTCTCCTCGCATCAGCTCGACGTCGTCGAACGGCTCTGCGACGACCTCGTCATCCTCGCCGGCGGCACCATCCGCGCCGCCGGATCCCGCGACGGGCTGCGCGCTCAGCACGCCGGCGACCGGTACGAGCTCGTCTCCGCCGGGGACGCCGGCTGGCTGCGCTCCGAGCCGGGGGTCACCGTCCTCGACTTCGAGGGCGGCTACGCCCTGTTCGACGCCGACGGACCCGAGACGGCTCAGCGGGTGCTCCGCACCGCCGTCGATCGCGGCGATGTCGCGAGCTTCGCTCCCAAGCATCCGTCCCTCGCCCAGATCTTCAAGGAGGTCATCCAGTGAGCACCTCGTCCCCCGCTTCGCGGCCCGCGCGTTCCTCCGTGGGCTCAGGTCTGCAGGCCTCGATGATCTGGCTCGTCGCCGAGCGCGAGATCGGATCCAAGCTGCGCAGCAAGGCGTTCCTCATCTCGACCGGCATCCTGCTGCTGCTCGCTCTCGCGGGCATCGTGATCGGCGGCTTCGCCAGCCAGAACACCGAGGCGATGCCGGTGGCGGCGACCTCGGAGACGGCATCCGTCGTGTCGGCCCTGCCCGACGTCGAGGTGACGGAGGTCTCCGATAAGGCCGAGGCCGAAGAGCTCCTCCGCTCCGAGAAGGTCGATGCCGCCGTCCTCCCCGGCGAGGGTCCGACCGGACTCACGGTCGTGGCCCTCAAGGACGCGCCGAGCGGTCTCGTCTCGGGGCTGTCGCAGGCTCCGACCGTCGAGATCCTCGAGCCGGCGACCACCAACCCGCTGCTGCGGTACTTCATCGCCATCGCGTTCGGCATCGTGTTCATGGGTGCCGCCGCGACCTTCGGAGGCACCATCGCGCAGAGCGTCGTCGAGGAGAAGCAGACCCGCGTGGTCGAGATCCTGCTGTCGTCGATCTCGGCGCGCACGCTGCTCGCCGGCAAGGTGATCGGCAACACGATCCTCGCGATGGGTCAGATCCTCGCCCTCGCGGCGGTCGCGACGATCGGCCTGATCGTGACGGGCCAGCGCGAGGTGCTCGCGACCCTCGGCGCCCCGATCATCTGGTTCGCGGTGTTCTTCCTGTTCGGATTCATCCTGCTCGCCGCGCTGTTCGCCGCAGCGGCGTCGATGGTGTCGCGTCAGGAGGACATCGGCTCGACCACGACCCCGATCACGATGCTGATCATGGCGCCGTACGTGCTGGTGATCATCTTCAACGACAACCCGCTGGTGCTGACGATCATGTCGTACGTGCCGTTCTCCGCTCCGGTCGGCATGCCGATGCGGCTGTTCGTGGGCGAGGCGCAGTGGTGGGAGCCGCTGCTCAGCCTCGTGATCCTGCTGGCGAGCTGTGTCGCGGCGATCGTGATCGGCGCGAAGATCTACGAGAACTCGCTGCTGCGCATGGGCTCGCGGGTCAAGCTCGGCGAGGCGCTGCGGGGCTGACCCGACGCACTCTCCACACGCCCTCTCCACGCACTCTCCACACGCACAACTTCGGATGCCGCGGCTGACACGCCGCGGCATCCGTCGTTCATCCGGCGTGTCACGCCGCCCATCCGAAGTTGTGCTCGTCCAGGGTGCGGGGGCCGAGGTCAGATCCGGGCGGGAGGGGCAGACCGGGCAGACCGGGCCGACCGGGCCGACCGGGCCGACCGGGCCGGACGGGTCAGAGCAGCCCGTCCGACAGGGTGGTGGGGTTGCCGAAGCGGTGGTTGGTGATCGAGATCGCCTGCTCATGCAGGAACGGGAGCATCTCGACGCGACCTGCACCGGTGACGGCGTGCGACCACACGGCGACATCGGGGGTACCGCCGAGCGCCTCGAACAGGGCCGAGGGGTCGCCTCCGACCAGACGGACCCGCTGCCAGGTGTGCTCCGCCTTGGCAGCCGCCTTCGCGAAGCGCGCGACCCACGCGGCGTCCTTCTCCTGTGCGACCGTCACGCCCTGGGCGCGCAGCGCCTTCTCGACGCGAGAGGGCAGCACCGCCGCGGACACCGTGAAGGGGCTGCCGCTTCGGAGGGCGGCGGCGATCACGCGGATGCCGTCGACCAGCGACGCGCCCTCCGCGATGCGCACGTCGGCCGCGACCGGACGGTACCGGAAGACGTTGCGCTCGACCTCGAGCCCGGACTTGTCGGTCACGGCGCCGAACTCGTCGACCCACGCACGCTCGTCGGATGCCGCGGCGCGATGCAGCCACTCGATCTCGACCGCGTCGAGGGCGGCGGCGGATGCGGTCAGCAGCGCCTCGACGGCGGGGGCCGTCGCGGCGCCCGGAGCGGCTGCGGGGAGCTCGGCGCGTGTCCAGTCGCCGAGCCCGAACAGGTAGTTCGGCCCTCCGGCCTTGGCGCCCGCTCCGACGGCCGAGCGCTTCCACCCGCCGAACGGCTGACGCTGCACGATCGCCCCGGTGATGCCGCGGTTGACGTAGAGGTTGCCGGCCTCGACGCCGTCGATCCACGTCGCGACCTCGGCGGAGTCCAGCGAGTGGATGCCGGCGGTCAGACCGTAGTCGACCGCGTTCTGCAGACGGATCGCCTCGTCGAGGTCCTTCGCGTGCATGATGCCGAGCACCGGGCCGAAGAACTCCGTCAGGTGGGTGGTGGATCCGGGAGCGACACCGATCTTCACGCCGGGGGTCCACTGGCGACCCTCGTCATCGAGCTTCTTCGGCTCGACGAGCCAGCGCTCGCCCTTGTCGAGGGTCGTGAGCGCGGTCAGCAGCTTGCCGTCGGCGGGCTCGATGATCGGCCCCATCTGGGTCGCCGGGTCGTCGGGCAGGCCCACGCGCATCGACGTCACCGCATCGACGAGCTGACGCTCGAAGCGCTCGGAGTCCGCGACCGAGCCGACGAGGATGGCGAGGGATGCCGCGGAGCATTTCTGCCCCGCGTGCCCGAACGCGCTGCGGGCGACGTCGGCGGCCGCGAGGTCGAGGTCGGCCGACGGCGTCACGATGATCGCGTTCTTGCCGCTGGTCTCGGCGAGCAGCGGCAGGTCGGAGCGGAACGAGCGGAATAGCTGCGCCGTCTCGTACGCACCCGTGAGGATCACGCGGTCGACCGCAGGGCTGGCGACGAGCTGGGTACCCAGGTCGCGGTTCGCGAGGTCGACGAGTGCGAGCAGGTCGCGGGGCACGCCCGCAGCCCACAGGGCCTCGACCATGACGGCACCGCACCGCTGGGTCAGCTTCGCCGGCTTGATGACGACGCCTGATCCGGAGGCGAGACCGGCGAGCACACCGCCCGCGGGGATCGCGACGGGGAAGTTCCACGGCGGGGTGACGACCGTGACCTTCGACGGCACGAACTCGGCGCCGGGGATGCTCTCGAGGTCCAGAGCGCGCTCGGCGTAGTAGTGCGCGAAGTCGATGGCCTCGCTCACCTCGGGGTCGGCCTCGGCGATGGTCTTGCCCGCCTCGTGCGCCATGATCTCGATCAGCTGGCCGCGTCGCGCGGCGAGCTCGTCACCCGCGCGGTGCAGCACCGCGGCACGCTCGGCCGCAGGCAGGGCGGCCCACCTCGCCGCCGCCGCGGTGGCAGCGGCGAAGACGCCGTCGAGCTCGTCGCGCGTCTCGACGCGGCCCAGGGCGATGGAGTCGAGGCCCAGTGTGGAGTCGACCGAACGCGCGAGGATCTCGCGACCCCAGGTGCGGTTGCCGGCGATGGCCGGGTCGCTGTCGGGCTGGTTCGCGAAGCCCGTGGTCGTCGCGGTGCGGCCGGCAGCAGCATCCGCCGCCTCCGCCGCGCGATCCTGCACGCGGTTCGACGCGGGCACGCTGCGGTCCGCCTCGAGGGCGGCGAGCGAACGCTCGAAGCGCTCGCGCTCGCGAGTGAGCAGCTGCGGGTTCGACGCGAGCTCGAACACCGCCGACATGAAGTTCTCGGGGCTCGCGTTCTCCTCGAGGCGGCGCACGAGGTAGGCGATCGCGACGTCGAACTCGGCCGGGTTCACGACCGGCGTGTAGAGCAGCAGCTGTCCGACGTCCTTGCGCACGGCCTCGGCCTGACCGGTCGCCATGCCGAGGAGCATCTCGTACTCCACGGCATCGGTGACGTTCCGGTCCTTCGCGAGCAGCCACGTGTACGCGATGTCGAAGAGGTTGTGACCCGCGACGCCGATGCGCACGGCATCCAGGCGCTCCGGCGTCATCGCCCAGTCGAGCACGCGCTTGTAGTTGGTGTCGGAGTCCTGCTTGGTGCCGTAGGTCGCGAGCGGCCAGCCGTGCACCTTCGCGTCGACCTCCTCCATGGCGAGGTTGGCGCCCTTGACGACGCGGACCTTGATGGCGGCGCCGCCCCGGGCCCGGCGAGCCGCCGCCCACTCCTGCAGGCGCTGCATCGCCGAGAGGGCGTCGGGCAGGTAGGCCTGCAGCACGATGCCCGCCTCGAGGTTCTCGAGCCCCGGCTGATCGAGGATGCTCGTGAACGCGGCGATGGTGAGGTCGAGGTCGCGGTACTCCTCCATGTCGAGGTTGATGAACTTGGTGCGGCCGTTCGCCTCCGACGCGGCCGCCAGCTCGTACAGCGGCGTGAGCTTCTCGACGACATCGGCGACGGCCTCGTCGAACGACCACATCGAGAGCTGGCTGACCACGCTCGAGACCTTGATCGAGACGTAGTCGACGTCCTTGCGGGCGAGGAAGTCGTAGGTGCCCTGCAGGCGTCGTCCGGCCTCGCGCTCGCCGAGCACGGCCTCGCCGAGGAGGTTGAGGTTCAGGCGGTTGCCGCTCTTGCGCAGCTTCGCGATCGCGGGGCCGAGCTTCGACGGCGTGGCGTCGAGAACGAGGTGTCCCACCATCGCGCGCAGCACCCGGCGTGAGATCGGCACCACGACGCCGGGGAGCTTCGGCGCCCAGAATCCGCCGGTCTTGATGGCCGCCCGCAGGTACGCCGGAAGGAGGGTCGGGGTGATCTCAGAGATCTCGGCGAGCTTGCGACCGGCGACGCTGAGGTCTTCGGGGCGCATCACGCCGTCGACGAACCCGACGGTGAAGGCGAGTCCGTTCGGGTCCTTGAGGACCTCGGACAGGCGCTGGGCGGCGGGCTCGACGGGATGCGTCTCGCTCTCAGCGAGCCAGCGCTGCACCAGGGCTGCGACGTCTTCGGTGCGCGGCGTGGTCTCGGGTGTGGTGGTGTCGGCGGCGACGGTCATGAGCGGGTACCTCTCGGGGGATCGCACACCCGGGTTCGTGTGCGGCTCGATCATTGTCGGGCCGCCGAGTAGGCTACGTCTATCAACCGATCCGAGCGGATTCTGTTCGGCTGAGCTGAACGATTGCGTAGCCGACCACCACGGCGACAGGAGAGAGCGGATGCTGGACGTCAACAGGCTCCGGATGCTCGTCGAGCTGTCCCGCCGCGGCACCCTGTCTGCGGTGGCCGACGCGCTGTCGTACAGCAAGGCCTCGGTGTCGCAGCAGCTCGCCGCGCTCGAGCGCGAAGTCGGCGTCCCGCTGCTGCGCAGGGTCGGCCGCGGCGTGCAGTTCACGCCTCAGGGAAACGTCCTCGTCGCGCAGGCGATCGCGATCCTCGACCAGCTCGAGCACGCCGAGGTCGCCGTCGCGGAATCTCTGACCGAGGTCACCGGAACGGTGCACATCGCCGTCTTCCAGTCGGCCGCGCATTCGCTGCTCCCCCGCTCGCTCGAGGCGTTGAAGTCCGAGCATCCGGCGCTGAGGGTCGAGGTCACCGAATGCGACCCCGAGACCGGACTCGTGGGCGTCTCGAGTCGGGACTTCGACCTCATCCTCGCCGAGCAGTACCCCGGCCGTACGCGCCCCATCCACGCCGACCTCGATCGCGTGGTTCTCGCGCACGACGCGATCGCACTGGCGAGGAGCGCGCCGGGCGACGTGACCGGTACGGATGCCGCCGCTGCCCTGTGGGCGACCCGAGACGACCCCTGGGTGCTGGAGCCGGCGGGCACCGCATCCCGCGCCTGGGCCGAGCAGCTGTGCCGCACCGCGGGCTTCGAGCCGGACGTCCGCTTCGAGGTCGCCGACCTCACCGCGCACGTGCGCCTGATCCATGCGGGTCTTGCCGTGGGACTGCTGCCCGAGCTGGTGTGGGCCGGCGACACGCCCTCGGTCGGCCTCGCCGCGCTGCCCGATGCGCCTCGGCGAGAGATCTTCTCGTCCGCACGCCGCGTCTCGGCCGCGGCTCCGTCCATCCGGGCAGTGCGCAAGGCATTGGCCGGGGCCGCCGCGCACATCCTCCCCGACTGACGGACCCCTCGCGCAGACGCTCAGACGAGCTCGGAGATACGCAGCACCTCGCCGAGCCGCCACCACGGTGAGCCCGGCGGGAGAGTCCACCCTGCATCCCACCCTCCCCCGGCGTCGTTGAGACCCGAGAGACCGACGCGGAGCTCGACCATCACGAACCGGGCCGCGGGCCAGAGCAGTGCCGAGCGCGGCGTGAAGGGCCCGAGGCTCTGCACGTACAGGGCGACGAGTCGCGCCGAGTGGTCAGGAGTCGGGTCGCCGCCGCCGATGTCGCGTTCGAGGAGGTGGCCGCCGGGGAGGCGCGTGCACAGCTCGAGATACGACGACGTCTGCACCGCGAGCGACCTCCAGACCGAGTCGAGCTCGGGCGAGGACGCGATCGGGAGGTCGGGCAGCGCAGAGGCGAGCACGAGCGTCTTCAGGCACTCCACGACATGCTGCTCGGCCTCGGCGCGCGGTCGATCACCGAGGCCGGCGACCGTCGCCTCGGCGTACTCCCGCGAGAACGCGGGAAGCGGCGTGCGATCCATGTCGACTCCTCTCGCCGTTCCTCCGGTGCGCGTTCGAGAACCATACCCGATCACATGCGGGCGTTTCGTCCCCATGTGGATACAGATGGCGTGGCGCGGCTCGGATGCCTGCCCTCTGCGTCGAGCGCGCGGAGCCGTGCGGGAATATGCATGCACATACATGCGTTCCCACCCCCTGTACGCGGACGAAGGAGTCCGATCGACTCCTTCTCGAAAGGCACTTCCGTGAGTTCTCCCGTCCTCGACCGCACCGCCCCCACCGAGCACCCCGTGCTCGACGTCCTCGCCGGGCGCTGGAGCCCCCGCGCGTACGACGCGCAGAACGAGATCGACGAGGCCAAGCTCGCGACGGCTCTCGAAGCCGCACGCTGGAGCCCCTCCGCCAACAACTCGCAGCCCTGGCGTTTCATCGTCGCCCGTCGCGGCACCGCACTGCACGCGCAGATCGTCGACTCCCTCATGGGCTTCAACCAGATGTGGGCGACGAATGCGGCCGCGCTCGTCGTCGCCGTCGCCGAGACCGCGACGGAGGACGGCACTCCCGTCACGCACGCCTTCTACGACCTCGGCCAGGCCGTCGCGCACTTCTCGGTGCAGGCCCACCACGACGGCCTCGTCGTGCATCAGATGAGCGGCTTCGACCCCGAGGTCGTCCGTGAGTTCGCCGACCTCGACGAGCGCTTCGTCCCCGCCACCGTCATCGCCGTGGGCGAGTTCGGCGACGTCGACAGCCTGCCCGAGGTGCTGCGCGAGCGCGAGGTCGCCCCGCGCGTGCGTCGCCCGATCGACGAGACGGTCATCCTCAGCGCCTGATCTGCTCGCGAGAGCATCCCTCCGCTCCCGCCGCGTCCCTGTCGTCCGCATCCCCGTGCAGCGACAGCGGATGCGGCGGGAGCGCTGTTTCGTGAGGGATGCGGACCGCCCGTCGACTTACAATCGTCGGCATGGCAATTCAGCGAAGGATCAAGTCCGTCGAGCAGTCGATGGCAGAGACGCACGATGAGAAACGCTCGCTGAAGCGGTCGCTCGGCACCTGGGACCTCGCCGTCATGGGCGTCGCCGTCGCCGTCGGCGCGGGCATCTTCTCCGTCGGCGCCGAGGCCTCGGCTCGTCACGCCGGGCCCGCGGTGATCATCTCGTTCATCATCGCCGCCGCCGTGTGCGGCCTGGCGATCCTCTGCTACGCCGAGTTCGCCTCCTCCATTCCGGTGGCAGGCTCGGCCTACACGTTCACCTACTCGACCCTGGGCGAGTTCCTCGCCTGGATCATCGGCTGGGACCTCATCCTCGAGATGCTCATGGCCTCGGCCGTGATCGCGAAGTACTGGGGCGTCTACCTCGGCGACGCGGTGTCCCTGTTCGACCTCGAGATCCCGATGACGCTGCAGCTCGGTCCGCTCGCGTTCGACTGGGGCCCCGTCGTCATCGTCGCGATCTTCACGGTGCTCCTGGCGCTCGGAACGCGGCTGTCGAGCCGGGTGAACAGCGTGTTCACGGTCATCAAGGTCGCGATCGTGCTCTTCGTGATCATCGTCGGCCTGTTCTTCATCAACGGCGCCAACTACACGCCGTTCGTGCCTCCGGCCGAGACGGGCGCAGCGTCCGAGAGCGCCTGGACGCAGTCGCTGTTCTCCTTCATGACGGGCGCCGACCCGACGATGTACGGCGTTTTCGGCATCCTCAGCGGGGCCGCACTCGTCTTCTTCGCGTTCATCGGGTTCGACGTCGTGGCCACCAGCGCCGAGGAGACCAAGGACCCGAAGCGGACGGTGCCGCGCGGCATCATCCTCGGTCTCATCATCGTGACCGTGCTCTACGTGCTGGTCGCCATCGTCATCACCGGCATGGTCTCGTACACCGAGCTCGCAAAGCTCGACGAGCCGTCGCTGTCGAGCGCGTTCGAGCTCGTGGGTGCGACCTGGGCGGCGCAGGTGATCGCGATAGGCAGCCTCGTCGGCCTCACGACCGTCGTCATGGTGCTGCTCATGGGACTCGCCCGCGTCGTGTTCGCGATGAGCCGCGACGGCCTCCTCCCCCGTTCCCTGAGCGTCACCGACGCCAAGCGCGGCACCCCGATCCGCATTCAGCTCATCGTCGGCGTCGTCATCGCCCTCATCGCCGGCTTCACCGACGTGCAGGTGCTCGGCGACATGATCAACATCGGCACGCTGTCGGCGTTCGTGCTCGTGAGCATCGGAGTGCCGATCCTGCGCAAGACCCGCCCCGACCTCGAGCGCCCGTTCACGGTGCCGCTCTCGCCGTGGCTGCCGTGGATCTCGGCGCTCGCCTGCTTCTGGCTCATGCTGAACCTCAGCACCGAGACCTGGGTGCGCTTCGCGATCTGGCTGGCGCTCGGCATGGTGATCTACTTCGCCTACTCGCGTCGGCACTCGCTCATCGGGCGCGAGCTCGCGGCGGATGCGATCGCGAGCCGCAGCACGAGGATCTGACCGCCCCAGGCCGTTCGACAGGCTCAGCGACCCGTCTCTGGGGTCGCTGAGCCTGTCGCGTGTCAGTCGTCGAGCAGCTCGGCTTCGATGACCTCGTCGTCGCCATCGGGCTCGTCCGTCGCCTCCGGGGAGGTCGACGTGAGCACGAGGCCCGTACCGTCGGCCGCCACGTCCACGCGCACCGTGTCGCCGTCGCGCACACCGCCCGAGAGCAGAGCCGTCGCCAGCTTGTTCTGCACCTCGGTCTGGATGAGGCGGCGAAGCGGCCGTGCACCGAACATCGGGTCGTAGCCGCGCTCGGCGAGCCACGACCGGGCATCCGGGGTGACCGCCAGCGTGAGCCGACGATCGCGCAGCCGGTCATGCAGCTGGTCGACCGACAGCTCGACGATCTGTGCGAGGTCGTCTTCGCTCAGCGCCGAGAACATGACGATGTCGTCCAGGCGGTTGAGGAACTCCGGACGGAACGCCTGCCGCACGAGACCCATGACCTGCTCGCGCTTCACCTCGACCGACAGCGTCGGGTCGATGAGGATCGGCGAGCCGAGGTTCGAGGTGAGGATCAGGATGACGTTCGAGAAGTCGACCGTGCGCCCCTGGCCGTCGGTCAGGCGACCGTCGTCGAGCACCTGCAGCAGCACGTCGAACACCTCGGGGTGCGCCTTCTCGACCTCGTCGAGGAGGACGACGCTGTACGGGCGTCGCCGCACGGCCTCGGTGAGCTGACCGCCCTGTTCGTAGCCGACGTACCCGGGAGGGGCGCCGACGAGCCGGGAGACGGAGTGCTTCTCGCCGTACTCCGACATGTCGATGCGCACCATGGCGCGCTCGTCGTCGAAGAGGAAGTCCGCCAGAGCCTTCGCGAGCTCGGTCTTTCCGACGCCGGTCGGGCCGAGGAAGAGGAACGACCCGGTCGGACGTCCGGGGTCGCTGATGCCGGCACGCGAGCGCCGGACCGCGTCGGACACCGCCTTGACGGCATCCTTCTGCCCGATCAGGCGACGCCCGAGCTCGGACTCGAGGTGCAGCAGCCGCTCGCTCTCGCCCTGCAGCAGACGACCGACGGGGATGCCGGTCCACGCGGCGATCACGGCGGCGATGTCCTCTTCGGTGACCTGCTCGTTGACCATGCGTCCTTCGGTCGAGACGGCGGCCTCGGCCTGCTCGGCCTCGGCGATCTCGCGCTCCAGGCGCTTGATGGTCTCGTACTCGAGCTTCGACGCCTTCGTGTAGTCGGCGTTGCGCATCGCGAGGTCGCGCTGCGTGACGGCGTCGTCGAGCCGCTTCTTCAGATCGCCGACGCGGTTCAGGCCCTGACGCTCGCGCGCCCACCGGGCCTCGAGGTCGGCGAGCTGCGCCTCCATGCCGACGAGCTGCTCGCGCAGCGCCGCCAGGCGCTCCTTCGACGCGGCGTCCTTCTCGCGCTTGAGGGCGAGCTCCTCGAGCTTCATCCGGTCGACCTGGCGCTTGAGCTGGTCGATCTCGACCGGCGACGAGTCGATCTCCATCTTGAGCCGCGACATGGACTCATCGATCAGGTCGATCGCCTTGTCCGGAAGCTGACGCGCGGGCAGGTAGCGGTTCGACAGCGCGGCGGCCGCGACCAGGGCGCTGTCCGAGATCGTGACTCCGTGATGCGCCTCGTATCGACCCTTGAGTCCGCGGAGGATCGCGATCGTGTCCTCGACGGTCGGCTCGCCCACGTACACCTGCTGGAAGCGGCGCTCCAGCGCGGCATCCTTCTCGATGAACTCGCGGTACTCGTTGAGAGTCGTCGCGCCGATCAGCCGCAGCTCGCCGCGGGCGAGCATGGGCTTCAGCATGTTCGACGCGGCGACGGATCCCTCGCCGCCACCTGCGCCCATGAGCACATGCAGCTCGTCGATGAAGGTGATGACGCGTCCGTCGGACTCGGTGATCTCCTTGAGCACGCTCTTCAGACGTTCCTCGAACTGGCCTCGGTACATGGCACCGGCGACGAGGGCTGAGATGTCGAGCGACACCAGCTCCTTGTCCTTGAGCGACTCGGCGACATCGCCCGCGACGATGCGCTGCGCGAGGCCTTCGACGACCGCGGTCTTGCCGACGCCGGGCTCGCCGATCAGCACCGGGTTGTTCTTGGTGCGACGGGTGAGGACCTGGCTGACGCGGCGGATCTCGCTGTCGCGGCCGATCACGGGGTCGAGCTTGCCCTGGCGGGCGCGGTCGGTGAGATTGATCCCGAACTGCTCGAGGGCGGACTGCTGGTCGTCGTTCTGCGGCGTGCTCTGTGGGCCTGGCATCTGTTCCTCCTGAGGAGACTCCTTCTGGTCGCGGTGTGGTCCATCCGCAAAGTTGAGTGTTCTTGACTCAAGTTTAGCGCATCGCGCGCACTGCGTCGAGGATCGCTCTCGCCACCTCGCGCTTCGAGCCTGCGGCAGATGCGACGATCGCGCCACCCTCTCCGACGATCTCGACCGCGTTGTCGCGCTTCTCGAACCCGTGGTCCGCGTCGGCGAGGTTCACGGCGAGCAGGTCGACGCCCTTGCGCTCACGCTTGCGCCGCGCACGCTCCCGCCGCTCCTCGGCGTCCGGCAGCGTCTCAGCCGCGAACGCGACGATCACCTGCTCGGTCGGGCCTCCGCCGGCAGTGCGCGCCGCGGCGAGCGCGGCCACCACATCCTCGTTCTCCACGAGCTCGATGCTCGTGAGCGGGCCCTGCTCCTTGGTGAGTTTCTGATCCGAGGCGGAGGCGGGGCGGTAGTCGGCCACGGCGGCGGCCATGATCACGATGTCTGCCGCGCGGGATGCCGCCTTCATCGCATCCGCCAGCTGTGCCGCCGTCTCGACGCCGACGACCTCGACCGACGGATGCCGCGCCTCGGCGAGCACGTCACCGGCGACGTTCGCCGCGACCACAGTCACCGATGCTCCCCGCGACGCGGCCTCTGCCGCGAGCGCGACCCCCTGCCGGCCGCTGGAGCGGTTGCCGAGGAAGCGCACCGGGTCGATCGGCTCCCTGGTCCCTCCGGCGGAGACGACCACGCGCAGTCCGTCCAGGTCGCGCGGCGCGAGGAGCGCGACCGCGGCGGCGAAGATGTCCTCCGGCTCGACCATGCGACCGGGGCCGCTGTCTCCGCCCGCGAGCTCGCCGTCGGCCGGGCCGACCAGGTGCACACCCCGGCTCGTGAGGGTCTGGATGTTCGCCTGCGTGGCGGCGTTGCGCCACATCTCGGCGTGCATGGCGGGCGCGAGCAGCACCGGCGCCTCGGTCGCCAGCAGCGTCGTGCCGAGAAGGTCGTCGGCGATGCCGGCGGTGATCTTGGCGATCGAGTTCGCCGTCGCCGGTGCGACGATCACGAGGTCGGCGTTCTGTCCCAGCGCGACGTGCCGGACCTTCGCGACATCGTCGTGGACGCTCGTCGTCACCGGATGCCGGCTGAGGGCCTCCCAGGTCGGTGTGCCCACGAACCGCAGCGCGTCCTCCGTCGGAACCACCGTCACCTCGTGTCCTGCCTTGGTCAGCAGCCGCACCAGGTGCACTGTCTTGTATGCGGCGATGCCACCCGTAACTCCGACGACGATGTTCACGGTTCGATTCTGCCGCAGCATCCGCCTCCGCGGGCCGGAGCCCGTGCGCGGCCCGCGACCTAGACTGGCCTGCGTGTGCACCGTGGTGATCGATGTGGCGGATGCCGGGCCCGCGCGGCTGCTCGCGGTGCGCGATGAGGATCCGCAGCGCGACTGGGACGCCCTCGGCGAATGGTGGCCGGAGGCCTACCCCGGCGTCTCGGGAATCCGCGACCGCCGGGCCGGCGGGGCATGGATGGCCATGAACCCCGCGTCGGGACGCCTGGCGGTGCTGCTCAATCGTGCGGATGTGACCGATCTCCCCGAGGAGCGTGCGCAGTCGCGCGGCTCTCTGGCGCTGGAGTCCGTCATGGGCCGATCGCCCTCGGGGGTGCTGCCGATGCACGGCTTCAATCTGCTCGAGGTCGGCCCGGAGGAGACGAGGGTGATCTCGTGGGACGGCGCGGAGCTCCGGACCTCGGCCGTGCCGCCGGGCACGCACATGATCGCGCACGACGATCTCGACGATGAGGTCACTCCGCGCATCCGCACGTGGCTTCCGCGCTTCCGGGCACTGGGTCCGACCGCGGCCAGCGCGGACTGGGCCGAGGAGTGGACGGCGCTTCTCGCCGAGTCGGCGGCACTCGCCCCCGAGGACGATCGCGCCATCATCCGCGACAACCGCCCGCACGGGTATCCGACGCAGTCCCTGCTCTACGCCGTCGCCTCCGTCTCACCCGACGGCGTGGTCGTGCGCGATCACGCTCTGCCGAGTCCCGCGCACTGGGATCACTGACGACCCCGGACTGCGCTTCCGGTCAGGCCGACTCGGTCAGGCTGCCGACTCCGTGTCGTCGGCGCACGAGAACCGCGAGCGGTACGCGGTCGGCGTCGTGCCGAGCACGCGTGAGAAGTTCTGTCGCAGCACCGCCGCCGACCCGAACCCGCACTCGTCGGCGATCTGCTCGAGCGACAGCTCGGTGCGCTCCAGCATCCGCTGCGCATGCAGCACCCGCTGCCTGGCGAGCCAGGCGGCCGGCGTCGCCCCGTACTCGGCCTTGAAGCGGCGTGCGAAGGTGCGTGGCGACATCAGCGCGCGGGCGGCGAGCTGGTCGACGCCCAGGTCGTCGCGAAGGTGCTCGACCGCCCAGTCCGCGACGGCGGCGAGGGAGTCGCTCGCGACGACGGGGATCGGACGGTCGATGAACTGCGCCTGACCGCCGTCGCGCTGCGGAGGCACGACCATGCGCCGGGCGATGCGGTTGGTGAGCTCGGCGCCGAGTTCCTGGCGCAGCAGGTGCAGGCAGGCGTCGATCCCGGCCGCGGTGCCCGCGCTGGTGATGATGCGGTCGTCCTGCACGAACAGCACATCGGGGTCGATCTCGATCTGCGGGTACATCTCCGCCATCACATCGGAGTACATCCAGTGGGTGGTGGCGCGTCGCCCGTCGAGCACCCCGGCGGCACCGAGGATGAACGAGCCGCTGCAGATCGTGAGCACCCAGGCACCCCGGGCGACCGCGTCGCGCGCGGCCTCGATCAGCAGCGGATCGATCTGCGTCCAGTACTCGCGCGGCACCGGGCAGAAGATCACCAGGTCGGCCTCATAGGCGTAGGAGAGGTCGTGCTCGACGTTGATCGAGAACCCCAGCTTCGACTTCACGACGCCGGGGTGCGGGGCGATGACACGGAAGTCGAAGTTCGGAACACCGTCGTTCGACCTGTCGAGCCCGAACGCCTCGCAGGCGAGCCCGAATTCGAACGGGGCGAATCCGTCTTGGACGATGCAGGCGACCGTCTTCATCATGGCGACTCCCGGGGTTTGGCAGGATTCCTACGACAATAGTCAATTCTGCCACTCGTGGCAGAATCGACGGTGATCGTAGTGTTTCTGCCATGATACTCCTCATCTCACTTCTCGCACTAGCCATCTGGGCCGCGGTCGCCACCGTGGTCGAACTCCGTCGCGACGGCTACCGGCGTGTCCCCACCGACTGGACGCGCGTCAGGTCTCGCGACGCCTTCGACCGCGCCGGGGCCGGGCACACCTACCGCTGACGGCGCAACAGTCCTCTCCCGTCGGCCGGGTGACGGCGCTACGCTCGGAGTCATGAGCGAGCCGCAGCAGCCCCCCGCGCAGCCGTACCAGGGGCAGCCGTACCCCGGTCAGCCGCAGCCCGGCCCGCCGCAGCCCGGCCCGCCCCTGGTGGCGCTCGCGATCAGCCTGGTCGTGACACTCGCGTTCCCGTTCATCATCCGGTCGCTCTACGAGACCGTGGCGATCGGTGCGGTCGGGGCCGTGGGCAACGGCCTCGTGCTCGTCGTGGCGGTCGTGGCCCTGATCCTCGGACTCCTGGCCGTCCGGCGTCCCGGGCAGCAGATCCTCGCGGGCATCGCGATCGGGATCAGCGCCTCCGCGATCGCCGGCATCGTGCTGTCCTGGCTGTCGAACCTCGCCTTCGCACTGATCTACTCCTGACCGAAGGGCCACCATGAGCGACACCCCGCAGCCCGCACCCGGCCAGCCCTACGCGCAGCCGGGTCAGCCCTACACGCAGCCGGGTCAGCCCTACGGCGCCCAGCCCGGTCAGCCCTACGGCGCCCAGCCCGGCCACCCCTACGGCGCCCAGCCCGGCCAGCCCGGTCAGCCCTACGGCGCCCAGCCGGGCCAGCCCTACGGTGCCCAGCCCGGCACCTACGGCCCCGCGTCACCCGCACCCGTCAGCGCCGGCAATCCGGTCGGACGCACGGCCTTCCTCGTGACCGTGATCGCGGTGGGTGTCGGACTCGTCGGGCAGTTCCTCCTGCAGCTCCTCTATGCGAGCATCGGGTTCCAGGCACTCAGCGGCGTCTCGAGCATCCTCGAGTTCCTGGTCTTCGTCGGCGCGGCCGCCGGGCTCGTGCTGGGCATCGCCGCGCTGCGCAGGCCTGCGCCCCACCTGCTCGCGGCCATCGCGATCGGGATCGCCGGGAGCACGCTGGCGGGCACGCTGGTGTCGGTGCTGTCGAGCGCCGTGTACAACCTCGGGTTCTGACCCTCGCGGGCCGAGCCCCTCTCGTCACCGACGAGTCCGGGGCCCCTCGGCTCACCCGAGGACTCGGCCGTAGACCTCGATCATGGCGGCGGTCCGCGACGACTGCCGGAAGGCCTCGGAGACCTCCCGCATGGGCGCCGGCGCAGTACCGGCTGAGATGTCGGATGCCGCGCGCCGCAGCGTCTCGACGAGACCGGCCTTGCGCTGCTCCTCCGTGCCCGCGGCGCCCGGCACGGCCCAGAGACCGCCACCCAGCTCGGCAGCGATGTCGGGGTCGCTGATGACCGAGGGGGTGCCGAGGGTCGCGGCCTCGAAGGGCGTCATCCCCTGGGTCTCGAATCCGATGGACGTCTGCACGAGGGCATCCGCGGCGGCGATCCTCGCCAGCGTCTGCGGATAGGTGAGTCGCCCGGCGAACCGGACGTTCCCGTGGCCGGCGACGATCTTCTCGGCAGCGCCGCGCTGGGCGCCCCCGCCGATGATCTCGAGCTCTGCATCGACTCCCGATTCGACGAACGCCTCGAGGAAGGGCAGCAGCCGCTTCTCGGGGCTCATCCGCCCCAGCCAGACGAAGCGCGGTCGCCCCGGGGTGCGCACCGCCGGCGCGTCGGCGAGGGTCGCGTCGCGGACGTCGTCGTCGATGCCGTTCCACACCACATCGACGGGGCTGAACACGGCGTGCTCCTCCAGCCGCCGGGCGAAGTGGGTGGAGGGCGCGGTCACCGCGGACGCCCCCGCGGCGAGTCCTCGAAGGAAGGCCCATCCGTCGTGCCCGGGCACCGCGGATCCGATTCCTCGCAGGGCTCGGCGCCGCCAGGCGTTCAGGACGGCGAGCGCGGGACGATGCAGCGGCGTCACGGCCGCGATGCCCACGTCGACGCGGTTGTGCATCGTGTGGACCACCGGGATCCCGTGGCGCGCCGCATAGCGATGCCCGATGAAGGCCCCCCAGAAGTCGGCCTGCACGTGCACGAGGTCGACCGGTGGACGTCGGGTCAGGGCACGGTCGACGAACCGGTCGGTGCGGCGACCCGGCCAGCTCATCGCGTACTCGCGGTCGACGGTGATCGGCACGGACGGCAGGTCCACGTCGCCGAGGGCGGGGGCGACGGCGCGGGGTCCGTGCATCTTCGGCGCGACGACGGTCACGGTGTGCCCGGCGCGCTCGAGGTACTCCCGCTGCAGCCGCATCGACACCTGCGCGCCGCCCAGGGACTCGAGGTGCTGATCGCCGAAGAAGACGATGTGCATGACGGTGGCGCCGCGCCTATGCCGGAAGCGGCTCGTCGCGGTACAGCGCTTCGAACGTGTCGAGGGTCCGGTTGATGTCGTGGATGAGCACGCCGTCGAGCGATGCCTGCTGCATCCGCTCGAATTCGGCGGTGTCGGCCGTCAGTACGTCCGTCAGCCGTGCCGCGAGCGCGTCGGCGTTGCCCGGCTCGAAGAGGTAGCCGTTCTGCCCGTCGTGCACGAGGTGCGGCAGCGCGACGGCATCCGCGGCCACGATCGGGAGGGCCGAGGCCATGGCCTCCATGGTCGCGATCGACTGCAGTTCGGCGATCGACGCGATCGTGAAGACCGAGGCGCGCGACAGCAGAGCACGGAGCTCCTCGTCGGTGGTGCGCCCGTGGAACGCGACGCGGTCGGCGATGCCCAGCTGCGTCGCGAGGTTCTCGAGCTGCTTGCGCTGGTCGCCCCCGCCGACGATGTCGAAGGTCACGTCGAGCGCCGGGTCGAGCTTCGTGATCGCCTGAAGGATGACCTCCACCTGCTTCTCGGCGGTGAGGCGGCCGACGAAGACGATGCGGTTCTTCTCCCGTGGGCCGATGACCGGCCGGTACTGCGTGCGATCGATGCCGCAGCTGACCGGGATCACGTTGCGGACCTCGACGGTGCGCTCGAGGAAGTCGGCCGCGCGTCGGGTCGGAGTCGTGATCGCCCGCGTCAGCGCGAAGGTGCGCTTGGCGTCGGCCCAGGCGAAGCGCAGCACCAGGTCGTCGATGAACTTCGGCATCGTCGTGTGATCGAGGATGTTCTCGGCCATGACGTGGTTGGTCGCGATCACCGGGATGCCGCGCTCGTGCGCGATGCGGGCGAGCCCCCGACCGATGACGATGTGGGACTGGATGTGCACGACATCGGGGCGGACCGCGTCGAGGACCTTGCGGGCGTAATGCTTGGAGCGCCACGGCCAGACGAACCGCAGCCAGTCGTGCGGGGCCCAGCGCACCGACGGCAGTCGGTGCAGAGTCATGGGCTCACCCTCGATCACCTCGGTGCGGGCGGCCGCGCGGCGGTATGCCTGGTTCGGCGCGACGACGTGCACGTCGTTGCCGCGCTGCACGAGGCCGGCGGCGAGTCGCTCGGCGAAGCGGGCGGCGCCGTTGATGTCGGGCGCGAACGTGTCGCAGCCGAGGAGGATGCGCAGCGGACGCTGCCCGGACTCAGTCGCAGACTCAGGGGCGTTCGTCGGATCGGAGGGAGAGGAGGACATTCTGCCTTACGGTGCGGCGGCCAGGGAGCCCGGTCTGGGCGCTGGCCACTCTACCCGAGGCCTCTGTTCGCACGGCCGAGGCGTACCGGCATCCGCATGGACCCGTCCTTCTCGCCTGTCCCGCAGGTTCTGCCCCTACCGTGGAGGCATGCGACTGACAGCCGACGCCGACCCGCAGCTGTGGATCCCCGTGACGGATTCGCTCGGATGGAGGGGGCGCCGTCATCGCAAGGCCGCGATCCGGATGCTGTTGGGGCAGGCGAACTCGGCGCTCGGCGCGACTGAGCGGCCGGGGTCGAAGTTCGGGGCGTGGGCGATGAGCCAGGCCGCTCCGCTGCTGATGCGGCGCGCGGCCGGGCGGGTGCTGGTCTGGACGTGGAAGGCGGATCCGGAACTCGTCGTCGCGATGGCGACCGTGCAGCTGCTGACGCCGGATGTGCGGATCGCTCGCGCATCGATGCCGATGGACTACGACGACACGACGACCTTCTCGAGCCGCTGGCTGGGGTCGGGCGAGAAGCTGGTGGTCGCGATGCCCCCGTCGCCGGCGACTCCGCCGTTCCAGACGTACACCTGGGACACCGGCACACACCTCGTCACCCTCACAGCGGTCTGCAGCGACCGCGAGCGTTTCGGCACGCTCGACGGGGCGCTCGATGAGCTGGCGCGCAGCATCCGCATCGCCGACGAGCTCACCGGAGGCGAATCGCCCGAGGTGCTGCGGCTCGGGCCGGCGTGATCGCCCCGGCCTGATCGACCCGGCCGCCTAGGCCTCCTTCGGCGGCTCCCACAGTTCGATCGCGAGCCCTTCGGGGTCGTGGATGCGCGCGAATGTGCCGTACTCGTCGGTGTTCCACTCGTCGCGCCGTTCCACCGGGATGCCCGCCGCTGTCAACCGCGCCGCCAGCTCCTCGACGTCGGCGACCCTGAGATTGAGCATGAACTGCTGGTCCGCCGCGAAGTAGTCGCTGTCTGCGGCGAACGGTGCGAAGACCGTCATGCCCGCTTCCTGTCGCCACAGCCCGTCATGCCCGGCACCGATGCCGAGATGCTCCCGGTACCAGGCCGCGCGCGCCTCCGGATCCTTGCTGCGGAAGAAGATGCCGCCGATGCCTGTGACGTCTGTGCCCATGTGTCTGTTGTACTCCTGTCGTGCGCGCCTGTAAGGCTGATGCGGCCTCCTAGCCGGGTCGAAGCGCTCCGGTCGGCGGCCGCGCCGCGAAGGCTATGCCTGGGTGTGCGCCATCGTTGCTCAGGGTCCCACCACCGGGGTCCGCGCACCTGTGGGCGGCCGTCGTTCATCCGGATCTCCCACCCCGAGGTTCCGAGGGATCGGTGATGCCACCAGCACAACGGCACACCGTTGTCCGTATGGGTCGGTCCACCCCTCGCATGCTCGGTCACGTGGTGGATCTCACACCACGATGCCGGCACATGACACCCCGGAATCAGACATTCCTCATCGCGGGCGATGATCGCCCGACGCTGGTGGACGGTGAACACCCGGTCAGTGGTGGTGATCGCGATGATCCGGCCCTCGTCGAAGAGGACACGTTGGATCGCTCCGGTGCACGCGATCTGCGTGGCGACCGACACCGGCACGTGTGCTCCGGATCCGGGGATCGTTGCCCAGCCGGAGGTGTCGCTCCTCCGGACAGCCTCGCGAGACGTGTGGGTGGCGACGTCCTTCGCATCGACGTTGACGACGAGCACCGGCGACGAACCGCCGAGTGTGGGCATGTCCTTATGACGCGCGGCGATCCCGAGCACGGCAGCGAGCGCATCGTGGCGCTTCTGCGCCGCGGTGCGGTCATCGATCACGCACCGCGGATCGGAGTTGAACGGGTCATCGCCGCGCGCATCGTCGCCGCTCGGCGCGAAGCGCACCCCGGGCACGGCAGGTCTGTCGGCTTTGGGGTTGAGGAGCGCGTCCATGATCAGTTGCAATTGCGCCGCGACCTCCGAGGTCAGATACCCGCGGATCGCGTGCACGCCATCCTTCAACCGGCCGATCGTGATCCCTCGGCGACGACGCGCGTCCTCATCCTTGGGTTCTTCTCCATCGGGGTCGAACATCGACGCCAGGTCTTCGGCGAGGCTCTTCAGATCCTGCGCGGTCGGCGACGGACCGGACCCCTCCTCGCCGCCTTCCAGGTCGCTCCGGTCGTCGAGAACCAGACCGTGCCCGCGCGCGGCACCCGCCAACGCGACGTCGGCGGCCAACCGCTGATCGACACTGATCCGCTCCCACACCTTCTCGATCGGAGTCGTCGCCGCCAAGAATCCCGAGACTCCGACCGCCCCGTCCAACAGGGCCAGCCGCATCTCATGCCACCGCGCCGGGAGCCTCTCCCCTGCCAGGCTCACCGGACGCCGGACCCGATCGACGACCCGGTCGACCAGAGTCGCAGCCCGCGCCTCCACCGATAACGTCCGCTGCAACAGCTCGTTCATTCCGCGGCAGCCGGCCGCGTGCGGGAAGTCGCCGATGTCGGCGGTCGCGATCGTCTCGACGACGACCGCCTCAACCCGCCGAAACGCCGCCCCCGCCGTCTTCAGCACAGTGATGCGATCCGCATCCGACAACGAAGCAAGGGCATCATCGGACAGCACCGCATCGAGGTCGGCGACGACCCGATCCAGGAGTTCGGCAGTGCTGTTCATACACGCAAGTCAACCCGGGAGCACCGACATTCAGGACCTGGAACCGCCCCGATGAACCCCCGGTCAGATGAGGTATTCCGATCTTCCGATATGGAGCGGCGAGCCAGCAGAATCCGAACTCGGCAAACTAGTGAAGTAAGGTAACAATGTAGTACGATCTCGAATATGGAACGCCTGTTCGTGGACCGACTGCTGCAGATCGCCGATCTCTTCCAGAGAGACATGGTGCGCGCTTTCGCCGGCACCGGCCTCACGACAGCGCGCGTGCACCTGCTGTGGGCGCTCCAGCATGCCGGACCGTCCACCCAGCAGGCGCTCGCTCAACTCTGCGACGTCACCCCTCGCAACATCACCGGGCTCGTCGATGCCCTCGAGAAGTCGGGGCATGTTCGCCGCACTCCGCACCCCACCGACCGACGCGCCGTCCTGGTCGAGCTGACCGACGCCGCCACCGAGACGATGACGCGGATGCAGGAGGAGCACGAGCATCTCAACGCGACGCTGCTGAACGCGATCGCTCCGAGAGACCGGGCCGCCGTCGAGCGCGGTGTGTCCGCCGTGGCCGCACATCTCGAGACCCTCGTCGCCGCAGCGGCCGCCGAGTCCGAGGACACACCATGACCGAGAAGATGCAGATGACCGCTCCGAGCCCGACCCCGATCGCGCGCATCCTCAACTTCCTCCATCGCGCATGGGTCGCCGAGCTCCGCGTCTACTCGAGCATCGCGCGTGCGATCGCCCGCCGCCCCGCAGTTCCGAAGGGCGGCACGGGGATCGGCTATCACCGTCCCGTGCTCACAGTGCTGTTCATCTTCATCGGCCTCTCGGCGGTGGAGATCCCGATCCTCGACCTGATCGTGCATCCGTGGCCCGCCGTGCGCATCACTCTGCTGGTGCTCGGAATCTGGGGCGTCACCTGGATGGTCGGCCTGCTGTGCGCGATGCTCATGCGCCCGCACACCGTCGCGCCCGACGGCATCCGCGTGCGCAGCGGACTCGAACTCGACGTCCCTGTCGGCTGGGCCGACATCGCCTCGGTCGCGATCAGCCGTCGCGTCGATGAGCCGAAGCAGCCGCGTGTCACCGGGTCCGAGTACGCCGAGCGGATGCAGGACGAGACGAACATCGAGATCGAACTCGAACGCCCGGTCGCGATTCGGCTCCCGGGTCTCGCGCCGAAGGGCGGGACGCATCGGGTCGACCGCATCCGACTGTGGGCCGACGACCCGCGCGCCTTCCTCGACGCCGCACGCCCGTTCCTGATCGCGGCCTGATCAGTCCAGGCCGCGCTCGGCGAGCCACTGCTTCGCGACGAGCACGGGCGCCCGCGCCAGCCACGCGTCGGCGATGATCTCGGCCAGCCGGTCGCGTTCGATCGCGTCGAGCTGCACGAGCAGCCCGGGGTATCCGTCGAAGTGCGGCACCGAGAACAGCCCGTCCGCCCCGGTGGCGAGCAGCGCGGCCTTCTCTTCGAGGCTCTCCACCCGCACGCCGAGCACCGGGCCGTCGGGCCACGGGACTCCGAGGTCGGCGAGCTGCCGCAGGTCGACCTTGCTGGGCCCGCGCACCCACGCGATCTGGCCGCTCGGCAGCCGCGAGGACGGCTCGCCGGTGTGTCCGCCGACGCGCTCGGTCACACCGGGCAGAGCGAGGGCGATCTCACGGACGTCATCGACAGTCGCCATCCGCCCATCGTCCTCCCGCGGGGCATCCGCCACAACGGCACCCTCGGGATGCCGTCAGCGCGAGTCGCGCTTCGCCTGTCTGCGAGCGCCCTGCGCACGAGTGGACGCGTCCCGCTTCACGCCGCCGGTCGTCTGCTGATGCTCTCGCATGCGGCCGGTCGACATGCCTTCGTCGAGCGGTGCGTCAGAGGCGGGACCACTCCACTTGCCCTCGCGGGCTCGCGCCAGCCGCTCGTCCTTGAGCGCCTCCGCCGCCTCGTGCGCCACTCGAGCGAGCTCGGCGCTGATCAGCGAGAGCGCCTCCTCGAACACGTACGCGCGCCCTCTGGCCTTGTCCGAGCCTGCGGCCGCGGCTCCTCGTCCGCCCGCCTGCTCGACCCGCTCTGCCGCGCCGCGCCGATAGTTCGTCGTGTGCTTGTTGCGTGCCCGCCTGATCCGCTTGTGCAGCGCCAGCAGGCCGTCTTCATCGAGCTCTGCCAGCCGCTCCGATTCGAGCTCTCGGATGAGGTCTCGCTCCTTGTCCTTCAGAACCCACAGGTACTGATCCATCCCGTGCTCCTTCGCTCGAGGCTCGCCGTCGCCGGTCGTGCAACCGAGTATGCAGGCGGAGACGGCTCTCCGCCAGGGGTTCCGTTGCGCGCGGCGTCACGAGAACGACGCTCTCAGCGCACGATGCGCAGCGTCCGCACCTCGAACGGCCGCAGGCGCAGCTCGCCGCCCACCCGCGCGTCGTCGATCTCGTCCTCGATCAGCGACACCTCGCGGATCTCGCGGTGCTCGAACCCGGCCGCGACCGACCCGACAGTGCGACGTCCGAGCGCCTCGTAGACGCGCACGATGACGTCGCCCGACCCGTCGTCGGCGAGCTTGACGCCCGACACGACGATCCCCTCGCCGTCGACCGACACGAGCGGCTCGACCTCCCGTGCGCCATGGACGACGGTCGCGGGAGCGTTGAGGGCGATGCCCTCGGCGGTGGCGATGGCGGCATCCGCTCCGATCACGAGCCCCACCTCGATCTCGTGGTGACCGTGATCGGTGTCGGGGTCGGGGAACCGCGGAGCCCGCAGGAGCGAGAGCCGGACCGTGGTCGTGACGGCGTCATCCGACACCTCGCGAGCGGTGTCGTACCCGTAGATCGAGTCGTTCACGAGCGCGACGCCGAAGTCGGGCTCGCGCACGAGCACGAAGCGGTGCATGGAGGTCTCGAACTTCGCGGCCTCCCAGCTCGTGTTCGTGTGCGTCACCCGCGACTGGTATCCGAACTGCGTCTCGGCGTCGGTGTGCGTGGCCTGGATGTCGAGCGGGAACGCGAGCTTCAGCAGCTTCTCGGTCTCGTGCCAGTCGACGTCGTTGCGCAGCAGCACGGTGCGAGACCCCGGACGCAGCACGATCGTCTGCTCGATCGTCGACTGCGAGAACGAGCGGGAGACGGTGACGACGGCCGCGCCGTCGACGACGGATGCCGTGATCGCCGCGACGTCGGTGAGATCCTCGACGCTGTTGCGGTAGTAGCGGTCGATGTCCCACGCGTCCCACATGTTCGGGAAGTCCTGGTGCAGCTGGAACAGGTTGGCCGCACGCCCTTCGGCCACCGCGTCGCGACCGGTCCCCTTGTCGATCGCCGAGACGATGAGACCCTCGTCCGAGACGAGCACCGAGACGAGCTCGTTCTCGAGGCGCCAGCCCCCGTCTTCGCCGATGAGGGCGACGGACGACACCGCAGGCTCTTCGACGAGACCGGCACCCAATGCGCGTCCTTCGCCGACCGAGCTCGGCACGAACCGCAGAGCGTGGTCGCCCTCTCCGGCGAGGGAGCGGCGTGCGGCATCCGAGATGGCCTCCGCCGCCGACAGCACGCCGGTCAGCACCTCGACGGCCTCGCGGTGCACCCATGAGATCGAGGTGCCGGGCAGGATGTCGTGGAACTCGTGCAGCAGCACGGTCTCCCACAGCCGATCGATCTCGGCCTTCGGATACTCGGCGCCGGTGCGCACGGCATCCGTCGCCGCCCAGAGCTCGGCCTCGATGAGCGCGTGCTCCGCCCACCGGTGCAGGGCCTTCGTCGCGTGCTGGCTGGTGAGGGTGCCGCGGTGCAGCTCGAGATAGAGCTCGCCGACCCAGACCGCCGGATTCGGGATCTCGGCGCGCGCGGCCTCGAAGAACACGTCCGGGTGCTCCCACACGACCTGCGCGCTGCCCTCGAGGTCGCCGAGCCGCCGGGCCTTGCCGGTCATCTCCCGCGTGGTGCCGCCGCCGCCGTCGCCCCAGCCGACCGGCGCGATCGACCGAGACGTCACCCGGCTCTCCTTGAACTGCCGAGACGCCTTGGCGACCTCCATGCCGCTGAGCTGCGAGTTGTAGGTGTCCATCGAGGGGAAGTGCGTGAACACCTGCGATCCGTCGATGCCCTCCCAGAGGAAGCTGTGGTGCGGGAACACGTTCTGCTGGTTCCACGAGATCTTCTGCGTGAAGAACCACTCGAAGCCGGCTCGACGCATGAGCTGCGGCAGCGCCGGCGAGTAGCCGAAGCTGTCGGGCAGCCAGACGCCCTTCGACCGGATGCCGAACTCGCGCTCGAAGAACCGCTGTCCGTACGAGAACTGCCGCACGAGCGACTCCCCCGTGGGCATCACGGTGTCGGATTCGACCCACATGCCGCCGAGCGGCAGGAACCGCCCCTCCGCGACCGCGGCCTTGACGCGCTCGTAGACCTCGGGACGGTGCTCCTTGAGCCACGCGTACTGCTGCGCGCTGGACATGCCGTAGAGGAAGTCCGGCTGCTCCTCGATCAGGGTCGTCATGGACGCCGAGGTGCGGGCCACCTTGCGGATCGTCTCGCGCACGGGCCACAGCCAGGCCGAGTCGATGTGCGCGTGGCCGACGGCGGAGATGCGGTGCGCGCTGGCCTCGGCCGGCGCGGCGAGCGCGGGAGCGAGCCGAGCACGGGCGTCCGGCGCGGTCTGCACGATGCGCTGCAGGTCGAGCACGTCGAGCGCATCGTCCATCGCCTGCAGGATGCGCATGCGCCGAGGTGAGGTCGCGGGCAGCTCGGCCTGAAGCTCGAACAGCACCTCGAGGTCGAGGGACAGCTCGAACACCTCCTGCTCGAAGACGGCGAGGTCGATGCGGCGGGTGCGATACAGCGGCTCGCGCGACGAGGTGCGGATGTCGCCCTCCTGCGTCGGCAGGAAGGGGTGGTAGTCGAGCAGCACGGGGTTGGCTGCCGCCTCGAGGTAGAGCTCGACCGGCTCGTCGCCGTGCGCCGCCTCGGTGATGGGCAGCCACTGGTTGCGCGGGTTGATGCTCTTGATCGGCGATCCGTCTGCCCGGTAGGCCAGCGCCTCGCACTGGAACCCCGGCATGTTGATGTCGAATCCGAGATCGATCACGGCCTCGACCCGGCGCCCCGCCCATTCCGCGGGGACTGCGCCCGTGATCCGGAACCAGGTGGTCGACCACGCGGGCCCCCACACACTCGGCACGGATGCCGGCGCGAAGTCGAGCGCCAGGCCGTCAGCGGGGCTGATCGGCTCGCCGGGGAGCTCGTTCACCTCGATGCCCAGGGGGACGGATGCGGAGTGGATGGCCGGGCGGATGCGCTCGTTCAGGACGCGCGTGACGCGGCCGACGGTGAGCGAGGTGTCGTCATGCATGGTCTGGTTCTCCGGGCTCGACGGTGAGGGGTTGTGCCTGACGCGCGCCCGAGGGGAGGACGGCGTGAACAATGCTATCGGATTTACTAAAGCGATCTAGCTGACGATCTCCAGGCGTGTTCTGCTGCTTCCGGGCGGCTAAATCGATCAAGTAGGGTGAAGCCCATGACTTCGGGGAAACGCGTCACCATCGCGGACATCGCGCGTATGGCCGGCGTCTCACCGGGAGCCGTCTCCTTCGCTCTCAACGGCCGCCCCGGCGTGAGCGAGGAGACCCGCCAGCGCATCCTCTCGATCGTGGAGGAGAACCACTGGCAGCCGAGCTCCGCGGCCCGCGCCCTCGTCGGCGCCCGCGCGAACACCGTCGGCTTCGCGCTCGCGCGCCCCGCACGCTCGCTCGGCTCGGAGGCCTTCTTCACCGACCTCATCGCCGGCATCGAGTCGCGCCTGTCCGAGAGCAAGGTCAGCCTGCAGCTGCGCCTGGTCGCCGACATCGGCGAGGAGATGGAGGTGCACCGGCAGTGGCGGTCGTCCACCCAGGTCGACGGCATCATCCTCATCGACCCGCGCGACGACGACCCCCGCAGCGATCGCATCGCGGCTCTCGACGCCCGCGCGGTGATGATCGGCTCGAAGCCGTCACCCGAGGGCGCCGTGCCCAGCGTCTGGATCGCCGACGACGAGGTGGCCGAGACGCTCTTCTCCTACCTCGCAGCCCTCGGGCACACGCGCATCGCCTACGTCGCCGGCCCGGCCGAGCTCGAGCACACCCGCCTGCGGGCCGAGGTGCTGCGCGGCATGGAGGCCGACGGGGTCTCCGGCGAGATCATCACCACCGACTTCTCCCCCGCGCGGGCGTCGGCTGTGACGCGGTCGCTCCTCTCGGCACGCCTTCGCCCGACCGCGATCGTCTACGACAACGACGTGATGGCCGTGGCGGGCCTGCGAGTCGCTCAGGAGATGGGACGCTCGGTTCCGCGCGACGTCTCGATCGCCTCCTTCGACGACTCCGTCATCGCAGGACTCATCAATCCGTCGATCACCGCGATGACCCGGGACACGTTCGAGCTGGGCGAGCAGGCGGCCACGCTGCTGCTGCAGCAGATCGTGGCCGGGGCGAACCTGCCCAGCGCCCAGGGTCCGACTCCGACTCTCACCGCCCGCGAGAGCACTGCTCCGCCGGCGGCCTCCTGACGACGCCCGAACCGTGCTCGGCACCGCCGTCAGTCGTGCGCCGCGCTGCCGTGCGTCGTGCGCGGCGCCGCCGTCAGTCGGCGACGACGGTGTTGACCGAGCCGTACGGGTCGACCTCGTCCGCCGCCACGTCGGGGCGGATCAGCCGGCGGATGCCGCGCTCCGCGAGCTGCCCCGGATCGAGAGCCGCCGTCGATGTGACGAAGGCGGGATCCTCGCCGGCCGAGCAGGCATCCACCCAGGCCTGGAACACGGCGCCGCCGGGGCTGAGTGCGGCCCGGCTCACCGGCACGTCGCGCTCGTCGACGTCGACCACGATCGCGGTCTCGCGCACGGGCGCGGCGGTGCGCTCGCGCAGCTCGGGGATCAGCTCTGCGAACCGCCGCCCGAGAGGTTTGGCCGCGCCGCTCTGGTCGATGAGGCCGAGCGAGTACTCCAGCTCGGGGAAGTCGCCGAGCTCCCTGCTCACGTCGTGCGAGCACCACCACGTCACACCCCAGAGGTTCTCGGTGCGAAGGGCCGACCGCAGGGTCGCCTCGAGGAAGCCGGGCATCTCGCTCTCGTCGAGGCAGTTCGACGGAGCCCCGACCTCCTGCAGCCAGATCGGTCGTCCATGATCGGTCGCGAAGGCGCGCGAGAGCTCGATGAGGTACTCGGCGTGACGGTCGGCAGCGACGGAGCGTCCGTCGTAGCGCTGCGCGGTGCCGTTGAAGATCCACGAGTGGATCGTCGTCATGGCGCCCAATCGAGA
The DNA here is from genome assembly GCF_001049495.1 of Microbacterium sp. 3J1. Classification (GTDB taxonomy): domain Bacteria; phylum Actinomycetota; class Actinomycetes; order Actinomycetales; family Microbacteriaceae; genus Microbacterium. The sequence goes on from NZ_CDWI01000007.1 coordinate 215,553, forward strand.
GGCGTGAGCCGGGGCGAAGCCGTGACCGTCCATGTACCAGACCGCGTCGTACTCGCTGTGGACATGAGGGAGTCCGGGAGCCGCCCTCTCGGCGGCGTCGAGCAGCGACCCGATCCACTGCCCGGCCTCGTCGACCGTGACCGGCCAGGGCGACGGATGCGTGTGCGCCGAGAACTGGTTCGTCTCGTTGCCGAGCGTCAGCCCGAGGAAGTTCGGGGCATCGCGCAGCGCGCCCGCGAGCCTCTCGACGAGCGCGACCTGACCGCTCAGCGCCTTCGGGTCGGTGAACATGTTGCGGTCATGCCATGTGTAGAGCCACGAGGGCACGAAGTCGAAGCTCGACAGATGTCCCTGGATCACGTCGACGCTCGCATCGAGGTCGAACTCCGCGGCGATGTCGACCATCGCGCGGACGTCGTCGACGGCCTTGCTGCGGATCAGCGTGCGGTTGGGCTGAAGCACGGTCCACAGCGGGAAGACCCGCACATGGTCGAGCCCCAGCTCGGCGAGAGCCGCGAAGTCGCGCCGCACGTCATCGGGGGTGAAGTCGAGCCAGGAGTGCATCCAGTCCTTCGACGGCGTGTAGTTCGCCCCGAATCTCAGGCGAGCATCGAGAGCGCGGCGCTGCGTCATGTGTGCGGACCTTTCCGACAGAGCCCTCCGACGAGGACATGTCGCACCACTATAACGCTTGAGCAAGACGGTGCACGCAGAGATTCCTTGCCCTCGCCTGAAGCACGACCGACCGCTCTTGACACGAGCAGAATCGGATGGTTTCATCTGCTAAAGCGTTGTAGTCCACGAGTGTGGACCCCCGCCAATCGCCCGCCTCGAGGAAGAAGCACGATGAGAGTTCCCGCACGCAGTGTCGCTCTGGCAACATTCACGATCGGCGCCCTGGCGCTCGCCGGCTGCACCGGAGGCGGTGCCGCATCCGAGGCCGGAGGGCCGATCGACACCTCCGGCGAGCTGAGCGGAACCATCCAGTTCCAGACCTGGTCGCTGAAGAACGAGAAGTTCACCCCGTACTTCGAGGATCTCATCGACGCGTTCGAGAAGGAGCACCCCGACGTCACGGTCGAGTGGCTCGACCAGCCGGGAGACGGCTACCAGGAGAAGATCCTCAGCCAGGCGAACGCCGACACCCTGCCCGACGTGCTGAACCTGCCGCCGGACATCGCCTACCCGCTGGTCGCCGCCGGAAAGCTGGTCGACCTCGAGACGGCCGACCCCGACCTGAAGTCCTCGTACAACGCGGGCGCATGGGACGCGTACAGCCAGTACCCCGGCGTCGAGGGCACCTACGGCCTGCCGTGGTACCTCTCGAGCGACGCCTCGTGGTGGAACCTCGCCCAGCTCGCGCCCTACGGCGTCACCGAGGAGAACCTCCCGACCACCGTCGACGAGCTGCTCACCCTCGCGCAGGACGTCGCCACCGAATCCGGCGGCAAGGTCCAGCTGCTGTCCTCGATCCCCGCTCTCGACACCTTCACGTCGGCGGGCATGGAGGTCATCAACGACGAGGGCGAGTTCGACTTCAACACCGGAGAGGCCGCCGCCATCATCGAGAAGTACGCCGACGCCTACGCCGCGGGTGCGATGCCGGCGGAGGCGCTGACCGGAGACTACGGCGGGAACGCCGAGGCGTACATCCAGGAGAAGGTCGCTTTCACCACCGGCGGCACGGGCTTCACGACCGACCTCGCGAAAGACGCTCCCGCACTGCTGGAGAGCACGGTCGCCACGCAGCGACTCGGCATCCCGCCGCTCTACGTGCAGGGCCTCAACGTCTCGGCCGACTCCGACAACAAGGAGGCCGCCCTCGCCTTCGCCGAGTTCGCGACGAACGAGGAGAACCAGGTGGCCTTCTCGACGCTCGCGGTCGGCACGGCTCCCGGGACCTCGGACGGAGGCGACGCGGTCGTCGAGAACATCTCGGCATCGGTGACCGACGAGAAGCAGCTCGCCGCGATCGACACCGTGTTCACCGCGATGGAGGACGCCAAGGCCATCCCGTTCCAGTGGACGTCGGACATGGCGACGTACATGATCCAGCAGATCGCGCTCGCCGTCAACGGCGAGGCCGACGCGCAGGAGCAGCTCGACAAGATCGTCGAGTACGCCAACGCGAACCGCGTGGACCAGTAAGCCATGAGCGCGGACACCAGCATCCGAAGCCGGAGGACGACCATGCGATCGCACAAGTGGTTCACCCCCTGGCTGCTCCTCGGCCCCGCCGTCATCTGGGTGCTGGTGTTCGCGCTGTGGCCGTTCCTCAACACCGTGTTCCTGAGCTTCACCGACGCACGGCCTCTGCGGACGCCGGAGTTCGTCGGCGGGGCGAACTACGAGCGGATGTTCGGCGACGAGATGTTCTGGAACGCGCTCACGACCTGCATCATCTACGTGGTCGTCTGCGTGCCCCTCCTCACGATCCTTCCGCTGCTGCTCGCGCTGCTCGTCCAGAAGAAGCTCCCGGGCATCTCGTTCTTCCGCACCACCTTCTACTTCCCGGTGATCGCGTCGGTGGTCGTCGTCGCCCTGATCTGGACGTGGCTTTTCGACAGCCGAGGGATCATCAACCAGACGCTCGAGTTCCTCGGGCTGGTCGACAGGCCGATGGCGTTCCTCGTCGATCGGTGGCTGCTGCTCGGCTGCGCCATCCTCCTCACCGTGTGGAAGGGCCTGGGCTACTACATGGTCGTGTACCTCGCCGCCCTCGGAAACGTCGGCAAGGAGCTGCACGAGGCGGCGATGCTCGACGGCGCCGGGTCGTTCCGTCGATTCCTCTCGGTCACCATCCCGTCCGTGCGCGGTGCCATGCTCCTCATCGCCGTCCTCATCGCGGTCTCGGCGATGAGGGTGTTCGCCGAGCTCGACGTGCTCTCCAAGAGCACGGGCGGCCCCGGCGGCTACGACATGTCCCTCGTGATGCTGATCCGCCAGGTCGGCTCCGGCCTGAACGGCAACATCGGATACGCGTCCGCGATCAGCGTCGCCCTGTTCCTGCTCACTCTCATCCCGCTGGCCGCGATCGCCTTCATGAATCGCGAGAAGAAGGCGAAGGTCTCCGCATGAGCACTCTCAGCCCGCCCCGGATCGACGACGATCGTCGCCCCGACGAGCAGCCCGCTCCCCCCGCGCGCGAGCGCATCTTCCGCCGCCGCGGCTCGGGAGACTTCAGCACGCCGACGCTCGGCGGCCTCATCGGCCGATACGCTCTCCTGCTGCTCGTGCTGGTGCTCGTCATCGGCCCCTTCGTCTGGCAGCTCTCGACCTCGTTCAAGGGGCCGCAGGAGAACATCTACTCCTTCCCGCCGAACCTCATCCCCCGCGAGCCGACGTTGCAGAACTACGTCACCGTCGCCGACATCGTCCCGGTGTATCTGTACGCCTGGCACTCGCTGCTCGTCTCGGTCGGCACGGTCGTCAGCAACGTCGTGCTCGCGACCTTGGCCGGCTACGCGCTCGGATGCATGCGGTTCCGCGGCAAGTGGATCGTGATGGCCATCCTGCTGTCGACCCTGCTGTTCCCGGGCGAGGTCACCGTGACGAGCAACTTCCTCACCATCCGCGCTCTCGGACTCGCCGACACACTCTGGGGCGTGTTCCTGCCCGGCGCCATCAGCGCGATGAACGTGCTGCTCGTCGCGACCGCCTGCCGCATGATCCCGAAGGACGTCCTCGACGCCGCGACCGTCGACGGCGCCACGACGTGGCAGCGGATCCGCCACATCGTGTGGCCCAACATCCGCGGCATGGTCTCGGTGGTCGCGATCTTCGCCTTCATCGGCGCATGGGACGACTACCTCTGGCCCCTCATCGTGCTCTCGGACCCCGCCAAGTACACGCTCACCGTGGGGATGGCGTACTTGAACAGCAGCTTCTCCGTCGACCCGCGTCTCATCGCGGCCGGCACCATGATCGCGTTGGTGCCGATCGTGATCATGTTCTCGTTCACGCAGCGCTTCTTCTTCAGGGGCGTGCAGGAGGGTGCCGTCAAGGGGTGAGCACCGCGCATCTCATCCCGGCCGACGGTCCGGCCGATCCCCCCTCCTCCCGGCCTCGTGCGGGCGTGCTCCGCGGACCGGTCCTCGCGTTCTCCTTCGATCCGTCGGCCGGCGAGCAGCGCGTCGAGGTGCCGGAGCTCGCGGACGTCCCGATCACGCGGCACTCCGTGCTGCACTGGGCGTTCTACGCCGACGGCGACGCGGCCACCCTCGCACCGCACGCGGCCCTCGCGGTGACCGTCGATGTTCGCGGCGGCGACGGGACGAGACTCGGCGAGATCGCCGCCGTGCGCGACCGGTACGACTTCGCCCTCACCGCGGACGCGCAGTTCTCGGCGCGCTGGAGCATGCCCGAGCAGTGGAACGCCGATACGGTCTCGCTGGCCCCGATGCTCTCGGGGTCGGCGCCGCACACCTCCGTCACCGTCGAGGTGGTGCTCGGCACCGCGAGGCTCGCCACCGAGTCGGACCTGCCGTCGCGCGTCACCGGGTTCGTGCAGTTCGTGATCGAGGAGCAGGGCCCCGTCGCCGACGATGTCGCCCCCGTGGAGCGCGTCGACACACGCCGGGGCTCCCATTCCGGGCCGCGCTTCTCTCGCGGGAACACGATTCCCGCGGTGGCCGTGCCGCACGGCTTCACGTTCGTCACGCCGGCCACCGATGCGGCGGACACCCGCTGGCCGTATCGTCCCGGCATCCACGACGATCCACCCGGGCGACGTCTCGAGGCCCTGCAGTTCTCGCACCAGCCGAGTCCGTGGATCGGCGACCGCTCGGTGCTCCAGTTCATGCCGTTCGAGGGGCACCCGACATCGGAGCCCGCCGCGAGGCGACGGTGGATCCGTCCGGGTTCCGAGCGCGCCCGCCCGCACGAGTATGCCGCGGATCTCGGTGGCCTGCGCGTGGAGATGACCGCGACGTCGCACACCGCCGCCTTCCGAGTGCACGGCGCCGACGGCGACGCGGCCGTCGGCTTCGTCATCGACCAGCCCACCGACGAGGGACGTCTGGTCTGGACCGATGCCGGCGGCTTCGAGGGGTGGACGCCCGAGGGGTCGGAGGACTGGGGCAATGCTCCCCGCTGCTACTTCGCGGGCATCGTGCTGCGGGGCGGGGGCGACGACGCGGCGCGCCTCCGCGGCGCCCTCGACGACGAGGGACGGGCACGGGTCGCGGGCTACGTCGCCGGGCGCGGATCGCTCGAAGTGCGGGTGGCGGTGTCGTTCCTGTCGGTGGAGCAGGCCCGACGGAGCCTGTCGCTGCAAGCACCGCCCGAGGCGACCTTCGACGAGCTGCGCGCGGATGCCGCAGCATCCTGGAATCGGGTGCTCGGGCGCGTGAGCATCCCGGCACTCGACGCGTCGGAGGCGCCCTACCGGATGCTGGCCGACGAGGAGAATCGGAATCGGATCGCCGCGGCCCTGCACCGGATGCATCTCTATCCGAACACCGCGGCGGAGAATGCCGGCACCGCGGATGCGCCGCGGCATCGCTTCGCCGATGTCTTCGCGCCGCGGGCGCCGTTCGGCGAACATGTCACCAGCGCCCCCGTCGTCGACGGCGAGCTCGTGGTGAACAACGGGTACTGGGACACGTATCGCACCGAGTGGCCGGCTCTCGCGCTGCTCGACCCGGCGCTCACGGGCAGGCTGCTCGACGGCCAGCTCGAGCAGCACCGACGAGGAGGCTGGATGGCGAGGTGGAGCGCGCCCGGCTACGTCGACAGCATGGTCGGCACCTCGAGTGACCAGATCTTCGCCGACGCCGCGCGGTGGGGCGTGGAGTTCGACCGCGCGGAGGCGTTCGAGAGCGGATGGCGCAACGCCTGCGAACCCGGCCCCGATGCACTGCGCGGTCGCAAAGGGATCGCGTGCGGGCGCTTCACCGGCTACATCTCATCGGATGTGCCGGAGGGCATGAGCTGGACCATCGAGAACGCGGTCAGCGACGCCGCGCTGGGCCGGTTCGCCGCGCAGCTGATGGACGACGCGTCCTCGCCGCAGGATGCCGCCCGCTACCGATCCTTCGCCCGGTACTTCGCCAACCGGGCTCGGTCGTACCGCGCGCTCTTCGACGCGGAGACCGGATTCCTGCGCGGCAGAGACGCCGCCGGCGACTTCGCCTCGGACTTCGACCCGCGCACGTGGGGCGGAGACAACGTCGAGACCAACGCCTGGGGCATGTCGGTCGGCGCCGTGCACGACGGAGCGGGCCTCGCCGCTCTGCATGGCGGCCTCGGCGCCTTCGGTCGGCATCTCGACGCCCTCTTCGCCGAGCCCGAGACCGCCGAGGAGCGATTCGGCGGGGCGTACGGCACCGTCATCCACGAGCAGCGCGAGGCCCGCGCACTGCGCTCGGGGATGTGCGCGATCTCGAATCAGCCTGCCCACCACATCCCCTTCATGTACGCGTTCAGCGACCGGCCCTGGCGCGCCGGCGCGCTCGTGCACGACCTCGCCGGGCGCCTCTTCGCGGGCGCGCACATCGGTCAGGGGTTCCCCGGCGACGAGGACAACGGTGAGATGAGCGCGTGGTGGCTGTGGGCCGCCCTGGGGCTCTATCCGCTGGAGCTCGCCGCGGGAGTGCTGCGGATCGGCTCTCCTCTCTTCGACGACATCCGCGTCGATCGCGGTGACGGTTCGTCCCTGCGCATCCGCTCGCATCGCAGCGAGCCGGGAGCGCACGTCCTGCGAAGCGCGCGGCTCGACGGGATCGATCTCGACACGGCCGACCTGCCCATCGACGCCCTCGTCGGCGACGCCGAGCTCGTACTGACCTTCGGCAGCGACCCCTCCGCCGCCCTCGAGACGGGCCGGCACACTCCGGCGGATGTCACGCCCTGGCGCCGCGATCTGACGGCCGACGGAGGAGATGTCATCGCGTCAGCATCCGTCGTCGACGCGGGCCGCCTGTTCGACGACGGCGATCCGAGCGGTTCGAGCGGCGTCGTCCTGGCATCGGACGAATGGGCAGGCTGGCGTTTCGCCGAGCCGCGCGCCGTCTCCGACCTCACCGTGACGTTGCTCGCCGGCGCGCCCTCGTCGCGCCTGCGCTGGGAGGTCCTCGGCGCGGACGGATGCTGGACCGCCGCGGCGACCACCTATGACTCCGATCTCCCGGCAGACCGCACCACCCCGTTCGAGCTGGCGTCACGGGTCGTGACCTCGGCCGTCCGCGTGCGAGCGGACGCCGAGGTCACGATCCGTCAGATCGAGGTCTTCGATCTCGAGTGATGACGCCGGGCTGAGGTCGTCATTTGGACAGGACGAACGACAGCTCGGTCGTGTTGCCTGCGACATCGAGCACCTGCAGCCTGTTCTGGCCCACGACCGCGCCGAACACGCCGGGCTTCACGAAGTTCAGGTCGCTCCACGCGTCGTCGGTGAGGTCCTTCAGCACCCCGTTGACGTAGAGCCTGTCGATCTGGCCCTCGTCGTAGAGCCCGAAGCTGACGCGCTGGTACGCGCCGTCCGCACGGACCTTGGTGAACCGCGAGCCCTCCTTCACCGTGACGGTCGGCGACGTGGTGTCACGGGGCGCCGCCCGGTACTCCGTCGCCTCCCCCTTCATCGCCTGCGTGATCCCCGACAGGTAGTCCGACTGGTCGGTCGCCGTGAGGTTGTAGGCCACGTACACGCCGTATCCGTCGGCCACGGTGCGGTCCGCGAAGTCCGCCGCCGTCGCCGCGCTCGTGTTCGAGAGGTCGATCGCGGCCGCTCCGAGCCGCGTGCGGTCCTCGAGCCCGGGAACGGTGGGTGCGTCGTACGTCGGGTAGTACGGGTTCCAGGCGTAGTCGATCACGCCGGCCGCGTCGAACAGCGTGAAATCGGTGGTCGTGTAGCTCGGACCGATCGCGTACAGGCTGATGATCTTGTCGGGCCCGAGTCGATCGCGCAGCGCCGTGGCGAGCCATCCGAACGATTGGGCGTTGGGCTGCGGCGTGCCGTTCGCGCCGTAGTTCGTCCACTCGTCGTCGAAGTCGATGCCGTCGAGACCGTAGGTCGCCACGGCATCGGCCAGCTGGGCCGCGAAGGCGTCTGCCTGCTCGAACGACGTGAAGTTCGCGAAACCGGCGCCCTGGTGGTTGCCGAGCACCGACAGCAGCACCTTGGTGCCCTTCGCCTGCACCGGACGGATCTGCGTCTCCGCGTCGTCGAGCGTCTCGGTGACCCGCTCGTTGAAGTGCAGGTAGGCCTTCTCACCGTCGTAGTTGATGTTGGCGGCGAAGATCATCGCCATGTCGATGGCCGCCTCGCCGGATTCGGCGAGGGTGTAGTCCGCGACGTTCGCTAAATCGTTCGAGTTCACCTCGACGTAGACGGCGAGCTTCGGATCCGCCGGATCCGCAACCTCAGCGGCTGCCCCTGCGGTTCCGGCGAAGAGGCCGGCAGCGGCGGTTGCGAGCACCCCGAGACCGGCGATGCCCCTGCGCAATCGGTGGTTCCTGACGTTCTGACTCATGACGGATCGTCTCCTTCGGCGTCGTTGTCGAATCGGGTCGCGACCTCGCGACCTGCCGCCGACTATAGCGCTTAAGCAGGAGCCCCGAAAGGTCTGCGGTCCGACCGAGACCGCGCCGGGTCAGTCCGCGAGCATCCGGTCCCTGACCTGGCGGCGCAGCACCTTGCCGATCAGCGAGCGGGGCAGATCGTCGACGGCGGTGATCTGCTTCGGCACCTTGTACGGCGTGAGGCGCGTCCTGCAGAAGTCGCGCAGCGCCGTCGTGTCGAGCGTCGCCCCGTCGCGGAGAACGACCGCGGCCGCGACCTCCTCGCCACCGCTCGCTCGCGGAAGTCCGACGACTGCGGCCCCGACGACATCGGGATGCGCCATGAGGGCGTCCTCGACCTCACTGGGCGACACGTTGAAGCCGCCCGTGATGATCAGCTCCTTGAGCCGGTCGACGATCGTGACGAAGCCGTCGGCCGACACCTCGGCGATGTCGCCCGTGCGGAGCCACCCGTCCTTCAGCAGCACGTCGGCGGTGTCGCCCGGCCGACGCCAGTACCCCTGGAACACCTGCGGACCGCGGATGAGGAGCTCACCCGGCTCCCCGATCGGCCGGTCGACATCGGTGTCCGCGGGGTCGACGACGCGGATCTCCGTGCTCGGGAACGGCACACCGACCGTGCCGGGACGCCTGCTCGTGCCGATCGGGTTCCCAAGTGCGACCGGCGAGCTCTCGGTCATGCCGTACCCCTCGACGAGGAGGCCGCCCGTCGCCTCCTCCCAGCGCTGCACGGTGGCGACCGGCAGGCTCATGGCGCCGGAGATGGCGAAGCGGACCGTCGAGAGGTCGATGGTCCCCCGCGACGCCGCGCGGGCGAGCTGGTCGTAGATCGGCGGCACGGCGGGGAGGAAGGTCGGCGGACTCGTGCGTGCGGCCTTCGTGACGAGACCGAGGTCGAAGGTCGGGAACAGCACGAGCTTCGCGCCGATGCTCATCGCGAAGGTCAGGCACAGGGTCATGCCGTAGGCGTGGAACAGCGGCAGCACACCGTAGAACGTCTCCTCGCCGTCGATGAGCCCCGGTACCCACGCCCGACCCTGCATCGCATTCGCGCGCAGGTTGGCGTGCGTGAGGATCGCGCCCTTGGGGTCGCCCGTGGTCCCACTGGTGTACTGCAGCAGCGCCGTGTCGCCGAGCTCGGGCCCCTCGACCCGCCGCGAGAGCGGACGGTGGTCGACGAGCTTCTTCCACGGGATCGCGCGTCGCGCCGCCGGGGCCCCGGTCAGCTTCGCCCTCGACGCGCGCGCCTTCGGTACCGGCATCCTGAGCAGCAGCCGCGTCGACAGCGGCATCGCGGCCGTGATGTCGACGCTCACGATGTGCTCGACCCTGAGATCCGACGGGAAGTCCGCGATCGTGTCGACGGTCTTGTCCCACACGATCGCGACCTTGGCCTCGTGGTCCTCGAACTGATGCCGCAGCTCTCTGGCCGTGTAGAGCGGGTTGTGCTCGACGACGATGGCACCGAGTCGCAGCGCGGCGTAGAACGCCACGACGTGCTGAGGGCAGTTGGGCAGCACCAGCGCGACACGGTCGCCCTTGCCGACGCCCAGGCGACGGAGCCCCTCCGCGGCGCGCGCGATGAGCGCGCCCAGCTCGCGGTAGGTCGTGACGGCGCCGAAGAACTCGAGCGCGGGCCTGCGACCGTACGTCGCGACGCTGGCGGAGAGCATCTCCGGCAGCGTCTGCGTCGGCGTCTCTATCTCCGCCGGCACCCCGTCTGCATAGGAGTCGAGCCACGGGCGGGAGTCGTAGGGATTGACGGCCATGACTCCATCCTGCCCCGGCGCGGCGACCGCGTCATCCGGGTTGCGGAAGGGCCGCCGTGCACCTAGGGGAAGGCCGGATGCCGGCCCGGCGCGCCGGAGGCGGTGGCGCGCCGGGCCGGGCGATCAGCCCGCGGTCGCCTTCTCGTAGGCCCGCATCGCGGCCTGCTGGGCGTCCGCCAGGGCATCTTCCGCCGACTTGTCGCCGAGCAGAGCGGCGGTGACGGCGTTGTTGAGCTCGTCCTGGATCTCCTGACCTGCGGGAGAGGATCCGAACGACTCCCCGTCGGCGACGACGTCATAGTAGGTCGCGATGACCTGGTCGAAGCCCGCATTGCCGCTCTCGACGACCCACTGGTCGCGGATCGCCTGGTCGGGCTGGGGCGACCCGGTGAACAGCCCGGTGTTGATGCCGCCGTCGGCCTCCCGTGTCTCCGCACGCGCCTCGCCGGCCGCCATCCACGCGTCGTCGGAGGTGAGCGCGATCATCCAGGCACAGGCCGCGGCGGGATTCGCCGCGCCCGCCGGGACCACGAACGCCGTGCCCGACGCCACCGTGAACGGCTCGCCGTCGGAGTTGCGGAAGGGCACCGCCGCGAGCTCGACCTGGTCGACGTACGGCGAGAGCACGTTCGGGTACCACTGGTTGTTCACCTGCGCACCCACCTGCCCTGCGACGTACTGGTTGTTGTCGCCGAAGGCGTCGAACGAGTCGGTGAAGCTCTTCACGGCCGCGAAGCCGCCCTGGGCGTCGGTGATCTCCTTGAGCAGCTCGATGCCGGCGACGTTGGAGGGATCGTCGAGGGTCGGCGCCCCCTCCTCGTCGTTGAGCTGGCCGCCGGTCGCGAGTATCCACAGTCCGCTCTGGCCCGTGGCGACGGGGTCGAACCCGAGCCGCGTGGGGACGCCGTTCGACTCCTGGTACATCTTGCCGATCGCCTCGAGCAGCACGTCGGGCTGCGACGGATCGATCTGCTCGGCCGTGACCCCCGCCTCGTCGAGCACCGCCTTGTTCAGCAGGATGGCCGGCGGCTGGTAGAACTGCGGCACCGCCCAGACGGCGTCGTCGTACGTGACGTCGTCGACGACGGCGGGGTACCAGTGATCGCGGGGCGACACGTCCTGCGCCTCGAAGCACTGGTCGAGCGGCATGATGAGCCCCTGTGCGGCATACGTGGTCACGTAGCGCCTGTCCATCTGGACGACGTCCGGCACGTCGCCGCTGGCGATGCGCGTCGTGAACTTCTGGGCGTCGAACGCCGTCGCGTCGAGATCCACCTCGACGCCGCTCAGCTGCTCCGCCGCATAGTCGATCCGGGCCTGACCGACGTCATCCGCGTTCTCGAATCCCCACGCCGATACGGCGCCCTCCGGCTCGGTCGTGAAGTCGGCGTCGGCGGCGGGTTCATCGCCGCCTGATCCGCATCCGGCCAGCACCACGACGGACGCGGTGACCAGCGCCGCTGCTGCGAGTGTCCTGCGCATGTGATTTCCTCTCTTCTGCGGCGCGGGGGCGCCGTTCATCCCTTGCGTCCCTGGGTCGCGACGCCCTCGATGAAGTACCTCTGCCCGAAGGCGAAGAGGAGCAGCATCGGCAGCGTCACGATCAGGGATGCGACCATGACGTACTGGTAGTCGCCGTGCCCGCCGGCGGTCGGGCTGTACTTCGTCATCGCGTAGGCGATGCCGAGCGGGGCGGTGAAGTCCTCGGGCGAACCGGCGTTGAGGTAGATCAGCGCCGACTGCAGGTTGTTCCAGCTCGCCTGGAACTCGAACAGGAACACGATGACGAAGGACGGGATCGACAACGGCATCGCGATGCGCCAGAAGAGTCCCCAGTAGCTCGCGCCGTCGAGGCGAGCGGCCTCGAAGAGGTCGCGCGGGAGGCCGAGGTAGAACTGGCGCTGCAGGAAGATGTAGAACGCGGAGCCGAAGAGGTTCATCCCCCACAGCGGCACCCACGTGCCGAGCATCCCCGTCTCCTTCCAGATCAGGTAGATGGGGATCATCGTGACCGCACCGGGCAGCATCATCGTCGCGAGGACGAGCCCGAAGAGCATGTTGCGGCCGGGGAAACGGAAGTACGCGAAGCCGAAGGCGACGACGGAGCTCGAGATCGCGACGGCGGCGGCGGCGAGGAACGCGATGGCGACGCTGTTCCACACCCAGCTCAGCAGCGGCAGCTGATTCCAGACCTCGATGTAGTTCTCGGGCATGAAGGTCTTCGGGATCAGCGAGTTGTCGAAGACCTCGCCCCGGGGCTTCAGGCTCGCCGCGAGCAGCCAGACGAACGGGTAGAGGAACAGCAGCGCGAAGGCCACCAGGGCGATCGTGCGGAGGATGCGGCCGACGAGGCTGCCCTTGTAGGCCCCGCGACGACGACGGGACGTGCCGCGGCTGCGATGCGGCACCGTCACGAGGGCCGTCTCGATGTCGGGCTCGCGGTTCTCGTCGCCGTTGCGATCGGGCACCGCGGGAAGCGGGCGGTAGGAGGTGCTCATCGGTTGTCCGCCTCGTAGTAGACGAATCGATTGCCGAACTTCACCTGGATGACCGTGATGATCATGATGATGACGAACAGCAGCCAGGCCATGGCCGCGGCGAAGCCGAAGTCGAACTGCCGGAAGGCCTGCTGGAAGAGATAGATCGCGTAGAACAGCGACGCCTCGGGCGACGAGTTGCTCTGGTCGCGCCAGAACAGGATGTATGCCTGGTCGAAGATCTGGAACGCCGCGATCGACAGGACGATGACGTTGAAGAACATCGCGCCGGAGATCATCGGCAGCGTGATGTTGCGGAACCGACGCACCGGACCCGCACCGTCGAGCGACGCCACCTCGTACAGCTCGACGGGCACGTTCTTGAGAGCGGCGAGGAAGATCACCATCGTTCCCGCGACGGCCCACAGGGTCATCAGCACGATGCTCGGCTTGACCCAGGCCGGGTCGACCAGCCACTGCGGCCCCTCGATCCCGAACAGGCGCAGGAACTGGTTGACGGCGCCGGTGTTGCCGTTGAGGAGGAGGAAGAACATGGCCGCGGTCGCGACGGCCGGTGTCATCTTCGGCAGGTAGTACAGGGTGCGGAAGACTCCGGCACCGCGTCCGACCTTGGCGAGCAGCATCGCCAGGGTGAGAGCGACGATGATCTCGAGCGGCACAGCCATCACGACGTAGAACAGCGTGTTCGCGAGCGAGGTGGCGACCCTCGGGTCCTCGAACAGGTTCTCGTAGTTCGCGAGCCCGACCGGCTTGGCCGCGCCCGTCGCGAGGTTGTACGAGGAGAACGAGATGACCAGGCTGTAGATCATCGCGCCGGCCGTGAAGACCAGGAACCCGATGATCCAGGGGGAGATGAAGAGATAGCCCGCGATCGCTTCGCGGCGGTTGTAGGAGACCTTGCCCCGACGAGCGCGCTCGAGGCTGCGCTCACGATCGCGTGCCGCGGAGGAGGACGACATGTCGTGAATGTAGAAGCGCTTCTCCCGAAAGCGGTTGGGGCTTGCTTCTCCCCGGCGGTTGTGATTCGGAGGTGCGGCGCGCCGACGCGAAGGGCCTTCCGTAGACTCGCCGGATGGCCCGATTCGCAGGGCTCGGTGGTCCGTGTGGGCCGGGAAGAGGTGGAGTCGACGGTGAGGGCGCGAGCGGTCTTCGGCGCGCTGCGCCTGGCCGCGGCGAGCGTGTGCGCCGTCGCCCTCGTGCACCGCCTGTTCTGGGGCCTGAGCTCGCAGACGATCGCGGGCGAGAACTTCTTCGCCTACCTCACCGTCCAGTCGAACTGCGCTCTGGTGGTCGTGCTGCTCGTCGGGGCCGTGCTCGCTGTGACCCGCGCCACCGATCCGCGCTGGTTCAGCGTCGCTCTGGCCCTGGTGCTCACCTGGACGATCACCGCCGGGCTCGCGTTCGCGCTGATCGTCTGGCAGGCGGGCCTGCGTGGCATCCGCGTGGATGTCCCGTGGTCCGATCTGGTGCTCCATTTCTACCTGCCGGTGTGCACGGCCGTCGCCTGGATTCTGACCCCCGGGCACCGAGCCGTGCCGTGGTGGGTCGTGCCGTCCGCGCTCGCGTTCCCCCTCGCCTGGGGCGGGGTGACTCTCTGGCGCGGACCGGCCGTCGGCTGGTATCCGTACTACTTCCTCGACCCGAGGCAGGTGTCCGGCCCGCCGGAGTTCTTCCTCACGAGCGGGGTCGCGCTCGCGATCTTCGCCCTGGTCGCGACGGTGATCGTGTTCGGCAGCAGGGTTCAGCGGCACCGTCGCGAGCGCCCGACCGCGTGAACGCGACGCGAGCCGCGAACGCGAGGCGAGCCGTGACCTCGGCTCAGTCCGGCGACGCGTCGATGAACGGCGCGAGCGCGGCGATCGCGGCCTCGCGCGCCTGCCGGTCGTCGAGCTCGGCGAACGCGGCGGCCGCCTCGCCGCCCACGATGCCGACGACGATGTTCTCACCCGTGCTCGGCGCGAGGTCGAACCAGGTGCGGATCAGCGCGTCGCCGCCCACCACGTGCCAGACGGCGGGCGCCGCGGAGGGGTCGGTCTCGGCATCCGCGCCCGTGCCCTCTTCGGGCTGACCCGCCGGTGTCGACCTGAGCGGTTCGTCGAAGCGCAGCCACACCGTCTCGATCGCTCCCATGCCGAGGTCGGCGATCGCACCCCGATGCCCGAAGGGCAGGGCGGGGGCGAACTGGAGGCCGTCGGACTTGAGCACGCCGAGCGGCACCGTGACGACGACGCGGTCGAAGGAGAGCGATTCCCCCGTCGCGATGCCGAGGCTCACGCCCTCGTCGTCGTAGGCGACTCTTCCGACCGGCGACGACAGGCTCACCTTCACGCCGTCGAGAAGGCCGTCGAGGATCGGGCGCAGATCGCCGAGTGGAGCCGTCCGCTCCTCCGGCGGGAAAGCCGGCGGGAACCAGGCGGAGGCCGCGGACGCGTCCGCGCCGCTGGACGCCGCGAGAGAGGCCAGCAGCGCAGCGAGCGCCGGGTCCGCCGGATCGAGTCCTGCCAGGGTCAGCGCCTCCTCGATCGATTCGTCGGCGGGGAGCTGCTGAGCCGCGTCGATCGCCGAGAGCACCGGGTCGACGGATGCTGCGGAGACGTCGCCCTCGGCAGAGCGCCACTCGGCCCCGCTGAGGGCGACCGCGCGCACATCGAGGGCGTCGAGCGTCTCGAGGAGGTCGTCGTCGGGTGCGCCGAGCAGCCAGCCGCCCATCTGCGCGGGGAAGGGCCAGTCGGCCTCGTCTGCGACCGAATGCACGCGGCCGCCGATGCGATCCCGCGCCTCGAAGACGGTGACGACGGCGCCGGCGGCGGTGAGGCGTGCCGCGGCGGCGGCCCCGGCGAGTCCCGCGCCGACCACGGCGACGCGCTCGCCGTCGCGAGCGACGCGAAGCACGTCGGCAGCCGCTCGCTCACCCGATCGCAGGGCGCCGGCCAGTGTGCCCGGCGCGTCGGTGTCGGTGGCCTCGCCGGCGAAGAACAGACGCTCCTCGATCGGTTCAGCCAGGGCTTCGCGCGCGCTGGCCTGCGTGCCCGCGGGAGTGAAGCTCGCGGCACCGAGCGCGAACGGATCGGTCGTCCACGAGCTCCGCGCGAAGGCGGCCGGCGTGATCGCGTCGCCCGTCGGCTGCGGGGTCGGCGACCGATCGGGCGTGGGAGTGGGCACCGGCTCGGGCGTGCAGGAGGCCAGCAGCACTCCCAGGACGCCGGCGCCGGCGCCGATCAGCAGAGTGCGACGCGTCATCCTCATCGTGTCGCAACGATACCGCGCGCGGGTGGGCGATGCCGCCGCGACGTCAGTCTCGGCCGCTGCCCGGATGCCAGAGGACGAGATCGGTGGATCGGCGGATGCGGCGGCCCCCCGGCATCGGCACGACGCCGGAAGACCCTGCGGCGAAGACGCGGACGCCCGGACGGTTCTCCCGCTCCGCACGCAGCGCGGCATCGAGTTCGGCGACGCGGCGCCGCAGCATCCGATTCTCGTCCTCGAGGTCGAGGAGACGAGCGATCGCGGGCAGGCTCATGCCCTCCGACGAGAGCTGGGCGACCTCGCGGAGCTGCTCGATGTTCCGCGACGAGTAGCGCCGGGAGCCGCCGGACGTGCGGCCCGGAACGACGAGACCGATGCGGTCGTACTGCCGGAGAGTCTGGGGATGCATGCCGGCGAGACGTGCCGCGACGGCGATCGCGAACACCGGGGTGTCGGCATCCATGCGCTGGTCAGCCATGGAATGCCTCCTCTCCGGTGCTCGCGTCCGCCATCACGGTGCTCATCATCGGCGCGCCTTGGCCATGAGGTCGGCGCGCGGGTTCTCCGAGGGCTCGAGCGCCTGGAACTTCTCCAGTGCCTCGCGCGCCTCGTCGTCGAGATGCGACGGCACCGCGACCTGGAGCTCGGCGAGCAGATCGCCGGTTCCCTTGGCCGTCGTGACGCCGCGCCCCTTGACCCGCAGCACGCGCCCGGACGGGGTTCCCGGAGCGACCCTCAGCTTCACCGTGTCGCCGCCCAGGGTGGGGACCTCGATGGTCGCCCCCAGGGCCGCCTCGGTGAACGTCACCGGCACGACCACGCGCAGGTTCAGCCCCTCACGGGTGAAGACCGGATGCGGGCGCACCGCGATCTGCACCACGATGTCGCCGCTGTCGCCCCCGTCGGGGGACGGCCGACCGCGACCGCGAAGCCGGATCTTCTGACCGTCGGCGACGCCCGCCGGGATCTTCACCTTGAACGGCTTGCCGTCCTCACCCTGCAGGGTGATCGTCTCGCCCTGCACCGCGGTGGCGAAGTCGAGGGTCGTGCGAGCCGTGACGTCGGCGCCCTTCTGCGGACCGCCGAAGCCCCGGAACCCGCCGGACGGCTGGCCGAAACGGCCGGAGCCGAACGAGCCGCCCTGACCCTGGTTGAACATCGCGAAGATGTCCTCGAAGTCGGCGGACTGCTGCTGCCCGCGGCCCTGCTGACCGAACCGGCTGAACACGTCCTCGAAGCCCGCGCCCGAGCCGTTCGCCGTGAAGCGAGCGCCCGAGCCCATGGCGCGGATCTCGTCGTACTCCTTGCGCTGTTCGGCGTCGGAGAGCACCGAGTAGGCCTCGCTGATCTCCTTGAACTTGGCCTCGGCCTTCTCGTCACCCTGATTGGAGTCGGGGTGGTACTTGCGGGCCAGCTTGCGGTACGTCTTCTTGAGATCGGCGTCGGTGACGTCCTTCGAGACCCCGAGGGTCTTGTAGAAGTCCTTGTCGAACCAGTCCTGGCTAGCCATCGATCACCTACTCGGCAGGTACAGCGACGACGACCTTCGCGGGACGCAGCTCGACGTCACCGAGGCGGTAGCCCACCTCGACGACCTCGAGCACCGTGGTCTTCGAGGTGCCCGGAGTGGGCTGCTGGAAGATGGCCTCGTGACGCTGAGGGTCGAACTCCTCGCCCTTCTCGCCGTACGAGACGACTCCGAGGCGCTCGACGACGACCCGCACCTTGTCGGCGATCACGGCGAAGGGGGTGCCCTCGACGAGATCACCGTGCTGAGCGGCGCGGTCGAGATCGTCGAGCACGGGGATGAGGCCCTTGGCGGCCTCGCCCTTCGCGCGCTCGATCTCGACCTGGCGCTGCTCCTCGGTGCGGCGGCGGTAGTTCGCGTACTCGGCCTGCAGTCGCTTGAGGTCGTTCAGCAGGGTCGACTCGAGGTCGGCGAGGACGGCATCCTCTGCCGCTGCCTCTCCGGTCTGAGTCGCGCCGAGGATGTCGTCGACCGTGAGGTCGTCGGGTGCGGCGTCGACCGGAGTCTCGTCCGACCCCTCGGCGGCCTGCGCCTCGCGGGAGTCCGGGTTCTGCGGCGCGGGGCCGGATGCCTGAGCATCCGACCCCTCGCTGCGAACCTCGTCGGGCTCAGAGTTCTGGCCTTCGAAGTTCTTGTCCGTCATGATTACTTCTTCTCGTCCTCGTCGTCGACGACCTCGGCGTCGATGACGTCCTCGTCGGAGGAGGCGTCACCGGTCGGGGTCTCACCCTCGGGAGCAGCGCCGGCACCGGCGTCCGCCTGCGACGAGGCGTAGATGGCCTCGCCGATCTTGGACTGCGACTGGTTCAGCTTGTCGAACGCGGTCTTCACGGCCTCGTCGTCATCGCCGGCCAGAGCCGTCTTCAGAGCGTCGACGTCGGCCTTGACCTCGGTCTTCACGTCCTCGGGCAGCTTGTCGTCGTTCTCGGTGATCAGCTTCTCGATCGAGTAGGCGAGGGTCTCGGCCTGGTTGCGGACCTCGGCGGCCTCGCGACGCGCCTTGTCCTCGGCCGCGTGCTCCTCGGCCTCGCGCACCATGCGCTCGATGTCCTCCTTCGACAGCGACGAGCCGCCGGAGATGACGATCGACTTCTCGGTGCCGGTGCCCTTGTCCTTGGCGGACACGTGCACGATGCCGTTCGCGTCGATGTCGAACGTGACCTCGATCTGCGGGATGCCGCGGGGGGCCGGGGCGATTCCGGTCAGCTCGAAGGTGCCGAGCGGCTTGTTGTCGCGAGTGAAGTCGCGCTCGCCCTGGAAGACCTGGATCGCGACGGACGGCTGGTTGTCGTCTGCCGTGGTGAAGGTCTCGCTGCGCTTGGTCGGGATGGCCGTGTTGCGCTCGATGAGCTTGGTCATCATGCCGCCCTTGGTCTCGATGCCGAGGCTGAGGGGCGTGACGTCGATGAGCAGGACGTCCTTGCGCTCGCCCTTGAGGACACCGGCCTGGAGGGCCGCACCGACGGCGACGACCTCATCGGGGTTGACGCCCTTGTTGGCCTCCTTGCCGGTCTCGCGCTTGACGAGCTCGGCGACGGCGGGCATACGCGTCGATCCACCGACGAGCACGATGTGGTCGATGTCGGCGACCTTGATGCCGGCTTCGCGGATGACATCCTCGAACGGCTTCTTGGTTCGGTCGAGGAGGTCCTTCGTGAGGTCCTCGAACTTCGCGCGGGTGATCGTCTCGCTCAGCGACACCGGGCCGGACTCCGTCAGCGACAGGTACGGGAGGTTGATGCTGGTCGAGGTCGAGGAGGAGAGCTCCTTCTTCGCCTGCTCCGCGGCCTCCTTGAGGCGCTGGAGGGCGATCTTGTCACCCGAGACGTCGACGCCGGTGGTCTCCTTGAACTGCTTGATCAGGTAGTCGACGAGGCGCTGGTCCCAGTCGTCACCGCCGAGGCGGTTGTCACCCGCGGTCGCACGGACCTGGATCGTGGAGAAGTCGTCGTCCTTGCCCACCTCGAGGAGGGAGACGTCGAAGGTTCCGCCACCGAGGTCGAAGACGAGGATGAGCTCGTCCTCCTTGCCCTTGTCGAGGCCGTAGGCCAGGGCGGCCGCGGTGGGCTCGTTGATGATGCGCAGGACGTTGAGGCCCGAGATCTCGCCGGCCTCCTTGGTGGCCTGACGCTCGGCGTCGTTGAAGTACGCGGGAACGGTGATGACGGCGTCCGTCACGGTGTCACCCAGGTAGGACTCGGCGTCGCGCTTGAGCTTCTGGAGGATGCGCGCGGAGATCTCCTGCGGCGTCCACTTCTTGCCGTCGACGTCGAACGACCAGTCGGTGCCGACGTGGCGCTTGACCGACGCGATGGTGCGGTCGACGTTCGTGACGGCCTGGCGCTTCGCGGTCTCGCCGACGAGCACCTCGCCGTCCTTCGTGAAGGCGACCACCGAGGGGGTCGTGCGGAAGCCCTCGGCGTTGGCGATGACCTTCGGCTCGCCACCCTCGAGGACGCTGACGACGGAGTTCGTCGTACCGAGGTCGATTCCAACAGCACGTGCCATGTGATTCTCCTTTTTCCTGAAGTTGCGGTTGATCGGGGAAATCTGCGGCGACTGCAGAAAGCTGAGTCGCGATGGCTCAACTGTACGCCGATGACTCGCGACTGTCAAACAAAGTTGATACGCCGCGGCTCAAGTCGGTGTCGGATGCCGGTTCGCGACGACTCCGGTCCGACATCCGCTCAGCGTTGCGACACGAATTCGAAACACTCAGGACACACAGTCCTTCTACAGTCGCCGCATGACCCGCCCCACACTGCTCGCCGTCTCGCACGGCACGTCCTACGCCGCAGGGGCGCGCGCGATCGCCGACCTCGTCGACGCGGTCGCCGCCACGCTGCCGGACGTCGAGGTGCGCAGCGCGTTCGTCGACGTGCAGCAGCCCGACGCCGCTGACGTCGTCCCCACGATCGACGGCCCTCTCGTGATCGTCCCCCTGCTGCTGTCGCGGGGCTTCCACGTGCACCACGACCTGCACGGCACGGCCGCGGGGAAGGCGGATGCCGTCGTCGCCGCGCCCCTCGGACCGGATGCGCTCCTCGCGGCCGTCCTCGCCGAGAGGCTCCAGGCAGCACCCGCGACGACATCCGCCTCGCCGCAGCCGCCGGCGGCCGACGCTCCGGTGATCCTCGCGGTCGCCGGCTCGCGCGACCCCGCTTCGCTCACCGACGCCGAGACGATGGCCGCGCTGCTCGCCGATCGCCTCGAGCGCCCCGTCGAGCTCGCGTACCTCGCCGCCCGGCAGCCCGACCTGCCCGCCGCACTCGCTGCGCGCCCCGACGCCGTCGTCTCCACCTATCTGCTGGCGCACGGCTACTTCTTCGACCTGGCCGCCCGTCAGGCAGCGGGCCGCGCGATCACCCCGCCGCTGCTCGACGGCGGGAGCGTGCCGCCCGCGCTCGTCGACCTCATCGTCGGGCGATACGAAGACGCGGAGGCCCTGCTCGGCGGCGGTGCTCGTTCCGGTGCTCGCGCCGACGCTCGCGCTGGTGCTCGCGCTGAGGCCCAGCCCGCATGACCGACGGCGCCGTCACCCTCGTCGGCGCGGGGCCCGGCGACGCGGGCCTGCTCACGCTGCGCGGGCTGCGCGCGCTGCAGGAGGCGGAGGTGATCGTCGCCGACCGGCTCGGGGCCCGCGCGGTGCTCGCCCAGCTCGCGGCGGAGGGGCACGAGCTCGCCGCCGAGGTCATCGACGTCGGCAAGCTCCCGGGCCACCACCCCGTCACCCAGGACGCCATCGACGAGCTGCTGGTCACCCATGCCCGTGCGGGCAGGCGGGTCGTGCGCCTCAAGGGCGGCGACCCGTTCGTCTTCGGGCGCGGACGCGAGGAGCAGCTGTTCTGCGAAGCGGCCGGCATCCGGGTCGAGGTGGTCTCCGGGGTCACGAGCGCTGTGGCCGTGCCGGCTCTCGCCGGCATCCCCCTGACCCAGCGCGGCGTCGCCGAGACCTTCACCGTCGTCAGCGCCCACGACCAGATCCAGACGCTGCCCGGCGGTCGCGACCACACCGTCGTCCTCCTCATGGGCGTGAACACACTGGGGCATTCGGCGCATGTGCTGGCGAGCGGCGGACGCGGCGCCGACTGCCCCGTGGCGATCATCGAAGACGGCTTCGGCGACGGGCAGCGCGTGACGGTCGGCACCCTCGCGACGATCGTGGCGCTGGCGGCAGCGAGGCAGGTGCGCTCCCCCGCCGTGGTGGTGATCGGCGACGTCGTGGCGCTGAGCCCCTTCGCCGTGCCCGAGCCCGCCGCCTGAGAGCCGCCTGGGGCCCGCCGATCGGGCCCGCCGATCGAGACCTGCTGAGCCGCGCCGCGCACTAGGCTGACCGGCATGACGCGCATCTCGCCGGCCTCCCGTCTGCTCCGTCTCACCGCCGTCGCCGCGGTCGCCGTCGTCGTGCTGCCGTTGAGCGGGTGCCTGTACGCCCAGATTCCCGACGCCGGGTCGACCGGAGACGGCCCTGCGCCGACTCCGTCCGCGTCGCCGAGCGACGACACGACGGAGGAGCCGACCGGCGACCTGCCGCCCACCATGACCTTCGCCGACGGGAACGACCTCCCCGCGACCGCCTACGTCCAGTGGGGAGACGGCCTCATCGCCGATGACGGCTGGACCACCGTGGCGCCGGACGACGGCAACGGCGGGTGGACCTACGGCACGGCCGACGGCCTGTGCACCGCCGAGTTCTGGCAGGGACTCATCCCCGACGTCCCGACGGTGCCGGGCGATGACAGCGCGAGCTCCGATGCGATGCTCGCGGTCATCCTCGGCGAGGCGGATGCGTCCGCGATCTCCGCCGCGGTGACCACCGCGGCATTCAGCTACCAGGTCGGCGGCAACACCGACGTCGAGAGCCGTCAGCTCGTCGGCGATGCAGGCGCGCGGCAGTGGATGATGGCGACCCGCGCCTTCACCGCCACGGGCGTCGGCCTCTACGTGATCGTGGACTGCACGGGGGGCGACGTGGCCGCCGTCATGGCCGAGGTCGTCGACAAGAACGCGGTCGTCATCGACTGAGGGTCATCGACTGCGCTCACTTGCCGCCGGGAGGACCGGCGAGCAGCAGGATCACGTACAGCCCGACGATCGCCACGACCAGCAGGATCGCGAGGATCCACGGACGCTGCAGGAACCAGCGCATCAGCCGGTCGAACCAGCGGGAGTCCCTCGGATCGTCCGTCTGCTCCAGGCGCCAGCGCCCTGCGAGCCGCCCGGTGCGGTGCAGCCAGATCTCGGTGGGGACGGTGGCGTACGGGATCACGGCGCTCGCGATCGCGAGGAGGGCGACGCCCAGACCCCAGCGCTGATTCAGCGCGACGAGCACCGCCGTGGCGCCGTAGGCGAGGAACACGAAACCGTGGATGCCGCCGCCGATCGTCACGACGACGCCGGGCGCCCCCGCGGCGCGGGCGATGATCGCCGAGAAGAGGATCGTCCACGTGATCGCCTCCGCGATCGCGAGAACACGGAACAGACGGTCGGGTGTGCGGAACACGGGACTCCTCGGGTGGGTGTCCGCCCAGCGTATCCACGCGACCTATGCCCTCCCGGAGAGGAATAGCCCGGCATCCGCAGGCGTTGCCGAAGGCATGGTGACCGTCGACTCCGCAGCCCTCTCGACCGTGCTCGACACCGTCGACCTGCGGGTCGGGGTCGCCCGCCGCGCCACCCTGGCGACCGGCGGCCTGCTCCCCCTGAGCGCCGGCTCTGCGGCGCTCGTGTACATCGCGCGCGGCGCCGTGCACGGGAATCCGCCCCTCCGGACCGGATGCCGTCTCGACGTCGACCGGGCATCGCAGACCGTCGCCGTCGACGAGCACCCGCCGCGGTCGACCCTCGTGACGGGCGATGCGTTCCTCACGCTCGGACGCACGTCCTTCGCCCTCGAGGCCGATCGCGACACCGAGCTGGTCGTGGTCGACCTCGAGTTCTCGGACAGCGCCTCTCTGCTCGCCGCCATGCTGCCCGACCCCATCACGGTGATGGCCTTCGACGCGCTCGAGCCGGCTGCCGCCGCTCTCGCCGGCAGCATGGGCCCGACGGATCCGCCGTCGTGGCCGGTGCGCCAGGGCGATCTGGTCATCTGCCGCATGATGGCGAAGACGGTGCTGCTGTCGGTCATCCGCGCGTGGGCCGCGAACGGATGCGCGCCCGACGGCTGGCCCTCGGTGTCGAACGACCCGTTCCTCGACCGCGTCGTCGAGGCGATCCACGACGAGCCCGGCCGCGAATGGACGGTCGAGCGGCTCGCCGGCATCGGCGCCATGTCGCGCTCGGTGTTCGCCGAGCGCTTCCGCGCCGCCATCGGCCGCTCCCCCGCCGACTACGTCACCGAGGTGCGCATCGACGCGGCGAAGCGGATGCTGAGCGCGGGCCGTTCCGTGTCCGAGACCTCGCGCGAGCTGGGGTACGCCTCGGACGAGGGCTTCAGCCGGGCCTTCCGCCGACGCACCGGGATGACGCCGTCGGCCTGGCGCGCATCCCGACTCACCGCCGTCCCCGCCTGAGCCACGCCTTCCGTCCCGGCCGCTTCGCCCGCCCTGCTCGCCGCGCCCGCCCCGTTCGCCGCTTCGCCGCGAGCACGGCTTCGGAGCGTGTGACACGACACGCCGCGCACGGTGATCGTGCGACGGCGTGTCGGATGCCGCATCCGAAGTTGTGCTCCGGGAGACCGGCGACAGGCCTCGGGTCCGGCGACCGGCCTCGGGTCAGACGGCCCGTGTGCTCCGGCGGTTCGAGGCGCCGAACAGCACCGCGCCGAGCACGAGCATCACAGCCCCGAGGGCGTATACGAGCTCGACGTCGAGCGTGTCGACGAGCAGGCCGCCGAGCCCGGCCGCGAGGGTGATCGCGCCCTGGAAGCCCACCACGACGAGGCTTCCTCCCGCTTCGAGACGGTCGGGAGTGCGGTGACCGACCCACGTGTTGATCACGAGCAGCCACGACGAGAAGAAGAAGCCCCAGACGAGCACGACGATTCCGATGCCGAGCACCGAGCCCGACAGGAGGATCATCGCGAGCACGGACGCGGCGATCACGAGCGGCGCGACCACCGCGAAGAACGCGAAGGTCCGGTCGATGACGAATCCGATGCCGAGGTTGCCGGCGAGCCCTCCGACGCCGAACAGCGCCAGCAGCAGGATGATCGTCGATGGCTCCACCTCGGGGATGCGCTCGAGCGCGAGCCGCACGTACGTGTACGCGAGGAAGTGCCCGAGCACGACGAGCACGTGTCCGACCATGCCGAGTGCGATGCCCGGTCTGCGCAGAGTGTCGACGAGGAGGCGGATGCTGGACGCCTGCTCCGCCGGCACCGACGGCAGCAGGAAGCGCAGCGCCACTGCGAGCAGCACCATGAGCACCCCGGCGATCGCGAACACGCTCTGCCAGTTCACGACCTCGCTGAGCATGACGCCGAGGGGCACGCCCGCGACCGTCGCGAGCGAGACCCCGGCCGAGGTGAACATGACACCGCGTCCGAGGTGCTCGGGCCCTGCGAGGCGCGCGGCGACCGTGATCGACATCGCCCAGAACGCGCTGATCGCCGCCCCGAGGAGGAACCTCGCGAGCAGCACGATGAGGAGGTTCGGCGCGATCGCGACGATGAGGTTCGACGCGGCGGCGGCGAGCGCCATCCAGATGAGCAGCGATCGACGATCGAGCCGCGGGAAGATCAGGCCGACCGTCGGCGCGACGACGAGGCCGACGAGCGCGGTCACCGTGACGGTCTGTCCCGCCTGGCCCGGCGTCACGCCGAGCGCGTCGGCCATCTCGGTGAGCACGCCGTTGGGCAGGAACTCCGCCGTGACGAGCAGGAAGCCCATCAGCATCAGCACGATGAGCCCGCCGTAGCGGATGCTGTGCGGGCGGGCGGTCGTCACGGGTATGGGAGCGGTCGTCGTCATGGTTCCAGCCTTCCGCGGCGGGGCTGCACCCGCCCGACGGGGCGTCCACGGCATCCGACCATTCGTCCGGACTGCGCGGTGAGACGGCGGAACCGGGTCTGGACAGCATCCGACCGACGCCCTAGGCTCGACGACGCACCGGGGTTCTCCCGGAAGGCCGAGCGAGAGGAGCTGACGACATGAACACCGTCTCTGTCGCGAACCTCGCCGACATCCTTCCTCTCGAGGCCGCCCGCTCCTGATCCGCGCGTGGCCTCCGTCCTCCGGAGCCCCACCGTGTCTGATCTCTTCGCTTCGTCTGAAGCATCCCCGCCCGTCCGCCTCTTCGATGCGTCGCCTTTCGACGTGATCCCCGCTTTCGCCGACGTCGAGCCCGGCGATGCGCAGCGCTGGTCGACCTGGCCCGCCGTCACCCCGTCGGAACGCGGTCCGCTGCCCTGGCCGGCCTGGGTGGTCACCAGTGCCGGTGCGCTCGACACCGAACTCGGCATCCTCAAGACCGGCAAGGAGGCCGACGTCTTCCTGCTCGAGAGGGCGGTGCCGGACGACCCCGCGCAGCGCACGCTGCTCGCCGCGAAGCGGTACCGGGACAGCGACCACAGCAGCTTCCACCGCTCCGGCGTCTACACCGAGGGGCGCACCACCCGGAACACCCGCGACGCGCGCGCCCTCGCCAGGAAGTCGGAGCACGGTCGGGCGGTCGCGGCCGCGCAGTGGTCCTTCGCGGAGTTCCAGGCTCTGTGCCGTATGTGGGAGCTCGGTGCGCCGGTGCCCTACCCCGTGCAGGTGAGCGGTAGCGAGGTCCTGATGGAGTTCATCGGGCATGCCGACGGAACCGCCGCGCCCCGGCTCGCCCAGGTGCGCGCCGACGGCGCCCAGCTCGGCGGCCTCTACGACCAGATCGTCGATCTCATGCGCGTCTTCGCGTCCGCCGGCTTCGCCCACGGCGACCTGTCGGCGTACAACCTGCTCGTGCACGAAGGGCGGGTGCGCGTCATCGACCTGCCGCAGATCGTCGACATCGTCGCCAACCCGCAGGGCCTGGATCTGCTGCACCGCGACTGCGTCAACATCTGCGAGTGGTTCACGCGCCGTCGGGTCGAGCGCGACGCCGAAGAGCTCTTCGCCGAGATGCTCGCGGCGTCGTAGCGGGTCAGTCGCGGGCGATCCTGGCGGCCAGCAGCGACACGAGCTCGTAGACCACATGGCTCGCCGCGATCCCGGTGATCTGCGCGTGGTCGTAGGCCGGAGACACCTCGACGACGTCGGCACCGACGATGTTCCGCTCGCCGAGGGCCCGCAGGATCCGCAGCAGCTCGCGGCTGGTGAGACCACCCGCCTCGGGCGTGCCCGTACCCGGTGCGTGAGCGGGGTCGAGCACGTCGATGTCGATCGACACGTACAGGGGCTTGTCGCCGATGCGCTGCAGGATGCGCTGGATGCCGGCCTCGACGCCGTGCTCCTCGATGTACTCGCTCGACACGATGGAGAAGCCGAGGCGCTCGTCGTCTTCGAGGTCCTGCTTCGAATACAGCGGCCCCCGCGTGCCGACGTGGCAGCTCGCGCTGAGGTCGATCAGCCCTTCCTCGCTCGCCCGTCGGAACGGTGTGCCGTGGGTGATCGGCGCGCCGAAGTACGTGTCCCAGGTGTCGAGGTGCGCATCGAAGTGCAGCACCGCGACGGGGCCGTGCTTCGCCGCGACGGCGCGCAGCAGCGGCAGCGCGACAGTGTGATCGCCGCCGATCGTGACGATCCGCTGCACCCGCTCGCCGAGGGCGAGCGCGGCGCGCTCGACCTCGGTCACCGCCTCGGTGAGGTCGAACGGGTTGACCGGGATGTCTCCGGCATCGACGACCTGCGCGGCCTCGAACGGCGACACGTCCTGCGCGGGATTGTAGGGCCGCAGCAGACGCGACGACTCGCGCACGTGCGAGGGTCCGAAGCGGGTGCCGGGGCGGTAGCTCACACCGGAGTCGAAGGGGATGCCGACGACGGCGATGTCGGCGCGGGGCACATCCTCGATCCGCGGCAGTCGGGCGAAGGTCGCGATCCCGGAGTACCGGGGGTTCACGGAGGCGTCGATCGGGCCCACGTTCTCGGTCATGATCAGTCCTGTCTCTGCATGGGGATGTGGACGAGCTGCACCCCGCCGGCGGCGATGGCGTCGCGGATGCTCGCTGCGATGTCTGCACGACGATCCACCCGTCGCCCGGTGGCGCCGAAGGCGGTGGCGAGCGCCGCCCAGTCGGGTTGGACGAGGTCGACGCCGATCGGCGCCATGCCGCGGTCGACCTCGTTCTGGCGGATCTCGGCGTACCCGCCGTTGTCGACGCACACGATGGTCACGTCGAGGCGCTGCTCGACCGCGGTGACGAGCTCGTTGACGCAGAACATCAGCGCGCCGTCGCCGATGACGGTGACCACCGGATGCTCGGTCTGCGCGACCCGTGCACCGATCGCGGCCGGGAGGCCGTACCCGAGGGTGGCGTAGGTCGGCGTGTAGAGCAGCGAGTGCGGACGCGGCGAGCGCAGCACGCTGCCGAGCGCCATGTAGACGATCTGCGAGGAGTCGCCCGCGACGATCGTGTCGTCGGGGAGGGCCTCGGCGATGATCTCGGCGAGCGCGACGGTGTCGTGCGCAGTCTCGCGCATCTCGGCGTCGATCGCCGCACGCTCGGGTGAGAGGTTCCGCGCCTCCCGCGGCTCGACGTTCAGCGCGCCGAGGAGCTCGCCGGTCACCGCGGCCGCGTCGCCCTGGATGCCGACCGTCGCGGTCAGGTTCTTGTCGAGCTGCGCCGGCGAGATGTCGACGCGGATCACCGCGCCACGGGCCTCGAGCGTCGGCGCCCACAGCTCGGCCTCCCCCAGCTTCGACCCGACGACGAGCAGCACATCCGCGTCCTCGGCGACGGCGCGGGCAGCGGCGAGCCGCAGGTTCGACCCCAGCGACAGCGGATGCCGTTCATCGACGACGCCCTTGCCGTTCAGCGTGGTGAGCACGGGGGCGCCGAGCCGTTCCGCGAGAGCGGTGATCTCGTGCGCGGCATCCGTCGCTCCGCCTCCGGCGAGGATCACCGGCCGTGTCGCGTTCGTCAGCAGCCGGGCCGCCTCGGCGATGGCATCGAGGGTTCCGGAAGCTCGCGGAGGCAGCGCCCTGGGGCGGCGCGCCTCCGCGGAGACGTCGGCCGCCGCTTCGAGCACGTCGAGGGGGATCTCGATGTGCACGGGGCGGGGACGCCCGGTCCGGAAGAGGGTGAAGGCATCGTGCACGGCCTCGACGGCCTCTGCCGCGGACGTGACCCGACGCGACCATTCGGCGATCGCGCCGACCATGGCCGTGGCGTTCTTCGTCTCGTGCAGCGTGCCGACATCGGCGAATTCGGCCCCGAGCGGCACTCCGGGAGACAGCACGATCAGCGGACGAGACTCGCAGAACGCGGTGCCGATCGCGCTCATGGCGTTCTGGAGACCGGGTCCGGACGTCGTGATCACCACACCGGGGAGACGCGTCTGCTGCGCCCACCCGTCGGCGCCGTAGCCGGACCCCTGCTCGTGCCGATTGGTGACGGCGCGGATGCCGAGGTCGGCGAGCGGTCGGTACAGCTCGAGGTTGTGGGTGCCCGGGATCCCGAAGACGGCGTCGACTCCGTAGCCTCGGATGGTCTCGAGCACGGCGCGGCCCGCGGTGTCGGCGTAGCGGTCTGCTGTCATGGTCGCATCCTCCCTCAGACCCCGGCCGTCGCGAGCACGGCCGCATGGCGCCGCTCGCCGTCGACCCAGGTCTCGCGCACGGCGATGGCCGCGATGTCCTCGGCGGCGACGGAGAGCGGGTCGTCCGACAGCACAACGAAGTCGGCGTACTTGCCCACCTCGAGGGAGCCAAGGTCGTCCTCCCGCCCGATCGACACCGCACCCTCGTAGGTGTGCGCGCGGAGGGCGGCGGCGGCCGTGATCCGGAGGTCGTCCGGGCCGAGGGTGTGGCCGCGCCGGGTCACGCGGGTGACGGCTGTCTGGATCGCCTCGAGCGGAATGGGCTCGGCCACCGGAGCATCCGACGAGATCGTCATCGGCACCCCTGCCCGCTCGAACTCGCCGAGCGGGTTGAAGCGCTCACCCGGGGTGCCGATCGCCTCTTCGACGCCCTCGCCCCAGTTGAAGTAGTGCTGCGTCTGATTCACCGGGCGGATGCCGGCCGCCGCCATGCGCGTGATCTGCTCGGGCGTCGGCAGTCCGCAGTGCTCGATGCGGTGACGCGCGTCGGCGTCGGGGCGTTCCTCGAGCGCTGCCTCGATCGCCGACACCACCATCTCGATCGCGGTGGGCGACTGGGCGTGCGTCGCCGTCTGCAGACCGGCCGCATGCGCGCGGCTGATCAACGCCGTGTACTCGGCGGGCTCGTGGTACAGCTGGCCGGTGCGGCACGGGTCGCCGACGTACCCGTCGGGGAAGTACGCGGTCCAGCCGCCCAGCGTGCCGTCGGCATAGAGCTTGATGCCGGCGAAGCTCAGGTGGGCGTTGCCGAACTGGCCGACCAGCCCCATCTCGAGCGCCTCGTCGAGCAGGTGCGAGAGCAGGTACATCGAGACGCGCAGCTCGAGCCGCCCGGCCTCGGCGAGACGCAGGTACATGTCGAACTCGCGTCGGGTGACCTGGCAGTCGCCGATCGACGTGACGCCGCCCGCGAGGAAGCGCTGCGTCGCGGCATCCAGCTGACGCAGATGCTCCTCGGGCTCGTCGGCGAGGTGGAAGTTCGGGCCGTGATGGCCGATCTTCACGCCGTGCACACCCGTGAGCATGTTGCAGGCGGCATCCGAGATCTCGCCCGTCAGCTCGCCGTCGGCGTCACGGAAGTACTCGCCGCCGTCGGGGTTCGCGGTGTCGCGGTCGACGCCGTTCTTCGCGAACGTGAACGAGTTGACGACCCCGCCATGACCCGACGCGTTCATCAGGTACACCTCTCGATCGGTCGCGACCTCGTCGAGCTCGAACCGGGTGGGATGCCGCTTCTCGGCGAGGTTGCGCTGCTCGTAGCCGTAGCCGCGCACCGGGCGGTCGGTCGGGGCTTCGGCCGCCGCGGCCTTCAGCAGCGCCACGATCTCGGGGATGCTCCCGGCCTTCTCGGGTCCGCAGTCGACCCAGGTCATGAGCTGACCGAACATGAGCGGATGCGCGTGCGCATCGACGAATCCGGGAACGACGACCGCGTCCTCGAGGTCGATGCGCTCGGGCGTGAGCCCCCCGCGCTCCGCAGCCGCCTCGCAGTCGGCCGTCGATCCGATCGCGACGATGCGGCCGCGGTCGGTCAGCATCGCCGTCGCGGGCGTGGCCTCCGCACCGGCATCCGGTGCCACCGTGTGGATGGCGCGGGCCGTGATCAGTCGCGGCATACTCTGCGCCGAGCGGTCGAAGGGGGTGAGCTTTCTCATGGCAGCCTGTTCGCGGTCGTGTCGGTGCGGGCGGTGAACGATGCCGTGACCGGAGCCTCGTCGGAATGCTGCGGGGCGAGTCGGGTGCAGATGCCGGCGATGATCGCCATGCCGACGAACATCGCGATGACCGACCAGACGCTGCCCGTCCAGGCGATGAGCTGCGTGGCGAACCAGGGCGAGAATCCGGCCCAGAGCGCGGCACCCACGCCGTACGAGAGGGCGATGGAGGTGTACCGCGACTGGGGGCGGAACATCTGGGCGAGGAGCGCCGCGATCGGGGCGTACGTCGCACTCATCGCGATGCGCACGAGCGACGCGAACAGGAAGATCAGCGGTTCGACGCGGCCGGGCATGATCAGCAGGAACGGCACGAACGTGAGCACCGAGGTGACCAGACCGATGTACATGACGTTCTTGCGGCCCCACTTGTCGCCCAGCCAGGCGACGGGAAGCGTCACGACGAACTCGACGAAGGACGCCAGGGTCATCGCGTCGAGGATCACCTGCTCGCTCACCGAGATCGGCTCGCCGGTCGCGTAGGCGGTCGCGAACGTGGTCGCCAGGTAGTACCCACCGGTCGAGATCGGGAGGATGCCGATGCCGAGGAGGATCGGACGCCAGTTGGTGCGCAGAGCGAAGGCGAGCGGCATGGACTGCTTGCGGCCCTCGACCTTCGCCTCGAAGACGGGAGTCTCCTCGACGCGGTAGCGCACCCAGAAACCGACGCCGACCAGGACGATCGAGAGCAGGAACGGGATGCGCCAGCCGCCGTTCATGATGAAGTCGTCGCTGACCCGCGACATGATCGCGAAGATCCCGGAGGCCAGCAGAGCACCGGCCGGGTTGCCGAGCTGCGTGAAGCCGCCGTAGAAGGTCTTCGACTTCTCGGGGGCGTGCTCGACGCTCATGAGCACCGCGCCGCCCCACTCGCCGCCGACCGCGAGACCCTGCACCGCACGGAGGAGGATCAGGAGGATCGGGGCCAGGATGCCGATGTTCTCGTAGGTGGGGAGGCAGCCGACGAGCACCGTCGCGGCGCCCATCATGACCAGCGTGATGACGAGCGACGTACGCCGGCCGAGCTTGTCTCCGATGTGGCCGAAGATGATCCCGCCGAGGGGGCGCACGAGGAACGCGACGGCGAAGGTGGCGAAGGCGGCCGCGGTCTCGGCGAGGCGGTCGCCGCTCGGGAAGAACAGCGGACCGAAGACGAGCGCCGCGGCGGTCGCGTAGACGTAGAAGTCGTACCACTCGATGGTGGTGCCGACGAAGGCGGCGATGCCTGCGCGTCGTGCCTTGCTGTGGGTGGAGGTCATGAGTGCCCGCTCCTTTGCGGAAGATGTCGGATAGCGAAGGATGCTACGGAGGTGCGGCCGGCGAGACAAGGCCAGAACTCCAGCGTGAAAGTCGATTCACTGAACTTCTGATCGCCTTCTCACGCATCGTCGGGCTTCTCATCCTCTCAATCCCGTCTTAGGCTGCAGTTATGCAACCGCGGCTGTGCGTTCGCGGGAATCTGACGAATGTGGGCGAGCCATGGATTTCGACGCCGAACTGATCAGGGCGCTGCAGGAGGACGGCCGGGCCAGCATCCGCTCGCTCTCCCTGACCCTGGGGCAGTCGCGCGCCGCGGTCGCGGCTCGATTGCGCTCGATGCTCGACGACCGGACGGTGCGCGTCGTCGCGGCCGTGGACCCCGTGTTCCTCGGCCAGCACGTGCTCGCTCACGTCTCGATCCGGACCGACGGGGCCGCGGAGATCGTCGCGAAGCACCTGCGCGACATGCGTGAGACCGTGCTCGTGTCGGCCGTCGGCGGAGCGCACGATCTCGTCACCGAGGTGCGGCTGGGGACGATGGAGGAGCTGCACGACCTGCTCGCCCAGATCCGGGCGATCGTCGGCGTGCTCGACATCAACACGATCATCTACTCGACGGTCGTGAAGGGGTTCTTCGTCTCGGAGTACCACGGCGATGTGACGCTCGACACGGTCGACGAGGACCTCATCGAGCACCTGCAGGCCGATGGTCGAATGAGCTTCCGCGCCCTCGGCGAGGCCGTTCGTCTGTCGCCGTCGGCCGTCGCCACCCGGGTGCAGCGACTCATCGACGGCGGGGTCATCAAGATCAGTGCGGTGGAAGCCCGCGGGCTCGCGCATCGGCAGCTGTCGATGGGCGTCGGCCTGAACCTCAACGAAGACGACGACGCCGTGATCGAGGAGC
This sequence comes from Microbacterium sp. 3J1, assembly GCF_001049495.1. Classification (GTDB taxonomy): domain Bacteria; phylum Actinomycetota; class Actinomycetes; order Actinomycetales; family Microbacteriaceae; genus Microbacterium. The sequence goes on from NZ_CDWI01000007.1 coordinate 248,677, forward strand.
TCCGCACCGGGCGCGGGATCGACTTCGCCGCACGTACGCTGGGCCGTTTCGACGCCGTCGCGACGCTCGTCGAGCCGTCGGCCGGGGCGCTGTATGCGAGCCTCGAGCGGCTGCGCTCGCTCGCGGGGGTCACGCGCATCGAGGCGTGGCTGCATCTGGCGGTGCTGAAGGAGGACTACGCCCGCACCCTGCGGGAACCCGACCTGTCGGGCCGGTGATCGGTCGCTCGAGCAGCAGCACGTGCAGCGGCGCGCCGTCACCGTCCGTTCACCGCGCGCGGCCAGACTTCGAGCATGAGCGAATCCCCCCAGAACGGCGCGGTTCCCGAGCCCGCTGCGACGGCGAACAGCGGCGCGGTCGGCGTCATCGGCCTCGACCTGCGCGGCGAGACCCCGGCACCCAAGAAGCAGGTGTACTCGTGGGCGCTGTGGGATTGGGCGACGCAGCCCTTCAACACCGTGATCCTCACGTTCATCTTCACGGCGCTGTATCTGACGACGGAGGCGTTCCTTCCTGCCGACATCGCGGGTCTCGGCGCGAAGGACCCGATCCGCGAGGCCGCCGAGGCCGATCTGGCGTCGGGCCTCGGGCTCGGCTCGACGATCGCGGGCATCGCGATCCTGCTCATCGCGCCGGTTCTCGGACAGCGGGCCGACGCCGCCGGGCGCCAGAAGCTCTGGCTCGGAATCGGCACGGGCGCGCTCATCGCGTGCATGTTCGGCCTCTGGTTCGTCGAGCCGACGCCGTCGCTGTTCTGGCTCGGAGTGGCTCTGATCTCCGCCGGTTCGGTGTTCGGCGAGATCGCGGCCGTGAACTCGAACGCCATGCTCATCGGCATCGCCAACCCCAAGACGGTCGGACGCATCTCGGGCCTCGGCTGGGGCTTCGGCTACATCGGCGGGATCATCGCGCTCGTCCTCGTGGTCGTCTTCTACATGCTCGACTGGTTCGGGCTCCCCGAGGACGGCGGTCTGCCTTTCCGCATCATCGCCGTCGGGTGTGCGATCTGGGCGATCGTCTTCTCCATCCCGATCTTCCTGAACGTTCCCGAGCCGTCGCTCGGACGCCCGGAGCGCAAGGTCGGGTTCTTCGCGTCCTACGGGCTGCTCGTGAAGGACGTCATCGGCCTGTACCGCACTCCCGACACCCGGCAGACGTTCTGGTTCCTGCTGTCGAGCGCGGTGTTCCGCGACGGGCTCGGCGGGGTCTTCGCCTTCGGCGCGATCATCGCCGGCCAGGTGTTCGACTTCGGGTTCCTCGAGCTCGTGATCTTCGGCATCGCCGCGAATCTCATCGCCGGGGTGTCGACGATCATCGCCGGACGCTTCGACGACGCGTACGGCCCCAAGCGGATCATCCTCGTGTCGCTCGCGGCGATGGTGATCGCGGGCCTGGCCGTGTTCTTCCTGGTGGGTGCCGGCACCGTCGTCTTCTGGATCGGCGGGCTGCTGCTCTGCGCATTCGTCGGCCCCGCGCAGGCCGCATCGCGCTCGTTCCTCGCACGGGTGACGCCGGCCGGGCGCGAGGGCGAGATCTTCGGCCTCTACGCCACGACCGGGCGCGCGGCGAGCTGGATGGCCTCGGGGGCGTGGACGCTCCTCATCGTCCTGTCGGGGTCCACGGCCTTCGGCATCCTGGGCATCGTGCTCGTGCTCATCGCCGGATTCCTCCTGCTGCTGCCGGTGAAGGCGACCGCGCGGCCCTGACGGACGTCCGGGGAGCAGCACCGGGGGTAGCCTGACCGCGTGACGGTCATCATCGCGTTCCTCGCCAACATCCTCGTCGCGATCGCCAAGACGGTCGCTGCCGTGCTCACCTCCTCCGCGTCGATGGTCGCCGAGGCTGCGCACTCCTGGGCGGATGCGGGCAACGAGGTCTTCCTGCTGATCGCCGATCGGCGCGGAGCACGGGTGAAGGACGAGCGGCATCCGCTCGGCTACGGTCGGGCGGCCTTCGTGTGGTCGCTGATCGCCGCCTTCGGGATCTTCACGGCGGGCTCGATCGTGTCGATCATGCACGGCATCCAGGAGCTGTCGGAGACGGGGCCGGTCGAGAGCCCGGCGGTCGCGTACACGGTGCTGGCGATCGCGTTCGTCCTCGAGGGGGCGTCGTTCACGCAGGCGATGGTGAAGTCGCGGCGGCTCGCGAGGGAACGCGGCTCGTCGACCTGGGACTACGTTCTGGAGACCAGCGACACGACCTTGCGCGCGGTGTTCTTCGAGGACATGGCGGCGCTCATCGGGCTCGTCATCGCGGGCGGGGCGATCGCGCTGCATCAGATCACCGGCGTGGCCGCGTGGGATGCGGTGGGGTCGATCCTCGTCGGGGTCCTGCTCGGGGTGGTCGCGATCATCCTCATCGGCCGCAACATCGCCTTCCTCGTCGGGTCGAACGCCTCGCCGGCACTGCGCTCGCGTGTCGGGCAGGCGCTTCTCGCGTCGCCGCAGATCCAGCGCCTCACGTACCTGCACATCGAGTACGTCGGTCCGAACCGGCTGTTCATCGTGGCCGAGGTCGATCTGACGGGCGACGCTCGCGAGCACGACGTCGCGCGGAGCCTCCGCGCGATCGAGCAGCAGATCGAACAGCACCCCGTCGTGGAGACCGTGGTGCTGTCGTTGTCCGTCGACGACGAGGCCTCCCTCGAGTTCGTCACGCATTCCTGAGCCGCTGTCACCCCGCACGCGCGAGTCCCGGCGGCGCCCCGGGTTCGTCGAGCGAATCAGAGTCGTCGAGTGACTCGGGGTCGCGGAGCGAATCGGGGAGGCTGAGTCGTGGGGTACGCCACTGCTGCGCGGGATCCCACCACGCCGGTCCGCGCACCTGGGGCACGCCTTCGGCCATCCGGGTCTCCCACCCGGATGCCCCCAGACTGCGGTGATGCCACCAGCACAACGGCACCCCGTTGTCGGTATGCGTGGGCCCGCCTCGTGCGTGGTCGGTGACGTGATGGATCTCGCACCATGACGCGGGCACATGGCATCCCGGAATCAGGCATTCTCGATCTCGCGCGATGATGGCCCGCCGCTGATGAACCGTGAACACCCGGGCCGTGGTGCTGATCCCGACGACTCTGCCGCCGTCGAACATCACCCGCTGGATCACTCCGGCGCATCCGACGTGCGCAGCCGCTCCGAGCGGCACCTGCCTCCACGCCCCGCTCACGCTCGCCCGCCCGCCCCCTTGCGCGAGGTCTTTCACGTCGACGGTGACGACGAGGGTCGGTGCAGCACCACCGATGGTGGGCATGTCTCTGTGCCGCGCCGCGATCGCGAGAGCCGCGGCCAGAGCATCATGGCGCTTCTGCGCCGCTGTGCGACCGTCGACCACCGAGCGAGGATCGGAGTCGAACGGGTCGGCGTCGCCCGTCGTGTCCGCACCCGTCGGGTCCGCATCCGCCGGGTCCGCATCCGCCGGATCCGCATCCGCCGCCCCGCCGGTGCCCGTGAATCGCACGCCGGGCATCGGCGGCCCGTCGCCCTTCGGATTGTTCAGGGCATCGAGGATCAGCTCGAGCTGAGCGGCGACATCGGGAGTCAGATACCCCTTGATCGATCGCAGCCCGTCACGGATCCTCCCCAGCGTGATACCCCGCCGACGGGCGGGCTCGTCAGCGGGCCCCTCGCCATCGGGGTCGAGCAGCGCAGCCACCCGCTCAGCGAGGAACCTCAGCTCGTCGGTGGTCGGCGCAGGTCCGCGGACCTCGTCACCCGCAGGGGTGCTCTCGAAGCCGCCCCGCGCGGCGCCGGCGAGAAAGTGATCGGCGCCGAGTCTCTCGTCGGCGCTGATGCGGTCGGCGATCCTCTCGATCGGGCCGGTCGCCGCCAGCAGGCCCGCCACTCCGATGGCTCCGTCGAGCATCGCGTCGCGCAGAGCGGGCCATCTCGCCGGGAGCCGCTCTCCCGACACCAGGCTGACGTCGCGTCGAACGAGATCGGCCACCTTGCCCACCCGGGTCGCGCCCGGGACGTCGGTCAGCACGGTGCGCTGCACCAGCTCGGTGTGCGTGCGGCATCCGGCGGAATGCGGGAGGTCCACCGGGTGCCCCGTCGCGATCGTCTCGACGACGACGGCCTCCACACGGCGGAACGCCGCTCCCGCTGCCTGCAGCACCTCGACGCGTTCGCCGTCGGACAGCGACGCGAGCGCGTCATCGCCGAGCACCCGATCGAGGTCGGCGACGACCTGATCGAGAAGAGCGCGGGTGCGGAAGGACATACCTCCATCCAACTCGGGGCCTCAGACATTGAAGGCGTCCAGACCCGCGCTTTTCGACCAGCTCAGGAGCATATTCCGGAACATCGGTGCAGTGTTCCGGAACACCACCTGACACGGGCCTGCACAGCCGGGTCGCGGCCGGGTCGCGGCCAAGTCGCGACCCGGGCGCGGCCGCGGGGTCAGCCCTCCCAGTTGTCGGCGAGCTTGTTCAGCAGATGGGCGAGCTGTGCGCGCTCATCCTCGCTGAATACCGCGAGCGCCTTGCTGAGCGCTTCTCTGCGCTCGCCCCGCATGCCCCGAGCGATCGTGCGACCCTCATCGGTCAGCGCGATGCGCGTACGTCGCGCGTCGTCGGGGTCGGCCTCGCGGCGCACGAAGCCGTGCGCGACACCCTGCTGCACCAACCTCGACGCGCGGGGTTGATCGACGCCGATCGCGGCGCCCAGATCGCTGACGCTCAGCGGCGCGGATGCCGCGGCGAGCGCCTCGAGCATCCGCATCCGCGCCGGTCCGCCGAAGCGTCCGGAGGATTCGGCCATCCATGGCGGCGCACCCGGATGACCCGATGCGCCGAATCCGTGGCCATGCCCGTGCCCACCCTGCTCGAAGTGATCGGGATGGGGTCCGCCATGCCATCCGTGCGGACCGCCCATCCCCCGGGGGCCTCGACCGCGATCACCCGACCGCCGTCCGCGAAGGCGGGACAGGGCGAGGGCGATGGCCTCGGCGGGGTCGATCTCTGCGCTGCTCACGATTCGATTTTACATGCGACTTGACATGGATCCGATACGCATGTCACACTACATGTACATGCAATGTGACAAGCACATGCACCATGACATCTAAGGACTTCACGATGAACACCCCTGACACTCAGAACACAGACTCCCCGCCCCGCCCCTTCGGCTACTGGCTCGATGCTGTCGATCGACTCATGGCGGCCGAGTTCGCCTCCTCCTTCGCGGACGAGCACGCGGACCGCCGCGACTGGCGGCTGCTCAACGCCGTCGACGGCACCGTTCCCGCCCGCCGTCCGCTGAACCCTCACAAGCTGCACTCCCTCGTCGAGCGCGGCTGGGTGATCGCCGAGGGCGACGGCTGGACCCTCACCGACGACGGCCGCGCCGCCAAGGAACGCCTGGGAGCCATCGTCGACGGCATCCGCGCCAAGGTCGGAGACGCCGTCTCCCCCGAGGATCTCGCGACCACGATCGCCTCGCTCGAGCAGATCGCCCGCGCCTTCGGCTGGGACGAGAACACCCCGCTCCCCCGCGGCCGGGGTCGCGGCCGCCGCCACGGCTTCGGCGCCCACGGCTTCCGTCACGGTTTCGGTCGGGCCTTCGGCCCTCGGGGCTTCCGCCGTGGATTCGGTCACGACCATGGACCCGAGACCGATTCCGGATTCGCAGACGAGCGCGGATGCGAGCATCGAGGCCACCCGGGACACGACCGCTTCTCGGGTCAGCACGACCCCGAGCACGGCGAGGGCCCGGGTCACGGCCACCGTGACTTCGGACACGGTCACGGAGACGTCCGCGGCCACGGACACGCCCATCACGCGCACCCGCAAGCTGCGCAACACGCCTACGAGCGCGGCTTCGACGCCGGCTTCTCGCGCGGTCGGGATGCCTGACGGCATCCGCTCCACGCCGAAACGCCCCGCTCGCTCCGGCGACCGGGGCGTTTCGGCGCTCGCGGCTAACGCAGCGAGCGCAGCACGACCTCGTCGACGAGCTGCTCGACGGCATCCGGTGCGAGCACGCGCCGCCGCAGGCTGACACTGCCGAACGCCGCGGTCGGCACGAGACCGGCGATGAGTGCCACCGGAGCGTCCGCACGCACCTCACCCCGCTCGATCCAGCGCTCGATCACCGCCGTGAGTGCCGCGACCGGCGGTCCGCCGACCACTCGGTACGCGACGTCGCGCAACTCCTCGTCACGCCCGATCTCGCTCAGGATGCTGGCGAGCACGCTCGCCGTACGGTCATCCGCCCGCGCGAAGTGCATGGCCGCTGCGAGAAGGTCTCCTCGGAGCGTGCCGGTGTCGGGGACCTCCGCAGCCACCTGCAGCGCGCCGACAGCTGCGACGACGAGCTCGGCCTTGGTCTCCCATCGGCGGTAGATGGCGGATCGTCCGCAGCGAGCGCGATCCGCTACGGCACCGATCGTCGTCCCGGCGTAGCCGCTCTCGATCAGCAGTTCCTGGACCGCCTCGAGGATCGACGTCTCGACGCCGGGGTCGCGAGGGCGCCCGACCGGCTTGGCCATCAGATCTGCAGTCATCGACCTCATTGTACATTCCGGGATCAGACAGTACCGTTAGCTTCGGTACTCATCAGTACCGAATCCAAGACGTCACCCGCAAAGGAGCTGTCATGGTCATCACCACCGCCCGCGCAGACCGGAGCATCGCCCGCCCTCGGCTGCGCACCTCTCTCATCCTCATCGCTGCGGTCGTCGTGGCCGTCGCAGCGAACGCCGTCGTCGCGCGGCTCGCCGTGGCTGCCGGCGCTCCGGCGACCTACGGACCGCTGACCTTTCCGGCCTACACCCTGTTCACAGCTCTGGGCATCGTGGTCGGCTGGATCGGCTGGTCGCTCGTGCGCCGTCGCGCCCGCGACCCGCGCCGCACCCTGTCGATGCTCGTGCCGGTCGTGACTCTGGCGTCCTTCATCCCCGACCTCCTGCTGCTCCTGCTCCGCTTCATCCCGGGCACGACGGTGAGCGCCGTCATCGGACTCATGGTCATGCATGTCGTCGTGGTGGCTGTCGCGGTACCCGCGTACGTCTGGGCGTCCAGAGAGGCGTCGTAGCGGGGATCACCCCTGCTGCGTGGCAGTGAGGACCGCGACCGCGTCGACGAGAGCCGCCGACGCGAACGACGTCGTGGTCCCGAGGTACACGGCCCCGGCGATCGCCGCCGCGAGCAGCAGTACGAGGAACACGAAGATCACGATCGACAGCGCGCGGTATCCGCCGGTGGTCGGCACCTCGGGCGCCACAGAGGGCTGCGCCCAGTCGTCGGCGACCGGGGCCGGCTGGTCACCGGTCAGAATCGCGGGCGTGGGGCGCGACCGGCGCGTGGCGGGGAGCATCGCCTCGGGCGGAGGCGGCGGGATCACCACATCCGGGACGGACGACTCCGGCGGAGGCGGCGGAATCACCACATCCGGGACGGACGACTCCGGCGGAGGCGGCGGGACGACAGCATCCGCCGGGGAGTCGTGCGGGTCTCTGCTGTCGTCGCTCATCGTCAGCCTCCGAGTGATCCGACGTCGGTGATTCCGACGTTCGTGCGATGGAAGTTCTGGAACGAGCGGGATGCCGTCGGGCCGCGCTGTCCCTGGTAGCGGTTGCCGTACGGGCCGGAGCCGTAGGGGTTCTCGGCCGGAGACGTGAGGCGGAAGAAGCAGAGCTGCCCGATCTTCATGCCCGGCCACAGCTTGATCGGCAGAGTCGCGACGTTGGCGAGCTCGAGCGTGACGTGCCCGGTGAATCCGGGGTCGATGAAACCGGCGGTCGAGTGGGTGATCAGCCCCAGGCGCCCGAGCGACGACTTGCCCTCGAGGCGGGCGGCGATGTCATCGGAGAGCGTGACCTGCTCGAACGTCGCCCCGAGCGCGAACTCCCCGGGATGCAGGATGAAGGGCTCCTCCGGATCCACCTCGATCAGTCGCGTGAGCTCCGGCTGATCGACCGACGGGTCGATGAACGGGTACTTGTGGTTGTCGAAGAGCCGGAAGTAGCGGTCCAGGCGCACGTCGATGCTCGAGGGCTGGATCATCTCCGGCTCGTGCGGCGAGAGGCCGATCCGGCCGGCTGCGAGTTCTGCTCTGATGTCGCGGTCGCTGAGAAGCACGGCACCAGCCTAGTTGCCGTGCGCCCGACGCACTTTGGCCATGACGCATCAGACGGCTAGGCTTGCGTTCACCTGCTCCTCGGATGCAGGTACGGGGCTGTAGTTCAATGGCAGAACTTCTGCTTCCCAAGCAGATAGCGCGGGTTCGATTCCCGTCAGCCCCTCCACATGTGACGTCCAAGGCTATTCCGGACATTCTTGAGGTACTTCAGACTGGAGTTTCCGCGGGGACGTGTACGGGAAGTCTCATCGCCGTTTGTACGATGCAGCAAGAGAGCTCGTCTGTCACCTCACTGCAATGCCGCGACCACACGAGCGGCGATCTCCGCGGCAAGTTCCTCCGCATGGCCGGCGCAGAACGATGGGCGTGTCTGCTCTGCAGCCACGGCGAGCACATCCAGCAGCATCCTCACCTGAACGACCTCGTCTGCGAGCGCCACCAGCGATGGACCGGTCCTGGGACCACCGCCGAGACGCAGACCACGGTGACGGCGGCCGAGGTCACCGCTCACCGACTGTTCCAGCGACTCCGGCGCACCCGCCGCCTCGATCTCCATCTGTTCTTTGAGGTCCTCAGCGCACTCGAGAGCGACCTCGACCAGCCCACGGCCAGCGTCTTCCGTCACGCCGTCGCCATCGTCGACTGGGTCCAGCGGGCCGAGACGGTACACCGCCTGTTCGACCCCGCCGTCGCGTACGCCACCACGTTCACCTGGATGCGAGAAGCCATAACCAACATCGTGGCGCGTCCGACCCCGTCGGCCGCCCGCGCGGTCTGGCTACACCTCTGAAGATATTGTGACGAACCCCAGAAGTTGATCGAGTACCTTCGGGAACAGCCTGACACAATCACCGCGCCTGAGCCGTCTGACGAGTAGAGCGCCCGTCACGTCAACGCTGTCGTTCTCGCGAACCGGAACGACGCCCCAATCGTGTTCATTCATTTCATTCGCACAGCATGACTGACCGGGTGCCGCGGCCCCGCGCACACCGCTACGTCTCGTCGCAAGCCCCGAGGACCCCACTCCTGGACTCACCAGCATAGATCCAGGGATCGATTAGGTATTATGTAACTCGGTACCCGGGTTACGGGTTACACTGAACTAATGGAGAGCAGCATGAGCGTCAGGTCGAAGCTGCTCTTCAACAACACGCATATGCTGAGCGTTGCCGAAGCTATCGGCGCCGGGGAGGGCGTCGTGGACTCGAAGAGCCTGCAGGATCGGCTCGGGTTGAGGCAGTCGGCAGTGCAGCGTATTCTCGTCGCCCTGGAAGGAGTGGGACTTATGGAGAGACTTGAACGACAGGCTCGGACAGAGCCCATCCGGTTCCAGCGGATCTCCCACCCGTTCTGGGATGCCGCGCGGGAGCTGGCCCATGCTTGAGGTGTTGCAGGAATCGGATGCGACGTACCGTCACGAGGGCGTGTTCGACCGGTCGCTGTTGACGGTCACCTACTCTGTGAATCTCGACGAGCATGACGCGCGTGTGCGAGCTGGTCGGCGCGAGATCCGGGATGAGTTCATCCTGGCGGCGTTGCTCAGCGTGCCGGAGGATCACCTGGGGCAGGTGTCGCCGCGCTTCGAGCGCGTGCTGCGGAGAACGGATAGCGCGCACCTCGCGACGATCCTCGAAGACCCCGAGGGTGGCCTGTGGGGGCAGCGACGTGCGCAGCCGGCCGTGGATGTGCGGAGCATCGAGATCACGTCCACGAGCCTGAAGCGCGGGTGCTCCGTCGCGCACCGGTGGGCCGGGTACGGCCCGCGGACCATCACGACGTCCGCCTCGGTGAGCACGTTCGAGCTCACCGAGGCTTCCCACTACGGGATCGGACTTCAGATGCCGGATGGTGAGTGCGTGATGATGCCCGCTTCCTTCGTGCCGCAGCGCTGGTCGTCAGCGCGTTGGCGGTTCGCGGAGCTCGTCTATGGACAGTTCCGCGACCTGAACGGCTAGGACGCCTTCGCCCACACGTTCTGGAGGATGGGGTCCACGCGCAGGCTGCGTCCGATGTGCGCCTCGAGCTGCGGGTAAGTGTCCAGCGCGCCCGCGACCTGGCTCGCCCACAGCGCCCGGCGCGCGGAGGAGCTGAGCCCGACGTACGAGGAGTACAGGCTGTCGAGGTTGACGACGTTGTGGTTGTGACCAGTACGCCGATCTGCCGGGTCTTCGTGAAGCCGGTCGACACCGGCTCCGCGGCAGATGACACAGAAGCACTGAATCGGCGCCGTGCTCGCGAACCATTCACGCCGCATGTGGGTGGAACGGACGATGCGGAGCATATCGGTGAGCAGCATGTGCGGCGACAGATTCTCGCGGTCGCCGACGGGGCCGCCGTGGTGGTCGAACGGGTTCAGGCGCCGAGTAGACGGGTAAGACCCGATGGCGGAGGCGATGGCTCCGTGTGCGAGAGCGTCGAAGCCGATGAGGTCGGCGCGGTGGGCGACGATGGGGACATTCGTCTCCTGGAAGACGCGGCGGTATGCGCGGGCGCGCTTCACACTCTCGACAGGGTTGTGCCCGTGGATGAAGGTGAGCAGGACCGGGTGGTCGCTGCGGTTGATGACGGCGATGAGCTGCTTGACGTACTGCTCGTCGCTGAGCCAGCCCGCGTAGGCGGGGATCGCGAACAGGGTGTCGGAGCGGCCGAGCTTGTTCGCCTGGCGGAGCGCGGCCTTCAGCGCGTCGGAGTCGCCGGGCGTGATCTGACCGGTGGGTGTGATCGCGAGGTCACTGTATCCACGCTGCTGGTCGAGGTCGTCGGCGAGGGTCGCCGCGGTCAGCATGAACGGCTGACTGTCGGTCGCCAGGTGCTTGCGCAGCGAGCGGGGTTCGACGATGAGGGGCAGGTTGGGGTTCGCGGCGCGGATGCCCGCGGCCTTCGCCACGGCGTCGTCACCGACGAGGATCGCACCCCCGGAGTTGGTCTGGATCAGCGATGCTTCACCGTGTGCGTTCTGGCCGGCCACGTGGAACTGCCGGTCGGTGAGCAGCGCGATGGCATTGCCCGTCTCGACACCGCGAGGTGCGGTGAAGAGCGGGGTCGGGGCGGTATGGGGGTTGTCGATGACGGTGAAATTCATGATGTCTCCTGAAGGAAGGTCTGTTCAAACTCGCGCGGGTACATGTGGGCACTGCTCGCAAGTTCCTCGACACTCGCGCCTTCGGCGAGGGACTTGCGTATTGCTGTGGTGAGCGCGGTTGGGTTCTCACGCTCAGTGGGGTCTGGTTCGCGGCGGTGCATCCCCGTGGTACTCAGGTGGATGTTCCACTGCCGGTACTCCTGCTCGGTGAGGCGGCCGATGTCCTTTCCTCGCCGGATGAGAGCGGACAGGGAGATCCCCCACCGCCTCTTCAGTAAGAGCAGAGCGTCGAGGCTGGCACCGCTCGGCCACTCCTTCGCGATCTCAGACCCCGGGGCGAGGAACTCCGCGGCGAACGCGTCCGCCTCCGCTTCCTGCTCCTTGTCGGCTTCGGAGTCGTGCATGACGGCGTGGCCGAGCTCATGCGCCATGGTGAAGCGTTGCCGGTCAGCGGGGACATGGTCGCCGACGAGGATCACCGGCACGCTGTCGTCCTGCCAGGACGCGATGGCGTCGACCTGGATGCTCTCCAGCGGCCACCGCAGCACCAGCACGCCGGCTCCTTCGAGGATGGCGACGAGGTCGCCGAGAGGGTCGCGTCCGAGTCCGAGCTCATCGCGCACATCGCGTGCGACTTCCTGCGGGGTGTTGTATCCGCCCTCGAGGTCGTGACGACGCAGGGAGGTGACCTGGTCACCGATGAGATCACGGACACGAAGGCGCACGAGCGACAGCTCCGCCGCGACCTTGTTCACTGCACTCTTCGGGGTGCTGCGCTGCTTGCGGTGGAAGATCCGAGCGGGCGCCGTGGATGACTCAGCCGCGCGGAATGCCGAGAGCGGAACCATCAGCTTGTCTGCGACCCTGCGCCAGGTCTCGAGATCGAGACGAGCCTCACCGGACTCGACCTTCGACAAGGTCGCCTGAGAGATGCCGACGTCGTAGGCGAGCTCCACCTGCGTGAGCTCACGCGAAAGGCGCAGAGCTGTCAGGAGCTCACCGCGCGCTTCGAGTTTCGAGTTCATGCCTCAATCATAGCAGATAATATTCGGATGCGTGGCACATGTGACATTTGACTCATCTATGACACCTGAACTTAGGCGGATGAGAGTCGCGCATAGGGCGGACATGCCCGAAATGTTCGAATTGACCGATTCCGTGCCATGTGTGACACTTGGGTCATGCGTACACGCCGACGACGGTGACCACTCCCGTCCAGCCGCATCCGCCACCCGCCACGTCCCCAGCGTGGCCATCTCCGACAGGATCTGAGGCAAACCGCTATGCCTAAGCTCGACGCTTCCAGCGTGCCCACGACCGAGATCACCGTCCTGGAGGACGCGTTCCACCAGCTCCCCGACGGCCCGCTCCGAACCACTCTTGAAAACCTCTCCCTCGCGCTGCGCGGGGGACAAGACACGTTCGTCGTGTCCGAAAAGGAAGATCTCACCCCGGCCGAGGCTGCAAAGCTGCTCGGCGTGAGCCGCACGCACCTGTACAAAATCCTCGACTCCGGGGCTCTCGCGTACTACATCGTCGGTTCTCGCGACCGTCGGATGGCCGCGCCGGACGTCATGGCCTACCGCGCCCGCATGATGGAGATGCGGAAGAGTCACGCGGAAGCCACCGCCCACATGGACGAGCTCGACGACCTCGCACTCGACGAGTTCAACTGACCCGAACCCTCGCCCGGTGTCTTCGGCTCTTCGTATGCTGGAAGACATGGGAAGAAACCGTCGGGTAACACTGCGCTGCGCCTGCGAGGATCTGGCCAACGACTGGACCAGCCCGGCAGACCTGGCGAACGTCAGGGAACTGCGCGAGCTTGCCCAGCGTGCCGTCGTCGGCGATGCGCCAGACTCGGTCGTGCGCGCGCAACTGAGGATGCTGCCGCCGCTGTCGCAGCTGCGCCACCCATTGATCCTCGCGTTCGATGACCAATACTCAGGCGACGACGACACAGGAATGCTGCGCGAGACCATCAGCGCCGTCAACGACCGCCCCTGGTTCAAGCAGACGTACTCATCACGGTGGCGAGGAGCGGCTGTCGTCCTCACAGAGAACGAAGAGGAGACCGCCTGGCTCGGCGCAGCGGGCTACCACCGTGAGAGTTCCCCGGAGGACTTCTACGAGGAGTTCGGCCGACGCTGCCGCTCCGGCTCAGACGCGTTCCTTCCCACTGACGAGGACATCACGCTCCGTCGTATCGAGCTCAAGGTCGCTCGTCTCGATGCGTGGAAGCTCCAGTTGCATCTCACCGCGCTCGTCCTCCTGGACGCGGCTGTCACCAACCCCGAGGACACGTACAACACCACAGTGCTCTCACCCGACAGCGGCGAGCTGCTGACCCTGTCAATGACGGTCGTGCACACCGACGTCCAGGGAACCACCGCGCGCGAGCTCATCGTCGAACTTGTCCCCGCGGGATGGGAGCACCCCGCACTCTGCAAGATGGCGTCCACCATCGTCACCTCTGCCATCGACTCACAACCGGAAGCATGGACAGCTTCCCCTCTGAACGACAACGCCGTATCTCACTGGACCGTACTCACCGAGGATGCGATGTCCGCCGCACGCGCGGCTGCCGACTCCGGCGAACTGTCCGCGGACGTACGCCCCGGCGAGGTGCGGCTCGGCACTGTCGCGCACTACTCACATCGTGACCACATCGCATACGCCAGCGTCCACGGCGAAGCAATCCGCGCCATGTGCGGCCACTGGTTCGTTCCCACCGCAGATCACGAAACGAAGCCGACGTGCGCCACGTGCCAGGAAGAGTACGCGAAGACGCCCGTGTGACCGCCGCGTGCAGCTCGAGAAGATCGATAGATCGTTCGCGTACCTCGGTCTGCGTGCGGACAGCGCACCCCATGACGACAGCTGGTCGGATGTGCCACAATGCCTTTCATGCCCTCCACGCCTGAACTCAACGACCTCGTCGCACGCAGTCGGGATATTCCAGGAGTCGCTGAGGTGATGCGCACGTACGGTGCCGCCCACGAGGCAATCCGGTACGCCGCCAACGGGCGCGCCACAACTCACGCCACCATGTCGACTTCGACGAACTTCACACGCCGCTAGGCCATGCCCACCTGGGGCGAGATCCTCAACGAGATCAACACTCGCTGGTCTGATCCTCAGACCGGAGTCGTCGATCTTGACGGCATGCGTCGCCACTATCTGATTGCATTGCATCAGGTCACCGGGCGGAACATCGTGACGTACTACACCGATTGGATGGGGTCGAACTCTCCAGACGTGTCGATCAACCTCACCGACGTTCATGGGCTCATGGAAGTGTTCAAGGACCTCAACCGTGACGACGGCTTAGACCTCATCATTCACAGCCCCGGAGGCGATCCCACGGCTGCTGACAGCTTGGTGCGCTATATGCGGGCGATGTTCGAAGACGTGCGGGTCATAGTCCCAGTCGCGGCGATGTCCGCCGCAACGATGTGGTCACTTGCGGCGAACCGAATCGTGATGGGGCGCCACTCTCAGCTCGGGCCAATCGATCCTCAGCTTGTCACCCCCGCTGGCAGCGTTCCTGCGGGTGCCATTCTCCGTCAGTTCGAACGGGCCAAGGATGAGTGCAAGGGTGATCCGACAGCCCTCAGCGCGTGGATGCCAACACTCCAGCAGTACTTCCCTGGACTACTGGAAATGTGCGATGACTCTGCACGTCTATCTAAGACTCTCGTCGAGGAGTACCTGCGAGAGTATATGTTCGCTCGCCGGGACGACCGTGCGGATCTTGCGCGTGTAGCTGCCGAGTTTTTCGCAAACGACACCATTCACATTGCGCATGGCCGGGGGATCCGCGCCGAACAGTTGCGCGAGTATGCCATCGAGGTTGAGGACCTCGAAACCGATCACGTTCTTCAAGACGCCGTCTTGTCAGTGCATCACGCATATATGCATACGCTCGGTATGACCCCGGCGCAGAAGATCACAGAGAACCAGCTGGGCCGCGCGGTCATCAAGTCAGTGCAAATGATGCCAATGCAACCGGGATTCCCTCCCGGGATGCCCATGTCGTGATCCTTGACGTCTCCGCCCGTGCAGCGCCGGTTTCAGCGCTAGCCTCGGGGGCATGCGAGACGTCGAAATCGCTTCGGTCGAAACACCCTGGGATGGCTTCGCCTCCTGGCTTACGAGCCTCAACTGGGGCGATGTTCCTGCATGGGTCGGACTCATATTGCTGGCGTCGCAGCATTCATCACCTTGCGCACGTACCGCCAGTCGGTGGCCGTACGCACGGAGGCTCAGGCTCGACTCGTTTACGCGGTGCGCACGAAGACTCAACATCTGGCCGCAGGGACTGACTGGGATCCCGAAGGCGCCATGAGCTCCACAGGCGACGGAATGCTGAACATAGAAACACTTCCATGGCGACTAGCGCGAGCAGGGGTTCAGGTTCTGGTGACAGTCCATAACGGTAGTGACGAACTCTTGCCACTCGTCGTCTTTCAGATCGAGGACCCAGGCATGAAGCGCAGAGTGAGCTCGTGGGCGATCATGAGCAGCGTGCCGCCCCGCTCTCAACTCGAGCAGTGGGTACTATTTCCCGATTGGCGCGGGCACCCGCTTCGCGAAGGTGCGTACGCCGTGTACATCGCATTCCAGGACTCGAGCGGGCGATGGTGGGAACGCCAGGAAGGCGGGCTTGTTCATCGGATCAGACGCGATCCATCTCCTCGCTGAGCACTGAAGCTTCTTCACGCTCGGCGCCCTCGACCGGCGACTCCTCGAAATCGCCTTTCATCGGCCTTTTACTTTGGAGGTTTGTCTGGAGTAGCTGTGGACTACGTCGCGATATCGGCTGTCAAGAAGCGCAGAATCATCAGTCCGGACAACTCCACTCACGCACCCCGCGGTCCGAAATAGCTTTGGAAGCCCCTCCACTTGTCGAGATGCACGACTCGGTCGCGAAGGCCGTCGAGCCAGGCCTCGAGCACTCCGGCGGCGATCTTCTCCATCCGCGGCCCATGCAGTCGGGCGTCTGACCTGATGGTGTCGGGGTCGATGCCGTGGTGCTGCAGTTCGTGGGCGTGACCGATCAGCCATCGCTCGATGAATCGGTGGTCGGTCTCCAGATGGAACTGCAGAGCGAGAACGTTCGTGGTGCTGAATGCCTGGTTCGGAAAGCCTGAGGTATGGGCGAGCCGGAGCGCACCCTTCGGGATCTCGAACTCGTCACCGTGCCAGTGCAGAACGGGTGTGGCGTCGAGTTCCCGCAGAACCGAGGTCCGCCCCGCGGCAGTGAGCTGGAGTGGCGCGTATCCGATCTCCACCGCACCCGTCGAGCGGACCTGTGCGCCCATCGCTTCGGCGATCAGCTGGGCCCCCAGGCAGATTCCGAGAGTCGGGAGCCCGGCCCGGATGCGGCGCGCGATCACACCTCTCGTCGACTCGAGGAAGGGGTAGCGATCGACGTCGTAGACGCCGACGGGGCCTCCCAGCACGATCAGCAGATCGGCGTCATCGCCGGCTGCCTCATCGATGGTGTCGACCCCGACGTCGATGTATCGGACGTCGTAGCCGCGAGCGATGAGAACGGGCTCCCAGACCCCGAGGTCTTCGAAGTGGACGTGCCGAAGGGCGAGCACAGTACGTGATGCGTGGTGCGCGGTCATGTGTTGTCCTCTTTCCGTGCTCGCCCTCGCGGTGTCAGCCCGCGCGGCGCAGGGGCACCGTGGGGAAGTCGACCGGCACGTCGAGAGCGATGTTGACGTAGTTGGTGAACAGGTTCAGCGCCACCTGTCCGATCGTCTCGACGATCTCGTCGTCGCTCCAGCCGAACTCCCGCACGGCCTGGACATCTGCCGGGCCGAGCTGTCCGCGGTCGTCGACGAGCTTGAGGGCGAACTCGAGCAGGGCGGCCGTCTTCGGGTCGTCCGACTCGCCGTCCTGAGCAGCGGCGAGGGTGTCGCGGGAGAGTCCGGCCTTCTTGCCGAGCGCGGTGTGCGCGGCGAGGCAGTACTCGCAGGAGTTGCGGTTGGCGACCGCGACGGCGATCTGCTCCCCGAGCGCCGCGCCCAGGGTGCCGCTGCCGAAGGCGCCGAAGGATCCCCACATGCTCGTGAGCGCGGCGGGCGAGTTCGCGACGGCACGGAACATCGCGGGTACGACACCGAACGTGGACGTGATCTGGTCGAGCTGCTCCTTGACGGTTCCCGTGGTGGCGTCGCGGTCGATGAGGGGGACGTTCGGCATGTCATGCTCCTTCGGTGAGGTGGAGGGCCCGTTCGGACCTGTCTCAAGTCTCACCGCCGGCCCGTAGACGATGCGCAGCTATACGTCTTGATTTCATCACATATCG
Source organism: Microbacterium sp. 3J1 (assembly GCF_001049495.1). Lineage (GTDB taxonomy): Bacteria > Actinomycetota > Actinomycetes > Actinomycetales > Microbacteriaceae > Microbacterium. Next base: position 266,159 of record NZ_CDWI01000007.1, read on the forward strand.
TCCAGATAATGGGGGCATGGCCTCTGTGGATCGACTCACCCCGCTGTTGCAGCGATTCCGTGTGCGCACGCATCTGTTCCACAGCGGCCCTCTGTGCGGAGTCACGGACTTCTCGGCAGAGATCGGACGCGGTTTTCTCCATGTTCTGCGTCGGGGCGAGATGGAGATGCTGATCACGCGAGAGGACGGCAGCACTGAGCGGCTGTCGATAGATCAGCCGAGCCTGCTGTTCTTCCCGCGCCCAGCCAGCCATACCTTCTTCAACGCCCCGACCGAAGAGTCGGACTTCGCCTGCGCCACGCTGGATTTCGACGGTGGCGCGACGCATCCGCTCGTCCGAACACTGCCTCCCGTCATCGTCCTGCCCCTCAGCGAGGTCGCCACCCTCGGTCCCGCGCTCGATCTCCTCTTCGCCGAGGTCGACAACGTGCAATGCGGTCGACCACTCCTGGCTGACCGAATGTTCGAAGTGGTTCTCATCCAGCTGCTGCGGTGGATGCTGGATCACTCCGCCGACCTGGCGCTTCCTCAGGGACTTCTGCCCGGCCTGTCCGATGAGCGGCTCGCGCCCGCGCTGGTGGCGGTGCACGAGAGTCCTGGTGATCCCTGGACGTTGGACGCCATGGCCCGGACCGCGAACATGTCGCGCAGCGCTTTCGCGGCCCGGTTCAAAGAGATCGTCGGCCGCACACCTGCCGACTACGTCACCGAGTGGCGGCTCACCATCGCTCAGGAGCAACTGCGCGAAGGGATGCCCGTGAGCGCGGTCGCGGCAGAGCTCGGGTACGCGAGCGCCTCGGCGTTCTCGCGCGCCTTCGCTCAGCGGATGGGTCGATCTCCGCGGGCCTGGCTCTCACCGGCGGCGTGAACGGGCGTCGGTCCTGGGTCTCACCCTCCTACCAGAGCTCTTCGTTGTACGGTCGCGCCCAGAGCGAGACGGTGAGGGTGACGGCCTTGAGCCAGGCGTCCAGCATCTCGCCGACGTCGTCCGCGTCCGAGGCGCCGTTCTGCAGGAACGGCCGGATCGTGAGAGTGATCGGTGAGATGAACCCGATGAGGTCGCGCAGCGGGATGTGTGTCGACGTCGACTCGACGCGGTCGGTCTCGTTCTTCCCGCGGGGATGGTGGCGGCGGCCGATCTCCTCCTGGTAGGCCAGCCAGTCCTCGTCGTAGGGGCGGTTGCAGAGGTCGTCGATCCACTGCGCGAAGCGGCGACGCACTGCCCCGAGGTACTCGAGGTCCGGGGTGCCGTCTTCGCCGGCGAACGTGGCGACGAGGTGCGGATGCGCTCCGACGAATCCGTACCAGACGTCGAGGATCGCCTCGGTCTGCGGGATGAGGATCTCCCCCGCCCTCCGAATGGCGGCCTCGTCGGCAGATGACCAGAGAACGGACTGCTTCAGGGCGTCGAGGTCGGCGAGCGTGACGGGCGAGGGTGCGAGCGATGTGTGGCCGTAGGTGTAGCCGGCGGGAGTGGTCATGGCAGGTCCTTTCACAGTGGGCTGAGCCGGCTCGCCGGGGTGCCGTCCCCGGCGAGCCGGCGGGGATCTTCTACTTGGCCGCGTCCTTGATCATCTGGATGACCGAGAGCGGCTTGCTGATCATCGGGACGTGCGAGGTGTTGACCTCGACGACCTTGGATCCGGCACGGGCTGCCATCGCGCGTTCGGCCTCGGGCGGGATGATGCGGTCCTGCTTGGCGACCATGTACCAGCTCGGGATCGTCTGCCACGCCGGCACACCCGACGGCGTCACGAGCGAGGCGTACGACCCCGGACGCTGGGACGCGGCCATCGTCTTCGCCACGATCTTCGGCAGATCCTGGGCGAAGAGCTCAGGGAAGAACGCCGGGTCGATGTAGGCATCCGCGTCGCCTTCGCTCGCGCCGGGGAACGGACGAATGACCAGGTGCTCGGTGACCGCGCTGTGCCCACCGCCGAGCTCGTTCGCCGCGGCGACGGACTCGCCCTCAGCGAGGGCGTAGGCGGCGATGTAGACGAGCGACTTGACGTTCGGGTTGCCGGTTGCCGCGTTGGTGATGAGTGCTCCACCGTAGGAGTGACCGACGAGGACGATCGGTCCCGGGATGGTGCTGAGGAAGTCGCGAAGGTACTGGCTGTCGTAGTCGATGCCGCGCAGCGGGTTGGAGAAGGCGACCACGTTGTACCCCTGCGCCTGCAGCGCGGGAGCCACCAGGCTCCATCCGCTGGAGTCCGCGAACGCCCCGTGCACGAGCACGATGGTGGGCTTGGTGCCTGCCTTGCCGGCGTCGACGGCAGCTTCCGAGATCGCGGAGGTGACGGAGGGTGTCGCGGCCGAGGGTGCGGCGGCGGCCGCCGGAAGGGTGGCGGCGCCGAGAACGCCGAGCGACAGCGCGAGCGCTGCGGCGGCGAGACGGAGAACGCCTCGCCCTTTTCGTTGGGTCATGATGTGGTCCTTTCGGGTCGGTGTCGGTCGATGTTCAGTTGGTCGGAGAGGTCGATGGGTCGCCCGTCGGGCAGCCACCGGAACAGTCGGCGCAGGTCGGTCGGGGCGTCGCGGATCGCAGTGCGCATGCCGTCTTCGCCGTCGACGAAGTGCGACCAGCCGTCGTAGTGGGCGGGGATGGCGACGAGCGGTCGGAGCTCGTTCACGAGACGCACCGCGTCGGTTCCCGTCATCGTGTATTCGAGCGGGCCGGTGGCCCGGAATCTCACCCCGCCGGCGTTGACGATCGCGACGTCGACGTGCATCTGCCGAGCGGTGCGGCGCAGGCGCCGCGTGAGGACAGTGTCGCCGGTGACCCAGAGGTCGTATCGGAGGTGAGGGCGCTGACTCAGCGCGAAGCCGATGACATCGCCGACGACGGGACCCGAGAGCGGCGGCCCGTGACGACACGGCGTGGCGGTGACTCTCAGCGACTGCTTGCCCGCGTCTTCGAGCAGCACGGATCGCCCTGGCGTGAGCCCGTGCGTGTTCGATAGCCCGAGGCGCTTCGCGCCGCTTCGTGTGGTCACGACATGGGTCGCTGCGGGGAGCAGCGCACGGCCCGCATCGTCGAGATTGTCGGCGTGATGGTCGTGGCTGACGAGGACGACGTCCACGGGCCCCAGTCCCTCGATGCTGAGGGCGGGACCGCGGGTCTTGACGCTGGAGGTGCCCAGAGCGAAGGGGTACCGCCGCCCGGCCTCATCGAAGGTCGGATCGATGAGGATCCGCCATCCGTTGAGCTCGACGAGGATGGTCGGGCCCCCGATCCGTGTGACTTTCATGATGTCTCCTGAATCGGGGGCCCGTGTCGTGTCAGACGTTCGAGCGGGCGCCGACAGGACGTGCGTGTGTGAGGGTCCACTCGAGCGCGTAGTCCGCGACGGCTTCCCATCCGGGAGCTGCGCACGTCCAGTGGTCGCGTCCCTCGAACTCGTGGTACTCGGTGAGTGCAGGAGACTTTCCCCAGTGCTTGGCGTTGGACTTGTTCACGGCCGGCGGCATGATGTGGTCCTCTGACCCGCCGATGAACAGCAGGGGGGCGCGGTCGCCGGAGAAGTCGACCCATGTGGCCTGGTGGCCGGGCTGGAAGTTGGCGAGCAGACCGTACGCCCACACCCAGTTCCCGGGGGCGGCGATCGCATACCGCTCGTAGGCGGCATCGGATTCCTCACGGGTCAGGGTGTTGGTGAAGGCGTAGTGGAACTCGTCAGGCGTGAACGCGACCGCTTTGTGGTAGTTCGCCGGGTTCTTCAGCGCCGGGAACAGGGACCGTGCCTGCGAGAGAGGAGTGACGCGCACCCCTTCGGTGGGAGCGGAGTCGATCGCCGCGCCGGCGGCGCCCAGACCGCGCGCGAGGAGCATCTGCGTGAGCAGGCCCCCGAAGGAGTGACCCATGATGATCGGCGGCTTCGGGAGCGCCGCGATCACTCCGGCCAGGTGGTCGACCGTCTCGGGGACGGTGAGGTTCGCGATGACGTCCGGGTTCTGTCGGAGAGCCTCGACCTCGATCTCGAAACCCGGATACGCGGGGGTGATGACGGTGTATCCGCGGGCTTCATAGCGCTCCTTCCATCCTTCCCAGCTGCGTGGGGTGACCCAGAGGCCGTGAACCAGGACGATCGTGTCCGGTGCTTCGGAAGTGCTCATGTCATGCCTTTCGGTGAGAGATGGTCAGGACTGCAGGAAGGCGAGGATGTCGGCGTGCAGCCGTTCACGGTCGGTGTCGGGCAGCCCGTGTGCGCCTGCCTCGTAGACGATCAGCTGCGCATCGGCGACGAGCTCTGCAGAGAGCCTGCCGCTGATGTCGATGGGCACGATCTGATCGTCGTCGCCGTGGATCACGAGGGTGGGGACGTCGATCTTCGCCAGGTCGGGGCGGAAGTCGGTGGCGCTGAACGCGGCGATGCACTCGTACGCGTTGCGGGTGCCGGATGCGAGGCCCTGGGCCCAGAACGCGTCGCGAGTTCCCTGCGGGACGTCGCCGGTGCGGTTGTTGCCGAAGAACGGCCCATCGGCGAGGTCGCGGTAGAGCTGCGACCGGTTCGCGGCCTCGCCGGCACGGATGCCGTCGAAGGTCTCGATGGGCAGACCGCCCGGGTTGTCGTCGGTCTTGACCATGAGGGGCGGAACGGCGGATACGAGGATGACCCTCGCCACCCGCCCCGTGGCGTGGCGTCCCACGTAGTGCACGATCTCTCCGCCGCCGGTGGAGTGCCCGATGAGGGTGACATCCGTGACGTCCAAGGTGTCGAGGAGGCAGGCGAGATCGTCGGCGTAGGTGTCCATCTCGTTCCCGGTCCAGGTCTGGGTGGACTTGCCGTGGCCGCGGCGGTCGTGCGCGATGGCGCGATAGCCGCGGGACGCGAGGTGGAGAGCAGTGGCCTCCCACGCGTCACTGTTCAGGGGCCACCCGTGGCTGAGAAGCACGGGTTCGCCGTCCTCCGGCCCCCAATCCTTGAAGAAGATCCTCGTGCCGTCTTCGGTGGTCACGTAGCTCATGGCGATGCTCCTCTGCGCAGGTTCCGGTTGTGGCTGCGCCCAGACTGACGATCGCCAGGCCGGAGCGCACCACGTATCGCGCGTAGTGCTTCGTGCACGGGCACGCGGGCCCGCGTGCAGGAGCACCTGGTTCCGGGTGTCGGCTGGGAGCGCTCTCTCCCCCGCGGCAGTTGAGATTGCCGCCACGATGCAGAACCCTTGCTCCCCGACGGCGGGCTGCCATACAGTGAAGCGAAATCGGCCTCGAACGAGGAGCATGAGCTTCATGCCAACCCCCCACCAGTTCTTCGGGCGCACCGATGACGTCAGGTGGATCGCCGAGAAGATTCGCGCTGCAGCCGACGGCCGCGGCGGCGTGGGCGCGATCTACGGCGATGCCGGCATGGGCAAGACGGCTCTCGTCGAGGCGACGCTCTCTCACCATCCCGAGATACGGATCATCCGTCTGACCGGTGTGGAGATGGAAGCGGACCTGCCGTTCGGATTCCTGCAGCGGCTCGTCATCGCTCACCGCCCCTATGCCGAGTCGCTGCCGCCCTCCCAGCGCGATGCGCTCCTCATCGCGACCGGCCTGTCAGAGGGCGACCCGTCCGACAGGTCGGTCGTCGGTCTCGCACTGCTCACGTTCCTGTTCTTTCTGACTGAGGACGTGCCCGTCGCCTGCGTGATCGACGATGCGCAGTGGATAGACGCCGAGTCGCTGGGTGCGCTCGCGTTCGTGGGCCGCCGTCTCCTGGCCGAGAGGCTCCTCCTGATCTTCGTGGCGAGGAGCGAGATACCGGAGCTCGCCGGCTTCCCGGTCCTGCACCTCACCGGCTTGGACCCGGATTCGTCGGCGCGTCTCCTCACCGCGGCCTCCGCCGCACCCACCGATCCCTGGGTGACGACCAGGATCGTGGAGGCGACGGGCGGAAATCCGTTGGCCCTCACGGATCTCGGCGCCGAGCTCACGACTCGAGAACTGCGTGGGGAGGCGCTTCTGCCTCAACCCATGCCGCTGGGGAAGCACCTGGAAGCTCACTACGCCGACCAGGCACGACGGCTGCCTCAGGATTCGCAGATGTGGCTGGTGATCGCGGCGGCCGAACCGGACGGGCAGGTCCACACCATCGGGGCTGCCGCGCGAGCGCTCGGACTGCGCACCGATGCGTCCTGGGCCGCCGAGGAGAACGACCTGGTCAGGATCGCCGGCGACCGGGTGGCGTTCCGGCATCCGCTCATCCGCTCCGCCGTCTACAACGGCGCCTCCAGTCACGACGTTCGGACCGCTCACGAGAAACTCGCCTGGATCGCACGGGAGCGCCACGATCTGGACCGATGGGCCACACATCTCTCCATCTCGACGGTCGGACCCGATGATCGGGTGGCCGACGAACTCGAGCTCGCGGCCGAACGCGCGGAGCGACGCGGGGGCCACGACAGCAGAACCAGCTTCCTCATCAGAGCAGCGGCGCTGAGCGAGGACATCGAGACGCGTCATCGTCGAACCCTCGCCGCAGGAGAGGCGGCCATCGCCGCAGGCGCAGGCGCCCAGGCCGCCTCGCTGTTAAAGCTGGTGCGCCCGGATCTCCTGGACGACGCGGACAGAGGCCGGCTCGAGGTGTGCAAGAGCGACCTCTCGGTGCTGACTCCGACGGGTGACACCACTTTCGCGACTCGCGCGCGGAGACTTCTGGACGCTGCCCGACTGTCCCGGAGCGCCAGTTCCACAAAGGCGAAGGAGGCCCTCCTCTACGCGTTCTGGGCCCTGGTTCAGGCGGATGCTCTCGTCACCGGCACGAGCTCTCGGGAGATCGCCGAAGAAGCGCGCAGTCTCGTGCGCCAGCATCCCGCAGACGACCTGATCACGAGAAGTCTCGACGCGACCAGCACCCTCATCCTCGACGGCCCGGTCGCTGCCGCCGCCCTCGTGCGTGACGTCGTCGCCCTGTCCCTCGACCCGACGACGCCTGACGACGATGTGCTGAAGGCCTACATCTGCGTCGCATACCCCGCACGCCTGCTTCACGATGCCCCGGGCAGCATGGCGGTCCTGAATCGCGCGGAGATCGCTGCGAGGACGCAGGGTGCGATCTGGATCCTCTGTCGAGTGCTCGTCACTCAAGCGAACTTCCAGTCTCGAACGGGTCAGCTCAGCGCCGGCAAGAGGTGCATGGAAGAAGCCCGCGATCTCATCGGCTTCATCGGGACCAAGGACCCGTTCGCACGCATCATCACGACGATCCCGACCGTTCGGGTGTGGTGGCCTGAGGAGGCCCTCTCGGCCGGCGAGGCCCAGGAGATCCGCGAGGACGCGAGACGGCTCGGTTACGGGCTGCGTGTCGCCACGAGCGACATCGCAGACATGCTCATCAGCATCGCGGAGAGCCGCTACGCGGACGCGTGGCGCGCGGGCGTCTCCATCGCCGTCGACGATTGGTTCCACGCCGGAACCCAGTTCCTGCCCGACATCATCGAGGCGGCAGCCCGCAGCGGTCACCTCGCTGAAGGCCGGCACCTCCTTCGACGATTCGAGGCCGCGTCTGACGGCACAGCGAACGCGTGGCGCAGCGGGCTCGCCATGCGGTGCCGGGCGCTGCTTGCAGACGATGACGACGCAGGCGCCATCTTCGCACGATCGGTGGCACTGCTCGACGAGGCGGGCGTCGCCGTGGACAAGGCCCGAACCCAGCAGCTGTACGGCGAATGGCTGAGGCGAAGGAGGAGGAGGGCCGCGGCTGTCGACCAGCTGCAGGCTGCGCATTCCTACTTCTCATCCGTCGACGCGGTCCGGTGGACCGCCCGGGCTCAGCGCGAGTTGGCAGCAGCGGGCACGGCAGCGGAGGCAGCTCCTCGGAGGATGTTCGATTTCACTCCGCAGGAGCTCGCGGTAGCGGTGCTGGCCGCCCAGGGAACGACGAACTCCGACATCGCGGCGCAGCTGTTCATCAGTCCCAGCACCGTCGACTATCACCTGCGAAAAGTCTTCCGGAAACTGGGGGTGACGTCGAGGCGACAGCTCGACCCGCGCCTGCTCGAATAGCACCCCGCCCGCCCCCCGAACCATCGAGGAATCATGCCTTACACGAGCACCAACCCGTATACGAACGACGTTCTCGCGCGCTTCCCCGACGCAACCGATTCCGAGGTGGATCAGGTACTCGACGTGGCGCACGGCGCGTTTCTGGAGTGGCGGGAGACGCCGATGGCAGAGCGGTGCGCGATACTCAAGCGCGCCTCCGACCTGATGACGGCGCGCCGTCGAGAGTTGGCCGAATTGTCCACCCTGGAGATCGGCCGGATCCTTCCCGAGTCGCTGTACGAGGTGGACCTCACGGCGTCGATACTCGACTACTACGCGCACGACGCCGAGCGGATCCTGCAGCCCGAACGAGTGACCTCCGTCGCCGGAGACGCCATCGTCGTCTATCAGCCGACCGGGATCATCTACGCTATCGAACCCTTCAACGGCCCGTTCTATCAGGCCATCCGCCCGGCGGCACCGCAGCTGGCACTCGGGAACGTCGTGATCGTGAAGCAGGCATCCATCCTGCCGCAGTGCGCACAGGCACTGGAAGATCTTCTGCACGAAGCCGGCGTCCCCGAAGGCGTCTTCACCAACGTCTACGCGACCCACGCTCAGTCGGAACGGATCATCGCGGACGAGCGGGTTCGCGGTGTGACCCTCACCGGAAGCGAGGCGGCGGGCATGATCGTCGCAGCTCAGGCCGGCGCAGCCCTGAAGAAGAGCGTGCTGGAGCTGGGCGGCTCCGATGCGATGCTCGTCCTCGAAGACGCCGACCTCGACCTCGCAGTGACGTGCGCCGTCTCGGCGCGCATGGCCCAGAGCGGACAGATCTGCGTCGCCTCCAAGCGCATCATCGTCGTCGGCTCCCGCTATGCGGAGTTCCTCGGGGCGTATCAGGCGGCGTTGGCCGGGTTGCGCGGCGGCGACCCTCTCGACGAGAGCACCACCCTCGGCCCGCTCTCCTCGCAAGGGGCGGCCGACAAGGTCACGTCGCAGATCCGCCTCGCCGTGGAACACGGAGCGCGCGCCGTCGAAGTGGGTGAGAAGGTTCCGAGCCGCGGCGCGTTCGTGCAGCCGACGATCCTGCTGGATGTGACCGCCGACAACCCGGTCTTCCGGCAGGAGATCTTCGGACCTGTACCGATGGTGTTCCGCGTCGAGGACGAAGAAGCGGCCGTAGCCCTCGCGAACGACACACCGTTCGGTCTGGCAGGCTCCGTCTACTCCCGAGACGCGGCACATGCCGCCGACGTCGCGAGACGAATCGACACCGGCATGGTGTGGATCAACAGTCCCGCCGGAACCGTAGCCGACCTCCCTTTCGGCGGCGTGAAGCGCTCGGGGTACGGCTACGAACTCGGAGAGGCGGGGATCAAGGAGTTCGCGAACCGCAAGCTCATCGTGACCGCTGCGCCGGCTTCCCCACCGACTCCCGCCGAGTGAGCGGCATGGTCACGAGCGCATCCTTGAGCCGCCGGTCGCCGAGGATCATGTCGACGGCGATCTCCGCCATCTCCTGGTACGGCAGTCGCGACGTCGTGAGCCCCGGTCGCAGGTAGCCGGCGAGCTCCTCGTCGTCGAAGGAGATCACCGAGATCTCGTCGGGCACGCGCACGCCGCGCTCCGCGAGCGCCTGATACACGCCGAAGGCGACGTTGTCGTTTCCGGCGACGACGGCCGTGATCTCCGGATGCTCGCGACGGAGGCGCTCGACCTCGTCGTACCCGACGGCGGGCGACCAGGCCGGCACCTCCCGCCAGAGCGGCTCGACGCCGGCTGCAGCGAACCCCTCGCGGAGTCCGTCGAATCTGGCCCCGATCGTGACGCTCTGGCGGGGATCCGACGCGATCTCCTGCAGCGTTCCGATGACTCCGATGCTGCGGTGCCCCGCATCGATGATCGTCTGCGCCACGGTCCGGCCGGCCTGGTGCTCGTCGGGGAGGATGCTCGGCAGCCCCGTCGTCGTGCGGCCGTTGACGATGACGGCCGGCAGCCCGTCGGGCAGCGCGGGCGCATCGACGAGGCGGGCGCCCATGAGGCCGATGACGATGCCGTCGACCCGGCGATCCAGCATCTGCTCGATCGCGAGCCGCAGATCCGCCACATCGCTGCCCGTCTCCGCCATGAGCACCGTGTGATCCCAGCGCTTGGCGCCGGCCAGCACACCGCGCGTCATCGCCGAGGCGTAGCGGGTGATCGTCACCTCGTTCGAGATGAAGCCGATGGAGCGGGTCTTGCCCAGACGCAGGCTCTGGGCGGCCGGATTGGGCTTGTATCCGAGTTCCGCGGCCGCGACGCGGATGCGCTCAGCCGCCTCCTGCGAGAGGCGGGAGCCCGGCCGATCGTTGAGGATCAGGCTCACGGCCGTCTTGGACATGCCCGACAGCTCGGCGACGTCCGCAAGGGTGGGCCGTTTCGGGATCGACATGGGTTCTCTTCTCGGACAGCGACAGGTGCCTCCATCATGACCCACCATCCGCGCCGACGTCGGGAGCCATGCTGAATTGTTTCAGCAAAGTCCTTGGCGGCGACCGCGCGCCGTGCTATCGTCGGCTAAATCCATTCAGCACCCTCCTCAAGGAGCCCTTCGATGAAGAAGACCACCCTCACACTCGCTGTCAGCGCCGTGACCGCGATCGCGCTCGTCAGTCTCGCCGGATGCTCCCGCGGGAGCAGCTCGGCGGCAGGAGCCGACGGCGAGATCACGCTCTGGACGCACAACGCCGGCAACGAAGACGAACTGGCCTCGATCGAGGCCATCGTCGACGACTTCAACGCCAGTCAGAAGGAGTACACGGTGAAGGTGCAGGCCTTCCCGCAGGAGTCCTACAACCAGTCGGTGACTGCGGCCGCGGCATCCGGCAAGCTCCCCTGCATCCTGGACATCGACGGACCGAACGTCCCCAACTGGGCATGGGCCGGCTATCTCGCCCCGCTCACCGACCTCTCCGATCGCCTCGGCGAGTTCCTCCCGTCGACCGTCGGGATGTACGAGGACGAGCCGTACTCGTACGGCTACTACGACGTCGCCCTCACGATGGTGACCCTCAAGAGCACCCTCGACGCACACGGCATCCGAGTGCCCACCGTCGAATCGCCCTGGACCGCCGACGAGTTCGACTCCGCCCTCGCCACCCTCACGGCGTCCGGCGAGTTCGACTACGCCGCGGACTTCGCCACCGCCTCGACCGGCGAGTGGTATCCGTACGCGTACTCGCCGCTGCTGCAGAGCTTCGGCGGCGACCTGATCGAGCGCGAGTCGTACGAGACGGCCGACGGGGTCCTCAACGGTCCCGAGGCCGTCGAATGGGCCACCTGGTTCCGCAGCCTCGTCACCGAGGGGCACATCGCCGGCAAGTCGGGCACCGACCAGACCGCGGACTTCATCAACGGCAAGACCGGCATCATGTACGCCGGCAGCTGGGCGGCGGCGCCGGTGCGCGAAGCCTTCGGGGAGGACGCCCTCTTCCTTCCCGCCGTCGACTTCGGCGACGGACCCAAGATCGGCGGCGGCTCGTGGCAGTGGGGCATGTCGGCCACGTGCGGCGAATCGGACGGCGCGCAGGCGTACCTGGAGTTCGCGGCTCAGGACGAGTACGTGGCAGCGGTCTCCGAGGCGACCCGCAACATCCCCGCGACGGATGCCGCCGCCGCGATGGTCCCGGGCTACGAGCAGGGCGGCGAGAACGACATCTTCCGCCAGTTCGCGAAGACCTTCGCCGTGGTCCGCCCTGAGACGCCGGGATACCCGTTCATCTCGTCGACCTTCGAAGAGGCGACGCAGAACATCCTCAACGGCGCCGACCCCCAGCAGGCGCTCGATCAGGCCGTCAAGGACATCGACGCCAACCAGAAGCAGAACGACTACAACGGCTGACAGCCCACGTCGTCGGGGCGGCCGCTCGATCGGCCGCCCCTCGAACAACCGAGGAGGACAGGGTGAGCATCGACAGCCACCGCACGGAGATCGCCCCGACGCGATCCTCCGGGAGACACAGAAGCGACGAGGCGCAGGCGCACGGCCTGCAGGGGAAGAGGAAGGAGAAGGCATCCGCGATCGCGATGTTCCTGCCCGCGGGAGTCCTCATCCTCACGTTCCTCATCATCCCGATCCTGCTCACGCTGATCCTCGCGTTCACGAACACGCGACTGATCTCTCCCGAGCCCGGCCGGTTCGTGGGACTCGAGAACTTCGAGACCCTCTTCAGCAACGACACCTTCTGGGCGTCGCTGCGCAACACGATCGTGTTCACCGTCGTGATCGTGCCCGTGCAGTCCGCTATCGCGCTGGGCATGGCGCTGCTTGTCAACACGCGCACGCGCGGCACGACGTTCTTCCGCACCGTGTACTTCCTGCCCGTCGTGACCTCCATCGTCGTCGTGTCGATGCTGTGGATGTTCATGTACCAGAAGGACGGGCTCATCAACATGCTGCTCGCCAGGGTCGGCATCCAGGGACCCGATTGGCTGGCCGACCCGCAGTGGTCCCTGTTCGCCATCATCGTGATGTCGATCTGGCAGGCCATGGGCTTCCACATGATCATCTGGCTGTCCGGGCTGCAGACCATCCCGGGCGAGCTCTACGAGGCCGCCGCTCTCGACGGCGCCAGTCGCTGGCAGCAGTTCGCGAACGTCACCTGGCCGGGACTCCGTCCCACCGCGATCTTCATCCTCATCACGATCACCATCGCCGCGTTCGGTCTCTTCTCGCAGGTCAACATCATGACGCAGGGTGGGCCGCTCGACTCCACCACGACCCTCGTCTTCATGGCGGTGCGGACCGGCTTCGAACGACAGCAGACCGGCTATGCGGCCGCGATCTCGCTCGTGTTCTTCGTCCTCGTGCTCATCGTCACCCTCATCCAGACCTTCCTCACCAGGGATCGATCCGAGAAGCAGAAGAAGGGGGTCCGTTCATGACCGCCGTCCACTCCGTCCGCACGGCCGAGCCGCAGGTCTCGACGGAGACCGCCGCCCTCGCGCTCGCCCCCTCGGCGCCGCCCCGCCGCGGGTGGCGCACCGCGCTCGTCCTCGCCTTCAAGATCCTCCTCGCGCTCGTCTTCGGGCTGCCGCTCGTCTTCATGATCGTGTCGAGCTTCAAACCGGACCTGCAGATCTTCGCCGATCTCGGCGGGGTGCTCGCCTTCCTCCCGGTGGGCGACCTGACTCTCGACAACTACCTCGGCGTCTTCGACCGCGTGCCGTTCCTGCAGTTCCTCGCCAACTCGGTGCTCATCTCCGCGCTGACCGTGGTGCTCGGGCTGCTCGTGAACTCGATGGCCGCGTTCGCGATGTCCCGGATGCGGATGCCGGGGCGCAGGATCGCGCTCGGGGTGATCCTCGCCACGCTGATCGTGCCGTTCGAGGTGATGGCCCTCCCGATGCTGTGGTGGGTGAACCAGCTACCGTACTTCGACGGCGTGGAGTTCGCCCAGGGGTGGCTCGACACCTACGCGGTGCAGATCGTGCCGTTCATCGCGAACGCCTTCTCGATTTTCCTCTTCTACCAGTACTTCGAGTCGATCCCGCGTGAGCTCGACGAGGCGGCGCGCGTCGACGGTGCGGGCTGGTTCCGCATCTACCGCACGATCGTCATGCCGCTCGCGGGCCCCGCCGTCGCGACGGCGGCCATCCTGACGTTCCTCCCGGCGTGGAACCAGTACCTGTGGCCGCTCATGGTCACGCAGAGCGAATCCGTCCGCCCCGTCATGGTGGGCATCGACTACTTCAAGCAGCTGAACGTCTCGTGGGGGCAGATCATGGCGTACGCCTCGATCATCACCGTGCCGGTGCTGGCACTCTTCATCGCATTCCAGCGATCCTTCGTCTCATCGATCGCCTCGTCCGGAGTGAAGGGATGATGGCGGCGGTCGACATCCGCACCGATGCCCGCCGACCACGGGCCCACTACGCCCCGCGGCACAACTGGATGAACGATCCGAACGGCCTCATCCATCACGGAGGGCGGTATCACCTCTACTACCAGTACAACCCGCACGGCATCGACCACGGCAACATGAGCTGGGGGCATGCGAGCAGTGCCGATCTGCACGACTGGACCGAGCACGACGTCGCGATCCTCTTCGATGAGCACGAGCAGATCTTCTCGGGTTCGGTGGTGTTCGACGAGGCGAACACGAGCGGGCTCGGCACCGCAGAGGCACCGCCGCTCGTCGCGATCTACACCTCGGCGCGCAGCGACGGCATCCAGGCCCAGTCACTCGCCTTCAGCACCGACGGCGGCGACACGTGGGTCAGACACTCCGGCAACCCGGTGCTCGACCGGACGTCGACCGAGTTCCGCGACCCGAAGGTGTTCCGCTACTGCGGTGACGGAGCCGAGTACTGGGTCATGGTCGCCGTCGAGGCGACGGAGCGTCGAGTGCTCCTGTACCGGTCCGACGATCTGCGGTCGTGGTCGTACCTCTCCGACTACGGCCCCGCCGGTGCGGTCGGCGGGGTCTGGGAATGCCCCGACCTGTTCCCGCTGGCGATGGACGGCGACCCGAGTAGCATCCGCTGGGTGATGATCGTCTCGATCAACCCGGGAGGACTCCGGGGCGGCTCGGGAACGCAGTACATCGTCGGGGACTTCGACGGCGTCCGCTTCACCCCGGACACCCCTCTCCCCCTCGTGGGCGCCGACGACCGGACGGGCCTGGCGGCGCTCGACTGGCTCGATCTCGGCGCCGACTGCTACGCGGGTGTGACGTACAACGGCCTGCCCGACGATCGACGCACCCTCATCGCGTGGATGAGCAACTGGGACTATGCCGGAGACGTCGACGCCACCACGTGGCGGGGAGCGATGACCACTGCTCGGCGGCTGACGCTGCGGCACGACGGCGAGCGGGCACGGCTGGTGTCGGAGGCGATCCTCCCCGCTGGGACGGTCGATGTCCGTGCGGGCATCGCCCCGCAAGAGACGCTGCGCCACACGCTCCCCGAAGCCGCGCGGCTCTCTCTCACGAGCGACGAACCGGATGCGGCGATCCGCATCGTCGTCGGCGACGTGGACCGGTGCGTGGTGATCGACGTCGACGCTGCGGCGGGGACCCTGCGATTCGACCGCACTCTCGCCGCGCCGGCCCGGTCGACCGTCGTGATCGACGCGCAGACCGCCCAGCTCGGACCCAGGACCGCGGAGCGTCCGGAGGGACTCGACCTGGCGATCGTCGTCGACAACGGTTCGGTCGAGCTCTTCGCCGCAGGCGGCACCGTGGCGATGACGAATCTCGTCTCCCTCGCCCCCGCGCCGGCGGTCACGATCACAGCCACCGCTGCGGTGCGGTTGACGATCGAGGATCTCGACGGATGACGCCGCATGCTCTCGTGATCGGCGAAGCCCTCGTCGACGTGATCGCCGACACCGCGCACCCGGGCGGCTCCCCCCTGAACGTGGCGATCGGTCTGGTTCGCCTCGGCGTCCCCACGACGCTCGCGACCCGGATCGGTGACGATCACCACGGCAGCCTCATCCGCGCGCACCTCGCCGACTCCGGTGTCGTCCTGGCCGCGGGGTCCATCACCGCCGAGCCCACCTCCTCGGCCGTGGCCGTGGTCGACCCGGGGTCCGGTGCCGCGCGATACGACTTCGACGTGCGATGGAGCATCCCCGCTCCAGAGGTCACCGGTGCGACGATCGTGCACGCCGGATCCATCGCGGCGTTCCTCGCGCCGGGAGGCGACGTCGTCCTCGACGCCCTGGCACGCGCCCGCACCGCCGGCGCGCTGATCAGCGTGGACCCGAACATCCGGCCGGCTCTGATCGGCCCCCGAGCGGAGGCGAGTGTCCGGGCCGAGCGCCTCATCGGTCTCAGCCACCTCGTGAAGCTCAGCGACGAGGACGCCGACTGGCTGTATCCCGGATGGACGCACCCGCGCGTGCTGGCACATCTGCGAGCACTCGGATGCCGGGTCGCCGTCATCACCCGGGGCGCCGACGGGTACACTGCCGCGGACGTGCACGGCGTCTGGTCGGACGGGGTCGGTCGCGCCGTCGACGTCGTGGACACGATCGGGGCCGGCGACTCCTTCATGGCCGGCCTCCTCTCGGCGGTCTTCGGTGAGCTTGCGACGAGGATCATCCAGAGCGACCTCCCGCCGGGTGGATGGCGGGGCCCGCTGCGCATGGGTCTCGAGGCGGCGGCGATCACCGTGCAGCGGGAGGGCGCCGACCCTCCTCGCCGAGACGAGATCGCCGCAGTCGGAGCGAGGTGAGCGCGGGCGACTCGGCGAGTGCTGAGGATCGCCCCACTTCCCTGAATCTGTCAATCCCCTGAGACCGATTCGCGCGGGCACCTACCTTCGGCGCATGCCGTCGACCTCCGCCACCACGAAGCCGCTCTCTCCGCGCCAGGCCGCTCTGATGAGCTCGTCGCGCGTGGAGCAGAAGGGCAACATCGTCGTCCAGTGGATCACCTCCACCGACCACAAGACGATCGGCTACATGTACCTGATCGCGTCGGTCCTCTTCTTCCTGCTCGGCGGAGTCATGGCACTCGTGATCCGGGCGGAGCTGTTCGCACCCGGTATGCAGATCGTGCCGACGAAGGAGCAGTACAACCAGCTCTTCACGATGCACGGCACGATCATGCTGCTGATGTTCGCGACACCGCTGTTCGCAGGGTTCGCGAACGCCATCATGCCGCTGCAGATCGGCGCTCCCGATGTCGCGTTCCCCCGGCTGAACGCCTTCTCGTTCTGGCTGTTCCTGTTCGGGTCGACGATCGCGGTCGCCGGCTTCCTCACCCCGCAGGGCTCGGCGTCCTTCGGGTGGACGGCGTATCAGCCGCTCGCGAGCGCGACCTTCACCCCCGGCGTCGGGGGCAACCTCTGGATGGTGGGGCTCGGCATCTCGGGATTCGGCACGATCCTCGGCGCGGTGAACTTCATCACGACGATCATCACCATGAGGTCGCCAGGCATGACGATGTGGCGGATGCCGGTGTTCACCTGGAACACGCTCATCACGAGTCTGCTCGTGCTGATGGCCTTCCCGGTGCTCGCGGCCGCCCTCTTCGCCGCGGCGTCCGACCGCATCCTCGACTCCCACATCTTCGACCCGCAGAACGGTGGGGTCCTGCTGTGGCAGCACCTGTTCTGGTTCTTCGGGCACCCCGAGGTGTATGTGATCGCGCTGCCGTTCTTCGGCATCGTGTCGGAGATCTTCCCGGTCTTCAGCCGCAAGCCCCTCTTCGGCTACAAGACGATCATCTACGCCACCATCGCCATCGCGGCGTACTCGGTCGCGGTGTGGGCGCACCACATGTACGTGACCGGCGGTGTGCTGCTGCCGTTCTTCGCCCTGCTGACCATGTTCATCGCGGTTCCGACGGGTGTGAAGATCTTCAACTGGATCGGCACGATGTGGCGAGGCTCGGTGACGTTCGAGACCCCCCTGGTGTTCGCTCTCGGGTTCCTCGTCACCTTCGTGTTCGGCGGCCTGACCGGCGTGATCCTCGCCTCACCACCGCTGGACTTCCCGTTGCACGACAGCTATTTCGTGGTCGCGCACTTCCACTACGTCGTCTTCGGCACGGTCGTGTTCGCGATGTTCGCCGGGTTCTACTTCTGGTGGCCGAAGTGGACGGGGCGGATGCTGAACGAGCGCCTCGGCTACGTCCACTTCTGGATGCTGTTCATCGGCTTCCACATGACGTTCCTCATCCACCACTGGCTGGGCGTCGACGGCATGCCCAGGCGCTACGCGGACTACGCGGAGCAGGACCAGTTCACCTGGGCGAATCAGGTGTCGACGATCGGTGCGATCATCCTCGGTGCGTCGATGCTGCCGTTCTTCCTCAACGTGTGGATCACGGCACGCAAGGCTCCGAAGGTGACGGTCAACGACCCGTGGGGCTATGGTGCATCGCTCGAATGGGCGACGTCCTGCCCGCCTCCGCGGCACAACTTCACCTCGATCCCGCGCATCCGCAGCGAACGCCCGGCGTTCGACCTGAACCACCCCGAGGCGGCCGAGTTCGCGGTGACGAGCACGGATCCCGCGGCTCCCGAGGACGACTCCCGACGCTGAGACGCTGGGGGCGGGATGCGATCGCCCGAGGCCGCGCTCACTCCCCCCGCGTCCACAGCCTCTCGATCGCGATCTCGCGTCCGAGCACCCGCTCCGCGGCGCGGTGCCCCGAGAGCATCGCGGCGGGCACGGTCGCGGGGTCGTCCGTCCACGTCGCCTCTCCGGCGAGGTGCAGCACGCCGCCGATGGGCGTGGCGAGGTCGTCGTGATCTGCTGTGGTCGACCCGACCGTCATGTACGCGTACGAGCCGTGCGACCAGGGGTCGTCCTGCCACGCAGTGCGGTGCACCGACACCGGCTGCGGCACGCGGTCGCCGTACAGTCGCTCCAGCTGCTCCAGGACCGAGGCGGCGATCTGCGCGTCGTCCCAGTCGCGGATGCCGCGGGCCGCCGGACCGGCGGCGAAGGTCAGAAGCGTGGGCTCGCCGTGCAGTGCCGTCAGGTCGTACCAGGAGTGCCACCATCTGCCCTCGGGCCCCTGCTGACGGATCGCGTAGACGTCGGCATCCCAGAATCGGGTGGGGAACCGCAGGAAGACCTTCTCGAAGGCGTTCATCTCGAGCCGCCCGAGCGCCTCGGCGTTGACGGCGGGGAGCGGGGGCTCGATCTCCACCGCCCCGGAGCGCAGCACCCCCACCGGCACCGTCACGACCGCCGCTCCGGCGACGAACGATCCGCGGGCCGTCTGCACGCTGACGCCGTCGTGCCAGTCGATCCCGGTGACGGCGTGGTCGAGTCGGACGTCGAGTCCGTCCGCGAGCCGGGTCGGCAGAGCGTCGTACCCGTCCGGGAACACGACCTCGTCGCCGTCGATCGAGTCGTCATCGAGTCCGTGCGCGGCGAGGTCCTCTATCCAGGCGCCGTACTGCTCTTCCGCGCGGTGCTCCAGGTACTCCCGCACCCTCTGCGTGCGCTCGGCGTCCCAGTCCTGGCGCACCAGTGCGGCCTCGGTGACGTCCCGGTACGACGCGTCGGCCGCGGAGACGGCGACGGCCTCGCGCAGCGCGGCGTCGACCGTGTGCACATCGCCGGCGAAGCCGCGGGCCTCGTCGTCGCTCAGTCGCCGGCCGTCGGGACCGTAGTACGCGATGGGCCTGCTGTCGGGCTGGTACCCGCCGACGGTGAACTCGACCGTGCGCATGCCGAACGCGGCAGCCGCGGCGGCCACAGGGCTTCCGTCGACGCCATGGATCCACGAGGCGCCGAGGTCGGTCGGAGCGCCGTGCTCCCGGTCGGTGTGCACCCGGCCGCCGACGCGGTCCCTGGCCTCGAGCACGATCACCCGCTGACCGGCATCCTGCAGGAGCCGTGCGGCACTGAGCCCCGCGACACCCGCTCCCACGACGATCGTGTCGACGTGCTCCATGATGCGTCCGTCCTCTCGCGCCGCACCGCTGCGGCTCTCCCTCGACGATACCGACCGCTGCCGCATCGCGCGGAGGCCGCTGCAGCCGCGGCCTAGATTGAAGGTCGTGACGTCCCTCCCCGCACAGCGCGACCTGATCGGCCGAACCGTCCTCATCACCGGCGCGAACGCCGGCATCGGCTACTGGTGCGCCGAGAGCGTCGCCGGCCGAGGCGCCAGGGTGCTGCTCGGGTGCCGGTCGCCGCAGCGCGCGCAGGTCGCCGCCGCCGCCATCCGCTCGCACGTGCCCGGCGCGGACGTCGGAGTCGTCCCGCTCGATCTCGGCTCGCTGTCGAGCATCGCTGACGCCGCCGCCGCGACCCACGAGAGCCTCGACGCGGTGATCTGCAACGCCGGGGTCAAGGCCGCCGACCGCGCGGCCCGCACATCCGACGGCTTCGACCTCATGGTCGGGACGAACTTCCTCGGCCACTTCGCCCTCCTCGCCCAGCTCGGGCACGCCCTCTCGGCCCATGCCCGGGTCGTCGCCGTCGGCTCGCTGGCGCACCGGTTCGCCCGGATAGACCCGGGGACGCTCTCGCTGCCGTGGGCCGGACCGTCGCTGCGCCAGTACGGCCGGTCCAAGGCGGCGCTCATGTCCTTCGCGTTCGAGCTCGACCGGCGATGGCGCGACTCCGGTCGATCGGCGCTGTGCGCGCATCCCGGGTATGCGGTCGATCCGCTCACGCCGCCTCGCGACGGACTCGCGACGGTCTCCACGCCGGTCCGCGCGGCGGCGGCGCTCGCCCGCGGTCTCGTGCAGGGGAAGGACGCCGGCGCCGCGCCGATCGTGCACGCGGCCGTCGCCGCGGAGGCATCCGGCGGAGACTACTGGGGACCGGGCGGCCTGCTGGAGTTCCGCGGCGCACCCGCGCGGGTCCAGGCGTCGGCGCACGTGCGCTCCCCCGAGGTCGCGGCCTCCCTGTGGTCGGAGGCCGAGGGGCGCACCGGCGTGCGCTTCGCCGTGTGACGCTCAGGCGGGGATCTCCTCCAGCGACCGGTAGACCGGCAGCCCCCGTTCGAGGGCGATCTCCACGTCCTTGTCGGCGCCGGCGGATTCCCCCGGCAGCCGCAGCACGGCGTCGCAGTGCTGCAGCAGGCGACGCGCGGTCTCGTACATGACGTCGCCGCCTTCGACCTCCGTCCCGTCCATGCCCCGGAGGACCGGAAGGGCGACCCATTCGCCGATCATCGGCACGTGCCCGAGCCGGTGGATGGGAGCGGCCGCCTCTTCGAGACGTTCGAGATTTCGGGCGATGAGCGCGGGGTGGCCGTTCGTGCCTGAGCGATAGGGACCGGCGATGAGGATGAGCAGTGGTGTTTTCATGTCGAGAACTGTAACGTTAACCGTGCAACAACATGCAACTTCAAGAAGAAACAGGTAAGGAGAGCGGATGCTCGGCGCACAGCGCAAGGCGCACCTGCGAGAGGTCCTCCGCCGGGACGGTCGGGTCGTCGCCAAGGACGTCGCCCAGGAGCTCGGGATCTCCGAGGACTCGATCCGACGCGATCTCCGTGAGCTGGCCGAGGCCGGCGAGCTCGTCCGCGTGTACGGCGGCGCTCTTCCGGTGGCGCCCGCCGACCGGCCCGTCGGTCAGCGACAGGCCCTCGCGACCGACAGCAAGGAGCGGGTGGCCCGGCGTGCGGTGGAGCTGATCGCCCCGGCATCCGTCATCGTCCTCGACGCGGGAACCACGACCCTCGCGATGGCGCGGATGCTTCCGCACGGCGCCGACCTCACCGTGATCACCCCGAGCCCGACGGTCGCGATCGCGGCGGCCGAGCGGTCGGACGCACGGGTCGTCATGATCGGCGGCGAGCTCTCGCGCTTCTCGATGGTCGCGGGCGGAGCGCTCGCGATGGAGGCCCTGCAGCACCTCGCAGCCGACAGGTTCTTCCTGGGCGTCACCGGAGTCGACCCGTCGAGCGGCCTGACCACCGGCAGCCTGGAGGATGCGGCCACCAAGCGCGCGATCGCCGCGCGATCGGCGCAGACGCTCGTGCTCGCGAGTGAGGAGAAGATCGGAGAGGTCTCCCGATTCCCCGTGCTCGGACTCGACGACGTCGCCGGCATCGTCGTCGACCCCCTCGATCGCAATCCGACCCTCGAGCAGCTCGCGACCGTGCTCCCCGTGCATCGGTGAGAGCCCGCGCCGCCGCCGTCCGCCGTGAGATCGCGACATCGCGGGCCCGCGCCGCTGCGACAGCGGGTATCCGCGTGTCAACCCCTTCGCCCCCCGCCCGCCGGGACCCTATCGTTCGAGGATGACCTCGGACACCGCTGCGCCTGCGGGCGAGCAGCCCACCAAACTCCGCCGCGCCATCACCGGCCCCCTCCTGTTCGCCTTCATCCTCGGCGACGTGCTGGGTGCCGGCATCTACGCCCTGATGGGAGTGCTGTCCGAGAAGGTCGGCGGGATGCTGTGGGCTCCTCTTCTGCTCGCCCTCCTGCTCGCGCTCCTGACCGCCGGATCCTACGCCGAGCTCGTGACGAAGTACCCGCGCGCCGGTGGCGCCTCCGTGTTCGCCGAGCGGGCCTTCCACAGCCCCCTGGTCTCGTTCCTCGTCGGATTCAGCATGCTCGCCGCCGGGGTGACGAGCGCCGCGGGTCTCGCCATCGCGTTCGCCGGCGACTACTTCGGCACGTTCTTCGATGTGCCCGCGACACCGGTCGCCATCGTCTTCCTCGCGATCGTGGCGGCGCTGAACGCCCGAGGGATCCGCGAGTCCATGGGTGCGAACCTCGTCATGACCGCGATCGAGCTGAGCGGTCTCATCATCGTGATCGCGGTGGTCGGCGTCTTCGTGGCCGGCGGCGGTGGCGACGCCTCGCGCCTCACCCAGACGCCCGAGGGCACGCCGGCGGCGATGGCGGTGCTCGCCGGAGCGGTGATCGCCTACTACTCGTTCGTCGGCTTCGAGACGTCGGCGAACATGATCGAAGAGGTGAAGAACCCGCGCCGCACCTACCCGCGCGCCCTGTTCGGCGCCCTGTTCACCGCCGGCGCGGTCTACGTGCTCGTCGGCGTCGCCAGCTCGATCGCCCTCCCGGCTGCTGAGCTGCAGGAGTCGAGCGGCCCGCTGCTCGCAGTGGTCGAGGCGACCGGCGCCAGCATCCCGTCCTGGCTGTTCAGCCTGATCGCGCTCATCGCCGTCGCGAACGGCGCCCTGCTGACGATGATCATGGTGAGCCGCCTCACCTACGGCATGGCGGAGCAGCACCTGCTGCCCTCGGTGCTCGGCCGCGTGCTCCCGAACCGCAAGACACCCTGGGTCGCGATCCTGACGACCACTCTCGTCGCCATGGGACTCACCCTCGTCGGTGATCTCGCGACGCTCGCCGAGACTGTCGTCCTGCTGCTGCTCTTCGTGTTCCTCAGCGTCAACATCTCGGTGCTCGTCCTCCGGCGCGACCGCGTGGAGCACGACCACTTCCGCATCTGGACGTTCGTCCCCGTACTGGGCATCCTGTCGTGCATCCTGCTGCTCACCCAGCAGCGCCCCGTCGTCTGGCTGTTCGGGGCGATCCTGCTCGCGGTGGGCGGGGTGCTGTACCTCCTCGCCCGGTGGGGACGCTCGCGCTCGTCCTCGACCGCCCCGTCCACCGACACGACCGATCCGACCGACACTCCGAAGGAGACCCATGAGCACGCCTGACGACACCAGCAGCGTCGACGAGATGTCGAACGAGGAGAAGCGGCACGATCAGCTGACCTCCGCTCCCGACGCCACCGAGGCCGACGCCGCCCCGCGCATCGAGGTCTCGGAGCACGACGGCAACACCCGGATCGACATCGCGGAGGACGCTCCGGTGCGACCCGGCCCGGGCCCCGGCGTCGAGATCGACGACGACGAGGTCTAGATCTACAGCCAGCCCTTGCGCTTGAACACGGCGTAGAGCCCGACGCCCATGCCCAGCATGAGCGCGAGCGCCATCGGATATCCGAGCGCCCAGTGCAGCTCGGGCATGTGGTCGAAGTTCATGCCGTAGACGGTGCCGACGAGCGTCGGGGCGAAGAGGATCGCGGCCCAGCCCGAGATCTTCTTCACCTCGTCGTTCTGGCGGATGCTGAGCTCGGTCATCCGTCGCATCTCCTCGTTCTGCCGGCGGGCGACGATCGTCGACTCCACCGTCAGCGCGTTGTCGAGCACCGTGCGGAACGTGTTCGCGCGCTCCGAGACGCGCAGGGTGTGGTCGAGCACGTCGCGCAGGTAGCGCTGCAGCTCCTCGTCGACGTCGTACTTCGCCGACCCCCGCAGCAGGGCGTCGAGCATTCCCGCCAGCGGCTGCACCGCCCGCTGGAAGTCGATCACCTCGCGGCCCAGCTCGTAGATGCGCTGCGTCGCGTCGACGCCGTCCTCGAAGAGCTGGCTCTCGATCTCGTCGATGTCGTTCTCGAGACCGGAGAGCACGGGAGCGTACTCGTCGACGACCTCGTCGAGGATCGCATACAGGACCGCCTCGGGGCCGAGCTTCAGGAGCGCGGGATCGCCCTCCAGGCGTCGGCGGACCCGCCCCAGATCGGGCGACTCGGCATGCCGGATCGTGACGACGAAGTCGGGTCCCACGAGCACGTGGATCTCGCCGAACTCGACCTGCTCCGCGGCATCCAGGTAGCGCGCCGAGCGCAGCACCATGAACAGCACGTCGTCATAGCGCTCGAGCTTGGACCGCTGATGGCCCGAGAGCGCATCCTCCACGACCAGGGCGTGGATGCCGAACTCGTCGGCCACCTCGCGGATCTCGGCCTCACTGGGGCGGTAGAGGCCGATCCAACTCATCCCGCCGCGCTCGCGCAGCACCTCGAACGTCTCGCTGAGGCTGCGCGGATTCTCCGTGCGGACGCCGCCGACATAGATGGCGTTGTCGATGATGGCCATCGGCGCTCCCTCCAGGCGTCGTGCCGCCTCCGGGCGGCGCGACGGTCCGATCAGCCCGCGGGCGGGGTGACGCAGGTGATCGACGCGTCGGCGATCGCCTGGTGGTACTGCTCCGCCGTGAACGGCAGGCCGAACTCGGGCACCGTCTCACCCGACGCCGCGGGCGCCTTCGACGCGATGGCCGCGAGCTCCCACGCCAGGTAGCCGGCGATGTTGCCGCCGACCGTCGAGTCGTTCAGCGACACCGCGACCGTGAAGCCCGTGGTGGGGTCGCTGTACGCGGCGGTGGCGTACCCCGGGGTCCACCCGAACTGGCCGACCAGGCTGCCGACCAGGCTCGCGCCGCCGGTCGCCTGCTGCCACGACGGGGCGCCGTCGAACGCCGGAAGCGGGGCGGCGAACCGGTTCGGCTCCTTCTCGGTGCGCAGCGCCTGAGCCGCCTCGGCCTGCGCATAGCGGCCGAGGTCCTCGATCGTCGAGACGACTCCGGAATCCGTGTACCCGGTGCTCGACGACATCGTGGTGATGTCGACGGGAGCCGCACAGTTGTATCCGCCTTCGACAGCCGTCAGATAGTGCCCCTTCATGACCGCGTCGGGCGAGGGCGCGGCCGCCGCCGGGCGCGGAAGCGAGGTGTTCGCGAGCCCGAGGGGCTCGGTCACGTACTCCGCGATGAGCTCGGATGCCGTCCTCCCCGACGCCCGCTCCAGAGCGAGTCCGAGAAGGAGGTAGTTCACATCGGCGCCGCCGTAGGTCCCCGGCGCGGCGCGAGGAGCGCCGAGGCCGGCGGCCGCGAGCTCGAGCGGTGCCCACTGACGCTCGGGGGTGCTCAGCCAGGCGCCCTTGACCGCCGCCTCGGACGATCCGACTCCGGTGGTGCCGTTGCACAGGTCGACCAGGGTGGCCTCGGTCAGGTCCGGGACTCCCGACACGTAGTCGGGAACCGGGGCGTCGAGCTCCACGATGCCGTCGTCGGCGAGGCCGTAGAGCACGTCGCAGGTCATCAGACGCGTGACGTCGCCGATGCGGAAGGCCATGTCCGTGCTGATCTCGGCACCCGCGCCGGGTTCCTGCGTGCCGACGCCGGTCACCCAGGTACCGCTCCACGGCACCCAGACGCCCACCACGGCACCCGTGGCGCCGGAGGCGACCAGTGCGTTGTTCACCGCATCCTGCATCGCCGTCACGGTGTCGTCGGGCAGGGCCGCGTCGACCTGCGCGGGCGGGGTGTAGCTGAAATCGCGCTCCGCGGTGCACCCCGTGAGGAAGAGCCCGAGTACGGCGACGCCGGCCGCTGCTGCGCGAAACCTGCGCGACGAGAGAAGCTGCATGAAGGGGACCCCCGGAAGATGTGTCTCCCGAGTCTAGAACGCGGATGCTGAAAGACTGCATCGCACGCCCGCCCTTAGGGTGATGTGCATGCCCCACACCTTCGAATCCGACGTCGTCGGCGCGATCCTCCGCCACATGAACGGCGACCACACCGACGACAACCTGCTGATCGCTCGGGCGTTCTCCCCGGCATCGGAGGCCGCGTCCGCCGGCGCGATCACCGCGGCCGTCATGACGGGTCTCGACGGCGACGGCGGCACCTGGGAGGTCACTCGCGGCAGCGCGACGACCGAGCTCCGCGTGCCCTGGCCCGGTGGGCCCATCGACGAGCGCCCGGCTGTGCGCCGCGAGGTCGTCGCGCTGTACGACCTCGCCTGCGAGAAGCTCGGGGTCGAGCCGCGTCCGCACGCCTGAGGGGTTTCGCCGAAGGTAAGGCTGCCCTTACACTGATGTCATGTCCGAGATCCTCTCCTTCTCCGCCGCGCTCCGCGAGCGCTCCTCCAGCTCGCACTCCCGCAGCGAGGGCGCCGGATTCATGTCCGACCTCCTGAAGGGCGAGGGTTCGCGCGAGGACTACATCGCGCTCGTCGCACAGCACTACTTCATCTACGAGGCGCTCGAGGGCGCCGGCGAGCGGATGCGTCAGGATCCCGTGGCATCCGTCTTCATCAGCGACAAGCTGACCCGCCTCCCCGCGCTCGAGGCCGACCTCGAGTTCCTGCTGGGCTCCGACTGGCGCGAGCGGATCGTGGCGCTCCCGACGACGCAGCGCTACGTCGAGCGCATCCGTCAGGTCGGTGCGACGTGGGCCGGCGGATTCGTGGCGCACCACTACACGCGCTACCTCGGCGACCTCTCGGGCGGCATCTTCATCGGCCGCGTGATGGCCCGCCGATTCGGATTCGAGACCAACGGCATCGGCTTCTACCTCTTCGACGACATCGCCGACCCTTCGGCCTTCAAGGACGTGTACCGCGAGCAGCTCGACGCGGCCCCGTGGGACCAGGCCGAGCAGGAGCGCGTGATCGACGAGGTCCTCCTCGCGTACCGCTTCAACACCGAGCTCTTCGAGGACCTCGACAGGGCGCGCCTCGTCGCCTGACCCAGGCCCGTCGCCCCTGAGGTCCCTGAGCCTGTCGAAGGGCCGCTCAGGCCTTCCCGACCTCCGGGGTGGACGCCGCCAGCCACGCCTCGCGCATGAAGCGGCGCACGTCCTCGTCGACCCGGATGTCGCTCGGGCGCAGCGCCCGCGAGAGGTACAGCCCGTCCAGCGAGGTGAGTCGCGACAGCGCCACGTAGGTCTGTCCCGGAGCGAACGCCCCCGAGCCGAGGTCGATGATGGCCCGATCGTACGTCTTGCCCTGCGACTTGTGGATCGTCACCGCCCACGCGAGACGCAGCGGGAACTGCGTGAACTCGGCCACGACGTCGCGGGTGAGCTTCTTGGTGCTGGGTTCGTAGGAGTAGCGGAACCGCTCCCAGACCGCCGGCTCGACGTCGACCTCCTCGCCGTCGATCTCGACGCGCACGGTCTCGCCGAGGATGCGCACGACGGTCCCGATGGTGCCGTTCACCCAGCGCGGGGGCTCGCCGGACATCGAGGTGTCGTTGCGCAGGAACATGACCTGCGCCCCCACTTTGAGCTTGAGCTCGGGCTCGGCGGGCAGCGACGCCTCTCCGCGTCCGAACTCGCCGCTCACCTCGGCCCTGGCCGTCTGCTCCTTGCCGGGAAGCGCGGCGAGATGACGGCCGTTGATGCTGTTCACGATGTCGTTGCGGGTGGCGAGCGTGATCATCGGCACCTCCCCCGGCTCGGGGTCCGGCGGCGTCCGTGCGCCCTGCGTGTTGAGGACCCCGGCGATCTCGGCGGTGACGCGGCCGTAGCGGACCGCGTTGAGCATCGCCTTGAAGCCGTCGTCCGACTGCCGATGGATCTGCACCAGCTCGCGCACGTGCAGCTCGGCGCGGGTGTCGACGGCGAACAGAGCCTCGGGCTGGACACCGGCGCCTGTCGAAGGGCCCGCGCCCGTCGAAGCGCCTGAATCCGGACCCGTCCAGGGGCCTGCCCACACCTTGGCGTCGAAGAACCAGAACGATCGATAGTGGTCCTTGACGTAGCGCAGCTCCTCGCCGCGCGGCGGCACAGGGGCCAGCTGGTACGGGTCGCCGAACATGACGACCTGCACGCCGCCGAAGGGGATACCGCGCTTGCCTCGCGCCTGCCGGAGCGAGCGGTCGATGGCATCCATGAGATCGGCGTTCACCATCGAGATCTCGTCGATCACGAGCGTCTCGATCGCGTTGAGGATGCGGCGCGTGTTGTCGTTCTGGTCGATGTCGGATCCGCCGATCAGACCGATCGGCAGCCGGAACAGCGAGTGGATCGTCTGCCCCTCGACGTTGAGGGCGGCGACACCCGTCGGGGCGCAGATCGCGATCTGCTTCTTCGTGTTCCACGAGAAGTACTGCAGCAGCGTCGACTTCCCGGTGCCGGCGCGACCCGTGATGAAGACGTGCTCGCTCGTGTCCTCGATGAGTCGGAACAGCTCTTGCTGCTCTTCGGACAGGGCGGGAAGCGACACGGGTTCTCTCACACGGGACGGCGGCGGGACAGCGCGACGGGCGCGCCCCTCCATGGTACGGGGAGCCGCCGTCTCAGCATCCGTCTGTCGCCTGCGCGCGCTCGGCGTCGTCCCAGGCCGTCCTCCTAGACTGACGCCATGCAGCAGGCTGAGACGACGGCGCCCCGGCGCTCTCGTCTCGCTGCCGACCTGGCCCTGCTCTCCGTCGTGGGCCTCGCCCTCGTCGCCGCTCTCGCCGCGGGCGGCGCGACTCTGTACCAGCAGTTCTACGGCCCGTCGGCGTTCGTGGTCCGCTACCTCGACCTGCTCGCCGAGGGTCGAGCAGCCGACGCCCTGCAGGTGCCCGGCGTCGCGATCGATCGCGAGACCCTGGAGGTCGCCGGCATCGGCGCGTCGGCCTCCGAAGCCATGCTGAGGCAGTCCGCGCTCGCACCGCTGGCCGACGTCGAGGTGCTGTCCGAGAAGCCCGACGGCCAGACCACTGCGGTCACGGTGTCGTACACGACCGGCGGATACGAGGGCACGACGACCTTCTCGGTCGCGCAGGACGGCTGGGCCGGCGTCACCCCGAACTGGCGATTCACCACGAGCCCGCTCGCGGTCATCGAGCTCACGCTCCGCGGCGCCGATCAGTTCGCGATCAACGGGTTCGAGGTCGACCGGCGTCAGGTGTCGATCGACGGAGCGGACGCGGCACCGCTCGACCCGCTCCCTCTGCTCGTCTTCACGCCGGGTCTGTACTCCGTCACGGTCGACACCCCCATCGCGCAGTCCGAGGGCATCGGCGTGCTCGCCGACAGCCCCCTGGCCACCACGCCCGTCGACGTGCAGACCGAGCCCACCGACGAGTTCGTCGCCGTCGTGCAGGCGCGCGTCGAGGAGTTCCTCACAGAATGCACGATGCAGGAGGTGCTGCTGCCCACGGCCTGCCCCTTCGGGCTCGAGGTGTCGAACCGCATCGCGTCGCTGCCGAAGTGGTCGATCGCGGCGCAGCCGAAGGTGACGGTCGTTCCGGAGGGCGGCCACTGGCAGATCCCCGCGACGGAAGCCGTGGCCCACGTCGAGGTCGAGATCAGGTCGCTCTTCGACGGCACGGTGCAGGCGATCTCCGAGGACGTGCCCTTCCAGGTCAACGGATCGATCACGATCCTGCCCGACGGCAGCGCGTCCATCCGCGTCGGCTCTCCCGACGAGCCTGCCGCGGGCTGACTCCGACGCTCGCGCGCCTGGGGGTCAGCGCGCCTGGCGTGCTGCGTCACGTTCGGCCTCGCGCTCGGCCTGCCGTCGATCCCGCTCGGCGAGCGCGGCCAGCTGGGCGTTGTAGTCCTCGAGCTCGGCCTCGCCCGTGCGGTCGGCGTGCCGGTCGCGGCGCTTCTGCAGCTTGGTGTCGCTGCGGCTCCACTGGATCGCGACGGTGATCGCCAGGATCAGCGTGGGGATCTCGCCGATCGACCAGGCGATGCCGCCGCCGATGTACTGGTCCTCCATGGGCGTGGGGCCCCAGTCGCGCCCCATCGAGCCGAACCAGTCGGCGACGAGCAGCCCCTCCTGCATCATCATCGCCATGCCGAAGAACGCGTGCATGGCCATGACCGCGATGAGTGTGATCAGCCGGCCGGGGTACGGCAGCCGGTAAGGCACGGGGTCGGCGCCGATGAGGCTCATCACGAACAGGTAGCCCGAGATGAGGAAGTGCGCGATCATCCACTCGTGGCCCAGGTGCTCGAACATCGACCAGCGCACGAGGTCGGTGAAGTAGAACGCCCAGAGCGACAGGACGAAGATCCCCGCGGCGACGAACGGATGCGTCACGACCTTCGCGAACGGCGAGTGCACCGCCCACATGATCCACTCGCGGCCGCCGCGGCTGCCGTCGTCGCGCTTGTGGATGGCGCGGAGCGCGAGGGTGATGGGGGCACCCGACACGAGCAGCAGCGGGATCGCCATCGACAGCATCATGTGCCCCAGCATGTGCACGCTGAAGAGGTACTCCTGGTAGGCGTTGATCGGCCCACAGGTCACCCAGACGAGCATCAGCATCCCGAATACCCAGAAGACCGTGCGGTGGATCGGCCACCGGTCGCCGCGCTTCTGCAGCCGGCGAACGCCCGCGAGATAGAAGAAGAGCCCGAAGCCCGCGGCGACCAGCCACAGGATGTCGATGTCCCACGCGGTGAACCAGCGGTCGATCGTGAACTCGGGCGGCAGTGCCGATCGGGTGAGGTTCTCGGCGGGCGTCTGCACGAACGCCGCCTCCTCACCGGTCGGCGGGGGCGTGCGTGCGAGCGCTGCCGCCGCGCCGGAGGCGAGTCCCATCAGCGCGACCTCGCACAGCACCAGCATCCAGAACCAGCGCGCGGCGTTCGCGCCCGCGAGACGAGGGATGAGACGGATGCGGTACCAGGCGCCGAGCAGCCCCATCGCCACCAGGAGCACGACCTTCGCGAGCAGGATGGCGCCATACGGCGTCCACAGCTGCGAGACGTCGCCGAGGGCGACCACCGAGCGTGCGAGGCCGGAGACCGCGACGACGGCGAAGGCGGCGATCGCGAGGCTCGAGTACCGGCCGACGAGCTGCGCCGTCCCGACGCCGGACCGGCCGCGCAGCAGCACCACGAGCAGCAGTCCACCGAGCCAGACGGCGGCGCCGATCGTGTGCAGGAGGATCGAGTTCACCGCGACGGTGTGGCCCGACAGCTCGCCCGAGTGGCCCTGGGTGGCCAGGGGGAGGAAGGATGCCGCGGCCAGCACGGCCGTGATGAGCGTTGGCGTCCAGGTGCGCCAGGCGAAGACGAGCACGGTGATGACGGATCCCATGATCGTCGTGATGAGCCACGACTGGCCGAGCGCCGTCTCGAGCAGGAATCGGCCGAGCTGCGTGCCGAACTCCCGTTCCGCGCTGAGCTGCGGGTTGAAAGCCGCCATGAAGGCGAGGAAGCCGCTGACACCCGCGCTGACGGTGAAGGCGGCTGCGCCGACGGATGCCGTGTTGAGCGCGACCTCGAACGCCTTCTCGTCGCTGCGGAGTGCGAACAGCGCCAGCACGAGGGAGCCCAGCATCGCCGCGGCGGCGAGGTTCATCGCGAGCTTGACGATCGGTATCGCCCAGCGCACGAACGGACCGGGGTCCTGCAGGAGGAGCGGCGCGGCGCCCCCTCCGATCAGCAGTGCGATGAGGGTGCCGATGACCCCGGCGCCGAGCAGCACGACGAGACCGCCCGCACGATAGGCGGGGCTGGTCCAGGTCTGCGTGGCGCGGGAACTCACCGTACAAGCCTAAGCCGCGGCGGCTGTCCGACGGCCCGGCGTCGTGAGGTACCCCTCCCGACGCACGAAGGCCGCTCCCGACGGATCGGGAGCGGCCTTCGACGGGTGCGGTCTTACTTGACGGCAGCCTTGAGCTTGGAGCCGGCGGTCACCTTGACGCGCTTGCCGGCCGGGATCTTGATCTCGGCGCCGGTCTGCGGGTTGCGGCCCGTGCGGGCTGCGGTCGCGACCTGCTCGAACGAGATCCAGCCCGGGATCGAGACCTTGCTGCCCTTGGCAACGGCGTCGGAGACCGAGGAGAACAGCGCGTCGAGGACACCCGAGACGGTGGCCTGGCTCTGACCGGTGGCGGAAGCGATGCTCGCGACGAGCTCGGTCTTGGTGATGGACTTGTCAGCCATGTCATCCTCCAGCGACGAGGATCCCGTCGCATCGTTTGTGGTGCGGGCGACGACTGCCGCCCGTTGGTCGTGTGACCGCCTTGAATGTACCAACCGGCGCCCACATTTCCGCGTCATTTCGCGGGTTTTGGGCATTTTCGTGGCGTGTCGCGCCACTTTGGCCACTTCCGTCACAGATATCGACGGGATCCGACGCGGCTGTCCGGATGCGATCGGGGGGCGGAGATCGGGGCGATCTCGTGTGGATCTCGCGGCTGTGCGGTGTGGATCTGGGGGCTGTGCAGTGTGGGTCTGGGGGCTGTGCGGTGTGGATCTGGGGGCGATGCGGTGTGGGTCTGGGGGCGATCCGATGGGTTCAGACGGTGCTTTCCGCCGGCGTCTCCGCCGGCCTCTGCGCCTCCGCGCGACGACGCTCTCGACGAGTCGGACGCTCCTTCGACAGCGGATACGCGGCGTCCAGCCGCGGCTCGATCACGATGCGGCGCAGCGCCCGGAGGATGAGGAAGCCGCCGACCCAGTACGACAGCACCAGGACCACGCCGTACGGGACTGTGAAGGCGACGAGGGTGCAGATGATCCCCACCCCGACATACAGCCACCGCCAGGCCGTGCTGATCCGGTCGCGGGCCGTCTGCTGCTCCACCGTCCGGTCCTCCAACGAATCGACGCGCATGCTGAGCCCCTCGTCCTCGATGACCGAGAAGAGCTCGCGCACCGGAACCTTCAGCGCGTCGGCGACGAGCGACAGCGTCTCGAGGCTGGCATCCTGCCCCGCCTCCAGACGCTGCACCGTGCGGAGGCCGACGCCGCTCTCGGTCGCGAGGCGTTCCTGCGTCCATCCCTGGGACTGCCGGAGTTCGATGATTCGTGTCGTGTTCATGCCGTCCATGCTTTCCGAGTGCGTCGCGGACCACCACGCCACGAAGCCGCCAGTCGCCCGCCACCTCGCCGCCACATGGCCGCCACATCTCCGCCACGTCTCCGCCACGCGGCGATCGGCTGGTTCATGCGCGGCGTGACGTATCCGGCGAGTGCGACGCGACGACCGCGCGTGCGGTGCGCTCGAAAGCCGGACCCACGCGCTCCTCGCCGTCGAGATAGCCCCCCACGAGCGCGGCGTCGCGCAGCAGGACGAGGGATGCCGCGACCTCCTCGGGTCGCACGAGTCCTGCCCCCTGGGCGACGGCGTGCAGCGTCGAGCGGAACCACTCGCGGTGCTCCTCGATCAGCTGCCGCACCGCGCCATCGGCATCCGGATACTCGGCCGCGGCGTTGATGAAGGGGCATCCGCGCGTGTGTCGGAGTCGGATGTCGGCGGCGATGCCGTCGATCACCGCATCGACGAGTTCGGTCGGATCCGTCACCGCCGCACCGGCCTCGGCGAACATCGCGCGAAGCAGCTCGTCCTCGGTGCGGAGGTAGGCGAGGACGAGGTTCTCCTTGCCCCCGAACTGCTTGTAGAGCGTGGCCCTGGTGACCGCGGCCTCCTCGATGATGCGGTCGACGCCGACCGTGTGGATCCCCTCTTCGTAGAAGAGGCGGGTCGCGCTGTCGATGAGCCGGGTCCGCGCAGCGCTCGGTCGTCTCGGGGTCGTCGTGTCGGTGGCATCCATGGTGATCCCTCTCATCGTGTCATCCGAACGCCGCGATCCGGAGCGCGACTTCTCGAGTTTCAGGAATAGGTTGCGGTAGATAGAACGTTCGGTCTACTATCAGCGTATCGCACCTGCAGAGGGCAGGGGCAGAACCAGGAGAAGAACCGATGAGCACCACCGAGAAGACCCCGATCGTCCTCATCCACGGACTGTGGATGACGCCCCAGAGCTGGAACACCTGGGCCGACCGCTTCCGCGCCCAGGGCCACGAGGTGATCGTGCCCGGCTGGCCCGGGATCGACGACCGGACCGTCGAGGACATCCGGCGAGACCCGTCGGCGCTGAAGGGCATCGGCCTCAAGCAGATCGCCGACCACTACGAGCGCATCATCCGCACCCTGCCCGTGAAGCCGATCATCATGGGTCACTCGTTCGGAGGCGTCCTCACTCAGATGCTCGCGGATCGCGGACTCGGCTCCGCCTACGTCGGCGTCGCCCCCGGTCAGACCGCCGGCGTCACCGCCCTCCCCCTCTCGACGCTGTGGACCGGCACGCCGATCCTGTCGAACCCCTTCGGCATCAACGGCGCCAAGCCGCTGTCGAAGCGCCACTTCCACTTCACCTTCGGCAACGACCTCTCTCGCGCGGCATCCGATCGTCTCTGGGAGGAATCCGCCGTCAACTCGTACAACAGGGTCTTCTTCGAGGGCGTGAGCTCGGTCGTCAACGAGAAGGGCGGCGTCACTCATGTCGACTACAGCCGCGCCGACCGGGCCCCGCTGCTGCTCATCGCCGGGGAGATCGATCACGTTCTGCCGCCGGCCATCGTCCGAGCGATCGAGAAGAAGTACCGGTCGACCGGCAGCCCCGCGGTGATCGAGTACAAAGAGTATGCGGGCCGCACCCACCGGCTCGTCAGCCAGGACGGGTGGGAGGAGATCGCCGACTACGCCCTCACCTGGGCGGTGGCGCACGCGTCGGCATCCGTCGCCTGATGCGTCCTGCCGGTCGCCTGAAGGGTCCTGCCGGTGACCTGCTGCGCTTTGCCGGTCGCCGGCCGCGTCCTGCCGGTCGCCTGCCGCGCTTTGCCGGCGGCCTGCTCTCGTCGTCGTCGGGTTCGCAGAGCCACCGAGTGGGGGCGTCCCCCTGCCCACCACGTCGGGCGGAGAACTCCCCGTCGGGCGGAGGCTGCAACCCCACCCATCCGCCCGACAGGGAGAACTCCGTCCGACGCGTGTCCTGAGAAGCGGGGCGGCCACCCCGGGTGTCGTCATGATCCTCCCCTCTATGCCGCCAGGTGCAAGCGCTGGCCCACCGCGGCCAGGATCCTCTGCTGCACCACGGGCCACTGATTCATCAACTGGTCGTAGCTGACGCGGATCACGTGATACCCGCGCAGCATCAGCTCCGCATCGTGACCGATGTCACTCGTTCGCTGAGCGCCGACGTGATGACCGCCGTCGATCTGCACGACGAGCCGCTCTCCGATGAGGAAGTCGACCGGACGACCGACGATCCACACCTGGGGCGTGATCGCGATCCGCAGCCAGCGCAACCTCGAGTGGAAGATCGTCTCGGTTCCCGCATCCGCGAACGGGCGCGCGCTCTCCAGCAGTTCGCGCGCGGCTGGCGGCAGCCGAGCTCGACCGAGCACCTCCGGATCGACCATCCGCAGGCGTAGGGCCGATTCCCACGTCGCGAGCGCGTCCTCGTGCGGTTGACAGCGTGCGACGAGGATCAGCGCATTCTCGATCGAATCCTCGAGCTGATCGGGACCGCGAGGAAACGCCGGCCTGCTCCAATGGACGATGCCTCGCACGGCGCTCGCGTGACCTGATCCGGGAGGAGCCGCGACATGTGTCTCGGAGTTCGACGTCACCCAGAGGCCTTTCCGCGCGGCGAGCGTGACGCAGCTGAGCACCACGCCCCGTCTTGCCGCTGCCAGCAACAGGGGATCCGCATCGCGTAGCGCGACCCAGCCCCTGCGGACGGAGAAGACGCTGCCCTCGCGCACCGCGCGTCGCAGCGCGTGCTCCGTGACCCCGGCCCGCTTCACAGCGCTGACTCGGGCAACCCCGTCTCGCTCGGCGAGTGCACGTTCGACATCCATCCCCCGATGATGGCCGCCGTGCGGCATCCGCCGTGACGTGAAACCCGGCCTCCGTGGATGACACTTCTGTCCTGGCGTCGGTGTAGGGCGACTCATCGGGCGGAGAACTCCCTGTCGGGCTGAGGATCTCGGCTCGGGAGTCCGCCCGACGCGGAGAAGTCCGCCCCACGGGGTGAGGGCGCCGGACACGGCGGCAGGGAAGGATCCCGCTGAGGGGACGCACGCACGGGACAGAAGGCCACCATGAAGTGACCTCAGCCGGCCATGGCCCGCCCTGGGGGCGACACATCGGGCGGAGAACTACCTGTCGGGCTGAGGATCTCGGCTCGAGAGTCCGCCCGACAGGGAGAAGTCCGCCCGACGGGGTGAGGGCGCCGGACACGGCGGCAGGGAAGGATCCCGCTGAGGGGACGCACGCACGGGACAGAAGGCCACCATGAAGTGACCTCAGCCGGCCATGGCCCGCCCTGGGGGCGAACACGTCGGGCGGAGAACTACCCATCGGGCTGAGGATCTCGGCCCGCGAGTCCGCCCGACGCGGAGAAGTCCGCCCGACGGGGTGAGGTCGCCGGACGCGTAGGAGCGCATCCCATCCGACATGGGCCAACCCGTTGGGCGGAGAACTGCCCGTCGGGCGGAGGATCTCGACCCAGAAGTCCGCCCCACAGGGAGAAGTCCGCCGAACGGGGCGGGGCGGGGTCCGCCCACCAGGGCGGGGCGGGCGCGGCCCAGAGGACCCCACACCCCCACACACAGAAGAGGGGCGAGGATCCGAAGATCCTCGCCCCTCTTGTCAGCTGAGACTTACCAGCTCGACTTGGTGACACCCGGCAGCTCGCCACGGTGTGCCATGTCACGGAAGCGGACACGCGAGATGCCGAACTTCGTGAGGACACCGCGGGGGCGGCCGTCGATGACGTCGCGCGAACGCACGCGAGCCGGCGACGCGTTGCGCGGCAGCTTCTGCAGGCCGACGCGTGCGGCCTCGCGGGCCTCGTCGGTGGCGTTCGGGTCGACGAGGGTCTTCTTCAGCTCGGCGCGACGCTCTGCGTAACGCTCGACGATGACCTTGCGCTGCTCGTTGCGAGCGATCTTGCTCTTCTTAGCCATTGATCAACGCTCCTCTCGGAATTCGACGTGCTGACGGATGACCGGGTCGTACTTCTTCAGCACGAGGCGGTCGGGGGTGTTGCGGCGGTTCTTCTTCGTCACGTACGTGTAACCCGTACCTGCCGTCGAACGCAGCTTGATGATCGGACGTACGTCCTGAGCCTTCTTGGCCATTAGAGCTTCACACCCTTCGCCTGGAGGTCCTTGACCACGTTCTCGATGCCGCGGACGTCGATCACCTTGATGCCCTTGGCGGACACGTTGAGCGTGATCTTACGACCGAGCGACGGAACGAAATAGGTCTTCTTCTGCACGTTCGGGTCGAAGCGGCGCTTCGTCCGGCGGTGCGAGTGCGAGACGTTGTGACCGAAGCCGGGAACAGCTCCAGTCACCTGGCACACTGCTGCCATGATGTGACTCCTTCTATACCGTGAGGCCGGACGGCCCCACCCAAGATCCCTTGTCTGCGCGCCACCCCACACGACCGATCACTCGGTGGAAGGAGGGGGAGCACACGAACTACGCACAGGAGTGTGCGCAGACAAAGAGTCAGTCTAGCACGGCAGCGGCTCAGACCCGCACGGCCTCCAGCAGCAGCGCAGCCCCCGGAGCGAGCAGCGGCAGCGGCACCCCCACCGTCTCCAGGAACGACCCGGATGCCTCGATGCCCGCATCCGTCCACCCGGGATCGGCGACCTGATGCCGCGCCACCTGCCCGAGGTCCTCCCGCACGCGGACGCGGTACCTCTCCCCCGCTCGGAGGCCCGGGATGCGGGTACGCGGCGTGAACGCGTCGACCGACGTGCCGAGGCGCACCCAGGCGAACACCGCGCGCGAGCCGTCGGCGGCCACGACGCCGTGCAGCAGCGTCTCGTCGTCGACCTCGTCGGAGCGCACGGTGACACCGCTGTGCAGCAGCGGCCGCAGCTCCCGGTACACAGCCGTCCACCGAGTCAGAGCCTCGCGCTCCTCGGCCGAGCACGCGGTGATGTCCCACTCGACACCGGCATGGCCGAACAGCGCCGTCGTCATGCGGAACGGCAGGGATGCCGCTCGGTGCGTGGTCTCGGCGATCGCGGGCCCCACGTGCGACCCCACGACCTCGGGCGGCACGAGCGCGCCGGTCCACCGCTGGATGCGCTGCCGCTCGATCGGGTCGTTCGAGTCCGAGGCCCACACACGCTGCGT
Source organism: Microbacterium sp. 3J1 (assembly GCF_001049495.1). Taxonomy (GTDB): domain Bacteria; phylum Actinomycetota; class Actinomycetes; order Actinomycetales; family Microbacteriaceae; genus Microbacterium. The sequence continues at coordinate 304,041 of NZ_CDWI01000007.1, forward strand.
GCGAGCGAGCACACCCAGGTCGACGCGCGCCCCGCCGCTCGCGCACGATTCGATCTCCAACGACGGATGCCGGTCGCGCAGCGCATCGAGCAGCGCGTAGAACGCCGTGGTCTGCGCGTGCACGGACGCCCGGCCGCTGCGCGGCGACACCGCCGCGTGCAGGTCGCGGTTGTGGTCCCACTTGATGAAGTCGATGCCGACCTCGCTCACGAGCGCGTCGATCCGCTCCAGGAGGTGGGCCGTAGCATCCGGGTTCGTGAGGTCGAGCACCTTCTGGTGCCGCCAGGTACCGGATTCCGGAGAGGACTGCAGGATCCAATCGGGATGCTGCGCCGCGAGCTCGGAGACCGGGTTGACCATCTCGGGCTCGAACCACAGGCCGAACTGCATCCCGAGTCCGTGCACGTGGTCGGCGAGCGGGCGCAGCCCGTCCGGCCACTTCGCGCGGTCGACGAACCAGTCACCGAGTCCCGACCTGTCGTCCGGCCGCCCGGTGAACCAGCCGTCGTCGAGCACGAACCGCTCGACGCCGACGGCCGCCCCCGCCTCGGCGAGCTCCCGGATCTTCGCCGGGTCGTGGTCGAAGTACACGGCCTCCCACGTGTTCAGCACGAGCGGGCGCGGTGTCGAGGGGTGGCCGGGCAGTGCCCTCGCCGCCTGATGCAGACGCGCCGACGCGGCATCCAGCCCGTTCCCGCCGTAGGCGAGGTAGACGAGCGGCGACGTGTACGTCTCACCCGCAGCCAGCCGGATCTCGCCCGGGAGCAGCAGCTCACCTCCGCCGAGGACCGCCCCGTGCACGCCGGCCCCCTCGGGCAGCCGCTCGACCCCGACCTCGAGGTCGCCGCTCCAGGCGACGTGCGCAGCCCACACCTCGCCGCGACGGAAGCCGAAGCCGTCGGTGCCGACGACCGTCAGGTACGGGGCGTCATGGCCGCCGCGCCCTCGTCGCACCTGGCGGAGGTGGGCACCGTGGCGCACGGGTCCGCGCTGGGGGCGCCGCTCTCCCGTCCAGCGCCCGGTGTGATCGAGCAGCTCGGTGGCGTACGCGGGGATCGGCAGCAGCAGACGGGCGGCCATGAGGTCGAGCGCGTCGGCCTCCGTGCCGGCGGTGCTCGTCACCGAGAGCTGCGCGGTGAGCACTCCCCCGGCGTCCAGCGCGAGGTCGAGGACCACCGAGACAGCAGCACCGGCATCCTCGAAGCGACCGCGCAGCGACGACCCGGCAGCCTCCCACCCCACGGCCGAGAGCTGCGGGGCGCTGTGCAGACCCCCGCGATGCCAGGCGAGAGCAGGAGCCCCCGACCATCCATCGGCCTCCACGGCGAGCAGCGGGAACATCCGCGGCGCGTCGAACGAGCTGAACGTCACCGAGCCCGTCGACGATGCGGCGACGGCGTCGAGATCCGCGGGGTCGAGCTGGGCACCCCAGTGCAGCAGGCGCGCGCCGGCGGTGTCGATGAGCACGCTCACGCCGGCCGAGGAGAGATGGACGAGTTCGGTCATGACTGCTCCAGACAGATCGCAGACGGAAAAGAGAGACCCGCCCGTGAGCATACGGGCGGGTCTCCGCAGGCGTCGCTGATGACGCCGAGGGTGTTACTCCTTGACGGGGATCGATGCGGCCTTGAGTGCGTCGATCGTCGAGGACTGGCCCTTCTCGATCGCGTCGAGCAGGGTGCCGCTGCCGCTGACGGCGGCCTTGAAGCCGTCGGAGACGTCGGCGTAGGTCTGCGTCATCGTCGGCCCCCACGCGAAGTCGGGCGACACCTGGGTGGCGGCGTCGGCGAACACGTCGTAGATCTTCTGGCCGCCGTAGAACTCCACGCCCTCGGCGAAGACCGGGAGCGTCAGGCCCTCGGTGGTGGCCGGATAGAGGTTGGCCGCCTCGGCGAGCGCGGTCAGCGCCTCTTCCGAGGTGTTCAGCCACAGAGCGAACTTCGTCGCCTCGTAGACGTGCTCGCTGCCCTTGAGGACCGCGGTCGACGAGCCGCCCCAGTTGCCGGCGGCGGATCCGCCCGCCTCCCACTGCGGCAGCGGTGCGACGGCCCAGCTGCCGGCCGTGTCCGGCGCTCCGCTCGAGATCGAGTTCGCGCCCCAGACGGCCGAGTTCCAGGTCCAGACCTCGCCCGAGTTGTAGGCGTTGTTCCACTCGTCGGTCCAGGCGGGCACGGTCGCGACGAGGTCGTCATCGAGCATGCTCTGCCAGAAGTCGGCGACCGTGGTGGTGGCGTCATCCGCGAGGGACACGGTCCAGCCGGCGTCGTCGCTCGAGAACCACTGCGCGCCGTCCTGCCACGCGAAGCCCGCGAACTGGTTGATGTCCGACTGCGAGAAGTTCGTGATGTACCCGCCCAGCTCGCGGATCTTCACCGCGGCCTCGCGGTACTCCTCCCAGGTCGTCGGGATCGCGATGCCGTTCTGCTCGAACAGGTCGGCACGGTAGAACAGGGCCATGGGGCCGGTGTCCTGCGGGATGCCGTAGACGCTGTCGGTGCCGAGCGTGACCTGGCCCCAGGCCCAGTCGACGAACTGGTCCTCGGCGGCCACGACGTCCTCGCACGCGCTGAGATCCTCGATGCCGTCCTGCACGAGGAAGTTCGGCAGCGCGTCGTACTCGATCTGCCCGAGATCGGGGGCATCGCCCGCCTTGATCTGGTTGAAGAAGTTCTGGTACGTGCCTCCGTTGCCGTTGGGGCCGGTCTGCACGTCGACCTGGATCTCGGGGTTGGCCTCGTTCCAGAGGTCGACGACTCCTTCGATCCCGGGGATCCAGGAGGTGAACTCGAGCGTGACGTCGCCGTCAGCCGGGGTGCAGGACGCGGCTGCGTCGCCGCCGTCGGTGCTCTCTCCGCCGCCGGCGGAGCAGCCTGCGAGCGCGAACGCCGAGATGGCGATGATGGCGGCCGCTGCCTTCTTCTTCGAATGCTGCATGTCGATCCCTTTCATGGATGCGATGAGTGGTGCGGGTACTGCAGGTGAGGTGGTGCGGGTGGTGGGGTGCCGCGCGGTCGGCCCGTGCGACTGCCTGCTCACTTCAGGGCGCCGGCGCCCAGTCCGTTGCGCCAGAAGCGCTGGAGCAGGAGGAAGGTGACGATCAGCGGGATGACCGACAGCAGTGCGCCGATCAGGACGAGACCGCGCAGCTCGGGGAGCTGGTTCAGCTGGTTGTTCCAGTTGTAGAGGCCGAAGACGACCGGGAAGAGCTCCTCGCTGCGGAGCATGATCATCGGCAGGAAGAAGTTGTTCCAGATGGCGACGAACTGGAAGAGGAACATCGTCACCAGGGCCGGGGTCATCAGTCGCATGCTGACGGTGAAGAACGTCCGGATCTCCCCCGCGCCGTCGAGTCGGCTCGCCTCGAGCAGCTCGTCGGGCACGGACGAGGCGGCGAAGATCCGCGCCAGGTACACGCCGAACGGACTGACGATCGAGGGGAGGAACACCGACCAGAACGTGTTCGTCAGCTGCGCCTGACTGAACAGCAGGAACAGCGGCAGCGCGAGGGCCGTCGCGGGCACCAGCACGCCGCCGAGCACGATGTCGAACATGAGGTCGCGCCCCGGGAAGCGGTACTTCGCCAGCGCGTACCCGGCCATGGCGGCCAGCAGCGTCGCGATCGCTCCGCCGAGCGCCGCGTAGAGCACCGAGTTCAGCAGCCACCGCAGGTAGATGCCGTCGCGGTAGGTGAACAGCTCGACGATGTTGTCGAACAGGTGGAAGTCGGCGAACCACAGCGGGGCGGTGGTGAGGATGTCGCCGGTGTCCTTGCTGGACGCGACGAGCAGCCACCACAGCGGCAGGAGGAAGTAGACCGTGAAGACGGCCATGATGAGCATGGCCGAGCCGCGGGAGAGACCCGATTCCCGGGCGATCTTGCCGCGAGGCGCGGTGCCGCGGGTCGAGCGGCCCGGGGCGACGATCGACATGGTGCTCATGCGTTCTGCTCCTTGCGCTGCATGTACTTCATGAATCCGAACGAGAGCACGAAGGTGGTCACGGCGAGCACGACCGAGAAGGCGGCCGCGAGGTTCGTGTTCGGGATGGATGCCGTGGCGTACACGGTCATGTTCGGGGTGAACGTGCTGGTGACCGCCGAGCTGAACGAGCGGAACACCTGCGGTTCGGCGAGCAGCTGCAGTGTGCCGATGATCGAGAAGATGGCGGTCATCACGATGGCGGGGCGCACCAGCGGGATCTTGATCGACCAGGCGATGCGCCACTGGCCGGCACCGTCGAGGCGCGCCGCCTCGTAGAGTTCCTGCGGGATCGACAGCAGAGCCGAGTAGATGATCAGCATGTTGTAGCCGACGTAGACCCAGGTCACGACGTTCGCGATCGACCACAGCACGAGGTCGGCGCCGAGGAAGTCGATGTTCTTCGTCAGGGCGGTGAACGGCGACAGGTTGGGCGAGAACAGCGAGCCCCACATGATGGCCGCGATGACACCCGGCACCGCGTACGGCACGAAGAACGCGAGGCGGAAGAACCGCTTGCCGCGCACGAGCGGCGAGTCGAGCAGGAGCGCGAAGAGCAGGGCGAGTCCGAGCATCACGGGCACCTGCACGACGCCGAAGAGCAGCATCCGCCCCATCGAGCTCCAGAAGGCCTCGTTCTGGAAGACGAGCACGTACTGCGCGAAGCCGCCGAAGACCTCCTCGGCCTTGCCGAAGGTGCCGTCGCGACGCACGACGAGCAGCGACTGCCAGAACGCGTAGACGATCGGGACGACGTAGAAGAGCAGGAACAGGATGCCGAAGGGCACGAGCAGGAACGCGATGGCTCCCTTGTGCGGGATGCGGCGGCGGCGACCGGGCGCGGCCTGCGCCGAGCCGACCGCCGGAGCGGCGAGCGTGGTGGTCATACATCCTCCTTGATGATGCGGACGGCCCCCGCCGGGACGCGTCCGGTGGCGGGAGCGTCGGTGACGAGGTCGTGCCCCGTGACGGCGAGTTCGACCGCGGAGTCGCCGTGGTTGATGATGAAGAGGAAGCTGCCGCGGTCGCCCGAGCGGCGGACGATCTCGACGTCGCGGTCGGCTCCCGGGTGCGCAGTGACGCCCGCGTCGGACGCGAGCCGCGCCACGAGGTCTCGGTAGGCGATGCGGTCGGGCTGCGTGGCCACGAACCATGCTGCCCCCTCCCCCGCCGCGCGGCGAGTCAGGGCCGGGGCGCCCGCGGACGGGCCGTCGGCGAAGGACGCCACGGCCACCGCATCCGTCGTCTTCAGGCGTTCGGTCCACACCGAGCCGGTGGTGCCGTCGGTGAGGAACACCGTCTCGCCGGGGAGCAGCGGTGCGAACTCCTCCGAGCGGATGCCGAGCAGCTCGCGGAACGCGCCGGGATACCCTCCCGTGCGGACGCGGTCCTCCTCGTCGACGATGCCGCTGAAGAAGGTGATCAGCGCGGTGGCGCCGTTCTCGACCGCCCGGGCGATCGCCGCGGCATCCTCGTCGCTGATCAGGTGCAGAGCCGGGACGATGAGCAGGCGGTAGCCGTCGAGGGCGGCGCCGGGGCGGACGACGTCGGTCGTGATCCCCGCATCCGCGAGGGCCGCGTGTGCGGCGTGCACCTGGCCGAGGTAGGTCACCCCCTCGCTCGGACGCCCCTCGTTCTCGACCGCCCACCAGCTCTCCCAGGAGAACAGCAGGGCGGCGTCCGCCTCGACGCGAGTGCCGGCGACCTCTCCGAGGCGACCGAGCAGTCCGCCGAGCTCGACGGCCTCGCGCCACTGGTCGGAGTCCTCGCCGGCATGCGGGACGAGGGCGGTGTGGTACTTCTCGGCGCCCTGCGCCGAGGCGCGCCACTGGAAGAAGCAGATGCCGTCGGCCCCGCGGGCGACGTGCGCGGCGATGTTCCGCACCATCTCCCCCGGACCCTTGGCGAGGTTGTACGGCTGCCAGTTCACGGCGCCGGTCGAGGTCTCCATGAGCAGCCAGGGTGCGCCCTCGGCGAGGCCGCGGGTGAGGTCGGCCGCGAACGAGAGCTCGCCGCGCGGGTCTTCGAGTCGACGGTCGAGGTAGTGGTCGTTGGCGATAACGTCCATGTCGCCGGTCCACGTCCAGTAGTCGAGGTTGCGGATGTGCGCGGTGACCATGAAGTTGGTCGTCACCGGCACGTCGGTGCGCTCACGGAGGATCGCGGCCTCCGCGCGGTAGAGCGCCAGCTGCTCGTCGGAGCTGAATCGCTGGAAGTCGAGGATCTGCCCGGGGTTGCGCAGAGAGAGGACCTGCGCGGGCGGGCGCACGTCGTCGAACGAGCTGTAGCGCTGGCTCCAGAACGTCGTGCCCCAGGCGCGGTTGAGCGCGGCGATGTCGTCGTCGTAGCGAGCGCGGAGCCAGGTGCGAAAAGCCTCGGCACTCGTGTCGCAGTAGCAGAGGGCGTTGTGGCAGCCGAGCTCGTTCGACACGTGCCAGAGCGAGACGGCGGGGTGGTCGCCGTAGCGCTCGACGACGCGGGTGACGACCTCGGCAGCGTAGGCGCGGAAGAGCGGCGAGCTCGGGCAGTACGCCTGACGTCCGCCCGGGTGGAAGACCGTTCCGTCTTCACCCACAGGCAGGATCTCGGGATGCCGGGCGGTGAGCCACGGGGCGGGCGACGAGGTGCCGGTGCCGAGATTGATCCGGATGCCGCCGGCGTGCAGCTGCTCGATGATCTCGTCGAGCGCGCTGAAGTCCCACACCCCGTGCGCCGGGTTGATGGACGACCAGCCGAAGATGTTGATGGCCACGAGGCCGATGCCCGCCTCCTGCATGAGCCGCACGTCCTCGGGCCAGACGCTGCGGTCCCACTGCTCGGGGTTGTAGTCGCAGCCGAAGACGAGGCCGTCGCCCTGCGAGAGGGTGGCGATGCGGTCGGACACTGCGGCGGCCATGCGAGGCGCTCCTTTGCGGATCATGTGTGCACGTGCACAGCCCGAATCGCGGAGGGAACGTCGGGATTTTCTGTGAACGTGCACACATCGTCGCATGTCGCGGCGCGGGGCGTCAAGTCGGCATCGCTAGGCTGTGGATCATGAGTCTCCCCGGGCGCCGTCGCAGCACCGTGCACGACGTGGCCCGCGTGGCCGGCGTCTCGCGCGGAACGGTGAGCCGCGTCATCAACGGCGGCTACGTGTCCGACGCGGCACGCACCGCCATCGAGGAGGCGATCCGCGAGGTCGGGTACGTGCCCAACACGGCCGCGCAGAACCTCGTGCGTCAGCGCACTCAGGCGATCGCGTTCATCGTGCACGAGCCGCACGCGCTGTTCCTCGAGGATCCGAACATCGGCGCGATCATGCTCGGCACGAACGAGACCCTCTCCGAAGCCGACTACCAGATGGTCTGCCTCGTCGTCGACTCGGTGCGCGACACCGAGCGCGTTGCGCGGTACCTCAACGGCGGTTTCGTCGACGGTGCCGTGATCGTCTCGGCGCGCGCCCAGGACCCGATCACCAAGGCGGTGATGCGCCTCGACCTGCCGGTCGCCTACGTCGGCCACCCGCCCGAGGTCGATGCCGCCTGGGTCGGCGTCGACAACCGCGGTGCCGCACGCGCCGTGACGTCGCGACTGATCGAGACCGGCCGCCGCCGCGTCGGCATGATCGCGGCCGCCCTCGACCGCGACTCGGGCGCCGACCGTCTGGCCGGCTTCACCGAGGCCCTCGGCGACGCCTTCGACCCGGCCCTCGTCGAGGAGGTGCCGCTGTACTCCTACGCCGACGGCGCCGCCGGCATGACTCGGCTGCTCGACCGCGCGCCCGATCTCGACGGCGTGTTCGCCGCGTCGGATGCCGTCGCCGCCGGCGCCATGTGGGCGCTGCGCGAAGCGGGTCGGCGCGTGCCCGAGGACGTCGGCGTCGTCGGCTTCGACAACAGCTCGTGGGCGACGCGCACCACCCCGCAGCTGTCGACCGTCGACCAGCCCGCACAGGGGCTCGGCGCCGCAGCCGCAGCATCCGTCCTGGCGCAGCTCCGCGACGATCAGCGTCCGCGCGCAGGGATCATGCTCCCCACACCGGTCGTCTGGAGAGACTCGGCCTGACGACGGGCTCGGCCTGCCGAGGACTCGGCCCACCCGCGGCCACCCGCGGCGTCAGGCCGAGGCGAGGGATGCGGCCTCCGCGCCTCTCCCCCAGCGGAACGGGGAGACCGTCGGATCGCCGGCGATCCAGAAGCGCCACGGGAAGGCGTCCGTCCCGGCGACTCCCGCGACGCCGACCCTCGGCCCCGTCGCCACGTCGGTCAGGGGATCGTCGCGCAGCCAGAGCTCGGCGCGGGCGCCCTCGAGCTCGGTGCCGGTGATCGCGTCGATCCCGTCGTGGATCGGATGCCGCAGACCCGCCGCCTGGCCGAAGCGCCCCGGCCCCCTGGCGAGGTCGCGCTGCGCCACGGACGTGAGCGGCAGAGTCGCGCGGCGGCGCACCGCCGCGGCATCCGCGCCGAGCACGACCTCGCCCGCCCGCAGCAGGATTCCGCCGGCCTGGCCCTCTGGGCCGGCCACGACGTTCACGCACGAGTGGATGCCGTGGCTCAGGTACACGTACAGGTGCCCGGGTTCGCCCCACATGGTCGCGTTGCGGGCGGTGGGTCCCATCCGCGCGTGCGAGCCCGGGTCCGGCGCCGGGCCGGTGCCCTGACCGTGGTACGCCTCGACCTCGGTGAGTCGCAGTCGCACCGCGGAGCCCGCGACGACCGTACGCAGCTCGCCCCCGAGCAGCCTGGGCGCGACCCCGACGGGGAGGCCGCTCAGCTCGTCACGGGTGGCGCGATGCACGGCATCCGGCATGCGCGCCTCAGAACTGCGGTGCCGTCTGGCACCACGACGCGTCGAATCCGGTGAGCGCCACGAGCTCGTCGCCCGAGCGCAGGTCGACGAGGTGCGTCTCCATGTTCTCAGGCAGCGGCAGCAGCATCTGGTCGTACGGGTTGTCGGCGAGATCCGGCGCGATCACCACGGCGGCGTACTGCCCGCTCGGCGAAGCGCAGGCCTGCAGGATCGAGTCGGTGGGACCGACCTCGACCAACGGGGTGGCCGCTCCCTTGTCGTTGACCTTGACGATCGCCTGGCCGCTGGGGATGCCGCTCTCGCTGCGCGCGACGACGTGCCGGAGAGTGCCCCCGGGGAACGGCGTGATCGTCGTGGCGGTGCCGTAGTCGGGATCCGAGGCGGCCAGCGGCTGCTCCGAGCCGTCGGTCAGGTCGAGCTCGACCACCGTGCCGTCGAGCCGCTCGACGATCGCCGTGTACGTGCCGCGGCTGACGCCCTGGATCGTCGTCGCGAGTCCGAGAGACTGCACACCCGCATCCGACGAGCGGTCGACGAGCGACAGCGCCCCGTCGAAGTCGATGAACAGCACCGCGGCGCTGTCGGGGACGAACTGCCAGACGAAGATGTTCGCCTCCTCGCCGCCGACCTCGGTGATGACGGGGTCGTCGTCACCGGTCAGCGACTGGGTGACGAGCACGCTCGCGCGCCCCTCGGTGTCGCTGAGCTCCTTGTCGGAATAGCTGTAGCCGACCAGTCCGCCTCGGTCGGACACCTGGATCGCGCCGACGTAGCCTTCGCCCGGCAGCTCGAGTTCACGCTGATCGGTGCCGTCACGCCGCATGACGATGAGCTTCGAGCCTTCGTCCTCCTCGACCGAGACGACGAGCTGCGACGACGTCGCGCGGAAGTCGTTGATCTTCCCGGCCGCGAACACCGGCACGGCGCTCTCGCCGGTGAGGTCGGTGCGGAAGATCGTGTCCTTCTTGTCGACGTCACGTCGCAGCAGGAAGATGTTCGACGCCGGCGTCGTGAAGCTCGTCGTCAGGGTCGCCGACGGCCCGCCGCCCGCCCCCACGGCGTCGGCGACGCTGACCGTGTACTTGGTGTCGTCGTCGAGAGGGACGGTGAAGCGGATGCCGATGCCGCGGCCGGCCGCGTCGAGGGTGAACGGCGCGGACGGCTCGACGGTCACCTGCGACTCGTCGATCGCGGCGAGCGACTGATTCGCGGTGAGGATGACCCGGCTGCCCGAGGTCTCGATGGCCTCGGCAGGATCCACCTGCACCTCGGTGATGCGCGGGCCCTGGGTCAGGCTGACGGCGCCGAGACCCGCCCCGACCAGGACGAGGATGCCGAGCACGGCGCCCAGCGCGAGGAGGAAGCGGCGGTTGCGCGGCGCCTTCGGGGCCGGCGCCGGAGCGGGGACGAACGCGGGCTTCGTGATCGGCGGGGCGGTGTCGGGCACCTCGGCCGCGGCGGGCGGGACAGGTTCCGGGGCCGACGCCTCGGCCGCGGCGGGCTGGACCAGTTCGGGGGCCGCAGGGGCGGCCCGGACCTCGGCAGTAGCAGCCTCGCGCTCGGCGGCCTCGCGGGCGGCGCGCATCTCGGCGCGGGTCCGGGGAACGGCGGGCACCTCGGGGCGCTCGTCGTCAGTACTCATACGGATCCCCGGGCTCGTCGATCGCCGTGACGGTCGTCGGGTCCACATGCAGCGAGCCGTCGGCATCCGCCTTCACGGTGCCCTCGACCTCGACCCACTGGCCGGTCTCGAACTCGCCGGCGTCGATCGTCACGGGAACCGTGGCGGGTTGCGCGTCGATGACGCAGTGCGTGATCACCATGCGCGTGAGGTTCACGCTGTCGCCGTCGGTCGGCGTCACGAAGCCCGTCAGCGTGACCGTCTTGCCGTCGTAGGCCGCGGTGTTCGTGGCTGTCGCGAACACGCTCGCCCACTCACCCACGCCGAAGGTCGCAGTGTCGGCGACGCCGAGCGTGACGTCGTCGGCTCCGGCGAAGAGCGTGGCCTGTTCGCCGACGCGCGACATCGCGAGCTCGACCGACAGCGACGCGGGAGGGAGGACCAGAGCGGCCACGACGACACCGGATGCGACGACTCCTCCGGCCACGGCTCCCGCCGTCGCCAGCCTGCGACGGGGGGATGCGGGCGAGGCCCATGAGTCCTCGGCCTCGTCGCCATGGCCGTGATCGTGTCCGTGGTCGCCCTCCGCGCCGAGCGGCAGCGTGCACGACCAGATCGCGCCGGCGAGGGTCACGACCGCCGCCGCGCACGCGAACCAGATCGACTCGGGGCTGATGTAGAGCGTGAGGCGTCCGGTCAGGCCGAGACCGAGCGTGACGACGGAGATCACGGTGGCGAGACCGATGCCCAGCCAGCGGGAGCCGAGCGCACCGGCGCGGGAGGGAACGGCGGAGTGCTCAGACAAAGACGTTCACCCCGATCCCGATCGCGAAGGCGGCGAACACGACCACGCCGACGATACCGACGAGGGTGCGGGTGGTGAAGGTGGTGCGCATGAGCGCGAGCATCTTCACGTCGACGAGCGGGCCGACGAGCAGGAACGCGACGATCGCCCCAGACGAGAACGTCGAGGCGAACGACAGCGCGAAGAAGGCGTCGACGTTCGAGCAGATCGCGACCGTCATCGCGAGGGCCATCATCGCCACGATCGACAGCACGGAGTTCGAGCCGATCGCCAGCAGCACGTCGCGCGGGATCAGCACCTGCACCGCACCCGCGAGCGCCGAGCCGATGACGAGCGCGGGCATCACGGCGCGCAGCTCGACGAGGAACTGGGTGAGGCTGCGTCGCACCGGGGTTCCCGGCTCATGCGTGACGCGGTCGCACGTGTCGATGAAGCGCTGCGTGAGCAGCGAGTCGGGCGAGGGGTGGCGGCTGTAGATCCAGCCGATGAGGTTCGCGATCAGGTAGCCGCCGACGAGGCGGGCGACGAGGATGCCGTCGTCGAAGCCGAACGCGGCGTGCGTCGTGAGGATGACGATCGGGTTCACGATCGGCGCCGCGATGAGGAAGGTCAGCGCTTCGGCCGGTGCCAGCCCGCGCATCATCAGGCCGCGGGCGAAGGGCACGTTGCCGCACTCGCACACCGGGATCAGCATGCCGAGCAGCGAGAGCACCGCACGACGGGCCCACGCGCGCTTCGGCAGCCAGCGGTGGATGACGTCGGACGGCAGCCACACCTGAACGACGATCGACAGCAGCACGCCGAGGATCACGAACGGCAGCGCCTCGATCAGCACGCTCAGGGCCAGCGTGAGTCCGTCCTGGGCCCTGTGCGAAAGGCTGGCGGTGAACAGATCGGGCAGGAAGCCGTCGATCAGGAACAGGGCCGCGATGATGACGACGCCGAGACCCACCCCGATCCACGGGGATCGCGGCGATCTGGTCGGTCGGTGCGAGTGCGTCGGCCGGGCAGCGGTCGTCGTGGTCACGCGTTCGCTGCCTCGTCGGCCGCACGCTTGTTGGTGCACGAGGCGCACAGGCCGAAGATGTCGACGACGTGCGCGGCATCCGTGAAGCCGTGCAGGGCCGCGGTGCGATGCGCCCACTGCTCGACGTCCTTCGCCTCGATCTCGACGGTGAGACCGCAGTTGCGGCAGATCAGGTGGTGGTGGTGCCCCTGGGTCGTGCACGCGCGGTAGAGCGCCTCCCCCTCGGGGCTCTGCAGCGAGTCGGCGTCGCCCGATGCCGCGAGGCCCGACAGCGCCCGGTACACCGTCGCGAGACCGATGCCGGTGTTGTCGTCGCGCAGCGAGGCGTGCAGACTCTGCGCGCTCACGAATCCGCGCGCGTCGGCGAGTGCTTCGCGCACGCGTTCGCGCTGCCAGGTGTTCCGCTGAGCCATACCGACGATTCTAGGTGCGCCCCGCTTGTGGCGGCCTGGGAGTCAGGCCCGCACCCGCCGCACCCCGCCACGCGCGCGCTGGACGATCCAGCACACGACGTAGATCGTGAACGACAGCGTCGTGATGTACGGGCTCACCGGCAGAGTGCCTGCCAGCGCGAGCAGGATGCCGCCGACGGCCGACACGAAGCCGAACAGCGCGGCGAGCAGCGGCACCGCCACCGGCCCGGCCGTCACGCGCATCGCCGCAGCCGCCGGCGTCACGAGCAGCGCCATGACGAGAAGAGCGCCGATGATGTGCACGCTCACTGCGACGATCAGCCCCAGCAGCACCATGAACATCAGGCTCACCGCCCGCGTGGGGACTCCGCGTGCGGCGGCCGACTCGGGGTCGAGCGAGTCGAACCGCAGCGGGTTCCACATGAGCAGCAGGCCCACCAGCACGACGAGGCTGATGCCGAGGAGCCAGCCGAGGTCGGGGCTCGAGACCGAGACGATCTGCCCGGTGAGCAGGCTGAAGCGGTTCGCGCTGCGCCCGTCGTACAGCGACAGGAACAGGATGCCGAGGCCGAGGCCGAACGGCATGAGCACGCCCACGATCGAGTTGCGGTCGCGGGCCTTCGCCCCGAGGACGCCGATGAGGATCGCGGCGACCAGGGCGCCGCCGAGGGAACCGACCACCACACTCCCGCCGAACAGCAGCGCCGCCGCGGCTCCGGCGAACGACAGCTCGCTGACGCCGTGCACCGCGAACGCGAGGTCGCGCTGCATGACGAAGACGCCGATCAGTCCGCCGACGATGCCGAGCACCGCCCCGGCGATGATCGAGTTCGCGAGCAGCGCGACGAGCTCGCCGTAGTCCTGGAACGAGAAGACGTCACTCCAGTCGACGGCGGGGACGATGCCGGTCATGACGTTCATGCCGCACCTCCGTGGTCGTGATCGTGCGCGTGCTCGTGGTGCGGCTCGGCATCGGGCACCCCGACGACGACCAGACGGTCTCCCGCACGCAGCACGAACACCGGGGTGCCGTAGAGCTCGGTGAGCACGCGCGTCTGCAGCACCTCCTCGGGAGTCCCGAGCACGAAGCGGCCGCCGGCGATGTAGAGGATGCGGTCGACGCGGCCGAGGATCGGGTTGATGTCGTGCGTCACGAACAGCACGGCGGCCTCGCGCTCGCGCCGCTGCCGGTCGATGATGTCGGTGACGGCGAGCTGGTTCGCGAGGTCGAGGTTCGACAGCGGCTCGTCGCAGAGCAGCAGGGAGGGTTCGTCGGCGAGGGCCTGGCCCACGCGGAGCCGCTGCTGCTCGCCACCCGAGAGCAGACCGACGCGGCGATCGGCGAAGTGCGCGGCCCCGACGGACTCCAGCAGCCGGTCGACCTTCGCGCGATCGCCGCGGTGCGGAATCGGAAGCCCGAACCGGCTGCCCTGCACGCCGAGCGCGACGAGGTCACGGGCCCGCATGCTCGTGTCCGGCGCGAGTGACCGTTGCTGCGGGATGTACCCGATGCGCCGATTGCCCTTGCGCACCGGCTCCCCCGCGACGGCGATCTCTCCGGCCGACAGCGGCTGCAGGCCCAGGATGCTGCGCAGCAGGGTGGTCTTGCCCGACCCGGACGGCCCGAGGACGGCGATGAACTCGCCCGGCTGCACGGTCAGGTCGAGTCCCGACCACAGCTCGCGGTCGCCGCGCTGGAGGGCCGCTCCGCGCACCTCCAGGACAGGTCGGCCGGCCTCGCCTGTGGGTCCCTCAGCCGGTCGACGGGCTCCGGTCACGACTGGAGTGCGTCAGCGAGGTTCTGGATCGCGTCGCTCATCCACTCAGAGTACGACGATCCTTCGGGGAGCAGCTCCGTGAAGGCCACGACCGGGATGCCGGCCTCCGCCGCAGCATCCTCGACGCGCTGCGTCTCGGCGCCGCCGGTCTGGGCGTTCGTGAGCACCGCGCGCACGTCGCCGCCCTCGACCACCTGCAGCGTGGCGAGCAGCGTCGCGGGGGGGACATCCGTGCCCTCCTCGACGGCCTCGGCGAAGCCCTCGGGGGTGACGTCCGTGAGCCCCGCCGCTGCGGCCAGGTAACCGGGGATCGGCTCCGTGATCAGGACGTTCGCGCCGGCGGCATCCGTCTTCAGCGTCTCGAGCTCGGCTTCGAAGCCCTCGAGGTCGGCGACGATCTCGTCGGCGTTGGCGGTGAAGTCCGCCTCACCCTCGGGGTCGAGTTCCGCGAGCTCCTCGGCGATCGCCTCGACGACGTGGATAACCGTGTGCACGTCGAACCACACGTGCTCGTTGAAGCCCTCGATGTGGTCGTGGCCCTCTTCGCCGTCGGCGTGGTCGTGGTCGTGACCCTCTTCGGCCGACTCCTCTTCTTCGGAATGCTCGTGGCCCTCGTTGCCGGGGTAGTCGTGCGAGTACTCGACCGCTGTCACGACGTGGGGGTCCTGCGTGTCCTCGAGGAGGGTGTCGATGAACGCGTCGTAGCCGCCGCCGTTCTCGATCACGAGATCGGCCTTCTGCAGCGTGAGCCGGTCGCGCGCAGAGGCCTCGTAGGAGTGCGGGTCCTGCGTCGCGGACGTGATGATCGACGTCACGTCGACCCGGTCGCCGCCGATCTGAGACGCCAGCGATCCGTAGACGTTCGTGCTCGCCACGACCTGGATCGTGCCGTCGCCACCCTCTCCCGCTGCGGGAGTGGAGCATCCGGCGAGCGCGAGCGCGGCGACGGATGCGAGGGCGAGGGAGGCGACCGACTTCTTCATGGTCTCCACTCTACGTGCTAATGAGAACCATTATCAAATCGGGATCCGCTCGACACGGACGGACTGCCGACGAACGGAACGGATGCAGGGCGAGAGACCACGCTCTCGCCCTGCATCCGAACCTCTCGGGTCGCGTCCTCAGTCGATCAGACCCGCCGGCGCGATCCACACGGTCGAGTCGCCGGGCACGGCCCCGTCGACGACCGTGCCGAGCACGACATCGGCGGCATCCGCGCCGAGGTCGAACGGCTCGGAGCCGAAGTTCGTCACGATCTGCCAGCCGTTCGGACGGGCGAACCGCAGCACGTCGGCGCGGCCGGTCTCGATCCACTCGAGGCGTTCCTCGGTCTGCAGTCGGCGACGCAGCCGCAGGGCCTCGCGGTAGAGCGACAAGGTCGACGACGGGTCGGCGGCCTCCACCTCGACGGCGTACTCCGCGAACCACGACGGCTGAGGAAGGTGCGCCTCGGTGTCACCGAAACCGAACGAGGGGCCGGATGCCGTCCACGGCAGCGGCACGCGGCATCCGTCCCGGCCCAGTCCGTCGAAATCGGCACCGCGGAAGAACGCGGGGTCCTGACGCTGCTCCGGGCCGATCTCCGCGACCTCCTGCAGGCCGAGCTCTTCGCCCTGGTACAGGTAGGTGCTTCCGGGCAGGCCCAGCAGCAGCAGCGTCGCGGCGTGCGCCCGACGCAGCCCGCCCTCACGGTCGAGCTGGTCGGCGGGTCCTCCGGCCTTGACCCACGCTGTCCCCTGCTTCTCGCCCTCGCGCTCGAGCGGCGGCAGTCCGTATCGGGTCGCATGACGGGTGACGTCGTGGTTCGACAGCACCCACGTGGTCGACGACCCGGTGGCGTCGGACTGCGCGAGGTTGTCGGTGATGATCGACCGGAACTGCTGTGCGTCGAAGTCCGCCACGAGCAGGTCGAAGTTGAACGCCTGACCCAGCCCCTCGGCAGAGGCGTACCGCGCCCGACGCTCGGGTGTGGACACCCACGCCTCGGCCACGGCGGTGCGGGGAGGGTCGTACTCGTTGAACACCCGGCGCCACTCGGCGTAGATCTCGTGCACGTCGTCGCGGTCGTTCAGCGGGTGGTTGCCGTCCTGGGGGATCAGGGCGAGCTCGTCCTTGCTGGGCAGCGGCTCGGTGAGGTCCTTGGTCAGCATGTGCGCGACGTCGATGCGGAAGCCGTCGACACCGCGGTCCGACCAGAAGCGGAGCGTCGTGAGGAAGTCCTCGCGCACCTCGGGGTGATCCCAGTTCAGGTCGGGCTGCTCGGGGGCGAAGCTGTGCAGGTACCACTGCCCGTCCTCGACGCGCTCCCATGCCGATCCGCCGAACGCGGCGGTCCAGTCCGTGGGGGGCTCCGACCCGCCGGGGCCCGCGCCCTCGCGGAAGATGTACCGTTCCCTGGCCGCCGACCCGCGGCCTGCGGCGAGCGCCTCCTGGAACCACTCGTGCAGATCGGACGAATGGTTCGGCACGATGTCGACGATGACGCGGATGCCGCGCTCGTGCAGAGCCGCCACCATGTCGTCGAAGTCGTCGAGGGTGCCCAGACGCGGATCCACGTCGCGGTAGTCGGCGACGTCGTAGCCGCCGTCGGCGAGCGCCGAGGGGTAGAACGGGCTGAGCCACACCGCGTCGATGCCGAGGTCGCGGAGGTAGTCGGCCCGGGAGACGATGCCGGGGATGTCACCGAGTCCGTCGCCGTTCGCGTCGGCGAAGCTGCGGGGGTAGATCTGGTAGACGGCGGCCTGGCGCCACCAGGTCGCCGTCGTGTCAGTGCGGTTTTCGAGGAGAAGCGCATGAGTCATGGGGGGTGATGCTCCTTCTTTCTTGGGGGGACGGGTGCGCGCCGTG
>NZ_CDWI01000008.1 GCF_001049495.1 Microbacterium sp. 3J1
ATGCTCAGCCCTTGACGGCGCCCTGGGTGACGCCTTCCATGACGAAGCGCTGCGTGAACAGGTACGCCAGGATCGCCGGGGCCATCGCCATGAGGTACGAGGCGAACGACACGTTGTAGTTGTTGCTGAACTGGGTCTGGAACAGGTTCTGCCGCACCGGCAGCGTCTGCATCGCGGGATCAGAGATGATCAGCGAGGGCATCATGAAGTCGTTCCACGCGTACAGGAACGCGAAGATCCCGACCGTGGCGCTCATGGGAGCGAGCAGCGGGAAGATCAGCTGCCAGAACGTCTGCCAGGTGGATGCTCCGTCGATGCGCGCGCTCTCTTCGAGCTCGAGGGGGATCGATCGCAGGAACGCGGTGAACAGCAGCACGCTGAAGCTCAGCTGGAACATCGTCGCCAGGATGATGACGCCGAACGGGTTGTCGAGCTTGACGTACCCGGTGAGCTGGATCTGCGGCAGCGCCACGACGGGGAACGGGATGAACATCGCCGCGAGCAGGTAGAAGAACGACCAGCGGAAGAGTCGGTGGTCCCAGTTGCGGACGATCGCGTACGAGGCGAACGCCGCGAGCACGATCGTCGCGATCACCGTTCCGGCCGTGACGAGCAGCGAGATGCCGGCGCCGACCGGGAACCTGGTGAGGTTCCACGCCTCGACGAATCCGTCGATGCTGAACGGCGCCGGAAGCGAGAAGGCATTCCCGTCGACCGCCTGGCCCGTGGTCTTGAACGCCATCGAGATCGTCACGTACAGCGGGAGCAGCACCGTCACGGCGCACAGGATGAGGATGATCGTGCCCGACCAGTTCACCCGCTCCATGCGGACGCGGGGTTTCTTGCCCGAGGTGGGGATGGTGGTGAGTGTCTGCGTCGACATCAGAGTGCGTTCCTTCCGCGGGTCAGCGAGAGCTGCAGCAGGGAGATGAGCACCGCGACGATGAAGAAGATCGTCGCGTTGGCCATCTGATAGGCGTAGTCGCCGCCGTTGAAGCCCGCGATGATGGTCATCGCCACGCTGCGGGTCGCGGTGCCGGGACCGCCGTTGGTGAGGCCGACGATGATGTCGTAGGCGTTGAGGAATCCCTTGAAGCCGAGGATCACGTTGATCACCACGTATCCGGCCACCAGCGGGAGCGTGATGCGGAACAGCTGCTGCCTCTTGCTCGCTCCGTCGATGCTCGCCGCCTCGTACACCTCGCCGGGCACCGAGAGGAGGCCGGCGATGTAGATGAGCAGCGTGCCCGGCACCGCCTGCCACGCGGTCACGATGACGATGGCGACCCACGCGAGGTCGGGGTTCGCGAGCAGGCTCGTCTGGAGCCACGGGATGCCGGTGGCGGCACCCGCCGCCGGGATGGAGTTGGAGAACAGGAAGTTGAAGACGTAGGCGATGATGATGCCCGAGATCACCATCGGGATCACGAAGATCGTGCGCAGCCCGGTCTTGAAGCGGATGCGGGAGGTCAGCCCCACCGCGAGGAGGAACGCGATCACGTTGACGACGATCACCGTGGCGATCGAGAAGCCGAACGTGAACAGGTAGCTCTGCAGGATGGCAGGGTCGCTGAACATCGCGATGTAGTTCGTGAGCCCGTTGAAGCTCCACTCGCCGATGCCGATCGAGTCCGTGAAGCTGAAGAAGATGCCCATCACCGCGGGAACCGTGATCGCGAGCGTGAAGATGATCAGGGTCGGGACGAGGAACAGGTAGTAGATCGGCTCGACGCGGCCTTTGCGACGGCGGAGCTTGCGCCCCTGTCCCGTGACGATCGACGTGGTGTCGGTGGTCGGACTGTTCGGCCGCGTGACGTTCGCGGGTGCGGTGGTGCTCACGGTGCGGACTCCTCTGTCTCGCCGGATGCCGCATCGTCGGTCTTGGGGATGGGCGCGCGGAAGGCGATGCGAGCCCAGTCCGCGTCCATGGTGCGCAGTGTGGATGTCGTCGAGGCGCCCAGCGCCATCGCCTGGGCGTAGTTCATGACCGGGATCGTCCGAGGAACGAGCACCGAAGCGCCCTGATAGATCTGACCGTTCTCGTAGTACTCGATCATCCCCTCGATGCGCGGGTCGTCGGGGGCCGCAGCATCCTTGGTGGGAGTGAAGCCGAGCTGCGAGGCGTTGTACGCCTCGATGTTCTCGGGCAGGTAGAGATACTCGAGGAAGTCGCGGGCGGCCTCCTGATGCTGGGAGCCCTCGGGGATCATGGCGCCGAGATCCATGTTGACGCGCACGCCCAGGTCGGCGGGATCGTTCGTCATGGGCAGCGGGAACGTGCCGAGCTCGAGGTCGGGCGCGGTCTTCGCGATCTCCCCGAACGCCCACGGACCCTGCAGGTACATCGCGGCCTCGCCCTGCGAGAACGCGAGGTTGCCGTCGCCGTAGCCGCGGCTCGCGGCATCCTCGTTCGTGTAGTCGTTCGCGAGCTGCATCATCTGCTCCATCGGCTGCGCGAAGTCCTTCTCGAACGAGACCTCGGAGTCGGGGCCGACCTCGGCACCCTCCTCGGCCATCGCGTCGAAGAAGTCGATCGTGTCGACGGTGCCGCCGACCGTGTAGTCGTACCAGCCCTGCCCGACCGTCCAGTCGTCCTTGAACGTGGCGTAGAAGGGATCGATGCCGGCGCCCCTGAGCTGCTCGCAGAGGGCGATGAGCTCGTCCCACGTCTGCGGCACCTCGAGGCCCTGGGCCTCGAAGATCTCCTTGTTGTAGATGACGGATGCCGCCATCACCGAGTACGGCAGCGCGCTGGTGCGACCCTCGCACGAGCCGTACTGGTCCATGAGCGGCTGCAGATCGTCGCGCACCGAGGCCGCGGCCTTCGTGTCGGACAGATCGCTCAGGGTGCAGCGCTGCACGAAACGGGCGATCTCGTAGTTGTAGTTGCCGAGGATGAGGTCGGGCGGATTGCCGCGCACGAAGCTCGCGGAGATGACATCGGGGCCCGAGGTGTCGATCTCGACGCGCACGTCGCTCTGCGAGGAGTTGTACTCGGAGACCAGGTCGGTCATGAACTGGATCGCCTCGCGCTTGTTGAACGTGAAGCGGATAGTCTCGGTGCCGCCGGAGGGCGAGCACGCGGCCAATCCTGTTCCGACCAGTGCGAGCGCGGCCGCAGCAGCTGCGAGCCGCGCCGGGCGTGGGAGTTTCAGAGACACCATCGTCCTTTCGTCCTGTAGATCCGCGTACTAAATCTAGTGAGCGAATTTACTTCGATGAACGGTACTATCCCATCTGGACGAGAGTGAGGTCAAGCGCCGTGTCAGAAGCGTCTGCAGGTCTGGGCACCGGACGCGCGAGCGTGGGGGCCGTCCTCGATTTCGCCTGGACCGCCGGCGAGTTCACCGCCACCGAGGTCATGGCGGGGACGTCATTGACCCGCTCGACGGCGATCGACGCGATCGACACCCTCGTGAGCGCCGCAGTGCTCCGCGAACTGGCGAACGCCCGGGTCGCGGGGAGCTACCGATCAGGACGCCCTGCGCGCCGATTCGTCCTCGCGGCAGACCTCGGCGTCGTGATCGGGGTCGATGCCGGCGATATGCACCTGGCGGTCACGATCGCGGATCCGATCGACCGCACTCTCGTGCACCACCGCACGGACCTCGACCCCACGCAGTCCGCGTCCGCCCGCCGCGCGACCATCCTCGAGCGGATGTCGCTCGCCCTCGACGAGGCGCAGGTCCCGCGCGAGGACGTGCTCGCCATCTGCGTGGGAGTCGCGGCCCCCGTGAACCGCGACGGCATCTCGCCACCGCATCCCGACGGCTTCTGGGAGCGCACCAACCCGCGCCTCGCCGAGGCGCTTCAGGAGTGGGCTCCGATCGTCGAGATCAAGAACGACGCTCAGCTCGCCGCGATCGCCGAAGGATCGGAGGGCGCCGCCATCGGATGCCGCGACTACGTCGCCCTCGTCTCGGGCGAGCGCTTCGGCGGGGGCGTCGTGATCGACGGGCACGTGCTCCACGGAGCTCACGGCGGTGTCGGCGAGGGCGTCGTGTTCGACCACATCATCGGCGTCGGCTCGGCCTTCGGCCTGACGTACGCACTGCCCGACCAGGTGCGCGCGGCGGCGGATGCCGGGGAGTTCGGCGCGGATTCCGCGATGGGTCGACTCGCCCGCTCGGAGCACATCGACCCCCGCACCGTCCTCACCGCCGCGGCGGCCGGCGACGCGGACGCCCTGCTCGTCACCGCGCGGGTCGGCGAGACGCTCGCCCGCATCGTGGGGGTGCTCGGCAGCATGTACGACCCCGCCCGGGTGATCGTGTGCGGGGCCGTCGCCGAGAGCATCGAGCCGGTGCTGATCGCCGCTCGCGCCGTTCTTCCCGAGCAGCTGCATCTGCCCGCACCGCAGATCCTCGCCTCGACGCTCGGCGCCGAGGTCGTGTCGATCGGCGCGGTGACCACCGCCCGGCGTGCGGCGCGGGAGCGCGCGGTGCCCCTCCTCGCGGAGCGGCGGCTCAGCGCGGCGGTCTGAGCCCGTGCGGCCTCGGTCGCGTCAGAGGGACAGCCGGCGGGCGACGATCTGCTCGGCGATGTCATGCAGGCGGGCGCCGGCGCTGCGGGCGTGCCGCCGCATGAGGGCGAAGGCTTCGTCGATCGTCACGTTCCGCTGGAATGAGAGAGCGCCCTTCGCCTGCTCGATGATCACCCTGCTGTCCAGCGCATGCTGCAGTTGCTCTGCGCGGCTCCGGTGCTCACGGAGCGCCCGGTGCTGGACGATGCCGATCGTCGCGAACTCGGCGAGGGCTTGCGACACGGCGGCGTCGATGTCGGTGAGGGGGTCGACGCGATCGAAGAACAGGTTGAGAGCCCCGAGGCGCTCGCCGCGCAGCATCAGCGGCACCGCATAGCCCGCGCGGAACCCGCGCTGCATCGCGATCGGCACGAACCTCGGCCACGTGTCGGCGCTGGCGAGGAGATCGGGGGTCTCGATCACCTCGCCGGTACGGAAGCTGTCGAGGCACGGTCCTTCGTCGATGCCCAGCTCGGCCTCTTCGACATCCGCTGTGCGTTCGCTCGTCGAGCCGACCACGTGCAGCATTCCGCTTTCGTCGGCCAGCACAAGACCTGCCTCTGTCGCGGCCGTGAACGTCGTGGCGGCTTCGACGAGGTGATCCATGGTGTCGACGACGTCGTACTGCGGATCGAGGGCGTCGGCCAGTCTGGCGAACACTCGTGGGAGCTGCGCCGCCGAACCCGCATCGTCAACCGTCATCCGTCCTCCGGTTCGTGCACCAGGTAGAGACCGGTGGGTGCGTTCGCCGTGAAGGCGAGAGCCTCGATCCATGCCGGATTGATCGGAACCTGTCTGCTGTCGCGGTACTTGAAGACGAGGTCGGAACCGGCGTTGATCCACACCGCGGTCCTCCCGCCGCCGATACTCGCGTCTTCGCGCCAGGTGAAGGTGAAGGGTTCGCCCCTGCGTAACTTCGAGGAGATGACGAGTTGCAAATGGTGGAGCGCTCTGTCCGTGAACTCCGTCGAGATCTTGCCTTCGTATATCAGCTTGCCCACCGTGGGCCTCCGCGTGCTCATCGGTTTCGCTGGGGGCTCCACCGGCTTCCGTTGCAGGGTCCAGGCAACGTACTCGCGACGATATAGCAGCCCGGCTCGAAATGGGAACTACCCCGGCATCTGCGCGTCGTCGCGGCGGCGGTCGCTCTCAGGTCAGGAGGTCGTATTCGCTGTGCACGTCGGGCAGATCACCGGCGTCGAAGCCGACGCTCGCGCTGGGGCTCAGCGAATGCGTGCGATTCAGCAGCGCGTGTGCGGCTGCTTCGTCGTCGAATCCGTCGACCGTCTCGGCGTCCACCACGGCGATGGGCAGCGCCGCTCCCATCGCCAGCCGCACGCGAGATCGTCGGCCGTCCGGCCCGACGAACGGTATCTCGACGACGTCTCCCCGACGCTCCTCCGTCAACGCCAGCCAATGCTGCACCACCGCATCAGCGACGGCATCTCCGGTCACGTAGGTGCCCACCTGGGTGATGAGTGTTTTCATGCTGACTCCCGGATCGCGTGGAATGTTCCCGCTACCGGGTCCAGGGCAGCCATCTCACACTAGGTGCAGGCCACCCGTCGAGTCAGCCCCTTGCGCTTCAGGTCTGCGGTGGTCCCAGGTGGATCTCACGTCGGACCACACGCTCAGCCACCTCGCTCAGACGGAGCCCCCGGGAGCGAGCGTACGTGCGCATCACGGTGAAGGCCTCGGCAATGGGTATGCCGGCGGTGAACGAGACGACCCCCTTGGCCTGCTCGATCGTCACCCGGCTGTTCAGCGCGGTCTGGAGCTGTGTGGACAACGTGTCCTTCTCGCGCAGGGTGCGCTCATGCAGGATGCCGATGGTGGCGACATCCGCGAACGCATGTGCCGCGGCAAGGTCTTCCGGTGACAGCGAGCCGGGAGCGGAACGCAGGAGGTTCAGCGTTCCGATCGTGGTGTTCCGAAGGCGCATCGGGATCGCGTCGATCGCAGCGAACCCGTTCTCCAGCGCTGCCTGTCGAAACAGCGGCCACCTCTCGGAGTCGGCGGCGATGTCCCGAATCGAGTTCGTCGACCCCGTCAGGAAGCACTCGATGCAGGGTCCGGACTCGGCACCGAGTTGCATCACCTCGACGAGCTCGGCTGCTTCGCTCGTGGAGGCGATGAGCTCGAGCTCCCCCGCCGGGTCCGCCAGCAGGATGCCGGCGTCGCTGGCGGCCAGCAGTTCCTGGCAGGCATCGACCAGGGTCTGCAGGAGGTCGACCACGTCGTAGTCGTCGACGAGGGTGTCCGCCAGTGTCGCGAAGAGCTGGAGCAACCGCACCTCGCGCGTGAGCTCTGTCATGACTGCGCCTCTATACCGCCCGTGGCGCGTGTGAAGCGGAGGGAGCCGTCGACGATCGCCTGGGCGACCTCCATCATCCGCTGACCGGTCGAGAACGCCCGAGCCTGGATCATGAGCAGCGCATCGTCAGGGCTGATGTCGAGCTGGGCGAGGACGATTCCCGTCGCCTGGTGGATGGTCCTCCGCGAGTACAGTCCCGCCCGGGCGTCGCGGTCGGCGAAGTCGGAGAGGGCGTCTCGCAGAACGTGGCGTCCGACCACCTCCGCCATGGTGATCGCCTGCGCGCATTCCGCAGGACTGAGCGTGACCGGCTCCGACGAGTACAGGTCGACGGCCCCCATCGTGAGTTCGCCGACTGACAGCGGGAAGGCGAACATGGAGGCGACGGCATGCTTCTCGGTGGCGGCGGCGAAAGCCGGCCAGCGCGCCACACCTCGGAGCCGGAACTCGGGCTCGATGACGGCCGCGACACTGCGCATCGCGTCCCAGCACGGACCCTCGCCGAGATCGAACTGGAGCTCGTCGAGTCGCGCAGCCGTGTCATCCGTGGCGGAGATCGTCTCGCTGCCCAGGAGATCGCCGACCGTGGAGACAGCAGCCCCGGTCACCGGGAACAGCTCTACGAAGAACCCGCTGAGACTCGGCAGCCGGTGTCCCGAACGCTGGAGCTCGGTGAGCGCGGATTCGAAGGGATCGCTCATGGTGCTCCTCACGATACAGCGAACGGAAGAAGCCGGCCCCGCCCTCTTCTTCTCGGCACCGCGACTCCCGCCGGTGTCACTTATGACTCGTCGACTACACGTGATCCGGATCTGTGGTTGTTGATCCGCGCAAACACTGGAGTCACTGAGAAACTACTTATTTTTTCTTCTCCTGAAAACTATCTACTACTTGGCAGCCTTGCCACCGACCTCCGATCCCAGCCGAGAGTATGGCAGATCGTGGCCCGAAACGTATACATACACCTCGCCGCCGTCGCGATGGCGCACGTGCACGTAGACCTCCTCCACAGCACGACTTGCCCCTCGTGCCGCCCAGCGAGCGACGGTCACGAGCGGATTCAACGGCGGAAGGCCTCGACGGGTTCGATCTTCGTTGCGCGGATCGCGGGGTACAGCCCCGCGGCGGCGCCAATCACCACGCCCATGAGGGGCCCGGCAACAAGTGACCAGGGCTCGATGACCGCTGTCCATTGTTGGCTCAGCGCTATGACCGTCACTGAGGCCATCGCCAGCGCGGTTCCGACCAGCCCACCCAGAAGACCTCGCACGGCAGACTCGCCGAGAAACTGTAGTGCGATGTGACGAGGTAGGGCACCAAGCGAGCGGCGGAGTGCGATCTCTCGGGTGCGGGCAATGACGCCAAGTAGGGAGACGTTCGCGATACCGACACCGCTGACGAGGACACAGATTCCGGCGAGCGCGAAGAACAGCGCCTGGGTGGATCCATTCACTCGGTCTTTCACGACCGTCGGTTTTGGGGGCGGGACGATCTCGTAGGCGGTGAGGTTGGCGGGATCTAATGCCAGCGCGAGTTGGTCAGCGACGACCGCAGATGCGCCTACCTCGGTTACAACGACCATCGTCTCTCGTTGTCCGGGTGGGGCGAAGTTGTGGCGGGCAAACTCGGCGGGGATGATGACACTGGTCAATGCGGCGCTGGACCCAGTGGTGCCGGATACGACCCCGATGACCGTGACGCGGAGGTTGTTCAGCACGATAATGGGCTGATCCGTGACGTCTTGGATGCCGAGGTCTCGAGCGAGCTTGTCTCCGATGATGGCCACTGGTTGATCCGTGTGGAAGCCATCGAAAGCGCGTCCGCTGGATATCTCGGCACCGACAAGCTCGAAGTAGCCGGGTGTGGCCGCGAGGAGCGAGGGCTGGGATGAGCCGGGCTCGATGGAGGGTGGGTTGACGCTGACGGTGACGTTCGGAACGTTCCACCATCGTCCCGTTGCGGTGACGCCGTCGATCTGTGTGACGCGATTGTCGGCGTCGCTCACGAAAAGCGGGTCAGTGCCGGACCCCGCGCTGCGAGGAGACACCGTGATCTGTGTGGCCTCGACTTTCAGGAACTCGTCGCTGATCTGACCGTTGGCGCTGGCAGTGACGCCGAGAACAGCCACGAAGGATGCGACACCGATGGCGATACCGACAATTGTCATGCCGGACCGGGAGGAGCGTTGGACGACGCCGGCCATTGCTTCATTGAGAAGGCGCCGTCGCAATGGGCCGGGGGTCATGACGTCTCGCTCAGCGTGCCGTCGAGCATGTGCAGTGTTCGGTTTCCGTGGCTCGCGACCTCCGCATCGTGGGTGATGAGGACGACAGTGCGTCCGGAGGCGTTCAGTTCGTCGAAGAGTGCAAGAATGGCGGCTGCGGTGGCGCTGTCGAGATTGCCCGTCGGCTCGTCACACAGCAGGACAGCTGGATCGGATGCCAGTGCTCGAGCAATGGCGACGCGCTGTTGCTGCCCGCCGGAGAGCTCCGTCGGCAGCCGCTGGTCGTACTCTCCGAGACCAACCGCGTGCAGTGCGTGGTTCGCGCGTTCACGGGATTCCCGCTCTGACGTCCCGTTGTAGAGGTCGCTGAGCATGACGTTCTCCAGGCAGGTACGCTGCTCGAGCAGGTGAAAGGACTGGAAGACGAATCCAATGTCCGTGCCCCGCACCCGCGCGCGTTCATTCTCCGAGAGAAGAGTGACGTCGCTTCCTCTCAGCGAGTAGGTGCCGCTCGTTGGTTTATCGAGGAGCCCAAGGATGTTCAGCAGCGTGGACTTCCCAGATCCCGACGGGCCGACGATGGTCACGAAGTCTCCCTCGTCGATGGTGACGGACGATGCTTCCAGTGCGCGCACTTCGGGCGGTCCGGCATACACACGGGATACCTCATGGAGCTCGACCACCGATGTCATTGCGCGCCCAGCACGACGAGGTCCCCGGCAGTGAGTTCACCGTCAGGAGCGGTCACCCGCGCCTGTCCGCTCCCTGTGTCATCGACCGTTACGCTGACGCGATGGGTGTTCTTGCCCTCTTTGAGCAGCACGTACGTTCCCCCGGTCGTGTTCGAACGGATCGCGGAGAGAGGGACGATGAGACCGACCTCAGTCTCGGCTCCGGTCAGGACGGTGATCTCCACCTTCCCGTCGATGGCCGCGGGCGGGAGAGCCGTATCCGGCTGAACAACGACGGTGGCGCGACTGATTCCGTCGTCACCCGTCTGCAACCCTCCCACCGCGACAATGGTGCCTTCCTGCGATCCGCCGATGGCGCTTCCCGTCACGGACACGCGCTGGCCGCTCTGCAGCGCCTGTGCCGTCGCATCCGTGACCTCTGCGGCGACCGTCGGATTTGATGTGGTCGCTCTAATCAGGGGACTCTCGACCGCGCCACCGAGTGGGGACTTGACGCTGAGAACGGTGGCGGTGCCGGCGGCACCGAACACCAGCTCCGACTGCAAAGCGGCGCTCTCTGCGGGGGCGGCATACCCCGTCGCCTTGTAGAGGGCCTGTAATGCACGGGTCGTACCCGCGCCCCACTTCCCGTCGGGCTTTCCACTCAGCCAGGGCTGTAGTGCCTCCTGGAGCCGACGGACGTCCTCCCCCTTGTCGCCGGGGCGCAGATCTCGGAGGAGCGGTATTTCGCCCTGCAGGTAGATCACCGGCCTGTCGTTCACCTCAGCGATGACTGTCCCTGCATTGAACTGTGTGCCAACGGCTACCGGCAGACCGGTCACGACCCCGGACCCCGCCGGCGTGAGGTCTGCCGTGTTGCCCAGTGCAACAACTCCGGGAATCAGAAGGGGGTCGCTGATGCTACCTTCCTCGATCTGGACCGTCAGCTCGCTCGTGGACGGGGGTGCCGCATCTGCGGCGACCTGCGCGGGCGACTTCACGAAGAAGCCTGCCGCGCCTCCGATTGCTGCCGATACGAGAGCAGTGGCAAGGACCAACGCGCCCACGCGACGTGTCGGCGTCATCCGTGGTCGTGATTGCTCGTTCATCGCCATCTACTCGCCCAGGAGCTTGTTCACAGCGTCGAGGCGCTCGCGCTCAGCATCCAGCGCGGACTGGAACTTCTCGGGCTGCTTGTCGATGGATTGCTGTTGGTAGTCGGCGAGAACGAAGTAGAAGGTATCGGGCCAGCGGGTGGTGGTCGTACAGTCGACATCCGCCGAGGCCGCAGCGATGGTATCGGCCGAAATCGCTCCCGCGTTCGCGGTGGGTGCTTCTTCGAACCGTGCATAGTCGAAGCCGGCGTCGCTCATGCATGCCGACCAAGAATCTGCTTTCTCCTTCACCGCTTCGTGGCTGAAGGTGAGACCGTAGACGTCGGAAGTCAGGTCGCGCAGATCAACAAACGGCACACCGATCTCTTCTTCGACGACCGCGTAACAGCCATTCTCGGACGGGGCATTGCCCGATCCGTCCGTCGGGATCAGGTCCGGCGTGAGGGCTTGGTCGTCGCCTCCTTCACCGAGGATCATTCCCTGTTCTGGCCCGTACATCACCGCCGCCAACTGTGCGGCTTCGGTGGGGTCGTTGGGCATCACCGGGTTCAGGTTCTCCACGCTAGACAGGTAGATGCCCGCACCATTCGACCACTCGCCCCCTGGAGGAGCTGCATACCCGTACTCCTCGGCCTGATCCAGGGGAAGGGTTCCTAACCTGCCACCCCACTGGTAGATGAGCGGGTCCTTCGGATCCTCGCTCGCTTGTTGGATGTAGTCGCCGCTGAATGTCGCGGACAGGCCGAAGTCCGCGAGGCATTGTTTCAGCAGAGCGGCAGTGCCCTGTTGCAGCTGTTCACGCTCCGAGCTACCCATCGCGAACGAATCAAACGGCAGCGCTGTGTACGCCTGAGTCGTGGACAGCTCCTGGGGCACCTCCGGCGTTATCCACCCCTCCGTAGATGCGGGGTTGGAGCACCCCGTGATGACGAGTGCACAGATGGCGAGCAAAGATGCGGTTGGCGCGAGGCGTTTCATGGGTACGGAGCGTTCCTGTTCTCAAGGTGGTGCGGAACGTGAGACCGGGTGTGTGTGTACCCGGTCTCACGCGTGGGTCAGACTCCTGAGAAGCCCGACCAGGAGGAGCAACCGAGCTGCGTGCCGTTGTTGATAGAGCAGGCCTGAACACGGAACTCCCAGCCCGGCAGAACCCAGAGGGTGCGCGACTCCGTCGTGCCGGCGCCCTTGGTGTTGTCGACGTACTGGTTCGAGGTGTTGCCGCGGAGGTTGTACGCGGTCCGCGATCCCCAGCCGTCGTTGTTGCGATCCGTGCTGGACATCACGTCCGAGGAGGCGTTCCAGTACGCGGTCGCCCGCGTCTGACCACCGGACGAGTAGGTTGCCGTCGCGTCAGCCATCGCCGCGACGGACGGCACGACGATAAGGGCGGCGGACACCGCCGTTGCTGCGGCGAGCTTGGACAAGCGCTGCTTGGTGCTCAACTTCATTGTTCTCTCCTCATACATACGAGGTCCGGATCATTGTTGACCAGATTCGCCCCGTTCAACTGTGAGTGTGAGAGACGAATTGTCGCCTGTCTGTCCCCCATTTGGTGGACACGAAACCCCGCCTATTGCGGGCGCTGGGAGAGACTGGCATGAAGTCATTAGATCTGTCCAGAAATCTGGAGACGAAGAGCTCCCGCTCAACTAGCGACTGCAATGGTCCGGCTTGTGACGCTCGAATAATCGAACCGGGCACGGACATCCGCCGCAGCTGAGATGTCCGAACCTCCCTATACAACAGAGCAATGACCGAAGCAGTCTTCTGGGCCGCCGTACAGGGCATCGGCACCGTCATCGCCGCCGTCGCCGCCATCGTCGCGCTCCTCATCGCTGGCAGCCAACTGCGGCAACTCATCGCCTCCAACCGGCTCCTCGCAGCATCCAACGACACGATGGCCGAGTCGAACATCGCCCTCACGCGCCCATACGTCGTCGTCGATTACGATTTCCGCCCATCCATCACCCGGAACGGTGGAACCAGTGGCACCTCAGTCTTCGTCGTCATCCGAAACGATGGCCGCACCCCTGCCCACAACATCAGGATGGCTGTGGATCGCCCGTTCGCGCCTATCTCCCAACCGGATCAGGAAGGCTGGCGGAAGAGCGTCGAGGACTTGAATCGGATGATGAACGGCGAAACGGCTCTGCGCTCGCTCACCTCCACGCGACCCCTGAAGTACTACCTCGACGACGGGAAGATCTTCGGCGTCTCGGACGAGCCGGCACCCGCATGGACCGTCCGCGTCACATATGAGGACGCAGAAGGGCGCCGGTTCACTGAGTCATTCCATCTGGATGTCGAACCCTGGCGCCGCTCCATCGCCATCGGGGATCCGCTCATCCAAGCGGGAAAGTACATCGACGCGGTGGCTCACGAGCTCCACGATGTGAATCGGGCCATCCAGGGCAAGCAAACGAACGTCACCGTCGAACCAAGGTTCTCAACTTCGCTGGGCCCGGGTCAGCGGAACCGACGCCGAGTGAAACGACTGCGGGACCGTACTCAGCGGACGTAAAGCTCCGTGTCGAGCGCGGTCTCCAGGCTCCAGATTGTGTGGAGGTCGGCCCACGATCTCCCCGACAGAATCTTACGGATGGTTCCTTCGTCGAGGCCGGCATCTCTGCCGACCGCACGAATCGAACGGTCGCCGATGGCATCCCTCAAGTTCAGCGCGAATCGGCGTGCAGCTTCACCGGCGGGGTCGGCGGAAGGCTTGTCGGGCCACTCCATAGAAGAGCATGGCGGGCGTCGCTCGACGTTCCTTAGGTTCCATCTCACAGCCTCCGAACCCGACATCCCTGTCGTTACCTGGATCAACTACGTCGAACCGGATCACCTTCGTCTGAGTGGTCCAACTTCGATTGAGGAAAAAGCACCTTCAGTGACGTCTCATATCACTCGACGAGCAGCGCGGGCTCCTCGAGCACGGACGCGACGTCCGCGATGAACCGGCTCATGCCGTCGCCGTCGATCACCCGGTGGTCGAACGAGCCTGCGACGGTGGTGACCCAGCGGGGGCGCACCTCGCCGTCGACGACCCACGGCTTCTGGCTGATGGTTCCCATGGCCACTATCCCGGCCTCGCCGGGATTGATGATCGGGGTTCCGGCATCCATCCCGAAGACACCGATGTTGGTGATCGTGATGGTGCCGCCCTGCTGATCGGCGGGGCTGGTCTTGCCCTCGCGCGCGGTCACTGTGAGGCGGTTCAGCGCCCGGGCGAGGTCCTTCATGCTGAGGTCCTGCGCGTCCTTGATGTTCGGCACGAGCAGACCGCGCGGCGTCGCCGC
Organism: Microbacterium sp. 3J1; assembly: GCF_001049495.1. Lineage (GTDB taxonomy): Bacteria > Actinomycetota > Actinomycetes > Actinomycetales > Microbacteriaceae > Microbacterium. Next base: position 14,143 of record NZ_CDWI01000008.1, read on the forward strand.
GGCGATGCCGAGGTTGACGTAGTGGCGCACGGCGATCTCGGCGCCGCTCTCGGTCTCGATCCACGCCGCGTTGACCATCGGCGTGCGCCGTGCGGCCCAGATGACGGCCCTGGCCACGATCAGCAACGGGGACACGCGGATGTCGGCGTAGTCGGGCGAGGCCTTCAGGCGCTTCACGAGCTCCATGGTGCGGGTGGCGTCGACGTCCTTCCAGACGGTGACGTGCGGCGCGGAGTACGCGCTCTGCACCATCGCCGACGACGTCGCCTTGCGCACCCCCTTGACCGGGATCGACTCCGTGCGGCTGTCGTCGCCGGCTGGGCGCGAGTCGGATGCCGGGGTCGACGCCGGTGCCGGCGACAGTCCACGCGCGAGGCCGGCCGACGCGTTCTGCGGCACGGGCACCGTCTCCTCGCGCACCTGGCCCCACTCCGGCGTCTCGATGTTGCGGAAGACGCTGGCCTGCTGGGCGTGGTTCATGACGTCGTCGCGGGTGACCTCGCCGTCGGCGCCCGACGGCGAGACCTTCGTCAGGTCGACGCCGAGGTCGCGGGCGAGCTTGCGGATCGGGGGCTTGGCGATCACGCCGACCGACGACCGCACCGGACGTTCGGCCGCACGCTTGCGGCGAGAGGTCGCGCCGCCACCCGTGCCGTAGCCGACGAGCACAGAGCCGCCGCCCTCTTCCGGGGCGGGAGCCTCGGCGGTCGCGATGACGCCGGGGCCGGCGTCGTCGCGCGCATCCGTCACGAACGTGATGATCGGCGATCCGACCTCGACCGTGGCCCCCTCGGCGGCAAGGAGCTCGCCGACGACCCCCGCGTGCGGAGACGGCAGCTCGACGAGCGACTTGGCCGTCTCGATCTCGCAGATCACGTCGTTGATGGCGACCGTGTCGCCGGGCGCGACCTTCCACGCCACGATCTCGGCCTCGGTCAGGCCCTCTCCCACGTCGGGAAGGTTGAAGTTCTGCGTGCTCATGTGCGGTCCTTTCGGGGAGCGCGTTCACAATTCAGCAAGAATGCGGCCAGACCATCACTCTTGCGCATCGACGGCCCTCGGGCGCTGATTCTTGCTGAATTGCGAACATGGAATCGAGAGGTCTCAGTAGGCCAGCGAGCGGTCGACGGCCTCGAGGATGCGATCGGCATCGGGAAGGTACGCGCCCTCGAGCTTCGCGGGCGGGAACGGGGTGTCGTACCCGGAGACCCGCAGCACGGGCGCCTCCAGAGCGTAGAAGGCGCGCTCCATCACGGTGGCCGCGACCTCGCTGCCGATGCTCGTGAAGCCCTGCGCCTCCTGCACGTAGACCATGCGACCGGTCTTGCGCACCGAATTGAGGATCGGTTCGTAGTCGATCGGCGACAGGGAGCGCACATCGACGACCTCGCAGCTCGTGCCCTCGGCTTCGGCGAGCGCGGCGGCCTGCAGCAGGGTCGTGACCATGGCCCCGTGCCCCACGAGCGTGACGTCGGAGCCCGTGCGCACGACCCGCGACGCGTGCAGCGGCACGGCAGAGGCGTCGAGCTCGACCTCGCCCTTGACCCAGTAGCGGCTCTTCGGCTCCATGAAGATCACGGGGTCGTTCGAGGCGATCGCCTCCTGCATCATCCAGTACGCGTCGTTCGGCGTCGACGGCGACACCACCCGCAGACCCGGGGTGTGCGCGAAGTACGCCTCGGGGCTCTCCTGGTGGTGCTCGACCGCGCCGATGTGCCCGCCGTAGGGGATGCGGATCACGATGGGCATGCTCAGCGCGCCCTCGTGCCGGTTGGTGAGCTTGGCGAGCTGCGTGGTGATCTGGTCGAAGGCGGGGAAGACGAAGCCGTCGAACTGGATCTCGATGACCGGACGGAAGCCCGTCATCGCGAGACCGATCGCGGTGCCCACGATGCCCGATTCGGCCAGCGGGGTGTCGAGCACGCGCCGGTCGCCGAAGTCGCGCTGCAGGTGCTCGGTGACGCGGAAGACGCCCCCGAGCTTGCCGATGTCCTCCCCCATGAGCAGGACCTTCGGGTCGTCCTCCATGGCCTTGCGCAGCCCGGCGTTGAGCGCCTTGCTGAGTGGCATCGTCTCGAGGGTCACTTGCCTTCTCCTTCGAACGACGCCTCGTAGCGCTCGCGCCAGGCCTTCTGCTCGGCGATCACCGGATGGGGTTCGCTGTACACGTGGTCGAACATCTTGTCGGCTGCGGGCGGGCCGAGCTCGACCGACCGGGAGCGCAGGTCCTCGGCGGCATCCGCCGCCTCGGCATCCGTCTCGACGAAGAACTGCTCCGACGCTCCCCTGTTCTCGAGGAACGCCCGCATGCGGGCGATGGGGTCGCGTTCGATCCACGACTGCTCCTCGTCGGAGCCGCGGTACTTCGTGGGGTCGTCGCTCGTGGTGTGCGCGCCGAGCCGGTAGGTCACGGCTTCGATGGCGCGCGGTCCGCCGCCGCTCCGTGCCTCGTCGAGCGCGACGCGGGACACGGCGTAGCTGGCGAGGACGTCGTTGCCGTCGAGGCGGACGCTGGGGACGCCGTAGCCGGCGCTGCGCTCGACGAGCGGGACCCGCGACTGCGTGGCGACGGGCACGGAGATCGCCCAGTGGTTGTTCTGCAGGAAGAAGACGGTCGGGGCCTGGTAGCTCGCGGCGAAGACCATCGCCTCGTGCACGTCGCCCTGGCTCGAGGCGCCGTCGCCGTAGTAGACGATGACGGCTTCGTCGTGGTCGGGGTCTCCGGTGCCGGAGCGTCCGTCGAACGAGAGCCCCATCGCGTAGCCCGCGGCGTGCAGCACCTGCGAGCCGAGCACGAGCGTGTACAGCCGGGTGTTGCCGTTCTTCGGGTCGGTCGGATCCCAGCCTCCGTGCGAGACGCCGCGCATGAGCTTGATGATGTCGACCGGGTCGACGCCTCGGATGCGGGTCACGGCGTGCTCGCGGTACGAGGGGAACACCGTGTCCTGCGCGCGGGCTGCCCTGGCGGAGCCGACCTGGGCAGCCTCCTGCCCGCGGCTCGGCGGCCACAGCGCGAGCTGGCCCTGGCGCTGCAGGTTGGTCGCCTGGGTGTCGATCGCGCGGATCACCACCATGTCGCGGTAGAACTGCTCGAGCTCCGCATCGCTGATCGCCTCGATCAGCGGCAGGTACTGCTCGGCAGCCGGACTGGGCGCGAAGCGGCCGTCCTTCTCCAGGACGCGGACGAGTTCAGTCTCTGACGAGGTCACGGTGCCACGCTACCGCCGTCCGCATGCTCGGTCGCGTATACCTAGGACGTCCTCATAACTGCCGGGAAGGGCGATGAGCGGCCTCCGCGAGCGCGTCAGACCAGGGTCGAGGCGACCTCGAGGACGCGGCCGACGGAGGCCTCCTCGCCGACCGAGATGCGGATGCCGTCGCCCGAGAAGGGACGGACGATGAGGTCCGCCTCGACGAAGGCGGCGGCGACCTCGTCGGTGCGTTCGCCGGTCGGCAGCCAGATGAAGTTGGCCTGACTGTCGGGCACGTCCCATCCCTGCGCGCGCAGGCCCTCGAGCAGCCGGGTGCGTCGCTCGACGATCGTCGCCACGCGCTGCAGCAGCTCGGGTTCCGCGTCGAGGCTCGCGATGGCCGCCCTCTCCGCCGCGGAGGTCACGGAGAGGGGGATGCCGGTGGTGCGTGCGGCGTCGAGGACCTTCTCGTTGCCGATCGCGTAGCCGACACGCAGACCCGCGAGACCGTACGCCTTGGAGAACGTGCGGAGCACGACGACGTTCGGGTGCCGCTCGTAGACGCGCTCGTCGAGCCCCTTCACGGCGTCCGTCGCGGTCACGAACTCGGCGTACGCCTCGTCGAGGATGACGAGGACGTCGGCGGGGACGCGCTCGATGAAGGTCGCGAACTCGTCGCTCGTGATGATCGGACCGGTCGGGTTGTTGGGCGTGCAGAGGATGATCGCGCGGGTACGGTCGGTGACCGCCGCAGCCATGGCGTCGAGATCGTGCCGGGAGTCAGCGGTGAGCGGAACCTGGATGCCGGTCGCCCCGGCGACGAGCGGAAGGCTGGGGTAGGCCTCGAACGAGCGCCACGCGTAGATCACCTCGTCGCCGACCGATGCCGTGGCGAGGACGAGCTGGTGGAGGATCGAGACGCTGCCGGAGGCGACGTGGACCTGGTCGGGCTCGACGCCGAACCGCTCGCCGAGACGGGCGCGGAGTCGGCCCGCGGTCGCGTCGGGGTAGCGGTTGATGGGTGTGATGTCCTGCAGTGCGGCGACCACCGAGGGAAGCGGCTCGAACGGGTTCTCGTTGCTGGACAGTTTGAAGGCGTGCGGACCCGCCTGCTTCCCCTGACGGTAGGGCGCGAGGGCGGCGATGGCGGGACGGATGCGCGGCAGGATCGGGTCGGTCACAGACTGAGTCTAGATTCCGGGATTCTGTTCCGACGAAGGCGCCGAGTATGAACGCATACGAGCAACCGCTGACTCCACTCTCCGCGCATGGGAGACTGGCCTGACCATGCGCTTCATCATCCGAGTCGTCGTCAACGCGTTCGCCCTCTGGGTCGTCACCCTGATTCCCGCCCTGCAGGTGCAGATCAGGGCGTTCGCACCGGGCGAGACCCTGCAACTGGTGCTGACCCTCCTCGTGGTGGCGGCGATCTTCGCCCTCGTGAACACCGTCATCGGCACCGTCGTGAAGATCGTCGCCTTTCCGCTGTACATCATCACGCTCGGCCTGATCGGGTTCGTCATCAACGGATTCCTGCTGTGGCTGACCGCCTGGATCACGAGCGGCTTCGGCTGGGGGCTGACGGTCGGCGACTTCTGGTGGGGCGTGCTCGCGGCCCTCATCATCTCGCTGATCAACGGCGTCTTCGGCTTCATCCTGCGTCCGCAGCGCAAGAAGTCCCGCCGCGACTGACACCCGCACCGTCACTCCACCCTCTCTGCGCGGTACTCGGTCCGCTCGATCGTCTCGGCCTTCGCGAGCTCGTCCCAGAACCGGCTGAGCTCCTCGACCCGCGGGTCACCGGAGGCGTCGACCATCTCGGCGGTCTCGATGTAGGTGTCCAGCCCATGGGCGCCCAGCGGCGAGTACCCCGGACCGGCCTCCGGATCCGCCTCGCGCGTGACGGTGAAGCTGTCGGGTGACCCCACGCCGCCGGGGACTCCCCCGCCGCCGAGCGCCGCCACCGCATCATCGGTGTGGGCGAGTCCCACGATCGTCTGGTCCGCTCCTCCCATCACCTGCGTGGGGCTGCCGGCGGTGATCTGCACCTTCACGTCGAACTCGCTCCCTGCCGACAGATACGCCGCGATCATCCCGGCCTGCGAGTGGGAGACGACGTCGACCTCGTCCCCCGCCCCTGCGCCGGCCGCGGCGAGCGCGTCGAGCGTCGCCTGATACGAGGCGGACGCCTGCCCCTGATACAGCTCGCTGTTGGATTTCATGTCCCAGGGCTGCGTGCCTCCTGCCGCCGTCGTCTGAGTGCCGACGATGTACGCGACGAACCTCGTCCGGCCATCGGCGTACGAGTACTTCTCGACCGCGACCTGAGCTCCAGATGCGGCGGGCATGCGGCTCAGGGATGCGGCCACACTCATCGGCGGCGTCTTCGGCGTCGAGGTCGCGACCGGCGCGACCGCCACGGCATCCGCTCTGCCCGACAGCGTGGCTCCAGGGCGCACGGTTCCGAACAGCGGGCTCACGCCCAGCGCCGCCGCGGACCAGATCATCGGTCCGATGACCAGGTTGGCCGGGTACGGCGGCTCGAGCCCGTCGAACCGCGAACGCTCCCACTCGTGGATGAGAGTCTCCGCGAGCTCTCGCACCCTCCCGTCCGCCGCGGCCATCGCCTCCATGCGGTGCCGCAGCTCACGGGCAGCCGCGGCATCGGTGAGCTCGAGCGCCTCGGCCCGGGTCATCAGCTCGACGTACTCGTAGGCGTCGGCCATGAGCATCGTGCTCGTCGCCGTCTCCTGGCACTCGGTGCCCAGGCGCGAAGCGCCGTCGGCGGCGGCCCACAGAGCGACGGTGTCGACGTGCGCGCTGAACCCCGGAGTGTCGACGATAGTGCGGTGGGCGCTGGAGAGGGCCGTGGCGGCGACCTCGAAGCGCGTGGCGACGGCATCCGTCCTTCGCGCGACCGTGCGCAGCGCGTCGGGATCGACCGATATCGCCCCGCCGTGGTCGATCGAGAACCCGCTCATGGGATCGGCACCCCGACGACCTCCTGCTCGCGGAACCGCACGGCGGCGGCGACCGCACCCGTCCGCCTCTGGAGGTCGTCGAAGGACTGCTGCATCGCCCGCACTCCGTCGGAATGCCACTCGGTGTCGTCGGCGAGCCCGCTCAGCGAAGCGCGCGCCGAGTCCAGCGCCTCGATGGCGTCGTGCAGATCCTGACGCACGGTCGCCTTGGCCCAGGCGGTGACGACGGTCTCGGCTTCCCACGGTGCTATCGAATGCATGCGCCCAGCATCCGCGACGACCGGCCCTTCGGGGAGCCGAAGGCGGGTCGTTCTCCGGGGTCCGTGAGCAGGTCGCTTCCTCGGATCTCCGTGCAGGGCAGGTCGCCGCCCCGCGAACCTCCCCATCCCCGACCAGCGGCAGGTGCGCCTCCGATACGCCGACGTCGCGCGATCCGCCCGCGACCGGCAGAATGGGACGGTGACATCCCCGGATCCCTTCCGCGTGATCTTCGTGTGCACGGGGAACATCTGCCGCTCTCCGATGGCGGAGGTCGTCTTCCGCGATCTCGCGGACCGACAGGGCCTCGGCTCCCGCATCGTCTCCCGCAGCGCGGGCACCGGCGACTGGCATCTCGGCGAACGCGCCGACGAGCGGACGATCGAGTCCCTCGCCCGCCGTGGCTACGACGGCTCGCAGCACCGCGCCAAGCAGTTCACGTTCACCTCGTTCGCGGAGAACGACCTCGTGGTCGCTCTCGACCGCACCCACGAGCGCATCCTCCGCGAGTGGGCCAGGGACGAGGACGAAGAGGGCAAGGTCACTCTGCTCCTCGGCTTCGACCCCGCTGCGACCTCGCAGGACGTGCCCGACCCCTACTACGCGGGGGCCGAGATGTTCGATTCGGTGCTCGGTATGATTGAGGCGGCGACGCGCGGGCTGTTCCGCCAGCTCGAGCCGGCTCTCCGCCAGCCCCACACGCCCCGCATCCTCGGGGCCTGATCAGGAGGACTCCCCTGACTTTCCAGCCTTCGCTCCCGCCCCAGCCCCTGAGCCCTCTCGACGGCCGCTACCGCGGTGCCGTCACCGGACTCGCCGACTTCCTCTCCGAGGCCGGCCTGAACCGCGCCAGGGTCGAGGTCGAGGTCGAGTGGCTGATCGCCCTCACCGATCGCTCCCTCTTCGAGACGAGCCCGCTGTCGGATGCCGACAAGGAGCGCCTCCGCGCCCTGTACCGCGACTTCGGCCAGGCCGAGATCGACTGGCTCGCCGAGAAGGAAGCCGTCACCCAGCACGACGTCAAGGCCATCGAGTACCTCGTCCGCGACCGGCTGAGCAGCCTCGGCCTCGACGCCATCGCCGAGCTCACGCACTTCGCGTGCACGAGCGAGGACATCAACTCCGCCTCCTACGCGCTCACCGTCAAGCGCGCCGTCGAGGAGGTCTGGCTCCCGGCTCTCGACACCGTGATCGCGAAGCTGCGGGAGCTGGCCGCCGAGCACGCCGATGCGCCGATGCTGTCGCGCACGCACGGCCAGCCGGCCACGCCGTCGACCATGGGCAAGGAGATCGCCGTCTTCGCCTGGCGTCTCGAGCGCGTGCGAGCCCAGATCGCAGCATCCGACTACCTCGCGAAGTTCTCGGGCGCGACCGGCACCTGGTCCGCCCACATCGCGGCCGACCCCGACGCCGACTGGCCGACGATCGCCCGCGAGTACATCGAGGGTCTCGGTCTCGGCTTCAACCTGCTCACGACGCAGATTGAGTCGCACGACTGGCAGGTGGAGCTCTACGACCGGGTGCGTCACGCCGGCGGCATCCTGCACAACCTCGCGACCGACATCTGGACGTACATCTCGCTCGGCTACTTCGCCCAGATCCCTGTCGCCGGTGCGACCGGCTCGTCGACGATGCCGCACAAGATCAATCCGATCCGCTTCGAGAACGCCGAGGCGAACCTCGAGATCTCGGGCGCCCTGCTCGCATCGCTGGGCCAGACCCTGGTGACCAGCCGCCTGCAGCGCGACCTCACCGACTCGACGACGCAGCGCAACATCGGCGTCGCGTTCGGGCACTCGCTGCTCGCGCTCGACAACCTGCGTCGAGGCCTGAACGCGATCTCGCTGTCGCGGGATGTGCTGCTCGCCGACCTCGACGTGAACTGGGAGGTCCTCGCAGAGGCGATCCAGACCGTCATCCGCGCCGAGGTCGTCGCCGGCCGTTCGACGATCACCGACCCCTACGCGCTGCTGAAGGAGCTGACCCGCGGGCACCGCGTCGGCGCTGCGGATCTCGCCTCCTTCGTCGAGGGCCTCGAGATCGGGGATGCCGCCAAGCAGCGTCTCCTCGCCCTGACCCCCGCGACCTACACCGGCATCGCCGAGCAGCTCGCGAAGTAGGTTCACCCGCCGAGAAAGGCCCCGCATCGGCATCCGGTGCGGGGCCTTTCTCGACCGGTTCGCCGGGGCATCCGCCCCGGGCGCTGGGCGCTGTGGGGTCATTTGCGCACCGCCCGGGCCCTGCGGGGCCACTTGCGCACCCCAATCGACACCCCCGGGGCCATGCGGGGCCAGTTGCGCACCGCAGGCACGCAGCGGGGCCACTTGCGCACCACAATCGACGGAATCGGATGCGAAATCGACCCCGCACCGCCGCGGTACCACGCCCGCGCGCTGCGGGGTCACTTGTGCACCGCACGCACACAGCGGGGCCAAATACGCATCGCAATCGACGGAACCGGATGCGAAAACGACCCCGCACCGCCGCGGTACGCACCGCCAGGACCCGCACCGCACGCGACACCGCACCCCCCGGGGCCATGCGGGGTCATTTGCGCACCGCAGGCACGCAGCGGGGCCACTTGCGCACCGCAATCGACGGAATCGGATGCGAAATCGACCCCGCACCGCCGCGGCCCTACACCCCCGCGCGCTGCGGGGTCAAGTGCGCACCGCGCGCACACAGCGGGGCCAAGTACGCATTGCCATCGACGGAATCGGATGCGAAATCGACCCCGCACCGTCCGCGACCCCGCACCGCCACGACACCGCACCGGCACGAGCCCGACGCCGCAGGCGCGGGACGCTACGGGCGCGGCTCGCCGGAGTACGCCCCGGCGGAGTCGCGCGGCATGAAGGCGGCCGCCACCAGGGTCAGGACGGCCACGATCGCGGCCGCCACGAAGATCCAGACGGATGCCGACACGATCGTCGCCGGGTCGTCCGGCCCCGCACCCCGCGCGATGACGCCGTTCGAGATCGCTCCGAAGACGGCCACACCGAGCGCGCTGCCGGCCGAGCGAGCGAAGGCGTTCATGCCGGTGACGGCTCCGCGCTCGCCCCATCCGACCGACGCCTGCGCGGCGATCAGGGTGGGCGCGGCGCTCCACCCCAGCCCGAAGCCGAGCACGAACGCGACGGCGGCGACCACGAAGGGGTTCGGCCACGGTGAGACGGCGGCGAGCGCGATCGCTCCGACCGTGGTGATCGCCATGCCGGTGAGCGCCGTGCGGCGGAAGCCGATGCGCAGGTACAGGCGTCCCGCGTTCGCCGCGGCGAGCGGCCAGCCCAGGGTGAGCGCCGCGACGGCGAGGCCCGAGAGCAGCGGGGCGATGCCGATGGATCCCTCGAGGTACGCGGGCGCGAAGCTCGTGACGCCCGTCATCAGCGCACCGATGCCGAGGGAGACGATGGTCGTGGTGAGGATGAGGGGTCGTGCGGCCAGTCGGAGATCGACGATGGGCTCGGCCGCCCGCCGTTCGACGAACCCGAACACCACGAGCGCCGCGACACCGAGGCCGAAGCACACGGCGCTCGGCACCGAGATCCAATCCCAGGCATTGCCCCCCTCGAGCATCCCGAGGATCAGGCCCGTGAGCCCGACGGTGAGCAGTATCGCCCCCGCGTAGTCGATGCGATGCTTCTGCGTCTGCTTCTGCTCGTGGTACCGCCGCAGCAGCATCCACCCGGCGATCAGACACAGCGGGATGTTCACCCAGAAGATCCAGCGCCAGGCGTCGAGCTGGGCGAAGATGCCGCCGAGCGCCGGACCGACGACCGACGAGATCGCCCACACCGACGCGATGTACCCCTGCACCTTGGCACGCTCGGCGACCGTGTAGATGTCGCCGACGATCGTCATCGACATCGGGGCGACGGCACCGGCTCCGAGTCCTTGGACGATGCGGAAGACGATGAGCGACGTCATGCTCCAGGCGAAGCCCGAGAGCACCGAGCCGAGGAGGAAGAGCCCGATCCCCAGCAGGATGATCGGCTTGCGGCCCACGGTGTCGGCGAAGCGCGAGTAGATCGGCACGCTCACCGCCTGGGCGAGCAGGTAGACCGAGAAGAGCCACGGGAACTGCTGGTAGCTGCCCAGGTCGCGGACGATGCTCGGAACCGCCGTCGCGAGGATCGTCGCGTCGATCGCGATGAGCCCGGTGGCGAGCATGAGCGCGCCGAGCACGGGTCCGCGCTCCGACCGGAGTCCGATGGAGGCGCGGTCGATGGAGGCAGTCACTCTGAGGACAAGCCGTCGCGCGCCGAGGCTATTCCGAGCGGATGCCGGGACATCGGCGTGTTCACGGCGACGCGGACGGGCGCCCCTGCGCGTCGGAGTCGGGGTCATCGCCGGACTCCGCGTCGTACAGCACCGGACGGTCGACGGTCTTGGTGACGTCGGCGGGGTCGACGACGAGGATCAGCATCGCGAGGAACAGCAGCGTCACGATGAACGCCCCGCCCCCGACGACCAGGCCGAGCCCGATCGGGGTGAGGCCCTCGTAGCTGCCGTTGGCGATCGCGGCGTTGACGCGGGCGGTGAAGGCGCCCGTCGAGACGAGCGTGACGACGGCCGCGAAGATGCCGCAGGCGAGCGCGATCCCGAGCAGATGCAGGGGACGCAGGATGTCGCGTCGGGTGGGCTTCTCGTCGCTCATCGTTCTCCTCCGTGGTCGACCGGGGTCGGCGCGTCGTCGCCGACGGCGGCCGCGTCGGCGGCATCCACCCGCTTCGGCGTGAGGCCGGCGATGCCGAGGAACACCGCGACGATCGCGGCGTAGCCGCCGAACATCCCGACGCCGAGGATGATGCCCGTCAGCGTGAACTCCCCCGCGCCCTCGATGGCGTAGGGCTGGACGAAGCCGGCGGGGATGGCGAGCAGCACGATCGCGAGGAGCAGGCCGAAGGCGCCGACGGTAATCGAGTCGCGGGCAGCGGGATCACCGGATCGACGCGCGCGGAGGCCGACGATGAGCTCGACGAGACCCGTCGCCGCCGCCCAGGCGATCACCACGACGAAGAACAGATCGTCGGTGCGCCAGGCGGGTACGCCCGCCGTCATCCCGGCGACGACGCCGAGCAGCGCGAGCACGATCGACGGCCACCGCTCACCCGCGGGGAAGACGAGCCAGGCGGCGAGGATCAGCACGAGGGCGGTGGTCAGCACGAAACCGCTGAAGACCGAGAGCCCGACGGCCGCGGAGTGGTCGGGCGAGAACGTGATCATCACCGCTGCGGCTGCGGCGAAGAGCGCACGCAGCAGCTGGACATGGCGCACGGTGAACGCGCGAGCAGGGGCAGACATGACGATCCAGAGTCCTCCGGGGGTGTTCCCCCCAGTCTACGCGGGGGTACGAAGGGGTACGGACGCCCGGCGAGGATGTTCGCGGGGTCCGACGGACCTCCCCAGATCGAACGTCAGACCCCGCGACAACACGCAGCGACGGGGGCGGCACTGCGTCAGACCGAGCCCGTCGCAAGGTCGGGCACCCTGCTTGCGATGGAACGGCCTTCAGACCCCAGAAACAGCACCTCGTCCCCTACGCGATGCCGGTGTGGTCGTATGCTCACTCTAGGGCTCGGATCTTCACATACCGGAGGGGTGCTGTGACGGGTATGGAACGTGGGATCCGGAAGGCTGCCGAGGGGTTCGCCGGCTCCTTCCGCGATGCCATCAACGAGCAGGGTCTCACGCTCGCGCGGCTCCACGAGCAGCTCAGGGTGCGCGGCAACCGGGTGTCCATGGCCACTCTCAGCTACTGGCGATCCGGCGCCCGACGCCCCGAGGGCGCGCAGTCGATGGCGGCCCTCAGCGACATCGAGGAGCTGCTCAACCTCGAGCCCGGCGCCCTCACGACCCTGCTCGGCGCGACCAACCGCACCGGCCCCCTCGGCCCCAACCAGTTCCCCATCGACGAGCGGGAGCTCGAAGAGGCCGTGAAGGCCGCTTTCGCGGCGCTCGGCGCCGAGTACCCCGACACCTCCCGGGAGCTGACCACCCACTCGGTGACGGATGTGAACGCCGACGGCAACGTCGCGTTCTCGATGACGAGGAGCATCCTGCAGTCGACGGTCGGGACGGTCACGTCGATCCCCTTCCTCGAGCTCTCCCCCGGCGTGAGCACTCCGCCGCCGATCATGAGGGCGGTGTCCGGAGGACGCATCGCGGCGCGGTACTCGCATCCGAGCGGCGAGGTGCACGGCGTGCTGTTCGAACTCGACGTGCCGCTCACCGCGCCGGAGACCTCGATCGTGGAGTGGTCGGTGGAGTACCCCTCCGACTACCCGCCGCAGCGCGAGACCGGCCATGCCCTGGCGAGGCAGTGCCGGGAGCTGCTGGTGTGGACGCGCTTCCACCCCGACGCCCTGCCGGATCGGATCGAGGAGCGGGTCGAGACGCCGAACAGCTTCACCGCGACCGAGCTGACCCTCGACGGACGCACCTCCGTGCACCAGGTCCGTCGCGCCTTCGGCCCCGGCGCGCTCGGCGTCAGCTGGAGCTACGCCGACGGACGCTGAGGCTCAGCCCGGCTGATCGCCCCGCGCCACCGGCCGACCCGGCGTGTTCGACCACTGACTCCACGAGCCGGGGAACACCTTGGCCGCGATACCCGCCTCGTCGAGCACGAGTGCCGTGTGGGCGGCCGTGATCCCCGAACCGCAGTAGGCGGCGACAGGAGTGCCCTGCTCCACGCCGACGGCCGCGAAGGTCGCCTGCAGGGTGTGCAGATCGAGAATCCTGCCCTCGGCGTCCAGGTGGGCGGCCATCGGCAGGTTCACCGCCCCCGGGATGTGGCCGGCGATCGGGTCGAGCGGTTCGTGGTCGCCGCGGTACCGCTCGGGCGCGCGGACGTCGAGGAGCACACCGGCCTCGGGGAACGCCGACGCCTCGTCGATCGAGATCGCGTCGCCGCCGATCTCGGCGAGCACGACGTCTCCCGCCTCGACCTGCACATCGTCCGTCGTGACGGGCAGACCGGCGGCCGTCCAGGCGCGGATGCCGCCGTCGAGCACGCGCACGTCGACACCCCCCTGACGCAGCAACCACCACGCGCGTGAGGCGCTGAGCCCCTTCGCGTCGTCGTAGGCCACCACGAGGTCGCCGCGGTTCACGCCCCAGCGCCGCGCCGCATCCTGCAGCGTCTGCGTGGAGGGCAGCGGATGCCGACCCTCGGACGGTTCTCCGTGAGTGGCGAGCTCGGTGTCGAGCGGCACGTACACCGCCCCGGGGATGTGCCCCGCGAGGTAGTCGGACCGCCCGTCGGGCCTGTCCAGACGCCAGCGCACGTCGATCAGGCGGACCGGCGCCTCGGACGCCAGCAGCTCGTTCAGTTCCGTCGCGCTCACGAAGTTGCTCATGCTGCGAGGCTACCCAGCCCGCGCGACCGGAGCGCCGCGGATGCCACGCGCCGTCACGTTAGGCTCGATGAGGCCGCGTCGAGGAGGGACTGCATGCCCACTCGTCTCCGCTGGATCCGCCTGCGCCCCCAGGAGGCCGCGCTGCTCGTCATCACCGCGATCTGGGGCAGCACGTTCCTGCTCGTGCATTGGGCGATGGAGCACTCCGGGCCGTGGTTCTTCGTCGGCATCCGCTTTCTCGTGGCGGGTCTGATCAGCCTCGTCATCTTCCGCGGAGCACTGCGCGGCATCCGGTGGCGCGACGTGGGCGCGGGGGCCGCGATCGGCGTGATGATCCACCTCGGCTACGGTCTGCAGACCGTCGGCCTGCAGACGATCGACTCCAGCACCTCCGCCTTCATCACCGCGATGTACGTGCCGCTGGTGCCCCTCGCCCAGTGGGCCGTGTTCCGCACGCGACCGCCCGCCATGGCGTTCGTGGGCGCGGGGCTCGCCTTCGTGGGGCTCATGCTCATCGCCGGGCCCGACGCGTTCGCGCTGACGCTCGGCACCGGAGAGATCGTCACGATGATCAGCACCCTGCCGATCGCGGCGGAGATCATCCTGATCAGCGTGTTCGCCGGCAGGATCGACCTCGGTCGGATCACGATCGTCCAGCTGCTGACGGCGGGAGTCCTCGGACTGCTCACCATGCCCGTCGTCGGCGAACAGGTTCCGGAGTTCTCCTGGATCTGGGTCGGATGCGCCGTGGGCCTCGGCGCCGCCAGCTGCGTCATCCAGCTCACGATGAACTGGGCGCAGCGGTCGGTCTCGCCCACCCGAGCGACGATCATCTACGCCGGCGAGCCGGTGTGGGCCGCCGTCATCGGACGCGTCGCCGGCGAACGTCTGCCTGCCACGGCGCTGATCGGCGGTGCGCTCGTGGTCGTCGGCATCCTGGCGAGCGAGCTCAAACTCGTTCGCCGCCGGCGTGCACCCGAGCATGCGGAGCCGGAGCCCCGGGAATAGAACCGCCGGTGCCGCGTTCCACCCCTCATGATTGAAATTTCAACCGTCGTGCCGGTCGCCACCGAGCGGACGCGGGTGCGGGTGCCGGTGCGCTTCGCCGACGGGTACTCCACCACCGCCGACGTCGTGACGTTCGACGGTCTCGTCGACGGCCGCGAGCACCTGCTGCTCGGCCTCGGCGACTGGAAGGGCGCGCTGGAGCGTGCAGCCGAGGGCTCGGCTGCACCGCTCGTGCGCCCGCACAGCGAGTGCCTGACGGGCGACGTCTTCGGCTCCGAGCGCTGCGACTGCGGCCCGCAGCTGCGGGAGGCCGTCGAGCGCATCGCGGACGAGGGCGGGTTTCTGCTCTACCTGCGTCAGGAGGGCCGCGGCATCGGACTGTACGCGAAGCTCGACGCCTACGCGCTGCAGGACGCGGGCCTCGACACGTACGAGGCGAACGTGTCCCTCGGCCGGGGTGAGGATGAACGCGACTACACCGTCGCGGCCCAGATGCTGCACACGATGGGAGTCGACGGCATCCGCCTGCTGAGCAACAATCCCGACAAGGGCGCGCAGCTCGCCGCCCTCGGCATCCGTGTCACGGAGCAGGTCCGGACCGCCGTGCACCTGTCGGACGCGAACCACCGCTACCTCGAGGCGAAGCGCGACCACACCGCGCACACGCTCGACCTGTCCGCCGCGTGAGCGGGCCGGTGATGAGCGATCGGCGGCTCGACGACGACGAGATGGCGACGTGGCTGCCGACCATCCGCTTCGTGCAGCTGCTGCCGCAGGTGCTCGACCGTGCGCTGAAGGCCGAGACCGGGCTCAAGCACGCGCACTACGCCATCCTCGTGACGCTGGCCGGTCAGGACCACCGCGCCATCCCGATGACCGAGCTCGCCCAGATCGCGGGTCTCAGCCGGTCGCGTCTCAGCCACGCGATCGACTCGCTCGAGGAGCGCGGCTGGGTGACGCGCACCTCGTGCAGCAGCGACAAGCGCACGTTGACCGCGGCGCTCACGGATGCCGGACGCGACCTCCTGCGCGGTGCCGCGCCCGTGCATGTGGCGCAGATCCGCGAGCTGATCCTCGCCCCTCTCTCGGAGGAGGAGCGGGGCCAGCTCGGATCGATCATGCGCACGCTGCTCCCCGGCGTGACCGCCGCCCTGTAGCGCGGATGGCGGGCGGGTTCTGCTCTGAGCAGAACCGCTCGAACTCCACGGATGCTGCGGCATACCGTGAGGCATGGCCGACCTCGTCCCCTTCCCCCGCGCACCTCGTCCTGCTGGCCCTGCTCGCCGTCGCCCGAGCGACCCCGAACCGCTGTGGCGGCATCTTCTCGGCGACCAGCTGCGGCGACGACGACACGACCGCGACGAGACCCTGACCGAGACCGCCGCGAACGCCGGCGTCTCGCCGCAGTACCTGTCGGAGGTCGAGCGCGGCCTCAAGGAGCCGTCGAGCGAGATGATCGCCGCGATCGCCGGCGCCCTCGACACCTCGCTGATCGAGCTCACGAGCGCCGTGGCCGAGGAACTCCGATCGACGGCTGCTCCGGCATCCGCCGCCGTGTCGTCGGGACGCGGAGCCTTCGCTCTCGCCGCCTGACCGCATCCGCTCCCGGCCGGCCTCAACCCGTCCGCTCCCCCAGGACCGTGTCGATGAGTCCATAGTCGAGAGCGGCGGATGCCGTGAAGACGCGGTCCCGGTCGGTGTCGGCGCGCAGCGCGGCGGCCGCGCGACCGGTGTGCCGGGCGAGGATGGCTTCGAGGTCGGCGCGCACCCGCACGACCTCGTCGGCGGCGAGGATCAGGTCGGGGATCGCCCCGCGCGACTGGCCCGCCGGCTGGTGCAGCACGATCCGCGCATGCGCGAGAGCCGACCGCTGCCCGGGCGCTCCCGCAGCGACCAGGAGGGCTGCGGGTCCGATCGCCTGGCCGACGCAGGTCGTCGCGATCGCCGGGCGCACGTGCTGCATGGTGTCGTAGATCGCCAGTGCTGCTCCCGGGTCGCCGCCCTCGCTGTTCACGTAGAGCTGCACGGGCGACTCGGGGCTGTCGGCGTCGAGGTGCAGCAGCTGGGCGATCAGCGCGTTCGCGACCCCGGCGTCGATCCCCGTGCCCAGATAGATCACCCGCTCGGCGAGCAGATGGGAGTAGACGTCCATGACGCGTTCCCCGCGCGGATGCTGCGCGATGACGTTCGGGATCGTGTAGCCGCTCATGCGCCGGCCCCCACTCCGGCCCTGGCGCGCCGTCTCGGCATGATCTCGGTGATCGAGTCGACGATGCCGTCGATGAAGCCGTACTGGCGCGCCTGCGCAGCGGTGTACCAGCGGTCGTGGAGCGAGTCCTCGAAGATGCGCGCGATCGGCTGGCCGGTGTCGTCGGCGATGAGCCCGAGCACGGTGTCGCGCATGTGCCGCAGGTCGTCGGCCTGCGTCTCGATCTCGACCGCGGAGCCGCCGATGCCCGAGGATCCCTGATGCATGAGGATGCGTGCATGCGGCAGCGCTCGACGCTTGCCCGCGGCGCCGCCCGACAGCAGGAACTGGCCCGCGCTGCACGCGAGTCCCAGCGCCAGCGTCGACACGTCGTTCGGCACCATCTTCATCAGGTCGCGGATGGCGAGCATGGCTGGCACCGATCCTCCGGGCGAATGGATCCAGAGGGCGATGTCGGTGGTCGGGTCCTCGGCCGACAGCGTGAGCAGCTGCGTCATGAGCAGCGTGCCGTTGTCGTCGTCGAGGGCGCCGTCGAGCACGAGCACCCGCTCGTGGAACAGCGCGCGTCGGGCTTCGGGTCCGAACTGCGGGATGGGGTTGTCTTCGCTCATGCGACCAGCATCCGCCGCCCGGATCGCCGGCGGTCCGGTATCCGCCCGCGGCAGATCGGCTGAAAGCGGATGGCCGCTTGCGCGGGGCCACAACACCCCCGAAAGCACGCTGTAACACCCGCGACTCACGGCCCGCCTACCCTCAGGGGCATGGCGACGCAGAAGGCACCCGAATGGCTGTGGTCCGAAGACGGCATCAACTTCCGCACGCGCAAATGGGTGCGGCCGGAGGACCTGAACGCGAACGGGTCGCTGTTCGGCGGCAGCCTGCTGAAGTGGATCGACGAGGAGGCGGCGATCTACGCGATCGTCCAGCTCGGCAACTACCGCGCGGTGACCAAGCACATCTCGGAGATCAACTTCGAGGCGTCGGCCGTGCAGGGCGACCTCATCGAGATCGGCCTGCAGGCCACGCACTTCGGCACCACCTCGCTCACGATGCGCGCCGTCGCGCGCAACATGATCACGCGCAAGCGCATCCTCACGATCGAGAAGATCGTGTTCGTGAGCCTCGACGACGACGGTCTGCCGACGCCGCACGGCTACCGCGAGATCACATACAACCGTGATCGGATGCCGACGGAGCGGATCGCCACGGGGACGATCCGCCTGCCGTAGCCCCGAGGGCCGCCCTCAGCCGATGGCCCGCCGGTGGTTCAGCCGGTGACCCACCCAGAAGCCGACGGCGATGAGCCCGACCAGGGCGATGCCGAGCATCCAGGGCAGCATCGAGGGCGCGGCGCCCGCCGTGGCGGTCGCGAGGGTTCCGGAACCGTCGGCGATCAGGCCGTTGCCGTCGGCGAGGTCGGCCGCCCCGGTCTCGAGGCGAACGCCGCCCTCGGCCAGGTCGCCCGTTCCCGCGGCGACGGTCGCCGCGCCCTCGGAGATCTCGCCGACGCCGGTGCTGAGCTCCGACGCGCCCGCCTGCAGCGTCTCGGTGCCCTCGGCCAGCGCCGTCGCGCCCTCGTCGAGGCTCGATGCGCCGGAGCTGAGCCGCGCCGAACCGTCCTGCAGCGTTCCCGCGCCGGTCGACAGCGTCTGCAGACCGACGACGAGGTCACCGGCGCCGGAGGACACCCGGGTGGTGCCCGCCTCGAGCGCCTGGGCGCCCGACACCAGCGCCGGAGCGCCCTGCGGGGAGACGAGGGCGACTGTGCCCGGCCATCCCTGAGCAGGGTCGCCGTTCACGAGCACGTGGGCTCCGCCGGCCAGCCGCTTCGACGCCTCGACCGTCGCGAGAGTGCCTGCGGCGAGGTCCGGCGCGGCGGCGGCGGCTCCGGCGATGCCGTCGACCTGCCTGTCGAGGCCCGCGGCCAGCAGCGCGAGCTGGTCGATCTGGCTGCCGTCAACGCCGTCCTGCGCGGCGATCTGCGCGAGAGCGTCGGCGAGCTGCTGGGAGTTGGTCGGCGCTCCCGCGGCCGCGTTCGTGATCCCGGCAGCGGCTGCGGGGTTCGACAGGGCCTGCAGCTTCGGGATCACGGCTGCCGGGACCTTCGCGTCGACGGTGTTCTTGAACTCGTTCGCCCCCGCGAGCAGCTGGCCCGCGATGAGGTGCGCGCCCGACACTCCGGCCGACAGTGTGGTCGCTCCGGCGACGAGCCGCTGCGCGCCCGCATCCAGGTCGTTCGCACCGGCCGACAGGCGCTGCGCGCCGGACAGTGCCGACGAGGCTCCCGCGCTGAGTCGAGCCGCGCCGTCTGCCGCGTTCGAGGCACCGATCGCGAGCGTGTCGGCGCCGACCGCGAGTGCGGCCGCTCCGGTCGACGCGCTCTGCGCCCCGGCCGCCACCTTCTCGGAGCCCGCGTGGGCCGTGATGGCGCCGGCGGCGAGGTCCTCCGTGCCGGAGGCGAGCTTCTCGGCACCGGTCGAGAGGTCGCTCGCACCGGCGGCAAGGTCGGCCGACCCCTCCCTTGCTGTCGTCGTGCCGTCGGCGAGCTCTGCGGCACCGGCCGCGATCTTGCCGGTCGTGAGGAAGAACAGGATGATCATCGCGGCCAGCAGCACGCTGAGGGTGATCACGGCGATGCGCATGCCGAGGCCGTGCGCGTGGGGTCTTGCACTCGTCATTGAGGACTCCCGAGGTAGGTGGCGTCGTTGCCACCGGCGAGTGTATGGTCGCCGCTCCCAGGTTTCGTCCAGGTTTGCGCGCTGGAACTAGGTATCGACCAGCGTGAGACCGAGTTTCTTGTCGAGTCCTGACAAAGTGCGCGAGCGCGGGGCTCGGCGCCGAGGGTCAGCTCGCGAGCGCCGGCACCGTGCCCGTGCTCGCGGTCCCTGTTCCGACGGATCCCGTCGACGCCCGCGGGGTCTGCACCGTCGTGGTCGATGTCGTGGCCGTCGTGGCGGCAGCCGCCTCCGCCTCTTCGAGACGTGCGGCTCGTGCCTGCGCGCGCGCCGGCTCTCCGGCGGTGACGATCGAACGCGCCACGGCCCCGATGACCAGCATGCCGACGAGCGCGGCTCCCGACACGATCAGCGGAGTCCACTGGCTGGCGAAGGATGCCGCGAGGCTCAGCACCGCGGCCGGGACCCACACCCCCACTGCTCCGCCGGCGAGCCCTGCGGCTCCTCGCGCAATCGCGACTGCGGCGAGCGCTGCGCACAGCACAGCCAGCACAGCCCCGACGATTCCGATCGGCACCAGTATCGATGCCAGTTCGTGTGCCACCCTCGATGACGTCATGACGACCCCCCGGTCAGCGGAATCTCCGCACCACCAACATTACGAAGTACCGGTCGACACGGCATCCATCTCGAGGATGATGTTCCGCAACCGTGACTCGTCGTTCAGCAGCGCGTCAGCGGTGTGTCAGCGGCGTGTCAGCCATCCGAAACGCGACCCGCGTACGACGCGCACGGGCTGAGTGAGCACCGCGTCGACCACCATCGAGCCGTCGGTCGGACCGACGATCGCGATGGCGGAGGTCTCGGTCGCCTCGACCGGATCGACCCGCAGGTGCGCGAGCCCGCGGTGCGCGCGCACATAGGCGGGCACGAGCAGCACGATCGCGCCGAGCCATGCCAGCGGGTTGCTCAGGGCGACACCGTCGAAGCCGATCATCGCGCCGAGGACCACGGCCGCACCGACGCGCATCACGAGCTCGATCACCCCGGTGACGGTGGGGACGAGCGTGTGGCCGAGCCCCTGCAGTGCTCCGCGGAGCACGAACAGGATGCCGAGCGCCCAGTACCCGCATCCGTTGATGATGAGCATGCGGTGCGCCATCGCGACGACCTCGTCCGAGCCCTCGCCGACGAAGAGGCGCACCATCGGGGTTCCGAACGCGATGATCACCGCGCCCAGCAGGATGCCGGTGATCACCGCCATCCAGGTTCCCTCCACGACACCGCGACGGATGCGGTCGGGCCGCCGACCGCCGTAGTTCTGCGCCGCGTACATCGACGCCGCGAGTCCCAGCGACGAGAGGAAGGCGACGGCGAGTCCGTCGACGCGGGATGCCGTCGTGTAGGCGGCGACGGCCTCGGAGCCGAGGCTGTTGAGGGCGACCTGCACGGTCAGCGTGCCGATCGCGATGATCGACGCCTGGAAGCCCATCGGCAGACCGAGGCGGAGGTGCTCGGCGAAGTCCTCGCGGGTGACCTTCCAGTCCACGCGGCGCAAGTGCAGCATGGGCAGGCGACGGCGCACGAACTCGAGGCACAGCAGGACGGACACGGCCTGGGCCACGACGGTCGCGAGCGCGGCACCGCCGACGCCCCACTCGAGCGGGCCGACCATGAGGATCACGAGGCCGACGTTAAGCGCACAGGAGACCGTGAGGAAGATCAGCGGCGTGCGCGAGTCGCCGATGGCGCGGATGATCGCCGACAGGTAGTTGAAGAACATCGTCGCGCTCGCACCGATGAAGCTGATCTGGGTGAAGATCGTCGCCTCGGCCAAGAGCTCCGGCGGCGTCTGCAGCAGTTCGAGCACCGGGCGCGCGATGAGCGGAGCGCCGACGGTGAGCACGATGCTCGTGACGCCGGTCAGGATGACGCCGGTCGCGACGGAACGGCGCACCGCCGCGGCGTCGCCGGCACCGAAGGCCTGGGCGATCGGGATCGCGAAGCCGCTGGTGAGGCCCCACGCGAAGCCGATCAGCAGGAACAGCAGGCTGCCCGTCGCGCCGACGGCGGCGAGCGACTCGACGCCGAGATGGCGTCCGACGACGACGGCGTCGGCGAACTGGTAGAGCTGCTGCACGACGTTGCCGAGCAGCAGGGGGATCGAGAAGGACAGGATGACACGCCACGGACGACCCGTGGTGAGGGAGGTGGCCATGAGGGAGCGGCTCGCAGAACTGGGGGGATGATCGGGGGTCGTCCCAGGATATCGAATCGATTCGGGTGAGCGGTATACCCGATCGCCAAGTACGGTCGAAAGGATGCCGCAGCGGTACGCGGCACGGAACACCGGAGGTTCGGGCAATGACGACACAGAACACGAAGGGGTCCGTCGGGGTGGACGGCTCCGAGACCGGCGACGAGCAGCACCTGCGGCGAGCGCTGACCAATCGCCACATCCAGCTGCTCGCGATCGGCGGGGCCATCGGCACCGGCCTGTTCATGGGCAGCGGCAAGACGATCTCGGTCGCGGGACCCTCGGTCATCTTCGTCTACATGATCATCGGCTTCATGCTGTTCTTCGTCATGCGGGCCATGGGCGAGCTGCTGCTGTCGAACCTCAGGTACAAGTCGTTCAGCGACTTCGCCAGCGACCTGCTCGGGCCGTGGGCGGGCTTCTTCACCGGGTGGACCTACTGGTTCTGCTGGGTCGTCACCGGCGTCGCCGACGTCATCGCCATCGCCGGCTACACGGATGCGCTGTTCCCCGGCATCCCGCTGTGGATCCCGGGTCTGCTCGTGATCCTCATCCTGCTCGCCCTGAACCTGCCCACCGTCGCCGCCTTCGGCGAGATGGAGTTCTGGTTCGCGCTCATCAAGATCGTCGCGATCGTCGCCCTCATCATCACCGGCGCCGTCATGATCGTCACCGGCTTCCAACACGATGCGGGCACCGCGAGCCTCTCGAACCTTTGGGACCACGGCGGGATGTTCCCGCATGGCTTCATGGGGTTCGTCGCGGGCTTCCAGATCGCGGTCTTCGCGTTCGTGGGCGTCGAGCTCGTCGGCACGGCCGCGGCGGAGACCAAGGACCCCGAGCGCAATCTGCCGAAGGCGATCAACGCGATCCCGATCCGCATCCTGCTCTTCTACGTGGGCGCGCTCGTCGTGCTCATGGCCGTCACCCCGTGGACCGAGTACGTCGCCGGCGAGAGCCCCTTCATCGCCATGTTCGCCCTGGCCGGGCTCGGCATCGCGGCGACGGTGGTCAACCTCGTCGTGCTGACCTCGGCGATGTCGAGCGCGAACTCCGGCATCTACTCGACGTCGCGCATGGTGTTCGGCCTCGCGCAGGACGGCGATGCCCCTCAGGTCTTCGGCCGCCTGTCACGGCGACGCGTGCCGCAGAACGCCCTGTTCCTCTCGTGCATCCTGCTGCTCTCGGGCGTCGTGCTGCTGTACGCGGGCGAGGACATCGGCACCGCCTTCGACATGGTGACGACCGTCTCGGCGGTCTGCTTCATGTTCGTGTGGACGATCTTCCTCTTCAGCTACCTCGTCTACCGGCGCACCCGCCCCGAGAAGGTCTCGGCATCGAAGTTCCGGATGCCGGGCGGCGTGTTCATGGTCTACGTCGTGCTCGCGTTCTTCGTGTTCATCCTCTGGGCGCTCACCACGCAGCCCGACACCCTGACCGCGCTGCTCGTGACGCCGATCTGGTTCGCGCTGCTGCTCGGATCGTGGATGTTCGTGCGGAAGTCGCCCAACCACCTGCGCCGCCACGCCGCGCACATCGCGTACCTGCGCGACGACTCGGCGGAGTAGCTCGCCCGACCCGCGTGCACGATTCAGCAAGGACCGGCCGATTCCGTGGGAATCGGCCGGTTCTCGCGTTCGGCCGTGCATCCGTGCTGAATACTGCACGGCCTGAGTGGGCGACGTGCCGGGCTGATCCACAACAGCAGCCGGATATTCTGGATGCCGCGATCTCGGAAGGAGAGCGATGTTCGACAGCCCGCTCTCGGCGTCGGCCTACGAGGTCCTCGGGGTCGACCCGTCGGTCGACGACGTCGAACTGCGCCGCGCCTACCGGCTGCGCCTGCGCCACACCCATCCGGACACCGGGGGCGACGCCGCCGTGTTCATCCAGGTGCAGCGGGCGTGGGAGCTCATCGGCACCCCCGAGAGCCGCGCCGCCTACGACCGTCGCTCGGGCGCGCACCCCGGCATCCCCGCAGAGCCGGAGTGGAACGGGTGGAGGCCGCAGTCGGCGACCCGCACCGACACCCGCCCTCGGGCACGTTCGTACGGGCACCCCGGCGGCTGGCGGCGAGAGCGCTATCTCTCGCTCATCCGCGAGTGGGCCGGGCGGGGCGTCGAGGTGCCCGACCCCTACGACCCCGCGCTGGTGCGCTCGGCACCTCGAGACCTTCGCCGCCTGCTCGCCGACGCCCTCGCCGAGGAGGCGACCGCCCGCACCGTGAGCGCACTCGGCATGGGCTTCACCGTGTGGCACGACGTGGCGACCGGCAGGGATGCCGACGACAAGCTCGACCACGTCGTGCTCAGCCCGTCTGGGCTCTACGGCATCATGTCGGAGGACTTCGGGGGTGTGGTCGGATTCCGACGGGGCGAGATCACCGGCCCGAGCCTCGGCACGCGCGCACCGGTCACCGCGGCGCTCGCGCGGATGCGCACCGTGGCCAAGGCGGCCCGCGTGAAGTTCGGCGGGGCGATCCTGGTGCTCCCCGACGACGACCTGGCGCAGGCCGTCACGCCCCTCGGCAGCAGCCGCGGCGTTCCCGTGGTCGTCGTGCGGCGCAGCGCGCTCGCCATGGTGCTCCGTCAGGGCGTGCCGGGCGCCCGTGCGATCGGCGGCAACGAGCTGTTCGACGTGCGCACCCGGCTGCAGCAGACCGTCACCTTCGTCTGACCCCGGCCGGCATCCGCCCCCCGTTCTGCACACGACGGGCGGCGACAGAGCGGACGCTCGAGCCCCCAGCCGCTAGCTCAGCAGCTCGAGGTGACGGCGCAGGGCCCGCCGGTTCGAGAGGTCGAGCTTGCGCATGAGGCGGTGCATATGACTCTCCACGGTTCGCACGCTCAGCACGAGGCGGGTCGCGATCTCGGCGTTGGTGAGGCCGTCTGCCGCGAGCCGACCGACCTCTTTCTCCCGTTCGGTCAGAGTGATCGCCGTCGCGCCGAAACGAGCGAGATCGAAGCTCCGCCCGGGGTGGGCGGCGCGGATCCTCGCCTCCTCGTCCTCGGCACGGCGGATGCCGGAGGCGTCGCCGACCTCGGTGAACCAGGCACGGGCGAACCGGCACGCCGACAGCGCCATCCCCGTCAGGCCCCTAGCGTCCAGCTCGGCCGCTGCCGCGATCATCGCCGCGGCGTCGTGCGCGACGAGGGCCGTCACATACGCAGCGTGGGCGGCCAGGCCCGCGGCTTCTGGCACCTCCTCTGCGTGGCGGAGCGCGACTCCGAGCCGCTCGGGGGTGGGGTCCAACTCCACAGCGGAGAGCAGGGCGGACAGCCCCGACACGCGCGCCCCTCGCCTCCAGAGACCCTCACCGGACTCGGCGAGCAGGTCCGCGGCCTGCGAAGTGCGTCCGTCGAACGCCAGCAGCTGCACCCGAGCCACAGCGCTGCTCTGTCCGGGCAGGGGGCCGTCCACGGCGCCGAGCTGCTCGAGCTCCCCCGCGAGCCGTTCGCCGGCTGCGATCTGTCCGCGCCGGATCGCGACCACCGCGGCGATCGCGAGCAGCGAGAGCTGGAGTCCCGGCGGGAGCGGAGACGGCTCCCCGGCGGAGAAGATCACCTCGACGAGGTCGTCGACGGCCGCGTGGTCGCCCGAGGCGAGGTGGCAGAACGCGGCGGCCGTGCCGAAAGCACGGACGGCGTCGATGTCGAGGTACCCGTGCGCCTCGTCGAAACCGCGCTGCAGGGTCTCGACGGCCTCTGTGGCTCTGCCCTGTCCGAAGAGCGCGATCCCGAGCAGCACCCGCGCGGCGGGCCGGGGCTGGCCGTCCTCCGATGCTTCGATAAGACCGAACACGCGCTGCGCATCCGCGAAGCGTCCCGCACTGACGAGCACGCTCATCTGCGTCTCCAGCAGCGCATGCCTGACGGCGGAGGGAAGGTCGTCGGTCACCTCGAGACGACTGCTGAAGTCCGCGGGCACGGTATCGACGTTCGCGAGGATCTGGACCTCGGCCGCTCGGAGCATTCCGGCGTAGGCGCCGACACGGGCGGCCTCCTCCTGCAGATTCGTGATCGCGCGCGCCGGGTCGTTCTCGACGTAGGCGATCCAGTCGGCGTGGAGGGTCGCGAACTCGGCCCTGCTGGCGTCATCGCCGTGGCGGGCCTGCGGAGACGCGAACACACCGGTGATGACGTCCTTCACCATCGGAGTGTGGGTGTGCATGAGCGCTCGGATGTAGCGGACCGCGCTGGAGGCCGAGGGGTTCGACTCCCACTCCGCCGCCGTCACGAGGCGCCGGGCTCGCGCGCGCTCCTGGAGCAGGCGCACGAACAGGGCGTCCTGTCCGACGGGCGCCTTCGTCGAGGGACGTGATTCGGAGAGCACCGACCACACCGACTCCGGGGTGCTCAGCCTCTTCACGATGAGCTCCGTGAGTCGGCTACGCCGGGCGGTGAGAGGCTCGTGGCGGAAGAACTCGACCAGCAGCGGCGGCATGACGGCGACGAGCTGACGGTCGCCGCTCGGGATGAACGTGATCATCCGCAGCTCCTCCAGCAGTTCCAGAGTCGTCCATTCCACCAGCTGGCTCACGGTGTCGATGTCGGCGACGCCGACGATCGCGATGATCTCGAGGGCGTCGCGGGTCGCGTTGTCGAGGCTCTCGAGATGGGCCTCGAGCACGGCACGCAGACCCGTGCTCCACAGGTCGCGGGTCGCGGTCCACTCCCCGCCGCGCAGCGACATGCGCTGTTCTCGGGTCGTCGCATCGACCAGGCTGAGCGCGAGCCCGATGTTGCCGCCGGATTTCGCGAAGATGCGGCTCATGGTGCGGGCTTCCACGGGGGCGGCGAGATAGGTCTCCAGTGCGGATTCCATCTCCTCGAAGCCCAGCGGGGTCATGTCGATGACGTAGGTGGGCTCGAGAGTAGAGGCGGGCAGACCGCTGGGCGTATGTCGGGCTCGCAGACCCTGCAGCCGCGACAGGACGATGGGCAGACCGAGCTCGCGGCGCACCGCTTCTGCGACGCCCCAGGACGATTCGTCCAGATCGTCCCAGTCGTCCAGGAAGAGCACGGACCGCGGATGCCGCACGGCGTGCCGCAGTGCATCCGCCGTCTCCTGCAGATTCGCGGGCATGCGTTGTCCTGCGGGAGCCCCGATGCCGGCCATGTGCAGTGCGGCGAGCGGATGCTGCCTGAGCGACGCGATCCCGCGGATCGAGACGACCGTCCACTCGTCCTCCTCCAGACGCGCGCGAAGCGCCCTGAGGAATGCACTCCGTCCGGACCCCCGGCTCCCGACGACATCGATGCCCACGGACGCCTGGACGAGTCCGACCGCGGTGGTGAGGCTCTGTTCGCGACCGACCACCATGAGGTCCTGCTTTCTCACTGACTTGCCTTACGCAAAAAGTACACTCCGATGCCCCTGTTCAGACGGAATGGTCGTGACGCCGTCCGGCCCCGCCCCTGAGGAGAGCCTCCCCCACGCGCACGCCCCGGCGGCCGGGGATCGCGTGCCCTACGAAGCCTGCGCTGCACGTTAGGTAGCGCAGTGCGGTCGACCGCACCGCGAGGCGGGCCGGGGACAGTACCCGGAGGCGACTACTTAAGCGTGTCGTCGGGCGAGCCCGCATCACCGCCCTCCCCCTACGCAGGATGCGGCGACGCCACTGCTCTGCGGATCGGCGACTGCTGAAGACGCAGAGGATCTCGACCGCGGCGGCGTGGGGAGGGAGACGCTCTCGTACGACCGCCGGGCACCCGCTCGTTCCGACTGGCACCCGGAGGTCTCGACATCAGTGGCACGCGGGGCGCCTTGCGGCAGACCCCCTGGGAGGACAGCAACAGTGAGCGAACGCCTGGAATCCGGACGACGGTGGGCACGACGGCTGCGGCGTCCATCTGCGCGGCGGCTGCGGATGACCGCGGCGATCATCGCGACGGCGACCCTGATCGCCGGTGCCGTCGCGGTGGCGACACCCGCCGTCTCGGCTCCGGACCACGAGCTGGAGATCACCAGTCTCGCCTTCTCGGGGATCGATCAGAACCGCGGCGACGGCGTGTGCAGGACCGCAGAAGGAACGTGCACGCTGCGCGCCGCCCTCGAGGAGTCCAATGCCCTCCAGGGCGCCCCCGGCGACGTCGTGATCACCGTGCGGGCCGGCCTCACGGGAACCATCAGACCGGTGCTGGTCCGCTCCGACGCCAACTGGATGCAGACGAATGCCGTGTCGACGTGGGACCAGGGTGCCTTCTATCGCATCACGGCACCGGTGACGCTCGACCTCGACAACCGCGTCTCGATCGTGCCGACGTCCGAGGCGGTGGAGGCGGCCGCATTCGACATCGACGGACAGGATGTCGTGCTCAAGAACTTCACCGACATCCTCTCCAGCGGCACGTCCATCGTGATGAGCGAGCGCTCGAAGCGCGTCTCCCTCGTGGGCGGCTCGACCGTCACGCGCGAGAACTACTACCCGGAGCGCTTCGTCGTCTACCGACAGGGCGCCAGCGACATCTCGGTGAGCGACTACGAGCTGCAGGGGTTCTACCACGAGGGTCTGCAGACCTCGGGGCTCTTCCTCTTCAACGCCACGACCTCGGCTCCGATGAAGAACATCAGCATCTCCCGCGTCAAGGTGAACTACACATCGGGCGGCACCTGCACCGGCTCCGACGGTTCGGGCTGCCGGACCAACCTGACGACCTTCTTCCCGCGCGACGCCAACGTCGTGCTCGACGGCTTCTCCTTCACCGACTCGACCGTGAAGAACCTGTCGTCGGCGGTGGCCTTCAAGTTCTCGAACAGCCCGACGACCGGCGTGACGCTGTCGAACCTCGACATCTCGGGGAACCAGTTCCTGAACTCCATCGGCAGCGGCGCGGGAGACGAGAACGCGTTCATCACGCTGCCGCCCGGAACCCTCAGCGGTGACAACCGGATCGCGCGCAACGACATCGTGCGCGCGACGTCAGGTCAGACCATCGCGGTCCGCTGGGACGGCCTCACCCGCAGCGGCACGGTGCCGAGCGGACTCAGCATCACCGACAACCACTTCGACGGCTACGAGTCGAGCATCCGTCTCTCCCGCAGCGGACTGACCACCGTCTCCGGCAACACCTTCGGCACCCGCTCCGGCTCTCAGGGCCGACCGGCCACCGCCGAGGAGACCGCCGACGGAGGGGCGCTCCTCGTCGACAACAGCGGAGCGGCCTCGAACCTCGCCGTGTCGACCTGGTACCCGACGGCGAACGCGGCGGTCGTGGCTGCACCGTCGAGCACCGCGCTCGTCGCCACGCCTCGCACCCCCTTCACGGGCGGGACCTGCACGGCGGAGTTCACCGTGCAGAAGCCGACCACCGGGCAGAGCATCCCCAGCGGCCCCGTCTCGCTCGACATCTACTGGACGGCCGATCGGACCGGCGAGATCCACCTCGGGCGCGTGACCGGAGTGACCGCCTCGTCGGCATCCGTCGCCTTCTCGCTCCCCGTAGGCCCCGTGCCGCTCCCTGGCGCCGTCGTCCCCGGCTCGGCACAGGCGGTGAACGCCACCACGGGCGATGTCTCCGGTTTCGTGCGCATGCAGACGCATGTCGAGACGGCCCCGCAGCTCACGTCCTCGCAGTTCAGCCGCACGGTCGCGGTCTCCGGCAACTGCCGGCCGACGATCGCCCTCGACCAGGCCGCCGGCCAGAACGACCCCACCATGGCTCGCGATCTGCATTACGTGCTCACGTCGTCGCTGCCTCTCGACCCGACGACCGTCACCGCCGACGACATCCAGCTCACCGCTGCGGCGACGGCGGAGACCCTCGACCCTGAGCGTCTGGACCCGCGGGTCACGGCCGTCACTCCGGTCGCGGGGAAGAACGGGCTCGAGTTCGACGTGGTCGCGCGAGTCGACGACTCCGCGACCGTCTCGGCGAGCCTGGCCGCCGGGCGCGTCACGTCGACGGCGGGACTCACGAACCCCGCTGCCGCCGTCTCTGCGGACCCCCGGATCACCTTCGTGAACCCGCTGCAGGTGACGCCGTCTCGCTTCACCCTCGTGACGGGAGACGACAAGGGCAAGAGGTACACGATCGTGCTGCGCGCCGGCGCCCCCGTGCCGAGCGCGCCCGTGAGCTTCTCCTCGCAGATCGACGCGGTGGGGACGGAACACGGAGTCGGCCTCTCGACCTCCTCCCCGGTCATCGCCCCCGGCAGCCGGTCGACCGAGCCCGTCATCGTGAAGGCCGCCGACGGAGACGTCGTCGCGAACACCGAGACCACCATCACGGCGACCGTCGCATCCGATGACTCCCAGTACGACGGACTGGTCGCGCCGTCGGTGAGTGCGTTCCTGTTCGCCACCGACCCGACGATCGAGATCGAGAAGCGTGCCTACGTCTCGGTGACCGATGCCTCGACACCGGCGACGATCGAGCAGACGGGAACCCCCGCGCTCACGGGTTCGCGTCTGGTCGACGGGCAGGCGGTGTGCTTCGTGTTCACCGTGACGAACAGGTCGGCCGACGACTGGACCACGAACCTCCACGACATCGCCGTCACCGACTCGGACCTGCGCCTGGGCACCGACGGTGTGATCGGCTCGATCTCGCAGCTGGCGGTCGGCGAGAGCGAGAAGGTCGCCGCATGCGGAACGATCGTCTCGAACGCCCCTGCCGACGGGCAGGGCCGATGAACGCCGTCGATTCCACGACCTCCGCGCGCAGGATGCCGCTCATCGCCGGCGCGATCGGTGTCGCCGCGCTGACGGTCGCAGCGATCGGCGCCGTCACCTACGCGCTGTGGTCGTCGGAGGACACGTTCGCCGGGTCGCTCTGGCGGGCCGGCGACCTCTCGATGACCACCGAGGAGGCGTCCTGGCGGCAGATCACCCCGGGCGTGACCGAGCCGAGGTCGGGGAACCTCACCGAGACGCCGACCGACTTCTTCACGATGCCCGGCGACGTCATCGAGATCGTTCAGCCGCTCGAGACGTACCTGCGCGGCGAGAACCTGACGGGCGCACTGAGCGTCGCGTTCGCGGATCCTCTCGCGGTGGAGGCGCAGGAGGACGCCGGCGAGATCGCCGTGAGAGTCCGGGTGGAGGACGCCGACGGCCAGACGGTCGCGACCGGTTCTGCCGACGGACACCCGATGGGCGTGCCCGGCCTCGTCGGCACCACCGAGGGCGAGGTCGACCGATGGTCCGTGATCATCACCGTCGAGGTGCACGGCGACTACGTCTGGACGCTCGGCGACGTGCACAGCGCATCGGGGATCTGGGCTGCGGGCGATCTCATCGTGCGCCTCGACCAGGTGCGCGGCGACGGAGCGGGAGCATGAGACTGCGCAGGACTCTGTCGCTCACCGCCGCGGTCGCGGGCGTCATGACCTTCGGCCTGGTCTCGACCGCGAACGCGCTCTGGACCACCAACGACGCACTCATGGTGCCCGAGCTGCGCACCGGAGCCGTCTCCTTCGGAGCCGCCGCCGATTCCCAGCGGGTGCAGTCGGAATCCGGGGAGCCGGTCGAGATCCGCGTGCCGGGCTCGGAGATCGCGAGGGTTCTCGACGACGGCGGCCTGCGCTCCGATCCCGCGATCTGGCGCTTCGAGGTTGCCGGAGCCGCGCTCGGCATCGCAGGACTCGACTACGACATCGCGCTCGGGCCGCAGGTCTGGCGTGACGGACGCTGGGCCGAACTCGACGACGGCGTGGCCGAAGCCGGCACGCTGCTGGCGGATTCGACGCTGCGCATCTATCCGGCCGGTCTCGGCGACGACTGCTCGGCGATCCCCGATGCGCCCGCAGACCTCGATGGCGCGGCATCCGCGAACGTGCACCTGATCGAGGCATCCGATCGGACGCTGCAGGCGCCCTCGGCGAATCCCGCCGGGGCCGAGATCACCCAGGTCTGGTGCGTCGCGATGCTCTGGAACCATCGGGCCGACGGCCTGTACATCTCCGAGGCGAGCGCTGCGGGGATCGGCGACGACGGGAGCGAGAACCGCGACGTCGACTCCTGGTACGCCGCCGTCGCGTTCCCTGCCTCGCTGGATGCGATCGGCGTCTACGACCACACGGCGTGGGCGGAGGGTACCGGCGACGACGGCACCCTGTCGCGCGATGACTCGTCGTGGAGCGGAACGGTCCGCCCGGACCCGTCAGGGGAACCCGACCTCGTCGTGCGCATCGACCCCCGTGTCACGAACGCGAACCCCGCCGTCCCTCCGGGCGATCACGCCACGCGATAGCGCTCAGCCCCACCTGGACCCACCCGACCCTCCCGACCCGCCAGACCGCCCCGGACGCCCCGAGAGCGCCGGCGCGCACCACCCGACCACCATCAAGAAGGAGCACCCACATGAACACCGAAAACCCTCAGATCATCGTCGTGACCGAAGAGAAGAAGAAGCGCCGCGGCGCACTGCTGCTCGTCGCCGGCGGCGCCGCCGCACTGCTCGCGGGCGGTTCGACGTTCGCGCTGTGGACGGCGACCGACGGCTTCACCGGCGGCCAGATCACGGCCGGCGACCTCGACGTCGTGCAGACCGCGGACACGACCTTCTGGGACGTCTCCGCCGACCGTGACGACGCGACCGCCACCGTCACCGGGACCGACGGATCGCAGCTCGGCCACGCCCTCACCCCGACGGATGCGTCGACCTGGCGGATCGTGCCCGGCGACAAGGTCGCGGCCTCGTTCTCGGCCGACGTCACCCTCGAGGGCGACAACCTCGTCGGTCGTCTCTCACTCGACGGCCTGACCGCGAACGAGTACGACATCAGCGGCATGACCTACACCTACGAGGTGTACCAGGACGGCGCTCTCGTGCAGACCGAGATCGCGCTGCCCGTCACGGCAGATGCGACGCTGCTGTACCTCTCGGCGCCGCAGACGGGCCAGAACGCGGGCCTCGAGGACGCGAACGGCACCACCGTGCTCTCGATGGCAGCGACGACGGAGGACGTGACGGTCGTCGTCTACGGCGCCTTCTCGTCGGACGTCACCGACCGCACCGACGTCACGCTCGCCGACACGCTGTCCGGGCTGAACCTCAAGCTCGAGCAGGTTCGCGACATCGGCGAGCAGTTCTAAGCCCCCATCTCCGGAGGCGCCCCGCGACCGGGGCGCCTCCTTCGTTCATCACGACCTCGAGGCGAGACGTACCCATGCGCACTGCAGACACGATTCAGAAGAGCTGGTACGAGTCGCCCTGGCGCATCGCCGGGCGGGCCGTGTCGCTCGCACTCGCGGTGACCGTTCTCGCGCTCATCGCCGCGCTCCTCGTGATCCCGAGAGTGACCGGCGGCTCCTCCCTCACCGTGCTCACGGGTTCCATGGAACCCGTTCTCGAGCCGGGCGACATCGTCGCGGTGCGCGGCGTCGCCCCCGACGCGGTGTGCGCCGAGATCGGCGTCGGCGACATCGTCACCTACCTCCCGGACCCCGGCGACCCGACGCTCATCACCCACCGCGTCGTCGGGAAGACCGTCGGCACGTTCGACGACGGCACCGACTGCCGGCTCATCACCCGGGGCGACGCCAACTCAGCGGCGGACCCACCCGTGTCGCCCGAGCAGGTCCGCGGTGCCTTCCTCTACAGCCTCCCGGCGCTCGGCTGGGTGCGTCAGTGGGCCACCGAGAACATCATCGTCCTGGGCCTCGCACTCGGTGCCGGTCTTCTCGCCTACGGCGTCTGGACGACCTTCCGCCGGCCGCGGACCCGCGTGCTCATGACCTCCGGCTCCGCCGGGGTCGCTGCGGCGTCAGCGCCCGCCGCCGCAGTATCCGCCGCAGCATCCGCGTCCGGTGACCTCCGGATCCGGGAACTCGACCTCAGAGAGCGCGAGCTCGCGCTCCGCGAGGAAGAACTCCACCTCGCGCGACTCCGGCTGCTGCCGTTCGACGACGACTCCTTCCGCGGGGTGCTGTCGAGCGCGACGACACACGAGAAGAGCCGATGATGCACGACCTCTACACCTACCCTGCGACCGCGTTCGGCGCAGCCCGCGATGTCGATGGCGCCCTCCAGGAGGCGCGCCGTCGCAACCGCCGGTCGTCGTACCTCGCCGGGATCCTCGCTCTCGTCATCCTGCTCACGCTCGCGGGGGTGCTGTCGGCCGCGGGCGTGCTGCCGGCGATCCCGAGCGGTCATCCCACCGCCATCGCACCGGCCGAGCCGCCCGTCGGCCCTGCCGCGGCCCCCCGCGGCGGGGCATCGACACCGGCATCCGATGGTCGCACGGCGTCGTGGGATGCCGTCGCCCACGCCGAGTGGGATGGTCCGGCGACCCATCTGGACTGGTCGGGCCGGGGGTACTCGACGGCCGAGTCGTCGTTCGTCGGCGACCGCGTCGCGACACCGGGCGACAGCACGCGCCGAACCCTTCTGCTGACGAACGACGGCCCTGCGACGGCGGGTCTGACCGTCTCGCTGCGGCTGGACGAGATCGTCGCGGACGACACGAGGAACCCCGGACTCGGCGACGACGTCGAACTGTTCTGGAACGTGGGCGGCGTCGAAGGACGCCAGCCCTACTCCGAGCTCCTGGAGCGATCCGCCGACACGGTGGGGACCGGTCAGGGGCGGACCGGACAGGTGGAGATCGCACAGGTGCGGGTCGCGGAGGGAGACACCGTGGCGGTGGAGATCGGGTTCGAGCTTCCGGCCGCGACCACCTCGCAGCGCAACGAGGGCAGCCCATCGACCGAGCTGGCCTTCGACGTCGTCGCGACCCTGTCGGGTGACGCCGACGCGCAGCCGCAGCGGCTCGCGGCGACGGGTGCGGGGCCCCTCCTCCCCTTCGGGATCGCCGCGGCCCTGCTGCTGCTCCTCGGCCTGCTGCTCTTCGCCCGCCCCCGCCGACGGTGCGACGACTGCTCGCGGATGCTCGGCAGGGACGAATCCTGGGTCGACCTGCGGGAGCACGGCGTCGGTCGGTATCGGGTGTGCCAGCCCTGCGCCCGACTTCACCTCGGGGTGCCGCGCCCTGATGCCGGAGCGGACGATGACGGGACTACTGCAGGGGACGCCTCGCACCACTGAGGAGGGCGCGGATCGGCACGGAAGATCAGCGGGGTGAGCGTGCAGATCGCTCGATTCCGCCGGTTCGGGCCGGTACGTCGCGAGACGGTGGACCTGTTCGATCACCCATTCGAACACGCGGGTCATCCGCGCGAACGCCGCCACCGAGTCGTTTTCCCCGATTCGTCCCCTCTTCCTCCCCGGATGGTGTGGCGGCGTTCACCCCTTGCTCCGTTCTGCACACGATGCCCCGTTTCGCACACGATCTCGGCCCTCCGGTGTGCAGATCGGGGCATCGTGTGCATAACGGGCCGGCCGTGGACAGAGGATGCCGGCCGTGGACAACGGATGCCGGACGGGCGACACGAATCACCCTTGACCCTCCCCGTCAAACCGGTTTACACTCGCAGCATTCGAAGTCATCAAACCGGTTCATCGATCCGTTCGGTGAAGACGGCGCGCACTGCCGAACACCACGAGGAGGTGGCATGAGCCGCACGACGATCGCCGACGTCGCCCGCGAGGCCGGCGTCACCAAGGCCACCGTCTCGCACGCGATGAGCGGCAAGCGTCCCATCTCGGAGGACACGCGGGCCAAGGTCCTCGCTGCGGCTCAGAAGCTCAACTGGGTGCCGAGCCCGAGCGCCCGTGCACTCGCGACGCAGCGGGCCAACGCGATCGCCGTGGTGCTCGCGCGCGACCCCGAGGTCATCGCCAACGACTCGTTCTTCCCCGCCTTCATCGCCGGCGTCGAGTCGGTGCTCGCCGAGACGGAGACCGCGCTGCTGCTTCAGGTCGTGCCCGACCGCGCCGCCGAAGAACGCGCCTACCGGGCACTCGGTCACGGCCGCGCCGACGGCGCCGTGCTGCTCGACCTCCGTGATCACGACTGGCGGGTGCCGCTGCTCGAGGAGCTCGGAATCCCCACGGTCCTCGTCGGCGCGTACGAGCAGCCGACCAGGTTCTCGTGCGTGCGCACCGATGACGCGGCGCCGATCCGCGAGCTCGTCGCGCACCTCAGGGCCCGCGGCCATGAACGCATCGCCCATGTGTCCGGCCCGCTGGACTACGTGCACTCCCGCGCTCGCGCGTCGGCGTACGTCGATGCCTCAGGATCGGATGCGCTGCTCCGCGAAGGCGACTTCACCGCGTCGAGCGGGCGCGAGCGCACGGCCGAACTCCTCGCGCTGCCCGAGCGGCCGACGGCCATCCTGTACGCGAACGACACCATGGCGATCGCCGGTCTCTCGTACGCACGCTCGCACGGGCTCAGCATCCCCCGTGACCTGGCGATCGCCGGATTCGACGACGACCATCTCTCCGCCCACCTCTCCCCCGCTCTCACCAGCGTCTCCTCGGGACCGGCCGCGCGAGGCCGCGCAGCCGCCCGACTGCTGCAGGCCGACATCCTCGGGGCCGAGCCCCGGACCGAGGTCGTCGACTGCAACGTCGTGCACTTCCGTGAGAGCACGAGCCCCGAGAGCACGAGCCCCGAGAGCACCGCCGACTGACAGCACCACCCGAACCCATCGCGTCAAGGAGGACACCATGAAGAAGATCCGTGCAGCAGCACTCGTCGGAGCGGTTGCGCTCGTCGCCACCGGATGCTCGGCCGGAGGAGGAGGTGGAGGGGGCTCGTCGGACGCCACCGGCCCGATCAAGATCTGGCTGTCGAACAACGAGCAGGAGGTCGCGTGGGGTGAGGCCGTCGTCGAGGCGTGGAACGCGGAGCACCCCGACGAGAAGGTCACCGCGCAGGAGATCCCCGCGGGCTCGTCGTCGGAGGAGGCGATCACCGCCGCGATCACCGCGGGCACGGCCCCGTGCCTCGTGTACAACGTGGCGCCCGCGGCGGTCTCCGGCTGGGTGAAGCAGGGCGGGCTCGTCGACCTCAGCTCACTCGACGGCGGCAGCGACTACATCACCGAGCGCGGCGGCGACGTCGACTCGTACGCGACCGACGGCAGCTTCTACCAGCTGCCGTGGAAGTCGAACCCCGTGATGGTGATGTACAACAAGGCGCTGTTCCAGGCGGCGGGCATCGACCCCGAGGACCCGCAGATGAACACTCACGACGCCTTCCTCGAGGGGTCGCGCAAGATCGTCGAGTCGGGCGTGCAGAGCGCGATCTGGCCGGCGCCCACCAGCGAGTTCTACCAGCCGTGGTTCGACTTCTACCCGCTGTACCTCGCCGAGACCGACGGCACGATGCTCGTCGAGGACGCGGCGGCGACGGTCGACTCGGATGCCGGTCGCACCGTCGCGGAGTTCTGGAAGACCTTCTACGACGAGAAGCTCTCGCCGAACGAGGCGTCGACCGACGACGCGATGTCGGCCGGCACCACCGCCATGCAGCTCGCGGGACCGTGGGCGATCCCCTCGTACGCCGAGACGGTCGACGTCGGCTTCATGCCGGTGCCGACGAGCGACGGGCGCGAGAACCCGACGACCTTCGCCGACTCCAAGAGCGTCTCGATGTTCACCGCCTGCGAGAACCAGGGCACGGCATGGGAGTTCCTGCAGTTCTCGACGAGCGAGGAGAGCGACGGGCGGCTGCTCGAGGAGACCGGGCAGATGCCGATGCGCACCGACCTCACCGAGACCTACGCCGACTACTTCGAAGCCAACCCGAACTACGTGGCGTTCGCGGAGCAGGCGGAGGCGACGGCCGACGTGCCCAGCATCCCCAACTCCGTCGAGGCGTGGCAGGCGTTCCGTGACGAATACTCCTCCGCGGTGATCTTCGGCAAGGAGTCGATCGACGACTTCCTGAAGAACGCGACCACGAAGATCGACGAGCTCGTCGCCGAGTGATGAGCCGATCATGACGCTCCGAGACGACGCGGTCGCGGACGTGGCCGGGGGCTCACACGCCCCCACCCCGCCCCCGGCCCGGTCACCGGGATCACGGCTGCGCACCCGCATCCTGGGTGCGCAGCCCATCGGCGGGCTCTTCGCGCTGCCGTACCTCGTGTTCGTGCTGGCCATCTTCGCGTTCCCGCTCGGATTCGCGGTCTACATCGCCTTCCACGACTACTTCTTCACGGCACCGGGAGCCGTGGTCGAGCGCCCGTTCGTCGGGTTCGACAACTTCGTCACGGTGCTCACAGACCCGAGGGTGCTCGGATCGTTCCGCAACACGCTGGTCTTCCTCGTCATCAACGTGCCCCTCACGGCGGTCCTGGCACTGGTGCTCGCTGCGGCGCTCAACACCGGCATCCGCTGGGTCGCCGCCTATCGCGTGGCGTTCTACGTGCCGTACCTCACGGCGAGCGTCTCGCTCGTCGGCGTGTGGATGCTGCTGTTCTCGGGCAATGGGCTGATCAACACGATCCTCGGGCCGCTCGCCCCCGACCCGTCGTGGCTCGTGAACAGCGGGCTGGCGATGCCGATGATCGCGCTGTACGTCACCTGGAAGCAGCTGGGGTTCTACATCCTGCTCTATCTCGCGGCTCTGCAGAATGTGCCGAAGGAGCTCTACGAGTCGGCCGAGACCGACGGTGCCGGGGCGTTCTCTCGCTTCTGGAACGTCACGGTCCCGGGTGTGCGCAGCGCCACCACGCTCGTGCTCATCCTGTCGATCATCACCGGCGCGAACCTCTTCACCGAGCCGTACCTGCTCACGAACGGCGGCGGCCCCGACGGCGCCTCGTCGACACCCGTGCTGCTCATCTACCAGCTGGGCATCCAGCAGCAGAACCCCGACACCGCGGCCGCGATCGGCATGATCCTCGTGATCCTCGTCGGGATGCTGTCGCTCGCCGCCAACCGCGCCACGAGGGAGCGATGATGACCCGCCGCAGACGTTCGCCCATCCGCATCCTGAGCCTCATCCTGCTCACGGTCGCAGCCGTCGGCTTCGCCTTCCCGTTCTACTTCATGCTCGTCGGGGCGTTCCAGGAGAGCCCGACGAACTCTCCGAGCGAGCTCTTCCCGACCAGTGGCTGGACGGTCGACAACTTCGTCGCCATCGACTCGCGCATCGATCTGGCCGGCTCGCTTCTCAACTCGCTGATCTTCACCGCCGGCGTGCTGCTCGGCACGGTCGTGTTCGGACTCCTCGCGGGGTATGCGATCGCACGACTCGACTTCCGTGGTCGCGGTGTCGTCTGGGTGCTGATGCTGCTCGTGCAGATGGTGCCTTTCCAGCTGCTGATGATCCCGCTGTACGTGCAGATCACGCGCAACTACGGCCTCGGCGACTCGTATCTGGGCATGATCCTGCCGTTCCTCATCAACACCACCGCGGTGTTCATCTTCGTGCAGTTCTTCAAAGCGCTCCCGGTGGAGATCTTCGAGGCCGCGCGCATCGACGGTGCCGGCGAGATCCGCCTGCTCACGTCGGTCGCGATCCCGTTGATCAAGCCGGTGCTCGTGACGGTCGTGCTCGTGACATTCATCGGGCCGTGGAACGAGTTCCTCTGGCCTTTCCTCATCACGAAGGATGCGACGCTGCAGCCGCTCGCCGTATCGCTCGCCAACTACATCTCGAACGTCGCGCAGTCCACGGCCAACCCGAACGGCGCGATCCTCGCCGGCGCCACCGCGCTGGCGTTCCCCGTCGTGATCCTGTTCATCGTCTTCCAGCGCTTCTTCACCGCCACCGACCTCGGCGCAGCCGTCAAAGGCTAGCCAGAAAGGCATCCATGTTCACCGGAGCATCCTTCCCCCTCGGTCCGTTCACCCCCTACGAGGGCAACCCGATCCTGCGCCCCAAGGGCGACAGCTGGGAGTCGGCGAACCTCTACAACCCGGCCGCGCTCGTCGACGGCGACGAGGTCGTGCTGCTCTACCGCGCGCACGCCGACGACATCGTGTCGCACATCGGCCTCGCCCGGTCTCGCGACGGCGTGACCTTCGAGCGCGAAGACGCGCCCATCCTGTCGCCGTCCGAGGACTACGAGCGCTACGGATGCGAGGATCCGCGCATCGCGCTCATCGACGGGACCTACTACCTGACCTACACCGGCTGGGACCGACGCAGCGCGCAGCTCTGCCTGGCGACCTCCCCCGATCTGCACACGTGGACCAAGCACGGCCCGCTGTTCGACGACTTCGACACCTTCAAGACCATGGATCCTCGGGGCTTCAACTGGTCGAAGGCCGGTGTGATCGTGCCGCAGCGGATGCACGGGAAGTGGTGGATGTATTTCGGCGAGGGCGGCATCTACTGGGCGACCAGCGACGACCTCATCCATTGGACACCCGGCACCGCCGACACCGAGCCCATGTACTCGCCGACGCCCGGCACCTGGGACGAGGCGCTCGTCGAGATCGGCACGTCGCCGGTCGTCACCGACAACGGACTGCTCGTGATGCTGACGAACGGCGCGACTCGGACCGTGCACGACGACGGCACGGTCGACGTCGACTACCGCTGCGGGCAGATCGCGATCGACCCGGACGAGCCGACGAAGGTCATCGCCCGGCTGCAGGAGCCGTGGCTGCGACCGCAGACGTTCGAGGACCTGCACGGCCTGGTGTCGAACGTCACGTTCGTGGAGGGACTGGTGAAGTTCGAGGGGAAGTGGTTCGCCTACTACGGGCAGTCCGACACGACGCTGGCCGTCGCGATCCACGACCCTTCGCAGCCGTGGGGGCGGGCCCTGCGCGACCCGGGTCCGACCGGAGCGGCGGGTTCGACCGCATCCGAGGAGTCGTGACATGGCCATCTCGCGTCGCACCTTCCTCACCGCCGCGGCAGCCAGCTCTGCGCTCGCACTGCTGCCGACGGATGCCGCCACCGGCCACGCGACGGCATCCGCTCGCCCGCTCCCGCTGCCGGGATCGCTGCCTGCATCGCTGCCGACCGAGGCGGAGGGCGGCCGTCGGCTGACGAACCTCGGGCACCTGCGGTTCCTCCTCGCCGACGTGCCGGTGGTCGCGTCGGCCACCCACACGACATACGCGATCGACGCCGAGCCGATCGTGCTCGCACCGTGGACCTACGCCGACACCGACGGCGCCGGCGGCTACCGGCCGGTAGGCGGCGGCACGCGCGATGCCGTGACCGGGTACTGGACGCAGGGCGCGTACAACGCCGACGACATCGCCCGCGCGGCCGTCGTCTTCCTCCGGGACTGGAAGGCGTCCGGCGACCCCCGAAGCCGCGACGAGGCGCGGCAGGTGCTGCGATCGCTCGCGTTCCTGCAGACGGCCACCGGAGCGAACGCGGGCCGGGTCGTGCTCTGGCAGCAGGAGGACGGCACGCTGAACCCGAGCGCGATCCCGGTCGAGCTGCCCGATCCGTCCGACTCCGCGGAATCGTACTGGCTCGCCCGCACGGTGTGGGCTTTCGGCGAGGGGTACGCGGCGTTCCTCTCTGAAGACGCCGATTTCGCGGCGTTCCTGCTGTCGCGGCTCCACCTCGCGCTGGACGCGCTCGGGCGGGAGTCCCTCTCGCGAGCGGGCCAGTGGGTGCGAAGCGACGGGCGACGGCTGCCCGCGTGGCTCATCGCCGGAGGGGCGGATGCCACGTCCGAGGCCATGCTCGGACTCGCCGCCGCGGCCGAGGTCGGCGACGCGCGCAGTCGGCAGGCGCTCGACACGTACGGCGAGGGTGTCGCCGCCATGGCGACCGACCCCGCCGCGGGCTGGCCGTTCGGCGCAGTGCTGCCGTGGACCGGATCTCTCGGCTTCTGGCACGCCTGGGGCGCGGCGGCTCCCGAGGCGCTCGCTCGAGGCGGTGCGCTGCGGGGACGGCGCGACTGGATCAGGGCGTCGATCGCGGATGCCGGGTCGTTCACGCCGCTGGTGCTCGCCTCCGGCGGACCGCACAACGCCTGGGCGCCACTGCCCGCGGAGGCGCAGATCGCATACGGCGCCCACGGGCGCGTCGCGGGAGCCGTTGCCGCGGCCGCCGTCGCCGGCGAGGGACTGCGTGTGCTCGCCGGACTCGCCGCCGGGTGGTTCTTCGGGGCGAATACCGCCGGAGTCCCCGTCTACGACCCGACGACCGGCGTCACATTCGACGGCGTCGAGACCGACGGACGGGTCAACCGCAACTCCGGCGCGGAGTCGACGATCCACGGGCTGCTGACGATGCTGCTGCTCGACGCCAACGCCGACATCGCGAAGATCGCGACGTCGATCACGGGGTTGACCTCGTTCTCCGGGCTGCGGGTGGTCGACGCAGAGAATGCCCGGCTCTCCGCGGGCTGCACGATCGTGCGCCCCGCGACCGGTGCGTGGACGGGCGAGGGCAATCTCTCCGGCGGCGCGTACGTGAGGGTGCCTCGCGGCGAGACCGTCGAGTTCGACGTGACCGAGGCGGGCGGCATCCTTCACGGCCTGGTCTGGCGGCAGGCGGCGAACGTCGGCGATGCGGTGTGGGAGGTGTTCCGCGGCCGACGGCGACTGTGGTCGTCGACGACGCCTGCGGGTGGCACCGGCGACCGCGGCCTCACCGAAGCCGACGGCATGCTCGTGCCGCAGCTTCTGGGCGGAGATCTGCCTGCGGACGAGGTCGTCGTGCGCTGCACGAGCCGCGGCGATGTCCGGCTCGACGCGCTGGTGATCCAGCCCGCCGTGTCCACGGCGACGTACGCGACCACGACCGGGGCGGCGGTGCTCTACGCGAACGGCACGACGAGGGATCAGCGGGTCCCGACGCTCGCGCCCGGTGCGGGGCGCGCGTACGAGGCCGACGGCTCTCAGCGCGGTCAGGCGGTCGGCGGCGGGAAGGTCCGGGTGCGCGCGGGCGGGTTCACCATCACCCGCGGATGATGTAGGCGGTCGCCCTGCGGGCGGGGCCGTCATCGGGCTACGGTTGCGGTGTGCCCGCAGACGCTCAGCCTTCTCCTCGACCGGCGCCGCATGCCCCCGCCGGCAAGCTCGTACTCCTCCGCCACGGCGAGACCGAGTGGTCGCGGGCCGGCAGGCACACCGGGCTCACCGACATCCCGCTCACCGCCCGCGGGGAGGATCTCGCCCGCCGCGCCGGGGACCTGGTGTCTGACTACGACTTCTCGATGGTGCTCACCTCGCCTCTGATCCGCGCGCAGCGCACCGCGGAGCTCGCCGGCCTCCGCGCGGAGATCGACCCGCTCCTGGTCGAGTGGGACTACGGCGGGTACGAAGGCCGGACGACGAAGGACATCCGCGCCGAACTCGGTTACGACTGGAGCACGTTCAGCCACGGCGTGATCCCCGGTCGCACCCCTGGGGAGACCGTCGAGGAGGTCGCCGCGCGGGCGTCGCGGGTGCTCACGCGCGTGCTGCCCGCGATGGAGCACGGCGACGTCGCGCTCGTCGCGCACGGTCACTTCCTGCGCATCCTCACCGCGGTGTATCTCTGGCAGGCTCCTCGGTTCGGAGCGCAGATCAGTCTGGATGCGGGGTCGGTCTCGGTGCTGGGCTTCGCGCGGGAGCAGCCCGCGATCCTATCGTGGAACTACGGGCCGGAGCTGCCGTCCGCTCCGGCCGAGTCCTGATCCGACGGGCGACACGCCAGCAGCATCCGATATTTTGAATAACTCAAAATAACCGGATAGGGTCGAGGCATGGACACCGACTACGACACCGCGCTGCGCGATGCGGGTCTGAAGTCGACCGCGGGCCGCGTCGCCGTGCTCGAGGCGATGGAGTCCATGCCCCACACGGATGCGGAGCGGGTCTACCGCGCTGTGTCCGACGTGCTTCCGACGACGTCGATCCAGTCGGTGCACAACATCCTCGCGGACCTGACGACGGCGGGGCTGCTCCGCCGGATCGAACCGGCAGGCTCCGCGGCGCTGTACGAACGGCGCATCGGCGACAACCATCACCACATCGTCTGCACCGCATGCGGCGCGATCGGCGACGTGGACTGCGTCGTCGGCGAAGCGCCGTGCCTCACCCCGTCCTCGGCCGGCGGATTCACCGTCCAGACAGCCGAAGTCACCTTCTGGGGCCTCTGCCCCAGTTGTCAGAACGCCGCGTAGGCGAGTCCGCCGACCGCTCCCGGGGATCCGGGGGTGTCCGTCGCGCCCACGCAGCAGAAGGAGAAGAACATGACCGACCCATCGACCACGCCCCTTCCCCCGACCACGACGCAGACCGGAACCCCGGTCGCGAGCGACGCGCACTCGCTCACCGTCGGAGCGGACGGACCCACCGTCCTGCACGACCGGTACCTCGTCGAGAAGCTCGCGTCGTTCAACCGCGAGCGCGTGCCGGAGCGCAACCCGCACGCCAAGGGCGGCGGAGCGTTCGGAACCTTCACGGTCACGGAGGACGTCTCGGCCTACACCCGCGCCGCCGCGTTCCAGCCGGGCGCCGTGAGCGAGACGCTGCTGCGCTTCTCGTCGGTGGCCGGTGAGCAGGGCTCCCCCGACACCTGGCGCGACGTGCGCGGCTTCGCGCTGCGCTTCTACACCTCCGAGGGCAACCTCGACATCGTCGGCAACAACACCCCGACCTTCTTCCTCCGCGACGCCATGAAGTTCCCGGACTTCATCCACTCGCAGAAGCGCCTCGGCGACTCGGGCCTCCGTGACGCCGACATGCAGTGGGACTTCTGGACGCTCTCCCCCGAGTCCGCCCACCAGGTGACCTACCTCATGGGCGACCGCGGTCTGCCCCGGAGCTGGCGTCACATGAACGGCTACGGCTCGCACACGTACCAGTGGGTCAACGCCGCCGGTGAGCGCTTCTGGGTGCAGTACCACTTCCTCTCCCACCAGGGCGTCGAGGCGATGAGCGCCGAAGAGGCCGAGAAGCTCGCCGGGTCGGATGCCGACTACTACCGCCGCGACCTGTTCGACTCGATCGCGAACGGCGACGCCCCCTCGTGGGACGTCTACGTGCAGGTCATGCCCTACGAAGAGGGAAAGAC
Organism: Microbacterium sp. 3J1; assembly: GCF_001049495.1. GTDB lineage: Bacteria > Actinomycetota > Actinomycetes > Actinomycetales > Microbacteriaceae > Microbacterium. Next base: position 58,862 of record NZ_CDWI01000008.1, read on the forward strand.
CTACCGCTTCAACCCGTTCGACCTCACGAAGACCTGGTCGAAGAAGGACTACCCGCGCATCAAGGTCGGCACGTTCACGCTCGACCGCAACCCGCAGAACTTCTTCGCGGAGATCGAGCAGGCGGCGTTCTCGCCCGGCAACCAGGTTCCCGGCACCGGCATCTCGCCCGACAAGATGCTCATGGCGCGCGTCTTCGCCTACTCGGATGCTCAGCGCTACCGCATCGGTGCGAACTACAACCAGCTGCCGGTCAACCAGCCGCACGCGGCCGAGGTGCGCAACTACATGCACGAAGGCCAGATGCAGTACAAGTTCAACCCGGCCGAGCACCGCGTCTACACGCCGAACTCGTTCGGCCCGGCCGGTGGCCCCGCGGCCGACCCGGCAGCCGGTGTCGAGGCGAGCTGGGAGTCGGACGGCGAGCTCATCCGCGCCGCCGCGACCCTGCACCTGGACGACGACGACTTCGGTCAGGCGGGCACGCTGTACCGCATGGTCTTCGATGACGAGCAGCGCGCGCGCTTCCTCGACACGCTGACCGGTCAGGGCCAGGCCATCACGATCGACGCGATCCGCGAGCGCTTCTTCCAGTACTGGACGAACGTGGATGCTGCGCTGGGCGACGCCCTGCGCGCGCGCTTCTGAGCCGCATCCCCCTGATCACGAGACCCATCGGCCCCACGGCCGGTGGGTCTCGTGTCGTCTGCGCAGGAGGACAATGGATGCCGTGGCCGCACCTCTCTCCGACCTGACCAGCATGCCCGCACCGCAGCAGGTGTACGCCGCAGACGGCACTCGCCTCGCGACCTACACCTGGGGCGAGCTCGACGCCCCTGTGGTGGTGATCGTGCACGGCTTCGCCTCCAGCGCCCGCGACACCTGGGTGCTCACCGGATGGGTGCGCGAGCTCACCAGAGCCGGGTACCGCGTGCTGGCCCTCGACCAGCGCGGGCACGGGCTCAGCGAGAAGCCGCATCAGCCGGAGGCGTACGGCATCCGCACCCTGGCCACCGACGTCGAGACGGTCATGGACACGTATCTCGTCGACGAGGCCCTCTACGTCGGGTACTCGCTGGGCGCCCGCGTCGGCTGGGAGGTCGTCCGCGACCTGCCGCACCGCATCCGTCGGGCCGTGCTCGGCGGGGTGCCCGACGGCATCCCCCTCGCGCGCCTGAACCTCGAGCAGGTGCGGACCTACCTGGCCGACGGCACTCCGGTCGCCGACACGACGACGCAGAACTACATCACGCTCACCGAACGCGTGCCGGGCAACGACCTCGGCGCGCTGGTGGCGCTGGCCGAGGGGCTGAGGTCGTCGCGGACGATCGACCCCGACCCCTCCCACGCTCCGGCCGGCCCGATCCTCTTCGCGACCGGCTCGAAGGACGGCATCATCGAGGGTTCCCGCGCGCTCGCCTCGGCGGCGCCGCAGGGCCGCTTCTTCGAGATCCCCGACCGCCATCACTTCAATGCGCCCGGCTCGCGCGCCTTCAAGGAGGCGGCGCTGGGGTTCCTGTCGGAGGGGTAGGCCCCTTCGCCCGTCGACGGGCTCAGGGGCCCCGCCCTCCGACGGGCTCAGGACCGGGGTCAGACGGTGGCGTCCTCGCGCTTGGGCAGCACCCATCCCGCGCGCGGGAAGTGGCAGGTGTAGCCGTTGGGGTACTTGAGCAGGTAGTCCTGGTGCTCTTCCTCGGCCTGCCAGAACGGGCCCGCCGGCTCGATCGTGGTCACAGCCTTAGCAGGCCACAGCCCCGAGGCGTCGACGTCGGCGATGGTGTCGCGCGCGACCTGCTCCTGCTCGGGGCTGAGCGGGAAGATCGCGGAGCGGTAGCTCGAGCCGATGTCGTTGCCCTGACGGTCCTTGGTCGACGGGTCGTGGATCTGGAAGAAGAACGCGAGGATGTCGCGGTACGTCGTCTTCGTGGGGTCGAAGACGATCTCGACGGCCTCCGCGTGACCCGGGTGGTTGCGGTACGTGGCGTGGTCGTTGCTGCCGCCCGTGTAGCCGACACGGGTGTCGAGCACGCCGGGCTGGCGGCGGATGAGGTCTTCCATGCCCCAGAAGCAGCCGCCCGCGAGCACGGCGGTCTCGGTCCCGGGCGTGCGGGTGATGGTTCCGGTGTCGGTCATGACTGCTCCTCAGAGGTGGAGGTGGAGGTGGGGGTGGTGGTGTCGGCATCCGAGCCGGCGAAGAGGTGACGGTAGCGACCGTACCCCTCATCTTCCAGACTGTCAGCCGGGATGAAGCGCAGGGCCGCCGAGTTCATGCAGTAGCGGAGCCCGCCGGCATCGCGCGGCCCGTCGTCGAAGACGTGCCCGAGGTGGCTGTCGGCAGCAGTGGACCGGGCCTCGGTGCGCGTCATCCACAGCTTCCGGTCGGTGCGCGTGGTGACGGCGTCGGCCTCGATGGGCTTCGTGAAGCTCGGCCATCCGGTGCCGCTGTCGAACTTGTCGGTCGAGGCGAACAGGGGCTGGCCCGACACGACGTCGACGTAGATGCCGTCGTCGTGGGTGTTCCAGTACGCGTTGCGGAAGGGCGGCTCGGTCGCGTCCTCCTGCGTCACCTCGTACTGCAGATGGGTGAGGTCGCTGACGGCCTCGGGCGTCTTGCGGTAGTCGTTCGACATGGTCTGTCTCCTTTGTCCGACGCGGCTGGCTGCGGCGTCATAGAGAAGAACCGTCGAGGGCCCGGTTTTGGTCCCGCGGGTCTGTGAGCGGGCTGTGAGTTCTGCGACCGCGGGCCAGGCGTGCCCAGCGCTGCGGTGGGAACTCCTCCGGCCAGTGCACGACGACGGTGTGAAAGCCGCGCCGCACTCGGAGGACTCCGGAGCGGAATCCCTCGAACGACCGCCAGGCCATGCCCACCGTCACGTCCGATCGGAAGTCGAGGCGGCCGACGAGGCCCAGATGGAAGGCGAGGTCGAGGTCGTCGTGCACGAGCGGATCGTCGCGGTGCACGGAGCCGCGCACGGCGCGCCATGAGTCGCGGCGCAGCGCGAGCCCCGAGCCGAAGAGCGGCGGATGCCCGAGGGTCGGCGTGAGCACGGCTCGATACGCGCCGAGGTACAGCCGCGGCACGAGCGAGCGCCACCGCGGCGGGCCGTCGACGGCACGGGCCCCGCAGCTGACGGCGACGAGCCCGGCATCCGCCTCGAGGATGCCGGACATCGTCTCGACCCAGTCGGCCGGCGGGACGCAGTCCGCGTCGAGCCGGCAGATGATGTCGGTCGTCGCCGCGTCGTATCCGGCCGCGCTGGCCGCCGGGATTCCCTCACCGTCGAGCACGACCACCCTGGCCCCGAACGCCTGGGCCACCGCTGCGGTGTCATCGCGCGAGCCGTCGTCGACGACGACGATCTCGTCGGGCACCCGGGTCTGCGCCCGGAGCGCGCGCAGGCATCGCTCGAGCAGCGGCGCGTCGTCGCGGGAGGGGATGACGACGCCGACGGTCGGCCGGCCGTCGGCCGGACGGCTCACGCGCGGCGGAATCTCTTGGTGCATGCCGCCACCGTAGAAGCTGCGGGAAAGCGGCGAACGGGGGTTGACCTCTGCTCAGGCACCTGCGACGACGACGGAGAGATTCGCCTCCGCGGTGCGCACGACATCGTCCACGGTGACATCGTCCGGGCGGCGGGCGACCTTCAGCCCCAGCCACGGCACATCGCCCGCGGCGGCGAGCGCGGCGCGCACGTGCACCGCGTCGAGGAGCGAAGTGGATTCGGGGTGGGTCTCGGCGATCGGGAGGTGCGCGTCGATCCAGGGGTGCCCGTAGAGGCTCTCGGCAGGCGCCGCCCCCGACAGCGCGAGACCCGCGAGGAGTCCGGATGCTGCGGCATCCGCGATCTGTTCCGTCACGGCATCCCCATCGCGCAACTCGATCGCCGATCGGCCCCAATTGAGCCAGAGACCGATCGGAGCACCGGACTCGCGGATGGCGGCGATCTCGCCGTCGAGGGGGAGGAAACCCTTCTCGTACACCTGCCCGGGAACATGCGCATCGCAGTGCTCGATGACCAGCCGGGCACCCGACCAGTCGATGTCCGCGACCTGATCCAGCGACCTGGCGAGGGCAGTAACATCGCCACCCGCCTGCGGTGCGGTGTGCAGGGTGACGACGGCGACGGACGCGGCGCTGTCCCGCTCGATGCGTGAGACGTCGGCGGCGACCCGGCGCAGGTCGTCGATCGCGGCCGCCCTCCCCTCGTCGTCGGCCGATGCCAGGCCGTACCCGGGGCGCACGCCCACCCGTCCCATCACGTGCGGGATGGGCGTCACAGCCAGGGCGACGGCGGGGACGTTCCCGAGGAACCATTCGGCGTCGTGCGGGTGGATGCCTCCCACCCACGGCACCTCGAGCCCGGCGACGCCGGGAAGAGCGCAGAGCGCGGGCAGCAGGTCGGCTTCGAGATCGGGATCCCACCGCCGATGCGCCGGCGAGAGCGGGTACGCGCTCAGCAGGATCGGCGCCGTCACGGACGTGCCTTCGCGACGGCATCCGCGAACCAGGTCGTGATCGTGGACGGATGCGTTATGGCCGTGCCGACGCAGACCGAGAAGGCGCCGGCGGCGATCGCGGCAGCCGCCTGGGCGGGCGTGTGGATGCGCCCCTCCGCCATGATCGGCAGCGCGCAGCGGCCGGCGATGAGCCCGATGAGGTCGAGGTCGGGTCCGTCCGTCTTCGGTCGTTCGCCCGTGTAGCCCGACAGCGTGGTCCCGAGGATGTCCACTCCTGCGGCCTCGGCGGCGAGCGCATCGTCGAGCGACCCGCAGTCGGCCATGATCAGGGCATCGGTGTGTGTCCGCAGCCCCTCGACGGTCTGGGCGAGAGTCAGGCCGTCTGGACGGGGACGCCGGGTGCCGTCGATAGCGACGACGTCGGCACCGGCATCCGCCACCGCCTTCGCGTGGTTCAGCGTGGGGGTGATGAAGACCTCGTGGTCGCCGTCTTTCCACAGGCCGACGATGGGTACGGGCAGGTCGGCGACCCCGCGGATGTCGGCGATGCCCTGCACGCGGATGCCGACGGCTCCGCCGACGAGCGCGGCGGCCGCGACCTGCGACATCGTCCGAGGGTCGCGCATGGCCTCGCCGGGGTAGGCCTGGCAGGAGACGACGAGTCCCCCCCTCAGGCGGTCGAGTGCGTCGGGGAATCTCACGGGGCCCTCCAGGCGGATGCCGCTGCTCCGCGCAGCGGTGCGTCGTCGCCGAGCGTTCCCGGCAGGATCGGGGTGGACTGCAGCGCGTCGATGGCCTCGGCGTGGAACGCGTCGCGCATCGGCCGCCACCAGGCGTCGCCGATGTTCGGCACGCCACCGGTGACGACGATGCGCTGCGGGTCGAGGATGGTGGCGGCGCCGGCCAAGGCACGACCGACCGCCGCAGCGGATTCGGTGAGCGCACGCTGGGCGATCGGGTCGCCGGATGCCGCGGCGCCGGCGACTCCTCGCGCATCCCGGATGCCGGCATCGCCGCCGAGCGAGCGGAAGTGCGCGTGCATGCCGATGCCCGAGCCGATCGCCTCGAGGTGACCGATGCGCCCGCACGGGCAGCGCAGATGATCGGCTCCGGGTGTGGGCAGGTGCGCGATCTCGCCCGCGACGTGATGGGCGCCGCGCACGGCATCTCCGGCGAGGATCAGGCCCGCACCGACTCCCGTCCCCACGGCGACGACGAGCGCGCTGTCGGACCCCGCCGCGGCCCCGTGCCGATACTCCCCCGCCGCGTGCGCGTCGACGTCGTTCTGCACGACGACGGGAGCACCCGGCAGGAGCAGGTCGCCCAGTGCCTCGCGGACGAGCGCAGCGACCGGCGTGCGCGGCCAGTCGGCGAAGGTGTCCGTCGCCGACACGATGGTCCCGGTGCCGGCATCCACGACTCCCGCGGTGCCGATCCCGACACCCGAGAGGCGCAGATCGACCGTGCCGAGCAGCCTGTCCGCGAGCACGGCCACCGTGGCGATGACCGCCGCCGGACCTTCCGACGCCGGTGTCGCCGCCGTCTCGATGCGCAGCAGCACGTCGTCGCGATCCGCGAGGGCCGCGGCGGTCTTCGTGCCCCCGATGTCGACGGCCAGCACGACCTCGGACGACGCCGCCATCAGGAGACGGCGACGGGCAGCAGCCCCTGCGCGGACAGGATCTCGCGGATACGGGACACCGCGTCGTGGTCGAGGGTCTGCACGGTGTCGGCCATCGTCGCGTGGTCGATGATGCCGCGGGCGTGCATGGCCGCCTTGAAGGCGCCCACGCCCGTGGCGTCTCCCGAGAGACCCCGCGGCTGGAAGACGATGTCGAAGACGCGGTTGATGCGCTCCTGCTCGGCGCGCGCCTCGTTCCAGTCGCCTCGCTGCGCGGCATCCCACAGGCGCACGTAGCCCGCAGCCTCTACGTTCGCGAGTCCGGGCACCACGCCGTCGGCGCCCGCGAGCGCCATCGCGTCGACGACGACCTCGTGGCCGGTGAGCAGCTGCAGGGGGCGCCCCGCCGCGATGTTCGCCGCGATCAGGCGACGGAACGAGACGTCGTCACCCGACGAATCCTTCACACCGTGGATCACGCCCTCCGCGCCCAGCTGCACGAGAAGATCGATGCCGAGCTTGGCGTGCACGCGCACCGGGACGTCATAGGCCCAGAGGGGCGCGTCGATCGCCGCCGCGATGGTGCGGAAGTGGTCGGCGACCTCGGCGGCCGAGTTCAGCGTGTACAGCGGAGCCGTCGTGACGATCGCCTGCGCACCCGCGGCGATCAGCCGTCGGGCGGTCTCGACGATGCGCGGAGCCGTCAGCTCGATCGCGCCGGCGATGATCGGGACGCGGCCGGCGTTCGTCTTCACGATCGTGGTGAGCAGCTCCACACGCTGGTCGTCGGTGAAGTACGCGGTCTCGCCGGTGGATCCGAGCGCGAACAGGCCCGAGACGCCCTCGGCGATCAGTCGCTCGACGAGCCGCTCGAGAGAGACGTGGTCGATGGTGCCGTCGGGCGACAGCGGGGTGGCGACGGGCGGGACGACGCCCGAGAAGATGAGGGAAGAGGATGCAGCAGTCATGGTGTTCCGGTCGTTTCAGTGGGTCGGTTCGAGCAGCGAGGGCGCAGCGCCCAGGAGCGTTCTGGTGTAGTCGTCGGAGGGCGCCTCGAACACACGGGCGGCGTCGCCGAACTCGACGACCCTCCCCCGGTTCATCACGGCGATCTCGTCGGAGAGATAGCGGACGGTCTGGATGTCGTGCGAGATGAAGACCATCCCGAGGCCGAGCTGCTCCTTCAGGTCGGTGAGGAGATTGAGGATCTGCGCGCGCACCGAGACGTCGAGCGCCGACGTCGGCTCGTCCGCGACGATGACCTGCGGGTCGAGCACGAGCGCCCTGGCGATCGCGACGCGCTGTCGCTGGCCGCCCGAGAGCTGGCTCGGCAGCGCATCGAGGGCGGATGCCGGGAGTCCGACCAGCCCGATCAGGTCGCGCACCTTGCGGCCGCGGGTCGCGGGCGTGCCGAGGCGGTGCACCTGCAGGGGATCGAGCAGGGCGTCTCGCACGGTCATCCTCGCGTTGAGCGCGGTCGCGGGGTCTTGGAAGACGACCGACAGGATGCGGCCGAGTCGCCGGCGCACCGCGGGGGTGAACGACGTCACCGGTTCGCCGCCGAAGACGACCTGGCCGCTCGTGGGCTTCTCGAGTCCGATCAGCACCTTGGCCGAGGTCGACTTGCCCGAGCCGGACTCGCCGACGATTCCGAGGGTCTGCCCCCGCTTCACGGTGAGCGAGACGCCCGCGAGCGCGTCGACGTGCTGCGGCCGGAAGAGCGTGGAGGCGCGCGTCTTGTACCGCACATGCACGTCCTTCAGCTCGATGACGGACTCGCTCATCGTCCTGCTCCGATCGCGTCGACGGGCGCATCGTCGGGATGCGCGGAGTAGTAGTGCTCGGTGCCATCGATCCGCCGACGCACCGGCGTGACCCCGGCGTAGCGCTCCGGGTTCGACGAGCGCGGCGCGAAGCGGTCGCCCGCGGGGAAGTCCCGCGGTGACGGGACGACGCCCGACACCTGGTGCAGTCGGTCGGAGCCGGCCTCGATCGACAGCACCGCGCCGAGCAGCCCCTGTGTGTACTCGTGCACGGGCTGCGTGAGGATCTCGCTGGTGGTGCCCTGCTCGACGACCTGCCCCGCGTACATCACCGTGATGCGATGGGTCAGCTCGGCGACGAGCGCGAGGTCGTGCGAGACGAAGACCAGCGCGAAGCCGAGCTCCTTCTGCAGCCGCATGAGCAGCTCGACCACCTGCGCCTGCACCGTGACGTCGAGGGCCGTGGTCGGCTCATCGGCGATCACGAGTCGGGGGTCGCGGGTGAGCGCCATCGCGATCAGCACGCGCTGACGCTGGCCGCCCGACAGCTCGTGAGGATACGAGGCGAGCGTGCGCGTCGGGTCGAGGCCGACGAGCTCGAGCAGCTCCTCGGCCGAACGGGTGCCGCCGCGCGAGGTGAGCTGCTTCATCTGCGAGCGGATGAGCATCGCCGGGTTCAGCGAGCTCAGCGCATCCTGGTAGATCATCGCGATGTCGTGACCGCGCAGCGCGTTGCGCTGCTTCGGCGACATCCGCAGCAGGTCCTCGCCATCGAACAGGATGCGGCCGCGGATGTCCGCCTTCGGGTCGAGCAGACCCATGATCGCCAGCGAGGTGATCGACTTGCCGCAGCCCGACTCGCCCACCAGCGCCATCGTCTCGCCGGGGCGCACCGTGAAGCTGACGTGGTCGACGACGTCGACGTCGCCGTGTCGGGGGAACGAGATGCAGAGGTCCTGCACGTCGAGCAGCGGGGTCTCGTCGCCCGTGTAGACGAGCCGGTCGGTGCGCGCGAACTCGCGCTCGCGCAGTTCGGCCAGACGATCGGCGAGGGGCACGGCGGGTGCGCGGGCCACGAGGGTGTCCGGTACGCCGCTCGGCACCGAGAGGTTGACCGATGTGTCGACCGTGACGATCACGTTCGTGTCGTCGGGTCCGGCGGCCGCCTCCTCGAGCTCGTGGGTCGACTCCTCGGTGTTCGCCGCATCGGCGGTGATCTTGCGCGCACGGGGCGAGACCATGGCATCCGTCATCCCCTCGGAGAGGATGTTGAGGCACAGCACCGTGAGCATGATGAGGATGCCGGGGAAGAACGTCGCCCACCACGCGCCGCTCATGAGCAGGTTGCGTCCGGCAGCGATCACGTTGCCCCACGAGGGCTCGGGGTCGGGGACGCCGGCCTGCAGGAACGACAGCGACGCCTCGAAGACGATCGCATCGGCGACGAGGACGGTCGCGAACACGAGCACCGGAGCCATCGCGTTGCGCGCGACGTGCCTCGCGATGATGCGCGGGGTGCCCGCTCCCATCACCCGCACGGCGGAGACGTAGTCCTCGCCGTACTGGTCGAGGATGTTCGCGCGGACGATGCGCGTGAGCTGGGGCACGTAGAGGAAGGCGATCGTCAGCACGAGCACCGGGAGCGACTTGCCGAACACAGCAACGAAGACCGCGGCGAGCGCGATGCCGGGGAACGACATCACCACGTCCATGACCCGCATGAGGATCTCGGAGATCCACCGTGGTGCCGTCGCGGCGATCGTGCCGAGGATGCAGGCCGCAGCCAGCGCGACGAGCGTCGCCCCGAGTCCGATCACGAGCGAGTAGCGGGCGCCGTAGACGAGGCGCGAGAAGATGTCGCGTCCCTGCCGGTCGGTGCCGAACCAGTGCTCGGCGCTCGGCGGCTGCACGGGGCTGCCCGATGCCAGCGGGTCGAACGGGGTGATCAGCGGGGCTGCGACGGCGGCGAACGCGATGACCGCGAGCACCGCGAGGCAGATGATCGAGCCCAGGGAGAGCCCGCCGAAGCGGAGCCCGGGCACGGAGAGTCGTTCAGTCAGTTTGCGACGCATGTCACACCGCCCGGATTCGGGGATTGATGAGGACGTACAGGAGGTCGACGATGATGTTGATCACCACGAAGGCCAGCGAGACGGCGAGGGTCACGCCCTGTACGAGGTTGGGTTCGTTGTTCGTGACGCCGTTGAGGATCAGCGTGCCCATGCCGGGGATCGCGAAGATGATCTCGATCACCACCGCACCGCCGAGCAGGTAGCCGATGCGCAGACCCAGCACCGTGACCGGCGTGATCAGGGCATTGCGCAGCACGTTGCGGCCGACGACGACCACACGCGGGATGCCGGCGCCGAGCGCCGTGCGGACGTAGTCGCGGTCGAGCTCCTCGACCATCGACGTGCGCACCACGCGGGAGAGCTGCCCGATCACGGGCACCGCGAGCGCCACGGCCGGGAGGGTCATCCGCGCGAGCCAGCCGGAGGGATCGGCCCAGAAGTCCGGAAGGGGACCAGAGGCGGGCAGGACGTTCAGAGTGAGGGTGAACAGCTGGATCAGGAGGATCGCGAGCCAGAACGACGGCGTCGACAGCGACGCGACGCCGAACACGCGGATCACCTGATCGGGCCAGCGGTCACGGTAGACCGCGGCGAGGACGCCGATCACGAAGGCGACGATGACCGCGATGAGGAGGCCGAGGAACGTCAGCGCGAGCGTCACCGGGAAGGCGCGCACGACCTCGTCGATGACGGGGAGGCTCCGTGCCGAATACGTGCCGAGGTCGCCCTGCACGAGACCCAGCAGGAAGTTCACGTAGCGGACGAGCAGCGGGAGGTCGAGGCCGTACTTCTCGCGGTACGCCTCGAGCGCTTCAGGTGACGCGGTCTCGCCCAGCGCCGTGCGCGCCGGGTCGACGGGTGAGAACGACATCACGAAGAACACGAGGAACGTGATGCCGAGGATCATCACCGGCAGCTGCAGAAGTCGCCGGCCGATGAGGCGGAGCGTGGGGGACACGAGCCGCTCCTTCCAGGGTCAGGACGGGAGGGCGGGGGTGCGCTCGGGGACGCACCCCCGCCGTGAAGATGCTGCTACTTCGCAGCCACGCCGACGTCGAGGAACGACAGACCGGTGGTGGGCACGGGCTCGAAGCCGACCAGCTCCTGGCTGCTCCACGCGGTGGGCAGCTTGCGGTGGAAGAGCGGGTAGAGCACCGCCTGGTCGGAGATCAGGTCGTACGCCTGATCCCAGGTCGCCTGCTGCTCGTCGCCCTGCTGCGTCACCGCAGTGTCGAGCAGGGTGCGCAGCTCGGCATACTCCGGAGAATCCGCCCAGTTGGTGCGGGTCTTGGTCCAGACGTTCTCGCCGTACCACCAGTTCATCAGCAGATCGGGGTCGACGCCGAAGACCGACGGGTCGCCCGGGGCGACGGCGACCGTGTACTCACCGGAGTCGACCTTCTCGTACATCGATGCGGACTGGCCGATGTCGAGCGTGGTGTCGATGCCGACGGCATCCAGCGACTCCTTGATCAGCGGAGCGACCTCCTTCACCCAACCGGTGTCGGTGGTGAGCAGCGTGATCGAGAGGTCGGAGACACCGGCATCCGCCAGCAGCTCCTTCGCCTTCTCGGGGTCGTAGGAGTAGACCGTCGACGCCTCGTTGTAGTTCGGGTAGGTCTCAGGCAGGAACGAGGTCGCCGCGGTGGCGTTGCCCAGCATCCCGGTCTCGATGATCTTGTCCATGTCGAGCGCGTAGTGCAGCGCCTGACGCACGCGGACATCGTCGAACGGCGCCGCCTTGGTGTTGAACATCATGAACAGCAGACCGAACGACTGCACGCTCTCCACATCGGCGGCGGATGCGAGGGAGTCGACGTCGATGTAGGGGACGTCCTCCATCGCCTGGATGGTGCCGGTCGACATCGCCGTCACTCGGGCGGAGGCGTCGGACAGCAGGTTCCAGTTCATGCCGGCGGCGAGGGCCGGGTGGGGTCCGTTGTAGTCTTCGTAGCGCTCGAAGACGAGCTTGTCCTCGGGCACCGCCGAGACGAGCGAGTACGGACCGGATCCGACGGGGTTCGCGCCGAAGCCTTCGGGGTCGGCCTCGACCACGGCCTTCGGCACGATCTTGACGACACCGAGCCGCTGCTCGATCAGCGAGAACGGGTAGTCCGTGGTGATCTGCACCGTGTCCTCGTCGACGGCGGTGACGGTGTCGACGAAGTCGATGAACGTCCGGAACAGCGAGTTGTTGTCGGGGTTCATGACGCGCTCATAGCTGAAGACCACGTCGGCGGCGGTGACGGGATCGCCGTTCTGGAAGGTCGCGCCCTCGCGGAGGTCGACCTCGTAGGTCGTGTCGTCGACCTTGGCCGGAAGCTCAGCGGCGAGCGCGGGCTCGGCCTTCTGCGTGACCGGGTCGAGGTCGACGAGACCTTCGAAGACGTGCCAATTGGCCGAAACCGTGACAGCACCGGAGGCGATCATCGGGTCGAAGCTGCCGTTCAGGGTGTACGAGATGCCCGCTTCGATGATTGCGTCGGGATCGACCTGGGCGGCAGACGCGCTCTCCTCGGGGGCGGGGGTCGCGCCGGCGCCGCAGCCGGCGAGGGCGATGGATGCGGCGACTGTGCCGGCGATCAGCATCGCGAATCGACCCGCATGGCGGCGGGTGACGTGTCGGTTCATGTGTGCTCCAGGGTGGTGGGGGACATCTTGAGGACATCTGATGTCTGATGTACTCTAAACACAGGTTCGACCAGATCACAAGAGTGGGAGGATCGGAGCAATTCTGTGAGGCACGAGGGGAACCCCATGAAGTCCACCACGAACAGGGCGGCGCGCATGCGGCGCTCGACGACGGCGGATCAGATCAAGCAGCTCATCCTGACGCGCGGACTCGTGCCCGGGGACCCGTTGCCGACCGAGGCCGAGCTCTGCGAGGAGCTCGACGTGTCCCGCTCGTCCGTGCGCGAGGCGATCAGGACGCTGTCGACGCTCGACATCGTCGACGTGCGTCACGGTCACGGCACGTACGTCGGACCGATGTCGCTGGACCCGATGGTCGAAGCTCTGGTCTTCCGAGGTGTCCTGTCTCCGGAGGGGTCGCTCGAGGCACTGCGCGAGGTGGTCGAGGTGCGGCTCGCCCTCGACCTGTCGATGGCGGAGCGCGTCGTCGCAGCAGCGAAGGACGCGGAGGACGACGAGCTGGACCAGCTGGTGGACGAGATGGTCGACAAGGCGACGCGGGGCGAGTACTTCCTCGAGGAGGACCGGGCCTTTCACACGAAGCTGTTCGATGCGATCGACAACCGGCTCGTCGGACAGCTCGTGGGGGCCTTCTGGGATGTCCACACCGCTGTACTCCCCCAGCTCGGCATCGCCCAGCCGGCCGACATCCACCAGACCGCGAAGGCGCACGGCGACATGCTGAGGGCGGCGCGGGCCGGCGACGTCGAGGCCTACCGCCGCGCCGTCGTCGAGCACTATCAGCCTCTGCAGCGCGCGCTGGCGAGCACGCGGGAGGCGCGCGTCTGACGCAGACGGACTCGATAGAGTTGCTCCGCTGATCACACCACAGGGGAGACATACATGTCCGTTGGACTGCTGGCGGTCGTCGATGACATTCTGAGCGCCGCGATGAAGGCCTCGGCGAAGGCCGCAGGCGTCGTGATCGACGATGCCGCCGTGACCCCGCAGTACGTGCAGGGCATCACACCGGCGCGCGAACTCCCCGTCGTGGCGAAGATCGCACTGGGGTCGCTGGTCAACAAGTTCGTGATCATCATCCCGATCGCCCTGCTGCTCACCGCCTTCGCTCCGTGGGTCCTGCCGTACCTGCTCATCCTCGGCGGCGCGTACCTGTGCTTCGAAGGTGCCGAGAAGGTTCTCGAGTGGTTCGGCGTGCAGCACGGACATGCCGACGAGAGCGCCCGCGACGAGAAGAAGCTCGTCCTCGGTGCGGTGCGCACCGACCTGATCCTCTCGACCGAGATCATGCTCATCTCGCTCGCGAACCTCGAGGCGGGTCTCGACATCTGGACGACCCTCGCGATCCTCGCGGTCATCGCCCTGGTCATGACGGGTGTCGTGTACGGAGCTGTCGCCCTTCTCGTCAAGATCGACGACATCGGCCTGAAGATGGCGAAGAACCCGGTGCAGCGCGTGCGCCACACCGGCACCCGCATCGTGCGGTCGATGCCCGCGGTCTTCCGCTTCATCAGCATCCTCGGCACCGTCGCGATGCTGTGGGTCGGCGGCCACCTGCTTCTGGTCAACCTCGCGGAGGTGGGCGTGCATTTCGGTGCCGACATCCTGCACGGCATCGAGCACGCTCTCGAGCCCGCCGGGCCCGTCATCGTCTGGATCGGCGACACCCTGTTCTCCGCCGTCGCCGGCCTCGTCGCGGGGCTGATCATCGTCGGGATCATCCTCGGCATCACGAGGCTCCTGGGCAAGAAGGCGAACTTCCACGAGGGCGAGGAATCCCCCGCCGACGTGCACGTCTGACCGCCGACACGCATCGCGTCACGCCGCCATGTCGTAGCGGGCGCGCCCGCCGAGGCGGGGCCTTCGGTCGGGATCGATCGTCGGCGGTGGGATCAGCCACACCCTCGCCGCTGTTCCGACCCCCTCGACGCGAACATCCCACCCGTTGTCGTGGATGCGGTGGTGGCAGGACTCGCAGAGCAGAACACCGTAGTCGAGGTCTGTGCGCCCCGCATCTCGCTGCCACCATCTCAGGTGATGCGCCTTCGTCATCTGTGGCGGAAGGCCGCACATCGCGCACCCGCCGTCGCGTTCGACCAGCGCGAGCCGCTGAGCCCGTGTGAACAGCCGCTTCTCACGCCCCCAGTCGAGGATCTCGCCCGCACCCCCGAGCACCACCGGGATGATGCCGCCCCCGGCGGCCATCCTGCGGCACGTGCTCGCGCTCACGGGCTGACCGCTGCCGTCGATCGTCGCGGATCCGAGCCCCGACGTCAGGTCGCGCAGATCCGTCCGCACCACGACCGTGGCGCCCGTCGCGGGCATGCCTCCGTTGTCGCAGTCGAGAGCGTGCTCGCAGATCACGGCGAGTGCGTCGGCCTGGATCATCGAGACCGTCCGACGGTCGGCGTCTGCCGCACCTCCATCGGGTGCCACAGCCCGAGACTGGAACGTCGCCGTGACGTACGCCTGTATCGCGGCCTTGATCGCCGCGCCCGACGCGATGTCGGTCTTCAGCGACAGGTGCAGCGATCCGTCGCGTTCGAACATGGCCAGCGAGCGCCTGTCGCGAGCATCGCGTTCCTTCGGCTCGATCCCGTCGGGGTCGAGCCACGCTTCGGCCCTCGCGAGCAGTGTGCGCACGTCGTCGAGGGACATGCCCGCAGCACGCGCGACCAGCAACTCCTCGGCCTCGGCGATCACCGCCGACCCGACCTCGAGTCGGACCCGCTCGAGCAGGCTCACGATGAGGGCGGCGGCCTGAACGCCCAGCGTGCCCGCGGCGAGCGCCTCGGCGAGAGCCGGGTACTTCGGGGGCAGGACGTCACCGAGCAGGTTCGTGCGCGGCGCTGTCGCCTGTCCCACCCTCACGAACCGTGCCGCGTCGCCGGAGGATCCGCCCAGCACGGCGGCGATCATGGCCGCCGCGCTGCGGTATCCGTGCTGTCCGGCCAATCGGTCGGGCCCCAACTCGACCCGTGACTCGAATGCGACCGCGGCAGCGACCTCCGCGTGGAGTCCGTCGATTCTGCGTTGAAGCGCGCCGAGGGACGCGAGCACATCGAGCAGCTCTGTGCGCGACAGCTGCGGCGCCGACTCTGCCTCGCCCCACGCCGATTCGAGGCCTGTGAAGGCCTCGAGCAGGAGGGTGGGGTGCGGGTTCGCCATGCCTTGAGTTTAGAACATATGTTCTATCTTCGAGCAGAATCCCGGCATCCGATCCAGGCGGTCGAACGTCCGCCGTCATGCGCCCGGCGGGCGGTCCTCACTGCGCAGCCACTCGTCGAACGTGGTCGCCGCGCGCAGCGCGTCAGGACCCCCGCGCAGAGAGCCCGACGCGAGCCCACGTCCGTAGGCACCGGGAAGACGCACCCCCAGCACGCGTCGCCGTGCACCCTCGAACGCCAGCTGCCGCCGCGCGACGTCGACGAGCACCTCGTCGCGCGGGCCGACCAGATCCTGCGCGCGCCCGACGGCACCGGCCTCTGCCACCCGGACCAGATGCTCACCCACCTCCCGCGCCGCCACGGGTCGCATGAGGAGCTTCGGCAGCACCGCCACGGGACCCCTCTGCTGTGCGAGCAGCTGACCGGCGAACTCGTGGAACTGCGCCGCCCTCGCGATCGTGAACGGCACATCGCCCGCGGCGACCGCCCGCTCCTGCGCGAGCTTTCCGGCGTAATAGGCCGCGTCGATCCCGTCGATCCCCACGATCGACAGCGCGACATGGTGTCCGACACCGGCATCCGTCTCCGCGGCGAGCAGATGCCGCGTCGCCGTCTCGAAGAACTCCGTCGACGTCGCCGCCGACAGGGTCGTGGTGTTCGTCACGTCGATCACCGCCCGAGCCCCGGCGATCGCCGCCGGAAGACCCGACCCGGTCAGTACGTCCACGCCCTCCGACCGCGAGAGGACAGACACCTCATGGCCCGCGTCGCGCGCGGCCGCGACCGTGTACCGCCCGACCAGTCCTGTTCCCCCTGCGACGACGATCTTCATCCGACTCCCGCTCTCTCCGAGGCGCGGAGCGCCTGAACCCAGCGTGCCCGCGCGGCATCGCCGTCCACAAGGGGCGACGACACGGCATCCGCGAGCGCAGCGAGCGCCCCCGCGGCATCCGGCTCTGCAGCATCCTGCTACCGTCGTCCCGTGCGCACCCGAGCGCAGATGCAGGAGACCCGATGACCGAGCACCAGATCCGGGATGCCGAGGTCGGCGACCTCGCGGCGATCACCGCGATCCACAACCACGCCGTGCTGCACACCACGGCGATCTGGAACGAGGAGGAGGTCGGCGTCGACGACCGTGCCGCCTGGTTCGCGGGCCGGCAGGAGCGCGGCCACCCCGTGATCGTCGCGGTCGACGGGAGCGGCGTCGTGGGATACGCGTCGTTCGGCGATTGGCGCCCCCACAGCGGCTTCCGTCACACGGTCGAGCACTCGGTCTACGTCCGCGACGACGCGCAGGGTCGCGGAATCGGCAAGGCCCTCATGATCGAGCTCATCGACCGCGCCCGCCGCCTGGGCGTGCATGTCATGGTCGCAGCCGTCGACAGCAGCAATCTCGGGTCGATCGTTCTGCACAAGCGGCTCGACTTCATGCAGGTCGGGCGGATGCCGCAGGTCGGCGCCAAGTTCGGACGCTGGCTCGACCTCACCTTCCTCCAGCTGGTGCTCGACGAGCGGCCGTTTCCCGACGACGCGGTCGGCGCCCGATGAATCCGCTGCTCTGGCTGGTCGACGCCTTCAACTCGCAGTGGATCCTGCCCGGCGGTCAGGCGCTGCTCGTGCGCGAGGTCGTCGGCAATGCCTTCGGGCTCGCCAGCGCCCTCGGCGGGATGCGACGTCGGATCTGGGCCTGGCCGGTGGGGATCATCGGCAACGTGCTGCTGCTCACGGTCTTCCTCGGCACGATCCTCAACCCCGACCACGAGCTGCCTCACCTGCTCGGCCAGGCCGGACGCCAGGTCATGTTCATCGTCGTGGCGATCTACGGGTGGGTGCGCTGGCGGCGGGCGTCGTCCGACGGAGGCAGGGTCACCCCGCGCTGGGCTCCGAACAGCGCCCGCGTCGGACTCGTGCTCGCGCTCGTCATCGGGACGGTCGCGCTCACCCCGCTCTTCCGTGCACTGGGCTCCTTCGAGCCGGTCTGGGCCGACGCCTGGACGTTCGTCGGCTCCCTGCTCGCCACCTACGGCATGGCCAAGGGCTGGACGGAGTTCTGGCTCATCTGGATCGCCGTCGACGTGGTCGGGGTCCCGCTGCTCTTCGCCTCGGGCTTCTATGCGACCGGATTCATGTACGTCTTCTACGGCGTCTTCACCGCGGTCGGATTCGTGGTCTGGTGCCGCGCGCAGGCGAACGACAAGCCCCAGGTCGAGACGATCATGCCGGATCCCCGACCGATCACCTCCTCGATCAGGACCATCGACGACGGCCAGCACTGACGACCAGCGCCGGACCGCCCGCGGCCGCACTCTTTGTTGCGCCGCATGTCGGCGGTGGTGGCCGAAAGCCCGGACCATCGCCTTTCATGGAGCGCATGACCCGTCAGATCCGCTTCAACGCCTTCGACATGAACTGCGTCGCCCACCAGTCGTCCGGGCTGTGGCGGCATCCCGACGACCGCTCCCGCCAGTACAACACCATCTCGTACTGGACGGATCTGGCGAAGCTGCTCGAGAGCGCGACCTTCGACGGCATCTTCATCGCCGACGTCCTCGGCACGTACGACGTGTACGGCGGCACGAACGAGGCCGCTATCCGCAACGGCGCCCAGGTGCCGGTGAACGACCCGATCCTGCTGGTGAGCGCCATGGCGGCCGTCACCGAGCACCTCGGGTTCGGCATCACCGCGGGCACCGCCTTCGAGCATCCGTATCCCTTCGCCCGCCGCCTGAGCACCCTCGACCACCTCACGCAGGGTCGCGTCGGCTGGAACGTCGTCACCGGCTACCTCCCCAGCGCCGCGCGCAACATGGGCCAGGAGGACCAGCTCGCGCACGACGACCGCTACGACCACGCCGACGAGTACGTCGAGGTGCTGTACAAGCTGTGGGAGGGGTCGTGGGAGGACGACGCCGTCGTCGAGGATCGCGAGCGCGGCATCTTCACCGACCCGTCCAAGGTGCATCCGATCGGGCACGAGGGCAAGCACTTCAGCGTCCCCGGCATCCACATCTCCGAACCGTCTCCGCAGCGCACCCCGGTCATCTACCGGGCCGGCGCGAGTCCCCGCGGCGTGCGCTTCGCGGCCGAGAACGCCGAGGCGATCTTCGTGGCCGCGCCGTCGAAGGAGGTGCTCGCGGGAACCGTGACGCGCATCCGCGATGCACTCGAGGCCGCAGGCCGGGACCGCCACGACGCGAAGATCTACACACTCCTCACGGTCATCACGGGGGCGACCAGCGAGGATGCTGCGGCGAAGCATGCCGAGTACCTCTCGTACGCCAGCCCCGAAGGCGCTCTGACGTTCATGTCGGGCTGGATGGGAGTCGACCTCTCGCAGTACGCCGAGGACGAGCCCGTCGGCAACGTCGAGTCCAACGCGATCCAGTCCGTGCTGCAGCATCTCAAGGAGGAGGCCGACCTCGGCCGGGAGTGGACCGTCGGCGACTTCGGGCGGCACAACTCCATCGGCGGTCTCGGACCGACCGTCGTCGGCTCGGGCGAGGAGATCGCCGACGAGCTGCAGTCGTGGGTCGAGCAGACCGACATCGACGGGTTCAACCTCGCCTACGCGGTCACGCCGGGCACCTGGCAGGACGTGATCGACCATGTGATCCCGGTGCTCCGCGAGCGCGGCGTGTATCCGGAGGAGTACACGCCGGGCACGCTGCGACACAAGCTGCAGGGCAAGGGCGACCGGGTGCAGGACACGCATCGCGCGGCTCGCTACCGGGTCGGAGCGACGACGCCCGCGGCGTGAGTCCGTCGGCGCGAGATCGGGCCCCGACGGGCGAGCGCGGCCGGGTCAGTCGGCCTTCGACGTGAACAGGCCGCGCAGCACGAGGAAGACGACCACCGCGACGACCAGGACGATCGCGAGCTTCGCGATGAACCACAGCAGCGAGAAGAGCGCGCTGACGATCCACCAGGCGATGATCACGGCGAGCACGACGCCGACGATGGTCCAGAGCGAGTTCTTGGTCATACGACCAGCCTACGGCGATGGGGTGCCGCGCACCGCGGCTGCAGCGGCACCACACCGGGCGGCGGCTGCCGTCGCGCGGCATCCGCTCGTCCTTCCGCATTCGCACGTCGCCGTCAAGACCCTTTCCCGGTCCGCCCGCTCGTGGGGAGACTGAGTCCACTCGAACGATGGGAGCACTTCCGTGACCGCGCCTGCCCTCACCCCCTCCACCGTCCTCGGCGTCACCGCCCGCGGACCGCTCAGCGACGCAGTGCTGCGCCGCTTCGGCGGCGACGTCGACGCCGACCACCGCACGCACGCCGAGGTCGCCCTGGAGACGACCACCGACATCATCCGCGACGACGACATCCAGCTCGCGCTGTTCCTGCTGTACGCGTCGTCGTACGGCTCACTGCCCGGCCTCGACGCCGACCTCGAATGGGACCCCGAGCTGATCGCCACGCGGCGCCTCCTCGAGCAGCACTTCGAGCGGGCGCTGCGCGAGGTCGTGCCGCAGCCCGAGCTCCCGGAGCCCACGGTGGATGCCGTCGGTCGAGCGCTCTTCGCCCTCGCGGACGCCGACACCGGCCCCAGCCTGTCGCGGTACGTCGCCAAGAAGGCGACGGCCGAGAACATGGTCGAGTTCTTCATGCAGCGCTCGATCTACACGCTGCGCGAGGCCGACCCGCACTCCTGGGCCATCCCGCGCCTGCACGGACGCGCGAAGGCGGCGCTCGTCGAGATCCAGTCCGACGAGTACGGCGGCGGCCGACCCGACCGCGTGCACCAGACGATCTACGCCAGGGCGATGCGCGGCGTCGGACTCGACGACACGTACGGCGCCTACGTCGACGATGCCGCGGCGATCACCTTCGCCTCGCACAACACGATGTCGCTGTTCGGGCTCAACCGGCGCCTGCTCGGCGCCATCGTCGGCCACCTGGCGGCCTACGAGATGACCTCGTCGATCCCGTGCCGGCTCTACGCCGACGGCCTCCGCCGCCTCGGCTTCCCCGAGGAGGTCACGGACTACTTCGACGAGCACGTCGAAGCGGATGCCGTGCACGAGCAGATCGCGGGCCGCGACCTCGCCGGCGCGCTGGCCGAGGACCACCCCGAGATGCTGGGCGACATCATGTTCGGCGCTGCCGCGTGTCTGACGGTCGACGGCTGGATGGCGGGCCACATGCTCGACTCGTTCTCGCACGGCGAGTCGTCGCTGCACGACCGGGACGCGCGATGAGCGCATCCGCCGAGCGTGTGACGATCACGCCGTACCCCGACGGGCCGCTGCTCGTGCGCGGTGCGGCCGAACTGCAGACCGAGGGAGGGGAGCCGATCGAGGTGACCCGGCGCACGGTCGCGCTGTGCCGATGCGGCCTGTCGACGATCAAGCCGTTCTGCGACGGCACGCACAAGGCGTCGGGATTCCGCACCGACGTCTGATCTAGATCTGCGTCAGTGCCCCTCGGCCGCGAGGCAGCCGCCGTCCATGACGTAGCCGTCGACCTCGACGCTCACGCCGAGTTCGACCGAGGCCTCGCCGAACACGCATCCGCCGTCGGGGCCGGCAGCGCCGAACTCGACGGACCGGGAATCGCCGTTCACCTGCGGATCCACGAGGCCCGCGTCCCGCAGCGCCGACTCGACGGCACTGACGCTCAGAGACCCCGACGAACGCACGGCCTCGAGCGCGGTGCGCACCTCGTCGACGACCTCGTCCGCCGAGGCGCGCGCCTCGCCCGAGACGTCCATGCGCTGGCGGTGGCGGTCGTTCTGGGCCATCGCGTGCTCCGGGTCGTAGGGGGCGCACTCCGGCGGGAGCTCCACGCCCTCCACCTGCGGGCACGCCGCGGTGGGCGTGGGAGAGGAGGTCGGTGATGCTCCCGGCGGACCCGCCGTGGCAGTCGCACACCCCGCGAGCAGAGTCGTCGTAGCGAGGACGAGAAGCAGACGTGCACCTCTCGACCTGTCCCCCCGGATGCCGGTCATGCCCTCATGCAACCACAGTCGCGGCCCGATCTCACCGCCCGCTCCGCTTCAGCGCGGATTCAGCGTGCGACCGCCACACTGGAGGGATGCGGATCCTGGTGGTTGACGACGAGGTGCGTCTCGCCGACGCCGTACGCCGGGGGCTCGAGGCCGAGGGGTTCGCGGTCGACGTCGCGCACAACGGCGTCGACGGGCTCTGGCGTGCGCGCGAGACGAGCTACGACGCGATCGTGCTCGACCTCATGATGCCCGGCATGAGCGGATGGAAGGTCTGCGAAGCGCTGCGCGCCGAGGAGAACTGGACGCCCGTGCTCATGCTCACCGCCAAGGACGGCGAATGGGATCAGGTCGAGGCGCTGGAGACCGGAGCCGACGACTACGTCACGAAGCCGTTCTCGTTCGCGATCCTCGTGGCGCGCATCCGCGCGCTGGTCCGGCGGGGGGCCGTGGCTCGCCCGACGATCCTCGAAGCGGGAGACCTGCGCCTCGACCCGGCGTCGCACCGGGTGTGGCGCGGCGAGACACCGGTCACGCTGACGGCGCGCGAATTCTCGGTGCTCGAGCACCTCATGCGGCATCGCGGTCAGGTGCTGACGAAGCGGGCGCTGATCGAGGGCGTGTGGGACGACGACTTCGACGGCGATCCGAACATCGTCGAGGTGTACGTCGGACACCTGCGGCGCAAACTCGACAAGCCGTTCGGGCGCGAGGCGATCGAGACGATCCGCGGGGCAGGCTACCGGTTGGCGGCCGACGGTGGCTGAGCGCACGCGGGGCTGGCGTTCCGTTCGCGGCCGGACGACTCTCGGCGCCACGCTCGTGGTCGCCGTGGCGCTGATCATCGGAGCGCTCTCGTTCTACGGCATCCTCAGCTCGAGCATCCACTCGGGCACCGAGCGCGCCGCCGAGCAGCGCCTGGAGGAGCTCGCCGATCGCCTCGGCGGCCCCGGCGGAGGACCGGGCGGAGACCGCGACATCGGGACGCTCGACGACGAGATCGTGCAGGTCCTCGGCCCCGACGGATCGGTGCGCGCGGCCAGCGAGGATGCACGGGACGAACTCGGTGCGACCGCACTGCCCGTCGACGGCGATTCGCGGACGCTCACCATCGGCGGCGAACCCATGCTCGTCGTCTCGGAGGACATCGAGGGCGACCGGACGCTCGTGCTCGCCGTCTCGGTCGAGGACGACGCCGAGACGCTCTCGACCGTCGCCGTGCTGCTCGCCGTCGCCGTGCCGCTGCTGCTGGTGCTCGTCGCGATCACGACCTGGCTCGTGGTCGGCCGGGCGCTGAAGCCGGTGACCCGCATCCGCCAGGAGGTCGACGGCATCACCGCCGAGCACCTCGATCGGCGCGTCGAGGTGCCGCCGTCGGCCGACGAGATCGCCGCCCTCGCGGCCACGATGAACAGGATGCTCGACCGGCTCGACGCCGCAGCGACGGCACAGCGCCGATTCGTGTCGGATGCGTCGCACGAGCTGCGCTCGCCGCTGGCCACGATCCGTCAGCATGCCGAGCTCGCGCAGGCGCACCCGGGGACGACGAGCATCGGCGAGCTCGCCGAGGTCGTGTCGGACGAGGGACTCCGACTGCAGGGCATCGTCGAATCACTGCTGCTGCTCGCGCGGCTGGACGAGGGCGGGGGTGTGCACCACGAAGCGGTCGATCTCGACGACATCGCGCTGGGTGAGGTCCGCCGGCTGCGCGCCGCCGGTGTCGAGGTCGACGGCTCCGCAATCCGCGCCGCCCGCGTCGAGGGCGATCCGCGTCTGCTCGGCCAGCTGGTGCGCAACCTCGCCGACAACGCCGCGCGCCACCGCGCGGCGCACGTCGCGATCGGGGTCACCCCGGTCGACGGGCACGTGTTCCTGACCGTCGAGGACGACGGCGCCGGCGTTCCGCCAGACGAGCACGACCGCATCTTCGAGCGATTCGTCCGGCTCGACGAGGCTCGGAGCCGGGACGCCGGCGGCAGCGGTCTCGGACTCGCCATCGTCCGCGGCATCGCGGCCGCGAGCGGCGGCACCGTGTCGGTCGACGACTCGCGATGGGGCGGCGCCCGCTTCGTGGTGACGCTCCCGTTGTCGGACTGACCGCTTTCCTGAAGGCGTCTTCAGGACGTTTCAGGGTGGCTTCAGCACCCGCGGGAGACCATCGAGGCATGAACGACAAGAACCCCACCGACGGCACCATCCCGACTCCCGACCAGACGCCCGCGAACCCCACCCCGCCGGCACCGCCCGCTCCCCCCGCAGCGACACCGGCATCAGGACCCGACGCCGAAACCGTGCCCGTCGCGCCGGTGCACTCCGACGCGACCACCGCGTCATCCGCGCCCGCAGCGGCAGCCGACACGACGCCGGCCGCTCGTGGCAGGCGTGGACGCAAGCGCGGCCTCCTCATCGGCGGCGGCATCGCGGCGGCCCTGGTCCTGGCCGGAGGCGGCGTGGCCGTCGGCGCGGCGATCGGCGACGAGTTCGGCGACGACGACGACCGCCCGTCGATGTCGGACGGCCCGCGCCAGGACGACGACAGCGACGGCCAGCGGGGCGACGACCGTGACGGCGACGACGACCGTCAGGACGCTCCTCGGGGCGGCGGACCGGTCTCGGGGATCGGCACCGACTCCGCCGACGAGATCATCGCCATCGCGGATGCTGCGCGCGGCGCCGCGGAGGGCGACGTGACCTCGATCGACGCGAAGCGCGACGGCACCTGGGAGGTGCAGCTGGCCTCAGCCTCGGGTGCGGAGAGCGAGGTGCGGGTGGATTCCGAGCTCGCCGCGACCGTGATCTCCACCGAGTCCGACGACGACAGCGCTCCCGCGCTCACTCTCGACGACGACACCATCCGCGCACTCGTCGACGCCGCCCTGGCCGAAGCCGACGGCATGATCACCGACCTCGATGTCGACGACGACACGTCGAGCCCCTACGACGCGTCGGTGCTCACGAGCGACAACCGGTCGATCGACATCGACTTCAGCGCCGACTTCGCCGTGATCGGCACCGACAGCGACGACTGATCCGCGCGAGTCGTTCAGCGGCGGGAGGAGAGGGCCCGACCCTCTCCTCCCGCCGCATCAGCGCGGTCAGCCCTCCGGCACGAGCCAGACGTAGCCGAACGGCGGGAGGGTCAGACCCTCGGAGGTCTCTCCGGAGAGCAGATCCCGCCCTCGCAGCGAGGGCACCGCGACGGACTCGGCGCTCACGTTGAT
This sequence comes from Microbacterium sp. 3J1, assembly GCF_001049495.1. Lineage (GTDB taxonomy): Bacteria > Actinomycetota > Actinomycetes > Actinomycetales > Microbacteriaceae > Microbacterium. The sequence goes on from NZ_CDWI01000008.1 coordinate 83,767, forward strand.
TACTGCGACGACCTCGTCCGGGGTCCCCGCCGCACGCCGCACGATCAGGACCCGGTCGTCGACATGGTCGACGGACTGGGTCGCGAACGGCGAGAAGCTTTCGGTCTCTCGCCGCACGGCGAGCATCTCGCGAATGCCCCGCAGCATCCCCGACCGACGGCCCTCGACCCGCAGCGCCTCCCTGAGCTCGTCGGCATCGAGCACCTCGCGGTTGATGCGCCGGGCGATGTTGGTCTCCTGCACCCCGTCGTGGTCCTGCTCCGACCCGAACAGCGAATGCAGGTAGATCGCAGGGACGCCGATCAGCGACAGCAGGATCGCGTGCGCCGCGAGCCCCCGCTGCACCGCCGACGAATCGGGGTCCGCGTCGGCCGGGTCGACAAGAGCGTCGAGGAAGTTCGTGTTCAGCTCGTACACGCCCTCGCTCCCGTCCGGACGCTTCGCCATCGACACCCGGCCGCCGCGGGCGAGGGTCCGCTCGACGAGGCGGTCGCGATCGGCATCCGTCAGCAGGCCCTCGGTCGGACGAAGCCCGATGCCGTCGTGGCTCGCGAGGAAGTTGAACCACGTGGCCGTCTCGCTGACGGCACCCACCCCGGCCGCCCACGCGGCGAGCGCCGTCGCGTCACCGGTCACGAACGAATGCAGCACGAGTGGCGGGAGTGCGAACTGGTACACCATGTGCGCCTCGTCGTCTCCGTCGCCGAAGTAGGTGATGTTGTCGGCGTGGGGGACGTTCGTCTCGGTGAGCAGCAGGGTTCCCGGTGCGAGCTCGTCGACGAGGATGCGCCAGAGCCGGATGACGGCGTGCGTCTGCGGGAGGTGGATGCAGCTGGTGCCCGACTGCTTCCAGAGGTAGCCGATCGCGTCGAGGCGCACCGTCGTGGCACCGCGCGCGAGGTAGCCGAGGAGGATGTCGGTCAGATCGAGCAGCACGGCCGGCGTGCTCGGGTCGATGTCGACCTGATCGGCGCCGAAGGTCGTCCAGGCCCGCGCCACGGTGCCGTCCGGCCGGGCGTACTCGTGCACGAGCGGCGTGGTCCGCGGACGCACGACCTGCGACACGTCGAAGTCCGCCGACGGATCGAGGAAGTACCCGGCGTACCGCGGGTCGCGTGCGAGCCACGCCTGGAACCAGGGCGAGGAGCTCGAGACATGATTCGCGACGAAGTCGAGGGCGAGTGCGTACTGCTCCCCCAGATCGGCGACGTCGTCCCAGGTGCCGAGGCCCGGGTTCACCTCACGGTGGTCGACGACCCCGAAGCCGTCGTCGGAGGTCCACGGATAGATCGGCAGCAGGTGCACGTCGCTGATGGCGTCGCCGATGTGCTCGCTCAGCACTCCGGCGAGCGTGTGCAGGGGCGTCTCCCCCGCACGGCGGAAGGAGTCGCCGTAGGTGATCAGGTAGGCGGTGCGCTCGTCGGGGCGCGGCTGCCGTGTCGGGCCGAGCCGTTCCCTCCAGGCCTCGGCCAGCCCGAGCAGCGCGTCGACGACCTCGTCGACCGCATCCGGATACAGCTGCCGTACGAGGGGCTCCAGCCTGTGGGCCAGACCGTGCGCGGGGGCGAGTCGTCGGACGTCGGTCATGCGTTCGTCTCCTTCAGAAGCTCGCGGACCAGGTCGAGGCCTCGGTCGTCGAGCCCGTCGATCCGGTCGGAGAATCCGCGGATGCCGGGGGCCGCGAGCACGACCTCGGCCCACTCCTCGCGGAGCGCGAACTCGGGGCGCGCGACGAGGCAGTCGGGATCGTCGATCCAGAAGCGGTCGTGCTGCCACGCCCTCGCCTCCAGGGACATGCGTCCGCGGAGTCCCTGGGATCCGTCCTCTCCGCCCTCGTGGAACGTGTCGCCGGACACCCGCATGGCGTCGACGAGGCCGACGCTCGGCAGGATCGGCGCACCGCAGCCGAGCAGGAATGCCTCGTCGCCGAGCACCTCCCTGATGAGCTCGAGTCCCGAGCGGTACGCCGAGATCGGCGTCGCATCGGCATCCCACCGCGCGCCCGGGATCGCGCCGGCGTAGAGGAAGTCGAGCTTCACGTAGTCGATGCCGAGGTCGCGGATGCCGCTGAAGACGCGGGTCAGGTAGTCGCGCACACCCGGATGCGTGAGGTCGAGGCCGCGGAGGTCGTCGCCCCAGTTGCGTCCGGCGTCGCCCAGCACCCAGTCGGGATGTTCGCGGGCGACGGTCGACGTCGCGCCGACCGAGAACGGGGCGGCCCAGATGCCCGCCCGCCGCCCGGAGTCGCGGATCGCGGCGACGGCGTCGGGCAGTGAGCCGAAGCGGGGGTTCGCCGCCGTCCACTCCCCCGTGCCGAGGCTCCACCCGTCGTCGATCTGCACGACGTCGATGTCGAGGCCGCGGTCGTCGATCGCGCGCACGTTCTCGACGACGTCGGCGGAGGTCACCTCTTCGAAGTACTGGTACCAGGTGCACCAGACGCGCGGCGAGGGCGCACCGGTGCGCGCGCCGGCCGCCGCACCGAAGCGCTCGCCGAACGATGCGAGCGCGGCGGACCCGGTGGCCCCGGCATCCGCTCCGCCGGCTGCGGCGTCGACCGACCACGTCGTGACGGCGGAGGCCGACCCGTCGTCGGTGTCGACGGTCACGCGGTCGTCGTGCCAGGCGGCGCGGATCGTGGGTACGGTCGACCCCACGTCCCGAGCTCCGAAGACGTGCGCCGGCGCCCCGTCGCCGGGGTCCACCACGAGAAGCCCCTCGCCCTGCACGGCATCCGCGGCGATCTCCGTCCCCGGCCGGAAGCGCATCGCATGCTGCCAGGGCTCCTCCGGGCGCAGGACCGCGTCGTCGCGCGAGTACCAGGTCGTCGGGCTCCAGCTCTGCCATCCCTCGGCGTATATGCGGGCCTTCGGCCCGACGGCGATCTCACTCAGGATGCTCATGCTGCCCCGTTCCGCCCCTGCAGGGCTCTCGTCAGTTCGAGGTCCTCCGGATGCACCGGCACGCCTCCGAGTTCGGCGGATCGGACGGCGGCGAAGGTCGTCCGCACCGACGCCAGCACGTGCTCGGCCGAGTTCTCGGGCTCTCTCCGCTCCGCGATCGCGGTCTGCAGCTCGCCCATCGCTCCGGCGAAGCCGTCGGTGAACCACTGCCCTTCGAGCGCGAAGTCCTCGGTGCCCTCGGGTCCGTCGAGCTGGAGGCGGTCGGACCCGAGCAGGATGCTGCCCCGCAGGGTCCCCTCGGTGCCGTGGATCCAGAACGGGCACCCTCCGCCCCGCGTGCGGGCGCTGCCGACGATGCGGATGGACGCGCCGGCGCCGGTGGAGGTCTCGATCCGGATGTCCGCTCCCCAGGGGTTGCGGGCGTCGGCGGGCTGACGCGGCACCCGGTGGTCGGAGGCGGCGACAGCGTCGACCCGCCCGCCCTCGAGCCAGCATCGCGTGATGTCGACCCAGTGCACGAGGTAGTCGTTCAGAAGCATGTGCGGCACGTCGTCGAACGGGGTCCCCGCCAGCGGCGGCAGGGGCTTGTCGTGCAGGTGGGTGACGCCGACGACCTCGCCGATGCGTCCGTCCCTGATCAGCAGCGTCGCCAGCCGCCAGGCCGGAGCCCACCGCGCGTTCTGATTGACCGCGACGCGGATGCCGCGCTCGCGCGCCTCGTCGAGCACGCGGAGGAGACGCGGCAGCTCGGATTCGTGGCTGATGAGCGGCTTCTGCGCCAGCACGTGCGTGCCCGCCGCGACGGCCGCCTCGATGAGGTCCACCCTGCCGGTGGGTCCGGTCGCGAGGTCGACGATCTCGACGCGCGGGTCGGCGAGGAGCTCGGCGACCGAGTCGTGCACGGTGTCGATTCCGAAGTCGGCGGCGAGTGCCGCCGCATCCGCTCGGCGTCGGGAGGCGACTGCGACGACCGGGACGCCCCACGCGCGGTAGGCGGGCAGGTGCGCGGAGCGGGCGATGCCGCCGGCTCCGACGAGGCCGACCCCGAGGGGCGCGGCAGGGAAGCGCGGGCGGGCGGAGAGGGCGTCGATCACCGCGCGCGCTCCGGCGCCGCGTCGAACCGGAGCACGGCCTGCAGGATCTCCGGATCACCGGCATCCAGTCGCGCGAACACCGACGCGACGTCCGCCGCGGGCACCACGTCGGACACCAGCGCCCCCGCGTCGACGTCGCCCGCGAAGATCAGCCCCATGACGGTGCGCACGAGTCGCGCCTGGTCCCAGCGGCCGCCGAGCGACACCGGCACGCCGGAGATCTGGCTCGCGACGATGCGCACCCGGTTGTGGTGGAACTCCTCGCCGAGACGCAGGTTCGCGGCTCCGCCCTGGTAGAAGCCGGATGCCGCGACGAGACCTTCCGTCACGACGCAGCGGACCGCCTCGTGCAGCGCACGATCGGTGCCGGAGAGCTCGATGGCGCTGTCTGCCCCGCCTCCCGTCAGCTCGCGGATCAGCGCGCCGGCCCCGCCCTCACGGAGCGCGTCGACGACGTGCACGGCGCCGAACGCCGTGGCCGTCGCGAGCCGCGACCGCAGGGTGTCGACCGCGATCACCCTGCCGCCGGCGAGTGAGGCGAGGCGGGTCGCGAGCAGACCGATGACGCCCTGCCCGAACACCGCGACCTGCTCGCCGAGGCGCACGTCCGCGGCCAGCACGGCGTTCAGCGCGATCGCACCGACCCGAGCGAAGGTGCCCAGCACGGGGTCGGTGCCCTCGGGGACGACTCTGCCCGACACCTGCGACGCGGGCACCACCGCGTCGCTGCGGTGCCCCCAGATGCCGTGCACGACGTCGCCGACCCGCACGCCCGTCACGTCGTCCGCGACCTCGACGACCTGTCCGACCTCGGAGTACCCCCAGCCGCTCACCGGGTAGCCGAAGCTCGGCTCCCCCGGGAGGAACAGTCGCCGCTCCGCATCCCACGTCGAGGTGAGATAGGGGTTCGTGCCGCGGTACGCGGTGAGCTCGGTGCCGGCGGAGATCCCCGAGTACCAGGTCGCGATGCGGACGCCGCCCGGCGTCAGCGGCTGCTCCTCGATCTCGACCAGCTCGACCTCGCGGACGGCGGAGAACTGCACGACGTGGGGCATGGGGGTGCCTGCTTTCCAGCGGATGGGGGTCTCAGCCCTTCTCCGCCCCGGCGGTGAGGCCCCCGACGAGGAGCCGCTCCGAGGCGAAGAAGAGCGCGATGATGGGAAGGGTCAGGATGACGGATCCGGCCATGAGCACGGTGGTGGGCACCTCGATGCTCCCCGAGAGCTGCGACAGGCCCAGCGACACCGTCCAGGAGTCCCGCTTCTCGACCAGGAAGAGCAGCGCGAAGAGGAACTCGTTCCACGCGATCATGAAGATGAACAGGCCGTTCGACACGATCGCCGGCATCGCGAGGGGGATGCTGATTCGGCGCATGGTCTGGAATCTGCTGCATCCGTCGAGCGCCGCCGCCTCTTCGAGCGAGACGGGGATCGTGGCGAAGTAGTTGCGGAGCGTGTAGATCGACACCGCGGCGACCTGCGACACGTACACGAGCAGAAGCCCCACGAGCGAGCCGCGCAATCCGATCTGCGTGAAGAAGACGAAGAGCGGAACCGCCAGCAGGATCGCCGGGAAGAAGTAGACGGCGAGGAACAGAGCCGAGACCTGGCGACGGCCGAAGAACTCGAGCCGGCTGACCGCGTACGACCCGGGGATGGACACCAGCAGGGTCAGAGCCACCGTCGCGAGCGCCACCAGGAGCGAGTTGCGCATGAAGACGATGAAACCCTGGCCACCGGCATCCACGGGCGCGAGCACGTCGAGGTAGGTCGACAGGTCGAGCTCCTCGATCGAGATCCACAGCGCCCCGGGATTCTGCAGCAGCGAGTCGAGCGAGCGGAAGCTCATCAGGACCATGTAGTAGAACGGCACGACCGCGACGAGCACCAGGAGCACGATGACCACCGGCCGGAGGACCCGGAACAGCCCGTTCTCGAAGCGATCCCTGTCGAATCCGCCGCGCTGCCGTGTCGTCGAGCGGGTCGCATCCGTGGTCGCGCTCATGCCTGCTCCTCCTGACGGCCGAAGAACTTCAGATAGACGCCGACGAGGACGGCGAGGATGGCGGCGAGCACCAGGGCCTGGGCGGCGGCGCCGCCGATGTCGCCGCGCGCCGTGAGGAGGTCGAAGACGCGCACCGAGACGACCTCGGTGCCCGCCCCGCCACCGGTGAGCAGGTAGATGTCGTCGAAGTTGTTGAAGGTCCAGATGAACCGCAGCACGCACAGCACCGCGATCGTCGGCAGCAGCTGCGGCAGCAGGATGTGACGGAAGCGCTGGGTGGGCGTCGCTCCGTCGACCATCGCGGCCTCGTCGAGCACCCCGGGCACCGCCTCGAGCCGTGCCGTCAGGAAGAGGAAGGCGAAGGGGAAGGAGCGCCAGCCCTCGAACAGGATGACGGTGATCAGCGCCATGGGCAGCTCGACCTGCCACCCGAAGATGCTCACGGGTAGGGCGCGGTCCGAGAGGAAGGCGATCGGCTCCTCCCAGCCGAGAACGGTCGTGCCGAACCAGTTGACGATGCCGAACTGGGGGTTGAGCATGGTCGACCACACGAACGTCGCCGCCACGACGGGCGCGACGTACGGCAGCAGCAGCGAGGCCCTGATCAGGCCGCGTCCGCGGAACGGTCTGCGCAGCGCGAGGGCCGCGACGAGACCGACGCCGATGGCGAGGGCCGTGCCGCAGACGGAGTAGACGATGGTCGTCCACAGTGCGGTGAAGAAGCCGGGCGAGGTGAGCACGTCGACGAAGTTGTCGAGCGTGTACTCGCCGATGATCCCGGTGCCGCGGATGTTGATGAGCCTGACGTCCTGGAAGGCGAGGGAGATCGCCCAGATGATCGGCAGCACCACCGCCACGAGGATGATGATGAACGTGGGCGAGATGAGCAGCAGCCCCGCGCGGTTCTGATCGCGGCTGTGCCGGGAGCTGCGGCGAGCGCGGCCCGTCGTCGCCGGGGACCGAGGGGGGCTGCCGGGATCGGGGCGGCCTGCCCCGATCCCGGCTCCCTCTGCGACTCTGCTCACTGGAGCGACTCGCCGATCGAACGCACCGCCTCGGCGGCGGTCGATGCCGCGGCGGCCGGGTCTCCGCCCTGCGCCACGTCGCTGACGGCGGTGGCCACCGGGAGCTCGCCCTGGAGTGCGCCCAGCAGGTCGCCCTGTCCCTGGGTGATGCCCCAGCGGGCGAGGTCCTGCGGACCCGCGGCCACGGCCTCGAGCACCTCGGGGGCGTAGAAGTCCGAGAGCGGCGCCTTGGTGTCGACGCCGGCGGGCAGGGTGGCCCAGAGGTCGGAGTAGAGGGTGGGCTCGTCCGCCGTCCCGGTGCGCACCGGGACCTTGCCCTCGGGTGCGATCGCGATCCACGGCTCATAGCCGTCGCCCATCATGTACTCGATGAAGGACTGCGAGGCCTCGGCGTCCGCTCCCTCGGTGATCGTCCACGAGGTGATCTCGCCGAACTGCGCCGGCGCATCGGCATCCGGTCCGGCGATCGACGTGACGACCCCGGTGTTCTGGGCGAGGAAGGCGGGATCCGCGACGCACTCGGGGCACGACGGCTTCGCGTCCTCGCGCAAACCGGCGAGTTCGTCGAGCACGAAGCTCGACCAGATGAACATCGCGGCGTCACCGGCGAAGTACGTCGCGCGGGTCGTGTCGACGTCCTGTGCGCCGGGCACCGAGTAGTTCTCGGTGAGGTCGCCGTAGAACTCGAAGGCGCTGACGCAGGCGTCGGAGTCGAGCTCCACCTCGCCGTCCTCGTTCACGAGTTCGCAGCCGTTGCCGAGCGCGATCTGCTCGAAGGTCTGCTCGGTGAACGCGTCGCCCGGTGCCGTCGCACCGACGAATCCGGCCATGTCCGGCGTATCCAGGGCCTGCGCCGCCTCGAGGATCGCGTCGTAGGAGTCTGGGGCGTCGAGCCCTGCCGCCTCGAACAGGTCGGTGCGGTACAGGAGCATCTGCGTCCACGACTCGCTCGGCACGGCGAGCGCGGTGTCGCCGTCGGAGGTCAGGGTGAGGGCGTTCTCCGAGAAGGTCGACGGGTCGAGGGCCTCGATCGTGGCGGCGACGGCGTCTGTGTCGACGAACTCGTTGGCCGACAGGGTGCGCACCTGCGGCAGCGAGATGCCGCCGATCACGTCGGGGAGGTCGCCGGCCGCGGCCGACGACGTGATGAGCTGGGCGAACTGGTCTTCGGCGACCGACACCACCTCGACCTCGATGCCCGTCTCCTCGGTGAACGCATCGACGATGTCCTCGGTGGCGGCGACGCGGTCGGGCAGGTCCTCCTGCACCCAGAACGTGATGCCGGAATCTCCTGCGTCGTCGTCCCCGGAGCTGGTGCATCCGGTGAGGGCGATCGCGGTCAGGCCCACCACGGCCATCGCTGCTGCTGTCGCACGGGTCTTCACAATGCGCCTCCTTGCGCTGGAACTACAGGGCTGAGCCGTCGGGCCGACCGCTATTACGACTAAAAGCTAGACATAAGTCGCCTAGCTGTCAAGCATTATGCTGAAACCGATCGCAGGGAGGCGCGGATGTCTGGTCCAGGAGAGGTGCTCGACCTCATTCGCGAGCGCAGGGCGTCGACCCGCGGCGACGTGCTGGAGGTCACGGGCATGTCGCGCATGACGGTCGCCACGCGCATCGACGCCCTGCTCGAGGCAGGTCTCATCGTCGAATCGGGCACGGAGCGCGTCTCCGCCGGACGCCCGTCGCGGCGCCTCGAGTTCAACACCGCGCACGCGCACGTGATCGCCGCGAACGTCGACACGACCCACACCACGGTGGCGCTCACCGACCTCGCAGGTCAGGTGACGGTCGAGGAGCCCATCGAGGTCGCCGTCGCCGACGGCCCCGACGTCACGCTCAACGCGATCGCCGAGCACGCCAGACACCTGCTCGCGCGCGCGGGGATCGACCGCGGCGATGTCGCCGCGATCGCGCTCAGCATCCCCGGTCCGGTCGACCCCGACACCCAGCGGCCCAGCCAGCCGCCGATCATGCCGGGGTGGGACGCCTACCCCATCCCCGAGCACCTGGGCGATGCACTCGGCGTGCCCGTGCTCGTCTCGAACGACGCCGATGCGGCCGCTCTCGGCGAGCAGCGCGCCGCGCATCCCGATTCCCGCTCGCTGTGCTTCCTCAAGGTGTCGTCCGGCATCGGCACCGGGATCGTCCTCGGCGGGCGGGTCTACCGCGGAGCCGACGGCGGCGCCGGCGACATCGGCCACGTGAAGATCGCCGGCCACGGCGACCTCCTCTGCCAGTGCGGGGCGCACGGATGCCTCGCGGCGGTGGCGTCCGGCCGGGCCGTCGCCCGCGCGCTCACCGAACTGGGCAAGCCCGCAGCCTCCGCCTCCGACGTCGGCGCCTACCTGACCGAGGGCGATCCGGATGCCGCGCGCCTGGCGCAGGAGGCCGGGCGGGTGATCGGCGAGGTGGTCGCCACCGTGGTGTCCCTCCTCAACCCCTCCGAGGTCGTGCTCGGCGGGATGCTCGCGTCGCCCCCTCTGCTCGCCGGGGTGCGCGAGACCCTGTATCCGCGCTCGCTCCCCCGTGCCACCCGGCACCTCAGCATCAGCCAGTCCACGCTCGGCGAACGGGCGACCGTCGTCGGGCTCGCCGCGATGGTCGTGGAGCGGGAGTACTCGGCATCCGCCGTCAACACCGCCCTTGCCCGCTCCTGACGTCGGTGTCGCGGTCGACGCCGGATACCATTTCAGGCATGACGAACTCTGATCCGGACGAGGTCTCCATCGGCGGCGACATGATCCGTCTCGGGCAGTTCCTGAAGTACTCGGGGCTCCTCGACTCGGGTGGCGACGCCAAGGAGGTCGTGATCGACGGCTTCGTGAAGGTCAACGGCGAGGTCGACCGCCGACGCGGTCGCCAGTTGCACGACGGTGACCTCGTCACGTTCGAGGGACGCACGGTGCGCGTCCGCCCGTGAGCCCGACCGTCAGCGTCTGACGACCTCGTAGCGGAGGAACATCACGCCGCTGTCGAAGCGCCGATCCTCGGCGAGCTCGAGCTCGACGCTCACGCCATCGGGAAAGAAGCGCCTGCCGCCGCCGGCGACACCGGGACCGATGAACAGACCGAACTCGTCGACCAGCCCCGCGCGCATCGCCTCTGCCGCGAGAGTCGGCCCGTCGACCGTGAAGTCGCGATCGGACTCCGCCTTCCACCTCTCGATCGTCGCCGGGTCGAACTCGCGCTCGATGCGCGTCCGCTCGCTCGACACCTCGGCGAGGGTTCTCGAGAACACGACCTTCTCGGCCGCCTGCCAGACCTTCGCGTAGTCGATGCCCGCCTGCTCCTGATCGGGCTCGAGGTGCGCGGTCTCCCAGTAGACCATCGTCTCGTACATGCGGCGCCCATAGAGGTACGTGCCCACGTCGGCGAACTGGGTGGTGATGAAGTCGTGCAGCTGCGAGTCGAGCGCCCAGTCGAACCCGCCGTCCGGGCCGCTGACGTAGCCGTCGACCGACGTGATCATGGAGTAGATGAGGCGGCCCATGCGGCGAGGCTACTCCCGGGCATCCCATCGGTCCAGGGCTCCTAGCGACCGTATCCCGCAGACGCAAGGCCGTAGCCGCGATCCGTCGGGCGACAGACGATGAGGACATGTCAGCCCACCCCTCCGGTCGTCCGATCGCGGACTATGCGCCCATCGGCGACGGCCGCACGGTCGCGCTCATCGGCCGCGACGGGCGGATCGACTGGCTGCCGCTGCCGGGCGTCGCGGATGTGCCCGTGTTCGCGCGACTGCTCGACGAGCACACCGGCGGATGCATCGAACTCCGGCCCGACGGCGACTTCCGCTCGACGCGCCGCTACGTGCCGGAGACGAACGTGCTCGAGACGACGTTCACCACGGATGCCGGCATCGTGCGCATGACCGACGCGATGGTGTCGGGGGTCGCCGGGCGTCTGCCGTGGGCCGAGCTCGCCCGTCGCGTCGAAGGCGTCGAGGGCACCGTCGCGATGCGCTGGCGGGTGCTTCCGGGGTCGTCTCTGCAGACCGCCGCGCCCTGGATCGAGCACACCCCGCACGCGGACATCATCCGCAGCGGCGCCACGAACCTCGCAGTCTTCGGGTTCGAGCACGGCCCGTCCGCGTCCGACCCGGACTCGTACGACGGACCGCAGCTCGAGGGCTCCTTCTCGACATCAGCCGGCTCGCGCCACCTGCTCGGCCTCGTCGCCACGCACGACGAGCCGCTGCACCTGCCCGACCCGCACAACGTCGACGACAGCATCGACCGCACGATCGAGAACTGGCAGCACTGGTCGTCCGTCTTCTCGTACGACGGGCCGTGGAAGGACCACGTGCAACGCAACGCGCTGGTGCTGAAGCTGCTGATCCACAGCCCGTCCGGCGCGATCGCCGCCGCCGCGACGACGTCTCTTCCGGAGGATCCTCACGGCGGCAAGAACTGGGACTACCGCCACGCGTGGGTGCGCGATCTCGCGTACACGACCCATGCGCTCGTGCGGTTCGGGCTGCGGGAGGAGACCCATGCCGCGCTCTCCTGGCTGCTGCGCACGATTCGTCGGCACGGCTCGGAGCTGCACGTGATGTATGCGCTCGACGGCGAGCTGGTCCCGGAGCCCCGCGAGTACGACGTCCCGGGCTGGCGCGGCATCGGCCCCGTCGTCACCGGCAACCCGGCGGGCGATCAGCTGCAGCTCGGCGTGTACGGCGACCTGATCGCGATCTGCCGCACCTACGTCGACGCGGGCAACGTGCTCGACGTCGCGACCTCGCGGATGCTCGCCGGCATCGCCGACCGCACCTGCGACCTCTGGCGCAATCCCGACTCCGGCATGTGGGAGCTTCCCGAGCAGCGGCACTACACCTCGTCGAAGATGGGCTGCTGGAAGGCGCTCGAAGACGCGGTGGCGCTGGCCGAGTCCGGCGCGATCCCGGGCAGCGCCGAGAGATGGCGGGCAGAGCGCGACCGCATCCGCACGTGGATCGAGGAGCACTGCTGGTCGGACTGCCGCAACGCGTACGTCTTCTACCCGGGCAGCGAGAAGCTCGACGCCTCGGTGCTGCTGCACGCGCCGAGCGGTTTCGACCGCGGCGAGCGCATGTCGTCGACGATCGACGCGCTGACCGTCGAGCTCGGCGAGAACTCCCTGCTCTACCGCTACAGCGGGGTGTGCTCGGAGGAGAAGACCTTCGTGGCGTGCGCGTTCTGGGTGGTCGAGGCGCTCGCCTGCGTGGGCCGTCACGACGAGGCGGTGGAGCGCATGGAGAAGCTCATCCGCCACGCGAACGACGTCGGGGTCTACGCCGAGATGATCGACGCCGGCGACGGGTCCGCGTGGGGCAACACGCCTCAGGCGCTCAGTCACCTCGCCTTCCTCACCGCGGCGATGACGATCCGCGACGTCGTGCCCGCCGAGAAGCTCGCCGATCGATGACCCGCTCGACCCCTTCTACGACCCCAGACCTGAAAGACCCAACGGAAAACAAGGAGAGGACACACCATGTCTCGTGACCAGTACACCTTCGTCAACCCCGCCGAGCTCTACTCCGACATCGAGCCCGAGAAGCAGCACATGCCCGAGCCCGGTCTCGACGCCGACCTCACCCCGAAGGCCGACCTGGGCGAGGAGTCGTACCGCGGCACCGACCGCCTGAAGGGACGCAAGGCCCTCATCACCGGAGGCGACTCCGGCATCGGCGCGGCCACCGCGATCGCCTTCGCCCGCGAGGGCGCGGACGTCGCGATCTCCTACCTCCCCGAGGAGGAGGAGGACGCGGCGCGCATCGCCGGCATCCTTCGTGAGGCCGGCGCGACCGTCGCGCAGATCCCGGGCGACCTTCGGGACCCCGAGTACTGCCGCACGCTCGTCTCCGAGGCGGTCGGCGCTCTCGGCGGGCTCGACATCCTCGTCAACAACGGTGGCAAGCAGATCTTCCAGGAGTCGCTGACCGACATCACCGACGAGCAGTTCGACGACACCTTCAAGACCAACGTCTACGCGATGTTCTGGATCACGAAGGCGGCGCTCCCGCACCTGACGCCCGGCTCGACGATCATCAACACGACGTCGATCCAGGCCTACTCGCCGTCCGACATCCTCGTCGACTACGCGTCGACCAAGGCGACGATCAACGCCTTCACCAAGGGCCTCGCGCAGCAGCTCGCCCCGAAGGGCATCCGCGTGAATGCAGTCGCGCCCGGCCCCATCTGGACCCCGCTGCAGCCGAGCGACGGCCAGCCGCAGGAGAAGATCGACCAGTTCGGCGAGGACACCCCGCTCGGACGCATGGGTCAGCCGGCCGAGCTCGCGCCCGCGTACGTCTTCCTGGCGTCGGCGGAGTCGAGCTACGTCGCCGGTGAGACGCTCAACGTGAACGGCGGAATGCCCACTCCCTGAGCCCCCGCACCACGACAGAGACGAAGCGCGGCGAGCGGACCCCGAGTCCCTCGCCGCGTTCCGTCTCCCGAGCCGAGTGTCGTTCGCTCTGTCGGAGGCATGGGGCACGATGGTGCCATGGCGGACGGCTACGACCTCGACTTCCTCCCGACACGATTCCCTCTCCCCGGCCCGCGCGGCAGACGCGCGAGCTGACCTACCCCCGCTTCTCGGTGCTCCTCGACACCGAGCGCAGACTCGCCGCCGTCACCGCGGTCAACATCGACGGCGGGTCGCTGCGAGATCTGCCGCGCGTCGGCGAGTGGCGTCTCGATTCGAGGGCGGATGCCACTGAGCAGACCGGTCCTGAGGTCTACGCCCGCAACGACCTCGACCGCGGGCATCTCGTGCGGCGCCGCGACCCGGGCTGGGGCAGTGCAGACGAGGCGCGCGACGCCATGGCGGCGACCTTCTTCTACACGAACGCCGCCCCGCAGGCCGCGGGGTTCAATCAGTCCAAGGAGCTGTGGCTGGGCCTGGAGGACCACGTGCTCGCCTACGCCGAGACCACGGACCAGCGTCTCTCGGTGTTCACCGCGCCCGTGCTCGGCGACGAGGACCCGCCGTACCGCGGGATCCGCATCCCGCTGCGGTTCTGGAAGATCGCCGCGTGGCACGGGCCCGACGGCGCCGCTGCGGCCGGGTTCGTGCTCGACCAGTCGGAGCTCGTCGACACCGAGAACGGAGTGCTCGCCGCGCCGCCCCTCGGCACCTTCCGCACCTTCCAGGTGCCGATCGACGAGATCGCCGCCCTGAGCGGAGTCGATGTCGGCCCGCTCGCCGACGCCGACGTTCTTCGTCGCCGGGCGGCGCGAGACAGCGCCTGGCGGTCTCTCACTTCACCGGCCGATATCGTCCTGTAAGGACGATCAGACCTCGACGCCGGACCGCTCCGCGGCATCCGGCCCATCTTTCGTCGCTGGGCCGCTCGCCTCCGACCGGCCGTTCGTCGTCTCACCGTTCTTCATCTCACCGTTCTTCGTCTCACCGACCAGCACCGCCGCGACGCCGACGCCGCAGAGGACGAAGCCGGCGATCGTGACGGCGGTGAGCGTCTCGCCGAGCAGGATGCCGCCGCCCAGCGCCGTGGTCGGTGCGATCAGGAACAGCAGCGCATTGAGCACCGTGATGCCCACCCTGCGCAGGAGCCACCAGTACAGGCCGTAGGCGGCGAGGGTCGGGAACAGTGCGGTGAGCACCACCGCGAGCCAGAACGACGGCGATGCGGGCGGCGCGAGGGATCCGGTGACGGCGGCGACGATGACGAGCAGTACGGACGTCACGACCACATGGATGGTGAGGGTGAGCAGCACCCCCGTCTGCGCGGGTGAGCGCCGTTGGATGAAGGTTCCGATGATGAGGCAGACCATCGCGAGCGCCGGGAGAAGGTACGCGATCGGCGATGCCGCGGAGGATCCGAACTGAGAGCGCACGACCAGCAGCACGCCGACCGCCCCGAGCGCGAGCCCGGCCCACTGCATCCCGCGCACTCTGAGGCCGAGCAGCGGACCGACGAGCACGGCGACGACGAGCGGCTGCACCGCATCGATGAGCGCCACCGTGCCGGTGGCTATGCCCGCGGCGATGGCGGCGTAGACCGCGACGCAGTATCCGAACTGCGCGAACAGGCCGATCAGAGCCTGCGTCCCGATGTCCTTCGGCGTCGCTCCCCTCGCAGAGCCCGACACCCAGACGAGGCCGATGAGAACGACGGCCAGGGGAGCGAACCGCCAGACCAGGAGCGTGAGCGGTGAGTCGTCGACCGTCGCGATGGCCGGGATGAGGAATCCCGAGCTCCACGTCACGACGAATGCGGTGGCCGCCGCGACGGTCACCGACGCTCGTACTATACCGATCTGTTTACTCATCGACGCCACTATACAGGTGGGTATAGTTTTTGCATGCCCCACCCTGTTCCCGACCTCGACGTGCTCACCCCCGCCGCCCGGCGCGTGCTGGACGCCGCGTCGTCACTGTTCTACGAACGCGGCATCCATGCCGTGGGCGTCGACACCATCGCCGAGTTCGCGGGAGTCACGAAGAAGACCCTCTACGACCGCTTCGGATCCAAGGAGGCGCTCGTGGTCGCCTATCTGCAGCACCGCGATGCGCGGTGGCGGGCGCACCTCGGCGAGCACCTGGCCGCCGTGCCGGATGCGGGTGCCGACCGCATCCTCGCGGTCTTCGACGCCGCGATCTCGTGGTCCGACGAGAACAGCCCGAAGGGATGCAGCGCGATCAACGCTCGCGCCGAGATCGGCGACCCTCGCGACGGCAGACTCGTGCTGCCCGAGGTGCAGCGTCAGAAGGTGTGGCTGCTCGATCTGTTCGCCGAGCTCTGCTCAGACGCCGGCGCCCGCGATCCGCTGTCGATCGCGCAGGCGATGATGCTGCTCTACGAAGGGGCGATCGTCACCGTGGGCATGGCCACCTTCCCGAACCCGTTCGTCACCGCACGGGGCTGCGCGGCGTCGCTGCTGTCCGCGGCTCTGGGGAGCCCGCGCCACCCGTGACCGCGAGAGGTCTTGCGGGACCGGCTCCCCGGTGTCACGATTGCCCCACAGCTCTGTCGCGACAGCGGCAGCTGGGGTGCCGCCCATATGACGGCATCGGCGGGGCGCCCTTTCTGCCGCCTCCCCCGTGGTGGGGCGTCCCGCCTCCTCCGAGCGTCGCCTCCGAGTGCCGAGTCCCGAGTCCCGAGTCCCGAGCGTGGAGATCAGCCGTCCGCGTCCGTCGGCGAACCGAACGCCGCGGTCGCCGGGCGCGGTTCGCGACCGCGAGGCTGCGTGGGCCGCGGCCCCGCGTCGTCCGCAGGCGGAGTCGGCAGGGTCACATCCTCACCGGTGAGCACGACCTCCTGATCGAAGTGCCGGATGCCGAGCGGCTCGCTGCCGCTGTAGCGATACGTCGTCTCGGTCTGCGTGACGTCCAGGCGAAGCGTCTCGCCGTGGATGCGCACGCCGAACCCCAGCCGCGTGAGTCGTGACGGCAGGCGAGGACGGAAGCGGAAGCCGTCGGCGGTGTCGCGCATTCCCCCGAAGCCGGCGACGATCGCCGTCCAGGCTCCGGCGAGCGCCGCGATGTGGAGTCCTTCGTGCGTGTTGCCGTGCACGTCGTCGAGGTCGATCGTCGCGACCTCGGCGAGGTAGTCGTAGGCGAGGTCGAGGTGGCCCAGCTCCGCGGCGATGACGGCCTGCGGCGACGCCGAGAGCGAGGAGTCCCGCACGGTGAGCGCCTCGTAGTACTCGAACGCCCGCGCCTTCTGCTCGTGGGTGAACGCCTCGTGCGCGAAGTGCAGGGCGAGTACGACATCGGCCTGCTTCAGCACCTGCTTGCGGTACAGGTCGAAGTACGGGAAGTGGTCGTGCAGGAGGTACTGGTCGGGACTCGTGGCCTCGAAGTCCCACCGCTCGAGCTCGGTGTATCCGGCGGACTGCGGGTGCACCCCTCGCTCCTCGTCGTACGGGATGTGCATCGCGTCGGCGATCGCATCCCACTCCCCGGGCTCCTCCGCGCGGATACCGAGACCACGTGCCCTCTCCGGATGCCGCCGCGCCGCCGCGGCCGCTCCGCGGAGGTTCAGCTGCGCCATGAGGTTGGTGAACACGTTGTCGTTCATGATCGCCGAGTACTCGTCGGGGCCGGTGACGCCGTCGATGTGGAATGCCCCCTTCGCGTCGTGGTGTCCGAGCGACGCCCACAGCCGCGCGGTCTCGGCGAGGAGCTCGAGCCCGTAGTCGCGTTCGAAGTCGGTGTCGCCCGTCGCTCGCACGTAGTGCAGCACGGCCGCCGCGATGTCGGCGTTGATGTGGAACGCCGCGGTGCTCGCCGGCCAGTATCCCGAGCTCTCCCGGCCGTCGATCGTGCGCCATGCGAAGCTCGCGCCTTCGAGGTGCAGGAGCGCCGCACGGTCGCGGGCGTGCCCGAGCGTCGAATGGCGCCAGCGCAGAGCCTGCTCGGCCGCGTGCGGCGCGGTCGCCGTCAGCACCGGGAGGACGAACGCCTCGAAGTCCCAGAAGGTGTGCCCCTCGTACCCCGACCCGGTGAGACCCTTGCCCGGCACGGAGCGGAGCTCGGCCCGCGCGGCGGCTTGGAAGACCTGGAACAGGGCGAAGCGGATCGCCTGCTGCAGCCGCGGCTCGCCCTCGACCGTGACGTCGGCGCACCGCCAGTAGTCGTCGAGGGTGCGGCGCTGATCGTCGAGCAGCTGCGCCCACCCGTCGGTCGCCGCCGCATCGGCCGCTGCCTCGGCCCGATCGCGCAGCGTCGCCGGGGCGAGATCGGGCGACCACTCGTGCGCGACGTACTTGACGACCTCGAGCGTCTCGCCCGCCCCGAGCCGCCGGCGGATCGTCGTGCGGGCCAGGTCGCCGCCCGCCTCCGTGGATGCTCTGGCATCCGAGTCGTCGGTCCGGTGGTCCATCGCGACCGCGACGGTGAGAGCGCTGCGCCGAGTGCGGTGCACGAGCGTGCCGCGCGCGCCCGCCGCGTCGGCGGTGACGGTGACGAGCGGCTCGGAGAGCAGTTCCTGGACCCGCGGGTCCTCATGCTCGATCGGCAGCGGCTCGTTGGCCAGCACCTCGGAGACGATCGTGATCTCGGCCCCGTCGTCGATCGCCTCGACCTCGTATCGGACGGCGGCGACGGCCCGGTGCGTGAACGAGACGAGGCGCGTCGATCGCACGGTCACCCGCCGACCGGCGGGACTCGTCCAGTCGAACTCCCTCGTGAGGGTGCCGTCGCGGAGGTCGAGCCGCCGCACGTGCCTGGTGATCGTGCCGTGCCGGATGTCGAACGGCTCGTCGTCGACGAGGAGCCGGATGATCTGGCCGTTC
This sequence comes from Microbacterium sp. 3J1, assembly GCF_001049495.1. Classification (GTDB taxonomy): domain Bacteria; phylum Actinomycetota; class Actinomycetes; order Actinomycetales; family Microbacteriaceae; genus Microbacterium. The sequence goes on from NZ_CDWI01000008.1 coordinate 102,039, forward strand.
TGGACGTTGATGACGCTCTGGCCGGCCTCGGGGTATCCGTAGCCGTCCTCGGCGTACGGCATCGGATGCTCCTCGAAGACGCCGTTGAGGTAGCTGCCTGCCAGGCCGCGGGGGTCGCCCTCGTCGAGGTTGCCCCGCCACCCGAGGTGTCCGTTCGAGAGACCGAACACCGATTCCTCGTGCGCGAGGCGATCGGGGTCGAGACCGTGGATGCCGACGCTCCAGGCGTCGACGTCGAACCGCGCGCCGCTCACAGGGCGCTCCGCAGCGCGGGGAGCAGTTCGCTCTCGCACCGCCGCAGGAACGCGGCCTGGTCGCGGCCGACGTGGTGCAGGTAGATGTGGTCGAACCCCTGCGCCATCGCAGCGATCCGCTCGGCGAGGTCGTGAGCGGATGCCGAGACGAGCAGCCCGCGCTCGAGTGCGTCGTCCGACGGCACGATCGCGGCTTCGAAGTCCTCGGGATTCTCGGCATCCCACGTGCTCACGTCCTGCGCCATGCTCTGCGACCACTGGTCCCGCGCGGCGGCGAGCGCCTCTTCGTGCGTGTCCTCGAGGCTGAGATGGATCTGCAGGCGTGCAGTTCCCCGGCCCCCGGCCCCGCGGAAGCGGTCGAGCACCTCGCGCGTCTGCTCGGCATCCGACCCCACCGTGATGAGCCCGTCCGCCCAGTCCGCGATCCACCCGGCGGTGTCGGCGCTGACCGCGGCGCCGAGCAGAGGCACGGGCTCTTCGGGGCGCGTCCACACCCGCGCGTCGTGGATCCGCACCAGCCCGTCGACGTCCACCCGCTTCCCGTCGAGCAGCGCCCTGATCGCGTCGACGCTCTCGCGCAGGCGTCGCTGGCGCACCGGCTTCGCGGGCCATGGGTCACCCGTGACGTGCTCGTTGAGGGCCTCGCCACTGCCGAGCGCGACCCAGAACCGTTCGGGGAACATCTGCGCGAGGGTGCCGATCGCCTGCGCCACGATCACGGGGTGGTACCGCTGCCCCGGGGCATTCACGAGGCCGAACGGGATGCTGGTGGTCGCCATCGCGGCTCCGAGCCAGCTCCAGGCGAAGCCGGACTGGCCCTGCGCTCTGGTCCACGGAGCGAGGTGGTCGGAGCACATCACCTCGTCGAAGCCGACGACCTCGGCCAGTCGGACCGCTGCCAGCAGCTCCCGCGGCGTGTGCTGCTCGTGCGATGCGTGATACCCGATATCGACCATGCGGCGTCCCTCTCACGGCGAAGCCACCCGGCCGCCGTCGCGTTCGTACGTCTGACGTCGAACGTATCGGCTCGAAGACGAGTAGCCCCAGAGGGTTGCGTCGCCGGGGCGCGGCGGGTATCCGATGTCGGGTGACGGGCCGCGGGGACGCCGGTCGGCTACCGGGGCGGGTCGACGACCAGTTGCACCGCGTGTCTCGCCGCGTCCGGCACGAGCGGGATCTTCGCAAGCGCACGGACCACGCACCTACATCAGTTGAAGTCGCCGCCGGGCGCCATGTCGTGGAAGCGCGAGTAGTGACCCTGGAAGGCGACGGTGATCGTCGCCGTCGGGCCGTTGCGGTGCTTGGCGACGATGAGGTCGGCCTCGCCGGGACGCACGTCCTTGTCGTACACCGAGTCGCGGTGCAACAGGATCACCATGTCGGCGTCCTGCTCGATCGAGCCGGACTCACGCAGGTCGCTGATGGCGGGCTTCTTGTCCTGACGCTGCTCAGGACCACGGTTCAGTTGCGACAGGGCGATGACCGGCACCTGCAGCTCCTTGGCGATGAGCTTCAGGCTTCGCGAGAACTCCGAGACCTCCTGCTGACGCGACTCGACGCGCTTGCCCGAGGTCATCAGCTGCAGGTAGTCGATGATGACCATCCGCAGCCCGGCCCGCTGCTTGAGGCGACGGCACTTGGCACGGATCTCGACCAGCGTCATGTTGGGGCTGTCGTCGATGTAGAGGGGCGCGTCGTTGATGCGGCCGCGGGTCGACGCGACAGTCGTCCAGTCGCGCGGGTCGAGCGTTCCCTTGCGCATGTTCTGCAGCGGGATCGCGCCCTCAGCGCTGAGCAGTCGCATCGCGATCTCGCTCTTGCCCATCTCGAGCGAGAAGAAGATCGACGGGTAGTCGTGACCGATCGAGGCCGCGCGGGCGAAGTCGAGGGCGAGCGTCGACTTACCCATCGCAGGACGCGCCGCGACGACGATCATCTGACCGCCGTGCAGGCCGTTCGTGAGTTCGTCGAGCTCCCTGAACCCCGTCGGGATGCCGGTCATCGAGCCGTCGCGACCGTTGGCCGCCTCGATCTCCTCGATCGCAGCATCGACCGCTGTCGTCAGCGGGACGTAGTCTTCGGCGGTCTCGGTGCCCGTCACCGAGTAGATCTCGGCCTGGGCGTTGTTGACGATGTCGGTCGCATCGCCCTGCCCGTCGTAGCCGAGCTGCACGATGCGCGTGCCTGCGTCGACGAGGCGGCGGAGGATCGCCCGCTCCGACACGATGCCCGCGTAGTAGCCGGCGTTCGCCGCCGTCGGGACGATGGAGGTGAGCGTGTGGAGGTAGTCGGCACCACCCGCGCGGCTGAGCTCTCCGGTCTTGATGAGCTCGTCGGTGACCGCGACGACGTCCGTCGGCTCGCCGTGCGAGTACAGCGACAGGATCGCCTCGAAGATGAGCTCGTGCTTGGGGATGTAGAAGTCCGCGCCCTTGAGGGTCTCGATCACATCGGCGACGGCATCCTTCGACAGGAGCATTCCACCCAGCGCGCTCTGCTCCGCGAGGAGGTCGTGCGGCGGTGTGCGCTCGGGCTTGCGCTGCGGCTGCCCTCCGAGGCGCTCCTCTGAGATGTCGGCGATCGACACTGTCTTCCCTTCGATGCGACGAGCTGGATGGATGCGCTGCGGTGTCTCGCTGCGCCAGGGCGGCTACTGGATACCGCCTGATCAGCGAAACAGCAGCCACCGACATCGGGTCGCTCGACCACGCTACGAGCGCGGTTTTCCCGTCGCAACAGAGCCTGTGGATAACCGTGTGGAAAGCGTGCGAACAAGTCCGGAGTGTCTGTGCAGAACGCATGTGGATAACCCGGTGGAGTACCTCATTCCGCTCGATGCTAATCGACTCCCATCTGGGCTTTTCCGTTTCCCCAGCCTGTGGATGAAAACGCGCTTCAACTGCGCATTGAAGGTTTGGTTAACCGAGTTAGACATGTGTAGAACCTGGGGAAAGTCAAGCTCGGATTTCACCGGGCGCGTCACACGACGACACGCCGCGAATCTGGCGGATCCGCGGCCGGATTTTCGTCAAGGGGTATGGACAACGCGATATGCCGGGAGTATGGTCCACCTCATCGACGCAAGTGCGTCGGAACGATCGTCTCTCGGGGGAGGGAAAGTCGATGAGCGCTCAAGCCACCCGGCGCGGCATACCGGCCGTCGCCCTCTGGGGTGGGTTGGGCACGCTCGCCTGGGCGGCCCTCACCGTGCTGACCGGCGGCTCCTCCGCACACGCGGACGACGGCGACTCCTCGCTCCTCGACGGCGTCGGCTCGCTCGTGAGCCAGACCGTTTCCACAGTCGGCGACACGGTCACCGCAGTCACGCAACCCGTCGTGAACGAGGTCGTCGCACCCGTCGTCACCGAGGTCGTCGCACCCGTGGTCACCGAGGTCGTCGCACCCGTGGTCACGCACGTGGCCGCACCCGTGCAGCAGGCGGCTCCCGTGGTCATCGAGACGGTCTCCGAGACGGTGACGCAGGTCCCCGTGGTCGGCCAGCCGGCCGCTCCGGTCGTCGAGACGGTCGTGGAGACAACCGCCGACGCCGTCGCAGAGACGACCGAGTCGGTGACGGCCCCCGTAGCAGCTCTGCTCCAAGACTCGCCGGCGTCTCAGGTCGTCGGGCCCGTGACGGATGCCGCGGCATCGCTGCCCATCCTGGGTGCGCTTCTCGACCGACTCGGAGTCTTCACCCTGGTGGAGGATCTCGCGGGCGTCGTCGACGAAGCGACCTCGACCGTCGGCGGCGTGGTCGACGAGGCCGTCGACGAGGTCGTCGAGATCATCGATCCGCCTGACGCAGTGGTACTCGACCCCGTCACGGCGGCTCCTGCAGACAGGCCAGGAATCCTCTCCGCGGTCTCTGCCGCCGCACCGTCCCGGGCTACCGATCTGCGCTCTGCAGGCACGTCCCGCGCCCTTCTCACCGACTCCCGCACCGCACTCCAGCCGGTAGCCGTCCCCGCTGCATCGACCTCGAGTGCACCCGCGTCCGACGAGGAAGGGACTCCGGTTCCGGTGCCCGTCGGCTCCCCCGTCCCGCTGTCCGGCACGTCCGGTTCCGGCGGAGCATCCGCTCTCTCCCACGCCCGCCTCGGCGACGTGGATCTCCCCGTGCTCCCCGCTGTGGAGCGCACCCCCGGCGCACCCGACGACGTCCTGCCGACGTCGCTGGTCGCCGACACCGACGTCTCTCCTGACTGACGGGTTGTCGCGTCGTCCCTTCGAGGACGACAGATGCCGTGCTGCGCGCGCACACATTCCGCACGCACCCATCCAGACACACCCAGAACAGTCAGGAGAAGGTCATCATGCGTACCTATCTGAAGCGGGCCCTGTGGGGCACGCTCATCGCCGGCGGGGTCACCCTGTTCGGCGCGACAGCGGCCAATGCGGCCGAGACCTCGGGAGACGACAGTCTTCTCTCGGGAACCCAGGCGGAGGCACCGATCTCCGTACCCGTCACGATCGCGGGCAACGCGATCTCACTGCTCGGAGACTCCTCCGCGCAGCCGGCACCCGCCCCTGCTCCGGCACCGGCGCCTGCTCCGGCACCCGCACCCGCACCCGCACCCGTCACCAGCGGTGACTCCGGCACAGCATCCGGCACCCAGGCTGTGGTGGACGTCACGCTTCCCGTGACCATCAGCGGCAACGCGATCAGCGTCACCGAGGACTCGTCGAACGAGGCAGCGGCCGCGCCGGCGGAGGCTCCCCAGGCCCCTGCACCGGCGGTCACGACCAGCGGCGTCGACGGACTGCTGTCCGGCACGCAAGGGATCGTGAGCGTCGACGTGCCGATCACCGTCACCGGCAACGCCATCTCCGTCCTCGGAGACAGCGATGCGGGCGGAACGGCCCCGGCCGCCCCGTCTACCGGTGCCCCCAGCACCGGTGCAGGGACGAGCGGTGACGACAGCACCCTCGGCGGCAGCCAGGTCACTGCACCCGTCACCGCCCCGGTGAACGCCACCGGCAACGCCATCTCCGTCCTCGGAGACAGCGACGTCACGGGCGGAACGGCCCCGGCCGCCCCGTCGACCGGTGCCCCCAGCACCGGTGGTGCAACCAGCGGTGACGACGGTGTCGGCAGCGGCACCCAGGTGACCGCACCCATCACCGCACCGGTGAATCTCGGTGGCAACGCCATCTCCGTCCTCGGAGACAGCGACGTCACCGGCGGCACGGCCCCGGCCGCCCCGACCACCGGTGCCCCCAGCACCGGTGCAGGGACGAGCGGTGACGACGGTATCGGCAGCGGCACCCAGGTGACCGCACCCATCACCGCCCCGGTCGCTGTCGGCGGAAACGCCATCTCCGTCCTCGGAGACAGCGACGTCGCAGGCGGCGCGGCCCCTGCCGCCCCGAGCACCGGTGCCCCCAGCACCGGTGGTGCGACGAGCGGCGAGCGGCGGTGTCGGCAGCGGCACTCAGGTCACTGCACCCGTCACCGCCCCGGTCGCCGTCGGCGGCAACGCGATCTCCGTCCTCGGAGACAGCGACGTCACGAACGGAACGGCCCCTGCCGCACCGTCGACCGGTGCCCCCAGCACCGGTGGTGCGACGAGCGGCGACGACGGTGTCGGCAGCGGCACCCAGGTGACCGCACCCGTCACCGCCCCGGTCACTGTCGGCGGAAACGCCATCTCCGTCCTCGGAGACAGCGACGTCACCGGCGGCGCGGCGCCTGCCGCCGGCTCCCCCAGCACCGGTGCCCCCAGCACCGGTGCGGGAACGAGCGGTGACGACAGCACCCTCGGCGGCACCCAGGTGACCGCACCCGTCACCGCCCCGGTCGCAGTCGGTGGCAACGCGATCTCCGTCCTCGGAGACAGCGACGTCACCGGTGGCACGGCCCCGGCCACGCCCACGACCGGTGCCCCCAGCACCGGTGCAGGGACGAGCGGTGACGACAGCACCCTCGGCGGCAGCCAGGTCACTGCACCCGTCACCGCTCCGGTCACCGTCGGTGGCAACGCGATCTCCGTCCTCGGAGACAGCGACGTCACCGGCGGCACGGCCCCGGCCGCCGGCGCCCCCAGCACCGGTGCCCCCAGCACCGGTGGGATGACGAGCGGTGACGACGGCATCCTCGGCGGCGCCCAGGTGACCGCTCCCGTGACCCTGCCGATCACGATCGGTGGCAACGCCATCTCCGTGGTCGGTGAGAGCACGGTGACGGGCCCGGGAACCACCCCCGGAACGGACCCCGGCACGGACCCCGGAACCGACCCCGGAACCGACCCCGGCACCGACCCCGGCACCGACCCCGGAACGAACCCCGGCACGGACCCCGGCACCGACCCCGGAACCGACCCAGGAACGAACCCCAGCACTGAGCCCGGCAACGGCACCGCCACCACCCTCGGTGGAGCCTCCAGTGCGATCGCGAGCGGCGGAGCTGTGACTGCTACCGCCGCGACCGAGGGACTCGCCGCCACCGGCGGCTCGTTCCCGACCGCACTCGGAGCTCTTGCAGCCGTCCTTCTCCTTCTCGGAGCCGGGATGCTGCGTCGCCGACACGTGACGGCCTAGCCGCCAGATCCCGGCGGCGCCTCCATCCTCGGGGGAGGAGATGTGGCGCCGTCGGTGTGCGGATCCCCTGACGGCGGGAGGGGAACCCCTTCCCTTCCCGCCGTCCGCGATGCCGCGCAGTTCGCGGATGCCCCGTGTCCCCAGCACGGGGCATCCGCCATGCCTCGTTTCCTGTCATACGGCCGCAGGTCGACGTGCATCCCCGATACGCCGAACGCCCCCTACCTCGAGAGGTAGGGGGCGTTCGCACCTCGACGGGCTCAGTGGCCCATCGACGAAATCGTCACTTGGCGGCGACGACCTGCAGGGTGATGACAGCGGTCACGTCGTCGTGCAGACGAACAGTGGCCTCGTGCTCACCGACGACCTTGATGGCCGATCCGATGTGCACCTTGCGCTTGTCGATCGAACCGAGACCCGCAGCTGCGACAGCATCCGCGATGTGCTCGGTTTTGACCGAACCGAAGAGGCGACCCTCGTTGCCGGCCTTGACGGCGAGGCGAACCTTGGTGCTCTCGATGTTGTTCTTCAGGGTCACGGCCTCGTCGCGGTCGTGGATCGCGCGAGCCTGACGAGCAGCCTGGATCGAAGCGACCTGCTTTTCGCCACCGCGGGTCCACGCCGTAGCGAAGCCCTGGGGGATGAGGTAGTTACGGGCGTACCCGTTCTTGACCTCGACCACGTCGCCGGCGCTTCCGAGCCCTGCGACCTCGTTCGTGAGAATCAGCTTTGCCATCTCAGTACCCCTTACCGGCCGGCGCCAGCGTAGGGCAGGAGCGCCATTTCGCGCGCGTTCTTGATCGCGGTCGCGATCAGACGCTGCTCCTGCACCGAGACACCGGTGATACGACGGGCACGGATCTTGCCGCGCTCCGAGACGAACTTGCGGAGGGTGGCGACGTCCTTGTAATCGATGACGCCAACCCGGATGGACTTCGCGGGAGCGGCGTTCTTCGCGCCCTTCCGCGGCTTGCGGCGGTCGCCGCTCGACTTTCCAGCCATAGTTTTTCCTTAGTGATGAGACGGCCCTTCGGCGAGCTCACGGACCACGCGGGTCGAGCTCAGGGCCATAGATCGTGAATCAGAACGGGGTGTCGTCACCGAAGCTGCCCGGAGTGCTCCAGGCATCTGCGCTGGTCGACGAGCCGGGCGTGGACCACGGCTCCTCCGACACCTGCTGCTGCTGTGCGGGGCGGGACTGTCCGCCACCGCCGCCGGCACCGCCGGTCGACGCCGCACGGGTGACCTGTGCGGTCGCGTACCGGAGCGAGGGGCCGATCTCGTCGACCTCCAGCTCGATCGCGGTGCGCTGGTTGCCCTCGCGGTCCTGGTAGGAGCGCTGACGCAGACGGCCCTGCGCCATGACGCGCATACCCTTGGTCAGCGAACCTGCCACATGCTCGGCGAACTCCCGCCACACGGATGCACGGAGGAACAGCGCTTCGCCGTCCTTCCACTCATTCGCGGCGCGGTCGAAGTTCCGAGGCGTCGATGCGATGGTGAAGTTCGCCACCGGCAGCCCGTTCTGCGTGTACCGCAGTTCGGGGTCGGCCGTGAGGTTTCCCACCACGGTGATGACGGTCTCGCCAGCCATGAGCCTTAGGCCTTCGCAGCCTTGGCGGCCTTGCGAGCAGCCTTCTCCTCGGAGCGCTTGGCCTCCGAAGCGACCATCGCCTGAGCCTCTTCCGAGCGGAGGACCTTGGTGCGCATGATCTGCTCGTTCAGCTTCAGCTGACGGTCGAGCTCCTGCGTGGCCTCGCTGGTGGCGGTGAAGTTGACGACGGCGTAGATGCCCTCGTTCTTCTTCTGGATCTCGTACGCAAGACGGCGCTTGCCCCAGATGTCGACCTTGTCAATCGAGCCACCATCGTTGGTGATGACCTTCAGGAACTTGTCGAGCGTAGGTGCGACCTGGCGCTCGTCGATCTCGGGGGTCAGAATGACCATGAGTTCGTACTGGTGCGTCACTTACCCACCTCCTTCGGACTAGAACGGTTTCCGGGGCTTTCCCGGAAACAGGAGGGTGTGTGAACGTGCCGGCCCATCGATGGGCACAGGGGCCCAGGGCAGACAACCTTGACAGTCTAGCGGAGATTCCTTCGCGGTGTTCCCACGATCTCCCCCACGCTATTGGCATGCTGGTATTCGTGCGTGGCGAACGACGTCGTGCACGCGACCGAAGGGGGAACGCCATGCGCGTGAAGAAATGGGGGGTCGGACTCGTCCTGACCGCCGCCGTACTGCTCACCGGATGCACCGCAGCTGCCGAGGAGCCCGCTGACGAGAAGCCGGCCGCGACCGCCGAGGAGACCACGGCGCCCGAGTCCGACTGCCCCGAGCTGTCCGAGGGCGCGACCGTCGACGGCACGGCGCTCGGCACCTGCATCACCGAAGCGATGACGGACACCGCCGGCTACGCCGCCAAGACCAGCATCCTGGGCATGGACACGACCGCCCGGTACAACCCCGAGACGAAGGCCGTCGAGACGATCACGCCGATGGGTTCGCTCATCGTCATCGGAGACGATGCCTGGGTGAAGTCCGCGACCAGCGAATGGCAGGTCGCCGACCCCAACTCGCCCGATCCGATCATCGCGTCCCTGAGCAGCGGTGCGGCGGCGGCGTCTCAGGCCGACCCCGCGACGGCGGCCGGTGCGCTCACGGGTGAGTTCACGGTGACCGGCATGGGTACGCGCCTCGGCCAGGACGTGTACGTCCTCACCGGCACGTCCGAGGCGCAGGGCGTCGCGGTCGATGTCACGTTCGAGGTCACCTCCGACTACGTGGTCCTCGCGACCAGCGGCACCACCGAGGCAGCCGGCCAGTCCATCGAGACGTCGCTCGAGATCACCGAGTGGGACGTCGCGCAGGACATCGTCGCCCCGATCTGACGGACGACGTCGACCGTGCGGGCCGGGGCATCGCCTCGGCCCGCACTGCGTCCCGGGGCCGCCCGCACCCGGTTGGGAGGAGATCTCCCCCTGGGGCGGAGGTTTCGTCACCAGAAGTCCGCCCCACGCGTGGTTCTCCGCCCGACGCGGTGATGGCGGTGGTGGTAGGGGGCACGGGCGCACGGCGGTAGGGCGGCGGTGGGGCGGCACGGCGGCAGGGGCGCACGGATCCGCAGTACGTCGGGCACGCGTCGGAGTCCTGAAAGTCTGGGCGCCGGGATCCTTCCTTGCGCACCCGCATCCTCCCGCACCCTGTCGGGCGGAGATCTCCCCCTCGGGCGGAGGTTTCCTCACGAAAAGTCCGCCCCACGCGTGGTTCTCCGCCCGACGCTGTGATGGCGCTGAGGGACCGAGGCGCGGGGGCGGAGCAGGAGTATGTCCGGACGCGTCTGGGGACTTCAGAAAGTCTGGGCCCCGGCATCCTTCCTTTCGCACCCGCATCCCGTCCGCCCGCACCCTCTCGGGCGGAGAAGTCCCCGTGGGGCGGAGGTTTCGTCACGAAAAGTCCGCCCGACAGGTGGATCTCCGCCCGACGCGCAGCGCCCGAGGGTCAGCCGAGGGTCAGCCGAGGACCGGCGGGATCTCCGACCAGAGGAGGCGATCGTTCGTCGACGGCGCGATCGGAATGTGACCCCGGCCGTCGGGCTCGGGGATCGCGGCGAGCAGCGCCTGGGTGTACGGATGCTGCGGTGACGACCAGACGCGGTCCGTGGGTCCCGACTCGAGCACCCGCCCCGCGAACATCACGAACGTGCGGTCGGCGATGCGTCGCACCACGGCGAGGTCGTGCGAGATGAACAGCATCCCGGCGCCCGATTCGGCGACGAGATCGCGCATGAGACCGGCGACGCTCGTCTGGGTCGACGCGTCCAGTGCCGAGATCGGCTCGTCGGCAACGAGCAGCGACGGCCGAGCGGCGAGTGCCCGCGCGATCGCGATGCGCTGCTTCTGTCCTCCCGAGAACTGGTGCGGGAAGCGCGAGGCGACCTCGGCGGGCAGCCCCACGCGCTCGAGCCACTCCTCCACCGTCGATCCGGCAGCACCGCGGGCGCGGGCCGTCGAGATGCCGTCGGCGATCTGATCGCCCACCCGTCGGCGAGGGTTGAGCGACGTCGACGGATCCTGGAAGACCATCTGGATGCCGGTGAGCGCCAGGTCGCGGCGGCGGATGCCGAGCGGCTTCACCGGCGCATCGCGGAAGCGCACGTCCCCACCGGCGAGCTTCTCGATGCCGACGACTGCCCGGGCGAGGCTCGACTTGCCGCTGCCGGATTCTCCGACCAGAGCGACGGTCTCACCAGGAGCGACCTGCAGGGAGACATCGTTCACGGCCACCACGGGAGGATTGCCCGGGTATCGGACCACGACGTTCTGCGCGTCGAGGACGGCGACCTCACTCATGTGCGTCCTCCTCATCGGGTGCAGGCACCGCACCCGCAGGCGCGGACACGGCATCCGCCGGTGCGGACACCGCATCCGCCGGCACCGCACCGGCATCGGCATCCGCGATCTTCGACCCCGGCAGTGCGGCGAGCAGCGTGCGGGTGTATTCGTGCTGGGGCGAGCGGAACAGCGTCTCGCGGTCGGCCCGCTCGACGATGTGCCCGTTCTTCATGACGGCGACCTCGTCGGCGATGGCGCTCATGACCCCGAGGTCGTGCGTGACGAGCAGCACGGCGAGGTTGCGCTCGATCGCGAGGTCGCGCAGCAGACGCAGAATGCCGGCCTGCACGGTGACGTCGAGAGCGGTGGTCGGCTCATCGGCCAGCAGCACCTCGGGGTCGCAGGCGAGCGCGCAGGCGATCGCGATGCGCTGGCGCTGTCCGCCCGAGAACTGGTGCGGGTAGCGCTTCAGCGCGGCATCCGGATTCGGCACCTGCACGGTCTCGAGCAGCTCGATCGCCCGGGCCTTCGCCGCGTCGCCACGCAGACCGAGATGCACGCGCATGTGATCGGTGAGCTGACGGCCGATCGGCAGCTGAGGGTGCAGCGAGGCCGAGGGATCCTGGAAGATCATCGCGATGCGCTTGCCGCGGACCCGGTTGAGCGACCGCCGACGGAGGCCGAGGAGCTCCTCCCCCGCGAGCGTGATCGACCCGCCGGTGCGCGCCTGCCGGGGCAGGAGCCCGAGCACGGCGAGCGACGTGAGCGTCTTGCCCGATCCGGATTCGCCGGCGAGTCCGTGAATGCGCCCGGCCTCGAGATCCAGCGAGATCCCGTGCACGAGCGGACGACCGATGTCGATCGTCAGATCGCGGATGCTCAGCGCGGTCATGCTGCCGCCCCCTTCGCCGACGCCACGTGCTCGGCCTGCTTCTCGTGGGTGACCTCGGCGGTCGGGTCGAGGATGTCGCGCATCGCGTCACCCAGGAAGTTGAAGGCGAGCACGACCGTCAGGATCGCGAGTCCGGGGAAGACACCGAGCCACCACGCGTCGAAGTTCTGCATGGCCGCGGAGATCATCGACCCCCACTCGGCGGTGGGCGGCTGCGCGCCGAGCCCGAGGAACGAGAGTCCGGAGAGCAGGAGGATCGCGGCCCCGATGTCGAGCGTCGCCAGCACCAGCACGGGGCCCGCGATGTTCGGGAGGATGTCGACGAACAGCGTGCGCAGCGGGGAGTGGCCGAGCAGGCGCCCGGCGATCACGTAGTTCTGACCGCGGAGTCCGAGCACGATGCTGCGGGTGACGCGGGAATACTGCGGCCACGACACGACGATCGCCGCGATCACCGCGTTGAACAGCGACGGACCGAGGGATGCCGCCACGACCATCGCGAGGATCACGGTCGGGAAGGCCATGAACAGGTCGGTGATGCGCATGAGGGTCTCATCGACCCAGCCGCCGAAGTACCCGGCGACCGCGCCGATCACCGTGCCGATGATCATCGCGGCGATCACGAGCATCAGCGCGAGCGGAAGGCTCACGGTGGCACCGGTCATCAGCCGCGAGAAGATGTCGCGGCCGTTGCCGTCGGTGCCGAGCAGGGTGTCGATGCCGGGTGCCTGCAGACGCGGCAGGACCTGGGCGTTCGGAGCGAACGGCACCCACCACTGCGCGGTGAACGCGACGATGATCCAGGCGCCCGCGATGACGGTGCCGATCACGCCGAGCGGCGTGCGCCAGGCGCGCGGCCAGCGGAAGCGGAAGCGCCAGGGCCCGGATGCCGAGTCGATGCGGCTCATGCGATCCTCACTCTCGGGTCGAGGACGCCGTAGAGCAGGTCGACGACGAAGTTGATGAGGAGGTAGATGACGCCGACCACGAGACCGACGCCCATGATTCCGGGGAGGTCGAGGTTCGCGGCGGAGTTGTAGGCGTAGGTGCCGAGGCCCGGCCAGGCGAACACCGACTCGACGAGCACGGTGCCCGAGAGCAGGGACCCGAAGGCGACGCCGACGACCGTGAGGATCGGGAGGGATGCTCCGCGGAGCACGTATCCGACGATGACGCGCATCGCGGGCAGGCCCTTGGCCCGAGCAGCGCGTACGTAGTCGCTGTCGAGGACCTCGAGCACGGAGGTGCGGATGAACCGCGTGAGGAGTCCGATCGTCACGAGCGACAGGACGAGCACCGGCAGCGCGAGGTGCGCGAGGGCGTCGAAGAATCCGACGCTGTCGCCGTTCAGGAGGTAGTCGATCGTGTACATCCCGGTGACGCGCGGCGGCGGGGTGATCGACGGCGAGATGCGACCGGATCCGGGTGCGATGCGGAGCTCGAGGAAGAACACGTAGAAGCTGACGAGGGCGAGCCAGAAGGTCGGGACGCTGAGGCCGATCAGCGTCACGATGCGGATCACCTGGTCCGTCACGAGGCCGCGGCGGTAGGCCGCGAGCGTGCCGAGGACCACGCTCACCGCGAGGCTGAGGATGATGGCGCCGATCGCGATCTCGATCGTGGCCGGCACCGCGGTGGCGAGATCGCTGGTGACCGGTCGCCCGGTCACCAGCGATGTGCCGAGGTCTCCGCGGAGCAGATTCCCCATGTAGATGAAGTACTGGACGATCAGCGGCTGATCGAGACCGTTGGCCTTGATGAACGCCTCGCGCGTCGCCGGGTTCTGCGACGCTCCCTCCCCCAGCGCCGCCGACACGGGGTCGCCGGGCACGAGATTGGTCAGCGCGAAGGTCACGATCGTGACGCCCACCAGCAGCAGGAGGGAGGTGCCCACCCGTCGCAGGAGGTAGCCGACGAGCGGCGACCTGCGCCGCTGCGCCTGGCGTTGCACGGCCACCGTCGTCATAGGAGTCCCCCGCTCAGCCGGCAGGAGTGATCTCGGCGATGTCCATCTCCCACACCGAGTTGTACACGGCGCCGGAGACGGCATCCGCCGTGGCGATGTTGCGACCCGGAACGATCAGCGGCACGAACGGACCCTCGGCCTGCATGGCCTCGGCGAAGGCGGTGAAGGCCTCGCTGCGCTGAGCCTCGTCGGTCGCCGCCGCTGCACCGGCCGCGATGCCCGCGATCTCGGGGTTGGCCTCGGCGGCCCATCCGGAACGAAGACCCACCTTCAGGCCGGGCGCGAACGGGAGGAAGTTGGCGGAGTCGGCGTAGTCGGGGCCCCAGAACCACAGGCCGAAGCCCTCGGTGCCGTTGACGTACGCGTCGAGCTCGGTCGCGAACGGCGCCGGCGCGAGTTCGACGGCGATGCCGGCATCCTCGAGCTGTGCCTGCACGCGCTCGGCGAGCGGGGTGAACTCCACACCGCCCACGGGGTAGTCGTTCGGGAACTGCAGCTTCAGAGTCTGGCCGGTGTAGCCCGCCTCGGCGAGCGCCGCCTTCGACTTCTCGAGGTCCTGCTCGACGCCCGTCTCGAGGGCGCCCTCGAATCCGGGCGGGATGACGCCGGTCGCCTGCACGGCACCGGAACCCGCGAGCTCCAGGAGGGCGTCGTAGTCGAGTGCGTAGCGGATCGCCTCGGCGATCTTCACGTTCGCGAGGTCGCCGGCGACCGCCGACGACTGGTTGAGGAGCAGGAAGATCGTCTGGCCCGAGGGCACGGAGTCGACCTGGAGTCCGTCGCCGAGGCCTGCGACCTGGTCGCCGTTGAGGTCCATCGCGACCATGGAGTCGCCGCCCTTGAGGTTGGCGAGCTGGGTCGCGCTCTCCGAGACGTTGCGCACGACGACACGGTCGTATCCCGCCTCTTCGTCGCCGTCGTACTCGTCGCTCTTGGTCAGGACGACCTGCGACGACAGGTCGAGCGTGTCGAGCGTGTACGGGCCCGAGCCCGCCGACTCGCCGTCGAGGAACGCCTGCGCGCTGTCGCTGCCGTCGATGGAGCCGCCGTTCTCGATGACGACGTCGGAGTTGACGATGCCGAGGGCGGGGTTGGCGAGGATCGCGGGCAGCTGGAGCAGCGGGGTCTCGGAGGTGATCGAGACGGTCTTCTCGTCGACCTCGGCGATGGTCAGGCCGCCGAGCAGGAAGTTCGGCTTCGCCTCGGTCATCCCCTGGATGCGCTGCAGCGTGAAGACGACGTCCTTCGCCTCGATCGGCGTGCCGTCGGAGAAGACGCGGTCGCCCTCGAGCGTGAAGGTGAATTCGGTCGCGGCGTCGTTCTGCTCCCACGAGGCGAGGCCCGGCACCGGTGTGGAGACGTCCGAGCCCTCGAAGTCGACCAGCGTCTCGTAGAGCGCCTTCGCGATCATGTTGCCGGTGGGGTCGTAGGTGTGACCCGGGTCGGCCGTCTCGATCGAGAACGCGGTGTCGATGACGAGGGAGTCGGAACCGGAGGAGTCGCCTCCCGTGTTCGCGGAGTTGCCTCCCGAGCAGCCTGCGAGTGCGAGGAGGCCGACGGCTCCGATCGCGATGACGGACGTGCTACGACGTGACGACATGAGGGCCTCCAAGGGCGAGGAGTTCATCGGGATGGTCGACTCCGGGTGGACGACCGGTGATCAGATTCGCATTGTATGGGACTATGTGTCCAGCAAGAGTGCGGATCGTCATCACGGTCTGTTCAGAACCTCGCCCATGAGGAGCAGGATGTCCACGAAGACCGTCGAACCGTCGAAGCAGGCTGGACGAAGTGCCACGCCTGTGGATGACATCGGATACAGAATCCTCGACACGCTGCGTGATAACGGTCGTATCTCGATCGCCGCGCTGGCCGAGACGGTGGGCATCTCGCGAGCGAATGCCTACACGCGCGTCGAGACGTTGATGCAGGACGGCGTGATCACCGGCTTCAGCGCCAGGGTCGATCAGGCGAAGGCCGGTCTGTCTATCGGCGCCCTCGTCTTCGTCACGGTGCACCCCCAGGCGTGGGCGTCGTTCCGCGAGCGCATCATCGAGATGCCCGACGTGGAGTGGTGCGCCATCACCACCGGCGAGCACGACGCGATGCTGCTGATCCGCGCCGTCGACGTGAGCGGCGTGCACGAGTTCTCGACCGGCGTGATCGCGCAGCTTCCCGAGGTGCGCACGGTGGTCAGCGTCGTCGTGCTCGACGAGGTGGTGCGGCGTTCCTACCTGCTGCCCTCGGATCTTCCCGAGCGCGACACCGAGACGCCGCTCGGGATGACGCGCTGGACGCCGGCATCCCCAGGTCGGGACACGCTGCCGCCCCGCTGACGTCGAACGTCCCTCAGGCGGCGGCGGCCTCTTCGCAGACGCTGAGCTGCGGCAGGCCGTGCATCTCGTAGTGCTCCACGAGACGGATGCGACCGTCGTCGGTGAGCTCCAGCTGGCTCTCGCCGTTGCCCGTCACGACGCTGCGGTCGGCGACGAGGACGTGCACGAAGGACACCCAGATGGTGTCGTCCGTGCGGGTGCCCACGAAGCGCCCGAAGGTGACGGTGTCGCCCTCGTAGTCGCCCCAGATCGCGCCGTCCTTCTCCCAGTACGTGAACACGCTCGGGGCTTCGGGGTCGACCGCCGACGTGGTCGAGGAGACCATGCGGAAGCGGCGGCCGTCGAGCGAGGGGATGGGTGCAGTCGGAGTCACCCATCGATTATGAGGGACGCCCTCCGCGGCGTCGGACCCCTTCACGAAGCGTCTCTCCCCGTCGGTCGCGCGGCGGGGAGGGCGAGACGAAAGCACGGATGCCGCGGCATCCCGCCCCCATTCGTCCGAGCCCGCATTCGTCGCTAGGGAGCGCAGGTGTCCGCACGCGCCGGTACCGTGGGGCCATGGAATGGACCCCCGACGCCTCGGCCGGAGACTGGCTGCGCGACCGGATCGATGATGCCTGGAACGGGACGATGCACGATGTCGTGCCGCGCGGCTTCCCCGCATACGCACGCGTCCTTCACCCCGCGACGGTGCGCTCGCTGCCCGACCGGCCCGTGCCCGCACCGGAGGAGTGGGAGAGATTCTCGGAGGATGAGCGCACTCGCGTGATCGAGCGGCTGCAGGACGCTCCTGTCACCTGGGCGGAGACGGCGGCCGCGTTCGACACGGTCCTGCATCCGCTCGCCCAGTGGCATCGGATCGTGCGCACCCCCATGGACGGCGATTGGCACACGCGCATCTCCCCCGACGGGCGCGAGTTCTCGGCGCCGCTCGAGGGCGAGATGCTCCCCGACGACCTCGCGACCGTCGCCTCTCACCTCGTGGCGCACACGACGACGCCGGATGCCGGATTCGTCGCGCTCTGGGAGGGTCGGGGCACCCTGCTCGGGCACTTGGGTCACCCGCCGTCGGGAGCGTCTTCCCTGTTCGGCGATGACCCGAACCACCAGGCGATGCTCGACCGCAGCACGCGGGATCCGTTCAACAACGTCTTCCGCAGGCCCACCTGGCAGGAGGGCATCCTGTCCCGCGAGGTCTCCGAGGGTCCGCGACTCTCGCTGCCGGGCCGCGATCACGTGCTGTTCCGGGGTTCTCTGCGCGTGTTCGAGGACGCCGACTGGCAGGTGCACGTGCCCTGGCGGGATCGCCCGTCGGAGGCCCGGGGCTTCGCGCCCTCGGCTCAGGCCCCGTCGCTCCTCTGGCCGGAGGACCGGAGCTGGGTGCTCGTGAGCGAGATCGACTACGACTCCACGATCATCGCCGGGCGGCGGGAGCTCATCGTCGCGCTTCTCGCAGACCCGCGCGTCGAGGCGTTCCAGATCCGCGAGGGCGCCGATCTCACCTGGGACGCGGACGACCTCAACCGCTGAGCGGATCTCTCGGATCCGCTCAGGGCGGGTGTGGGGGTGGGTGCTGTCTGGGGAACAGCTCTCCCACCCCATCCCCCCTCGGGATCAGAAGAAGATCTGACTCTCCCTCCGCAGGACGGCCGAACCGTCCGACGCGCGGTCAGCTGGGGACTGACGAATCAACGCGTTGGCATAACGGTATACCGGTGGAGGTTGCACGGAATTGCGGCGAACGATCTCGTGTGCGGAGCGGCATCGATGCACGGATTCGTGACCGATCTGCTCGTTTCTCACCGGTTTCCGTGCACCTTCGGCGTGTCGCGAAGAGAGCCGGAATCGCACGTTCTGCGCGGGAAGTGAACGACCGCCCCGTGCGTTACCCCCAGTGACGAGAGCGGAGCCGCCCCTCTCTGCATGCAAGAGAATGGAAAGCGATGTCTGAACGCGAAGCCCACACTCTCTGGCAGGCCGAACGCCGCGCCCTCGTCACCTCCGCCACCGGCAACCTCGCCCTGATCGAGACCCGCTGGACCGGCGCGGAGCCCGATCTCGACGCCGAACGGGCTGCGGTCGACGACACCGTCACCGTCACCCCCGTGCAGCGGACGAACATCGAGACCGGCGCCGCCGAGCACGGGCTGCGGGTGTGGGATGCCGACGCCCCGGCCATCCGCGCGTTCGATCGCATCGACACGTACGAATACGACCCGGCATGGGTGCTCGAGGGTCACTTCACCCCCGTGTCCGGCGACCGCAGGGTCTCGTTCGAGCACATCCGCGACAACGGCGGCACCCGCGACCTCGTCGTTCCCGGTGACATCCGTGTCGAGCTCGACGGCCGCGTCTACGACCTCGCTGCCTTCGACGACGGCGGAACGCTGCTGCTCGTGTTCGGCGACGAGACCAACGGCTCCGAGACCTACGGGTCCGGCCGCTTCCTGTTCGTCGAGCTGCGCGACGACGAGGGCACCGTGACGCTGGACTTCAACCGCGCCTTCGTGCCGCCGTGCGGTTTCAGCGCCCAGTACAACTGCCCGCTGCCTCCGGCATCCAACCGCTTCCCCCTGCCTGTCCGCGCAGGAGAGAAGAACGTCGCGTTCCGCGACGGCTTCGACATCTACGCGGCGTGACGCCGCACACCCTCACCCTGGAGTCCTCATGAGAAGAACCCGCTTCCTCGGCGCGCTCGGCGCAGTCGCGACGCTGGCGCTGGTGGCCGGCTGCGCATCAGGTGCGTCCGACGACACCGCGAGCGAAGACGCCACGATCGCCATCGGCTCGCTCTACGAGCCGACCAACCTCAGCAACACGCAGGGTGGCGGTCAGGGCGTGACCGAGGCATTGACGGGCAACGTCTACGAGGGCCTCTACCGGCTCACGGACGACGGCGAGGTCGAGCCCCTGCTCGCCGAGGATGCGCAGGTGTCCGACGACGGGCTGACCTACACGATCACGCTGCGCGACGACGTGACCTTCCACTCGGGCGACCCTCTCACCTCCGCCGACGTGAAGTCGAGTGTCGAGGCCGTCACCGCTGAGGACTCGGTCTCGGCCCGCAAGTCGAGCTTCGCGACCATCGAAGACATCGCCACGCCGGACGACCGGACCGTCGTGTTCACGCTCTCGCAGCGCTCGATCTCGTTCCTCTACAACCTCAGCTACGTGTGGATCGTCAACGACGAGGCAGGCGACATCACCTCGACCGAAGACGGTACCGGCCCGTACACGCTCGACGAGTGGAAGAAGGGCTCGACCCTGACCCTCACCCGCTGGGACGACTACTGGGGCGAGGCCGCCGAGAACGGCGAGGTCGTCTACACGTACTTCACCGACGCGACGGCCGAGAACAACGCACTGCTCACCGGTGAGATCGACGTCATCACGAGCGTGCAGAGCCCCGATTCGCTCGCGCAGTTCGACAACGACGACTACGTCATCAGCGAGGGCACCTCGACCACGAAGGAGCTGCTCGCCTTCAACGACCGCACAGCTCCCTTCGACAACGCTCTCGTGCGCAAGGCGATCTACTCCGCGATCGACACCGCGAAGCTCCTCGACTCCATCTGGGGCGACTACGGCACGCTCATCGGCTCGATGGTCCCGCCGACCGACCCCTGGTACGAGGACCTCACCTCGGTGAACCCCTATGACGTCGCGCTCTCGAAGGATCTGCTCGCGCAGGCCGGCTACGCCGAGGGCTTCACGTTCACGCTCGACACTCCGAGCTACGACCCGCACCCGGCCGTCGCGGAGTTCCTCCAGTCGCAGCTCGCCGAGGTCGGCATCACGGTCGAGATCAACACGATCAGCGCCGACGAGTGGTACACGAAGGTGTTCAAGGAGCAGGACTTCGAGGCCACGCTGCAGGAGCACGTGAACGACCGCGACGTGGTCTGGTACGGCAACCCGGACTTCTACTGGGGCTACGACGACGCCCAGGTGCAGCAGTGGGTCGCGCAGGCCGAGCAGGCCGCCACGACCGACGAGCAGACCGCGCTGCTGACGCAGGTCAACGAGAAGATCGCCGAAGATGCCGCGAGCGTATGGTTGTACCTGTATCCGCAGCTCGTCGTCGCCTCCAGCGACCTCAGCGGATACCCGGTCAACGGCCTGAACTCCCAGTTCTTCGCCTACGACATCGTCAAGTCCTGACGCGCGAGGGGGATGCTGCGCGTCGGCATCCCCCTCAGCATCCTGAGAACTCATGCTCGCCTACCTGCTGCGCCGCCTCGCGTTCCTCGTGGTGTCCCTCGTCGTCGCGATGATCGCGATCTTCGTCCTGCTGCGCCTGCTGCCCGGCGACCCGGCCAACGCGCTCCTCTCGGTCAACGCGACGTCCGAGCAGATCGCCGCGGCCCGTGCCCAGGTGGGCTCCGACCAGCCGCTGCTGCAGCAGTTCACGACCTGGGCGGGGCAGCTGCTGCGCTTCGACCTTGGTGAGTCCTTCCTGAGCTCGCGCCCGGTGGGTCCCGACATCGCCGATCGCCTCACCGTGACCCTGCCGCTGACGCTGATCTCCTTCGCCCTCGCGCTGCTCGTCTCGCTCGTGATCGGCATCACCGCCGCTGTGAAATCCGACCGCTGGTACGGCGTCGCCCTCTCGGGCTTCGCCCAGCTCGGCGTCGCCGTGCCCGTCTTCTGGCTGGGCGTCGTGCTCGTCTGGGTCTTCGCCCTCGGGCTCGGCCTCCTGCCCTCGGGCGGATTCCCGCGCGACGACTGGGAGGATCCCGCCGATGCGCTGCGCTCTCTCGCCCTCCCGATCCTCACGATCGTCATCGTCATGAGTGCGTCTCTCAGCCGTTACGTCCGCTCGGCCACCCTCGACGTGATCGGCAGCGACTACCTGCGCACCGCCCGCGCCGGAGGGTCGAGCATGCCCGAGGCGCTGGTGCGCCACGGCGTGCGCAACGGCGCCGTTCCCGTCGTCGCCGTCCTCGGCATCGAGCTCTCGACCACGCTGCTCGGCGCGGTCGTCGTCGAGAGCGTCTTCACTCTTCCCGGTCTCGGCAGCCTGCTGCTCTCGGCGATCGAGCAGCACGACTTCCAGGTCATCCAGGGCGTGCTCGTCGTCAGCACTCTCTTCGTGCTGCTCGTCGGGTTCGCCGCCGACATCGTGCAGCGTCTGATCGATCCGCGTCTGCGCACGAGCGTCTCGGGCAACCGATGAGCCGCGTCGCCGAGCAGCTGATCACCGGACCGGTGCGCGTGCGCCGCCGTCCGAAGGCGACGCTGCTCATCGGACTCGTGCTCACGGGGCTCGTCGTGCTCATCGCCCTGGTCTCGGTGCTCTGGCTGCCGTACCCGCTCGCCGACACGAGCGGCAGCAGGCTCGAAGGGCCGAGCGCGCTGCACCTGCTCGGCACCGACCGCCTCGGGCGCGACCTGCTGTCGCAGCTCATGTGGGGGGCGCGCATCGCTCTGATCGTGGGCCTCTGCTCCGTCGCGATCGCGGCGATCCTCGGCACGATCGTCGGACTCGTCGCCGCGTTCGCCCGCCCCTGGATCGACGACACGCTCTCGGCCGGACTCGACGTCGTGATCGCCTTCCCCGTGCTGCTGCTCGCGATGCTCGTCGTCGCGGTGCAGGGCGCCTCGCTGTGGTCGGCGGTGCTGGCGATCGGCCTGGCGATGTCGGCGGTGGTGGCGCGGCTCACCCGCATCCTCGCCCGTCGGGTGCTGCAGGAGCAGTTCGTCACGGCCGCCCGCACCAGCGGCACGTCCGTGCTCGGCATCGTCGTGCAGCACGTCCTGCCCAACATCGCCCCCACGCTCGCGGTCAGTCTGGCGCTGCAGTTCGGCGCCGCCGTGCTCGCCGAGGCGAGCCTGTCGTACCTCGGACTCGGCGCTCCCCCGCCCAACGCCTCGTGGGGCCGGATGCTGCAGGAGGCGCAGGGGACCGTGCTGACCGCGCCCGTCGGAGCCATCGCCCCCGGCATCGCGATCATCGCGCTCGTGCTCGGGGTCAACTTCCTCGCCGACGGCCTGCGCGATCTCGCGGACCCGACCCGCAGGAGGAGCCGATGAGCCTTCTCGACGTCACCGGTCTGGCCGTTCGCTCGCAATCCGGCCCTCTGGTGCGAGACGTGTCGTTCTCGCTGCAGCCCGGCGAGCGTCTCGGCGTGATCGGCGAATCCGGATCCGGCAAGTCGCTCACCTCCCTCGCCGTCACCGGGCTGCTGCCCGACTCTCTCGTCGCCTCCGGGTCGGTGCTCCTCGACGGGCACCAGGTCGTCGGCGCGCGGGATTCCGAGCTGCGCCCGCTCCGCGGCCCCGTCGCGCAGATCGTGTTCCAGGAGCCCCTGACCGCGCTCGACCCGTTGATGCGGGTCGGCAGGCAGATCGCCGAGCCGCTGCGTCGGCACCTCGGTCTGCGGGGGGCGGAGCTGCGGTCCGCTGTCGCCGCGGCGCTCGACGAGGTCTCCCTCGCCGAGCCGCGCATCGCGCGCGCGTACCCGCATGAGCTCTCGGGCGGTCAGCGGCAGCGCGTGGCGATCGCGATCGCCCTCGCCGCCCGGCCGCAGCTGCTCATCGCGGACGAACCGACGACCGCCCTCGACGTCACCGTGCAGGATGCCGTGCTCACCCTGGTCGAGCGACTCGTCGCCGAGCGCGGCATGGCGCTGCTGTTCATCAGCCACGACCTCGCCGTCGTGTCGCGCATGGTCGACCGCATCGTCGTGCTGCGTGAGGGACTCGTCGTCGAAGAGGGAGCGGTCGCGCAGGTGCTGCGGAACCCGGTGGAGCCGTACACGCGGATGCTGGTCGACAGCGCGCGTGCGCTCGACGCGTTCCTCGATGCGAAGGAGGCCGGGGCATGAGCCTTCTCGAACTGCGCGCCGCCGGCTTCTCGTATGGATCGCGCCGGGTGCTCGACGACGTCTCGCTGACCCTCGACGAGGGCGAGTCGCTCGGCCTCGTGGGTGAGTCCGGCGCCGGCAAGTCCACGATCCTGCGCCTGTTGCTGGGGCTCTCGGCACCTCGCGACGGCCAGGTGCTGTTCGACGGCGAGCCTCTGAGCACCGGGACGCTGAGCGTGTCGAAGCGCCGTGCGCAGATGCGCCGATTCCGGGCGAGTGTGCAGCCGGTGTTCCAGGATCCGTACTCGTCGCTCGACCCGAGGCAGCGCATCGATCGCATCATCGGAGAGCCCCTGCGCTCGCTGCGCCTGGCATCCGGCGCCGACGCCCAGCGCCGCATCGCCGAGGCGCTCGAATCCGTCGGGCTCCCGACCGACACCGCCCGCCGGTATCCGCACGAGTTCTCGGGCGGACAGCGGCAGCGCATCGCCATCGCGCGGGCTGTCGTCTCGCGGCCTCGGGTGCTGCTCGCCGACGAGCCGGTGAGCGCCCTCGACGTCACCACGCGGGTGCAGGTGCTCGAGCTGCTCGACCGCCTCCGCCGCGAGAACGGCCTCTCGCTCGTGATGGTGTCGCACGACCTCACCGCGATCGCGTCGGCCTGTGACCGCACGGTCGTGCTCAAGGACGGCCGTGTCGTCGAGCAGGGCGCTACGGCATCCGTCCTGCACGCCCCGCACGACCCCTACACGCGGGCGCTGGTCGACGCGGTTCCGCGGCTGCCCCGCCCCTGACATCGTTCCGAATCGCGGACGAAGCCCCGTTCTGCACACGTTCCGGTGCAGAACGTGTGCACGACGGGGCGAGGTGTGCAGAACGGGCGGCGGGCTCCCCTCGGGTCGTCAGCCCGCCTCGATCCGTTCGATCCGGGCGACGAGTCCCGCCCGCTTCGGCGAGCGCGCAGGAAGCATCTCGAGCGCGAGGCGGAGCGCCTCGGCATCCCCCTGACCCTCGGGGATGTCCGCGTAGGTGAGCAGCACGTCGAGGCTCGCCTCCGACAGCATGGCCTCTCGGAGGGCTCCCCGCACGACGGCGCGGAACTCCTCGACCCCGGGCGACGTCGACTCCGGAAGCACGGGACCCCGGTAGGCGGTGAGCGCGACGCGGTGGGCGCCTCTGTCGAGCAGCGACAGGACGTCGTGCGCATCCGTCTCCAGAACGACGGGCAGGCGGTAGGGACGCGACTCGGGGACCAGACCGGGCGCATGCTTCTCGAGCACCTTCCGCAGACGCACCATCTCCGGTCGCAGGGTGTCAGGAGAGGCGTCGGATCCGTAGACGAGCTCGCTCAGCCGCTCGGCCGAGAGACCCTGCCGGTGCACGGCGAGCATGAGCAGGATCGCCGCGTGCCGGGCGCCGAGCTCGATGATCGACTCCTCCAGCTCCGTCTCGATCTCGAGTCGCGCCCTGTCGCGTCCGAGCACGTGGAGCGTGGCCCTGGTCGTCGGCTTCGCTCTCGAGGAGAACGTGGTCGGGCGCGTGACCTCGCTGCGCGCCCGCAGCCGGGCGACCATCAGCTCGGACTCGACCGCGCGAGCGGTGGCGTCGACGAGCAGGCGGGCCTGGGTCGACACGACCTCGTCTCCCCCGGTGATGTCGATGACCCCGAGCACCCGCCGACTCTCGGGGTCATGGACCGGCGCAGCCGTGCACGACCACGGATGCACGAGCCGGTTGTAGTGCTCGGCGCCGCGGATCTGCACGGTGCGGTCCAGGGTGAGCGCGGTTCCCGGGGCGGTGGTGCCGACGGCATCCTCCGCCCAGTTGGCGCCGGCGACGAAGCCCATGCCGTCGGTGAGCGACTGCAGCTGCCGGTCGCCCTCGATCCACAGCAGCCGGCCCGCCTGATCGCCCACTGCGATGACGACTCCCGAGTCCTCGGCTTCTCCCGGCAGCAGCAGTGCGCGGATCATGTCCATCGCGGATGCGAGCGGATGCGCGCGTCGATACTCCTCGAGTTCCTCGCTGACGAGTTCGAGCCGGGGTGCGCCTTCGGGCCCGACCCGGCCCTGCCACGATCTCACCCACGACTCGCGCACCAGCGGTCGCACCTGCGCCAGGCGGTGGTCGTCGAGGTTGCCGGCGATGAGCTCTTCGTGCGCGCGCTCGATGAGGAGCCGGGATGCCTCCGAATGGCTGTCTTCCTGCACCTGCCACGACGCGACCACAGCGTCTCCCATCGTCTTCGGTGGAGCGTGGTCTCAGTGTACGAGCCGGGTGCAGCGGCCGACAGGGCGGTATATCGGTTCCCGCACAGGGTGTGCGCGAACCGGATGCCACGCCGCACCCACGCCTCGCGCACTACTGTGTACTGCGTGGTAGTGTGCACTGCATCGAAGGAGGTCCTATGGACACCACTCAACTGCTCAAGGGCGTGCTCGACGTGGCGGTGCTCGCGGTGCTGCGCACGGAGGACGGATACGGCTACGACATCGTGCGCCGCCTGAGGGATGCCGGACTCGGCGACGTCGGCGACGCCTCGGTGTACGGCACTCTGCGACGCCTCTATGCCGCGGGCAGCCTCTCGAGCTACGTCGTCCCCTCTGAGGGCGGCCCCCATCGCAAGTACTACGCGATCAACCCTCAGGGTCGGACGGCCCTGGAGTCGCAGACCGTCACCTGGCTGGACTTCGCCGGCGCGATGTCCTCCCTCCTCACCGACGACGGCGCCGGCGCATCCTCGAACGGAGAGAACTCATGAACGACACCGACGTCTCGATCGACGAGCGGATCCGCTCGTTCGCCGCCGCCGTGCGCACGCACCTAGACGATCTTCCCGATGACGAGCTCGACGAGATCGTGGGCGGGCTGAGCGCCGACCTCGCCGATCAGGCCGCGGACAACGACGGCGTCCTCGAACTCGGCGACCCCGAGGCGTACGCCGACGAGCTGAGGTCGGCGGCGGGTCTGCCTCCGCGCGAGGAGGTCATCCATCGGCGGCGCCTGCGCGAGCGACTCCGTGCCGGGCGGACGCGTGTCGTCGACGGCATCCGTCGCAGCTCCATCGGCGCATGGGTGCTCGATCTGCTGCTCGCGCTGCGGCCCGTGTGGTGGGTGCTGCGCGGCATCGGCCTGTATGCGGCGCTGGCGGCGCTCATCGCGTACCTCCCACCCTTCCCCTATCCGCCGTTCCAGTCCTACGGGATGTGGGAGATGCCCTCCTCGCCGCTGCACTGGCTCGCGCTGCTGGGCTTCGTGGTGGTCAGCGTGCAATGGGGACGCGACCGGTGGCTGCCGAGGAATCCGCTGCGCCACGTGCGCACCGTCGCCGGGATCCTGGCCGTGCTGGTGCTCCCGGGCATCGTCACCTCGCTGCTGACTCCGCGCGTCGAGCACGTCTACACGTCCGATCCCGTCGGCGTCGCGGGTCTGGCGCTCGACGGCGTGCAGATCAACAACATCTTCGCCTTCGACGCCGACGGGAACCCGATCGAGCGCGTGCAGCTCTTCACCGGGAAGGGCACGCCGCTGGACCTGTACGGAACGGGCGGAGGGCAGGTCATGTACACCGAGGACGGCGAGGCGCTGCAGTTCGGGTCGCAGGACAACGGTCAGCTGACGACCATCCCGTCGGAGGACTACCGAGGCAAGCCCGTGTGGAACATCTACCCTCTCGACGAGGCCGAGTGGGACCCGATGACCGGTCAGCCCGACCTGTCGACGACCAAGCATCCCGCCCCGCCGTTCCTGAAGGCGCCGAGCATCGATGCGGCGAGCGCGACACCGACTCCGACGCCCGACCCGCAGCCGACCCCCACCCCCGCACCCTGAGGACGCGATATGAGCGAGCGCATCATCTCGATCGACATCACCCACCTCGTGCAGGCGGCCCTCGGGCAGGCGGCCCTGGGGCAGCTGGCCCCGGGGCAGGCGGCTGGGGCGGACGAATCGGAGGAGTGACGAGCCCCAGAGGTGACCCGGCTCAGGCCCGAGCGGCCCACCACTCCCGCAGGCGCTGTTCGGCGGCATCCGGCCCGATGACGCCCTCGTCGAGACGCAGCTCGAGCAGGAAGCGATACGCCTCGCCGACCTCGCGACCGGGAGCGATGCCGAGGATCGTCTGGATCTGGTTGCCGTCGAGCTCGGGGCGGATCGAGTCGAGCTCCTCCTGCTCGCGCAGCGTCGCGATGCGCGACTCGATGTCGTCGTACGCGCTCGCCAGCCGCGCCGCCTTGCGCTTGTTGCGCGTCGTCACGTCGGCGCGGGTGAGGATGTGCAGCCGCTCGAGCTCGTCGCCGGCGTCGCGCACGTAGCGCCGCACCGCGGCATCCGTCCAGGCGCCCTCGGCGTATCCGAAGAAGCGCAGATGCAGCTCGATGAGCTTGGCCACGGCATCCGTCGTCGCGGAGTCGAAGCGCAGGGCCTGCAGGCGCTTGCGGGCCATGCGCGATCCGACGACGTCGTGGTGGTGGAACGAGACCGCTCCGCCGTCCTCGAGCTTGCGCGTGCGCGGCTTGCCGATGTCGTGCAGCAGGGCCGCGATGCGCAGGGCGACGTCGGGCGCAGCGCCCGGCTGGCGCGACCGCTCGAGCCCGATGGCCTGGCTGAGCACGGTCAGCGAGTGCTCGTAGACGTCCTTGTGGTGGTGATGCTCGTCGACCTCGAGACGCAGCGCACTGACCTCCGGGAGGAACTCCTCGATCAGGCCCGTGTCGACCAGCACGCGGATGCCGCGCACCGGATCGTCCGTCTGCATCAGGCGCACGAGCTCCGACTGCACACGCTCGGGACTGACGATCGCGAGGGTGCCGCGCAGCTGCTCGATCGCCGCCGACGTCGCGTCCTCGATACGGAAGGCGAGCTGCGCGCTGAATCGCGCACCGCGCAGCATGCGTAGCGGGTCGTCCCCGAACGACACCTGCGGATCGGTCGGGGTGCGGAGGACTCCCGCGACGAGGTCCTCGACGCCGCCGGTGGGGTCGACGAGCGTCACTGCGGGCACGCGCAGCGCCATCGCGTTCACGGTGAAGTCCCGTCGCGTCAGGTCGCCCTCGATCGTGTCCCCGAACTCGACCGTCGGCTTGCGTGTCGTGCCGTCATAGCTGTCGGCGCGGTAGGTCGTGATCTCCACCTGCTCGCCCTGCACGCGAGCACCGATCGTGCCGAACGCGCGACCGATGTCCCAGTGGGCGGTCGCGATCGGCTTCACGATGCGCAGGATGTCGTCGGGCAGCGCGTCGGTGGTGAAGTCGAGGTCATGCGTCGGCCGACCCAGCAGCGCGTCGCGCACCGGACCCCCGACGACGGCGAGGTCGAAGCCCGCCGCGGCGAAGGCATCAGCGAGGGTGCGGACGACCGGATCCTCGGCGAGCGCCCCGAGACGGGAGAGGCCTTCGGCCATGTTGAGCATGGGTTCCAGCGTACCCGGGGCACGATGCCGACCCTCGGCGGGGCTCTTCGGGGCACGGCGTCAGAGGTGCCGCGGGGGCGCGGCAGCGACCTGGTGCGCCCGGCCCGGCGCCGCCCTAGGATCGCCCCATGAGCGAAGACGAGTCCCCCGGCGTTCCGGACACCTCGCGCCGCGGGTTCCTCAAGATGGGCGGTGCGGCCCTCGCCGGAGCCGTGATCGGCGGCGTCGGCGGCGCGGCCATCGGCGCCACGGTCGCAGCCGGCGGCCGCGACGGCTTCACGTCTGATCCCGACCCGTTCGCCGCACTGACGCCGCGCAGCGAGCCGGGGTTCGACCACATCGTCGTCGTGATGGGCGAGAACCGGTCCTTCGACAACCTGCTCGGCTACCTGTATTCGACGGACACGCTGCCGGCGGGCGAGAAGTTCGAGGGCCTCGCGTTCGGCACGCACAGCAACACGGCATCCGACGGCACGACCGTCGACGCGCACGTGTACCGGGGCGACACCGACCGGATCATGAGCTACCCCGACCCGGATCCCGGCGAGGAGTATCCGCACGTCAACACCCAGATCTTCGGCACCGTCGACCCGAAGGGCAACGCCGACCTCTTCGCCGAGCAGATGACGGCCCCCTTCAACGCTCCGACGAACGGCGAGAAGGCGACGATGTCGGGGTTCCTCGAGGACTACATCATCAACTTCCGTCGCCTGAAGGGCGGCACTGCGCCGAAGCCCGAGGAGGCGGCGCACATCATGGGGTCGTTCTCCCCCGCGATGCTGCCCGTGCTCTCGACCCTCGCCGCGGAGTTCGCGGTGTTCGACCACTGGTACGCGGCCGTGCCGTCTCAGACCTTCTGCAATCGCTCGTTCTTCCACGCCTCGACCTCGCACGGGTACGTCACGAATCAGGGGGGCGTCGGATTCCGGAAGTGGCTCGACGCGCCGGCCGCGCCGACGGTGTTCAACCGGCTCGAGGACAAGAAGCTCAGCTGGCGGATCTACATCGACAAGCTGCAGCTCGTCTCGTACACGGGGATGCTGCACGCCGCGGTGCTGGAGAAGTACTGGCGCACCGAGCACTTCGGCACCATGGAGGACTTCTATGCGGATGCGAAGAACGGCACGCTTCCGGCGTACGCGTTCATCGAGCCGCGCATGGTCTACGACCACAACGACTTCCACCCGCCGTTCGGATCACCGCGCGAGGGCGAGGTCGACGGTCAGGAGGTGTACGACAGCGCGATCTCCGACGTCAGGGCCGGCGATCGGCTCGTCCACGACATCTACGAGGCGGTGCGCACGAGCGCATCGCCGACGGGGTCCAACGCCGTCAACACCCTGCTGCTCATCACGTTCGACGAGCACGGCGGATGCTACGACCACGTGCCGCCGCCGGCAGCGACACCGCCGACGAAGGACGCGCAGCCCGGAGAGATGGGCTTCACCTTCGACAGGCTCGGATGCCGGGTGCCGGCGATCGCGGTGTCGGCGTACACGAAGCGCGGCTCGATCATCCACGACGAGATGCACCACGGCTCCGTCACCGCGACGCTGTCGAGGCTGCACGGGCTCGCGCCCCTGAACGATCGTGACCAGTCGGCCAACACGCTGTTCACCGTCGTCAACCTGGACAAGCCGCGGCATCCTGCGGATTGGCCCGTGACGACTCCGGCCTATACGCCGCCCAACCCCGAGCGCTCGGAGCCCGCGCCCGGGAGTCCCGCGCAGCTGAAGCCCCTTACGCCCCCGGCGCGCGGCCTGCTCGGATTGCTGATCGCGAAGTACGGCCGACCCGAAGAGCCCGAGCCGCAGACGTTCGCCGACGCGTATCGCCTTCTTCACCAGCATGGAGAGGAGCTCTTCGGTCCTCCGAAGGGGTCCTGACGGCATCCGCTTCTAGGCTGGGAAAATGAACGATGCTGCTTCGATAGTCGCCTTCTGGCGAGACGTGCGCGACTCCGAGCCGACGCTGCCCGAAGCACCACCCGAGGCCTGGGCGTTCGGTGCCACCCCCGCGCACGCCGATGACCTGCTGGCTCTCGTCCTCGAGGGAAGGAAGACGGGCACCGCCTCGTCGCTCTGGGACTACGAAGCGACCCTCGACCCTGTGCCCCGAGTCGGTGAGCTCAGCATCGTCCTCGACGGTTCCGGTGTGCCGCGCGCGGTCCTCGAGACGACGGACGTCGTCACCGTTCCGTTCGACCGGGTCACCGCCGAACACGCGCATGCAGAAGGCGAGGGCGACCGCACCCTCGATCATTGGCGGACGGTGCACGAGAGATACTGGCGCGCCCACTCGGAGAATCCGCGCGGCTTCGCGCCGGACATGCCGGTGGTCTGCGAGCGGTTCCGGGTCATCCATCCGAACTGATCGGGGAGGGGACTGATCGGGGCGGTCGCGTCCTCCGTCACCCCCGGCCCGGTGCATCATCGTCACGGCGGGCGCGTCGGCGCGAGATCCCGAGGAGCGTGATACCCAGCACGAGCACCGCTCCTCCGACCGCCGCCCAGGCGAAGGTCTCGGGCGCGAGACCGGTCGCCGGCAGCCGTCCGTCGGTCGCACCCCCGGTGGCGGGCGGCGTCGTGGGGTCGGCCGGCGTCGTGGGGTCAGTCGGCGGGGTCGTGGGCGGATCCGTCGGAGGCACGACGACCGCCGCGGCGAGCGTGAAGTCCTGATCGACGAACGTCTCGCCGGCCGCCGTGACGACCACGGTGAGTGTCGCCGGCCCGACGATCGTCGTCCCCGCCGGAGCGGCGATCGTCAGCGTGTAGGTGCCGGGGACCAGGCCGGCCAGGCCGTACCCGCCGTCGGCATCCGTGGTCAGCTGCTGCGAGCCCTCGCCCGTTCCGACGGTGACGGTCGCTCCGGCCACCGGCGCGCCGTCCTCATCGCGCACGGCCCCTGCGACCGAGCCCAGGCGAGCCAGCTCGAAGTCGACGCCCGCGACATCCGTGGTGGTCACGCTCTCGGTGCGTGTCACCGGTCCCGCAGCGGCGAAGCCTCCCGGGGTGGTCATGGTGATCTCGTACTCGCCCGCCGGGAGCCTCGGGAACCGGTAGGCGCCGTTCGCGTCGGTGACGGCGGTGACGACATCCTCGCCGTCGGCGGCCGTGATCGTGACGCCCGCGACGCCGGTGCCGACGGCGCGCACGGTGCCGCTGAGATCAGGATTCTCGAACAGCACGAAGTCGTCGATCGTGATCGGCACCTCGCTGTCCTCCGGCACCACGAGCGGCTCGATCGGGTCGGCGGTGCTGTATCCGGCGGGCGGCGTCACGAGCACCGAGTGCGGACCGATCGGCACCGCGTCGAAGAGATAGCCGCCGTCGGCATCCGTCGTGGTCGTCTGCACTCCGTCGACGGTGACGGTCACCCCGCCGATCGGCTGCCCGTCTGCGTCGACCACCCGGCCCGACACCGCCACGGGAACGATGTCGCGCACGGTGAAGTCGGCGACCGCGTCATCCTCCGTCAGGTCCACAGGCTGCGCCGTGGTCCCGACGGCGATCTTGCCGTCCGGCGGCGTGACCCGCACGGAGTATCCGGCGGTGGCGACGAAACCGGTGAACGCGTACACGCCGCCCGCTGCGGTGGTCGTCGATCCGACCACGGTGCCGTTGCCGTCGATGAGAGACAGTGCGAGGCCTTCGAGCGGTCCCTCGGCCTGATCCGTGACCGTTCCGGTGATGTCGCGCGCGATCGACGCGAACCACGTCTGGTACACCGGGAAACCGGAGCGGCGGGTGAAGATGAGGCTGAGCGACGTGATCGGCACCGATGGCTCGAACCAGGCCGCGGCTCCGCTCGTGTCCGCCGCGGCCGCGTTGCCGGTCAGGGTCTGGGTGGCGGGGTCCCACGAGGGCACGTCGGCCGCGCTGCCGGTGCACGAGGGCTTGCCCGCGATCCCCGGAGCGCAGTAGTTGAAGCCGCCGTTGAATCCCAGCTCGTCGGCCGTCAGCACCTGACCGTTCGCGCCGACGGCCTGGATCCGCACGGCGTCGGCGTCGATGTCGCCCAGGACGAACGTCCACCCGGATGCCGGAGTCGGCGTCGCGAACGAATACGTCGTCGTCGACGGGCTCGTCGCGCTGTCGGCCTTCGGCCGCAGGTTGAGGTACTGCTGACCGACGCTGGTGCCGTACTTCGCACCGACGGGCGTCCCCTCCGCGAGCCAGTTCGTGGCTCCTGAGATGATGCCGACCTGACCGGCTCGGGAATCGCTCGTCATCGTCGCGGTCACGGCGGGCTGGTCCGCGACCTGCACGGTGGTCGTGAACGCCCCGCCGGTGCCGGTCAGCGGCTGCCAGGTCGCCCATGCGGTCGTGGTCGCGGCGGCGGCCGGGATCGCGCCGACGAGCACCGCGACGAGGATGATTGCTCCGGCCAGGATTCCGCTCTTCCGCGCGCGCATGCGGCCAGAGTATCGGGATACCGCTGGGCGCGTCGAGGTTCGGGGAGAGGCCGCTGCGCCTCGTATCCGCCCCTCGGCGTCAGCGTGCCCGGGCCTCAGAGCCAGCCGGCCGCCGGATCGATCAGATCGCGTCTCCCTGCACGGGTCCTTCGGCGTTCGGCTTCCATCCGAGGGCCGGCGCGACATGCTCCGCGAAGGCCTCGAGGACGTGCAGGTTGTACTCCGGCCCGAGCTGGTTGGGGATGGTCAGCATCAGGGTGTCGGCGGCCATGACCGCCTCGTCGGCGAGCAACTGCCGGACGAGCACGTCGGGCTCGGCCGCGTAGGTCTTCCCGAACGTCGATCGGAAGCCGTCGATGATGCCCACCTGGTCGGCGTTCTCCTCGCTGCGAAGCCCGAAGTACGCCCGGTCCATGTCGGAGACGAGCGGGAACACGCTGCGGCTCACCGACACCCGCGGCGTGCCGGTGTGACCGGCCTCCTTGTACGCGGCGCGGTAGAGGTCGATCTGCTCGCGCTGGAGCTCATGGAACGGCACGCCGGTGGCCTCGGTGAGAAGCGTCGAGCTCATCATGTTGAGGCCCTTGCGGCCCGTCTCCTCGGCGGTGGAACGCGACCCCGAGCCCCACCAGACGTGGTCGCGCAGGGTCGGCGACTGCGGCTCGATCGCGAGGTACCGACCCGCGCCCACCATCCGGGGGTCTCCGGGGGCGATGCCCTCCCCGTCGATCGCGCGAAGGAAGAGGTCGAACTTCTCGCGGGCGATGGTGCTGCCGCGCTCCGGGTCCTCTTCGTCGTGGAAGCCGAACGTCTCGTAGCCGCGCAGGGCCGTCTCGGGTGAACCGCGGCTCACCCCCAGTGCGATGCGCCCGTCGGCGATGAGGTCGAGCGCAGCCGCCTCCTCGGCGAACTGGAACGGGTTCTCATACCGCATGTCGATCACGCCGGTGCCGACCTCGATGCGCTCCGTACGGGCCGCCATCGCCGAGAGCAGGGGCATCGGAGACGCCGCCTGCCGTGCCCAGTGATGCACGCGCACGTACGCGCCGTTGACGCCGAGCTCGTCAGCACCCTCGGCGATCTCGATGGTCTGCTTCAGCATGTCGCCCGCCGTGCGGGTCGCCGAGCCGGGCACGTCGGCGTAGTGCCCGAACGAGAGGAATCCGAAAGCCTTCATGGTGTATTCGAACGCATGAATGCGGCGGCGTATTCCGACGTCATCCGCGGGGCAGCAGCAGTCCGTCGAGGACGAGCTGGCGGATGCGCGGTTCGAGGTCCGCCCAGAGCTCGACCAGCGGCACCTCGAACAGGTCGGCGATCGCCGCCACGATCTGCATCACCGTCAGCTCGCCGTCGCAGGCCCCGACGAAGGCGGCGAGCGCCGGGTCGACCGCGATGGTGCGGGCGAAGCCGCCGCCCTGGCGCAGCTCGATGATGCTCGGGTCGTCGTTGCCCGGCAGCAGGTGGCGAGCCTCGGTGACATCGGATGCGGTCACGAGGGCCTCCGGCAGGCCGTGGCCGAGCAGGTCGTGGGCCGCCATGCCCGCGCGGAGCGCGCCGCCGACGTTCGACACAGGCTGCGACAGCCGCTCGAGGCGGCGCATCGGCGGCATGTCGGCCGCATCCGCGGCGGGGCGCCGGACGAGGATGTAGCCGAACCCCACCGCGCTCACCCCACGGGCCTCGAAGTCGTCGAGCCAGGCCGTGAGCAGCGGAGTGAAGGCCGCATCGCGCGGCGTCGTGCCGCCGTCGCGGATCCACAGCTCCGCGTAGCCGAGGGGCGAGAGCTCTTCGCGCTGCACGACCCACAGGTCGAGGTCGTCGGCCACCCACGAGGCGAGACGGTCGAGACCCGCACGCCCCGACAGCGCCGGCTGTCCTCCCCGCGACTCCCAGTTGCCGAGCAGCTGCGCCGCTCCTCCGGGGTTCAGGAACGACGGGGCCGTCCGGACGAACTGCTCGACCAGCGCATCGCCGACGAGTCCACCATCGCGGTACTCGTATTCGGGCACTCCCTCCACCCGCGGTGTGATCACGAAGGGAGGGTTCGACACGATCAGGTCGAAAGTCTCCCCGGCGACGGGGTCGAACATGCTCCCGCACCGGAACTCGATCGTGGTGACGCCGTTGAGCTGGGCGTTGAGCTCGGCGTAGGCGAGCGCGCGGGTGGAGATGTCGGTGGCGACGACCGAGCCCGCGTGACGAGCGACGAGCAGCGCCTGGATGCCGCATCCGGTGCCGAGGTCGAGCGCCCGGTCGACCTCGATCGGCATGATGATCTCCGCCAGGGTGCGAGACGCGCCGCCGACGCCCAGCACGTGGTCGGCCGGAAGCACGCCGTCGAGAGCGACCTCGTCGAGATCGCTCGCGATCCACCACTCGCCGATGCCGTCGGCGTCGACGAACGACTGCGGGCGCACGAGAGCCGACGCCACGACCGTCTCTCCGTCCCTTCGCCCGAGGCCGAGGGACTCGAGCCCGCCCACACCGAGCGTGGGCAGGGCCGCCGCGACCGCGGGAGCGGGCTGCCGCATGCCCAGGACGAGCAGACGGCCGAGGGTGGCCAGGGGGCCCTCGTCATCGGCGATCGCGCGGAGGATCGGCTCACGCATCCCCCGGGCCAGCGCATCGTCGGCCTCCTCACCCCAGAGGCGCCGCAGCGGCTCCGACCGGAAGTCTGCGGCGTCGAGATCGGCGGCGAGCGCGGCGCTGAGGATCGGATCTGGCACGGGAGCGGGGGCGTCGGACACGGCCGTCACTCTACGCGTCTTCAGCGTTCTCCCTCAGCCTCCCGCCTAGAATCGCAAGGTCACCACTCACGAGCAGCCCGGATTCCCGGCGTTCGAGGAAGACCTTCATGACCGCGACCACCCTCGAGAACGGCCTCCGCGCGCGCCTGCACCGCCTGGCACGCGGGTCCGTCGTCTTCGCGATCGTGCTCGCGACCTGCGGCACCGGGGCCGGCAGTGCCTTCGCCGCCGACGGGGCAGTGACCGACACGACTCCCGTCGAACTGCATGTGACGGCCGGCGTCCGCGGGACGGTCGCCCCCGGCAGCGCGACCACGGCTTCTGTCACGGTGCAGAACGACTCGCAGAGCCGGCTCTCCGCCGGGCGGGTCACGGTCGAGCTCAACCGCACGCCGCTCACCGACGAGCAGGCCGTCGAGGCATGGCTCGACGACTCGAAGGCCGACGGCGACTTCGAGCAGATCGGCACGGACTCCGTCTCACCGGTCGATCCCGACGGCGCGGTCACCAGCACCCTCCCCCTCGCCCAGGAGAGCCTCGGCGACCTTGCTCCCGGCGTCTACCCGCTGCGTGCGAGTCTGGCCGATGCGCAGGACGACGACGCCGACGCCGTGACCTCCACGACCGTGCTGGTCGTGACAGCAGCTCCCTCGGCCCCCGTCGCCGTGATGGTCCCCCTGACCGCCACGCCGGAGAACGGCGCACTGCTCACCGCCGACGAGCTCTCCGCGCTGACCGCCGCAGAAGGCGCGCTCACCGCCGCGCTCGACGGCGTCGCGGGCACTTCGGCGATCCTCGCCATCGACCCGTCGATCCCCGCGGCCATCCGTGCCCTCGGATCCGCCGCACCCGCGCAGGCCACGGAGTGGCTGCGACAGCTCGACGGTCTCCCGAACGAGCGGTTCGCACTGCAGTTCGGCGATGCGGATGCCACGACGCAGGCGCAGGCCGGCCTCCCCGAGCTCCTGCGGCCGA
The DNA here is from genome assembly GCF_001049495.1 of Microbacterium sp. 3J1. GTDB lineage: Bacteria > Actinomycetota > Actinomycetes > Actinomycetales > Microbacteriaceae > Microbacterium. The sequence goes on from NZ_CDWI01000008.1 coordinate 138,713, forward strand.
CGACCCTGGCGCCCTTCCTGAACCCCAGCAACTTCGCCGCGACAGCGGTCGACCCGGGAGCCACTCCCACCGCCGTCCCGTCACCCGCACCCACCGATGGCCCGGTGCTTCCCGATGACGAAGACCTGTCCGTCGTCGAGGCCGCGGTACCGGGCATCCTGTGGCCGCGCAGCGACGTGTCCGCCGCCGATCTCTCGGTGTTCTCGGCCTATGTCGGGGGAACGGCCACCACCGTCGTCTCGTCGACAGCGGTCGGCGGAGAAGTCGGGGCGCATGCGACGATCGGCGGATCCGACGCCCTCGTGGCCGAAGCCGCAGCATCCGATGCCCTCTCCCGCGCGGCCGGCGAAGAGGACGCGGCGATCCGGCAGCACTGGTTCGCCGAAGCGAACGCGCACCTCTACCTCTCCGGGCAGACCAGCGGCGGCGCGCCGCTGCTCGTCGGTCTCGACCGCGACGACGCCCGTACGGCTGACGCTCTCAAGGAGACGATCTCGGCGGTCGACTCCCTCGGTGTCGGGCTCGAAGCGGTGCGCGCTGCCCCGGCAGCCACGGCAGCGCTGACGACGGAGCCCGACGCGTCTCGCGCCACCTCCCTGCAGGGGATGCTCGCGAGCGAGGGCCCGCTGACGCAGTTCGCGACCATCCTCGACGATCCGCAGCTCCTCCTGAGCCCCCAGCGCATCCAGATCATGCGCGCGACCGCCGTCGGCCTGAGCGGCGAGGGATTCGAGGAGGCCGTGGCCGATGTCGAGGCCGCGACCCGCGACACCCTGGAAGCGGTCGACATCCCGCCCGCGAGCACCATCCAGCTCCTCTCGGCCAACGCCGACCTGCCGTTCTCCGTGCGCAACGAGCTGCCATGGCCGGTCAACGTGCGCCTCACGGTGCTCCCGAGCGACACCCGCCTCGACGTCCAGCGCGTGACGCCCTGGGTCATCCCGGCGGGAACGACCACCCGTGTGCGGGTGCCGGTGTCCGCACGCGTGGGCAGCGGCGAAGTGAGCCTGACCCTCGAGCTCTCCAGCCCGACCGGAGTGCCCATCAGCCAGCCCGAGACCGTGCGCGTGTCGGTGCGTGCGGAGTGGGAGACCATCGGCCTCGCCGTCTTCGGCGGCCTCATCGTGCTGCTGCTCGGACTCGGCTTCATCCGCACCGTGCGCCGCAAGCGTCGCGAGGCCGCGGAACAGCCCGACGCGGAACAGCCTGAGGATGCAGAGACGGATGCCGACGCGGTCCGCGCGCCGGCGGAGGAGTCGAATGAGTAGTCTCGGCCGCGCCAGCGCCGTCATCGCGGCCGGCACGATGGTGTCGCGCGTGACGGGTCTGCTGCGCAGCATCGTCCTCGTCGGCGTCCTCGGCTCCATCTCGCAGGCGGCCGATGCGTTCACCGTCGCGAATCAGCTGCCGAACAGCGTCTTCCAACTGATCTCGGTCGGTGTGCTGACAGCCGTGATCGTGCCGCAGATCGTGAAGGCCACCGCGAAGCCCGACGGCGGCGGGGCGTTCATCTCGAAGATGTTCACGCTCGGAGTGGTGGTGCTGCTGATCTGCACTGCCATCGCCATGCTCGCCGCTCCGGCGCTGGTCACGCTCGCCACGTCCGACACGCAGCAGGAACTGCGGGCCCTGGCGACCGCTCTCGCCTACTGGTGCCTGCCGCAGATCCTCTTCTACGGCATCTACGCGCTGCTGGGCGAGACACTGAACGCCCGTCGGATCTTCGGCCCGTTCACGTGGGCGCCCGTCGTCAACAATGTCGTGTCCATCGCCGGCTTCCTGGCGCTGGGCGCCCTGTTCGGCGACGTCCCGACCAGAGCCGCGGCGTGGACGCCCGAGATGACGGCCATGCTCGGAGGTACCGCCACCCTCGGCATCGCGCTCCAGGCACTCGTGCTGCTCGTGTTCTGGAGACGCACGGGTCTCTCGCTGCGGCCGGACTTCCGCTGGCGCGGCGCCGGCCTCGGCACGGTCGGAAGGCTGGCCGGCTGGACCCTGATGATGGCTCTCGCCGGGATCGCCGCGGGGTTCTTCCAGACCAGCATCGCGACCGCCGTGTCGGGCACCGACGCGTCGACCACGGTGATGGCGAACGCCTGGCTCGTCTTCATGCTCCCGTACTCGATCATCGTGCTCTCGATCGGCACGCCCTACTTCACGCAGATCAGCGAGCACGCGGCAGCCGGACGCGACGACGAGGTGCGCGCCGACATCGGCCGCAGCATCCGCACGCTCGTGTTCTTCATCATGGCCGCGATCGCCGCCGTCGCGGCCGCCACGCTCCCGGCATCCCGCGTCTTCACCCGCTCACCCGACGAGGCCTTCGCCGCTGCGCCGGTCCTGATCGCCTACCTCATCGGGCTCCTGCCGCTGACGATCCTGTTCATCGTGCAGCGCACGTTCTACGCCTACGACGACACGCGCACGCCGTTCTGGTTCACGATCCTGCAGTGCGCGCTCGTGGTCGGCACCGCCCTGCTGGCATCGTTCCTCTATACGTCCGACGTCCTTCCCGGAAGCCTCCTCGCGGCAGCGGTCGCGCTCGGACAATCGCTCGCGAGCACCGTGCAGACCGTCCTGGCGGTCTGGCTGCTCCATCGCAAGATCGGCGGACTCCAGTTCGCCGCCTCCATGCTGTCGATTGCGCGGTTCGCCCTGGCTGCCGTTCCCGCCGGTTTCGCGGGCTGGGGCGTCTTCCTCCTCATGGGCGGGCCCGACGGATGGACCCTGCAGAGCCAGCTCCTCGGCGCCCTGGGAACCTGCATCGTCGGGCTCGTGGTGCTGGTCGTCTACGTCCTCATCCTCGCCCTCCTGCGGGCTCCCGAGCTCAAGGCCGCCGGCACCATGCTCCGCCGCTTCCTCCCCGGCCGCTGAGTCTCCTGGCCGGGGAATGCCCCACGGTTACCATTGGTTGAAGCAGTCGAACGTCCGGTGGTGCGCGAGCACTGCGGACACCGCACCGATCACGGAGAGCACATGCGTCAGGTCATCATCATCGGCTCCGGCCCCGCCGGATTCACCGCCGCCATCTACGCGGCGCGCGCGAACCTCAAGCCGCTGCTCATCGCGAGCTCGGTGGAGGTCGGCGGCGAGCTGATGAACACCACCGAGGTCGAGAACTACCCCGGTTTCCCCGAGGGCATCCAGGGACCCGAGCTCATGGCGAAGTTCCAGGAGCAGGCCGAGAAGTTCGGCACCGAGGTCGTCTACGACGACGTCACCGAGCTCGACCTCGCCGGCCCTGTCAAGAAGGTCACGCTGGGCAGCGGAACCGTGCATGAGACGCAGACGCTCATCTACGCGACCGGCTCCGCCTACCGCAAGCTCGGCATCGAGGGCGAAGAGCGTCTCTCGGGCTACGGCGTCTCCTGGTGCGCCACCTGCGACGGCTTCTTCTTCCAGGAGAAGACGATCGCGGTCGTCGGCGGCGGCGACTCGGCGATGGAGGAGGCCACGTTCCTCACCCGCTTCGCGGACAAGGTCTACGTCATCCACCGCAAGGAGACGCTGCGCGCCTCGAAGATCATGCAGGAGCGCGCATTCGCGAACGAGAAGATCGAGTTCGTGTGGAACAGCGAGGTCGCCGAGATCCTCGGTGGCGACGCGGTCACCGGTGTGCAGCTGCGCAACACGGTCGACGGCACGCTGAGCGACCTTCCGCTCGACGGCCTGTTCATCGCGATCGGCAACGACCCGCGCACGCACCTCGTGCACGACAAGCTCGAGCTGACCGCAGAGGGCACGATCTGGGTCGACGGACGCTCGTCGGTCACCTCGGTGCCCGGTGTGTTCGCCGCCGGTGACGTGATCGACCCCACCTACCGCCAGGCCATCACGGCCGCGGGGTCGGGAACGGTCGCGGCCCTGGATGCCGAGCACTTCCTCGCGGATCTCGAAGACGTCTCGGTCGAGTTCCCGGCTGCCGAGGCCGCCGAGATCATCACGGCCTGAGCCCTCGGGAACACATCCACCCCGCCCGCTGTTGTAGCAGGCGAACCTCGAATCAAGGAGAACTCTGATGAGTGCAAAGGCTACGAGCCAGGCGACCTGGGAGCAGGACGTTCTGCAGGCCGACGGTCCCGTGCTGGTGGACTTCTGGGCGGAATGGTGCGGCCCCTGTCGCATGGTCGCTCCGGTCCTTGACCAGATCCAGGCCGACCACCCCGACAAGATCACGATCCTCAAGCTCAACGTGGACGAGAACCCCGAGCTGGCGATGAAGTACCAGATCACGTCGATCCCGGCGATGAAGGTCTTCCACGGCGGTGAGGTCAAGACGACCATCATCGGCGCCAAGCCGAAGCCGGCGCTCGAGAAGGATCTCGCCGCGTTCATCGGCTGATCGATCCTCTGAAGGCCGTCACCCCGCATGGGGTGGCGGCCTTTCTCGTGCGCCCCCGGGGCGTTCGGTCCGCGGTGCTACTTGTCGTACACCGGCACCGAGGGCAGCCCCTGAGCCGCGCGCGCCCGATCGACGATCTCCTGGATCACCGGCGTCTTCGCCGCGTTGTACGTCGATCGTCCGCGCGCAGCGGCCGCGACGGCATCGCACTTCGCGTGGGAGTACCGATCGGCGTCTTCAGGGTGCGTACGCAGCCAGTCTCTGAGCAGACGCTGGTGCACCGCATCCCACTCCACAGCGACGAAGAAGTGCGCGATCGCCGCGCGGACGCCGTCGATCTCGAGCACCAGAACCGGATGCGTGCGTACAGCGCTCCCCTGCCGCCACCCTGCAGCCTCGAGCGCCGGCCTGTGCGCCTCGAGGTCGTCGAGATCGGCCACCCTGATCGCCAGGTCGATGATCGGCTTGGCGCGCATGCCCGGGATCGCCGTCGATCCGATGTGCTCGATGATCCAGTCGGCATCCCCTCGCGCCCGCAGGTCTGCGGCGATGCTCTCGAATCGATCCGGCCAGGTCGGGTCGTACGTCACGAGCATGCGAGGCATCGCGCGGTGATCAGGAGGCGTCGGCGACGGACGGATCCCACCGGCGGTGGCGCTGCTTCTCGTCGAGCAGGCCCCAGACGGCGGGCGTCAGCTCGGGATACTCCAGCGAGATCTGACGGAGCACACGGTAGTGACGCGCGGCATTGGGTCGCACACCGTCGTTCGCGGTGATGTTGTCGGCACGCAGCAGGTAGACCACGAGCTCATCGACACTGGGGAGCTCCTCCATGAACTCCCAGGGATCCTCCCCGCCCAGCAGTCGCTCCTGGATCAGCACCGCGAGCTCGTCCGCTGCTTCGGCGCGCAGAACCTCGAGGCTTGCGCGGCGCGGGACGGACTCGGTCATACATCCAGCCTACGTCGCCTTGCGAGTGCCGCGGCGCTCCACCTTGAGCTCGTCCGTCATCTCCTCGAGCTCCTTGCCCTTGGTCTCGGGCACCTTGAAGTACACGAAGAAGAACGACAGGAGGGCGAAGAAGGCGTAGAACCCGTAGGCGAACGTCAGGCCGATCTCGGCGAACACCGGGAAGGTGGTCGAGATGAAGAAGTTCGCGGCCCACTGCGCTGCCGCGGCCACCGCGAGGGCTCCTGCGCGGATCGAGTTCGGGAAGATCTCCCCGAGCAGCACCCAGACGAGCGGACCCCAGGTGGCTCCGAAGAACACCACGAAGCCGTTGGCGCAGATCAGGGCGACGGTGGCCCACGGGTCCGGAAGGGTTGCGGTCCCCTCTGCGTCGAGTGTGCCGAACGAGAACGCCAGTGCCATGAGTCCGAGCGTCACGGTCATGCCGACCGAGCCGACGAGCAGCATGATGCGGCGGCCCACCTTGTCGACGAGCAGGATCGCCACGATGGTGACGACGATGTTCGTGACGGAGGTGATCACGGACGTGAGGAGCGCACTGGATTCGTCGAATCCGACGGACCGCCACAGCGTTGTGGAGTAGTAGAAGATGACGTTGATGCCCACGAACTGCTGGAACACCGACAGAAGGATGCCGACCCAGACGATCGGCTTCAGCCCGAGACGGCTTCCTCGGAGGTCGCGCAACGACTCCTGACGCTCCGTGTCGATCGTGCTCGTGATCTCCTTGATCTTCGCGTCCACGTCGACGGTGCCCGTGACGGTCTGCAGCACTTCGGATGCTCGAGTGATGTCACCCTTTCGCACGAGATATCGCGGCGATTCCGGAAGGCGCAACGACATGATCCCGTAGACGAGTGCGGGGATGGCTTCGACGATGAACATCCAGCGCCAGGCGGTGAGGCCCCACAGGGGCTGATCGGCAGCGCCGGCGATGTTGGCGAGGAGCGCGTCCGACAGCAGTGCCGCGAAGATGCCTGTGACGATCGCCAACTGCTGCAGCGAGCCCAGTCTGCCTCTGATCTTCGCCGGAGACACCTCGGCGATGTACGCCGGGGCGATGACGGATGCCGCGCCGACGCCGAGACCGCCGATCACGCGCCAGATGATGAGGTCGACGACGCTGAACGCCAGACCCGACCCGATGGCGGAGATGAAGAACATCGCCGCGGCGACGACCATCACCGGGATGCGGCCGCGTTTGTTCGCGATGGGGCCCGCGAACCATGCGCCGATCGCGCAGCCGATGAGCGCGGATGAGACGGCGAAGCCCTTGAGCCCGACGCCGAGATCGAAGCCCGAGACGTTCCCTGCCAGCGCATCGACAGCACCGTTGATGACGGCCGTATCGAAGCCGAAGAGGAAGCCACCGAGAGCAGCTGCGATGCTGACCGCTATGACTCGTCGCTGGAAACCTGATGGAGTCTGCGCTGTGGACATCGTCTCCCCTTCATCGTGGCGATGTCGCGAGTCTACGGGCGCTCAGGTCGTGCGGGGCGGCGTCACGCCGGTCCGAACCCCGATTCACCAAGCTCGCTGAGGATGCGGTTCAAGTCCTGAATCGATGCGAAATCGATTATGACCTGGCCTTTTCGTGCACCCAGCGAGACCTTGACGCGCGTGTTCAAACGGTCGCCGAGGTTGCCCGCGACCTCGTCGAGGTATGCGCGGCGAGCACCGGGAGTCGGCTTCGCGGTGCGTCCGGGTGCGGCGGGCTCTGTCTTCGCTGCCACCTCCGTGGCGCGCACAGAGAGGTCTTCGTTCACGACCTTGTCGGCGAGCCGCTGCATCGCCTCGGGGGTGTCGAGGCTGAGGATCGCGCGGGCGTGACCGGCGCTCAGCACCCCTGCGGCGACGCGCTGCTGCACCGGTACCGGGAGCTTCAGCAGGCGGATGGTGTTGCTGATCTGCGGACGCGATCGACCGATCCGCGCGGCGAGCTGTTCCTGGGTGATGCCGAAGTCCTCGAGCAGCTGCTGGTACGCCGATGCCTCTTCGAGCGGGTTCAGCTCCGAGCGGTGGAGGTTCTCGAGCAGGGCGTCACGAAGCAGGTCCTCGTCGGCGGTGTCGCGCACGATGGCCGGGATGGCTTCGAGACCCGCTTCCCGAGCCGCGCGCGTGCGACGCTCACCCATGATGAGCTCGTACTCGCCGTCGCTGTTCTTGCGGACGACGACGGGCTGCAGGACGCCGAACTCCCGGACGCTGTGCACGAGCTCCGCAAGGTCCTCGGGATTGAAGTGGGTGCGGGGCTGTCGCGGGTTCGGAACGATCTTGTTCGGGTCGACCTGCACGAGGTGGATACCGGGGACGGTCTCCAGATCCGCAGTCTCTGTCGGCTCGGAGACGGCCGGCTCCACGGCCGGACGAAGGCTCGCGCCGGGGAAGAACACGTCGACAGGACGCTCGGCCTGATCAGCGGTGGGGATGAGGGCACCGATCCCCCGGCCCAGTCCAGTGCGCTTCGCCATCATTTCTCCTTGCTCTGCGTCGCGTGTCGCGACGCGATCTCGACGGCGGCCTCGCGGTATGCGACGGCGCCGGCCGACTGCCCATCGTAGGCGATCACGGTCTGTCCGAAACTCGGGGCCTCCGACACCCGCACCGAGCGCGGGATCACGGTGTCGAGCACCTGCTCCGGGAAGTGCGTCCGCACCTCCTCCGCCACCTGCTGCGCCAGACGGGTCCGCCCGTCGAACATCGTGAGCAGGATCGTCGAGAGGTGAAGGTCGGGGTTGAGGTGCTTCTGGATCATCTGAATGCTGCCGAGCAGCTGGCTCAGTCCTTCCAGTGCGTAGTACTCGCACTGGATCGGGATGAACACCTCTCGCGCCGCGGTGAACGCATTGATGGTCAGGAGGCCGAGCGACGGCGGGCAGTCGATGATGACGAAGTCCACGGGGTTCGTGGCCAGATAGTCGTCCAGTGCCCGGCGGAGGCGGTGCTCGCGGGCGACCTGCGCGACCAGCTCGATCTCCGCGCCCGCCAGGTGGATGGTGCTGGGAGCACAGAAGAGGTTCTCGTCCTCCGGGCTCTGCTGCACGATGTCCGCGAGCGGCAGCTCATCGATGAGGACGTCATAGACGCTCGGAGTGTCCGCGTTGTGGGGTACACCCAGGGCGGTCGAGGCGTTTCCCTGAGGATCCAGGTCGATGACGAGGACCTTGGCACCGAGGCCGGCGAGAGCGGATGCGATGTTGACGGCGCTCGTCGTCTTTCCGACGCCGCCCTTCTGGTTGGAGACGGTGAGGACGCGTGTCTCTCCGGAGAAGTCGACCTTCACTTCCTCCAGCACCCGGCGGCGTGCCGACAGGTCTGCGAGCTCCCGCGCGAGCGGTGTATCCATCCCGAAACTGTCTTTCGGTGATGCTTTCTCGGACTGTTTCACGTGAAACATCCACTCCTTCCGGGGCCGTCTTCCACTCTAATCGCTCGCGCCGACATCACCGGTCAGCGGATGGGTTGGCGAGCAGTGAGCCCTCCCCTATCCGGTTCCGCTGGTCGTTGTTTCACGTGAAACAAGCTGGGGCTGCCCGACAGATCAGCGACCTTGTCGGCGAGATAGTGAATGGGACGCGTCACGTCCAGTCGGGACCACTCGGGCGACGCGACCGTAGAAGTCCGTGTGATTCTCCATTGTGCGCAGCAGGGGTGATGAGGAGTCCGGACTTGCCTGACCCAGACATTCCAGTCATCGGTACTCGCGCCATCCAGCCGCCAAGCCGTTGAGGTCAGCGCTGTCGTCCGCTCGGTTCCACTCGTGCCCCAGGTGCCCCCGCGGATCCGTCCTGCGCTCTCACCTCGGTCTGCCGCAGCTACGAAGCACGTGGGTTCCAACGTCGGCGGTGTCATCCGAGGAGGTGAGGGTGGGGGTAGCGCCCCGTACCCTAGCCACCGAGGTCCGACACCTGTCGGGCGACGCATGCAGCTCATGCCGGCCCCGCCGCCCGGCTCCTCGTCTGCGGCAGCTGTCCTCGGCCGCCGTTGGCGCTTGGCGGCAGCAGCTACGCACGTTTCACGTGAAACATCGGCTGTCGAGACCGCACCCGAGTCACAGCTTCCTCAGCAGTTGCCCATTCGCAACGCCGGGCGTTCTCTATCGTCCGTCTTCACCCCTCATACCGAACACGGGAACCAACGCTTCGACCGGGCGGGCGAGCCAGAGTGCACCCATCGCCAGAACTCTCGCATAGGCGGAGGACTGAGACGGCTGATACGAATCGCGAATACAGACCGCGTCGGCCGAGTGACCTCAGTCACGGTTCACAGACGGTTCACGCATCAAGCGCCTACTCCTTCGGAGGACTCGATTCGCCGCAGCGGCGTTCTGACGTGCTCCTGCCGGCGACTGCGTCGCGACGAGGGCCTGCATTCGCAACAATCAGGACGTTTTTCACCCCGGAGGCCGCCCCACGGGCCCGTGTCGTCTCACGATGGTGGCGGCAGAGACTGCAACGTCACCTTGACCGATCCCTTGCTACGCCGCCTCCGTAATTCCACCCCTTGCCGAATGGACCGGTGTTTCACGTGAAACACCGCGAAGGCCGCTCGGTGCTCATCTTGTCTGGCGGACTGCATGAACAGGGGGTAGTAGGCCCATCGAGCGCTGAACACACGAGCAAGATGCGAGCTCACTGGCGGCATGGCGCCCTCCCCCACATGGACGACGCCCAGCACGTCCGAGTGTTTCATGTGAAACGCTGCCGAGCGGCCGGTCCGTGACCCAGCCGACCTGGGCGAGGAGCTCGCTGGCTCGCCGCACCCGAGTAGTAAGCGCACCAGCCCGAGCCCCAAACCCAGCCCGAGCCCAGCCCCAGCCCCAGCCCCGAGCTACTCCGCCAAGCAACCGCCTCCGGTGCCACGCCCTCGCTGCAGGCCCCTCCTCCATAGCAAGTCAAGTATCGTCTTCACTCCACATTCGGCTATGTTTCACGTGAAACACTCTTTCCCGCTTAGCCGCTACGCCTCACACCGTCAGGGCTAGCCGCGGCCCGCATCCCGCTTGGGGGAAGGGCCGTTCCGAACGCACATTAGCCCACCCGCCCCCATCCTCGACAACCCTGCGAGTGGCGACGCTGACGAGCCACTCACCGCTTGGCGTTTCACGTGAAACATTGCAATCGTCGTTGCGGGCGCAAACCATCAGGTCGGGGCGACCACGAAGCTCCCCACCTACCTACTAACGCCAACCAGTGACCCTAGGTTCCTGATCAGGTATCTGAGCGCTCGCGTCTCGGCAACACAGGGGTGCGGTCGCAACCTACGGCCGGACGCTCTGCCCCGACCAGCGCGTGCTCACGGGGCGAGAGTTTCACGTGAAACACCGGGACGTCCTGGCTCCCGGCTCACGAAGTAACAGGACCGAGCCCACACCCGGAGAGAATAGTCACGCAGCTGAACTGGAACCCCGATTACTCGATGATCGGATGGGGATGACTGCTCCAGCATCCGGACCACGCCAACGCCCACTCATCAGCGATGCTCACATGAGCGCGCACCGCGCACATCACCGCAGAATCGTCAGCGAACGACAGCCCGAACGACGCGGGTGGTCTCCGGCAGCGCTCCTTCGCCGAGAACCTCGACGCGCACATTCGTCAGACGGAACTTCTTGATCTGCTTCTGCGCGGCGTCGATCTCGTTGGGTGCGTTCATTCCCTTGAGAAGAGTGAGCTCTCCTCCGTCGCGCACGAGAGGCGCCGTGAGCGGAATCAGCGTCCGTAGAGCACTGACCGCTCGAGCTGTGACGACGTCGAACCCCTCGGGCCGGCGCACTTCTTCGGCGCGAGCACGCAGAACTTCGACGTTCTCCAGTCCGAGCGAATCCACTTGCTCGTTCAGCCAGATGATCCGCCGCTCCATCGGCTCGACGAGAGTCCACTGCACATCGGGCCGAGCAATGGCGAGTACCAGACCCGGTAGCCCCGCACCGGATCCGATGTCCGCGACCGTGCCATGGAAGAGCGGCGCAGCAATCGCACTGTTGAGAATGTGGCGCGTCCAGAGACGCGGCAACTCGAGCGGACCGATCAGCCCGCGCTCTTCTCCATGTTCCGCGAGGGCAGTCGTGAATCGCCGGGCGACATCGATGCGGTTGCCGAAGAGCTCCTCGGCAACCGCGGGCTCGGCCTCGACAGCGCTCATGAGGCCCTCTTCGCCAGATGGTCCATGAAGAACGTCAACGACGACGCAGAACGGTGTGACGATCGGCACCCTCGCCATACGACTCGGAGACGAGACCCTGGTCGGCGGCGATGTCATGCACCAGCTTGCGCTCGTAGCTCGACATGGCGGGAAGCGACGCCTGAGACGCACCCTCATCCAGCTTCACGGCCGCCGCGTTCACGAGTGTCTCGAGCTGACGGCGACGCGTGTCGCGCGAGCCCCCGATGTCGAGAATGAGGCGAGAGAACGAACCGGTCTTGTTCTGCACCGCGAGCCGGGTGAGCTCCTGCAGCGCCTGCACCGTGTCCGGCGCCGAGAGGAGCGACAGTCCGTCACCCTCCGCCTCGACGGAGACGTACGCACGACCCTGTCGCACATCGAGGTTCAGGTCGCCATCGATGTCCGCGATGTCGAGCAGTTCTTCGAGGTAGTCCGCGGCGACGTCGCCTTCGTTCTCGAGCTGAGCCACGGTGGGCTCCACGACCTCTGCCGTCACGTTCTCGCTCACGAGCCGTTCCCCTTCTTCTTCGCACGCTTCTTGCCCACCGGCTGCTGTCGCTTGGGGGCCTGCGCCTTCGCGCGCTCCGCCTCTTCGAGCAGACGCCGCTGCTCTGCCTCGTAAGCCGCCATCGGAACGACCTTGCCCGAACCGTCGATCGCCTTGCCCTTGCGGGCGAGTCTCTCTTCGCGGGCCTTCGCGGCCTCGGAGCCGGGAGTCGGCATCTCTCGGATGACGAGGAACTGCTGACCCATGGTCCACAGGTTCGAGATGAACCAGTAGACGACGACGCCGAGCGGGAAGAAGATGCCCGAGAAGATGAAGCCGAGAGGCAGCACGTAGAGCATGATCTTCTGCATCTGGTACGCCTGGCCGGTCTTGGCTTCGGGCGACAGGTTCTTCGAGATGATCTGCAGCTGCGTGAAGAACTGCGACGCGATCATGAGCACGACGAGCGTGACCAGGATGATGATCGCTGTGGTGTTGCCCGCGTCCACCGCGTTGCCGAGCGTCTCGTGCAGCGATGCGACGCCGAAGAGCTCGGCGTTGTAGAACTGCTCGGTGAGCTCGGCGTTGAGAAGACCGACGCCTCCGACACCCAGATTGTGGTGCTTCGAGACGTCGCTCAGAACGCTGAACAGGGAGAAGAAGATCGGCATCTGCACGAGCAGCGGCAGACAGCTCGACATGGGCGTCGTGCCGTGCTTCTTGTACAGCGCCATGGTCTCGCGACTCATGGCCTCACGACTGAGCTGGTCCTTCTTGCCGCGATACTTCTCCTGAACTTTTCGCAGCTCAGGAGCGATTTCCATCATCTTTCGCTGGCTCTTGATCTGCTTCACGAAGAGCGGGATCAGGGCAGCGCGGACGACGATCACCAGACCGACGATCGACAGCACCCAGGTGAGACCGGATGCCGCGGGGAGACCCACCGCGGTGAGCAGCCAATGCCACGCGACGAGAACGAGCTCGACGATCCACTTGAGCGGCCAGAGGATGGTTCCGATCAGATCGAAACCCCCGGAGGCGGGCTCCGGCGAGGGCGTGGTGCTGGCGAGCAGAAGGTCAAGACCCACCGATCAGTCCTTTCGGGCAGGGACGACGAAACCGCGGGCGGTCAGGTCATAGCGGAAGTGTTCGTGCGGACGGACGTCGTCGACGCCGCCGTGGCTCCAGGGGTTGCAACGGAGGATCCGCCATGCCGAGAGGATGCTTCCTCGCACGGCCCCATGTTGTTGCACCGCCCCTACAGCGTATGCCGAGCACGAGGGGTAGTAGGCGCAGACGTCTCCGTACATGGGGGAGATCACCTTGCGGTACCCGGCGAGGAGACCGAGCACGAGGTTCCGTGGCACCAGCGGGATGCTGCGCAGAACGTCGCCCGACTGCAGATGCCCGGTCCCGATCGACGACGCGGGAAGCGCGGTCACGCCGGCACCTGCGACAGCCGCCCGAGACAGCGGTGAACGTCGGCGCGAAGCTCTGCGTAGCTCGCGGTCGCAGACGCAGGAAGGGCACGGATGACGACATCCGTGCCCTCGGGAACTCCGGGGAGCGCCTCCGCACAGACGGCTTTCAGCCGTCGTCTGACGGTGTTGCGCACCACGGCAGTGCCCACCTGCTTGCTGATGATGAATCCGAACCTCGCGGCCCTGCTCTCGCCCGTCGTCATCATCGAGGTGATGACGCGCGCCCCGCCACAACGGGAGCCGCGTCGAACGACCAGTCGATAGTCGTTCCCGCGAGTCAGACGGGACGGGCGGGCGAGCACAGCGGTTTACGCGGAGAGCTCGGTGCGGCCCTTCGCGCGGCGAGCCGACAGGATCGCGCGGCCGGCGCGGGTACGCATACGAAGACGGAAGCCGTGCTTCTTGGCGCGACGGCGGTTGTTGGGCTGGAAGGTGCGCTTGCTCATGAAATCACTCCGGGAATGCTGCCACCGGGATCATTTTGACCGGAGACATAGGGATCTGCCGTTCAGGCATAAGTCAACCGATTAAGGGTACGTCCTGGCGGCGCGCAGAGCAAATCTGCGCGCCTCGGCCCCGGACCGCTGTACGGTCCGCACAGCCATTATCCACAACCTTGGCGCTGCACGTATGCGCAACACGCGCGCATGATTCCCTAGGCAGGTTGCCGTTCACAGCCGTGATGACTACCGTGGCATCCGAAGTTATCCACAGGGGTGAGCGTCCATCGACAGCCGCCCCCGATCCCCCAGCGCGGAGCGTCATGTCCTCACCAGCCCAGCCCGACGTTCCGATCTGGGCCACGGTGCAGGATCTCCTCGAGGCGGACGACCGTGTCACGCCTCAGCTCCAGGGATTCCTGAGTCTCGCCGTCCCGGCCGGTGTCATGGCCGCGACCCTCTACCTCGAGGTGCCGAACGACCTCACCGCCGCGCAGATCAACAAGCGCCTGCGGCTGCCGATCATGGAGGCCCTGTCGCACATCGGAGAAGAGGTCACCTCCTACCGCGTGGTCGTGAACCACGAGCTGGCGGAGCAGGCGACCGCCCCCATCGCCGTCGCCGACTACGGACGGCAGGAGCAGATCCGCGTCGAGTCGCCCATGGAGCAGCCGACGCAGCTCCGGCATGAATCGCGTCTCAACCCGAAGTACACCTTCGACAACTTCGTGATCGGCCAGTCCAACCGCTTCGCCCACGCCGCGGCGGTCGCGGTCGCGGAGGCGCCGGCGAAGGCGTACAACCCTCTCTTCATCTACGGCGACTCCGGCCTCGGCAAGACGCACCTCCTCCACGCGATCGGCGACTACGCGCAGTCCCTCTATGCAGGCGTGAAGGTGAGGTACGTGTCGAGCGAGGAGTTCACGAACGACTTCATCAACTCGATCGCCAACAACCGCGGCGCCGCATTCCAGGCGAGGTATCGAGACGTCGACATCCTCCTCATCGACGACATCCAGTTCCTGCAGGGTCGCGCCGAGACCCAGGAGGCGTTCTTCCACACCTTCAACACGCTGCACGATCACAACAAGCAGGTCGTGATCACGAGCGACGTGGCACCGAAGCACCTCACCGGTTTCGAGGATCGGATGCGGAGCCGCTTCGAGTGGGGCCTCATCACCGACGTGCAGGCCCCCGACCTCGAGACCCGTATCGCCATCCTCCGCAAGAAGGCGCAGAGCGAGGCACTGCACATCCCCGACGAGGTGCTCGAGTACATCGCGACGGTGGTGTCCTCCAACATCCGCGAACTCGAGGGTGCGCTCATCCGCGTCTCCGCCTTCGCGAGTCTGAACCGGTCGGCGCTCGACATCTCCCTCGCCCAGACGGTCCTCCGCGACATCATCGACACGGCAGAGGACAACATCATCTCGCCGACGGACATCATCACTGCGACCGCGCAGTACTTCAAGCTCACCGTCGACGACCTCTACGGCTCGAGCCGGTCGCAGCAGATCGCGACCGCACGACAGATCGCGATGTACCTCTGCCGGGAGCGCACGAGCCTCTCGCTGCCGAAGATCGGTCAGCTGTTCGGCAACCGCGACCACACCACGGTCATGTATGCGTATAAGAAGATCAGCGAGCTCATGAAGGAGCGACGCTCCATCTACAACCAGGTGACCGAGATCACCACGCAGCTCGGTCGTCGCTGAATCCGGCACCGACCCTCACGAAGGGGATGCAGCTCCGAAAGGGCGCTGCATCCCCTTCGTCGTCCCGCGACGCGCCGCATGCAGAATCCGGTAGATGCCAGTTTGCACATGTGGATAACTTGTGGATGATTCCCCGTCGGGTCGGGACGGATGTGGGGGAAACCGTCCTACCTGTGGATAACTACGAACCGACTCGAACGCCTCCGATGTGCGTCCAGCCCCGGATTCCTCAGGGATTCCACAAGTGACAAGCGTGTAGTTCCTTACTCACGCCTGCTATCCACCGACTTATCCACAGTATCCACAGGTGTTAACACCGTTAAGGAGTTAATTCAATTCAGGCGCGATCCGATCACCAGACGGTGGGGATAGCCGACCCCATCCCTCGATCCACTTCGTCGTAGGGATCGGTACGACTGTGGGGCTAGCATGGGAAGCCCTGCACTGGCAGGACCCATCACCACGCGTCACAGAACGACGACAAGGGAGCACCCGTGAGGTTTCAGGTCAACCGCGATGTCTTCAGCGAGGCTGTGTCCTTCGTCGTCAAGCTCCTCCCGCAGCGCAACCCGCAGCCGATCCTCGCCGGAGTCCTGATCGAGGCCGACGCCTCCGGTCTGACGCTGTCGGCCTTCGACTACGAGGCATCCGCTCGCACCACGATCGAGGCGACGGTCGACACCCCCGGCACGATCCTCGTCCACGGTCGCCTGCTGTCCGACATCGCCAGCCGCCTCCCGAACGCTCCGATCGAGATCGCCGTCGAGGACGACGGCGGAATCACCGTCACCTGCGGCTCGGCGCGGTTCACGCTCGCCGCCATGCCGGTCGAGGAATATCCCTCGATCCCCGAGGTCTCCGGCTCTTCCGGTGTCGTCCCCGCCGACGACTTCGGCACCGCGATCGCACAGGTCGGCTTCGCCGCCTCCCGCGATGACGTGACCCCGGTCCTCACCGGTGTGCAGCTCGAGGTGTCGGGCCAGAACCTGAGCCTCGTCGCCACCGACCGCTATCGCGTCTCGCTCCGCGACGTCCCCTGGGACGGCGAGGCGGTCGAGACCTCGGCACTCGTCCCGGCACGAACCCTGCTCGAGGTGGGAAAGACCTTCGGCCACGCGGGCACCATCCAGATCGCGTTCTCCGGTGCCGGCGATCGCGAGATCATCGCGTTCACCGCAGGCAACAAGACGGTCACGTCGCTGCTCATCAAGGGCAACTTCCCGCCGGTCCGTCGGCTCTTCCCGGAGCAGACCGACCACTACGCGGTCGTCAACACGGCAGACCTCATCGAAGCCGTCCGTCGCGTGTCGCTGGTTCTCGATCGTGCTGCGCCGCTGCGTTTCACGTTCTCCGCCGACAGCGTGACGATGGATGCATCGGGGAGCGAGCACGCCCGTGCGTCCGAGTCCGTCGACGCGATCCTGTCGGGCGGCGACGAGGTGACTCTGGGCCTCAACCCGCAGTACCTGATCGAGGCTCTGGGCGCGGTGAAGAGCGAGTTCGTCCGCGTGACCTTCACCTCCAGCGACAACGCGAACAAGCTCAGCCCGGTGCTCATCACGAGCCAGACCTCGGTCGACCAGGCAGGTCTCGACTCGTTCAAGTACCTCCTGCAGCCGAACCTCCTGCTTCGCTGATCTCGACGACGCGCACGGCCGAGCCCGTCGGGCCGCCACCCGGGGCACTGTCAGAGGCCGAAGGTAGGCTGATCCCGTGATTGTGGAGCACCTGAGTCTGGTCGATTTCCGCAACTACGCGACCGCAGAACTGGCCCTCCACACTGGCCCCAATGTGCTGGTCGGTCGCAACGGTCAGGGCAAGACGAACCTCGCCGAAGCGGTGGTGTTCCTCGCCACACTGGGGTCGCACCGGGTCTCGTCCGATGCTCCGATGGTGCGCGACGGTCAGGAGTACGCGATCATCCGCGCGCGCCTCTCCCATGGTGAGCGCAAGGTCCTCGCCGAGGTGCAGCTCAACCGCCAGGGCTCCAACAAGGCACGGATCAACGGCTCGCCTGCGAAGACGAGCGAGCTCCCCCGCTATGCGCATGTCGTCCTCTTCGCACCCGAGGACCTCCAGATCGTCCGCGGCGATCCGTCTTCCCGACGACGCTTCGCCGATCAGCTCCTCATTCAGCGCGCGCCCCGCATGTCGGCGGTGCTCGGGGACTACGACCGGGTGCTCAAGCAGCGAACGGCTCTGCTCAAGTCGGCCAGGGCGCGCGGCATCCGCGGTGAAGCCCTCAGTACCCTCGACGTCTGGGATGACAAGCTCGTGGCGCTCGGGTCCGAGATCATCGTGGCCCGGCAACGACTGGCGGCCGACCTGCAGCAGCCGGTGGCCGACGCCTATGCGTCCATCGCGGGCGCCGACCATCAGCCGCAGCTCGACTGGGCGCTGTCGATCCGCGGAGCGGATCCCGAAGACGGTGAAGGCGGGGCACTCGAGTCCGACGGAACGTTGAGCCCGTCGATGTGCGCCGAGCTGTTCCGGGCTTCGCTCCTCGCGAAGCGGACCCAGGAGCTCGACCGCGGCCTCACGCTGACCGGCCCCCATCGCGACGACCTGGTCCTCCGCGTGCGGGGGCTCCCGGTGAAGGGGTATGCCTCGCACGGCGAGTCCTGGTCGGTGGCCCTCGCTCTCCGGCTCGCATCGGCCGAGCTGCTGCGCAGCGAGTCTCCGGCCGGCGACCCGGTGCTGATCCTCGACGACGTGTTCGCCGAGCTCGACGCCGACCGGCGTCAGCGCCTCGCATCCCTCACAGCGGGGTACGAGCAGGTGGTGGTCACCGCGGCGGTGGAGGAGGATATCCCCGAGGTGCTGCACGCTCACGTCGTGCGGATCACCGCGGGAACGATCAGTGACGAGCGCTCGCTCGCACAGGACGAGGAGACGGCGGATGACTGACACCGCGGCCGCCCCGGCATCCGACGCCCCCGAGACCGTCGCCACGTATCTGCGTCTGCGAGGACTCCAGCCGAGCTCGAAGACGTGGAAGCGCAAGCGTCGTGTCGTGACCGACGACGACAATGCGCCCTTCACCCCAGGACGAGACCCCGGGTCGCTCGGCGCCGTGCTCGACAAGCTGAGTCGCGACTCCGGATGGCAGACCACGCTGGCTCGTGAGGACCTCGTTCGGCAGTGGGCCGATCTCGCGGGAGCCGACACCGCGAAGCACTCCGAACCGGTGTCGTTGGAGCGCGGACTGCTGACCGTGAAGTGCGATTCGACGGCCTGGGCGAAGAACCTGCAGTACATGCGCGGGACCATCCTCACGGAGATCGGCAGACGCTACCCGGATGCCGGCGTCGAGAACCTCCGCTTCATCGGACCGGACGTACCCTCCTGGAAATGGGGTCCCAGAGTCGTTCCAGGGCGGGGTCCGCGCGATACCTACGGGTAGGACACCATGCGAGGGGTCCGACACGCTCAGAGGGCCATACGTGGCCGCTGAGCCGCATGTCGACACGAAAGACCGCTAGACTGGGAGTTCGTGATATCGATGTGGAGAATGCCCTCTGATGACGCCTGAATCCCCTGCAGACGAGACGGAATCGACCGACGGAAACCCTTCGAACTCGGGTACCGGATCCGCATCGACCGCACCCAGGGCGCAGCAGCCGGGTGAGTACGGCGCCGACTCGATCCAGATCCTCGAGGGTCTCGAGGCGGTGCGCAAGCGTCCGGGTATGTACATCGGCTCCACGGGGCCTCGCGGTCTGCACCACCTCGTGTACGAGATCGTCGACAACTCCGTCGACGAGGCACTGGCGGGCTACGCCGACACGATCTTCGTGACGCTCCTCGAAGACGGCGGCGTGCGCGTCATCGACAACGGCCGCGGCATCCCCGTCGACCCGCACTCCTCCGACCCCTCGAAGTCGACCGTCGAGGTCGTCCTTACGATCCTGCACGCCGGCGGAAAGTTCGGCGGTGGCGCGTATGCCGTCTCCGGCGGACTGCACGGTGTCGGCTCCTCGGTCGTGAACGCGCTGTCGACCCGCTTCGACGTCGAGGTCAAGCAGAAGGGCTTCGTCTGGCGACACAGCTTCGCTAACGGCGGCGTGCCCCAGCAGCAGCTCGAGAAGGGCGAGGCGGCCGACACCACCGGAACGTCGATCACCTTCTGGCCGGATCCCGAGATCTTCCAGGAGACGGTCGACTTCGACTACGACACCCTCCGCACACGCTTCCAGCAGATGGCGTTCCTGAACAAGGGACTCCGCATCGAGCTGTCCGACGAACGCCCCGACTCGGCGTACGAGGTCGAGGTCGAGGGTCAGGCCACCCTCACCCAGCCGAACGACGTGTTCTTCTACGAGCGCGGTCTCGTCGACTACGTCGAGTACCTGAACAAGGTGCGTCACGCCGAGGTCGTCAACGACGAGATCATCGCCTTCGAGTCCGAGGACACCGAGCGCAAGATCTCGCTCGAGGTGGCGATGCAGTGGACGACCTCGTACACCGAGAACGTCTTCACCTACGCCAACACAATCAACACCCACGAGGGCGGCACGCACGAAGAGGGATTCCGCGCGGCGCTCACGACACTCGTGAACAAGTACGCCCGCGCGAACGGCCTGCTCAAGGAGAAGGACGACAACCTCTCGGGCGACGACGTCCGCGAGGGACTCACCGCGGTCATCTCGATCAAGCTCGGCGAGCCCCAGTTCGAGGGTCAGACGAAGACCAAGCTCGGCAACACCGAGGCCAAGGCCTTCGTGCAGAAGGTCGTCGGCGACCAGCTCGGCGACTGGTTCGACCGCAACCCGAACCAGGCGAAGAACGTCATCCGCAAGGCGATCGACGCCGCGACCGCCCGTATGGCCGCTCGCAAGGCACGCGAGACCGCGCGTCGCAAGAGCGTCTTCGAGTCCGCGGCGATGCCCGACAAGCTCAAGGACTGCACGAGCAAGGACCCGTCGATCAGCGAGATCTTCCTCGTGGAGGGTGACTCCGCAGGCGGCTCGGCCGTGCAGGGACGCGACCCGCACACGCAGGCGATCCTCGCGCTCCGCGGCAAGATCCTCAACGTCGAGCGCGCGCGTCTCGACAAGGCCCTCGGCAACAAAGAGGTCCAGGCGATGATCCAGGCCTTCGGCACGGGCATCGGCGAGGAGTTCGACATCGAGAAGGCGCGCTATCACAAGATCGTGCTGATGGCGGATGCCGACGTCGACGGGCAGCACATCACGACGCTGCTGCTGACGATGCTGTTCCGCTACATGCGCGGTCTCATCGAGGCGGGCTTCGTGTACCTGGCGATGCCCCCGCTCTACCGTCTGAAGTGGACGAACCAGCCGCACGAGTACGTGTTCAGCGACGCCGAGCGCGATGCTCTGCTCAAGCACGGCCTGGACAACGGCAAGCGGATCCCGAAGGAAGCCGGCATCCAGCGGTACAAGGGTCTCGGTGAGATGAACGCCAAGGAGCTGTGGGAGACCACGATGGATCACACGACGCGGACGCTGCGTCAGGTGACCATCGAGGATGCCGCGGCCGCGGACGAGATCTTCAGCGTGCTGATGGGTGAGGACGTCGAGTCGCGACGCAGCTTCATCCAGCGCAACGCCAAGGACGTCCGCTTCCTCGACATCTGACACTCCATGGGTCCCCGAGCTCGCCGACGGGTCCCGCGGTTCGACAAGCTCAGCGACCCAGCTTCCGACAAGCTCAGCAACCAGGAAATGACACATGACTGACGACATCCGCCCCGAGCCGGAGCACGAACACGGCAAGATCGACCAGGTCGACCTGCAGTCCGAGATGCAGCGCAGCTATCTCGACTACGCCATGGCCGTGATCGTGGGCCGCGCTCTGCCCGACGTCCGCGATGGACTGAAGCCCGTGCACCGCCGCGTGATCTACGGCATGTACGACGGCGGCTTCCGTCCCGACAAGTCGTTCTCGAAGTGCGCCCGTGTCGTCGGCGAGGTCATGGGTCAGTACCACCCGCACGGTGACTCGGCGATCTACGACGCCCTCGTGCGCCTCGTGCAGCCGTGGTCGCTGAGGTATCCGCTGGCGCTCGGTCAGGGAAACTTCGGCTCCCCCGGCAACATGGGCGCCGCGGCGCCGCGATACACCGAGACCAAGATGGCTCCGCTCGCGCTCGAGATGGTGCGCGACATCGAAGAGGACACGGTCGACTTCACCGACAACTACGACGGTCAGACCCAGGAGCCGACGGTCCTCCCCGCACGGTTCCCGAACCTGCTGGTCAACGGCTCGGTGGGCATCGCGGTCGGCATGGCGACCAACATCCCGCCCCACAACCTGCGCGAGGTCTCGGCCGCAGCGCTCTGGGCGCTCGACAACCCGGGAATCTCGCGCGAAGAGCTGCTCGAGGGTCTGATCCAGCGCATCCCCGGTCCGGACTTCCCGACCGGCGCGCAGATCCTCGGCACCAAGGGCGTCCAGGAGGCCTACCGCACCGGCCGCGGCTCGATCACGATGCGCGCCGTCGTCAACGTCGAGGAGATCCAGGGTCGCACCTGCCTCGTCATCACCGAGCTGCCGTACCAGGTCAACCCCGACAACGTCGCGGTCAAGATCGGCGACCTCGCCCGTGACGGCAAGATCACGGGCATCGCCGACATCCGCGACGAGTCGTCGGACCGCACGGGTCAGCGTCTCGTCGTCGTCCTCAAGCGCGACGCCGTGGCGAAGGTCGTCCTCAACAACCTCTACAAGCACACGCAGCTGCAGGAGAACTTCGGCGCGAACATGCTCGCGATCGTCGACGGCGTGCCGCGCACGCTCGCGATCGACGGGTTCGTGACCCACTGGATCACGCACCAGCTCGAGGTGATCGTCCGCCGCACCCGCTTCCGCCTCGCGAAGGCCGAACGGCGCATGCACATCCTGCGCGGCTACCTCAAGGCTCTCGATGCTCTCGACGAGGTCATCGCGCTGATCCGTCGGTCGGCCACGGTGGAGGATGCCCGTGAGGGACTCAAGAAGCTCCTCGACATCGACGACGACCAGGCTCAGGCGATCCTCGACATGCAGCTGCGACGCCTCGCAGCACTCGAGCGTCAGAAGATCCTCGACGAGGCGGCGGAGCTCGAGAAGCTCATCGCCGAGTACCAGGCGATCCTCGCCGACGAGGCGCTGCAGCGCGACATCATCCGCGAGGAGCTCACGGGCATCGTCGAGCGCTTCGGCGACGACCGTCGCACGCACATCCTGCACGGCTTCGACGGCGACGTCTCGATGGAGGACCTCATCGCGGAGGAGGAGATGGTCGTCACCATCACCCGCGCGGGGTACATCAAGCGCACGCGGAGCGACAACTACCGTTCGCAGCACCGCGGCGGCAAGGGGATCAAGGGCGCTCAGCTGCGCGCGGACGACATCGTCGAGCACTTCTTCGTCACGACGACGCATCACTGGCTGCTGTTCTTCACCGACAAGGGCCGCGTCTACCGCGCGAAGACCTATGAGGTGCCGGAGGCCGGCCGCGACGCGAAGGGTACGCATGTCGCGAACCTGCTGGCCCTGCAGCCGGACGAGAACATCGCGCAGGTCCTCGACATCCGCGACTACGCGGTCGCCGACTATCTGGTGCTCGCCACCCGCAACGGCCTCGTGAAGAAGACGAGCCTTCCGAGCTACGACACCAACCGCCAGGGCGGCGTCATCGCGATCCGTCTGAACGATGACGACGAGCTCGTCAGTGCGCTGATGGTCAACGCCGAGGACGACATCCTCCTCATCAGCCGACGCGGCATGTCGGTGCGGTTCAGCGCCACCGACGAGGCTCTGCGACCGATGGGGCGGGCCACGGCCGGAGTGAAGGGCATGAAGTTCCGCGAGAACGACAGCCTGCTGTCGGCATCCGTCGCGGCCCCCGGTCAGTTCGTGTTCGTGGTGACCGACGGCGGCTACGCGAAGCGCACTGCGATCGAGGAGTATCGCGTCCAGGGACGCGGCGGATACGGCATCAAGGTCGCGAAACTCAACGACGATCGGGGCACTCTCGCGGGTGGTCTGATGGTTTCGGAGGACGACGAGGTCTTGGTGGTTCTGTCCAGCGGCAAGGTGGTACGCTCTGCCGTGGCCGAGGTGCCCGCCAAGGGCCGCGACACCATGGGAGTGGTGTTCGCACGGACGACAGAAGCCGACCGGATCCTCGCCATCGCCCGCAATGGTGAGCGGGGCCTCGCCGAGGACGAAGGATCGGCTGAGGCGGAGGCGGATCTCCCCTCCCCCGAGACCACAGAGAACCCTGAGGACACAGACGCATGAGCACAGTAGCCGACAAGCTGGCGAAGAAGTCCACGCGCAAGACCAGCGGCAAGCAGGTGCGCCTGCGCCTCGTCTACGTCGACTTCTGGTCTGCCGTGAAGCTCTCCTTCCTCGGAGCCGTCGCGCTCGCGATCGTCACGATGGTGTCGTTCTTCCTGATCTACCTCGTGCTCCAGGCCACGGGCATCCTCGCCCAGGCCGATGAGTTCATCGGCGTCGTGACCGACGAGTCGGTGCGCATCTCCGAGGTCGCGGGTCTGCCGCAGGTGATGGCCTTCGCCGCCGTCGTCTCAATCCTCAACCTCATCGTCTTCACCGTGCTCGGCGCCGTCGTCGCCGGCATCTACAACGTCGCAGTGAAGGTGACCGGCGGGCTGCTCGTCGGCTTCATGTCCAACTGACGCACCTTCACGGAAGAGGGGCGGATGCGTACAGCATCCGCCCCTCTTCTGTTTTCCGGAATCAGGGGTAGGGAAATCCCGAAACCGGGTGTCGGGATGCCTCGGTGTCGGCGCGACAGAGGCCGCCGTACCTTGGAGACATGACCACTCAGACTGCGACGCCACCAGCGACGACAGGCGATAAGCCTCCGCTGCGCATCCTGCTCACGATCCTGCATCTCGCGGGCGTGGGCGTGCTCGGCGGGATCATCTTCACCACCCTGTCCGGGCTCCTCGGAACCGGCCTGGGACTCCTCTTCGCCGCGGGGATCGGGGCCGTGCTGCTCGTCGGCCTCGTGTACGCCCTTTTCGGTGTCGGCTGGTTCGAGGTCGCTCGCGTGAGCGCTCTGTACCGCACCCCGATCACCCCGCTGCGCTGGCGGCCGCGCGATCGCCCAGGTTTCTCCGGGTGGCTGCGCGCACTCGGCCGTCAGGCCATCGACGGGCGGATGTGGAGGGCCATCGCGAACTTCGCCATCGCCTCCATCCTCGGCTGGATCGTCCTCAGGCTCGTGTGGGCCGTCGTCTGGTCGATCGCCATCTCGTTCGCTCCGCTGACCGAGGCCGGCGCCGTGATCGGGCCGTTCGGCGGCAGCGGCATCGCGGTCGAGTGGGCGCCGCTGGTCGGCATCCTCGGGCTCGCCGCGTCGGTCGCGGGGATCATCGGCCTCGCCTTCCTGCACCGGATGCTGTCGCTCGCGATCGTCGCCCGCAGCCGCGAGGCGGAGTTGACCGAGCGCGTACGCACGACCACCGCACAGCGCGAAGGGGCCGTCCGCGCTGCGGATGTCGAGCGCACCCGCATCGAGCGCGACCTCCATGACGGCGTCCAGCCGCGACTCGTGTCGGTGGGAATGACACTCGGACTCGCGCAGCAAAAGATCGACAACGATCCGGATGCCGCGAAAGAGCTGATCGCCGAGGCGCACACCTCCACGAAGGCCGCCATCACCGAACTGCGACAGCTGGCCCGCGGCATCCACGCCTCGGTGCTCGATGATCGTGGACTGGACGCGGCGCTCTCGGCGCTCGCGAGCAGGTCGCACATCCCGGTCGTGCTCGATGTGCGGATGGACGGTCGGTGCAGCCGTGAGGCCGAGGCCGCCGTGTACTTCTCCATCGCGGAATCACTGACCAACGCGGCCAAGCACTCCCGTGCCAGCGAGGCGCGCGTGACCGTGCGACTCCGTGAAGGCGGGGTGCTCTGGGCACGCGTCGAGGACAACGGAATGGGCGGCGCTCAGGTGCAGCCCGGCGGCGGACTCGACGGCATCGCGAACCGCATCCTCGCGGCAGGCGGAACGTTCCGACTCGAGAGTCCCGTCGGCGGCCCGACCAGCCTGGAGGTGAACGTGCCATGCGCATCCTGATCTGCGAGGACTCGGTCCTGCTGCGAGAGGGTCTCATCCGACTGCTCGAAGACGCCGGACACACCGTGGTCGCGGCTCTCCCCGACACGTCGGGTCTCGCCGAGGCCGTCGTGGACACCGATCCCGAGCTCTGCATCCTGGACGTGCGGCTCCCGCCGACGTTCACAGACGAGGGGATCCGTGCGGCGCTCGGACTCCGGGTCACGAATCCGGCGCTGCCGCTGCTCGTGCTCTCGCAGTACGTCGAGGAGCGCTACGCGTCGGACCTCATCGCGGCGCAGGGCGGCCCGCTCGGCTACCTGCTCAAGGATCGGGTGGCGGACGTCGCGGAGTTCCTCGCGTCCGTGCAGCGGATCTCGGAGGGTGCGACCGTGCTCGACCCCGAGGTCGTGGCGCAGCTGCTCACCCGACGCAACCGCGACGATCGGATGCTGCGGCTGACCGAGCGCGAGCGCACCGTGCTCGCACTGATCGCCGAGGGGAAGTCGAACCAGGCGATCGCGGGACTGCTCTTCCTCTCGGAGGCCAGCGTCGAGAAGCACATCACCGCGATCTTCCAGAAGCTGGGCTTCGAGCAGGACGAGTCGGGCAACCGACGCGTGCTCGCCGCCCTCGCCCACATCGAGAACACCGGAGGATCGATTCCTCCGACCGGCCAGACGGGAACGGGACGATGACCACGAATGAGAACGACTTCCAGGGGGGCCACACGCCCCTCACTCCGCCTCCGGCGTCGGCCTCGGCATCGGCCGAGCCCACGGCTCCGCAGCCGGGTCCTCAGCCGACGCCGCAGCAGCCGCCGGCGGACCCGGGTGCGCGGTCGTCGGGCAAGACGGCGATCATGGTCACCACGGCCATCGTCGGCGGGCTCGCGCTCCTGGGCACGGGCGGAACCGCGGCGTTCGCGGCGACCGGCACCCTGCTGACCTCGTCGGATCGGAGCGACTCCGTGCAGACGCAGGATGCGTCGGGACTCGAGAGACTCGCGCTCGACGTGGATGCCGGCAACATGCGCATCGAGTTCGGCGATGTCGACGATGCCGAGCTCGCGGTGACGAACGGTCGCGGCCCCGGGTGGACCTTCGAGCGCGAGGGCGATGAGCTGGTCGTGCGGAGCCCGGAGTTCCGCTGGGGCTGGTGGTTCGACGGCTGGTTCGGCGACGACGAGTCCGCCGTGCTCACCCTGCCCGAGACGCTGCGCGAGGCCGCGCTCGACGCCGACCTCACGCTCGACGCCGGCAGCCTCGACGTGATCGGCGACTTCGGTGCGCTCGACATCTCGGTGAATGCGGGCGCCCTCGATCTCGAGGGGGCGGCGACTGCTCTCGACATCGATATGAGCGCAGGCCGAGCGGACGTCCTGGCCGACGGCGTCGACGAGGCGGTGTTCCAGGTGTCGGCGGGCGACCTCGACGTCGAGCTGACAGGGCAGGCTCCGACGCAGACGACGATCGACGTCAGCGCCGGATCGGTCGATCTCACGGTTCCGAGCAGCTCGTACACGATCTCGCAGAACGTCAGCGCGGGGACCCTCGACGCTCAGGTCGACCAGTCCTCGGACTCGCGGCGCCTCATCGACGTCACCCTGTCTGCGGGCAGCGTGACCATCCGTCCCGGCGGATGAGCGGTCGAGGGCGGGAGCTCCTCACGGCTCCCGCCCTCGATTGGGTATTTCGAAGAATCTCCGGTAAAGTTTCGGAGGTTGACGGGGCTATAGCTCAGGCGGTTAGAGCGCTTCACTGATAATGAAGAGGTCCCAGGTTCAAGTCCTGGTAGCCCCACTCCTCAATTCAAGAAACACCCTCACGGGGCCTTAGCTCAGTTGGTAGAGCGCCTGCTTTGCAAGCAGGATGTCAGGAGTTCGAATCTCCTAGGCTCCACACTGTGTTGAGACAGTTCGAGAAGGCCCCGCCATGTGCGGGGCCTTCTCGTTTTCTCGGAGGTTCTTCCTCCACAGGTGTGGATGGATCTGTTAACAACTCGGGCGTCCTACAAGAAAGACGGTCACCCGTGTTCTCGGCGGCGATTCCGGTGGTCTTGGCATTCCTGGAACTCGATTTCAACCCCCCTTCTTCGACCAGGTCGGCCAGCGTAGGGTCCTTCCATGAGCGAGGTGAAGTTGATGGTTCAGACCGAGGTCACGTTCGATGGGATGAGCTTCGTGCTCGCTCAGAACGAGGACGTCCAGGAGATCCGGCGTCAGATCGAGGCCGCAGTCCAGACCGCCGGGACCTTCATCGACATCGTGGTCGTCGGCAACCGCCAGGTGAGCGTGTTGATCACTCCGCGCAGCCATGTCACGATCAGCACCGCGGCGGTCGCCTTCGACGCACGAGACACCGGCGAGCTGGATTCCCCGTTCGGCGGGTACTACGACCTCCTCTGACCCCTCGGGGCGGTGCAGCCCCGAGGGTCAGAGCCGAGGAAGTCAGGCCCGAGCCGCTCGCCCGCCGTTGCCCGGGACGCGAGGGTCGCGGGAGACGAAGATGCCGAGCAGCACCATGCCGATGCCGAGGCCGAGGTGCAGCCAGTTGTCTGCGTCGTTCACCGGAAGGAAGTTGAGCTGCTCGTTGCCGACGGCGATCAGGCCGTAGAGCCAGACGACGAGGTAGGCGAGCCCGCCGATGATGAGATAGAGGCGGGATGCACGGGCGCGAGCGGCCACGGCGATTCCGGCGACCGCGAAGGCGAGGTGCACGAAGTTGTGGAGGACCGAGACCTGGAACAGGCCCAGCAGTTGGGCCTCCGACCCGGCACCCGCTCCGTGCAGGTGCTCGGCGGAGTGCGTGAGGCCCGGGATGAAACCGGCGATCCCGACCAGGAGGAAGACGATGCCCACGATGAGCGCCGTCTTCTGGATCGGGGTCTCGGCGAAACGCTGTGTACGTGCGGTGTCACTCATGATGTCCTCCATGTCGGTGCGGCCGCGATGCGGCGCTGCGTGGTTCGCCTGACCGTAGCGACGTGCCGGAGTGACGGAAGAGGGCATTGACGAGATCGGCGGTTCAGCGGTATCACCCCGCGTCGGGATCGATCTCCGGTGTCAGAGTCCAGGTCCTCGGATGATCCGCACCGGACCCCGCGCCTCGCGGATGCTCACGGGTTCACCCTTCTGCGTCACGACGATCTCCGCGCGATCCGCGAGATCAGCGGCGACCCGTCGCACCTCGGGCATCAGGGTCCGCCACGATTCGCCTCCCAGCGTGCGAGCGACGTCGCTCGGGCAGATGGACGACCCCGAGCGCTTGCGCGTCAGCGCCCGGATGACGGAGGCGATCCGCTCGTCGAACGCCTCGCCCGCGCGATCCTCCCACCAGGGGACTCCGCGCTCGCCGAGGGCGGTCTTCGCATCCTGCACCCGGCGGCGCGCATCGTCTTCGGATGCCTTCACGGCGCGCCGGGCGGCCATGAGCTCGTCGACGAGCTCCTGACGGAATCCCTCGGGGATCGACGGGTCCGTGGCGCGCCAGCGCCGCCCGTCGATGATCATGTGGTGACCGTCCTCGGTGCGCTCGGGTCCGGCGTCGGTCGCCGTCTCGCGGTCCTGTCCTGCCATACCCTCAGCGTCGCCGATGTGGAGCCGGCGCTGCAGCCCCTTGACGCATGCACGGCGGATCGGATCAGACGGTCGAACGCCTCTCGATGAGCCGCATCGGCAGCACGACGCTCTCGAACGCACGGGTGCGGTCGCTGAGTCGGGCGACAGCGAGGCGCGCGGCGTGACGTCCGAGAGCCTCGACGTCTCCGGTGACGACGCTCACGCCCAGGACGCGGGCCCACTCCGGCTCGTCGAAGCCGATCACGGCCGGTCGTTCGTGCGGGGTCATCGATGCGGTCTCCTCCATGACCCCGAGCAGGATGCGGTTGTTCCCCGCGACGATCGCGGTGGGCGGATCATCGAGCGCGAGCAGGTCGCGCGCGCACTCTCGCGAGGAGGCGACGTCGTGCGCGTCGGTGCGCAGCAGGTCGCGCCAGCGCTCTCCCGAGGCGTCGAGGATGTCGCCCATGCCGGCCAGGCGCTGCCGATACGTCGGAAGCCACGCGTAGTCGCCGATGAACGCGATCCGGGTGTGCCCGGCGTCGATCAGGTGCTGTGCGGCCGATCGTCCGCCCTCGCGGTTGTCGAAGACGACGGAGTCGGCGGCGAGGTTCTCGGCGGGCCGGTCGACGAAGACGACGGGGATGCCTCGAGCCTGCAGCTGCGCGTAGTCGGAATGATCGGTCATGGCCGACACCGTGATGACGGCCTTCGTCTGCCGGTCGGCGAGATCGTGGGCGACGAGCTGCTCCTGCTCGGCCGACTCCCGGGAGTTGGCGACAGACAGGTGCATTCCCCGGGTGCGGATCTCGTCTTCGATGGCGTGAGCGAGCGCCGAGTAGAAGGGGTTCGTGAAGTCGCCGGTGATGAGGCCGATGGAGTCGGCGAGGCGGCCGCTGGCGAGCAGGCTCGCCGCCGCGTTGCGCTGATAGT
The DNA here is from genome assembly GCF_001049495.1 of Microbacterium sp. 3J1. Classification (GTDB taxonomy): domain Bacteria; phylum Actinomycetota; class Actinomycetes; order Actinomycetales; family Microbacteriaceae; genus Microbacterium. The sequence continues at coordinate 168,843 of NZ_CDWI01000008.1, forward strand.
CGAGTTCCGCGGCCGCCGCGAGGACGCTCGCAAGGGTCTTCTCACTGACGTAGGACTCACCGCCGAGCGCGCGCGACGCGGTCTTCAGGCTCACGCCTGCGCGAGCGGCGACCTGGGCGAGCGTCGGTCTCGTCGCAGGGACGCCGCTGTCGGATCGATTCATGCGTCCCTTTCGTCGCCTCCACAGGCGGATAGCTCATTATGGCCGTGGTCCGGAGACCTCGAGATACCGGCACGAGGTCGTCCTTCCCCCGTGGCCGATGACTGTGATAGCGTCCTCAGCATATGACAGCGATGTCATACGGTCACGCGGTTCCCCAGACACCGCGATCATGACGACACACTGCAGTGTTAGAGGAGCAACCATGAGGGTTTCCCGCCCGACGAATGCGCGGCGCGCTCGCCGATCGATCCTGGCCGCCGGCGTCGCCGCATCGGTCGGTCTCGCGATGCTGACGCCGATCACCGCGACTGCCGCCGCCGGAGAGACGACCTTCGCGTCGTCATTCGAGGCGACCGACGCGGCGCCGGCGCTCGCCGGCACGGGCAGCCCGGTCAACGTCACCGGCAGCCGCTTCACGCCGGGCAGCGTGCTCGGAGACGTGGCGGCGGTGACGGCATCCGCGGAGAACGCCCCGAACGAGGCCGCGACCTTCGTCGCAGACGGCAACGCGGGATCCAAGTGGCTCGCGTTCGCCAACACGGGCTGGGTGCAGTACGAGCTCGCCTCCCCCCACCCGATGGTGAGCTACACCCTGACCTCCGGGAACGATGCGCCCGAACGCGATCCTGCCGACTTCCGGGTGCAGGGATCCACTGACGGTACGGACTGGGTCACGATCGACGAGCGCAGCGGAGAGCTGTTCACCGGTCGCGGAGAGACACGCAGCTTCACTCTCGCTGCGCCGAGCACCGGGTACCGGTACTACCGCCTCGAGGTGCTCGCCACGAGGACCCCGACCGCCGGCATCGTGCAGCTGGCGGGGTGGGAGCCGATCGCGGTCGACGGCGCGACGCCTGACGCGGCTGACCTGCTGCTGCAGGTCGGCAGCGGCCCGACGAGCTCCGACACGGCGAAGACCGGAGTCGGGTTCACCGGCACGAAGGCGCTGCAGTACGCCGGACGCCACCTCGCTGCAGGGCCCGCTTCGTCGTCCACCGTCCTCTACGAGGACGTCGCGATCGACGTGGCCGACGACAGCGAGCTCTCGTACCTCGTCTTCCCGGAGCTCGACGGCGAGCAGACGTATGCGGCGACCTTCGTCGCCGTCGACCTCTCGTTCACCGACGGCTCGACGCTCTCGACCAGCGGCGCGATCGACGCCTACGGCTACGGAGCGACGGCTCGGCAGCAGGGTCAGGCCAACGTGCTGTGGCCCAATCAGTGGAACAAGGTGACCGTCGACCTCGGTCAGTCGGCGGGCAAGACCGTCGACGACATCGTGTTCACCTATGACCACCCGGGCGCCGATGTGAAGGGCATCGAGGTGCCCACCGGGGCGACCGCGTTCAGCGGCTGGCTCGACGATGTCGAGATCGGCGCGGCCGAGGAGCGCGACACCTCTGACGGGCTCGTCTCCTACGTCGACACCCGCCGAGGGACGAACTCGACCGGTGGCTTCTCCCGAGGCAACAACCTGCCCGCCGTGGGCTGGCCCAACGGCTTCAACTTCATCACCCCCATGACCAACGCCGACAACGTCGGCACGATCTACCAGTACCAGCGTGCGAACACCGCGCAGAACCTGCCCGCCCTCAACGGCATCGGCTTCTCGCACCAGCCCAGCATCTGGATGGGAGACCGCAACCAGATCGCGGTGCTCCCCGCCGCGAACGGCAATCCCACGTCATCGCTCAACGATCGCAAGCTCACGTTCCACCACGAGAACGAGATCGCTCGACCCGACATCTACAGCGTCGACTTCGACAACGGCATCCAGACCGATGTGACGGCGACCGACCACGGAGCGATCTACCGTTTCGAGTTCACCGGGGACACGAGCTCCATCCTCATCGATCAGCTCGTGGACTCGTCGAAGCTCTCGATCTCTGGCGACACGGTCTCGGGATGGGTCGACGGCGGGTCCGGATGGCCCGGGCGCACCCGCATGTTCGTCTACGGCACGTTCGACCAGGAGCCGACCGCCTCGGGTGCGACCACCCAGGGTGACCGCAACGGCACCGCGCGCTTCGCGGCATTCGACACGACCTCCGACCGGACGGTCGAGCTGCGTCTGTCGTCGTCGTTCATCTCGCAGGATCAGGCGAAGAAGAACCACGCCTTCGAGGTCGACGGCGTGTCGTTCGACGAGGCGCACGCTGCGGTCCGCGATGCCTGGAACGAGCGCCTCGGCGTCGTGCACGACGTCGTAGGCGCCAGCGAGCACCAGCTCGTCACCCTCTACTCCAGCCTGTACCGGCTGAACCTCTACCCGAACTCGCAGTTCGAGAACACCGGCACCGAAACCGACCCCGTCTACCAGTACGCCAGCCCCGTCTCCCCGACCTCGGGCGCGGCGTCGGACACTCAGACCAACGCCAAGATCGTGGACGGCAAGGTCTACGTCAACAACGGGTTCTGGGACACCTACCGCACGGCCTGGCCCCTGTACTCCCTGCTGTACCCGGACGTCACGGAAGAACTCGTCGACGGGTTCGTGCAGCAGTACCGCGACGGCGGCTGGGTCGCCCGGTGGTCGTCGCCCGGATACGCGGATCTCATGACCGGCACCAGCTCCGACGTCGCCTTCGCCGAGGCCTACCTCGCCGGCGCGCTCGACACCGACACGGCGCTCGAGGCGTACGACGCGGCGGTCAAGAACGCGACGGTGCTTCCGGCATCCAACGCCGTCGGGCGTAAGGGCCTCGCGCAGTCGATCTTCCTCGGGTACACCGAGGCCACGACGCACGAGAGTGCCTCGTGGGGACTCGAGGGGTACATCAACGACTTCGGCATCGCCGAGATGGCGGCCGCCCTCGCCGATGACCCGAACACCCCGGCCGAGCGGGTGGCGCAGCTGAAGGAGGAGGCCACCTACTTCGAGGCGCGTGCCGAGCACTACGTCGAGATGTTCAACCCCGAGGCCGGGACCTTCACATCGCGCAACGCCGACGGCTCGTGGACGAGCGGCGCGGAGTTCGACAAGAAGGCCTGGGGCGGAGCCTTCACCGAGGCCAGCGCCTGGACCTTCGGGTTCCACGCACCGCACGACGTCGACGGTCTCGCCGCGCTGTACGGCGGACGTCAGCAGCTGCTCGACGTCATGCACGACTTCCTCACCATCCGGGAGAAGGCCGACCACTCCGGCATCCACGAGGCTCGAGAGGCACGGGACGTGCGACTCGGGATGCTGGGGATGTCCAACCAGATCGCCCACCACATCCCCTACGTGCTCGCCGAGGCCGGCGACCCGTCGGGAGCGCAGGCGCTCATCCGCGACATCCAGGACCGTCTGTTCGTCGGCTCGGACATCGGACAGGGCTATCCGGGTGACGAGGACAACGGCGAGTTCTCCGCCTGGTACGTGTTCTCAGCCCTCGGGTTCTACCCGCTCGAAGTGGGGTCCGGCGACTACACGATCGGAACGCCGCTGTTCGACAGCGCGACCGTCTCGCTCGGCGACACGGAACTCGTCGTGAACGCGCCCGGGGCGTCGTCCGGTCAGGACTACGTCGCCGGCGTGAGCATCAACGGACAGCCCGTGGACGAGACCACCTTCGACGGTGATCTGCTCCGCTCAGGCGGCACGCTCGACTTCACGATGAGTGCCGAACCCTCGGCGTGGGGCTCGAAGGACCTCGCCGAGCAGCTGGAGGTGCCGACCACCCTGGTCGACGCCACCAAGCCCGGCCGCGGCGCGCTCGCCGCAGCCGACGGCACACCTGTCGGATCACTCGTCGACGACAACATGAACTCGACGGTCTCCTTCGCCGGTGACACTGCAGAGCTGGTCTGGACGTCCCAGTCGGGTCCCGTCACGATCGGCCAGTACACGCTGACCAGCGCCGCGAAGGACAACGCGCCCTCGAGGTGGACGCTGTCGGGTTCGACCGACGGCACCACCTGGACCGAGCTGGACAGCCGCGACGGCGAGACGTTCACGTGGGACTCGCAGACGAGACCGTTCACGGCTCAGGGCACGGGCGGGTACACGAGCGTGAAGCTCACGGCCCAGACCGGCGGTGCTCCGCTCGCTCTGTCAGAGGTCGAACTGTTCGCCTCGGCCTCTGCGGCGGACGGACTCTCGATCGCCGCGGGCTCGCCGCAGCGGGTGGCGGTGAACACCGAGTTCAGCGGCGTGCTGGCGACCATCGTCGGCACCGAGACAGAGGCCTCCGGGTACGAGGTCACGGTCGACTACGGCGACGGTGTCGAGGTCGAGGACGTCACGCTCACGCGCGACGACCTCGGTGGCTGGACGGTGAGCGCTCCGCACACCTTCACCGCACCCGGCACGTACTCCGCCGTCGTCACGGTTCGCGATTCGACAGACGCCACGGCTCAGGCCACGGCGACCGTCACCGCCTTCCGCGATGAGACGCTGGTCGGCGCCTTCACCAACGTCTGCATCGGCGACCTCGGGGTGACCGCGGCGAACTGCGACTCGCAGGGCCACGGATACTTCCGCGACAAGATCAACGCCGACGGCTTCGTGCAGGGCGAGACGCTCACGATTCCCGGTACGACTCTGACGTACGACCTTCCTGCGGTGGCGGCCGGTGCTCCGGACAACATCACGGGTGAAGGCCAGACCGTCAAGGTGTCGCTGGGCGCCGGTGCGACGCAGCTGTCGTTCATCGGCACCGCGACCGAGAGCAACCGCGACTCGGAGGCGACGCTGCACTTCACCGACGGCACTGAGCAGAAGGTGATGATCAGCCTCGGCGACTGGGTCGGCGCATCGGGCAACCCGTACAAGGGCAACACCGTGCTCACGATCTCCGAGGGTCGTCTGTCGGGCACCGGTGCCGAGTCGAGCATCAAGAACACGGCGATCTACGCCACCGCCCCGATCACCCTCGCGGTGGACGAGGGCGGGGCGCCGAAGGTGGTCGAGTCGCTCACGATGCCGAAGGAGCCCGGTTCTCTGAACGACGGGCGGGTGCACATCTTCGCGATCGCATCCGACGGCGACCGTGCGGCGGCGGCGGAGCTGAGCGTCGTGCCCGGAGTCGTCGACGAGCAGACCACCGGTGAGGAGTTCGACGCCACCCTCGCGACGATCGTCGGCGGTCAGGGAGACACGACAGCGGTCGTCAACTGGGGCGACGGAACGCCCGTCGCCACGGGCGAGATCGTCGAGGGCGCGGTTTCCGCATCGCACGCCTATGCCGCAGCCGGGACCTACACGGTCACGGTCACGGCGGATGACGGAGTGAAGTCCGCGGACACCCAGGTGCAGATCACCGTGGTCGACCCGGAGCCCGAGTACGAGCCCGAGATCCAGGCGCCCGCCGAGGCGGCGCCTGGTGACACGATCACCATCACCGGGTCCGGCTTCGCGTCGGGTGAGGAGGTCTCGGTGCGCATCGACGACGAGGCTCCCGAGGTCGTGACCGCCAGCGAGAGCGGCGCCATCAGCGCTGACCTCACGGTGCCTGCGGATGCCGTCGACGGCGACCACCCCGTGGTCGCACTCGGCGAGGTGTCGAACATCGAGGCGCGAGCGTCGGTGCGGGTCACCGCAGAGCCCACAGGACCGCGGAACACCTCCGTGACTCTGGCCGCGGGCTCGGACGATCCGGTCGCCGGCGAGTCGATCGCGCTCATCGCCACCGTCACGCCGGACGGCGCAGCCGGGCAGGTCGAGTTCCTCGAGGGTGACGTGGTCGTGGGTTCGGCGAGCGTCTCGGCGGGAACCGCGACAGCCGACGTCATGATCGCGACATCGGGCGAGCACACCTTCGTGGCTCGGTTCGTCCCGTCGGATGCCGAGGCCCACCTCCCCTCGCAGTCGGAACCGCTGACCGTGACCGTCCGAAGCACGCCGGTGCTGAAGGCCGAGCTGGTGATCGATACGAAGTCGGTCGTGCAGGGAGGCAGCATCGAGGTCGTCGGTCGTGGCTTCGCCGCGGGCGAGCTGGTCACCGTGACGCTGCACTCCGACCCGATCCGCCTGGGGCAGGTCACGGCAGACGGGACCGGAGCTTTCCGAGCCCAACTCACCGTGCCGACGAACGCCGAGGTGGGCGCTCACACGGTCATCGCAGTGGGCGCGGCATCCGCCCTCAGCGCCGAGGCGCCCCTCACCGTGACCGCAGCGGCCACTGCCGGCGGCGGTCTCGCCGGCACCGGAGCGGACGTGCCGATCGGCCTCATCGCTCTCCTGCTGCTGCTGCTCGCAGCGGGAGGAGTGCTGGTGGCTCGGCGTCGCCGAGTGGAGTCCTGACCCCCGCTGGCTCCCCCGCGACGAACCGCCCCTCGGGAGGGGCGGTTCGCGTCTTACGGTTCGCCGACGGCGTCGCTTCAGGCCCAGACGTGAGCTGCGGCCGATGCTGTCGCCATGGCCGCTGAGTAGAGCTCCTCCGGAGCGGGCCGTGCTACCGGAGTCAGACTGCGGTGAGCTCGTGCGGCGCGACGTTCAGGCGTTCGCACCCGTCAGCCGTCACGACGACGATGTCCTCGATTCGGGCGCCCCATTCGCCGGCGAAGTAGATGCCGGGTTCGATGCTGAAGGCCATGCCCTCGCGGAGCATCAGGTCGTTGCCGGGTGCGATGTAGGGCTCCTCGTGCACGGAGACGCCGATGCCGTGACCGGTGCGATGCAGGAACGCGTCGCCGAGGCCGGCGTCCGCCAGAACGGTGCGCGCTGCGGCGTCGACCTGTTCGGCCGTGATGCCCGGGCGCACCGCATCGACGGCTGCCTGCTGCGCACGGACGAGCACGCCGACGCGCTCGGCGGTCTCCGGCGCCGGCGTGCCGACGACGTACGTCCGAGTGCTGTCCGAGTTGTAGCCGCTGGGCACCGCTCCCCCGATGTCGACGACGACGACGTCGCCGTCTTCGATGACCCGGTCGGACACCTCGTGATGCGGGTCCGCCCCGTTGGGTCCTGAGCCGACGATCACGAACTCCACGGTCCGGTGGCCCTCGGCGACGATCGCTTCCGCGATGTTCTCGGCGACCTCGCGCTCCGTACGACCGGCCCGCAGCCATTCCGGCACGCGTCGATGCACGGCGTCGATGGCCGCGCCCGCACGACGCAGTTCGGCGATCTCCTCGGCATCCTTCGTCATGCGTCCCTCGCGGAGCACAGGCGTCGCGAGCTCGACGCGCACGTCCAGTCGGTCGGCGATGGGGATGACGTGCAGAGCCGACAGCGCGTCCGATACGCCCACCCGGTGCACCGTTCCCGACGCCGCGGCCACGAGTTCGTAGGGATCCTCCCCGTCGACCCAATCGTAGACGGCGAGCCGCAGCTCGCCGACCGCCGTGCTCCGCACCTTCGCCAGCTCCATCCGGGGCACGATGACCGTGGGCGCGAGGCCCGGCCCGAGGACGAGCGCCGTGAGCCGCTCGATCGTGTCGCCCTCGACGCCCAGCAGATACTGCAGGTCCGGTCCCGGACCCACGATGATCGCGTCCAGGCCCACGTCAGCGGCGAGACCTGCCGCTCGCTCGAGTCGGGCGGCGTACACGGAGGCGGGGAACGGCAGTGTGCTCACGGCATCCACGCTACTGCGCGCGGCGGCCTGCGCGCAGGGCGGGTCAGCTGGCGGCGAGGCGGATGCGTTCCGCCAGCTTCGTACGGTTCGCCGCCGTGAGTTCGAGGAGCGCGTACGCCGTCGGCCACATCGTTCCGTCGTCGAGGTTAGAGATCGGCTCGAAGCCGAACGTGCCGTACCGAACCTTGAACTTGCTCGCCGGCTGGAAGAAGCACAGCACCTTGCCGTCCTTGCCCCACGCGGGCATCCCGTAGTACGTGCGGGGCATCAGCTCGGGTGCGACCTCGGTGACCAGCTCGTGGAGTGCCTTCGACAGCTGGCGATCCTTGCCGTCGGGAAGCTTCGCGATCGCCGCCTCGAGATCGGCCACTCCCTCGGCACGGATCTCTTCGGGTGTCTTCTTCGACCGAGATCGCGCCTTGCGCTTGTCGGCCGCCGCCTCCTTCATGGCCTCGCGTTCTTCGGCGCTGAAGTTCTTCTCGTTGTCGGCCATGGCCGGCTCCTCTCCTGAGCGGTCTGCGATGAGGCTCACACTACGGATGCGGCGGCGCGCCGCGCTTCTCGATTCCTGATCGATCCTCGAGACGGGAGCGGAAAGCCGGTGCGGTCGTCCGCGGAACCCGCTCGCTCGCCTACTATGAGGGCATGGTACGCCGTCGGCCCACGACCCTGGATGACATCGCTGAGGTCGCCGGAGTATCGCGGTCGACCGTCTGGTTCGTGCTCTCCAACTCGGGGCGGGTGTCCGAGAAGACGCGGGAGCACGTGCGTCGAGTCGCTGACGAGATGAAGTACGTCGTCAACGTCGGTGCACGCAATCTCCGCAACGCGCGCGCCGGAGCGATCGGCGTCTACCTGCCCGAGAGCACGAACGGGCTCGCCTACTACATGGACTTCATCTTCGGGGTCATCGACGTCGCCTCGCGCAACGAGGTGTCGGTCACCATCCTCCCCGAGGGCCGCACGAAGGCGCATCAGGTGTCGCACGTCGACGGATACATCCTCGTCGACCCGCCCGACGACGACGCCACGGTGCTCAGCATCCTGAACGGCAAGCTGCCGGTCGTCAGCGGTGAGCGGCCACCCGCGGGCGCCCCCACGCCGGATGCCGTGGTCTGGTCGGACCACGCGAACGGCATGCACGAACTGCTCGCCCACCTGTCGGCGTCGGGGGCGAGCCGTCCCGCGCTGATCGTCGGGCCGGCCAACACTGCGTGGGTCAGGGACGTCCGGTACGCGTACCTGGAGTGGTGCGCCGCACGCGGAGTCGAGCCGCTTCTCGCCGACTCGGCCGAGCGCCTGAGCTCGGAGGACATCCGGCGGGTCACCCGCGAGCTGCTGACGTCGGACCCCGCCCCCGACGCGATCATCTCGACGCCTGACGGGTCGGCGGTCGGCGTGGTCTCCACGGCCAGGGCGATGGGAGTCGAGGTCGGGTCCGAGCTCCTCGTCGCCGGATACGCCGACGGACTGGCCATGGAGATGGCGGATCCGGCGATCACGGCGCTCGACCTCTCGCCTCGTGCCTTCGGTGCGCGCTGCGCGACACGTCTGTTCGAGGTGATCGATTCCTCGCGCGACGCCGAGTTCCCGGCGGAGCCGTTCCCGATCGCCGTGATCTCGCGAGAATCCTCCGTTCGCTCCCGCTGAGGCGTTCCTGCTCGGTTACCAGCTGAATCGACGCTGATCGGCGACGTCTCCGTGCGTCGGGCGTGTCACCGGCAGGTAACAACTTCGAGCAATCTTGGCCGCGCTATGGTGCTTTGCCTCATTTGGTGTAACCATCTATCAACCCAAAAGGGACGCTTCGCTCACAACTTCACGGATTGTTTTTTCCGGGTCACCGCGCCCGAGAATGGGATTGACCCGCCATGTACACATCTGGAAACCGCGTGTCGCGTCGCGTCGCCGCCGCCGCCACCGTTGCAGTCCTCGGAGGGACGCTCGCCGCCTGCTCCTCCATGTCCGGCGAATCCGGTGACTCCTCGGAGTCCATCTCCCTCGGCTACACCGCCACCCTGTCAGGCGACTTCGCAAGCTACGGCCTGCAGATGCGTCAGGGCGTCGACCTCGCGGTCGAGGAGCTCAACGCGGCCGGCGGGATCGACGGGCGCACCGTGAAGATCGTCTCGGCCGACGACGAGGGCAGCCCCGCGAACGGGCCGGTCGTCGCGCAGCAGTTCTGCGACGAGTCCGTCACCGCAGTGCTCGGGTACAGCTTCTCGAGCGTGGCCCTGGCTGCGCTCCCCGTGTACGACACCTGCAGCATGCCGATCGTCGCGTCGGCCGTCACCTCGCCGGAGCTCTCGGGCGCGAGCCCCACGTTCTTCCGCAACGTGTTCACCGACGCCTCGCAGGGCGAAGCGATGGCCAGACACGTCTACGATTCGGGCGTCACCTCCATCGCCGTGCTGTTCCAGCAGGACGACTACGGCCAGGGCATTTCGGATGCCTTCACCGCCGCCTTCGAGAAGGCCGGTGGCACCGTCACCTCCGCCCAGGCCTACCAGCTCGGGAGCGTGGACTTCGGAACGCTGGTGGACACGGCCCTGAAGGACGACCCCGACGGACTCTTCGTCGGTGGCTTCTACACCGAGACCGCCAAGATCGCCACGCAGGTCCGCGACGCCGGATCCGACGTCGCCCTCTTCGGCACCGACGGTGCGGTCACCCCGGACCTGATCTCGCTGGGAGGCGACGCCGTCGACGGGATGACCGTGTACAGCGGATTCTCCGCCTCGTCGGACGCCCCCGACACGCAGGAGTTCGTCGCCGCGTTCACGGAGAAGTACGACTCGGAGCCGACCTCGTGGGCCGCACTCGCCTACGACGCCACCAAGGTCGTCGCTCAGGCGATCGCCGACGCGGGGTCGACCGAACGTGTCGACATCGCCGGCGCCCTGTCGGAGATCGACGGGTTCCCCGGAGCCACCGGCACCATCAGCTTCGACGACGAGGGCAATCGCGAGGGCGATCTGATCTTCCTCACCGTCGACGGCGACGCCTTCGTCCCGGTAGCCGAGTGACCTCATCCCCGGTGGAGCCGCCCCGTGCGGGCGGCTCCGTGTATCCGATTGGAATCGTGCTGTGACTCAGGTACTCATCAACGGCCTCGCCGTCGGAGGCATCTACGGACTCCTGGCGGTGAGCTTCAGCATCGTCTACGGCGTGCTCGGCATGGTCAACTTCGCGTTCGGCGAGGTCTTCATGTTCGGCGCCTTCGGCGCCCTGGTCGCCTCGCTGTCGACGATCAACGTCGCGGGGGCGGAGGTCGCGGGCCCGGCACTGCCGCCCTGGCTCGCTCTGATCGTCGGCCTCGTCGTCGGCGCCGCCGTCGGGTTCGTCGTCGAGCGGCTGGCCTACAAGCCCCTCCGCTCCGCTCCCATCCTCTCCATGCTCATCACCGCCATCGCCGTCTCACTGCTTCTGCGAGCGATCGCCACCTTCCTGTTCGGTGCCGCGCAGGTACCGGCGCCGAGGCCCGAGATCGGTGAAGCGATCGTCATCTGGGGGGCGCGCATCCAGCCGATCGACCTCGTCATCTTCATCGTCGCCGTCATGGCGGCCGCGGCATTCTGGGCGGTCGTGAGGTTCAGCCCGATCGGCCGCGCGATCAGGGCGACCGCGCTCGACAAGGATGCGGCGAAGCTGATGGGGATCGGCATCGACCGCGTGATCGCGACCACCTTCATCCTCGGGTCCGCGATGGCCGCTCTCGCCGGCATCCTCTACTCGCAGAAGTACGGCTTCGCCGCCGCCGCGATGGGGTTCATCCCCGGACTGAAGGCGCTCGTCGCCGCAGTCCTCGGTGGCATCGGAAGCATTCCCGGAGCCTTCGTGGGCGGCCTCGCTCTCGGCGTCGTCGAAGAGGCCGCCGCCGCGTTCGTCCCCGGCGGATCCGCGTACCGCGACGTCATCGCCTTCGGTGTCCTCGTACTCATCCTGTGGCTGCGTCCACAGGGCATTCTCGGTCGGCGTGAAGTCGTGAAGGTGTGAGGACCATGGACATCCAGAAGACCACGCGGGCGCAGATCGGCGGGACCGCCCGCCGCCTCGTCGTCCCGCTCGTCCTGGCCGCGGCTGCGATCGTACTGCCGTTCGTGCTCCCTGGTGATCGGTGGGTGCGCGTCGCCGCACTCGCCCTCATCTACGTCGCCCTGGCCAGCGGACTCAACATCCTGGTCGGGCTCACCGGACTTCTCGACCTCGGATACATCGCCTTCTTCATCATCGGGGCCTACACGACCGCCGTGCTCACGGTGAAGCTGTTCGTCGATGGCCTGGGCTTCGACCCGTCCGACCTGTGGTGGCTGTTCCCGGTCAGTCTCGTTCTCGCGCTCGTGCTCTCGGCGGCCGCCGGTGCCATCATCGGATACCCAACCCTGCGGGCGCGGGGCGACTACCTGGCGATCATGACCCTCGCTTTCGGCGAGATCGTGCGCATCGTGTCGATCAACTGGGTCGACCTCACCGGCGGTGCCGTCGGCATCCGCAGCATCCCCCCGCTGAGCCTGGGGTCCAGCTCTCCGACCAGCACCTACTACGCCGTCCTCATCATGGTGGTCGTGATCCTCGTGGCCGTGGCCGGCCTCGTCGCCTCGCCCGTCGGGAGAGCATGGGTCGCCATCCGCGAAGACGAGCTCGTCGCCTCGTCGATGGGCATCAAGACCAAGCGCTACAAGCTCCTCGCCTACATGTGCGGAGCGGCCGTCGCCGGGATCACCGGGGTGTTCTTCGCGCACATGCAGCAGTTCATCAACCCCGACAGCTTCACGCTGGAAGACAACTTCATCGTCCTGAGCCTCGTGATCCTCGGAGGTGCCGGCACATTCTGGGGGCCCGTCGTGGGAGCGACGCTCTGGATCTTCTTCCAGGCCATCGCCAGGGACTGGGCCATCGTGCAGGAGCATCCGGAGTTCCGCACCGGCATCCTCGCGCTCATCGTCATCGTGCTCATGATCGTTCGCCCCGGCGGCATCGTCCGTCGTCGTCTCCGCCTGACCCGCGCCCGGCACACGGCGCCGTCGCACGACGGTGATGACGCCACTCCCCTGCTGGTCGACCATCACCCGACCAGACAGCCCGGCGTCCGGACGCTCGAGGTGCATGAGGTGTCGCGCACCTTCGGAGGACTTAAGGCCCTGCGCGGGGTCACCATGCACATCGGACACGGCGAGATCGTCGGGTTGATGGGACCCAACGGTGCGGGGAAGTCCACGCTGCTCAACGTCCTCTCCGGGGTCACCCCCGCGTCGTCCGGCCGCATCTCGTTCGAGGGCAGGTCGCTCGACAGGGCGGGCTCGGCCGAGGTGAGCGAGGCGGGGATCGCCCGCACGTTCCAGACGGTGCGGCTGTTTTGGGACATGACCGTCATGGAGAACCTGCTGGTCGGGGCGCACGGTCGCCTCAAAGGGTGGGTGCCGGCGTTCGTGCTTCGGCTGCCGAAGACGGCGAAAGCAGAACGAGCGGCCGCCGTCGAGGCGCGGAATCTGCTGAGGTTCGTCGGTCTCGACGACCGCGAGGGCGACCTGGCGAAGTCGCTGGACTACGAGGGGCAGCGGCGCGTGGAGATCGCGCGGGCGCTGATGACGAGACCGCGGCTCCTCCTTCTCGACGAGCCCGCCGCGGGCATGAATGAGAGCGAGACCCACGCGCTCGCCGCACTCATCGTGCGTATCCGCGACGCGGGCGTCGACGTCGTCCTCATCGAACACGACATGGATCTGCTGATGGGGGTCTCCGACCGCATCATCGTCCTCGACCACGGCGTCGTCCTCGCCGACGGCACCCCCGAGCAGATCCGCACCAACCCCCTCGTACTCGAGGCCTATCTGGGAAGCGACGCATGAACCTGCTGACGGTGGCGGACGTATCCGTGAAGTACGGGGCGGTGCAGGCGCTGCGAGGCGCGAACATGCATCTGGACACCGGAGAGCTCGTGGTGATCGTCGGCGCGAACGGCGCGGGGAAGTCGAGCCTGCTGCGTGGCATCGCCGGCCTCACCCGAGCCGAGGGCCGTGTCGAGCTCGCCGGCACCGACGTGAGCCGGCACCCCGCCGAGAGACGCGTGCGCGCGGGTATGTGTCTCGTGCCCGAGGGCCGCCACATCTTCGGCAGCATGACGGTTCTCGAGAACCTCCAGGTCGCGACCTGGGGCAGCCGGCACCGACTCCGCGACGAGCTGGCCCGCATCTACGAGCTCTTCCCCGTGCTCGAGCAGCGCCACGGACAGGCGGCTGCGACCCTGTCGGGCGGCGAGCAGCAGATGCTGGCGATCTCCCGTGCGCTCGTGCGACACCCTCGGCTGCTCATCCTCGACGAGCCCTCGATGGGACTGGCGCCGCTCATGGTCAAGCGGATGTTCGAGCTCATCAGCGAGATCCACCAGGCAGGAACCAGTGTGCTGCTGGTCGAGCAGAACGCCCGCCAGGCGCTCTCCATCGCCGACCGCGGGTACGTCATGGAGACGAGTCGTCTCTCGGGCGGCGACAGCGCGGCGGCGATGCTGGCCGACGAGCGGCTGCACTCGGCCTACTTCGGCACTCAGCCCTGACCCGATCAGGCCGACCACTCCTCTTCTCAGAAAGACGTCAATGCGCACCTCAACCTACGCACCCATCGCGATCGCCGCCCCCCACGAGGCCGCCGTGCGTGCCGCAGCCACCATCGTCTCCGCGGGAGGGAACGCCGTCGACGCCGCGCTCGCCGCAGCGGCGGCCCTGACGGTTGTCTATCCCCACATGTGCAGTCTCGGCGGCGACATGATCGCCATCGTCCGCCTTCCCAACGGCGACCGCATCTGCGTCAACAGCACCGGCGCCTACGGCTCCCGGTTCTCGCTCGCAGAGGTGCTCGACGGACGCGCTGCGATGCCCGTCGAGGGGCCGTTGACGGTGTCGGTCCCCGGTGTCGTGGCGGGCTGGCACGCGATGCACGAGGCGTGGGGCAGCATCTCGACCGAGCAGCTGCTGCAGCCCGCGATCGAGCTCGCGGCTCTGGGGACGAGTGTGAGCCCCGGTCTCGCCGAGGCCATCGCCGACGACGCGGCCACCCTGCGGGAGGACCCCGGGATGGCCTCCGTGTTCTTCCCGGAGGGGAAGGCGCTGACGGCCGGGGCGGACCTCGTGCAACCCGCTCTCGCGCACACGCTCTCCGCACTGGCCAGGGACGGACTGACGTCCTTCTACACCGGCGACACCGCAGCACTGCTCGACGAGGGGTTCGCGGCGCTCGGCGTTCCGGTCACCGCCGAAGATCTGTCAGCACACGTGCCGCGCATCGAGCAGCCGATCGCGCGCCGCGTCGGCGATCTTCGGGTCTCCACCGCCGCGCCGAACTCGCAGGGCTTCACGATGCTCCGCACCCTGGGCGCGCTGCGTGACGACGACACCGGAGCACTCTCCACCGACACGGGCCTGCTCGCGGAGCTCTTCCACAGCGGCGATCGCATCAGAGACACCGCCCTCGCGGACCCTCGGTTCGCACCGGTGGACGTCGACGGGATGCTGCAGCCCGAAGGGCTCCGCCGTGCGCGGGAAGAGGCCGAGAGCAGCCTGCGGACGGGTACGCGAGAGGCTGCGATCCACACGCCTCGGCCGGGCGGCGACACGGTCGCCATCACGGTCGTGGATGCCGACGGCATGGCGATATCCCTGATCCAGTCCGTGTTCCACAGCTTCGGCTGCAAACTGCTCGAGCCGCTGACCGGTGTGGTGCTCCACAACCGGGCCGCGTTCTTCCAGACCGAGCCGGGGCACCCCAACGTCGTCGCCATCGGAAAGAGACCGGCGCACACCCTCATGCCGGTCATCGTGGAATCCCCCGACGGCACGATCGCCGCTCACGGCACCATGGGCGGCAAGGCGCAGGCGCAGATCCACACGCAGCTCCTCCTCCGCGTGCTCGAAGGAGCGACGCCACTCGAGGCGGTGTCGGCGCCGCGGCTCATCGTCGGCGATTCCGAGCACGGCACGGATGATCGTGACTCCGTGCTCATCGAACCGGGCATCGCGGAGACCGCCCAGGCCCAGCTCGCCGCGACGACGCTGGAGATCCGTCGCGGGCACGAGAACGATTCGGGAGCCGGACACGCGATGATCGCCCGCAGGAATCCCGACGGGCGTCTGTCGGCCGGCGCCGATCCGCGCAGCGACGGCGGCGTCCATGTATCAGACTGACGACGACCGATCCCATCGAAAGGACACACCATGACGACACCGGAGCAGCGGGTTCGCGAACTCGGACTGGAGATCCCCGATTTCGCCGTGAGTGGCTACTACGGTGCCGACACCTACGGCAGCATGAAGCCGCACCACATCGTCGGCGACGTGCTGTATCTCAGCGGCCACACTCCCGACCGCGCAGACGGCACCGTCAGGTTCGCGGGCCGTCTGGGCCAGGACCTCACCGTCGAGCAGGGATACGAGGCAGCACGGCTCACCGCCCTCAACTGCCTGGGCGGCATCCGGCTCGCTCTGGGCAGCCTCGACCGTGTGAAGAGCATCATCCGGCAGACCTGCTTCGTCACCACGACGATGGAGTTCACCGAGGTGCACAGGGTCTCGAGCGGTGCCTCGGACCTCTTCGTCGAGGTGTTCGGATCCGAGATCGGCCTCGGCGGGAGAGCGACGATCGGCGTGATGTCGCTCGCCGGAGGCAGCAGCTTCGAGAACACCTTGACGGTCGAGATCGGCCGCTGAAGCCGATGGCCGAACGCTCCCGCCCCTCGCGACTGAACCTCCATCTGGTGCTCATGCTCGCCCTCACCTTCTCGACCGGAATCGTCGACGCCGTCGGCTACCTCGGTCTCGACAAGGTGTTCGCCGGCAACATGACGGGCAACGTCGTCATCCTCGGCATGGCGCTCGCCGGAGCCGAAGACCTGCCCTGGGTCGGACCCATGCTCGCGCTCTTCGCCTTCATGGCCGGAGCAGTCGTGGGCGGGAGGGTCCTTCGCACCTCGGATGCAGGGTGGAGCCTCCGCACCACCTGGCTGATCGGCGTCGTCGGAGTCGTGCTCGGCATCGCCGGTGCGGGGTTGTTCGTGACGGACGGCACTCCTCCCCCGCCCTGGGAGCTCGCAGCCACGCTGCTGCTCGCCGCGAGCATGGGTCTGCAGGCGGCGACCGCGCGCCACATCGCGGTGAAGGATGTCACCACGGTCGTCGTCACCTCCACCATCACCGGGCTCGCGGCGGACAGCCGTCTGGCCGGGGGGAAGGGCCAGCCGTGGATCCGCCGCACCGCGGCGATCGTGCTCATCGCCGCCGGCGCCGTCGTGGGTGCTCTCCTCCTCATGCTCCACATCGGCTGGGGTGTGATCGCCGCGGCGGTCATCTCGCTCGTGGTCGCGATCGTCGGTCACATCGCCGCGCGGCGGGCGCTCCGCAGCGAGCCGACTCTCCCCTGAGGCTGCGCCTCAGTGCGCGCTTGCAGCCCACGCTCGACGTGGCGACATATCGCGCAACCGCGTAATGAAGTGCGTCCGCGAGCGTCTGGATAGATGACGCACATGGTGCTCGATCCACGCACCGCAGGAGGCCCCCGTGATATCCACGCTCAGTATCTGGAACGACCTTGCTCCGCTGTTCGGTTTCCTCGGAGCCGCCGGGGTGGTGGTCGCGGTTTCTGCCGCCGTCGCCGCGGGCGTCGCGGGCGCGCTCGATCATGCGGATGCCCTGGTCGGCGGCACCGGGATGTGGGTGGCCGGAGTCCTGCTGAGCGCCTGCGCCAGCTATGTCGACGGCTGGTGGCTCATCGGAACCGCGGTGGCGGCCTGGCCGGCGGCCCTGCTTCTCGGCGTGCTGGCTCGCTTCGTCGTTCGCAGCGCCGGGGCATGGCAGGTCACCGGCTCGTAACGAATTCGGTCGATCTTCGGCGCTCTCTGGTGGTTCTTAGCCTTTGATGTAACGATCTATCAAACAGATATCGGGTGTTCCTGCCCGAGAAGGGGATCGCCCGCCATGAACGAGACCTCCGTCTTCACCGCATCGAGTTCGCGATGAACACCGCATTCGCCGTGCCGCTGACGACGGTCGAGACGTGGCCGGACGAGGAGCTTCTGCGCCTGGCACGCGCAGGCGACTCCGACGCTCTCGCGGCACTGTGGAGCCGTCATCTCGGTGCCGCGTACGCCGTGGCTCGCACGTTCGTGTCGCTCGATGCCGACGATGTCGTCTCTGAGGCGTTCGTCCGCATCGTCGAGACCATCAAGCGAGGCAAGGGTCCGCATTCGGCGTTCCGCCCGTACTTCACGATGACGGTTCGCAACGTGGGTAGGTCGCGATTCACCCGACAGGCGGCGGCCGCCGAGCGCGAGCTGAAGGACATCGACCTGGTCGACGCACTCGGGGTCGACGATCTGTCGGCGATCGACTTCGATCGTGCGGTGGCGTCAGCCGCGTTCAGCTCTCTGCCTCGACGGTGGCAGGAGGTGCTGTGGTACACCGCGGTCGAGGACCTGAAGCCTCGGGACGTGAGCGCCTACATGGGCATATCGGCCAATGCCGTCTCGGCGCTGGTGCTGAGGGCGAAGAAGGGGTACCGGGACGCCTGGATCATCGCGACCCTCGGATCCCCGCCCGATCCGGACTGCGCCTCGATCCAGAAAGACATCGTCGGATACGTCCTCGGCACGCTGCCGCTGCGGGATCGAGGGCGGCTGCGGACGCACCTGCTCGCTTGTCCCCGGTGCGCTGCAGCGCTCGAAGAGGCGGAGAGGATGTCGGCCCGCCTCGACGGCTTCCCCTTCACGTCTCACGAGGCTCTCGCGTCCTGACGCACTGCCCGAGACCGCAATCGGGCCGCCGGCCCAGCCACTATGGTGAGTGGATGGACATGCGTGTCGCGGCATACGCTGTCGTCACCGATGACGACGGACGCATCCTTCTGGCGCGCTGGATCGAAGGACGACGCGTCGCGTGGACCATGCCCGGAGGCGGTCTCGAACCCGGCGAATCGCCGGAGGCCGCCGTGCGGCGCGAGCTGCGGGAAGAGACCGGATACACGGTCAAGGTCGGCGAACTGCTCGGCATCCATTCGCGGGTGATCCCCGCGAGCCAGCGAGTGCACGGCTCGGACCAGCCGCTGCACACGCTGCGGATCGTCTACCGCGCGACGGTCAGCGGCGGCAGGCTGCAGTTCGAGACAGATGGATCGACCGACATGGCCGAGTGGTTCCCGCTGAAGTCGGTGGCGGAGTTGCAGCGCGTGAAGCTCGTGGACATCGCTCTGCGCATGGCCGGCATCCTCTGAGATCCCTGGCCCGGGCGATCAGTCGCGCGGTTCCTCCGGAACGGAGATGTCGGCGACCGTCGCACCGTATGCCGCGATCAGGTCGTCCGCGTCCACGAAGAGGCTGAAGCCGTGCGAACCGGCGCCCATCGCGATGCGCTGTCCGACGATCGTGTCGTCGGCGTAGACCGGCCAGTCGGTCGTGCTGCCGATGGGGACGATGGTGCCTCGCTCATACCCGGTAGCCGCCAGCGCGAGGTCGGCTTCGGGGAGGCGGAGCTTGTTCACGCCCACCAGCGCGCGAAGCTTCGGCCAGGAGATCGCCCGTCCTCCCGGGACGAGGGCGAAGAGATAGTCCCCCTCCGCACCGGAGTTCGCCGAAGGGCGCTTGACCACGAGGGTCTTCACTATGCCCGAGGGAAGGATGCCGAGCAGCTCGGCAGCCTCAGGCAGACTGCGGGCGGCGGGCCGCTCGCGGATCTCGATGTCGAGACCGCGGGCCGCGGCCGCCTCCCTCACCCGGGCATGAGGATCGCCCGACTCGAGAGCCGGGGATCCTGCAGTGGTCGTCACGCCTCGGGGGCTGCGAGCGGGTCGTCGGCGACCCAGAGCTCGTCGTCAGCACGCAGCGCCTGCCATGCGGCGTAGAGAACACCGGCAGCTGCGGCGACACCGAGGATCAGGGCGATGACGGAGCCTGCGCTCGGCCCCTTCTTCTCGGGCTCGACCACCTTGCCGAGCTTCTTCTCGATCTTGTGCACAACGCCGCTGCGCTTCGCGTTCGCGACGTCCCACGCGGTGAGCGCGGTGCCGACGACACCGCCGACGATCGGGACGACCTTGTCGTCGACGACGTGCTTGCCGAGACGCACGCCCTGGTCGACGACCGGGACGACGCGGCGCTGGTACGTGTCCTGGACAGCCGGAGCCACCTGCTCACGGCCGAAGTTGCCGAGCTGGCGACCCGCCTCGCGAGCGACGTCGGCAGCGTGGCCGACGAGGATCTGCTGGTTCTCCCACAGCTGGTTGGCGTCTGCCTGAAGGCGACGCAGTTCCTTCTTCCGCTTTCGGGTGATGCTCACGATGCTCTCCTGTCGATTGGAGTACGGGTTCCCCATCTTGCCACGCGAGTCTGGATGGGGGGAGGGAATCGCCGAGCCCTTGCGTTGTACCGGGATGAGCGGTAGAACCGGACGAACTCACCGGAAGCTCTGAGAGAATGAGTGCATGGCTCACGCTTCCCACGTCGCAACCCTGCACACCAACCACGGTGACATCGTCATCAACCTCTTCGGCGACCACGCCCCGAAGACGGTCAAGAACTTCGTCGGCCTGGCCGACGGCACCCAGTCCTGGACCGACCCCGCCACCGGCAAGCCGGGCGAGGGTCCTCTCTACAAGGACGTGATCTTCCACCGCATCATCCCGAACTTCATGATCCAGGGCGGCGACCCGCTCGGCCAGGGCGTCGGCGGACCGGGCTACAACTTCGACGACGAGATCAACATGGAGCTCAACTTCAACGAGCCCTACATCCTCGCGATGGCGAACGCCGGCCTGCGTCGCAACGCCATCACCGGCAAGGCCGAGGGCACCAACGGCTCGCAGTTCTTCATCACCACCGACCCGACGCCGTGGCTGCAGGGCAAGCACACGATCTTCGGCGAGGTCGCCGATGACGCCTCGAAGGCCGTCGTCGACAAGATCGCCGCCGTGCCGACCGCTGCGGGCGACCGTCCGCTCGAGCCGGTCGTGCTGCAGTCGATCGACATCGTCGCGGCCTGACGCCGACGCTGGCCGATCCGGATGACGACGCCTGAGTTCGCGGACAACCGCGACAACTTCTGCTACCGGCATCCGGATCGGCAGAGCTTCGTGCTCTGCCAACGGTGCCTGCGCACCATCTGCCCCGAGTGCCAGACCCAGGCGGCCGTCGGGGTCATCTGCCCCGAGTGCATGGCGGCAGAGCGCAAGAACCGCACCCCCGCGCAGAAGCGCGCGGAGCGCCGGTGGCGCGGCCGCGGGTCCACGATGACCGCCACGTCCAGCGGCACGCCGGTCGTCACGTACGCTCTCCTGCTGATCACCTCGATCATCGGGCTCCTGCAGATCGTTCCGGGGCTCGGTGATGCACTCACCGGCATACTCCGTTTCAACGCCCTCTATCTCTATCCCCAGTTCGGGGTCTTCCCGTTCGAGCCGTGGCGCGCGCTCACCGCGGTCTTCGCGCACGGCGGCTTCATCCACCTCGCTCTCAACATGCTCGCTCTGTGGATGCTGGGGCAGAGCCTGGAGCCGATGCTCGGCCGGGCCCGGTTCCTGTCGCTCTATCTGATCAGCGGTCTGGGTGGCTCGGTCGCGGTCGCGCTCATCGCGCCGGGCCTCTATACGGTCGGTGCCTCGGGTGCGATCTTCGGCTTGATGGCCGCCCTGCTGATCATCGGCCGTCACATCGGGGCCAATGTGACCGGGATCCTCGTGATCCTCGGCATCAACTTCGTCATCGGCTTCTTCATCGGTGGGATCGCCTGGCAGGCGCACCTCGGTGGTGCCGTCGTCGGCGCGCTCGTGGCGTTCATCCTCACCCGCACGCGCCGACGCGACCAGCGGACCTGGCAGATCGTGCTGCTCGCAGCCACCGCGGTGCTCCTCGTCGCGGTGATGTTCATCGTGCCTCCGCTGCTCATCAGCGCTGGGGTTTATGCCTGATCGCAGGTTGTTAACAACCCTGTTAACAGGTGTGAATAACACCGGTGTAATTCTCCCCAGGGTGTGGACAACCTGTGGATAACTGTCGCTCGTCCTGCGGGAACGACGAAGGCCCCCTCGCCGAGCGAGGGGGCCTTCGTGACGTGTGCGGCGGACGTCAGCGCCAGCGAGTGGTCATCAGGAAGCCGATCAGGGCGATGCCGAGTCCGATGGCGAGGTTCCAGTTGTCGAGGCCCGGGATCGGGAACTGCATGCCGGAGATGTAGAACACGAGGATCCACGCGAGGCCGAGCAGCATGAAGCCGACCATCACCGGCTTGAACCAGACGGCGTTGGGCGCAGCTTCACCTTCGCTGCGCGGCGCTTCGGGTTCTTCGATCTTGCGGTCACGTGCCATTCCGACATTGTACCCATGACTTCTTTCCAAAGCAGGACACCCCCGTGACCGTCTTCCGTACAGTGCGGCGGGATAAGATCGCGCCATGACTGCATCCGTCGTCTCGGGGGAGCGACGCGCACCTCGCCGCCGCCCTCGCTCGCGCGCGACCTTCACGAGCGTGCTCGGCGAGCTGCTGCTCACCGCAGGGGTTCTCGTGCTGCTGTTCGTCGCCTGGCAGATGTGGATCGGCGACATCATCATCGCCGCCCAGAAGAACGAAGAAGGCGCCGCAGTCTCGGAGCAGTGGGCGAATGCTCCGACGCCCGAGCTGCCCCCGGTGATCGAGACGTCCGATGGCACGGTCGTCTACGAGCCGGTGATCCCGGCACCGCCGGCCGACACCGAGCAGCTCGGCCAGATGCTGATCCCCCGCTTCGGAACGCAGTACAACGTCGGCATCTACGGCGGCACGAGTCGCGCACGCACCCTCGACAAGCTCGGGATCGGCGTCTACACCGACTCGAAGATGCCCGGCGAGGTGGGCAACTTCGCGATGGCGGGTCACCGCACCACCTGGGGCAAGCCCTTCAACCAGCTCGACAAGCTCCAAGTGGGCGACGCGATCGTGGTCGAGACGCCCGACGGCTGGTTCACCTACCGCTTCCGCACCCTGGAGTACGTGAAGCCGACGCAGACGGACGTGCTGCTCGACGTGCCGCAGATGCCCGGTGTCTCGACGGGGGAGCGCTACATCACGCTGACGGCATGTTCGCCGCTCTACTCGCTCGCCGAGCGCATCGTCGCCTATGGCGTGTACGAGAGCTTCCAACCTCGCGCAGAGGGTCCGCCGCCTGCGCTCACCGACCCGCCGCCGCCCCCCGCCGGGCCGTCGATCTAGACGAAGGGAACACGCACTCATGTATGCCGCACTCTGGCGCATCCTGCCCGGCCCCTGGTGGCTGAAGCTCTTCATCGTGCTGGCCCTCGTGGCCGCCGTGCTCTACGGGCTGTTCTGGTACGTGTTCCCCTGGGTGAGCCCGTTCATCACCCCGGGCGAGGTCGACCTCGAATGACACGCGTGCTCGTCGTGGACAACCACGACAGCTTCGTGCACACCCTGGTCGGGTACCTTCGCGAGCTGGGTGCCGACGTGTCGATGATCGAAGCGGATGCCGTCGGGCATGCGGAACTCGTCAGTCTCCTGAGCGGGGTCGACGGGGTCATGATCTCGCCGGGTCCGGGAACCCCGACGGATGCCGGGTCGTCGATCGCCGCCGTCCGCACCGCCGCACTGCTGCGACGTCCGCTGCTCGGCGTGTGCCTCGGGCACCAGGCCATCGGGGAGGCGTTCGGAGCGCCGGTGTCCGAGGCGCCAGAGCTCATGCACGGAATGACGTCTCGGGTCGAGCATGACGGCTCGGCGCTGTTCGCCGGCATCCCCTCGCCGTTCGACGTCGGCCGCTATCACTCCCTCGCGATCGCGGGGTCGGCCCTGCCGGCGGATGTCGTCGTCACCGCGCGGTCAGAGACCGGCACGGTGATGGCGCTCGCGCATGCCGAGCTGCCGATCCTCGGGGTCCAGTTCCACCCCGAGAGCGTTCTGACGGAGGGCGGCTACCGGCTTCTCGCGAACTGGCTGGCGATGTGCGGCGATGCCGAGGCCGTCGAGCGCTCGGAGCGACTGCATCCGCTCTCGCACGCGTGACGCGGACGCAGTCTCGCAGCCCCGGCTCAGCCGGCGGCACCCGTGCAGTAACGCAGCTCGACCGTGGAGCCGATGGGCACGTCGCCCGGGGCCACCGACATCGAGGTGACCGTAGGCGGAGTGACCGCGGGGCAGTCCGTCAGCTCGACGGGCTGGGCAGTGAGTCCCAGGTTGTCGAGCTCCTCGGTGGCGGCCGCCAGAGTCCAGCCGGACATGTCCCTGATCGTCACGCGACCGCTGGCGACGACGAGGTTCACGATGGTGCCCGGCTCGACCTCGGCATCCGCCGTGACGCTCGCCTCCATCACCGTGTCGGCCGCGAGGCCCTTGTCGTTGCGCTGGATCACGGTGCCGAGCTGAAGGCCCGCCGACGCGAGAGCGTCTTTCGCGGCGGCCAGCGACAGGCCCTCGAGCGTGGGAACGACGACGGTCTCCTTGCCGGAGGACACGTAGAGGGTGACCGAGTCGCCCTGGCTCACCGCGGTCCCTGAGACGGGATCGGTGCGGATGACATTGCCTTCGGCGATCTCCGAGCTGGCCTCGAGCACCAGAGTCGATGTCAGGTCGAGCTCGCCGAGGTCCTCCTGCGCGCGTTCCGACGAGACGTTGACGAGGTCGGGCACGGTGCGCGAGCTCGTCGGCACCTCCTCGGGGCGCATGCTGATCGTCCACACCCAGAACAGGACCGAGGCCAGCAGCACGGCGAGCAGCGCCACGCCCGCCCAGATCCATGCGACCGGAGGGCCGGACTGGGTGCGCGCCATCGTGGTGTCGGTGCTCAGCTGACGCAGCGACCGGGCGGTCTCCTGGGCCTGCCGAGGACTGGGCCCGTACAGCTCGCTGGTGAGGGCGCCCAGCTCCTTGCGGCTCGGCGCGCGCCCGGCGACGGCGGAGTCGAGTGCGGCGCGGAAGTGCGCAGCATCCGGGTACCGCTGGTACGGATCCTTCGCGAGCGCGCGCAGCACGATCGGGTCCAGGGCGCCGGGGGAGTCCTCGTTGATCTCGGTCGGCGGGACCGGGGTCTCGCTGACGTGCTGGTACGCGACGGCGACGGGGGACTCGCCCCGGAACGGCTGTCGGCCGGTGAGCAGCTCGTAGAGCACGACACCGGTGGAATAGAGGTCGGCCCGGGCGTCCACGGGCTCGCCCTTGGCCTGCTCGGGCGAGAAGTATGCGGCGGTGCCGATGATCTGGGTGGTCTCGGCCACGGTCGACGACGAGTCGGACACCGCGCGCGCGATGCCGAAGTCCATGACCTTGACCTGGCCCTTCTCGGTGACCATGACGTTGCCCGGCTTGATGTCGCGATGCACGACTCCGGCACGGTGCGAGTAGTCGAGCGCCTCGAGGATGCCGTCGACGTAGCGCACGGCGTCTTCGACGGGCACGGGGCCCTTCGCGATGATGTCCTTCAGGAGGGTTCCGCCGATGAGCTCCATCACGATGTACGGCGGCTCGGTCGAGTTCGCGTCAGCGGTCGACGGGTCACCCGCGTCGTACACACGCACGATCGACGGGTGCGACATGCGCGATGCCGACTGCGCCTCGAGGCGGAAACGGGTACGGAAGGCAGTGTCTCTGGCCAGCTCGGGGTCGAGGATCTTGATGGCGACCTGGCGACCCAGCGTCAGGTCGTACCCGCGGTACACCTTCGCCATGCCGCCGTGCCCGATGAGTTCGTCGACGCGGTAGCGACCCGCGAGCACGCGTGGCTCTGTCGACACGTACTGACCCCCTGAGAACGACCTGGTGAAAAGCTCAGCCTACGTGGCGAACCTGCTTATTCGCCTGCGTCGTCGCCGCCGTCGGCACCGTCGCCGCCGTCGGGGACGGCGGGGAGGATGACGACGGGAGCGGACGCGTTCGAGGGCTCAGAAGCCATCTCGCCGCAGAAGACGCGATACGTGGCGGTGATGCTCTGGCCCGCGGCGCCGGGGATGATCTGCGTCGTGAGGACGCTCGGACCGAAGCTGCGGATCGACTCGCCCGCATTGCCGCCCGAGAACGTCGCGTTGGTGAGCGTGACCTCGAAGGCCGACCGCGGTCCGGTGCCCGAGGGGCACTCGAAACTCGGCCAGTTCAGGGTGACGGGCTGGCCTTCGGTGGCGGTTCCGGCGATCGAGGGAGTGCCGGTGGGCTTGCCTACCTGGACCTGCTCCTTGAAGGTGGTCAGCGTCAGCGCCGTGCCTTCCGGGACGTTGCCGCCCGGGGTCACCGACTCGACGGTGCCGACCTGACCGGCGCTCGGTGCGACCGTGTTGCCGACGACGCACTCGGCCTGCAGGCCCGCGTTGACGGCGGCGCGCTGCGCTGCCTCGCACTGCATGCCGATGAGGCCGAGGCCGTCGACGTTCACCTGCGCGGGTTCGGGCGTCTCGACCTCCGTGGGGGTCGGCTTCGGCGTCTGGCTCGTCGTGGGCGTCCCGGTCGGATCTGCTCCGCCGCGGCCGTCGTCCTGGTTCATCAGGGCGATCACCGTTCCGCCGAGCACGATCACCAGCAGCGCGATGAGGGCGATGAGCGGCCACGTCCACGGACTGCGCTTCTTCTTCTCGCCCTCCGCCTCGTCCTCGGCGGTGGCTCCGGTGGGGAGCTGCGCCGTGGTCGGCAGGATGCGGGTCGTGCCGTCGTCGCCGGTGGACGTCAGCAGGCGCGTGGCGTCATCGGCCCCCGCCGCCCCTGCCGCGATGGCGGGAACGGCGATGGCTGCGGAATTTAGGTCGCCCCGGCGCAGCGCCTGAGCGGCACGGGCGACGGTCGCCGACGACGACGGGCGGTCGGCCGGCTTCTTGGCGATCATCGCCATGACGAGGTTCTGCACCGGGATCGGCACGGTCGGCGGCAGCGGCGGCGGCTGCTCGTTGATCTGCGCCATCGCGATCGCGACCTGCGACTCGCCCGTGAAGGGGCGCTTGCCGGCGAGGCACTCGTAGGCGACGATGCCGAGCGAGTACGTGTCGGTCGCCGGGGATGCGGGGTGGCCGGACGCCTGCTCGGGCGACAGGTACTGCACGGTGCCCATGACCTGACCGGTGGCCGTCAGCGGCACCTGGTCGGCGATGCGCGCGATGCCGAAGTCGGTGATCTTCACGCGACCGTCGGGCGTGATCAGCAGGTTGCCCGGCTTGATGTCGCGGTGCACGAGCCCGGCCGCGTGCGCGGCCTGGAGTGCGGATGCCGTCTGGGCGACGATGTCGAGAGTCTTGTCCGCGCTCAGCGAGCCGTCGCGCTCGATGATCGTCGACAGGGCCTCGCCGGGGACGAGCTCCATGACGAGGTAGGCGCTGCCGTTCTCCTCGCCGTAGTCGAACACGCTGGCGATGCCCTCGTGATTGACGAGAGCGGCATGGCGCGCCTCGGCGCGGAACCGCTCGAGGAACCCGGGGTCCCCCATGTACTCGTCCTTGAGGATCTTGATCGCGACGGTGCGTCCGATGACGTGATCCGTCGCCTCCCACACCTCGCCCATGCCGCCGATCGCAATACGCGACTGCAGCTCGTAGCGACCACCGAACGACACACCCTGCGTCGGTCTCATCTGCCCAGCACCGCCTCTATGACCTTCTTTGCAATCGGAGCGGCGATGGTGTCGCCGGATCCTGACTGCCCTTGTCCACCGCCGTCTTCGACGAGGACCGCTACTGCCACCTGCGGGTCGTCCGCAGGTGCGAACCCTGTGAACCACAACGTGTACGGATTGTCATCGTTCTCGGTCGTACCGGTCTTACCCGCCACGTCGACCCCGTCTATTCTTGCACCCTGCGCCGCGCCGTTTGAGACGCTTGCGACCATCGACGACGCCACCTGATCGGCGACCGACGCCTCGAGGGCCCGCCCGTACTCGGTGTCCTCGTAGGCGCGGATCACCGAGAGATCGATGCCGATCACGGTATCGACCAGTCGGGGGTTCATCACGACGCCGTCGTTCGCGATGCCGGCGGCCACCATCGCGATCTGCAGCGGGGTCGCGGTGACCTGCCCCTGACCGAAGCCGGTCAGCGCGGTCTGCGGGTCGTTGAGCCCGCGCGGGTAGCTGGACGGCGTCGACTCGAGGGGTGTCGCGAAGCTCCGATTGAAGCCGAACTTCTCCGCCATCTCGCGGATGCGGTCGTCGCCGAGCTGAACGGCGAGCTGCGCCATCGGGATGTTGCAGCTCAGCCGGAGCGCCTCGGAGATCGTGACCGTCTCGCCGGGGCCGCACGTGCCGCCCCACGCGTTCGATACGGTGTTCGACGACTGGGGGAGCGTGTAGCGCGCGGGGTTCGGCAGCGTGGAATCCGGCGTCCACTCGCCCGATGCGTAGGCGGCGGCCGCGACGACGAGCTTGAACGTCGAGCCGGGAGGATTCAGGTCGCCGGCGATCGCACGGTTCGAGAGCGGCTTCAGCGGATCGTCGACGAGCTGGTCGTAGGTCGCGTTCGCGGCATCCGCGTCGTGCGTGGCCAGCGCGTTCGTGTCGAAACCGGGTGTCGAGGTCATCGCGAGGATGCGCCCGGTCTTCGGCTCGATCGCGACGACCGCGCCCTGGAGTCCCTGCAGAGCGTCGTAGGCGGCCTGCTGCGCGGCGGTGTTCAGCGACAGCTCGACGCTGAAGCCGGTCTGCGGCTGACCCGAGAGGATGCGTTCGATCTCGGCGAAGAACGCGCTGGAGCCCGTGCCCGAGAGATCGGCGTTCAGAGCGCGCTCGATTCCGGTGGCGGACTGCAGGGCCGGGTTGAAGTATCCGGTGACCGGCTCCCACATGGCGGCATCCGTGTAGACGCGCTGGAACTGGTACCGGTCGTCCGACGGGACCGATGAGGCGATCGCGACGTCGTCGACGATGATCGACCCGCGCTGGATCTCATAGCTGTCGAGCAGGGTGCGACGGTTGTTCTGGTTCTGACCGAGGTTGTCGGCCTCGACGACCTGGATCCAGCTGGTCGCGACGAACAGCGACAGGAACATGAACAGCATCACGATGCTGAGGCGGCGGAGCTGTTTCGTCATGCGAGGCCGCCCTTCGACAGAATCCGGGTGAGTGCGAGCATCAGCCGATCACCGCCCTCGGTTGGCTGCGGACGCCGTCGGAGATGCGCAGCAGGATCGCCACGATGAGCCAGTTGGCCACGAGCGAGGAGCCTCCGGCGGCGAGGAACGGGGTCGTGAGGCCGGTGAGGGGGATGACGCGCGTCACGCCGCCGACCATGATGAACACCTGCAGCGCGATGGTGAAGGCGAGGCCGGTGGCGAGCAGCTTGCCGAAGTCGTCCTGTCCCGCGAGACCGATGCGGATGCCGCGGCTGATGAAGACCATGTAGAGGCAGAGGATGGCGAACAGCCCGATGAGCCCGATCTCCTCGCCGAGGCTCGTGATGATGTAGTCGCTGTGCGCGAGGGGGGTGACGTCGGGGCGTCCCTGGCCCCAGCCGGTGCCGAGCAGCCCGCCGTGTGCGAGGCCGAAGAGGCCCTGCATCGGCTGGAATCCGGCATCCTCGGGGTCGACCTGCTGCGGGTCGAAGAGGAAGAGCCAGTTGATGAAGCGCCCACGGACGTAGCTGAGGATCTGGGTCGCGACCGCCACACCGGCGGCGACGAGGGCCAGGCCGATGAGCACCCAGCTCGTCTTGCCGGTCGCGACGTAGAGCATCGCGACGAACATGCCGAAGATGAGGGTTCCGGTGCCGAGGTCGCGCTGGATCACGATGATTCCGAGCGAGATCGCCCAGACCACGAGGACCGGCCCGAGCTCGCGCATGCGGGGCCAGGTGATGCCGAGGAATCTGGTGCCGACCGAGGTCAGACTCTCGCGGGTGCGCACCAGGTAGCCGGC
This sequence comes from Microbacterium sp. 3J1, assembly GCF_001049495.1. Classification (GTDB taxonomy): domain Bacteria; phylum Actinomycetota; class Actinomycetes; order Actinomycetales; family Microbacteriaceae; genus Microbacterium. Next base: position 198,345 of record NZ_CDWI01000008.1, read on the forward strand.
GAAGAAGATGGCGAGGCAGATCTTGGCGAGCTCGCCCGGCTGGAACGCGAACATGCCGCCGAGCGACACCCACACCTGGGCGTTCGCGTCGGGGATGCGCAGGCCGGGCACGAACGGCAGCAGCAGGAGCAGGATGCCGGAGAGGCCGAAGATGTACGTGTATCGGAACAGCACTCGGTAGTTGCGCAGCAGGATGACGACGGTGATGGCGCCCGCGAGGGAGATCGCCGTCCAGGCGAGCTGCTTGGTGGAATACGCGTTCCACCCGGTGAGCGACTCGGCGATGTCGATTCGGTAGATCATCGCGATGCCCAGGCCGGTCAGCAGGGTGGCGATCGGCAGCACGAACGGGTCGGCGTCGGAGGCCACAGCCCTCAGCACGAAGTGCAGGGCGAACGCCAGGACGGCGAGCCCGCCGCCGATCGCGAGGATCATCGGGTCGATCAGGCCGAGCGCACCGAGCTGCACGAGGGTGAGGGAGGCACCGCTGATCGCGACGGCGAACAGGAGCAGCCAGAACTCGCGGTTGCGCTGCGTCTGCGGCATCCGCATCTTGCGGAGCGCCTTGATGACGGCGGTGTCGGCCGTGACGTCGGCGCTCATCCGGCGTCCTCCGTCGGCGTGGGTACAGGCGTGGGCAGGGGCGTCTCGCCGATCACGCGGTCGGCGCCGGCCTGCAGTCGAGCGACGATCGCCTCGGCATCCGACAGCGACCGCGCGGAGATGGTGCGCTCGACGGAATCGCGCTGGTACGGCGGGAGGTTGGCGAGCAGGATGTCGGTGTCGGTGAGCGGAGTCGACAGGGTGATCGGGCCGATGTTCTGCTGCACGCCCTGGTAGATCACCACGCTGTCCTCGTCGGCGCCGACGAAGTAGCGCGTCTGCGTCCAGCTGTAGGCCGCGAACGCGGCGAACGCGAGGACGGCGAGCACCAGGAGCATCCCGGCGATCCATCCGAAACGGCGCCGGCGGGCGCGCCGACGGTCCTCTTCGATGAGCTCCTCGAGGTACTCGGGCGCCGGCTCGAAGTGGCTGGGCTCGTTCGCGGCCTGGCGCACCGGGTGCAGCCAGTTGCTGCGCGGGGCGCGCACCGGCGGCACGGTGACGTTGGCCGGATTCGATGCGGAGCCGACGATCGTCGCCGTGCCGGAGTGCATCGCGTGCTGTCCGCCGACGTCGACGAGCACGATGGTGACGTTGTCGGGGGCGCCGCCGTCGAGGGCCTGCTTGAGCAGGTTGTCGGCGGTGCGGCCCGGGGCCATTCCGAGCCGCATCGCCTTGAGGATGCGCTCCTCGTCGACGACTCCTGACAGGCCGTCGGAGCACAGCAGCCAGCGGTCGCCGGGCTGCGTGTGCATCACGAACATGTCGAGCTCGGGATCCGCGTCCATGTCGCTGAGGACCCGCATCAGCACGGAGCGACGGGGGTGGTAGCGCGCCTCCTCTGGAGTGATGCGGCCCGAGTCGACCAGCCGCTGCACGAAGGTGTGGTCTGCCGTGATCTGGGTGAGCGCGTCGTCGCGATACAGGTAGATGCGCGAGTCGCCGATGTGGCCGATGACCGCGAAGTCGTCGACCATGATGATGGCGCTCAGCGTGGTGCCGAGACCGGCCAGTTCCGGGCGGTCCTTCGCGGCGCGGATCAGATCGCCGGCGGCAGTGGTCGCGGCGGCCTGGAGCGAGGCCTGCGCGTCTTCCGTCGACGAGTAGGGCTGATCGAGCGGCTCCATCCGGTGGATCGCGATGCTCGAGGCGACGTCGCCGCCGGCGTGGCCGCCCATGCCGTCGGCGACGACGAACAGGTTGGCCCCGGAGTATCCGGAATCCTGGTTGTTGGAGCGGACCTTCCCGGTGTGGGAGATCGCGGCGCTCGAGCCCTCGAAGACCATGCCGGGGTCAGGCTCGCAGCTCGAAGGTCGTGGCGCCCACCTTGATCGGGGTGCCCAGCGAGAGCGAGACGGGGCCGCCCGTCACGCGCTGACCGGCGACGAAGGTGCCGTTCGTCGAATCGAGGTCCTGGATCGCCCACGCATCGCCGCGCAGCAGCAGCCGCGCGTGATGACTGGAGGTGTAGTCGTCGCGGATGACGAGGGCCGACTCACTGGATCGACCGATGGTCATGGTCTCGGTGCCGAGCGGTAGTTCGAGTCCGGCCTTGGGTCCTGACGTGATGACGAGCCGCTTCGCGGTGGCGATGGTCGCGGGGCCCGTCGTCACCGGCTTGGCCGAGGACGGACGGGCGGGAGCCGGAGGGGTGGAGGGTGCGGCCGCCGGGGCAGCTGCATCGCCGTCGGCCGGGAGCTTGCGCACCTTCATGCCGAACAGGTCGGCGCGCAGCGAGTAGACGACGCCGAACACGAAGAACCACAGCAGCAAGAGGAACCCGAAGCGCAGGAGGAGGAGGACGAGTTCGGAGGGAGTGCTCACGTGATCGCTCCGAACGCGCGGGTGGCGTCGTCGTCACGAGGACGCGCGGGACGCGACGGGGTGGCGACGGGGACGATGCGGAAGACGAGGTCCGTGCGACCGATCGTGATCGTGGTGTCGGTGGGGAGGGCGGCCTCGCGCACCTTCTGACCGTCGACCTTCGTGCCGTTCGTGGATCCGAGGTCGCGCATCATGGCGCGCTCGCCGTCCCAGAGGACCTCGACGTGCTTGCGGCTCGAACCGGCATCGGCGATCGTGATGTCGGCATCCGACCCGCGGCCGATGACGGTGCGGGCGCGGGTCAGTGAGTGACGGCGTCCGTCGACGTCGATGACGGCCTGCCAATTGACGCGGCCCTCGACCGTGCCGGAGCTGACGCGCACGGTGCCGGTGGCGATCTTGTCATCGCCTTCGAGGGTGATCGTGAGCGGTCCCGAGAAGCTGTAGCCCTGCGCCTTGCCGTGCGTGGTGAGAAGCGCGAGGAGCTCATCGGTCAGCGCGCCGCCGAGCCCCCGCATCCGCTCGGCGTCGTCGGTGCTGAGCCGCACCACGTAGCTGTTGGGCGCGATGATGCGGTCGCGGCTCACCACAGCCGCCTTGGTGTCGGCCTCGCGCCGGATGGCGGAGGCGATCTCCACGGGCTGGATGCCGCTGCGGAAGGTCTTCGCGAAGGCGCTGTTCACAGCGCGCTCGAGACCCTTCTCAAAGCTGTCAAGTAGTCCCACTGGGCTCCTCTGGCATGCCGACCGGTAGGGACATCGTAGTCAGGTGTTCTGGGTGAACGCCGTCGTGACCGCTGTTTCCCGGTGTTCTCGGGGGATTCGGGCGGCGACGGTCGGTGACCGACCGGGGGTGCCGCCGCTGCGCCGATGTCGATCGGATGCTGCGGGGGCCGGTTTCATCGGGGGTCGGATCGCGTGATATCCTCGCAAAGTTGAGTTCTTCGGAATGAGACACTCGCGCGAGTGGCGGAATGGTAGACGCGCTGGCTTCAGGTGCCAGTGTTCGCAAGGACGTGGGGGTTCGAGTCCCCCCTCGCGCACACGAGGCTGTATTCGTTTATTCAGCCCGATCTGTTTGAGGTGAAAGAGCCGGTCAGAGATAGTTTCTGACCGGCTCTTCCCGTCCGTGTCGACGCGACGTCGTACAGACGAAGCACCTCACTCGTCGACGCGCACCTCGACGGCGTTCCCGCGGAGCGTGAACTGCAGTGCGGTGCCCTCCGAGAACTCCTGCTGCAGTTCGTCGGTCGTGTTCGAGTCGACCGTGAACTGGATCACTGCCGGGAAAGCCCCGGCGGAGCATCCGACCTGGAATCCTCCGAAGTCGTTCGAGAGGAGCACGTCGGAATTCGCCGCCAACAGACAGTTCTCTCCGGAACGGTCGGACGTGATCCACTCTGGGTTCCGGATGAACGTGATGCCGAGGTAGTCCTCGAACACCGCCGAGCCCTCCTGCGGGTCGCCGAGCACCTCCGGCCATTCGCCTGATTCGTCGACGCCGAGGGTGGTGATGATCCCCGGAGGCGCGGGCCGTGATGCGAACGCGAACGCGCCCGCACCGATCGCCGCGACAACGACGCAGAGTGCGCCGACGACGAGCCACGCAGGTCGTGGTGCAGGGGCGAACAGCCGAGCGCGATCGGATCTCGACGGCGGATTCATGTCGGCGGCGAGGGGATCCGCGGGCTCGCGACTCGTGGCGCCCGGAGGCGTCTGCGGATGCGGGCCGCGCAGCTCGGCGAGAAGCTCCTCGGCACCCGTATCGATGATGTCGAACTCCCGGGACTCGAGCGCCGCGAGCCGTCTGAGCGCCGCGGGGTCGTCGCCGATGTCGGCATCGCGTCCGTAGGCGCGGGCCTGCAGCGCGCGCAGCTCGGCATCTCTCTTGCTCATCGTCTGCTCCGCCCCCGCGGCCGTCGGCCCCGTCGTCCTCTGTCCCCTCACACGCTAGGCGACCGGGGCGCCCGAAGACACGAGGGCATCTCGAGCCGCGCAACGGTTACGGCCTTGTGCTGCGAAGTTGGTACAAGTTGTGATACAACGGTGACACAACATGGGGGAAGCGAATGATGCACCTGACCACCTGGAACCTGCCGGACGTCGTGATGGCGCTCGTCTCGCTGCCGATCACCTCCCTGGTGATCGCGATCTTCGTCTCCCTCGTCGTCGAAGCGTGGGCATCGCACAGGCGTGATGCCGAGAGCGCTGCCCTCCGACAGACCGACCAGCTCGAAATCCGCAGCAGGCACCGCTCCGAGGTCGTGCTGCTCGCAGTGGTGGCGGTGGCCGTCATCGTGGCGCCACTGGCCGACGTGCTCCTGCGGTCCTACGTCCTCGACATGTCCGCATCCACAGCCCCGCTGCGGGTCGCGATGCCGCTGCTCGCCGCATGCCTCGGAATCGCCTTCGTGGCGACGTGGATCGGTACCCGCGGCACCGCCCCCTCCAGCGTTCCCGTGATCCCCGCCGCGCGGCGGACCTGGTCGAGTTTCAGTCGGCCCCGCGACCTCGTGATCCTCGGCACGCTCCTCGTCGTTCTGGTCGTCACGACGGTGCTCGCGGGACTCGTCTCGTCGACGGACCGCGACGGCCGACACGTCATCCTCCAGATTCCCGTTCCCAACCTCCCGGACGTCGATCCGCTGCGCGTGCAGTTCTACGGATGGACGTATGGCATACCGGCGTTGCTGGGTGCCGCCGCGCTCGTCGTCGCCGTCGTCGTCCTGCTCCGCCTCAACGCGGCACGTCCCTTCATCCGCCCGGAGACCGTGCACGCCGAGCGGACCGTCCGCCGACACCTCGCATCCGATGCCACGACGATCCCGATCGCCGCGCTGGCGCTGGCGCTCGCCGCAGGCTTTCGGCTCGTCGCCGACGCGAACGCGATCACGGGCATCGTGATCACCGGCGTGAACGAGGGCGCCCCGTACGACGCCACGTGGAAGTATGCGGAGCTCGCGGCCGTCGTCGGATGGGGAGCGCCGCTGCTCGAAGTCGTCGGCTTCACCCTGCTCGTGCTCGTCGCCATGCGCGTGCCCCGCCGACTGCCGACCCCGCTGCTCGCCACCGGGTCCGCCGCGCCCGCCGAAGAGCTCCGATGACGCAGGAGCAGGCCGTCGCCGCCGCGGAGGAGAGCGGATCCGCTGTCGAGATCTATCGCCAGTTCCGCGGCCTGATCGTCTCGGGGCAGCTCGGAGCGAACGAACGCCTGCCGACGGTCCGGCAGACCGCGAGCGACCTCGGCGTCGCGCCGGGCACGGCGGCGAAGGCCTACAAGATGCTCGAGCAGGAGGGTCTCGTGGTCAGCCGCACGGCGGCGGGCACCCGCGTCGCCGAGTCCGCGGCCGTGCTTCCGCTGCCCGTGATGCGGCTGGCACGCGAACTCGTCGAGACCGCATCCGTCGCCGGCTCCAGCGCCGACGATGTCGTCAGCGTGCTGCGCGTCCTCTGGTCGACGGCATCCGCCTCGTCGAGCGCCCCCGGCTCGTCGAGGGGATGACCACGCGGTGCTGTGCTCGGCTACGACCTGCCGATACACTCGCGCGATGAGCACCGCACAGGTCGTCACGCCGCAGGTCGTCGTCCGTCAGCCGCGCTGGTTCCTGCGTCGCCGCCTGGTGCTCCTCGTGACCCTCATCGTCATCCCGTTCGCGCTCGCCGCGTTACTCAACAGCTACGGACCGCTGACCGCCGTGAGCGCCGTGCGGATGGCATTCGCGACTGTAGCGGGTCAGACGGTCGCGATCGGCGGCGCGCTCGCCGCCCTCGTCATCACCATCGTCTCGCGACGGAACCTGCCGGGGGTCCTCTTCTTCACACTGCTCGCTGCGCTCGTCACCCTGAACGCGATCATGGCGATGAACGGTGCCGGTGAGCTGCTCCTCGACCGGCTGGACCTCGTCGCCGCCACCGCGAAGAGCTGATCAGCGGCGCCCACGCCTCTCGTCGAGAGCGCGGAGCGCCAGGTCGCATCCGACCGCCGCTGCGGCACCCGCCCCGTACGCGACGAGGTCGCGCGCGTCGAACCCGACCCCGAGGACGAGCCGGATCGGCCAGAACGTCTCTGCCCAGGCTCCGGGCAGGCCGGTGAGCTGGAACACCTCGATGGCGGTGCAGACGACCACTGCGCTCGCGCCGACCACCCAGACGCTCGCGCGAGGGAGCAGGATCGCGATGACGAGGTAGATCATCACGGCGTAGAGGGCGTCGCCCGCGGCATCCGCCAGCGGTCCTGAGCCGGCGAGGTGCACCGCGAGGCCGACCGCGACGACCAGTGCGGCGGCGACCACGCACCGCACTCGACGCGTGCGGGCGACGGCAGCAGGAGTCGAGGAGGACGGCACGGCTCCACCCTAGGACGCCGCCTCGGATGCGCAGCCGGACGCAGCAGAGTCGCCGGCCGCCCCGGGTCGTCGAATCCCGGGCAGACTGGAACGGCTTCACCCGCGACCTCCAGGAGTCCGAATGACCGATCAGCCGCGCACGTCCCCCTCTCAAGCCGTGCTCACGGTGCAGGAGGTGGAGCAGGTCAGCCCCGACCTGATCAGGGTGACCGCGGGTGGCGACGGCTACTCGGCGTTCGTGGACAACGACTCGACCGACAAGTACGTGAAGATCCTCTTCGCCGACCCGCGCCATGGGCTCGTGCCTCCGTACGATCTGACCCAGCTGCGCGAGCACAGCCCCGAGAAGCTCCCCACCCGCCGCACGTACACGGTGCGGTCGAGCGATCCGGATCGCCGACGCCTCGTGATCGACTTCGTCGTGCACGGAGACGAGGGCGTCGCGGGCCCCTGGGCGCGCCGCGCGAAGCCCGGAGACACACTCGTCGTGAGCGGCGCCGGCGGCGGATACCGGCCCGACCCGAAGGCTCCGTGGCACCTGCTGATCGGCGACCACACCGCGCTTCCGGCGATCTCGTCGGCGATCGATGCCATGGCGACGGATGCCGTCGGGCACGTCCTGCTCGCGCTGCCCGATCCTGCCGACCGCATCCTGCCCGAGGTCCCGGTCGGCGTGACCGTCTCGTGGACGACGACGGACGACGAGCTCCTCGCCGCGCTCGCCGCACTGCCCTGGGCCGACGGTCATCCCTCCGTCTTCGCGCACGGCGAGCGGGGCACGATAAAGGAGATCAGGGCTGTGCTGAAGCAGCGGGAGGTCCCTCGGGAGTCGTTGTCGATCTCCGCCTACTGGGCCCGCGGTCGTGCCGAGGACCAGTTCCAGGCGGAGAAGCGCGAGCCCATCGGGCAGATCGAGTAGCGGCTCCTAGACTGGGACGATGCTCGCCGCCCTGATCCGTCCGCTCGAGTCCAGCACGGCGGAGGTCATCGGCACCTCTCTGGAGGACGTCAGCACCCAGCTCCGCGCGCATCAGAAGGACGGCTTCGTCCTCGTCTCCTCGCCGGTGCGGATGCTGAAGGGCGAGGCGAAGATGCAGGCGACCGGCACGTTCACGCGGGTCGACGGCATCCGCGAGATCGAGGCCGAGAGCATGTCCGCCCTCGAGGCGCAGGTTCCCGAGGGCTGGCAGATGCTCTCGGTGCGCTCGTTCTGAGCGGCCGCTAGAACCCTTCCGGCTCACGCGGCGTGTAGGCGCTCTCCAGCGCGTCGATCTCGGAATCCTCCAGGCGGATGGCGGTCGCGGCGACGGCATCCGTGATGTGTGCCGCCTTCGTGGCGCCGACGATGGGGGCCGTGACGGCTGACTGCTGGGCCACCCAGGCGAGCGCGATCTGCGCGCGCGGCACGCCCCGGTCCTCGGCGACGCGGAAGACAGCCTCGACGATCGCTCGGTTCGAGTCCTCCTCGCGCCGGTACAGCGTCTTGCCGAAGGCGTCCGATTCGCTGCGGGCCGTGGTGTCGTCCCAGTCACGGGTGAGGCGACCTCGGGCGAGCGGCGACCACGGCAGCACACCGACACCGGAGTCGAGGCAGAACGGGTGCATCTCCCGTTCCTCCTCGCGCTGCAGCAGGTTGTACTGATCCTGCATCGAAATGAACGGTGTCCATCCGTTCTGCACGGCAGTGTGCTGGGCCGTCGCGAACTGCCACGCCCACATCGACGAGGCGCCGATGTACCGCGCCTTACCCGAACGCACGACGTCGTGCAGGGCCTCCATGGTCTCCTCGATCGGCGTCTCGGGGTCCCAGCGGTGGATCTGGTACAGGTCGACGTAGTCCGTGCCGAGACGCCTCAGGCTCGCGTCGATCCCCGACAGGATGTGCGCGCGGCTGAGTCCGGCCTGATTCGCTCCCGGTCCCATCCGCCCGTGCACCTTGGTCGCGATCTCGATCCGGTCGCGGTCTGCGAAGTCGGCCAGCGCTCGGCCGACGAACTCCTCGCTGGTGCCGTCGGAGTACACGTCGGCGGTGTCGAACGTCGTGATGCCCGCCTCCAGCGCCTGCCGGATGAGCGGTCGGCTCGCCTCCTCGTCGAGAGACCAGCCGTGCGTTCCCCTGTCTGGAGCGCCGAAGCTCATGCATCCCAGCACGATCCTCGAGATCTTCAGGCCGGACCGGCCGAGCCTCACACTGTCCTCTGCGCGCAGCATCCGAATCCCCTTCGCATCACGGTGTGAGTCGATGCTCTCATGAGGGGAAGGAGAGGGGTGCCGCCTGGCGCGCCGCCGGGGAGCGTCGGATACTCCGGCCGTCTGCTGCTGTCAACCGCCCTGCGCTCGCCGCGGTCGTGATCGACGATGGTGCTTCGGACACCGACAGAGGAGACACCATGACCAACATCGACGCTTTCGCGAACAGCTTCGAGCCGGAGATGCCCGGCGTCCCCGAGGCGGACCCGACCGATGGGACGTTCCCGACCGACACGCAGGAGCCCGAGACACAGGGCAACGACCTGATCGATGCGGAGATCGGCGAGGACGGTCAGGGCGACCTCGCGCCGGAGGATGAAGGCGGTCAGCACTCGGGCGACGCTCCCGTCGACCTTCGGGACGGCACGGAATGAGCGACGTCTCAGGTCAGGACCCGCAGCCCGAAGAGGTGGAGGCGGCGGCCGACGCACCCCAACGTGATTCGATCGCCGCGCTGATCGCCGATCGGAACGCCGATGACCCGGACGCCGTGGGCGATGTGCCCGCCGGCGGCGCGGGAGCCGACTCGGGCGGCGAAGGCCCGGTGCGCGTCGACCCCTCCTCGGAGGGGGAGGTGAAGGACGAGTCGATCCACAACGACGAGCCCGGGATCGGCACCCGCCGCTCGGGCGAGTGACCGGGGTTCCGCGGCGCACGACCCGGTCGTATGCTGTCCGGCGTGACTGACGCGCGCGATGACGGGCCCTTCTTCCACGGCACGAAGGCCGACCTCGGAGCCGGCGATCTGCTGACCGCCGGCTTCCGGTCGAACTACCGCCCCGAGGTGGTGATGAACCACGTCTACTTCACCGCGCTGCGGGACGGTGCCGGCCTCGCCGCCGAGCTCGCACCCGGCGATCGAGAACCGCGCGTCTACGAGGTGGAGCCGCTCGGCGACTTCGAGGACGACCCGAACGTCACCGACAAGAAGTTCCCGGGCAATCCGACGCGTTCGTACCGGAGCAGCGAGCCGCTGCGCGTCGTGCGCGAGGTCATCGACTGGACGCGCCTGTCGCCGGAGGCACTGGCCGATTGGCGTGAGAAGATCGCCGCCCTGCACTCCGACCCCCGCGCCGAGATCATCAACTGACCCGCAGCGCGCGCTCCGCAGCCGAGGCCAGGGCGCGGTCGATGACGACGTAGACGAAGCCCACGACGACGAGGGCGATCGTCAGAGCCACCACCCACTGCGCGACGCCGAGCACCCCGAGCGCGTCGACGTCCATGAACGGGTACGGGTAGCGCTGCCCGGGCGTGAACTCGCCGCCGCCCGCGCCGTAGACGAACGCCCACAGCAGGTAGGCGTAGGGGATGAGCGGCCACAGCAGCGGGTCGACCCAGCGGAACGATCCCTTCGGCACGAAGAGGAGCCAGTCGACGATCAGCAGGGTCGGCGTGACGATGTGGATGAGGTTGTCGGTGAGGGAGAAGACGTCGCTGTCGCCTGCGGCGAATCGCGTCGGCACCAGGACCACGAGGTAGATGAGCATGGTCACGGTGATCGACATCATCACCGCCCCGCTCCATCGTGCGCTCGGCGTCGAGGTGCCCCATCGGCCGATGCGCCGGAGGTCCTGACCCGTGCGGACGACGAGCAGCAGCATCCAGACGAGGCAGATGAGGTCGCTGATCATCGTGTAGAACAGCAGGCTCGACCAGGCGGGGGTGCCGGAGAAGACCTCGGCATTGCGCAGGACGCCGGTGAGGATGACCCCTGCGGCGACGATCCGGTACGCGAGGGCGATCGGCCGCGAGTTCACCGCGGCGTGCTGGAGCGGCGGGACGTGCCGTCGGTCGTCGGTGGGGGCGGAGCCCGGGGTCAGGGTGACGACGTTCTCAGGCATCCTTCGAGGCTACGCGCTCGGGAGCCGGCGCCGCGCCGAGGTGTGTCGGTGTGCACAACTCAGCACCGATGCCCGGACGGGGCCGATTTCGGACCTGATCACCCCTCGGCAGCCGTTCTGTGCTGAATCATGCACGCCGACGTCGGGAGATCAGGTCGGCAGCGGGTTCTCAGCGGCGGACGGGGTCGGCGTCTCCCGCGAGGAACCGCTCGAGGTCCCGGCGGGTGGGGGCGGCCTCCCAGTCACCGGGCACGAGGCAGGCGATCGCCCCGCAGGCGTTCGCACGGCGCAGGATCTCGTCCGTCCCCAGGCCTTCGACCAGGGCGCTGAGGAATCCTGCCACGAACGCGTCTCCTGCGCCGACCGTGTCGACGACGTCGATGGAGAAGCCGCGGCCATCGGTCACGGAGTCGGCGGTGACGACGGATGCTCCGTCGGGGCCGAGCTTGAACACGGCGGTCGCGCACCCGGCGTCACGCAGACGTCCAGCGGCGTCGGCGGGCGTCGCATCCGGATACAGGATCGCGAACTCCTCGACTCCGCCGAAGACGACATCCGCCCGCTCGGCGATCTCGCGCAGCACGGGGCCCGCGACGGATGCCGGGGCGAGCGCCGACCGGTAGTTGATGTCGAAGCTCACCGATGCCCCGGCATCCCGTGCCCGATCGATCGCACAGCGCACGGCGGCGTGAGCCGTGTCGGAGAGCAGCGGCGTGATGCCGGTGAGATGCAGGAGGACGCCGGACTCGACCCATCCGTCGGGGAGGTCGGTGGGGCGCAGACGGGATCCGGCAGACCCCGCGCGGTAGTAGTGCACCGCGGTGGATGCGGCCGACGGGCGCTCCTTCACCATCAGGCCGGTGGGCGCATCGGCGTCGATCACTGCTCGCACGTCGACCCCGTCTCCGCGGATCTCGCGCACGACGCGCTCGCCGAGGGAGTCGTCGCCTACCCGGCCCAGCCATGACACGCCGACGCCGAGCCGTGCGAGACCGATCGCGACGTTGCTCTCCGCGCCGCCGATCCCGAGCGTCAGCGCATCGGCATGACGCAGCGAGCCGATCTCGACCGCGCGCACGAGGGCCATGGTCTCGCCGAGCGTGACGACGGAGGATGCGGTCACTCGGCGCTCCGGGCGCAGACCTCGACGAAGGCGGCAGCGCGATCGCGCAGGGCGACCAGGTCGCCACCGGCGAAGGCATCGCCGAGGAGCGGACCGCCGACGCTCACGGCCACGGCCCCGGCTGTGAGCCAGGCCTCGGCACCGGCCAGATCGACGCCGCCGGAGGGCACCGCGACCAGGTCGGGGAACGGGCCGCGCAGATCCTTCAGGTACGACGGCCCGACCTGTCCGGCGGGGAAGACCTTGACCGCGGATGCTCCGGCAGACCACGACGAGAACAGCTCCGTGGGCGTGAGACCGCCGGGGACGATCGGCACACCGGCATCCGTCGCCTGCGTCACGAGGTCACGGGACGTGATCGGAGTCACGAGATAGCTCGCGCCGACCTCGATCGCCCGGGCGAGCTGCGAGGGGTCGGTGATCGTCCCGATGCCCAGGTCGACGCTGTCGCCGAAGCGCGAGAGCAGGCGGGGGAGGTGCTCGAACGTGCCCGGGGTCGTCAGGGTCACCTCGACACTGCGGATGCCGGCATCCACCAGCACGTCGAGCACGGTGTCGTAGTCCTCGGCCCGCTGAGCGCGAGCTACGACGATGAGGCGCGACTCGACGGTGCGGGCGGGCAACGCCACACGCGCGACCTCACCAGTCATGGACGGTCCCGTCGAGCAGTCGGTTCACCGGCAGGTACGCCTTGGTGTACTCGTGGCCGGCCGCGGCATCCTCGTCGAGCTCGACGCCGAGTCCCGGCTGCTCGCCCGGGTGGAGGAATCCCTTGTCGAACGTGAACGACGTCTGGAACACCTCGAGCGTCTGCTCGTTGTGCGGCATGTACTCCTGGATCCCGAAGTTGTGGATCGCGAGGTCCAGGTGCAGGGCGGCGGCCATGCCGACCGGCGAGATGTCGGTCGGTCCGTGGATGCCGGACTTGATTCCGTAGATCGCGGCGAAGTCCAGCAGCTTCTTCATGGCGGTGACGCCACCGGTGTGCGTGACGGCCGAGCGGACGTAGTCGATCAGGCGCTCGGTGATGAGCGTCTGGTAGTCGAACACCGTGTTGAAGACCTCGCCGATCGCGAGGGGCGTCGTGGAGTGCTGACGCACGAGCCGCAGCGCGGTCTGGTCCTCGCCGGGCGTGCAGTCCTCGAGCCAGAACAGGTCGTACGGTTCGATGTCCTTGGCGAAGCGTGCGGCCTCGATCGGCGACATCCGGTGGTGTCCGTCGTGGAGGATGCGCAGGTCGGTGCCGAAGTCCTCGCGGATGCGCGAGAAGATCCCGGGCATGTGAGTGAGGTAGTTGCGGGTGTCCCACGTCTCCTCGGCCGGGCGGTCGCCCGAGCGCTTGGCGGGCTCGTAGTCGTACCGCACGCCGGGGCCGGCGGCCGAGACGCCGTAGATCTGGCCGAGTCCGGGGACTCCGGTCTGCACGCGGACGGCCGTGAATCCGAGCTCCTCGTAGCCGGCGATCGCGTTCTTGAGCGCCTCGTAGTCGGTGCCGGAGGCGTGCGCGTAGACACGGACGCCCTCGCGGCTGGCGCCGCCCAGCAGCTGGTACAACGGCATCCCGGCCTTCTTGGCCTTGATGTCCCACAGCGCCATGTCGACAGCGGCGATCGCCGCCATCGTCACGGGCCCGCGACGCCAGTAGGGCCCGCGGTAGAGGTACTGCCAGGTGTCCTCGATGCGGTCCTCGTCGCGGCCGACGAGGGTCGAGGCGACGTGATCGGAGAGGTACGAGGCGACGGCCAGCTCTCGACCGTTGAGCGTCGCGTCACCCCAGCCGACGATCCCGTCGGAGGTCGTGATCTTGAGCGTGACGAAGTTGCGTCCGGGGCTGGTGATGATGACGTCGACGAGCTCGATGGTCATGGCGTTCTCCTGGGGGTGCGAGGCGCGGGCATGCGGGTGAGACGGCAGAGGTGCGGGGCGCGGCTGTTCGGGCAGCCGCACCCCTGGTCGTGACGATCGGTCAGATCGCGTCGCGCGGGTCCGTCAGGTCGCGACCGGCGACCTCGGGCATCCAGATGGAGGCCACGAGCGCGCACAGCGTGAAGACGAACAGCATGATGATGATCGGGATGAAGGATCCGGTGACGGCCGACACCCACGCGGCGGCGATGACGGGGCCCGCACCGGTCGCGACGATGGCGGCGATCTCACGGGCCATGGCCGTGAACGTGTAGCGGTTGCGGGATCCGAAGAGCTCGGGCAGGGTGAGGTTCTCGAGCGAGGCGAAGCTCATGACGGCGAGGTTGTGGAGCACGACGTAGCCGACGAAGACCTGCAGTGTGTCCTTGCTGCTGATCATGAGCATGGTCGGGACGATCACGATGAGCGCGATCACGGACCAGACCATGTACATGCGCTTACGGCCGAACCGGTCGCCGAGCCATCCCGAGAGAGGGACGGTGATGAATGCGACGAGCGACGAGACGATGACGGCGTTGACGCCGATCGAGCGGTCGAGCAGCAGCACGACGGTGATGTAGCTGATCAGGTACGTCTGGATCATGCCCGAGTTGCCGGCCTGGCCGAAGCGCAGCAGGAGCGCGATCGAGAACGCCTTCCACGGCTTGCGCTGCATCGCCTCGAGCGTGCGCACGTCGCCGGTCTCGGTCGCGAGCTGGATGGCATCCTCCTTGGAGAGCGCCTTGCCGTCGACGACGTCGTCGCGCTCCTCGAAGACCGGGGTCTCCTTGAGGTTGAAGCGCACCCAGATCGCGAAGAGCATGATGATCGCGCTGGCGATGAAGGGGATGCGCCACGCCCAGGCGATGACCTCGTCCTCGCTGTAGGCGACCAGCAGGATCGCCCAGATGCCGGAGGCGAGCAGCGTGCCGCAGTTGGTGCCGAGGGCGACGAGCGAGGCGATGATGCCGCGACGCTTCGCGGGGGCGTACTCGGCGAGCATGACACCGGCTCCCGAGATCTCGGCACCGGCGCCGAAGCCCTGCGCGACGCGCAGCAGCACGAGCAGGATCGGGGCGAGAATGCCCACCTGGTCGTAGGTCGGCAGGAAGCCGATCAGGGTGGTCGCGAGGCCCATCAGGAGGATCGTGTAGAAGAGGACCTTCGTGCGGCCGGTCTTGTCGCCGAGGCGGGCGAAGAAGAAGGCGCCGACGGGGCGCGCGACGTATCCGACACCGTAGGTGGCCATCGCGGCGACCACTGCGACCGCGGGATTCTCGGACGAGAAGAAGAGGTCGGCGAACACGAGCGCGGCTGCAAGCGAGTACAGCTGGTAGTCCATGAACTCGAGGGCGGTGCCGAGCCACCCGGAGATGGCGGCGCGGACGAGGTCGCGGACCGACCTCTTCGCGGTGGGATCGACGGCGGTCGCCGTCGTGTGCTGTTCTGACATGGGAGGTACTCCTTCGGACCAGGGACGGTGGAGTGCGCGGGGGCGCGAGGGGTGGTGCTAGAGGGACAGCAGGACCTTCGCCGAGGCGGACGAGTCGCGAGCGAGCTCGAACGCCTCCACGGCGTCGGATGCGGGGAGGACGTGGGAGATGACGGCATCGAGGGCATCGGATGCCGCGAGCAGGGCGACTGCGTCGTCGATCTCGGTCGAGAACCGGAACGCGCCGCGGATCGTGAGCTCCTTCGCCAGCATCGGGGCGAGGTTGACCCCGATCTCGGCGTTGGCGAGCATCCCGACCTGGACGACCGTGCCGGCACGGCGGGCGGCGCGCACGGCCTGAGTGAGCGCGACGGCGACGCCGGAGCACTCGAAGACGACGTCGTAGGACTCGTCCTCGATCGCGTCTCGGCCGACGAGTGCGAACTCGCTCGCCCCGAGGGACTCTGCGCGGTCGAGCGGCTCGGCCCGGACGTCGCTCGCCCCGACCGCGGCAGCACCCGCGTTCACGGCGGCGGCCACGACGAGGAGTCCGATCGGACCCGCGCCGATCACGAGCGCGCGCTTGCCGGTGAGGTCGCCGGCGAGGCCGACGGCGTGGATCGCCACGGCGAGCGGCTCGGCGAGAGCGGCGCGTTCGAGCGGCAGCCCCTCGGGGAGGACGCGGACCATGTGGTCCTCGACGATCAGGAGCTCGGATGCTCCGCCCTGACGGTGCGGGTCGGCCGCGGCGCTGCCGAGGTAGTCGCCGCCGGCACGCAGGTGCGGGCGGTCCTCGAGTCCGGGTACGGATGCCCCGTAGCGCGCCGGATGGACGGTGACGGGGGTTCCCGAGGCGAGGCGCCCCGACGGGTCGAGATCGACGACTCCCGAGAGCTCGTGACCGGGGGTCAGCGGCTCGCGGATCGTGTACTCGCCGTTGGCTCCGTGGAAGTAGTAGTGCAGGTCGGAGCCGCAGATGCCGACGTAGTTCACGCGCAGACGGACCTCACCGTCGCCGGGGTTCGGGACCTCGCGGTCCTCCCAGCGGATGTCCTCTTTGCCGTGGATGGCGAGAGACCTCATGGCTGCATCTCCTTCGTGGTCCGCGACGCCGAGACGGCGTCGGCGATCGCGGCGTCGACGCCCCGCCGCTGGATGGTATCGATCAGTTCGCCGACCCGCGCGATGAACGCATCCTGCTCCGCGAGCTCGTCGCCGAACAGGTGCAGTTCCGCGATCACGCGTCGGGCGAGGTCGTGGCCGGTGCGCGCCGTCGCGGCGAGGGCGGCGAGCCGCTCGCGGGCGCCGTCGGTCATCGCCGCGGCGTGCACGCCGGGGTCGAATCCCGCCAGCGGAGCGATGCACGACAGGTAGCCCGCGACGGTGAGTGCGATCAGGTGCGGCATGTCTCCGCGGTGCAGCGAGAGGAGCGCCGGCTCGGGGATGCGCTGTCGCAGCTTGACCGACCCGTCGGTGCCGACCTGGCTGGTGCGGTGGCCGAGCGCGCTGTTCGCCCATCGCTCGAAGAGCTCGGTCTCGTACGCGCGGACGTCGACCCCGGAGGGCAGCTCGATCGACGGCTCGTACTCGTCGCGCATCACGGCCCGCGCCGCGCTCTCGATGCCGTCCAGCGCGATCGCCTCGGGGATGGTGCCGACACCGGTCAGCGCGCCGAGGTAGGCGATGAGGGAGTGCGTGCCGTTGAGCAGCCGCACCTTCATCTGCTCGTACCTGCCGACCTCGTCGGTGAACACCGCACCGCCGGCCTCCCACGTGGGGCGACCGCCTGCGAAGCGATCCTCGACGGCCCACATCGTGAACGGCTCGGCGGGCACGGGGATGTCGTCGGCAGCGCCGAGCAGACCGCCGATGCGGGCGCGGAACTCGGCGGTCGTGGCGGGGACGATGCGGTCGACCATGCTGGACGGGAAGGTGACGGCTCGATCGAGGAAGGCGAGAGCATCGGCACCCTCCGATCCGGGAAGCTCGGAGAGGAACTCGCGCACGAGCTTCTCGGTGTGCGTGCCGTTGGACGAGAGGTTGTCGCAGCTGAGGATGGAGATCGGCGCCCCGCCCGCGGCTGCCCGGGCCTGGAGTCCCCTGGCGAGCTGTCCGATGGTCGAGCGCGGTGCGCCGCCGGCGAGGTCGGCCCGCAGCGTGGCGTCGTCGAGGTCGAGGTGCTGCGTCGCGGGGGAGTAGCTGTAGCCGTTCTCCGTGACGGTGAGGGTGACGATGCGGATGCCGGAGTCGGCGATCTGCGAGACCACGCGTTCGGGTTCCTCGGCGCCGACGAACGCGTCGGTGTGCACGCCGGGGATGGTCAGCGACGTCGAGCCGGGCGAGATCGTCGCGACGGAGTAGAGGAACTCCTGTGCGTGCATGGCGTCGACGATCGAGCGCGACCGAGAGGCGACGCCGACGATGCCCCAGTCCCCGCCGGAGGCCTGGATGGCTGCGGCGGTGTAGACCGCCTGGTGCGCGCGGTGGAAGCTGCCGAGGCCGAGATGCAGGATGCCGGCGCCGGACGGCGAGACCAGCGGGGTGACGGCGGCCGGGGTGGTGCGGCCGAGGACCGGTGTGTCGTTGCTCACGCGGTGGCTCCTTCGCTCTGGCCGGCGCACTCTTCACGGTGATCGGCGATGATCGTCATGTAAACAGTGTGTATCAGTTGTACAAACTTGTCAAGACGTTTTGCATCGCCTGTCCGGACCGTAGGATTGCCTCGAACCCGGGAGGTGGATGTGGCAGCGACGCTGACCGATGTGGCGCGGCACGCCGGCGTGTCCATCGCCACCGCATCCCGCGCCTTCGGCGAGCCCGATCGGCTCGCACCCGCCACGCTCGGTCGCGTCCTCGAGGCGGCGAGCGAACTGGGGTACGCCACCCCCCAGTCGGCCACCGCGACCCGGACGTTCGGCGTGATCGTCCCCGACGTCTCGAACCCCGTCTACGCCACGCTCCTCAAGGCGATCCAGGGGCAGGCGTGGCACGGTCGGCACCGCATCGTGCTCTTCGACGCCGATGAAGACCTCCGTCGCGAGCGGGAGCAGATCGAGCAGGCGCGCAAGCTCGACGGGATGCTGCTCTGCTCGCCCCGACTGCCCGACGCCGAGGTAATCGACCTCGTCGGAGAGACGCCCTACGTCGTCGTGAACCGTCAGATCGACGGGGCGCCGTGCGTGCTCATGGACGCCGAGCACGGCCCCGCCCAGGCGATCGAGCACCTCGCCGCTCTGGGGCACACGCACATCGCCTACGCGGCGGGTCCGCGCGGATCCTGGGCGGACGTCCGCCGCGCCGACACGATCTCCCGCGCCTGCGAGCGCCACGGCATCCGTCTGACCGCGCTCAGCCACCAGGCGGCCTCGATCCAGGGTGGGCGGGCTGCCGCAGCCCCTGCGGCGGCCAGCGGCGCGACGGCCGTCGTCGCCTACAACGACCTCGTCGCTCTGGGCCTCGAATCGGGGCTGCTGGAGCTCGGCAAGCGCTGCCCCGCGGACATCAGCATCGTCGGGATCGACGACATCGACCTCGCCTCGGCCGTGACTCCCGGTCTCACGACTGTGCGCATGCCCATCGCCCGCAGCGGAGCGCTCGCCGTGGATCTGCTGCTGCAGGCGATCATGGGCACCGCGATCGACACCGCGGCCCCGCTCAGCTCCCAGCTGATCGTGCGCGCCTCGACGGCGGCTCCGCTGGCCTGACCGGTCGGCGCGGCGTGCATAAGTCATCATGAATGCTCGGTCGAGGCGGATTCCGGCCCGATGCGGGGCCCTACCGACGATCTGTGCTGAATTGTGCGCAGGCACGCCAGGTCACGCCGCCACTCGAGGTCAGGAGCGGCGGTCGACCGCGCCGCCGAAGTAGACCTCGACGGCGTGCACCTGGCCGCCCCTGACCTCGAGCGCCTCGACGTTGCGGAACCGGATGCCGTCGACGACGTACTCGTACCGATGGATCACGAGGCCATCGACCTCGATGAGCTGCAGCGTGGTCGCCGGGGCGTCGAAGTGGTCCGCGGTCGGGAAGCAGATCCGCAGCCAGGCATCCCGGTCGAGATGGTCGTCCTGCGGGCTGGTGAAGTCGAAGTCGCCCGCCATGAGGCGCTCAGCGGCCGGCCGATCCTGCTCGCGGAACGCCTTCATGAAGTCCTGCACGACAGCGGCGGCGGTGCTCATGGCGCGAGCCTACGCCCGCATCCCCGTCGCCGGGACCTCAGTCCTCCGCGACTGCCAGGGTCACGGCAGCCTCGACGTGCAGTGCGGTCGTCGGGAAGACCGGAACCGCCGAGTCGGCCGCGGACACGAGCAGCTCGATCTCGGTGCAGCCGAGGATGATGCCTTCCGCGCCCTGAGCGATCAGGCGCTCGATGACCTCGGCCAGGCGCTGTCGGGACTGCTCGCGGATCACCCCGTGCACGAGCTCGTTGTAGATCACCGAGTGCACGGCCTGTCGATCGTCGGCATCCGGGACCAGGGTGCGGATGCCGTACGCGGCGAGGCGCTCGGCGTAGAACGGCTGCTCCATCGTGAATGCCGTGCCGAGCAGGCCCACGGTGGTCAGTCCGGCGGAGGTCACGGCCGAGGCCGCGACGTCGGCGATGTGCAGGAACGGGATGCCGACGGCATCCTGGATCTGCTCGGCGACGAGGTGCATCGTGTTCGTGCACAGGACGAGCAGCTCGGCGCCGGCGCTCTCGAGCGCCCGAGCGCGGTCAGCCAGAAGCTGCCCCGCGGCATCCCAGTCGCCCTGCGCCTGCATGGCTTCGATCTCGGCGAAGTCGACCGAGTCGAGGACGATCTTCGCCGAGTGGTGACCGCCGAGCAGGTCGCGCACCCGCTCGTTCGCGAGGCGATACCACTCGAGAGACGATTCCCAGCTCATGCCGCCGAGCACGCCGATGGTCTTCACGATCTGGTCTCCCGAATCCTGCTCGATCTGCCGAGCGACACCTAGGGTATCGGCCGGGCGGTCTCCTCGAGAGCAAGTTCGACAGCAGGTTCTTCCGGCGTGAAGTCGATCACGGCGATGTGCATCTGCCGGGCGGTCAGATCGGCGTTCCACGCATGGAAGGCGATGCGATCCCGCCCGTCCGGTCCCACGACGAGCGAGTTGTGGCCGGGCCCCATCAACGAGGGGCCCGATTCCAGCAGCGCCGGGGCGGATGCCGGGGCAGGCGTCCAGGGACCGAGCGGTGTCGGGGACGAGGCCCATGACACCGCGTAGCCCGGGCCGGTCCACGCCCCGCCCGAGAACGTCATCCAGTACCTGTCGTGACGCCGCACGACCGACGGGCCCTCCAGGGTGTGCCAGTCGTGGATCCCGCCGTACATCGGGCGGTCGCGCTCGTAGATCTGCCAGTCCGCGTACGGCTCCAGCACCGACCGCGACCCCTCGAGCCGAGCGGGTTCGGGCAGGCACGCCACCGCGAGGTGCGTACCGGCACGCTCCGCGTCGAGCACGTCGCGCGCGAAGTAGAGGTACCACTGGCCGTCGTCGTCCTGGAACGGATGCGGGTCGATCGCGAACGACTCGTCGGGTGTGAGATTCACGCCGAGGTCGACGAACGGGCCCGTCGGATGCTCGGCGCGAGCCACCCGCAGGTGATGGCCGCGGATGCCGTGCCCGACCGAGTAGTACATCCACCACGCCCCGTCGCGGACGCACACCTCCGGAGCCCAGTACTCGTCGCCCGTCTCGGGCGCCATCCGCCTCAGCGCGAGACCCGCGCTCCGCCAGGTCGCGAGATCGTCGGAGAGCAGGACCTCGAACGCGGCCTCCGCCGACGTGCTCTCGGGGTTGGTGCCGTACGCCGCGTAGCCGCCGCCCGCAAGGCGCAGCACGAACGGATCGGCGAAGTATCCGTCGTGCACGGGCCGAGCGAGCGAGGAGGCGTCCTCCTCGGCGGCGGTCACTCCCATGGCCTGACCCCTCCGGGTCCGACCATGATCCGGCGCAGCTCCTCGACCGGGAGCTTGGGCACCCGATCGGCTCCCACGAGACCGTTCGTCTCCTGCAGGGTGTCGGTCAGCTGGGTGTAGCAGAACCCGGCCAGCACAGGACTCGCGTGCACCGCCGTCATCAGTGAGCCCAGGCGCTGCCCGAAGTCCTCCGACGAGCCGGCACTCGTGTAGCCCCAGGCGTTCTCGGTGTGATGGACGTCGAACGAGATCCCCCCGAACTCGGTGAGCATCACGGGCCGGTCGCTGACGTCCCCGCTGAGCACGAGCCGTCGCCCTGCCGGTCCGATGCCGGCGATCATCTCGTCGACGGCGGCGCGGTCGGCGTATCGGGCGCGCATCACGTCGCCGTCGCCCTCGTAGTCGTGGATCGCCACGATGTCGGTGTCGGCCTGCTCCCATCCGTCGTTGGAGACGACGGGCCGCGTGGAGTCGAGCGCCTTCGTGAGGTGCACCAGCGCGAGGGCATGGTGCAGCATCCGGCTGTCGCGGGCGATGTGCTGCACGCCCCAGCTCTCGTTGAGCGGCACCCACGTGACGATCGACGGATGCGAGAAGTCGCGGTGCACGATCTCGAGCCACTCGCGCACGGTGCGCTCGACGGCCGTCGACGTGAAGGCGAACGGGGCGGGTGCCTCGGCCCACACCATGAGCCCCAGGCGGTCGGCCCAGAACAGGAACCGCGGGTCCTCGAACTTCTGGTGCACCCTCGCCGCGGTGAACCCGAGCTCCTTGATGAGCTCGACCTCCTCGCGCAGGGCGTCAGCCGAGGGGGCGGCGATGTGCGTCTCGGGCCAGTACCCCTGGCTGAGCACGGAGCGCACGAAGCGCGGTCGGTCGTTGAGGTGGAAGAGGCGGCGGTCCACGGCTGCGGATCGGAGCCCGAGGTAGGACGAGACCGCATCGACGGGAACGTCGGCCTGAGAGATCCGCACCGTCGCGTCGACGAGTCGCGGATTCTCGGGCGACCACAGCAGCTCCTCGTACGCCTGGCCGTTCATCTGAGCGGGAAGAGGGATGTCGACCTCGACCTCCGCCTCGCCCTCGTGGACGAGGGTGGAGGTGCGCGCGAGCAGCGTGTCGCCGTGGCGGAGCTCGATCTCGACGGCGCCGTCGTCGGTGGGCGGTGAGGCCAGACCGACGCGGGCGTGCACTCGTGCGGAGGTGAGGTCGGTGCGCCAGTGGATCCAGTCGATCGCCGGGCCTGCGGGCACGGACTCGAGCCAGACCGGCTGCCAGATCCCGCTCGTGCGGTGGTACCAGATGGCGTGCGGGTCGTCTCGCCAGTCCTGCTTGCCGCGGGGCTGCGCGACGTCGGTGGCGCGATCCTCGGCGCGAACGATGATGTCGCCGCCGTCGGCGTTGCGCAGCGCATCCGTGATGTCCACCGAGAACGGCGTGTGCCCGCCTTCGTGCGATCCGACCCGCTGTCCGTCGACCCACACGTCGGCGCGATAGTCGACGGCGCCGAAGCGCAGCATGAGCCGACGCCCGTCGCGGTGACCCGCGGCGGAGAGGTGGTCGCGGGTGAGAGCCCGGTGGTACCAGAGGATGTCATGGGGCCGGGGGTCGGCCACCTCGGAGGCCGGCGACTCGGGAGGGAAGGGCACGACGATCGAGGACTCGAACGACGGGTCGTCGAACCACCGCTCGCGGAGGCCGCGATCGTCGTCATCGAACGCGAACCCCCATCGACCGCTCAGATCGCTCCAGTCTCCGCGGACCAGCTGCGGACGCGGGTGGGTGCCATCGCCCTGGCTCGCGACGGGAGGGACCGATGGATCATTACTCAGCATGCGGTCAAGCATGCATGAATTGTTCAGCGCTGTAAACTACCGGGGATCGGCGCGGCGGGCGCGCTCTCGCGGACCTCGAGCCGGTGGTCCACCAGTTCGTGGCGGCCGACCCCCGCGAATCCCTCGATGCGCTCGGCGAGCATCTCGACCGCCCGCCGGGCCAGTCCCTCGAGATCGGGGGCGATCGTGGTGAGGCTGGGATACGTCACCCGGCTGAGCTCGATGTTGTCCCAGCCGGTGACGGCGACGTCCTCGGGCACGTGGCGCCCGCGCTCCTGGAGCGCGCGCAGCGCGCCGATGGCGGCGAGGTCGTCACGGCAGACCAGGCCGTCGATGTCCGCTCCCGCATCCAGCGCCCGCCCGATGCCGTCCACGGCGCCCGAGGGGGAGATCTCCCGGCTGGCGAACAGCAGTCCGGGGTCGGGCCGAAGACCCGCATCCTCCAGCGCCTGCTGGTATCCCGCGATGCGCTGCATCGACGTCGACGACAGCTCCTGCGGCTCGTGGCCGGCGAACCCGATCCGGCGCCGCCCGAGCGCCACCAGGTGCGTGGTGGCGGCCCTGGCGGCCTCGAAGTTGTCGATCATCACGCGATCCACGGGCAGAGGCGCCGCTCCCTCACCGAGGATCACGATCGGGAGCTCGCTCCGGTGGCGTGAGATCTCTGCCGACGACATCGCCGACGGCTGGAACAGCATCCCGTCGACCATGCCGGATTCGGAGCCCGCCAGAACCGCCCGCTCGCCCTCGAGGGTGCCGTCGGTCTCCTCCAGCAGCACGCGGTAGCCGGCCTTGCCCGCAGCCGCCGACACCGCTCGCGAGAGCTCGGCGAAGTACGGCAGCGCCACGTTGGCGAACGCGAGTGCCAGCAGGCCCGTTCGCCCGGTCGCGAGTCGTCTGCCCATGAGGTTCGGCCGGTAGCCCAGCTCGTCGATGGCCCGCTGCACCCGGTCGCGGGTCGACACGCTGACGTGCTCATAGCCCCGCACGACGTTCGACACGGTCTTCATCGAGACCCCGGCGAGCTCCGCGACATCCTGCAAGCGCACACCCATGTGGTCTCCAACCGGTCACGATCACGTCACGGATGAATATACCTTGACAACAAAATTCCAGCGCTGTAAATTTCGAACACGACTGGGATACCCGGTCTTCCCGCTCCGGATCACCGGAGGCACTCAAAGGAGAGCAATCACATGAACAAGCCGTGGGCTCGCCGGGCGACAGGTGCAGCACTCGCACTCGCCATCGGCATCACAGCGTCCGGATGCGCGGCATCCGGCGGCAATGGCGGCGGTGCCGTCTCGGGCGACGGGGAGTACACCGGTCCCGACGTCGAGATCACCTTCTGGCATGGCTGGACAGGGGGAGCGGCCCCGAAGATCGTGCCCGAGCTCATCGAGGAGTTCAACGCCGAGCACGACAACATCACCGTCAAGGCCGTGCCGCAGGAGTGGGCCGACATCATCGCGAAGATGCCGCTCGCCATCAAGGCGGGCAAGGGGCCGGACGTCGCCGTCCTCCACGGAGACGACCTGGCGACCTATGCGGCGCAGAATCTGCTGCTCGACGCCGGGGGCATCGTCGACGGGCTCGGCTACGCGGCCGACGACTTCCCGCAGAGCGTGTTCGACAAGGGCAACTACGACGACACCCAGTACGCCGTGCCGTGGAGCGTCACGCCCCTCGGCCTGTACGCCAACAAGTCGGTGCTCGCGAAGGCGGGCATCACCGAGATCCCGACCGACGAGGCGTCGTACCTCGCGGCCCTCGAGGCGCTCAAGGGCGTCGGCGTCGCCGGCGAGTGGGTCGACGGCTACGTCTTCACCGGCACCTTCGAGTTCCAGAGCCTGATCTGGCAGTTCGGCGGCGACCTGTACAACGAGGACGTCACGGAGGCGACGTTCAACGACGAGGCGGGCGTGAAGGCGCTGACCTGGATGACCGACATGGTCGAGAAGGGCTACAGCCCCGCGAACGTCGCCCAGGACGGCAACATCAAGGCGCTGATCGCCGGAGAGACCGCCTTCAACTGGAACGGCGTGTGGCAGACCACCAACACCGCCTTCGACGACCTCGACTGGACCGCGGCGGTCGTGCCGCAGATCGGCGAGGAGAAGGCCGTGTGGTCGAGTTCCACGCACTGGGTGTTCCCGTCGAACAAGGGCCAGGACCCCGACGAGACGGCTGCAGCGGCGGTCTTCGTCAAGTGGATGAACGACAACTCGCTCGGCTGGGCCGAGACGGGCGAGCTCCCCGCGGCGAACTCCGTCCGCGAGGACCCGGAGCTCCTGTCGACCTACCCGAACCTCGCTCCGTTCATGGAGCAGCTGGAGTACGCGCACTACGAGACGGTCTCCCCCGGCATCACGGAGGCCAACGCGCAGATCACGCTCGCGCTGAACGAGGCCCTCACCGGCAAGAAGGACCCGAAGACCGCGCTCGACGACGCGGCGGCGAAGGCCGACCAGATCCTCGAGCAGAACCGGGCGAAGTACGGTGACTGACACCGCCACGCTCGTCGCCCCCCCGCGCAGCAGCGCTGGGGGGCGACGCCCTCGCACCTCGACGGGTTCTCCGTCGTCGCGTCGGAGCACTCTGACGGCCTATCTGTTCCTCGCGCCGTTCCTCGTGCTCTTCCTCACGTTCGTCGCCGGTCCCGGCATCTTCGGCATCTGGATGAGCCTGACCAACTGGA
Source organism: Microbacterium sp. 3J1 (assembly GCF_001049495.1). Classification (GTDB taxonomy): domain Bacteria; phylum Actinomycetota; class Actinomycetes; order Actinomycetales; family Microbacteriaceae; genus Microbacterium. The sequence goes on from NZ_CDWI01000008.1 coordinate 224,125, forward strand.
GTCCGTTCCGCGACGTCCAGGAGTTCGTGGGCTTCCAGAACTACATCGACCTGTTCACCCCGGGCAACGTGCTCTCCAGCGACTTCTGGAAGTCGATGAGCGTCACCGGGCTCTTCATCGTGATCAGCGTCCCGTTCCTCGTCGTCATCCCGCTGCTGGTCGCGATCCTCTTGAACCAGCGCATCCGCGCGGCGACCACCTTCCGCACGATCTTCTTCGCCCCCTACGTGCTGGGCGTCGCCGTCATCGGCGTGATCTGGGGATACATCTTCGACACGCAGTCCGGCATCCTGAACCACCTGCTCGGCCTCATCGGGCTCCCGGGCGACATCCCCTGGACCGTCGACGTCCCCTGGGTGTGGGTCTCCATCGTCGGAGTCACCGTCTGGTGGACCATGGGCCTCAACACGATCATCTTCCTCGCCGGCCTCAAGGGCATCAACGGCGACCTGTACGAAGCGGCCTCGCTCGACGGCGCCGGCACGATGAGGAAGTTCTCCAGCGTCACGCTCCCCGGACTGCGGCCGGTCATGACGTTCATCACCACCACCACGATCCTCGCGTCGGCGAACATGTTCGGTCAGTCGTACCTCCTCACCAAGGGAGGGCCGGGCACCGAGACGAAGACCGTCATCATGTACATCGCCGATCAGGGCCTGTCGCAGAACAACATGGCGCCGGCCGCGGCGATGAGCTACATCCTGTTCCTCGCGCTCGCGATCGTCAGCGTCATCAACTTCCGGCTGCAGCGCGAACGAGTCGAGAAGGCGTCATGACCACAGCATCCGTCCAGAGACCCGCCGTCCGTCGACCGTCCGCCCGCCGCCTGTGGGGGAGGGCCGCTCTCTACGCCATCCTCATCGCCCTCGCCCTGGTGATCGTCCTCCCGCTCGTCTGGATGCTGATCACCTCGTTCAAGACCGATGCGGATGCGATCAGGTCGCCCTTCTCGCTGCCCGATCCGTTCTCGATCGAGGCCTACCAGAGCCTGCTCGGCTCGGGTGAGCAGCCGATCTTCCTCTGGGTGTGGAACAGCTTCGCCGCGGCGACGCTGCAGACCGTGCTGATCCTCGTCACTGCATCCATGGGTGCCTACGCGCTGGCACGACTCGAGTTCGCGGGAAAGAAGATCGTCTTCGGCGTGATCATCGCGACGCTCCTCGTCCCCCCGGTCGTGTTTCTCATCCCGAACTATCTGATCGTCCAGAATCTCGGGTGGCTCGACACGATCTGGGCCATCACCGTGCCCGGCGCCGCCGGGGCCTTCGGGATCTTCTTCCTCAGGCAGTTCTTCGTCGGCCTGCCGCCCGAGATCGAGGAGGCCGCGCGGATCGACGGAGCCGGCGACATCCGCATCTTCCTGCAGGTCGTCCTCCCGCTCGCGCGACCCGCCCTGGCGACGCTCGCCGTGCTGTCGTTCCTCGGCAACTGGAACGACTTCCTCTGGCCGGTGTACGTGCTGCTGAGCCCCGAGAACCTCACGCTGCAGCCCGGCCTCAGCCAACTTCAGGGTGCGTACTCGACCCACTTCGCGATCGTCATGGCGGGTGCGGTGATCGCGTCGGTCCCCGTCCTGATCCTCTTCGCCATCGCGCAGCGGCAGATCGTCGAATCCGTGGCGGGATCGGCGGTCAAGGGATGACGGATGCCGTCGCGAGGCGCGGCGTCGCCGTCGCCGGCCTCCTCGCGCTCGCGGCGGCCGGTCTTCTCGGATGCTCCGCCGAGGCCGAACTCGAACCCGAACCCGTGGTCGAGCGTGCCCCGTTCCTCATCGATCAGGACTTCGCCGATCCCGACGTGGTCGCAGCCGACGGGGGATACGTCGCCTTCGCCACCGAGAACCAGGGGGCGAACGTGCAGTTCGCCACGTCGACGGACCTGTCCTCCTGGGACGTGTCGACCGACGACGCGCTGCCCGTGCTCCCCGCCTGGGCGAATGCGGGGCGCACCTGGGCGCCGGACGTCTCGGCGCGAGCAGACGGGACCTTCGTGATGTACTTCTCCGCGGAGCATGCCGCCTCCGGGAGGCAGTGCATCGGGGCCGCCACCTCCGCGTCGGTGACGGGTCCGTACGTCGCCGTCGGCGAGCAGCCGATGGTGTGTCCGCTCGACGAGGGCGGGGCGATCGATCCCGCCGCCTTCGTCGAGGACGACGGGTCGCGGTTCCTCGTGTGGAAGAACGACGGCAACTGCTGCGAGCTCGACACCTGGATCCAGATCGCGCCGGTCTCGGCGGACGGCACACAGCTGACGGGGCCGTCGAGCCGACTGGTCATGCAGACCGAGGACTGGGAGGGCCACCTGGTGGAGGCTCCCGTGCTGGTCGAGCGCGACGGCACCTACGCGCTGCTCTACTCGGCGAACGACTACGGCTCGGAGGACTACGCGGTCGGGGTGGCGACGGCCTCGTCGCTGCTCGGACCGTTCGAGAAGGAGCCGGATCCGATCCTCTCGACCTCCTCCACCGACGACCGCTACCTCGGGCCGGGGGGTCAGGACGTCGTCTCCACGCCCGACGGCGACATGCTCGTCTTCCACGGCTGGGACGACCTCTTCATCTACCGCGGGCTCGCCGCCCTCCCGTTGGAGTGGGACGGCGGCACACCGTCCGTCCGACTCCCCACCACCGACTGACACCGACTGACACCGAAGGATGCCTTTCATGGACGATCGCACGCAGGCTGTTGCGCACACCCCCGACGTGACGACGCTCGACCCGGACACGGCGTCGACCGTCGCCGCGCTGTACGACGCGGGGGTCGATGCCCGACGCGGACTGTTCAGCAGCGAGTGGGCCGACCGGCTCCGGGAGGACATCGAGGTCGCGTACGCAGAGGCGCTCGGGCGGCCCGGCGGCGCGGTGGGCCGAGGGACGAACCGGCACTACGTCGAGATCCATCCCGAGCAGATGCGCGGATGGCTGGACCTCGTGGACCACCCGTGGGTGCGTGAGGTCTGCACCGCGGTCCTCGGGCCCGACTACGAGATCGTGGAGCTCGGGTTCGACGTGCCCAACGCCGGCGCGAAGGATCAGCCCTGGCATCGGGACTTCCCCATGCCGACGGAGACCGCCGAGGAGGGCAGGTTGACCTCGCTGGCGTTCAACGTGACCGCGGTCGACACCGAAGAGGACATGGGCCCCTTCGAGATCGCGCCGACCACGCAGTGGGACCTCCCCGTCGACTTCGAGCACGGGATGTTCCCGGTGGCGGCGCTGTACCCGCGCTTCGAGGGCCTCGCGGTGCGGAAGTACCCGCAGCGCGGCGATGTCTCGGTGCGCTCGGCCCTCACGATCCATCGCGGTACGGCGAACACGTCGTCGAAGGCGCGACCCGTTCTCGTCCTCGGCGTCGACGCGCCGGGAGCAGGCAACGCCGAGCACCACGACATGGCGGTGACTCGAGGGTTCTACGAGTCGCTTCCCCCGCGTGTGCAGCGGCATCTCGCCTGCCCGATCGTCGAGGAGCTCACGCCGATCACCCAGCGACACTCCATCGAGGGCCTGATGATGGGCGACGCCTGATCGTCAGGCGCTGACCGTCGCGCCCTGCAGGGCGTGCACGACGGGTGCGAGCTCCGGCTGCTCGACGGCATCGCCGAGGGTGCGCTCGAGGGTCTCGTCGTGGATCGGATGCGCGCGCTCGAACAGCTCCCGCCCCGCGGCCGTGAGCTCGGTGTAGATGCCGCGGCGGTCGTCGGCGCACAGGATGCGGGTGAGCAGCCCCCGGTCTTCGAGGCGGGTCACCAGCCGGGTCGTCGCACTCGGGCTCAGCGCCGTCGCCCTGGCGAGCTGCTGCATCCGCATGTGCCAGCCGTCCTGCCGGCTGAGGGCGTCGAGCACGGTGTACTCGACGACGGAAAGGCCGACGGAGGCGCCGAGGGCGCGCTCGAGCTCGGCCTCGATGATGCCGTGGAGAGCGGCCAGTGTGCGCCAGCCACGCGCGCGGATCTCGACGGCGTCGTCCGAGATGCCCATGGGACCTCCAAGTAGTTGTTTGCGCGGGATACTTGCGTGTGCAATGATTATCCCTCCTGACGCAATATCCCGCGTCTGCAACTATCTTACCAGAGCACCTCGGAGCACACCCATGCCACTCGGACTCATCGCACTCGCCATCGGCGCCTTCGGGATCGGACTCACCGAGTTCGTGATCATGGGACTCCTGCCCGAGGTCGCCGCGGACTTCGGGGTCACCGAGGCCACGGCAGGGTGGCTCATCTCGGGCTACGCCCTGAGCGTGGTCGTCGGCGCGCTCGGTCTGACCGCCGCGACCACGCGACTGCCGCGCAAACCCGTGCTGCTGGGTCTCGTCGTGCTGTTCGTCGCGGGCAACGCGCTCACGGCTCTGGCCCCCGACTACTCGGTCGCCATGATCGGCCGCATCATCGCGGCGCTCTGCCACGGCGCGTTCTTCGGCATCGGATCCGTCGTCGCGGCCGATCTCGTCGCACCCGAGAAGAAGGGCCGTGCGATCGCGATCATGTTCACCGGGCTCACCGCCGCCAACGTGTTCGGCGTTCCGTTCGGCACGTTCCTCGGTCAGCAGTTCGGCTGGCGGTCGACGTTCTGGGTGATCTCGGCCATCGGCGTGATCGCGTTCGCCGGCATCGCGGTTCTCGTCACCGCTCCGAAGACGACCGGCGCGCAGGTGAGCATCCGCAGCGAGCTCCGGGCGTTCCGCTCGGGCCAGGTGTGGCTCTCGCTGGTGGTGACCGCCCTCGCGTTCGGCGGCATGTTCGGAGCGTTCACCTACATCGCCTACACGCTCACCGGAGTCACCGGCTTCGCCGACACCACCGTACCGTGGCTCCTCGTGCTCTTCGGCGTCGGTCTCGTGGCGGGCAACTGGATCGGCGGACGCCTGGCAGACCACTCGATCGACCGCACGCTTCTGGCGTTCATCGCGGCGCTGGTGGTCGTGCTCGTCCTCTTCGGCTTCTTCGCGGGGTCGCAGCCGGCGACCATCGCGATCCTCGTGCTCATGGGGGCGTTCGGGTTCGGCACCGTGCCAGGGCTTCAGAGCCGCGTCATGCAGTACGCCGGCGGAGCGCCGACCCTCGCCTCCGGCGCGAACATCGGCGCGTTCAACGTCGGCAACGCCCTCGGCGCGTGGGCTGGGGGCCTGGGGATCGCCGCAGGACTCGGATACACCTCGCCCATCTGGATCGGCGCCGCGATCACGGCATCCGCCCTCGTCGTCATGGTGGTCGCGGCGGTCCTCGCGCGGCGGCCCGCGACGGTGGTCACGGGGACCCTGCAGACCGTCACTGCGCGCGCATGAACTCCTCGGCGGCCGCGACCTGCTCGTCGGACGGGCGGATGCCGGTGTAGAGCACGAACTGCTCGAGCGCCTGCAGCGTGGCCACCTCGGCGCCCGTGATCACCGTCTTGCCGGCTGCGCGTCCGGCGGCGATGAGCGGCGTCTCGGCGGGCAGCGCGACGACGTCGAACACGACCGAGGCGGCGGCGATCTGCTCGTCCGAGAACGACGACGTGTGCTCCTCTGCGCCGCCCGCCATGCCGATCGGCGTGATGTTCACGATGATGTCGGCGGTCGCGTCCTCGGCATCCGCGATCCAGGCGAAGTCGTAGAGATCTGCCAGGGCGCGTCCGCGCTCCTCGTTGCGTGCGGCGATCGTGACGCGGGTGAAGCCCGCATCGCGGAAAGCCGCCGCCGTCGCCTTCGCCATGCCGCCCGAGCCGCGCAGCAGCACCGATGACGTCGCGTCGAGTCCGTTGCGCTCGATGAGCTGGGCGATCGCGCTGTAGTCGGTGTTGTACGCCGTGAGCACCCCGTCGTCGTTCACGATCGTGTTGACGGAGTCGATGGCCGTGGCCGAGGGGTCCATGTGATCGACGAGCGCGATCACGTCCTCCTTATAGGGCATCGAGATCGCGCATCCGCGGATGCCGAGTCCGCGCACGCCGGCGATCGCCTGACCCAGATCCGTCGGCGCGAAGGCCTTGTAGATCCAGTTCAGCCCCAGCGACTCGTAGAGGAAGTTGTGGAAGCGCGTGCCGTTGTTGCTCGGTCTCGCCGAGAGCGAGATGCACAGCGTCATGTCCTTGTTCAGCATGGTCACCGTCTCAGGCTACTCGCGCGCAGATGCGGTGCCGATGCGGGCGGAAGCTTCTCGCGATCGCGACCTCTCGTCAACCCCCTGTGGCGCACGGGGAGCGCCTCACTTAGGGTGTAGGGGCATGCACAGGGGATTGATCGCCTCCGTCCACCCCAGACGACGGGCTGCCTTCCCCAGAGGCACGGCGATCCGTGCATGCGATTGGGCCCCCTCGAGTCGCTCAGTCCCCACTGGGCCGCTCGAGGGGGCCGCTATCGCGGGGTTTCTCAACTTTTTTCGGACTTTGTCCCCCAAATGGGGGACAGGAGGTCGAGCGAGGGGTTACGCTGGTATCTGACGCACCCTCCGGTCGTCTTCGGCCCTCATCGCTCCCCCCGCGGTGAGGGCCACACCATTTTTCGGGGCCTCTGCGAATGCTCGTCGCCGGCGCCATGTGACACGAGATGACCCCTCATGCAACATTTGGGTTACGGGCTGAAATCAGGACTTCCGCTCTGCGCGTGCTCCACTAGCGTGGGTCTCGTCGGTGCTACCTGCGTCGGCTTCTTTCTCAGCAGAACAGGCAGTACATGAGCACCCAGGGCACGGTCAAGTGGTTCAACTCGGAGAAGGGCTTCGGCTTCATCTCCCCCGACGACGGCGGCGCTGACGTCTTCGCGCACTACTCCGCCATCCAGTCATCCGGCTACCGCTCTCTCGAAGAGAACCAGCGGGTCGAGTTCGACGTCGCGCAGGGCCCCAAGGGCCTGCAGGCCGAGAACATCCGTCCGGTCTGAGGCAGGACGAACTCGGAACTCCCTGACCGGGGGTCTGCACCATGTGCGGCCCTCCGGCAGGGAGTTCTGTGCTTTGCGGGGCTGTCTTTCTCGCGGCAGCGCTCGAGGCGACGCACCCTGTGGGGCGGAGAACTCCCTGTGGGGCGGAGGCCCTGGGCCAGGAACTCCGCCCAATGCGTGGTTCTCCGCCCGACGCGGGGGCTCCCGTCACGCATCCTGATGACGCACCTGTGGGGGCGCCGGGGCGATGCATCCGTCCTCAGGCTTGGGTGATGCGCCTGGGGGCGGGCCCGTGACTCGTGCCGCCGGGTGACGCACCCTGCTGTGCCGAGTGACGCACCCTGTTGTGCCGAGCGACGCACCCCGTGTGGCGGAGAACTCCCTGTGGGGCGGATACCCTCGGCCGGGAACTCCGCCCCACGCGTGATTCTCCGCCCGACGCGCGGGGGCTCAGCGACGCATCCTGATGACGCACGTGTCTGCGCCCCGGCATTGCGCACCTCGTGCGGCGGAGAACTCCCTGTGGGGCGGATGCTCTTGGCCAGGGACTCCGCCCGACGCGTGGTTCTCCGCCCGACGCGTGCGGGGCTCCGGTCACGCACCCGGAGGACACACGTGTCTGCGCTCCGGCATGGCGGACCTCGTTGGGCGGAGAACTCCCTGTGGGGCGGATGCTCTGGGCCGGGAACTCCGCCCCAGACGTAGATATCCGCCCGACGCGGGGCAGGCGGGCACGCAGGGCGCGGGGCAGGGGCAGGGGTCGCGGGCAGGGGGGGCACGCCGGAGCGGCGCGCCGGAGGCGGCCCGAGGCTCAGTCGAGCAGCAGGTCCCGAAGCTCGTCGACGGATGCCGCACGGAAGGCGGCCTCGTCGCCTTCGTCAGGGTTGCTGAAGCCCCACCCGACGAAGATCACGGGGACGCCGTTCGCGTTGCCCCCGGCGACGTCGTGATGCCGATCGCCGATGAGCACCGGTCGCGAGACATCCACCCCGTGCTCGGCCAGCCGTCGCAGCGCCTCGGCCACGATGTCCGTCTTCGAGGCGAGCGTCGCCTCGTCGGGAGTCGCTCCGACGGTCGTGAGGAAGTACGGGCGCAGACCGAAGTGGTCGACGATGGCGTCGACCTGGATCTCCGGCTTCGAGCTCGCCGTCGCCTGAGGCACGCCGCCGTCGTGCAGGTCCCTGATGAGCTCGGGAATCCCCGGGTAGGTCGCGACATCGGTGGTGTAGCCGTCGGCCTTGCCGAGCGTGCGGTAGAAGGCGACGGCCTCGGTCGCCTGTTCGGGGGTCATCCCCGCCTGCGACTGGAACGACTGGAACATGGGCGGACCGATCCAGTGCACCAGCTCCTCGCGCGTCGGGGCCGGGTGCCCGAAGTGGGTGAGCGCGACGTTGAGCCGGCGGAGGATGCCGACCGAGGCGTCGACGATGGTGCCGTCGACGTCCCAGAGCACGCAGGAGTATGGGGAATCAGCCATGTCCTTCACCCTATGGGCACGGGGAGCGTGCCCGGAAAACGGTGGGAGGACGTGCACCGACGAGAGGCTCAGAAGAGTCGGGGGATGCCGGACTCGATGCCCTTCATGTCGTCGTAGTCGAGCACGAGGCAGCGGATGCCGCGATCCTCGGCGAGCACACGCGCCTGCGGCTTGATCTCCTGAGCGGCGAAGACGCCCTGCACCGGAGAGAGGTGCGGGTCGCGGCCGAGCAGCTCGAGGTAGCGGGTGAGCTGCTCGACGCCGTCGATGTCGCCGCGGCGCTTGACCTCCACCGCGATGGCCACGCCGTCGGCATCCCGCACGAGGAGGTCGACCGGACCGATGGCCGTGGGGTACTCACGGCGCACGAGGGTCGCGCCGTCGGAGATGAGATCCACCTGCTCGGCGAGCAGACGCTGCAGGTCGGCCTCGACGCCGTCCTTCTGCAGACCCGGATCGACGCCGAGGTCGTGGTTCGAGTCGTGGAGGATCTCGTAGATCTGCACGCGCAGCGCGTCGCCGGTCTTCTTGTGCGTGACGCGCCAGACCTCGACGACTCCGGCGATCGCCTCCTCCTCGCCCGGCTCCTCGGGGGAGAGCGAGCAGGGAGGACTCATCCAGTTCAGCGGCTTGTAGCTGCCGCCGTCCGAGTGCACGAGCAGACTTCCGTCCCCCTTGTGCACGAGCAGACGCGTGGCGAGGGGAAGGTGGGCATTGAGCCGTCCGGTGTAGTCCACGGAGCAGCGGGCGATGACGAGACGCACCCGTCGAGCCTACTTCGTCGAGCGACCTGACCTAGCGTGCCGTCGTCGGGGCCACGGGTCGCGACGACATCTCGTCTGCGCGCAGCGGTCGGGCCGCACCGGAGAACAGCCCCGACATCACGACCAGCGCCACGAGGATGTACAGCGTGTTCAGGAGTCCGATGTGCTCGCTGATGAACCCGAGGACCGGCGGACCGCCGAGGAACGAGATGTAGCCGATCGTGGCGGCCGCGCTGACGCGGGCGGCTGCCTTCGCAGGATCGTCGGCCGCCGCGGACATGCCCAGCGGGAAGCCCAGCGAGGCGCCGACGCCCCACAGCGCAGCGCCCACGAACACGAGCGGCAGGCTCGGCGCGAGGATGAACAGCAGGATGCCGGAGGCCGCCGCCACGGCGAGCACCCGGAGCACGAGGACGCGTCCGAACCGGTCGACCAGGGGCCCGCCGAAGATGCGCACGGCGGTCATCGCGACCGAGAACGTCGCGAGCGCCGCGGCTCCGAGAGCGGAACCGCCGCCGTGGTCCTCGGCGACCCCCAGAGCCAGCCAGTCGTTGGCGCCGCCCTCGGCGAACGACATGCCGAGCATCACCACGCCGATGGCATAGGTGCGCGGTTCGCGCCAGGCGGCGAGGGCCACATGCATCCGCTCGCGCCAGTGCACCTTCTCGCCCTTGGCGGACTCGGGGTCGAGCGCCTCATCGCGCCGGGGCACGTTGGCGATGCTGACGACGCCGATCGCGGCGATCGCGATGGCGATCACGAGCGTGTGGGTGAACACGTCGATCCGCAGCTGGGCGGCGAGGGCTCCCAGCGCGGCCCCGATGACGGTGCCGAAGCTGAAGAAGGCATGGAAGAGGGGGAGGATCGTCTTGCCCGACTGCTGCTCGATCGCTGTCGCCTCGACGTTCATCATCACGTCGACGCAGCCGTTGCCGAGGCCGAACAGCACGAGTCCGATGAGGACGACGGCGTAGGAGCCGAGGACGTTGGCGCCGATGCCGATGAGAGCGACACCGGTCGCGAACGTGAAGATCGAGATCATCATGCCCAGTCGCGCACCGGTGCGGGCCATGATCGCCGGGCTCGACGAGATGCCGATGATCGACGCGATGCCGCCTCCGAGAAGAAGCATGCCGATCTGCGCCTTGTCGACCTCGAGGGCGACCTTGATGGACGGGACGCGCGATGCCCAGGTCGCGATCGACAGGCCGCTGGCGAGGAAGATCGCGAAGATCGCGGTGCGCCAGCGCACGTACTGGGAGCGAGTGAGGGCGGTGTCCATGAGGCACAGCATATCGAATCGATTCGATCCTCGGGAACGAGGGCGGCTATCCTCTGAGTATGAGCAGCCACGAGACGCCGCGCCGCGCGACCATCGCCGACGTCGCGCGTGAGGCGGGAGTGGCGACCTCCACGGCATCGGTCGTCTTCAGCGGCAAGGCCAACGTGGCACCGGCGACGCGGGAGCGCGTACTGGCCGCCGCGGCGGAGCTCGGGTACGCCGGCCCCGACCCGCGGGCCGCCTCCCTCCGTCGAGGACGCAGCGGGATCGTCGCGGTCGTCCTCGAAGGCCACCTGCGCACGGCGTTCCTCGATCCGGTCACGACCGCGATGATGGACGGCCTGACCGACGGGCTCGCCGACCTCAGCGCCGGCATCCTCCTCATGCGCGACGAGCCGGGTGACGACGGATCCTCTCTGGCGAGTGCTCCGGTCGACGCCGTCGTGCTGATCGGATGCTCCGGACGCACCCGGGCATCGCTCGACGTCGTCCGCAGCCGCGGGCTGCCCGTGGTCGTGATCGAGGGAGACGCGGGAGAGGGCATCCCGCGCATCACGCTGGACAACGCGGCGGCTGCCGCCGACGTCGCGCGGCACCTGCGAGACCTCGGCCATCGCGACGTCGCCCTCGTGACGCTGTCGCTCGACAGCGAGCGGGAACGCGGCCCGGTGACTCCGGAGCGGCTCGCGGCGGCGACGGTCGACGTCACCCGCGATCGCCTCGCCGGCATGCGTGAGGTCTTCCCGGAGGCGCCCGCGATCTCGGCGGCCGGCAGTCTCATCGACGAAGGTCTGATCGTCGGGCGGATGCTGCTGGCCGACCCCGCGTCGCGCCCCACGGCGATCCTCGCGCAGAGCGATCTGCTGGCGGTCGGCGTCATCCGCGCGGCCGAGGAGGCGGGGCTCCGAGTGCCGGAGGATCTGTCGGTCGCGGGCTTCGACGGCATCGCCGCAGACGGGCTCGGCGACCTCGTGCTCACGACCAGCGTGCAGCCGGCGGTCGAGAAGGGCAAGGCTGCGGGGGAGCAGGTCGCCCGGATGCTGGGTGGCGAACCCGGCACCACCCTGCACCTCACCTGCCGTTTCCGCGTCGGCACCACGACAGCGCCCCCCGCCGCTCGCTGATCGTCCCCGCGTCGGTCGCGACCTCAGCTGTGCACAGGCCCCAGGGGGAGCGGGTCGGCGCCCAGATCGAGGATCGAATACCGCCCGCAGTCGATCAGCTCGTCGGGCTCGCGCGCGTCAGGCAGATCCCACGGAACGGTCTGCGCGTCCTCGATGAGGAACGTCACCTCGCCGGAGGCGAAGTCCGCGCGGTTCACCAGCCAGGCGTAGCCGTTCAGCCGGTGATCGACCTGCACGAGCTGTGCGGGATCCGCCAGATGCAGCTTGGGCAGACGAACCGTCCAGAACTGCCCGGCTCCGGTTCGCCCGGATGCATCCACCCATTCGGTCACGCAGGAGAGGTCGGGGTCGGGCTGCGTCGCCGCCGCGGCGAGACGAGGGATGCCGGCGAAACCGAGAACGAGGAGAATGACGCCCGCGACCCCCGCCGCCGCTCGCCGTAGCCGGACGGAGAGGGTCAGCGCCCGCGGCGCGGCGACCAGCACGAGGACCGGGAGGAAGACGAGAGGCTGGAGATAGCGCGCCGCGTGCGTGCCGAGCGCGATGGCCCCCAGGAGCACGACCAGTGGTGCAGCCCACGCAGCGAGGGCGACGAGTCGCTCCCCCGCGTCGCGCGCCCGGATCGTCGTCAGGATCGCGAACCCGAGGAGCGCGACGACGATCAGCGCGGCGATGAGCGCGAGGGGCGACTGCAGGCGTTCCACGGCGAGATCGCCGTAGTAGATGAGCGACTCCCGCCACTGCTCGGGCTGCGCGTATGACGCGCCGGTGTTCGCGATCCATGCCGCGAACGGAATACGGGCGAGGCCGCCGAGAGCCGTGCCGACGACGAGGGCGACGCCGAGCAGGAGGAGACGGCGCCGGAGGGCGGATGCGCGGAGGGCGAGGACCAGAAGGATCAGGACCAGCGGCACGGTGGCCCACGCGGCGAACAGGGGATTGGACAGCGTCGACACCGTCGCGACGGCGACCAGCGAGATCGTGAGGAGTCCGAGATGCCGGGGCTCGTCGAGGGCGCGGCGCAGGATGCCGATCGTCAGCACCACCGCGACGACGGTGGCCGCGTAGTACGTCGTCGTCAGCGGGAGCGAGGCGAGCTCGAGCGCATCTCGCGAGGACGACGTCTCGGTCGCGGCGATGACGCCGAACACGATGACCGTCGCGACCGACCAGGCGACGGCCGCTCGTCCTTCGCGGGACCGGCCGGCGACCAGCCGGATCGCCCCGTACAGCGCGAGCACGTTCAGCACGGCACTCACCGCGAGGAGCCCCTCGGCGCCGAGGGGCAGCCCGGCGTCGAGACCTGCGAACACGATCGCCTCGGGGATGAACAGCACACTGGACAGGGCCCAGTCGAACGGCTCGCCCGCCAGCGCGGACCGAGCGAGCAGCGCCACGACCAGCGAATCGCCGTCACGGAAGAGGAGTTCGGCGCGAGCGGACGACGCGACCGAGGCCGCCGTCGCGAGAGCGGCGGCGGCGGCCAGCATCCATCCGGCCAGCTCCCGCACCCATGCTCGCGTCACGGGTTCACTCTGCCACGGGTGCGTGCTTCGACAGGCTCGGCAACTCAGGGGGACCGGCTCAGCAACCCGGAAAGGGGTCAGGAGACCTGGGTGCGCAGGTCCCAAATCTGCTCGAGCGGAGCGGTGCCCTCGTCGCCGTCGGCGTCGCGGAAGAGCTCCACGAACCGGCCGATGTCCGCCTGCCAGGCGTGGTCGGCCGGGTCGTCGGCGAGGGCCGCCACCGCAGCATCCCAGTCGTCGCAGTCGACGAGGTGGAACAGCCGGTGCCCGGAGCGCCAGATGGTCCAGTCGTGGATGCCGACGCGCGCGAAGGTCGCGGCGAGAGCAGACGGGATCGCCGCGTGGGCCGAGCGGTAGTCGTCGACCGCGCCGTCGCGGATCTCGGAGTGCAGAGCGATGCGCATGGTGCGGCCCTTCGTCAGTCCTGCGGGCGGAACGAGATCGCGATCGGCGTCGCGGCATCCGCCACATCGACCAGGATGGCACCGTCGCGACGCTCCGCGGGGATTCGCGTCTCGCCGACGCGTGCGGTCGACTCGTCGATCAGACCGTCGGGATTGGGCAGGCGGATGCTGCCGTGGGCGTCGACCACGGCGTGCACCGCGTCGTCGGTCCGGGTCCATCGGAGCCACGGGTCGTCCGACGGGTGCAGGCGCGGCTCGGGCCTCGCGCCGAACACGGCGTGCCCGTGCATCCGGTTCCACTCGCCGATGCCCTCGAGCGTTCGCCGTTGGAGCTCCGGGATGCGGCCGGACGCCTCGAGCCCGATGTTGAGCAGCAGGTTGCCGCCGCGCGAGACCACGTCGACGAGCAGACGCACGGCGTCGTCGGCCGACAGCAGATGCTCACTCGTCTCGTTGCGGTTGTGCCCGAACGACAGCCCGATGCCGCGGGTGTTCTCCCACGCCTCGCCGACCTTGACAGCGGTTCCGTGCACGTACTCGCTGGTGCGGAAGTCCCAGTGCGACTCGCCCCAGCGGTCGTTCACCACGCCCTCGGGCACGGCGTCGTAGAACGTGCGGAACACGTGCGCGAGGCTCTTCGGGCCGGCATCGACACCGCCGGCGGGCCAGCGGATGTCGCCCCACAGGATGTCGGGACGATAGCGGTCGACGAGGTCGATCACATGGTCGTGCGCGTACTCGGCGTACGCGACGTCGTCGGGGGCGGGAGCGGCGTCGTGGTCGATGGGCGGGAGGTCGGAGAAGTGCCAGTCCAGGCCTCCGGAGTAGGCGCTCGAGGGCGCCTTCCCCGCCCTGAGCGAGCTGCGCGACCAGGGCGTCATCTCCTCGTTCGGCGCGGGCATGAACCAGAGCGCGATGCTCGCGCGGTTCGTCCGAGAGACGGATGCCGACGTGATGATGGTCGCGGGTCGCTGGACCCTGCTCGACCAGTCGGCGGCCGAGGACCTGCTGCCCCTCGCCGAGCAGCGAGGGGTGACGGTTCTCGCCGCGGCCGTCTTCAACTCCGGCATCCTCGCGACGGATGCTCCCGGCACCGGATCCTTCTTCGACTACGGCCCCGCGGGCGATGCTGTCGTCGACCGAGCGCAGCGGATCGCCCGGGTTGCGGCGCGCCACGGATGCACCCTCCCCGAGCTCGCCGTGCGGTACCCGCTCACGCACCCCGCCGTCGGGGCCGTCGTGCTCGGGGGCGCGAGCGCCGATCAGATGGCGAGGAACGCGGACCTCGGCAGCCGACCGGTCCCCGACGAGGTGTGGACGGAGCTGCGGGAAGAGGGTCTGATCAGCGGGTCCGTACCCCAGGTCCGGTCCGCCTCTGCCGCGAAAGGGCACCCCGTACGATGAGACTCATGTTCAGCGACGACGAGGCACGCGGACCCCGGCCACTGCCGGCGCGTCGGGCCCTCGTCGATGACGTCTACGACGCCGTGCTCGGACTGCTCATGGACAGGGTCATCGAGCCCGGTGCCCGCGTGAACATCGATGCGGTGGCGCGCGACCTCGACGTGTCGCCCACACCGGTGCGCGAGGCGCTCACGCGGCTCGAGGCGGAGGGGCTCGTCGCGAAGCGCGCTCTCAAGGGGTACGTCGCGGCGCCGCTGCTCGACGCGGCGGGCCTCAGAGACCTGTACGACATGCGCGAGATCCTCGAACCGGAGGCCGCGCGACGCGCGTCGGTGCATCTCCGTGGCGATGCCGAGGCGGAGCTGGCCGACTCGGTCGCGCAGATGCGCGCGGCATCCGCCCCCGACGAGGACGAGCGCTTCCGCAACTACCGTCGGTTCATCGACGAGGACCTGCACTTCCACCACCTGATCGCGGAGCAGGCCGACAGTCCGCTCCTCTCCGAGGCCATCGTGCGCCTGCGCTCGCACATGCACCTGTATCGACTGAACTTCCGTCATGACTTCGAGGACGACACCGTGAGCGAGCACGACAGCATCCTCGAGGCCCTGCGCAAGCGGGATCCGGATGCCGCCGCCGCCGCGATGCGCGCGCACATCGAGAACTCCTACGCCCGGCTCGGTCCCGCGCTCGCGCGTCGCGCCGAGGGCGCATCCGAGTAGCGGACCGACCCTTTCTCGCGCTCGGGGCCTTACGTTTCCCTAACGCCGGGTAAACTGGGTTCTGACACCCGCCCGCCTGTGCCGTTCCTCGGCCGACGAGCCTTGAGGAGCCGCGTATATGCTGACGCTCCTCGCGGTGTTCCTCCTCGGGTCTCTGCTGATGCCCGTTCTGGTGCGCTGGCTGGGGTCCCAGGCATTCGCGTTCGCCGCTCTCATTCCCGCGGCGGCATTCGTGCACGCCCTCGTGCTCACGCCTCAGGTGCTCGACGGCCCCGCACCGTTCGAGTCGGTCGAGTGGATTCCGCAGCTGGGGCTCGACCTGTCGATGCACATGGACGTGCTGGGCTGGGTCCTGACGCTCATCGTCACGGGCGTCGGCGCGCTCGTGCTCCTCTACTGCCGCTGGTACTTCCTCGACGACACCGCGGGCATCGGCCAGTTCTCCGCCGTCCTGCTCGGTTTCGCCGGAGCGATGTACGGCCTCGTGCTCACCGACGATCTCGTCATGCTCGTCATGTTCTGGGAAGTGACGAGCATCCTCTCCTACCTCCTGATCGGGCACTACCGCCGCCGCGCCGCGAGCCGACGCGCCGCACTGCAGGCGCTGCTCGTCACCACACTCGGCGGCCTGGTGATGTTCGTCGGCGTCGTGCTGCTCGTGGTCGACGCCGGCACCTCGAGCATCCGGGAGATCCTCGAGATCGTGCCGTCGGGCCCGATCGTCGACGCGGCGGTCGTGATGCTCCTGGTCGGCGCGCTCAGCAAGTCCGCGATCTTCCCGTTCCACTTCTGGCTGCCCGGTGCCATGGCGGCCCCGACTCCGGTGAGCGCCTATCTGCACGCGGCGGCGATGGTCAAGGCGGGCATCTACCTCATCGCGAGGTTCGCGCCGATCTTCGCGTTCACCGGACCCTGGCGTCCGATCGTCATCTCCCTGGGCATCGTGACGATGCTGCTCGGCGGCATCCAGGCGCTGCGCGAGACAGACCTCAAGCGCATCCTCGCGTTCGGCACAGTCAGCCAGCTCGGCTTCTTCACGGTGGTGGTCGGATACGGGACGCAGGCCAGCGCGCTGGCAGGACTCGCGCTGGTGATCGGACACGCCCTGTTCAAGTCGGCCCTCTTCCTCATCGTCGGAGTGATCGACCGACAGCTGTCGACCCGAGACATCACGGAGCTGAGCGGCGTCGGACGACAGGCGCCGGTCATGGCGACCGCGGCCTTCATCTCGATCGCGTCGATGGCGGGCATCGCCCCCACCATCGGATTCGTCGCGAAGGAGTCGACGCTGACGGCCCTCCTCGACGATGCCCTGCACGGCTCGCCCTGGGGTCTCGTCGCGATCATCGGCGTGAGCCTGGGATCCATTCTCACTGCGGCATACGGCATCCGATTCCTCTGGGGAGCCTTCTGGACGAAGCGCGATGCGAAGGGCGACCGTATGCCCGATACGGCATGGCCGGATCCGCCGGTCGGATTCCTTTCGGCGCCGATCATCCTCGCCGGCGTCACCATCGCCGCCGGCATCGGCGCCCCCGCCCTCGACAAGGCCCTCCAGGGCTACGCGCTGACCGCGACACCGGGTCTCGACGCCGCAGGCGAGGCCGTCGAAGGACCAGGCCACCTCGCGCTGTGGCACGGACTCGAACCCGCACTCGGCATCTCGATCCTCACCGTCCTGCTGGGCGCCGCGCTCTTCCTGATGACGGTCCGCACCGGCTGGGATCGCAGGTCACGGGTCCTGCCCTTCACCGCCGCCGACGCCTACTACCTGGTCGTGCGCGGCGTCGACCGTCTGTCGGTCCTGAGCACCACCGTGACCCAGCGAGGCTCGCTCCCGGTATACGTCGGCACGATCTTCGTGGTCTTCGTCGCGGCTGAGATCACAGCGCTGCTCGCGAGCGACATCGACCGGTTCCAGCTCTCCGCCTGGCACACGCCCGCCCAGCTCGTCGTCGCGCCCCTCATGGCGGTCGCCGGTGTCCTGGCCGTTCGAGCTCAGAAGCGCTACACGGGCGTCGTCCTCGTCTCGATCACCGGCCTCGGCATGGTCGTGCTGTTCGCGACGAGCGGCGCCCCCGACCTCGCCCTCACGCAGATCCTCGTCGAGACCGTGACCATGGTCACGTTCGCGCTGGTGCTGCGTCGCCTCCCGGCGCGGATGGGCGAGCACAACGCATCGGTCGGTCGCATCCCCCGTGCCCTTCTCGGCATCGGAGTGGGCCTCACGATGGCGCTGGTCGCGATCGTGGCGACACAGTCCCGCGTCGCCGACCCGATCTCCGCCGCCTTCCCGAGGCTCGCCTACGAGATCGGCCACGGCAAGAACGTCGTCAACGTGGCGCTCGTCGACCTGCGTGGCTGGGACACGATGGGCGAGCTGTCCGTGCTCGTCCTGGCCGCGACCGGAGTCGCCTCGCTCGTCTTCGTCACCCACCGGGCCGACATGCTCGCCGCGACCACGACGCTGCCCAAGGCCCGACGCCGCCGCACGCTCCGTCGCCCGCTCGTCGAGACGACGGAGGGCGTGCGATTCCAGACCACCGAGAACGAGAGCAACCCCCGCGCCTGGCTGGTCGGCGGGCCGAAGATGAAGCCCGAGAACAGGTCGATCCTGCTCGAGGTCGTCGTCCGCATCCTCTTCCACACCATCATCGTGGTCTCGATCTTCCTGCTGTTCTCCGGCCACAACCTGCCGGGCGGAGGCTTCGCCGGCGGGCTCGTCGCCGGCATGGCTCTCGTCATGCGCTACATCGCCGGCGGGCGCTGGGAACTCGGCGCCGCCACTCCGACCGATGCCGGGCGTCTGCTCGGAGCCGGTCTGATCCTGGCCGTCGGCACCGCTGTCGTCCCGCTGTTCTTCGGTCTCGCGCCGCTCACCAGCCACTTCTGGGAGTGGGAGATCCCCGGAATCGGCCACATGGAGTTCGTGACGTCGACGATCTTCGACGTCGGCGTCTACCTCGTCGTCATCGGCCTCGTGCTCGACGTCCTCCGCAGCCTCGGCGCTGAGGTCGACCGCCAGGCGCAGGAGTTCCGGGAGCGGGGGGTGACCCTCTGATGGATGTCTCCCTGACCCTCATCGTCATCATGGCCGTGCTCTTCGCCTGCGGCGTGTACGCGATGCTCGAGCGCAGCCTGACCCGAGTGCTCATCGGCTTCCTGCTGCTCGGGAACGCCACGAACCTGCTGCTGCTCATCGTCATGGGGGTGCCTGGGAACGCCCCGTTCTTCGGCACGGAGGGCGAGATCAGCGATCCGCTGCCGCAGGCGCTCACCCTGACCGCGATCGTGATCACCTTCGCCGTCTCGGCGTTCCTCCTGGCCCTCATCTACCGCTCCTGGCAGCTCGGCCAGGCCGACACGGTCGAGGACGACGAGGCCGACATCGCGCTCCGCGAGCGCACGGATGCCGACGAGGACCTCATGGACGACGAGTCCGACCTCGAGGACGAGGCCACCACCGACTTCGTCGGCGTGCAGACGGCCCCCATCACCGTGCTGCACATGCGCGACCACCCCTCGATCGACGACGATGCCCCGGTCGATCGACCGGCGGCATCCGGGTCCTCCCCGTCCGATGCGGATGCGGATGCGGATGCGCGGTCGGATGCGGACGCGGACGCGCGGTCGGATGCTGTGGCATCCGTGCTCACCGACGAGTCGGCTCCGCCCGATGATGACGATCGGCGCGGAGACGGCGACGACGAACGCACCCCGTCCGGCTTCCAGACCGACGCGGACACGCACGCCTCCGACGCCCACGAGACCGACGCCGCGGATGCCGCCCGAGACACGGCATCGGATACGGCCTCCGACGACAGCGCACCCGACCACACCGACGAAGGGGAGGACCGCCGATGAGCGCTCTCGTCCCCCTCCTCGTCTGCCTGCCTCTGCTCGGCGCCGCGATCACACTGATCTTCGGCCGCAACGCGCGGCTGCAGGCCGTCGTCTCCGTCGTGACGCTCGCCGTCGTGTCGGTCATCGCGGCGGTGCTGCTGTTCGCCGTCGATGCGGGCGCCCCGCTCGCCGTGTCGGTCGGAGGCTGGCCGGTGCCCTTCGGCATCGTCCTGTACGTCGACCGGCTCGCCGCGCTGCTGGTGCTCATCTCCAGCATCGTGCTGCTCGCGGTCCTGCTCTTCTCGATCGGCCAGGGCGCCGCCGACGGCACGGACGAGACCCCCATCTCGATCTTCAACCCGTCGTACCTGATCCTCGCGGCGGGCATCTTCAACGCCTTCATCGCGGGAGACCTGTTCAACCTCTACGTGGGCTTCGAGATCCTCCTCGTCGCCTCGTACGTGCTCATCACGCTCGGCAGCACCGAATCCCGCATCCGCACGGGCGCCGTGTACATCGTCGTCTCGCTCGTCTCGTCGATCCTGTTCCTCGCGTCGATCGCGATGATCTACGGCGCCCTCGGCACGGTGAACATGGCGCAGATCGCCGAGCGGATGACCGAGCTCCCGCAGGAGACGCAGCTCGTGCTGCATCTCATGCTGGTGATCGCCTTCGGCATCAAGGCCGCGATCTTCCCGGTGTCGTTCTGGCTGCCCGACTCGTATCCGACCGCGCCGGCGCCCGTCACGGCGGTCTTCGCCGGGTTGCTGACGAAGGTCGGCGTGTACGCGCTCATCCGTACCGAGACCCAGCTCTTCTCGGAGAACAGCATCGACACCCTGCTCCTCATCATCGCGTTGGCGACGATGATCGTGGGAGTGCTCGGCGCCGTCGCGCAGGCGGAGCTCAAGAGGATCCTGTCGTTCACCCTGGTGAGCCACGTCGGCTACATGATCTTCGGTCTCGCGATAGCGACGCCGGCCGCGATCGGCGCCACGGTGTACTACATCGTCCACCACATCATCGTGCAGACCACGCTGTTCCTCGCCGTGGGCCTCATCGAGCGTCGAGCCGGCAGCACGTCCATCCTCCGCGTGAAGGGCCTGCTCAAGGTCGCTCCCGTGATCGCCGTGCTCTACTTCATCCCGGCGATCAACCTCGGCGGCCTCCCGCCCTTCTCCGGATTCATCGGCAAATTCGCGCTCTTCGAGGCGGCGGCATCCGTCGGCACGCCGCTCATGATCGTGCTGATCTTCGGCGGAATCGTCACCTCCCTCCTCACCCTCTACGCGCTGATGCGCGCATGGAACCTCGCGTTCTGGCGCGAGGAGGAGGATTCGAGCGAGACCGAGGGTCGCATCTCGCACCTCGGCAACGCCCCGGCCGCCGACGAACAGCAGGAGCGCCGTCGCATCCCGAGGATCATGACCGTCGCCACGGCGGGGATGGTCGGTGTCACCGTGGCCCTCACCGTGTTCGCCGGACCCCTCTACGCCCTCTGCGACCGCATTGGCGCCGGGCTCCTGGACCCGGTCAACCTGGTGCAGCTGGAAGACGAGGTGGACGGATGACCCCCACCGAGACCGGCCGTCACTTCTGGCGGGACATCCGCGTGCAGCTGCCGTTCCTCGCGTGGCTGGTCGTGCTGTGGATGCTGCTGTGGAGCCAGTTCACGGTGCTGGCGTTCCTCAGCGGGCTCGTCGTCGCCGTGTTCGTGACCCGCGTGTTCCGGCTGCCGACGGTCGAGCTCTCGGGGCGCATCAACATCTGGTACGCCGCGCTGCTGGTCGTGCAGTTCCTCTTCGCGGTGCTGCGTGGTGCTCTCGCGGTCACGGTGCAGGTGTTCGACTTCCGTCGGCAGCCGGGCGCCGCGATCGTCGCCGTGCCGCTGCGGTACGCCGACGACCTGATCATGACGCACGTGTCGGTCGTGTCGTCGCTGGTTCCGGGTTCGCTCGTCGTGGAGGCGGACCGCGACCGTCAGATCCTGTACCTGCACGTGATCGGCGTGCGCAGTATGGAGGACGTCGAGAAGCAGCGCGCAGGGGTGCTCCGGTGGGAGCGACGGGTCGTCCGTGCGCTCGGCGCGCCGGATCAGTACCGTGCTCTCAAAGCCGACCAGCGCGCGGCTCGCGCCGACGCCCAGGGTCCTCGATCGCCGAAGGGCGGTGTCCGATGAACGTGCTGCTGCTGGCCATCATGGTCGTGTTCGGCGTCGCCGCCATCCTCACGATCATCCGCATCGTGCGGGGGCCCTCGATCCTCGATCGCGCCGTCGCGTCGGACGTGCTGCTCACCGAGGTGATGTGCGTGCTCGGCGCGGAGATGGCGATCAACGGGCACACCCGCAACATTCCGGTGATGCTGATCATCGCAGCGGTCGGCGTCTTCGGCTCGATCGCCGTCGCCCGCTTCGTCGCGAGAAGGGACAACACGACGCCATGAACGTCTTCGGTCTCAGCATCCCCGACGCCGTGGTCGACGTCGCGGTGCTCGTGCTCATCCTGCTCGGGGCGATCCTGTGCCTGTCGGCCGCCGTCGGACTCCTCCGCTTCCGCGACGTCCCCTCGCGCCTGCACGCGGCGACCAAGCCGCAGGTGCTCGGACTCGTGCTGATCTGCCTCGCGATCGCGCTGTCGCTGCGTACGGTCGGCGGGATCCTCGTCGGGCTCGCGCTCGTCGCCCCGATCGTCCTCATGCAGTTCGCGACCGCTCCGCTGTCGGCGCACATCGTGGGGCGGCAGGCGTACCGCAACGGAACGACCGAAGAGCGCAGTCTCGTCGTCGACGAACTGGCCGATTCGAAGCAGACCCCGCCCGCCGCCGGCTGATCTGCGCGTCCGGTTCGGTCTCGGTTCGGTCCCGCCGCGTGCACAATTCAGCAAGAACGGCTCGGTCAGCCGCTGTGGCTGGCCTGCGGCCCGGCATCCGCCCATCTGTGCTGAATCCTGCACGGCACCCGCGCGCTGTTCTGCCCACCCCGTTCGGCGCCGCCGCGTGCACAATTCAGCAAGAACGGCTCTGTCAGCCGCTGTGGCTGGCCGCAGGCCCGGCATCCGCCCATCCGTGCTGAATCCTGCACGGCACCCGCGTCGCGCCACCTCTCCTGCACAGACGCAGAAAGCGGCAGAGTTCTGCACTTCGCCCCGATCGCCGCCCCGCGGTCTTCGCCGTATCCGCACACTGCAGTGATGAATTTCCCCGACACGAGCGTCATTCACCGAGCGACCGAGACCTACGCCCGGACGGTGTTCACGCTGTCAGACCTGATCGCTTCGGGAACGTCTCGGAGACAAGTGGCCGCGATGGTCCGCCGCGGGCACCTGATCCACGTCCGCCGTGATCGTTACGCTCTTCCGCTCACCGACACCGGCATCCTCGAGGCGGTGCGAATCGGCGGCAGACTGACGTGCCTGTCGCTGTTGACCCTCCTCGGCGTGTTCGTGCACGACTGCGACGAGCTGCATGTGCTGATGACACCGGGGACGTCGCGGCTCCGCGCCCCGCGAAGCACAAGGGTCGTGTCCCATTGGACGACGAACTCCGCGAGACAGCCCCACCTGCACATCGCTCAGCTGGCCGACGCCGTCGCCCACGCGGTGAGGTGCCAGGCTCCGCGCCAGGCGCTCGCCACAGTGGACAGCGTCGTGCACCACCGACTGATGAGCCTCACGCAGTTGACGGCCGTGTTCGCCGCGCTTCCCGCGCGCTACCGGCCCCTTCTCTCGCTCGTCGATGCCTCGTCGGCCTCGGGCCCGGAGACCTACATGCGACTGATCCTGCGCGCCATGGGTGTGCCATTCGCCACGCAGGTGCACATCGAGACCGTCGGCCGGGTGGACTTCCTCGTCGACGGGTGGCTGATCATCGAGTGCGACAGCCGGCGGTTCCATCAGGGATGGGAGAAGCAGGTGGACGATCGGAGACGAGACATCGCCGCCGCGCGGCTCGGGTACATCACCGTGCGGCCGCTCGCTCAGGACATCCTGGGGGATCACGCGGGGGTGCGGGAGGTGTTCGAGCAGATCATCGAGGCGTTCGGGCCGCGTCTCGCGCCGTCCGGGCGTGCACGATTCAGCAAGAAGTCGAGCTGATCGCCGAAAGCGGGCAAGAATGCGCCGCTCGGTGCCATCCATGCTGAATTGTGCACCCGGCACCACGCTCAGAGGCCGTCCGCGAAGGACTGGATCAGCCGCGCAGCGGGCCCGGAGTCGCTGATCAGCGTGCCGTGGCCGTGATCGGGGATGACCTGGAGGTCGGCGCCCGGGATCGCGTCGATGATCTCGCGGCACCAGCTCATCGGGGCGAGCGGGTCGCTCTCGCCGCGCAGCACCAGAACCGGGGCGTCGATGCGCGCGAAGGCGTCCTCCGGCTCATGCGCGATGGTGGCGCGCATCTTGCGGAACAGGTGAGGCCCACCGCGGAGGTACTCGCGAGCGCCCCGCCAGATCACCAGCGGTCGCTCGCCGACGAGGTCGGTGAGGAGGTACCGCGCCTGCGCGCCGATGTTCCGCGCTGCCTTGTTCACGGTCGGACCGGCGAGCACCACGCCCTCCACGAGAGACGGATGTCGTGCGGCGAGCTCCGCCGCGATCTGACTGCCCATCGAGTGGCCGATCACCACGACAGGGCCGGCGTCGACGTGGCGCAGGTAGGCCGCGACGAGGTCGGCGTGGCGTTCCATCGTGAGGGTGCGCGTGGGTTCCGGCGCTTCGCCGAAGCCGGGCAGGTCGAGCGCGATCACCCGCCCCTCGAGACGCTGCACCACGTCGAGGTAGACGCTGCGGCCCATCCCGATCCCGTGCAGAAGCAGGAAGGTGTGCGGCCCTTCGCCGAAGGACTCGGCGATGAGCGTCGCGCCGCCGTGCTCGTACTCCAGCAGCGTGACGGGGGTGCCCTTCGGTGCGAGATAACTGGATGCCACCCGCCAACGCTAATGGAGCGCCGACCCCTCGGCGAATCGGCGCCGGGTGCGGGGCGGTGTGCAGCGCCTGCGCGCGAACCGAGGGGGGCGCGCGTCCGTGTGAGGATGGAGGGTGACTTCTGCCGAGCCCGACACCGACCCGACCGAGACGGCGAAGGGTCTGCGCGGGGTCCGCGCCCGGCTCGCGGCGGCGCTCGGCGATCCGGTGCTGCGGGCTCTCTTCACGGCCACGGCGGTGTCGCGCATCGGTCGCGGGGTGTTCTTCGCCGTGACCGTGCTCTTCTTCACTCAGGTCATCGGGCTCTCACCGGCGCAGGCGGCGGTCGTGCTGGCGATCTCGAGCGGATGCGGTGTCGTGGCGTCCTTCCTCGGCGGGTGGCTCTCGGATCGCTGGAGCGCCCGACGTCTCGCCTTCGCCTTCGAGATCGCGGGCGGGCTTCTTCTCGCGAGCTATGCGTTCGCAGCGGATTTCGTCTCGGCGCTCGTGCTCGCGAGTCTTGCGGGCTTCTTCGACAGCATGGGCCACTCGTCTCGGTCCGCCATCATCGCCCGCGGCTTCGCGCCCGACCGGCGGGTCCATGCGCGTGCGGTGCTCCGCACCGTGACGAACCTGTCCATCGCGGCGGGGTCCGGGATCGGCGCGATCGCGCTCGCCCTCGGCACCGCGGAGGCGTATCGCATCGTCATCGTGTGCGCCGGGCTGATCTGCGCGCTGGGGTCGTTGCCGCTCCTGCGCCTCACCGACGCGGTCGATGCGCCGGCACGCGCCCGCACGAGACCGGTGCTCACCGAGACGGGCTCGATCGACACGGATGCCGCGGCGACCGCCCTCGCCGAACGCCGGGACTGGAACCGCCGATCGCCGTGGCGCGACCCGCGGTACCTGCTGCTGAGCGGCCTGTCGGCGATCTTCGGGATGCAGTTCGGTGTGGCCGAGTTCGGCATCCCCCTCTGGATCACCGAGCGCACGAACGCGCCCGACGTGATGGTGGCCGTCCTGCTGATCGTCAACACGACTCTCGTGGTGCTGTTCCAGGTCCGCGCGTCTCGCGGTACGCACGATGTCCGGGTCGCGGGCCGGGTGACCCTCATCGCCGGATGGATCATGGTCGCCGCCTGCGTGTTCTACGCGCTCGCTGCGGGGGTGCCGGCCTGGGCCGCGATCGCGATCCTGATCGTCGGCATGATCGCCCACACCTTCGCCGAGATCCTGTCTCAGGCGGGAGCCTGGGGGCTGAGCTTCGAGCTCGCGGACCCGGTGCGCGCGGGGGCCTACCAGGGAGTGTTCGGCATGGGCTTCTCGGTCGGTGCCCTCGCGTCTCCGATCGTCGTGAACGCCACGGCGATCAGCTTCGGCTTCGCCGGATGGGTCGTGCTGGCCGGGATCTTCCTCGCCGCAGCGGTGGGCATCTGGCTCATCGCGCGCCGCGCGGCGGCATCCATGGCGACAACCGCTCCGACATCGGCCTGACCGGCGGCGACCGCCGTACGCAGCCTCCCCGCTCCGCTCACCCCTCCGGGGTCAGCACGAGCGTCTGCGTCGCCGCGGCATCCACGGCCTTCGCGGAGAAGGCCCAGGGCCTCTGCACTCCTGCGGCCCAGTCCTCGGTCTGGTCGATGTAGTGCTCGTGGAAGGCGTGCCCGGATGCGCCCGTCAGGTGGATCCAGGTCGAGTCGTCGAAGTCGGCGAGGTCGACCACCATGCGCATCGACGGAACCGTGGTCGTCGCGTACGACGTACCGAGTGCCCAGCCGGTGGCGTTGACGATCGACGCGCCGCCGCTCACCGGGAACGGTCCGCGGTTGAAGAGCATCTCGACGGGCGCGATCCCCGACGTCCCCAGCGTGTCGCTGGTGAGCGTGATGGCGTGGAGGTCTCCCCAGTTCCAGGCGGCGACGGTCGTGCCCTGCAGGGCGGACAGCTCGTCGTAGGCCTCTTCGGCCGAGAGTGCGAGCATGTCCTCCATGCTCGTGACGTCGATCGCGGCGTTCGTCCAGAGCGGGTCGGCCGGGTCGTCGAGCAGCTCGTCGACGACCGTGAACAGGCGACCCTGCCCGTCGATCGGCAGGGGCTCTTCGCGCTCTGCGAAGAGATTCTGCACGAGGTTCGACCAGAGGACGTTCGCGTACGCGGCGCTCGCCGACGCGGCGTCGTTCTGCGCATCCCAGTCGCGCAGGAGCTCGACGGCCTCCTGAGCGCCCGACCCGTCGACGTCGACGTCGGCCAGCGCCGTCGCGAGGCGCGTGCCGATCCACATCTCGCTGTCCATCTGGATGTCGCGCATGTCCTGGGCCGTCAGCGGCGCGGCCGCGGCCTTCCGCTCGATCAGGTGCACGATGCGCGCCGCGCGGTAGCCGTAGTCCCAGTCGCGCGACAGGAAGTGCTCGTAGTCGTCGGTGACGATCGCGTTGTTGGCGGTGACGATGTACCCCGAGCTCGGGTTGAACGACACGGGCAGCTCGTCGAACGGGATGTACCCGGCCCAGTCGTACGCGCTGTCCCATCCGGGCTGGGGCATCCAGCCGTCGCCGGCTCCGCGGATCGGTAGCCGCCCCGGGGTCTGGTAGCCGATGTTGCCCTCGACGTCGGCGTAGACGAGGTTCTGGGCGGGCACGTCGAACAGCGCCGCCGCCAGACGGAACTCCTCGAAGTCCTGCGCCGCCGACAGGGCGAACACGGCGCTCGCGGCGGTGCCGGGATCGAGTGCGGTCCACCGCAGGCTCACGGCGTACTCGGCACCGTCGCCGGCCGGGGCGGTGCTCGTCGAACCGCCCGCCGCGAGTCCGGGCTCGGGGTCGTCGGCGATCGCGGTGAGGTCGTCGGTGAGGCCCGAGATGATGGGGCCGTGCACGGTCGACCGGATCGTGAGCTCGATGTCGTCGCCCCCGGCGACCTTGATCGTCTCTGTCGTCTCCTCGAGCGGCACGAGCGCGCCGTCACGCCAGTACTGGTCACCCTCGATCTTCTCGATGTAGAGATCGGTGACGTCGGTGGTGAGATTGGTGAAGCCCCACGCGATGCTCTGGTTGTGGCCGATGACGATGCCCGGCAGGCCCGAGAACGAGAAGCCGCCCATGTCGAACGGGCACGCGTCGGTCACCTCCGCGCACTTCAGCTGCACCTGGTACCAGACCGACGGAAGGGACGCCCCGAGGTGCGGGTCGTTGGCGAGGAGCGGCATGCCCGTCTCGGTGAGGTCGCCCGAGACCACCCAGGAGTTCGACCCGATGCCCTCTCCGACGTCGCCGACCAGCAGGCTCGCGGCCTCGATGACCCCGTCCGCCTCCTGCCAGTCGATCGTCGTGACGGCCTGCTGCATCTCGCCCGACGGGTCGCCGGTGTACGCCGCGGGCTCGGCATCCGTCTCGAGAGCCGAGAGGGTGGAGATCTTCGGGACGATCACGGGGTTCTCATCGAACGGATACCCCGGGTACAGCTGCTCGAGCGTGGGCGGAGCGTCTGCGGAACCGGCCGAGGCGTCGGCGAGCTGCGCCGAGAGCAGAGCGCGCTCGGTCTCGTCCTCCAGGTTCGTGCGGAGGTCCCACGCCATCGCCTTCAGCCACGCCACGGAGTCCGCGGGCTCCCACGGCTCGGGGGCGTAGTCGGGATTCTGGAGGCCGATCACCCCGTACTCGAGCGAGAGCTCGGCGCCCGAGCGCGATGCCAGGTAGGCGTTCACCCCGTCGGCGTAGGCCTCGTAGTAGCTCAGGGTGACGTCGTCCATCGCCGCGACCTCGGCCTCGGCGACCGTGCGCCAGCCGAGGGTGCGCAGGAACGCATCGGTCCCGGCCTGGGATTCGCCGAACATCTCGGCCACGCGCCCCGCCGTGACGTGACGGCGGAAGTCCATCTCGAAGAAGCGGTCCTGCGCGTGCACGAAACCCTCGGCGTAGAACAGGTCGTCGGTCGAGTCCGCGGTGATGGTCGGGATGCCGCGCTCGTCGCGCTGCACGGTGACCTCGGCCGCCAGCCCGTCGAGCGTCACCGTCCCCTCGGTCTGGGGGAAGGAGCGCTGGATCGTCCAGGTGACGAAGAAGGCGGCCGCGACCGCGACCACGACGATCGCAGCCACGACGAGGAACGCGATGCGTCCGACGCGTGCGGCGATGGACGGGCGCGCGGGGTCGACGATCACGGTCGAATCGGTTGTCATCATCGAGAACTCTTTCGGGAGGCATGGTGGGACTCAGTCCCAGCGAGCCCCAGAGCGCGTCCCAGAGACGCACTTCCGGCATCTTATCCACAGGGGCCGTCGTGCGGGGAGCGATCTGCTCCCCGCACGAGAGCGGATCACCCGATCAGGCTCGGCTGCAGATCGCGGAGGGTGCGCCGGTGCGTCATGCGCGTGACCCCGACGGCGGCGAGGGCGAGAGCCCCCACGAGCCAGATCGCGAGCACCGCGAGATCCCAGCCGGCGCGCGCGAGATCACCGCCGTACATCAGCTGACGCATCGCATCGACCACGTATCCCAGCGGGAGCACGTGGTGCAGCGCGGCCAGCGGCACGGGCAGCGTCTGCCACGGGAAGGTGCCTCCCGCGGTCACGAGCTGCAGCACCATGAGCACGAGTCCGATGAACTGGCCGACGGATCCGAGCCAGACGTTCAAGGCCAGGATGATCGCCGCGAAGGTCGCCGAGGCGACGACCATGACGCCGAGCGTCCCGATCGGATTGTCGAACGTGAAGCCCAGGGTGATCGCGAGGATGCCCATCAGCCCGAGCATCTGCACGGCGCCGAGCATGGCGGGCGTCAGCCAGCCGGCCAGGGTCACGCGAAGCGGGGAATGCAGGGCGGTGACCGCTCGACGGGAGATCGGCTTCACGATGAGGAAGAGCGCGTAGATGCCGATCCACGCCGACAGTGCGGCGAAGAACGGGGCGAGCCCTGCGCCGTAGTCCTCAGCCGAGGCGACCTTGTCGCTCGACACCTGCACGGGATCGGCGATGGTGTCGGCCTGCAGCGACCGCAGGTCGGGGGTGGATGCCGGGATCGCGTCGACTCCGCTCGACAGGCCGTCGCGCAGCTCGGCCGTGCCGTTCGCGAGGGTGCCGAGTCCGTCGCGCAGCTGCGCCGCGCCGTCGTTCGCCGCAGCGGCACCGGTCGCGGCGGTGGCAGCGCCGGACGCGAGCTGCGATGCGCCCGCGGCCAGCGACGCAGAGCCGGCGGCGAGCTGGTCGACCTTGCCGACGGCATCCTGCACCGTCGTGTTGCCCTCTTCGAGACGGGTCGCGACCGGGTCGAGGCGCACGAGCACCTGGTCGATCTCGTCCTGCGTGAGTCCCTGCTCCGTGAGCAGGGACCGGATGTCGTCGCGCACCTGAGGCAGTGCGTTCGTCGCCTGCTGCACGACGGATCCCGCCCGGTCGGCCACGTCGGCGAGCTGGCGATTGCCGTCACTGACCTGCTGGGCGCCGGATGCCAGGGTGCTCGCGCCGTCGGCCAGCTGGGCCGTGCCGGCCGCGAGCTGGGAGGTGCCGTCGGCCAACGAGACGCTGCCCGACGCCGCCGTGTTCGCGCCGTCGGTCAGCTGGGTCGCACCGTCGACCGCCGTGACGAGATTGTCGCGCACGTCGCTGAGACCGGTGAGCAGCCGCTCGGCCGCTTCGCTGCCGACCATCTCGGCCACCGAGCTGCGGATCTTCTCGACCGCCTGCGTGCCCATGGACGAGGCCAGGTAGTTGTTCGCGTCATTGGTCTCGAGCTCGATGCGCGCCCGGTGGGGATCATCGCCCGCCGCCGAGGTGAGAGCGGCCGAGAAGTCGGCGGGGATCGTCACGGTGAAGTCGACGGAGCCGTCGCGGAGAGCATCCGCCGCCTCTGCGGCCGTCATCCGCTGCCAGTCGAAGGCGTTGCCGTCGATGAGGTTGTCGGCGACGTCCGCGCCGTAGTTCACCGGCTCGGCGGCCTCGGCCGTGGCGTCCGTCGACGGGCCTGTCGACGGGGCCGGGGCGCCTTCGTCGTCGACCACCAGCGCGACGGGGACGTCGGGGAACTTCGCGTACGGATCCTGATTCGCCCACAGGTACAGACCGCCGTACAGGATCGGCACGCAGACGAGGGCGATCAGGGCGATGACGCCCATCCTGCTCGCGGTGAGGCGCCGCAGCTCGGCGGCGATCATGGCGGGGACCTTCATCGATCGGCTCCGTTCTGTGTGGGATCTGAGGGGTGCGTGTCGTCGTGAGCGGGGTCCGGGGCGAGGGCGAGCGGCTCGACAGGACCGGATGCGTTGATCGCCTCGAGCTCATGCATCCGCTCCAGCGCGACGGCGGCCGACCCGCCGACGACGACGAGCATCGCGTAGCCGCGGTCGGCGAACTCGCCGGCGATGCGCCACCATCCGTCGGGGCTGCCGCCGTGGCGGTCGGGCGACACGAGGACGATGCCTTCGGTCCCCTCCCGCAGGATCGCCAGCTCGCACAGGATCCGCACGCGCGCGGCGGGGTCGACGTTGCCGATCGGCACTCCGGCGAGCTCACCGAATCCGAGCCGGTTCAGCCAGCGGCGGGCGTGCAAAGGAGTCGCCCCGACGCCGGCGAACATGAGCTCTTCGCCGACGACACCCGCGAGCGCGATGTCCGGATGCGGGTCGCTGACGTCCGGTGCGTCGACGAGCGCGATCGTGCGGCGCAGGCGCCGGTTGTCGGCGGATCCGTCGATGGTCACGCGGCCGGTCTCGGGTTTCATCCGCCCGCTCGCGATGAGCCCTAGCACCGTGGGGCGCTGCTCGGTCTCGGCGATGGCGAATCGCACGGCGCCGGTGTGGAACTCCAGGCTGGTCGTCGGCAGCGCCTGGCCGCCGCGACCCTTGCTGACCTCGTGCAGTGTCACCTTCATGCGTCGACCTCCGCCGTCTCGACGATGTCGGGGTGCGCACGCAGCAGGTCGTCGGCCTCGCGCCACGAGAGCCCGGCGACGCTGAGCAGGGTGCGGACGGCGAGGTTCGCGGCCCCGGAGCTGCTGGCGTCGGTACGGGCGACGACCGTGCGGGCGACCTCCTCGATCAGGCGTGCGAGAGTCGGGGCGGCGAGGTCTGTGCGAAAGCTCCCGTCGTCCTGGCCCCGCCGGACGAGTGCCGCGACCGCGCGGCGCAGCGGCGCCAGGGCATCGGCGGTGTGCTCGACGTGGGCCTCGTCGAGGGCGAGTGCCGCGGCCACCTGCACATGGGCGGCCTGCTCCCACAGTCGAGCGGCGAGGCGGGCGAGCGCGATGCGGGCGTCGGCGTCGGTCACCGACTCGGCGATGGCGTTGAAGCGCTGCGCGCCCGAGGAGATGAGCTCGCGGATCAGCGCGTCGCGATCGTCGAAGTGGCCGTAGAGGGTGCGGCGCGAGAGGCCGGCGCTGCGCGCGATGACGTCGATGGAGGCGCGGGGGTCGTTCGCCAGCGTCGACCGGGCGGCGTCGAGGATGCCGGCGCGGTTCTCGACGGAATCGCGGCGGGGTGCACGGGATGTCATGGGTCCATCGTACTTATCGTGCACAAACATGTGCAAGATAAGTCAGCAGACTCACAGGCCTCGGCGGGCCGCCGTGCACAATTCAGCATGGATGGGCTCCACACCCGCCGATCGCCCCTGATCCGGCAACGCGGCGGCATCCCTGCTGAATTGTGCACGGGCCAGAACGCAGAGAAGGGGGCGGATGCCGCAGCATCCGCCCCCTTCTGAAGCCGGACCGTCAGTCGGTGCCGGAGTCGAAGGCCGCGCCCTCGGAGGCCGAGTCGACGGCGTGGGTGAACGTCTCGTCGGACTCGGAGACCGAACCCTCGACCGCGCCCGTGATCTCTGCGGATTCGCCGGCGGTGACGCGGCCCACCAGCTCGCCCGTCGCTCCGCCGACCAGGCCCATTCCGGCGTACTGCTCGAGGCGCGCGCGCGAGTCGGCGATGTCGAGGTTGCGCATGGTGAGCTGTCCGATGCGGTCGACCGGGCCGAAGGCGGCGTCGCCGACGCGCTCCATCGACAGCTTCTCGGGGCCGTACGACAGGTTGGGCGAGACCGTGTCGAGGATCGTCCAGTCGTCGCCGCGACGCAGTCGGATCGTGACCGTGCCAGAGATCGTGGAGCCGACCCACCGCTGGATCGACTCGCGCAGCATGAGCGACTGCGGCTCGAGCCAGCGTCCTTCGTACATCAGGCGACCGAGGCGGCGACCCTGCTCGTGATACGTCGCGAGGGTGTCTTCGTTCAGGATGCCGTTGACGAGACGCTCGTACGCGATGAAGAGCAGCGCCATGGCCGGGGCCTCGTAGATGCCGCGCGACTTCGCCTCGATGATGCGGTTCTCGATCTGGTCGCTCATGCCGAGGCCGTGGCGTCCGCCGATCGTGTTGGCCTCCTGCACGAGGGCCACCGGGTCGCTGAACTCGACGCCGTTGACGGCGACCGGGCGGCCGCCCTCGAACGTGACCGAGACGTCCTCGGTCTCGATCGCGACGGAGGGATCCCAGAACTTCACGCCCATGATCGGGTCGACGGTCTCGAGCGAGACGTCGAGGTGCTCGAGGGTCTTCGCCTCGTGCGTCGCCCCCCAGATGTTCGCGTCGGTGGAGTACGCCTTCTCGACCGAGTCGCGGTACGGGAAGTCGTGGGCGACGAGCCACTCGCTCATCTCCTTGCGGCCGCCGAGCTCGGTGACGAAGTCGGCGTCGAGCCAGGGCTTGTATACGCGCAGGCGCGGGTTGGCGAGCAGGCCGTAGCGGTAGAACCGCTCGATGTCGTTGCCCTTGTAGGTGGAGCCGTCGCCCCAGATGTCGACGCCGTCCTCCTTCATGGCCCGCACGAGCAGGGTGCCGGTGACGGCACGTCCGAGTGGCGTCGTGTTGAAGTACGTCTTGCCGCCGGAGCGGATGTGGAAGGCGCCGCATGCCAGGGCGACGAAGCCCTCTTCGACGAGCGCCGTCTTGCAGTCCACGAGTCGCGATGCCTCGGCGCCGTACTCGAGGGCGCGGCCGGGGATCGACTCGATGTCGTCTTCGTCGTACTGCCCGAGGTCGCCGGTGTACGTGTACGGCACGGCGCCCTTGTCGCGCATCCAGGCGACGGCGACGGAGGTGTCGAGTCCTCCGGAGAAGGCGATGCCGACGCGCTCGCCGACGGGAAGGGACTGGAGGACCTTGGACATGGCTCCCAGTCTATCGGCGGGCGGCGTGTCGCATTTCAGGCCGGCGCCGCCGCGACCGGGGCCACCGCCCCGCGCTGGTGCGCGGCGTACCCGCCGCCCCAGGCCGTCAGTGCGTCGACGACCGGCAGCGCACCTCGTCCGAGGTCGCTCAGCCGGTACTCGACCTTCGGGGGCACCTGTCGGTACACGGTGCGGGTCACGAGGCCGTCGTCCTCGAGCTCGCGCAGCTGGCGGGTGAGCACGCGGGCGGTCGGCTCGTCGAGCAGTCTGCCGAGCTCACCGAAACGGAGCACCTCGTGCTCGGCAAGAAGACTCAGGATGCTGGGCTTCCACGCGCCGCCGAGCACCGCGATCGAGATCTCCGCGTCACAGGCGTCAGCCCACTCGGAGATGATCCGCGCCGTCTTCTCCCTCATCGGGCCGCCTTCCTTCGCTCCCATAGTATCCGAATCGTCAGTATGTACCATCGATGACCGTACTTGCCGCAACAGTACCTGCCCCGCAAGACTGTGACGGTGACCCTCCCCGCATCGCCGTCGACTCGAACGCGCCGCCAGCCCCACCCCTGGCTCGCCATGGTGCCGCTGCTCCTCGGCATCCTCATCGGAGCGCTCGCGATCAGCAGCGTCTCGACCGCGCTGCCCGCGATTCGCGGCGATCTGACGCTCTCCGACAGCGGCGCGCTGTGGCTCGTCGACGTGTACGCGCTGTCGCTCGCGGCGACGCTGATCCTCGCCGCGCGCATCGGTGACGTCTTCGGTCGCAAGCGGATCGTGCTCATCGGTCTCGCCGGCTTCGCCGCGCTCAACCTCGTCGGCGGGCTCGCGGAGAACGGCGTGCTGCTGATCGTCGTCCGTGCTCTGCTCGGTGTCGCCGAGGCGTTCGTCGTCGCCGGCGTCGTCGCCACGATCGGCGCGCACTACCAGGCGAGGCAGCGAGTGCTCGCATACGGACTCTGGACGGCGACGTTCGGCACCGGGAGCGCGCTCGGCCCCGTGCTCGGCGGGATCGTCGCGGAGGGGCCCGGATGGCGCTGGCTTTTGCTCGGAAGCGTGCCGCTCGCGGTGCTCGCGGGCGTGCTCGCGATCTGGCTCGTGCCGGATTCCCGCAGTTCACGTCCCTCGTCGTGGGACGTCCTCAGCATCGTGTCGTCGATCGTGGCCCTCGGTGCTCTCGTCTTCGCCCTGCACGAGGTGCTGGCGGCCCCGATCCCCGCGGCGGTCGCCGGAGTCGTGGCGGTGGTGACGCTCGTGTACTTCATCCGTCGACAGCGCCGGCTGCGTGATCCGCTCATCGACATGCGGCTGTTCGGTGTTCCCGGGTTCAGTCCGGCGATCGTCCGCATCCTCGCGAGCAGCGGCGTCGCGTCGGCATCCGTCCTCCTCGTGAGCCTGCACCTGCAGGACGCGAGAGGGCACAGTGCGGCCGAGGCGGGCATCGCGATCCTGCCGCAGGCGGTCGCGATCGCGCTCGGAGGCGTGCTGGCCCCGGTGTTCCTGCGCTGGCTCAGCTCACCCACGCTGACGGTGCTCGCGCTCGTCGTGCAGGGCGTCGGCCTCGGGTGGCTCGCGCTCGGCACGGATCTCGTCGTGTTTCCGCTCGTTCTCGTGGGAGCGGGATTCGGGGTCGCCGCGACACTCGCCGCGACCACCCTCTTCGACGTCACAACCGAGGACGACGCGGGCCAGGTCGGTGCGGTGCAGGAGGTCGGGTTCTCCCTCGGCAGCGGTCTCGGCGTCGCGGTGCTCGGCACGGTCGCCTCGATCGTCGGGGCCGCCGGCTTCTCCGTCGCCCTGATCGTCGCGGCGGTCGCGGTGGTCGCCGCCGCCATCCTGCCGCTGTGGAGCAGGGCCTCCGCAGCGGCGGCCGCCGACACCGACGCCGACACCCATGCCGCACCCCGTACCCGGAACTGAGAGAGAGCACATCCGTGTCAGAACGTCGTCCGACCGCCCACTGGATCTACGCGCACCCGCAGCCGACGTCCTTCAACGCCCGCCTCTTCCGGCAGGGCGCCGAGGCGCTCTCCCGCAGCCATGACCTCGAGATCACCGACCTGCACGCGCAGGGATTCGATCCGGTGCTCGCGGCGGCGGACTTCGGGCAGCCGCTCGGGCGGCCGGGCAACATCGTCGACCTGCTGGGCGAGACCCATGCCGACGGACAGGTCCCCGCGGACGTGGCGGAGGAGCAGCGCAAGCTCGCGAGCGCCGATCTCGTGGTCCTGCAGTTCCCGCTCTGGTGGTACGGGCCCCCGGCGATCCTCAAGGGGTGGTTCGACCGGGTGCTCACCAACGGTTTCGCGTACGGCACGGTCGACCCTGACACCGGTCTCCCGCTCCGCTACGGCGACGGTCCGCTCGCGGGACGCCGCGCCCTGGTGATCGTCACCGCCGGCGAGGACGATCGCTCGGTGGGCAGCCGCGGCGTGAGCGGCGACCTCGACTCGCTGCTGTTCCCGGTGACGCACGGGACGCTCTGGTACACGGGCATCGAGCCGCTCGACCTGCACGTCGTGCACGACGCCGACGGGCTGGACGCGACCACCGTCGACCGCGAGAGCGACCGGCTGGTGGAGCGGCTCGCGGGGATCGAACGCGAGTCGCCGAGCCGCCCGTTCCGCCGCCTCCGCGACGGCGACTACCGCGGAACCCGCGCACTGCGCACCGACCTCCTGCCCGGACGCACCGATCTCGGCATCCACCGCGTCGCGGGCTGAACACGTCCCGCTCCGGCGGGGAGGAGAGCGGATGCCGTGGGCTCGCCCGGCATCCGCATGCCTCCTGATGCTCCCGTGCCGACAGTGGCAGAGTGGCCGTGACGGAGGTGCGCGATGGGCGAAGCGGTGCTGTGGGGCGTGGTCGCGGCATCCCCGCTGTTCGTCGGTGCCGCTCTCGCACTGCTTCGCACCTGGCCGCCTCGTTGGCTCGGGATCGTTCTCGGTTTCGGAGCCGGCGCGCTCATGGCGTCGATCGCCTTCGAGCTCTGGGAGGAGGGGCTCGATCTCGCGGGGCCGTTCCCGCTCGTGGTGGGTGTCGCTCTGGGGGCATTGAGCTACTACGTCGCCGATCGCATCCTCGATGCGCGCGCCGCGAAGGCGAAGAGCGCTGCGGGCGGCGGGCAGCTGGCCGTCGGGGCCCTGCTCGACGGCATCCCCGAGCAGCTCGTGCTGGGCATCGGGCTGGCATCGGGAGAGCCGGTGAGCGTCGCCCTCGTCGTCGCGATCCTCGTCTCGAACCTTCCGGAGTCGATCGGATCCGCCGCCGACCTGCTGGAGGGCGGGATGGCCAAGTCGCGCGTCCTCCTGCTCTGGGCCGGAGTCGCCGTGGTGTGCGCGCTCGCGACCGTCGCGGGCTTCGCGCTCGCGAGCGTCACCGGCGACGGGTTCCGTTCAGCCGCGAGCGGTTTCGCCGCCGGGGCGCTGCTGGTGATGCTCGTCGACTCGATGGTGCCGGAGGCGCAGTCCAAGGCCAAGGAGTCCACCGGTCTCGCGACCGTGCTGGGCTTCGCGCTCGCCGCCGGCCTCGCGCTCACGTCCTGAGAACCGCGCGACGGACCCGCCATCCGGCGGCGGATCCCGCGCGGAACGGCCCCGGCTGGCGGGTTACCCTCGGACGAGACCTGCAGGATGCTGGCGGGGCGCCGTCGCACCGACGGCCGAGAACAAAGGAGTTCTGATGACGACCGTGACCCTGCGCCCGCCCTTCGATCCCGAGCTGGAGGCGGCACTCGCCCTGGTCGCAGATCAGCTGCCGTCGACGCTCACCGCCGAGATGATCCCCCTGCTCCGCGAGTCTCCGGTGAGCGCGGATGAGGAGATCTTCGCGACGCTCGCCGAGCGCGGCTTCACCCGGCGAGACGT
Source organism: Microbacterium sp. 3J1 (assembly GCF_001049495.1). GTDB lineage: Bacteria > Actinomycetota > Actinomycetes > Actinomycetales > Microbacteriaceae > Microbacterium. The sequence goes on from NZ_CDWI01000008.1 coordinate 261,440, forward strand.
GACGATCGCCGGACACGAGGGGGACGGCATCGTGATCTCCGTCATCGAGAAGGAGGGCCGGACCGGCACCGGGCCCGGCTTCTTCCACACCCACGGGGGCGGGATGATCATCGGGAACCGGTGGTTGGGTGTCGTCGGATTCCTGGACTGGGCGGAGCGCTTCAACGGCGTGATCGTGACGGTCGAGTACCGGCTGGCCCCCGAGTTCCCCGATCCGTACCCGGTGGAGGACTGCTACGCGGCCCTGCAGTGGACCGCCGAGAACGCCGCCGACCTCGGCGTCGATCCGAACCGGATTCTGATCGGAGGAGCCAGCGCGGGAGGCGGCCTCGCCGCCGGTACCGCCCTGCTCGCGCGGGACCGCCGCGGACCGGCGCTCATCGGACAGCTCCTCATCTATCCGATGCTCGATGACCGGGACGAGACGGTCTCGACCCATCAGATCGACGGCATCGGCGTCTGGGACCGCGGTTCCAACGTCACAGGCTGGACGGCGCTGCTCGGCGACCGGAAGGGCACCGCAGACGTCTCGATCTACGCCGCGCCGGCCCGCGCGACCGATCTCGCAGGCCTCCCCCCGGCGTTCATCGACTGCGGAAGCGCCGAGGTCTTCCGTGACGAGGACGTCGCCTACGCGACCAGGCTGTGGGAGGCGGGAGTTCAGGCGGAACTGCACGTGTGGGCCGGAGGCTTCCACGGGTTCGACATGTTCGCCCCGCACACCGCCGTCGCGCAGGCGATGCTCGCCGCTCGCGACAACTGGGTCGGCCGGCTCCTCGCCTGACCCGTCGTCCCACCCTCTGGGGGCGCCGGGCCGCGACCCCATAGGGTGGAACTCCCGCGCGATGGAGCCCGACATGCAAGATCTGCTGGGGCGTCTCACCGCCCTCGACCCCGACGCGAGCGAGACGCTCAAGGTCGTCTCCTATTTCGACGCGCTCGTCGCCAGGTCTGTCGGTGTCGAGAGCATGCTGCGTGGTGCGGCGGTGCTCAGCGGCGCGACCGTCGGGCACCGAGACGGAGCGCAGAGCATCAGGGTCAGGGCAGACGGCGTGCGCACCGACCCGACCGCTGCGGACGGCACCTGGCCCACGCGCGAGGTGAGTGCGGACGCCGTGACCTGGATCGAGCGCGAGGGTCCGCCCCACACGAACGACGCGATGATCCTCGAGCGTCTCGCTCTCGCCCTGGGCATCATCCGCGCCCGGCGTTCGGTCGGACCCGAGAGCGCCGTCGAACTGGTCATCAGCTCGTACGCGACCGCCGATGAGCGCGTCGCGGCATTCAGTCGCCTCCGCCTGCCCGACACGTCGCTCGCCGTCATCGCCTCCCTGCCGGATCCGGCGCCGCTGCCGCAGCATCCGTCTGCTGTCGTCGCGACGCGGCACGGGCTCACGCGCGCGACGATCATCGACGCGTCGGGGGACGCCGGGGACGCCTGGCCGTCGACGACCGATCAGCGTCTGGGGGTCGGCCTCGCCGGGACCGTGCGTGACCTCCCGCGGTCCTGGTCGGCGGCGCTGGTCGCCGTGCGTCTGACGACCGATGTCGACCCGACCGTCGCGGCCGCCGATCTCGGAGCCGCGCTGCTCGTGGCCCAGGCGGCGGAGGCGGGCCCGGTGCACCCCGATGCGGCGGCCCTCGCCGGCCTGGACGTGCGCAGCCTCGCGCTCCTCGATGCCATCGCCGAGGAGCAGAGCGTCAGGGCCGCGGCACTGCGTCTCGGCAGACACCACTCCAGCGTTCAGGACCGGCTGACGGCGCTGCAGGTCGTGCTCGGCTACGACGTGAGGACCCCGCGCGGACGCACCCGCTACGCGCTGGCGAGGATGCTCTTCACCCTCGCGCGCTGAGCGCCCCGGGATCGGGGCGATCAGAAGAATCCGGGGTACTCCTGCAGCCGCTCCTCGTATTCGGCGCGGTCGGCGTCGCTGAGCAGGGCGCTCGCGATGACGACGATCTGCAGCCCTTCCAGCGGCTCGCCCGTGCGGGCGCTCTGCGCCTCCCGAGCCTTCAGGAAGTCGCCGGTCGGGTCGTTCGAGAGGTCGAAGATGTTGGCATAGAACCGCATGGGCTCGGGGTAGTTCTCCGCGTAGTACTCCCAGGTGTGCTGCTCGCGCGGGTCGGCACTGCCGTACAGCTTCGCGATCAGCGTGGGATCCATGCCCGAGTACTCGTCATTGAACGAGTAGAGGTACGACATCCCGTGCTCGGCGATGACGGAGTCGATCACGTCCATCACCTCGAGCTTGACGGAGTAGTCCTGGATCGGCTCGGTGGTCGCCCAGCCGGCGGACGTGTACTCGATGAGCATCGACTCGCCGCCGAACCCGTTGCGCTCCGGGCGGAGGTCCTCGTCGCCGACCGGCACCCACTCGTACCCGAACTCCTCGGTGACGCGCGCGCGGACGTCGGCGAACAGCTCCTCCGACGCTGCGCGCACCTCTTCGAGGGACTGCTGCGTCAGAGCATCCTGCGGGTCGGTGTCCTTGATGCCGGGGTACGCCTCCTCGTGCTTCTGCTCCTCCGTCTTCATGCCGTCGTACGCGCCCGAGGCGGAGGTCTGCAGCGCGCCGATCCCTCCGACCGTCGCGACGTTGAACACGAGCGTGACGGCCAGGGCGATCGCACCCAGCAGACGGGCGCGCGGAGAGAACAGAGACCCGACGATCACCGCCACCACCACGAGCTGGAGGGCGAGCATCGTGACGCCGTACAGGATGTCCGTGCCGCCGACGGCGAGGGTGACGAGAAGGATGACGGCGAAGAGGATGCCGGTGACGAGGGCGATCCAGCCGAGCGCGTTCGCCGGCTTCCTCGCGTCCTCCTGCGTCACGGTGGCGACCGCGCCCGGGAGCGTCGGCGGCGAGACGACGGGTCCGGCCTGTCGTCGCGCGTTCCGGTAGCCGCCGGGAGGCGGCACGGGCGGAGCGCCCTCGGAGCCCGCGACGTAGCGGGCCCGCTGCTTCTCGTGGTCCATCACCATGGCTTGTCCGTTCCCGACCCGCCGCCGTCGTCGTCCTGCTGCTGATCGCGCTCCTGGGTGCCCTGTTCGAGCTGCTCCTTGAGGTCTTCCAGCTGGTCGTCCGACGGCTGGGGCTCCTCCTCCTGCGGCTGCTCAGGCTCCTGCTCCTGCGGAGGCGCCTGCTCCTGCTGCTGCTTCTGCTTGAGGCGGTCCTCGAGGTCCTCGCGGCTCTGCTGCATGTCGCGCTCGGGGTCGGAGGACTGCTCCTGCGCCTCCTCGCTGTCGCACTCCTCCGGCATCTCGGTCGTGATCGTCAGCGCCTCGCCGTACAGCTCGGCGGCGGCCGGTCCGTCGCCGTCGCTGCGGGCGGAGTCGCCCATCCGCTCGATCACGAGCGCGAGGTTGATGCGCACACCGCACACCTCGAGGCCGGTCGCGAGACCCAGCGACTCCTCGAGCTTCGCGCGAGCCTCGGGCAGCTTCTCGGCCCCGGCGAGGGCGGTGCCGACGTTGAAGGGCGCCTTGTACGGCTCGAACCAGTTCAGGAACTCCTGGCCGCGGGCCGACGCCTCAGAACCCGCGTAGTCGTCGGCGACGTATGCCGTGATCGACTGGTGCGCGTAGGCGTACATGCTCAGCAGCTTGCCGACGAACAGGAGGGCGGCGAGGGTGAGCGGGAGGGTCGCGATCGCGATCCAGCGGCGGATGCGGCGTCGGCGGCGGTTCGACGCGATCAGCGCGGTCGCGGCGGCCGTCACATCGTCTGCGGTGCGCACGTCGGTCATGCGGCACCTCCCTCGGTCGGCGCCGAGCGGCGCGAGGATCTCTTCCTGGCACGGCCCTTCCTGTCGTCGGGCGACGACGCGCCGGCGACCGAGTCGACACGCGGTGCCCGCAGATGACGCAACCTGGCCACGAGCATGCTCGCCCGCGCGAGCTCGACGCCGAGCAGCGCGACGACGACGAGCGCAGCGATCCAGTACAGCTCGGTGACCGTGCCCACCGACCCCGACTCCGCATAGCCGACGGTCGTCGACGGCGCCTCCGGCAGCGTCGGCTCGGCATCCGCGGTGCGATGCTGGTACTCGACGCCCAGGTCTGCGGCGATCGCCTCGAGGTTCGGCTCGTCGATGACCGACAGCGCCTCGGCGCCCTGATACTCGATGTAGCCGCCGCCGTCTGACGGATCGACGGAGCCGGTCGTCAGCTTCATCGGGCCGCCCTCGGCGGTGCCGTATCCGAACACGGCGCCCGCGTCGGTCAGGCTCGCGCTCCCGTCGAAGGGCTCGGGCGGGGAGCTCGCGGTCTGCTCGCCGTCTCCGAAGTAGAACACCATGCGCGAGCGGTCGTCCGAGTTCGCCGCAGCATTCGTCAGGGTCTCAGCCAGCAGCGGAGCCGCGATACCGATCGAGCTTCCCCGCGACTGGCTCGTCACCTCGGGGCGCAGCACCTCGAGCGACGAGATCAACGACGTCGTGTCGGTGGTCAGCGGCATCCGCAGATCCGCGGTGGCGTCGAAGGTGATCAGCGCGAATCGGGCACCCGGATACCGGTCGACGATCCCCTGCACATCGGCGCGCACACCGTCGAGGCGCGGCTCTTCGCCGTTCCAGTCCTCTGCGACGATGCTGGCCGTCGTGTCGACGACGAGCACGATGTCGGTGTCCGTCGCGAGGGTCTCGGTCGCCCCGCCGGGGATGCCCGGGCGCAGGAGCATCGTGAAGCACGCGAGCAGCATCACGAGACGCATGACCCACAGCGCCCGTGCGCGGCCCCGCGCCTTCACCAGCGCGAGGACAGCGATCGCCGCCACCGGCGCACAGAGGAGCAGCAGGAGGAACACGTTGAGCACGGGCTGGAAGATCACAGTCTCACCCTCCAGAGCACGACGATGAACGTCAGCGTCGAGACGAGGAGCACGACGATCCACAGGTTCGGATCGTCGGTCCAGACCACCTGGGCCTGCCCCTTGAGCTCCGTCGCCTCCTGCTCCTGCACCTGCGTCACGATGTCGGCGACCGTCGTCGTGTCGCGCAGACCGTAGGCGGTTCCGCCCGTGGTCTCGGCCGCCTGCGAGAGTTCGGCGCTCACCTCGGCGTCCTTGCCCTGCACGGGGTTGAGTGCGAAGACGCGGACCCCCACCGACTTCGCGTAGGCGGCGGCTTCGGGCAGTGTGACGATGGAGGCGCCGTTGATCTCGTTGTCGGTCGCGAAGATGATCGATCGCGAGCGCTCGTCGTCGGGGTGGTCGAACGCCATCGCGCAGGCCGCGAGGCCGTCGCCGATCAGCGAGGCGCCGTTGCCGTTGAGCGTGCCCACCCAGTGCTCGGGGACCTGCTCGTTCAGGAGGAAGCTCTCGCGGATGCTCTGCAGGTGACCGCGGATGAAGTCGTAGTCGTCAGTCAGCGGGAAGATCTGCACCGGGGAGCTGTTGAAGATCGTCAGCCCGATCCGCTCCCCTTCGAAGTCCTCGAGCAGCTCCTCGAACACCGTGAGGATCTCGACGTCGACCTCGCTCATCGAGCCGGACACGTCGAGGCACAGCATGATGTCGCGGCTCGTGTTCACGGGCTGGATCGTCTGCGACGACATGGGGCGCGCGGCGACGACTCCCGCCGCCAGCGTCGCGAGCACGCCGAGCAGCAGGACGGCCGAGAGGGCGAGCACGCGCCGATTCAGCGCGTGACGGAAGGTCGGCAGGGCGCGGAGTCGCTCGGCACGCGCGATGCGGGCGCGCTCGTGCGCCTCGGTGCGGCCGGTTCGACGGAGCCCGAGGACGACGCCGAGCGTGATCGCGATGACCACGACAGCGGCGGCGATGAGGAGGATCCACCCGTTCGCTAGTGCCATGTGCGCACCACCGTTCTCGCGGCCTCGGCGCCCGCGACCGGGTCGATCGCGGGGCCTTGGCGGAAGATGCTGGGGTAGTAGTGGCGGTGCACGGCGTCGATGAGCGCGGGATGCACTCCCCGGGCCACGAGGTCGTCGAGCGCCAGCACCGGGGCCTCGAGGCCGCTGTACTCGTTGACGAACGTGCGCACGACCCGGCTCAGCTCGAGGTTGGCCTGACGCGCCGAGAGCGTGCGGCCGCGATAGTCGTCCTCGATGCGCTGGATCCGCTCCATGTACTCGACCCGCAGCTGCGACAGCACGTCCATCGTCTGGAGCACGGGTCCCTGGGTCTGCCCGGTGAGCGTGAGATCACGGCGGGGGCGGGTCAGCAGCACCACCATCCAGGCGGCGACGATCAGCAGCAGCAGGATGCCGATGGCGAGGAGGATCCAGCCCCACCCGTACTGCGCCGGAGGATAGAGCTCGTCAGAGCCGGGCATCCGACCTCCGACCCTTCGACGGGCTCGGCGACCCACCGGCGGCGGACGCCGAGGTCGCGCCACCGTACCGGCGGGAGGCGAGGAGCTTCAGCAGCTGCGTCACCGCGTCGTCCTGACCGGAGAGGACGCTGTGGCTGATCTCCAGTCGCTTGAGCACCTCTGCGAGATGCGCGGCGTCCGCCTCGGTCTGGGCCGTGAGCTCGCGGACGATGTCGAGGTCGCCCTGCACGAAGTCCGGCACCTCCCACATGCTGTCGACGTCGGCACGGACCGTCGCGGTGCTGTGGTCGAGCACGGGGTCTGCATCGCGCACGGTCAGCCACAGGACGTCGTGCTGCACGCGCAGCCGGCGCAGCATCCGCTCGGTCCCGGCCGTGACCGGTGCCTCGTCGCTGATGACGACGACGATCATCCGCCGCGAGATCGTGCGGGTGACGAACGAGAGCAGCGCATCGCGGTCGCTCGGGGCGGTGCTGGCGTCGATCGCCTGGTCGATCGTGCGCAGGGCGTGCTCGAGCGCGCCCTCGCTGCGGCCGGGCGCTCGGCGGCGCACCCGATCGGCGTCGCCGTACACGACGCTGAAGTCGTCGCCGTGCCGGAGGGCGAGGACGCCCAGCACCCCGGTCGCGAGGATCGCGAGGTCCTTCTTCGACCTCTCGTCGTGCGCGAGCGCGGCCATCGATCGCCCGGTGTCCACGACGAACAGGATCGTGTGCATCCGCATCGCCCGGTGCCGCTTCACCAGCGGAGTTCCCAGTCGCGCCGTCGCACGCCAGTCGATGTCGCGCACCTGATCGCCGTACTCGTACTTGCGCAGGTCCTCGAAGTCGAGGCTGCGGCCGTGCAGCAGCGACGCGTACGCGCCGTCGAGCGCGTGCAGCGACGTGCGCGACGAGTGGATGAAGAGCTTGCTCTTCACCTGGGTGATCAGGCTGGGCATGGCAGGGTCAGTCAGGGTGTGGGGACGGAGGCGAAGATCTCATCGATGATCTCCTCGCTGCGGATGCCCTCGGCATCGGCCTCGAACGTCAGCAGCACACGGTGCCGCAGCACGAGGTGGCGGAGCGCCCTGATGTCCTCAGGGAGCACGTGGCTGCGACCGTTCAGCAGCGCGAGCGCGCGCGACGCCTGCAGGAACGCGATGCTCGCGCGGGGGCTCGCGCCGTACTTGATGTAGCGGGCGCGCTCCTCGCCGATGTACGGCGCGGGGTTCCTCGTGACGTACGCGATCGAGACGATGTAGTTGCGGATCGCCGGATCGACGTAGATGCGGCTCGCGACGTCCTGCAGCATGTGCACGTCGTCGAGAGTGATGGCGCTCGAGACGTGGCGGTCGGGATCGAGCACACCCGAGTCGATGCGCCCGAGGATCTCGAACTCCTCGGCGGGGCTCGGATACTCCACGATCTCCTTGAGGAGGAAGCGATCCATCTGCGCCTCGGGCAGCTCGTACGTGCCCTCCTGCTCGATGGGGTTCTGCGTCGCGATCACGAGGAACGGCTTCGGCAGGTGGTGGATCTCGCCGCCGATGGTGGTCTGGTGCTCCTGCATCGCCTCGAGCATGGCGCTCTGGGTCTTCGCGCTCGAGCGGTTGATCTCGTCGAGCAGCACGAAGTTCGCGTGCACCGGACCCAGCACCGTGCGGAAGGACCCGGTCGCCGCGTCGTAGATCTGGTTGCCGGTGATGTCGCTGGGCAGGAGGTCGGGGGTGCACTGGATGCGCTTGAACTGCGCCTTCACCGTGTCGGCGAGGGTGCTCGCGGCGGTGGTCTTCGCGAGCCCCGGGACGCTCTCGAGCAGGATGTGCCCGCCCGCGATCAGCGAGATGAGCAGGCTCATGCGCAGCCGCTCCTGGCCGACCATCTTCGCGGAGTACGCGTCGGAGACCGTCTTCAGCACCGCGCTCGCGCGGCGCAGCTCGGAGTCTGACGGAGCCTCCGTGCGGCGGCCGCTCTGTGCCGGGGGCGCGCTCGCCGCCGAGGGGGCCGGTGGCGCGGGCGGGGGCGGCACCGGACCTGCGGAGGGGCCGGCGGCATACGGCTCGGTCATCAGTGTCTCTCCTCGTTCCCGTCGGGGACGCGGCGATGTTCCCCCCGTCGTCCAGCGTAACCGCATCCGCCTCTGCCGCCCCGGGCGTTCTCCCCTGCATCCGCTGGGGAGGAGGAGTGGGATCAGGTCGAGCGGATGCCGCGCCGGCGGCCGACCCACACGACCAGCGTCGCGACGCCGATGATCGCGATCGCGATGCCGATGATGTACCCGGTGACGCCGAGATAGCCGCCGGGGATCATGTGCGGGTTGAGGAACGGGTACGGATACCACCAGGCCTCGCCGGTGGCGGGGGCGATGATCAGGTCGGCCCGGATCATCGTGTAGACGACCCACACGATGGGGAAGATCGTCGCCATCGCCACGGCACGCCAGCCGAGCGCGCGCCGCCGCGGGGCACACAGCAGGTCGACGAGCAGGAACAGCGGGAAGACCACGTGCAGCACCTCGTTCGACCACGGGACCGTGACGCCCTGGGGCAGCTCGACTCCGCGCAGCAGGGTGTTGTAGACGATGCCGGTGACGATCATGTAGGTGCTCACGCACACGAGGAGCACCGCGAGCCAGCTCGGCTCCGGCTCGTGATCGCCACGGTGGCGCAGGGCCCAGACCGCGGCGATGATCAGCACGATGGCGGCGAGCAGGTTCGACAGGATCGTGAAGAAGCTGAGGAAGTTCGCGGCGACCGTCGGCAGGTGCTGACCCCACTCGGTGGTGGCGGCGAGAGCGTTCTCGACGCTGCGCGCGAGCTGGGCGATGATCGCAGCGATGCCGAGTGCGGCCGCTGCCAGTCGCGCGTAGGGCCACCAGGTCGTCATATCGCCTCCGCGCACACCTTATCGGTCAGTACGCGTTCCGACGCTAGACCGCAATGCCGGTATGTCACGCGGTTCGGCGGCCCCAGCGCATCCGGGTGACGAGGACGCCGAGAAGGCAGAGCGCGCCACCGACGAACATCAGCGGAGTGGGCATCTCGCCGAGGATCGCCCAGGACATGAGGATCGCGAGCGCCGGGACGACGTAGGTGGTCGCCGAGGTCTGGCCCGCGGTGCTGCGCTGCAGGACGTACGCCCAGGTCGTGAACGCGACGGCGGTCGGGAAGATGCCGAGGTAGACCACCCACAGGGTCGAGTCGAGCGGAGCCGTCTGCAGCGCCCCGATCAGGCTGCCCACCCAGGGGAGCAGGGCGACCGTGCCCGCGAGCGCACCGAGGAACGTCAGCGTGGTCGCATCGGAACCCGCACTGAGCAGGTGCTTCTGCAGCAGCGTGCACCCCGCGTACATGATGGCGGCGAGCAGGGCGAGCAGCAGACCCGTGATGTCGGGGCCCTCGCTGGTCGACGAGTTCATGCCGATCAGCACCACGCCGAGAAACGCGATCGGCGCTCCGATGATCAGCGGCTTGGGGAACCCCTCGCGCAGGAACAGACCGCTGAAGATCACGACCATGAGCGGTGCAAGGTTGACGACCATCGCCGCCGTGCCCGCATCGAGCGTGCGCTCGGCGGCGTTGAGTGCGAGATTGTAGACGCAGAACCAGCCGACGCCCCACACCGCAACGAGCCACCAGTGTCGACGCTCGGGAAGACGGATGCCGTGACGCACCGCGATGATCGCGAGCACGGCGCTGCCGACCGCCATCCGCAGCAACGCGAGTGCGCCGGGGTCGAAGTGCGGTCCGGCTCCTCGGATGCCGATGAACGCCGACGCCCACAGCACGACCGTCACGAGGGCCGCGACGAGCACGAACGGCGCCTGCTTCTTCGTCGCAGGCGCCACGAGCGCGGCGGTGTCTCGGGGAGTCGTGTCCGGCATCCTCCGATCGTGGCACCTGCCACCGACATCCGTCGATGCGCGCAAGCGCCAGCATCCGTCGTAATCCGGCCAGCATCCGTCGGTCCGTCGCATCCGCCCCCCAGGAGAGGCGCGGGAGCGACCGAAACGGTGCGGAAACACCCCTTCGATAGGATGGTGTGGCCCGACAAGGGCCAGCTCATCAGCCGGTGCAATCCCGGCGGAAGCAAGGGGGATACCCATGCCAGGAATCGTTATCGTCGGCGTCCAGTGGGGCGATGAGGGCAAGGGCAAGGCCACCGACCTGCTCGGCGAGCGCACCGACTGGGTCGTGAAGTTCAACGGCGGCAACAACGCCGGTCACACCGTCGTGGTCGGCAACGAGAAGTACGCCCTGCACCTGCTGCCTTCCGGCATCCTTTCTCCCGGTGTGACCCCGGTCATCGGCAACGGCGTCGTGGTCGACCTCGAGGTGCTGTTCCACGAGCTCGAAGCACTCGGCGCCCGCGGCATCGACGTCTCCCGGCTCAAGGTCAGCGCCAACGCGCACATCATCACCCAGTACCACCGCACCCTCGACAAGGTCACCGAGCGCTTCCTCGGCAAGCGCAACATCGGCACCACCGGCCGCGGCATCGGACCGGCCTACGCCGACAAGATCAACCGCGTCGGCATCCGCGTGCAGGACCTCTTCGACGAGAACATCCTGCGCCAGAAGGTCGAGGGCGCTCTCGACCAGAAGAACCACCTGCTCGTGAAGGTCTTCAACCGTCGCGCGGTCACCGTCGACGAGATCGTCGAGGAGCTGCTCTCGTACGCCGAGCGCCTGCGTCCGATGGTCGCCGACACGGGCTACCTGATCTCCGAGGCGCTCGATCGAGGAGAGGTCGTCGTGTTCGAGGGCGGTCAGGCGACCATGCTCGACATCGACCACGGCACCTACCCGTTCGTCACGTCGTCGACCGCGACGGCCGCCGGCGCGGCATCCGGTTCGGGCGTCGGACCCGGAGCGCTCGACCGCATCGTCGGCATCGTCAAGGCGTACACGACCCGCGTCGGCTCCGGTCCCTTCCCGACCGAGCTCTTCGACGAGAACGGCGAATGGCTGCGCTCGCGCGGCTTCGAGTTCGGCACCACCACCGGTCGTCCGCGTCGCGTCGGCTGGTACGACGCTCCGATCACGCGCTACGCGACCCGCGTCAACGGCATCACCGACCTGGTGCTGACGAAGCTCGACATCCTCACCGGCCTCGAGCGGATCCCGGTCTGCGTGGCCTACGACGTCGACGGCGAGCGCTTCGACGAGGTGCCGGTCAACCAGACGGACTTCCATCACGCGACGCCGATCCTCGAGTACCTCCCCGGCTGGTCGGAGGACATCTCGACGGCACGCACCTTCGACGATCTGCCGAAGAACGCACAGGACTACGTGCTCGCACTCGAGTCGATGAGCAACACGCGGATCTCCGTGATCGGCGTCGGCCCCGAGCGCGACCAGGTCGTCGTTCGCCACGACCTCGTCGACTGAGCACGTGACCCGTTTCTGGCTCGGCGGCTACGGTGCCGCGATGGACGGATCCGCCGACGGCATCGGCCTGCTCTCGGGTGACGAGACCGCGGCGACGGCGCTCTCGTACCGGGGCGCCGTGACGCAGACCCCTTCACCCTCCTGGCTGGCGCAGCATCCGACCCTCGACGTCGTCTACGCGGCGTTGGAGGGGGATGCCGCGGTGCAGGCGTTCGTGCGCACCGGCGAATCGACGCTGCGGCCCCTCGGCGAACCCGTCGAGGCGGGGGACTCGGTCTGTCACGTCGCGGTCTCGCCGCGCGGCGACTTCCTCGTCGCGAGCTGCTACGGCGACGGCCGGGTCGTGCGCATCGGCATCGACTCCGAAGGGCGTCTGATCCCGGACGCCGTGAACAAGGCGGCCGATCTGCGCGCGGCGCTCCTCGGAGAGCCGCTCGAGACGTCGGCCCCGGCGGGCGTCGCCGCCGCGGCATCCGATCCGTGGGCCACGTCGCGCGCATCCTCCGACGCCGAGCGCGTCTCGCACGCGCACGCCGCCGCGTTCCTGCGCGACGGACGCATCGCGACGACCGACCTGGGATTCGACCTCGTGCGGATCTGGCGACCCGGCGCGTCGGGCCTCGCGCTCGATCACGAGGTCGTGCTGCCGCAGGGCACCGGCCCCCGGCATATGGTCGTGCACCCGAGCGGGCATCTGCACGTCGTCACCGAGTACTCGTGCGAGGTGTTCACGCTCGCGGCGGGCCGTGACGGCACCTGGGCGATCGTGTCATCGGTGCTGTCGAGCCCCATCGCCGAGGTCGGCACGGACTTCCCGGCCGAGCTCGCGCGCAGTCGCGACGGACAGTTCCTCTATACGGCGCTGCGCGGCAGCAACACGATCGCCGCCCTGCGGGTGCGCGGCGCGGGCGAGAGCCTCGAGCCGTTCGCGCTGGCCGACTCGGGCGTGGACTGGCCGCGTCATCACCTCGTGCACGAGGGCAAGATGCTCGTCGCGGGGCAGCGTTCAGACACGATCGCCCTGCTCGACCTCGATGAGCGCACGGGCGCTCCGCTCGGCATCCGTCATCAGGCCCCGGCGCCGACGCCGACGCACTTCCTGCCCGTGCGCTGACGCGGGCTGGCCTTCCGGTGTGCGCCGGCTGGTGTGCACAATTCAGCACGGATGGCCGGGACCGGCCGGATCGGCGGCGTTCCGGGCCGGAACGGCCCGTTCTTGCTGAGTTGTGCACGGGCGCCGCGCCTGCCGCGGCTCCCGGGAATGCCGCGGCCCGGCCCGATCGGCCGGCTTCCGGCTTCCTCGCGTCGGCTCTCCGGAGCGGGCGACCGACCCGCCCGGGCCGCGCGCCCGCGGAACAACACACCCGTGACTCGGCGTTGGTCATAGGCAAGACTGGGTGACGGAGAGGTGCGACGCATGAGTGCTGACAGAACCGACGAATACGACCTGATCGTGCTGGGCGGAGGTCCGGTCGGCGAGAACGTCGCAGACCGCGCCGTCCAGGGCGGACTGACCGCGATCATCGTGGAGAGCGAGCTCGTGGGCGGTGAGTGCTCGTACTGGGCGTGCATGCCGTCGAAGGCGCTGCTCCGCTCGGCGCAGGCCCTGCGGGCGGCGCAGCACGTGGCCGGCGCCAAGGAGGCTGTCACCGGAAAGCTCGACGTGCGCGCGGTCTTCGACCGGCGCGACTCGTTCACGAGCAACTGGTCGGACGACGGACAGGTGAAGTGGCTCGACTCGGCCGGGATCGATCTCGCCCGCGGCCACGGACGCCTGACCGGCGAGCGGGAGGTCACCGTGACGGATGCCGACGGCGGCACGCGCGTGCTCCGCGCCCGTCATGCCGTCGCGATCAGCACGGGGTCGGATGCCGTCATCCCGCCGATCGACGGCCTTCGCGAGGCGTCGCCGTGGACCAGCCGCGAGGCGACGAGCGCCGAGGAGCTGCCCGATTCGCTGGCGGTCATCGGCGGCGGTGTCGTCGCGGTCGAGATGGCGACCGCCTATGCGGCGCTGGGTGCGACGGTCACCCTGATCGCACGCAGCGGGCTGCTCGGCACCATGGAGCCCTTCGCCGGCGAGCGTGTGACGGCGGGTCTCGAGGAACTCGGCGTCGACGTGCGCACGGACACCGGCACGACGAGCGTGACCCGCACCTCCGAAGGCGTCGAGATCGTGCTCTCCGACGGCTCGACCGTGACGGCATCCGAGGTCCTGGCGGCCACGGGGCGCTCGCCGCGCAGCGGCGACATCGGCCTCGACGTCGTCGGCCTCGAGCCGGGTCGCTGGATCCAGGTCGACGACACCCTGCGTGTCCCCGGATCCGACTGGCTGTACGCCGTCGGCGATGTGAACGGCCGGGTGCTGCTGACCCACCAGGGCAAGTACCAGGCACGGGCGGTCGGCGACGTGATCGTCGCCCGCGCGAAGGGCGATGCCGTCGACGATGCTCCGTGGGGGCGTCATGTCGCGACCGCCGATCACGCGGCGGTGCCGCAGGTGACCTTCTCGTTCCCCGAGGTGGCCTCGGTGGGGCTCTCCGAGTCGCAGGCGCGCGAGGCCGGCCACGAGGTCGAGGTCGTCGACTACGACCTCGGATCGGTCGCCGGCGCGAGCCTGTACGAGGATGGCTTCGAAGGACAGGCGCGGCTCGTGATCGACACGGAGCGCGACGTGATCATCGGCGCGACCTTCGTCGGTCCCGAGGTCGCCGAGCTCGTGCAGACGGCCACGGTCGCGATCGTCGGCGAGGTGCCGATCGCCCGGCTGTGGCACGCCGTTCCGGCGTATCCGACCGTGAGCGAGGTCTGGCTGCGACTGCTCGAGGGCTACGGGCGGGATTCCGCGTGACGGTCTCTCCCATCCGATCCCGCCACCGCTCCGAACAGACGGAGAAGGGCACGCCGGGCGCGCCCGCGACCCGATTGTTTCCGCTGTTGACGTCCGAGAGCGGAAGCTCGAGACGGATGTCGCACACCTCTTATACGCTCGAACCCACATCCGAGGAGGCAGGACCATGAAGGCTGTACTCGCAGGAACCGTCATCGCCGAAGCCGATGAGAAGGATCTCATCAAGATCGAGGGCAACTGGTACTTCCCGCCGGCATCCGTCGCGGAGGGAGCGCTGGTCGAGAGCCCCACGCCGTACACGTGTCCGTGGAAGGGCGTGTGCCAGTACTACTCCGTGAACGCCGGAGGAGGTGTCCATAAGGACCTCGCCTGGTCGTATCCGAACCCGTATCCGAGCGCGTTCGACCGCGTGGGCAAGGACTTCTCGGGGTACGTCGCCTTCGCACCGGGCGTCGAGATCGAGCAGTGAGCTCCGTCTGGCGGCGCCGGGGCGCCGATGCCCGTCTCGTCGATCGAATGCCTGGAGAACAGCCATGATCGAATTCCGTAACGTCACCAAGCGATTCCCCGACGGCACGCTCGCCGTGAACGACTTCAGCCTGGTGCTCCCGTCTCGCAAGACCACGGTCTTCGTCGGCTCCTCCGGCTGCGGGAAGACCACTCTTCTGCGCATGATCAACCGGATGGTCGAGCCGACCTCCGGGGACATCGAGATCGACGGCGAGAACGTCCTCGCCGGAGACCCGGTGCAGCTCCGCCGCCGCATCGGCTACGTGATGCAGAACTCCGGCCTCATGCCGCACTTCACGGTGATCGACAACGTCTCCACCGTTCTCCGCCTCACCGGGGTCAAGAAGGCCGACGCCCACCAGCGCGCACGCACGCTCCTCGACACCGTCGGACTCGACCAGTCGCTCGCCGACCGGTACCCGAGCCAGCTGTCCGGCGGGCAGCAGCAGCGCGTCGGAGTCGCACGCGGCCTGGCGGCCGACCCGAACATTCTCCTCATGGACGAGCCGTTCGGAGCCGTCGACCCGATCGTGCGCGCCGACCTGCAGGTGGAGACGCTCCGCCTGCAGCGAGAGCTCGACAAGACGGTCGTGTTCGTCACGCACGACATCGATGAGGCGTTCCTTCTCGGCGATCAGGTGGTGATCCTCGATAAGGGTGCCCGGATCGTGCAGGTCGGCAGTCCCAGCGAGATCATCGAGAGCCCTGCCGATGACTTCGTGGCGTCATTCATCGGTGCCGACCGAGGCCGCAGGGCGCTGCACCTGAAGAAGACCCCGCAGGGCACCGTCGTCGTCGACTCCGAGGGGCGCACGCAGGGCGCGATCGTCGCGGATGTCGAGCGGTCCGACGGGCCCCTGGCGGGTCCGGATGCCGCAGCGCTGGGTGCTGTGCAGGGCGGTCTCACGTGAGCTGGGTCTCCGACAACCTGGATCTGATCCTCGGTCTGACCCTGGTGCACCTTCAGCAGAGCGCAATCCCGATCGTGCTCGGCTTCGTGCTGTCGCTCCCGCTCGGATGGGTCGCCTGGCGGTTCCGTCTCGTCCGCGGCCCGATCATCGTGCTCACGGGGCTCCTCTACACGATCCCCTCGCTCGCGCTGCTGATCCTGCTCCCGTCCGTCGCCGGGTACTCGGCACGCAGCCCGCAGAACCTCATCATCGCGCTGACGATCTACGCGATCGCGATCCTCGTCCGCGCGGTCTCCGACGGACTCGACTCGGTCGACGACGACGTGCGCCAGGCGGCCACCGCCACCGGCTTCGGGTCGTTCCGGCGGTTCTGGGCGGTCGAGTTCCCGCTCGCGGGGCCGGTGATCCTCGCGGGTCTCCGTGTCACGGCGGTCAGCACGATCTCACTCGCGACGGTCGGCATCCTGATCGGCGTCTCCAACCTCGGCTACCTCTTCACCAACGGCCTCGATCGTCGCATCATCGCCGAGGTGTTCGCGGGTGTCGTCGCGGTCGTCGTCATCGCCCTCATCATCGACCTGATCCTCCTGCTCGTGGGCCGCGCTCTCATGCCGTGGACCAAGGCGGCCTCGAAGTCGACGGCCGCCCGTGCGATCGCCGTGGGGGCACCCGCATGAACCTCTTCCTCGACGCCCTCGCCTGGATGGTCGCGCCCGAGCAGTGGACGGGCAACTACGCGCTGCCGAAGCTCCTGGGCGAGCACCTGACCCTCACCGCCGTCTCGGTGCTGATCGCCGCCCTCATCGCCGTGCCGCTGGGGTGGCTGATCGGCCACACGGGCAAGGGACGTGAGATCGCGGTGGCGGTCTCCGGTGCGGCGCGTGCCATCCCGGCCTTCGGCCTCATGATCCTGCTCGTGCTGCTGCTGGGCGTCCTCCGGGTTCCCGAGGCGGCGATCACGACGTTCGTGCTCCTCGCGATCCCGTCGCTGCTCGCCGGCGCGTACACCGGCCTCGAGGCCATCGACCGCCGCGTGCTCGACGCGGCCAAGGCGATGGGCATGACGGGCTGGCAGGTGTTCTGGAAGGTCGAGGTGCCCCTCGGACTCCCGTTGCTCGTCGGCGGCATCCGTTCGGCGCTCCTGCAGGTCATCGCGACGGTCACGATCGCGGCGTACATCGGCCTCGGAGGCCTGGGGTACCCGATCCTCCAGGGGATCCCCCTGCAGAGGTTCGACCAGGTGCTCGCGGGTGCGATCCTCGTGGCCGTCCTCGCCCTCATCGTCGACCTGCTCCTCGCCGCCGCACAGCACGCCGCCGTCCCCGCGGGCCTGCGCACCGGTCGCCCATCGCGCCGCCGCCCCCGCGAGTCCGCTTCCGCGACAGCGCCGACAGCGTCGAACCCGGCGCCCGCACCGGCCTGATCCCCCGCACTCCGAGTCGTCCCACACAGCAGTTCCAGAGAAGAGGAAGTCATGTTCACAGCACGAGGCAAGCGCTCCGTCGCCGCCGTCGGCCTTGTCGCCGCCGCGGCACTCGCCCTGACGGCCTGCGGATCGAGCGAGTCGCTCGGCGAGCCGGCCGACTCCGGCGAATCGTCCGGCGACAGCAGCACGATCGTCGTCGGCTCGCAGGCGTACTACTCCAACGAGATCATCGCCGAGATCTACGCTCAGGCGCTCGAGGCGGCCGACTTCACCGTCGACCGCCAGTTCAGCATCGGGCAGCGCGATGCGTACATGCCCGACGTCGAGTCGGGTGAGATCAACGTCTTCCCCGAGTACACGGGCAGCCTGCTCGAGTACATCTCGGAGGACGAGGTCGACGTCACCAGCCCCGATGACGTCTACGCGGCTCTGCAGGACGCCCTGCCCGAGGGCCTGACGGCCCTCGACTTCGCCGAGGCGTCGGACCAGGACTCCTACACGGTGCTCAAGAGTTTCGCCGAGGAGAACGACCTGACGACGATCGGCGACCTCTCCAAGGTGAGCACCCCGGTCACGATCGGCGCGGCTCCGGAGTTCGAGCAGCGTCCGTACAGCCCCGCGGCCGCCAAGGAGGTCTACGGCGTCGACCTGGCGTTCTCGGCCACCGGCCCGACCACGCTCGAGTCGCTGCTCGCCGGTCAGATCCAGGTGGCCGACATCTACACCGCCGACCCCGCGTTCGAGACCGAGGAGATCGTCGCTCTGGAGGACCCGGAGAACCTGATCATCTCCTCGAACGTCGTGCCGATCGTCTCCAGCGACATCGCTGAAGACGTCTCCGACGTGCTCAACGCGATCAGCGCGAAGCTGACCGCCGAGGAGCTGGTCTCGCTCAACGTGCTCAGCACGGTCGAGCAGCAGTCGCCGGAGGACATCGCGACGAAGTGGCTCGAGGACAACGAGCTCGTCTGATCGCGAGTCGTCTCGACGAAGTGCCCGGGCCCCTCAGGGTCCGGGCACTTCTGCGTCTCAGCGCCTCAGAGGTCAAGGGGCCTCAGACGCGCGCATCCTGTCGGGGGACGAGCACCTGTTTGATGATGATGAGGATGGATGCCGCGACCGGCACCGCCACGAGGGCGCCGAGCAGACCGAGGAGCGTGCCTCCGGCCAGAGCACCGATCACGACGAGCGCGCCCGGCACCGCGACCGCCTTGTTCATCACGCGCGGGGTGATGACGTAGGCCTCGATCTGCATGTAGACGAGGTAGACGACGGCGAAGACGAGGGCGGCGATCGGGTTGGTGAACAGGGCGAGGCTCGTGCCGATGATCCAGAAGATCACGGATCCGACGAGCGGGATGAGCGTGATGCAGAACGCCACGGTGGCCATCAGCGGCGGGAACGGGAGATCGAGGAACAGGTAGAGCAGGAACGCGAGCAGAGCGTTGCAGAACGCCAGCACGACCATGCCCATGACGTATCCGCCGACCGAGTCCGTGATCTGATCGGTGATGTCACCCGCGCGTTCGCGCTCGCGGGCCGGCGCGAGGCGGAGGAGCCCGGTCTTGATCGCGGGCAGGGTGGCGATGAAGTAGAGCGTGAGGACCAGCACGATGATCGCGCCCGAGATGCCGGTGGCGATGCCCGCGCCGATCTTCAGCGCGCCCCCGCCGATGGCCGCGATGTTGCCCGGGTCGGTGAGGAACGCCTGCACGTCGGCGACGAGATCCTGGAACTGATCGCCGAACTGCTCGTCGAGCGTCGCGTAGATGTCGCTCCGGGTGAACTCCTGGATCATCGAGGGCACGGAGCGGACGAAGCTCGAGATCTGATCGATGACGATCGGGAGCACCATCCAGAGGATCAATCCGACGACGACGATGAGCGCGAGGATGACGATGATGACGGAGAGAGCACGGGACAGCCCGCGCCGCTCGAGCATGCGAACCGCGGGATCCAGGCCCAATGCGGCGAACAGTGCGAGCGCGATGTAGATCAGCACGGTCGACAGGCTGGTGAGCGCGAGGCCGAGCACGACGGCGGCGAGACCGCCGAGCGTCACGAGGAATCCGAAGACGAAGGGGCGGTCGATGCGGGTCCAGAACGAGCGGCTGGGGGTCATCGGCTCGATCACCACGGGGTGGGGGACGCCCGTTCCGGCGGCCCCCGGCGCGGTCGCGGTATGACCGTCGAAAGCGGGGACGGCGGCGGCCTCCGGCAGTCCGGCGTCGCGAGCGGGTGGGGGCGCAGGAAGGTCGGATGCTGCGTCCGCAGCGCTCGCTGTCGACGCGTGCTCTTCTTCGCTCATGTGCTCACGATAGCGTCGAGCACTCCGCAGGACAGGCCCTGTGCCGGTTTCCGTAGAGTAGGGGCATGACCGCTGCCGAAGACCCCCGGGCCGAGCTCCTGCGATTGCGCTCCAGCATCGACAACATCGACGCCGCCCTCATCTTCATGCTCGCCGAGCGCTTCCGTGCCACGCAGCAGGTCGGCCATCTCAAGGCGGCGCACGAGATGCCGGCGTCCGATCCCGGCCGCGAGGAGCAGCAGGTCTCCCGGCTGCGCGCCCTCGCCGAGGAGGCGCACCTCGACCCGGAGTTCGCCGAGAAGTGGTTCAACTTCGTGGTCGCCGAGGTGATCCGTCACCACACGGAAGCGGCAGAAGGCCGATGAGCCGGTCTTCCGGGCGAACGACAGTGTGTGCAGCACTCGCCCGCCCGGAGACCGAACTAAGTTTATTGAATAAACTATGACCGAGAGTACGCACAGCGCACCCTTCTGTCAACGGATTCCGACACCGGGACGAGCATGCTGAACGGCGATGACGCCCACGACACCCAGGCCTCGGTGCGGCGCGCGAACCTTCGGCGGGCTCTGCAGCTCGTGTTCCGGAGTCCGGGCTCGCAGACGCGGGCGGGCATCGCGCGAGCGACAGGCCTGACCGCCGCGACATCATCCTCGCTGGTCGCCGAGCTGATCGAGAGCCGCCTGGTCGTCGAAGGCGGCCAGGCTGTGAGCACGGGCGGCAAGCGCCCCACCACCCTGAGCGTCGACGCGAGTCACCACCTCATCCTCGTGCTGGTGATGCGTCCGACCGACGCGCGGCTCGGACTCGTGGCGCTCGACGGCACCGAGATCGCCGCCCGCCGCGTCACCTACACCGACGGCACCCGAGATCGGATGCTGGACGCCGCGGTGACGGACATCGCCGCGGAATACGGCGCGCGGCTCCTCGTCACGGGAGTCCAGCTCCCCGGCACGACCGACGGACGACGGGTGTTCGAGAGCGTGCAGCTCGGATGGCGCGATGTGCCGCTGGCGGAGCGTCTCGAGCGGCTGCTCGGCGTGCCCGTGCTGCTCGTCAACGACGTCGACGCCGAAGCCATCGCCGAGGCCGCGATGGAGGAGGAGTCGTCGGGATATCGACTGTTCATCCACATCGGCACGGGCATCGGCGCGGCGGTGACCCTCGACGGCGACCTGGCCCCCGGCCCGCGCGACCGTGCCGGCGAGATCGGGCACGTGCAGGTCGAGTTCGGCGGCGAGGCGCGAGCCTGTCGGTGCGGCAGGCAGGGATGCCTGGAGTCGGCGTCGTCGATGACCGCGATGCTCGGCGACGACTTCGACGACGCCCTCGACGACGAGGCGATCGGAGCGCTCGCCGCGGCATCCGACGAGGGTCGTCTGGCGGAGGGGGCGCGAGCGCTCGCGCGGACGATCAAGCTCATCTCCGCCGTGCTGGATGCGGCGGAGGTCGTCATCGGCGGTCCGGCACGGGCGCTCGGCGACTCCTTCCTCGAACGCGTTCGCGCCGAGATCGCCTACACCGCGACCGGCACCGCAGACGTGCCCGTCCGGTACGCCGACGCCGAGGTGTCGATCTCGACCGGGGTCGCCCAGGTGGCGCTCTCCAGCGCGCTCGGGGTGCGGTGGAGCCCGGCGCAGCTGCGCGCGGCATCCGCTCCTCGCGACTGAGGGACGCGAGAGGATGCTCTGACACGCATCCTCGTCACCGGTGCCACCGAGCTCTACTTCACGCTGCCCGCGGTCAGCCCGCCGACGAGGCGCTTCTCGATGAGCATGAACAGGATCACGACGGGCAGGATCGCCACGATCGAGACGCCGAACACGTACTGCCAGCTCGTCTCGTACTGACCGACGAACTTGGTGAGCGCGACGGAGAGCGGCTGGTTCTTGTCGGTGGAGAGGATGACGAGCGATGCGGCGAACTCGTTCCAGCACGCGACGAACGTGAACACGATCGCGGTCACGATGCCGGGCCAGACGAGGGGCAGGTTGATCTTGAACAGGACGGTGAAGCGTCCGGCGCCGTCGATCTGGGCGGCCTCGTCGATCTCCTTCGGGATGCCGGCGAAGAACGAGTGCATGATCCACACCGCGAACGACAGGTTGAAGGCCGCGTTGATGAAGATCATCGCGGCCCACGTGTCGCCGAGGCCGAGCGTCGTGAACTGGCGGAACAGGCCCGAGGTGAGCACCGCCGGCTGCAGCATCTGCGTGACGATCACGAGGAACAGGAAGACCATGCGTCCGGGGAACCTGAAGCGGGCCGTGTAGTAGGCGGCCGGCAGCGACACCAGCAGCACGAGCAGCGTCGCGAAGACGGCGATGATGATCGTCGAGACGAGGTTGTACGGCAGCGGAGTCTCGGGGGTCGACCACATCGAGATGTAGTTCTCCCAGTGCCACTCGATCGGCAGGTAGGTGGGGTCCACCGAGCGGATCTGCGGCTTCGTCTTCACGGATCCGAAGAACATGATCAGGTACGGCAGCACGAAGATCGCGAGTACGAGCACCCCGGCGACCGTGCGCAGGATGACGCGGGGCAGCGTGACCTGGTCTTCGGTGTAGCGGCGCTTGCGTCCGGGGATGCGGGGCGCGGCGTCGGGGCCGGCGGTGGTGACGAGGGCGGTCTCGGTCAGGGTCATGATCAGACCTCCTTCATGGGCTTGACGGCCTTGACGTAGATCGCGACGATCACGATCACGATGAGGAAGGCCACGACCGACAGTGCGCTCGCCACGTCGACCTTCTTCTGCAGCTCGATGTACTTGAAGATCATCGTCATGATCGTGTCGGCCCCGTAGCCCGGGATCGAGCCGGTCATGACCTTGAGGATCGGCAGCGAGTTGAACACGTTGATGATGTTGATGAGCACGGCGACCGCGAGGGCGCTGCGCAGCTGGGGGAGGATGATCGTCCAGTAGGTGCGCATCGCGCCGGCGCCGTCCATCTTCGCCGCCTCGAGCGTGTCGGCCGGAACCGTCTGCAGGCCGGCGAGGATCGTGTAGGTCGTGAACGGCAGCGAGACGAAGATCGCGATCACGATCGACCAGGCGAAAGCGGTCGCGGGGTTCTTCGTCCAGCCGTAGCCCACCGCGTCATCCGACAGCCCGATGTCGTACAGGAAC
This sequence comes from Microbacterium sp. 3J1, assembly GCF_001049495.1. GTDB lineage: Bacteria > Actinomycetota > Actinomycetes > Actinomycetales > Microbacteriaceae > Microbacterium. The sequence goes on from NZ_CDWI01000008.1 coordinate 284,238, forward strand.
TTGTTGAAGACCCCGAAGTACGGTTCGAGGCTGTAGTAGAAGACCATCGTCGTCATCACGACGGATGCCGCCCACGGCACGATGACGGCCATGCGCACGATCTGCCGACCCGGGAACGCCTTGTTGAGGATCTGCGCGAGCCCGAGCGAGATCATCACCGTGAAGCCGACGACCACGACCACCCAGACGACCGTGCGGAAGATGATCGGCCAGAACTCGGCGAACGTGAACACGGTCACGAAGTTGTCGAAGCCGACCGAGCCCTTGTCGAGGCCGGAGAGCGAGATGTCGCGCGTGGAGTTGAAGAACATCACTCCGGCGGGGAAGAGCACGACGCCGATGATGAGAAGGAGTGCGGGCGCGATCCACGGCAGTGCCTGCAGCAGGTCCTTCCCGCCGGGGCGGCCGCGCGAGGCGCGCGACGCGCCGGGGGTGCGGGAGCGGCCGGTGGCCGCCCCCGCGAGGTTCGAGGATTCTGTCGTCTGGGTCATGGGAACTCCCGAACCTTTCCGTCAGCGGGCTCAGCCCGCGTCGACCTGTGCCTGGATCTCGGTCAGGACGTCCTGTGCCGGCTTCGTCTGCAGCTGACCGAACAGCGACTTGAACGCGCCGTCGGTGGCGGACCACTTCGGGTTCGTCGACGGGTAGAACTGCGCGTCGGGCAGGACCTCGAGGAACGGCGCCAGGGCCTCCTCGCCGGAGAGCTGCTCGGCGCCCGACTTCGTGACCGGCAGGAAGCCTTCGGCCTGCACCCACGGCACGTACACGTCGGCCGAGTAGTAGTAGTCGAAGAACGCGGTGATCGCCTCCTGCTTGTCGCCGTCGTTCTGGAAGGCCATCAGCTGGTCCATGACGCCGAGCGTGAACGGCGAGCCGTCCTTCGTCGGGATCGGGACGATCGAGTAGTCGAGTTCGGGGTTGCCCTCCTCGATCTGGCCGACCGTCGGCGGCAGGCCCACCTGCATGCCGATCTTGCCCTGGATGAAGATGTCCATCAGCGGAGAGCGCTGCGTCGAGCCGGGGTCGGCCTGGGTCGCGCCCGCGTCGATCATCTTCTTGATCTGCTCGGCACCCGCGAGGTTCTCCGGGGTGTCGATCGTGATCTCCGACTCGTCGCCGAACGATCCGCCGCCGCCCCACAGCCACACGGCCGCCTCGGCCTGCGCCTCCTCGGATCCGAGCGGCATGCCGTAGCCGGCGACACCGCCGCCGAGCGCGGACACCTTGGTGGCGGCATCGAGCAGCTCGTCCCAGTTCGTGGGAGCCTCGACGCCGGCCTGCTGCAGCAGCGCGTTGTTGACGAAGAGGGCACGTGCAGAGGCGATCAGCGGCAGGGCGTAGGCGGTGCCGTCGACCTCTGCGTTCGCGAGGAAGGCGTCCTGGAAGTCGGAGTAGGTCTCCTCAGAGACGACCTCCTCGACCGGGTAGAGCAGCTCGTCGCCGACGAATCCGGCGAACGGGCCGCCGTTGTAGATGTCGGGGGCCTCCCCGGCCTGGATCTTCGTGGAGACGACCTTCTCGAGGTTGTCCCAGGACTGCACCTCGAGGTTGACCGAGATGTCGGGGTTCTCTTCCTCGAACCCCGTGATCACGTCTTCCCAGAGACCCTTGGTGGCGTCCGAGTAGCTCGGGACGAGCAGGTCGAGCGTGGTGCCGCCGTCGGCGTCGCCGCCATCGCCGCCGGTCGAGCCTCCGAACCCGCACGAAGCGAGCGTGAGTGTGGCGGTGGCCGCGAGAGCGACCGCGCCGAATCGCAGTGACTTCTTCATAGGTGGTGCATTCCTCACTGTGTCGGGTGCTGCTCCGCAGAGCAGCGGGGGTGCCGTCCAGCGGAGCGGCGGTCGTGCACAGTCGCGAACACTTCACGCGACGGTGCGTGCGATCCTCGCCTTCCGCAGGCGGTGATCGGTGGGCCTGTTCGGGCCCGGAGGTGCATCCGCGCCCGGGGAAGCGGATCGGGGGTGAAACTTGTTCGATTATTTGTCAGGAGAATAAACAAATCAAGGAGAACCTTGCGGAGATTCTCGATGCCGAAATACTATGATCGAATTCACGGTGAAACAATCACAAACCTGCAACATCTGGTCCGGAGGGCCTGACATGACTGAACTTCTGCCCGGCGCGCACATGCGCGACGAACTGTTCTCGCAGCCCGAGACCTGGGCCCAGGCCGCCGGTCTCCGCGATGCGCAGGCGCTGCTGCCGGCATCGGGAGCCCGCGTCGCGGTCGTCGGATGCGGCACCTCGTGGTTCATCGCGCAGTCGTACGCCGCACTGCGCGAGACGTCGGGGCAGGGTGAGACCGACGCGTTCGCGGCATCCGAGGCCTTCGTCGACCGGGGCTACGACGCCGTCGTCGCACTGACGCGGTCAGGGACGACCACTGAGGTGCTCGAGCTCGTGGAGCGCGTGAAGGGCCGCATCCCCACCATCGGCGTGATCGGCGACGAGACCTCGCCGCTCGTCTCCCTCGTCGACGACGCCGTGCTGCTGCCGTTCGCCGACGAGCAGTCGGTGGTGCAGACCCGCTTCGCCACCACCGCCCTCGCGCTCTTCCGCGCGTCGCTCGGCGAAGACCTCACGGGAGCCATCGACGACGCCTCCGCCGTGCTCGCCGCGGACTACGACGACGAGCTGCGCGATGCCGAGCAGTACTCGTTCCTCGGCCGCGGGTGGACCATCGGCCTCGCCCACGAGGCCGCACTGAAGATGCGCGAGTCGTCGCAGTCGTGGACCGAGTCGTACCCGTCGATGGACTACCGCCACGGGCCGATCGCCATCGCCGCTCCCGGCCGTGTGACCTGGCAGTTCGGTGAGGCCCCCGAGGGCCTCGCGGCTCAGGTCGAGGCGACGGGCGCGCGTTTCGTGCAGCATCCGGTCGACCCCATGGCCGACCTCGTGCGCCTGCACCGCGTCGCCCTCGACCGCGCCGTGGCGCGTGGGCTCGACCCCGATCAGCCGCGCAACCTCACGCGGTCCGTCATCCTGGACGCATGACACGATCCGCACGGAGCACGCGATGACGAGTCCAGGCGACCCGACGAGCATCCCCGAGGTCGTCCGCGACCTCTCGGGTGAACGGCTCGCGGCCGCGAGCACGATCGGCCGGGGCGCGCCGGTGCTGGCGTTCGACGTGGGCGGCACGGACATCAAGTCCGCGCTGTTCGACGCCGAGGGTACGGCGCTCGGGCTGCGCCGGACCCCGACCCCGACCGCTGACGGCGATCGCACCGAGGTGCTGATCGAGCGGCTCGGCGCCCTCGCCGCGGAGCTGCGGGCGGCTCACCCCGACGTGGTCCCGCAGGCGGCCGGACTCGTCGTGCCGGGGATCGTCGATGCGGATGCCGGACTCGGCGTCTTCGCGAGCAACCTCGGATGGAACCACTCGCCGCTGCGCGATCTCGCCGCGGCGAGGCTCGGACTGCCCGTGGCCTTCGACCACGACGTGCGTGCGGCGAGCTGGGCCGAGCACGTGCTGGGAGGCGCACGCGCCTACGCGAACTCCGTCGTGCTCGTGATCGGCACCGGCATCGCCGGTGCGCTGCTCGTCGGCGGTCAGCCCTACACCGCGGGCGGCTACGCGGGGGAGATCGGCCACTCGCCCATCGCCGACGGACCGGTCTGCGCGTGCGGAGCCCGCGGCTGCCTCGAGGCCGTGGCGTCGGCAGGAGCGATCGCGCGTCGCTACCGCGATGCGACCGGCATCACACCGGACGGAGCCAAGGACGTGATCGCGCGCGCCGCCGCCGGTGACGCGGTGGCGGCCGACATCTGGGATTCGGCCCTCGATGCTCTGACGCTGTCGCTCGCCCAGCTCACCGCGGTCGTCGCCCCCGAGGCCGTCGTCATCGGCGGCGGGCTCTCCCGCGCGGGCGGAGCGCTGTTCGACGAGCTGCGCACGCGTCTGGCGGCGCGACTGAGCTTCCACCGCATCCCCGACCTCGTGCCGGCGGAGCTGTCGGGCAATGCCGGGATCCTCGGTGCGGCCCTGCGAGCCAGGGAGCGCGCATGATCATCACCGTCACCCCGAACCCGGCGCTCGACCTCACGTGGCACGTCGACCGCCTCACCCCCGGCGGGACGCACAGAGCGGATGCCGGCGCGGTGCGCGCCGGAGGCAAGGGTCTCAACGTCGCCAGGGTCCTGCATGCTCACGGCGTCTCGGTGCTCGCGGTGTCCACCGCGGGCGGACGCAGCGGGGTGGAGCTCGCCGCCGAGCTCGGCGCCAGCGGCGTGCCGCATCGACTGGTGCCCGTGGTCGGCACCACGCGCCAGAGCGTCGCGATCGTCGACGAGCAGCTCGGCGACACGACGATCGTCAACGAACGGGGCGTCAACCCGACCGATCCCGAGTGGGCCGCCCTGTTCGGTGAGGTCGTCGACGCGCTCCCCGGCGCCCGCGTGCTCGTCGTCTCCGGCAGCCTGCCCCCCGGAGCCCCCGACACCCTCGTGCCGCTGCTGATCGGCACCGCGAGGGATGCCGGTGTGCCGGTGATCGTCGACACGTCGGGCACTGCGATGCTGAGCGCGGCGGAGGCCGGGGCATCGGTCCTCAAGCCCAACGCGGCCGAACTCGCCGAGGCGACGGGCATCCCCGACCCCGTGGCCGGGGCACGGTCTCTGATCGAGCTCGGTGCGGCGCTGGTGCTGCTGTCGCTCGGTGCCGACGGGATGCTCGCGGTGACCGCATCCGACGTCGTGCACGCGCGTCTGGACGAGCCTCTGGCGGGCAACCCGACGGGTGCGGGCGACGCGGCGGTGGCGGCATGTGCGGCTCTGCTCGCCGACGGCATCCGCGACCCCGACGCGATCCTGCGCCGGGCCACCGCCTGGTCCGCCGCCGCCGTGCTCATGCCGCTCGCCGGCGAGATCTCCGACGAGTGGACCGCGCTCGAGCGGCGCCTCGTCGTCGGCCCCTTCGCTCCCGACCTCCGAGAGGAAACCCTGTGACACTCGTCTCCGCCCGCGACCTGGTGACGGATGCCGCGCGCAGCGGCACCGGGATCGGCGCGTTCAACGTGATCCACCTGGAGACCGCGGAGGCGCTCGTGCGCGCCTCGGCGCAGGCCGGGCTCCCGGTCATCGTGCAGATCTCGCAGAACTGCGCCGACTACCACGGCGGCCTCGAGCCGATCGCGGTGGCGACCCTCGCGGTCGCTCGCCGCGCGGAGACGCCGGTCGCGGTGCACCTCGACCACGCCGAGCGTCCCGATCTCGTCGACGAGGCCATCGCGCTGGGCTTCGGCTCCGTCATGTTCGACGGGGGCGCGCTGCCGTACGACGAGAACGTCGCCGTCACGGCGGCGGTGACCGAACGCGCGCACGCCGCGGGCGTCTACGTCGAAGGCGAGCTCGGAGAGGTGGGCGGCAAGGACGGAGCGCACGCCCCCGGGGTCCGCACCGATCCCGACGAGGCGCGCGCGTTCGTCGAGGCGACCGGCGTCGACGCCCTCGCCGTGGCGGTGGGGTCGTCGCACGCCATGACCGATCGCACGGCCTCCCTCGATCTGTCGCTGATCGCCCGGCTGCACGACGCGCTGTCCGTGCCGCTCGTGCTGCACGGCTCGTCCGGAGTCGCCGACGCGGTGATCACCGACGCGGTGCGCGCCGGCATGACGAAGATCAACGTGTCGACGCACCTCAACGGGTTCTTCACCCGGGCGATCCGCTCGGTGCTCGACGCCGACGAGAGGCTCGTCGACTCACGCAGGTACCTCGCCCCGGCACGCGACGCGCTCGCCGACGAGGCCGCGCGGATGCTGCGCCTGTTCGCGTTGGAAGGATGAGCACATGAAGCGCGCCGCCCGCCTCAACGCGATCCTCGACCTGCTCGCCGCGGACGGCGAGGTCACCGTCGACGACCTCGTCGAGCGGTTCGGCGCCTCGGCGGCGACGACCCGACGCGACCTCGACTCGCTCGCCGAGCAGCGTCTGCTCACCCGCACGCACGGCGGAGCCGTCGCTCATTCGGTCGCCTACGAGCTGCCGATCCGGTACAAGAGCCATCTGCGCACGCAGCAGAAGGAGAGCATCGCCCAGGCCGCCGCCGCGCTCGTGACCCCGGGGATGGTGGTCGGGCTGTCGGGAGGGACGACGACCACGGCCATCGCCGCCGCACTCGCCGCGAGGGGCGACCTCGCCGCAGGACCGGGCATCACCGTCGTCACGAACGCCGTGAACATCGCCGCGCAGCTCGCGACGCGCCCCGACATCAAGGTGGTCGTGACGGGCGGGGTCATCCACTCGCGCACCTACGAGCTGGTCGGTCCCTTCGTCGAGCAGCTGCTGCGCGGCGTGCGGCTCGACATGGCCTTCATCGGCGTGAACGGCATCGACGCCGCGGCCGGCGCCACGACGCAGGACGAACGCGAGGCCGCCGTGAACCGCATGATGGCCGAGCGAGCGCGGCGTGCGGTCGTCGTCACCGACAGCAGCAAGATCGGCACGGTCGCGTTCGCGGCCGTCGGCGGTGCGGAGCTGTTCCCCGTGCTCCTCACCGACGACGGCGCGGACGCCGCGGCCCTTGCCGACCTGCGCGCGGCCGGCTTCGAGGTCGTCGTCGCCTGACGGCATCCGTCGACGACTCGACTCCTTATGGGGATGCCGCGACCCCTCTCGCGACATCCCCGGAGCAGATGGTGTCCGTCGTGCCTCACACTCCCCAGTGCACGAGGCTTTCCCCAGAATTCGACTGCGCCTCCCTCGCGCTTCGTGACCGAAGCCCTCCGCATGGCACCTTCTGCAGATAAGGAGCACCCTGCCGGTGCTCTGATACACCGACTGGAGAAAACTTCTCAGAGTCCGCTTCCGTGGCAGTGGAAGGGGGCGCGGAGGCCGGTCGCCTCGGATGCCGCGGCCAGCGCGACCGCCGGTGAGGCACCGTTCGAGAGCCGGGTGTGCACGGCTCCGAGCAGCTCGCAGGCCACGTCGTCGGGCACCACGACCGGGGCGGCGATGACGCAGCGCGTGCCCGCATGCAGCCAGACGCGCGTCATGCCCAGCGCCTCTTCGCCCCAGCGAACGGAGGATCGGCCGAGCTCGCACGCCGACAGCACGACGGTGTCGGGGGCCTGCGGGATGAGGTCGACGTCGTAGCCGAAGAGAGTGCCGTCGGCGAGCTCGAATCCCGAGAAGAGCGGGTTGTCGACGGCATGCCGGCCGTGCGCCGCGATGTGCAGCACGTCGACGCGCGTGGCGAGGCCCGTGACGGCCGAGACGCTCGCGCCCACGCCGGTGAGGAGCTCGGCGTCGGTCCAGCCGGCGGCCGCCGTGCGGATCTCCTCCTCGGCGCGCGCGACGCGGGGCCCTGCCGCGAAGCCGGCGCTGCGGGGGCGTGCGTCCCGGCTCGCCTCGGAGTCCGCGAGCCAGCGGGAGACGGACGTCGCGAGTGTGAAGGGCGTGCCCGCCATGCCGGGCAGCATCGCCCAGGGGATGCCGGCGAGGATGCCGGGGATCGTCAGCACGAGCCGGGTCGCGTCGCCCGCGGCGGCACGCGCGGGTGCAAGCAGGGCGTCGTCGAGCCGCCGCAGCCGCTCGTCGAGCGAACGGTTCACGAGTCGAGCCAGGGGGCCGCCGTGCGTGAGGGCGGCGACGTCGAGATCGGCCCTGAGCCCGTCGAGTGCCGTCTCGACGAGGGGCCACGACAACGGCACGAGCGTCGATCCGGATGCCGTCACGACGACGCACAGCAGCTCGGCCCGTGTGTACACGTATGCGAGCACCGCGGTGTCGGCGTCGAGTCGGGATCGCGTCTCGCGCAGATCCACGCGGCCGCGATTGCCTGCCGCGCCCGTCGACGACCACTGCCGCTCGCGCACCCGATCGCGGAGCTCACGGACCCGGGCATCGGTCGTCCAGTCGGAGCCGGCGAGGTCGGCGCGCAGCATCCGCAGCTCGGCCAGGTCGGCGGCGAGGTCGTCATCGGGCGGAGGGCGCACCGGCGCCACCTGCTGGCTCAGGTGGCGTGCGCGCTCTGACCACTCGAACATGATGGCGGGGTCGCGCGACCGTGCCGCGGCGTGGAGACCGGCGAACATCAGCTCGGTGCCGTGCATCGCGACGGACGCCTGCAGGTCGAGAGCTCCGAACGACTGCTGCCAGGCGGTGAGCAGATCGAGACCTTCGGCGGCGGCGCGGCGGGCCTCGGCATCCCTGCCCGCGGCGGACGCCCGGAGCGCTCGCACCTCGTGGGCGCGGAGACGGAGCGGCGTCGGTGCGTCGGCGGTGAGTCGCGGCATCCGTCTGCCGTCAGCGAGGCGTGCGGTCAGGCTGAGGGCGGTGGCCTCGGTGCGGAAGCCGCCTTTCGCGAGTACGCGGACCGTGCGGGCGAGCTCCTCGGCATCCGGTCGCACGTGGGGTCGCGCGAGCGCCCTGGCTTCGAGACGCACGGCCTCGGCGCGTGCGGCCCAGCCGTCGCTGCCGAGATCGGCGAAGCGACGGGATGCCGTCGCCGCGGCGCGCTCGGCCGAGCGCGCGTCGTGCCGCAGCAGAGATCGCGCCAGGTGGAACTCGGCTTCGCCGCGCGCCTGGCGCATCCGCTGCCCGCCGAACTGCACGGCGACGGCGCCGAGGAGCTCTTCGGCCTCGGTCGAGAGCCCAGCGTCGCGCAGCACCTCGGCGCGATCGAGGTCGCTGATCGCGGCCGCGAGGTCGCCGGAGGCCGCGAGGATCGGGCGCGATTGCGTCATCAGGGCGAGCGCGGTGACGAGGTCGCCGGCGAGCAGCGCGGCGTATCCGAGATTGTGTCGCGCCTCGGCGAGCGGCTCCTGCTGGCCATGCGCGTCGAACGCGTCGATCGCGCGATGCAGGTCGGCCGTGCAGTCGTCCAGGAGATGCCGCTGCATGCTCACGATCGAGCGGCTCATCAGGAGGTTGGCCTGCTCGACCGAACCGGTCTCGAGCGCGTCGATGGCCGAGGAGAGGTGCTGATCGGCCTCGTTCAGCCGACCTCCGTGCATGAGCAGCGTGCCCAGCTGACCGTTGACGATCGCGATGGTCTCGGCGCTCAGGCCGGGGCGCGCGAGAGCGGTGCGCGACAGCCGCTCCGCCTCGACCGGCTGGCCGGTCTGGGCCAGCACGTACGACAGGGTGCCGTCGATGCGGGCGCGGAGGTCGTCGTCGTCGGTCCGCTCAGCGGCGTCGGAGAGCGCGCGACGTGCGCGCGCGAATCGTCGGGAGTTGGCCGCCTCGACGCCGCGCCGATGCAGCTCCTGGGCAGACAGGCGCATCTACCCAGAATGCCGGGATGCTGTGCGGGAGGGAAGTGTGTGACCGCATCCCGGCCCTGCGTGTGTGATGAGTGCGCGTGAGCGGTCGGCCGACGGCCCGGCCTACTCGCCCTTCGGCGTCGGCAGCGTCTTCAGGACGGCGGCGACGGCCTTGGCCGCGGCATCCGCGGTGACGCCGCCCACCGGCACCGTACCCAGCTGGGCCGCGATGCGTCCCGCGACGAACGGGGCCGCGAACGAGGTGCCGCTCCAGGTCGCGAACCCGCCGCGGTAGTCGTCGGGATCGATCGTCTCCCGGCGGAGGTCATCGACATCCGCTCGCGTCGCGGCCTGCTCGCCGCCGACGAACGCCGGTGACGTGCTGACGACGGCGGCTCCCGGAGCGTAGACCTGCACCCAGGGGCCGACGTTGGAGAACAGCGCGACCGAACGGGCGGACGGGTTCAGTGCGCCCACCGAGACGAGCGGCGCGTTGCGATCTGCGGGGATGCCGTTGTCCGACCCCGGCCAGGGCCAGAGCGATGCCGGGAACGAGGGCCGGTCGATCGCGTCGTTGCCGGCCGAGCAGACGACGACGCAGCCGAGTTCGCGCGCCGTCGTCAGGATCGCCTCGAGCGTGCGGCTGAAGAGTCCGTCCTCGGGGGTCTCGTGGTAGTACCCGAGCGAGAGATTCAGCACGTCGATCGGGTGACCGGTCTTGGGGTTCTCGCGGTGACGGCGCAGCAGCTCGACCACCTGCGCGACCGTGAGCAGGAAGGTGCTCTCGTCGATCACGCCGAGCGCACCCGCCATGCGGATCGAGAGGATGTCCGCATCGGGCGCCGTCTGACGGACGATGCCCGCGATGAAGGTGCCGTGACCGGCCACCGCGTCGATCTCGCCGTCCAGCTGTCCGTACAGGTCGGGGTACTTCTCGGGATCCGCGTCGTCGGTGAGGCCGATCGGGATGCCGTCGATCTCGGCGTGCCGAGTGACGATGTCGTCGGGGAGCCAGTCGTGCACGCCGCAGCCGGTGTCGAGCACGGCGACGACCGGCCGTCGGCCGCGCTTCGGAGCGACGGCGCGCAGCGGAGCGGGACCGACCCAGGTCACCGGCTGTCGCGCGCCGCGACCCGGCTCGAGGTAGTCGTCGCTGCCGCCCGTGCCGGCGCCGCGCACGGGATTCGTGCGACTGAACGGGTTGGTGCGGCTGAAGGGATTCGTGCGGCTGAACGGGTTGAGGCCGACCGGGTCGATCGACAGCACGTGTTCGAGGCTCGTCCGTGGCATGGTGGTGCGAGTGCTCCGACGGGCCCGCTGCAGCACGCGCCAGGCGTCGGGAGGCACCGGCGACTCGCCGCGCTCGGGAGCATCGGGAGTGGTGAGGTGCGCCCGCAGGAAGCCGGGGACGCCGGGAAGAAGCGCGCCGCCCGCGAGGCGCGAGTCGGGCGACTCGATGTCGAGGCTCCAGCCGAACGATGCGGCAGCCTCACGGAGGGCGAGGATCTCTCGGTCGTACTCCTCGCCATCGGTGTCGCGATCGTTCGTTATGAGCAGCCGCTGCGGCAGATACGCGGTCGGGAACGCGCGGACTCCGTCGACCGGCTCGACGGTCGGGTCCAGCGCGGTCCCTCGGCGGATCGACCCCTCTGCGCGATCCTGCCAGCTCCACCCCTTGGGCTGCTCCATCGTCGATCCTCTCCTCACGGGCGCACCCGCGTCCTCGTCGTGTGCGGGCGGACCCGCGGTGGGTGCGGGAAGCCCCGCGGCGTGTGCGGGCGGACCCGCGGTGGATCACAACTCGAACTGCGGTGTCGTCAGGATGCGTTCCTGATCTCCGTCGGTGGTGGTGAGACGGACCAGCGTGAGTCCGTCCGGGGCGTCGTCGAACACGAAGCGCCCTGCCTCGCTCGAAGTGGTCGACCGCGTGCGCTCCCCTTGCACGAGGTCGACCACGGCCGAGGCGGAGTCGACCCAGCCGTCGACGCGGTGCCGGCCGCCGGTGGTGCGGGTCACGTGCAGCAGGATGCTGGTGGTGCCGTCGCTGAACTGCAGGGTCAGGGCGTCGGCGTCGCCGCGGACCGCACCGAGCGGCTGCTCGACGAGGGTCAGCAGCGCGTACTCCTGCGAGAGCCCCTCGGTCGCGACCGCCGCGATCATGCGGTCGATCAGGGTCGCGGGCATCGGGTCGACGTCGCGCCACAGCGAACGCAGCTGCGCGAACAGCGCGGCATCCTCGCGTTCATGGTCGCTCATGAGGTCCCTTCCGTCCGCGGAGTCGGGGCGGCGAGGATGTCGCGCAGCTTCGCGAGGCATCGCTGTCGGGTCGGGCCGATGCTTCCGACGGGCATGCCCAGGTCGGCGGCCAGGCGCCCGTAGTCAGGTCGTTCCTCGAACGCGATGACGCGCAGGAGGCGTTGGCACCGCTCGGTGAGGAGCTTCACGGCCGCCCACAGGCGTCGATGCTCGTCGCGGACCGCCGCGCGATCCTCGGCCGACTCCTGCTCCGGGAGCAGGGTGTCCAGAGCATCCGTCTCTGTGGTGTCGACCCTGCCGTGCGCCTTGCCCGCGCGCCACGCCTCGCGTCGGGCCGTCGTGGTCAGCCAGGCCGACACGGCACGGGGATCGGCGATCGACCGCTGTCCGCGGACGAGCTGCAGCCACGTCGTCTGGACGACGTCCTCGGCCAGGGTGCGCTCGAGGCCGTACGCGCGCACGACATGCCAGAGCACAGGTGTCATCAGCCGCACGAGGTCGTCCATCGCGCGGCTGTCGCCGTCCCGCCATGCGTCGAAGAGAGCGGCGGCACGTCTCCAGCGAGCCGTGCCGTCATCCGGTGCAGGATCGAGAGCAGCGCCGTCGGGTGCGCCGTCGATCATGAGTCCCATTGTGATCACATACATCAGGAGCACGGCAAGAGCCCGGTGATACATGGACCCTGTCGAATTCCTCCGTCGTGCGCGGGTTACCGTGGAGGAGTGATCGTCCTCGCTGTCGTCCTCTTCCTCAACGCCGCCTTCAACGTGCTCGTCTGGCCCCGGTTCTACAAGCGGGTCGCGAACGACCCCCGGGCTCGGGATGCCGACGGCAGGGCCACGACGTTCCTCAAGGTGCACGCGGTGCTGATCGCGATCGCGCTCGTGCTCGCCGTCGTCTCGGTGGGTGTCGGCGTCGCTGCGCTCGCCGGGGCGCTCTAGTCCTCCGAGCGCTCCGTGATGGGCTGCTGCAGCTCGGTGACCCAGGTCGACTGATCGTCGGACTCGGAGTCCAGGTACACCTCCCGGCACGCGCCCTGCGGCTGGGCGCCCCGCTCGTCGATCGCCTGCTGGATCTCGTGCCAGCTCTGATCGATCGTCGACATGGCGCCGAGGTGCGTGCCGGTGACGGCTGACTCCACCGCCGGCAGCTCGAGGATGTCGACCCCCTCGATCGCCGGTCCGTCGTACGTGAACCCGACGCGGATGCGCACGCCGTGCTTGTTCATGTCGTACTCGGCGACAGGCAGACCGGGCTCGCCACCCGACGCGACGATGACGTCGGCGACCCTGTCGAACATCGGGCCGACCTTCGCTGCGACCTCGGGCTGCGAGCCCACCGTCTCGGTCAGTGCGGCGAGGCGGAGGAAGGGCAGGGGCTTCACGGTGATCTGCAGGTCGGACATCGTCGTCTCCAGGGTCAGCGGGCGGATGCCGCAGATCCTACGCGCGGCCTTCGACATCGGCCAGTCGTCGACGCGAAGCGGTGGTCGATCGGACTAGTCGTCCGCCCTGGCGTCGGCATCGCCGGCACCCTCGCCCTCGTCGGCGTCGTCCTCTGCGTCGTCCACCGGGCCGCTGAGAATGAGGATGCGCCGTAGGTGCATCGCGGCCAGGACCCCCGGCCCCATGGAGCGGCGCGCGTCGATCGTGCGGTCGTCGACCTTCTCGAGCAGCAGACGGATCGCCCGGGCCGCCTCGCCGCGGGTGCGGTGCGCCTCGGCGGAGTCGTCGTCGCCCTGGGCGATGACGTCGGCGACGGCGTGGCAGGCCGCCGAGAGGGGCTCGGGCAGGGCGGGGTCGAGCGCCAGTGCCCCCGGTCGCTCCCAGATCGTGTCGGCCGTGGCATCAGAGATGTCACGGATCAGATGCGCGATGCGATCGAGACGCTCGAGCTCCTCGTGGATGTGCTGCGTCTCGCCCCGGCGTCCTCGTGCCCGGGGGTTGGCCCGCCGGCTGTCGTCGGCTTCGGACAAGGTCGAGCGCAACGACCCGGTCGTGGCGGCGAGGGATGCGGCATCCTCGGCCCACTGCTCGTGCTCGGGCGGCCACGACTCCGTCACCGCGTACCCGATCGCATGCAGGTGGTCGCCCAGCTGCTCGCGGAAGGCATCGACGCGGGCAGCGGCGACGAGAGTGAGGGGAGCGGGCGCGATCACCACGTTGACGAGGAGTCCGATGACGACGCCCACGGCCATCTGGGCCAGGTAGCCGAGCGAGTACTCGTCGGCGTTCTGGCCGCCGATGATGAGCACGAACAGCGCGGCCATCGGCACGTACTCGCGTCCGTCGCCGAACCAGCCGGTGCCCGACACGAGCACGCCCAGGCCCACGACGACGGGGATCGACCACCAGGTGGGTCCCACGGTGAGCACGATGATGGTGGCGAGGGCGATGCCGGTGGCGAGCCCGAGGAGCGTCTGCAGACCAGACCTCAGCGAGCCCATCAGCGTCGGGTACATGCTCACGAGAGCGCCCAGCGGAGCGTAGTAGGGGTACTCGTCGGCCACGCCGGGCATGTGCGGCGCGATCGTCCACGCGAGGCCCACGGCGAGCGCGGTCTTCGCGACGAGCAGCAGCCGGGCGGGACGGACGGCGTCGACGGCGGAGCGCACGATCGCCGGTCGGCGCTCGCGGATCCGCGTGCGGATGTTCGTCACGGCATCCTCTCTCTGTCGGTCGCCTCCCCTGGGGCGAGGCTAGCCCGCCCGCCTCCGTTCGGCACTCAGGGTTGCGCGGAGGCATCCGATCTGCAGCGCGCCGCACCCCGGCCGGGGCGGAGACCGACCCGGCCGGGGTGACAGGAGTGCCGACTAGGGAGTCACCCTGCGGAAGGCGAGGAACGAGACGATGCTCAGCACCGCCGCGCCCACAAGACCCCACAGCGCCAGCCCCAGCGCGCCGAGGTCTCCGATGCCCTGCCAGACCTGGAGCCAGAGTTCGAGCCTGGTCGCGAGGAACACGAGCCCGAGGAGCACCAGCGCCAGGCCGACGCCCACGACCGTGAGGACGGTCGGTCCCCAGCTCTTGTAGATCGTGGCGCCGGTGAACCCGATCAGGAACAGCAGCAGTGCCAGCGTGAAGTAGACGGTGAAGGCTCCGAGCGGTCCTGCCTCCCACAGCCACGGCAGGTAGAAGACGTACCCGTTGACGCCGTATCCGTCGGTCAGGGTCTCGATGCCGCCCCCGATCAGGAAGATGATGCCGAGGAACGCGCTGCCGAGGACGGCCGTGATGAGCGTCCCGACGAAGAAGTCCCGCCGGGTGATGCTCATCGCCTGCGAGAACGGGAAGGTGTAGGTCATCGCGCCCATGCCGATCGCGAAGAAGTACCAGAGCGGAGCCTGTCCGCCGCCGCCGTACTTGGGGGTGTCCACCGGGATCATCGCGTAGATGAGCACCGAGATGACGACGGCCGACCCGAGGATGATCAGCGGCACCCAGATGAAGGTTTGCCGGTTGATCAGCTGCAGGCGGATGACGTTCAGTGTGCGTCGCATCAGCGGACCTCCTCGTTCGCGACGGAATCTCTCGTGGGGGACTGCGCCTCCGCCTTCTGCGTGAGGCGCACGACCAGCTGCTGCAGCGACACGGGTGCGAGGTCGAGACCGGATGCCGTGACCTCGGCGCGCTCGTCCGAGGAGAGCGCACCGAGCACCGTGACCGACGCCACGCGCCCGAGCGCCTCGCGGTGCAGCACCTCGCGGCCGAAGGCCCACGCGTCGACCTTCGCCGCGTCGCCGACGACCGTGACGGCGCGGTCGCGCACGGCATCCGTGTCCTCGTTCAGAAGGATCCGGCCGTTGTCGATCACGACGACCTTCTCGATGAGGTTGGAGACCTCGTCGATGAGGTGCGACGACAGCACGATC
Source organism: Microbacterium sp. 3J1 (assembly GCF_001049495.1). GTDB lineage: Bacteria > Actinomycetota > Actinomycetes > Actinomycetales > Microbacteriaceae > Microbacterium. The sequence continues at coordinate 299,571 of NZ_CDWI01000008.1, forward strand.
GTGCGCGGGTGCTCGGCGTAGTCACCGAGCAGGCGGTCGTAGAAGATCTGCCGCGCGACGGCATCCAGGCCCAGGTAGGGCTCGTCGAAGAAGGTGAGGTCGGCGCGCGAGGCGAGCCCGATGATCACGCCGACGGCCGAGAGCTGACCACGGGACAGCTTCTTGATCGTCTGCTTCATCGGCAGCTGGAACTCCTCGATGAGCTCCTCGGCGAACGCCTGGTCCCAGTTCTCGAAGAACAGGCTCGCCGCCTTGAAGGCGTGACGCGGGTACGCGTCGTCCGGGTACTTCTGGCTCTCGCGGACGAAGCAGATCCGGTTCAGCACCCGCGTGTTCTCGTACGGATGCTCGCCGAAGACCCGCACGGTGCCGGAGGTCTCGAAGTTCTGCGCCGTGAGGATCGACATGAGGGTCGTCTTGCCGGCGCCGTTGCGGCCGAGGAGGCCGTAGATGGATCCTCCGTCGAGGGTCAGCGACACGTTGTCGAGCGCGCGCTTGTCCTTGTATCGCTTGGTGAGGTTCTGCACCTCGATGACGGCGGTCATGCGGGGTTCTTCCCTTCTGTGCGGGCGGCGCCATCGAGCGCCGGGTGAGTCTGGGCCGCGCGCTCACGGAGCAGCGCAGCGAGGTCTTCAGCGCCGAGCCCCAGAGTTCGGGCCTCGGTGAGGAGCGGGTCGATGTAGCGGTCGGCGAACGCGGCGCGGCGCTCGCCGAGGACGATGTCACGTGCGCCGGAGGCGACGAACATGCCGATGCCGCGACGCTTGTACAGCACTCCCTTGTCGGTGAGCATGGCGACTCCCTTCGCTGCCGTGGCGGGGTTGATCCGGTAGAAGCCGGCCAGCTCGTTCGTCGAAGGCGCCTGGGTCTCCTCCTCGAGCGAGCCGTCGATGATCGAGTCCTCGATCTGCTCGGCGATCTGGAGGAAGAGCGGCTTGCCTTCTTCGATCACGGGTCCTCCGCCTGGTTGGTGGGTTAGTTACTAGACTAGGTAACCACCGAACCTGCGGAGTGTCAAGGGTGAGGCGCGCGGAGCGCCGGCAAGGCGATTCAGCCGCGGAGGTCCCGGGCGCGGAGCGCCAGAGCCGAGCCCACGGCGAGCGCGACCGCGAGTCCCCACGTGAGCGCGAGGCCACCGGCGTCCACGCCTTCGGCCAGCGGCGACTGCCGGTACACCCACGCGTACGGCGACAGTGCGTTGAGCCAGTCGAGGTCGTCGGACTGCTTCGCGAGCGCCTGCAGGACGTATCCGACCACGGCGATGCCGGCGCCGACGCCGGTCGCCCAGATGCGGCGACCCGTCGCCGCCCCGGCGAACAAGGCGGCGGATGCCGTCAGGAACGCCAGACCGACCAGGGCCGCGCTCGCCCCGACGATGCGCCAGCCCTCGAGGTCGAGCTCCGCGGGACCGTTCAGCGTCCAGACCACCGCACCGGAGAAGGCTCCCAGCCACAGCAGGCGCACCAGCACCGCCAGCGCCGACTCCAGCGCGTACTGCCCACGTCCGATGCCGTGCGCGAGGTCGAGCTCGGCGCGACCGCTCTCCTCGGCTCCCGCGAGGGCGGCGGATCCCCAGACGACAGCGGCGATCGTCAGGAGCAGGAACCCCATCAGGCCGTAGAAGGTGCTCTGCGCGTAGCCGGCTCCACTGGAGAGCTGGTCGTAGCCCATCGTCTGGACGAGCTCCTTCGGCAGCGCCGAGATCATGTCCTCGAGCTGCCCGTCGCCGCCGAGACTCGGGTACAGCGGCAGATACAGGAACAGGACGGCCGAGAGTCCCAGCGTCCACCCGACGGCACCCCGCCACGACTCGCGCATGCTGCGCCGGAACACCGGCAGGATGCGGTTCATCGCCGTTCCCTCCGCTCGCGGCGCGATCGTCGGGTGGGCGGCATGTCGACATCCGGCCGGTCGCGGTGCGTTGCACCCATGCCCGTTCCCGCGGCGTCGCCGTACAGGCGGAGCACGGATTCCTCGAGATCGGGCTCCTCGACGCTCAGGTCGCGCACCTCGAACGCCGCCAGCGCCTTCACGAACGGATCGATCGCTCCGTCGACGGTGCCGGTCAGGGCGAGGATGCCGTCGCTCTCGCTCAGCCCGACGCCGGTGAGCCCCGGAATGCGCTCGAGACCGGCGCGCGCGGCCGCCACATCGGGCGTCGCGATCTCGGCGCGCACCCGACGGATCGAGCCCAGACGCAGCGAGGCCACGTCGCCGTCGGCGACCACACGTCCGTTCGCAAGCACCGCCACCTCATCGGCCGTCTGCTGGATCTCGCTGAGCACATGCGAGCTGAGAAGCACCGCCTGTCCGTTCTCCCGCGCCTCGCGCACCATCTGGAGGAACTCCCGCTGCACCAGCGGGTCGAGGCCGCTGGTCGGTTCGTCGAGGATCAGGAGCTCGGGCTCGTGCATGAAGGCCTGGATGAGTCCGACCTTCTGCTTGTTGCCCCTCGACAGCGTGCGCACGGGGCGGTCGAGGTCGACGCCGAGCCGATCGGCGAGGTCCCGCGCGGTGCGCAGGGTCGCGGCCACGTCACGGGATCCCGACACCTCGGCGTAGAACGACAGCATCCGATGGCCGCTCGCGCGCCCCTCGAGGTGCAGCTCGCCGGGTACGTAGCCGATTCGTCGGCGGAGGGCGACTCCGCCGTGGCGAGGTTCCTCGCCGAGCACGCGCACCGCCCCGGATGTCGGACGGATGATGTCGAGCAGAGTGCGCAGAGTGGTGGTCTTGCCGGCGCCGTTGGGCCCGATGAGACCGAACACCGTGCCGGTGCGCACCGTCAGATCGAGCTCCTGCAGGGCGACGCGGTCGCCGTAGCGCTTGTGCAGGCGCTCGATGCCGATGACCTCGCTCATGATGCAGCTCCTTCTGCCGGGGGTTCCGTCGAGCTCTCGCCGATCGCCTCGCGTGTGCCGTCGAGCAGTGTCGTCGTCGAGTAGATGCCGTGGGTGAGCAGCTCCATGGTCGGCAGCGTCATGCGCAGGAGTCCGGCCGGGCTCAGTTGATCGGTGCCGAGTGCACGGGCGATCTGCGCGCGCATCACCAGCGGGCCGAGGCCGATGAGCGCCACGAGCACGGTCGTCATCTCGGGGTCGCTCATCGGCTCGAGCAGGCCCGCCTTGCGCTGCTCATCGAGGACGGCCCTGGTGCCGTGGAGGATGCTGTCGAAGAGCCGGTCGGCGGCGGGCGATCCGTCGACGACCATGCGCGCGAGGTAGTCGATATAGGGGCCGTAGCGCTCGAGGTCGTGCATCGCGGCCTGGATCCTGTCGCGGGTCGGAGCGGCGATGACGTCGTGGTCCTCGTCGATGAAGACGCCGACGACATGGTCGTCGCACGCGGCGCGCAGCGCGTTCTTGTCTCCGAAATGATGCACGATCAGGGCCGCGCTGACTCCGGCGTCCCGTGCGATGGTGCGCAGGCTCGTGCCGTCGTACCCGTCCCGCGCGAACGCGGCGATGGCGGCGTCGCGGATGCGGGCGCGAGCGGTGAGATCGTCGGTGGCTGAACGCATGTACAGCATGCTAAACAAGCGTTCAGTGCACGTCAAGAGGCCCCGCTCGTAGGCTGGGGCGGTGGACTTCCCCTTCAGCCGCCTGCGCCGCCGGCCCGACGTCGAGGCCGACAATCTGCAGGCGCATGACGCGACCGACGTGCTTCTCGTCGACCGGGTGCTGTCGCTGGGCCCCGTGGGCGCCGAGATCGCGGTGATCGGCGACGACTACGGAGCGATCACGCTGGCCCTGACCGCGGCCGGGTTCGACGGCATCCGGGTGCATCAGGACCTCGCGACGGGCCGCCGCGCACTCGCGCGCAACGCCGACGAGCTCGGGCTCGCGGGATTCGCGGCCCACGAACTCGACGCCTCCCTGTTGAGCGGCGCGCGCCTCGTGCTGCTGCAGCTGCCGAAGTCGCTCGCCGAGCTCGAGGAGATCGCCGATGCGGTCGCGCGCTGGGCTGCGCGCGACGTCGTGCTCGTCGCGGGCGGCCGTGTGAAGCACATGACGGTCGCGCAGAACGAGGTGCTCGGGCGGAGCTTCGAGCACGTGCAGGCCGAACGGGCCGAGCGGAAGTCGCGTCTGGTGGTGGCGACCGAGCCGAAGGAAGTCCCGGTCGAACCGCCTTTCCCGGTGCGGGCCGACCATGACGGGCTGACCCTTGTCGCGCACGGCGGCGCCTTCGCGGGCGCCCGCCTCGACATCGGCACGCGGGTGCTGCTCGACGTGCTGGCACTCGGCCCTTCGCGACTCCGGACGGACGCACCGGGATCGGCCGGAAACCCCTCGGACGGACCGGCCGACGCGCATCCGTCCGGAGCCACGGACGGTGCGGGGACGAGCGCTGCCCCGATCGTCGTCGACCTCGGCTGCGGGACGGGTGCGCTCGCCGTGTCGTACGCGCTCGCGCACCCCGACGCCCGGGTCAGCGCGACGGATCGATCGGCCGCCGCCGTCGCATCCGCCCGTGCGACTGCCGTCGCGAACGGAGTGGCCGATCGCGTCACCGTCACCCACGACGACGCCGGTTCCGCACTGCCCGACGCCGGTGCCGATATCGTGCTGCTCAACCCGCCGTTCCACCTCGGCACCAGCGTCCACACCGGCGCGGCGACCCGTCTGTTCGACGCCGCCGCACGTCTCCTTCGGCCCGGCGGCGAGCTGTTCACGGTGTACAACTCGTCTCTGGGGTACCGCGCCGAGCTCACCCGCCTCGTCGGCGCCACCGAGCAGCTGCACCGCACTGCGAAGTTCACGGTGACGCGCAGCATCCGCCGCTGAGTGACGTGCGCTTCGCAAGGCCGTATGCGCCTCGGAAGGCCGGATTCCCGGCATCCGGCCTCCGCAGGCGCACATCGCCGCGCGAGGCGCCCGCAGGCCGCCCCGAACCCGCGCCACGCCCGACCGCGAACGCGCGTCCGAAACCCGCGCAACCCCCGGTCAGCCCGAGAAACTGAACACGGATCGAAATGACGGATTTGCCCCTGACCGGCCATTTCGTTACGTTGGATGCCGGGCCTGACGGTCCGAAGACCAGTCCGCGGTCACGTCCTTCTTTCGATGAGCTGTGCTGCGAAGAGGCGTGGACGTACGGTCGATGTTCTCTGCTGCGGATCCGAAATCCGCTGCCCGCGCCGCCACAGCAACCCGACGAAACGGCCCTGTGAACATCACCCGGGCGTAACCGAAGCAGGCTCAGCCGCAGAGGCGAGCCGCAGGGGAAACGTGTCCGAAATCGCACTTGAAGCGCGCCAACTTTTCAAGGTGTTCGGGAAGAATCCGAACCAGGCAGTCCGTCGGCTGAAGGCCGGCGAGAGCCGCACAGCCCTCGCAGATGCAGGTACCGCAGCGGTGATCGACGCGAGCTTCACCGTGAACCGCGGCGAGATCTTCGTCATCATGGGGCTCTCCGGCTCCGGCAAGTCGACGATCATCCGCATGCTCAACGGCCTCCACGAGGCGACGGACGGATCGGTCGTCGTCAACGGCGACCCGATCACCGGCATCCCCGCGGGTCGGCTGCGCGAGATCCGCCGCGACCGGATCTCGATGGTCTTCCAGCACTTCGCGCTGCTGCCGCACCGCACGGTCGCCGCCAACGTGGCGTATCCGCTCGAGCTCAAAGGCGTCGGCAAGGCCGAGCGTCTGGCGAAGGCCCAGGAGATCCTCGACCTCGTCGGTCTGGTCGGTCAAGGCGACAAGCTCCCCTCCGAGCTGTCCGGCGGCATGCAGCAGCGTGTCGGGATCGCCCGCGCGCTCGCCGCCGACACCGACATCCTGCTCATGGACGAGGCGTTCAGCGCCCTCGACCCCCTGATCCGCCGCGAGATGCAGGAGCAGCTGCTCGAGCTGCAGGAGAAGTTCCAGAAGACCATCGTGTTCATCACCCACGACCTCAACGAGGCGATGTTCCTCGGCGACCGGATCGCCGTGATGCGTGACGGCCGCATCGTGCAGATCGGCACGCCGGAGGACATCCTCACCGACCCGGCCAACGACTACGTCGAGCAGTTCGTGCAGGACGTCGACCGCGCCAGGGTGCTCACCGCCGGCAACGTCATGGAGCGTCCGCGCCCCGTCGTCGCCGACACCGCGGGCCCGCGCACGGCGCTGCGCCAGATGCGGGATGCCTTCATGTCGGCGACCTACGTCGTCGCCCGAGACCGCCGACTGCTCGGCATCGTCACCGACCGGGATGCCGTCAAGCTCGTCCGCAAGGGCGCGACCACCCTCGACTCGATCCTCAAGCCGGTGCCGCAGAGCGTCAGTGAGGACGAGGTGCTCATGAACCTGTTCGTGCCGTCCGTCGAGTCGCCGCTGCCGCTGGCCGTGGTGGATGCTGCGGGCCGCCTGACCGGCGTGATCCCGCGCATCACCCTGCTCGCCGCCCTGGGCCCCGGCCCGAGCGCGACCGGTGAGCTCACCCTTCCGCTGCTGCCGATGCCGCAGGCCGAGATCGACGCCGTGCTCGACGACGGGTGGACCGCCGACCCGGCGGACGCCGCGACGGCAGGGGAGGTGCGCTGATGGACGGTTTCCGCCTTCCCCTCGGCACGTGGGTCGCATCCGGAGTCGACTGGATCAAGACGAACCTCGACGGCTTCCTCGACGTCATCTCGCTCGTGGTCACGTCGCTCGTCGACGGCCTCACGTTCCTGCTGCTGCTGCCGTACTTCTACGTCGTCATCGTGATCGCCGCGCTCATCGCGTGGGTCGTGCGCTCATGGCAGCTCGCGATCGGCACGCTCGTGTCGTTCACGCTGATCGTCGCGATGGGGCTCTGGGTCCCCGCGATGCAGACGCTCGCGCTCGTGCTCGTCGCGGCCCTCGTCGCCGTGCTCATCGCGATCCCCCTCGGCATCTGGTCGGCGCGCAACGCCACCGTGCGTGCGGTGCTGAAGCCGGTGCTCGACTTCATGCAGACCATGCCGGCGTTCGTCTACCTGATCCCCGCGATCGTGTTCTTCAGCATCGGCGTCGTCCCGGGGCTCGTCGCCACGGTGATCTTCGCGCTGCCTCCGGGTGTGCGTCTCACCGAGCTCGGCATCCGCGGAGTCGACTCCGAGACCGTCGAGGCGGGTCAGGCCTTCGGCGCCAAGCCGGGTCAGATCCTGCGGGGCATCCAGCTTCCGCTCGCGATGCCGACGATCCTCGCCGGCGTCAACCAGGTCATCATGCTCGCGCTCTCCATGGCGGTCATCGCCGGCATGGCGGGCGCCGACGGCCTCGGCAAGATGGTCGTCGAGGCGATCTCCACCGTGAACATCGCGAAGGGCGTCGAAGCCGGACTCGGCGTCGTGCTGATCGCGGTCTTCCTCGACCGGGTCACCGCCGCGCTGGGAACGCTCGGACGCAACCCCGGGTCCCTGCTCGCGGTGCTCGCTCACCGCCGCGCGGCCCAGCGGGCTGCGGCGACGACGGCCGCCGCACCGGCGGCATCCAGCCCCATGGCACCGACGCCCGCCGAAGAGAAGGAGCTGCAGAATGCGTAAGCGCAGGATCATCACCATCGCGGCGCTCGGCGCCGCAGCATCCCTCACCCTCGCCGGATGCGCGAGCGACGGCGCCGGCGGCACGACCGAGTTCGGCGGCGGCTCCGGCGCGAGCGGCGGCGGAGACAAGGGCACGATCACCCTCGGGTTCCTGCCCTCGTGGACCGACGGACTCAGCACGGCGTACCTGCTGCAGGACCAGCTCGAGAAGATCGGCTACTCCGTCGAGATGCAGACGCTCACCGAGGCGGGCCCGCTGTACACGGGCCTCGCGCAGGGCGACGTCGACGTGTTCCCGTCGGCCTGGCCCGAGATCACGCACGCCGAGTACATGGCGACGTACGGCGACTCGATCGAGGATCTCGGCACCTACTACGACAACGCCAAGCTGACGATCGCGGTGCCCGAGTACACGGACATCGACTCGATCGACGAGCTCGCCGCGGCATCCGATCGGTTCGACGGCAAGATCTACGGGATCGAGCCGGGCGCCGGTCTGACCGGACAGACGCAGAAGATGATGCCGGAGTACGGCCTCGACTCGTCGTACGAGCTGGTCACCTCCTCGACCGCCGCCATGCTCACCGAGCTCAAGGCCGCGACCGAGAAGCAGGAGGATATCGTCGTGACGCTGTGGCGTCCGTTCTGGGCCAACGACGCCTTCCCCGTGAAGGACCTCGAAGACCCGAAGGGCGCGATGGGCGAGGCCGAGGGTCTGCACTTCCTCGGCACCGAGGGCTTCTCCGAGGAGTACCCCGAGGCGGCGGAGCTGATCTCGCAGATCATGCTCGACGACGCGCAGTACGGCTCGCTCGAGGACCTGGTCGTGAACGAGTACGGCGAGGGCCGCGAGGCCGAGGCCGTGGATGCCTGGCTCGACGAGCACGGCAGCGAGTTCGACTGGGTCGTCAGCTGATCTGAATCACGAGCCCGCCCCGCGTGGCCCCGCGTCGGGCGGACTTCACCCCGATGGGCGGAGGATCTGTCACAGAACCTCCGCCCATCGCCGTGTTCTCCGCCGGTGAGGGTGTCCGCCGACGGGCGCAACCCCCTCCTCGCGCCCCGTCGCCCGTCGTAGCCTGACCGCGTGGACGGGTTCGCGGCGGTCGACTTCGGGTTCGCCCGCGAGGTCCTGCAGAGGGGCATCGCGGCGCTGTACCTCGTCGCGTTCGTCTCGACGCTGAACCAGTTCCGGCCACTCCTCGGTGAGCGGGGCCTGCTTCCCGCGCCCGCGCTGCTCGACTGGATCGGCGAGAAGAAGGAACGACGGCGGATGCTGCATCCGAGCCTCTTCCTCCGCGTCCGATACACCGATCGGCGTCTCGTCGCCCTGTGCGCGGCGGGGATCGCGGTCGCCGCGCTGCTCGTCATCGGCATCCCGCAGCTCGCCCCGCCGTGGGTGCCGATGCTCTGCTTCCTGGCGCTGTGGCTGGGCTACATGTCGATCGTCAGCATCGGTCAGACGTTCTACTCCTTCGGCTGGGAGATGCTGCTGCTCGAGGCCGGATTCCTCGCGGCCTTCCTCGGCTCGAACGACCAGCCGCCACCCACGGTCGTGATCGTGCTGTTCTGGTGGCTGCTGTTCCGCCTGGAGTTCGGCGCAGGGATGATCAAGATCCGCGGCGGACGCGAGTGGCGCGACCTCACCGCCCTGACCTACCACCACGAGACGCAGCCGATGCCGGGGCCGCTCAGCCGGCAGGCGCATCTGCTGCCGCGGTGGTTCCACAAGGCCGAGGTCGTGGGCAATCACTTCGCGCAGCTCGTGGTGCCGTTCTTCCTGTTCGCGCCGCTGCTGTCGCTCTGGGTGCCCGGGCCGGTGCCCCAGATGATCGGAGCCGTCGCCGCGGCGATCGTGATCGCGACCCAGGCGTGGCTCGTCGCGACGGGCAACTTCGCCTGGCTGAACTGGGCGACGATCGTGATCGGGTTCTCGGCGATCGGGCTCCCGGGGATCGGATCGGACGTGCAACGGTCGGATGCCGGGCCGCCGTGGCCCGGCATCCCGCTGTACTGGTTCGTGCTCACGGCGGCGGTCGGTCTGCTGTACGTCGTGCTGAGCTGGCCGGCGCTGCGCAATCTGTTCGCGCGGCGGCAGCTGATGAACGCGAGCTTCAACCGGTGGCAGCTCGGCAACGCCTACGGCGCGTTCGGAACCGTCACGAAGGAGCGCATCGAGATCGTCGTCGAGGGGTCGCTCGAGGACGACGGGCTGCTGTGGCGCGAGTACGAGTTCAAGGGCAAACCGGGCGACATCACCCGGATCCCGCGGCAGTTCGCGCCGTACCATCTGCGGCTCGACTGGCTCATGTGGTTCCTGCCGCTGGGGCGCTCGCTCGACGACTGGTTCACGGTGTTCCTGATCAGGCTGCTCGAGGCGGATGCTCCGACCCTCGCCCTGCTGCGGCTCGATCCGTTCGACGGCGAGCGGCCGCGGTGGGTGCGCGCGGTCACCTACCGCTACCGATTCGCGACGCGGGCCGAGCGGCGCGCTCACGGAGTGAGGTGGATGCGGACGCGTCAGCGCGTCGTGCTCGGACCCGTCGGATTGCGGTAGCCCGGGCGGGGTGCCGTGGCTTGCGGGGGCCGTCGGGCGGTCGTGGGCGGGGGGCCGTCGTGGCGTCGTGCCACCCGTCGGGCGGAGTTCTCCTTGTCGGGCGGACTTTTCGCTCAGGATTCTCCGCCCCACGCGGGGTTCTCCGCCCCACCAGGTGGGTGGGATCGGGATGGGTGAGCCGCCGGGCGAGACCGAGGCATCGGCGCCACCCCGTCGGGCGGAGTTCTCCCTGTCGGGCGGACTTTTCGCTCAGGATTCTCCGCCCGACGCGGGGTTCTCCGCCGAACAGGTGGGTGGGTCGGGGCGGGTGTGTCGTCCGGTGGGCAGCGGGGCCGCGGCCTCGGCGCCACCCTGTCGGGCGGAATTCTCCCCGTGGGGCGGACCTTCCGCGCCGGATTCTCCGCCCCACGCGGGGTTCTCCGCCCGACAAGGAGGTGGGGTCAAGGCGGGTCAGGCCGACGATCCACCCCGCCGAGCGCGGCGAAACGCCCCGGCCGGGCGCGAGGCCCGGACGGAGCGTTCCGTCTCACTGCGAGCGGTCAACTGATCTTCTTCCGGTAGGTCATGATCGCGAGCACGTAGGCCACGACCAGGATGCCGATGCACCAGGCGAGGGCGACCCAGATGTCGTCGCCGACGGGCTGCTCGGCGAACAGCGCCTGGATCGTGTTCACGATCGACGTGACCGGCTGGTTCTCGGCGAACCACTGCACCGGACCCGGCATCGTGTCGGTGGGCACGAACGCCGAGCTGATGAACGGCAGGAAGATGAGCGGGTACGAGAACGCGCTCGCTCCATCGACCGTCTTGGCGCTGAGTCCGGCGATGATCGCCAGCCAGGTCAGTGCCAGGGTGAACAGCAGCAGGATGCCGATGACACCGAGCCAGGCGAGCGGACTCGCCCCGGTGCGGAACCCCATCAGGAACCCGACCGCGAAGATGATCGCGAGGGTGATGATGTTCGCGACGAGGGACGTGAGCACGTGCGCCCACAGCACGCTCGATCGGGCGATCGGCATGGAGTGGAACCGCTCGAAGATGCCGCTCTGCATGTCCATGAACAGTCGGAACGCGGTGTAGGCGATGCCCGACGCGATCGCGATCAGCAGGATGCCGGGGAGCAGGTAGTTCACGTAGTTGTCGACGCCGGTGCTCGGCTGGAGCGCCCCGCCGAAGACGTACACGAACAGCAGCATCAGCGCGATCGGGGTGACCGCCGTGGTGATGATGGTGTCTGCGCTGCGGAAGATGTGCCGCATCGAGCGGCCGGTGAGCGTCGCGGTGTCGGCGACGAAGTGCGTGCTCATGCTGCGGCGTCCTTTCCGGCCGAAGGGCCGATGAGGGTGAGGAAGATCTCCTCGAGAGTGGGCTGCTTCTCGACGTACTCGACCTTCGCGGCCGGCAGCAGGCGCTTGAGCTCCGCCAGGGTGCCGTTCGCGATGATCCGACCCTCATGGAGGATCGCGATGCGGTCGGCCAGCTGCTCCGCCTCATCGAGGTACTGCGTGGTGAGCAGCACGGTGGTGCCGATGTTCGCGAGCTCCTTCACGACGTCCCACACCTCGATGCGGGCTTCGGGATCGAGTCCCGTCGTGGGTTCGTCGAGGTAGATGACCTCGGGTCGGCCGACGAGGCTCATCGCGATGTCGAGCCGGCGACGCATACCGCCGGAGTACGTGCCGGCCTTGCGGCTCCCGGCATCCGTCAGCCGGAACTTCGCGAGCAGCTCGTCGGCGACCCGGCCCGCGTCGGGCAGGTGACGCAGCTTCGCGACGAGAATCAGGTTCTCGCGTCCGGTGAGGATCTCGTCGACGGCGGCGAACTGCCCGGTGAGGCTGATGGACTCTCGTACCCGCAGCGGCTCTGCGGCGACGTCGAATCCCTGGACGCTGGCTGTGCCGGCATCCGATTTCAGCAGCGTCGAGAGGATGCGGACGACCGTGGTCTTGCCTGCGCCGTTCGAGCCGAGGAGGGCGAAGATCGACCCCTTCTCGACCTCGAAGTCGACGCCGCGCAGGACATGGAGGTCCTTGTACGACTTCTCGATGCCGCGCACCGAGATGGCTGCATTGCTCATGACTCGCCCTCCTTCTTCTTCGCGTCGTCGAACGCCTTGATGAGGCGCGCGCGCTCCTTGTCGATCCACTGTCGTCCGCCGTACGCCGTGGCGTAGTTCTCGGCGAACTCGACCGGGTCGTCGCCGACGATCGCGGAGACCGGGGTGCCGTCGATCGCGGCGCGCTCCCACATGTCGGCGATGTCGAGGAACATCTTCACGATGGTGTCGCCGTCGGTGACGCCGCCGTAGTACATGTTGTAGCGCTGCTGCGCCTTCGCCATCTCGCGGTACGGCTCGGGGAGGGCGTTGATGCGGGCCTGCGCCTGCTTGTACTGCTTCTTCTCTTCGAGTGATCCGGTGATCGCTTCGATCCACTTCGCGGCCATGGTCAGTTCTCCTTGTTCGTGTGCGTCGTGCTGCGGGGGTTCAGCTGTTCGATGTGCGTCTTGAGGAAACTCCAGGTGGTCCAGAAGTCCTCGAGTTCCTGCGTGCCCTGCGCGTTCAGGGTGTACACCTTGCGGGGCGGTCCCTTCTCACTCGGCACCTTCTCGACGTCGACCAGGTTCTTCTGCTCGATGCGTACGAGGAGGGCATAGACGGTGCCCTCGGCGGTGTCGGTGAACCCGTGATCCCGCAGTCGTGTGGTGATCTCGTATCCGTAGGCCGGCTGCTCGGCGAGGAGGGCCAGAACGATGCCCTCCAGAGTGCCCTTGAGCATCTCGGTCATCTGCTTGCCCATCAGGTCCTCCTTTCCTTCTCTGTCGAGTACTCAGTGTTGCTGGGTACCGGTACAAAGTAACACCGAGTACCGGTACTTAGCAACACCGAATACTGAAGCTTCTCGGAGGGGGTGCGTGCAGGATTCAGCACGGATGCGGCGGGGACGGCTCAGAAGCCGCAGATCAGCCCGATCCGGCCCGTTCTTGCTGAATCGTGCACGCCGCCGGCGCCGCCGCTGCGCCGGCGCGCGCGCCGATCAGCTGCGGAGGTAGGCGAGAACGGCGAGCACGCGCCGGTGCCCGACCGCCGTCACTGATGTCGGGGCGTCGTCACTCCGGTCGGCGTGCAGCCCTCGACCCGGCATGCGGCGCCCGCCGCCACGGTGCCCGCCGCCACGGCGCCCGCCGCCACGGTGCCCGCCGCCACGGTGCGGTGAGCCGCGCCCAGAGGGTCGGCGGGCTCTCCGCTGCGGGCGCGGTCGGCACGGCCACGGCGAACTGCACGAACTCCTCGGCGCCGTGGTGCACCACCCGGTACAGCGCGGTGCCGATCAGCACGCCGAGGGCGATCGACATGATCGAGGTGAGCGCGGCCGCGAAGTCCGCGAGTCCGTTGTCGGTCGCGAACGCCTCGGTCAGGCCCACCAGCCCCGCCGCGCCGGGCACCAGCAGCCAGAACGCCGGGAGGAAGGTGAGTTGCGACGGGGCACCGTGGCGCAGCCCGGCGATCCAGAACACGACGGGCGTGACGGCGACGGCGCCCACGAAGCCGCCGATCGTGGGGTCGATGAACTCGGTTCCCACCCATTGGCCCGCATAGGCGACCACCAGCGCGAGCAGCACCCACCCGAACGTCGACGCCGGCGCGGAGAAGTGCAGGTAGTTCCCGAGCGCGAACACGAGGATGCCGAGCAGGCCGACCCACCAGGGAAGGAAGGACGAGGGGGCGAGCGGCTCGTACGAGCGCGAATCGACGCCCACGGTGGCGCCGGCGGCGAGGATTCCGAAGGCCAGCAGCGCGAGTTGCACGAAGCCGTAGATCAGGCGCGCGGCGCCCGAGATCATCTGCCCCGCCGCGAGCTCGACCGTGGCCGTGGTGAGCACGCCGCCCGGGAGGAACGTCACGAGAGGCGCGATGAGCAGTCGGATGGGGTCGCCGATCTCGATGACCTCGGCGAGCAGGAAGACCGAGGCCGCGCAGACGAACGCCGCGGCGATCGGCAGGATCAGCTGCAGCGTGGGGGATCGCACGAGCTTCAACAGCCCGATGCCGAATCCCAGGCCGAACGCGACGATCGCGCCCTGCCAGGTCGGAGCCAGCAGCAGGGCGAGCCCGGTGGTGAGCACCGCGTGTCCGAAGGTGCGGGTGAGCCAGCCGAGGCGGGGGCGCATCGCGCCGATCTCGTTCAGCCGTCGGATGCCGTCGAGCGGCGAGATCGACGCCGTGCGCGCCTGGGCGACGAGCTCGTACAGCGCGGCGATCTGGTCGAAGCGGAACGAGGCGTTCGTGGCCGAGCGGATCGCCACTCGTGCTTCGTCGGACTCGCCGGTCTCGACGAGGATGATCGTCGGCAGCACGACGAAGTCCGTGTCGCGGCCCCCGTAGGCCTCGACGACGTCGGTCATCGTGTCGCGGATGCGGTCGACCGACTCCGCCGACGCGTTCATGCCCTGCGCGAGTCCGAGCAGGAACCGGCGCAGGGCCGAACGGTCGAGGTCATCCGTCACGTCAGCCACGCCCAGGTCGGGGCCGCCGTCACGAGAACAGGAGCGACAGCGTCACGCCGACGACGATCGCGACGCCGATGTAGACGAGGTTCGGGAGCTGGAACGAGTGGTCGAAGACGAACTTCCCCATCTTCGTCGTGCCGGTCTGGTCGAATGCGACGGTCGCGACCTGGCTGCCGTTGGCGGGCAGCGTGTAGATGCCCATCGTCGCAGGCCAGAGTCCGACGAGCAGCGGCGCCGGAAGCCCGATGGTGATGCCGATCGGGACGATCGCGTTCGTCGCGCTCGATTGGCTCGTCGTCAGCATCGCGACCGCGAAGAGGGCGAGCGCGAAGAGCAGCGCCCCGAGGAACGCGGACGATCCGGAGACCACCGACCCCAGGCCGTCGACGATGAGGGTCTGGTTCGCCGCGACGAAGGTGTTGGCGAGCCAGGCGATTCCGAAGAGGGCGATCGCGCCCACGATCCCGGCGGGGAACGTCGGCTGCTTCGGCACATCTGCGGCCTTCACCTTGCAGAACACGAAGATCAGAGCCGCGATCACGCCCATCACCACCTCGATGATGACGGTCACGCTCAAGCGCACGGGATCACCGGCGTCATCCGTGCCGATCACCGGGCGCAGCCCCTCAAAGAGACCGAAGAACACGATGACACCGACGCCGATCAGGAAGAGTGTGGCCGACAGCACCGCGGTGCGCGGCAGCTTGCTGTCGTGCGCATCGACCGTCGGCGGCGTGATCTGGTGGCTTTCGAGGCGGCGCTGGAACTCGGGGTCGTCCTCGAGGTCCTTGCCATGGCGCATCATCACGAGGGCCGCCATGAACAGACCGGCGATCGAGGCCGGCCACATGATCAGCAGCAGTCCGCCGAGGTCCACGCCCTGGGGTGCCAGCAGCACGACCATGGATGCTGTCGCCGCAGAGACGGGGGAGCAGAGGATGCCGACCTGCGACGCGACCGCCGAGACGGCGAGAGCCCGTTCGGGGCGGATCCTCTGCTGGTACGAGACGTCGTAGATGACGGGGAGCAGCGGGTAGAAGATGTTGCCCGTTCCGGCGCCGACGGTGAAGAGGAACGACATCGCGGGGGCGAGGAACACCACCGACTTCGGCTTGCGCCGGATCACCTTCGCGGCGATCGACACCATCCAGTCGATGCCGCCGGCGGCCTGCATGGTCGATGCGGCGGTGATCACCGTGATGACGATGAAGACGGCATCCACCGGCGCGTTGCCCGGCGCTTCGCCGAACACGAAGATGAGCACGGCCACGCCGACGAGTCCCCACACCCCCAGGCCGATCCCGCTGGTGCGGGTGCCCATGTAGATCGCGAGGATGACGACGATCAGCTGGGCGATGAGGATCCACACGTTGTCGTTCACGTCGACGGGCCCTTCGTGATCGGGCCCGAGCCGGTGAGGATCTCGGTGGCGAGCTCGGTCTCGACGATCTCGCCGTCGATCGCCTCGACGCGCAGAGCGAGAGGATTCTCGACCGGGCTGATCGCCGTGACGAATTCGGAGCCCTCGAAGTGCAGGGACTGCAGGTTGCCGACGGCGTACCCGGTGGCGAGCTCTCCGCTCCGCAGCGATGCGTGGAACAGCGGTCGGCGCTGGTCCTCGGCGTCGTAGTGCGGGCAGAAGCTGCCGTGCAGGAACCCGAGCCCCTCGGGCAGTACCTGCAGGGTCGGACCGTAGCTGTCGGTCGTGCCGCCCTCGAACCAGCAGATGCCACCGGCGCTGCCCCCGGTGAACACGACGTTCGAGTCGGGGTCCTCCCACATCTCGCGCATGATCTCGTCGAGGCCCTGCCGCCTCCACACGTCGAGCATGTTCGCGGTGTTGCCGCCGCCCACATGGATCACGTCGAACCCCTTCACGAACCCGGCGAGGTCGTCGACCGAACGGTGGAAGAGGGGGAGGTGGTGCGGCGCGCACTGGTCGGAGTCGTAGGTCGAATAGAAGCTGACGATGTACGCGGCATCGTCGCCGGTCGCGGTGCCGACGAACAGCACCCGGGGCCTCTCTTTGCGCGTGAGCCCGAGGATGTAGTCGTGCGTCGGATCGTTCCGGCGCTCCATCATGGCCTTGCCTGCGCCTGTCGCCACAACGTGAGCCATCGAGCCCCCCTTAATCGCTCCCCCGCGGTACGAGTTCGGATGCGGCTCAAGATACTGGTATACGAAACGACTCACCAGGGGATCTTGGCGAGCGCGCGTGCAGGATTCAGCAGGGATGGAGCGTCGGGCACGAAAACGGCCCGGATCCGGCCGATCCCGGCCATCCGTGCTGAATTCTGCACGCGGCGCCGGCGAGCCGCGCGCCGAAGCCGGTCAGCCGTTCAGGCGTCCGGCGGTGACGAGCGCCTCGAGCAGCGGCAGCGTGCGGTCGGACGTCGGCTGCGGGCAGAGGTCGAGCGTGTTCGCGAGTTCGAGGGCGAGTGCGGCGTGGCCCGCGGCGTTCGGATGGAACGGGTCGTTCATCAGCCCCCACGGCACGCCGCCGTTGCCGAGCTCGGTGAACCGCGCGTGCTGATCGACGAGGATCACGTCCTCCGAGGCGGCGACCTCGCGCACGGCCTCGGCGAACTCGTGGATCCTCTCGCGCCCCGGGGCGTTGGCGACGTCGATCGAGGGCGGCGTCTGCAGCACGACGATCGCGCCGATCCCGCGAACGCGCGCGACGAACTCCCGCAGTGAGGCGGCGAACTCGGCCGGCTCGACGACCGGGCTTCCCGGAAGGGTCGACGTGTCGTTCGTGCCGATCATCAGCGTGACGACGTCGGGCGTCCACGACGCGACCCGCCGGTCGAAGTCGCCGAGGATGTCGGGCAGTCGGTGTCCGCTGATCGCCGAGTTGATCACCGCGTCCCGCGTGCGGCCGAGCTCACCGCGGATCAGCTCGTGAAGGTGCTCGGCATAACTGCGGCCACCCTGCGTGTGCACGAGTCCGTGGGTGATCGAGTCGCCGGTGATCACCCAGTTCAGAGGATCGGCGGCCGAGAGGAGCTCGGCGAGGCGGCGGAGGTCGGACACGGCGGATGCGGGGGCGGCGGCGTTCGGCACGGTCTTGAGCCTATCGCCGCCCCTCCGCATCCGACCGTCACCGGCCTCGCTCGCCTCAGAGCCACCTCTTGTACTTGAACACCCCGTAGAGGCCGACGGCGAACGCCGCCATCGCGCCGATCGCGAGCGGGTACCCGAAGGTCCACTGCAGCTCCGGCATCCCCTCGAAGTTCATCCCGTAGACGGTGCCGACGAGCGTCGGGGCGAAGATGATCGCCGCCCACGAGGAGATCTTCTTGATCTCGTCGTTCTGCGCGAGTCCCGCCTCCGACTGCCGCCGCGCGACGAGCGCCGACTGCACGGTGAGCGCGTTCTCGAGGATCGCCCGGAACGAATCGACCTTCTCCTGCACGCGGATCACGTGGTCGAGCACGTCGCGGAGCGAGCGCTGGAGCTCCTCGTCGATGCGGTACTTGTCGGATCCGCGGCGGAGCCACTGCAGCATCCCCGCGAGCGGGTGCACGGCCCTCTGGAAGTTGATGACCTCGCGGGACAGCTCGTAGATGCGCCGCGAGAGCGCGTCGTCGTCGCTGTCTCCGAAGAGCTGGTCCTCGATCTCGTCGATGGCGTTCTCGAGCCCCGCGACGATCGGCTCGTACTCGTCGACGACCTCGTCGAGGATCGCGTAGAGCACCGCCTCCGGACCCATCGCGAGCAGCTCGGGGTTCGCCTCCATGCGCCGCCGCACGGCCGCGAGGTTCGGCGACTCGGCGTGCCGGATCGTGACGACGAAGTCGGGTCCGATGAACAGGTGCAGCTCGCCGAACTCGATCGACTCGTCCTCGTCGCGGTAGCGCGCCGGACGCAGCACCGCGAACAGGGTGTCTCCGTAGCGCTCGACCTTCGACCGCTGGTGCCCCGAGAGTGCGTCCTCGACGGCGAGCGGATGCAGGTCGAACTCCCGCGCGACGGATTCGACCTCCTGCGTGCTCGGCCGGTACAGGCCGATCCACGCGATGCCGCCGAGCGCGCCCAGGGTGCGCGAGGTGTCGTCGAGGTTGTGCAGGGTCTCCACGCGACGTCCGTGGACGTACACGCCGTTGTCGATGAGGGCCATGAGGAGGCTCCGTTCTCGCAGGCGCACGCCGATCGCGTCGGTGGCGTGCGCAGGATTCGTCAGGGGGCGGAAGACGCCGCCGACGGCTGCGAGGCAGGACGGACGTATGCGGAGCGGATGCTCAACGCATGCGTGCGGTCGAACGCGACGCAACGAAGGCGGCGTCGCTACTATCACCGGACATCGCCATCACCGCCTCTCGCGTTCTCGACGGGCCGAACCGGCCCGACATGTCAGCATACTCCCGGATCCCGGGATGAGACCCGGCGCGAGGGAGCGGATGCCCGCGTCAGGTGGTGGGGAGGCCGACGAGCTCGGCGCTCTTCTGCCACAGTCTCTCGGCGAGCTCGGCATCCTCGACCTGCGGATTGACGCGCTTCGTCAGTCGCCGCTCGTCGTAGTACGCGCCCGAGAACCACGTCTCGTCCGGCGTGCCCTCGATGAACCAGCGCAGGATGCTGCCGCCCTCCTCGACCCCCGTCAGGAGGAAGCGGCCGAGGAAGCTCTGGTAGACGAGACGCATCACGCTCGACGAGTCAGCCGCGAAGTTCGTGCGCACCGTGCCGGGGTGGAACGCGACCGCGCTGAGCCCGTCGGCGTGGAACCTCGTGTGCAGGCTCCTGGTGAAGAGGATGTTCGCGAGCTTCGCGTCGCCGTACGCCTTGTTCGCGCTGAACCGGCGCGCGTTGTCGAGATCGTCGACGTCGAGGTGCCCGAACAGGCGGTGCCCGACGCTCGACGTGTTGATCACCGCTCCTCCGCGCGACAGCAGCGCGGGACGCAGGAGGTTGGTGAGCAGGAACGGTGCGAGGTGGTTGACCTGGATCGTCTTCTCGTGCCCGTCGACGGTCGGGGTGCGGTCACCGAAGATGCCGCCGGCGTTGTTGGCGAGCACGTCGATCCCGTCGGGGCCGACCAGGCTCGTGAGGTTCTCGGCCAGCTCGCGCACGTCGTCGAGGCGGGCGAAGTCGGCCGTGAGGTGTTCGGCCCCCGCCGATTCGGCGACGGCACGGGTCTTCTCCGCCGAACGTCCGACGAGGATGAGCCTGTCGCCGGACGACGCGAGCTGCCGCGAGGCCGCCGCCCCGATCCCGTCGGATGCTCCGGTGATGACGATCGTCTTCATGCGGCGCTCAGCCTGCGAAGGCCACGACGGGCAGTCCGCGGACCCCGGGGCGCACCGAGAAGAGCGACCCCGCCTCGGTGCCGTGGTCGGGGTCTAGCCCCTGCGCCGAGGTGGTGATGTAGAGCGTCTCGAGGTCGTCGCCGCCGAAGGTGCAGGCGCTCACCTGGGGGACGGGCAGCTCGATGCGAGCGATCTGGGATCCGTCGGAGGCATAGCCGTGCACGGCTCCGCCGCCCCACAGCGCGACCCAGACGGAGCCGTCGGCGGCGACGGTGAGCCCGTCGGGCTTGCCCTGGTCGTCGGGGATCGACACGAAGGTGCGGCGGCCGCGCAGGTCGCCGTCGGCGACGTCGAACACGTCCACCCGGCCGGTCGCCGTGTCGACGTAGTACGCGCGGCCCCCGCCGGGTGCGAAGCCGACGCCGTTCGAGACCTGGACGCGGGAGAGCACGTCGGTCGATGCGAGGTCGGCGCCGATGCGGATCACCCGGCCCACTGCTCCGGCGTCGTCGATCGCCATCGATCCGGCGAGCAGGCGGCCGTGCGGGTCGACGGTCCCGTCGTTGAACCGGGCCTGTCCGAGGTCGAACGTCACCGCGACGTGGGCGGGGCCGTCGGCGGTGTCCGAGAGGTGCAGGCTGCGGGCGCCGAAGGCCACGAAGCCGCCCGAGGCCCGCGGCCGGAAGAACGCGGCGTACTCGTCGTCGAGATGCAGGCGGTGGATGCCGTCGTCGCGCAGCGTGACGAGGTCGGCGGCCTCGCCGTCGACCCAGCGGATGCCGCCCCACGACGGCGACCACACGGGCGCCTCGGCATGCACGCAGATCGGGCCGGTGAGATTCTCGGGGGTCACAGGGATTCGTCCTTCCGCAGCGGCATGCGCTCGGGTCGGGGTTCGGATTCGGGCATCGGATCGTGCCGGGGATCGGAGGCGGCGTCGTCGTTCGCGGCGGAGGGGGTGCTCGCCTGCGCCGGCAGCTCACGAGCCACCTGCTTCTCGAGCACCTGCACGGCGTCGTCGCTGAGCAGGATGAGCCCGTCGAGCTCGTCGCGCACGCGCTTGTACGCGAGGTTGCGCTCGGCCTGCGTGGCCGACTCGTCGACCGCGACCTTGAGCAGCTGCTGCGCACGGTCGAGGCGCTTGCGCTCGGGCTCGGTGAAGGTCGAGTCGCGCAGCCGCCGCGCATCCTTCTCTGCGATCTCGAAGGCGACGGCGTACGCGCCGACCGCGTCGAGGTACTCCGACACCTGCTGCTCGGTGACGCTCGTGTCGGCGGTGGGCGGGCGCAGAGCATCCGCCGTCTTCTTCGCCCGCAGGAACGCCGCGACCAGTGGCCGACGGCCGTCGCTCATGGCGGGGAAGGCGATGAGCTTCGCGACGTCGAGCTCGTAGTCCAGCCAGCGCGCGGTGATCTCGTCGTGCTCGGCGAACAGGCGCTCGAGCAGGGTGTTCGGCGCGACGGATGCCCGGGTGTCGACGATCGCCGGCCCCACGCGCTTCGCGTGTCCGCGGGCTTCGAGCTGCGCGGTCTTGATCTCGGCCTTGAGCCGCAGGGTCTCGAGGCGGCGTTCATGACGGCGCTTCGCCGCGCGCTCCCAGGACTTGGCCGCGCCGCCGGCGACGCCCATCAGCGGGAAGACGAGCCACCAGTAGGTGCCCGCCCACACCCAGAAGCCCTGAATGAACTCGTCCATGATGTGCTCAGCCTACTTCCGCACTCTCCGGCCCTGTAGACCGACCGGGCGGGCTCATCGTCCGAGCTTCTCGGCGCACGCGACGCAGTGCACGGCGAACGGGCGCACCTCGAGTCGCGCTTCGGGGATCGGCCGACCGCAGTTCGCGCACACGCCGTACGCGCCGGCATCCCATCGATCGATCGCGTCGTCGACCTGCTGGAGCTCGGATGCCGCGGCCTCGGCCAATCCTGTCAGGCGCGACCATTCCGACGAGAGCGTGACGCCCTCGGGGTCGTGCTCGTCGTCGTCGTTCGAGCCCTCACGATCGTGCATGAGCTCGGCGAGGGCTGAGGCGGTCGCCTCCACACGCGCCCGCGCCTGCACCCGGAGGGCATCGAGTGGCCCGTGCGCAGTGGATGTCATCCGCACACTCTAGGCCGGGCATCCGACACCGGTCTCCGACACCAGCCGTTCACCCAGCGTTCCGTTTCGAGTACGGCGGTCTCGTAATTCCCTGTCATCTTCACGAGTTGGAATACCCATGTTCTCGGAATTCCGGAACGCCTCCTCCCGAAAGGTCATCATGCGCCGCTTCACCCTGCCCGCCGTCGGCCTCCTCGGCGTCGCCGCCCTCGCCCTCACCGGCTGCCAGAGCCCGTCCGCCGAGGCGGCTCCCGCCGACCCCGATGCCCCCATCACGATCGCGACGCTCCCCGTCGGCGACGACCCCACGGCCGAGAACCCCATCGAGGTGTTCGCCGAGCTGCTCGAAGAGGCGACCGGCCGCGACGTCGAGATCACCGACGTCCCCGACTACCTCAGCGTGGTCGAGGCGATCCGCGCCGACCACGTCGACATCGGCATCATGAGCGGCTTCCCCTCGGCCCTCGCCGTCAACACGGGCGAGGTCGACGCGCTGGTCGCGTTCGAGGGCGACGGCAAGCCCGTCTCCACGTGCGTCGTGCTGAACGACTCGCCGATCCAGGAGGTCGAGGACCTCGAGGGCAAGACCGTCGCCTTCGCCGACCAGGCATCGAGCTCGGGCTACTTCATGCCGGTGTACATGCTGCATGAGGCCGGTCTCGAGCAGGACACGGACTACGAGGCGATCTTCGCCGGCGGACACGAGGGCAGCTTCGCGGCCCTCCAGCAGGGACAGGTCGACGCCGCCTGCACCGCCGTCATGCTCACCGAGCTCGGCGCTCCGATGTTCCCGTTCGCCGACGGCGAGTGGCGTGCGGTCGGCGAGAGCCCGGCGATGGACATCCAGGGGGCGGTGCTCGGACGTCAGTCGCTGGATGCCGACACGCGCAAGGTCATCCAGGACGGTATCGCCGAGGTCTTCTCGCCCGAGAACGCCGAGCGCCTCGGTGCGTACGGCTCGTTCGCGGCATCCGAGCAGACCGTCGACCCCGACGGGGCGGCCTTCGAGTCGTTCGCCGAGATCGCCGCGGTCGCCGGCGTCGAGCTCAAGGACCTCAAGTGACGAACGCCGCACTGGCGGGGGCGGATGCTGCGGCATCCGCCCCCGGCTCGGCCGGTCGTGCGGCGGAGAGCCCCGTCGACACGGCCGCCGCCCGTCGCGGCGAGGCGCGACTCGCGGTGTCGGCTCCGGACGGTCTGGGTCTGCCCGGCCGGTCGGCAGCCCGCACTCCCACGGCCGAGGTCCGTCAGGCCCTCCCGCTCGTGACGGTCCGCGACCTCAGCGTCGCGTACGACACCACGACCGTGCTCGACGGCGTCGACCTCGATCTGTTCCCCGGCGAGATGGTCGCGCTGCTCGGAGCATCCGGATCGGGCAAGTCGACTCTCATGCGCAGTCTCACCGGCTTCGCACCGATCTCATCCGGCTCGGTACGCGTCGCCGGGCATGACGTCACGAACCTCGGTCGCGGCGAGCTGCGCACCCTGCGCTCGGACGTCGGCCAGGTCTTCCAGCAGTTCAACCTCATCCCGCGACTGAGCGTGCTCACCAACGTGCTCACCGGGGCCCTGCACGGCGCCGGACCGATCAACATGATCGGCGGCTTCTCGGGCGCCCACCGCCGCCGTGCGCTCGAGCTGCTCGATCGCGTCGGCATCGCCCACAAGGCGAACGAGCCGGCGCGCTCGCTCTCGGGCGGCCAACAGCAGCGTGTCGCCATCGCCCGCGCGCTCATGCAGCAGCCCAAGGTGATCCTCGCCGACGAGCCGGTCGCGTCCCTCGACCCGAAGCTCGCCGACTCCGTGCTCGAACTGCTGCGCGAGATCGCGACGCAGGACGGCATCCCGGTGCTGGTCAGCCTGCACGTGCTGCCGCTCGCGCTCGCGCACAGCGACCGGATCATCGGTCTCAGGCACGGACGGATGCTGGTCGCCGGCGCGACGTCGCAGCTGGATGCCGCGGCACTCGAGCCGCTCTACGACGACGAGGAGCACGACGATGACGCTCACCACTGACCCGCGGCCCACCGTGCGTCCCACGCTCGATGCAGGAGAGCGGGCGCGTCTGGAGCGCGCCTTCCGCGTGCCTCGCGCGCGGTTCCTCATCGGACTCCCGATCGCCGCGCTGCTGCTGATCTGGTCGTTCAACGGCGCGGAGTTCAACTTCGTGAAGCTGGGCGACGGCGCGGTCAACATGGGCGAGTTCCTGTCGCGCCTGTTCCCGCCGGACTTCTCGAAGATCGGCACGATCCTCGCGCTGCTGCTCGAGACCTTCCAGATGGCGGTCGTCGGCACGGTGCTCGGCGCCGTGCTGTCGCTGCTCGTCGCGTTCGGAGCCTCGTCGAACATCGCGCCGAAGTGGGTGTACTACCCCACGCGATGGGTGATGAACATCATCCGCTCGGTGCCCGACCTCGTCTTCGCGCTCATGTTCGTCTCGGCCGTCGGACTCGGCCCCTTCGCCGGCATCCTGGCCATGACCCTCGGATCGATCGGCTCGATCGGCAAGATCTTCGCCGAGGCCATGGAGCAGGTCGACCGCGGTCCCGTCGTCGCGATGGAGGCCGTCGGCGCCTCGAAGCGACAGGTCATCCAGTACGGCATCCTGCCGCAGTCCGCACCGCTGCTCACCTCGTACACGCTGCTGCTGTTCGAGGGGAACGTGCGCGGGGCGACCATCCTCGGACTCGTCGGCGCCGGCGGTATCGGCCTCGAGCTGACCACGGCCATGCGCATGTACGACTACGGCCACCTCAGCGCCATCATCATCTGCATCATCGTGCTCGTCACGGCGATCGACCAGGGCAGCGCCCTCATCAGAAGGAGAATCACATGACCATCGCAGACATCGACCTCGTGCTCAGTGCCCCCGTCAACCTGCGCGATCTCGGCGGCATCCCCGTCGACGGCGGAGTCGTGCGCGAGGGCGTGGCGATCCGCACCGACGACCTCGCGTACGTGACCACCGACGTCGCGTCCGAGCTCGTCGCCGCCGGACTCACCGCGATCATCGATCTGCGCTCGCCGTTGGAGGTCTCGGTCACCGGCCGCGGACCGCTCGGAGAGTTCCCGGTGTCGTACCATCACCTGCCGCTCATCGCGGATGTCGGGGAGTCGATGCGCGGCGACGCTCCGGAGCTCAGCCACGACGCCATGGGCCGTATGTATCTGCGCATGGTCGAGGTCGCGGCTCCCCAGCTCGTGACGGCGTTGAACGTGATCGCGCACACTCCGGGTGCGGCGGCGTTCCACTGCGCGGCCGGTCGCGACCGCACCGGCGTGCTCGCCGCCATGCTTCTGCTCGCGCTCGGAGCTGCCGATGACGACATCGTCGCCGACTACGCCCGCACGGGCGACAACATGGTCGCGATCATGCAGCGCACCGCTCCCGTGATGGGCGCGATGTGGAAGGCGCTCGGGTTCGACACGACGGCGATGGCCTCGACCGATGCGCTGCTCGAAGGGTCGATGGATGTGTCGATGCGCACTCTGCTCGACACTCTGCGCGCGCAGCACGGCGACGCGCTCGCGCCGCTGCGTGCCGCCGGGCTGTCGGATGCCACGATCGCGCGGCTCCGGGAGAGGGCCGTCGCCGCATGACGGCGGGGATCGCTGTTGCGGCGGTTGGTGTTGCCGGGGTTGGTGTTGCCGGGACTGGTGTTGCCGGGACTGCTGTTGCCGGGGTTGGCGTTGCCGGGACTGGTGTTGCCGGGGTTGGTGTTGCCGGGGCCGGTGTTGCGGCGCCTGCGATGTCGGATGTGGATGGCGGGGTGGTGGTCCGCCGCCGCCCCGGCCGTCCGCGTGACGAGGACATGGACCGGCAGATCCTCGAGGCCACCCTCGCGGTCATCGACTCCGGCGCCGAGGTGACGGTCAGCCGGGTCGTGGCCGGCAGCGGTGTCAGCCGCGCGGCGCTGTATCGGCGGTGGCCGTCGCTCACGGCGCTGATCGCCGCGGCGCTCGATGTGGGTCGCACCGTGCCGCCGGAGTATCCCGAGGGAGTGGACCTCCGTGAGGCACTGGTCGACGGCTTCGGGCTGAGCGGCGGCGGGGCCACCGTGTCGGTCGCGGCATCCGGCTATTCGGAGGAGCGCTTCCGGCAGCGCATCCGCCTGGTGATGTCCGATCGTGCACTGCAGAAGGCCTACTGGCAGTCGCATGTGTCGCGGCGGCGCGTCCCTCTGCTGAACGCGCTGCGCGCCGGAATCGCCCGAGGCGAGCTGCGTGCCGACCTCGATGTCGAGGCCTGCTTCGACGCGATCGCCGGAGCCGCGTACTACCAGATCGTGGTGCGGGGCGATCGGATGGACGACCCGGCTGTCGCGGCGCGCATGCGCTCGGCGGTCGAAGTGATGTGGCGAGGGATGGTGGCCTGACGGCCCTCCCCCTTCCTTCGCCCGAGCGTGCGCCGATGCAGGCTCAGACGGCCGACGTGTGTCCCGCTCACCGCGAGAACACGGCCCGGGCGTGTGCATGCCGGAAGCCCCCGTTTCCGCATGCACACGCGTCGCTGTTCTGGGAATGCGCGCGTGCCGTGGTGGGCGGCGGCTACGGGCTACTCCAGCCACTCCGTGATGAAGCGGTCGCTCGAGTGGATGTGGGTGGCCTCGTACGTGCCGCCGTCGAGCACCTCGAACCGGTGGACGACGAGCGCGGGCACGACGAGCACCTGACCCCCGGTGCCCACGACCTTCTCCTCGCCGACCGTGAACAGTGCCCGGCCGCGATGGATGACGAAGGTCTCGACGTACGGATGCCGGTGCAGACGCGGCCCCGAGCCGACGGCAGTGGTGAACTCGCGGATGATGCTCACGGGGGAGCCCATCTCGTAGCCCTCGATGTTGCGGTCGAGGGGGACGTCGAACGGTGTGACGGTCATGTCGCCTCCTTGCTCGTCGAGGCTACCCATGCCCGCGGGTGTGCGACAGGTCTTCGGGGTGGGGTCGTCCTTGTCGGGCGCGTGTCGTTCTCCGTGTCGGGCGGAGTTCTCCCCTTTGGGCGGAGATTCGGGCCGTGGGCGTCCGCCCGGGGCGGAGTTCTCCGCCCGACAGGGTGCGGGGGGTCGGTCGACGGGGTGCCGTGAGGTGGATCAGTGCCTCGGGTGCGCGTCTCCCCGTGGGGCGGAGTTCTCCCCGTTGGGCGGAGATTCGGGCCATGGGCGTCCGCCCATGACGGAGTTCTCCGCCCGACAGGGTGCGGGGGGGTCGGGTCGACGGGGTGCGGCGAGGTGGGTTAGTGCCTCGGGTGCGCGCCT
>NZ_CDWI01000009.1 GCF_001049495.1 Microbacterium sp. 3J1
GCCTCCCCGTGGGGCGGAGTTCTCCCCGTTGGGCGGAGATTCGGGCCGTGGGCGTCCGCCCGTGACGGAGTTCTCCGCCCGACAGGGTGCGGGGGGTCGGTCGACGGGGTGCCGTGAGGTGGATCAGTGCCTCGGGTGCGCGCCTCCCGGTGGGGCGGAGTTCTCCCCGTTGGGCGGAGCTTCGGGTCGTGGGCGTCCGCCCATGTCGGAGTTCTCCGCCCGACAGGGTGCCTGGGGTCATTGGACGGAGTGCGTGAGGTGGATCAGTGCCTCGGGTGCGCGTCTCCCCGTGGGGCGGAGTTCTCGCCGTTGGGCGGAGATTCGGGTCGTGGGTGTCCGCCCATGACGGAGTTCTCCGCCCGACAGGGTGCGGCGGGCATCCCGACAGGGTGCGGGGGGCCGCCCGACAGGGGGCTGCGGCGCGGCACACAGGCGCCGCGCCGCGGCTCAGTGCCGAGAGGTGGACTTCTCGTCGCGAGGCACGACCGTGATGGTGTCGGTCCGCACGCCGGGGTGGTCGCGTTCGAGGGCGGCGCCCTCCATGTCGACGTTGGGCAGGATGCGGTCGAGCCACTTCGGCAGCCACCAGGCGGATCGGCCGAGAAGGTGCATGAGCGCCGGCATGAGCAGCATCCGCACGACGAAGGCATCGAGTAGCACGCCGAAGGCGAGGCCGAAGCCGATCGAGCGGATGATGGTCGACTCCGAGAAGATGAACCCGCCGAACACCGACACCATGATCAGCGCCGCCGCGACGACGACCGAGCGTCCGGCACGGAAGCCCTGAGCGACGGCATCCCGAGCCGAGGATCCGTGCACGTACGCCTCGCGCATACCTGAAGCGAGGAAGAGCTGGTAGTCCATCGCGAGCCCGAAGAGGATGCCGACGAGGATCACCGGCAGGAAGCTCAGGATGGGCCCGGTGCTGTGCAGCCCGATGAGGTCGGCGCCCCAGCCCCACTGGAACACCGCGACGATGAGGCCGTACGTCGCGAAGAGCGACAGCACGAACCCTCCCGTGGCGATGATCGGCACGAGAAGGGAGCGGAACACGACGATCATGATGAGCAGCGAGAGTCCGACCACGACCACGAGGTACAGCGGCAGCACGTCGGCGAGGGCCTCGGAGATGTCGATGTTCGTGGCCGCCTGACCGGCGACGCCGAGCGTGATGCCACCGTCGAGCTGCGGGAGCGCGCGGATGTCCTGCACGAGCTTCTCGGTAGAGACGCTGTTCGGCCCTTCTGCGGGCAGCACCTGGAAGGCGAGCAGCGTGTTGTCGTCGGAGGCCGCGATGGGCGCCACGGCGACGACGTCGTCCTGGTCGGCGATCTTCTGGGCGACCTCCACCTGCGTGGCGAGCAGGTCGTCGTCGCTCACCGCGTCATCGAGGGTGGCGGTGACCAGGAGCGGGCCGTTCGCACCCTCGCCGAACTGGTCGTCGACGACATGGAACGCACGGTAGCTGGTCGAGTCAGAGGGCTCGCTGGCACCGTCGGGGA
This sequence comes from Microbacterium sp. 3J1, assembly GCF_001049495.1. GTDB lineage: Bacteria > Actinomycetota > Actinomycetes > Actinomycetales > Microbacteriaceae > Microbacterium. The sequence goes on from NZ_CDWI01000009.1 coordinate 1,503, forward strand.
GGCCGAGGCGCATCGACATCGCCGGAATGGCGATCGCCAGCAGGCCGACCACACTGACGAGCACCGTCGCGATCGCGCGGATCGTCGACATCTGCCTCACGGGCTTGCCCGCGGCGTGCGGCTTCCCGATCGTGGCGCGCGCCTTGCGGTTGAGCAGACGGGTGCCGACGAGTCCGAGCACGGCCGGAGCCAGGGTTATCGCCACGAGCACCGCGACGGCGACGCAGACCGCGCCGACCGTGCCCATGAGTCCGAGGAAGGGCACGCCCGTGACGTTCAGTGCGAGCAGCGCGACGATGACCGTTGTCCCGGCGAACACGACGGCGGTGCCGGATGTGCCGGTGGCGAGACCGATGGACTCGCGAACCGGGACGCCGTTCAGCAACTGCTTGCGGTGGCGGTTGACGATGAAGAGCGAGTAGTCGATGCCGACGGCGAGTCCGAGCATGACACCGAGCACGGGAGTGACGGATGCCATGTCCACGACGCCCGAGAAGGCGAGGGATGCCGTCACGCCGACTCCGACGCCGACGACGGCGGTCACGATGGGCAGCGCGGCGCCGATGAGCGAGCCGAGCATGACGATGAGGACGATCGCGGCGAAAGCCAAGCCGATGGCCTCGCCGACGCCGAAGATCTCAGGGACGCCCTGGGCGATGTCGGTGCCGAAGTCGACCTCCACGCCGTCGATGGGAGAGGACTCGAAGTGATCGATCGTTCCCTGCTTGACCTCTTCGGAGAGCTCGAGGCGCGGGTCTTCGAACGACACGTTCACGATCGCGGTGGAGCCGTCTTCGGAGACGACGCCGATGCCGTTCGCGAGGTCGAGCAACGTGGATCCGAGCTCGGCCTGCTCGGCGTTCGCATCGAGTTCGGCCCGACCCTCGTCGATGGTCTTCTGCTGCGCCTCGAGCTGGGCGAGCTGTGCGTCGAGCGCGGCCAGCTGTGCGTCGAGAGCGGCCAGCTGCTGCGGCGGGGCGCCGGCGGCTTCGGCCTGCGCCCGTGCACCCGTCAGCTGCTCGAGGCCGGCATCCAGCTGCGCGCGGCCTGCGTCGAGCTGAGCCTGCCCGGCATCCAGCTGCGCCCGCCCGTCAGCGAGCTGCTGCTCACCGTCGGCGAGCTGCTGCGCCTGGTCGTCCTGCTGCTGCTGCGCCTCGAACGGGTCGACGACCGAGGCGACGCCGTCGAGGTCCTCGGCGCTGGACGCGAGGTCGGAGATCTCGGCCTTCTGCTCATCGGTGAAGGCGGAGCCGTCGGTCGTCCGATAGACCACGGTTCCCGTGCCGCCTGCCGTGTCGGGCAGCTTATCGGCGAGCTGGTCGGTCACCGCCCCCGACGCAGTGCCCGGGATGTCGAAGCTGTTGCTCAGCGTGCCGCCGAGCGTCAGGAAGGCGCCGACGCCGAGGCCGAGGATCACGACCCAGGACACGATCACCGTCCACGCTCTGCGCGCGGCCAAGGAACCCAGACGGTACAGCAGTGAAGCCAAGACATTCTCCTTCAGACGGATAGATCATACGGTGCGTATCGTCTAGGGATCTGTGGTTATCCTGAACGGGTGGTGAATGAGCATCGAAGCGGACCCGTGCGCAGCACCGCCGCGCGTGAAGCGATCCTCGATGCGACCGCCCGCCTCTTCCACAATCAAGGCTATGACCGGCTCACGATCGAGGGCATTGCCAAAGAGGCCGGCGTAGGCAAGCAGACCATCTATCGGTGGTGGCCGTCGCGCGGCGCGCTCATCGGCGAGTGCCTGGCCGAAGGGCGCCTCATACCTGTGGACTTCGACGTCCCCGACACCGGTGACCTCGCCGCGGATGTGGAGACCTGGCTGCGCAGCGTGCTGTCGATCCTCGATGCTCCCGAGGGCGGGGTCCTCCTGCGCTCGCTCGTCGCCGCGGCGACCGAGGATGCCGGTGTCGGCGCACATCTCGGCGAGAGCCTGGGCGTCGAGAAGCACCTCGCGGTGCGCTTGCGCAGCGGCATCCGCGACGGCCAGCTGCCTCAGGATGCACCCGTCGAGCAGATCGGCCGGGCGATTCTCGGCGCGGTCATCGTCGAGTCCCTCGGACGCGAGCATCACGACCCGGAGTCGATCGTGCAGCTCGTCCGGTTCCTGTTCTCCTGACGGATCATCCCGCCGACACCGGGCGCCCTCCGGTACGGGCTTCGCGGCCCGATCGATGTCCGAAGGCGAAGGACGCCGAATCCGCACCCCGCCGTCGCCGAGCGTGAGTGGTGCGCATCTCGTCGACCGCCGCATCGACTCGGTGTCGGCGCGACGCGAGGACCAGCGCCGTTCCCGTGCCGCTGTCTTCGACTGCGACGCGGCGGCTCTCGTCTATCCGGCTCATGGCCCCCGCGGCGAAGCCGCGGAGGAAGCCGCTGCGCGCCCGTCTCTTCACACCCTCTCGCTGGCCGACGTAGCGGTCTCGGTGCACGAGCCACCAGCTGCGCATCGCGACCATCGCCTGCACCTGCAGGCTGGCCGTCAGCGTCTGCACCTGCGCCACATCGGAGGAGCAGCCCACCAGCAGCAGGCCGGCGATCGGCGGGTATTCGGCGAGAACCGGTCGGACGGCGCCGAGTCCTCTCGCCACGCCGATGCCGATCTCGCGAAGATCCTTCGCGTAGACGCCGCGGAACAGCATCCGCTCGGTCACGATCTGCTCCTGCGCATGCCCGAGAAGCCCCCGCCGTTCGTCGATCTGCGCCTGCTCGATCCCGTACTTCACGATCAGCCGCTCGGCGTGCGCGGTCAGCGCCTCGGCCTCTTCGGGCGTCGTGCTCTCGGCCTTCGCCAGCAGCTTGGCGATCAGGTCGAGTTTCGCTTCGGTCATGGCATCCCCCTTGGATCTGTGATGCCTCGAATCCTTCGCGGGGGTGCCTACATTCGGCGGCCTGATCTCGGCCCCTGTGCACAAAGTCGAATCAGGGCACGCCGGTGCAGAAGAGGATGCTGCAGGGTCAGCCGTGCACAGCTTCGGACGTCACCGTCGACACGCCGTGATGTCGGCGGTATTCACCGGCGTGTCGTCCGCCGGCTCCGAAGGTGTGCTCGGACGAGACGAAAAACGGAACCCAGGACCCAGGACCCAGGACCAAAAACAGGACCCAAGACCAATAACAGGACCCAGGACCCAGACCCGAGAAGACGCCGACTCAGCCGAGCAGCAGGGTGATCACGGTCGCGCCGCCGCCACCGAGGATCAGCGCCACGATGACGGTCCAGGCGACGATCCGCATGCGACGGTTGCGCTTCTCGCCGAGGTCGCCGTAGTCCTCGCTCAGGCCGTCTCCGCTCATGCGGTCACCGGCTCGGCGACGGTCGGTCCGAAGGCGGCGGGCAGCGTGGCGCGCGAGCGCTCGCGGATCTCGGCGATCGGAACCGTGAAGACGTCCTGCACCTCGAGCTTCGCGCCCTCGCTGTCGGTCACGCCGATGCGCATGACCGGGTAGTCGCGGCCTTCGCAGAGTCCGCGGAACTTCACGTCGTCCTCGCGCGGCACGGTCACGATGACGCGTCCGGTGGACTCCGAGAACAGGGCGGATGCCGCGTCCACGCCGTCACGCTCGAGGATCTCGTTCAGCCAGACGCGCGCGCCGATGCCGAAGCGCGAGACGCCCTCGGCGAGGGCCTGCGCGAGGCCACCCTCCGACACGTCGTGCGCCGAGGAGACCAGCCACTCGTCACGGGCTGCCGACAGCAGACCCGCGAGGCGCTTCTCCCCGGGGAGGTCCACGACCGGCGGGCGTCCGCCGAGGTGCTGGTGCACGGTCTCGGCCCACGCCGACCCCGACAGCTCGGTCTTGGTCGTGCCGAGCAGGTAGATGTTCTGACCCTCGTCCTGCCACCCCGAGGGGATGCGGCGCGAGACGTCGTCGATGATGCCGAGCACGCCCACGAGCGGGGTCGGGTGGATCGGCACGTCGCCGGTCTGGTTGTAGAACGACACGTTGCCGCCGGTGACCGGGGTGCCGAGCTCGTAGCATCCGTCGGCGAGACCGTCGACGGTCTGCCCGAACTGCCACATGACCTCGGGGTTCTCGGGGGAGCCGAAGTTCAGGCAGTCGGTGATCGCGGTGGGCACGGCGCCCGTGACGGCGACGTTGCGGTACGCCTCGGCGAGGGCGAGCTGCGCACCGGCATACGGGTCGAGCTGGCAGTAGCGGCCGTTGGCGTCGGTCGAGATCGCGAAGCCCAGGCCCGACTCCTCGTCGACGCGGATCATGCCGGCGTCGTCGGGGAACGCCAGCGCCGTGTTGCCGAGCACGTAGTAGTCGTACTGGTTGGTGATCCAGCTCGTGTCGGCCAGGTTCGGCGAAGCGACGAGGCTCAGGAACTGCTCGCGCAGCACCTCGGGGTCGTTCGAGCGGGGCAGGTCCTCCGCAGCATCCGCCTGCAGCGCGTCGATCCACGTCGGGTATGCGACCGGGCGGTCGTAGACCGGTCCGTCGACCGCGACGGTCGAGGGGTCGACGTCGACGATGCGCTCGCCCTGCCAGTCGATGATGAGGCGTCCATCGCCGGTGACCTCGCCGAGCACCGACGTCTCGACCTCCCACTTGTCGACGACGGCCATGAACGCGTCGAGCTTCTCGGGCGCCACGATCGCCATCATGCGCTCCTGCGACTCGGACATGAGGATCTCCTCGGCCGTGAGCGAGGGATCACGCAGCAGCACGTTGTCGAGCGAGACCTTCATGCCGCTGTTGCCGTTGGCCGCGAGCTCGCTGGTCGCGCAGGAGATGCCGGCGGCACCGAGGTCCTGGATGGCCTCGACGAGCTCGCCGCGGTACAGCTCGAGGCAGCACTCGATGAGCACCTTCTCGGCGAACGGGTCGCCCACCTGCACGGCGGGGCGCTTGGTGGGGCCGGTGCTGTCGAACGAGTCGGATGCCAGGATGCTGGCACCGCCGATGCCGTCGCCGCCTGTGCGAGCACCGAAGAGCACGACCTTGTTGCCGACACCGGTGGCGTTGGCGAGCTTGAGGTCTTCGTGACGCAGGACGCCGACCGCGAGGGCGTTGACGAGCGGGTTGGCCTGGTAGACGGAGTCGAAGACCGTCTCGCCGCCGATGTTCGGCAGGCCGAGGCAGTTGCCGTAGAAGCTGATGCCGCTGGTGACGCCGTGCACGACGCGGGCCGTGTCGGGGTGGTCGATCGCGCCGAAGCGCAGGGCGTCCATGACCGCGACCGGACGGGCGCCCATCGAGATGATGTCGCGGACGATGCCGCCGACGCCGGTCGCCGCACCCTGGAACGGCTCGATGAAGCTCGGGTGGTTGTGGCTCTCGGCCTTGAAGGTGACGGCCCAGCCCTCGCCGACGTCGATGACGCCCGCGTTCTGGCCCATGCCCACCATGAGGCGTTCCTTCATCTCATCCGAGACCTTCTGGCCGAAGCGGCGCAGGTAGTTCTTCGACGACTTGTACGAGCAGTGCTCAGACCACATCACCGAGTACATGGCCAGCTCGCCCGAAGTGGGGCGGCGGCCCAGGATCTCCTTGATGCGGGCGTACTCGTCGTCCTTGAGGCCCAGCGCTGCGTACGGCTGCTCCTTCTCCGGAGTCGCGGTCGCGTTCTCGACGGAGTCGGGGACGTGCTTGTGGGCAGGTGCAGGGGCGGTGGTCACGCGCACTCCTAGGGAAGGGGCCGGCGGGCGTCGTCCAGTCTACCGGGGGATGCCGGGGGCCTCGGCGCGGTCAGGATGAGGTGCCGAAGCGCTCGGCGAGCGTGCGTGCGGCGTCGGCCAGGGCAGGCGGCCCGACGACGGTGAAGGGCGCGTCGAAGCGGGCGATCGAGGCGAGGATGCCGACCCAGGACCACGATCCGACGGTGACGCGGCACGACCTCTCGTCGAGTGCCTCGACGGTGCCGTCGGAACCGGCCCATCTCGCGACGTCGCGCGCGGGCAGCTCGACGACGAGCTCTCCGACGCAGGGCCATCGGTCTTCGGCATCCGACCCCTTCGCGCGGGCGGCGAGGTACGTCTGCGCGTCGGCGGCCGGCAGCGGTCGTGGGGTGAAACGCGGGCCGGTCGGGATGCGCGGGGCCGTGCGATCGAGCCGGAACGTGCGCCAGTCGTCGACGTCGAGATCCCAGGCGAGCAGGTACCAGCGGCCCTCTCGGGCGACCACGGCGTGCGGCTCGGTGCGCCGCGGTGGTCTCTCGGCGGACCCGTAATCGAAGCGCAGCACCACCCTGTCGTGCACCGCGGCGCTCGCGGCCTCGAGCACGGCCGGGTCGACACGCGTCTCGTTCGACGCACCGGAGAAGCGGATGCCGTCGATCCGATGCCGTAGTCGGGACGGCATGACCTGACGCACCGTCGCGAGTGCGCGCGCGGCCCCTTCGTCGATGTCGATGCCCGAGGCCGGAACGTTCTGCAGTGCGACCGCGATCGCCACGGCCTGCGCGTCGTCGAAGAGTAGAGGAGGGAGCTCCGACCCTGCGGCGAGGCGGTATCCGCCGTCCGGGCCCTTGATCGCGGTGATGCGGTACCCCAGCTCGCGCAGCCGCTCGACGTCGCGGCGCACGGTGCGAGGGGTGACGTCGAGGCGGTCGGCCAGCACGCGTCCGGGCCAATCCCGCGGCGTCTGCAGCAGCGAGAGCAGAGCGAGCATGCGCGAGGAGCTCCCTGTCATGGCATCCAGTCTCGTAGAGGTAGCGGACCGAAGCTGACCTCTACTGCTGTGATCGTGGTCCCACCGGCATCCGCCGCACATCGTCCGACAAGGAGACGCCATGTCCATCGCCACCACTACCCACCTCAACTTCCGCGGCTCCGCCCGCCAGGCCCTCGAGTTCTACGGCTCGGTGTTCGGCGGGGAGGTGAGCCTCGCGACCTACGGCGACTTCGGGATGCCCGCCGACGTGCCCGGCGCCGACAAGGTCGTGTTCGGTCAGGTCGTCGCCGCCGACGGGTTCCGCCTCATGGCGTACGACGTTCCGGGGGTCGAGGGTCCTGCGGACGTCACCGCGGGAACGACCCGTCGGGAGAACGGGACGACCATCACCGACCGCACGTTCTTCCAGTCGCTGCGGGCCGACTCGCTCGACGAGCTCAGCCGGTACTGGGACGCTCTGTCAGACGGCGCCACCGTCGTCGAGCCCCTCGCCGCGTCGGCCTGGTCGCCCGGTTTCGGCATGCTGACCGACCAGTTCGGCGTGACCTGGGTGATGGACGTCGCGGCCGCGGGCTGAGGTCTGAGCCGTCGGGCGTGCACAATTCAGCAAGAACGGGGCGGTCGGGCCGGATAAGCGCTGTCTAGGGCGCCTCGGCGCGATCCATGCTGAATCGTGCACGCCCGCTCCGCGCGCTACTTGTCCTTCTTGCCCTTGTCCGAGTTACCCGAGTTACCCGAGTTACCGGAGTTACCGGAGTTACCAGAGTTGTCCGGCTTTCCCTTGCCGGAGTTGCCGTTCTCGCCCTTCTCGTCCTTCGTCTCCTCGACGGCCGGGACGACCGGCGCCGCGGGGGCCTCCGGGGCAGGGACGGTCACCGGAGTCGTGGTCACCGTCTCGGCGGGCACGGCTGTCCTGACCACCGACGCGGAAACGACGCGGCTTCCGCCGGCGACCGGGGTCACGGCGGTCGCGAAACCCGTGGTGATCGCCCCGATCGCGACGAGTGCGGCGACTCCTCCGATCACGCGTCGGCGGACCCGCGAGCGCGGAGAATCGGCGGAGACGACGGCGGTCGCGGACGTCGATGCGGGCTGCTCCTGCGTCGTCCGGTCTGCAGCGACGGGCGGCGCTGCAGCGACGACCGCCGCCGACGACGATGTCCGCATGAGCTCCCGCGCGGCGCGGACGACCTCGGGTGCCGTCGGCCGCGCCTCCGGCTCGAGATCGGTCATCCGCTCGAGCAGGCCCCGCCACTCGTCGGTGACCTTCTCCGAGATCGTCGGCGGGTTGAGCAGCCGGGCGACAGCCGCCGCGCGACCCGTCCCGATCGCGGGGTATCCGGCCTCACCGGTCAGCGCTTCGACGAGGACGAGTCCGAGAGAGAAGATGTCGACCGGGGTTCCGGGCTCGGCATCCCGCAACTGCTCCGGTGCCATGTACGTGAGCGTCCCGAGCACGATGCCGGGCGACGTCAGACGCGAGGTGCTGTCGAGGGAGCAGGCGATCCCGAAGTCGGCGAGCTTCGCGGTCCACGATCCGTCCTGGCCGCGGGCGAGCAGCACGTTCGACGGTTTCACGTCGCGGTGGACGATGCCGGCCGCATGAACCGTGGCGAGCCCTTGAGCGAGATCGCGGGCGAGGCGGGCGACCTGGCGGGGCGGCAGCGGGCCGGAGGACATGCGGTCGGCGAGGGTCGGGCCGTCGACGTACTCCATCACGAGGTACTGCGGCCGACGCGGTTCGAGCTGCGCGTCGAAGAGAGTCACCAGCGCGGGATGGCTCACCGACGCGAGCAGCATCTTCTCGTTGTGCGCGCGCTCGGCGGACGTCACCGCGCCCTCGCCCTCGTGCAGCATCTTGATCGCGACCGTCCGACCGAGGTGGGTGTCCTCGGCGCGGTACACCGTCGCCATGCCGCCTCGTCCGACGCGGTCGTGCAGTATGTAGCGTCCGTCGAGCAGTGCCGCCGTCGGCGACATCACCTCCAGCGTCATCGCTCACTCCTCGCAGCAGCATCCGGGTCATGCACAGCTCGTAAAGTACGCCTGCCCGGCATGTTCGCAAGCACCCTTGACGAGATGGCGAATCGGTGAATGCGTTCTCGGGAACATGCGAATCCGGCGGGCATCGCGCGATGTGTCAAGCCCCTCTGCCGATGTCCGACCTCTCGCGTAGAAAGGTCGTAGACAGAGAGGACACCTCATGGCTGCAGGCGATATCGAGACGTTCCCCCGCGACGGCATCTGGTTCAACCGCATCGAAGGCGAATCGCGGACGTTGGGTTCGAGCTTCGAGAGTCAGGAAGAGGCGATCCGTGTCGGGCGCGGCGCGGCCACAGCCCGCCAGGTGCAGCACACCGTCCGCACCGAGGAGGGCCCATCGGAGACCGGAAACCTCTACGACTGGCATCCGCGCGATCTCATGAACTGATGGAGCCCGCGGGTTCCGAGACGGAAGGACGACGGATGCTGGTGCAGGCCTGCATCAACGGCGCGCGGCCCGTGGTGCAGCATCCGGCGCTCAGTGCCGACGCGACTCTCGCAGGGGTCGAGGCGGCGCGAGCGGTGGCCATCGGGGCGGAGGAGATCCACGTCCACCCGAAGGATGCCGAAGGGCAAGACAGCCTCGCACCCGACGATGTCGCGCGGTGGCTGCGGGCGCTGAGAGAGGCGTGTCCCGGTGTGCCGATCGGCGTGACGACCGGTGCGTGGACCGAGCCCGATCCTGATGCCAGGGTCGCAGTGGTCGACGGATGGACCGACCTCCCGGACTTCGCCTCGGTGAACTGGCATGAGGCAGGTGCCGACGAGGTGGCTGCCGCGTTGCACCGGCGAGGCGTCGAGGTCGAAGCGGGCATCTGGGATGGGGCCGGGCTCGAGGCCTGGAGGCGCTCGCCGGCACGCGGTGCCTGCCGGCGGATCCTCGTCGAGCTGCCCGACGAGGCCGCGGATTCGGTGCGCGGACACGCCCAGGGACTCATCGCGCACATCGAACTCGACGAGCCGAGCATCCCGATCCTGCTGCACGGCGAAGGGCGGTCGGCGTGGCCGACCTTCTTGCTGGCGGTCGAGCTCGGACACGATTCGCGCATCGGCCTGGAGGACACGCTGACCCTGCCTGACGGGCAGACGGCTCCCGACAACGCCGCGCTCGTACGGGCGGCTCTCGGGTTCGTCGCCGCGGCTCAGCGGACGGGCTCCGCCGACGCATCCGCTGTCACGGATTGACACCCGACTCGCGTCGACGCGCGGGCATCCCTAGATTGGGAACTTCTGCCCCGAGGAGTCGCCGTGCCCCCTATTCAGACAACCGCCCGCGGACACGCTCGCCCGCAGCGATGTCGAGTCCTCTGAGAGCCGCACGCCATGGCAGACGCGCGCACGCGCTCCGCGCAGCATCCGTTCGACCTGCGGACGAGGTGGAGCCTCGACCGTCCCGAGAGCCGTAAGTGGAGCCTGCATCCCGGTCGGATCGGTGCCTGGGTCGCGGAGATGGACTTCGGGGTCGCGCCGGAGATCACCGCGGCCCTGCATCGGGCGATTGATGAGGAGACGCTCGGCTACCTCTCGCCGGCGCTCGCTGCCGAGCTCGGTGCCGCGACTGCCGAATGGATGCAGGAGGAGTACGGGTGGGCGGTGGACCCCGAGCGCGTGCACCCGGTGTCCGACGTGATGGCCGCGCTGCGCGTCGCGGTCGAGGAGTACGCGCCCGAGGGATCGGCCGTGATCGTGCCGACTCCGGCGTATATGCCGTTCTTGACATATCTGCCGACGATCGGGCATCCGGTGATCGAGGTCCCGGGTGTCGAGCTCACGGACGCGGCGGGCGGGCTGCGCTGGCAGCACGATCTGCAGCGCATAGACGAGGCGTTCGCAGCGGGTGCGCGCACGCTGATCCTGTGCAACCCGCACAACCCGACCGGAACGATCGCGGGTCGTGAGGAGCTCGAGGCCATCGCGGCGATCGTCGACCGGCACGGTGGGCGGGTGTTCGCCGATGAGATCCACGCGCCTTTGCGCTTCGACGGGCGGCCGTTCGTGCCGTATGCATCCGTGTCCGAGGCTTCGGCCGCGCATACCGTGACCGGCACGAGCGCTTCGAAGGCGTGGAACGTCCCAGGGCTGAAGGCGGCGCAGCTCGTGCTGTCGAACGACGCCGACCAGGCCCGGTACCGGCGGTTCGGTTTCTCGGTGCAGCACGGAGCCTCGACCCTGGGAGTGGTGGCCTCCACGGCGGCCTATCGGACGGGGAAGCCGTGGCTCGACGGAGTGCTCTCGTATCTCTCCGAGACGCGCGGGGTGCTCGCCTCTCTCGTGGACGAGCACCTGCCGGGTGCGGTGCTCCGGTCTCCCGAGGCGACGTACATCGGGTGGATCGACACGGCCGCGCTCGGGATCGCCGGTCCACCGGCAGCGTTCTTCCGCGAGAACGCCGGCGTCGTGCTGACCGAGGGCGCGCTGCTCGGACGCGGGTACGAGGGTTTCGTGCGGATCGTCTTCGCGACGCCGCGGCCGATCCTGCGCGAGGCGATCGCCGCGATGGGGGATGCGGTGCGCTCGCGCTGACTCCGCGGCGGTCGAGCGCCGCAGACTCGGGCTGACTCGTGTCGCAGGATTCGCATACTTGCACACTCCTATATATGTGTGGTCCTATATGACCATGCAGCTTCGTCACGCGATCCTCGGTCTCCTCGACCTCGCCCCCCAGAGCGGATACGACCTGGGCCGGGCATTCGCGCGCTCCGTCGCCCACTTCTGGCATGCCGACCAGTCGCAGATCTATCGCACCCTCGACCGCCTCGAGTCCGAGGGGGCGATCGCGACCGAGACCATCGCGCAGCAGGGCAAGCCCGACCGGCGCGTGCACTCGTTGACGGATGCCGGGCGGACCGAGCTGACGGAGTGGCTTCAGGCCCCGATCGACGACCTGAAGCCGAAGGAGCCCTTCCTCGCGCGCCTGTTCTTCGCCGCTCCGCTCGGGGTCGACGGCATCCTCGCCCTTCTCGACGAGCGCGAGGAGCAGGTTCGGGCGGCGCTCGACCAGCTGCAGGCGCTCCCTGCCGCGAGCGGCGATCTGGGTGCCGTCCTGCGAATGGCCACGCGGGAGGCGGGCATCCGCCAGGGCGAGAGCGAGCTCGCCTGGCTCGAGGCGACCAGGGCATCCGTCACGGCGGTCGGGGGCGAACGATGAACGCGGAGTATCCGCTCGAGCACGGCGAGCGCACAGGGGAGTCGATCATCCTGCTGCACGGCGGCAACGTCGGGGCCTGGATGTGGGAGCCGCAGGTCGAAGGTCTCGCGGGGCGACACGTGATCACTCCGGATGTCGTCGGCTTCAACGCCCGGGCCGCGGAGGCATGGCCGGGGCTCGCCGGCGCAGCCGACGACATCGCCCGCATCATCCGCGAGCGTGCGGTGGATGGGCGCGCTCATGTCGTCGGCCTCTCGATGGGAGCGGTCATCGCCGTGCATCTGGCCGCGCGGCATCCGGATGTCGTGCGTTCGTGCATGGTCACCGGGGCCATGATGGTCGGCGTCAGCGGCGCCCAGCGGCGGGTTGCCGAGCTGCAGCTGCGGGCCTGGGATCGGCGCTGGTTCTGGCGGATGCAGGCGGCGATGTTCCGGATCCCCGCCGACGCCCGTGAGCAGTTCATCGCCGCCGGCATGGGCGTGAGCCCGCAGACGGCGCACGCGATGTACGGGGAGATCTTCGACGGATCGATGCCCCAGGGGCGGTTCGACTACGAGGGGCCGATGCTGGCGATCGCGGGCGAGCGCGAGCCGAAGGACGTGCAGCGGGCGTTCCCTGCGCTCCGGCTCGCTATGCCGCAGACCCGCACCTGGATCGCGCCGCGGATGCCTCACATCTGGAGCATCAAGGACCCCGAGCTGTTCACGCGCACGATCGTCGACTTCGTGGACGATCGGACCGTGCCCTCCGGTCGTTGAACGAGGCAGGTCGTGGCTGGGTCCGTCCTCAGCGCACGGACGCGGCTCGCTTCTCCAGCGCCGCGGCGATCCGCTCGACCGCCTCGACCAGCACGGGTCGGGGCAGCGCGAAGACGAAGCGCGTGAAGCCGATGGCGGCCTCGCCGCACGCCGCGCCGTCCGTCATCGCGACCCCGGCGTTGTCCCGGAACCACTCGCCGAGATCGCCGGTCAACCCCGTCTCGCGGAGGTCCAGCAGCGCGATGTAGCTCCCCTCGGGGGTGATCATCCGCACGCCGGGCAGCTTCTCCTCGACGAGCTGCGCCAGCATCCGCCGGTTGCCGTCGAGGTACTCCACGACCTCGTCGAGCCAGTCGCTCCCCGCCGTGTAGGCCGCGGTGTTCGCGATGACTCCGAGCGTCGACGTGCCGTGCCCGGCCCAGAAGCCGATGCGCTCCCAGAGCTCGGCATCCGCGTCGTTCGAGAGGATGATCTGCGCGCACTTGAGCCCCGCGAGGTTCCACGCCTTCGACGCCGACGTCGCCGTCAGAGTGTGCGCGGCGGCCTCCGCCGAGACCGATGCGTACGGAACGTGCCGAGCCGGCGCGTAGACGATCGGGGCGTGGATCTCGTCCGAGAACACGCGACCCCCGGCATCCGTCACGACCGACGCGATGGCGAGCAGCTCGTCGCGCGTCGCGACCGTGCCGAGCGGGTTGTGCGGGTTGCAGAGCACGAGCATCTCGCCGCCGTCGCGGAACGCCTGCGCGACGGCATCCAGGTCCATCACCCAGCGCCCGTCGACCTCGATGCTCGGCACCTCGATGACCCGTCGGCCCCGCATCGGCGGCACCATGAGGAACGGCATGTACGCGGGAGTGGGCACGATGACCGCCGCACCGTGCGTCGTGAAGTGCTCGATCGCGAGCTCGAACGCCGCGATCACATCCGGGACGTGGTGCACCCGCTCGGGGTCGATGCTCCAGCCGTACGAGTCGGCGTACCAGCGGGCGGTCGACTCGGAGAGCTGCGCCGCCACCGGTGCGGGAAGATACCCGGTCAGGCCCCGGTCGAGAGCGCCCGAGACGGCGTCGTTGATCGCGGGCGCGAGTCCGAAGTCCATCTCCGCGACGAAGGCGCCGATCGTGTCGGGGAACATCGTCCACTTGACGCTGCCCGCGCTGCGCAGGTCGTCTTGGGTGATCAGGTCGAACGTGCCGGGGGTCACGCTGCCTCCTCTGGGTCGTCGGGCTGGTCCTTCAATCCTTCCAGTTCCGGTCCGGTCGGGGGTCGTTCGGCGGGTGCCGTTGGATGGTTGCGGGGCCAGAAACGCACCGGGCTTGGGGTGTTTGGGTGCGGAATTGGCCCCGCGTCGGACACGCCCACGCCCCCAGCCGGTGCGGGGCCAGAAACGCACCGGATTCGGCCCGAGCGGATGCGGAAGTGACCCCGCGTCGGACATGCGCATGCCCCAGCCGGGTGCGAGGCCAGAAACGCACCGCGCCCGGTCCGAACGGATGCGGAAGTGGCCCCGCGTCGGATGTGCGCACGCCCCCAGCCGGTCGCGGGGCCAAAAGCGCACCGGGATCGGGCCGAGCGGATGCGGAATTGACCCCGCGTCGGACGTGCGGGTGCCCCAGCCCCATGCGGGGCCAGAAACGCACCGCGCCCGGCCCGTTCGGGTGCGGAAGTGGCCCCGCCCCGGATGTGCCGGCGCCCCAGCCGGCTGCGGGGCCAGAAACGCACCGGAATCGGCTTGTTCGGGTGCGGAAGTGGCCCCGCGTCGGACACGCGCACGCCCCCAGCCGGATGCGGGGCAAAAGCGCACCGGATTCGGCCCTAGCGGATGCGGAAGTGGCCCCGCGTCGGACACGCGCACGCCCCCAGCCGGATGCGGGGCCAGAAGCGCACCGGAATGGGCTCCTTCGGGTGCGGAAGTGGCCCCGCGTCGGACACGCGCACGCCCGCAGGCGGGTGCGGGGCCAAAAGCGCACCGGAATCGGGCCGAACGCGTGCGGAAGTGGCCCCGCCCGGACGTGCGGACACCCCCAGCCGGGTGCGGGGCCAAAAGCGCACCGGAATCGGCCCGTCCGGGTGCGGAAGTGGCCCCGCCTGCCCCCGCAACCCCCCAGCCGCATGCGGGGCCAGAAACGCACCGAAACCGACCCGAACGGGTGCGCAATCGACCCCGCACCCCGCCCGCCCCCGCAACCGCCACCCCGCACCCAGCGCCGCACGCGCAAGGCCATTGAGCCGTTCGCGGCACCGTGCGAGGATGACCCCGACTCGGCTCGCGGCACCGCGGGTCGGCCGCGACGAAGGGATTCTCATGCAGCTGGCGATGATCGGACTCGGCCGGATGGGCGCCAACATCGTGCGCCGTCTCATGCGCGCGGGCCACGAGTGCGTGGTCTACGACGTGAGTGCGGATGCCGTGCAGGCGCTGGTCGCCGAGGGTGCCGTCGGCGCCGACAGCATGGCCGACCTCGCGTCGAAGCTCGAGGCCCCGCGCGCCGTGTGGATGATGGTGCCCGCCTCTCTGACCGGAGCCGTCGCCGATGAGGCCGCGGCCGTGCTCGACGAGGGCGACATCCTCATCGACGGCGGCAACTCGAACTACCGCGACGACGTGCGTCGGGCGGCGGCGCTGCGCGAGCGCGGCATCCACTACGTCGATGTGGGAACGAGCGGCGGCGTCTTCGGGCTCGAGCGCGGATACTGCCTGATGGTCGGAGGGCCGGATGCCGCGGTGCAGCGTCTCGAGCCGATCCTGCGGTCCGTCGCCCCGGGGCCGGGCGGGATCGAGCGCACGCCCGGCCGCACGGGCGACCTGACTCCCGAGGAGGAGGGCTTCTTGCATTGCGGTCCGTCGGGTGCGGGGCACTTCGTGAAGATGGTGCACAACGGCATCGAGTACGGAATCATGGCGTCGATCGCCGAGGGTCTGAATCTGCTGAACAACGCGGATGCCGGCATCCGCGAGGCCGAGCATTCGGCGGAGATCGCGCCGCTGGAAGAGCCGGAGTTCTACCAGTTCCCGATCGACACGTCGAAGGTCGCCGAGCTCTGGCGTCGTGGATCGGTGATCTCCTCCTGGCTCCTCGACCTGACGGCCGCCGCTCTCGTCGACAACCCGACACTCGACGGTCTGGCCGGACGCGTCAGCGACTCGGGCGAGGGCCGGTGGACGGTCAAGGCGGCGGTCGATGTCGGGGTGCCCGTGCCGGTGCTCGCGGCCTCGCTGTTCGAGCGCTTCGCGTCGAGGGACGAGGACCGCTTCGCGAACCAGGTCCTCTCCGCGATGCGCCTGCAGTTCGGCGGCCACCAGGAACTCCCCGCCGGCGACGTGCTCGAGGCCGGTGCGCGCAAGGCCGAGTCCGAGTAGTTCGGTGCGTTTCGGCTCGGTCGGCGAAACCTCCCGAGACGAAACGCACCACGCGACAGGAAGGGCATCCCATGACGGCTCCCACGCGCCGTGCCACTCCCGCGGATGCCGTCGTCGTGGCCGAACTCCTGCACGCCTTCAACTCGGAGTTCGACACCCCGACCCCCGGAGTCGAGGTGCTCGCCACTCGACTGCGCTCGCTTCTCGCGGAGCCTTCGACCTTCGCCATCCTGGGCGGCGACCCGGCCCTCGGCGGCGCACCCGCGCTCGGAGTCGCCCTCGTCACGCTCCGCCGCAACGTGTGGTCCGACGGCCCGGTCGCCCTCCTCGATGAGATGTACGTCGAGCCGGCTCACCGCGGTACGGGCATCGGATCCGCGATCCTCGAGCACATGGTCGCGACCTGCCGTGAGCTCGGAGTCGCCGAGATCGAGATCAACGTCGATGAATCGGATGCCGACACGATGCGCTTCTACGAGCGCCACGGTTTCAGCAACGGCGATCCCGACACCGGTGAGAAGGCGTTCTACTTCTACCGCTCGTTGGAAGCGGACGACTAGCCGATCAGTCGCAGGCGATCCCGTCTCCGTCGCGGTCGAGGTCGTAGATGTCGGATCCGACGATCTGCACGGGGCCCTGCACGTACGCGGGTCCGTTGCCGCTGCCGCCCGCGCAGTCGACGTCGCTGGAGATCGGCACGCAGGCTCCGGTGTAGTTCGGGTCGCATCCGCCGCCACCCTGCTGCACGAGCGGCACAGGTGCAGGTGCAGGTGCGGGCGCGGGCGCCGGAGCCGGGGCAGCGACGACCGGTGCCGGAGCCTTGCTTCCGACCGCCGTCACCTCGTTCACCGGCTGTACGGAGAGGGACTCGCCCACGATCTCGCGTGCCACCTCCACGCCATCGACCAGCGTCACGCGATAGGTGATCACCTTCACGCCGTTCACGCCGGCGGTCACGAGCGCGGTGGCGCCCCGGTCGAGCTGCGGGTCGTCGACGGTGGCCGCGGTGAAGGGCACGGGCACCTCCTCGGTGACCGTCTCGAACGTGGTCGGCGTCGGGGTCGGGCTGGGCGACGGAGTCGAGGGCGCCGCCACCGCGGCAAGGTTCTGAGCTTCGGATGCCGTCGGAGTGCTTCCGCTGTTCGCGCTCGCGATGCCGCCACCGGTGACCAGCAGCGCGGCCATTCCCAGGGCGGCGACTCCCGACATCCGGGACCGGAGTCCCAGAGCCGGAAGAGGACGCGCGATCATGACGTAGAGAGCGATGCCCACGACCGCCGTGGCGACCAGGAGTATCGCGATGGGCGACAGCCGAGCGAGCACACCGCCGACGACGAGTGCGGCGACGATGATCCCGGCGGTGCGCCAGCCGGTCTTGCGCGCGGCCGGTGCGGCCACGGCTGCGGCCCCCGGCGCGGAGGCAGTCGTGATCTGCGTCGTCGCGGCGGCAGCAGGCGATGGTGCGGTCGCAGCCGTCCAGCGATGGCCGTCCCACCAGCGGAGCTGTCGCGGATCCTCCGGATCGGGATGCCAGGCGGCAGGCGGCTGTGACATGAGAGTTCCCCTCGACGATGAGGCGACGAATCGCCGGCGCCCCCAGAGCGCCTCGACCTGTATATCGGTTACTGGACGCCGCGAACAAGTAACGATTTGGTCGTGCCCGACGGCTGCGCGTCAACCCCGACGCCGCCCCTCCCGCACTACGCGCCGCGAACGCGCCCCCACCCGACCCAGTCCGGCCGGTCCACGATGCAGAACCGATTGCCCTCGGGGTCCTCCATGATCACGTAGTCGGCATCGTCCGGCAGGTTGTCCCAGTGCACCTCGCGAGCGCCGAGCTCGGCGAGACGCCGCACTTCGGCATCCTGATCCTCGGCGTAGATGTCGAGGTGGATGCGGGGCGGCAGCACCCGCTCGGAGTGGTGCGCATCGAGGGCGATGCAGGGGGTGTCCGCATCGCGCGGCTTCAGCACGACCCAGTCATCGGATGCCGGGTCCCGCTCGACGTAGTCGAGGGCGGCCTGCCAGAAGCGGGACTGCGCAGGGAGGTCGTTCACGCGGATCACGATCGACACGATCTTCAACATGCGCATCAGGGTAGGGCGACAGTCTTCCGCTGAACAGGGGGTTGCTCGGCCTCAGTCCTCCGACTGCGGGGCCCGCCCGAAGTCGCTCGTCAGCCATTCCTCGATCGACGCGAACGGGAACTCCCGCGGCGAGTATGCGCCGGGAAGGACGCCGGTCGCCCGCATCCGATCGAGCCGGAACAGGCGCCAGTCGTCGCGGTCGACGTCGAATCCGACGACGTACCACTGCCGTTCGCGGAGGAAGTGACGGTGCGGCTCGACGACCCGCGTCGATGCCCGGCCGTGCTGGTCGGTGTAGTCGAAGCGGATTCGCGCGCCCTGGGCGACGGCATCCGCGAGCGTGCCGACGAGCGTCCAGTCGACCGGAGCGGGCGGCTCGCGCAGGATCTGCGTCGAGAGCGCCGTGGCCGCCGCGCGCCGACGCAGCGCGGGCGGAAGCGTCTGCTGCAGCTTCGACCGCGCGATCGATGCCGAGGGGTCGTCGGGCGTCCAGGTCTCGAGCACGAGCAGGCTCGTGATGATCGTGGCGACGTCGTCGGCGCTCAGCAGCAACGGCGGGATCCTCGTTCCGGGCACCAGGTGGTACGCCGCGCCCGGCCCCGGTCGGGAGTGCACGTCGTAGCCGAGATCGCGGAGCCGCTGCGCGTCGCGCCGCACCGTTCGACGGCTCACGTCCAGGCGCTCGGCCAGGTCGTCGACGCTCCACTCGCCGCCCGTCTGAAGCAGTGTCAGCAGGTGCAGGGTGCGGTTCGAGGGCGAGTCCACGATTCCATGATCACTCAGGATGCGGCCATGAACAGGCCGCATCTGCATCTATCGTGGCCGGTCACAGACGAAAGGACACGCCATGAGAATCGCCGTCACCACCCCGAACGGCAACGTCGCGCGCCACCTCACGCGGATGCTGGTGCGCGCCGGCATCCGCCCCCTGCTGCTCTCCCGGCATCCCGAGCAGATCGACGATGAGCTGATCCCGTTCGTCGATGTCGCCCGGGCGGACTCGCACGACGCCGACGAGGTCGTGGCCGCGACCCGCGGTGTCGATGCCGTCTACTGGGTCGATCCTTCGGTGATGTCAGAGGATCCGCTCGCCGACTACGCCCGCGCCACGGATGCGCTCGTGCGTGCCGTCGTCGAGAACGGCATCGGTCGCGTCGTGTTCCAGAGCAGCGTCGGCGCCGAGAAACGTCACGGCGTGGGGGAGATCGACGGACTCGCGGCGACCGAAACGGCGCTCGACGCGCTCGACATCGACGTCACTCATCTGCGATGCGGCTACTTCTTCAGCAACCTGCTGCTCGACGTCGAGTCGGTGAAGGCCGGCCGGCTGCAGACCGTGCTTCCGCTCGATGCGGCCATGCCGTGGGTGGCGCCGCGTGACATCGCCGAGGTGGCGGCCCTCACGCCGCTGAATCGGGACTGGACCGGCCACCGCGTGCAGGCCGTGCACGGACCCGAGGATCTGAGCTGGTCACAGGTCGCCGAGATCCTCACGCAGGAGCTCGGGCGGGAAGTGACGGTCGAGCGGATCGCAGACGAAGAGATGAGAGACGGCTTGCTCGCGGTCGGCATGCCGGAGGCGATGGCGGATGCCGTGCTGGGGATGTCGACCGGGCTCCGCGACGGATTCGTGCCGGAGCAGCCGCGGACGGTCGTGACGACGACGCCGACCGGATTGCGCGCGTGGGTGCGGGAGGAGCTCGTCGCCGCGCTCGCGTAGGCGGCCGTCAGAGCGCGAGTGGCACGATCTCGCCGGTGGCCCTGCCGTCGGGGTGCAGCAGATGGCCGAGGTGCTTGGTGGTGCGCAGCACGACCGACCGGTCGGCGATGCTGACCCCGGGCAGGCGCTCCTCGATGATCGCCTCCATGCGGCCGACGTCCTGCAGGGTGCGCAGCCACACGGCCATGATGACGTTGTACTCGCCGACCGTGTTGGCGACGAGTCGCACCTCCTCGATGCGGCCGAGCTGCGCACCGATCCGGGCCGCCATCGCGGCCGGGACCCGCAGGAAGTACCACGCGTAGATCGGCCAGGGCGTGTACTTCCGCGCGACGTCGACACGGATCGTCAGCCGACCGGACTCCCGCATCTCGGCGATCGCGTCCCGGACCCGGCGCGGAGCCATACCCAGGCGCGTGGCGAGCTCGGTAACCCCCACGCGGCCGTCGTAGGCGAGCTCGGCGGCGATGGCGCTCCGCTGCTCGGTCGACATGCGCACGGGCGCGGCGGGCGCTCGCCGCTCGAGGCTCTCGATCTGCGTGACCTCGGCCGCCGCGAGCGCGCGCAGGCGCCACCCGCGTGCGTCGCGCACGGTCTCCGAGACCAGATGGGTGCGCATCGAGCGGATGCCGGCGACGCCGCGGATGCGCTCGAGAGTCCAGACGGCCAGCGCCTCGGCATCCGGCACCGCGAGGGTCAGGAAGATGTCGCGGCCACCCGCAGTGAGGTCGATCGTGAGGGCTTCGGGGTCGCGGCCGAGAGTCTCGGCGACCGCCAGTGTCTCGCCGGGGCTGCATTCGATCTCGATGAGGACGAGCATGGCGGGCGCTCCCCCACCGTAGCCCGTGACGTAGACGACGCCCTGCTCGACGAGTCGCGCCCAGCGCCGCGACAGGGTGGCGGGGTCGGCGCCGACGACGGGTGCGAGAGTGCTCCAGCTCGCCCGCGGACTCACCTGCACGGCGTGGATCAGACGCTGATCGAGATCGTCCAGTCCGATTTCTTGCATGCAAAGTCCCTCTTGATCCTCTTTCGTGCACCGTGCCGGCATCCTACCGGGGTGTTCCTAGAGTCTCCTCACCCGATCTGTTCATGTGCACCACCCGAACTCTTCCTTAGGAGTCCTCATGGCCGTCACCGCACCGCCCGGAAAGATCTCGTCCGGCCGCACCGCCCTGCGCGGCGCCGTCGGCTTCCTCGTCGTCATGGAGCTGGGCTCCGGAATGCTGCAGGGCTGGTACCCCGTGCTCCTCGCCGCGATCGGCGAGGAGTTCGGCGTCGGCGCCGCACAGCTCAACTGGGTCAGCGCCGCGTACATGCTCGCGACCGTCGTCTGCGTGCCGATCCTCGCGAAGCTCGGCGACCGGTATGGGCACAAGAAGCTGCTCCTGATCTCGACGGCGCTCGTCGCCCTCGGATCCATCGTCGTGGCGATCGCACCGAGCTATGAGGTCTTCCTCGTCGGTCGGGCGCTGCAGGCACCGCTCGCGGCCTTCCTGCCGCTGGAGTTCGCCATCGTCCGCGACCGTGACGAGAAGTCGGCCGGACGCTCGATCGGCAAGCTCGTCGGTGCGCTCACGTTCGGGGCGGCCCTCGGCTCCCTCGGTTCCGGACTCCTCTTCGGAGCTCTCGGCGATCTGCGGGCGGTTCTCTGGATGCCGGCCATCTTCCTGCTGATCTGCGTGCCGGTCGTCGCGTTCCTCGTGCCCGAGACCACCGTCCGCGCCGCGGGCAAGACCGACTGGCTCGGCGCCTCGCTGCTGGGCATCGGCCTTCTGGCGGCACTCGGCGGCATCTCGAACGCCTCGGCGTGGGGCTGGGCGAACCCGCTCACGTGGGTCACGATCCTCGGTGGCATCGCGCTGCTCGTCGTCTGGGTGATGGTCGAGAAGCGCGTCGCGCACCCGCTCATCGACATCGCGCTGCTCACGAAGGGCGGCATCGGACTCCCG
Organism: Microbacterium sp. 3J1; assembly: GCF_001049495.1. Classification (GTDB taxonomy): domain Bacteria; phylum Actinomycetota; class Actinomycetes; order Actinomycetales; family Microbacteriaceae; genus Microbacterium. Next base: position 23,205 of record NZ_CDWI01000009.1, read on the forward strand.
ATCATCATCGCGTTCCTCTTCGGAGCCCAGTTGTTCGGCGGGCAGACGGCATCCAGCGTCTACATCCTCAGCGACCCGGACGCCCTGGGCTTCGGCCTCGGCTTCACGGCGGCCACGGTCGGCGTCATCTCGCTCGCCGCGGCGCTCTCGGCGTTCCTCGCCTCGATCGCCGGAGACCGGGTCGCCGGTCGCATCGGCGCCAAGGGTGCGATCGTCCTCGGCGGGGTCCTCGTCGCGGGCAGCTATGTCTCATTCCTCTCGGCACCCACCGTCATCGCGGTGTTCGTCGGAGCCATGGTGATCGGCGGACTCGGCAACGGTCTGCTCATCTCCGTGCTGCCGACCATCGTGGTGCGCCGCGCTCCCGCCGACTCGGTGGGCATCGCCTCCGCCCTCTACAACACCTCCCGCACCGCGGCCGGTGCTGTCGCCGGTGCCGTGTTCGCCCTGGTCATGGGCAGCTTCCTCATGACCGTCGGAACCGGTGACACCGCCGTGACGACCACGGCGTTCGCGGGCTACGTCGCAGTGTGGACGATCTGCGCGGCCATCGGCGTCGCGATCGCGGTGCTCGCGCTGTTCCTCCGCATCCCTGCTCCGGTCGTCGAAGAAACCATTCCTGTCCCCGCCACCACGGCCGACCCCGTTCTCGAAGGAGAAACCGCATGACCCTCGCCGACCCCTCCACCCGTACCCTGCTCGACCTCGCGGAGGCGAAGCAGCGCAGCGCCGATGCGGTGCGCGCCTGGGAGCAGCGGCTCGTCGAGATCAGCCACGAGATCCACGCCGATCCCGAGATCGCGTTCCAGGAGGTCCGTGCGGCGAACCTCGTCGCTGCGGCGCTGCGCGACGCCGGCTTCACCGCCACGGTGGGCGCGTTCGGGGTCGACACGGCCATCGACGCCAGCTTCGGAGACGGCGAGTTCGTGGTCGCGATCTGCGCCGAGTACGACGCGCTGCCCGTGATCGGCCACGCCTGCGGGCACAACGTGATCGCCGCCGCCGGTCTCGGTGCGGCGATCGCGCTTGCGGCCATCGCCGACGACGCCGGGATCACCGTCAAATTGCTTGGCACCCCCGCCGAAGAGCACGGTGGAGGGAAGGTGCTCATGCTCGAGGGCGGAGCGTGGGAAGACGCGACCGTGTCGCTCATGGTGCACGGCGCCCCCGGCATCGACATCCGCTGCGAGAGCTTCGCGACCCAGGCCGTCGACCGGTTCCAGGTGACGTACACCGGACGGCCGGCGCACGCCGCGGCGGCACCCGACAAGGGCGTGAATGCACTGGATGCCGCGACCGTGGCGCTCACGGCGATCGGGCTTCTCCGTCAGCAGCTGCCCGGCACCGTGCGCACGGCGACGGTCATCACGCAGGGCGGCGAGGTGACGAACATCATCCCCGCGCGCACCGTGCTGCAGGCCGAGGTGCGCTCGTTCGATCTCGACGAGCTGCGTGACGCCAAGCGGCGGGTGATGGCCTGCTTCGAGGCCGGTGCGATCGCCTCGGGATGCTCGTGGGAGCAGGTGCGCACCGAGCCGCGCTACGACCCGCTGGTGCAGGAGCCGCTGCTCGCCGACGCGTGGAACGACGCGCTGACCGAACTCGGTCGCGAGCCGATCGCGTTCTCGGGAGCAGCCGGCGGATCCACCGACATGGGCAACGTCTCGCAGGTGGTGCCGTCGATCCACCCCGGGATCGCGATCGCAGGCTCCACGTCGGCTCCGCACACCGAGCAGTTCGCGGCGGATGCTGCGACGCCCGCCGCCGACCGCGCAGTCGTCGACGCGGCGATCGGCCTCGCGTGGGCGGCGGCCGCGGTCGCGCTCACGCCGGAGTCCCGATCCGACCTGCTCGCGCGGCAGGCCGCGCGGCCCGTCGGAGCGACGACCCACCCGCAGGGCGAGGAGTGACGACTCTCGCCCCCGCCACTGACGCTCGCAGCAGCGTCTACGTCTCGGCCTTCGACCTGTTCTCGATCGGCATCGGCCCCTCGTCGTCGCACACGGTGGGGCCGATGCGGGCAGGTCTCGACTTCGCGCGGCGGGTGCTGGCGCAGCATCCGTCCGGAGTCCGTCGTGTCGAGGTCGTACTGTACGGGTCGCTGGCGGCGACGGGGCTCGGGCATGGGACGCCGGATGCGGTGGTCGCCGGCCTCGCCGGGCTGGACCCCGAGACATGTGATCCGGCTGCCGTGCGCGGAGCGTGGTCGGGGCATCCGTCGGGGTCGCCGCTGATTCTCGGTGGCGTCGTGCCGGTGGCGTTCGACAGCGCCGACGTGGTGCTCGATCCGTTCACCCGGCAGCCCGGGCACCCGAACACTCTGGTGATCCGGGCGTTCGGACTTGGTGGGGTGTCGATGGCGGAGGAGACGTACCTCTCGGTGGGCGGCGGATTCATCCAGCGCGTCGGCGAGGACGTCGAGAGCCCCGTCGAGGCCGAGGGGATGCCGTCGTTCCGCACTGCGGCGGAGTTGCTTTCCCTGTGTGTCGGTGGTCGCTCGATCGCCGACGTCGCGCGGGAGGGCGAGCTCGCTGTGCGCGGCGCGGATGCCGTCGACGCGGGGTTGGACGCGATCTGGACCGCCATGCGCGAGTGCGTCGAGGCGGGGCTGGATGCCGAGGGAGTGCTGCCGGGTGGGCTTCGGGTGCCGCGGCGGGCGCGGTCGATGCGCGACAGCATCCTCCGGGCGGAGGCTGCGGGGCAGCCGGTCACGTCCGACTGGCTGCAGGCGTTCGCGCTCGCGGTGAACGAGGAGAACGCCGGGGGAGGCAGGGTCGTCACCGCTCCGACGAACGGTGCGGCCGGCATCCTGCCTGCCGTGCTCATGTACTACGTGCGGTTCGTGCCCGGTGCGGATGCCGCGGCTGTGCGGACTTTCTTGCTGACTGCCGCCGCGATCGGCTCGCTGATCAAGGCGAACGCGTCGATCTCCGGTGCGGAGGGCGGCTGCCAGGCCGAGGTCGGATCCGCGTGCGCGATGGCGGCCGCGGGGCTGTGTGCCGTGCTCGGCGGAACCCCGCAGCAGGTCGAGAACGCGGCCGAGATCGCGATGGAGCATCACCTCGGGCTCACGTGCGATCCGATCGCCGGGCTCGTGCAGATCCCCTGCATCGAGCGTAACGCCGTCGCCGCGTCGACCGCCGTCACGGCTGCCCGCCTCGCCCTGCACGGCGATGGCAGCCACGTCGTGTCGCTGGATGCCGTGATCGAGACGATGCGTCAGACCGGCGCCGACATGAGCGACAAGTACAAGGAGACGAGTCGGGGCGGGCTCGCGGTGAATGTTGTGGAGTGCTGACGGGCTTCGCGTGTTGAACGAGGAGCGAAGCTCCCCGTCGGCCCATAGAGTCCGCACCAGACATAAGACGGGTTCGTGGCGGTGGGGCTTGAACGGCAACTGAGTTCTGGAGGCGAACGCTGGCGGTAAATGTTGCGCGAGGAGGTCATCTCGAAGGGATAACGACGGCCGATTCGTCGTCGGACGACCGATACGGTGAGCGAGGTCTCGACGAGAGACTTCAGCAGCGCCGCCCGCGCGAATCACGTGAAAGATGACATGAACACCACTGCCACCAAGGCCACGGCCACGATCGCTCTACTCGCCCTCCTCGGACTCGGGACTGCCTCCTGCTCTGCTCCTGGCGCGAGCACAGACACGAAGACCGAGTCGCAGTCGGCGGCGCCCGAAGAGGTCGAAGAAGCGCCCGAGCCCGTCGACCTGACGGGCGAGTGGAAGCAGACGAACTCCAACACCCCCGACAGCTTCCAGAGCGCGACGATCACTGCTGACACGATCGAGGTGTCGTGGAACGCGACGGACAGCAAGTCGCTGTACTGGGCCGGAACCGTGACGGTTCCGGAGGACGGGTCGACGACGTTCACTTTCGATTCCGCGAACGACACCACGAAGACTGACTCGGCCATGCTCGCATCGAGCGACCCGACGAAGACCTTCACCTACGCGGATGGCGAGCTCTCGTACGAGGTGACCGCCCTCGGAACGACCATGACGGTTCGGCTCGAGAAGCAGTAACCCCCCGGAACTGTGGCGCCCCTGTCGGTCGAACCGGCAGGGGCGTTGCCCTGCCCGCCTCTTCTCGGATGCTGTGCGTCGCTGGCGCCGCGGGAAGGGCGGCAGTAGCCTGACTGCGTCTGGCGACGCACCGCCCGCATCGAAGGAGATCGGCGAGATGAGACCACTGCGCTACGCGATCAACGTCACGCTCGACGGTTGCGTGCACCATGAGGCGGGCGTCGCTCCGGACGAGGAGCTGATGGGCTTCTGGACGGCTGAGATGCAGCGAGCGGATGCGGTCATCTACGGCCGAACGACCTACGAGATGATGGAGGGCGCCTGGCGGCTTCCGGCATCCGGTGTGTGGCCCGACTGGATGGATGCGTGGGAGGTCCCGTTCGCCGAGGCCATCGACCGTGTGCCGAAGCACGTCGTGTCGAGCATGCTGAGTGCGGTCGACTGGAACGCTGAACTCATCAGCGGCGACGTCGGCGAAGTGGTGAGGGCGTTGAAGGAGCAGCCGGGCGAGGGGCTGTCGGTCGGTGGGGTGACTCTTCCCTTGGCGCTGGCCGAGCTCGGGCTCATCGACGAGTTCACCTTCGTCGTGCACCCGGTCATCGCCGGGCACGGCCCGAGACTGCTCGACGGCCTGAGCGAGCGCATTCGGCTCGAACTCGTCGACCGCCGCGAGTTCCGATCCGGAGCGGTCGCCCACGTGTACCGTCCCGCTCCCGCCAGCTGAGCGAGGCGCACCCCGGTCGCCGAGCGAGGCCCGCGAAGCGACCGAGACGAAACGGGCTGAGCTTCCAGGAGCGGCGCACCCGTCGGCGATGCTCCCGGTATGCCAGGCTCTCCCCGTGACCGTCTCCACCCCGATCGCCCCCACGACTCCACCCGCGCGCCTTCTTCCGTTCCTCGTCGGAGTCGGCGGCGGACTCCTCGGCATCCTGCCCTGGCTCGTCGGGGGTGCCCGCCTTCCGCTGCAGAACCTGTGGACCGTCGCGACCATGCCCGACGCGATGCCGATCGTGCTGCTGCCCGTCAATCAGTACTTCGCGATTCTGCTGTTCTCGCTCGTGCTGCTCGGCGGGGTGTTCGCGGGCATAGCCATCCGCATCTTGTCGCAACGGCGAACGGTCGCCGTCTGGGCGGCAGGCCTGGGAGTTCTCGCGGTGCACGTCATCGCGACTCTGCAGAGCTTCGTCGTCGTCGCCGGCGGACTCTCCCTCTCCTACGACGTCAGGGCGCTGGTCTACCTCGGCGGGATGCTGGGTGGGGCCGTCGCCGCCGCGCTCCTCGCCCAGCTCGGCTTCTGGATGACCTCGCGCCCATCCGCTGCCATCGCCGCTCTGGGGATCGCGCTCGCCGCAGTGCCGTTCGGACAGTGGGTCGCGCGGTGGTTCCTCGCGTTCACGGGCGACGCGTTCCCGCCGGTGTTCCTGCCTTCGTTGACCACCTGGATCCCGGCGATCGTCGTCGGAGTCGCGCTCGCGTGGTGCGGCATTCGTCCGGCGTGGCGCATCGCCGTGTGGATCGTCTCGCTCCTCACGCTCGCGCTGCTTCCGTCGCTGTTCGGCGCCATCCAGTACGGCCTCGGCTCGCGGATCCTCGGCGGCAATCTCGTCGAGATGACCGCCGCATCGGTGCAGATCTTCCCGATGCTCCTCGCAGAAGACGGCTTCCTGCCGGTCCTCGTCGCGCTGGTCATCGGCATCGTCGGAACGGTCGTGCGGATGCTCGTGCCGACGCGACAAGAAACGGATGCCGGGCAGCAGCCGGCGGCGGCGGAGGAGTCGCCGTACGTCTCCGGTCGTTGAGCGGGCCGCACCTGCCCGGTCGTTGAGCGAGGACGGCGAAGTCGCCCCGCAACCCTCGATACCGTGTACCTATGCCTCGTCCTCGCAGTGAAGCCGCGCGCCAGTCCGTATTGGAGGCGATGCGCGCTGCCGTCATGGCCGGCACGTACGAGTCGGTGACGATCGAGGGCCTTGCGGAGTCGGCGGGAGTGTCCAAGCAGACGATCTACCGCTGGTGGCCGTCGAAGGCGGCGATCCTCGGTGAGGCGCTGCTCGAGGGAGACCTTCCGGGAGCGGACGTGTCCGTGCCGATGAGCGATGACATCCGCGCGGATCTGCACGCCTGGTTCACGGCGATGTCGACGGGACTGGCGCGGCCCGAGGGAGTTGCGCTCGCCCGCGCGCTCATCGCGGTGACGGCGACTGATCACGAGCTCGGACGGGCGCTCAACGAACGGCTGGCCCAGCCGATCCGCTCCTGGGTCGCCGAACGGATCGCCCGCGGACAGGTCGACGAGCAGGTGCGACCGGACGTGGATGCTGGCGCGATCGCCGACCAGCTCATTGCCATGGCGTCGTATGCCGCGCTCATCGGACAGCCCTTGAGCGCGGAGCGGGTCGAGGAGACGGTGACGCGGCTGCTGCGAGGCATCGCGCGCTAGCTAGACCGACGGGTCACGGCGTGCAGCGAGCGAGCATCGCATCGCGATGATCGACGCCTGAGAGCATCCGGACAGCGGGAGGATGCTGACGCCGAGCGTCGCGAGCACGGGAGCTTCTTCATGCGAGCCAGAGTACTGAGGCGAGAAGAACGAAGACTGCGCGGGCAACCTGGCCGATCCTCCACTCGGTTGCGTCTACGCGAAGGCCGAAGGCGGGGCTTTGGAGTCCCAGGCGGTCGCATACCGCGAGGCGACCATCGGCCACACTACCTCGATCCCGGTGTCCACCGATGTGACCCGGTTTCCGAGCGACCCTTCGAGGACGAAGTCGTGCGAGATCGCTCGACCAGAGCTGTCTTTTCGGTCGTCAGGGTCTGCAAATCGAAGACCCACTCTGCCGTCCACTCGTGCGCACACCTCGGGCTGACCGTAGTGGCCCGCGAATACCCGGTCGTACTCGGGGAGCGGGTCAACGAGATCTCTGCGGATAAGAAAACGAAAACCCCAGTCGCGTCCGCGGGTGGCCCAGAGCAGAATCACCTGTTGCTCCGCAGCAGTGTGTCCTCCGCTTCACCTCGTTCGAGATCCTGCTGGAACCCTGTAAGCATCGCCCTGAGGTACTCATGCTTCGCGAGCGCAGCCTCTTGAAGCTTCTTCAGCTGCGAGTCAGCTACGTCGAAGAAGCTGTCGATGATCTCCGGGCTGATCAAAGCGCGGATCCCGTTCAAGACGATGCCAACCGGTCCCTTCTTCGGGATCGGCAGATTGACCAACACGTTGACCCAGGGTTTGGCTCCCTTCAACAGATTCTCGGCCACTTTCTGGGGCAACGGGTGTGCGCTGGCCTCAGCCCACCGAAGATGTCTTTCGAGCGGAAGCATGGAGGCGAGGGGCAGGAGAAGGTCAACGCCGATGCGGTCCATTAGTTCGATCTTCTCCGGGGTGAATCGGGCCGAGGAGAGAGTGACGAAGTCCTCTCCGACTGAGAGGGCCGTATCCCCCTCAATCAACTCTTCGATCAGCTCCCGGAATTGCTCAAGCTCGTCGCTCGCCTTCAAGGTCACGAGGTCTCGCAGGTCATGCGCGCTCATGTCGGGAAGCAGGTCGGCCTTCGAAAGCGCTATGACCCAGATCCGAGGGAACTGAACGAGCGGCTGGCCGTTCGTGAGGATGTCGTCCTTGAGCAGTCGGATGCCGTTGCGGAAGTTCTTGAAGAGGGACTTCAAGTACCGCTGCTCGTCGCCCGCGTTGTCGACCAGCTTCTTCGCATCGACAAGAAGAAGAGCGACGTCTGAACTCATCAGGGAGCGGAAGGTGTCGATTCGTCGCTGCGATTCCTCGGGTCCGCTCACGTCCGATTCGAACCACTCCCCCGGGTAGTCATGCCATACCAGCTTCAGGGAGTTGAGACCTGTCTTCGCGAGCGACTTGTCCGGTCCGTTCGACCTCGGCTTGATGTCGAACGCATAGGAGTGTCCCGCGAATCTGTCGCCTACTGGAGGTCGACCCTCGTCCCGCATCCCGAGGTAATTCCTGTACATACGGGTGTGCTGACCCAGGTTCTCCGCGACCACGGCGTAGGGGCTCGTCTTCTCGAACTCTCGCTCCTGAGTCGGGCCGTAGAACGACGAGAGAAGCACGGTCTTACCGCTGCCTGCTTCGCCGAATACGGCGATGTTCTGCTCCAGTGCCGTACTGACTTTCATGGCGTCCCCTCGTCGTCCCCATTGCGCTCCCGCGTTGAGCGGGCGTGTCATTGCGACGTTACTGCACCGACCATCCCCCATCGGATGCCAGCACGGCACCGTTGATGTTCACTGCGTCGTCCGACAGCAGGAACGTGATCGATGCGGCGAGGTGCTCGGCGGTCGCGACCGTCGGGATCGCCTGCTGGAACGGGGCCAAGCGACCGGAGCCGTACTCCGACATGTGCGGGGGCATCGGGATGCCGGTGGCGACGCCTCCAGGTGCGACTGAGTTCACGCGGATGCCCTTCGGCCCGTACATGAACGCCGCGGACTTCGTGACCCCGATGATGCCGTGCTTGCTGGCCGTATAGGCGTTGCCCGACGCGTTGCCGCGCAGGCCCGCTTCGCTCGAGACGTTCAGGATCGAGCCGCGGCCGGCCTTCTCCATGATCGGCAGCACTGCGCGCATGAGCTTGAACGGAGCGGTGAGGTTGATGGCGATGACGCGGTCCCAGACGGCGTCCGTCGTCTCGCCCGCGGGGGAGAAGTCGTCGTTGATGCCGGCGACGTTCGCGAGGGCGTCGATGCGATCGCCCGCGGCGGCGATGACGGCGTCGATCGCGTCCTGCTTGGTGAGGTCGCCGGCGACGGTGGTGATGTCGGCATCCGGCAGCTCGGCCTTCAGAGCGTCGAGCTTGTCGGCGGCGATGTCGGAGGCGATGATGCGTCCGCCTTCGCGGGCGATGCGGGATGCGGTGGCCTTGCCGATTCCGGATGCTGCGCCCGTGACGATCACGGTCTTGCCGGCGAAACGTCCGGTGGTGGGCTTCTCAGTCCAGCCCTCGGACTCGTCGGCCTCGGGGATCTCCCCGCCGTTGGCTGCGCGCACGAGGTCGTCGACGACCGACTGCGGCAGCTGACCCTGGCTCATCGCGACGAGCTGCTGCAGCGGCAGCCCGAGCACCGGGGTGAGGAGCTCGGGGTCGGCGCCCGTCTGCTCGAAGAGTGCGCGGATGAGCGGCCCGCCGGTCGGGTCGTCCATCCACTCGCCGATGGTGGAGTATGCGGTGAGGGCCATGGTGGAGCTCCTTGAGGCTTGGGTTTCGCAACGGTGCGTCTACTTATGGGTAGTCTACGTCTTGATGGCCTACGCATACATCACGCGCGTGGGCATCGACCCCGCTAGTCTCAGCAGAAGCTGCATGCGACCGAAGGGGAAATTATGCCGAGAGCCGTCCGATTCGAGGTGTCCAGCATGCCGACGCGACGGCCAGTCCAGGTGGAGGACGTCTTGGAGCTGACCTTGATCAGACAGACCTGGGACGACTACGGATTCCGGACTAGCTTCGAGCTGTGGTCGGTCAATCCCGACCCGCCAGTTTTCCTCGGTACGGTCAAAATCGGACGCGAAGGAATGGATGGTTCTTTCGGCGGACCTATTGCTCGGACTCCGCTCGAGGACTCTTTTCCTGACCTGGACGAGCGATACATGTCCCTCGGGCAAGACGCTAGCTACTACGAACGCATTTTCGAACAGCTCGGCGCAGAAGATGGCCGAGCAGTGCTTAGTGCGCTGCAGGACCTCACGCTTGACCTCGACCGCCTACAGAGGTCGGGGTTCGAGTTCGAGCGCGTGTTACGAAAGTCAATCATGCGGGTGGTTAAGTGGACGACTGTGCAAGACCAGTACCGCCGGATTGTCCTCGGTGGCATGCCTCGGGAGGCCTTCACGCTTACCTACTCGCACGAGCCCGACCGCGGAGCCGAATCCCCGACGACGACCTTTGATGTCAGTCCTGGGGACACGGTGCCGGGAACGCTGCAAGTCGTGATCGGATCGAATGGCGCGGGCAAGACGCGCATGCTCAAGAACATATCGCGGGCGCTCGATCCGGCTACCGAGACCAACCCGTCGCATGTTCATGTTTCCGACGGGAAGCGCCTCAGCGGCCTCGTCACGGTTTCATTTAGCGCATTCGATATTTTTCCCCCGCGAGACGAGCCCGCTGACGAATTTAGTCCTTTCCAGATCAAGCATCTCGGCCTGTCCGTACTCTCGCGCGAAGAGGGAGGGTCCAGTCGTGAGAGGGATGGCGCGGCGCAGGTTGCGGCCTTCCATGACCTCGTTGGAGCTTGTGAGTCGGCGGGGAGATCGGACCGGCTTCTCAAAGCGGTCAGTACCTTGTGTGAGGCAGACCTGATCCTTGGGGAGTACGACTTAAACAGCGTTGCCAGCTTGATGACCCTAGGTTTCGAAGAGCTCAGCTCTGGACACAAGATTGTTCTCCTGACTGCTGCGGGATTGGTCAAGAACTGCGACGAAGCCACCCTGATTCTGCTAGACGAGCCGGAGTCTCATCTACATCCTCCTTTGCTTTCTGCCTTCATGCGCGCCGTCGGTGACCTGGTGGCGGAAACGAACAGCCTCGCGATCGTGGCTACTCATTCTCCGGTGGTCCTTCAACAGGTGCCGCGACGTCATGCTCGGAAGATCTGGCGCCGTGGTATTAGGACCCAATTCCTCCCCATGAGTATTGAAACGTTCGGCGAAAACCTAGGCACGTTGTCGCGCGAAGTTTTCGGGGTCGAATTAGAGCGTTCCGGCCACTATGCACTCCTTTTGCGCGCAGTCGATCAAGGTAACTACGACGAGGCGGTCGGCGCACTTGGCGGAAGCATCGGCGAAGAAGCGAAGATGATCTTGCGCGCCCTGCTCGCCGAGAGAGCTGAAGTCTTTTGATGACCCTAAGCCCGCCGCGCTTGAGCGGCTTCGATCTCCGCCTAGCCTGCACGCCGGGCATTACAGACGTCGAGAGACTGCACCGCATGCGCTGGCACGAGTCTGCACTCGCCGCCGAGGAGCGCGCATTCCGAAGATCCGTCGATGCTGGGATTCTACGGTTGTTCAGGAGCGGACCGGTAGGCGAACACGGCGTTGCTGATATGAAGTGGTACTACAGGAACCGCTTGATCGGGTCGGTGCCCGGCAAGAACATCATCGCGGACATCTACGCGCTGAGCCCTGAACGGTGCCCTTTCTGCCAGGCGGGGACGCCAAGCACTCTTGAACATATGTTCCCGAAGGCGCTTTTCCCTTGGCTCGCTGTAGAACCGGGAAACCTCGCTCCTGCCTGCAAAGACTGCAATCTTGATAGGAATGAGGGTAACGGCCACTCATCGCCGAATGTCTACGCGGACACCTGGATTAGCGACCACATCTGGCTCACCGCCACCAGTGCGAATTCTGGTGACCCCGCGCACCTATTTTTCGACATCGATGCGGGTTGCGGTGTCACGCCAACTCAAGCAGAGCTGCTTCGCACTCACCTGAACGAACGAAAGCTGCGAAACCGCTATCGCATACGCGCGAAGCAATCCTTCTCCGACCTTCTGAGCGACATCCGCGAGTCACGCCGAGTGCGACCTATGGCGGGGCGTATTCTCGAAGACGCCGTGGAAGACACGTTGACATCGCGTCTCAGCGCGCGGACAGCCGACCACGGCAAGAACTACTGGGAGGCCGCAGCCCTTCGGGTGTGGGTGGCCGACTTCCGCTCAATCGATTGGGAAGGTCTCACCCCAGCTGTTCCATGAGTGCCGCCAGTTGTTGGCGCGCCTCGTGCAGTCGGCGGCGGTCTGGCCATCGCTTCCGGACCTGGCCACATAGACGACCTTCCGGATAAGGCAAGCCCTAGGGCTGTCAGCTCAATCCGGAGGATCGAGGCGGCCAGCCAAGGGTATCGCGCCTCATGCGAACCTCCGTCGGCTCCGCCTCGCGTTCTCCATTGATTCTCGCAATGCGAGCGCTCGTGCCTCGATTACCCGCGGCATCGCTAGAACGGGCACGATCTGTACACTGCCGCCAGGACTGATAGATGTCGGGACCCGACGCCTTCGGGGGAGAGAAGCGCCATCGGCAAGCGAGGTCTCAGTTCACCGTCGAGTCGATGAACTCGACGAACGCATCGAGTTCGTGCGCCCAGAACAAGGCGAGGCCATCTTCCTGGGCGGACACAAGGTTATGCACCTTGAATACGCCCGACAGCATCGCGGCGGGCACGACGTTATTAGCGCCGAACTCGTGAATCCAAGTCTTCGCCTTCGCGGCGGCATCGTTGTTCAGGCGCTTGACGCTGTTGGTAGAAGAGTTGCTCACCTTGCACTCCAGCGGCATAGTTCGGCCGTCCCACAGCCGGATGACGACATCCGCCTTCCGGGTCCCAAAGAGGGTTTCGGCGCAGAACTCCCCTGGTTCGGGAGCGCTCGCGGAGTTAGGAATCGCGCGCGTAGGTACTTCCGTAAACCCCTCCTGGCGTAGCCGCGCCTTGACTGCTTCCTCCTGCTCATCCTTCGACGTGCTCCTCCGTGCGGTCTGGGCTCGAGACGTCGCGATGATCGAGGTCGTCGAGAGGATTGCGCTCTCGCGTTCGCGTTCAGTCGGTTCGCGGTCTTCACCTATCCACGGGAAACGCCGCCGATCCAGCGCCGTCATGACGGCCTCGACGATGCGGCCCGCCATAAAGGGATCTTTGCGAAGCACGCTCGGGGCGAGAGATGCATCGGCCAATACCTTTAGGTCATCCTCCGAGATGAATGGCGAGGCAAGGTATCGGATTGCGACGAGCGACTTCTCGTCGGTAACGTATTCAATCGCTTGCGCAGAAAGCTGGGAGAGATCGACTGTCCCCTCGATCAGATCCTCGACCGCGGCGCGGTAGTTGTCGAAGATCTCTAGGTACTTCTCCAGCGGCTCGATGAGCCGCTCCTCCCGGAAGATCTCGATTGCCTGTCGAGAGCTTGCTCGGAGTTGATCCTCGGTCCAGGTCGGGCGGCTCGGCATCGTCACACCTCAACCGCGGCGCGCAATTGCGAGAGATCTGGGATCGTCAGCCGTTCCATCTCTCGCGGCTCGAACTTAGTGAGGCCGCCCGCATACGTGCGCCCCTGTGACAGCTCGACAGCGGAGCGCAGGTGAAGCGCGAGAGCTTCCAGGATCACAGGCGACAGTTCTTCGCGGGGGTAGAGCCCGTGAGCGATATTGATGTGGCGGGCCTCTACGTCGTTCAGAACGAAGGCGGGCGGGCGGCGTGCCATATACGTGGCTAGGATCGGAGCGGCCTTCCGCAGTCCTACGCTCCACCATGCGCGTCGATTAGCGGCGACGTAGCCGTCTTGCACGTTAGAGCGCTTCGCGGCCCGGAGAAAGCGATCGACGAGCTTCCGATCCTCGGGTGAGAGTGTGTCTAGATCGACGGGCAAGTCGATGACTCGTCGGAGGTCGCCCTCTTCGGTCAAGCGCTCGCCCGCCTTGAAGAGTTCCCGAGCCTTAGTCACGGATGGGAAGAGTACAGACTCGGGCAACTCGACCGCGCCGGGACGCGCGACCCACACGGCGTTCGCGCCTGTGACGCTGCCACGGTGCACCCGGCACAGCTCGCCGAGTTCGATGTGGTCATCGGGGATCTGCACCGCCGTTCGCATGAGCACCGACCAGCGGCTTGACTCGGCGAGGCGAGCACGAGAGACCTCGGCGCCGAGTCCGAGACCGCCGAGAGCCTCGACCGACTCGACACGTCGGAGACGCATCGACGGTTCAGCGCCGCCGATCTGGAAGCATGTGATTGCTCCCGTGGTCATGGCATCCGTGAAGGTCTCCGACTTGGGTTCGATGACGTGGATCTCAGTTCCGCCCAGTGAGCCGAGGAGCAACTCGCGCAGAACACTGCCGTAGTTCACATCCATCCACTCGGAGCTGGTGATGAACGCGCCGTAATCGCCTTCGCGCGCGTGCTCGGCGGTCGCGAGGAAGAAGTGAATGTGAAGGCCAGCGAGCTTGCTGGCCCTGTATCCCCGGGCCATCGCAGTAGAGATGAGCCACTCCTTCCACTCGGCGTCGATCTGGTGGTGCCGGACATATGGCGGATTGCCGATGTAGAGCGTTGGCGCGTCGATGTGTGCAAGGTTCGCCGACCGGTAGTCGCCGAGTACTACCGTCGCGCGGTCGGACAGCCCGGCGGCGCGGACGTTAGCGCGGAGCATGAGGCCCGAGAGGGCGTCGATCTCTAGCGCGACGAGATCTGCGTCAGGGAATGCGCGCGCCGCCGCGAGGAGGTATCGGCCTGATCCCGCGCCGGGATCAACGATGCGCCCCGGATTTGGACGACGAGCTGCCCACGACAGCATCGACTCGATGATGGGGGAGGGCGTGTAGGTCTGCCCCAACGGGCGGCGGTCGGTCGCGGACACAATCTCGGCGTACGCATCTCCCAGGGGATCCCCGCCCGCGAGGATCTTCGCCCCGAGACTTGCCGTGTCCGGAAGCTCTCCGCCGTTTCGGTGTTCGTCGACAAGCGCGCGCTCCGCGTCGGTGAGCGCTTCCGCTTCGACTCCGAGGCTGATAGTTGCACGCACGACATCACCAAGCGTTTGAAGCTGACCCATACGGACCATTCTGCCCGAGGGGTCAGACGTTACGCACGAGCGACTCGAGCGAGCGCGCTGACGGTCACGTACGAGGGAGCACGCCGGCAGGGACATGCTTGTGACCGCGATGTAAGCCGCCGGTAATGCGATTCATCTCCTCCTGTGTGCGGCACCCGATCACATCGGTTACGCGCTTGATGAGATCGGCGCGGGCGGCTTCTGGTGTCGCTCCGTCTAGGCACCGTGCAACCCACTTCCACTCGCCTTCGTGGCTCAGGTAGCAGACGCGAGCGCGAGCCCGATAAGTGCTCTTCCCTGTCGGGTGCACAGTGACCGAGTGCAGGGTGCCGTACTGATCGGCGAGAGAGTCATCGATGCGGGGGCGGCCCATAGGTCGACTCTATACAACCGGCCTACCTTGGTGAAATGGATGCCAGAGATCCTCAGGGGGGACGTAATCGTCGCCCCGTGTTGTGTGGCATGTGGCTCCCTCATCTATAGCGCGCCTCCGGCGCCCTCGGCGCGCCCCTATCGAGAATGTGAGACATGCGGTGCTGCGCGCGTCGCTTCGTCCTCATATGTTCGGTGCAGGCCGGATCTTGCGTCAGATCGCTGTCGGCCGGCTAGCGTGTTCCGATGCGCCAGAGCAGCAGGTTCCCGCAGGCCCCTCGAGCATGTGGCAACCGGACGTATGTCACGTCGGCATGGATCGAGCACCATCGGCGCGGCGCTCGATGGTGCCGAAGCCGCAGAAACCCGGGGCAGCCAACCCTCCCGCGTGGACGAGCAGCTCCCCGGTCCCGGTGTAGGCGACGGCACCGCCGCACCCGACAAGGTCCAAGACACCGAGGCGAAGTGCGCCAGGCGTCGCAGGAACAGCACCGGCGCGACCAGCGCCAGGACGACAACCCCAAACACCAGATTGTGGGTCAGCAGCACCAGCACGAGGTTGGGGACCATCACGAACCATTCGCTCCTCGGCATCCGCCTGAGGGGCGACGGCTCGGTGGAGTGCCAGTCGAAGGCTCCGATCGCGACCACGATCATGGCAGAGTCGGACCTCTGTCCCAGAGCGCCTCGCGTGAGTCAGGAATCCCGCCTCCCTTTGTCATGCAAGAGGGAAGGCGGCTATGACCTTTCCAATGAGGGTGGCGGTCCTGCGAGTAAGTGCATCTTCGTTCCATGTGTCGCGAGCAGCGAGATCTGAATTGAGGTTGAGCCCATTGAGGTAGCCGATTGGATGACCAGCTTCGTCGACGCGGTCCCGCTTGTCGATGAAGCTCTTCTTTCCTAGGGAGGCATTGAAGCCAGTGATCGTTAGGTTACCGAGCTCGTGTACGTGTGCCAATTGCGTCGCGCTGGCAGCTGTGGCTCCGCCCAACATTTCCACCCAATCCTTGCCAAGGTGTTCGGTCTGGGGGAGCACATGTTCGATGGTCCAGCGGTAGGTTGCGGTCCCGGACTGGTTCTGATCGCGCGCCCACAGGTCTTGCCATGACTCCTTGGTCATGCTCTGCTTCGCGAGCTGAACCAAGATGAACCTCGCCACGTTGGTGTGATCCTCGTAGATGGGGCCGCCGAGAGATCGCGCGAAATCCACGTCGTCAGCTGAACGTGCGCTGAGTCTCCGAAGCACGACGTCATAGACCTGCTCGCCTGTCGAATCGAGGCGCTCGAGGTCGTGGATCACTTCCATGAACAAGCGCTGAAGCTCGTAGGTAGGCGGCTGATTCGTCATGTTGCGCCGTACAGAGAAAGCAACGAGTAGCCGGGTGAGTTTCAAGAGATCAGAGTCAGTTAGACGCCGCTCGCTCTGTTTGAGCAGCAGATACAGCATCAACACCTGCGCGGTTGTTCCTTCCGATCGGACTAGGTCGGCGAGCGCCCGGTTGAGCTCGGAGGTCTCCCAAGCGTCCGGCGCCAGAGTGATCAAGCGCTCGTATTGTTCCGTGGCTAGGTCAAGGCCAGTGAGAAGGCCAGGATGGTGAAGCTCATCGGAGTCAACGAGCCGCTTCTCGATCTGTTCCTCGTAAATGCGGATGAGGTTTGAGCGAGTGGCGACAGGTGCGCCCGCGATCGAGAGGCCCCAGACATCCTTCATCGCGTTATAGAACTGGCGGAAGAATCGCTCTTGCGTGCTGTAGTCGTCACCGAGTCGATCAAGCCATGTAGTCCAATCGTCGTACACGCCGTCGAGCGTGACGCCCTCGGTTGCTTCGGCCCGCGCGAGAAGCGAGTTCTTGATCAAGTCAATCGGCGTGAGAGGCTTGCCCCGGTTGTTCAGGGACTCGAACAGCTTGAAGGCATCCGAGTATGTCCCGACCTCGAGCTTCACCAACACCGCCCGTTTGACGCGTCCGAGCATGTCGCGAGCGGCCCAGAGGTCGTCTTTCGCGTTGCGCTGACCGTGCGCTCCTAGGAGTCTCCCGAAATGTCTGAAGGCCCGCTCGATTCGTCGATTGCCCATCCACTTCGGTGTCTTGGGCTTCGGAGTGAGGGGTAATCCCGCGTTGTGCAGGACTGCAAAGTAATCGTCGCGGTTGGAACCGGACTCCTGCGGTGACAGACGAGCAGCATCGCCCGTCACCAGCATCTTGCGCAGAAGCATGCGTTCAACGATTGCCTCCTCGTCCTGGCTTATGTCCCTCGATATCACTCGATAGATCGCGGCGAGCAATAACGAAAGGGTGGTGAGTCGCTGTTGCCCGTCGATCACGTCATATCGGGGAGCGATGTGGGACGCGTTCTGCCGGTTGACCGCGAGGAAGGTCCCCAGGAAGTGTCCGTCGTTGCTTTCGTTGTCGGCGAGGTCATCGAAGAGCGCATCCCAGTCGCTCTGACCCCAGACGTACTCGCGCTGGTACTTCGGCACGACGAAAAAGGAGGGTAGGTCAGTGTCAAAAACTTTGGACAAGGGCAGGTCGTCAACGTGCTTGATCACGACTAGAGCGTAGCGGCGACTATACAGATCGACCCGCACCCGGTCCTCGCTCGTGTCAGACGTCGACACCCGACAGCGCCCGGTGCGCGGCCGCGGATCGTCTGCGGCCTCCGTATCCTTCATCGGACGGCGGGCTGTCGTCCTCGATGACGGCAAGGCGGTGGTGCTGCCCTACCGGAAGGATTCAGCTGAACAAGCGACTAGATGCGAGGTGAACCGGATGACGACTGACACTGTCCAGCAGATCGACATTATGTGATGATTCGCGTATGGCAAGAGCGATTCTTAGAACTTCAATCAACGGACCGTCCCCCAACTCCCAGCAGCAGCATCTGCGGAAGCGACTAGAGAAGGCCGGGTTTACTCGCATTGGGACTGGAGCATACGAGGGTGACTTTCCGAGCAAGCGGGAGGCGCTAGAGGCCCTTCGAATCGCATACGACTTCCTTGATGCCATGCCCCCGGAATTCGACATCGATCATCTTTGGACATACGTCGATGAGGACGATCACGAATGAGATGAGGTACGCAAACGCTTTTCTTGCTCGCCCGATCACACGAGCGGTGTCCGTCGCTGCCTGGCCCGCGACGGAGGTCGCGTGAGGGGACAGCTGGATCCCTCGCGAAGCGAGGGCCGGGCCGTACTAGCCCGCTTTGCGGAGGAATCTGACGCGACGCCTAAACATGCTGACGCCAAGAAATCCCCCGCCCAGCAATCCTCCGCCCGGCCGCCCCCGCCGCAACTGGCTCCCCGACATCCGCCCCGCACTCCAGCGACACCACGGAGTGCACGATCGTCCCGTCATAGACGTGCACGAGGTTGTACCCCTGCGCGGCATCCTGCCCCCGCGTAGCCCCCACAGGCTGCGCCAGATCCTGCCCGTACGCACTAGACGACGCGACGGCCACCGGGATCCCCGCGAACGTCCCGAAGGACGGGTGGTGCACGTGCCCCGACAGGACCCCCCGAACATCCGACCCGGCCAGCACCTCCGCCAGCGCCGACTGGTTCCGCAGCTCCACCGTCACAGCCAGGTCGAGCACGGTCGGCAGCGGCGGGTGATGGATCAGCAGCAGTGACCCCTCCGGCGCGGGCGTAGCCAGCTCCGCCGCGAGCCATGACAGCTGCGCCCCATCGACCCGCCCCCAGTGCTGCCCGGGAACCGTCGAATCCAGCACGATCACCCGCATCCCACCGAACCAACGCACCTCGATCACAGCATCCGAACCGGCACCTGCGGTACCGGAAACCGGCGTTTCGAGAGCAAGCCCCAACTCCGCCCGCATCGCCCCACGCTCGTCATGGTTGCCCATGGCCCACACGACCTCACACCCCAACGCCTCGACCGCCGGCGCCACCAACTCCCGCAATCGCCGATACGACGACGCGTCCCCTCGATCAGCCAGATCCCCCGTGAACAGCAACGCGTCAGGGCGAAGCCCCGAAGCCACCAACCGCGACAACACAGAAGCCAGGTTCGCATCCGCATCCGCTCCACTGCCATACAGCGGCGCGCGTTCACCGGGAAGGTGCGTATCGGAGATGTGCACGAAGGTGTGCGATGGGCGAGAGTGCTCGGTGAGGATCATTTCTCTTCCAGTGAGACGACGAACGAGTACAAGACAGAAGTCAGATGGCCGCGGCGGTCGACCCGGGCACGAGAGTTCCGACGAACGGCTGCCGCACGGTCTCCGAAGAATCCGAATCCACATCCGAGCCCGAAAGCAACCGCTGCATCGTCTCGACAGCCGCCGCAGCAACAGCTTCAACTGGAATCCGCAGCGTCGTCAGCCCCAGCAGGTCGGCCCCGGGCAGGATGCCGTCGCACCCCGTCACGCTCACATCGCCGGGCACGGACAGCCCCGCAGCACGCAGAGCGCGCATGACAGCCAATTGTCGATAGTCCGACGCGCACATCACAGCCGTCGCCCCGTCGCGCACGGCATCCAGCGCCTCATCAACCCCATCGGTCGGCGCCGCCCCCGCAGACACCCGAGTCACTGTCGCCCCACCAGCGACCAACGTCGACTCCATCGCCGACGCCCGCAGATGCTCCGCAAAAGACACATCCTCCGCGCCAGAGAGCACCACCACCCGCCGGTGCCCCAACGACAAGACATGCGAGGCCAGCATCCGCCCGTGCGCCGGATCGTCATAGTGCGCCGTATGAATCCCCTCGGCTGTCTCGACCCGCCCCGCGCGCACGATCGGCACCTGGTCGGCGAACGGCTCGAGCTGCGCGGCCGTGATGCCACCGGTCGCGACGATGAGTCCGGCGACGCGCATGCCGAGCAGCCGGTGCAGCGCATTGACCTGCTCGGCGCCCTGCACATCGGCGCCGATCGTCACGGTCACGAGGTCGAGACCCCGCCTGTGCGCCTCATCCTGCAACCGCGAGAACAGCAGACCGTAGGCCGGGTTGCTCGCGTCGCGCAGCATGAGTCCGACGGTGCCGGTGCGGCCGGCGGCGAGCTCGGCGGCCATCGTGTTGCGCACGTATCCGAGGCGCTCGGCCTCGGCGAGGATCCGCTCCTGGGTCTCGGGAGCGAAGCGCCCCTCGCCCTTCAGCGCCCGGGTCGCGGTCGCACGGGACACCCCGGCGGCGGTCGCCACATCCGAGATCGTCACCCGCAGAGCGGGCGTCACGCCATCCGACTCAGCAGTCATGCGCGAGCCTTCCGGGCCTTGCGGGGCGCACTCGTTCTCGAAGACATGCCGCGCGAACCTCGTCCATACACGAGATACATGGTGACACCCATGATGATCATCAGCAGCACTGTATAGACGAACGTGATCGGCATCGCGTCGAGGTTGTTCTCGCCGCGCGTGCTCTCTTGAATCGCCACACCGAGCGGCTTGAACAGCGGGTGATAGAGGAAGATCGCCGCGTCGTAGTCGTCGAGCAGGCTGTTGAAGTTCAGCGCCGTGATCGCCGCGGCCGTCGGCAATACCAACGGAACCAGCACCTTGCGGAACGTCGTCAGCGACTTCGCTCCGAGGATGCGCGAGGCGTCTTCCAGCGAATCGGGCACCGACGCGAACCCGGCCTTGAGCAGGCGCAGCGTGAACGGGATCTTCACGCAGATGTACGCGATGAGCAGCAGGATCGGCGTGCCCGTGAGCACGAAGCCGCCCACGATCGCCCGCGGCTCGTCGAACGCGGTCACCAGGGCGAGAGCGATCAGCACGATCGGCAGGATCCACGGGATGTGCAGCACGTACTCGATCGCGCTGGTCAGCAGGTTGCGGTGCTTCTGCAGCATCCGCGCCACGAACAGCAGACCGCCGACGACGATGAGCGACGCGAGCGCGCTGTAGACGACGCTGACGATGAACGGACGGATCGCCTCGGCGCTGGAGAACACGGTGATGTAGTTGTCGAGCGTGAAGCTGTCGAGGGTGATGGATCCGGCGAGGATGCTGCGCGCATCGACGAACGAGAAGATCACGATGAGCACGACGGGGATCAGGTAGATCACCCACAGCAGGTATGCGATGACGTGCACGACGACGTTCGCGAACGGGTTGCGGATCCTCTGCTTTTGAATCGGCGTCGCCACCTTCGCGACCGAGAAGTACACGCCCGACTTCTCGAAGCGGTTCATGATCGCGAGCAGGATGATCGTCGCGATGCCGAGCACGATCGCCAGCAGCGCCGCGATGTCGCGCGTGATCGGGCTGCGCGACAGATCGATGATCAGCGGCGCGACGGTCTGGAAGTCGGGCCCGCCGAGCACGAGCGGGGCGGTCAGCGCGCCGAGCCCGATGAGGAAGGTCAGCACGGTGACCGCGAACAGCATCGGCTTCATGACGGGCAGAACGATGCGGCGGAGGATCGTCCAGGTCGACGCTCCCATGAGCTTGGCCGCCTCGATCGACGCGTAGTCGACCTTGCCGAGGGAGGAGGAGAGGAACAGCATGTGGTTCGTCGTGGTCGCGAACGTCATCACGAAGACGACGGCGAAGTAGCCCGAGAACCAGTCGCGGTCCATGTCGGGCCAGATATTGACCATGAGGTTCGTGAAGAACCCGAACCGGCCGTAGATGAAGTTGTATCCGGCGGCCAGCACGATGCCGCCGTAGATCAGGGTCGTGGCATAGCCGAGCCAGAGGATCTTCGCGCCGCGCACCTGGAAGTACTTCGTCACCAGCACGATGAACACACCGACCACGTTGACCGTGATCGATAGAGTCACCGCGAGCAGGAAGCTGTTGCCGAGCGTCTTCAGTGCGCGCTCGCTGCCCAACAGCTTCTCGACGGCGCGGGTGCTGAACTGCCCGTCGGGGAAGAACGTGACGCCGAGCAGGGCGGCGTTCGGCAGCACGAGGAACGCCGCCGCGAACCAGATCACGACGATGCCCGTGATCCACGCGAGGGGCGAGCGGAGCATCGCCCGGATGCTGCCGGGGCGACCTCTCTTGCGGAGCCGCGGTCCCGCCGTCTGACCCTCGACGACAGCTACGGTCGTCAAGGAGCCGGCTTCTCCGGTCACGGCCGCTGACGGCGGGACCACGGGGTTCATGGGGTTCTGAGGGTTCTGAGGGTTCTGAGGGGTCTGGTCCGACATGTCACGCCGCCGGATACTGCAGGATCCAGCGGCGGTCGACGTCGACGCGTACGGCGTCGCCCGGGTTCCACTGGCGGGCGCTCGCCGCGGCCGGAACGCTCACGCGAAGCGGAGCATCCTCGGCGCGCACCGTGTAGACGCTGTGGCTGCCGTGGTAGGTGCGATCGACGATGGTGCCGTCGAGTGACCCGGATGCGGTCGAGCTGTCGTCAGCCTCGGCGAGGTGCAGCTTCTCGGGCCGCACGTAGGTCTCCGCCGTGGCATCCAGCCCGCCGCCCAGGCTGACGATCTGCGCCGGGCTGAGGCGGTTGTTCTCGCCGATGAACCGGCAGACGAACGGGGTCGCGCTGCGGTCGTAGATCTCCTCGGGAGTACCGACCTGCTGCAGCGTGCCCGCGTCAAGCACGGCGATGCGGTCGCTGAGGGTGAGCGCCTCCTCCTGATCGTGCGTGACGTAGACCGTGGTCACGCCGACCTCGTGCTGCAGCTCCTTGAGCTGCTCACGCAGCTGCACGCGGAGCTTCGCGTCGAGGTTCGACAGCGGCTCGTCGAGCAGCAGGATGCTGGGGGTCAGCGCGAGAGCGCGGGCGATCGCCACGCGCTGCTGCTGTCCGCCCGAGAGCTCCGACACGTTCCGCTCGAGCTGCGAGAGGGCCAGGCCGGTGCGGTCGGCGACCTCGTCGACACGGCGGCGCTGCTCGGCCTTCGACACCTTCTGCACGGAGAGGCCGAACGCGATGTTCTCCCGCACGTTCATGCTGGGGAACAGCGCGTAGTTCTGGAACACCATGCCCACGCCGCGCTTCTCGCTGGGCACGCGCGTGACGTCGCGGCCGGCGATGTGGATGCGCCCGCCGGTCGGCTCGACGAACCCTGCGAGTGCGCGGAGGGCCGTGGTCTTGCCGCATCCGGACGGACCCAGGAGGGTGAAGAACTCACCCTCCTGGATCTCCAGATCGAGGTGCGAGACCGCACGGTGATCGCCGAATGCGACCTCGACATCTTCGAAACGGATCATGGTGTCTTTTCCGGTCGTCCTGGATGAGGGGTGGAGGCTCGATCAGCCGATGTACTCGAGCGTGACCTTCTCGACCCAGGCGCCGAGGTTCTCGCTCACGAAGCCGAAGTCGATGTCCTGACGCTCGAGCGTGTCCATGAGCTCGACGACCTCGGGGTTGGCCTGCTCGACCGCGCCCTCGTTGACGGGCATGGCGTTGAACTCCGCGGCGAACTCGCCCTGGACCTCGGCGCTGCCGAACCAGTCGATGAACTCCTGCGCCTTGTCGTCGTTGCCGGAACCGTTGATCTGCGCGATCTGCTCGGTCACGTACGGCACGCCGTAGTCGGGCACGATCATGCCCGTCTTCGTGCCGTACTCCTCGTCGCGGGCCGCGATGCCGCTCGACGGCAGCACGCCGTAGTCGACCTCGCCGCGCGTGATGCGGGCGTAGAGGTCGGTGCCCTCGACCGCGGGGGAGCCGTTCGCGTAGTACGACTCGACGACCTTCCACCCCTCGTCGCTGACGCCGAGGTCGCCGTCCTCATCGAGGTGACGGGAGAGGATGCTGGCGAGCACGAGCTGCGGGGTCGCCTGACCAAGTGCCGGGTTGACCTCGAAACGGCCGGCGTACTTCTCGTCGGTCCAGAGGTCCTCCTCGTCGGAGGGGGCGTCGGTGATCGAGTTCTCGTCGTAGACGGTGACGATCGCCTGCTCGACGAGCGGCCAGAAGGCGCCGTCGGCGGGGTCGCCGGCATCCGCGGGAACCTCTCCGCTCCACTCGGGCTCGTAGGCGGTGATCGCCTCTTCGGCCTTGAGCTGCTCGAAGAACATGTTGTTCAGGCCGAACACGACGTCGCCGACCGGGTTGCTCTTCTCGGCGATGATGCGGTTGGTGAGGTCGGCGCCGCCCAGGCCCACGATCTCGATGTCGATCCCGGCCTCAGCCGCCTGCTCGGTGATCCACTCGCCGCGGCCGTCGCTGTTCGAGTTCGTGTAGACGATGAGCGTCTCGTCGGAGCCGCCGCTCTCGCCCTCGCCCGAGCCGTCGGACGAACCGTCGTCACCCGCCGTGCAGCCGGTCAGCGCGATCGCTGCCACCGCCGTGATTCCGATGAGAGACCAGCGCTTCTTCCGCATGTCGACCATGTTCGTCCTTTCTCGCCTTCGAGCTCTGTCGTTCTGACAGTACTCGTTCTTGTTGCTAACTCACAAAGAATGATTGCTTTCGTATGCGCGGTCGCGCGTCCGCACTCAAGCTAGGCGGCGAAGATGAACGCAGCGGAAGCACGGGGTGAATGGCTGGCGCGTACCGTCGGTCGTTGAGCGACGACGATCGAGTCGACGGAGACGAAACGCGGAGAGCCCTACTCGAACCCGCCGGTGAGCCGTCCGCGCATCCGCTCGCTGCTCTCGTTCATGCCGACGATCTCGACCGTCTTGCCGAGTGCTGCGTACTTCGTCTCGATCGCATCGAGAGCCGCGACGGTCGATGCATCCCAGATGTGCGAGCCCGACAGGTCGATGACCACGTGCTCGGGGTCGTCGGTGTACGAGAACAGCGTCGTCAGGTCGTTGCTGGAGGCGAAGAACAGCTCGCCGTTCACGACGTACCGGGCGACGTCGCCCGAGACCGAGCGGTCGACCGACACGAAGTGCGCGACTCTGCGCACGAACAGCACCGACGCGACGAGCACTCCACCGACGACGCCGACCGCGAGGTTGTGCGTGACCAGCACGAGAGCGACGGTGGCAGCCATCACGAACGTCTCGCTCTTCGGCATCCGCTTGAGCGTCGACGGCTTCACGCTGTGCCAGTCGAACGCCCCGATCGCGACCATGATCATCACCGCGACGAGGGCTGCCATCGGGATGGTGCCGACGAAGTCGCCGAAGACGACGACCAGCAGGAAGAGGAAGATGCCGGCGCAGAACGTCGAGATGCGGGTGCGCGCGCCCGACGCCTTGACGTTGATCATCGTCTGGCCGATGACGGCGCATCCGCCCATGCCGCCGAAGAAGCCCGACAGCACGTTCGCCACGCCCTGGGCCCAGGACTCGCGGGTCTTGTTCGAGTGCGTGTCGGTGATCTCGTCGACGAGCTTCGCGGTGAGCAGCGACTCCATGAGCCCGACCAGCGCGACCCCGAGCGCGAACGGCGCGATGATGCCGAACGTCTCCCACGTCCAGGGGATGTCGGGCAGGAACAGCGACGGCAGGGTCTTCGGCAGCTCGCCCTGATCGCCGACGGTCGGCACGGTGATGCCCATGGTCAGCACGACCGCGGTCACGATGATCACCGACACGAGCGGCGCCGGGACGACCTTGGTGATCTTGGGCATCACGATCATCACGACGATTCCCAGCGCGACCAGCGGATACACCATCCACGGCTTGTCGATCAGCTGCGGGAACTGCGAGCTGAACACGAAGATCGCGAGCGCGTTCACGAAGCCGACCATGACGCTACGAGGGATGAATCGCATGAGCTTCGCGACGCCCAGCACCCCGAGGATCACCTGGAAGATGCCGGCGAGGATCACCGTGGCGATGAAGTAGTCCAGCCCGTACGTCGGGGCGACGGGTGCGATGACGAGCGCGACGGCTCCGGTGGCGGCGGTCACCATCGCCGGGCGACCTCCGAGGAAGGCGATCGACACCGCCATGATGAACGACGAGAACAGCCCCACCTTCGGGTCGACGCCCGCGATCACCGAGAACGCGATGGCTTCGGGGATGAGCGCGAGCCCGACCACGAGCCCCGCGAGGACCTCGCGCGTCAGCATCCGCGGACTCTTCAGCGCCTGCAGAACAGTGGGATTCGCCCGATAGCGGGCGCGATCGTCGATCGCGGATGCAGACATGAGGATGCTCCTGAGAAGGCGGCCGGGGCAGACCGAACACTCAAGCGTACGGCGTCGCCCGGTCGGCCCGGTCGTTGAGCAAGGACGACGGAGTCGCCCGAGACGAAACGCCGCGATGCCACCCGACTAAGCGCCCCTGTCGGGTGTCGGCGGCCCTGGATAGAGTGCCGTCATGGAACCCGTGCCGACCGACTTCTGGGGTGTCGTGGTGCCCTCATGGCTGGGCGCTCTGGCCTCGATCGCGGCGTCGACTGTCGCTGTGATCGCGTTCATCAACAGCCTCTCCGCGAAGGGCGGGGTGCGAGAGATCGGGGATGCGCTCAATCGGGAGCCGACGGCGCACGGGGCAGGGGAGCGTGGTCTCCGAGGCGTGGCCGCCGCCCCCGAACCGTGGAGTGTCGAGATCGGCCGCGGCGTCGGGGCCTTCCGGAACACGAGCGGGCAGCTGCTCACGGTGACGCGAATGGCCGCGACGGCGGGTATCGAGGCGACGCTGCGAGAGCAGATGCCTCTCGAGGTCCCACCAGACGCCTCGTTCGAGGTGCGCCTGCGCCGGGTCCTCGGCGGGCCCGCCGTGCGTGGCGTCACCCTCGAGTGGGTGCCGGAGGACGGGGAGAGGGTGACGCGTACCTACTACCTGTGACGCGGGCTGAGCACGCTCCGTCCCGGAGATCAACCTGCCATGCTGCGGTGGTCCGAGCTCTCGATTTATGCAACAAAGTGACGGCGTCTACTTGTCATTCTGCTCCAAGATTTTGCGGACGACTCGCCACAGGCGGATACTCATCCCATCCGCGCCGCCCGTTCGGCCAGGAAATCGACATGCACAGCACCCCTGCTCTCACACCTGACACGACCATCGCCGTCATCGGCGCCGGACGTCTCGGCGGGGTACTCGCACGGGCCCTGCGCGCGGCGGGGTTCGACGTCCGCGGCCCGCTCCGCCGAGAAGACCGGGCGCCGGATGCGGACATCGCGCTGCTCTGCGTCCCGGACTCCGCGATCCCCGCCGTGGCCTTCGCCGCTCGACCGCACGCGCGGCTGGTCGGGCATGTCTCGGGCGCGACGCCGCTCACCGACGTCGACTTCAGCATCCACCCCCTCCAGACGTTCACCGGATCTGAGGGGCCTGACGTCTTCCGCGGAATCGGCGCGGCGATCGACGGCCGCTCCGACGGTGACCGCGAGGTCGCAGATCAGCTCGCACGAGCTCTCGGCGCGACGCCGTTCCCCGTCGATGACGCTCACCGCGCGGAGTACCACGCGGCTGCATCCTTCGCCTCGAACTTCGTGCTGACGGTGCTCGACGCCGCCGAACGCCTCGGAAGGGATGCCGGAGTCGAGCGCGCCCACCTCGCGCCCCTCGTGCGTCAGACCGTCGACAACTGGGCGGCCTCCGGCGCAGCATCGGCCCTCACCGGCCCCATCGTTCGCGGAGACGACGACACCGTCGCGCGTCAGCGCGCAGCATCCGGCGATCTGCAGCCGCTGTTCGACGCGCTCGCCACGGCCACCAGAGACATCGTGAGCAGGGAGGGCAGGGGATGAGGATCCTCCGCACGATCGCCGAGGTGCGGGCCGCGGTGAGCGACGCCCGCACACCAGGCCGCACCGTCGGACTGGTGCCGACCATGGGTGCGTTCCACGAGGGGCACCTCTCGCTCATGCGCGCAGCGCGCGCGCAGAACGGCCTCGTCGTCGTCTCGCTGTTCGTGAATCCGACGCAGTTCGCCGCGAACGAGGATCTCAGCACCTACCCGCGTGACGAGTCCCGCGACGCGGCGCTCGCCGAGGCCGAGGGCGTCGACATCCTGTTCGCCCCGGAGCCTGCGGAGATCTACCCCGACGGCTTCGCCACGAACATCCACGTCGCCGGGATCACCGAGGTGCTCGACGGGGCGAGTCGCGGCCCGCACCATTTCGACGGCGTCGCGACGGTCGTGACGAAGCTGTTCGGCATCGTCCGCCCCGACGTCGCGTACTTCGGGCAGAAGGACGCCCAGCAGGTGCTCGTCGTCCGCCGGGTCATGCGGGACCTGAACCTCGACGTGCGCATCGAGGCGTGCCCGATCGTGCGCGAACCCGACGGCCTCGCCATGAGTTCGCGCAACGTCTACCTCGACGCGGATGCTCGCGCGCAGGCGGCCGCGCTGAACCGCGCCCTCGATGCGGCGGCAGCGACGCGGAGTGCGGGGGAGCGCGACGCCGACAGCATCCTCTCCGCCGCGCATGCCGTGCTGGCGGAGGCGTCCCTCGAACCCGAGTACCTGGAACTCCGGGACGCCGAGACCCTGCATCCCGTGACCCGCGTCGAGCGCGACGCCCTGCTGCTCGTCGCCGCCCGCGTCGGCGCCGCGCGTCTCATCGACAACCACCTCCTGCCCGGAAACGACTCCTCGAAAGGCTCCTCATGAGCGCTCATGCACCGACCACGCGTCTGACCCTGAGCGATCTCGCGAAGAAGAAGGATGCCGGAGAGCCGATCGTCATGGTCACGGCGTACGACCACCCGAGCGCGCAGATCGTCGAGCAGGCCGGTGTCGATATGGTGCTCGTCGGCGACTCGGCCGCGATGACCGTGCTCGGCTACGACAGCACCGTGCCGATCACCGTCGACGAGATGCTCATGCTCACGAAGGCCGTGCGGCGCGGACTCACGCGGCCGCTGCTCGTGGGGG
Organism: Microbacterium sp. 3J1; assembly: GCF_001049495.1. GTDB lineage: Bacteria > Actinomycetota > Actinomycetes > Actinomycetales > Microbacteriaceae > Microbacterium. The sequence goes on from NZ_CDWI01000009.1 coordinate 51,838, forward strand.
ACCTGCCGTTCGGATCGTATGAGGCGTCGGACGAGCTCGCGCTCGCGACAGCGCAGCGATTCATCAAGGAGGCGGGCGTCGACCTCGTCAAGATCGAGCGCGGCGGCACGACGGTCGACCGCGCGCGGGCGCTGGTGAACGCCGGCATCCCTGTCGTGGGGCATGTGGGACTCACCCCGCAGACGGCGACTGCTCTCGGAGGGTTCCGAGCCCAGGGGCGCACCGCCGAGGCTGCCCGCGCCGTGATCGATGACGCCCTCGCGCTGCAGGATGCGGGAGTCTCGCTGATCGTGGTCGAGGCGGTGCCGTCCGAGGTCACGGCCGCGCTGGTTCCGCTGCTGCGCATCCCGGTGATCGGTATCGGCGCAGGGGCGGATGCCGACGGCCAGGTGCTCGTCTTCCACGACCTGCTCGGGATCTACGACGGCCCCGCCGCCAAGTTCGTGAAGCGGTATGCCGATGTGCGATCAGTGTCGGTGGACGGCGTCGCGGCGTACGCGGCAGAGGTGCGCTCGGGTGCGTACCCGGCGTCGGAGCACGTATACGCGATGCCGGAGGGTGAGGCCGCACGCATGCGCGAGCTGCTCGCCCGGCCCGTTGCCGGTCTGTGAGCGAGCCGCTCTCCCGCCGCTTCCGGTGATCGAGCGAGGCCGGCGGAGCCGCCCGAGACGAACGCCCGAGTCCCCGAGCTTCCTCGACGATGAGCGTCCTACGCGTCGGGTTCCCAGCGCAGCAGGTCCCCGGGCTGGCATTCCAGCACTTCGCACAGGGCGTCGAGCGTGCCGAATCGCACAGCCTTGGCGCGGCCGTTCTTCAGCACGGCGAGATTCGTCGGAGTGATCCCCACGCGCGCGGCCAACTCGCCGACGCTCATCTTCCGCCGCGCCATCATCACATCGATGTCGACGACGACGGGCATCAGATGACCTCGTTGTCGAGCTCGGATCGCAGGGCCTGAGCCTCGACATCACGGTCGATCGCCTGCCGCAGCAGCGCCTTCATCACGACGACCAGCAGCGCGATGCCCCCGAGCACGAGCGCGGCGCCGCACACCAGCGCGACCACACCCGGCGCGACCGATCCGGGAGCCAGCAGCACCGCCAGCACGAGCATCAGCACCGCGGCGGCCGCGATCGCCCCGATGATGACATCGACATATCGGAACGATGTGGGCGAGAAGATCGAGCCTCGGCGGATCTTGGTGAGCAGCATCCACACGCAGACGGCGAAGACCTGCAGCGTGACGATGCCGAGCACGGCGATCGTGACGAGCGCGATCCGCCCCCACAGCACCTCGCCCTCGAGGTCGATCCACACCAGCGGCATGATCACGGTCTGCACGACCAGCGATCCCAGCAGCGCCAACGCGATCACGACCTGCAGCACGATGACCGTCGACTTCGCCATGACTCCACCTCTCGTCGAATAACAATAGAAATCTATCGTTAATCGTTCGATATGGGAAGGGCGGATGCCGGTGCCCTCACCCCCTCGGGCGGAGAACTCCCCGTCGGGAGGTGTTTGTGCAGGCAAGCATCCGCCCGACGGGGAGAACTCCGCCCCACGTGGTGGGGGCGCAACGGGACTGCGAGTCACTCACCCTGTCGCCAACTCCGAGTCACTCACCCCGCCGGGCGGAGAACTCCCTGTCGGGCGGAGTTCTGGCGGGCAAGCGTCCGCCCCACAAGGAGAACTCCGCCCCCTGTGGTGGGGTCGTGGCGGGATGACGCCCGGCAGGATGGCGCCGCTGGGGTGGGGCGGCGCCGAGCGGCACGAGATCGCCAACCTCAGAGTCACTCACCCCGTCGGGCGGAGAACTCCCTGTCGGGCGGAGTCCTGGCAGGCAAGCATCCGCCCCACAAGGAGAACTCCGCCCCACGCGGTGTGGGGTCGTGGCGGGACTCCGAGTCACTCACCCTCGCCGGCGCCCTCACCCCGTCGGGCGGAGAACTCCCTGTCGGGCGGAGTCCTCGCCGCCAAGCATCCGTCCCACAAGGAGAACTCCGCCCCACCGGACGCAGGAAACCCGTTGCGTCACTGAAAGAGTGAGTGTACAGTCACTCATATGGCCACAACCCGCAGTTCCATCCTCTCCACCGCCGATGCGCGCCGCCCTCTGGTGACCGCAGCCGCGATGACCGAGTTCGCCCGCGGGGGCTACTACGCCACGACCGTCGCGGACGTCGCCCGCGAGGCCAAGATCTCACCGGCCTACGTGTTCAAGCTCTACTCGGGCAAGGAGGCGCTGTTCATCGCGGCCCTCGAGGCGTGCTTCGAGGCGATCCTCGAGGCGCTCGCCGACGGGGCGGATGCTGCGGATGACCAGTCGCCCGACGGCATCCTCGACGCGATGGGCGACGCGTACGCGCATCTCATCGCCGACCGCACCCTGATGATGCTGCAGGTGCACGCCCAGTCCGTCGCCGATGTATCAGGGATCGGGGCTGCACTGCGGTCGGGGCTCGGGCGAGTGACGTCTTTTGCGAAGAGCCGCTCGCGGGCCGACGACGACGCGGTACAGCGCTTCATCGCATACGGTCAGCTCTGCCACCTCATCGTCACGACGCAGCTCGACGGGCGCCCGGAAGACTGGGCTGCTCTGCTGACCAAGGGAATCAGCCACCCCGAATGAGCATCGCCGAAATGCCATCGGCTTTTTCGCGTCCCCATGGGTGAGTGACTACTCACTCATCTACCCCATCATCCAGACAGGAGCCCGATAATGACCACCTCAATCGCCTCATCCGGCACGATCCAGACGCCACGCAGTCGGCGACGCTGGCTCGCGCTCAGCATCCTCGCTCTCGCACAGTTCCTCGTGGTGCTCGACGCGTCCATCGTGAACATCGCCCTCCCCGCCGTCGGGCAGCAGCTCGACATGGACACCGCGGCTCTGGCATGGGTCATCACGGCCTACGTCCTCGCGTTCGGGGGACTCCTCCTCCTCGGAGGACGCCTTGCCGACCGCTACGGTCACCGCCGGATCTTCCTCGTCGGCACGACGGGCTTCGTCGTCGCATCCGCACTGGCCGGACTCTCGTTCTCGAGCGAGATGCTCCTCGCGGCTCGTGCGCTGCAGGGAGCATCCGCCGCTCTCCTTGCCCCGGCGGCGCTCGCACTGCTCACCCACCTCTTCCCCGACCCGAAGGAGCGGACGAAGGCTCTCGGGGTCTGGGGCGGTGTGGCCGGCATCGGCTCCGCCGCCGGAGTCCTGCTCGGCGGTGTGCTCACCGCATCTCTCGGCTGGCAGTCGGTGTTCTTCGTGAACATCCCCGTCGGGGTCGTCGTGCTCGTCGCGATCCCGTTGCTTCTCACGCCTGACGCCGTGCGTGCACCGGCACGACTGGATGCTGCGGGGGCAGTCACCGTCACCGCGGCGCTCGTCGCACTCGTCGGCGCATTCAGTGCCGTCGAACAGTTGGGCGTGGTGCATCCGCTGCCGTTCGTCCTGTTCGCGGTCGCCGTCGCTCTCGGCGCAGCCTTCCTCGTCATCGAGCGCCGGGCACCCGAACCGCTGATGCCGCTCTCGGTATTCCGCAATCGCGACCTCGCGCTCGGCAACATCGTGATGCTCCTGGCCGGCGCTGCGATGGTGGCCCTCTTCTTCGCGCTGTCGGTCTACATGCAGGCCGTGCTTGGCTACGACGCGCTCGCTGCAGGCCTGAGTCAGCTGCCCCTCGCCGGTGCGCTGGTGCTCGTCGCGGGGCTGGTCCCCACGCTGATCGAGCGATTGGATACCCGCGGTGTGCTCGTCGGATCCCTGCTCGTGCTCGCGGCCGGTCTGATCTGGCTGTCGACGGCCCCGGCGGACGCCGAGTTCGTTGCTCAGCTGCTCGGTCCGACGCTCGTGATCGGCGTCGGCCTCGGCGGCGCGTTCGTCGCCACCACGCAGCTCGCTGTCGACGGCGTCGACGGAGGGGAAGCCGGACTCGCCGGTGGTCTCATCAACACCAGTCAGCAGATCGGCGGCGCGGTCGGGCTCGCCGTGCTCGGAACCGTCGCCGGTGTGCGCACCGAAACGCTCGCTGCGAACGGAGCGCCCATGGACGTGGCGCTCACCGGGGGGTTCTCGTGGCTCTTCGTCGGTGCGGCCGTTCTCTCGGTGGTCGGAGCCGGGCTCGTGACGGCCTGGCGCCGCGACTGAGCACACACGACGCGGTCTGCGCGCTGCCATCTGGGCGGTCGCGCGGGCCGCTCGCCGTGCCCCCGTCGGGCGGAGATCTCCCTGTCGGGCGGAGTCTGTGCAGGCAAGCATCCGCCCCATGGGGAGAATTGCGCCCGACGCGGTGTGGGGTCGTGGCGGGACTCCGACTCTTTCACCCCGTCGCCGACCCGTGTCACTCACCCCGCAGGCCACCCCATGCGCCACCCTGTCGGGCGGAGATCTCCCTGTCGGGCGGAGTCTGTGCAGGCAAGCATCCGCCCCATGGGGAGAATTGCGCCCGACGCGGTGTGGGGTCGTGGCGGGACTCCGACTCATTCACCCGGTCGCCGACCCCATGTCACTCACCCCGCAGGCCACCCCATGCGCCACCCTGTCGGGCGGAGAACTCCCTGTCGGGCGGAGTTCTGGCAGGCAAGCATCCGCCCGACGGGGAGAATTCCGCCCCACGCGGCGGGGCCCGGGGGAGAACTCCACCCCACGTGGCGCGGCACCGCCACGGCGGACCGACCGCTACTCCGCCCGTCGGATCCGCAGCATCAGGGCGACGAGCGCGAGCACAATCACGACCACGCCGTATCCGACGACGACGGATCCGAGGCTGAACACCCCGACGAGCATGCCGGCGACCACGGCGGGGATCCCGAACGCGAGGTAGGCCAAGACGTAGATGACGGCGAAGGTGTCGGCGCGGTCGGTCGCGGGAATGCGTGGCGCGAGGGATCCGACGACGCCCGAGAACGCCGTGCCGAAGCCCATGCCGGTGATGGCGGTGGCGGCGAGGTAGAAGGGGAGCGAGCCCGCGGCCAGTGCGATGAGCGATACGGCCGTGCCGGTGGCGAGGGCCGCCGTGCCGAAGATGACCGACGTCCGGGGGCGACGGTTGCGGAAGACGAAGGCCGTGATCGCCCCGACTCCGGCGAGCATCGCGACCGCAAGACCCTGCCATGCGTGAGCCTCGCCGCCGAGCTCGGCGCGCACGATGCTCGCGCCGAGGGAGAGGAAGAGCCCGCCGGTGGCCCACCCCGCGATGATCGCCGGGGCGCCTCGCCAGAAGTCCGAGCGGATGCCGGTCGGAATCGACAGCCGGAAGCTCAGCGACGCCCATGCCCCCGGCCGCAGCGGCGCGGTCTCGGGCGCGAGAAGGAACAACGCGGCGAGAACGAGGTACACGACCGTGAGCGGGGCGAAGACGTCGAGAAGAGCGTCACCGGTCACATCGAGGACGATTCCGGAGATCAGAGCCCCGAGGGCGAGCCCGATCCCGGGGCTGAGCGCATTCCACAGGGCGGCTGTTCGTGAGCGTCCTCCGGGGGCGAGGTCCAGCGCGGCCGCCGACAGCGCCGAGATGAGAACGCCGCTCGCGGCTCCCTGCAGCACGCGGGCGAGCACGAGGGTCGCGACCGTGTCGGCGTGCCAGAACAGCACCATGCTGGCGGCCAGCAGAACGAAACCGCCGATCGCGACGGGGCGGCGCCCGATGTGATCGGAGAGCGAACCGGCCGTCAGCAGCGCGAGCAGGAGCGCGACCGCATAGACGGCGAACACGGCGCTGATGACGATGGCGTCGAATCCGATGTCCGCCGCGAGCACCGGGTAGAAGGGTGACGGAGCGCTCGCGCCGATCATCATCGAGATCTGCGCGACCACGGCCAGCACGAATCCGAAGCGGGTGCGACGTGCGTGCGGGGCGGATGCTGACGCTGTCGCGGTCGGCGCGGTGGTGGTCATGAGGCTCCTCGGCTCGGGCGGTCTCTGAGTTCGAAAATCATCGAACTATCGGAGCGTACTCGTCCCGGGCCGATTGTTCAACTATTATCGAACCATGCCTGGCGACCTCACGCATCCGGATCGATCCGAGATCCAGCTGACCGATGTGCTCTTCGCTCTCAGCGACCCCGAGCGCCTCGCGATCGCACGTCAGCTCGCCGACGGTCCGCTCGACATGGCGTCATGCCACGCCACTGATCCGCTTCTCCCCAAGTCCACGAAGTCCCACTTCATGAAAGTGCTCCGCGAAGCGGGCGTCATCCGCAACGAGCCGAACGGTCGGCGACGGATGCTGACGCTCCGCCGCGACGACCTCGACGAGCTCTTCCCCGGGCTGTTGGATTCCGTCCTCAGGCAGTAGCGCGCCGCGACAGGCGCGTCAGCGGAAGTACGAGGCGCCGTTGAGGTCGAGGATCGTCCCGGACGCCCAGACCGACCCCGGCGAGGTGAGGTAGGCGACGGCATCCGCCACCTCTTCGGGGGTGCCCACGCGACCGAAGGGGCTCTCTGCCCGCGGATGCTGTCGCCCTCGGCGCTGTCGAGCTTCGCGGCCTGGCGTTCGGTGGCGATCATGCCGGGCGCGACCGATGTGACCGAGATCCCGTGCGGAGCGAGTGCCAGTGCGAGCGACTGCCCCAGTGCCTGGAGCCCGGACTTCGTCGCGGCGTACGCGGGGTGGTCGGCCTCGCCGCGGAACGCTCCCCGCGAGCCGACGTTGACGATCGACCCGCCCTGCCCGCGGGCGATCATGTGCTGTGCGACGAGCATGCTCACGTTCGAGGCTCCGAGCAGGTTGACGGCGACCATCTCGGACCACGCCCGCTGCCACTGCGCGAACGACGTCGAATCGACCCGGTGCTCGTTCGCCGCGGTCGGGGCCACGGCGGCGTTGTTCACGAGGATGTCGAGATGGCCGACGGCGTCGATCGCCTCGGCGACGAGCCGCTGAGCCGTCTCGGGGTCGCCGATGTCGCCGCCGACGAGGGCGTGTCCCGATCCGTCGAGCGACGCGAGAGTCTGCTCCGCGGCATCCCGATCGCGGCCGAAGTGCACCACCACCCGGTCGCCGCGCCGGGCGAGGGTCTGAGCGATCGCGCGGCCCATTCCGCGGGAGCTGCCGGTGACGAGGGCGTGCCCCATGTCAGGACGCGACCCGCGGCCGGCCGACCTCACGCGCAGGCTCCACCTCGGCCCAGACGGCGTCGAGCGACAGATGCAGCACGCCGGCGATCGCGGCGATGGTCGAGAACGCAGGAGTCGCCACTCGTCCGGACTCGATCTTGCGCAGGGTCTCGGGGGAGACACCCGCGTCGAGAGCGACGCTCAGCATCGACCGGTCCCCTCGCGCGCGCCGCAGCAGGGCGCCGAGACGTTCTCCGCGTTCGACCTCGGCGGGGGTGAGCGGCATCCGAACCATCATGGCGCCCATACTAATACCGGGATAGTCTTACCGGGATAGTTATTGGAGACAGGCATCGTGATCGAGATACTCACCCCCGAACAACTCCGCAGAGCACGCGACACCGGTGCGCTCGTCGGCACCATCCTGCAGACGCTGAAGCAGCGCACCACCGTCGGCGTGAATCTGCTCGACATCGACCGCTGGACGAAGCAGCTGATCGAGGATGCCGGCGCCGAGTCCTGCTACGTCGACTACGCGCCGTCCTTCGGCCGCGGCCCCTTCGGGCACTACGTCTGCACGGCGGTCAACGACGCGGTGCTGCACGGGATGCCGCACGACTACGCCCTCGCCGACGGCGATCTGCTGACACTGGACCTCGCGGTGAAGCTCCGCGGCGTCGCCGCGGACGCGGCCATCAGCTTCGTCGTCGGTCGGAGCGCGGCGGCGGCAGACCTCGCGCTCATCGAGACGACGGAGCGGGCGCTCGACGCGGCGATCGCGGCCGCGCGGCCCGGCAATCGGATCGGCGACCTCTCGCACGCGATCGGCTCGGTGCTGACCGCGGCGGGGTATGCGGTCAACATGGAGTTCGGCGGACACGGGATCGGATCGACCATGCACCAGGATCCGCACGTGGCCAACGACGGACGCGCCGGCCGGGGCTACACACTGCGTCCCGGGCTGCTCCTCGCGCTCGAGCCGTGGGTGATGGCCGACACCGACGTGCTGGTGACGGATGCCGACGGCTGGACGCTGCGGAGCGCGACGGGCTGCCGCACCGCGCACACCGAGCACACGGTCGCGATCACCGAGCACGGGGCCGAGGTCCTGACCCTGCCCCGCTGACGCGGAGCGCCGGAGCGCCGGAGCGCCGGAGCACGGGAGCACAGCCGCGCCGGAGCACGGCCGCGCCGCCCGCCGGAAGGTGTGCGGCCGATCAGCGACGGCGCGACCGGCTCCGCACCCGCCGCGCGGCGCGACCCGCGAAGTCCTTGAGGCGGCCACCCGGCCAGACCCGCCGCAACTCGACCGCGCCGCCCCGTGTCGTCACGGGAGTGCACGTGCGTCCGGCGAGAAGCGGCGAGTGTCCCGCCTCGGCGAGCGTCGCGGCATCCGCCTTCAACGGCACGTCGAACGTCCACCCCGCCCGACGCACCTTGGCGACGAGCCGAGCGCCGCGCGACTCGTCCGACGGGCCGAACACCTTGAGCGGATCCACGGCCACCGTCACCGTGTCGCGGTTCTGCAGATGCGCTCCGGCGACGCGGCGCTCGACGCCCGTGGCCTTGTCGCGCAGGAACAGCTCCACCTGGTCGTTGCCGAGCTCGCGCCCGGCGACGAGAAGGTCGGGCGGCAGACTCGTGGCAGAGAGCGGCGACGACGTCAGGCGTCCTGATCCCGGCTCGAACACCAGCGCGTCCTGGCCGTCGCGGGTCACGGCCACGTGCACCGTGAGGTACAGCCCGCCGCCCCGCGACCAGCGCGCGGCGGTGACCACGGCTCGGCATTCCATCTCGGCCTCGAACTCGGCGAAGCGCACGAGATCGTCGCGCCGGTTCGCGCGCAGCAGCGCAGCCCGGATCCGCTGCGGGAACGCGAGCCCGCCGTCGACCCCGGGGCCGAAGCGTCGCTGCGCGAGCGGCACCACCACATCGAGCAGGCGATCCCGGTACTCGGCGGGGTGCGCGAGCATCCGCTTGCCCGCCAGGCGCTTGAGGATCTTGCCGCGGAACCAGTGCCGCAGCAGCCGGTCGCGCAGTCGCCCCGGCGAGGTGTACTCCTCGACGAGGTCGAGCACGGCCTCGAGGTGCGGGAAGTACGTCTCGGGATCGATGCGCGACGAGCTGGCACTCCCCGCATGCTTGACCCACGCGTAGCAGGGCTCGCTCGCGAGGATCGAAATCGTATCGGCCTCGAAGTACGCCCTCATCACGAAGAGGTGGTCCTCGAGGCGCACCTTGCCCTCGGGGAAGCGGATCCGATTCGTCCGCAGGAACGATGTACGGAACATCTTGTGCGGCGTGAGCATCTCGAGCAGCGGATCCTCGCCGAGCGTCGCCCGCGGGACGTCGTGGCGGAAGATGCGGCTCGGCAGGCGCCGACCGATGCCGACCTCCTTGCCGACGACGACGTCGGATCCGTGCAGGTCGGCGAAGTCGCAGAGCCGCTCGAGCGCGGCATCGAACAGCCAGTCGTCCTGATCGACGAACTGCACGTACTCGCCGCGGGCCTCGTCGATGCCGCGGTTGCGCGGAGAGCCCGGCCATCCCGAATGGGGCAGGTGCAGCACCCGCACGTGCGGGCGGGATGCGGCGACGGCATCCAACCGCGACGCGGTCGGCTCGCCCGAGCCGTCGTCGCACAGCAGCACCTCGAAGCGTGACGCGTCGAGCGTCTGTCGATCGAGCGACGCGATCAGCTCGTCGAACGCCTCGCCCGGATCGAACACGGGGACCACCACGCTCACCCGGATCGATCCCGCCGATCGAGACGACCGTGCGGATCGTGACGATGCAGGGGTGGCAGAGGAGGCGGAGGCGTGCGGTGTCGACATCTTCCGCAGTCAAACACCGCGACCTGTACAGTGCACGGGGCTTGCGCTCAGGCGGATGTGCGTGCAGTCGCGCGCTTGCGGAGGAACGCGGCGACCTCGTCGTCGTCCGCGAGCGCGACGGCCCGCGCGTACGCCTCCGACGCGTCGAGCCCGGCATCCGCCAGCAGCTCCGCGCGCGCCGCCCAGTACGGCTGGAACGAATCCGCGTCCGTCGGCAGCTCGGCCAATCCCGCCGCGGCACCCGAGATACGTGCGGTCACGACGGCCGCGGCGACGCGCGCCCCGAGGGTGGGCGAGACGGTCAGCAGCGCCTCGTACAGCATCCGCAGCGCCGGCCAGTCCGTGCGCCCTGTGCGCCTCCGGTCGCAGTGCACGGCCTGGATCGCCGCCTCCAGCTGGAACCTCCCCGGCGCATCGATCGGCCGGGCTCGCCGCAGATACGCCTCGCCCTCGGCGATCAGCGCTGCGTCCCACTGCGCCGGATCCTGTTCGTCGAGCGGCACGAACGCGCCGCGCCGTCGACGCGCGAGCGTCAGGGTCGTGAGCGCGGCGAGCCCCCACGCCTCCGGCTCGCCATCGAGCAGCCCCGCCAGAGTCACCGCGAGGTACTGGGCCTCCCCGGCGAGAGAGTCCGCGCCGCCACGCCAGCTCAGCGCCGCGCATCCGTACACCGCCTCGAGCACCGCGGGCAGGCGCTCGGGCATCGCGCTGCGCGGGGGCACCGCGAACGGGATGCGGGCATCGCGGATGCGCCGCTTGGCCCGGACGAGCCGCTGCGCCATGGCGGCGGGCGGCACCGCGAACGCACGGGCGACGTCGGCGGCCTCGAAGCCGAGGACGGTCTGCAGCATGAGAGGCGCGCGCACGGACGGATCGATCGCCGGGTGCGCGCACACGAACAGCAGCTCCAGCCGCTTGTCACCGATCGCGAACGGGTCGTGGTCGGCGAGCGGATCGTCGCTCGCGCTGTCGTCGTCGAGAGGGGCGGATGCTCGCATCGCGGCCGACTTCCAGACGTCGCGCAGCCGGTTCCTCGCCACGGTCAGCACCCACCCTTCCGGATTCGACGGCACACCGTCGTCTGGCCAGCGGCGCAGCGCCTCCTCGAAGGCGCCGGAGAGAGAGTCCTCCGCCAGCGCGATGTCGCCGGTCCGCGCCGCGAGAAGCGACAGCAGTCGGCCATAGGAGGCCCGCGCCGCGCGCTCGGCGGCGGCCCGGGCCTCCTCCGAGCTCATCGGTTCGGCGTCCAGACGCCGTCGACCGTGTGCACGGCTCCGGGTCGCACCTCGACGGCGCCCCAGAACGCGGGCGGAGCCTGACGGGCGTAACCGATCGCCGCGTCGAGGTCGGGAACGTCGATGACGACCGTGCCGCCGAGCTGCTCCTTCGTGTCGGCGAACGGACCGTCCTGCACCTGCAGCGAGCCCTCGCGCACCCGCACGGTCGTGCTGACCGCGGACGGCTGCAGCACCTCGCCGGAGATCAGCACCCCCGCGGAGTGCAGCGTGGCGGCGTAGCTCGCGAAAGCGGCCTGTCCTTCTTCGAGCGCCTCGGCGCCCAGGGCCTCGGCATCCATCTCGGGGTAGTGCAACAGCAGTGTGTAACGCATGGTGTCTTCCTCACTGTCAGCGGTCAGCGTACAGAGGGATGACGATCGAGCCGAGGGCTGATCGACACATCGCGAACTCCCACCCCACACTCAGCCTTAACGATATATCGTTGACTATCGCTCACCACTCCAGGGAGGACACCATGGACAACGCATTCCCCTCGAACCCCTTCGGCGGATCCGGCTTCGGTTCAGGCTCCGGAGGCCCCGCATCCATGATCTTCGACGCCATGGATCAGCTGCGCAAGAGCTTCGAGAAGTCGTTCGAGCAGCGGCCCAGCGGCGGCTCGCGCATGGCGAAGGGCGACGTCCGCACCGCGGTGCTGTCGCTGCTCGCCGAGAGGCCCATGCACGGCTACCAGATCATCTCCGAGATCGCCGAGCGCAGCGGCGGAACGTGGAAGCCCAGCGCCGGCTCCGTGTACCCGACCCTGCAGCTGCTCGCCGACGAGGGTCTCATCGAGGCCGAAGAGCAGAACGGTCGCAAGACCTACTCGCTCACAGAGGCCGGTCGGGCCGTCGCCGCCGAGCACACCGAGAACCCCGCGCCGTGGGAGTCTCAGAGCAGGGGCGACGGGACGCACGACAACCCCCGCTTCAGCGCGCTCCCCAAGGCCGGTGTCGACCTCGCGGCCGCGGCCGCACAGGTCGGACGCAGCGGCAGCGAGGAGCAGGTGAAGCAGGCGGTCGAGATCCTCGACGAGGCCCGCCGTAGGCTGTACACGATCCTCGCTCAGGACTGATCTCCCCGACACAAGGAGAATCGATGACGGATGCCGCGGCGCAGGGCGCCCATCGCGCCCGATACCGCCGCATCCTGTCGTTCGCGGCACGCGAGTTCATCAAGATCTGGTGGTTCGAACTCGTCCTGCCGCGGTTCGGCCTGACCTCGATCTCGGAGCGCACGCGCGGACCGCGGATGCAGCGGTTCGCGCGGCGCTTCCATGTGCTCGCCGTCGAACTCGGCGGCCTCATGATCAAGGTCGGCCAGTTCATGTCGTCGCGCCTCGACGTGCTGCCGCCCGAGATCACGAAAGAACTCGAGGGCCTGCAGGACGAGGTGCCGGCCGTGCCCTTCGCCGACATCCGCGCTGTCGCCGAGGCCGAGCTCGGCCACCCGCTCTCCCAGGTCTACGCGTGGTTCGACGAGACGCCGGTCGCCGCAGCATCCCTCGGTCAGGCGCATCGCGCCCGTCTCGCCAAGACGGATGCCGCGGACACCGGCCTCGACAACGTGATCGTGAAGGTGCAGCGGCCCGGCATCGACGGGATCGTCGCGGTCGACCTCGCCGCCCTCCGCCGCGTCGCCCGCTGGGCGATGCGCGTTCGGTTGGTGGCCGACCGCGTCGACGCCCCCGCCCTCGTCGAGGAGTTCGCGGTGACGAGCTTCGAGGAGATCGACTACCTGCACGAAGCCGCGAGCGCGGAGCGCTTCCGCGAGAACTTCGCCGACGACGACCGCGTCGACACCCCCGAGATCGTCTGGGAGCGCTCGACCCGCCGCGTACTCACGCTGTCGGACGTCACGGCGATCAAGATCAACGACACAGATGCTCTGTGGGCCGCCGGGATAGACCCGGCCGAGGTCGCCGATGTGTTCGCCGAGGTCATGTTCGACCAGGTGTTCACGCACAGCTTCGTGCACGCGGATCCGCACCCGGGCAACATCTTCGTGACGCCGATCCCTTCGACGGGCTCAGGGGCCCAGGGGGTGGGCTCAGGGACCCAGGGGGTGGGCCGGAACTTCCGCCTGACGTTCATCGACTTCGGCATGATGGCGGAGGTCCCCGACAACCTCCGCGACGGCCTCCGCATGCTGCTGATCGCGGTCACCGCGCGTGACAGCCGCGGGCTGGTGCGGGCGGCGCAGGAGATCGGCGTGCTCCTGCCGTCGGCCGACACCGCCGAGCTCGAACGCGCGCTCTCGACGCTGTTCTCCCGCTTCGGGGGTATGGGATTCGCCGAGCTCGCGAAGGTCGATCCCCGGGAGTTCACCGACTTCGCCGACGAGTTCGGCGACATGGTGCGGTCGCTTCCGCTGCAGCTGCCCGAGAACATGCTGCTGCTGATCCGCGCGGTGTCGCTGACCTCGGGAATGTGCAGCAGCCTCGACCCGACCTTCAACGTGTGGGATGCCGCCGAGCCCTACGCCGGCCGCCTGCTGCGCGACGAGTCGGGCAACCTCATGCAGGACATGGCGCAGCAGGCCATGGAGACCGCGGCGGTCACCTACCGGCTGCCGAAGCGGATCGACGCCATCATCACCCGCGTCGACGACGGCAACGTCACGTTCGACACCTCGCGTCTCGAGCGCCGCCTCGACAGGCTCGAGGGCATCGCCCGCCGCATCGGCTCGGGCGTGCTGTTCGCCGCGATGCTCGTCGGTGGCGCACTGCTCATGCCGACGATCCCGCCGCTCGGCATCACGCTCCTGTGCGTCTCGGTGCTGCCCCTTCTGCATTCGGTGTTCGCGGGCATCGGCCGCCGCCTGCGCTAGCGCGAGAGCCCCCGGCGGCCCGGCCGCAGAATGCCGGCGGCCCGGCCGCAGAATGCCGGCGACCCGGCTGCAGAATGCCGGCGACCCGGCTGCAGAATGCCGGCATGGGAGAATGGCTTCTCATGGATACTCCCGACGAGAAGCGCAGACCTCGGACCGACGTCCATCCCACCTCCACCGCAGCGATCCGGCAGGCCGCGAAGGCGTCGGAGGCGGCACGCAAGATCGTCCGTGACTTCACGAAGGTCCCGCCGCGCAGCGTGCATCCGGCCCTGGTCCCTGGCGTCTCGGTCGAGGAGACCGGACGCACGTACCGCACCGATCCGCTCGTCTTCGGCATCGCCGTGACGCTCACCATCGCGTTCATCGCGTGGGGCGTCTTCGCGGGCGACAACCTCTCGGGCACGACGTCGGCCGTCCTCGCCTGGGTCGTGGAGTACTTCGGCTTCTTCTTCACGACGATCGCCACCGTCATCCTCGCCTTCATGCTGTTCATCGGCTTCAGCCGCTACGGACGCATCCCCCTCGGCCGCGACGACGAGGAGCCCGAGTTCTCGATGTTCTCGTGGATCTCGATGCTCTTCGCCGCGGGTATGGGCATCGGTCTCGTCTTCTGGGGTGCCGCCGAGCCGCTCACCTTCTTCGAGAGCCCGCCGCCGGGCACGGTCGAGGCGAACACCCTCGAGGCCATGCACACCGCACAGGCCCAGGTGCTCTATCACTGGGGCCCGCAGGCGTGGGCGTTCTACGCGCTGGTGGGCGGCGCGATCGCCTACGGCGCGTTCCGTCGTGGCCGCACCCCGCTGATCTCGTCGATCTTCGCGCCGCTTCTGGGTGAGGGCCGCACGACCGGACCCCTCGGCCGCACGATCGACATCTTCTCGATCATCGTCACCCTCTTCGGCACCGCCGCCTCCCTCGGACTCGGGGCCCTGCAGATCGGCCACGGGGTCGAGATCGTCAGCGGCATCGGCGAACTCGGCAACGGCATCCTCATCGCCGCGATCGCCGTGCTCACCGCATGCTTCATCGCGTCGGCCGTGTCGGGCGTCTCGAAGGGCATCCGGGCGCTGTCGAACATCAACGCGGTCGTCGCCCTGCTGCTCGCGTTCTTCGTGTTCTTCGTGGGCCCGACGCTGCTGATCCTCAACGTCATCCCCTCGGTCGCCGTGCAGTTCCTCGGCGACCTGCCGCAGATGGTGGCGCGCTCCGCCTCGCAGGGCGATGAGGCCCAGATGTTCCTGTCGAGCTGGACCATCTTCTACTGGGCGTGGTGGATCTCCTGGTCGCCGTTCGTCGGCATGTTCATCGCGAAGATCTCGCGCGGCCGCACGCTGCGCCAGTTCGTGTCGGTCGTCATCGTCGTGCCCGCGGTCATCTCGCTGATCTGGTTCGCGATCTTCGGCACGACGGCGATCCACCAGCAGATGGAGGGCGCGGACCTGACCGTCGATCCGCCGGAGGAGGTGCTGTTCGGCGTGCTCGGCAACCTGCCGTTCCCGCTCGTCACCAGCATCGTGCTGATCCTGCTGATCTCGATCTTCTTCGTCACCGGCGCCGACTCCGCATCTCTCGTGATGGGAACCCTTTCGCAGCAGGGGCGCCCGGAGCCGTCGCGCTGGGTCGCGGTCGTCTGGGGTGTCCTGGTCGGGGTGATCGCCGCCGTGCTGCTGGTCACGGGCGAAGAGGGGGCGGGGCTGCGCTCGCTGCAGAACGTCACCATCATCGCCGCCCTGCCGTTCGCGGTGATCATGGCGTTCATGATGGTGGCGTTCATGAAGGATCTGAGGCGGGATCCCATGATCCTCCGCGACCGCTATGCCCGCATGGCCGTGCGGCACAGCGTCATGGCAGGACTCGAGGAGTACGGCGACGACTTCGCGCTCGTGCCCGTCGAATACGACCATTCCGAAGACGACCTCGCCTGGATCGACGAAGCCGACGTCGACGACAGCCTCGCCGAGGTCTATGCGACCGCAACCGAGGCGATCGACGTCATCCCTGATCCCGGGGCGGATGGGGCGGATGCCGCGGCCGGTGCCGGGGCCGGTGCGGCGGGTGTCGGTGCGGCGGGTGCCGGTGCCGGTGCGGCGGGTGCCGGTGCCGACGGATCGGATGCCGATCCCGGTGCGGACCCCGCTGGTCTCGCCGAGCGCCCGTCCTGATCCCCGGCGCGAGATCGCCTCGTTCGGGCCAGCGTCGCGATGCGGGGTCACTGGTGCATCCGAATCGGCCGTTTCCGATGCGGAACTGGCCCCGCACGGTAGTGATGATGCGCAATTGACCCCGCGCGGGAGTCGGGGAGGGGGTGCGAGATCGCCTCGCTCGCGCCACCGTCGCGATGCGGGGCCATTCGTGCGTCCGAATCGGCCGTTTCCGATGCGAAACTGGCCCCGCACGGTAGTGATGATGCGCAATTGACCCCGCGCGGGAGTCGGGGTGGGGGTGCGAGATCGCCTCGTTCGGGCCAGCGTCGCGATGCGGGGTCACTATTGCATCCGAAACAGCCGTTTCCGATGCGAGATTGACCCCGCACGCGAATCCGGGTGCGGAATTGACCCCGCACGCGGGGAGGGGCAGGCGAAGGGCTCAGACCGAACCGGCTCAGACCGAACCCGGTGGTCGAGACCGAACCGGCCGAGACCGAACCGGCTCAGGCCACGGCGGCAGCCGCGGGCGCCTCGCCCCGCACCTCGGCGGCAGCGGTGATCCGGGCGGCCATGCCGGCGAAGATGAACCCGTGGAACGGCAGCACGGCCAGCCAGTACAGCCGGCCGGCGAGTCCCCGCGGGAAGAACACGGCCCGCTGCTCATACCGGGCGCCGGATCCGTCGGGCACGGCCCGCAGCTCGAGCCACGCCTCGCCCGGCACCTTCATCTCGGCGCGCAGCCGCAGCAGCCCCCCGCTCGCGGACGAGGCCTCGGTCTCGCGGCCAGGTTCCTCGACGGCTTCCACGCGCCAGAAGTCGATCGCATCCCCGACCCGCGCATCTGCCTTGCTCCGTCGCCCGCGACGCAGTCCCACGCCGCCCACGAGCCGGTCCATCCAGCCGCGGACGGCCCACAGGAACGGCGACGAGTACCAGCCGTTCGACCCACCGATGCCGATGATGATGCGCCACAGCCCGTCGACCGACGCCTTCGACCGCAGGGTGCGAGCGTCGGTGAACACCGTGCGCCCTGCCCAGTCCGGGTCGCTCGGCAGCGGGTCGCTCGGTGCTCCCGAGACCTCGGAATCCTGCCAGCTCGTCTCGATCGTGTCGGCGTCGACCCGGCCGAGCGCCATCGCGACCGCGCGGCGATACGGGGTGAGCCCGCCGTCGGGCCGGGGGATCAGGTCGTCGATCGCGCGATCCTTGACGATGCACTCGTTCTGCAGCGACGCGACGAGCGGACGTGCGATCGATCGCGGCACGGGTGTCACGAGGTTGACCCAGTGCGATGCCAGGCCCGGCGTCAGCACCGGCAACGCCGCGATGGCCCGCTGGGGGAGCCCGGCCTCGACCGCGTAGCCGTTCATCATCTGGCCGTACCGCAGCACGTCAGGACCCCCGATGTCGACGGCCCGGTTCACGTCGTCATCCAGGCGCGCCGCCCCGAGCAGGTAGTGGAGCACGTCGCGCACGGCGATCGGCTGGATGCGGTTGCGCACCCACTTCGGCGCCGGCATGTACGGGAGCACGTCGGTGAGGTGCCGGATCATCTCGAACGACGCGGATCCCGATCCGATCACCACCCCGGCCTGCAGCACGAGCGTGGGTACGCCGGAGCGCAGGAAGATCTCTCCGACGTGCACGCGCGAGCGCAGGTGCGGCGACAGCGTCACGTCGTCGGGATGCAGGCCGCCGAGGTAGACGATGCGACGCACGCCGGCCTTCGCCGCGGCATCCGCCACCGTCTGCGCGGCCCGCTCGTCGCTCTCCTCGAAGCCCTTGCCGGCGGTCATCGAGTGGATGAGGTAGTAGACGACGTCGACGTCGCGCATGGCCTCGGCGACGGCATCCGCATCGTCGGCTGACCCCTCGACGATCTCGCAGTCCGGTCCCCAGGGGAAGGATGCCGCGCGCGCCGCGTCGCGGGCGAGCACTCTCACGCGATACCCGCCGTTCAGGAGTCGGGGTGTCAGGCGACCGCCGATGTACCCGGTGGCGCCGAGCACCAGAGCGCGGGGAGAGGTTCCGTCGTCGCGGGGAATCGCGCGCAGCGTGTTTTCGAGGCCGGTGGGCTGGGTGAGCTCCGTCATGTCTCGAGAGTAGGACCGAAGTCCGACATTTCCCTAGGCTGGTATATGACTAGTTCATCTAGTAATCTTTATGACGAGGAAGGTGACATGAACGGCGCAACCGAGACCCGCATGAGATCCGCTCCGAGACTGGCAGCGGATGCCGCCTCCGAGCCTGCGTCCTTCACGCCGCTGTCGGCCCGGGATGCCGTCGCCAGGTCGACGGGCATCGATCCCATCCCGGTCGGCGTCGCCCGATCGCCGCTCTGGCGGTCGCTCGGGATCACCGGCCTCGTCGCACTCACGGCTGCTGCGGCGCTGCCGCTGGTCGCTGGCATCCTCGCGATCCCGTTCTGACTGGGCACTCGCACCCGGCTACCTGAACCACCGCTGGAAGATGAGAGAAAGGATCCCCCATGGGACTCGACGACAAGATCAAGAACGCCGCTCAGGACCTCACCGGCAAGGCCAAGGAGGCCGTCGGCAAGGCGACCGACAACGAGAAGCTCGAGGCTGAGGGCAAGGCCGAACAGGCCAAGGCCGACGTCAAGAAGGCCGGCGAGAACGTCAAGGACGCCCTCAACTGAGACCGGTGACACTGTGCGGGGAGGCGGCCGATGCCGCCTCCCCGCCGTGCGTCCGGGGGGTCACTCGCCCGAGGACTCCGCCTCTTCATGCGAGCGGATGACGTCACGCAACTCCTGATCGAGATCCGACGCCTCTTCGATCGCCGAGGTCATGCCCGCGAGGAAGCGGGTCACCACGGCGCGCTCCTTGTCGCTCATCTCGTCGACCAGCGCCAGCATCCGTCGATGCATCGCGCCGAGAGTCGCGCGGACCTCGTCGTCGCTGCTGACTGTGGGCACCACGACTCCGGCGCGGCGGTCGGTGGGGTGCGGCTCGCGGCGGGCGTGCCCACCCTTCTCGAGCCGGTCGATGAGGGTGGTGGTGGATGCCGTCGAGATGTCGAGCATGCGGGCGATGTCGATCGGGCGCACGATGCGTCCGGCTCGCTGCTCGCGCAGGAGGAACCGCAGGGCCACGAGGTCGGTCTCGTTCATGCCCATCGAGGCCCGGGTGCGCGCGCGCATCGCGGTCTCGGCCGCGCGGTAGCGACGCAGCAGATTGAGCACGTCGACGGTGCTCGCGGTGTCTCCGTCGGGGTACCAATAGCCGGACCGGCCGTACTCTGCCTCGCCGTTCATCACGCCACCTCGCCGTCTTCGTCCAGGCGTCCCTGCTGCTCGCGGGTCAGCATCTCCACGGCCCCCGTCTCGACCTCGGCCGGGACGATGCGCAGGACGCCGCCGGTGATGGCGTCGTGCTCGGCGGCCACGATCTGATCGAGGCGCCAGGCGGGCACCGACGGGAACTGCGTGCGCAGACGATCGACCATGTCGGCGTACAGGATGTACCCCGCCTGCTCGACGGTGAATCGCTCGACCATAGAATCCTTTCCGGCCAGGATTCCATCTTCGCATCTGAAAGGGACTGCCTGGTCGCATGGGATTTAGCTAGTCAACCTGCTTACGTGATGTTCGAGTAGAATCGTCGTGTCAGGGGGTGACACATGGATACCAGGACCGAGACCTCGACCGATCTCGTGCAGCTCGTCGATGAGCTCCGCCGTGCCGAGGCGCAGCTCGCTCGACGTCTCGCCGCGCTGCGCGCGCCGAACGACACCGACCGCGAGGCGATGCGGTACATCGTCGACGCTCCGAAGGACTCTCCGGCGACACCGGGCGGCCTCGCCGCGCACCTGAACATCAGCACCGCCGCTGTCACCAGCCTGCTCCGTCGACTCCAGGAGCGCGGGCAGATCCTGATCGGGCCGCATCCGCGCGACGCCCGATCGAAGGTGCTGCGGCCGTCGCTGCGCGATCTCCACTCTCCGGCCGACGAGCTCACTCAGCGGATCGGCGCTCTCGCCGAGGAGTTCACTCCCGAGCAGGGAGAAGCCGTCGCCCGCTTCCTCCGACGCCTCACCGAAGAGATCGGTGACCTCCCGTAGAGGTCGCGTTGCGATTTAACTAGGTAACCTAGTAACCTTTTTCTCAAGCGATCTTCTGCGATGAGGAGAGATGATGGGATATCTGACCTACGGAAACACCAGCGCACCTTTCGAAATCGACGACGAGCTCATGGCTCACCTGCGGGTGGTGATGGTCACCAAGCTGCGCCGCAACGAGTCCTTCCCCCTGACGGTCATGACCGATGACGGTCGCGCCGAGACGCTCTGGATCCACGCATCCATCCCCATGCGGTTCGTCACGGAGTGCGAAGAGGACCCGGCGCTGGACCGGCCGCTGCTCGTCGCGATGATGAACGCGGCGAACTCCGCTCGCGGTCTCGATCTCACGCGTGACGAGTTCGCCGTCGCGCCTTCGCAGTCGCGCCGCCTGCACGCGCTCAGCGCCTGACGATGTCGACGCGCATCAGGCCCGCCGCCAAGAAGGCGGCGAAGGGAGCACGCTCGAGGGGTGCGTCGAGGCCGAAGGGTCTTTGGGTCGAGGTCGAGCCGGGGTTCTTCGTCGGCAACGACAGGAGGCAGTTCCTCGGATCCGTCGACGGGACCTCCGGTGACGGGTTCGACGCATGCGGAAGCCGAGCGGAGTTCCTCGGTCGCTACGACGATCTCGACGCGGCGAAGGCGGCCGTGATCGCAGCATCCGGCGCGGTGCGCATCGAGGGTGGGGCGCTGCTGGCGTAGATCGCGGCACGGGGCGGAGCGCCGGCCCGTACGTGTACGATCGTACGCATGACCTCCGCCGAATCGATTCGACGACCCGCTGCCGATCGCGCCGCCCGCCGTGCGCGGATCGCCGTCTCGGCGCTCTTCCTCACGAACGGCGCTCTTTTCGCGAACATCCTCCCGCGGTACCCCGAGATCAAAGCGGCGCTCGAACTCGACAACGTCGGATACGGTCTGGCGCTCGCCGCCTTCCCTGCCGGGGCCATCGCGGCCGGACTCCTCGCGGCCGTGCTCATCCGTCGATTCGGCTCCGCGCGCGTCGCCGTGCTCGGCACCGTCGCGACCGGGCTCGGACTCCTCGCGGCGGCGTTCGCGCCCTCGGGGCTCGTGTTCGCCGGCATTCTGCTCATCGGCGGAGCATCCGATGCCATCACCGACGTCGCGCAGAACGCGCACGGGCTGCGCGTGCAACGGCTGTACGGCCGCTCGATCATCAACTCGTTCCACGCGATCTGGTCGATCGGCGCGGTGCTGGGCGGCGCGATGGCGGCCGCGGCGATCGCGCTGCAGCTGCCGCTCGGGGTGCACCTCGGGATCTCGACCGCCGTCTTCGCCACGGTGGCCCTCGTCGCGCTCGGCTTCTGCCTTCCCGGGCGGGACGAAGAAGCGGATGCCGATGCGACGGCCGAGCCCGCCGAGGTCACCGGCGCGGTGCGCCGCGGCGTCGCGCCGCGCACCGTGATGATCATCATCGCGCTGACCCTCATCGCCATGGCCGGCGCCGTCGCCGAGGATGCGGGCAACTCGTGGGCGACGCTGTATCTCGCCGAGTCCCTCGGAGCCGCCGCCGCGGTCGCTCCCCTCGGATTCATCGCGCTCGTCGGTGCGCAGTTCATCGGGCGGATGCTGGGCGACGGCATGACCGACAGGTTCGGCCAGCGCGCTGTCGCGCGAGTGGGCGGCCTGATCGCCGCCGTCGGAATGACGCTCGCCCTCGTCTTCCCGACCGTGCCCGGTACCATCGCGGGTTTCGCCGCCGTCGGATTCGGCATCGCGACGCTCATCCCCGCCGCGATGCATGCCGCCGACGAGCTCCCCGGGCTCAGGGCCGGAGTAGGGCTCACGATCGTGTCGTGGCTGCTGCGCCTCGGGTTCCTGCTGTCGCCCCCGTTCGTCGGCTACATCGCCGAGACCGAGAGCCTGCGCGCCGGACTCATCGTCGCGCCGGCCGCCGCTCTCGTCGCGGTGCTTCTGGCCGGTGTGCTTGAGGGTCGCAAGCCCCGGCGGTGAGCGACTCCGGGGATCCGGTCATAACTCGCCGGTCGACGCGCGAAACCGCGCGCCGACCGGCCGGTTCTCCGGAGTCATGAACGCCGACGGATGCCGACCGGACCTCAGGGGGCGGTGTAGCCGCCGTCCACGAGGTGGTAGCTGCCGGTGATGAAGCTGGCAGCGTCGCTGGCGAGGAAGGCGATGAGGTTCGCGACCTCGTCGGGCTGTCCGAGGCGGCCGATCGGGTGCTTGCTCACCAGGAACGCCTTCGCCTCGTCGCCCATGGTGGCGAGCAGCGGGGTGTCGATGAAGCCGGGGCCGACCGAGTTCACGCGCACGCCCTGTGCCGAGTACCCGAGGGCTGCGGATTTCGTCATGCCGACGACGGCGTGCTTGGCGGCGACGTAGGCGGGCGAGTTCGCGAATCCGACGCTGCCGAGGATCGAGGCGATGTTGACGACGGAGCCGCCGCCGTTCGCGAGGATCGACGGGATCTGCGCCTTCATGTTGCGGAAGACGGCGTTGAGGTTGATCGAGATGACCTTGTCCCACGCGGCGTCGTCGTACTCGGCGGTGGGGGCGGATGCTCCGCCGATGCCGGCGTTGTTCACACCGATGCGCAGCGGGGCGAGGGTGTTCGCGAGCTCGACGGAGGACGCGATCCACTCGACGTCGGTCGCATCGCCGACGGATGCCTCGGCGATGCCGCCGGCGGCGCGGATCTCCTCGACGACCGCGTTCGCGTTGTCCGCGTTCAGGTCGTTCACGACGACGGATGCGCCGTTCTGGGCGAGGAGCAGAGCGGTCGAGCGTCCGATGCCGCTGCCCGCTCCCGTCACGATCGCCGAGCGGTTCGAGACGTCGTACTGAGCCATGTTGGGGGCTTCTTCCCGGGCGGTCACGGTGCCGGGAGATCTTCTCGGACGGTCCGTCCTTCTCTCCAGCCTACGCCTGATCCGGGAAGGTGGATTCAGGTGAATGAATGTCTTCACCACGCGGGGTCCGGTCCTGGCCGAAGACGGGAGTGGCCGCTCCGGCTGTAAGCCCGAGCGGCCACGATCGCGGAACTGCCGGCTACGGGACGATGACCGCGCGGCCGCGAATGCTGTTCGAGGCGAGATCCTCGTATGCCTTCGGGCCGTCGTCGAGCGAGTAGGTCTCGGTCTGCACGTGGATCTTTCCCGCGCGAGCGAGATCCAGCACCTCGATCAGTTCCGAGCGCGATCCCCAGTACGGGATGCGAACGGCCGCGTCGTACGCGATCGAGCCGAAGCCGAGAGACATGCTTCCGCCGCCGATGCCGACGATCGTGACGTCTGAATCGAGCGCAGCGACGCTCTGCGCCAGGGCCATCGTCGGATTCGCGCCGACGAAGTCGAACACCGCGTTCGCGCCCAGACCTCCGGTGATCTCGCGGATCTTGTCGGCGGCGGACTCATCGCTGATCAGCACGTGGTCGGCGCCGACCTCCGTGGCGAGCTCGAGCTTCGTGTCGTTCACGTCGAGAGCGACCACCGTGGCGCCCGAGATCGCCTTGAGGATCTGGATGCCGACGTGGCCGAGCCCGCCGGTGCCGATGACGACGGCGAAGGTGCCGGCGCCGAGCTTCGGGAGCGAGCGCTTGATCGCGTGGTACGGGGTGAGGCCGGCGTCGGTCAGTGAGACGTTCTGCACGGGATCCAGGTCGCCCAGCGGCACGAGATGGCGGGCGTCGTCGACGATCATGTACTCGGCCATCGAACCCTGGCTGCCGAGACCGGGTGGGCGGATGCCCTCGGCGGCGGCGTTGGTGCAGTAGTTCTCCATGCCCTGCGAGCAGTTGTGGCAGCGACCGCAGCCCCAAGGTCCGTAGACCGCCACCGCGTCGCCGATCTTCAGCGTCGAGTCGACACCCTCGCCGATCTCGTGGACGATGCCCGCGCCTTCATGGCCCAGCGTCAGGGGCAGCGGATAGCTCTGCTCGAGGTAGTCCTTCTCGGGAAGGCCCATGACGTAGTCGTCGGAGTGGCAGACGCCGCCCGCCGTGACCTTGAGCAGAACCTGGCCGGGGCCGGGCTGCGGAATCGGGATGTCGACGACGACGGGGGGCTTGCCGATCTCGACGTAGCGAAGAGCTTTCATGTGATCCTTCTTCCTGGCGTCCGAGCTGTCTGCCGCGCGGTGCGGAGGCGGGGGCGCTCGACGCCGTCTCTTCCATTATCGATCCGGGGTATGACGCTTTCGCCGAGAGCCTCTTGACACCGCCTCGCTCCAGGCATAACGTACAACCAAATGGTTGCACAACGAGAACTGAGCGAAGCGGAGGTCGACCGTGTGTTCCACGCATTGGCGGCGTCGACCCGGCGTGACATCCTGCGCCGGACGATCGAGCGGGAGCAGTCCGTCTCGACCCTCGCCTCCGAGTACGAGATGTCGTTCGCCGCGGTGCAGAAGCACGTCGCCGTGCTCGAAGCAGCGGACCTCATCGTCAAGCGCGCCGAGGGACGCGAGCGGCTCGTCCGCGCGAACCCCGAGATGATCGCCCGCGCCAGGGCGCTCCTCGCCCGATACGAAGAGCTGTGGCGGTCGCGCATCGCACAGCTCGACGATCTGCTGGCCGAGCCCACGACGAGTTCAGGGACCCAGCCGGCATCCACCACCGACACCGCAGAGAACCACCGAACCGAAGAAGGAGAGTGACATGCCCGTCACCGATGTCATCACTGACGCCGACACCCTCACGATGACCGTCGTCGCCGATTTCGCCGCGCCGATCGAGCGCGTATGGAGCGCCTACAGCGATCCGCGCCAGCTCGAGCGCTTCTGGGGACCTCCCGGATGGCCGGCGACGTTCACCGCGTGGGACCACACGATCGGCGGCCGCGCGACCTACACGATGAACAGCCCGCGCGGCGAGACGTCTTCCGGGTCCTGGGAGTTCCTGTCGATCGACGCCCCGCATGCCTTCGAGGTCCTCGACTCGTTCGCCGACGAGCAGGGGCAGCCGCTCGACGGCTTCCCGGCGCAGCGCATGTCGTTCGCGTTCGAGTCCACCGCCGACGGCACTCGGATGATCACCACGAGTCACTTCGAGTCGGCTGATGCCCTCGAGCAGGTCGTGGAGATGGGCCAGGTCGAGGGTCTCACGCTCGCAATGAGCCAGCTCGACGTCGTGCTGCAGGACCTCCGCGACTACGCGCAGGGCAAGGGGACGCAGGTCGAGCTGCTCGACGACACGCACGTGCGGATCACCCGGCTCATCGAGGGGCCGCGCGAGCTCGTCTGGAAGGCGCACAACGACCCCGAGCTCATGAAGCGGTGGTTGCTCGGGCCCGACGGGTGGGAGATGACGGAGTGCGTCGTCGCGACGGAGGTCGGTCAGAGCTACCGCACGTCGTGGGCCCCGACCGGCGACACCCAGGGAGAGCCGTTCGGCTTCGAGGGGGAGGCGCTGCTCATCGACGCCCCCCGACGGTCCGTGCAGACCGAGCGGATGATCGGCATGCCGGTCGAGACGCTGAACGACCTCAACCTCTATGAGGAGGAGGGGGCGACACTCATCACCCTGTACATCGAGTACCCCGACAAGGAGACGCGCGACATGATCCTCTCCACCGGCATGGCCGATGGCATGGAGACGTCGTACGCCCGCCTCGAGCGCGAGCTGCTCGCGGTCTGAGCTCCGCAACTCCGGAAGACCGGCCTGCTCCTGCGGGAGAGGCCGGTCTTCTGCCGTGCGAGGCGGCTGCTCGGGAGTTGTCGAGCGGAGGGCGAAGCGGCCGGCGCGGACTGCAGGTCAGCGACGAGCCGGACGCGTCGACCACAGCGCGAGCGCGACGAGAGCCGGCTGGAAGAACAGACGCACGAAGCGCTTGATCTCGGTGTTCAATCCGAATCCGTCGCGGTGATGCATCCACTGCGCGATGTTGCCGGGAAAGACGGCGACGAAGAACAGCGCCGCGATGACGCCGACCCGGCGACGATAGCGGTGCGCGAACAGGAGGGCGGAGCCGAGAGCGACCTCTGCCACGCCGGACGCGACGACGGTCGTGTCGGGATCCAGCGGCAGCGACTCGGGCACCTGTGCCTGGAACTCGTCGCGGGCGAACGTCAGGTGCGACACACCGGCGAAGACGAGTGACGAACCGAGGAAGAGACGACCGATCATGCGTGCGGTGTTCGACATGCTGCGAGTGTACGCGCCGGACGTCAGCGAAGCATCGATCGCAGCAGACCGCCCGCCTCCTCCCGCGAGAGGCGGGTGAACATCGGCAGCGCGAGCACGTACCGACCGAAGACGAACCCGACGATCGCCGCTGCCATGCGCCGTGCGTGAGGGAGGCCGACGTCGTGCGCGAGCGGCTCGAAGACGGAGTTCTGGATGTAGTCGCTGATCGTCTCGGCGGCTCCTTCGCCCGAAGACAGGCGGCGGGCGAAGCCGGCGAGACGCGCCCCGTGCTCGGGGTGCTCCCACACCGCGAGGATGCCGTGCGCCAGCCGGTCGACATCGATGCGGCCGGATTCGTCACGCGACAGCGCGATGACGTCGTGGGGTGCGGCGCGCAGGGCGATGGCCGCCGCGAGCAGGCCGTCGCGCGAGCCGAAGTGATAATTGACCAGCGTGTGACTGACACCCGCCTCGGCGGCGAGCTCACGGGAGGAGACGGAGACGAAGTCTCCCGCGTCGAAATGCCTCTGTGCAGCATCCATCAGCCGTCGGCGTGCCGTGGGCTCCCCGCGCGGCCTCCCGCGTCTGTTATTGACCATGCTCGTATCGTCGCACCCGTTCGGCGCATGCTCTCTTCATGAACACACGTATCGACACCGACTGCGTTGTCGTCGGGGGCGGGCCCGCGGGTCTCATGCTCGGTCTGCTGCTCGCCCGGCAGGGACTCCGGGTCACCGTGGCCGAGAAGCACGCCGACTTCCTGCGCGACTTCCGCGGGGACACGATCCACCCGTCCACTCAGGAGCTGCTCGCCGACCTCGGCCTACTCGACGAGTTCCTCGCCATGCCGCACGCCGACATGCCGCGCGTGACCCTCAGCTGGCACGGCACGGAGCTCACGCTGGCCGACTTCTCGCGCCTGCCGACCAGGCGGAAGGTGATGACGTTCATGCCGCAGTGGGACTTCCTCGACCTGCTCGCGGCGGCCGCGGGTCGCTACCCGGGCTTCCGGCTGCTGCGATCGACCCGCATCGATGGCCTGGTGCGCGACGGCGAGCGGATCGTCGGCGTCACGGGCATCGACGCCGAGGGGCCGGTCGAGGTCAGGGCCCGACTCGTGATCGACGCCTCGGGGCGTGACTCGATGCTTCGGAAGCAGGCCGAGCTCGTCCCCACGGGGGTGGCGGCGGCCATGGACGTGCTGTGGTTCAGACTGCCCAAGAGCGAGGGCGAGACCTACCCGTTCGTCCAGGCCGGCGCGGGCATGATCATCACCATCGACCGCGAGGACTTCTTCCAGATCGCGCACGTGATCCCCGCCGGCACCTGGACCGGAACCGATCCGGACGTCGAGCGCATGAAGGAGCGCATCCGCGAGATCTCCCCGCGCCTCGGCGCGGCAGCCGCCCACCTCACGACCGGCGACGTGCACCTGCTGCGAGTGCGGCTGGAACGGCTGCGCCGGTGGTATCGAGAGGGGATGCTGTGCATCGGCGACGCCGCGCACGCGATGTCGCCCGCCGGCGGGGTGGGCATCAACCTCGCGATCCAGGATGCTGTGGCCGCCGCCCGCATCCTCGCACCCGTGCTGAAGGACGGCACGCCGCAACCGGCGGATCTGCGGCGAGTCCAGCGCCGCCGCACCTGGCCCGTGCTCGTGACGCAGCGGGTGCAACGGGCGCTGCAGACTCCGTTGCTCTCCCGTCGCGAGCCCGGGGCGCCGCTCCCGATCCCGCTGCGGATGCTGCGCCGATACCCCGCGCTGACGCGCATCACCGGGCGCTTCGTCGGCCTCGGCGCCCGCCCCGAGAGCGTGCGGTGACGCCGTCTCAGATCAGGCGGCGAAGGGCCTCTTCGAGCGGGATGCCCTGCGCGTTCGCCCGGTCGGCGAGCCGGGCGTGCTCTTCGCCGCTCAACGTCACGCGCAGCTCGACAGGATCGGATGCCGGCTCGTCGTCGAGACCGTCGAACAGGTCGGATGCCTCGGCCCAGAGGGGTTCCGGGGCCAGCCGGGCAGCGTCGGCCTCGACCGCATCGGCCCAGGCGGCGTCATCGTCGCTCCGGCTCGCGGCGATGCTCGCGTCGCTCTGGCGGGAGGCGGCGCTCGCCGCGCCCTGACTGGAGGCGGCGCTCGCCGCGGGGGCGCCGGCGCCGGCCGCGATCGCCGCAGAGCCGGCCGCGGCCGCCCCGGCATCCGTCGCGAGGGTGAAGCCGGGACCCCGGCGAGGTTCCTGCTTCTGCTGGTACGCCTTCGCGGCGGCGTTCGCTCGTTCGTCCGCGGCCTCGTTCAGCGGGTGCCCGGCGTGGCCCTTGACCCACGAGAACTCGACATCGCGTCCGCGGATCGCCTCGTCGATGCCCTCGAGAAGCTCGCGGTTGAGCACCGGACCGCCGTCGGACTTGCGCCAGCCCTTGCGCTTCCACCCCGGCATCCATTTCGTCACCGAGTCGATCACGTAGCGGCTGTCGCACTCGATCAGCAGCTTCTCGGAGATCCCGGCCGTCGCACGGAGCAGTTCGAGCACCGCCTGCAGCTCGCCCTGGTTGTTGGTGCCGTGGGGGGAACCGCCCGCCGCCCAGTTCGCGTCGTCGATGTACCAGGCCCACCCGTTGGGACCGGGATTGCCGAGGGCGGAGCCGTCTGCGGCGGCGGTGATCGTCATCCCTCAACCGTAGCCGGGGCGAGCGACAGCGCCGGAACGGTCAGCGGTCCTCGGGCTCGGGCTCGCGGTTCTCGGACTCTGGCTCCGGCTCGCGGTTGCCGTCCTCGGGCTCGGGCTCGCGGTTCTCGGTCGAGACGGCGGCCGGTGGTGTCGGTGCGACCGGGAACACGATCGACGTGACCGAGCTTCCCGACTCCAGTCGGAGGCCGAGCGACAGGGGGTCGACCGTCGGAGCCGTCTCCAGCACCTCTGCGTCGGAGCGCTCGAGCGGCTCGGACGGCAGCGTCCACTGCGTCTCTTCTTCTTCGGGGCGATGCTGGAACAATCCCATGCGTCCCAGTCTGACTCCGCCCGGCCCGGCGCGCGGGGATTCACACCGGATTGATCGGATGCCCGTCGGTCACTCGCCCGTTGGTCACTCGCCCGTGGGTGACTCGGTGCGGCGGAAGGTGAAGTACCCCGTCACGGCTCCGTGGTTGACCACGCCGGTGCCCGTGCTCAGCATGCGGGCCGAGGTCGTGGCGCCGGACTCGACGAACGTGTAGCCCGTGTGCTCGAGGCGCCAGCCGACGCGCTCGACCTCGCCGAGGAAGCATCCGACGCTCTCATTGGTGGTGAACTCGTTCTGCGCCGAGCCCCACGACGACGGCTCCCCGGTGAGTCGACTCACCTCGACCTGCAGGTGCAGCAGCACGTCGCCGCGTGCGCGGGCGTCGGCCGACAGCTGCAGCAGCCGCGTGGCCTCTTCGGATGTCAGCATTCTTCTCTCCTTCGCGGATATGTCGGCGTCGCGGATGGTGGTGTCCCCGATGGCGGTGCCCGGATGTGGTCGCCGGCGGGCGCGGGCGTGTCGGTTCCTGGTCAGGAGGACGCAGCGGCGCGGACGGCTTCGACCAGATCGCGCCAGGGTCCGTCGAGAGCCGAATCGGGAAGCTCGCGTTCGTGCCGTTCCGACGGGGTCCGTGCGCGGATCAGCCACACGAAGCGGTCGGCGCCGGTGTCGTCATCCGCGTCGTCGTCCCAGGGGCAGCTGTCGATCATGGCGATCCAGTCGGAGGTCTCGGCCGGCTCGGGTTCGACCCGCCACTGCCGCCGGATGCCGGCGATGCCGCCCGACCTCACCACGGCGACGACGACCCTGTCGTCAGTCTGAGGTGCGCTCTCGCTCATCCTCATAGACTCCCACGGTCGTCCACGCGCGTCGAGCGGCGGCGGCCGTGGCCTCGTCGATCTCCGCAGCCGCGGCGAGCGTCGCATCGGCGAACTCCGTGAACGTCGCCGTGCGAGAGAGTCCGCCCGTGAGCGCCCGGTACCAGACGACGCCCGCGACCTCCCACGCCTTGCCCCCGAGGTCGAGGGCGAACACTGCGAACGCCCGGTTCGGGATGCCGGAGTTGATGTGCACTCCGCCGTTGTCCTCGGTCGTGCGGACGAAGTCGCTCATGTGCGCGGGCTGCGGGTCCTTGCCGAGCTCGTCGTCGTCATAGGCGGTGCCCGGCTCGATCATCGACCGCAGCGCCACGCCTTCGACCGCGTCGGTGAAGATCTCGGCGCCGATGAGCCAGTTCGCCTCGTCAGCCGTCTGGCCGAGGAGGTACTGCTCGGTCAGAGCGCCGAACACATCGGCGACGGACTCGTTGAGAGCGCCGGGCTGCCCCTGGTATTCGAGGTTCGCCGTGTGCTGGACGACTCCGTGGGCGAGCTCGTGGCCGATGACCGTCGTGGAACGGGTGAAGCCCTCGAAGACCTCGCCGTCGCCGTCGCCGAAGACCATGCGCTCACCGTCCCAGAAGGCGTTGTCGTAGTCGACGCCGTAGTGCACTGTCGCGTCGAGCGGTGCGCCGGCATCGTCGAGGGAATTGCGGCCGAACGCGGTGAGGAGCAGCTCGAACGTCGCACCGAGCCCGTCGAAGGCCTCGTTGGCCGAGGGGTCGTCGACCGGCGGGTCGTCTTCACTGCGCACGACGGCTCCGGGGAGGGTCTGCGTGTTGCCGGCGTCGCTGATAGTGCGGTTCGGCGCGTCGGAGAGCTGCGCCACGAGGTCGCCGTTCTCGTCGATCGACAGGTCGATGCGGGCGCGGAACGGCGGTCTGCCGGCGGTCAGCGTCTGGCGCGCGGCGGCGGCGGCGCGGGGGTAGCGGCCGGACTCGGCGAGGCGCGCGAGCAGGTAGGAAGGGACGACTCCGTGAAGGGGGGTGTGGCTGCTCATGTTCAGACCCTACGCCGGGGGTCCGACGTCGGGCGAGCGATCGCGGGCCGCGCGGAGGCGGCTCTCCGCATCCGCGCGTGCAGTATTCAGCACGGATCGCCGGCCCGCAGCGGCGCATCCGCGTCGATCAGCGGGTCCCGGATCGCCCGCCGCCCGTCCTTGCTGAATCCTGCACGCGCCCTCGCGGTCACCGCCCGCGGCCGCGCGGCGGAACCCCCAGGTTCCTCGCGTAAAATCGGCCCAATGACCGCCGCCCCCGACGCCGCCCCCGACCTCGGCCCCGGCGTCGACCCCGACGACCTCGCCACCACGCTGCGCGTCCTCGCCGAGCTCCACCGGATCGACAATGAGCACCCCGACTTCGTCGCCGTCCGTCACGCGACCGCCGCGATGTTCAAGGCCGTCAAGCGCGTGCGCCGCAAGGAGATCCGCGACGCGATCGCCGAGGCCGACAAGGCCGTCGTCGCCCGCACCGCCACCGGCGCCCCCGACCGCATCGACGACGAGACCCGCGGCAACGATCTCGCGACGAGCGTCGTCGACGCCCCGATCGCCGGTGAGCTGCTCAAGCCCCGCAACTGCTACATCTGCAAGCAGCCGTACACGCTCGTCGACGCGTTCTATCACCAGCTCTGCCCCGACTGCGCGCGCTTCAGCCACGGCAAGCGCAACGCCCGCACCGACCTCACCGGCAAGCGCGCGCTGCTCACCGGCGGTCGCGCGAAGATCGGCATGCACATCGCGCTGCGGCTGCTGCGCGACGGCGCGCACACCACGATCACGACCCGATTCCCGCGCGACGCGGTCCGTCGGTTCTCGGCGCTGCCCGACTCCGCCGACTGGCTGCACCGCCTTCGCGTCGTGGGCATCGACCTCCGCGACCCCGCCCAGGTGATCGGCCTCGCCGACTCCGTCGCCGCGCAGGGCCCGCTCGACATCCTCATCAACAACGCCGCGCAGACCGTTCGGCGCTCGCCGGGGGCGTACTCGCTGCTGGCGGATGCCGAGCTGCAGCCACTTCCCGACGGTCCTCTGCCCGAGATGGAGACGTTCGGACACACCGCCGACCCGCATCCGCAGGCGCTGCAGGCGTCGGTCGACGCGCATCCGCTGCTGTCGGTCGCAGCCCTCGGCGGAACCGTCGCCGAGCAGGGCGGCCAGGCGCTGACGGCCGAAGACCTGGCGCGCCTCGCGATGGCCCCCGGATCGTCGTCGCTCGAGAAGCACGCCGACGGCACCGCGATCGACGCCGGCGGACTCGTGCCCGACGTCAACCGCGTGAACAGCTGGGTGCAGTCGATCGAGCAGGTGGATCCGCTCGAGATGCTCGAGGTGCAGCTGGCCAACACGACCGCGCCGTTCCTGCTCATCAGTCGGCTGCGTGCCTCGATGGCCGCCTCGCCTGCCCGGCGCACGTACGTGGTCAACGTCTCGGCGATGGAGGGGCAGTTCTCGCGCCGCTACAAGGGGCCGGGTCACCCGCACACGAACATGGCGAAGGCCGCGCTGAACATGCTGACGCGCACGAGCGCGGGGGAGATGCTCGAGACCGACGGCATCCTGATGACCGCCGTCGACACCGGATGGATCACGGACGAGCGTCCGCACTACACGAAGGTGCGCCTCGCGGAGGAGGGCTTCCACGCGCCGCTCGACCTCGTCGACGGGGCGGCCCG
Organism: Microbacterium sp. 3J1; assembly: GCF_001049495.1. Classification (GTDB taxonomy): domain Bacteria; phylum Actinomycetota; class Actinomycetes; order Actinomycetales; family Microbacteriaceae; genus Microbacterium. The sequence continues at coordinate 84,713 of NZ_CDWI01000009.1, forward strand.
CGTGTACGACCCGATCGTCCGCGGCGAGGCGGGCGAGGACATCCAGGGCGTCTTCCTGAAGGACTACGAGCCCAGCCCCTGGTGACCGGGTCGACGCCGGGCGCCGGTTCACCTGGCTGGCGATCGCACGGATGGCTGGCTGATCGGTCGGCTCGGGGCCGCCGAGGCGTACGGCGGCCAGCCAAGTGAACGGGACGGGCCGCCCAGGCATGCGGCGGCCGGCCACATGAACAGGCGGGCCGGACGAGGCGGGCCGGCTACCGGGCGCGGATCTCGAGGTTCTCGGACGCCCAGGTGCCCAGCTGATCGAGGATCGGCAGCAGGCCCTGCCCGCTCGCGGTGAGCGCGTACGACACCGTCACCGGAGGGCCGGCGTCGACCGTGCGCGCGACGAGCCCGGTCTCTGCGAGTTCGGCGAGCCGGTCGGAGAGCACGGTGTCGCTGATGCCGGAGACCGCGCGGCGGAGCGACACGAACGTCGAAGGTCCGCCGCCGAGCGACGACACGATCATGCCGTTCCATCGCTTGCCGAGCACGCTGAAGGCCAGTGTGACGGCGGCATCGCACACATGACGCTCCTCGTCGATCTCGGCCATGCCGCCATCATACCTGTGCTACGTTAACCCGAGCCGCTAAGAAAAACAGAGCGGCTACGAAAACGAAAGGTCGTCATGTCCCTGTTCCGCCTGGATGCCAGCATCCTCCCCGCGTCGTCCGCCAGCCGCTCGCTCGCCGATCTGGTCGAGGCCGAGTGGACGGCATCCCACCCTGACTCCACCGTGACCCGTCGCGACCTCGCCGCGGATCCCGTTCCGGCCACGGCCTGGGCGGATGCCGTCACCGGCGGCTTCGTCGACGAGGCGCAGCGCACTCCCGCGCAGAACGAGGCCCGCGCCCTCGCCACGCAGTTCGCCGACGAGCTCATCGGCGCCGACGCGCTGCTGTTCGCCGTGCCCCTCTACAACTACGGCGTCTCGCAGCACTTCAAGACCTGGTTCGACCTCGCCTACACCGACCCGCGCATCGACCCGCAGGGCACCGCGCTGCGCGGCAAGCCTGCGACCCTCGTCACCGTGCTCGGCGGCAACTACGCCCCCGGAACCCCCAAGGAGGGCTGGGACCACTCCACCGGCTGGCTGCGCCGCGTGCTCGCAGACGTCTGGGGCCTCGACCTGCGCATCGTCGAGCGGCCCTTCACCCTCGTCGGCGTGAACCCGGCGCTCGACGCCTTCGCCGACGCTGCGCGTGAGCTCAAGGAGAACGCCGAGACGGATGCTCGCACCTACGGCCGCGAGCTGGCCGCGCTGCGCGGCGATCAGGTCGCCTGACCGCACCTCGTCACATCGATCGGGCTCGTCTCCGGCACGGCATGCGTGCGGAGGCGAGCTCGATCGCGTGAGGGCTGGGGGACTCAGGGGCTCGGATGCGGCAGCCACACCGTCACGTTCAGTCCGCCGCGCTCCTGGGCCGTGAGCACGAGCGATCCGTCGTGGGCGCGCGCGATGCGCTGGGCGATAGCCAGGCCGAGCCCGACACCGGCGTGATCGTCGCCGCGGGTCCGCTCCGCCCCGCGCTGGAACGGCTCGACGAGCGTCGCCACGAGGTGGGGCGGCAGCACCTCGCCGGTGTTCTCGACCACGACGGCCACGGCCTCGGGCAGGTTGTGCGTGCGCACGGTGACCGCGCCGCCCTGCGCCAGGTTGTGCACGATCGCGTTGTGCACGAGGTTCGTGACCAACTGCTGCACGAGCGGCGCCGACCCCTGCACCCGGGCCGCGTCTCCGGCGACATCGATGGTCACGCCGCGGCGGTCGGCCAGGGGGAGCAGGGTCTCGACGGACTCCTCCGCGAGCAGCGACAGATCGATCGGCTCGCGCGTGAAGGCGCGTCGCTCGGCCCGGCTGAGAAGCAGCAGCGCCTCGGTGAGCTCGATCGCTCGGGCATTGACCTCGTACAGGCGATCGATCAGTGCCTCGACGTCGCGGTCGGGGTCGTTGCGGGCGACCTCGAGCATCGTCTGCGAGATCGCCAGCGGAGTCCGCAGCTCGTGCGACGCATTGGCCGCGAACCGCTGCTGCTCGGCGACGTGCGCCTCGAGCTGTTCGAGCATGGTGTCGAACACGTCGGCCAGGTCACGGAACTCGTCACGGGGCCCCTCCAGGGCGACGCGGTGCGACAGCGAGCCCTGTGCCGCGAGCTGGGCTGCGCGTCCGATGCGGTCGAGCGGCGCCAGCATCCGCCCGGCGATGATCCAGCCGCCGCCCAGGCCGATGGCGAGCAGCACGAGCATCATCATGACAGCGGCCGGGATGAAGGCGCGGATCAGGTCGGAGCGGTTGGGCACGAACCGGTCGGCGACGATCGCGGCATCCGGCACGTACCTCAACAGGAAGACGGCGACCGCGGCGAGCAGCCCCACGCCCGACACGACGACGACGCCGGCGTAGCTCAGCGTGAGCTTCGCGCGGGCGCTCATCCCACGGCGCCGGGCGGGGCGGATCCCGTCAGCCATCGGCATCCGTCTCGATCCGGTAGCCGACCCCCGGCACGGTGAGGATCAGCCCGGGCTCTCCCAGCCGCTTGCGCAGCGACGACACCGTGATGCGCACGGCGTTCGTGAACGGGTCGGCGTTCTCGTCCCACGCGCGTTCGAGCAGCTCCTCGGCGCTGACCACTCCGCCCGCCGCGTCGACGAGCACCTCCAGCACCGCGAACTGCTTGCGCGTCAGGGCGACGTACCTGTCGTCGCGGTAGACCTCGCGGCGGAACGGATCGAGGCGGAGTCCCGCCACCTCCAGCACGGGAGGCCTGGCCCGCTGACGCCGCCGGTCGAGCGCGCGCAGCCGCATCACCAGCTCACGCAGCTCGAAGGGCTTCGTGAGGTAGTCGTCGGCGCCGATCGCGAACCCGGTCGCCTTGTCGTCGAGACGGTCGGCGGCCGTGAGCATGAGGATGGGGATGCCGCTGCCGGATTCGACGATCCAGCGGGCCACGTCGTCACCCGACGGGCCGGGGATGTCACGGTCGAGCACGGCGAGGTCGTAGGCGTTGACGCCGAGCATCTCGAGCGCCGTGTCGCCGTCGCCCGCGATGTCGGCCGCGATCGCCTCGAGTCGGAGTCCGTCGCGGACGGCCTCCGCGAGATACGGCTCGTCCTCCACGATCAGAACGCGCACCGGACAGCTCCCATGTGCTGAGAGCTTACGCACCCGCGCATATCGGGAGCGTATGCGAAACCGCATACGCCGTCGCAACGGGGGCATCCGTTGACTGAGGCGTATGAACTCACGCACCACCCTCTCTCGCCCCGGCATCATCGCGGCCGTGGCCGTCACCATGCTGATGGCGCTCGTCGTCGGCACGCTCGTGTTCCTGGGCCAGCAGTCGAGTGCTGTCGCCTCGCCGCCCGTCACGCGCGAGGAACTCACCGAGGCCGACGGCGTCGTCCGTGAGGAGGAAGCCCTCTCGGTGTTCGACGAGACGCCGGCGGTGTCGAACCTCGACCCAGCGCTGCTCGAGGCGGTGCGGGCTGCGGCGGTGGCGGCCGAGCAGGACGGTGTGCCGATGCACGTGAACAGCGGCTGGCGGTCGGCGGCGTATCAGCAGGTGCTCCAGCAGGACGCCGTGGAGGAGTACGGCTCCGCCGAGGAGGCGGCCCGATGGGTGGCGACGCCGGAGAACTCCGAGCACGTCTCGGGAGACGCGGTCGACCTCGGGCCGCTCCCCGCCCAGGACTGGCTGGCGCAGCGCGGAGCGGAGTTCGGGCTGTGCCAGATCTATGCCAACGAGCGGTGGCACTTCGAGCTGCGGCCCGCGGCCGTCGCCAACGGCTGCCCGATGATGTACGACAACCCGACCAGCGATCCGCGCACCCAGCGGTGAGGCGGGCGGCCTCGGCTACAGCCGGTCGACGGCCGTCACCGTGACGACGGCCGCGCCCTCCTCGTCGGATGCCGCGAGATCGACCGTCGCCGAGATGCCCCAGTCGTGGTCGCCCGCCGGGTCGTCGATGATCTGACGCACCGTCCACTCGGTCGCGCCCTCGGTGAGGAGCAGCAGCCGCGAACTGCGCGCATCCGCCCCGGTGAGGATCTCGTCGTGGTCGGCGAAGTAGCCGTCGAGGGCATCCGACCAGGCGTCGGCACCGAACGACGGATCGAGCTCCGCGAGAGCATCCACGTCCTTGCGCGCAGCGAGCTGCACCCGCCGGAACAGCTCGTTGCGAACGAGGATCCGGAACGCGCGGATGTTGGACGTGAGGCGTTTCGGCGCCGGAGGGACGATGGGCTCCTCGTCGGGGTCCTGCAGGACGCCGGCGACGAGGTCGGTCCATTCGTCGAGCAGGCTGGAGTCGACCTGACGCACGAGCTCGCCGAGCCACTCGATGAGGTCGCGGAGGTCTTCGTCCTTCAGCTCCTCGGGGATCGTCTGCGATGCGGCCCGGTACGCGTCCGAGAGGTAGCGGAGCACGACCCCTTCGGAGCGCGCGATCCTGTAGTACGCGACGTACTCGCCGAACGACATGGCCCGCTCGTACATGTCTCGAACGACCGATTTCGGATGCAGCTCGAAATCGCGGATCCACGGCTGAGCCGCGCTGAACGTCTCGAAGGCGGCGCCGAGTAGCTCCTCCAGCGGCTTCGGATACGTGACCTCCTCGAGCAGCTCCATGCGCTCGTCGTACTCGATCCCCTCACGCTTCATGGCGGCGACCGCCTCACCGCGGGCGAGGAACTGCTGCTGGCTCAGCACGGGACGGGGGTCGTCGAGGGTCGACTCCACGATCGAGATCATGTCGAGGGCGTACGACCCGGTTCCCGCGCCCGTCATCCCTTCCTGTGTCCCTGAGCCTGTCGACGGGTCGAGTAGCTCGAACGCCGCGAGGGCGAACGGCGACAGCGGCTGATTGAGGGCGAAGTTCGGCTGCAGATCGACGGTGAGACGGATCTCGCCCGCATCCGTCTGCTCGACGACACCCGACTCGAGGAGCGTGCGGTAGATGCCGATCGCCCGCAGGGCGAGCTCGCGCTGACGTCGCCGCGGCTCGTGGTTCTCGTAGATCAGCGCCCTCATGTTGCCGAAGACGTCGCCGCCGCGTGCGATGACGTTGAGCATCATCGAGCTCGTGATCTGCATGTGCGAGGTGAGCGTCTCGGGCTCGGCGTCGATGAGCTTGCGGAACGACGGCTCTCCCCACGACACGAAGCCGTCGGGAGCCTTCTTCCGCACGATCTTGCGCTTCTTCTTCGGATCATCGCCGGCCTTCTTGACCGCGGCGGCGTTCTCGCTCTCGTGCTCCGGCGCCTGCGCGACCACGGTGCCTGCCGTGTCGTAGCCGGCGCGGCCCGCTCGTCCGGCGATCTGGTGGAACTCGCGGGCGTTGAGCTGCCGCATCCGCTGGCCGTCGAACTTCGTCAGCGCGGTGAGCAGCACCGTGCGGATCGGGACGTTGATGCCCACGCCGAGGGTGTCGGTGCCGCAGATCACGCGCAGCATGCCGCGCTGGGCGAGTTGTTCGACGAGGCGGCGGTACTTCGGCAGCATCCCGGCGTGGTGCACGCCGATGCCGGCGCGGAGGAACCGCGAGAGTGTCTTGCCGAAAGCGGTCGTGAAGCGGAACCCGCCGATCAGGGCGGCGATCTCGTCGCGCTGCTCGCGGGTGGCGATCTTCGTGCTCGACAGCGCCTGCGCGCGCTCCATGGCGGCGGCCTGAGAGAAGTGCACGATGTAGATCGGCGCCTGGCCGGTGCCCAGCAGATCGTCGATGGTCTCGTGGATCGGCGTCGTCTCGTAGAAGTAGTGCAGGGGCACGGGCCGCTCGATGCCGGTGACGGATGCCGTGTCGCGGCCGGTCCTGCGGGTGAGGTCCGAGGCGAGCTGCGTCACATCGCCGAGGGTGGCCGACATGAGGATGAACTGGGCCTGCGGCAGTTCGAGCAGCGGCACCTGCCACGCCCACCCGCGGTCGGGGTCGCCGTAGAAGTGGAACTCGTCCATGACGACCTGGCCGACGTCGGCATCCGATCCCTGTCGCAGGGCGAGGTTCGCGAGGATCTCGGCCGTGCAGCAGATGATCGGCGCATCCGCGTTGACTGACGAGTCGCCGGTGATCATGCCGACGTTTGAGGCGCCGAACAGGTCGACGAGGGCGAAGAACTTCTCGCTCACCAGCGCTTTGATGGGGGCGGTGTAGTACGTGCGGCGCCCCTCGACGAGCGCCGCATAGTGCGCGCCCACCGCCACGAGCGACTTTCCGGTGCCGGTCGGCGTCGACAGGATGAGGTTGTTGCCTGAGACGATCTCGATGACAGCCTCGTCCTGCGCGGGGTAGAGGGTGATGCCGGTCGACTCCGCCCAGTCGACGAACGCCGTGTAGACGGCATCCGCATCGGAGCCCTCGGGCAGGGTCGTCGGGTCGAGCATCATGACTCGATCCTTTCACCCCCGTCGTGCCGCGGCAGACGAGGGGGCCGAGCAGGATTCAGCACGGATGCTCCGGATCGGCCCGTGGGCGGCCGAAATCGACCGGTTCGCCGCATCCCTGCTGAATACTGCACGCCTCAGACCGAGGTCGCGGCGCGCAGCGCGATCCGGATCATGTCGCCGAACGTCTGCTCGCGCTCCTGAGCGGTCGTCTGCTCGCCGGTGACGATGTGATCCGACACCGTGCAGATGCTCAGGGCCCTGCGGCCGTGGTAGGCGGCGAGGGTGTAGAGGCCGCTCGTCTCCATCTCGACGCCGAGTGCGCCGTGCGCGACGAACGGCTCCGTGAGCTCCGGGCGCGTGCTGTAGAACTGGTCGCTCGAGAAGAGCAGCCCGACGTGCACGGCGGAGTCCAGCGTCTCGGCCTCGCTCGCCTCGACGGCGGCGCGCAGCAGTCCGAAATCCGCGACCGGGGCGTAGTCGAGTCCGTGGAAGCGCACCCGGTTGATGCCGGAATCCGTGCAGGCGCCGTTCGCGATGATGATGTCGCGCACCGCGAGCTTCTCGGTCAGCGCCCCGCACGAGCCGACTCGCACGACGGTCTGCACGTCGTACTCCTCGAACAGCTCGCTCGCATAGATCGCCATCGAGGGCTGTCCCATGCCCGAGCCCTGCACCGAGACGCGGTGGCCCTGCCACGTGCCGGTGAACCCCAGCATCCCGCGGGTCTCGGAGTACAGCTCGGCGTTGTCGAGGAACGTCTCGGCGATCCACTTCGCACGCAGCGGGTCGCCCGGGAACAGGACGACGGGGGCAATCTGACCGGGCTCTGCGGCGATGTGCGTGCTCATGGATTCAGCGTAACCAGCGGTCTCTGCGTGGCGCGCCCGGGGCGTGGCGCGCTGGAGCGCAGCGCCGGACTTGAGATCATCGATACGGATGCGGTGACCGGCACCGCTGAGGAGGGACGACGATGTCCGACCAGATCTTCTTGTACGTGGCGCTCGGGCTGTATTTCGCCGGGATGCTGCTCATCGGATACTTCGCCTACAAGCGCACCTCCGACCATGAGGACTACATGCTCGGAGGCCGCAACCTGCCGCCGTGGGTCGCCGCGATCAGCGCGGGAGCCGCCGACATGTCGGGTTGGCTCGTGATGGGTCTGCCCGGGGCGATCTACGCCGCCGGGCTCATCGAGGCGTGGATCGCGATCGGCCTGACCATCGGCGCGTACCTCAACTGGCTGCTCGTGGCTCCGCGTCTTCGCGCCTACACCGAGGTGTCGCGCAACTCGATCACGATCCCCAGCTACTTCGAGAACCGGCTCCGCGATTCGACCCGCTCGCTGCGCGTCGTCTCGGGCCTCATCATCCTGGTCTTCTTCACTCTGTACATCTCGTCGGGAATGGTCGCCGCGGGCGTCTTCTTCGAGAGCTCGTTCAACGGCGACTACCTGTTCGGGATGCTGCTCGTCGGCGGGATCACGCTGCTGTACACGCTGTTCGGCGGGTTCCTCGGCGCATCCCTCACCGACGTCGTGCAGGGGCTGATGATGCTGATCGCGCTGATCGTGGTGCCCGTCGCGGCGGTGATCGCGATCGGCGGGCTCGAGGAGACGTCGACGCTCATCACCGAGAACGGCGGAGAGGGCTTCCTGTCGATGCTGGGCGGCGGAGCCGTCACGGGCGGCACGTTCCTCGCCATCGTCTCGGCGCTCGCCTGGGGCCTCGGCTACTTCGGGCAGCCGCACATCATCGTCCGGTTCATGGCGCTGCGCTCGCCGCAGGAGGCGAAGAGCGCGCGGCGCATCGGCATCTCGTGGATGGTCGTGTCGATGTTCGGCGCGATCGTCTCAGGACTCGTCGGCATCGCCTACATGGCGCAGCAGGGCATCACGCTCGACAACCCCGAGACGGTCGTGCTGCTGATGTCGCAGACGCTGCTGCATCCGTTCGTCGCCGGTCTCGTGCTGGCCGCCGTGCTCGCCGCCATCATGAGCACCGTCTCCAGCCAGCTGGTGGTGTGCTCGTCGGCGCTGGTCGAGGACCTCTACAAGGTGGTGCGCAAGACGCCGCCGTCCGAGAAGCGGCTCGTGCTGATGGGACGCATGGCGGTGCTCGTCGTCGCGATCATCGCGATCATCCTCGCGATCACGCCCAACGACTCGATCCTCGGCCTCGTGTCGTTCGCGTGGGCGGGATTCGGGGCCGCCTTCGGCCCGATCATCCTGCTCAGCCTGTTCTGGCGCAAGCTCACGAACTGGGGGGCGCTCGCCGGCATGTTCGTCGGTGCGGTGACGGTGTTCGTCTGGAAGGGGCTGAACACCGGGCTGTACGAGCTGCTGCCCGCGTTCGTGTTCGCGTTCGTCGCCGCGGTGGTCGTGAGTCTCGTCACCTACCGGCGCAACGACGAGATCGAGCAGGAGTTCACCGACACCGGGGCGATGCTGGCGATGCCGCGTCCGCACGCCGTGGGCGACACTCCCTGACCTGCGCGGGCTGGGCCGGCAGTCACGCCGGCTCAGCCTTCGCGTGTCAGCCCTCGCGGCGCCGCACGATCTCCCCGATCCACGCGGGCGCGAACGGCGATGTGCAGCCCGGCGCCGTCGGATAGTCGGCCAGCACCTGCAGGCGCTCGCCGATCTCCAGCGCCCGCGCCCGGAGCTTCGGGTGGAAGATGCCGATGTTCGCCAGGGTCTCGTTCATCGCCCACTGCAGTCGCTTCGGGGCGTCTCGGAGGTCGCGCTCGATCAGATCGAGCAGGTGGTCGAGGTCGAGTCCGTCGGCGTCCTTCGCGACCCGCACCGTCGTGAGCGACCAGGCCGCGGCCGCGACCGTCGGGTCGGGGTCGTCGAACCAGCGCAGGCGCAGCTCCTCGGCGAGCGGCGTCTTCTTCGCGACGTAGTTGACGAACCAGTCGTTGATCTTCGGCTGGTCGGTCTCGCGCAGCATGGCATCGAGCTCATCGGCGGTGAAGGCGCCGGGAGTGCAGATCAGCAGGGCGAGCAGCCGGGCGGAGGTGTCGCCGGTGGTCCACAGCTTCTTCGCGAGGGGGTGATCCGTCTTGATGCGCTTCGCGACGGCGCGCAGCTTGCTGAGGTTCATGCCGTGCAGGTCGCCGCGCTTCTCGTTCGCGGCGCGCATCTTCGGATCCTGGAGTGCGCCGAGCTCGGCGAGGGCCTCGGGAACGGTCGTGTCGGACATGGGAACAGCGTAGGCCTGCGGGGTTGTCAAGGCCTGGCCGCGCGCGCCTCGCTCGGCATACCGTCGGAGAAACGGACGGAAGGAACGCACATGAGCACCGACAGCGGACACGACGACATCGACACCGACCGGAACGACATCAGCAGCGAGCCGTCGCCGGGAGCCGAGGGGAACGACGTCCTCGGCGCCGAGGACAACAAGGGCGAGCCGCGCACGGTCGTGCCGTCGGGTGCGGACGACGAGGACGGCGACGGCGACGTCCTGGCCGACGACCCTGAGCAGGACTGAGTTCTCACGCGCCGGGGCGGGCCATCGCCCGTGCACGATTCAGCATAGAAGGGCGGGACCGGGCTGGTTCGGGCCCGAAAGGCGCCGCGCGGACCGTTCGTGCTGAATCGTGCACGCGCGCCCGCCGCGACCCGCTCACTCCTCGCCGACGAGCTCGCCGCGGATGCGCCGCAGATCCTCCATCAGCGATCCGATGAGGATCCAGTGCGCCGATGACGGGGGCGCGATCACGAGCGGCGCCGTCAGTGCGGGGATGGCCGAGGTCAGCGCCTCCGGCTCCGGCGACACGTCCGCGATCTGCACCGCGAGGCGCACGTCGTGGCCGGCGCGGCGCAGCTGATCGGCGATCGCCCCGACTGCGGGCTCCCGCCCGATGGTGTCGTCGTAATGGTCGAAGTAGGCGCGGGTCATCCCGATCGTCTGCGTGACGATGGGCGTCAGCTTCTCGAGCAGTCCGCGCATCTCGGCGAGCTCCTGGCGATGGTTCGACCTGCGCGGATTGAGGGTCAGCGACTCCTCGCCCGCCGCGATCGACGCCTCAGCGGCATCTCGCATCGGGCGCAGCAGCCGCACCTCGACCATGAGCTCCCACAGCTTCTCGGGAGTCTGGGGATGGGGGAGCGCCGCCGCCAGGCGGTCGAGGCTCGCAGCGAGCTCGCTGCCGAGCAGCCCCAGATCGCGTCGCGCGGGGCCGACGAGCACCGGGGGCACGATGAGCGCGTTGACGACGATGCCGATCGCGACGCCGATGAGCGTCTCGACGATGCGCGCGAACGCGTAATCGGGAGTGGATCCGAGTGCGAGCACCAGCATCGCCGAGATCGCGACCTGATTGCCGGTGCCGGGCGTCGCACGGAAGACCCAGGCGACGAGCATCGCCACCACGATGGCGAGCAGCACGATCCAGCTCGGCGACCCGAGCAGCAGACCGAGGGCGACGGCGATGACGACGCCGATGATCACGCCGATGCTGCGCTCGAGCGCCTTCGACAGCGATTGGTTGATGCTGGGCTGCACGACGAGCAGGGCGGCGATCGCAGCGAACACGGGGAGCTGCCCCGGCACGACCCACCCCGCCAGCAGCCAGGCGGCGATGGTCGCCGCGGCGGACTTCACCACCTGCAGCAGCGGCGAGCGCTTGGAGGCGCGGATCGCGGCGGGGATGCGCATGCGGTCAACCGTACTCGCGCGGCATCCGACGCCGGCATCGTGCCCGGCATCCGACGACTGCTCGCCGCATGATAGACGGGCCGCCGTGCTTCGTCCACGGGGGGAATGTCTGGTGCCGATGAGGCGGAGAGTGGGGCTCCCCACCCCAGACAGCGAGGAGACACCATGTACTTCCACCTCCAGCAGCTCATCAACGACATCGAGGTCGACGAGCCGGACCCCGCGGCGGCGAACGCCCTGCAGGAGGGTCTCGGCGGTCAGTTCGGCGAGATGCGCACGATGATGCAGTACCTGTTCCAGAGCATCAACTTCCGCGGGCCCTCGGCCAAGCCGTACCGCGACCTGATCCAGGGCATCGGCACCGAGGAGATCAGCCACGTCGAGCTCATCGGCACGACGATCTCGCGTCTGCTCGACGGCTCGCCCGAGTATCACGGCAAGAAGGATGCTCCGGTCGACGCTCCTGGTGCCGGCGGCGCGGTGCCGCTGAACATCGCGCTGGACCACAGCAACATCCACCACTATCTGGTCGGCGCGCAGGGCGCGATGCCCGTGGACGCGGCGGGCAACCCGTGGCTGGGCAGCTACGTGTACAACTCGGGCAACCTCGTGCTCGACCTGCTCTACAACCTGATGCTGGAGTCGACGGGACGTCTGCAGAAGTGCCGTCTCTACGAGATGACGGCCAACAAGACCGCGCGGTCGACGATCTCCTACCTGATCGTGCGCGACCAGGCGCACGAGAACGCCTACGCCAAGGCACTCGAGACCCTGGGCGTGAACTGGCGGACGGCCCTTCCGATCCCGAAGACCAACGCCGAGAGCTTCCCCGAGGTCAAGCGGCTGCTCGATCTCGGGCTGCAGAGCAAGCAGTACTCGTTCGATCTCGACGACCTCTCCGAGGCCGGGAAGATCTTCCAGGGCATGTCGCCCTCGGGTGACGGCACGACCCTCGACGCGAGCGAGCAGGCGCCGGAGGGCGTGCCGCTGGTGATCTCGCCCGAGCGTCCGGAGGAGTTCGCGCCGGGTGCGGATGCCGACCTGCGAGCTCTCATCGAGGCCACCGCCGCGATGGAGATGGCCGACATCGACGCGACCTTCGGCCGGATGTCCTGACCCGCGAAGGGTGGTGCGCCGGGCGGTCGATGTCAACCCCGTCGCCGAATCCGCGCGCCCGAGGCTGAATAGACCCACACGAACAAGACCGACGAACAGTGAGGAGCATCACATGGTGCAGATCATCGAGACCATCGACGTCCACGTTCCCGTCGACATCGCCTACAACCAGTGGACGCAGTTCGAGAGCTTTCCCCAGTTCCTCGACGAGGTGGAGTCGATCACGCAGATCGACGACACCCACAACCGCTGGAAGGTGAACGTCGGCGGCGCGACCCGCGAGTTCGACACCGAGATCACCGAGCAGCACCCGGACGAGCGGGTGGCGTGGAAGAGCATCGGGGGCGAGACCGAGCACGCGGGCGTCGTGACGTTCCACAAGCTCGAGGACCTGACGACGCGTGTCACGGTGCAGATCGACTGGGAGCCCGAGGGGCTCCTCGAGAAGGTCGGATCGCTCGTGGGCGCGGGTTCGCATGCGGTCAAGAAGGACCTGAAGAACTTCAAGGAGTTCATCGAGAAGCGAGGCGCCGAGACCGGCGCCTGGCGCGGTGACGTGGACGCCTGACACGACCCCAGGTGACGAGGCCCGGACGACAGCATCGCTGTCTCCGGGCCTCGTCGCGTGCACTGAGGTAGGCGGAGCCCGAAGATAGGGCATCCGTCCGATGCCGCGAGGGGGCCTCAGAGCGGAGTGTGAAGACATCACCCCGACAGAGGAGATGTCATGTACGAGCACCCGTACCTCGCCTACACGGTCACCGCGTTCGATCAGGAGCAGCGGGAGCGAGCGATCGAGCGCCGCCGGTTCATCGCCGAGCACCCCGATCAGATCGTCCCCCGGGCAGCAGGCCCGGTGCGGCGGATGCTGCAGCGGATGCGGCTCCGCGGCGCCGGAACCTCGGATGCCGTCGCGTCGGCGGATCGGCGCGCGGGCGGCGTCTGCGAGCCCGTAGCCGCGCGGTGACCCGGCCTTCCACGCTGCCGACGGCAGCGGCCCTCCCGGATGTCGGAGAGGGGTGGCACGATGAAGCCATGCCCCCCTCCGCTCCGAGCGCTGCGATGGTCGGCCGAGACGCCGAACTCGCTGCCGTGCGCGCGCTCTTCGAGCGATCCGCGTCGGGTGTGCCTGCCGCTCTGCTCGTCGAGGGCGAGGCCGGGATCGGCAAGTCGCGGCTCATGCGCGAGTTCGGCGGCGAAGTGGCGAACCGCGCCGATGTGCACGTCGGCTGGTGCCTCGACCTCGGGTCGTCGCGCACGCCCTTCGGGCCGATCACCGGCATCCTGCGTTCCCTCGCGACGCGGCTCGGCGCCGATCGCATCCGCGAGGAGCTCGGCGTCGGCATCCAGGCGCTCGGCATGCTGCTGCCCGAGCTGAACCCCACCGAGCGCGAGCAGACGAGCCCCGACCGGCTGCGCGACGCGATCGCCGCGCTGATCGAGGCGGCCGCCGAGCACGCCCCCCAGGTGCTCATCATCGAAGACCTGCACTGGGCCGACGACTCGACGCTCGCACTCCTCTCCTTCCTGCTGCGCACGCTCGATCGCGGCCGCATCCTGCTGCTGCTCACCTGTCGCAGCGACGACGTGCGCCGTGGCGACGCGGTGAGCCGTTTCATCGGCGAGGCCACGCGGGCCCGGCTCCTCGACCGGGTGACGGTCGGGCGGCTCGACGAGGCCGCCGTGCGCGAGCTCGCGGAGGCGATCACGGGTCGACCGCTCAGCGAGATGTCCGTCGACCGCATCCACAGCCGTGCCGAAGGGGTGCCGTTCTTCGTCGAGGAGATCGCCGGATGCTCGACCGGCCCGCTCCCGACGAGCCTGCGCGACCTGCTGCTCGCCCGCTTCGACCGGCTCGGAGACGACGCGAGACGCGTGGTTCAGGTGGTCGCGGGTGCCGAGCGACCGCTCTCGCATCCGCTCGTCGCGCAGCTGGTCGATCTGCCCGACGGCAGGCTCGACGAGGCGATCCGCGAGGCGACGCTCAGCGGCATCCTCCTCGTCGTCGACGACGAGTACCGGTTCCGGCACGCCCTGCTCCGCGAGGCCGTGCACGACGACCTCCTCCCCGGTGAGCGAGCACGACTGCATCGGGCGTATGCCGAGCTGCTCGAGACCCGCAGGACCCACCACGATGCGCCCGACCCCGCCGCGCTGGCCTATCACTGGCAGCTCGCGCAGGACGACCGTCGCGCGCTCGCCGCGGCGGTGGCGGCGATGCTCGACGCCAAGTCGAGGTTCGCCTTCGCGAGCGCCGCACGCTTCGGCGAGCTGGCCCTCGATCTGTGGATCCAGGTGCCCGATGCGCAGAGCGTCGTCGACATCGATCGCCTCGAGCTGCTGCGGAGCCTGGGTTCCGTGCTGCGCAACGCAGGCGACGGTGAGCGGGCGCTCGCCGTGGTCGACCTCGCTCTCGAGGAGATCGATCCCGAGACCGTCGATCCGCGGATGCATGCGCGTCTCCTGCGCGACCGGGCGTATTACGTCATGAATCTGGGGCGGGCAGGGTCCGTCGCGATGCTGCAGGAGTCGTTGTCGATCCTCGACGCGGGCGATGTCGACGACGACCGGCTGAGGGCGTCGATCCTCAATCAGCTGGGCAGTCGGCACATGGTGGCGGGCGACGCCGAGCAGGCGATCGCGCTGGCGGGCGAAGCGGGCGAGCGCGCGGTCGAAGCCGGTTCCGCAGAAGAGGAGTCGATCGCGGCGAACATCCGCGGCGGCGCTCTCTCGCACCTCGGGGACCTCGCCGCGGGCCACCGCGAGTTCGCCTTCGCCCTGAGCCGGGCCACGACCACCAACGCCGAGCTGCGCTACCGGGTGAACTACTCCGACCTGCTGACGCTGCTGGGGCGCTTCCGCGATGCCGTCGACGTCGCGGAAGAGGGCGTGGCCCGCGCCCGTGCCATCGGCGTGGAACGCACGACCGGCGCCATCATGACTCAGAACATGGCGGTGCCGCTGCTCGAACTCGGCGAGATCGAGCGGGTCGAGGAGATGCTGGCCCGTGAGCTCGCGCAGGGTGGGCTGCGGATCTTCCGGATGTACGCGACGATGACGCGGGTGCGCGTGCTGTCGTGGCGGGGTCGGCACGACGAGGCGGCCGAGATCCTGCGGGAGTGGCGGCCTGCCTTCCAGGAGACAGGCCTCGCCGAACGCCAGATCTGGTACGACGGGATCATGATGCGGGTCTCCGTCGCCGAGAGCAGGGGTGACCTCGAAGGCGCTCTGAACGAGATCCGGGAGATGCTTCACGACGACGGGCCCGTGCAGCTGCACCAGCGCCGGCTGATGCTCGAGGCGGCCTGGCTGATCGCCGAGCTGCGGGCGACGGGCACCGCTGTCGCCGAGGCATCCGACGAGATCCGTGCGGCCTGGCTCGCGCAGCCCGAGCAGCTGCTCGGCGACACCTGGTGGTCGATCGTCGAGGCGTTCCTCACGCCGTCGATTCCCGCGCTGCGGGCCGCCGTCGATCTGGCGGACGGCGACGACGTTCCGGTCACCTTCCGCGTGATGACGCGTCTCGAACTCGCACGGGTGCTGGTGGACGAGGGCGAGCGCACCGAGGCGTCGGCCGTGATCGCCGCCGCCGCGCGGATCGCAGAGCGTCTCGGACACGTGCAGCTCATCACCGCGGTCGGCGTCTTCTCCGCAGCGGCGGGGCTCGGGGCATCCGACGCTGCCTCCCGCGCGGCATCGGATCCCGCGGACGTCGACCCGCTGACGGCGCGCGAGCGACAGGTGCTGTCTCTCATCGCCGAGGGGCTCAGCAACCGCCAGATCGGTGAGCGACTGTTCATCAGCGCCAAGACCGTGAGCGTCCATGTCTCGGCCGTGCTACGAAAGCTCGATGCCGGCAGCCGCACGGAAGCCGCGGTGAAATACCGATCTGCAACTTTCTCTGCCACTATTCAGCCCGCCGTGGTACCGTGAAACTGTGTGCGCGTCGGATGTTCCGTCACGGCACAGGCCGCGAGAGCGGCCGTTCAACAGAAAGTAGAAAACACATGGCCACTGGCACTGTGAAATGGTTCAACGCGGAGAAGGGCTTCGGCTTCATCGCTCCTGATGACGGCTCGGACGACCTCTTCGCCCACTACTCGGCTATCGCCGGCTCCGGTTTCAAGGAGCTCCGCGAGAACCAGAAGGTCGAATTCGACGCTGAGCGTGGCCCCAAGGGCATGCAGGCGGCGAACATCCGCGCTCTCTGAGCGCGCGCTGACTTCCTGAAGCCGGCCGGACCCTCACGGGTCCGGCCGGCTTTCTGCATACCCGGGGGAGTTTCGCCACCCGAGCCGACGGAACCGAGATGAGGCTCGCCTAACTTTCTGTTAGATTAGGCCAGGCTTACCAAAGCCTGGCGCCCTCTGCGCCGCACCCCTCCTCCCAACCCGAAGGGAATGCCTGTGCGCACCTCTCGACTCCTCGCGGCCGCCGGTACCGCTGCAGCCCTCGCGCTCAGCCTCGCGGCCTGTGCCACCCCGGCTGCCGACTCCGGCTCCGACTCCGCCGGCTCGAACCCGGCCGACGACAGCGCCTTCCCCGTCACCGTCGAGCACGTCTACGGCGAGACCACGATCGAGGAGAAGCCCGAGCGCGTCGCCACGATCGCCTGGGCCAACCACGAGGTGCCTCTCGCGCTCGGCATCGTGCCCGTCGGCATGAGCAAGGCGTCCTGGGGCGACGACGACGACAACGGCATCCTGCCCTGGGTCGAGGAGAAGCTCGACGAACTGGGCGGCGAAGAGCCCGTGCTGTTCGACGAGTCCGACGGCATCGACTACGAGGCCGTCGCCGACACCAACCCCGACGTCATCCTGGCCTCGTACTCGGGCCTGACGCAGGAGGAGTACGACACTCTCTCCAAGATCGCCCCCGTCGTCGCGTACCCCGAGGTCGCCTGGGGCACCCCGGTCGACGAGATGATCGAGATGAACTCCAAGGCTCTGGGCCTCGAGGCCGAGGGTGACGCCCTCATCGAAGACCTCCACGCCGACGCCGAGGCGGCGCTCGAGGCGAACAGCGCCCTCAAGGACAAGAAGGTCCTCTTCGCGTACGTCGACCCGACCGACCTCAGCCAGGTCGGCTACTACACCGCGATCGACACGCGCCCCGGCTACCTGAACGACGACCTCGGCCTTCCGCTGCCGTCGATCGTCGAGGAGAACGCCGACAGCACCGAGTTCTACCTGACGGTGAGCTCCGAGCAGGCCGACACCTTCGACGACGTCGACGTGTTCGTGACGTACGGCGACGACTCGCTCATCGCCACGCTGCAGGCAGACCCCCTGCTGTCGAAGATCCCGGCCGTCGCCGAGGGGCGCATCGCGATCCTCCCCGATGCCACGCCGATCGCCGCATCCGCGAATCCGTCGCCGCTGTCGATCCCGTGGGGTCTCAGCGACTACCTCGCCCTGCTGGCGGCACCGCTCACGAAGTGACGTCCGGCGTCACCTCCGCGCACTGAGCACACCTGGGCACCACTGTGACCGCTGTCACCATTCCCACGCCGGGCACCGCAGACCTGCGGCGCCCGGCGTGGGCGCGCACCCTCTGGCTGCTCGCCGGAGTGCTCGTGCTGCTGGTGCTCTGCATCCTCTCCGTCTGCTTCGGCGTCCGCGCCGTGAGCATCGACGACGTCTTCGCCGCTCTCGCCGGTCAGGACGACACCCTGGCCCAGGCCGCGATCGTCAAGCGCTTCCCGCGCACCGTGCTCGCGCTCCTCGTGGGCGCGGCGCTGGCGCTCTCGGGCGCGACCATGCAGGCCGTCACGCGCAACCCGATCGCCGACCCCGGCATCCTCGGGGTATCGAACGGCGCCTCCCTCGCCGTGGTCCTCGGTCTCGCCGTCGTGGGCCTGACCGACCCGTACGGCCAGATGGGCCTCGCGATCATCGGCGCCGCGGTCGCTGCGACCTTCGTCTACACGGTCGGATCCCTGGGTCGCGGTGGTGCGACGCCGCTCAAGCTCGCGCTCGCCGGCGCCGCGACATCCGCGGCGTTCGGCTCTCTCATCAGCGCCATCATGCTTCCCCGTGTCGACCTGCTCCAGGCCTTCCAGTCCTGGCAGATCGGCGGGGTCGGCGGAGCCGAATGGCCCCGCATCGCGATCACGGCCCCGGTTCTCGCGCTCGGCGCCCTCATCTGCATCGCGAGCGCGCGCGGCATGAACTCCCTCGCCCTCGGCGACGACATGGCCAAGGGCCTCGGCGAGCACGTGTTCCGCACGCGTCTCGTCTCCGCGCTCGGCGCGGTCATCCTCGCGGGCGCTGCGACGGCGATCGCGGGTCCGATCGGCTTCGTCGGTCTCGTCATCCCCCACGTGTGTCGGATGCTGATCGGGACCGACCACCGCTGGCTGCTGCCGTTCTCGGCGATGGCGGGTGCCGCGCTCCTGCTCGCGAGCGACATCATCGGCCGCGTCATCGCGCCGTCGTCGGAGGAGATCCAGGTCGGCATCATCACCGCGATCATCGGGGCTCCGTTCTTCATCTGGATCGTTCGTCGCACGAAGGTGCGTGAACTGTGAGCATCATGAACCGGATGGCGCCGTCGCAGACCCCGCCGCCCCCGTCGGACCGCGACCAGATCGCCGCGATCGTCGCGGGTCGCCGAGCCCGTCACCGTCGTCATGCGGTCGCGACGATCGTGCTCGGTCTGCTCGTGCTCGGACTGTTCACCGTGTCGCTGATGATCGGCAACACCTTCTACCCGCTCGACGAGGTCATCCGCGTCATCCTGGGCGAGACGGTGCCGGGAGCCTCGTTCACCGTCGGCGAGCTGCGCCTGCCGCGGGCTGTGCTCGCGATCCTCGCCGGCCTGTCGTTCGGCATCGCGGGCGTCTGCTTCCAGACGCTCCTGCGCAACCCGCTCGCGTCTCCCGACATCATCGGCATCTCCGACGGTGCAGGTGCTGCGGCTGTGATCGGCATCATCGTGCTGTCGCTGGACGGTCCGGTCGTCTCGATCCTCGCGCTCGGCGGCGCCCTGCTGACCGCCGGGGCCATCTACCTGCTGTCGATCAAGGGCGGCTTCGCCGGCACCCGTCTCATCCTGATCGGCATCGGCGTCGCCGCGATGCTGCAGAGCGTGATCTCGTACACGCTGTCCCGCGCCGCGAGCTGGGACATCCAGACGGCGATGCAGTGGCTGACCGGCAGTCTCAACAACGCCTCGTGGGATCGCGTCGGCCCCCTCCTCATCGCCGCGGCGGTCATCGTGCCGCTCATGCTCTCGCGCGGCCGAGCCCTGGGAGCACTGCAGCTCGGCGATGACTCGGCATCCGGCCTCGGCGTGCGGGTGAATGCGACCCGCCTGCTGTTCATCCTCGGCGCCGTCGCCCTGCTGGCCTTCGCCACCGCGGCGACGGGCCCGATCGCGTTCGTCGCGTTCATGGCCGGTCCGATCGCGGCGCGCATCACGGGCCCCGGGGCCACTCTGTTGCTGCCGAGCGCCTTCGTCGGCGCCGTGCTCGTGCTCGCCGGTGACCTGATCGGTCAGTTCGCCTTCGGAGCGCGCTACCCGGTCGGGGTCATCACGGGCGTCATCGGCGCCCCGTACCTCATCTACCTGCTCGTCCGCACCAACCGCTCGGGAGGCTCCCTGTGACCGAGGCGCACACCCTGACCGCTGAGTCGGTCACCCTCGCCTACGGCGATCGCACCATCATCGACGGGCTCGACCTCGCGATCGCCCCGGGCAAGATCACGACGATCGTGGGGGCGAACGGATGCGGCAAGTCGACGTTGCTGCGCTCGCTCGCCCGGCTGCTCTCACCGACCGCCGGCCAGATCGTTCTCGACGGCAAGTCCGTGCACGCGCGACCCACCAAGGAGGTCGCCCGGATCCTGGGGCTGCTGCCGCAGTCGCCGGTCGCTCCCGAGGGCATCGCCGTCGCCGACCTCGTCGGCCGCGGACGGCATCCGCATCAGAAGATGCTCGCCCGCTGGAGCACCCACGACTACGAGGTGGTGGCGGATGCTCTCGCCGCGACCGGCACCACCGATCTCGCCGACCGCAGCGTCGACGAGCTCTCGGGCGGCCAGCGTCAGCGGGTGTGGATCGCGATGGCTCTCGCGCAGGAGACCGACATCCTGCTCCTCGACGAGCCGACGACGTTCCTCGATGTCGCGCACCAGGTCGAGGTGCTCGACCTGCTCACCGACCTCAGCGTCTCGCGCGGCACCACGATCGTCATGGTGCTGCACGACCTCAACCTCGCCGCCCGTTATTCGGACGAGCTCGTCGCGATGAAGGAGGGCCGGGTGCACGTGACCGGCACCCCGCAGGACGTCGTGACCGCCCAGCACGTCGAAGAGGTCTTCGGCCTCGCGAACCAGATCACGACCGACCCGGTCTCGGGCAAGCCGATGGTCACCCCGATCGGAAGGCATCATGTCCGCTGAGACCACCACCACCGACCGTCCCACCTACGTGCTCGCCCGTGCCAAGGTGCGCCGGGTCTCGCGGGTCTCGCCGAACTTCGTGCGGGTCACCTTCGGCGGCGACGAGCTGGCCGAGTTCGCCACCCCGGGGCACGTGTTCGACGCACGGATCAAGCTGATCTTCCCGCCGGCCTCCGGAGTCCTCCCCGACCTCGACCGCAGCACCGACGACTGGTGGGGGTCGTACCTGGCGGTGCCCGAGGCCGAGCGCGGCTCGATGCGCACCTACTCGGTGCGCGAGCTGCGCGTCGACGCGGCATCCGGCACCGAGATCGACGTGGACTTCGTGCTGCACCTCGCGCCCGGGCTCACCGGTCCGGCATCGCGCTGGGCCGACGCCGCGGCGGTCGGTCAGGAGCTGTTCGTGATCGGCCCGCGCCGTGGCGCGATCGGGCACGGGGGAGCCGAGTACGAGCCGGGGACCGCGTCGTCGGTGGTGCTCGCCGGCGACGAGACCGCCGCACCGGCGATCGCGCGCATCCTCGAGGACGCCCCGCGCGATCTCCGCGGTGTCGCGTTCATCGAGGTGCCGACCGGTGACGATGTGCTGACGATCGATGCTCCGACGGGTGTCGAGGTGCAGTGGCTGCCGCGCTCGGAGGGGCAGCTGCAGGGGCTGCGGCTCATCCCCTCGGTGCTCGAGTACCTCGGCGACGCCGATGCCTCCGACGAGGTCGAGGTCGAGGACATCGAGACCGAGGAGCTCCTCTGGGAGACGCCCGACTACTCGGGTCTCGGCGAGCAGATCGACGCGGCGGATGCTCCCGCGGAGCGCTACTTCTGGATCGCCGGCGAGAGCGGGGTCGTCACGACGCTGCGTCGCCACCTGGTGAAGGACCTCGGCATCGATCGCGGACAGGTGGCCTTCATGGGTTACTGGCGTCGCGGTGTCGCGATGCGCGGCTGAGTCCCTTCAGCACGGGTCGTCAGCACGCCCGCAACGAAGGAGATCTCCTGGAACGAAGTCGCTGAAGGTGTATACCGGCCGCACGTCGATCGCCCTCGCTGAGAAGCTCGGTCAGCAGGCGACCGTCTTCCCCAGTCACCACGGCGGCTTCATGGGCGGAGAGTTCGGCTACGCCGGTCAGCCCGAGGCCTTCGCCGCCACGCTCCGCGAGGTGCTCGACCAGCCACGGTGAACCGTTCCGGCCGCACGTCGCGTCGCTCGACGCACGCGCGGTCGCTTCCCGGGATGCTGCTCGGTTGGCACCTGGTGTCGCTTCGACGCGCGGACGGCGGCGCGGGGTGCCAGGTGAATCGCAAGATGAGTGGTGTGGATGCTGCTCAGTTGGCACCTGCCGCCGGTATGGCGCGCGGATGGCGGCGCGAGGTGCCAAGTGAATCAGGGTCAGGAATCAGGGCACCCGGAGCGGGAGCGGCGTCGACGAAGGCTCTGCGCACTACGCGCTCTGGCGCACCACGAGTTCGGTGTCGAGGATGACCGAGCGGGGGGATGCTCCGGCGATGACCTCGAGCAGCACGGCGACCATCTGCGCGCTGATCTGATCCCACGGCTGGCGCATGGTCGTGATCGGCGGCTCGTGCGTGGCCGCGAGGCCCGAGTCGTCGAAGCCGGCGATCGCGATGTCCTCGGGTACGCGACGTCCGGCGCGGCGGGCGGCGGCGATCGCTCCGGCGGCCATCCGGTCGGATGCCGCGAAGACGGCGTCGACGTCGTGCTCGAGCATCCGTGTCATGGCGGCGAGCCCTGAGTCGTACGAGTAGTCGCCCACCTCGACCAGCGTCTCGTCGTACAGGTCGCCGAGCTCCTCGCGGAAGCCCACCAGACGGTAGCGCCCACCGGGGGTGTCGTCGGGTCCTGTGATCATGCCGATGCGACGGTGCCCCTGCGCCACGAGGTGCGCGGCCATCGTGCGGGCCGAGGCGACCTCGTCGACCGAGATCGTCGAGAGATCGCGTTCGTGGCCGAGGGGCAGACCGCAGCAGACGGTGGGGATTCCGACCTCGATCAGCTGGTCGAGCAGCGGATCGGATTCATGCGACGAGATGAGCATGACGCCGTCGACGTGCCCGGCGCTGAGGAACTGGGCGACGCTCTCGCGCTCGGCTGGGGTTCCGGCGACGAGCAGCACCAGCGTCATCGACCGTTGCGCGAGGGCTTCGGCCGCACCGCGCAGCAGCAGGGCGAAGGTCGGATCGTCGAACAGCAGCTGCTGCGGCTCGGTCAGCAGGAACGCGAGAGAGCCTGCGCGACCGGTCGCGAGGCTGCGCGCGTGGTGATTGGCGGTGTACCCGGTGGCGAGGATCGCCTCTTCGACGGCCTGCCTGGCGTCAGGCGATACCCAGTGCCCGCCGTTGATCACGCGCGACACCGTGCTGCGGGATACCCCCGCCTGCACCGCGATCTGGCGGATCGTCGGCTTGCGCTTCGCGCTGACATCACTCATCGCCTGCGACTCTACCCACAGCATCCCGTCCAGCGGTAGTCGGGACTGAGACCGGTCTCAGTTCGGTAACGACGGTTGCGATCGAAGCGACGTCGGGGTAGAACTGAGACCGGTCCCAGTCCCGATCTCCGTGACAACCTGAGACCGGTCCCAGTCGAATGAGCGACAGCACCGCGGGACACGCACCATGACTACACCGACCCGATGGAGTGCCGATGACCTCGCCCCACGCCTGGCCCGACCTGCGCGGCATCGCCTATGGCGGCGATTACAACCCCGAGCAGTGGTCGCCCGAGACGTGGCGCGACGACGTCGCGCTGATGCGCCAGGCCGGAGTCAACCTGGTCAGCGTCGGCATCTTCTCGTGGGCGCTCATCGAGATCGCCGAGGGCGAGTTCGACTTCGGCTGGCTCGACGAGCTGCTCGACCTGCTGCACGAGAACGGCATCAGGGTCGACCTCGGCACGCCCACGGCATCCCCGCCGGCCTGGTTCTTCGCGAACCACCCCGACGCCCACGTGATCGACCGGGAAGGCCGCACCATGGGCTTCGGCTCACGCGGCATGGCCTCGCACTCGTCGCCCGCCTACCGCGAGGCGATCGTGCAGATCGCGGATGCTCTCGCGGCGCGCTATGCGCAACATCCGGCCGTCGTGCTGTGGCACGTGCACAACGAATACGGCGTTCCCGTCGGCGAGGACTACTCGCCGAACGCGGTCGCCGCCTTCCGGCTCTGGCTCCAGGAGAAGTACGGCTCGCTCGACGCGTTGAACAGCGCGTGGGGCACCGCCTTCTGGGGTCAGCACTACTCGGCGTGGGAGCACGTCGGCGCCCCCGCGATCGCCCCCAGCGTCGTGAACCCGGCCCAGCGCCTCGACTTCGCGCGCTTCACCGATCACCAGCTGCGCGCGTGCTTCATCGCCGAGCGCGACGCGATCCGCGCACACGCCGCGCAGCCGGTCACGACCAATTTCATGGCCAATCAGAGCTGGACCACCGATCTCTGGGCCTGGGGCCGTGAGGTCGACATCGTCTCGGACGACCACTACCTGTGGGCCGCTGATGAGGATGCCCACATCGGCTTGGCGATCGCCGCCGACCTCAGCCGTTCGGTCGGCGGCGGCAAGCCGTGGATCCTCATGGAGCACTCCACCTCCGCCGTGAACTGGCAGCCGCGCAACATCGCCAAGAGGCGTGGCGAGATGAAGCGCAACTCGCTCACACACCTCGGTCGCGGAGCCGACGGCATCCTGTTCTTTCAATGGCGCGCCGGACGCTCGGGTGCCGAGAAGTTTCACTCCGCGATGCTGCCGCACGCAGGCACCGAATCGCGCATCTTTCGCGAGGTCGTCGATCTGGGGGCTGCACTCGGCCGCCTCGACGAGGTGCAGGGCAGCACGGTGCGGGCTGACGTCGCGATCCTCTGGGACTTCGAATCGTTCTGGGCGCAGGACCTCGAGTGGCGTCCGTCCGCGGACGTGACGCACGCAGCGCAAGTGCGCCGCTTCTACGAGCAGCTCTGGCATGACGGCATCACGGTCGACTTCGCTCTGCCGGGCCAGGACCTGTCGGGCTACCGTCTGGTCGTCGCCCCTGCGCAGTACCTGCTCAGCACCGCGGATGCCGCGAACCTCACTGACTACGTGAATGACGGCGGCACCCTGCTCGTGTCGTTCTTCTCGGCGATCGTCGACGAGAACGACGCCGTGCACGTCGGCGGCTTCGTCGCTCCGCTGCGCGACGCGCTCGGCCTCACGGTCGAGGAGTTCCTGCCGCTGCGCGAAGGTGAGAGCCACGGACTCGACTGGGCCGATCACGAGGGCATCGTCGCCGACGTCTGGCAGGAGGACATCGCGCTCGAAGGAGCCGAGGTCGTCGCGAGCTTCGCGGGCGGTCCCGGCGAGGGCGAACCCGCGATCACGCGTCACCGCCACGGCGCGGGCACCGGCTGGTACGTCGGAACCCGTCTGGATGCCGCGGGAATGCGTGCACTTCTCCACGAGGTCTATGCGGATGCCGGAGTCACCCCGACGGGCGTCGCCGAAGGCCTCGAAGTCATCACGCGCCATGGCGCCGACGCGGTCTACCGCATCGCCGTGAACCACCGTCAGCACGACGTCGAGCTCGAGGCCGCAGGTGTCGAGCTCCTCAGCGGCGCCGAGGTCTCGGGCGCCCTCACCATCGCGGCGGGCGGCGTCGCCGTCATCCGCACCTCCCTCTGACAGCACGAACGCACCACCCCGCACAACCTGCACCACCTGTACCACCCACACCCGGTCGCGATGACGCGCAGCGCATCGTCGGCCATGACAGATAGGAAAACGCATGCGCAAGCACATCGGAGTCGGCGCACTCGCTCTGGCCGCGGTCGTGGTCCTCGCGGGCTGCTCCGCCGGCTCGTCCGAAGGCGGCGACGAATCGGCATCCGGCGACGGCGCGGAGCTCGTCATCTGGACGGATGCGGAGCGCGAAGCCGCGATCACGGCAGCCGCAGAGGCGTTCGAGGAGGAGACCGGAGCCACGGTCACCCTCGTGCAGAAGAATTTCGAGGACCTCCGCAACGACTTCATCGCCCAGGTGCCGACCGGGGAGGGCCCCGACATCACGGTCGGCGCCCACGACTGGCTCGGCGCCCTCGTCGCCGCGGGCGTCGTCGACACGATCGACCTCGGCGACAAGGCATCGGAGTTCGAGCAGGTCGCGCTCGACGCGATGACCTACGACGGCCAGCTCTACGCGATGCCGTACTCGCTCGAGACGATCGCGCTCGTCCAGAACGTCGACCTCGTCGGCGCCGAGGCCCCCGCGACCTGGGACGACATGATCGCGAAGGGCCTCGCTGCGGGCACCGAGCGTCCGTTCGTCATCAACACCGGCGGCGAGACCGGCGACGGATACACGATGTACGGACTGCAGACCTCGTTCGGCGCTCCCGTCTTCGTGCAGGACGACACCGGCTCGTACACGAGCGAGGTCGGCATGGGCGGAGCGCCCGGCGAGGCGTTCGCCAGCTGGCTCGGCGCCAACGGCGCGAACGGCACCGGCTACATCTCGACCACCGTCGACTACGACATCAACAACGAGCTGTTCGCGTCGGGCAAGGCCCCGTACACGATCCAGGGTCCGTGGGCGATCAGCGCATTCGAGGGCGTCAACGTCGCCGTGAACCCGATCCCCTCGGCCGGTGGCGAGACCGCCGCGCCGTTCGTCGGCGTGCAGGGCTTCTACCTCTCCAGCAAGAGCAAGAACGCGCTCCTCGCCCAGGAGTTCCTCGTGAACTACCTCGGCACCGAAGACGCACAGCGTGCGCTGTACGAGGCCGACCCCCGCATCCCGGCGTGGACGACGCTCGCCGAGGAGGTCTCGTCCGACCCGATCACCGCCGGCTTCGTGGCCTCGGCTCAGACCGGTGTGCCGATGCCGTCGATCCCTGAGATGGGCTCCGTCTGGGATCTGTGGAACGCGGCGCAGGCGCAGATCATCAACGGCGCCGACCCCGTGTCGACGTGGAACACCATGGTCACCGACCTCGAGGCGACTCTCGCCGGTTGATCCTGCCGGACGGGGAGGGGCCGACCCCTCCCCGTCCTGCGATCCGCAGACAGGACGCACACATGACGATCCAGGCACCGCCCACGCAGGCCCCCACCCCGGTGGTGAAGACCTCGCGCGAATCCCACGCCCGCCGCTTCCGCGGCCTGGGCTGGGGCTTCCTCATCAAGCTCGCCCTGATGGCGTTGGTCAACGCTTTCGGGATCATGACGGCGATCTCGGCCTGGAGCGCCGAGTCGTGGATCGTCCTCGGCGCCGTCGTGCTGCTGGTGATCGTCGCCGACTGGGTGTACTTCACCCGCAAGGCCCTGCCGCTGAAGTACCTGCTGCCGGGGCTCATCTTCCTGCTCGTGTTCCAGGTCTTCATCTTCGGCTACACGGCCTACATCGCCTTCACGAACTACGGCACCGGTCATGTCGGCACGCAAGAGCAGGCCGTCGAGGCCGCTCTGATCCAAGGCGAGCGCCGCATCGAGGGCTCGTCCGACTACCCGCTCTCGATCGTGCAGCGCGGCGCAGAGCTCGGCTTCGCGATCGTCGACGACGACGGCGTCGTGCAGGTCGGATCCGCGACGGAGCCGCTGACCGATGCATCCGATGCCGAGATCGGAGCGACCGGCGCCCCGAGCGAGGTGGCCGGCTGGGAGGTCGTCCCGAGAGCGACCGTGCTGACCGACCCGGCGCTCGGCGCGGCTATCAAGGACCTCAGGGTTCCGGTGTCGGACGACCCGAACGACGGCTCGATCCGCACCCGTGAGGGCTCGACCGGCTCGGTGTACGAGCCGACCCTGGTGTGGGATGCCGACGCGCAGACCATCACCGACACGCAGTCCGGCACGGTCTACACGGCCACCGAGCTCGGAGCATTCGTCGCCGACGACGGCACGGCGCTGCCGACGGGCTGGTCGGTGAACGTCGGGTTCGCGAACTTCCTGACGCTCTTCACCGACGCGAACCTCGCGGGCACCCTGTTGAGCGTGACGGTGTGGACCTTCGCCTTCGCGATCCTCTCGGTCGTGCTGAGCTTCGCCGTGGGCCTCGGCCTCGCCATCGTCTACAACGACCCCCGCGTCAAGGGCCGCCGGTTCCTGCGAGCGCTGTTCATCCTGCCCTACGCGTTCCCGGCGTTCATGGCGGCGCTGCTGTTCCGCGGCATGTTCAACGCGGAGTTCGGCGTCATCAACGACCTGTTCTTCTTCGGGTCGCAGGTCAACTGGCTCGGCGACCCGTGGCTCACCAGAGCGGCGGTGATCTTCGTCAACGTCTGGCTGAGCTACCCGTACTGGTTCCTCGTGTGCACGGGCGCGCTGCAGTCGCTGCCCGGCGAGACCCTCGAGGCCGCTGAGATCGACGGTGCGAACAGGATCCAGCGCTTCCGCGCGATCGTGCTGCCGCTGCTGCTCGTCTCGACCGCCCCGCTGCTGATCGCCTCGTTCGCCGTGGCGTTCAACAACTTCACCGTGATCTACACCTTCAACAACGGCGGGCCGGCCATCGCCGGCGCTCCGTACGCACTGGGCTCGACCGACATCCTCGTCTCGGCCATCTACGACGTCTCGGGCGTCTCGGGTGGTGCGGCCGACTACGGCCTCGCGAGCGCACTGTCGATCATCGCCTTCATCGTGGTCGGTCTCATCTCAGCGTTGAGCTTCCGACAGACCCGCAAGCTCGAGGAGTACCAGTGATGAGTGAGACCAGGGTCATCGTGACCGGTTCATCGAGGGATGCCGAGGCCGCCCGTGCCGGAGCACGTCGGCGACGGTGGTGGGGCGAGGTCGGCTGGAAGTACGTCCTGGCCGCTGGCGTGCTGTTCTTCGCCGCTTTCCCGCTCGTCTACGTGCTCTCGGCGTCGCTCAACCCGAACGGCAGCCTCGCGGCATCCAGCGCTCTGTTCAGCGCGTTCGACCCCGCGAACTACATCGCGCTCGGCGAATCCCGGTATTGGGTGTGGTTCGGCAACACCCTGCTGATCGGCGGCGTGACCGCGGTCGGCTCGGTGCTCATGGGCGCCTGCGGCGCGTACGCGTTCTCGCGGTTCCGCTTCAGCGGGCGCCGGGCCAGCCTCACGACGCTGCTCGTGCTGCAGATGTTCCCGCAGGCGCTCGCGTTCATCGCGATCTTCCTGATGCTGCAGACCATCGGCGACGTGGTTCCCGCGCTCGGCATCAACTCGAAGATCGCGCTGATCTGCGTCTACCTCGGTGGCGCGCTGGGCGCGAACACCTTCCTGATGTACGGCTTCTTCAACACCATCCCCGTCGAGATCGACGAGTCGGCGAAGATCGACGGCGCCACCCACGCGCAGATCTTCTGGCGGCTCATCATGCCGCTGGTCGTCCCGATCCTCGCGGTCGTCGCGCTGCTCGCGTTCCTCGCGGCGTTCGGTGACTTCATCCTGTCGAAGATCATCCTCACGTCCGAGGACAACTGGACCCTCGCCGTCGGGATGTACCAGTGGGTCTCGAACCAGCTGACCTCGCGCTGGGGGCTCTTCGCCGCCGGTGTCGTGGTCGCCGCCGTGCCCGTGCTCGCGCTGTTCTTCTCGCTGCAGAAGTACATCGTCGGCGGGCTCACCCAGGGATCCGTCAAAGGCTGATCCTCTCTTCCTGCACCGCTCGAAAGGCCGTCATGCACCGTCGCACGCGTTCCCTTCTCTCCACCACCCTCTCCACCGCTCTGGCCACGGTTACCGCCGTCGCCCTGATCGGCGTCGCCCTGCCGGCATCCGCCGCCTCGCCCACAGCATCCGTGCCTGCGGCCGTCGCGGCCGCCGCACCGGTCGACGCCACCATCACCGTCCCCCGCGTCGAGAACCTGCCCGACGACTTCATCGGCGGCGTCGACGTCTCGTCGGTGCTGTCGCTCGAGGCATCAGGTGTGGTGTTCCGCGACGCCGAGGGCGCACCCGGCGACCTGTTCGAGATCCTGGCGGATGCCGGGGTGACCGACGTGCGGGTGCGCGTCTGGAACGACCCGTTCGACGCGAACGGCAACGGCTACGGGGGTGGAGACGTCGACGTCGACCGGGCGATCGAGATCTCGCAGCGCGCGACGGATGCCGGACTCGGCGTGCTCGTCGACTTCCACTACTCAGACTTCTGGGCAGACCCCGCCAAGCAGCAGGTGCCCAAGGGATGGGCGGGGCTGACGGCCGACGAGGTCGCGGTCGAGGTGGGCGCATTCACCCGCGATGCGGTGCGACGACTGGTGGATGCCGGGGTCGATCTGCGCATGGTGCAGGTCGGCAACGAGACCAACGGCGGCGTCGCCGGCGTGCGCGGGTGGGACGACATGGCCAAGGTGTTCTCCGCCGGTTCCGCCGCCGTGCGGGCCGAGGCGCCGGACACGCTCGTCGCACTGCACTTCACCAACCCCGAGCGCGCGGGCTTCTACGCCGACGTCGCCGCTCAGCTCGACCGCCGCGCCGTCGACTACGACGTGTTCGCGTCGTCGTACTACCCCTTCTGGCACGGCACCCCCGAGAACCTCACGGCCGTGCTCTCGCACGTGGCCGACACCTACGGCAAGAAGGTCATGGTCGCCGAGACCTCGTGGGCGTTCACGCTCGACGATGGAGACGGGCACGGCAACGTGATCGATCTGCCGTCCGAGGCCACGCAGTATCCGGTGAGTGTGCAGGGCCAGGCCGATGCGATGCGCGCGGTCGTCCAGGCCGTCGCCGACGTCGGTGAGGCTGGCCTCGGCGTCTACTACTGGGAGCCCGCATGGCTGCCGGTCGGCACTCCGGCGCAGCTCGAGCAGAACAGGGTGCTCTGGGAGCGCGACGGCTCAGGATGGGCGTCGAGCTTCGCGGGGGAGTACGAGCCCGAGGATGCCGGGCACTGGTTCGGCGGGTCTGCGTGGGACAACCAGGCGCTGTTCGGCTTCGACGGCACCGCCTCCGATGCGCTGAACATCTTCTCGTACGTGCGCACCGGGGCCCAGGCCCCCCGCGCGTTCGAATCGGTGCAGCCGGTCGCGCTGCACCTCGTCGAGGGCGATGCCGTGGAGCTCCCGGGCGCGGTGACGGTGCGGTACAACGACGGGTCGTCGGAGCAGCAGTCCGTGACCTGGTCTTCGGCCGTGGAATTCATCGACGGCATGGGTGAGTACGCGATCTCGGGGGTGACGGATGCTGGCCTCGCGGCCACCGCCACCGTGACCGTCGCCGCTCGCAACTTCCTGCGCAACCCCGGATTCGAAGACGCGGACACGAGCATGTGGAACGCGACCGGATCCGGACTCACGCTCCGCGCCTGGGACGACCCCCGCAGCGGCACGCACTCGGCGCACTTCTACTCGGCATCCGCGTTCTCGTTCGACCTGTCGCAGACCGTGAGCGGGCTGCCGGCCGGGTCGTACATCGCCCGCGCTTCGCTGCAGGGGGATGGCGAAGGTGCCGACGGACGGGTCTCGCTGTCGCTGTCGACGCCGTCTGCGGCGGGCCCGGCTGCGCCCTTCGCGCTCGACGGCTGGCGGGTGTGGTCGACCCCGAGGACTCAGGCGCTGCAGGTCGGCGCCGACGGCACGGCCGTGGTGCGGATCTCGGCGTCTCTGCCGGCCGGGGCGTGGGGCACGATCGACGATCTCGAGCTCGTGCGCGAACCGGTGCCGGGTGCTGACACCTCGCAGCTGCGTGAGCGACGGGATGCCGCTGCGGCTCTCGACCTGACGACCTACGTCGAGTCCTCTACAGGGGCGCTTCCGGGAGCGATCGCGCGGGCGGACGTTGTGCTGGCAGCATCCAGCCCGTCAACGGATGCGGTCGCCGGGGCGCTGAGCCAGCTGGAGGCCGCGGTCGATGCGCTCGTGCTCGAGGATTCGGCGAAGGCAGCGCCGGCGCGTGGCGTGCTGTCGCACGACAACGGTCACGACACCGGTCTGCTCGACGGGGACTTCACCGTCACGATGAATCTGTGGTGGGGCCAGAACGCCACGAAGCTGCGACTCTTCGAGAACGGTGTGCTGATCGCGACGGTTCCGCTGACCTTCGGGGGCACATCGGCGCAGGTCGCGCAGGTCGCCGTGACGGGCAAGACGAACGGCACGTACGAGTACACCGGCGAGCTCGTCAACTCGCGCGGGGTGATGGCGGTGAAGCCCGTCACCGTGAAAGTGAAGGATGCGGCTCCCGGCGCGCCCGTGCTGTCGGCCGACAACGGCGACGGCGACGGCTCGTACACCGTGACCGCGAACATGTGGTGGGGGACGAACGCGACGTCCTACCGTCTGTATGAAGACGGCGTGCTGATCTCCGAGGGCGACATGGTCGCGAACAGCCCTGCCGCGCAGCGGGTGACGGTGCCGGTCGCCGGCCGTGCGGTCGGGAAGCACACCTACCGCGTCGAGTTCGTGAACGCCGCCGGCAGCGCCCAGAGCAAGACGCTGACGGTGGCAGTCAGGCGCTGACGGCATCCGGCCGGGAAGGGAACCCGGAGCATCCGATGGGCGAGCGGCGTGTTCGGATGCGACACGCCGCTCGCGCTCGCACCGGTCCGGGTTTTCCGGTGTGAAGGACAGCGGACACGGCGAACGCCCGGCACCCAGAATCGGATGCCGGGCGTTCGCGACGTGGTGCCTTACTTGCTGAGGAAGTCCTTCAGCGCGGCGTTGACCTCGTCGGCGTGGGTCCAGAGCAGGCCGTGCGGTGCGCCCTCGACCTCGACGTAGGTCGCCTCGGGGACGGCCTTGTGGAAGCGGCGCGCGGTCGCGTCGATCGGCAGGATGTTGTCCTTCGTGCCGTGCAGGATGAGCGTCGGCTTGGCCGAGTCGCGCACCGCGTCGACGTCGCTGCGGAAGTCCTCGATCCAGCTCGGGACGACCGCGTAGGCGGCGACGGGTGCGCTGGTGACCGAGAGGTTCCAGTTGGCGTCGACGACCTGCTGGCTGATGCGGGAGCCGAGGTTCTCGTCGAGGTTGTAGAAGTTGCTGTAGAAGTCCGTGAACCAGGCGTAGCGGTCGCCCTTGGCGGCTGCCTCGATGCCGTCGAAGACCTCCTGCGGCACGCCCTCGGGGTTGTCGTCGCGCTGCACGAGGAACGGCTCGAGCGAGGCGAGGAACGCGAGCTTGGCGACGCGCTCGTGACCGTAGCGGCCGACGTACCGGGCGAGCTCACCGGTTCCCATCGAGAAGCCGACGAGGACGACGTCGCGCAGGTCGAGCGTCTCGAGCACCGTGTTCAGGTCGGCGGCGAAGGTGTCGTAGTCGTACCCGGTGCCGACCTTCGAGGACTGGCCGAATCCGCGGCGGTCGTAGGTGATGACGCGGTAGCCCTGGGCGAGGAGCTCGCGGGTCTGGCGCTCCCAGCTGTGGCCGTTGAGCGGATAACCGTGGATCAGGACGACGGGCTGACCGGCTCCCTGGTCTTCGTAGTAGAGCTCGATCGGGGTGCTGTTCTCGTTTCCGACGGTGATGTAGCCCATGATCCTGGTCCTTTCGGTTCCGGTGAGAACGATCGTTCTCGCTTGATATGACCAACATAGAGAACGCCCGTTCTCATGTCAAGTAAACTTCTGGGTATGACCGAAGACGAGGCACGGGAGCGCATCCTCACGGCGGCGGAGGATCTCTACTACCGCAAGGGATACGCGGCCGTCGGCATGGACGAACTGCGGGGCTCGGCCGGCGTGTCGCTGCGCCGTCTCTATGCGCTCTTCCCGTCGAAGACCGACATCGTCCAGGCGGTCCTCGCGCGCAAGCACCTCGAGTGGGAGTCCGGGCTGACCGGGGCGGTGGCGGATGCCGGAGCGGATCCGCGCGAGCGGCTGCTCGCCGTGTACGGCCATCTCGAGGACTGGTTCTGCACCGACGGCTTCCGCGGTTGCGCGTTCATCAACGCATTCGGTGAGCTCGGCGGCACGAATCCCGAGGTCGCCGCGATCGTGCGCGAGCACAAGGCGTCGTTCCAGGAGTACATGACCCGGCTGGTGGTGGATGCCGGTGGCCCGGCGTCTCTCGCGGCGCAGCTGTCGATCCTCGCGGAGGGTGCGCAGAGCACGGCGGCGATCTCGAGCGATCCTCAGGTCGCCGTGCAGGCGCGCGGCGCGGCGGCGGTCCTGATCGACGCGGCCACCGCAGCCTGACGCGGCGAGCCGTGCGCCCTCCTCCCGTCGGGCGGAGTTCTCCCTTTCGGGCGGAGGGATGCTGCTCGGGCGTCCGCCCCACACGTAGTTCTCCGCCCGATGCGTGGACGTGCGAGGGGATGGCGGCGCTCGCCGGGGTGGGCCACCCCTCGCCCCGTCGGGCTGAGTTCTCCCTCTCGGGCGGAGGGATGCTGCTCGGGCGTCCGCCCCACACGGGGTTGCCCGCCCGATGCGTGCTCCAGTTGAGAGAACGGCGGCGCTCGCCGGGGTTTGGCCGCCCCTCGCCCCCCCCGGGCTGACTTCTCCCTCTGGGGCTGAGGGATGCTGCCTGCGCGTCCGCCCCACACGTAGTTCTCCGCCCGACGCGTGGACGTGCGAGGGGGCGGCGGCGCCCACCGGGGTTGACCGCCCCTCGCCCCGTGGGTCGGAGTTCTCCCTCTCGGGCGGAGGGATGCTGCCTGGGCGTCCGCCCCACACGCGGTTCTCCGCCCGACGCGTAGGCGCAGGAGGAAGCGGCGGCGACACTAATTCCCTAGCCTGGCTAGCTGTTCGCCCAGCGAGAGTCAAGGGGCTGTGCCACGGTCGCGCACGCGCGTACGGTGCGGAGCATGGAATCCCGGACGCAGGACATCGCCCGCCAGATTGTGATCATCGCCTCGGCGACCTTCATGCTGATCGCCGCCGCCGTCGGATCCGGCGCGTTCGGAGGCACGTCCGTGAGCGAGCTGCAGGGCGGGGCACTCTCCGCCGAGGGCTCCTACCTCGCCCCGGCCGGCCCGGCCTTCTCGATCTGGTCGCTCATCTACCTCGGCCTCATCGCGTACACGGTGTGGCAGGCTCTGCCGGCGCAGCGGACGGATGAGCGTCAGCGCTCCGTCGGCTGGTGGATCGCCGCGACCATGATCCTCAACGGACTCTGGCTCGTGACGGCGCAGTTCCTCTCGCTCCCCCTGACGGTGATCGTGATCGCCCTGCTCCTCGCCGCGCTCGCTCGTGTCATCGTCATCCTCGGGCGCACCCGTCCGCGCACCTGGCCCGACCGCATCCTCGTCGACGGCGCCAACGGCCTGCACTTCGGCTGGGTCACCATCGCGACCGTCGCCAACACCGCAGCGTGGTTCACGCAGATCGCGCCCGCAGCATGGGCGGACCAGGCCGAGGTCTGGGCCGTGGCCGTGCTCGCCGTCGTGCTCGTCATCGGAGTCGCCAGCGCCCTCGTGACAAAGCGCATCGCCCCGGCACTGGCCACCGCGTGGGGTCTCGCCTGGCTCGCGGTCGGTCGCCTCACGGGCGAACCGGAGAGCACCGTCACCGCGATCGCCGGCATCATCGTCGCCGTCGCGCTCGTAGCGGCAGGTGTCATCGGGGCGATCCGCCGTCGCCGGTCGGTCGCCCGGCCCTGAGGCAACGGCATCCGGCGTGCACAACGCAGCAAGGATTAGGGGATGCGGCTGAAAAAACGCCGCCACGCCCCGGATGGCCGGATTCCTGCTGAATTGTGCACGCGACGCCCGCGACGCACGCGACACGCACCCGTCGGCAGGGCTCAGAGCACGAGGCGGTAGCCCATCCCCGACTCGGTGAGCAGGTGCCGCGGGGTGCTGGGCGAAGCCTCGAGCTTCTTGCGCAGCTGCGACATGTACAGCCGCAGATAGCCGGAGTCCGAGACCTGCTCGCTGCCCCAGATCTCCTTGAGCAGGTCCTGCCGGGTGACGAGGGCTCCGGGATGCCGGGCGAGATGCTCGAGCATGCGCCATTCGGTCGGGGTCAGGTGCACGCGTGAGCCGCCGCGGGTCACGGCCTTGGTCGCGAGGTCGACCACGACGTCGCCGAACCCGACCGTCGATTCCCCGCCCGCAGGCACCGACCGACGCGACAGGGCGCGCAGCCGGGCGAGCAACTCGTCGACCTGGAACGGCTTGGTGACGAAGTCGTCGGCCCCGGCATCCAGCGCCTCGACCTTGTCGGCCGACCCGGTGCGCCCGGAGACGACGATGATCGGCACGGTGGTCCAGCCGCGCAGGGCCTGGATGACCTCGATGCCGTCGAGCCGCGGCATTCCGAGGTCGAGCATGATGATGTCGGGGTGGGTCTGTGCGGCCGCGGCGACGGCGGCGGCGCCGTCGGCGGCGACGACGACCTCGTATCCGTGCGCGGCGAGGGTGATCCGAAGCGCCCGAACCATCTGCGGGTCGTCATCGGCGATGAGGAGCTTCACTCCGTCTCCTCCAGGTGCGTGAGCTCGGGCTCCCCGGCGAGGGGGAGCGAGATGACCATCGTGAGTCCACCGCCGGGGGTGTCCTCGGGTGTCAGAGTACCGCCCATGCCCTCGGTGAATCCGCGCGACAGGGCGAGTCCGAGGCCGAGCCCGGTGGTGTTGTCGGTGTCGCCGAAACGCTGGAACGGCTGGAAGATCTCGTCGCGCTTCTCGGCGGGCACGCCCCGGCCCCGGTCGATGATGCGGATCTCCGCGCGCTCGCCGAGGGTGCTGGTCGACACGATCACCCGGCTGCCGGTCGGCGCGTGGCGGTGGGCGTTCGCGATGACGTTGACCAGCACGCGCTGCAGCAGCACGGGGTCGGCTGCGATGGGGGGTGC
The DNA here is from genome assembly GCF_001049495.1 of Microbacterium sp. 3J1. Lineage (GTDB taxonomy): Bacteria > Actinomycetota > Actinomycetes > Actinomycetales > Microbacteriaceae > Microbacterium. Next base: position 120,997 of record NZ_CDWI01000009.1, read on the forward strand.
AGAGGTGTCGAGGGCGAGCTCCACGTCGTCGGGTCCGAGTCCGAGTTCGTCGACCGCGGCGAGGATGGGGCCGGCGGCGTCGAGCCGCATGATCGACACCGCGAGCACACCGGCCTGCACACGACTGACGTCGAGGAGGTCCGTGACCAGCGACGACAGGGTGGCGAGGCTCTCGTCGGCGGTGGCCAGCAGCTCCTCCCGATCGGATGCCGACAGCGAGTGCGCCGCACGGAGTCCGCCGATCGCGGCCACGGCAGAGGCGAGGGGGCGGCGGAGGTCGTGGCTCACCGCCGAGAGCAGGGCGCTGCGCACCTGGTCGGTCTCGGCCAGTGCCGCGGCCTCTTTCGCCGTCGCCCGCAGGTCGGTGTGCTCGATCGCGGCGGCCAGTTGCGCGACGATCGCGTCGAGCAGCCTTCGGGCGGGGGTGTCGAGCGGCTCCCCGTGCAGTTCGAGCACAGCGGGTGAGGATCCGCCGGTCCCGACCGGGATCGAGGTCGCGCGGTCGTCGGCCACGGGTTCGCCGTCGCTCGCGAGCACCTCGCCGTCGGGGGTGAGCAGGCGCACACCGCTGAGCCCGAACGCCTCTCGGGTGCGAGTGACGAGCGCGAGCACGGCGTTGTCGCCGCGCAGCACGTTGCCCGCCACGGCGGCCAGCAGCTCTGCTTCAGCCGCGGCCCGTTGCGCTGTGCGCGCCCGGCGTGCGGCCTGATCGACGATGATGCTGACGAGCACCGCGATGATCACGTAGAGCGCGAGAGCGATGACGTGCAGCGGATGCGCGATCGTGATCGTGAAGATCGGCGCGACGAAAAGGAAGTCCAGGGTCACGCCTGACAGCACCGCGGCGAAGACGGCGGGGCGCAGTCCGCCCACGAGCGCGACGACCACCACGAGCAGTTGGAACGCGAGCACCTCGACGGTGATCGATTCGGGGCTGCGGTACGCGAACATCGCCCAGGAGAGCAGGGGGCCGAAGACCAGCGCCACCGCGAAGCCGAGGAGCTGCCGGCGCCAGCCGAGGGCTCCTCCGGTGATGCGCGGCAGCGCGACGCGTCCGCCCGCCGCGGCGTGCGTGACGATGTGCACGTCGATGTCGCCCGAACGGCGGATCACTTCGGAGCCGATGCCGGGTCCGGTGAGTGCGGCGGCGAGGCGTCCGCGGCGGCTGACGCCGATGACGAGCTGGGTGGCATCCGCTCCCTGTGCGAACTCGACCAGCGTGCCGGGGATGTCATCGCCGATGATCTGGTGGAAGCTGCCGCCGAGCGATTCGACGAGACTGCGCTGCGCCGCGAGGGCTCCCGGCGTCTCGTCGCGCAGACCGTCCTGGGCGGCGATGTGCACGGCGAGCAGCTCGCCGCCGGCAGACCGTGCGGCGATCCGCGCGCCGCGCCGCAGCAGCGTCTCGCCCTCGGGCCCACCGGTCAGGGCCACGACGACGCGCTCGCGCGCCTGCCAGGTGCCCTCGATGCCGTGGTCGGCGCGGTAGCTGCGCAGGGCGCTGTCGACCTCGTCTGCCAGCCACAGGAGCGCCAGCTCGCGGAGCGCGGTGAGGTTGCCGAGCCGGAAGTAGTTCGAGAGCGCCGCGTCGATCCGCTCTGCGGGATACACGAGCCCGGCCGACAGGCGGTCGCGCAGCGACTGCGGGGCGAGGTCGACGACCTCGATCTCGTCGGCGGCCCGCACCACGGCATCCGGGATCGTCTCCTGCTGAGCGACGCCGGTGATCTTCTCGACCACGGCGTTGAGAGATTCGATGTGCTGCACGTTGACGGTCGTGATCACGTCGATGCCGGCGCCCAGCAGCGCATCGACGTCCTGCCAGCGCTTCGTGTTCGCGGAGCCCGGGGTGTTCGTGTGCGCCAGCTCGTCGACGAGGGCGATCTCCGGTCGGCGCTCGAGCACCGCATCCAGGTCCATCTCGCTGAGCGGCACCCCGCGGTGCTGATCGACGCGCCGCGGGACCTCAGGGATGCCGATGGTCTGCGCGGCCGTCGCCGCCCGCTCGTGCGTCTCGACGATCGCGATCACGACGTCGCGGCCCTCGTTCAGCAGGCGCTTGCCCTCGGCGAGCATCTCGAAGGTCTTGCCGACGCCGGGCGCTGCGCCGAGCAGAACCCGCAGTCGACCGCGTCGCGCGTGGCGATCTGCGCTCATTCGCCCTCCCGCTCATCGAGCGCGAGATTGAGTTCGGCGACGTTGACGTGCTCGTCGCCGAGGAATCCCAGATCCCGCCCTTGAATCCTAGACTCCACAAGGGCGCGCACCTCCTGTTCGGGCAGGTCGCGCGCCTCGGCGACGCGCGCCACCTGCAGCAGTGCGAACGCGACGCTGATGTGCGGGTCGAGGCCTGAACCGGATGCCGTCACGGCGTCGGCCGGGACCTGCGACGCGTCGACGCCGTCGCGCTCGGCGATCATGGCCGTGCGCTCCTCGATCGCGGCGACGAGGTCGGGGTTCTCCGGGCCGAGGTTGCTGCCGCTCGAGCCGGCGCCGTCGTAGCCGTCGCCGGCCGCCGACGGGCGGGACTGGAAGTACTCCGGCAGCGCCTCGCCGTCGGCATCCGTGAAGGACTGCCCGATCAGCGAGCTGCCCTTGTCGCCGGGAAGGGGAGATCCGTTCGCCTGGAACGGCAGGAGGAGCTGCCCGAGGCCGGTGACGACGAGCGTGTAGCCGACGCCGAGCACGAGCGTGAGCACGAGCATCGCGCGGACGGCGACACCGGCGGTGCGGACCACGGTGCGGGAGGAGGACATGGGATGCCTTTCGGAAGCGTGGAGGAAGCGAGTCGGGCGCCGGTCAGAAGCCGGGGATGAGGGTGATGAGGAGGTCGATGAGCTTGATGCCGATGAATGGCGCGATGACCCCGCCGAGGCCGTAGACGAGCAGGTTGCGCTGCAGGATCTGCGAGGCGCTCGCCGGCCGGTACTTCACGCCCCGCAGCGCGAGCGGAATGAGGAACACGATCACGATGGCGTTGAAGATGATCGCGCTGGTGACGGCGGATGCCGGCGAGTGCAACTGCATGATGTTGAGCACCGCGAGCCCGGGGAAGACGCCCATGAACATCGCCGGGATGATGGCGAAGTACTTCGCGATGTCGTTCGCGAGCGAGAACGTCGTGAGCGCGCCACGCGTGATGAGCAGCTGCTTGCCGATGCGCACGATGTCGATGAGCTTGGTCGGGTCCGAGTCGAGGTCGACCATGTTGCCGGCCTCCTTCGCGGCCGACGTTCCGGTGTTCATCGCGACGCCGACATCGGCCTGAGCGAGTGCCGGCGCGTCGTTGGTGCCGTCGCCGGTCATCGCGACGAGGCGTCCGCCCTCCTGCTCGCGCTTGATCAGCTCGAGCTTCTGCTCGGGGGTGGCTTCGGCGAGGAAGTCGTCGACACCCGCCTCCTTCGCGATCGCGGCGGCGGTCAGCGGGTTGTCGCCCGTGATCATGACCGTGCGGATGCCCATGCTGCGCAGTTCCTCGAAGCGCTCACGCAGGCCATCCTTGACGATGTCCTTCAGGTGCACGACGCCGAGGACCCGGCCCTCCGGAGCGTCCACCTGGCTGGCGATCGCACGATCGGCTGGCTGGGCGTCGGCATCCGTCCCGCCATCCGTGCTCCGACCAGCCATCCGGACGGAGGACGGGCCGGCGGACGTGCCCGAGGACGTGCCGGAGGACGGGCCGACGGACGGGCCGACGGACGGGCCGGAGGACGTGCCGACGGACGTGCCGGAGGACGTACCGACGGACGTACCCGCGGCCCGCTTGACGGCGACCACCAGCGGCGTGCCACCGCTCGACGCGACGCCGTCGGTGAGCGACGTCAGCTCGGCATCCGTCTCGTGTCCGAGCCACGCGGCGATCGCCGACCCGGCACCCTTGCGGATCTCCGTGCCGTCGGCGAGATCGAGCCCGGACATGCGGGTCTGCGCGGTGAAGGGCACGATGACGGCATCCGCCGGTTCCTCGACACGGATGCCGTGGGCGGCCGCCAGCTCGACGATCGAGGCTCCTTCGGGCGTGGGGTCGGCGAGCGACGACAGGGCCGCGAGTCGCAGCAGCTCGTCGGCGTCCACTCCGGTGAGCCGCAGCACCTCGTGGGCGCGGCGGTTGCCGTAGGTGATCGTGCCGGTCTTGTCGAGCAGCAGGGTCGTGACGTCGCCGGCGGCCTCGACCGCGCGGCCCGACATGGCGAGCACGTTGCGCTGCACGAGACGGTCCATACCGGCGATGCCGATGGCCGACAGCAGGGCGCCGATCGTGGTCGGGATCAGGCAGACCAGCAGGGCGATGAGCACCGGGATGCTGGCGGGCGACGCCGCGTACGAGGCGATGGGGTTGAGCGCGAGCACGACGATGACGAACACGATCGACAGGCTCGCGAGCAGGATGTTGAGCGCGATCTCGTTGGGCGTGCGCTGGCGGCTGGCTCCCTCGACGAGGGCGATCATGCGGTCGACGAACGTCTCACCGGGCTTCGAGGTGATGCGCACGACGATGCGGTCCGACAGCACACGGGTGCCACCGGTGACGGCGCTGCGGTCGCCGCCGGACTCGCGGATCACCGGGGCGCTCTCGCCCGTGATGGCCGATTCGTCGACGGTGGCTATACCTGCGACGATGTCGCCGTCGCCCGGGATCAGCTCGCCCGCCGTGACGATCACGACGTCGTCGCGCTGCAGTTCGGCCGACGAGACCTCGACCGTCTCGGAGCGCTCCGCCGTGGCATCCGTGGCGCCGTCGTACCGGACGACGCGTCGGGCCATCGTGCTGGTGCGGGTCTTGCGCAGGCTCGCGGCCTGCGCCTTGCCGCGGCCTTCGGCCACCGACTCGGCGACGTTGGCGAACAGCACCGTCAGCCACAGCCAGATCGCGATGCCCCAGGTGAAAGGAGCGGGCACGGGGGTTCCGCCCGAGTCGGCGGGGCCGCCGAGGAACGGCTCGGCGATCGCGAGCACGGTGGTGAAGGCGGCACCGACCCAGACGAGCAGCATCACGGGGTTGCGCACGAGGGCTGCCGGGTTGAGCTTGCGCAGCGCGCCGGGAAGCGCCTGCGTGAGCTGCGCCCAGCCGAAGGAGCGGGGGTGCGCCGAGGTGTCGGATGCCGCAGCATCCTGCTGTTCCGACGGAGTCTCCGCGGGAGTGGTGATGAGGGTCATGTCAGACGAGTCCTTCAGCGAGCGGTCCCAGTGCGAGCACGGGGAAGTAGGTGAGTGCCGTGATGATGACCGCGACGGCGGTGAGGAGGCCGACGAACTGCGGTCGGTGGGTGGGCAGGGTGCCGGTGTTCTCGGGCACGCGCTGCTGAGCGGCGAACGAGCCGGCGAGGGCCAGCACGAGCACGATCGGGAGGAACCGACCGAGCAGCATCGCGATGCCGAGGGCGGTGTTGAACCACGGGGTGTTCGCGGTCAGGCCGGCGAAGGCGGAGCCGTTGTTGTTCGCGGCGGAGGTGAACGCGTAGAGCACTTCGCTCATGCCGTGCACGCCGGGATTCAGGATGCTGGTCGCCTCGACGTCGGCCCGGATGCCGGGAATCGCGAAGCTCAACGCGGTGCCGGTCAGCACGAGGGTCGGGGTGACGAGGATGTACAGGCTCGCGAGCGTGATCTCCTTGGGACCGATGCGCTTGCCGAGGTACTCCGGGGTGCGGCCGACGAGCAGTCCGCCGACGAACACCGCGATGATGGCGAGTACGAGCATCCCGTAGAGACCCGAGCCGACGCCGCCGGGGGCGACCTCGCCGAGCATCATGTTGAGCATCGGCATCATGCCGCCGAGCGCCGTGTACGAGTCGTGCATCGAGTTGACCGCGCCGGTCGATGTCAGCGTGCTCGCGCTGCCGAACAGTGTCGAGCCGAGGATGCCGAAGCGCACCTCCTTGCCCTCCATGGCCGCCCCCGCGAGTTCCGGAGCGGTGCCGCGGCCCGCGAGCTCGAGGGCCGAGAGGGCGAAGGTCGAGACCACGAAGATCGTGCCCATGACGGCGGCGATCGCGTAGCCCTGGCGGTTGTCGCCGATCATCCGACCGAAGGTGCGGGGGAGGGCGAACGGGATCATGAGGATCAGGAGGATCTGCAGCAGGTTGGTCCAGCCGGTCGGGTTCTCGAACGGATGCGCCGAGTTGGCGTTGAAGAATCCGCCGCCGTTCGTGCCGAGGAGCTTGATCGCCTCTTGCGAGGCGACGGGTCCGCCCGGGATGCTCTGGGATCCGCCCGAGACCGTGGTCACGTCCGTGAAGCCGGCGAAGTTCTGGATCACGCCGCCCGCGATGAGGGCGAGGGCGCCGAGAAGGGCGATGGGCAGCAGGATGCGACCGAGGCCGCGGATGAGGTCGACCCAGAAGTTGCCGATCGTCGACGAGCCGCGACGGGCGAATCCGCGGATGAGTGCGACCGCGACCGCGAGTCCCACCGCGGCGGAGACGAAGTTCTGCACGGTGAGGCCCGCCAGCTGCACCGTGTAGCCCATGGTCTGCTCGGGCGAGTACGACTGCCAGTTGGTGTTGGCGACGAAGGAGGCGGCGGTGTTGAACGCCAGACCCTCGGGAACCGCGGGGAGCCCGAGCGAATGCGGAAGGAATGCCTGCAGCCGCTGGAGGCCGTAGACGAGCAGGAGGCCGACGACCGAGAACGCGAGCACGCCGCGGGCGTATGCCCGCCACGTCTGCTCGGACGCGGAGTTCACGCCGATCAGGCGGTAGACGCCGCGCTCGATCTTCAGGTCGCGGGGCGAGCTGAAGACGTGCGCCATGTAGTCACCGAGCGGGCGGTACAGGAGCACGATCGCGACGATGAGGACGGCGGCCTGGAGGACCCCGAACCAGATGTCCGCGCCGCCCATCAGAACTTCTCCGGGGCGACGAGGGCCACCACGAGGTAGACGACGGCGGCGACCGCGAGGGCCGCGGCGATGATCTCGAACACGATCATGCCCGTGCCTCTCCATTCAGCGCGTCGCGCTGAGCGGAGCCTCGGGCACGGGGGCCCGTTCGCTCCACCCCCTTGGCGACGAGGGAGACGAGGGCGAACAGCGCGAGAGTCAGCGCGATGTAGATGATGTCGAGCACGAGACTCGATACAACTCCCGTGCGGGGCGTCGTTCTGCGATCCTCACGCTTTGCCTACGGCGGTGGGTGAGGATGCATGCGGGATGCTCACGCGGCGGGGTCGGGCGGCCCCGGGGTGCTGCGGCTGGTCGCCGGCTAGTGGCCCCGCGAGCGGCTGGCCCAGAGGAGGCCCCGCTCGACGATGGTGCGGACGTTCGGGTCGCGCAGCACCGCCGGTTCGTGCCCGGGTGTGGCGACGAAGACCCGCCCTTCACCCCACTCGCGGGTCCATACCGCGGGCGACGTGAGGGGCCGATGCCACGGCTGATCGGGACGAGCCGGATGCGTCGTGGTCGCCAGCACGTCGCTGAGGTCGTCGTGGAGAACCCAGTACTGCTCGGTGGTCAGCTCGAAGTCGTCGATCCCGCGGGTGATCGGGTGCTCGCGGCCGAGCTCGGTGATGTCGATGGTGTGCGTGACGAAGCCGTCGGTGCCGTCTCCGCGCCGCTCGCGCTGCGCCTTCGCGGGATGCTCGACGAACTGCCCGCCGACCAGCTGCAGGTAGCCGGTGTGCGCGCGATACGAATCGACGATTCCGCCGTGCCAGCCGGCGAGACCAGTGCCTTCTGACACGGCTGCGCGCAGCCCCCGGAGCGCGGGTTCGGAGATCTCGCCCATGGACACCGCCTGCACGATCAGATCGACGTCGGCCATCGCGACGGCATCGGCGTAGACCTCTGGCGACTCCTCGACGCGCACGGTGTGCCCGTGGGTCTCGAGGAAGGGGATGAACATCTCGGTGGTCTCCACCGGGTGGTGCCCCGGCCAGCCGCCGCGGACGATCAGCGCCCGGCGCGAGGCGGTCATTCGCTGCGCCCGTTCTTGCCGCGCTCACGGGTCCCGGAGGAAGCAGCATCCGCCCTGGTCCACTCCTCCGCGAGGATGCCGTAGTTCAGTCCGTCGAGCCATTCGCCCGACCGGTGCAGGGCGGTCTTGCGGCTGAACTCTTCGCGCCGCATGCCGAGCCGCTCCATCAGCCGCCAGGACGGCTCGTTGTCGGCGAAGCATCCGGCGTGCACGCGTCGCAGCCCGAGGGGTCCGAAGCAGACGTCGATCACCGCGCGGATCGCCTCGGTCGCGTAGCCGCGGCCGGTGAAACGCGGGTCGAGCACCCACCCGAGCTCGGCCTCGACGCCGTTCGCCTCCTCGGCGACCTCGAGCTGCGCCCAGCCGTCGCCGATCTTGATCATGACGTCGCCGATCGGCACCGCCGCGCTGTCGCCGACGGGCAGCAGCTCGACGATGTGCATGGCGGCGAGCCGGTCGGCGTCGAGGTAGCGCTCGCGGAACGCGTCGAGCGTGTCCGGTGCGAGCCCCAACCAGCGGTTGACCTCGGGCAGGCGCCGCCACTCCCACATCGCGTCGATGTCGGGCTCGGTCATCGGGCGGATCAGCAGACGCTCGGTGCGCACGGGCCAGACATCGGAGGCGGTCATGAGCACAGCCTACGGAGCCGCTGCGTTTCGGTTGCGTCGTGCCGCTCCGGTCCAGTTGGCACCTGTGGTCGGTGTGGGTCGCGAATTGCGACGCCAGGTGCCAGGTGCACGCGCAGCGCGTGGGTTCAGTTGGCACCTGTGGTCGGTGTGGGTCGCGAGTTGCGACGCCAGGTGCCAGATGAACGCGCGGTGTGCGGCTCCGCCCACCACGCTCAGCTCTCGGGCGGACCCTCCGGCCGGTGGGCGCGCCGCCCGTTGACGACGACCGGCCGTCCGGCGCGCTCCTGCCCCGGCAGCGGGCGCGAGCGGCGACCGTAGATGAGCTCCGACGAGTCGAGCAGCCACGGCACGAGCGTGATCGAGACGCCGTGCACGAGCATGAGCTGATTGGCCAGACGGCGGGCTCGCCGGTTGTGCAGGAACGTCTCCCACCAGTGCCCCACGATGTACTGCGGCAGATACACGGTCACGACCGACGAGCCGTGCTTCTCGCGATACTGCTTGATGAACTGCGCGACGGGCTGCGCGAACGACCGGTACGGCGACTCGACGATCACGAGGGGGATGGGCACGAGATGGTCGCGCCATTCCTTCTGCAGCGGGGCGACGTCATCGGATGCCACGGCGACGTGCACCGCGATCGTCTTGCCGTGCTTCGCGGCGACCGCGTAGTCGATCGCCTTCACGACCGGCTTCTGCAGCCGGTTCACGAGCACGATCGCCAGGTCGCCGGTCGCCCCGAACCTCGTGGTGTCGTCGATCGCGATCTCGTGCTCTACGTCGCGGTAGTACCGCTTCACGCCCATCATCAGGAAGGCCAGCACGGGGATCGCGAAGAACACGAGGTACGCGCCGTGGGTGAACTTCGTGATCGTCACGATGAGCAGGACGGTCACGGTCATCGCCGCGCCGACCGAGTTGATGAGCAGACCGAGCTTCGCCGAGCGGCGCTCAGACCCTTCGGCGGGGCCTCGGAGCACCCGCCGCCAATGCCGCACCATGCCGATCTGCCCGAGCGAGAACGACACGAACACGCCGATGATGTACAGCTGGATGAGGGTCGTCAGCTTCGCCTGGAACACCACCAGCACCACGATCGCCCCGATCCCCAGCACGATCATGCCGTTCGAGAAGACCAGGCGGTCGCCGCGGGTGTTCAGCGACTTCGGCGCATAGCCGTCGCGCGCGAGCACCGAGCCGAGCAGCGGGAAGCCGTTGAAGGCCGTGTTGGCCGCCAGCAGCAGCACGCACGCCGTCGCCGCCTGGATGATGAAGAACAGGATGCTGCCGCCGCCGAACGTCGCCGACGCGATCTGCGCCATGAGGCTGGGCTGCGGGGTCGAGCAGTCGAAGCCGATGAGGTCGCAGGGGTTCTCGGCGTAATGCACGCCCGAGACGAGCGCCAGAGCGGTGAGACCGGCGAACAGGCAGGCGGCGATCGACCCCATGAGCACGAGGGTCGTCTGCGCGTTGCGGACCTTCGGCGTGCGGAACGCGGGGACGCCGTTCGACACGGCCTCGACGCCCGTGAGGGCCGAGCATCCGCTCGAGAACGCCCGGAGGATCAGCAGGATCACGGCGGCCTGGCCGAGGTCCTCGGAGTGCACGGCGAACTCCGCGCTCGAGGCCACCGGTGCGTCGCCGAGGAACGTGCGGAAGAGGCCCGTCACGATCATGAAGCCCACCGAGCCGATGAACACGTACGTCGGGATCGCGAAGACGAGCGACGCCTCGCGCACGCCCCGCAGGTTCACGATGATGATGAGGATCACGAAGCCGACCGCCAGTTCGACGCGCAGGGGGTCGAGGCCGGGCACGGCGGAGATGATGTTGTCGACGCCGGACGACACCGACACGGCGACCGTCAGCACGTAGTCGACGAGCAGCGCCGCGGCGACGATGACGCCGGGGATCTCGCCGAGGTTCTTCGACGCGACCTCGTAGTCGCCTCCGCCCGAGGGGTAGGCCTTGATCAGCTGCCGGTAGCTGAGCACCACGACGATGAGCAGCACCACGACGGCGACCGCGACGAGGGGTGTGAAGGAGAGGAAGGTGAGTCCGCCGATGAGGAGGATCATCACGAGTTCCTGCGGCGCATAGGCCACGGAGCTCAGTGCGTCGGAGGCGAAGATCGGCAGCGCCATCTTCTTGGGGAGCAGCTGATCGTCGACCTGTTCGCTGGTCAGCGGGTCGCCGATGAGGATGCGTTTGGCGAGCGGAGGAGCATCCGTGTTCGCGCGGGTTTCGTCTGACACGTCGGGCGACATTACGCCCGCTGACGCTTCCCTCACGCGATCCTCACGGAATCCCTACGGGCGGATGCGGGTCCCTTACGGAATCCTCACGGCCTCCCCGTCGGCTCCTTTCGGTCCGGGTGTCACCCGGTGTGCCGACGCGGCATGTACCACTCGGTGAACTCCGTCGCCCTGCCTTCGGCATCCAGTCGCACGATCCAGAGATTGACGTAGTCGCGCTCGGCCGGATACTCGGTGCGACCCTGGATCGCCACGAAGTCGTCGTGCTCGTGGAGGATCGCCCACTCGAACGTCCAGGTGCCGGGGTCGTCGAGGTCCTCGAGCCAGCCGTCGACGATCGCCTGCCTCCCGACGCGCGGCTCCGCATCGGGGCTCGTGAGGTACCGGGCGTCCTCCGTGAAGAGCGCCCCGATCTGCTCGGGGTCGTTCGACCGCCATGCCTCGATGTACGCCTCTGTCCACTTCTCGCCTGCGCTGGTCATGTGCTCCGTTCTAGACCGGGCACGGATGCGGGTCAAGGGTCATGCGCGTCCTGCGCGACGCGGCATGACCCATCGCAGATCCACAGCCCATTCCGATCACGGACGGATAACGTCGGATCCATGACGTCCCTCCAGGTCACCGACGACGCGATACAGCAGACTCGGGAGCTCCGTGACGAGTTCCAGCGATTCCTGAGGGAGTACGAGTTCGGGATGCGCGAGGTCGAGACCAAGATCGGGATCCTGCGCGACGAGTTCACCCACCACCACGCGTACAACCCGATCGAGCACGTCAAGAGCAGGCTGAAGACGCCCGACAGCATCGTCGAGAAGATCGCGCGCAAGGGCATCGCCGAGCCGGACTTCGAGCGCATCCGGTCGGAGATCACCGACATCGCCGGCGTGCGTGTGACCTGCAGCTTCGTCGCCGACGTGTATCGGCTGTTCGACCTGCTCACGGCTCAGGATGACGTGACGGTGCGCACGGTGAAGGACTACATCGCGACGCCGAAGGAGAACGGCTACAAGAGCCTGCACGCGATCATCGAGGTGCCCGTGTTCCTCTCGACGGGGGCGCTGTCGGTGCCGGTCGAGGTGCAGTTCCGCACGATCGCGATGGACTTCTGGGCGAGTCTCGAGCACAAGATCTACTACAAGTTCTCGAATCAGGTGCCCTCGCATCTCGTCGAGAGCCTGACCGATGCCGCCGAGGCCGCCGCGGAACTGGACAGCCGGATGGAGCGCCTGCACCGCGAGGCGCACGGCGTTCCGCAGCGGCAGTTCGCTCCGCCGCCCCCGCCGCACATCGTGCAGGTCTGACGCCGGCCGGTCTGTCTGCGGTGTCGGTCGTGCCGCGTGCAGGATTCAGCAGAGAACGGCCGTTCCGGGGCGATCGGGTGCCCGCAGAGCGGGGTGCCGGCCATCCGTGCTGAATTGTGTACGGGGGTGCCGACGCACTGACCGTGTTGCGCGCTGCCGCGCCGGGCTGACACCATCGGCAGGTGGCCAGAACGATGGAATCCCGCCCCGCGGACGTGGATGCCGGGCACGCAGCAGATCTCGACGAGCTCGTCGGCATCGATCGGGGACGCCAGCTCTGCGAATGCGACCACGGCGACGACGAGGCCTACGCGGCGTGCGGACGTAAGGCGAAGTGGCGCGTGACCGTCGACTGCGTGTGCGGTGAGAACCACCCGCGCACCGTCGAGATCCTCTGCTCGCGCTGCATGCGCACCCTCCGCCAGTCGCACGGACGCGAGGCCATCACCGTCCGTCCCCTCTGACGCGGCATCCGATTCCGCCGCCGCTCCGAACAATCCCTGACCGGGTGTCGGCGAACGAGGAGCAGACCATGTCACAGCGGAACACGCCGAGCGGCACGCGCGGCCACTTCATCTTCTGGGCTGCGATCGCGGGCGTGATCAGCGGCGCGGTCTTCCTCGCGACCGCCGAACTGTTCGCACTGATCTTCGCGCGGGCAGCGAGTCCGATCCTCGCCGTCGGCGGATTCGTCATCGACATCGTGCCGCAGCCGTTCAAGGAGTTCGCGATCGCGACCTTCGGCGAGTACGACAAGATCGCGCTGCTCATCGGTCTCGGCCTCGCCGTGGTCATCGCCTCGGCGATCGCCGGAGTGCTGCAGCTCGTCCGCCCGCCGCTCGGCGTGATCGCCCTGGTCATCGCCGGTGCCCTCTCGACCGCCGCGATCGTCACTCGCGCCGGTGTCACGCCGCTCGCGTTCCTGCCCCCCGTGATCGGCACCGTCGCGGGGTCGGTCATCATCGTGGTCCTGGCGCGGCGACTTCGTGCCTGGCGAGCGTCGTCGAGAGCGGCCGGGGCCGCGGCCGTCACGGAGACGGGAGCGGCCGGGGCCGCGGGGGCGGCACCCACGGATGCGGCACCCGCCGTGAAGGATGTCGCACCGGGCGCGTCCGACAAGCCCGCGAAGTCGATGGACCGCCGCCAGTTCTTCATCCTCGCGGGTATCGCCGGTGCGTCTGCGGTCATCGTCGGCGTCGCCTCGCGCGCCGCCACCATGGTGGTGTCCTCCGTCGAGACGATCCGCGACGCCCTCAAGCTCCCGTCGCCCCGCACGAAGGTGACCGTTCCGCAGGGCGCGGAGCTCGACGTCCCCGGTCTCAGCAAGCTCTTCACCCCGAACAAGGACTTCTACCGCGTCGACACCGCCCTGACCGTGCCCACGATCGACCCCGAGACGTGGCGGCTGGTGATCGACGGCATGGTCGACGAGCGGGTGGAGATGAGCTTCCAGGACATCCTCGACATGGGTCTCGACGAGTATGCGATCACGCTGACGTGCGTCTCGAACGAGGTCGGCGGCGAACTGGTCGGCAACGCCATGTGGCTGGGCGTTCCCCTCCGCGACGTCCTGAAGAAGGCCGGCGTGAAGTCCGGCGCCGACATGGTGCTCTCTCGCAGCATCGACGGCTACACCGCCAGCACGCCCCTTTCGGCACTGACCGACGACAACCTCGACGCGATCCTCGCGGTCGGCATGAACGGCGAGCCGCTGCCGCTGGAACACGGCTTCCCGGTGCGGATGGTCGTTCCCGGCCTGTACGGATACGTGTCGGCGACCAAGTGGCTGACCGAGCTCAAGGTCACGACGTTCGCCGACGACGAGGCGTACTGGACGCCCCGCGGCTACAGCGCCGAGGCTCCGATCAAGTTCTCCTCGCGCATCGACACCCCCAAGCTCGGATCCGCTGTCGCGTCGGGCAAGATCCCGATCGCGGGTGTCGCCTGGGCCCAGTCGGTGGGCATCGAGAAGGTCGAGGTGAAGATCGACGAGGGCGACTGGATGCCGGCGACGCTGTCGGCCCCGATCAACGAGGACACCTGGGTGCAGTGGTTCGTGGACTGGGACGCCACCCCCGGAACCCACTACGTGGCGGTGCGGGCGACGAACAAGAACGGCGACCTGCAGATCGAGGAGCGCGCTCCCATCGCGCCGAACGGCTCATCGGGATGGCAACGCTCGCTCGTCAGAGTCACCTGATCCGTGAGCCACGGCATCCGTGTCGGGGTCGGCGACGCGCCGCCCCCTAGGGTGGAGCCATGACATCGCTCCCCGCGTGCGTGATCACCGTCTCGGACCGCTCCTTCGCCGGCGAACGGGAGGATCGTGGCGGCCCGATCGCCGTGGGACTGCTGCGGGATGCCGGGTGGCACTGCCCCGACGCGCAGGTCGTCCCTGACGGTGCCGACTCCGTCGCCGACGCCCTGCGTCGAGCCGTCGCCCGAGGCATCCGGCTCATCGTCACGACCGGGGGCACCGGTGTGAGCCCGCGTGACCAGACCCCGGAGGGGACGCGTCAGGTCATCACCCGCGAGGTGCCGGGTCTCGCCGAGGAGCTGCGACGCAGCGGTCTCGCCGACACTCCGCTCTCGATCCTCTCGCGGGGGCTGGCGGGCGTCGTGGATCCCGCCGGCGCGCTGATCGTGAACCTGCCCGGCTCGACGCGGGCCGTGGCATCGGGTGTGCCGGTCGTGCTGACCGTCGCCCGACACGTGGTGGACCAGACCGACGGAGGAGACCACTCATGAACGAGGTGAAGATCGCTGCGATCTCGGAGCATCCGCTCGACGTCGAGGCGCACCTGACGGCTGTCGACGACCCGAGGCTCGGCGGGGTGACGACGTTCATCGGCCGGGTCCGCGACAACGATCCGGACGCGCAGACGCCCGTGGTCGGTCTCGAGTACAGCGGCCATCCGGACGCGGAGTCCGTGCTCCGGAGCATCGCCGAGAAGGCGGGATCGGATGCCGTCGCCGACGCCCGCGTCGTCGTGGCGGTGAGCCATCGCATCGGCGCCCTGGCGGTGGGAGACGCGGCCGTCGTGATCGCGGTCGCCGCAGAGCATCGCGCAGAGGCGTTCGACGTGTGCCGCGCGATCATCGAGGACATCAAGAGCGAGCTGCCGGTCTGGAAGCGTCAGCTCGAGTCCGACGGCTCGACGTCGTGGAAGGGCATCGGCGGCTGAGGGACCGCGAGCGCTGTGCGTTCCGCGCCTCGCACTCCGCACGTCTCGCACCCTGCGCCTCGCACCTGCGCCCCGAACCTGCGCCCGAACGCCGTGCGCCTTGCAAGGCCGAGTACGCCTCGTGAGGCCGTTTCCGGCATCCGAGGCCTTGCGAAGCGCACATCGCCTCGCGAAGCGCGCGAAGCGCTCGAAGCGCACGCCTCCCCGGACACCCGCGGCGCTCAGCCCCCGGCGAAGGGTGGCAGGACGTCGATGAGCGTCGCGTCGGCGAGCGATCGGTCGTCGTCGCTGCGGACGCCGTCGACCATGACGGCGCAGCGCGGCAGGATGTCGGCGAGGGCCGGATGCTCCGCCACGACCGCCGCACGCAGCTCATCGAGCGACTGCTCGTCGCGTTCCTCGACGTCGACTCCTGCGGCCTCGGCGGCGGCGGCGAAGTAGCGGACCCGGATCACCGCTCTTCTCCCGGCCGCACCCAGTCTCCGGAGCGTCCGCCCGACTTCGCGACGATGCGCACGTCCTCGATGACGACCGCGCGGTCGAGGCCCTTGATCATGTCGACGATCGCGAGTGCGCTCACCGACACGGCGGTCAGCGCCTCCATCTCCACGCCCGTGCGGTCGGCGGTGCCGACGGTCGCCTCGACGTGAACGCCGTCGTCGACGACGTCGAGCTCGACGCTCGCGCGATGCACGCCGATCACGTGCGCGAGAGGCAGGAGCGAGGCGGTGGACTTCGCTGCCTGGATGCCGGCGATGCGGGCGACGGCGAGCACGTCGCCCTTGGGGGCGGTGCCGTCGCGCAGCGCGGCGATCACATCGGCGCTGCAGCGGACGAAGCCCCGTGCGGTCGCGGTGCGCACCGTCGGCTGCTTGGCCGTCACATCGACCATGTGCGCACGGCCGGCGGAGTCGAGATGCGGGAAGCTCATCCGACCAGCATGACATCGATCGGGTCGCCCACGGCCACGGCATCCACCTCGGCGGGCACGACGGCGAACGCGTGTGCGCGGGCGAGACCGCCGGCGAGATGCGACCCCGATCCTCCCGCCGTCGCGGGTCGCACCGTGCGGGCCGACAGGTCGACGATCGCCGGCAGGTACTGACGGCGTCCGGGTGGGGTCGTCCACGCCGCATCCGCGACGAAGGTCGCCCGGGGGCGGTGGATCTCGGCGCGGCCCTGCAGGGCGAGCAGGGCAGGGCGAACGAACACCTCGAACGACACCGCGACACTGACCGGGTTGCCCGGAAGTCCGAAGACGAGAGTGCCGGAGTCGAGCACGCCGAACGCCTGCGGTTTGCCCGGCTGCATGGCCACGCTCGCGAACTCGACCTCGCCGCCGCCGTCGAAAGCGCCGCGGACGGGCTCGTACGCGCCTGCACTGACCCCGCCGGTGAACACGATCACGTCGGCGCCGCGTTCGACCGCCGTCGCGGTGGCCGAGCGCACGGCCTCGGCGTCGTCCGCGACGCGGGCCACGAGCACGATCTCGGCATCCGCCTCGGCGACCAGCAGCTCGAGCAGTGGGCCGTTCGAGTCGGGGATGCGCCCGCGGGTCGCGGGGTCGCCCGGGGCGAGCAGCTCGCTGCCGGTCGAGACCACCGCCACGCGTGGTGCCCGAGTGACCGACACCGGGTCCGCTCCGGCAGCGACGGCGGCCGACAGCTGGAAGGGGCCGAGGCGCTCGCCGGCGAGGACGACGGGATCTCCTGCTCTCAGGTCGGCCCCGCTTCGGCGGATGAAGGCTCCCGATGCGGTCGGCGCCCGCAGCACCTTCACCTCGCCGAGCGAGTCGGCGAGGCCCCCGACGGTGTCCTCGAACGGGACGATCGCGTCGGCGGCGGTCGGCGTCGGGGATCCGGTCATGATGCGTGCGGCCTCACCCGGTTCGAGGGGCGGGTCGTCGGAGACGCCGGCGGGCAGGTCGGCGACGACGTGCAGGGTGACGGGGGCGTCGGCGGATGCCGAGGAGACGTCCGCCATGCGTACGGCGAAGCCGTCCATCGCGGAGTTGTCGAAGAGAGGGATGTCGTGGGCCGCGATCGCGGGTGCGGCGAGCGTGCGCGAGGCGGCATCGCGGAGCGGGCGGATCTCGGGCGGCAGCGTGCGCACGGCATCCAGCACCGTGGCCAGCTGCTCCTCCACCGTGCGCCGGGGGCTCTGCGCGGCGCTCATGCCGCCACCGCCGACCGGATCTCGACCTCGTGCTGTCTGGCGCTGAGCGCGTCGATGATCGCGAGGCGTCCGAGCAGGGGGTCGCCGGCACCCGTGACGAGCTTGACGACCTCGCTGGCCAGCATCCCTCCGACCTGCACGCACAGCGCTCCCAGCACGCCGACCTGCGCGCAGCTGGGCGGTTCGCCCTCGGTGCCGTGGGGGAAGAGGTCGGCGAGCACGACCGGATCGTGGCCTGCCGGCGGAGACGACCAGAA
The DNA here is from genome assembly GCF_001049495.1 of Microbacterium sp. 3J1. Classification (GTDB taxonomy): domain Bacteria; phylum Actinomycetota; class Actinomycetes; order Actinomycetales; family Microbacteriaceae; genus Microbacterium. Next base: position 138,712 of record NZ_CDWI01000009.1, read on the forward strand.
CACCGTGGCCTGCGCGTGCCACTCCTGCACGGCGCCCCAGACGAGGGGGATGCCGAGAGCCTCGGTCGCCGCGGAGACATCGCGCCTGGTCGAGAAGGAGTCGCTCGTGTCGACGACGATGTCCGCGTCGGCGAGCAGCTCGCGCGCGTTCGTCGCGTCCAGCCGCGCGGTGTGCGCGACGACGTGGGCCGCCGGGGCCAGGGCGGCGATCGCGCGCGCCGCCGAGCCGGTCTTGGGTGTGTCGATGTCGTCGACGCGGTGGGCGATCTGCCGCTGGAGGTTCGTGAGCTCGACCACGTCGTCGTCGATCACCGTGATCGTGCCCACTCCGGCGGCGGCCAGCGCGAGCAGCACGGGCGAGCCGATACCGCCCGCTCCGACGACCGCGACCCGGGCGGCGGAGAGACGTCGCTGACCCTCCTCGCCGATGCCGGAGAGGACGGCGTGTCTGGCGGTGCGGACGAGTTCGGCCGGGTCGAGCGAGGGCGCGGGGGCGACGAGCGGCTGCATGGCCCCAGGGTATGCCCGTGGTCCGACGTTCGGGGCGACCGGGCGGCGGGGACCGGCTATGCCGCGAGCACGGGCGCCGCTCAGAGGGTCGTCGTCAGCGTTCCGCCATCCGCACGCAGAGCTGCGCCGTTCGTGGCGGAGGAACGGGGGCTGGCGAGATAGAGCGCGAGATGCGCGATCTCGTCCGGCTCGATGAAGCGCTCCAGCAGCGAGGTGGTGTTGCCGGCGGCGATGGCCCGCTTGAGGTCGGATGCCGGCATGCCCTGCGCCTGCGCGATCTGCTCCACGGCCTGGGCGACCCCCTCGGAGTAGGTCGGTCCGCCCAGGATGCTGTTCACCGTGACGCGGGTGCCGCGGGTCGTCTTGGCGAGCCCGTTCGCGAGCGCGAGCGTCGCGGCCTTCGTCACGCCGTAATGCGTCATGTCCGCCGGCACGTTCACGCCGGACTCGCTCGAGATGAAGATTATCCGCCCCCAGCCCCGTGACAGCATCCCGTCGATCACACGCCGAGACAGGCGCACGCCGCTCATGACGTTCACGTCGAAGTACCGCTGCCACTCGGCATCCGGGATCTCGCCGAAGGGCCGCACATCGAAGACGCCGACGTTGTTGACCAGGATGTCGACTTCACCCACCTCGTCGACGAGGCGCCCCACCTGGCCTGCATCCGCGAAATCGGCAGCGATCCCTCGCACATCGGCGCCGGGTGAGAGAAGCCTCAGCTCATCGGCGACCGCGCGGACGCGACCCTCCTCGCGCCCGTTGATCACCACCGCGGCTCCGGCGCGGATGAGCCCTGCGGCGATCGCGAGACCGATTCCCTGCGTCGATCCGCTGACGAACGCGCGCTTGCCCGTGAGTTCGAGATCCATCGTTCCCTCTTTCGATTGACTTTCCCAAGCAAGTGAATGTCACTTTCCTGATCAAGTCAAATCGCGCGGGGTCCGGTACGCTCGGAACATGACGACCTCCGGCGCGACCGCCCCGTTGTCGGGCGACGATCTCGAGACGTGGGCCTCGCTCGCGATCATGCTCGAATGGCTGCCGGCCGCGCTCGACACCCAGCTGCAACGCGACGCGCAGCTCACCCACTTCGAGTACGGCGTCCTTTACGCCCTCGCGCGCGCCGACGCGGGCACGCTGCGGATGAGTGTGCTCTCTTCGTACGCCAACAGCTCGCTCTCGCGCCTGTCGCGGGCCGCCACCCGTCTCGAGGCGCGCGGCTGGATGCGGCGCGCCGCCGACCCGGCCGACGGACGCTTCACGCTCGCGATCCTCACCGACAGCGGTCGCGCCAAGGTCGATCAGGCATCGCCGGGACATGCGCAGCTCGTGCATCAGCTGGTGCTCGACCGCCTGACGGCGCCGCAGAAGCGGCAGCTGCGGGAGATCACCCGGCGGATCGCCGAGGCCGTCCGCGAAGACGGAGGATGGCGTCCGCCGAACGCCTGACCGTCGCCTCGCGAGGGGTGCGGCGCGTTGATCATCCGCATACGCGGGGAAAACGAGCGCCTTGAACCCGCATTCGCGGTAGAATCGCACTATGTACGCCTATCGCATCGCCCGTGCGGCCCAACTCCTCGGGGTCAGCGACGACACCGTACGGCGATGGGTCGAGCAGGGCGTGCTCCCCGTGACGGATGCCGTGCCCGCCGAGATCCCGGGAGACGCACTCGCCGCCCGGGCGATCGAGCTCGCGGCCGAGGCGAAGGCATCCGGCGAGGGGCGCTCCAGTGCCCGCAACCGTTTCACGGGGATCGTGACGAGGGTGCAGATCGACGGGGTCATGGCCCAGGTCGACATCCAGGCAGGCCCGCACCGCGTGGTCTCCCTCATGTCCGCCGAGGCCGTGCGCGACCTCGACCTCGAAGTCGGGTCGCCGGCGACGGCATCCGTCAAGGCGACGCAGATCGTCGTCGAGGTCCCGAAGGGCTGACATGGACCGCATCCTCCGCCGCACGTTCGTCACCGTCGCCGCCGTCACCCTCGCCGCTCTCGCCCTCGGCGGCTGCGTTTCGCCCGCGCCGTCCGCGCCCGGCTCGACCGCCGACAGCGATACAGGCGGTGAGATCGTGGTCTATGCCGCCGCCTCGCTCGCCGATGCCTTCGACGAGATCGGGGAGGCCTTCACGGCGGCGCATCCCGGTGCCGCGTTCACTTCCGTCTACGACGGCTCGTCGACGCTCGTCGCGCAGCTCGCCGAGGGCGCACCCGCCGATGTCTTCGCCGCCGCTGACGAGGCGAGCATGCAGAAGGCGGCGGCGCTGACGGACGAGTCCACTCTGTTCGCGTCGAACACCCTCGTCATCGCGGTTCCGGCAGGCAACCCCGCCGACGTGCGCACGATCGCCGACCTCGCCGAGGTCACCACGATCCTGTGCGCACCCGAGGTGCCCTGCGGCGCCGCATCGGCGACACTCCTCGACCTGGAGGGCGTGCGCGTCGACCCCGCGAGCCTCGAGCAGAACGTCACCGCGGTGCTGACCAAGGTCGCCACCGGGGAGGCGGATGCAGGTCTCGTCTACGCCACGGATGTGATCGACCGCGACGACGTCGAGGTCATCGTTCCCGCAGCTGCCGCCCAGGTCGTGAACCACTACCCGATCGCGACCCTCGACGACGCGCGGAACCCCGACGCGGCTGCGGCCTTCGTCGCGTTCGTCCTGTCCGACGCGGGACAGGCGATCCTCGCGGACCACGGTTTCGGAGCTCCGTGAGCGCCGCGCGCGACACGGGATACGCGCCGCGTGCGCTGGCGATCCCGGCGCTCATCGGTCTCGCCTTCCTCATCCTGCCCCTGGCCGCCCTGATCGCCCGTGTCGAATGGTCGACGTTCGTCGCCGACGTGACCTCCGAGGCGGCGCGCTCGGCGCTGCTCCTGTCGCTGGGCACGGGACTCATCGCCACGCTGCTGTGCATCGTCGTCGGTGTTCCGCTCGCGCTGTTCATCGCCCGCTCAGGCCCGCGACTCGCGGCGGTGCTCCGGGCGGCGGTGACTGTTCCGCTCGTGCTTCCGCCCATGGTCGGCGGGGTCGCGCTGCTGTACCTCTTCGGCCGCGCGGGGTGGCTCGGAGGACTCGGCATCTCGTTCAGCACCCCGGCGGTGGTGCTCGCGCAGACCTTCGTGGCGCTGCCGTTCCTCGTGCTGGCGGTCGAGGGAGCGGTGCGGACGTCCGGCGTCGAGTACGAGCGCACCGCTGCGGCGCTCGGCGCGGGGCGCTGGACGATCCTGCGCCGCATCACCCTGCCGCTCGCCGCCCCGGGCATCGTCGCCGGCGTGGTGCTCTGCTTCGCCAGGGCGATCGGCGAGTTCGGCGCCACGGCGCTCTTCGCGGGCAACCGCCCGGGTGTGACGCAGACCATGCCCCTCGCGATCTACACGGCTTTCAACGGTGCCGGGGTGTCTCAGGGCGCCGCCGTCGCACTCGCCCTCCTCCTGCTCGCCACCGCGATCGTCGTGCTGCTGCTCGTGCGCGGGTGGCGTCCGGGAGTGGGCCGATGAGCGCGGTCGACGGTCTGCGGGGGCGGATCGTGGTGCCTCGCGAGCATTTCGCCGTCGACGTCGCGCTGCAGGTGCCGACCGGTTCGACCGTCGCGATCATGGGTCCGAGCGGGGCGGGCAAGTCGACGCTGCTGCACGCGCTGGCCGGGTTGGAGCCTCTCGTCGACGGAGAGATCGCCGTCGAAGGGCGGATCGTCGACCGGGTCGCGTCGCCGCGCGTCCGCACTCCTCCGATGCACCGGGGCATCGTGCTGCTCGGACAGAAGCCGCGACTGTTCCCGCATCTGTCCGTGCGCGAGAACGTCGCCTTCGGTCCTCGCGCGGGACGCGCCGAGGCCCGCGCGGCCCGTAGAGGCGCAGACGACTGGCTCGAGCGGGTCGGGCTCCCCGGGGTCGGCGACCGCATGCCGCATGAGCTGTCCGGCGGAGAACAGCAGCGCGTCGCCGTCGCTCGCGCGCTCGCCGCGTCACCCCGCGTCGTGCTCCTCGACGAACCGCTCGTCGCCCTCGACCCCGAGACGGCGGGGGACATCAGACGGATGCTGCGCGACCAACTCGCGTCGACCACGACGATCGCCGTCACGCACGACGCTGCGGACGCGGTGGCGCTGGCCGAGGACCTGGTCGTGATCGAGGCGGGTCGGGTCACGCAGGAGGGCGCCGTGCGCGAGGTGCTCGCCGCCCCGGCATCCGCTTTCGTCGCGTCGATCGCGGGGGTGAACCGACTTCTCGGCGTGGCGGGCGGCGGTCTGTGGCGAGACGGGGACGTGGCGTTGACCAGCGCCGATTCCGCCTCACGCTCGCTCGCCGCGACGGAGGGCACCGCGCTCGCGGCGGTGTTCCGGCCGTCCGATGTGCGGGTCGTCCCGGGGGCTGACGAGAACTCGTGGAAGGCGTCCGTCACGCGCGTCGAGCCGACGCTCGCCGGCGTGCGCGTGCACACCCACCGTGGGGCCGTCGACCTGCCCCTCGCCGAGGCCGCGGGCATCGACGCGGGGGATCGCCTCCGGTTGCGCATCGACCCCGCCGCTGTGCGCTTCGTCGCGGCCTGAGTCCCGCGTCACCGCCCCCGTCCCTTCCCGTCCCGTCCCTCCCCGCCCCGCCCCGTCCGGTCCCGTCCCGTCCCTCCCCGCCCCGTCCCGCCTCGTCCCTCCCACCCGTCCCGTCCCTCCTACCCGGCCCCGTCCGGATGGCTGGCGGATTCCCGGATGGCTGGACGGATGCTGCCGTGTGTCCAGCCATCCGTGACATCGCCAGCCGGATGAACCGTCCCCGTCCGCCCACCCCGCCTACCCCGTCCGGATGCAGCCCACCCCGTCCGAATGCGGCCCGCCGCCTCGTCCCTCCCGTCCGGATGGCTGGTGGATGCCCGGATGGCTGGACGGATGCTGCCACACGTCCCGCCATCCGTGAAATCGCCAGCCGGACGAACCGTCCCACCCCGCCCACCCCGCCCCCGACCTGGCAATATGCCGGTGGTCGGGCGCGAGCGGGCCCCGGTACCGAGGGCGCCGGTAGTCTCGGAACATGACGGGGACCGGGGAAGCGCGATGACGGCCGTTCCGGTCGTGATCGGCATCCGCGCCCCGCATGCGGATGCTGCGACAGCCGCCCCCACACCCGCTTCGCAGGGCCTCGTCGACACCCACGGCCGTGTGCACCGCGACCTACGGATCTCGCTCACCGATCGCTGCTCGCTGCGCTGCACCTACTGCATGCCTGAGCAGGGCAACGAGTGGCTCGCGCGCAGCAGCATCCTCTCGACCGACGAGATCGTGGAGGTCGCCGAGGTGGCGGCCTCGCTCGGCATCCGCACGTTCCGTCTCACCGGTGGCGAACCGCTGCTGCGGGCCGACATCGTCGACGTCGTGCGGCGGATCTCACGGATCCAGGGTGAGGACGGGCCCGTCGAGGTCGCGATGACGACGAACGGGATCAGCCTCGCGAAGAAGCTCCCCGACCTCATCGATGCAGGCCTGACCCGCCTGAACATAAGCATCGACACGGTCGATCGTCAGCGCTTCGCCGATCTCACGCGGCGCGACCGCATCGACGACGTGTTCGAGGGCATCGCGGCAGCGGCGGCATCCGAACTCCGCCCGCTCAAGCTCAACACCGTCGCGATGCGCGGTGTGAACGACGACGAGCTGCCCGACCTGGTCGCGTTCGCGATGGAGGTCGGTGCCCAGCTGCGATTCATCGAGCAGATGCCGCTCGACGCCGGGCACACGTGGGATCGCGCCTCGATGGTGACGCGCGAGGAGATCCTCGAGAAGCTCGCCGCGCGGTGGACCCTCGAGCCCGTCCCCGGACGCGGTGGAGCGCCTGCGGAGAAGTGGCGCATCGACGGCGGACCCCACGAGGTCGGCGTGATCGCCTCGGTCACCGCTCCGTTCTGCGGCGCGTGCGATCGGCTGCGGCTGACGGCCGACGGACAGCTGCGCAACTGCCTGTTCTCCAACTCCGAGTACGACCTGATCGGCGTGCTGCGCGGCGATCCGGCATCCGCACCCGGTCACCGCGCCGAGGGGATTGCGGCCATGCTGCGCTCCTGTGTGCACGGCAAGCTGCCGGGTCACGCGATCAACGACCCGTCGTTCCTGCAGCCGGCTCGCGGAATGAACGCCATCGGCGGCTGAGATGCGCCGCCTTCGGCGGCTGAGATGCGCCGCCATCGGCGTGCACGATTCAGCAGAGAACGCCCGTTCCGCGCGCGCGGAGCGCCGTTCCGGCCCGGATGCCGCCGTTCATGCTGAATTGTGCACGGGGAACCGGGCGCGCCCACAGCGCCGGGCGAGCCTCAGCCCAGGAACTCCCGCGCCGCGGCCGACAGTGCGGTGACCCCGACCTCGATCGTCGGGTGGATCTCCGGCGCGAAGTAGGGGGAGTGGTTGGTCGGCACGTCCTTGTCGAGCGTGCCCGCCGCCATCGCCGCCGCGAACCTCTCGGGGTCGACGCCGCCCCAGAACCAGAAGACGAGCGGCGCACCGGTGTCGCGGGCGAACCACGAGACGTCCTCACTGCCCGTGAACATCCCGGGGTCGACGACCGACGCCTCGCCCAGCGCGCGCTGCAGCGCCGAGGTGACACGGGCGGTCGCATCCGCGTCGTTGATCGTGGGCGGCAGGGTGTGGTCGGTGCGGATCTCGGGCTCGCGCTCGGCTCCGGATGCCGCGGCCTCGGCCCGCACGATCCGCTCGACACTCGCGAGCACCCTGTCGCGCATCTCGTCGTTCGGGTAGCGGAGGCTGAGCTCGAGCTTGGCCTCGGCCGGGATGATGTTGTTCTTGAGTCCGGCGTGGATCGAGCCGACCGTCACGACGGCCACGTCGCGCGGGTCGACCTCGCGCGACGTGATGGTCTGCAGGCGCATGACGGTCGCCGCCGCCATCACGACGGGGTCGATCGTCGAGTGCGGGCGCGAGCCGTGACCGCCGCGGCCGTGCAGGGTGACGGTGAGACCGTCGGATGCCGCCATCTGCGTGCCGGGGCGGACGCCGATCGTTCCGGCGGGCAGCGGGGTGACGTGCTGCCCCAGCACGATGTCGGGGTGCGGTACGAGATCCCGCAGTCCGTCGTCGAGCATGGCTCTGGAGCCGGCGCCGTACTCCTCGGCCGGCTGGATGAGCACGACCAGGGTCCCGGACCACTCCGACCGTTCTGCCACGAGCCTCTCGACGGCGCCGATCATGGCGGTGACGTGCATGTCGTGCCCGCACGCGTGCATGACGGGCACGGTGTTGCCGGAGGGGTCGATGCCGGTGGCGGTGCTGGCGTAGGCGAGTCCGGTGAGCTCCGCGACGGGAAGGGCATCCATGTCGGCGCGCGCCCAGACGACGGGGCCGTCGCCGTTCCGCAGCACGCCGACGACGCCCGTGACTCCGACGCCCTCGTGCACCTCGAGCCCGAGATCCCGCAGGTGCCCGGCTGCGATGCTCGCCGTGCGCGTCTCCTGGAACGAGAGCTCCGGATGCTGGTGCAGGTCGATGTAGAGCGCTTCGAGGTCGATCGTCATGGCCCCGAGCCTAGTCGCGGGTGTACGACTCCAGCGCGGGTCCGGGGTGCAGCACGCCGTTGACGATCGCACGGATCGCGAACTCGCTCGCCTCGCCCAGGTCGAACACGTCGCGGTGCAGCAGCCACTGCAGCTGCAGACCGTCCATGACGGCGAGGATGCTGGCCGCCGCGGTCGCGATCGTGTCGGGTTCGGTCACGCCCTGCTGCGCGCACAGCTCGTGGAACGCCTCGGTGACCTCGCGTCGAAGAGTCGTATAGCGCTCCTCGAAGTACTCGCGACCGGGGTGGTTGTCGGTCACCGACTCCGACGACAGGACGGTGTACGCCTGCACGATGCCCGGCCGGGACTCGTTCGCGATCGCCGTGCGCACGAGGTGCATGAAGAGCTCGGGCCCCCCGGGGATGTGCTTCTCGGCGAGTTCGGCGACGTCGGCCTGATCGCGGTACGCGAGCACTTCGAGGAGGAGCTTCTGCTTCGAGCCGAAGTGGTGGAGGACTCCGGCGTGGGTGATCCCGACCTGCTCGGCGACGTCGGCGAGGGTGCCGTTCGTCGAGCCCTTGTTGCCGAAGATCTCGACGGCCGCCTTGAGGATCTGCTCGCGTTTCTCGCGGGTGGCGGGGCGCACGTTCACCGGCGCGACGGCATGCTTCGACATGGTCCCTCCTCACCTGCACGGGCTCTCGAACGGGTCGGCGTCGATCCTGCATCGGATCGTACTTGCCAACTCTACTTACTGACGGGTAACCTCGCACCAGCTTACTTTCTCGCCAGTAAGCAAATCGCATCGGATGCCCGAGCCTCCGGAGCGCTCACAGCACAACGACCCGTGCCCCCAAGGAGAAGCAATGAAGCTCAGAAAGTCCCTGATCGCCGTCGCGGCGGTCTCCGCACTCAGCATCTCGGTGCTCGCCGGATGCGCAGCCGGCGGATCCGGCGAAAGCGGCGGCGACGGCGGTGCCGCACTCACCATCGCCAAGCCCGACGGCGCCATCACCACCGAGTCGAACAACCCGTTCGTCGGCGATTCCTCAGCGTCGAAGTACGGCTACGGCAAGGTCATCTTCGAGACCCTCGGCCTCGTGAACCAGACCGGCGAGCGCGAGGTCACCCCCTGGCTCGCCGAGAGCATCGAGTGGAACGACGACTACACCGCCGTCACCGTCGTCCCCCGCAAGGACGTCACCTGGAGCGACGGCGAGCCCTTCACCGCCGACGACATCGTCTTCACGTACGAGCTCGTCTCCACGCCCGCACTCGACACCGCCGGCCTCAAGTTCGAGGGGGCGACCGTCGACGGCGACGCCGTGACCCTGACCTTCGCGGAGTCGAAGTACGTCAACCAGGCTCGCGTGCTGCACGTGCCGATCGTCCCGAAGCACATCTGGGAGAACCTCGACGAGCCGGCCACCGACCCCGTCAAGGGCGACGACCTCGTCGGAACCGGCCCCTACGCGCTGTCGAACTGGTCGACCGAGTCGGTCACCCTCGAGGCCCGCGACGACTACTGGGGCGGCGACCTCGCCGTGCCCGAGCTGCACTACGTGTCGTACGGCGACAACACCGCCCTCACCACGGCGCTCTCGCAGGGCGAGGCCGACTGGGCGCAGGCGTTCATCCCGCAGATCCAGGAGCAGTTCCTCGACGCCGACCCCGAGCACAACAAGTTCTACGTCGCTCCGACCACCGGCTCCGCGACGCTCTTCATGAACCTGCACGAGAAGCCGTTCGACGACGTCGCGTTCCGTCAGGCGCTGGCCTGGGTGATCGACCGCGACGCCTACGTCGACATCGCGCGTGAGGGCGCGAGCGAGCCCGTCTGGTCGGTGACCGGACTCTCGTCGATCCTCGAGGACGAGATCCAGCCCGACTTCCAGGGCCAGGAGTACTCGGTCGACGCCGATAAGGCGCGCGAGCTGCTCACCTCGGCCGGATACACGTGGGACGGCGACGCTCTGATCGACCCCGACGGCACGCCCGTGTCGTTCACCCTCTCGGTGCCCTCGGGCTGGAGCGACTGGAACACGGCGCAGGAGCTCATCGCCGAGGACATCTCGGAGTCGATCGGCGCCGAGGTCAAGATCGACATGCCCGACTGGGGCGGCTGGGCGGGGCCCCGCGACGAGGGCACGTTCTCGGCCATCATCCACTGGCTCGAGGACAGCGGCACGGCGTACGGCCTCTACACGTCGACGATGGACCCGCGCTGGATCTCCCCCGAGGGGATCGCCGGATTCAACTTCGGCCGTTTCGAGGACCCGGCGGCGACCGAGGCGCTGAACACCTACGCCAACGCCTCGTCCGACGAGGAGCGCACGGCGGCCATGCAGACGCTGCAGACGATGTTCGTCGACCAGGTCCCCGCGATCCCGCTCGGCGCGCACCCGCTGCTCGGCGAGTTCAACACGCGCAACTACGTCGGATGGCCGTCGGAGGAAGACCCGTACGCATCGGGCGACCCGACGCAGCAGAACATCGTGATGATCCTCACGAAGCTGAAGCCGGCCGAGTAAGCGCACCGCGTCTCGTCTCGCTTCGCTCGCTCGGCGACCGGGGGCCTCCCTCCCGGTCGCCGAGCGAGGACCGGAGGACCCAGACGACACGCCCCCGACGAAGGACACCTCATGTCAGAACCCCTCCTCAGCGTGCGCGACTTCTCGGTCGTGTACGACGTCGATCCGCCCGTCGAGGCGGTGAGGAACGTGACGCTCGAACTGCAGCGCGGCGAGATCCTCGGCCTCGCCGGAGAGAGCGGATGCGGCAAGACCACCCTCGCGTACGGCATCCAGCGTCTGCTGCGAGCGCCGGCGGTGATCGCCGGCGGCAGCGTCACCTTCCACGATGCGTCCGGTGTCGACGTCGACGTCAACGCCCTCGACGTCGAGGCGATGCAGCGCTTCCGGTGGGACAAGGTGTCGATGGTGTTCCAGGGGGCGATGAACGCGCTGAACCCGGTGGCGACCATCGGCTCCCAGCTCGAGGACGTGTTCGAGATCCACCGCCCCGACATGAACCGTCGTCAGCGCCGGGCCGAGGCCGAGGAGCTCCTGGAGATCGTCAAGGTGGGGAGGCAGCGTCTGCGCTCCTTCCCGCACGAGCTGTCGGGCGGAATGCGCCAGCGCGTCATGATCGCCATGGCGCTGGCCCTGCGCCCGCAGCTCATGGTGATGGACGAGCCGACCACGGCGCTCGACGTGCTCGTTCAGCGCGAGATCCTCAGCCAGATCTCGCAGCTGCGCCACGAGTTCGGGTTCTCGGTCATCTTCATCACGCACGACCTCCCGCTGCTGCTCGAGATCAGCGACCGGATCGCCATCATGCGAGCGGGCGAGATCGTCGAGCTCGCATCCGCCGAGCAGCTCTGGCGCGACCCGCAGCACGACTACACCGCGACGCTGCTGTCGTCTTTCCCGCGCCTGACCGGCGAGAGAGGAGTGCTGACCCGATGACGACTCTCGAATTCTCCGGCGTCACCAAGGTCTACAACGTGCGAGGAGCCGGCCAGCTCAAGGCCCTCGACGACGTGAGCTTCACCCTGACCTCCGGCCGGACGCTGGGCCTTGTCGGACAGTCCGGCAGCGGCAAGTCGACGATCGCGAAGATCCTCACCCAGCTCGAGACGCCCACCAGCGGAGAGGTGCGCCTCGACGGAAAGCCCATCCCACGCCGCGGCAGGGGTCTCCGGGCGTACCGCCAGCAGCTGCGCATGGTCTTCCAGGACCCGTTCGCGTCGCTCAACCCGTACCACTCGATCCGCTACCACCTGGAGCGGCCGATCCGCCTCGACGACGTGGTGCCGAAGAAGGAGACCGACGCCGAGGTGCGACGGCTCCTCGAGAGGGTGCGACTCGACGCGGATGCCGTGATCGACCGCCGTCCGCACGAGCTCTCCGGCGGCCAGCGGCAGCGCGTCGCGATCGCCCGCGCTCTCGCATCCCGCCCCTCTCTGCTCGTCGCCGACGAGCCGGTGTCGATGCTCGACGTCTCGATCCGTCTCGGCGTGCTGAACCTGCTCGCCGAACTGCAGCGGGAGGAGGGGCTCGGTGTGCTCTACATCACCCACGACCTCGCGACGGCCCGCCACTTCAGCGACGAGATCATGGTGCTCAACCAGGGTCGCGTGGTGGAGCACGGCGACGCCGACGACGTGATCCTCAACCCGCAGGACCCCTATACGCGCGAATTGCGGGCGGCGTCTCCCGACCCCGACCAGCACTTCGCGACGGCCGGAACGCACGGAGGTGCACTGTGACCACCGCATCCCCACAGCTCCCGCTCGTCGAGGACGAGCGGCCGGACGCCCTCGAGGTCGGCACGACCGCGACCGCCGTGCGCGCCGGGCGGAAGCTCGTGCCGTGGCGGTTCTTCGCCGGCCGTGCGGGCTTCTACCTCTTCACCCTCTGGGCCGCGATCACGATCAACTTCTTCCTTCCGCGGTTCATGAAGGGCGACGCGGTCAGCTCGTACCTGGCCCGCAACCGCAACATCAGTCCGGAGGCCGCGGACTCGCTCCGGATCCTCCTGGGGATCGACTCCGACAAGTCCCTGTGGCAGCAGTACCTCGACTACTGGGGCACGCTGCTGCGCGGCGACCTCGGCATCTCGACGCTGCACGGCCTGCGACCGGTGGCCGAGGTGCTCGCCGCCGCGCTGCCGTGGACGCTCGGGCTCGTGGGACTCGCGACGATCATCTCCTTCGCCCTCGGCACCGTGGGCGGGGCGATCGTCGGATGGAGGCGCGGCAGCAGACTCGACGCGCTCATCCCGATCACGACGTTCTTCAACACCATCCCGTACTTCTGGCTGGGTCTCATCGCGATCGCCGTCTTCTCGTCGACGCTGAAGTGGTTCCCGTCGTCGCACGCCTACGACAAGGGGCAGTCGCCCGAGTGGAGTCTGGACTTCATCGGCCAGGTGATCATGCACGGCACGCTCCCCGCGGTCACCATCATCATCGCGTCGCTCGGCGGCTGGATGCTGGGCATGCGCAACATGATGCTCACCGTGCTCGACGAGGACTACATCACCGTCGCGCAGGCCAAGGGCATGCCGAACAGACGGGTGCTCTGGGCGTACGCCGCCCGCAACGCGGTGCTGCCGCAGATCCAGAGCTTCGCCCTGTCGATCGGATTCATCGTCGGCGGCACGATCGTCATGGAGATGGTCTTCAGCTACCCGGGTGTCGGCAAGCTCCTGCTCGACGCGACGAACGCGAAGGACTTCGCGCTCATGCAGGGCGTGTTCCTCGTGATCACCCTGTCGGTGCTGATCGCGAACATCCTCGCCGACATCGTCTACGCATACCTCGACCCGCGCACGCGCCAGACGGAGGCCTGACATGAGCGTCCCCACCTCGACAGACACCACCGCTCCCGACGGCCGCGCGATCGCGACCGGGATGCCGGAGACGGCGACGTTCCGCACGGCGACGGATGCCGGGCCCCCGCGCAAGACCTTCTGGTCGCAGCTCGTCCAGGCGTTCGCGATGTTCCGCAACCCGAAGTCGATCGCCGGCCTCATCATCCTCGGGGTCTTCGTGCTCGTCGCGATCTTCGCGCCGCTGCTCGCCCCCTACGGCCCCACGCAGAAGGACCGCTCCGCGCTGCGGCAGCCGCCCTCCTGGGAGCACTGGCTCGGCACGACCCACATGGGGGAGGACGTGCTCAGCCAGATCATCTTCGGCACCCGCGGCGTGGTCGTCGTCGGCTTCCTCTCGGCGATCATCGCCACGCTCATCGCCATCACGATCGGCGTGATCTCCGGCTACGTGCGCGGGTGGAAGAGCGAATCGCTCTCGGCACTGACGAACGTGTTCCTGGTGATCCCCGGCATCCCGCTGATCATCATCGTGGCCTCGCAGTTCGAGAACCCGCCCCTCATCGTGATCGCCGCGGTGCTCGGGCTCACCGGCTGGGCCTGGGGTGCGCGCGTGCTCCGCGCGCAGACGATGTCGCTGCGCAACCGGGACTTCATCCAGGCCGCCCGCGCCAACGGCGAGCCGCTGCGCCGCATCATCACGGTCGAGATGCTCCCGAACCTCATGGCGCTCATCGCGTCGAGCTTCGTGGGAACGGTGACCGCGGCGATCCTCGGGCTCACGACCCTCGCGTTCATCGGGGTCATCCCGGTGAGCAACCTCAACTGGGGGACGATCCTGTTCTGGGCACAGCAGAACGGCGCCTTCCCCCGGCTGTGGTGGTGGTACGTCCCTGCGGGGCTCTGCATCGCCATCATCGGCGTCGCGCTGTCGCTCATCAACTTCGGCATCGACGAGTACGTCAACCCGCGGCTGCGGTCGGCGGGCGAGCGCGCTCGGGCGATGAAGAAGAAGGGCCTGAACGTGAACGACCCGGTGACGGCCGTGCGCAGCATCCCGACGAACCATACGACGACACAGAACACGAATATCCAGAACACGAAGTGATGACCTCTCAGACGCTGACCGACTCCCCGACCGCCCTCGACTCCCTTCCCTACCTCGACCCCGAACTGCCGATCGCGGCACGGGTGTCGGACCTCCTCGACCGCATGACCGTGGAGGAGAAGGTCGGGCAGATGCTGCAGCTCGACGCCCGCGACGACCTGGAGGACCACGTCCTCCGCCGCCACGTCGGATCGATCCTGCACACCTCGCCCGAGCGCATCCTGCAGGCTGCCGACCTGACCTCCCGCACCCGGCTGCGCATCCCGCTGCTGGTCGGCGAGGACTGCATCCACGGCCACTCGTTCTGGCCGGGCGCGACGATCTACCCGACGCAGCTCGGCATGGCCGCCACGTGGGACGCGGAGCTGGTCGAGAAGGTCGCCAGGGCCACCGCGATCGAGGTCGCCGCGACCGGCATCCACTGGACGTTCTCGCCGGTGCTGTGCATCGCGCGCGACCTGCGGTGGGGACGCATCGGCGAGACCTTCGGGGAGGATCCGTTCCTGATCGGGGAGCTCGCATCGGCGATGGTGCGGGGCTACCAGGGCTCGGGGCTCTCCGACCGCACGGCGATCCTCGCCACGGCGAAGCACTTCGCGGGCTACTCCGAGACGCAGGGCGGGCGGGATGCCAGCGAGGCCGACATCTCGCGGCGCAAGCTGCGGTCATGGTTCCTGCCCCCGTTCGAGCGCGTCGCCCGTGAGGGCTGCCGCACGTTCATGCTCGGATATCAGACGACCGACGGCGTGCCGATCACCGTCAACGACTGGCTGCTCAGCGACGTGCTGCGCGGCGAGTGGGGTTACACCGGCACGCTCATCACCGACTGGGACAACGTCGGCCGCATGGTGTGGGAGCAGCACGTGCAGCCCGACTACACGCATGCGTCGGCGGCGGCCGTCACGGCCGGCAACGACATGGTCATGAACACCCCCGGGTTCTTCGAGGGAGCGCTGGATGCCGTCGCGCGCGGTCTCCTCACAGAGGATGCGTTCGACGTCGCCGTAGCCCGCATCCTCACCCTGAAGTTCGAGCTCGGACTCTTCGAGGACCCCCGCCTGCCCGACGAGGACGCGGATGCCGTGGTCGGCAGCGCGGCACATGCGGGCCTCAACCTCGAGACCGCGCGGCGCTCGCTCGTGCTGCTCGAGAACGACGGGCTGCTGCCGCTCGATGCTGCGGCACCGCTCAAGGTCGCCGTGGTGGGGCCGCTGGCCGACGACGCGCAGACCCAGCTCGGCGACTGGGCAGGAGGGTCGGGTCAGGCCGGCTGGCTCGACGGCCAGCCGCGGGAGATGATCACGACGGTCCTCGACGGCCTGTCAGGGGTCGGCGGATGGTCGGTGACGCACGCGAGAGGCGCCGACATCCTCACCCTCGAGGACGACCCCCGAGGAGCGAAGTTCCCCGACGGACAGCCCCGCCCCGCGGTCGTGGTGCCCGCGGCGCCCGATGAGACGCTGATCGCCGAGGCGGTCGCTGCCGCAGCGGCATCCGATGTGGTGGTGGCGGTCGTCGGAGACCGCATCGAGCTCGTCGGCGAGGGGCGATCGACCGCGACGCTCGAGCTCGTCGGCGGACAGAACGCGATGCTCGACGCCCTCATCGCCACGGGGAAGCCCGTGGTGGTGGTGCTGCTCGCGTCGAAGCCGCTCGTGATGCCGGCATCCGTGTCGAAGGCCGCTGCCGTGATCTGGGCGGCGAACCCCGGCATGCAGGGCGGCCGTGCGCTCGCCGAGCTCGTCACGGGTGCGATCGAGCCGTCCGGGCGGCTGCCGATCTCGTTCGCGCGGCACGTCGGCCAGCAGCCGACCTACTACAACCAGATCCGCGGCCAGCACGGCGACCGCTATGCCGACCTCACGCAGTCGCCCGCCTGGGCCTTCGGCGAGGGGCTGTCGTACTCGACCGTCGCGTACTCCGATCTGACGCTGTCGTCCGCCGACCTGGGGGTGGACGACACGATCGTCGGAACGGTGACGGTCGCGAACACCGGATCGCGGCCGGTGCGCGAGACCGTGCAGGTGTACGTGCGGGATGCCGTGACGAGCGTCAGCTGGACCGACAAGGAGCTCAAGACCTACCGCCAGGTGGATCTCGCTCCGGGGGAGAGCCGCCGCGTCGACCTGGAGCTGCCGGTCGCCGACTGCACGATCGTCGACGCCGCCGGCATCCGTCGTGTCGAGCCGGGCGGGTTCGCGCTGCTCGTGGGCCCGAGCTCCCGCGACGAGGTGCTCCTCAGTGCGGGGTTCACGGTCTCGTAGCCGCTGCGTCGCGTCGGGTGCTGTCGGTGCCGGGTGCTGTCGGCCTCAGTCCTGCAGGCGCTGCGGGCCGGCGCCCTGGCTGCCGAGGGCGTCGTCGGGGTTGAGCAGCCCGCACGCCTTCATCGACAGGCAGCCGCATCCGATGCAGCCGGTGAGCTCGCGTTCGAGACGTTCGATGCCCTCGCGTCGTCGCTCGAGCACGCGTTTCCAGCGGCGTGACGCGCGCTGCCAGTCGGCATGGCTGGGGGTCTCCGTGAGCGGAACGCCGCCGAATGCCTCCTGGACGTCGGCGAGCGGGATGCCGAGGCGCTTGGCGACCGTGATGAGCGAGACTCGTCGCAGCATGTGCCGGGCGTAGCGCCGCTGATTGCCGGGCGAGCGCGTCGAGGCGATGAGTCCGAGGCTCTCGTAGAAGTGCAGCGCCGAGGGAGCGACGCCCGTGCGTCTGCTCATCTCGCCGATCGTGAGCGGCTCGTCGGGGCCGTGCACCGTGCGATCGGACTCGCTCTCGCCGTCCATCGACGACCTCCCTCGATTTGACCTCAAGTGTACTTGAGGTTTTAGCGTGGCATCCGTGCTTCGAATCCTGCTCACTCCTGTGGTGGCCGCTCTGTGACGTACGTGATCGCCCTTCCGTGCGTCGATGTCAAGGACCGTGCGTGCATCGACGAGTGTCCCGTTGACTGCATCTATGAGGGTGAACGCTCGTTGTACATCCACCCGGACGAGTGCGTCGACTGCGGCGCGTGCGAGCCGGTGTGCCCGGTCGAGGCGATCTACTACGAAGACGATCTGCCGGAAGAATGGCAGGACTACTACAAGGCCAACGTCGAGTTCTTCGACGAGATCGGCTCGCCCGGAGGCGCGGCGAAGCTCGGGATGATCGCGCACGACCATCCGCTCGTCACCGCACTTCCGCCCCAGGAGGCACACGAATGACCAGTCCGCAGCACCCCGCAGCACCCGTGCCCTCTGCGGTGGGTGAAGGACTCAAGGCAGCGTTCCGCGCGCACCCCGCCGGCGTCGCGATCATCACCGCGACGACGCCCGACGGTCCGGTGGGCCTCACGGCATCCAGCGTCGCGTCGGTCGCCGTCGACCCCGCCGCGATCGTGTTCTCGGTGACGAGAGCCACCGGCAGCGCGGGCGCCATCCTCTCGTCCGACACCTTCGTGGTGCACCTCATCGACGACGAGCATTCGGCCCTGGCGCAGAGCTTCGCCGTGAGCGGAGCCGAGCGGTTCACACCCGACCAGGGCTGGAGCGTGCTGCCCACCGGTGAGCCGTACCTCGCGGAGGCGAGGGTCGCGATGCGCTGCCACCCGATGACCACGGTGGCGGTCGGATCGTCGACCGTCGTGATCGCCGAGGTCGACGAGGTGCTGCTGGGTCAGCAGGGGCGTCCGCTCGTCTACCTCGACCGTCGTTTCCACTCGCTGCCGCACGACCAGGGCTGAGGGCCGACCGCGCCCGCCTCCCCGCCTCCCACCACCCTGCCACCCCGCCTCCCACCACCCTGCCACCCTGCCTCCCACCACCCTGCCTCCCACCACCCTGCCTCCCACCACCCTGCCTCCCTGTCTCCCACCACCCTGGCGGAGTTCTCGGCGTGGGGCGGAGGTTTCGGGCTGAGATGTCCTCCCGAGGGGGAGTTCTCCACCCGACGGGGTGGCCCCCGCGTCATGATCCGCGACTGAGTGGGTCTCTCTCGGTGAAGGGTGAACGCAGTCAGCGCTCGCCGAGACACGAAGAGGTCCACGATGAGCACGTTCCTGGTTCTGTACCGTTCGGCAGTGAGCGCCGCCGAGCAGATGGCGACGGCGGATCCCGAATCGGGCGCCGAGTCGATGAAGGCGTGGATGGGTTGGGCCGAGCGAGCGGGCGACGCGATCGTCGACCTCGGTTCCCCCACGCAGAGCATCGCGGGTGGTGAGGCGGGCTCGTTCATCGGCGGCTACTCGATCATGCAGGCGGATGACGAGGCGGGCATCACGGCCGTCCTCGCCGAGCACCCCCATCGCGCGTGGGGCGGGACGATCGAGATACTGGAGATGCTCGAGATCCCGGGCATGTGAGAGAGACGAGGCGCGGTATGACTGAGCAGCACTGGTCGGGCGCGGGAACTCCCGCAGATCCGTGGAGGCTGAAGACGGCGCCCTTGTCGTCCGAGTACACGATCCACCGCGATGACGAGAGCGAGCCGGCGCTCCTGATCTGCCAGGTCGGGTCGACGAGGCTCACCTATCTCGCATCCGCGATCGACGATCTGCACGCAGAGCTGCTGCGGCGAGCGGACTGGGTCGCTCTCGGAGCCGCCGACGAGAAGAAGGAGCCGGCGCCCGACACCGTCGAGGCGTGGGGAAGGTCGGAGGAGAACCCCGTCGGCGGATGGTACGGCCAGCGCAAGGGCTATCGGGGTCGCTTCGGAATGTACCTTCCGCCGCTCCTCGAGGCCCTGGGTCTCGTCGAACTCGAGCACAACTCGCGGAACAACCGGGTCAGAGCCGTTCCGACTGTCTGATGACGCCATCCGGCCGGCCATCCGCAGGCCATTCGGCTGGCCGATATCCGCTCGGCGGGCGAGATCCCCGGGATCCGTCCGCCGACCCGGCGGATCGCCAGCCATCCGCACGGTGCGGCCGGCGGACGAACGGCTTTCCCGGCGGATGCTCCGGAGACCCCCGATAGGCTGGACGCATGGCCCTCTCGATCGCCGGCTCGACGCGCGCTCCGCATGAGCTGCGCTCGGCGACCCCGATGAGGGAATGGATGCGCGTCGTGCTGCACCCCGGCACGAACGGATGGACCAGCGTCTGGGGCACCCTCTCGCACGGCGAGATCGCCGGCTGCCCGCCGCCACGCACCTAGACCGCGCCTCGATGGGGCTGCGGTCGTCCGCGCCGTCCACTCCTTCTCCCGCGCGAGGTTCTTCATCATGTCCGCTTCTCCTGTCCGCCCCCGTCCGCGTCTGCGTCTCGCTCCGCATGAGCTGTGGCGGGGCATCCGCTCCAACGCCCGCAGCGATGTGCTCGGCGGCTCGTTGCTTCTCGCGGCGACCGTCGCCGCACTGATCCTCGCCAACACTCCCGCGGTGTCCTGGTACGAGTCCGTTCGCGACTTCACCTTCGGCATCCCCGAGCTGCATCTCGATCTCAGCGTCGGGGCCTGGGCCGCCGACGGTCTGCTGGCCGTCTTCTTCTTCGTCGTCGGGCTCGAACTCAAGGAGGAGTTCGTGACCGGCCGCCTGCGCGACCCCCGCCAGGCGGCCCTGCCGATCGCCGCGGCGGTCGGCGGCGTGATCGTCCCCGCGGTCATCTTCGCCGTGCTCAACGCGGGTGACGGTGACGCCCTGCGCGGCTGGGCCATCCCGACCGCGACGGACATCGCCTTCGCGGTGGCGGTGATCGCCGTGGTCGGCAGGTTCCTCCCACCCGCGCTCCGCGTCTTCCTGCTGACGCTCGCGATCATCGACGACCTGATCGCGATCACCATCATCGCGACGTTCTACACCGACTCGATCAGCTTCCCGTGGCTCGCCCTCGCGCTGCTGCCTCTCGCCGGATTCGCGCTTCTCGTGCAGAAGGGCGTGCGCGCCTGGTGGATACTGCTGCCGCTCGCCGTCGCGGTCTGGGTCTGCATACACGCCGCCGGCATCCATGCGACCGTCGCCGGCGTGCTGCTCGGCTTCGTCGTGCCGGTCGTCCCCACCGAGCGCGCTCGCGTGCGCCGAGGAGAGGATGCCGACGGCGAGCCGGTGTACGACGGCCTCGCCCCGCACTTCGCGGACCGCTGGGGCGTGGTGGCGACCCTGTTCGCGGTGCCGGTCTTCGCCTTCTTCGCCGCGGGTGTCACGATCGGCGGCGTCGAGGGGCTCCGGTCGGCATTGACCGATCCGATCGCGATCGGCATCATCGTCGGACTCGTCCTGGGCAAGCCGATCGGGATCCTCGCGACCACGTTCCTGCTGAGTCGCGTGCCTGCGCTGCGTCTCGACGAGACGCTGCGCTGGCCGGACCTCACCGGAATGGCGTTCCTCGCGGGAATCGGATTCACCGTCTCACTGCTCGTCGGCGAGCTCGCCTACGGGTCGAGTTCGGTCGCCGACGAGCACGTGAAGATCGGCGTCCTGCTCGGATCCCTCATCGCCGCCGTACTCGGCGGGCTCATGCTGGCGCGACGCAACACGCTCGCCCGGCGCCGGCAGCTCCTCCCCTGAGAGGCGCCGCTCAGGAGCTCCCGACCGTCGACTGCAGCTTCGCCATGACCTGATTGATCGTGAACGACGCCGACTTCTGCCGCGCGGGGAACTCGGCGAGCGTCTGCAGCATCTGCCCGACGTAGGCCTGCGCCGGGATGAACAGGAAGACGTGGTCGAGCACCCAGTCCCAATAGGTGTTGGACGTGATGTCCGCGCGCTCGAACGGGTCGGTGCGCAGGTTGAAGAGCTTCGGGAACCGCAGCTCGATGTAGGGCTCCTGCCAGACCTGCAGGGTTCCGACGGCGCGCTGCTCGAGGAACACGAACTTCCAGTTCTCGAAGCGCAGCGCGGTGAGGTCGCCGTCGTCCGAGACGTAGAAGAAGTGCCTGCGGGGGCTGTGCTCGACGGCGCCCGTGATGTACTCGAGCTGGTTGTGGCCGTCGAGATGGATCGTGAACTCCGTGCCGTGCAATTCGGTGCCCGACTTCAGGCGATCGGCGATGTCGGCGTCGCCGACGGCAGCCAACAGCGTCACGAACCAGTCGTTGTGACTCACGATCCCGTTCAGCGTCGTCCCGGCCGGGATGCGCCCGGGCCAGCGGACCATGGCGGGAACCCGGTAGGCGCCCTCCCAGTTTGAGTTCTTCTCGTTGCGGAAGGGCGTCATGCCGCCATCCGGCCAGCTGTTCATATGCGGGCCGTTGTCGGTGGAGTACATGACGATCGTGTTCTCGGCGAGGCCGAGCTCGTCGAGGAGGTCCAGCAGGCTGCCGACGACGTCGTCGTGGTCGAGCATCGTGTCGTGATACTCGGACTGCCAGCGCCCGGCCCGCCCCTTGCTCTCCTCCTTGGTGTGGGTGCGGAAGTGCATGTGCGTCGAGTTGAACCACACGAAGAACGGGGTGTCGTCCTCGGCGTGCCCCCGGATGAAGTCCGCTGCGGCATCGCGGAACTCCTCGTCGACCGTCTCCATCCGCTTCTTCGTCAGCGGACCCGTGTCTTCGATGCGCTGGGTGCCGTCGTCGTTCGCCCACGAGTGGATCACGCCGCGAGGGCGGAACCTCTCGCTGAACCCGGGGTACTCCTCGTCGGTCGGGTAGTCCGGGTGCTCCGGCTCCTCCTCGGCGTTCAGGTGATACAGATTGCCGAAGAACTCGTCGAATCCGTGGGCGGTCGGAAGATGCTCGTCTCGATCGCCGAGGTGGTTCTTGCCGAACTGGCCGGTGGCGTAGCCGTGGTGCTTGAGCGCATCGGCGATGGTCGGGTCCTCGGGCTGGAGCCCGAGCTTCGCCCCCGGCATCCCCACCTTCGTGAGGCCGGTGCGGTAGGGGTTCTGGCCCGTGATGAACGCCGCACGTCCCGCGGTGCAGCTCTGCTCCCCGTAGTAGTCGGTGAACTTCACGCCCTCATCGGCGATCCGGTCGATGTTCGGAGTCCGGTAGCCCATGAGACCGTCGGAGTACGTGCTCAGGTTGGATATCCCGATGTCATCGCCCCAGATGATGAGGATGTTGGGCTTGTCGGACATGATCGCTCCTCGGTCGGCGGTGAAGCCGGGCAGGTGCCCGTCCGGCTCAGCCAACCAGGCGCGTCCGCCGATGCCCAGGGGTGCCTCACACCGAGCGGGTGAGGCGGAATCCGATGTGGGACATACCGGTGTCCTCCGCCTGCGGAGAACGGGCGGCCGGGCGGAAGCGCAGGCAGTAGTCGGGGGAGCAGAGGTGCGATCCGCCCTTGAGCACGCGGCGCGGGATGCTCGGGAAGCCCTCCTGAGCGCTCGCCGCGGCCAGAAGGTTGGCACGCTTGCCCGGATCGACGGGGGCGTCCGACAGCTTCAGGTGCCGTGGGGTGTAGAAGTCGCTCGTCCATTCCCAGACATTCGCGATCATGTCGTAGAGGCCGTAGCCGTTGGGGGCGTACGAGCCCACCGGCGCCGTGCCGCCCACGCCCCGGTTGTCATACGGGAAGCGACCCAGCCAGGAGTTGGCCTGGGCCTCGCCGCCGGGGTAGATCTCGTCTCCCCAGGCGAACGCCGCGCCGTCGAGCCCGCCCCGGGCGGCGTACTCGTGCTCGGCCTCCGTCGGCAGACGCATCCCCACCCAGTCGGCGTACGCGACCGCGTCCGCGAAGGCGATGTGGACGACCGGATGCTGCAGCCGGTCGTCGATCGAGGAGTCGGGGCCGAACGGATGCCGCCAGGATGCGCCCGCCTGCCACCGCCACCAGTTGCGCCAGTTGCGGAGGTCTGTCGGCCCGTCGGTCGGTGTGAAGACCATGGAGCCGGGCACGAGATCCTTCGGGTCGGCATCGGGGAAGGCTGCCGGATCGAGCGGGCGCTCGGCCACCGTGACGTAGCCGGTGGCATCGACGAACTCGGCGTATCGGGCGTTCGTCACCTCATAGCGATCGATCTCGAACGACGCGACCTCGCGCTCGTGCACCGGGCGCTCGTCGGGGTAGAAGTCCGCCGACCCCATCTGAAAGGAGCCGCCCGGAATCACCACCATGTCGCGACCGTTCGTCACCCGCTACCCCCGTCGTGCGCGCTGCTCACCCTGAACCGGAATCGGACCGGTGACGCTCAGCTCGTCTTCCCAGCACTGGATCCCCGTCACCTCGGGCATGCGCGCCCGGGTGAAGACGGGGTCGAGTCCCGCGCGTCGCTGGTCGGAGTAATCGCGCAAGAGCTTGAACGCGATGCCCGACAGCAGCGCGATCGCGACGAGGTTCACGATCGCCATGAGCCCCATGATGCCGTCGGCCGTGTTCCAGATGATGTCGGCCGAGGCGATGGATCCGAGGAAGATGATCGCGACCACGAGCACACGGTAGGCGGTGAGGACGGCGGGCCGGTTGCTGATGAACTCGATGTTCGATTCGCCGTAGTAGTAGTTGCCGAGGATCGAGCTGAACGCCAGCAGGAAGATGATGATGCTGAGGAGGATGTTCGACCACTCGCCGAGGTTGCTCACGATCGCGTTCTGCGTGAGGCCGATGCCGCGGGTCGCGTTCGCGAGATCCGGCGTCGACACGAGGATGATGAACGCCGTGATCGAGCAGACGAGGAACGTGTCGAAGTAGACGCCGAGCGTCTGGACGAGACCCTGCTTGACCGGGTGCGTGACCGCCGCGCTGGCTCCCGCGTTCGGCGCAGACCCGAGACCCGCCTCGTTCGAGAACATGCCGCGCTTCACGCCCGTCATGATGATCGTCCCGAGTGCGGCGCCGACGACCTCGTTGAAGCCGAACGCCTGGGTGTAGATCGACGCGAAGACCTCGGGGAGGCGCTCGACGTTCATGCCGACGATCACGAGGCCGAGCAGGAGGTAGCCCAGTGCCATGGCCGGCACGACCGCCTGCGTGACGTTCGCGATGCGACGGATGCCGCCGAAGACGACGAGAGCCGTCAGCACGGCCAGGACGATGCCGATGACCCAGGGGATCCAGCCCACCTCGCCGCCGAAGCTCGACGAGACCGTGGCGCTGATCGTGTTCGCCTGCAGTGAGCTGAACGCGAAGGGGAAGCAGATGATCAGGATCACGGCGAACAGGATGCCCATCCAGCGCGCCTTGAGGCCGTGCTGCATGTAGTAGGCCGGCCCGCCGCGGAAGCCGTCCTTGTCGCGCACCTTGAACGCCTGACCGAGCGTCGACTCGATGAAGCTCGACGCTCCGCCGATGAACGCCATCGTCCACATCCAGAAGATCGCGCCGGGTCCGCCGATGGCGATCGCCGTCCCGACGCCCGCGATGTTGCCGACGCCGACACGGGATGCCGCCGAGATCGTGAACGCCTGGAACGCGGAGACGGACTGCGGCTCGCCGTTCTCCTTGCGCGGGGTGCGATCGGTGAGGGTCCGGAACATCTCGGGAATCAGGCGGAACTGCACCACTCCCGATCGGGCGGTGAAGTACAGGCCGAGCACCACGAGTATCGGCAGCACCACCCACGTCCACAGCCCATCGCCGGCCGAGAGCACGAAATCGTTGAGCGCATCCATCGAATCAGTATGGCGGTAGGCAGGAGGTGACGGGGATATTCCGGCTCAGATCAGGCGCGCCGTCGTCCCGCGGACGTTCAGCTCGTAGGGGAGCGCGGCGGGGATGCCGGCCTCCGCGGTCTGGGTGAGCTTCGCCAGCACGGCATCCGCCGCCCGCTCGCCCTGCCCGAGCGGGAACTGGTCGACCGTCGTCAGGCGGAAGAACTCGCCGAGCTCATGGCCGTCGATGCCGACGATCGACAGGTCGTCGGGTACGGCGAAGCCGAGGTCACGGGCGGCGAGGATGGCGCCGATCGCCATCTCGTCAGAGGCGGCGAACACGGCGGTGGGGCGGGGCCCCGGTCGTCCGAGCAGCTGCTTCGCCGCCCGATAGCCGCCCTCGACCGTGAAGTCGGCGGGCTCGAGGAACGCCGGATTCAGCGGGATGCCGGCCTTCGCCAACGCCCGCTCGAAACCCTGGCGGCGGTTCGTCGGGATGTGGAAGTCGATGTCGAACTCGGGGTTCGCGCCGATGTGCGCGATGTCACGGTGTCCGAGGCCGATCAGGTGCTCGGTGGCGAGCTGGGCGACCGCGACGTCGTCGACCGTGAGCGTGTCGAGCTTGGGGTTCGGGCCTCCGATCGCGATCACCGGCAGGCCCAGGTCGAGCAGGTGCTGCGTCTCGTCGTCGTCGAGCTCGATCGACACGGCGATCACGGCATCCACCCGCTGGCGCCGGAGGAACGTGTCGAAGACATGGCGACGCACGTCCTTGTCGGCCGTGATGTTGTAGAGCGTGATGTCGTAGCCCTCGCGCATCAGCGCCGACGAGACGCCGGACAGCACGGTGCTGAAGAACCATCGGTCGAGGAACGGCACCACGACGCCGATGTTGCGGGTGCGGCCGGACGCGAGGCTCGAGGCGCGCGACGAGACCACGTAACCGAGGGTCGCCGCCGCCTCCTGCACGCGCAGCCTGGCCGACTCCGACACGTGTCCGCGTCCGCTGAGCGCGCGCGACACCGTGGCCGTCGACACTCCGGCGAGCCGGGCGACCTCGTCGATGCTCGCCATGGGATTCCTCTCTGAGTCGGTGGGGCGCGACACCCGATCGGATGCCGCGGCCCACCGTGCTCGGCTTACGCCGTGGTGTACCAGACGGCGGTGTCGACGGGCAGTGCGGTGCCCTCGAACGGCTGGCTCGCCACGAGCACGCCGGCGTCGGCCGGCAGCTCGAGCGGCTCCGTGCCGAGGTTCGCGACGACGTGCACGTCACCGCGGCGGAAGGCCACGGCATCTGAGCCCGCGTCCTCCCAGACGAGGGATCCGGAGCCGAAATCGTGCTCGCGCCGGCCGGTGAGGAGCTGCTTGTACAGCGACAGCGTCGACGTCTCGTCCTTCTCCTCGACCTCGCGGGAGTATGCGGCCCAGTCCGCGGGTTGCGGCAGCCACGACGCACCGGTCTCGTTGAAGCCGAAGGCCGGAGCATCCGCCTCCCACGGCAGCGGCACGCGGCATCCGTCGCGCCCGTAGCGCTCGCCGTTCGTGCGGAACCACGTCGGGTCCTGACGGAACGCGTCGGGGATCTCCATGGCCTCGGGAAGGCCCAGCTCCTCGCCCTGGTACAGGTAGGCGGAGCCGGGCAGGGCGAGCATCAGGGTCGTGGCCGCGCGGGCGCGGGCGAGTCCGATGGCGGTGTCGGGCTTGTCCGGCGTGTTCGGGCCGATGCCCTCACCCTGCGGGTTCTCGGAGGTCAGTGCGAGACGCGAGGCGTGGCGCACGACGTCGTGGTTCGACAGCACCCACGTGCTGGGGGCGCCGACGGCGCCGAAGGCGTCGAGCGACTCGCGGATGACATCGCCCAGGGCCTTCGCGTCCCACTCGGTCATGAGGTACGGGAAGTTGAAGGTCTGGTGCATCTCGTCGGGACGCACCCACAGCGCGGTCTGCTTCAGCGTCGGCATCCAGGCCTCCCCGCACAGCGCGCGGTCGCCGTCGTACTCGGCGAGCACCTTGTGCCAGTCGCGGTAGATGTCGTGCACGCCGTCCTGGCCCCAGTACGGCACGTTCGCCTCGCCGCCGCCCATCGAGTCGGCGTCGGCGGGCGGGGTGTAGTCGGGCAGGCCTTCGGCCTTGATCATGCCGTGCGCCACGTCGACGCGGAAGCCGTCGACGCCCCTGTCGAGCCAGAAGCGCAGGATCGAGCGGAACTCCTCGCGGACCTCTTCGTTGTTCCAGTCGAAGTCGGGCTGGGTGGGGTCGAAGATGTGCAGGTACCACTGGCCGGGGGTGCCGTCGGCCTCGGTGACGCGCTCCCACATGCCGCCGCCGAACACGGACTCCCAGTTGTTCGGGGGCAGCTCGCCGTTCTCGCCCTTGCCGTCGCGGAAGATGTACCGCGCACGCTCGGGGCTGCCGGGGGCAGCCTTCAGCGCCGCCTGGAACCAGGCGTGCTGGGCGGAGGAGTGGTTGGGGACCAGGTCGACGACGACGCGGATGCCGCGGTCATGCGCAGCGTTCAGCATCGTGTCGAAGTCGTCGAGCGTGCCGAACAGGGGGTCGACGTCGCGGTAGTCGGCGACGTCGTAGCCGGCGTCGCGCTGCGGGCTCGTCATGAACGGGCTCAGCCAGATCGCATCGACGCCGAGCTCCTTCAGGGAGTTGAGCCGGCTCGTGATGCCGGGCAGGTCGCCGATGCCGTCGCCCGAGGCGTCGGCGAACGAACGGGGGTAGATCTGGTAGATGACCGCACTGCGCCACCACTCGGAACCGGGGGCTGCGATCTGCTCAAGCTGTGCCATGCGACTCAGATTAGTGCAAACGCTTACACGATTGCCATAGGTGGGATCGAATCGATTCGGGCGGGTGCTGGATGTCGGGTGCGACGCGGCACTTGCACACCCGAGAGTATGCTTCGGGCATTCGATGACTGGAGGCTGTCATGGTTCCCGAGATCAACTACTGGGCGGTTCTGCTGGCGACCGCGTCGAGCATGATCGTCGGCTCGATCTGGTACACGCCGAAGGTGTTCGGAACGCGCTGGTCGAAGCTGGCGAACGTCGACATGGACAGGCCGGGAGCGAGCGCGACGATGGCCATCATCACGACGGTGCTCGTGAGCTTCGCGACGGCCTGGGTGCTCGCCGGAGCATCCGCCATCGCCTGGCACTTCTACGACGGGTCGTTCTTCTGGTCCGCGGTGGTGACCGGTGTGCTGCTCTGGGCGGGATTCACCGCCGCCCGGTTCATCACCCACGATGCGTTCGAGGGTCGCCCGACCGCGCTGACCACCCTGAACATCGCCCACGAGCTCGTGACGATCGTCGTCATGGCCGTGCTCATCGGCGTCTGGCCCCCGGCGCTCGGCTGATCGGCGCCGCCCGGATCGCGCCGCCACGGATTCCGTCCGACACGCCGTGAACGCGCCAATCGTGGACTTTCGTCACTTCCCTTCCGACTTCCTGGTATGTCAGCATTTTTCACGTGACCTGATGGTCGCCCGTGGCCGCGAAGAACGGGCTGCGGTTCCGACCGAGGGGGTCTCATGCACGGTTCACCGCGCCGTCCGGCGAAGCGCGTGGTGTCCGCCGTGCTCGTGGCCGCCGCCGTGATCACCGGTGCCGCCACCACCGCCCTCGGTGCCGCCGCCTCTCCGGTCGACCCCTCGCCCGAGACCGACGCCCCCGACCCGACGCTGTCGGTCTCGCTCGCCTACGAGTTCCTCGACGCCCGCGTCGACCAGTTCTGCGACGGTGCGGGGCACTGCCTGCCGCGCAGCTACGAAGGCGGGTTCTTCACCGACCTGCCGACCTGGGACTTCACGCCCTCGTTCGTCTACGACGACGCGCTCGTGGTGATCGCGTACACGGCTCGCGGGCTGCCCGACGACATCCGCCGCGCACAGGCCGTCGGCGACACCCTGCTCTTCGTGCAGGAGAACGACCCGATCGGCGACGGTCGCGTCCGCACCTCGTACGAGCCGCACGGCATCCGCCAAGGACGCGTCGAGATCACCGGACCCGGCACGTTCACCGGCAACCAGGCCTGGGTCGGCATGGCCCTCGCCCGGCTCTACCACGCGACCGGCGAGGCCAGGTACCTCGACGGTGCGCTGGAGATCGCGCAGTGGATCCAGACGAACACGGCCGACATGGTGCGCGCCCCGTTCGGCTACACCGGCGGGCAGCTCGAGAACGGGTCGTCGCTCGAGTGGAAATCCACCGAGCACAACAGCGACATCGCCGGATTCTTCACGCAGCTCGCGGAGCTCACCGGCGACGCCGTCTGGGCGGACCGGGCCGCCGTCGCCGCGGCCTTCGTCACGGCGATGCAGGCACCCGACGGGCACGTCGACACGGGCACGCTGCTCGACGGGAGCACGGTCAACGTGCATCCCAAGCCCCTCGACGCGCAGACGTGGACCTATCTCGGCACCGGCGACGAGCGCTACGGCGCCGCGATGGACTGGGCCCTGACGAACCTCATCGCCACGGACGGGCCGTACAGCGGACCCTCGATCAGCGACGTCGATGTGTCGAAGGTGTGGTTCGAGGGCAGCGGGCACCTCGCGCTCGCCCTCCGACTGCGCGACGCGGCGGGCGACGCCGAACGCGCGGAATCGCTGCTGAGCAGCATCCGTCTCGCGCAGCGCGACGCCCCCAACGGCGACGGCAAGGGCATCGTCGCCGCCTCGACCGACGGCCTGGATTCCGGCTTCGGCGACCTCTACTACGCGAGTCTGCACTCGGGCACGACGGCCTGGTACCTGCTCGCGGCCGCCGGCGACAACCCCTTCGTGCTGCCGGCCGACTGACCGGCCGCCGGCTGACCGACCGACCGGAGGGAGAGTCGTCCTCCCCCTCCGGTGACGGCGGCGCTCAGCCGATGTTCGCCGTGATGCGCGCGAGGTGCGCCGCGGCCTCCTCGGCCGACCGCGTCCTACCGCTCACTCCGGGGCGCTCCTGCCACGGGCGGGGCCCGTCGGCATGCCGGTACTCGACACCCGCGGCGTCGAGACGCTCGAGGTGCTCGGCCAGTCTGGGAGCGAACTCGGCGTAGTCGCGGTCGCCCACGGTCCACAGCGCCTCGGCGACGGCTGCGAGTCGCGGGAACGCGCGGTAGTCGAGCCCGCGCATCGAGTCGATGTGCTCGGTCCACAGATTGGCCTGGCCGCCGATCACATGTCGAGCCTGCTCGGCGTCGAGCTCCGTCGGGACCGGATCGAACGAGTACGCCTTCTCGACGGTCGTGACCGTGCCGGTCGGGATGGGCTCCGAG
Source organism: Microbacterium sp. 3J1 (assembly GCF_001049495.1). Taxonomy (GTDB): domain Bacteria; phylum Actinomycetota; class Actinomycetes; order Actinomycetales; family Microbacteriaceae; genus Microbacterium. The sequence continues at coordinate 168,882 of NZ_CDWI01000009.1, forward strand.
GCGAGATCCGACTCGCGGTAGTCGAGGTACACCGTGTCCTCCGGGCAGGCGACCACGTCGTGGCCCGCGCGCGCCGCCGCGAGAGCGCCGACCCGGCCGCGCCACGACAGCACGGATGCCCCCTCCGCGAGCCCGCCCTCGAGGATCTCGTCCCAGCCCAGGAGCTTGCGCCCGCGCGCGGCCAGGTGCTGGCCGATGCGGCTGACGAACCAGCTCTGCAGCTCCTCCTCGTCGCGCACGCCGATCTCGCGCATCCGCTCCTGGGTGCGCTCGTCCTCGACCCACTGGATCTTGGGGCACTCGTCGCCGCCGATGCAGATGTACTCCGAGGGGAACAGGTCGATGACCTCGTCGAGGACGTCGCAGAGGAACCGGATGGTCGACTCCTCGACGTTGAAGATCACGGGGTTGATACCCCAGAGCGTCCATGGCGTGGTGGGGGCGTCGTCCCCGACGCCAAGCTCGGGATACGCCGCCACCGCCGCCTGGGCGTGGCCGGGCAGCTCGATCTCGGGGACGACGGTGATTCCTCGGGCGGTCGCGTAGGCCACGATCTCGCGGATGTCGTCCTGCGTGTAGAAGCCCCCGTGCGGGCGGCCGTCGGCTGCCGAGCCGTGGGCGGCGCCGACCTGGGTCTCGGGACGCCATCCGCCCACCTCGGTGAGCCGGGGGTATCGAGCGATCTCGATGCGCCACCCCTGGTCGTCGGTGAGATGCAGGTGCAGGGTGTTGAGCCGGTGCATCGCAAGCAGATCGATGAACCGCAGCACGTCGCGAGTCGGCGCGAAGTGGCGCACGACGTCGAGCATCGCGCCTCGCCAGGGGAACCTGGGGGCGTCCTGCACGGTGGTGACCGGGGTCGTCCAGCGAACCGGGGCGCCGGGAGAGCGGCGGTACACGGCCGACGGGAACAGCTGGAGCAGTGCCTGGACCGCCCACTGCCCACCGCGATCCGACGACGCGGCGAGGCGGATCGATCGGGTCGTCGTCTCGAGCTCGAACGCCTCGGGGGCGAGGGAGGGGTCGAGGTCCAGACGGATGCTCTGCGGTGCGTCGGGCGCGGAGCCGGGCGCGGAGGACCCGGCGACGGCGACGGGAAGGACGAATCCCGTCGCCGCTCGGAGGCGCTCCTGCAGCCGGAGGGCGGGTTCGACGAGATCGGGGTGGGCGGAGAGTGCGGTGTCGGGAGCGAGCTCGAACTCTCCGGGCGTGGTGGTCCGGGAGGCGGGTCGGGGCAGAAGGGTCGGCATCGGAGCAACTTCCTCGTGATTTCGCGAGGGCATGAATTAGTTGGTTACATGCCCTAATAGTTAGTAAATAATGTGACCTAATTCGACCGGCATCCTTTCCCGTGAAGGCGAAACAATGCCGTCATATTGCGGAAACCTAACAGTTCGGTCAATACCAACATAATGATTGACAAAGGATATGCAACAGATGTGTACTAACTTCACCGCACGGCACATCGACGTATCCGTTCGCGGTATCCCACCTACCAAGGAGAGTTAAGTGGCAATCAGGAAGTTGGCGACGGTCGGTGCGATGGGCATCGTCACCGCTCTCGCGCTCAGCGCATGTTCGGGTTCCGCCGGTGCGGGCAGCGCAGCTGCCCCGAGCGACGGAAAAGTGCCCGAGGTCGACGGGGCAGGCGAGAAGATCACCGTCTGGGTGATGCAGAACGACTACACGCAGGAGACGCTGGACGCGATCAATGCGGAATTCACCGAGAAGACGGGTGCAGAGGTCACCGTGCAGTCCCAGACGTGGGACGGCATCACGACCAAGCTGACCACGGCGCTGGCCACCGACACCCCTCCGGACGTGGTGGATGTCGGCAACACCCAGATCGCCAGCTACGCGGCGACCGGCGGACTCCTCGATCTCACCCCCTACCAGGACGACCTCGCTCAGGGGCAGACCTGGCTGGACGGACTCGTCGAGCCCGCGACGATCGAGGGGAGCCTGTACGGCGTCCCCGGCTTCGCCGGCGCACGAGCGGTCATCTACAACAAGAAGATGTGGGCGGATGCCGGGGTGACCGAGGCTCCGACGACGTACGAGGAGCTCACGGCCGCTCTCGACAAGGTGAAGGCGGCGAACGCTCAGACCCCCGACTTCTCGGCGTTCTACCTCCCCGGCCAGTACTTCTACGCCGGAATGCAGTTCGTCTGGGACGCCGGCGGCGACATCGCCGCGGAGGAGGGCGGCGAGTGGACCTCCGGCTTCAGCTCCGACGAGGCGATCGAGGGGCTCGAGGCATTCAAGACGTTCCAGAACGAGTACTCCACCGCGGCCTCCGCGACGCTCGACACCTTCGAGCCGAACCAGAGCCAGCTCTTCGCCGACGGCAAGACCTCCGCGATCCTCAACACCAACACCGGCGCGATCCTGAAGATCAACCCGGCGCTCGAGCCCGAGCTCGGCACCTTCCCCTTCCCCGGCATCTCGGGTGAGGCGCAGCCGGTGATGCTCGGCGGGTCGGACTGGGCGGTGCCGGTCAAGTCGAAGAACTCCGACCTCGCACTGAACTGGGTGAAGATCGCGGCCAGCCCGGAGATCCAGGAGGAGTACGTCTTCGGCACCGACGGGTGGATCCCGAACAGCGTCGAGGGCATCGAATTCGCGCAGGAGTCGCTCGACGACGTCAAGTCCAGCTTCTTCACCGCGGCCCTGACCTCGAAGGCCACCCCCGCCAACGCCAACTGGACGACCATCGAGAGCAACAAGGCGATCAACAGCCTGTTCTCGGCGATCGCATCCGGCTCGAAGAGCGTCGAAGAGGCGGCGAAGGACTTCGATGCCGACGCCGACAAGACCCTGAACACCCAGTGACGCGAACGGATGCCGTGCGGACGCGCGCGACCGCACGGCATCCGTTTCCCTCCGATCCCCGGCCGCTGCGCGTGCGCGGCGCCTCCGACCTGACGAAAGGCGAGTCCTTGGTCACCACGTCCCTGGAGTCTCCCCCGACGACTCCCCCCTCCTCTTCCCGGCCCGCGTCGACGTCGACGCGGCGCCGGTCAGGCGGCCTCACCCGCTCTACGGCGCCGTTCTGGCTGCTGACCCCCGCAGGCCTGATGATCGTGTTCGTCACGCTCCTGCCGATCGGGTTCCTCGTCTTCACGTCCTTCACGAACTACAACCAGCGCACGCTGTTCACCGGAGCCTTCGACTTCGTCGGCCTTCAGCAGTATGCGGCCGTCCTGTCCGATCAGGCGTTCTGGCTGTCACTGATCCGCACCATCATCTTCACCGCGGCGCTCGTCGTCGGCAGCGTGGCCATCGGCGCCGGCATGTCGCACCTCATGACGCGGCTGCCGTCGGGCATCCGCCACCTCACCACCGTCGTCCTGATCCTCGCCTGGGCCATGCCCAACGTGGCTTCCTCGATCGTCTGGTCCTGGCTGTTCCAGCCGCAGTACGGCGTGATCAACTGGATGCTCACGCAGCTGCGCGTCTTCGGCGACATGACCAGCCGCGACTGGGCATCAGACCCGGTCCTCGCCTGGGTGTGCATCTGGCTGCTCGTCGTGTGGGGAGCGGTGCCCTTCATCGCCCTGACCCTGTATGCGGCGGAGACGCAGGTCGCGGTCGAGCTCAAAGAAGCCGCGCGTCTCGACGGGGCGTCCGAATGGCGGATCTATCGCGTGGTGGTCCTCCCGTCGATCGGTCCGACGATCCTGCTCGTGACCATGCTCTCGATCATCTGGGACTTCAACGTCTTCAACCAGATCTGGCTCATCTCCGAGGGCGGCCCGAACGGCGCCACGTCGACGCTCGGCGTCTTCACGTACACCACGGCCTTCTCGGGCAACCTGCAGATCGGCGCCGGATCGGCGATCGCCGTCGCCTCGACGATCATCCTCGCGGCGCTGAGCGCCGTCTACATCCGCCACCTCGTGCGCTCGGGAGAGGACCTCTGACATGACCACTCGCACACGCCGGCTGCGTCGGCTCCCCTGGGTGAGCAGCAGCATCGCGATCCTGTTCTGCATCGTGTGGGCGTTCCCCGTCTACTGGATGGTCAACACCGCGTTCAAACCGCGCTCGGAGATGCTCAGCAGCACGCCGCACTTCTTTCCCGAGTCGCCGACCCTCGACAACTTCTTCACCGCGATCGGCTCCGGGCAGTTCCTCGTCTATCTGCAGAACTCGGTGATCGTGGTCGCAGGAGCGGTGATCTTCGCCATCGTGCTGGGGATCTTCGCCGCGGCCGCACTGTCGAGGTTCCGCTTCCGCGGACGTCGGCCGATCCTCGTCCTGATCCTCATCGTCCAGATGCTGCCGGGCACGGCGCTGCTGATCCCCCAGTTCCTCATCTTCAATTCGATGGGACTCCTCGGCACCTACTGGGGCCTCATCTTCGCGTACGTCGCGAGCGTTCTCCCGTTCTCGATCTGGGTCATGCGCGGGTTCTTCCTCGCCATCCCGATCGAGATCGACGAAGCCGCCCGCATCGACGGCGCCTCGACCTGGCAGGTGCTCACCAAGGTGCTGTTCCCGCTCGTCATGCCGGGCATCATCTCGAGCAGCGTCTTCGCGTTCATCGCGGCGTGGAACGACTACATCGTCGCGTTCACGTTCATGAAGGACCAGGCGAGCTACACGCTGCCGGTGTGGCTGAACTCGTTCACCGTCTCGGTCGGCGGCGACATGGGCACCGACTACGGGGGACAGATGGCTGCCGCCACGCTGTTCTCGCTCCCGGTGGTGGTGTTCTTCATGATCATCCAGCGCAACCTCGTCACCGGCATGTCGGCCGGCGCCGTCAAGGGCTGAGGTGGCGGCGCCCGACCCTGCCCTCGATGACCCCGCGCGGGAATCGTCCTCGACGACGAGCCCCGGCGGGGGACAATGGGCTGTGGCCGATCTCCGCATCACGACCAAGGCGCTCCCCGAGCACAACCGCGTGCGCAATCGGGCGATGCTGCTGCAGACCCTCTTCCACGAAGGGCCACGCAGTCGGGCGGACATCGCGCGCGGATCGGGGCTGAACAAGGTCACGGTGTCGACGATCGTCGGGGAACTCATCGACCAGGGCATCCTCGTGGAGGCAGGGCATGTCGGCGGCGGGCGCGTCGGCAAGCCGGCCACGCTCGTCGCCCTCGACGAGGATTCGCGATCGATCATCAGCCTCGACCTCTCCGACGCCCTGTCCTTCCGCGGAGCGGTGATGAACCTCCGCGGGGAGGTCTCGCATCAGCGCGAGACCGAGGTGCTCACCGAGCGCGGCGACGCGGCCATCGAGCGCGCCATGGAGCTCGCCGAGGAGCTGCTCGCCGTCGCACCGGCGCCCGTGCTGGGCATCGGCGTCGGCAGCCCCGGGATGGTCGATCGCGCCGGAGTCGTGCGCTACGCCCCGCATCTCGGCTGGTTCGACGCCGATCTCCGCGGGCCCCTGGCCGACCGATTCGGCATCCCCGTGCACGTCGTCAACGATGCGAACGGGATGGCCCTCGCGGTGCACACCTTCCGCGAGAACGACGGCCGCAGCATCCTGATCGTCACGATCCAACGCGGCGCCGGGGCGGGACTCATCGTGGGGGAGACGCTCGTCGACGGAGTCGACTTCGCGGCGGGTGAGATCGGTCACGTCGTCGTGGATCCGCGTCGCGAGACGGAGTGCCTCTGCGGACGGAACGGATGCCTCGACTCGATCGTCGCTGTTCCGCAGGTGCGACGGCGCCTCGACGACGGCGAGCACCGGGATGCCGTCATGGACGACGCTGCGGAGGCGCTCGCCGCCGCACTCGCACCGATCGTCTCGCTGCTCGGCGCCACCCGCGTCGTGCTGGTCGGGCCGCAAGACATCCTCGACGACGACTTCGCCGGACGCACGCGGCGGCACCTCACCGACCGGACCTTTCCGGCGACGACCAGTCAGATCGGCGTCGACATCGGATCGGACGGAGGGCTTCTCGCCCTGCAGGGCCCCGTGGTCGCGGTGCTCTCGGCAGAGCTGGGCATCTCGTGATGGCCGGCGGCAGACGCCCCGCAGGGCGGGAGGGCAGCTGATGGCCTCGAAGAAGGCGGATGCGATCGTGGCGAGCCGCGGGGCGACGAAGGCGCTGCCCGAGCACACCCGGCAGGTGAACCGCTCGCTGATCCTGCGGACGCTCTTCCGCAGCGAGGCGAAGAGTCGGGCCGACCTCGCCAGGGCGACCGGCCTCACGCGCGTGAGCGTGTCGCGCATCGTCGACGATCTCACGGCGGAAGGACTGGTGCGCGAGAGCGGCCCGAGCCCGGAGGGCAGGGTCGGCAAGCCGAGCACGCTCATCGCCCTGAACCCCGACGCGTACCACGTCGTCACCCTCGACCTCTCTGCTTACGCCGAGCTGAGCGGCGCCATCATGAACCTCGACGGCGAGGTCGTCCACTCGACGAGCGTGCCGACCGACGGGGCCCGGGGCGCCGCTCTCCTGACCAAGGTGTGCGCACTGGCGTCTGCGCTCGTCAAGCGCTCCACGGTGCGCGTGCTCGGGGTCGGCGTCGGGTCGCCGGGCGTCGTCAACGACGACGGAGTCGTGCGCGAGGCCGTGGCGTTCGAGTGGCACGACCTCGACGTCGCCGCGGCCATCTCGGCCGTCGTGCCGGTACCCGTGCACGTGGCGAACGACGCGAACGCCGCAGCCCTCGCGGCGCGCACGTACGGACAGCCCGGTGTCGACAACCTCGCGCTGGTGCGGATCGGCCAGGGGATCGGAAGCGGCGTGATCGTCGGAGGCACGCTCGTCACCGGTGATCGGTTCACAGCCGGCGAGATCGGGCATGTGCTCGTCGACGAGAGCGGCGAGGTGTGCCGGTGCGGACGACGCGGATGCCTCGAGGTCGTCGCCGCCGTACCCTACATCCGAAAGCGTCTCGCGGAGCCCGGGGCGCAGCCTCAGGAGATCCTGACCCGCGCCGGACACGCGCTCGGGCGCGTCCTCACCCCCGTCGTCGCGGCGCTGGGCCTCGAGCAGGTTGTCCTGTCAGGGCCCCTCGACGTCGTCGGAGGAGTGTTCCTCGAAGAGACGAGGGCCGCGATCGCACGCGAGGCGCTGGCCATCATCACGGACGACGTCGAGATCCGCGTCGCGGTGCGCGGCGACGACATCGTGCTGCTCGGCGGCACCGCACTCGTGGTCGCCGAGGAGCTCGGCATCCGCTGATCCCGAGACGGATGCCGGTGGCGCCGGCATCCGCTGCCGCGAATGTCTACGCGGCGACGCGGACGACCGCGGAGACCGCGCTCGTGAAGAAGTCGATCCCGTCGACGCCCGAGCGCATGGCGGCCGCCGTGTCGGGGCCGAAGCCGGCCTCGGTGGCGTGCTCGGGGTGCGGCATGAGCCCGACGACGTTGCCCGCCTCGTTGGTGAGGCCGGCGATGTCGCGCAGCGAGCCGTTCGGGTTGACGCCCGCGTAGCGGAAGGCCACGAGGCCCTCGCCCTCGAGACGGTCGAGCGTCTCCTCATCGGCGATGTAGCCGCCGTCCGCGTTCTTCAGCGGGATGACGATCTCCTGGCCCGTGCGGAACCGGTTGGTCCAGGCGGTGTCCGAGTTCTCCACCGTGAGTCGCTGATCGCGACGGACGAAGTGCTGGTGGTCGTTGCGGATGAGGCCGCCGGGCAGCAGGTGCGCCTCGACGAGCATCTGGAAGCCGTTGCAGATGCCGAGGATCGGCATGCCCTTGGCGGCGGCGTCCTTGACCTCGGACATGATCGGCGAGAGGGCCGCGATCGCTCCGGCACGCAGGTAGTCGCCGTAGCTGAACCCGCCGGGGAGGACCAGTGCGTCCACGCCCTCGAGATCGTGCGACCCGTGCCACAGGGCGACGGGCTCGGCGCCGGCGATGCGGACCGCGCGCTGCGCGTCGCGGTCGTCGAGCGAGCCCGGGAAGGTGATGACGCCGATGCGGACGCTCACTCAGCGACCTCGATGCCCACGACGTCCTCGATCACGGAGTTGGAGAGCACCTCGTCGGCGATGCGGCGTGCCTCGGCGAGGAGCTCGTCGGTGACATCGCCCTCGACGGTGAGCTCGAAGCGCTTGCCGATGCGGACGTCCGAGAAGCCCTCGACGCCCAGACGCGAGAAGGCGCCGGACACGGCCTTCCCCTGCGGGTCGAGCAGTTCGGGCTTGGGCATGACGTCGACGACGATGGTGGGCATGAACGGCTCCAGGAGTCGCGGGCGGACGGGCGCGACCAGTCTACCGTCCCCCGGTGAGGTGCTCTCGCGGGTGGCGCGGGGCGGCGCGGGTGGCGCGGGTCAGGCGTGGAAGACGGTGTGCAGGTCGCCGACGGCCTCGCGGCCGCCGAGCCCGTCGATCTCGAAGAGCACCGAGATGCCCACGACGTGGCTGCCGAGTCGCTCGACGAGTTCGCGTCCGGCGGCGAGCGTGCCGCCGGTGGCGAGGACGTCGTCGATCAGCAGCACGCGAGACCCTTCGGGCAGGTCGTCGTGCATCTCGATCGTCGCCGTCCCGTACTCGAGGGCGTAATCGACGGAGGCGGCCGGTCGGGGCAGCTTGCCGGCCTTGCGGATCGGGATGAGGCCCACGCCCGCGGCGATCGCGGCCGCCCCCGCGAGGATGAAGCCCCGCGCCTCGATGCCCGCAACGACGTCGAACTGCCCGGCGAACGGCTCGATGATCGCGTCGGTCGTCGCCTTCAGGGCCTCGGCGTCGGCAAGCAGCGGGGTGATGTCGCGGAAGATGATGCCCGGCTCGGGGTAGTCCGGGATGCTGCGGATCAGCGATGCGGCGCGGACGAGGGCAGGCGAGAGTTCGGTGTCGGGCACCGGTCAAGGGTACGCGGCGTGCACAACTCAGCAAAAAACGTCGCGATCGGCCGGAATGGGCCCGATTCTGCCCGTATCGGCCGATCCGTGCTGAATCACGCCCGCCGCCATTGGTGCTTGACTTCGTGGGAGCGCTCCCATAGAGTCGCTCATCAATGCGTGGGAGCGCTCCCACGCATCCCGAAGCACCGCACCACCACTGCACGACCCACCACAAAGGAGTGAACTGTGAACACACGTGCCCGCACCCGGATCCTGACCGCGACAGCGGTGGCATCCGTCGGAGCCCTCGCCCTCGCCGGCTGCGCCGCCAGCGGCTCAGGCGACGTTGAGGGAGGCGACGAGAAGATCACGCTGACCGTCACCACGTTCGGCACCTTCGGCTACGACGACCTCTACACCGAATACGAGGAGTCGCACCCGAACGTGACGATCGAGGCGACCAACATCGATACCGGCGGCAACGCCCGCACCGATGCCTTCACGAAGATCGCCGCAGGCTCGGGCCTCAGCGACGTCGTCGCGATCGAGGAGGGCTGGCTGGGCGCGGTCATGGACGTGTCCGACACGTTCATCGACCTGCGCGACCACGGCATCGAGGACCGCAAGGGCGACTGGCTGGAGTGGAAGTACGACCAGGCGACCGACGCCGACGGCCGCGTGATCGGCTACGGCACCGACATCGGTCCGAGCGGCATCTGCTACAACGGTCCCGCGCTCGAGGCCGCGGGGCTGCCCAGCGATCGCGAGGGCGTCGCGGAGCTCCTCGACGGCGACTGGGAGAACTACTTCGCCGTCGGCCAGGAGTACACCGACAAGACGGGCAAGGCCTGGTACGACCACTCGGGGTTCGTGTGGAACGCGATGGTGAACCAGCTCGACGAGGGGTACTACACCGCTGACGGCGAGCTGAACGTCGAGGGCAATGCCGAGCTCGAGGAGCGCTTCGCGCTGCTGGGCGGGGCGACCGAGGGCGGACAGTCCGCCGCGCAGAAGGCGTGGGACTGGAACGGCGGCAAGTCGTTCGTCGACGGCACGTTCGCGACGTTCGTCTGCCCGGGCTGGATGCTCGGCGTCCTGCAGGGACAGGTCGAGACCGGTGGCGGCGACGCCGCGACGGGCTGGGACTTCGCGGACGTGTTCCCGGGAGGTGCGGCCAACTGGGGTGGCGCGTGGCTGTCGATCCCGGAGACCTCTCAGCACCAGGAGGCGGCAGCCGAGCTCGCCGACTGGCTCACCCAGCCCGAGCAGCAGGTGAAGCAGTCGGCCGCCGCCGGCAACTTCCCCTCCACCGTGAAGGCGCAGGAGACGCTCGCCGAGGAGGCGACGCCGAACGCGTTCTTCAACGACGCGCCCACCGGAGCGATCCTGGCCGAGCGCGCCAAGGGCGTCGAGGCGCAGTTCAAGGGACCGCAGGACTCCGTCATCCAGGAGAACGTGTTCGGCCCGGCACTGCGGAGCCTCGACCTCGGTGAGGTGGACACCCAGGGCTCCTGGGACAAGGCGATCGACCTGCTGAACCAGTTGGTCGACTGACCCACCTCGGCCCTTCGACAGGCTCAGGGACCCTCTTGGGTTGCTGAGCCTGTCGAAGCACCTCCTCTCACGAAGGAACCCTCATGACTCTCACCGCCCCTCGGGCCGATGCCCAGAGCGCGGCATCCGCCCCGCTGCCGGACTCTCCGCCGAAGCGGCCCTGGCGTCACGGCATCTCGCGGTTCGACCAGCACGCCTCGCCGTACTTCTACATCTCGCCGTTCTTCCTCCTCTTCGGGCTCGTCGGCCTGTTCCCGCTGCTCTACACCGTCTGGGTGGCGGTCCACGAGTGGGATCTGCTGAAGGGCGAAGGCGACTTCGTCGGCCTGGGCAACTTCGGTGAGGTGCTCGCCGATGCGATGTTCTGGAACTCCATCTTCAACACCGTCAGCATCTTCCTGCTGTCGGCGATCCCTCAGCTCGCCGTCGCGCTGTTCATCGCGTACCTGCTCGACCGGGGACTGCGCACGCCCACGTTCTGGCGGATGAGCGTGCTCATCCCCTTCGTCGTGACCCCCGTCGCGGTCGCGATCATCTTCTCCAGCATCTTCAACGAGGCCGACGGCCTGGCGAACAACCTGCTCAACCTCGTCGGCATCGCCGACCAGCAGTGGAAGACGGACACGGCGCTGTCGCACATCGCGATCGCGGTCATGGTCAACTTCCGCTGGACCGGCTACAACGCCCTGATCCTGCTCGCGGCCATGCAGTCGGTGCCGCGCGACCTCTACGAATCCGCCGCTCTCGACGGCGCGGGGTCTGCTCGTCGCTTCTTCTCGATCACCATCCCGACGATCCGCCCGACCCTGATCTTCGTGATCATCACCTCGACGATCGGCGGACTGCAGATCTTCGCCGAGCCGCGGCTCTTCGACGTCTCCACCGCGGGTGGCATCGGCGGCAGCGACCGGCAGTTCCAGACGACGGTGCTCTTCCTCTGGGAGCTCGCCTTCTTCCGCCTCGACCTGGGCAAGGCATCCGCGGTGGCGATCCTGCTGTTCCTCCTCATCGTCGCGTTCGGCCTGATCAACTTCCTCATCTCCCGCAGGATCTCCACCGGAGACGACCGCAGGAACCGCGCCGCGCGCCGCCGCGATCGCTCGACCCTCACGGAGGACGCACGATGACCGCCACCCAGGCACTCAGCGTGCCCGAGAAGATCCGCCGCCGGCGCGAAACGTCATCCGGCACCGCCGGCATCGGCAGCCGGCCCGGGTTCCTCACCTACGGCCTGCTCGCCGCGTTCATCATCGGCAGCGTGTATCCGCTGTGGTGGTCGATCGTCGTGGCGAGCGGCACGAACGCGACCCGCGGCGAGACCCTGCCGCTGATCCCCGGGGGCAACTTCTTCGCGAATGCCGCGAAGGTGTTCGACGCCATCCCGTTCTGGCTGGCTCTCGGCAACTCGTTCCTGATCTCGGGCATCATCACGATCTCGGTCGTGACGTTCTCGACGCTCGCCGGCTACGCCTTCGCGAAGCTGCGCTTCAAGGGACGCGACGGGCTCATGATCTTCGTGATCGCGACCATGGCGATCCCGACGCAGCTCGGCATCATCCCGCTGTTCATGGTCATGCGCGAACTCGGCTGGACCGGCACGATCGGTGCGGTCATCGTGCCGACGCTCGTCACCGCGTTCGGTGTCTTCTTCATGCGGCAGTACCTCGTCGACGTCATCCCCGACGAGCTGATCGAGGCGGCGCGCATGGACGGCGCCAACCAGTTCCGCACCTTCCTCACCGTCGGCCTCCCGGCGGCGCGGCCCGCGATGGCGATCCTCGGGCTGTTCACGTTCATGACCGCGTGGACCGACTACCTGTGGCCGCTGATCGTGCTCTCCCCCCAGAACCCGACCCTGCAGACGGCGCTCAGCCAGCTGCAGTCGGGCTACTACATCGACTACTCGATCGTGCTCGCCGGCGCGGTGCTCGCGACCCTCCCGCTGCTCGTCCTCTTCGTGGTGGCGGGCCGGCAGCTGGTCAGTGGCATCATGGCGGGCGCGGTGAAAGGATGACCCGTATGACCCGCGCCTTCCCCGAGAACTTCCTGTTCGGCGCCGCGACAGCGGCGTACCAGATCGAGGGGGCGGCCTTCGAAGACGGGCGCACCGCGTCGATCTGGGACGCCTTCTGTCGAGTGCCCGGAGCGGTCATCGGAGGGGACGACGGCGACGTCGCGTGCGACCACTACCACCGCTACCCGCAGGACGTGGCGCTCATGAAGGAGCTCGGCCTGCAGACCTACCGCTTCTCGACGTCGTGGTCGCGCGTGCGCCCCGACGGCGGCGAGGTCAACGCGAAGGGCGTCGACTTCTACAAGCGACTGGTCGACGAGCTGCTCGCGAACGACATCCTGCCGTGGCTCACCCTCTATCACTGGGACATGCCGCAGGCGCTGCAGGAGACCGGCGGCTGGACGAACCGCGACACGGTGAGCCGGTTCCTCGAGTATGCGGGCACCATGCACGACGCCCTGGGCGACCGGGTGAACGTGTGGACGACGCTCAACGAGCCGTGGTGCTCGTCGTTCCTCTCGTATACGGGAGGCGAGCACGCCCCGGGCCATACGAGCATCGCCGAGGGTCTTCTCGCCTCGCATCACCTGCTGCTCGCGCACGGCGAGACGGTGCGCGAGCTGCGCGGGAGGGACGCGAGCCTCAACCTCGGCATCACGCTGAACCACACCGTGGCCGACCCCGCCGACCCGACGAACCCGCTCGACCTCGACGCCGCGCGCCGGGTGGACGGACAGTTCAACCGGTGGTTCCTCGACCCGATCTACCGCGGGGCGTACCCGGCGGACATCATCAGGGACATCAGGGCGGTGGATGCCGACGCCGTGGCCAGATTCGCGGATGCTGTGCACGACGGCGACCTCGACGCGATCTCCCAGCCGATCGACACGCAGGGCGTCAACTACTACCACGGCGACCTCGTCTCGGGCACGGCTCCGGTCGCGGAGGCGGTCAGCGGAGGGCCGGCGACCGCTCGCCCGACGCGCAGCCCGTACCCGTCGCACGACGGCATCCATCCCGTGGAGCGGGGTCTTGCGCGCACGGCGCAGAACTGGGAGGTGCAGCCGGAGGGGCTGACCCGGCTGCTGCAGCGAGTGTGGAGCGAGTACGCCGAGCCCGCGGGCACCGTGCTCTACATGACCGAGAACGGCGCCGCGTACGACGACGTCGCGGTCGTCGAAGACGGCGAGACGCGGGTGCACGACGAGGACCGCACCGAGTTCCTGCGTCTGCACCTCGAGGCGGTGCTCGATGCGGCGGATGCCGGGGTCGATGTGCGCGGCTACTTCTACTGGTCGCTGTTCGACAACTTCGAGTGGGCGTGGGGGTACGACAAGCGGTTCGGCATCGTCCGCGTCGATTACGACACCCAGGAGCGGACTCTGAAGGACTCGGGTCGGGAGTACGCTCGCATCATCGCCGCTCGCGCTCTCTGACGCCGGGGCGGCGGTGATGGAGCATCCGACCATGCTGTCGTCGGACGGAGGGAGAGCTGTGACGTCACGAGCGACCATCGAAGAGGTGGCCTCGGCCGCCGGGGTGTCACGGTCGACCGTCTCGCGCGTCGTGAACGGCTCGACGGCGGTGAGTCCCGAGGCGCTCGCCGCCGTGCAGCGGGCCATCGAAGAGCTCAGCTACGTGCCGAACCGCGCCGCGCGATCGCTCGCGTCGAAGCAGACGCACGCGATCGCGCTGATCGTGCCCGAGGACACGACCCGATTCTTCGGCGATCCCTTCTTCGCGGCGATCGTCGCCGGCATCACCGGGGCGCTGCGGGGATCGGACTACCTGCTCAACCTGCTGATCGCGAGCGACGACCCGGGCGACAAGATGACGAGCTTCGTGCGCAACGGCGGTGTCGACGGGGCGCTCATCGTCTCGCACCACACCAGCGACGCCTTCATCGACCGGGTCGCCGACGCGGTGCCGGTGGTGTGGGGCGGTCGCCCGGTGCGGCTGCGGGAGGGCGACTACGTCGTCGACGTCGACAACGTCGAAGGAGCCCGCACGGCGACCAAGCACCTGATCGCGACGGGACGCCGTCGCATCGCGACGATCGCCGGCCCGCTCACCATGGTGTCCTCCGTCGATCGTGTGCAGGGGTTCCGCGGCGCGCTGGCGGATGCAGGGCTCGTGCCGTTCGCCGAGGAATCGGGCGACTACAGCGAGAGCAGCGGTGCGGATGCCGCGCGTCGCATCCTCGCGGCCGGTCGCCCTGACGCGATCTTCGTCGCGAGCGACCTCATGGCGCGGGGAGCGCTCACGGCGCTGCGCGCCGCCGGCATCCGGGTTCCCGAGGACGTGGCGCTGGTCGGATTCGACGACTCGTCGGTCGCGCTCAGCACCGACCCGCCGCTGACGACGATGCGGCAGCCGATGTACGCGCAGGGCGAGGGCATGGCCGGCGTGCTGCTGTCGCGTCTCGCCGGCCGCGACACCGCGCACACGACGATCCTGCCGACCGAGCTCGTGGTGCGCGCCTCGACCTGACCCATCGGGGTGCGCCGGGCGCCCGGGCGGATATCTCCCCGTCGGGAGGACGACTGAGCCCGAAACCTCCGCCCCACGCCGAGAAGTCCGCCCGACGGGGTGGACTCAGGTACGGGGTGGGCGGCTTTTCGCGACCGCAGGCCGATGTGCGCGGGCCTGTCTGCTCCGTAGCGTCGGGAGCGAACGAAAGGCGCGAGATGATTCGAGTTCAGTCTCTGACGAAACACTATGGCGAGAGGGTCGCGGTCGACGGCATCGACTTCACCGTCGAACCGGGAAAGGTCACCGGGTTCCTCGGCCCGAACGGTGCGGGGAAGTCGACGACGATGCGGATGATCGTCGGATTGGATCGGCCCACCGCCGGCACCGCCGAGGTCAACGGGCGCGCGTATGCGGATCTCCCGGCTCCGCTCCGCGAGGTCGGCGTCCTGCTGGACGCACGGTCGGCGCACAAGCACCGCACCGCGTACAAGCACCTGCTGTCGATCGCGGCGACGCACGGCATCCGTGCCCCCAGGGTGCGGGAGGTCATCGACCTCGCCGGTCTCGACGCGGTCGCCGGACGGCGCGTCGGAAGCTTCTCCCTGGGGATGAATCAGAGGCTCGGCATCGCCGCCGCGCTGCTGGGAGACCCGCAGACCATCATCCTCGACGAGCCGGTCAACGGACTCGACCCCGACGGCATCCTCTGGATCCGCGGCCTGTTGCGTCGACTCGCGCAGGAGGGACGTACCGTGCTGCTCTCGTCGCATCTGATGACCGAGATGGCTCAGACCGCCGATCACCTGCTCGTCATCGGTCGGGGGACGATCCTGGCCGACGGCTCGCTGACCGACGTCGTCGGGCGTGCCACCTCATCCGCTGTCCGCGTGCGCACTCGCGAGGTCGAACGGCTGACGAGCGTCATCACCCGAGCGGACGCGACCGTGACGGCCTCGGCGGACGGGGCGCTGGAGATCTCGGATCTCACGGCCGAGGAGGTCGCTCGCATCGCCGCCGACGCGGGGATCGTGCTGTACGAGATCACCGCGATCGAAGGGTCGCTGGAGAACGCGTACCTCGCTCTCACCGCGCAGGACACCGAGTACCGCGCATCGGCGCGATCCGACATCGAAGGAGCGAACTGATGGCCATGACCGCGAACCCGCATCGGGCGGATGCGCGCACCCGCCGCCCCGCGTTCTCGAACATCCTCCGATCGGAGTGGATCAAGCTCCTCAGCCTGCCGTCGTTCGTGCTGGCGCTGGCGGCGATCTTCCTCATCGGAGTCGGCGGGAGCCTGTTCCTCGGCGTCACGCTCGAGTCGTCCGGGGTTCCGTCGGTCCCGTCGATCGAGCGCACCATGGCGGACGTCACGGTGCCCACGGTCGTTCTCGGTCAGATCATCGCCGGTATCCTCGGTGTCATGGTGATCGGCACCGAATACGCATCGGGCGCGATCCACCCCACGTTCGTCGCGATCCCCGACCGACTTCGAGTCCTGCGAGCGAAAGCCACCGTCGCGTTCGTCGCCGTGTCGGCCACCGCGGCGGTCACCGTGGCCACGTCGTGGGCCGTCACCACCCCGATCTACGGCCGGTTCGGCCTCGACGCACCGCTGTCGGCTCCGGGTGTCCTCGTCGCGCTCGTGAGCTCCGCGATGTACCTCGGGCTCTGCGCGCTGTTCGGGGTCGGCGTCGGAGCGCTCGTCCGCTCGACGACGGTCGGCTCCATAATCGTCTTCCTCGCCACCCTGCTGCTGCCGGTGATGACCTCCCTTCTCCCGTACGGGCTGCTCTCCCGCGTTCTGCGCATCGTCCAACTGGGCAACGCGGGTGACGCGATGAGCAGGATCGGAGCGGAAGGCGGACCGTTCCTCGATCTGTGGAGCGGTCACATCAGCGTCGGTGCGGGGTGGCTCATCGCCAGTCTGTGGGCGGCGACGGCACTCGCGGCGGGCGCGATCGCACTGCGCACGAGGGACGTGTGACCGGGCATCCGCGCCTCGGCCTCGAACGATCCGACATCCTCGTTCTCGTCGCCTACACCGCGCTCTCCGTCGCCTTCGGCTGGCTGTCGCTCGAGTCGTCGTTGGCCACCCCTTGGTGGTCGCTGACGGTCTCGTTCGTCGGGGGGATCGCGACGATCCTGCTCGTGCGACGGAACCCGGTCGCGTCGTTCATCGGCGTCCTGGTCCTCCTGCCGGTCTCGTTCGCGGGCGGTTCCGGCCTCGAAGCGGTTCTCCTCGTCGTCGCGGTCTCTCGCATCGGGACCATCGCTCGACCGCGACGAGTCTGGACCGCCTTCGCGCTCGCCGTCGCCTCCTCGGTCGTCGCCGCGCTCGTCCTGTCGTTCCGGGTGCGGACGGGGCCGCCGCTGCTCGGCCTCGCGCTGCGAGCGGACATGGATGCATGGCCGCTGGACTGGCTGAGCATCACTGTCGTCATCGTCGCAGCTCTGCTGATATCGACGCTGCTGGGTCTCAACGTCGGTCACCGTCGCAGCGAACTGCGCCGGCTCGAGGAACGAGCGGAGCAGCTGCGTCGAGAACGCGACCAGGAGGCCGACCTCGCCGCAGCCGCCGAACGCGAGAGGATCTCCCGCGAGATGCACGACGTCATCGCGCACAGCCTGTCCGTCATGATCGCCGTCGCCGACGGCGCGCAGGCGACGGCCGAGTCCCGCCCGGACGAGTCCCGGCGAGCGATCGGGCGGGTCGCGGAGACCGGACGTCGAACACTCGCCGAGATGCGACGCCTGCTGACCGCCGTGCGCGGCGAGGACACGTCGCGGTCCTCGTCGGCACGACCCGGGATCGATCAGATCCCCGCCCTCGTCGAGGAGTTCCGCGCCGCGGGCCTGCCCGTCCGCCTCGAACGCACGGGCACGCTCGATGAGGAGGCCGTCGTCGGGCTCACGATCTACCGGATCGTGCAGGAATCGCTGACGAACACCCTGCGTCACGCGCGGGACGTCCGCGAGGTCGTCGTGCGTCTAACGGTCACCGACCGGGACGTGTCGATCGTCGTCGAGGATCGGTCGGCGCCTGCAGCTCCGCCCCTCGACCCGGGGCGGGGTCTCGTCGGCATCCGCGAGAGAGCCGCGTTCTACGATGGATCCGTGGACGCCGGCCCGAGACCCGGCGGAGGGTGGCGCATCGTCGTCCGACTGCAGACGGAGGATCGATGACCGCGCAGGATGCCACCATCGTCCCGATCCGCGTGATGATCGCCGACGACCAGGAACTCGTCAGATACGGTCTGCGGCTCGTCCTCGAGGCAGAACCCGACATCGAGGTCGTCGGCGAAGCCGGAGACGGCGCGACCGCTGTCTCCGCCGCGCTGCGGCTGTCGCCCGACGTCGTGCTCATGGACGTCCGCATGCCGGGGACGGACGGGATCCACGCCACCCGCGAGCTCAGCACCCGACTGCCCGGCGCGCGCGTGCTCGTGCTCACCACGTACGACCTCGACGAGTTCGCCTTCGGGGCTCTCCGGGCGGGAGCCGTCGGGTTCCTCCTCAAGAACACCCGCCCCGCCGAGCTGGTCGCCGCCATCCGCACCATCGCATCGGGGGACGCGGTCATCTCGCCGCGTCTCACCTCACAGCTCGTGGAGATCGCCCTCCCGCAGCTGTCACGCCGCGGTCGCGAGGCTGAGGATCGAACTCTCGCGGCGCTCACCGAGAGGGAGCGGGATGTCTTCGAGCAGGTGGCTCGTGGCCTGACGAACACCGAGATCGCCGCCGCCCTCCACCTCAGCGAGTCCACCGTCAAGGCGCATTTCGGTCGGATCCTCGTCAAACTCGACCTGCCGAATCGTGTGCAAGCCGTGATCCTCGCCTACGAACTCGGAATCGTGGGCGTCGACGACTGACATCCGGCACCAGCGCTCGGCATGCCGCTCGTGCGCGTCGGACGGAAGGGGCGCGCTTGCTCCGACGGTGAGATCTGCGTCTCCCGTACGTCTCGATCCGGCCGATGCGAAACCTTCCGGTCTTCTCCCGGTGCGCACCTCGTTACCTGCGCGTTGCCGCACCCGGTGAGGGTGGCGATCGTGCGCGCCTCCGTGGCTGCGCCTTCCGGCATCCATCAGAAGGAGAATCGTGACATCCCCCGCCCCCAGCCCCTCGCGCCACCGAGGGCGACGCTGCAGCGCCGCCCTGGTCTCGACCGGCCTCGTCGCAGGCCTTCTCATCGGGGGTGTCGCCCCGGCGTCCGCCGTCGAGTCGGCCCCTCCGGCCGAGCCCGAGGCCTCCCGGTTCACCTTCGCCGTTCTGCCGGACACCCAGTTCTACTCCCGGTACTCGGTCGATCAGTTCGTCCCGCGCTACGGCACCGACCCCTTCTCCACGCAGACCACCTGGCTGACCGAGCACGCCGGCGAGCTGAACATCCCCTTCGTCGCGCATCTCGGCGATGTCGTCGACCGCGCCACGGTCCAGTCCGAGTGGGAGGCGGCGGACCGGGCCATGCAGCAGCTCGACGACGCCGATCTGCCGTACTCGATCCTGCCCGGCAACCACGATGTGCTCGACGCGGGCAAGCAGGACACCCAGCTCGACGCCGCGAACGAGCCGTTCAACCGCTGGTTCGGCGCCCCTCGCGCCGCTGAGCAGGCGACTTTCGTGGCGTCCGACCCGACGGGACTCAGCCAGGCACACATCTTCGAGGCCGAGGGGCAGCAGTTCATGTCCCTGGCCATCTCGTGGAACTCCTCCGATGCCACCCTCGCCTGGGCGCAGAGCATCCTGGACCAGCACCCCACCGTCCCGGTCATCCTCACCTCGCACGCGCTCATCAACATCGCGGGCGATCAGGTCTCTCCGATCGAGACCGGAGACAGCCAGCGCATGTGGGACAAGCTCATCAGGGGCAACGATCAGATCTTCATGACCCTCAACGGTCACTTCCACGGCGCCACTCGTCAGGTCAAGCAGAACGATTTCGGCCATGACGTGCACCAGATCCTCATGGACTACCAGATGGCGTACGAGGGCGGGAACGGGTACCTCGGCCTGTTCGAGTTCGATCTGACGAACAACACCATCTCGTTGGAGACCGGGTCGCCGTGGGTGGTCTTCAAGCCGCAGGACACGCTCACCAGCTACGACCAGCCGCTGCTCGACGGCGCCAACCAGCGATACACGCTGGACGTCGACTTCGCCGATCGCTTCGCCGGCTTCGCTCCGGAGTTCACCGCGGGCACCGCCGACGAGCCGTCGCTCTCGGCACGGGCGCGGGACATCCTGCTCGACGGCTTCGAGGGTCCTGACCCGATCTCGACCGAGCCTCCGGGCAACGAACTCGACTTCGTCGAGGCGGAGGGCACTCTCGCCCACTGGCGCTTCAACGGTGCCGAGGGCGTGCTCGACGACGAGGTCATCGAGGACGTCGCGGGCGACAACGACCTCACGCGGGTCGATCCTGCCGACACGAACGCAGTGGGCGCCGTGTGGGACGACGTGACAGTGGAGACCGGCGACGCGCACGCCTTCTCGTCCGACGGTGCGTCGGTGTGCTTCGACAACTCGTCGGGCTCGCGCTTCAGCTACCTCACCACGGCGGCGGATGCCCCGATCAACGAGGCGGATCTTCGTGACGGCTACACGATCGAGACGTTCGTGAAGATGGATGCCGACTGGAGCACGTCGGCCAACGCCTGGTCGAAATTCCTCACCCGCACGGGAAACCGGTCGCAGATCGGCGTTCCGCAGACGCGCTGGGACTGGACCGCATCGCCCAGCGCCCTCGGCATCTCGAGCCTGCGCGAGTTCCAGTGGACGAGCCTCGACGCCGACGCCTCGCTGGGCGATCGCGTCAACTGGTCGGGCGAGATCATGGTCGACAACTGGGTGCACCTGGCGGTCGTGAACGACGCTGCGAAGCGGACGACCACGATGTACGTCGACGGCGCCCCGGTGCTGCGCAATGCGAACGACGTCGGCGGAATGGCGTGGCAGCAGGGTCACTCGTGGATCCTCGGCTCGGACTGGGTCGATGACGCAGCCCGCAACGGCTGGCACGGATGCATCGGCGAGACGCGCATCATCGACCGCCCGACGGCGCCCTCCGAGTGGCTCACTCAGCGCGCCGACCTCTCGGGCTTCGCGGTGACGGACGCTCCCGAGGGCGAGCTCACCGCTCCTGTGGAGTCGGTGACCTTCGAGGGGACCGGCTTCCCCGGTGCAGAGGTGCGCATCGCGAACGCCCCGGCCGCCGACGCCTCCGCTCGCGCCCTCGAGGGTGCGACCGCGGTCGTGGCTGAGAACGGCGAGTGGTCGATCGAGGTCACCGAGGGGCTCACGACGGGAGCGCACCGGCTCTCCCTCTCGCAGGCACTCGGCGCGCGAGCGTCTGACACCAGCATCGTGGAGTTCGCGATCGTCGCAGCTCCCGTGGAGCCCGAGCCCTCGCCGACGCCCACCCCTGTCCCGGATGCGGGCGGCGAACCGCCTGTCTCCGGTGGCGGTGCGGCGGCCGGACCTGACGGGCTGGCAGACACCGGTGCCGATGGCGTGATGGCGGCCATCGCCGCCGGGGTGGGCGCCCTGCTGCTGCTCCTCGGAGCCGCGCTCGCGGCTGTGCGGGCCCGGCGCAAGCCCGTGAACGAAGGCTGATCCGCACTCGAGGGGCCTCGCCGTCGGCGGGGCCCCTCGATCTACTTCTCCTCGAACTCGGCGTCGAACCGTTCGCGTGCGAGCCTCACATCGGGGAGGTGCGTGGTGGTCCACCGCAGGAGCGCGTCGATGAGTTCCTGCAGACTGTGCCCGACCGGGGCGATGCGGTACTCGACGGCTACGGGGCGGTCGCTGAGGACCACGCGGTCGATCATGCCGTTGCGCTCGAGTCGACGGAGGGTCGAGGTCAGCGACTTCTGGGTGATGGTGGGAATCGCGCGCCGGAGTTCGTTGAAGCGCAGTGCACCCTGCTCGCAGAGCTGGTCGAGGACGTGGAGCGACCACTTGTCGAGCAGCTGGTCGAGCAGCTCGCGGTGGTCGCCGGTGATCACGGGTGCGTTCTCGGTTTCCTGCATGACACCTAGTCTCGTTGAAGTTTCCTTTGGATACCAGGTAGACAGGGTATCCCGCAAAGGAAAGAGAGACGCTCATGTCAGTCACCACCTTCAGCCCCGACGGTCTGCTGCAGCCCGTTCCCTACCACCACGTCTCGATCGGCTCCGGCTCTCGCCAGATCCACGTCGCAGGGCAGATCGCCCGTACCGCCGAAGGAGACGCCGTCGCACCCGGTGATCTCGCCGGCCAGGTCGAGCAGGCGCTGCGCAATACGGCTCTGGCGCTCGCGGGTGCGGGAGCCTCGTTCGCCGACGTGGTGCGCCTGCGATTCTTCGTCACCCGGTGGCACCCCGACCAGATGGGGGCGTTCATGGCGGGAGTGCAGGGTGTAGCCGCGGAGATCGGCCTGCCGCTGCCCATGCCGCCGGCCTCGCTCATCGGCGTCGAGATCCTCTTCGAGCCGGACGTGCTGGTCGAGGTCGAGGCATACGCGATACTCGATTGACTGGTTCAGACAAGCTGGCTGAACGCCTCTGCCTTCCGGGTCGGACCGGCGATCAGCATGACGTCGCCCGCCTCGATGATCGTCTCCGCGGTCGTGTACGTCCAGTCGCTTCGCGGCTTCTTCACTGCGGTGATGGTGACGCCGTATCGCGAGCGGATCCCCGCGTCTCCCAGCGGGATCCCGCTGACGGTCTGGTTGGCCGCCGCCTTGACGAGCGCGAAGTCGTCACCGATCTCGATGTAGTCCTGCATGGCACCACGGACCAGATGTGCGACACGTTTGCCCATCTCCTTCTCGGGGTACACCACATGCGTGACCCCGAGTTGCTCGAGGATCGTGCCGTGAGCATCGCTGACGGCCTTCGCCCAGACGTGCTGGATGCCGAATCGAAGGAGCAGCGACGTGGCGAGGATGCTGGCCTCGAGGTCGCTGCCGATCGCGACGACGACCCGGTCGAAGCTGGGGACGGCGAGCTGTCGGAGGACCTCTTCGCTGGTGGCATCGGCGGTCACGACATGCGTGAGCTGCCCGTTCAAGGACTGTACGATGTCCTCTCGGCTGTCGATGCCGAGCACCTCGGTCCCTTTCGACATCAACTCGAGCGCGAGGGCTCGACCGAACCTGCCCAGCCCGATGACCGCGACGGAGTCCGCCTCGGCGATCCGGGACAGGTCTCTGCCGCCGAGGAAGGGAAGCTTAGCCAATGATCGGCCTTTCTTTAGGAAGCTCGTAGAGCACCCGGCGCTCTCTGAGCGCAAGGGCGGAGGCGAACGTGATCGGCCCGAGTCGACCGATGAACATGAGCAGGATGAGGATCACCTGCGCGGCGACGGGGAGGTCTGCGGTGATGCCCGTGGACAGTCCGACGGTGCCGAAGGCGGACACGACCTCGAACAGCACGCGGTCCAGACTGAATTCCGTCATCAGCATGATGGCGGTCGTCGCGCTCATGACGACGGCGACCGAGAGCAGTGCCACCGTGAGCGCCTGACGATGCACGGCTCGAGAGAGCCGCTTGCCGAACACGTTGACGGCGCCGTCGCCGCGGATCTCGGCGAGGAGGATGAAGAACAGCACGGCGAAGGTCGTGACCTTGATGCCGCCGGCCGTGCCCGCGGGGCCACCGCCGATGAACATCAGCGCATCCATCCCGATCAGCGTGGCCTCGTCCAGCGCGCCGATGTCGATGCTGTTGAAACCGGCGGTGCGGGTCTGCACCGATTGGAAGAAACCGGCGAGCAGCTTGGCGGGCCACTCGAGCGGACCCAGCGTCGCGGGATTGTTCCACTCGATCGCGGTGATGTACGCGGTGCCGGCCAGGAGAAGCGCGACGGTGGCCGCCAGGACGATGCGCGTGTTCATCGTCCATCTCAGGGGGGAGCGCGCGTGCTTCCGCAGCTGCATGATGACCGGGAACCCCAAGCCGCCGACGATCACCGCCGCGGCGATGGGCAGGCAGATGAAAGGATCGGCGACGAACGACATGAGGTTGTCGCTGAAGAGCGCGAAGCCGGCGTTGTTGAACGACGACACCGCGTGGAACAGCGCCAGCCATGCGGCCTCGCCGACCGTGTGCTCGAAACCCGTGGCGAACCGGGCGAACAACAGCACGAAGACCACCGCCTCGACGGTCAACGAGATCCCGACGACACCCCGCACGAGGCCCTTCACGTCGTCGAGGCCGACGCTCTTGACCTCGGTCGCCGCCAGGAGCGTGGAGCGGAGGGACAGTCGGCGCATGACGGCGAGTCCGATGACCGACGCGAACGTCATCACTCCGAAGCCGCCGATCTGGATCAGCACGAGGATGACCACCTGCCCGAAGGGTGACCAGAAGGTCGGGGTGTCGACGATCACATGACCGGTGACGCACGCCGCCGAGACGGCCGTGAAGAGCGCTTCGATCAGGGTTGCACCGCCGGGACCCGTCTTGGCTATCGGAAGCGACAGCAGCACTGTCCCGAGAACGATGACGAGGAGGAATCCCCCGAGAACCGCTTGTGCGGGGTGCAGCCGCCATCTCGTACGTCGACCGGCCGATGTCGACGCGAGTGGGGTCCTGGTCACGAGCACACTCTAGTCGTGCGTCGTGATCTCGCGGCTGCGCCGACAGGCGATCACGGATGCGGACCCGACGCCCCTCCGGAGGGGTCCGCACCCGCGAGCTCAGAGGCCGCCCGGACGTCTGGGCAGGTGAGCGGATGCGGGCAGCGTCCACGGCAGCGTCGCCCAGGGGCCGCCGCGCTTCGCCGAGAGTGCCGCCTTCATATCGATCCACCCGTCGCCGTACTGCTCGAACGCCTCGTCGTCGACGGCGCCGTCGCTCCAGTGCATCACCCGTCCGGCGAGGTAACTGAGGCCGAAATCGGCCCAGGAGGTGAACGAGCGGCGGGCGTCGATGTTGATGCGATGGATGAGCTGCCGCGCCTCGTGGACGTCTGCGAATCCCAGGGCGACGCCCCAGGTCACCATCGCGACCGCCTGTCCGACGGCGTAGCCGTCGAGGGTGCGCACGAAGAGCTCCGGTGTCACGGTCTCGGCGCCGACCAGGCGGCGGACCCGCTGCTCGATGTGCTCGATCCCCGCCACGAAGGCGGGGGAGTCGTGCGCGTCGTCGCCGTCGGCGGCGATGGCATCGAGCCACTCGCGAGCGCGGGGGACGCGACCGAGGGACGTGGCGATTTCGTTGCGGACGGCGAGGTGCAGCATCCAGCTCTTCCGGCGCCGCCGCACCGTCGTGAGGTACTGGATCATCTCGAGCCACTCGTGCCGAGACCGCACGCCCCACTGCTCGCTCAGCGC
This sequence comes from Microbacterium sp. 3J1, assembly GCF_001049495.1. GTDB lineage: Bacteria > Actinomycetota > Actinomycetes > Actinomycetales > Microbacteriaceae > Microbacterium. The sequence continues at coordinate 194,002 of NZ_CDWI01000009.1, forward strand.
CTCCTTCTCGACGGCGCCGAGGTTCGAGGCGGTCGGATCGTTCCACGGGCCCGAGGGTAGAGTGCGGATCTGCAGGAAGCCCAACGCGATCTCGTCGGCCTCGACGCCGGTGGTGGCGAAGTCCGAAGACGCCGACAGCTTCGGGGCCGGGATGATCCTCGTGAGGGGATTCATATCGCTCCTGTGCGTACGGCTGTGATCGCTCATAGCTTGAACGGACGTTCAGTCAGTAATATATAGGGTTCTTCGTCTTTCTCGAAGTCGTCCAATCCTGGGGAGGCGGACACGGTATGGCACGTTCCGACGACCGCCACCGCGTCGCTCGAGAGCGCGCGCGCGAGAGCATCCTGCAGGCCGCGATCGAGGTCTTCTCAGAGCGGGGCGTGCCCGGGGCGAGCATCGCCGAGATCACGCACCGCGCCGGTGTCGCCCAGGGTCTCGTGAACTACCACTTCGGCGGCAAGAGTCAACTCGTAGCCGCCGTGATCGACCGCTGGTTCGAGACGCTGTTCGGCATCCCCACCGTCGACGGCACGGCCGACGAGCGACTGGCCGGCATCATCGACGGCGCACTCACCGCCACGGGGTTCGCCCTTCCGGTGCAGCGTGCGGTGTTCGCGATGCAGCAGCAACCCGACACCCACCGCCTGTTCGCGGAGTCGGAGACCCGATTCCTCGCGCAGACCATCGCGTCGGAGGACATCGTCCGGCAGGTGTTCCGCGACAGGGGCGCCGCCGACCCGCCGCTCGAGGAGATCATGCTGCGCACGACGCTCGAGGGCATCTTCATGAAGTACGCCGTGTACGGCGACACCTATCCGCTGGAGGATGCCCGCCGCTGGGTGCGTCGGCTCTACGGACTCCCCGAACCCGAGGCTCCGCTTCCGCTGCAGCTCGCTCCTCGCAACCCCGATGCGAGGACCCGAGCCTCGGGGGCGGTGCGCCCGGTCGACTGACGGGTCTCCCTCCGACGCGAAGATCCCGGATGCCGCAGCGGCAGCATCCGGGATCTTCGTGGTCGGGCGCGTGTCGCGCTCAGGCGGGGTCGCCCCCCAGTGGTCCGACGGGCTCGAGCGGCTTCGGGTCATCCGCGCCCGTCTTGCGGGCGCGGGCGATGAGGTTGCCCAGGTGGTAGATGAGAAGGGCTGCGACCGTGCCGAGCACGATGCCGCCGAAGGAGAAGTCGCCGAGCTGCATCGAGAAGCCCGCGATGCCGATCACGAGTGAGACGGCCGCCGTGTACTGGTTGACCGGACGCGAGAAGTCGACCTTGCTGTCGACCCAGATCTTGATGCCGATGATGCCGATCAGTCCGTAGAGAGCGGTGGTCGCGCCACCCAGCACGCCGGCGGGGATCGAGTTGAACACCTCGCCCACCTTGGGCGAGAACGCCAGCAGGATCGCGAAGAGACCGGCCACCCAGTAGACCGCCGTCGAGTAGACGCGCGTCGCGGCCATGACGCCGATGTTCTCGCCGTAGGTCGTGGTGCCCGAGCCGCCGAAGCCGCCGGCGATGGTCGTCGCGACACCGTCGGCGATGAGCGCGCGGCCGGTGTGTCGGTTGATCGCGGGGTCCTCGGTCATCGTCGCGACGCCGCGCACATGGCCGACGTTCTCGGCCACGAGCACCAGGACGACGGGCAGGAACATCGCGATCGTCGACCACGTGCCGGGCTCGACGAAGTCGGGGAACTGGAACTCCGGCAGGCCGATCCAGGGGGCGTCGGCGATGAGCTCGGCGGGCGTCTTGTCTCCGCGCAGGGCATTGGGGACCTCGAACGAGCCGGTGAAGGCCGCGTAGACGAACCCGACCGCCACGCCGAGGAAGATCGAGATGCGGCCGAGGAAGCCGCGGAACAGCACCGCGAACAGGATGATCGCGACGAGGGTGATGGTCGCGGTCACCGGGTCGAGCTGGAAGTTGCTCCACGCCGTCGGGGCGAGGTTGAAGCCGATGAGCGCGACGATCGCACCGGCCACGACCGGAGGCATCAACGCATCCACCCAGCGGAGACCGGCGAACTGCACCACGAGACCGACGACGGCGAGCAGGATGCCGACCGCGACGACGCCGGCGAGGGCCGATCCCGTGCCGCCCGCAGCGACCGCAGCGGTGATCGGCGCGATGAACGCGAACGACGAGCCGAGGTAGCTGGGCAGCTGGTTCTTCGTGATCAGCAGGAAGATGAGGGTGCCGAGGCCGCTGAACAGCAGCGTCGTCGAGACCGGGAAGCCGGTCAGCGTCGGCACGAGGAAGGTGGCGCCGAACATCGCGACGACATGCTGAGCGCCGATCGCGATCGTCGCGGGCCAGCTCAGGCGCTCTTCCGGGGTGACGACGGCGCCGGGTTCGACGGTGCGGCCGTTTCCGTGGATCTTCCACAGGGGCATGCGGGCTCCTCAGTATCGGGGGGTGTGGGAGTGCTCCCGCAACTTTACCGATTCCTGAGTGTTGGCTGGGTGCCGTCGGACGCTATCAGGCCCCGAGCCGCTCGATGAGTTCGCGGTAGCGGTCGGCCGTGCGCCCGACGACGTCATCCGGCAGCACCGGCGGCTCGCCCTGCTTGTCCCAGTTGGCGGCCAGCCAGTCGCGCACGAGCTGCTTGTCGAAGCTCGCCATCCGCTCGGCGGGCGTCGTTCCGGCGCGCCACGTCTCGGCATCCCAGTACCGCGAGGAGTCGCTCGTGAGCACTTCGTCGGCCAGACGCAGGATGCCGTCGGCATCGGTCCCGAACTCGAACTTCGTGTCCGCGAGGATCAGGCCCTTCTCCTCGGCGATGGCCGCGGCGCGCGTGTAGATCGCGAGGGAGACGTCGCGGAGCTCCGCGGCGCGCTCGGCGCCGACGAGCTCGACGGTCTGCTCGAAGGTGATGTTCTCGTCGTGCTCGCCCATCGGCGCCTTGTACGCCGGGGTGAAGAGAGGCTCCGGAAGGCGGTCGCCGTTCTGCAGGCCGGCGGGGAGCGGGATGCCGCACACCGTGCCGCTCTCGGTGTACTCGGCCCACCCGGAGCCGGTGATGTACCCGCGGACGACGCACTCGATGGGGAGCATCTCGAGCGACTGGGCCAGCATCGCACGGTCGGCGACCACGGCCGGGATCTCGCCCTCGGCGAGGTGGTTCGGGGCGTCGGCGAGCTGGTCGAACCACCAGCGGCTGAGACGTGTGAGCAGCGCGCCCTTCTCGGGAATGCCGGGCGACAGCACGAAGTCGAACGCGCTGACCCGGTCGGAGGCGACGACGAGGATGCGGGTGTCGCCGGGGTCCTCCGAGGCGTAGAGATCGCGGACCTTGCCCGAATAGATGTGGCGCCAGCCGGGGATGGTCTGCGCTGTGCTGTCCGAAGGTGTGCTCACCCGCCCCATTATCCCGGTTCACCGGCCCGCATGTCGGCGGGGGCCGGTTGTCCGGGCCGCTGGAAGGGCGTATAGTCCATGTGGACTATTCGAGGGGATCGCATGCCGAAGCCACCCACTGAGCGCCTCACCTCCATGGCGGTGATGGTGCTGGCGCTGCTGCGCGAGGGCGACATGCATCCCTATGAGATGGTGCGTCTCATGCGCGCGCGGCGCGATGAGCGGCTGCTGACCGTCACGAACGGCACGCTGTACCACACGGTCGGTCGCCTTCAGCGGTCCGGGCTCGTCGAGGAGATCGGCACCGACCGCGACGGAAACCGCCCCGAGCGCACGACCTACACGCTCACGGATGCCGGACGCGACGCGCTGCTCGGATGGCTGCGGCGAGAGCTCGCGACCATCGACAGCCCCTCCGCCTTCCGCATCGCGCTCTCGGAGGCGCACAACCTCGAACGCCCCGAGGTGATCGACTGCCTGAGAGTCCGGAGGCAGGCGCTCGACGAGGCGCACGTGCAGCACCGGGACGGGCTGCGCGGCGCACGCGCGTCGTCCGTGCCCGAGCAGGTGCTCGTCGAGTTCGATCGCCAGGAGGTGCTGCTCGAGGCCGAGCTGCGCTGGCTCGACTCGCTCCTGTCCCGCCTCGAGGCGCACGCGTTCCCCTGGGGTCCGACCGCTTTCGAAGACACCGACCGCTACCTCGCTCAGCGAAAGGCCGCACAGCAATGACCGAATCACGCCAGGCGTCAGGACCCGACACGGGCACCTTCGCCGCAGGGCACCGCCCCGCCAGCCCCTGGCCCGCCCTCTGGGCGCTGGTCATCGGGTTCTTCATGATCCTCGTCGACACGACGATCGTCTCGGTCGCGAACCCGGCGATCAAGGCGGCCCTCGACCCGACGACGAACAACCTCGACAACGTCGTGTGGGTGACGAGTGCGTACCTGCTCGCCTACGCGGTGCCGCTGCTCATCACCGGCCGCCTCGGCGACCGCTTCGGCCCGAAGAACATCTATCTCATCGGACTCGCGATCTTCACGCTCGCCTCGCTGTGGTGCGGACTGTCGAGCTCGCTCGAGATGCTGATCGCGGCGCGCGCCGTGCAGGGCCTCGGTGCTGCATTCATGACGCCGCAGACGATGGCCGTGATCACCCGCACGTTCCCGCCCGAGCGCCGCGGCGCCGCGATGGGGCTGTGGGGTGCGACCGCCGGTGTCGCGACGCTCGTCGGCCCGCTCGTCGGCGGCCTGCTCGTCGACGGCTTCGGCTGGGAGTGGATCTTCTTCGTCAACATCCCCGTCGGCATCGTCGCCTTCGTGCTGGCATGGCGCCTGGTGCCGAAGCTCGCCACGCATCCGCACCGGTTCGACCTCGTCGGCGTCGTGCTGAGCGCCGTCGCCCTGTTCCTCATCGTCTTCGGACTGCAGGAGGGCGAGAAGTTCGACTGGGGTGTGATCTGGGGTCCGGTGTCGGTGTGGGGCCTCATCATCGTGGGACTCGTGGTGCTCGCCCTGTTCATCGTGCAGCAGGCGCGGACCCGCAGTGAGCCGCTGGTACCGCTCGCCCTGTTCCGCGATCGCAACTTCTCGGGCGCGAACGTCGCCATCGCAGCCGTGGGCTTCACGGTGACGAGCATGTCGCTGCCGATGATGTTCTTCCTGCAGACGGCACGCGGGCTGACTCCCACCCAGGCCGCATTGCTGCTGATCCCGATGGCGGTGCTGTCGGGGGTGCTCGCACCCTTCGCGGGCAAGCTGCTCGACCGCGTCGACCCGCGCATCATCCTCATTCCCGGTCTGCTCTGCGTCGCCGTCGCCCTGCTCTGGTATTCGGCGCTGATCAACATGGACACCGAGATCTGGATGTTCCTGCTGCCGTCGGCGCTGATGGGCATCGGCAACGCCGGCATGTGGGGACCCCTCGCGACCACCGCGACGCGCAAGTTGCCGCGGAGCCAGGCGGGAGCAGGTGCCGGCATCTACAACACCACGCGCACCATCGGATCCGTCGTCGGCTCGGCATCCATCGCGGCGTTCATGCAGTCGCGTCTCGAGGCGAACCTCCCCGGCCTCGCCGACGCTCCGTCCGGCATCAGCGGAGGCACCTTGCCGCCGCAGGTCGCCGAGGGCTTCGCCGCCGGCATGTCGCAGGCGATCCTGTTGCCCGCGTGCGTGATCGTCGTGGCGCTGATCGCCGCGCTGTTCCTCGGCCGCTACGACACAGCGGATGCCGCGGCGGCTTCGCCGGGCTCCCCGGACTGAGCGCGCCTGGTCGGTCTCCTCGTCTGCGCTCGGCGCTCTGCGCTGATGATCTTCTTGGCTCGACGGCCGCTGCGCGGAGTTTGCGAACAGGGACGCGGTGTGGTCTCATCGTGCGATGACCATCGAGCTCACGAGGCCCACCGCCGACCTGTTCGACTCCTGGGCGGAGGCCGTGGCCGAGTTCGGCGATGGCCACGTCGACGGATCGGGTCTGCAGGCCCCGGTCACCCCGGATCGGGAGACGCTCGACGAGCTCATCGAGAGGTCGACGCAGCTCGCCGACACCACGGTGACGCCGCCCGACGACCTCGTTCACAATGACCTGTACTGGATCGTGGATGACGGCGAGGTCGTGGGTTTCCTCTCTTTCCGACATGACCTGAACGACTACCTGCGCGAGGTCGGCGGTCACATCGGCTACTCCGTGCGTGAGTCACGCCGTCGTCGGGGCTACGCGTCGGCCGCACTGCGGCTCGGGCTCGAGCGAGCGCGCGAGATCGGGCTCGAGCGAGTGCTGGTCACGTGCGACGACGACAATGTCGGCTCCTACCGCACGATCGAGGGCGCCGCAGGCGTGCTGCAGGACGTCCGCGACCAGTCGGCGCGAGGGCACGCGATGGTCCGCCGGTATTGGATCACGCTCTGACCACGGCTCCCCGGATCCGGCCCGGGCACTCTCGGCCGGCACAGCTTCGGAGATGAATTCCGACACTCCGGGGGCAGGGCGGATGCTGCGGCGCGCCGCGCGCGGCATCCGAAGTTGTGCCCGGTGGCGGGGACCCGTGTCGGGGGGAGAGGGGACTACTCGGCGACGCGGGCGGCGATGTCGCTGCGGTGGTGCGAGCCCTCGAGCGAGATGCGGCCGATCGCGTCGTAGGCGCGATCGCGCGCCGTGCGGAAGTCGGAGGCCACGGCGACGACGTTCAGCACGCGTCCGCCGGTGGCGATGAGCGAGCCTCCCGGTGCGTCCGGGCTGGCCGTCGCGGCGTGCACGAGGCGCACACCCTCGACCGACGCGGCGTCGGCGAGCCCCTCGATCGGGCGGCCGGTCTGTGGAGCCTCGGGGTAGCCCTCGCTGGCCACGACGACGGTGATCGCGACATCGTCGCTGAAGACGGGGTCCGGCTGGTCCTCGAGAGTTCCGGATGCTGCGGCGAGGAGCAGCTCCGAGATCGGTGTCACGAGGCGCGGCAGCACGATCTGCGTCTCGGGATCGCCGAAGCGGGCGTTGAACTCGATCACGCGCACACCGGCGGGGGTGAGGATGAGACCGGCGTAGAGCAGGCCGATGAAGGGCGTGCCCTCGCTGTCGAGCTGACGGATGACCGGCATCGCGACGTCGCGCGTGACCTCTTCGACGAAGGCCTGCTCGCTGCCGAACTGCTCATCGAGCCAGGGGAGCGGCGAATAGGCGCCCATTCCTCCGGTGTTCGGACCCTCGTCGCCGTCGAAGGCGCGCTTGAAGTCCTGCGCGGGGCTCAGGGCCCGCACGGTGTCGCCGTCGCTGAGGAAGAAGAGCGAGACCTCGGGGCCCGACAGGAACTCCTCGATGAGCACCGGTCCCGAAGGCAGGTAGTGCTGGGCGTGCGCGAGGGCCTCGGCGCGGTCGGAGGTGACGATGACGCCCTTGCCTGCAGCCAGGCCGTCGGCCTTGACCACGTGCGGAGCCCCCAGGTCGTCGAAAGCGGCCTCGACCTCGGCCGTGGTGGTGGCGCGCACGGCGCGGCCGGTGGGCACGCCCGCGGCATCCATGATGCGCTTCGCGAAGGACTTGGAGCCCTCGAGCTGAGCCGCGGCCTTGCCGGGGCCGAAGACGGGGATCCCGTGGGCGCGCAGCACGTCTGCGACGCCCGCGACGAGCGGGGCCTCGGGCCCGACGACGACGAGGTCGATCGCGTGCTCGTTCGCGAACGCGGTCACGGCGGCACCGTCGAGCATGTCGACGACGACGGGGGTCGCGTCCTGTGCGATGCCGGCGTTGCCAGGGGCGACGAAGAGCTCGTGCTCCGCCTGCTCGGCCTTGAGGGCGAGGATGATCGCGTGCTCACGGGCACCGGAACCGAGGACGAGGATCTTCACCCGTCCAGCCTACCGAGGAGGGCGGGCGGGTTTCGGCGGAAGTCGAGTCCGACGCCCGGGCACAATTCAGCACACACGGTGGGTGGGAGCGCGTTCATCGCCGGAATCGGGCGGTCAGCCGCGATCCATGCTGAATACTGCCCGGGTCACCGGCGGGACCGGGTCAGAGCTCGATCGGCCGCTCGACCGACGGGTCCCAGTCACGCGTCCAGCCCGCGGCGTCGAACAGCGCATCGAGCACCATGGCGGTGAAGCCCCAGACGATCGTGCCGTTGATGTCGAACGCGGGCCCGCGCCAGGTGCGACCGAACCGCTGAAGGGTGGACGTGAAGCGGATGCCGGGGTCCAGCAGCTGAGCGACCGGCACCCGGAACACGTCGACGGTCTCGGCGTGGTCGACGGCGGCGACGCGCGACGGCGAGCGCCACCATCCGAGCACGGGGGTGACCACGTGGCTGCTCGCCGCGAGCGGCAGCTCGGCGAGGGTCGCGAGGATCTCCACGCCCGCAGGGTCGAGGCCGGTCTCCTCCTCGGCCTCGCGGAGGGCGGTGGCGACGGCATCGGCATCCTGCTCCTCGCGCCGGCCGCCGGGGAACGACACCTGCCCCGGATGCGACGACAGCGTGGCGGCGCGGCGCTGCAGCAGCACGTCGAGGTCTGCGGCGACGGTCGATGCGTCGCTCTGCGCGGGCACGCTGTCGAGCTGTCCGAACAGGACGAGGACGGATGCCGGCTGTGCGGCCCCGACCACCGGCGGGAACGGCTTCGCCCAGGCCTCGCTGCGCCGCGCGGCGGCGACCAGCTCGGCCCGCGCTCCGCGCAGGCTGTCGGGATTCTGGCTCATCGACTCGAGCCTATGCCCGCGGCGAGATCACGGCGCCGGTGCGCGAGGGCGTGCGTGCACACGGCGACCTGATCCGCACGGCTCGGCGTACGCTGGAGCGCATGCCTCCTCGTCGGATCGACATCATCGACGGGCGCGCCGCGCTCGATGCGGTGCGCGCCGCCGACGCGGCGGGTGAGAAGCCCGGCCGCACCGCGCTCGCGACGGCCGTCCGCTACCTGCTGCAGCTACTCGACGAGAAGGCGCCGGGCAACAGCGTCGAGGTCAGGGTGCCGCCGTTCGGTGCGGTGCAGGTCATCCAGGGCCCGCGGCACACGCGCGGCACTCCGCCCAATGTGGTCGAGATGGATGCCGCCACCTGGATCGCCGTGGCCACCGGTGCCGAGCACTGGTCGGATGCCGCGTCGGCCGGCCGCATCCAGGCCTCCGGAACCCGCGCCGATCTCGTCGACGTCCTGCCGCTGCGCCCCTGACGCGCAGACGACGGGGCCCGGCCGCTCAGCGAACGCGTCGCGCGACGACGAGCGGCACACCCGTGACGGGATGCGGGAACACGTCGACCGCCTGCCCGTAGACCGCCTCGATGCGCTCGGCCGTCAGCACGTCGGCAGGGGTGCCCGTGGCGGCGACGCGACCGTCGGACAGCAGCGTCACCCGGTCGGCATGGGCGAGCGCGGCGTTGAGGTCGTGCAGCACGACGGCGACGGCGATGCCGGCATCCGCCTGCTGCCGGATCAGCCGCATGACGTCTTCGTGATGCTTGAGGTCCAATGCGGCGGTCGGCTCATCGAGCAGCAGGGCGCCGGTCCGCTGCGCGAGCACCCGTGCCAGAGCGACCCGGGCGCGCTCCCCGCCCGACAGTGACGTCACGGGCCGCCCGGCCATGGCCGTCACCTCGGTCGCCGCCATCGCCTCGGCCACGACCTCGTCGTCGTCTTCGGAGGCCTCGGTGCGCGCCCACGGCGCTCGCCCCATGCGGACCACCTGCTCGACGCGGAACGGAAAGGTCACCGCGTTCTCCTGCAGCAGCACGGCTCGGGTGCGAGCCATATCCTGCGAGCGGATGCCACCGATCGGCGCGCCGTCGATGACGACCTGACCGGCGGTCTGCGTCACGTCTCCGGCGAGGACACCGAACAGAGTGGACTTGCCCGCGCCGTTCGGCCCCACCAGCGCGTGGATCTCACCGGCTCGCACGGCGATCGACGCGTCAGCGAGGATCGCGCGCCCGCCTGGGACGCGGACGGTCACGCCCGTCGCCTCGATGCGCGCGCTCATGCCCACCCTCCCGAGCGGCGTCGGGTGCGCACCAGCAGCCAGAGGAAGAACGGCCCGCCGACGAGTGAGGTGATCATGCCGATCGGCAGGTCGGCGAGCGGCACGGCGGTGCGGGCCACGAGATCGGCGATCGCGATGAGCAGCGCTCCGCCGAGCGCCGAGGCGATCATGAGCGGAAGGTGCGCGGGGCCGATGATCATGCGCATGAGGTGCGGCACGACGAGGCCTGCGAATCCGATGATGCCCGCGAACGCGACAGCGGCGCACACGAGAATCGCCACCGTGACGATCACGACCATCCGCAGCACCTCGACGTTCACGCCGAGGTGTCGGGCGGTGCGCTCGCCGAGGGCGAAGAGGTCGAGCTGCGGCGACACGATCAGGGCGACGACGACGCCGACCGCGACGAGCGGAGCGACGAGCGCGGCGTTCGACCACAGCGCGCCGTTGAGCGAGCCGAGCTGCCAGAACACGATCTGCTCGCGCGTCGACGTGGTGCCGAGGAACGTGAGGAAGGCCATGCCGGCACCGGCGATCGCGTTGATCGCGATACCGGTGAGGAGCAGGGTGACGACCTCGGTGCGGCCTCCTGAGCGGCTGATGAAGTACACGGCGAGCACCGCGGCGAGTCCGCCGAGGAACGCGAAGACCGGTGTCGTCCACATGCCGAACGACGCCAGGCCGAGAGTGATGCTCGCGGCCGCACCGAGGGCCGCGCCGGAGGAGACGCCGACGACGCCGGCATCTGCCAGCGGGTTGCCGAAGATGGCCTGCATGAGCACACCCGACACTGCGAGTGCGGCGCCGACGAGCAGGCCGAGAACGATGCGGGGGAGGCGGAGGGTGTAGATCACGCCGTAGTCGGTCGTACCGATCGGCGCCCAGGCGGTGTCGATGCCGACGCCGCGCAGCAGCACTCCGACGAGGTCGGTCGGCGACAGCGAGTACTGCCCGCTGGTGATCGACACGATGCAGGTCGCGACGAGTGCGATCACGAGGCCCGTTGTGACGAGGGCGAAGCGCAGCCCGCGATGCGTCGACGGCGTGCGGGTGACGACCTCGCCGCTCACGCCGACGGCTCAGACGATGCGGTCGGTGCGTAGAGGGCGCGGGCGATCGCGTCGATGACGTCGGCCGATCGGGGCCCGAAGCTGAGGATCTCGCTGTCGGCCATGTCGATCACGCGACGGTGGGCGCCGGCGGGCGTCTCGGCGAGGGCCGGGATGCGTGCGAGCAGGCCGTCGATGCCGTCGACCGACTCGAGGCCGTCGGTCATCATGACGAGCACATCGGGCTGCGCGGCGACGAGCGCCTCGGCGGTCATGGGCTTCATGCCCTCCCACCCGATCTCGGCGGCGACATCGACGCCGCCCACCGCATCGATGAGGGAGTCGGCGCCGGAGTCCGCGCCGAAGATGTAGTAGATGTTCGCATTGCCCCGTACGTAGAGGAACAGCATCCGCGCCCTGTCGTCGCCGTCGGTCGGAACGACCTCCGCGATCTCCGCGAGGGACGCCTCGAGGTCGGCGTCGAGCCGCTCGATCAGCGCCTGCCCCCGGGTGGGCACGCCGAGGGCGGTCGCGATCTCGGTCACCAGCTCGTCCGTGGTGTCGAGACGTCGATCGCTGGAGATGACGACGATCGCGATGCCGGCGTCGCGCAGCTGCTGGCGGATCTCCTTCGGGCCGATCGTGGTGTCGGTGAGGACGACGGTCGGCGCGAGCTCCAGGATCGCCTCGGCATTCAGCGTGTGACCCGTCTTCGTCACGACCGGGAGGTCTTCGGTACCGGTGAACACGGTCGACGAGTCGCGTCCGACGACCTGATCGCCGAGCCCGAGCGCGAAGACCGTCGATGCGATGGTGCCCGAGATGTCGATGGGGAGGATGCGGTCGACGTCGGTGATCTCGACCGCGCGTCCTTCGCTGTCGGTGACCGTGACGGGGAGCTCGGGCGCGGTGTCGTCGCCGACCGGTTCGATCGCGTGACTCGAGAGGCAGGCGGTCGAACCTCCCGTCGTGGCACGGACGTCGTCGACGAGGTCGAGCGACGAGAGGGGCGCGGATGCCTGTGGGCAGGCGTCCGCGGCATCGGTCGAGTGCGGGGTGGCAGATGCTCCGGCGCCGGCGCATCCTGCCAGTCCGAGGGCGAGAGCGGCAGCGAGGACGATGACGGGAACGCGGCGCATTAGGCAAGGCTATCCTAAAACTTGACGCCGACTCGCGGGCCGCTCTAGTCTTCGGAATGGAGCTTACTTAGCTGAGCCTAACCAAAACCCACCCTCTCGTCCGACTGCATTGCGGCACCGCCGGCGCGCGTCCGCTGCGCACCCCGGAGCCTGGAGAATCGTGAACGCCACAGCCACAGCATCCCCGGGGAGCAGCCGCATTCGCGTGCTGCTCGCCGCCCTCATCTCCTTCCTTCTGATAGCGGCCGGAGCGGTGATCGCGCCGCCGGCCCACGCCGACGGCGGATCCGTCACCGCGTCCGTGACGTCGGCGAGCACGACCGGCATCACTGTGCAGGTCGAGGCTTCCGGCCTCCCCGAGGTGCAGAGCATCTATGCCGCGCTGATCGTGGAGGGCACCGAGAGCGGACTCTCGGGCCCGGGCGGCGGATACGCCGCCTTCGCCATCCCGTTCCCCACAGTGGCGGCCGGGGCCAGCTCGTTCACGCTCACCGCGCCGGCAGGCTCGCTCGACCGCACCCAGGCGTACGAGGTGCTCGTCTGGCAGCAGCACTCGGTGCCGAACGCGGAGACGATCTACGCACGCGGCGACGTCGCGGTGTCAGGCGCGCAGTGGGACGCGGTCTTCGGCCCGGTGACCCCCGACCCCGGCACGGACCCGGGAACAGACCCCGGCACGGACCCTGGCACGGACCCGGGAACAGACCCAGGCACGGACCCGGGAACCGACCCCGGCACGGACCCCGGAACGACTCCGGAGCCGGCCGCACCCTCGCTCGAGGTCTTCCTCGCCGACGGCACGACCCCGGTCGGCACCACCCCCCTGACGACCGGCGACACGATCGTCGTCGCGGGCTCGGGCTACGACCCGACCGCGAACGTCGGCGGACGCGGAGTGCCCATCCCGGCCCACCTCCCGCAGGGCACGTACGTGGTGTTCGGCAACTTCGCCGCCGACTGGCAGCCGTCGGCGGGTGCCGCCAGCTCCGCGCGCTCGGTGGGCTCGCAGGCGTGGGCACTGTCGGAGGCGGTGCTGGACGAGGTCCCGGCCCAGTACCAGGGCGCGATCCGTGCGCAGTGGGTCGACATCGCCGACGACGGCACCTTCCGCGCGACGCTGACGCTCACGGACCCGAAGGCGACTCCCGGCTCGTACGGCGTCTACACGTACGGCGCGGGCGGTGTCGTCAACGCCGCCCAGGAGCGCAGCGTCGCTCTCACCTACTCGGTCGCCCCGAAGATCACCGCCGCGGCCGCGCTCGCCGAGGGCGAGCCCGGCCTGACGACCACCGTCACGGGAACCGATTTCGGTGCGGCGACCGGCGTCTACGCGGCCGTCATCGAAGCCGGCACCGAGGCCGAGGTCACGGCAGGCGGCGGCTACGCGGCGATGCAGTACGTGCGCGGCATCTCGGGCGGCGCCTTCAGCGTCGATCTGACCGCGAAGGCCGCCGCGCTCGACCGCACCGCGAACTACGAGGTGATCGTGTGGAGGCAGCACACGCTGCCTGACGCCCAGAGCATCCTCGCGCGCACCCCCCTCGCGATCAGCGACGCCATCTGGGACGTCCTCGAGCCCGCGGATCCCGCCATCGAGGTGTTCCTCGCCGACGGCGTGACGCCCGCGGGGACGACCGCGCTGAAGGCCGGCGACAAGGTCGTGGTGAAGGGGTCGGGCTATGACCCGACCGTGAACGTCGGCGGTCGCGGCGTGCCGATCCCCGCCGATCTGCCGCAAGGCACCTACGTGGTGTTCGGCAACTTCGCCTCGGCCTGGCAGCCGTCGACCGGCGCGGCGTCGTCGTCGCGTTCCGTCGGTGCACAGGCGTGGGCCCTCGCCGAGTCCGTGCTGGAGAAGGTGCCGGCCCAGTACCAGGGCGCGATCCGCGCACAGTGGGTCGATATCGCCGCCGACGGCACGTTCGAGGCGAGCCTCACGCTGAAGGACTCCGCGGCGACTCCCGGAACCTACGGCGTGTACACGTACGGCGCAGGCGGCGTGGTCAACGCGGCCCAGGAGCGCAGCGTTCCGCTGAACTACGGGGTGGCGGCGGCCGTCATCCCGACGGTCGAGAACGCCACCGCCGCCGAGGGCCTCACGGTTCGGGCGACCGGCTCGAACCTCGGCGCCGTCACCGGCGCGTACGTCGCGCTCATCGAAGCCGGCACCGAGGCGGACGTCACGGCCGGCGGCGGATTCCTCGCCATGCAGTACGTCCGCGGCATCACGGGCGGTGCGTTCACGGTCGACCTGACGGCGGCAGCCGACGCGCTCGACCGCACGAAGACCTACGAGGTCATCGCGTGGCAGCAGCACACGATGCCGACCGCGAGCACGATCCACGCGCGCGCGGCGGTGACGATCACCGAGGAGCAGTGGGACGCTCTGACGGGCGACGAGACCGAGGTGCCGACGACACCGCCCACCACGCCTCCCACGACCCCTCCGACGACGGCTCCGACGACCCCCGCGGTCTCCGTGCCCGGAGGCTCGCTGCGCTGGGCGATCTCGACGTCGTTCACGAAGTACATCACGGGCGCTATCGCGAAGGGCGCCATCGACGTCTCGAACGGCGCGACCCGGGCCGACGGGCTCTTCCAGTTCGGGCAGACCGTCGGAGGCGACTACGACGCGGCATCCGGCCTCGGCAGCGTCGTGTACCGCGGATCCGTGCGCTTCACGGGCCACAACGGCCTGCTCGACGTCACGGTGTCCGACCCGCGGGTGAGCGTCACGTCGTCCGGCGCGGCCACCCTGTCCGTGACCAGCGGCGGCGCACAGGTGCCGTTCGCGACGCTCGACCTCTCTCGCGCGGTGATCACTCGAGCGAACGGAGCCGTCACCTACTCGGCGGCTCCCGCGGCGCTGACGGCCGACGGCCGCGACCGCGTGCTCGCCGGCAACCCGACGACCCTCGATCCGGTGACGTTCACGATCGGGTCGGTCGCGGCGGCACCCTCGGGAACGACCGGCACCGTGGCGGCCGCCGTGGTGAAGGCAACGGCCGCGATCCCGTCCGCGCCTCCGGCGACCTCCGGCATCCAGATCGACGAGGCCAACCTCGCCGCGCTGCAGTCCGGCAGGACGGCCACGTTCTCGGCATCCGGATTCGAGCCGAACGAGAAGGACATCCGCGTGGTGGTGTACTCGACTCCGGTGGTGCTCGACACCGTGACGGCCGACGCGTCCGGCGTCGCCGGCTGGACCGGCGCGCTTCCCGCGGGTCTGGAAGACGGCGCCCACACGCTGACCCTGCAGGGCTCGGTCGATCGGGGCCTGGAGTTCACCCTGACCCGTGAGGCCGCCGCGATCGGCGCCTGCACGGTCGAGGGCGCGACTCTGCAGTGGGGGTACAAGGAGTCGTTCCGCACCTACATCGAGGGCATCGCGCAGGGCGGCTGGACGCTGACCGGCGTCGAGTACCGCTACCCCGACTACGTGTGGGAGAACGGCACCGGGTCGTTCGACGACGAGACGCTCACCGGGCTCGTCACGTTCGGCGGCAGCATCGGGTTCACCGGCCACGGCGGCGCCCTGAACACGACGCTCTCGAACGCCCGCCTCGAACTCGCCGAAGACACGGGCTACCTCGTGTTCGATGTGCTCGGAACTACGCAGGACGGCCAGAGCGTCGACCAGCAGGGCGTGCGTCTCGCGGAGTTCGCGCTCGGGGACGCGGCGGTGGCCGACGGTGTGCTGTCGCTCGACGCCGTGCCCACCACCCTCACCGAGGCAGGTTCGGCCGCGTTCGGCACCTACGGGGCCGGCGAGGAGCTCGACCCGGTGACCGCGTCGATCCCCGTGGCGGCGGACTGCGGAGTCGTGGCCGATGACGAGCAGGAGCCGGCCGAGGCCGAGACGACGGATGCTGCGGCATCCCTCACGGCCGAGATCGAGGCCGACGGTGCCCCGATCTGGCCGTGGATCGTCGGCGGCCTCGTGATCGTCGCGCTCGCAGCCGGCGGCGGCGTGCTCGTCGCGCGACGTACCCGCGCGAAGGCCGAGCACGGCGAGGTCACGACCGAGGTCTGACTCCCACGACGGCGACGCCCTCCTCGCAGCGGACGCGGGGAGGGCGTCGCTTCGTCCGACGGAGGACCCTAGGTCCGCGCAACGGTGGGAGAATGGAGACATGTCCTCCCCCGAGACCCACCAGACGGTCGAGGCGACCGTGCGCCGCGTGCCGCGCTTCGGCGTGTTCATGGGAGTCGGCGTCGTGCTCGGCATCATCGCCGCCGGCATCCTGACGATGATGGGCAGCTTCGAGCCGTCCGAGGCCGCAGGTGTCGTCTACCCTCCCGGCCAGGTCTTCGGATTCCTGCTGCTGTGGACGGTCCCGGCGGGCCTCGCACTCGGCGCCGTGGTCGCGCTCATCCTCGAGCGCACCGCCCGCCGACACGACCGCGTCGTGCGGGTCGAGCACGAGACGATCATCGAAGCGGACTGAGTCCGCTCACGCCAGTTCGGCGATGATCGGCCGGATCGCGGAGTCGAACGACACGACATCGCGACGCAGACCGTCGGTCACCGCGACCGTCAGCGCCCCGATCCACCAGATCCCCCGCTGCGAGAACGGCAGCACCTGCACGTTCAGCTCGAACGAATGGGCCCTGCGCCCGATGTCGCGCTCGAACTCGGCGATCGCGCTCGCGTAGGCCCGATAGGCATCGCCGCCGGTGGAGCCTGCATGCGAACGCGTGCCCATCGACGCCCGGATCGAGGCCACGTACCGGTCGTGCGCGAGCCGCGCGAAGCGGAGAGCGGATGCCGAGTGCGGCACGATCGCCTCGGCCAGCTCCTCGGAGCCGGACGCCGGCAGGGCGACGAGCGTGTCGAAGCCCTCGACGAGTTCGAGCGGCACGCCGGACGGGTGAGCGCGAGGCTCGACCGTCATGTCCCAGTAGTCGCGCCACTGCTTCTCGAGCTCGGGGGTGACCTCGACGGCATCCGGAGCCCGGACGGGAAGATCCCGCAGGCTCGGCAGGTCTTCGGGGGCACGGATGCCGAGGGCCTGACGCAGCGCGAGCGCCACGAGCACGGGGACGCTCGCGTCTTCGCGGATCAACCACTGCGGCTTGTCGGCCATGGCCCCATCGTAGGAGATAGGGGGAGGGGAGAGGAGGTCCGGACGGGCGGTAGTCTTGAGGTGTGGCTGCCTCCCCCACCAATCCCTATTCCGAAGCCGGCGTCGACACCGCTGCAGGTGATCTCGCCGTCGAGCTGATGAAGTCGTCCGTGCGCGCGACGCACGGCCCCGAAGTGCTCGGCGGTGTCGGCGGATTCGCCGGACTGTTCGACGCCAGCGCGCTGCGCGACTTCCGTCGTCCGCTGCTCGCGACCAGCACCGACGGCGTCGGCACGAAGGTCGCGATCGCGCAGGCGATCGACAAGCACGACACGATCGGCCAGGACCTCGTCGGCATGGTCGTCGACGACATCGTCGTGGTCGGAGCCAAGCCGCTCTTCATGACCGACTACATCGCCTGCGGCAAGGTCTTCCCCCAGCGCATCGCCGACATCGTGCGCGGCATCGCCGAGGCGTGCTCCGCCACCGGCACCGCCCTCGTCGGCGGCGAGACGGCCGAGCACCCCGGCCTCCTCGGGCCCCGCGACTACGACGTCGCGGGAGCGGCGACCGGAGTCGTCGAGGCAGACACGATCCTCGGAGCCGACCGTGTGCAGGACGGCGACGTCGTGCTCGCGGTCGAGTCGAGCGGTCTGCACTCGAACGGATACTCGCTCGTGCGCCACATCGTCACCAACGCGGGCATCGGCTACGGCGACAACGCGGCCGACTTCGGCACGACCTGGGGCGAGGCGCTGCTCGAGCCCACGCGCCTCTACACGCTGCCGCTCCTGCGTCTCATCGAGCAGCTCGGTGCGTCGACGGGCGTGGGCGGGGTCCACGCCCTCAGCCATGTCACCGGCGGCGGCATCGCCGCGAACCTCGCCCGTGTCCTGCCGCAGGGCAGCTGGGCCGAGGTCGACCGCAGCACCTGGACGCCGAGCCCGGTCTTCCGGGTGCTCAGCGACATCGCCGGTTCGACGCTGGAGTCCGCCGAAGGCACCTGGAATCTCGGCATCGGCTTCCTCGCCGTCATCGCGTCCGAGAAGAAGGACGCCGCGATCGCGGCCCTCGCAGCCGAGGGCATGCCGGCGTGGCAGGTCGGGACGGTGGGCTTCGGCCCGCGCCCGGCAGGAGAGTTCGAACAGGGCGCCAAGGGCGTCGACGGCGGAGCGGTGCGCCTCGTGGGCGCATACGCAGATGGAGCGAAGTAACCACACATGTGCGGCATCGTCGGAATGGTCGGGGCGGCCCCGGTCAATCAGGACATCTACGACGCTCTCCTCCTGCTGCAGCACCGCGGGCAGGACGCAACGGGCATCGCCACCGCTGAGGCCAACGGCGTCATGCACAACGCGAAGGCGCAGGGCATGGTCCGCGAGGCCTTCCGCACCCGCGACATGCGCGCGCTGCTCGGCAACGTCGGACTCGGGCACGTGCGATACGCGACCAAGGGCACGGCGTCGAGCGAAGAGGAGATGCAGCCGTTCTACGTGAACGCGCCCTACGGCATCATCCTCATCCACAACGGCAATCTCACGAACACGCGTGAGCTCACGGCCGACATGGCCAAGCGCGACCGCCGTCACCTCAACTCGTCGAGCGACACCGAGCTGCTCCTCAACGTGCTCGCCGGAGAGCTGCAGGCGACCACGTCGACCGTGGACCTCGACCCCGAGCGCATCTTCGAGGCCGTCGCCCGCACGCACGAGCGAATCGAGGGCGCGTACGCGGTGATCGCCGTGATCGCCGGTTACGGCCTGCTCGCGTTCCGCGACCCCTTCGGCATCCGTCCCCTCATCCTCGGTCGCCGCCCGTCTACGGTGCCCGGTGCCGAGGGACGCGACGAGTGGGTCGTCACCAGCGAATCGCTCGTGCTCGAGAACGCCGACTACGAGGTCGTCCGCGAGGTCGAGCCCGGCGAGGCCGTCTTCATCACGAACGAGGGTGAGCTGTACTCGCAGCAGTGCGCCGCCGACCCGACGCTCGCCCCGTGCGCGTTCGAGTACGTGTACCTCGCGCGTCCCGACTCGATCATGAACGGCATCTCGGTCTACGAGTCGCGCCTGCGCATGGGCGACCGTCTCGCCGACACGATCGCGAAGCACGTGCCGATGGACAAGATCGACGTCGTCATGCCGATCCCCGACTCCTCGCGCCCCGCTGCCATGGAGGTCGCCCGCAAGCTCGGCATCGAATACCGCGAGGGCTTCTACAAGAACCGCTACGTCGGCCGCACGTTCATCATGCCCGGCCAGGCGGTGCGCAAGAAGAGCGTGCGGCAGAAGCTCAACGCGATGTCGGCCGAGTTCCAGGGCAAGAACGTCCTGCTGATCGACGACTCGATCGTGCGTGGCACGACGTCGAAGCAGATCATCCAGATGGCGCGGGATGCCGGTGCGGTGTCCGTCACGTTCGCCTCCGCGGCGCCGCCCGTGCGCCACCCTCATGTGTACGGCATCAACATGCCGTCCCGGCACGAGCTCATCGCCCACGGACGCACGATCCCCGAGATCGCCGAGGAACTGGGCTGCGACCACCTCGTGTACCAGGAGGTCGACGATCTCAAGGCCGCGATCACCGAGGGCACGGTCCTGGACGACCTCGACATGAGCTGCTTCGACGGACGCTACGTCACCGGCACGGTCTCCGACGAGTACCTCGCGTGGGTGGAGGGGTCGCAGACCTCGTGACGACGGCTGCCCGGCCGCTGTGGCAGGGCCGCGCGCTCGCCCTCATCGGCATCGTGCTGGTCGCGTTCTCGCTGCGTTCGGCCGTGGCGTCCCTCTCACCGGTGATCGACCACGTCGCCGAGGACTTCCCCGTCTCCTCCGTCGTCGTCGGCCTCATCGGCGCGGCGCCGCCCGTGTGCTTCGCCGTGTTCGGCCTGCTCACCCCGCTGTTCGAACGCCGGTTCGGGCTCGAACGCGTCGCCGTCGCCGCCATCGCCCTGATCGCGGCAGGGCTCCTGCTGCGCGGGTTGTCGATCGACTCCACGACTCTGCTCGCATCGACCGCCGTGGTGTTCGCCGGCGTCGGGTCCGGCAACGTGCTGCTGCCGCCGCTCGTGAAGAAGTACTTCCCCGATCGGCTCGGCGTCATGATGACGGTCTACTCGACCACCATGGCGGTGTCGACGTTCGTGCCCCCGCTGGTCGCGGTGCCTCTCGCCGACACGGCGGGGTGGCGGGTCTCCCTCGGTCTGTGGGGCGTCTTCGCGGTGATCGCGCTCGTGCCCTGGGTCGCGATGCTGATCGCGAGCAGGACGGATGCCGTCGCCACCGCGACTCCGCAGAGCGATTCGACGTCCTCCGAGGCCACCGACGACGGGGCCGATGCCGCGTCCATGGCGACCGGACCCATCGTCACGTCACCGGCGAGCGCCCGGGTCTTCGGTCGACTCTGGCGACTGCCGCTCGCCTGGTCGATCGCGCTCGTGTTCGGCACCTCCTCGACGGTGGCGTACGTGTCGTTCTCCTGGCTGCCGACGATCATGATCGACGTGGGCGGGGTCTCGCCGTCGAACGCCGGGCTGCTGCTGTCGCTGTTCGGGCTCATGGGCCTGCCGTGCTCGCTGCTGGTGCCGATCCTCATCGTGCGCTTCCAGGCGACGCGTCCGGTCTTCTTCATCGCGATCGCCTGCGGGCTCGCCGGGCTCGCCGGGTTCCTGTTCTTCCCGACGGCGGCGCTGCCGCTGTGGGTGGCGCTGTTCGGCCTCGCGCCGGCGCTGTTCCCGCTGGCGCTCGTGCTGCTCAGCATCCGCGCTCGCACGCCCGAGAGCGCCGTCGCGCTCAGCGGGTTCGTCCAGAGCATCGGCTACGCGGTCGCCGCGGTGTTCCCGCTGCTCATCGGCCTGCTGCACGACCTGACCGACAGCTGGCTGATCCCGCTCTGGCTGCTCGTGGGCGTGCTGATCGCCGTGATCCCCGCAGGATGGATCGCCGGACGTCGACGCACCATCGAAGAGGACTGGGAGCGACGGCACGGCCGCTGGTGATCCCGGGCCCTCTCGTGACCCAGGGTCGCTCGGAGCTCCGGGCACGACGAAACCCCCGTGTCACGCACGGGGGAGACGGCGACAGAATCGGCGGTCAGGCCTTTTCTAGTTCGTCCTCGTCTTCGTCGGCATACTCGTCTGCCCACTTGTCGACGTATGCGTCTTCGGAGTCGCTCGGGTGCCCGAGTTCGCGCTCCAGCGCAGAGTAGTTCACCGACGGACTGAAGGACTTCAGTTCGCGGGCGATCTTGGTGTGCTTCGCCTTTTGACGGCCACGGCCCATGCGCGAGACCCCCTCACGAGTTAAGCTGCGGGCAACCAGGGGCCCGATGCATTCACGACACCGGCTCGCGGCCGGTAAGAGTAGCATTCAGAATAGCACGCGGGTAGACCGCTCCGGCCGATGCCAGGCTGGGGAAGGGAGTGATCGTCATGACCGACAGCACCTCGACGCCCTCGGAAGAGAGTGCTCAGAACGCGACGCTGCAGAAAGCCGTCATCGTCGGCATGCAGCCGCATCAGCCTCGACACGTGATCGAGGAGGCCGCCCGATTCGCTCGGCTCCTCCGGGTGCCGCTCGTGGTCGCGCACGTCGACGTCACCCGCTTCGTGACGTACGAGGACCCTGACGGGTATGTGCACTCGGCCCCCATCGACATCAACTTCGACGCCGGAACGGCCGAGTTCGAGGCGGTGCAGGCCGAGGCCGCAGCCGCGCTCGACGGCACCGGCGTCACCTGGACGGCGCGGCAGCTCGTCGGGGATCCGGCGCTCGCGATCAAACAGCTCGCGAACAAGCTCGACGCCCAGCTCATCGTGGTCGGAACCCGCAAGCGCGGCATCGGCGAGTCGATCCGGGAGTTCTTCACCGGTTCGGTGGCGGCCCGCCTCGCGCACCGTCAGCACCGATCGGTGCTCGTCGTGCCGCTCGAGGACCCGGTGCCCGACAACCAGGCCGAGATCTGGACCGAGTAGCTCCTCCTCGTCGATTCGGACCGCGCGAGCCGACCGAGACGAAACGCGCCGAACCCCGCGGAGTGTTCTCCGCGGGGTTCGACGCGTTTCGTTCCGGTGCTGCGCTCCTCGCTCCACGACCGGGAGGAGCGGTGGGGGTCAGCGTCCGAGGGACGCCAGTGCGGTCGTGATGCTGCGAGCCGCGGCATCCAGTCCGTTCTCCAGCTCGGTCACGACGGACGACGGCAGGCTGCCGCCCTTCGCGACATGCGTGCGGAGGTCGGTGCGCACCCGGGCGCGGAAGGCGTTGATGACGGCATCCGCCCGGTGCATCTCCTCGCGGCTGACGATGCGCTCGTCATCCCCGGCCGTGCGGGGGCGGCCCTTCGATGCGGCGCGATCGTCCTTCTCGGCTGTCGCGAGATCGGCGCGGAGGCTCTTCATGGCCTCCTTGACGCTCTGACGCACCTCGTTGGCGATGAGCCGAACCGAGTCGGTGAGGCCCGCCTCGATGCCGGCGAGGTCGCCCTCGCGCGATGTGAGCTCGGCGCGCCCGGCATCCGTGATCGCGTAGATGGTGGTGCGGCCGTCGACTGTCTTCGTGACGAGCCCCTCCTCCTCGAGCTTCGCGAGTCGCGGGTAGATCGTCCCGGCGCTCGGCGTGTAGGTGCCGCCCGTCCGGTCGGTGAGCGCCTGGATGATGCCGTAGCCGTGCTGCGGCGCCTCGGCGAGCAGCGACAGCAGGTACAGACGCAGATCGCCGTGGGAGAAGACTGCGGGGCTCATTCTTCCCACTCCGCATCGTTCGTGATGGAGGCGGGCGTGCGACGCAGGATGGTCACGCCGCCCGAGACCGAGTTGGCACGCAGGTCGACGAAGCGCCCGGCGAGCTCACCGGACGAGCCGGTGTAGTTGTTGATCCCGGAGGATCCGCGCTCGACGCCGTCGATGAGCAGGCGTCCGCTCAGCGAGCGCACCACGTAGTTCGCGGCGAGCGACTCGTCGAGGCGCACGGTGGTTCCGCCGGACACCGAGTTGACGTTGATGGCGTTCACATCGCCGGCGGCGTCGACGAGCGTCGAGCCCGACACGATGTCGACCGTCGCACGCCGGATGGTGCCGGTGACGGCGACATCGCCGGAGACGCTGTTCGCGGTGATCGAGCCCGTGAGCCCACGCACCTGCACGTCGCCGGAGACGGAGTTGACGGTGAGGTCGCCGATGAGGGTGTCGACGATGAGGTCGCCCGACACGGTGTTGAGGCGGGCGTCGTTGCGGATGCCGGAGACCAGCGCTCCGGCGCTGACGACGCCGAGGTTGAGGGCGATCGAGCGGGGCACGGCCACGCTGACCTCGGCCTTGGGGCCGCCGGAGCCGAAGTTGCGGAAGACCTCGAGGAAGTTGTCCCAGCCGAGCTGCGGGTGGTCGATCTCGACCTCGCCGTTCTGGGCCTCGATGCGGAGGTCCTTGGTGGTGACGCCGTGCACCTCGATGCGGATGCCGGGTTCGTCGTGCGCGATGACATCGACCTGTCCGCCGACCAGGCCGATCTTCAGCCGGGTGACGTTCTCGATGTCGATGACGCGTTCCTCGCCGGGGGCGATGAGCCACTTCTCGGTCATGTCTGCTTCTCCTGGGTTGAGGGATCACGATATATCGTGTGTGCCGAGCGTAACACGATATATCTCGATCTTGTCAAGAGCGTCTTCCGAGCGCGTGCCCTGATCGCACTTGACATTGACGCAGCGTCAACTTCTACCGTGGAGTCATCGAAGAACGGTTCCACGGAAGGAGGACGCCATGACCGGTCGTGACTGGTCGATCCAGGAGATCGCCCGACTCGCGGGCACCACCAGCAGGACGCTGCGTCACTACGACGACGTCGGCCTGCTGCGACCCTCGCGCATCGCGCACAACGGCTACCGCCACTACGACGAGTCGGCGCTCGTGCGCCTGCAGCGCATCCTGCTGCTGCGCGAGCTCGGTCTCGGGCTGCCGCAGATCGCCGAGGTGCTCGACCCTTCGACCGCTCCACAGAGCGAGGAGTCCGCACTCGAGACGCACCTCGCGCTGCTGCGCGAGGAGCAGAGCCGGCTGGCGCGACAGATCGCGTCGGTCGAGAACACCATCAACGCATTGAGAGGAGGTGAAGAACTCATGGCAGAGAACATGTTCGACGGTTTCGACCACACCCGGTACAAGGAGGAGGTCGAGCAGCGTTGGGGTCGCAAGGCCTACGCCGACAGCGACCGCTGGTGGCGCGGGATGAGCGACGCCGAGCGTGCCGACTGGCAGCAGCGCGTCTCCGACCTCGGTCGGGACTGGATCGCCGCCGCCGAGAGCGGCATCGATCCGGCATCCGCCGAGGCTCAGGACATCGCCCGCCGTCACGTCGACTGGCTCACCGGCATCCCCGGTACGCCCGCGGCGGCCCTTCGACAGGCTCAGGGACCGGACGATGCGGTCAAGGCGTACGTGCTCGGACTCGGTGAGATGTACGTCGCCGACCCGCGCTTCGGCGCGAACTACGCGACGTCCGCCGGCGGCACGCAGGGTGCGGAATTCGTCCGCGACGCACTCCGCATCTACGCGGAGGGCAACCTGTAGCGCGTTGCGTCTCGCTCCGCTCGCTCAACGACCGGGTCGTCGGCGCGTGCGGGGTCAGAAACGCATCCGAATCACCTGATTCGGGTGCGTTTTCGGCCCCGCACGCAGCAGACGGTGCGTTTTCGGCCCCGCATGCAGCGGACGCCGCGACCACGCTTCGCACAGATCCGGACACCAGGGCAAGGGCGGCGACCGGATGCCGGGGCAGGGCGTAGGGTCGTGCCATGCCCCACCGCCGCACACGCACGAACGCGGCTCCGCTGTTCGGGGCGGCACTCGTCGCCTACGCCGCGAACGCGGCCCTCGGCACGGCCGTCGCGATGAGGCTCGTCGACACCCGCGACTTCCGCTGGCTGCACCACGCGATGTACATCGCCACGTGCGTCGCGTCGGCCGCCGCGTTCTCCGCGATCCTCTGGGCTCGCCCGACGCAGGCGAGTCGCCGCGCGGCCCTCGCCCTCGCCCCCGCCGCCGTGCCGCTCGCCGCGATCCCGTACCTCGGCACGCACGGCCGACGGCATCCGCTCGTCGCGCTCGCCGCGGCACCCTTCATCGTCGCGGGCCTCGTCTGCTCGCGCATCCCGTCCGACCGGAAGTGAATGCATGGAACTGCTCGACGCCATCCGCCGCCGCAAGACCACCAACGGGCCGTTCCTGCCCGACCCGGTGTCGGAGGAGCATCAGCGCATCCTCCTCGAGGCTGCGGGGCGAGCACCCTCGCAGCTGAACAGCCAGCCGTGGCGGTTCGTGGTCATCGAGAACCGCGAGACGATCGACAGGATCGCTCGCATCTCGGGCGAGAGCATGACCGAGGCGATGTCGAACGGCACGTTCTTCGAGCGCTACAAGCCCTACTTCCGCTTCAGCCAGGTCGAGATGGAGGAGAAGCGCAGTGGGATGCTGTTCGACAAGCTCCCCGCGGCCCTGCGTCCGTTCACCAACCAGGTGTTCACCAGGCGCGGCCAGAAGCTGATGAACACGTTCGGGGTGCCGAAGACCCTGGGCGAGGAGAACCACAAGCTCGTGGCGGGGTCGCCGCTGCTGCTCGGCGTGATGCTCGACCGCAGCGAGTACCGCCCGGGTCAGTTGTCGTCGTTCTACTCGGTGTTCAGCATGGGCGCGGCGATGGAGAACGTGTGGCTCACGACGGTCGAGCTCGGCATGGGCATCCAGTTCATCTCCTTCCCGATGGAGGTGCCGGGGCGCTGGGAGGAGATCATCGACCTTCTGCACGTGCCCGACGACCTGGAGCTCATGGCCGTCTATCGTCTCGGCTACTTGCCGCCCGATCAGCGGCGGCCCGCGATCGACTGGTCGAGTCACCAGCGAAAGCTCGCCTCGCAGTACGTCTTCCGCGAGAGCTGCGACCAGCCGCAGCAGGGGTGGGACGAGCCCCTCGGGGGCTGACCGTCACTCCCCGCTGGTCCGGGGAAGCGACTTCAGGTCGCGCAGCGCCGGACCCTCGATCCGCGTGCCGTCGGGCGCGAAGCGCGACGCGTGGAGCGGGCAGTCCCACGTGCACTCCGCGTCGTTCCAGTCGAGAACGCCGCCCAGGTGCGGACACACGACGTCGACCGCGCGGGTGACGCCGTCGACCGTCGAGATCCCGACCGGAAGCCCGCCGCGGTTCGCGACGACGCCGTCGCCCTCTGCAGGACGAGGCACGGGCACGGACCGCGACTCGGCCTTGATCCAGCCGGTGGTGGCGGCGGCAGCGACCTTCAGGCCCTCGACGGCGCCCTGTGCGAGGTCGGCCGGCACGGTGAGCCTCGTGCCGAGGACGGTCATCCACGAGGGGCGCTCGGTACGGTGCGCTCCGAGGATCTCGGAAGTGAGGCGGAGGGCGGCGGCCGGGGCGTTCGAGAGGCCCCACTTCGCATAGCCGGTCGCGAAGCGGATGCTGCCGAGACCGCGTGGCATCGCGCCCACGAACGGGATCAGGTTGTGCGACTCGTAGTCCTGAGCCGACCAGCGGTGGGTCTCCTCCGCGCCGGGGAAGTGCTCGCGCGTCCAGGCGACGAGGTCGTCGACCTGAGCGGCCTCGCCGTCCGACCGGCCGACCGGGTGCCCGTTGCCTCCGACGATCAGCTGCGCGGTGCCCCCGGGACCGTCGGCCGCCGAGACGGGACGGATCGAGCGGCTCGGGCTGTCGACCGAGATGAAGGTGGATGCCGGCACGTCGCCGTCGATCCGGAAGGAGACGCAGTACGACCGGAACGCCCGCATCTTCGAGAAGTACAGGCCGCGGTCGAGGATCGGGTAGCCGGTCGCGATGACGATGTGGTCGGCGAACATCGGGCCTGCCGTCGTCTCGACCCGGGGCTCGGGCAGCGCGTGCGTCGCCGTGACTCGGGTGCCCGTGTGCAGAGTGCCTCCTGCGGCGAGGAGTTCTTCGGCCAGCGCTTGCGCGACGAGCATCGGGTCGATCGTCACCTGGTCGTCGAGTGCGACCGCTCCGACCACGGGAAAGGGGGTGTCCGACAGGTCGGCGCCCGACAGCATCCGTGTCGGCAGCCCCGCTTCGCGCGCGGCCGCATGCTGCTCGTGCACCGTGCCGAGTCCGTCGGTCTGCTGCGCGTACGTGTGGTCGGTGCGGCGCTCGTAGGGGACCCCGGCGTGATCGGCGAAGCCGACCAGCCAGTCCATGCCGTCGCGGTTGGCGTCGACGTAGGCGCGCACGAGGTCCGCGGAATGATGCCGTCGGATCTCGGCCAGCCGCTGTCCCTGCAGGAGCGACAGCTTGCCGGTGTTGCCTCCGGTCGTGAGCTCGCCGACCGAGCCCGCGTCGATCACGACGACATCGAGGCCCGCACGGGTGAGCATCACCGCGGTGGTCAGGCCGGTGACTCCCGCTCCCACGACGATGACCTCATGGCGTGCACCGGGGTCGAACGGCGAACCGGCGGGCGGAGTGCGGTCGAGCTTCCACAGTGGCTTCATGGTGTCAGTCTTGGCCGTGCGAAGTCCCCTGCGCACCGGGTTGACATCCGGCCCGCGGATCGCAATGCGCACGCCTCGGGCCTCTTCGCGCCTCCGGACGCCGCACTAGAGTTGCCGCGTGACCCTCCGCCGACTGCTTCTCGTCCTCCTGGGCGGCAGCGTCGGAACCGCGGCGCGTCTGGCCGTCGGCCTCTGGATGCCCGAGCCCGACGGCATCCCGATCGCCACCCTCGTCGTGAACATCGTCGGGGCGCTGCTGATCGGCATCCTCGCCGCACGCATCCCGCAGACCACCGATGTGCGCGTGCTGCTGGGGACCGGGGTGCTCGGCGGATTCACGACCTACAGCGCGTTCACGACCGGAACGATCGCGCTCTGGGCCGATGCTCCGCTGGCCGCGTTCTCGTACGCGATCATCAGCCTCGCTCTCGGCCTCGTCGCCGCCGCGCTGGGATTGCGGATCGGACGTCCGCGCGACCGTGCGGGTCGAGAGGCTGCCGAGTGAGCCCGATCGTGTTCCTCGCCGCCGCGCTCGCCGGAGGGGTGGGCGCGGTGCTGCGCTACACCCTCGACCTCGGCGTCGCGAAGCTCTCCGGTCGGCGGTTCCCCTGGGGCATTCTCATCGTGAACCTCACCGGCTCGTTCGCGCTCGGAGTCGTGACGACGGCGCTGCCCGGCGAGGCGTTCATCGTCGGGGCGGGGCTGCTCGGCGGGTACACGACGTTCAGCACCGCCATGCTCGACGCCGTCGCCCTCTGGCGCGACGGCAAGCGCGCGGCATCCGCCTTCGATGCGATCGGGATGCTGCTGCTCGGACTCGTCGCGGCGGGTCTCGGCCTCGCCGTGGGCTCGGGGTTTGCGGTGTTCGGCGGGTTCTGAGCACGGGGCACCGGGGTCCGCCCGCCCGGCCGACGCACAGCTTCGAGATGCAGACTGTACAGACGTACATGTACGGGTGTACACGGTCGATTCCGGAGGACGCATGAGCGAAGGCACACGCCGCCGCCGCGATCCCGAAGCGCGCCGCCGCGAGATCGTCGCCGCCGCCGCCGAGCTCATCATCGAACTGGGCGTGGATGCGGTCACGCACCGCAAGGTCGCTGCGCGGGCGGGAGTGCCCCTCGGCGCCACCACGCAGTACTTCGCCACCCTCGACGACCTGCGCGAGACAGCGCTCGGCGCCTTGGCCGTCGAGATCCAGGAGCGCATCGACGACACCCGACGCGCCGTCGCCGCAGAAGGCGTCACACCCGAGGGGATCGCCCGGCTCGTCCGCCAGGCCCTCGACGACGCGCGTGCGATCCAGACAGACCGCGCCGTGGTCACCGCGGCGGTCCACGATCCCCGCGTGCGCGCCTTCGCCAGGCAGTGGTCCGACGAGGTCGTCGGCTTCATGTCGCCCGTTCACGGACCGGATCGCGCCAGGGCCGCCGCCGTCTTCATCGACGGCGTACTGTGGCATGCGCAGATCCACGACGAGCCGCTCGACGAAGAGCTCATCCGCGACGCCCTCGCCGGGATCCTCACCCCCGGTCAGGCGTCCGCATCCTCATCCATCGCCGCAGCACCCGCCTGACCCGACCGAGAGAGAACCGCCTTGTCGACACTCGCCGTCCTGAGTCTCAAGAACCGCGCACTGATCGCGTTGATCACGATCGTCGCCGCCGTGTTCGGCGGGCTCGCTCTGACGAACCTCAAGCAGGAGCTCATCCCGTCGCTCGAGCTGCCGAACCTCATGGTCATGACGACCTACCCCGGTGCCTCGCCCGAGGTCGTCGAGAACGACATCTCGACGCCGATCGAATCGGCGATCCAGGGCGTGCCAGGGCTCGAGGGCACCACGGCCACGAGCACGACCAACGCCTCGATCGTGCAGGCGACCTTCGCCTACGGCACCAACCTCGCGACCGCCGAGCAGAAGATCCAGCAGGCGATCAACCGCGTCTCCGGTCAGCTGCCCGAGGACGTCAGCCCGCAGGTGCTGACCGTGTCGATCGACGACTTCCCGGTGATCCAGGTCGCCGTCACCGGATTCGAAGACGCCGAGAACGCGCAGGCCGAGCTCCAGAGCGTCGCGATCCCCGACCTCGAGGACGTCGACGGCGTCAACGCCGCCGAGATCATCGGCGGCGTCGGTCAGCGGATCACGATCACCCCCGACCTGGCCGCGCTGGCGGCGATCGGCGAGAGCCCCCAGGCCATCAGCGACGCACTGCAGCAGAACGGCACGCTCTTCCCGGGTGGAGACATCACCGAGAACGGCCAGACGCTCACGGTGCAGACCGGCGCGAAGATCACCTCGGTCGAGGAGATCGCCGCCCTGCCCCTCGTCGGCACGGATCAGACGGTCGGCGACGTCGCCACGGTCGTGCAGGAGACCGATCCGATCTCGTCGATCTCCCGCGTCGACGGCGAGGACGCGCTCTCGATCTCCATCACCAAGCTCCCCGCAGCGAACACGGTCGAGGTCTCGCAGGGCGTGATCGCCGCCCTCGACGAGATCGGCGAGGCGTTCCCCGATGCCGAGTTCACGATCATCTTCGACCAGGCGCCGTTCATCGTTCAGTCGATCGAGACGCTCGCGACCGAGGGGCTCCTCGGCCTCGTCTTCGCGGTGATCGTCATCCTCGTGTTCCTGATGTCGATCCGCTCGACGCTCGTCACCGCCATCTCGATCCCGACGAGCGTGCTGATCACGTTCATCGGCCTGCAGGCGTTCGGCTACTCGCTGAACATCCTCACGCTCGGTGCGCTCACGATCGCGATCGGACGCGTGGTCGACGACTCCATCGTCGTCATCGAGAACATCAAGCGGCACTACGTCGGCGACGCCGACAAGGGCGACGCCATCCGTCTCGCCGTGCGCGAGGTGGCGATGGCGGTGACCTCGTCGACCATCACCACGGTCGCGGTGTTCCTGCCCATCGTGTTCGTCGGCGACATGGTGGGGGAGCTGTTCCGGCCCTTCGCCATGACCGTGACCATCGCGATGGTGGCCTCGCTGCTCGTGTCGCTCACGATCGTGCCGGTGCTCGCGTACTGGTTCCTGCGCCCCGGCAAGCCGCTGCTCGACGAGAACGGCGTGCAGATCGACCCCGAAGACCCCGCGGCTCCGCCCACGCCGCTGCAGCGCGCCTATCGTCCGATCCTCGGATGGACCCTCAAGCACTCCGGTGTGACGGTGATCCTCGCGGTCGTCGTGCTCGGTGCCACGCTCGCCGCCGCGCCGCTGATGAAGGTCAACTTCCTCAGCGACTCGGGGCAGAACACGATGACGGTGACGCAGGACCTCGGTCCGACCGCGAGCCTCGAGACCAAGTCGGAGGCCGCCATCGCGGTCGAGGACGCACTGCTCGACATCGACGGCATCACCCACGTGCAGGCCTCGATCGGATCCAGCGGATCGGCGCTGCGCGACGCCTTCTCGGGAGGGGCGGGCGTCACGTACTCGGTGCTCACCGACGACGCCGCCGACCAGGAGAAGCTGCGCGCCGACGTTCAGGACGCGATCGACGGGCTCGAGGACGTCGGAGAGGTGTCGGTCGCGGCATCGGCCGGCCTCGGGTCGAGCGACATCGAGATCACCGTCTCCGCGTCGAACGCCGACGACCTCGAGACGGCCACCGCCGCACTCGTGGACGAGCTCGACGGACGCGACGGCGTCGGCCAGGTCACCGACAACCTCGCGGCGGCCCTTCCGTACCTCGCCGTCGTGGTCGACCGTTCGGCGGCTGCCCAGCGTGGCCTGTCGGAGGTCGCCGTCGGCGGGATCGTCTCGAACACGATGCGTCCGCAGCAGCTCGGCACCGTCGAGATCGACGACACCGCGCTGACCGTCTATCTCTCCACGTCGGAGCCGCCCGCCACCGCCCAGGCGCTGCGCGAGCTGACGATCCCGACACCCGGCGGCGTCGTCCAGCTTCAGGACATCGCGACCGTCGAGGAGCGCAACGGCCCGACCTCGATCACCACCGAGCAGGGACGCCGCACCGCCACGATCACCGTGCCGCCGGCATCCGACAACCTCGCCGTCGCAACCCAGTCGGTCACCGAGGCGCTCGCCGCGGTCGACCTGCCGGACGGGGCGTCGGCCGAGGTCGGCGGCGTCGCGTCGCAGCAGGCCGACTCGTTCTCGCAGCTCGGTCTCGCGATGCTCGCGGCGATCCTGATCGTCTACGTCGTGATGGTGGCGACGTTCAAGTCGCTGCGTCAGCCGCTGCTCCTGCTCGTCTCGGTGCCGTTCGCGGCGACCGGCGCGATCCTGCTGCAGATCATCACGGGGGTGCCGCTCGGGGTCGCGTCGCTGATCGGCGTGCTGATGCTCATCGGCATCGTCGTGACCAACGCCATCGTGCTCATCGACCTCGTCAACCAGTACCGGGAGAAGGGGCTGTCGACGATCGATGCCGTGAAGGCGGGTGGCGAGAAGCGTCTGCGTCCGATCCTCATGACGGCGCTCGCGACGATCCTCGCGCTGACGCCGATGGCGCTGGGCATCACCGGGCACGGCGGGTTCATCTCGCAGCCGCTCGCGATCGTCGTGATCGGCGGACTCCTGTCGTCGACCGTCCTGACGCTGATCGTCCTCCCGACGCTGTACAACCTCGTCGAGGGCGCGAAGGAGCGGCGCCGCGCGCGCAAGGGTGACGGCGGTTCTGCGTCGGGCGGCGGGGCGGAGCCCTCGGACGGTCCGACGCCTTCGGGCGGCGTGCTCGTCGGCGGCGCGCCGGATGGCGGCGCGTCGGGGCTGCCGCATGCGTCGCAGTTGACCCGCAAGGAGCTGCGCGAGCGCGGCGAGTAGCCGACGCCCCGCGCACAATTCAGCAAGAATCTGCCCGATGCCCGCCCGGAACCGTTTTCCGGGCGGGCATCGGCGCATTCATGCTGAATTGTGAACGCCCCAGGTGCCGCAACTCCGGAGTTATGGAACCGGAGGGGAGGTCAGTCCAGCGTGATGCCCCACTGCAGGGTCCACGTCTCGCCAGGGGACAGCCGGCGGACACCGAGCCCGCTGTTGAACGCATCGGCGGGCGCCGTCATGGGCTCGATCGCGAGCGCGAGCGCCTGCCCGGGGTACTTGACCGTCGTGAAGACCTGCACGAAGTCGAATCCGGCACCCTGCCACAGGGTGAGACGCCTGCCGTCCGGAGCGGTCACCGACGTGCGGACCAGGCCATCGGGATCGCGCTCGAGGTCGGTGAATCCGGTGTCGAGCTTCGCGTCGCCGAGACGGATGCCGTCGCGAAGCGCCGCATCCGCGGGACGGGTGCCCGTGGGCAGCATCCGCTCGTCGGTCTCGAACGCGGTCTGCGCCGGGACGCGCAGCACGAGGTCGTGCGGATCCACGTCACCGATCGTGAGGAAGGGATGCGTGCCGACGGCGACGGGCGCGGCGGTCGCCGATCGGTTCGTGAGGGCGTGCGTGACGTCGATCCCGTCCGTCCGGAGCACATAGGTGACGCTCGTCTCGACCAGATACGGGTAGCCGGTCTGCGGGAAGATCGTCGCGCTCAGCGTCGTCGCCGACGCGGTCTCCTCGACCGTGTAGGCCGTGTACCGCAGCAGTCCGTGGCTGGCGTTGCCGAGCTTGGGCTCGCTGATCGCGAGCTGCCGCTCGGTGCCGTCGTCGTCCCACCGGCCGTCGCGGATCCGGTTCGGCCACGGCACCAGCACCACTCCCGAGCCTGAGGGCGTGGGTGCGTCCAGCGGGTAGGGGGCGATCAGATCGACGGATCCGATGCGGAGCGAGCGGAGCGAGGCGCCGACCTGCGCGATCTGCGCGCTGACGTCGCCCAGCTGGAGGTGCACCTGTGTGCCGGTGGGGGATGCTGAGTTCACTCCGCAATCGTATGGCGCGCCGGGTCGCCGCGGGGACCGGGGTTTCTCCCAGGTGCGACCGCTACACTTGTCGGGTCGGCTTCGGACACCCGCGCATGGCGCGGACGTTTTTGTGTAAGAAGTGTGAGTCCAGGGGCCGATGGTGAGCGTCGATCGACGTAAATCAACCATCACATGAATGGCCCCGGCCGCTGACAGTCCGGAACCCCGAGCCCGATCACGTTGGATCAGGCGCAGGGTGCTCGCGCGTGTGCGCAGCGCTGTTCTCGTGCGAGAACTCAGAAGGACACCTCCATGCCCAAGAACAAGAAGCCGCGCGGCGGACGCCCCGCCGCCAACTTCGAGCCGCGCTACGGCGCGAACAAGACCTCGTTCCACGACCGCCACGCGGGTGGACGCGACGCGGGTCGCGACTCGCGTGACGCACGAGACACACGCGGCGGCCGAGCGGATGCCGGTGAGCGGCGCGCCCCGTCGGCCGGATTCGACCGTCGTCCCGGCAGCCGCAGCGCCGGCCACCGCGGCTACCGTCCCGCTGAAGAGGGCGGTGCCCCCAAGCAGCGCTGGTCCGCGCAGGAGCGCGCGGGCCGCGATGAGGCCCGCGGCATCCGCAACCGCGCCGAGTCCGGTCGCCGCGAGGCGCCCCACCGTCGTGATGAGCGTCCTCGCTTCGAGGAGCGCACCGAGCGTCCGCGTTTCAGCAACGACCGTCCGACCGCAGGCCGGCGCTTCGACGACCGTCCCCGCCGCGACGACCGCGGCGCCGAGCGCACCGAGCGTCCGCGTTTCGATCGCGACAGCCAGCGCTCCACCGGACCCGGAACCTACCGCGACGACCGTGGCGGCCAGCGCTTCTCGCGCGATGACCGCCCGCAGCGCGATGACCGCCCGCAGCGCGATGACCGCGGCTACGGTGACCGTCCGAACCGTGGTGGCGACGCCGCGGGCCGTGGCGGCGCGAACCGTGGTGCCGACCGTCCCCGCTTCGATCGGAACGACCGTCCGCAGCGCGATGACCGCGGCTACGGCGACCGTGCGAACCGTGGCGGCGACCGCACCGAGGGCCGTGGGGGCGACCGCACCGAGCGTCCGCGCTTCACCGACCGTGGTGCCGACCGTCCCCGCTTCGATCGCAACGACCGTCCGCAGCGCGATGACCGCGGCTCCGCGGAGCGCCCCGAGCGCTCCTTCGACGCCGATCGCGCGCGTCGCGCCTTCGACCGCGACCGCACCCAGCGTTCGTTCGACGGCGGCGAGCGTTCGCGTCCGTCGACCGGTGGCGCGTACCGCACCGACCGTCCCCGTCGCGACGACCGCCCGCGCGATCAGCGTCCGAGCCGTGACGACTGGAACAAGAAGCCGAAGGCGGCGTTCGAGCCCACCGATGACGTCGTGCACGAGCGCCTCGAGGCGAAGTCCGTCGCGGCTGTCGAGGTCGACGGTGTGACCTTCGGCGACCTGGGTCTCGGATCCAACATCGTCGAGACGCTGGTCGGGATGGGCGCGGCGACGCCGTTTCCGATCCAGGCCGCCAGCATCCCGGCCGTGCTCGAGGGTCGTGACGTTCTCGCCCGTGGCCGCACCGGATCCGGCAAGACCATCGCGTTCGGTGCGCCGCTCGTCGAGCGCGTGCTGCAGTCGCAGGCTGGCAAGCGTCGGGAGTTCGGCCGGTCGCCGCGTGCGATCATCCTCGCTCCGACGCGCGAGCTCGCGCTGCAGATCGACCGCACCATCCAGCCGATCGCCCGCAGCGTCGGCCTCTTCACCACGCAGATCTACGGTGGCGTGCCGCAGGGCCGCCAGGTGGGTGCGCTGAAGAAGGGCGTCGACATCGTGATCGGCACGCCCGGACGCATCGAAGACCTCGTCAACCAGGGCAAGCTCGACCTCTCGGACTGCCGCATCGCGGTGCTCGATGAGGCCGACCACATGTGCGAGCTCGGATTCGTCGAGCCCGTGCAGCGCATCCTGCGACACACCGCCGACGGCAGCCAGAAGCTCCTCTTCTCGGCGACCCTCGACCGTGAGGTCGCGGCGCTCGTCGACGAGTTCCTCGTCGACCCGGCCGTGTACGAGGTCGCCGGTGAGGACCAGGACTCGAGCACGATCGAGCACCGTGTGCTCGTGATCGAGCACCGCGACAAGGCCGACATCCTCACCGCGCTCGTCGACCGCGACGGCAAGACCCTCGTCTTCGCCCGTACCCGTGCGTACGCCGACATGCTCGCCGAGCAGTTCGACGACGCCGGCATCCCCGCGGTCTCGCTGCACGGCGATCTCAATCAGGCCAAGCGCACGCGCAACCTCGAGCGCCTGACGTCGGGTCGCGTGAACGTGCTCGTCGCGACGGATGTCGCCGCGCGCGGCATCCACGTCGACGACATCGATCTGGTCGTCCAGGCCGATGCGCCCGACGAGTACAAGACGTACCTGCACCGGTCGGGTCGTACCGGTCGCGCCGGTCGCTCGGGACGAGTCGTGACGCTGATCACGCGTCAGCGTCAGCGCCGCATGACCGAGCTGCTCGAGCGCGCCGAGATCGAGGCGCCGTTCGAGAACGCTCGCGTGGACGACGACCTGATCGAGGAGATCGCGGGTCGCGTGCCGACCGCCGCCGACCTCACCTCCTGACGCGTCTGACACGAAGGCCCCGCCACGGCATCCGCCGGGCGGGGCCTTCGTCGTCTCCGGGGGCCGCGGGCAGCCGTCACGGCGTGAGCGGAGTTCTCCGTGTGGGGCGGCGCGCTGAGTGGGCTTGCCTCGTGGGGTGTGGGTCTCCCCGTGGGGCGGCGCGCTGAGTGGGCTTGCCTCGTGGGGCGTTGGTCTCCTCGTGGGGCGGAGTTCTCCGTGTGGGGCGGACGAATCGGAGTGAATTCTCCGCCCATGGGGGAGTTCTCCGCCCGAGACGGCGCTACCGGGAGGGCGGGGCATCTGTAGGGCGGCGCGCTGAGTGGGCTGGTCTCGTGGGGTGCGGGTCTCCCGTGGGGCGGAGTTCTCCGTGTGGGGCGGACGAATCGGAGTGAATTCTCCTCCCATGGGGGAGTTCTCCGCCCGAGACGGCGCGCCCGAGACCGCGCTACCGGGAGGGCGGGGCATCCTGTGGGGCGGCGCGCTGAGTGAGCTGGTCTCGTGGGGTGCGGGTCTCCCCGTGGGGCGGAGTTCTCCGTGTGGGGCGGACGAATCGGAGTGGATTCTGCTCCCATGGGGGAGTTCTCCGCCCGTGGCGGCGCGCCCGGGGGCAGACCCCGGGAGGGAGCCAGGCCTAATCAGGCAGGCCCCGGCGGGACGACAGCGGATGCCGCAGCATCCGCCGTCAGGAGAGCTCGTGCTCGTGGATCGGCGTCGTCAGGCTCGTGCCGTTGAGATCGAGGTACATCGTGCCCTCGGTGACGGTGATCGTCATGGTGTTGCGGCGTTCGATCAGCGGGGCCGCGGCGTCGATGAAGCCGGGGTCGAAGCTGAAGACGCGGATGTCCTCGGCGCGGTGGATCCGCTTGTCCGCCCACGGTGCCATCACCTTGGCGGGGTCGCGATGCGTGTAGACGACGGTGCGTTCGGACAGGCGGCTCCCGTAGTGCAGCCGCTCGGCATCCGGAGCGCCGACCTCGACCCACGCGGTGATCGCGCCGGTCAGGTCTCGGACCAGCACGGCGGGCTCGTCTGTCTGCGAGATCCCTCCGCCGAATGCGATGCCCTCGCCGAACTCGAGGCCGTAGGCCAGTACGCGCGTGAGCATGTAGGCGTCGGTCTCGGACGGATGCCGGGCAGCACGGAGCGAGAAGTCTTCGTAGACGCCCCGATCGGTGTCCGCGAGCTGGACGTCGAACGTGTGCATGGTGGAACCGATCGCCATGCCTTCGAGCCTAGGCTCTCGGGGGAGCGCCGCCCGACGCGGTCGCGCCTCAGAACAGCATGGGCTGCGTCGAAGCAGATGCGGATGACGTCACAGGCCGCACGGGACCGCCGCCCACCCCCGACGGTCGCGCGGGGCGGGTCGACGAGGTTCCCGACCAGGTGCCTCGCACCGGGTAGTCGTCCTCATGTTGTCCGTCGAGGCCGTGGAGGCGGATGAGCGGGCGGGCGCGCTTGGCCAGCCATTGCCGGTAGCCCTTCGGCGCCTCCGCCGAGACTCCCGGATACAGGCCGCGATAGGACGAGACCAGGTCGGGTCGGAACTCGCCGAGCCACTGCATGAACCACGGCTTGACGCCCGCGCGCAGGTGCAGTGCTCCGTAGATGACGCGCGCGGCCCCCGCCTCCTTGATGCGCCGCAACGCGGTATCGATCGCCTCCACCGAATCGGTCATGTGCGGCATGATCGGCATCAGGAAGACGGTGACGCGGAAGCCGGCATCCGTCAGCGCTCGCACCGTGTCGAGCCGCGCCTGGGTCGAGGGCGTGCCGGGCTCGATCGCCTTCTGCAGCTCGTCGTCGTACATCGCGATAGACATCTGGACGTCGACGGGTACCCGCTGGGCCGCCTTCACCAGCAGCGGGATGTCGCGACGGATCAGCGTGCCCTTGGTGAGGATGGAGATCGGCGTCCCCGAAGCCGCGAGCGTCTCGATGATCCCCGGCATCAGCTTGTAGCGGCCTTCGGCGCGCTGGTACGGATCGGTGTTCGTGCCGAGCGCGACCGTCTCGTGCTCCCAGCTGCCGCGTCGCAGCTCCCGCTGCAGCACCTCGACCACGTTCACCTTCACGACGATCTGGGAGTCGAAATCGGAGCCGCCGTCGAGGTCGAGGTACTCGTGCGTGCCGCGGGCGAAACAATAGACGCACGCGTGACTGCACCCGCGATACGGATTGATCGTCCAGGCGAACGGCATCCGTGACGCGCCGGGGACGTGATTGAGCGCCGACTTCGACAGGACCTCGTGGAAGGTCATCCCCGCGAACTCCGGCGTCGTGACCGTGCGCAGCACCCCGGCCCGGTTCTCGAGTCCGGGCAGCGCAGCGTCGTCGACGTCACCGAGCTTCTGACCTTGCCACCGCATACGGACATTCGAACATAAGAACGAATGCACGTCAAGACGAACCGCATCTGTGTTCGAATCGACTTAAGAGACAATGGAGGCATGTCCTCCGTGCCGCAGCCTCAGCATGCGGCGCCACGCTCCCCGATCCGCGGACCGGCTCTGCCGATCGGCCTCGCGGCGACCGCCGTCGGCATCCTCCTGTCGATCGCGAGCGCGCCCGTCGCGACGTCGGCGGAACGTGCGGAGATGCCCGAGCCGGTCGTCGTGCGGGAGGTCCCGTCAGTGCAGGTCGGCGCCACCACGGCGGCCGATCCGTGCTCGGAGCCCCGCGTGCTCGAGGCGATCTCGGTCGCCGACGACGCGGCGATCATCGCGGGTTTCGGGGGCGGCGAGAGCTTCCGTGCGGCCGTCGTCGCCGGCAATGCGCCCTGCATCTCGCTCGGCGACCCGGCTCACGTCTGGGTGGTCGTGAACAAGGCCAGGCCGCTCGATCCGCTCACCTTCGCGCCCACGTCGCTCGCCGAGCTCCCGCTGCAGATGACGACGCGATCAGGGCAGGCGAGGGGCGACGCTGCGGCCGCGGTGGGCGAGCTCGCGGCAGCGGCCGCTGCGGAGGGCGCCGGGCGGATCGGCGCCAACAACGGCTATCGGTCGTACGACCTGCAGGTCGCGACGCACGCCTCGCACGTGCGCGAGAACGGCCAGGCCGAAGCGGATGCGGCGTCGGCACGCGCCGGGCACAGCGAGCATCAGACCGGGCTCGCGGTCGATCTCGTCGCGTGCGATGCGTCGTGCGGCGGCATCGAGACCTTCGGCGAGAGCGTGCAGGCCGCGTGGGTCGCCGAGAACGCGTGGGAGTACGGCTTCATCGTCCGCTACGAGCAGGTGGGCGCCGGCGTCACCGGCTACATGCCGGAACCCTGGCATCTTCGCTACCTCGGGCACGAGCTCGCGGCGGCCTACCACCACGGCGGCTACCACACGCTCGAGGAGTTCTTTGGGCTCCCCGCGGCACCCGACTACGCCCACTGATCCCGCGGAAAGCGGCCGGCTGGCGGCATCCGACAATCGCGGTACCCGGTGTCACCGGATGTGGGACGCATTCTCACAACGCGTTGTTCCGGTGTCGGAGGTCCGGCATACAATCGCCGGAGCAACGACGCACGACACGTTCGGGAGGACGCCATGGAACGCGACATCTACGAAGAGGATCACGAGGCCTTCCGCGACCTCGTCAAGGACTTCGTCAAGCGCCACGTCACGCACGAGGCCATCGAGAGGTGGGATGCCGCGGGCGAGGTCGACCGCGGCACGATGCTCGCCGCGGGTGAGGCCGGGATCATCGGGCTCTCCGTCCCCGAGGAGTTCGGCGGCGCCGGCATGCTGCAGGATTACCGCTTCCGCGCCGTCGTGAACGAGGAGGTCATCGCCGCCGGAGCAGGGTCCCTGGCCGGGGCCTTCGGCATCCAGGACGACCTGGCCGTGCCCTACCTCGTGCACATGGGCACGCAGGAGCAGAAGGAGAAGTGGCTGCCCCGCATGGCGACGGGTGAGGTGATCGGCGCGCTCGCGATGACCGAGCCCGGCGCCGGTTCCGACCTCCGCGGCATCAAGACCACCGCGAAGAAGACCGACGGCGGGTACATCGTCAACGGTGCGAAGACGTTCATCTCCTCGGGGGCGACCGCCGACCTCGTCGTCACGTTTGTGAAGACCGGTGAGGGGAACCGCCCCGATGCGTTCAGCCTGGTGCTGATCGAGAACGGCATGGAGGGTTTCGACCACGGCAAGAAGCTGCA
This sequence comes from Microbacterium sp. 3J1, assembly GCF_001049495.1. Taxonomy (GTDB): domain Bacteria; phylum Actinomycetota; class Actinomycetes; order Actinomycetales; family Microbacteriaceae; genus Microbacterium. The sequence continues at coordinate 234,187 of NZ_CDWI01000009.1, forward strand.
CAAGATGGGCTTCCAGGGGCACGACACCGCCGAGCTGTCGTTCAGCGACGTCTTCGTGCCGGAGGAGAACCTCATCGGGGGCAAAGAGGGCATGGGCTTCATCCAGCTCATGATGAACCTGCCGCTCGAGCGCCTGTCGATCGGCGTCGCCGGAGCGGCGGCAGCCCAGGCCGCCCTCGACTGGACCGTCGCCTACACGAAGGACCGCGAGGCCTTCGGCGAGCGGATCATCGACTTCCAGAACACGCGTTTCAAGATCGCCGACATGGCCACCACCGTCGACGCGCTCTGGGCGTACATCGACCGCGCGCTGCTCGCCTACAAGGAGGGCAAGCTCTCGGCCGAAGAGGCTGCGAAGGTCAAGTTCTGGGCGACGGAGCGCGAGTGGGAGGTGCTCGACACCGGCGTCCAGCTGCACGGCGGATACGGGTACATCACCGAGTACCCGATCGCCCGTGCGTTCCTCGACGCTCGCGTGCACCGCATCTACGGCGGCACGAACGAGATCATGCGCGAGATCGTCGGTCGCCAGATCGCCGGCAAGCGCTGACGCCAGACAGACACAGACAGAAGGGCCTCGGATGCCGGCATCCGGGGCCCTTCTCGCGCCCTTGGGGGTGGGAGTCCTGAACCCGGGCCCGTCGTTGCCCCCGCGGCCCCCGCCCCTGCCGCTGCCCCTGCCCCCTGGGCACAACTTCGGAGATCGGGCGCGACGCGCCGTGAGCGGATGCCGGAACCCGGCGCGCCGGACACCGGTATCCGAAATTGTGCGCGGAGGCCGGGTCCCAGGCGGAGCCCGCCCTGGCCCGTCGTCGCTCACCCGGGTCCGTCCTCGCCCCCGCCCCCTGGGCACAACTTCGGAGATCGGACGCGACGCGCCGTGAGCGGATGCCGGAACACGGCGCGCCGGACACCGGCATCCGAAGCTGTGCGCGGAGGCCGGGCACCAGACGGGAGCCCGAGGCCGAGCCCGAGCCCGAGCCCGAGCCCGAGCGCTCAGCGCGGCAGACGCGCTCCGACCCCGGCACGACGCAGCCGGTCGGCGATGAGGATGCCGAGGGCGGTACCGCCCGCGCAGCTCGCGAGCGTCACGGCGAAGAAGACGACCTGCAGGCCCACATCGAAGCTGCCGAGGTCGAACGACGCCCACGCCAGCACGGGGTAGACGATGCCGACGACGAGGGCGCCGACGTAGTGCAGCCAGGTGCCCCAGTAGCGCCACAGCACGAACAGGAAGGGCAGCTCGGTGAACGCCGCCCACCACAGATTGGTGGCGACGCTGCTGAAGCCGTAGCCCGAGAACGGGACGATGACGAGTCCGGCGAGGAGTCCGACCAAGAGCCCGACGAGCGGCCGGCGCAGCAGACGCAGCGCGATCACGGAGGGCAGCAGCCAGAGTCCTGCGAGGGCGACGCTCACGAACGGGAGACCGGGGAACAGGATGGTCGAGATCCAGTTGGCGGGTGCGAGGAGCGCTCCGCCCGCGACACCGAGGGCGGCGCAGGTCAGGAGGATCGCGGTCGGGAACCGGAACCGGCTGCGCGTCCCGGTGGTCATGCGAGCGGCTCCGCAGCAGTCTCGCGCGCAGACTTGGAGGCGGGCGACGCGGCGCCGATCTTCCAGTACCCGCAGAAGCTGACGGCATCCTTCGACACTCCGCGCTCGCTGACGAGGAGCTTTCGAACACCGGACGCCAGGGACTGCTCGCCGGCCGCGTAGGCGTGGAACGGCTCGTCGGGGAGCGGCAGGTCCCGCAGGACCGGGAGTGCGCGAGAGCCGGGCGGGAACTCGTGCGGCCGGACGGTCCAGACGACGTCGACTCCGGGTGGATGCGGGAACTCGAGGGCGTCCTCGTCCGACGGCGCCTCGATGATGGCCGTGCCGGTCGCGGTCTCCGGAAGAGACGCGCAGATGGAGGCGATCGCCGGCAGCGCCGTCTCATCGCCGACGAGCACGACCCGGTCGACGCCGCGCTGCGGGTTGAATGCGAGTCCCTCGTCGATGATCAGCACGTTCTCTCCGGGCCGGCACGTCTCCGCCCATCGGGAGGCGGGCCCGGCGGTGCCGTCGGACGCCGAGCCGTGCAGCACGAAGTCCACGTCGATCTCGGCGCCGGCATCCGCGGTCGCCGGGCGGTGGGCGCGCACCGTGTAGTTGCGCATGACAGGGCGCTCGCCGTCGGGGATGCGCAGGAACTTCAGATAGCCGAACATGCGGTTGGCCTTGGCGGGCACGCGGTCGAGACCGGCATCGCCTCCGATGGGCAGGAAGAGGCGGAACCACTGGTCGAACCCCATCGGGCGGAACTTCTCGATCTCGCCGCCCCCGAGCGTGACCCTCATCCAGTGCTCGGAGAGTCGTTCGGTGCGCACCACGCTGAGATGGATGAGCTCGGACGACTCGGGCTTGACCAGTTTGCTGTATGCCATGAGGGCGCCTTTCAGGGCAGCTGCCAAGGGAAGAAGAACGCGAAGATCGAGGCGGATGCTGCGAGGCAGCAGACGATGAAGACGGTGTCCCGCACGCGGAACGGCACGAGGTGGCGTTCGGTGCGTGTCGGGTGGGCGCCGAAGGCGCGGGAGTCCATGGCGAGAGCCACGCGCTCGGCGTGACGGATCGCCCCGGCGAGGAGCGGCACGATGTACCCCCATCCTCGGGCGATCCGCGCGAACGGCCCGCTGCCGCCGTGGTGGCCGCGCACGCGATGAGCGGCTCGGATCACCGCGAGCTCATGCCCGAACCGCGGCACGAATCGGAACGCGGCGAGGGCGGTGTATCCGATGCGGTACGGCACCCGCAGCTGCTGCACGGTCGAGCGGACGAGGTCGGGGCCGGTGGTCGTGAGTCCGCCGATGAGAGCCAGGGCGACGATCGCACCGAGACGGAGCGCCGTGGCGAACCCGATCGCGAGGGCCCCCTCACGCAGAGTCCATTCGCCGATCTGCAGCGTCGCCGGGGTGTCGCCGACGAGCGCCGGATCGACCCAGAGGGAGAAGCCGATGCCGATCGCCAGGATGCCGATGGGCATCGCGCCGAAGAGCAGGGCGACGGTGCGCACGGTCAGACGCGCACCGATCACGATCGTGAGGAGGGCGAGCACGAGGAACGCGGCCGGGGTGGCGAGGTCGCGGACGAAGATCAGGACGAGCATCGCGGGGGCCACCGCAGCGACCTTGGCGAGGGGATTGAGGGCGTAGAGGAACTGCCGCGGCGAGGTCGCGACGACTGCGGCGTAGGGGTCGAAGGTCGATGCGCTCACGCGACACTCCTGCCTGCCGCGGCCAGTACTCGCTGCAGTGCCGGAAGACGCAGCCCCGCCTGCGTGAACGTCGTCTCGTCGCGGAAGAGCTCGTTCGTCGGCCGGGCGGCGTGCACGCGCCCGTCGGCGAGGATCACCGTGTGCGACGCGTGCTCGGCGACGAGCTGGAGGTCATGGGTGACGATGAGGATGGTCGTCCCCTCGCCGCGCAGGTCGTGCAGGAGTGCGAGGAGCTCGGAGGCCCTGGCGCGGTCCTGGCCGAACGTCGGCTCGTCGAGGGCCAGCACGGTCGGCCGCGTGATCAGCGCCGTGCCCACGGAGAGTCGTCGCTTCTCGCCGCCGGAGAGGAGGAACGGGTGCACGTCGGCCTTGGCCTCGAGCCCGAACCGGTCGAGCATCGCGCCCACGCGCTCCGAGATCGCGGCATCCGGTGTGCGGCGCAGCCGGAGTCCGTGCGCCAGCTCGTCGAACACCGTGTGGGCGATGAACTGGTGCTCGGGGTTCTGGAACACGAAGCCGATGCGGTTCGAGAGCTCGCGCGGCGACGCGGAACCCGGATCGATGCCGTCGACGGTGACCTGATGCCTCGGTGGAGCAACGACACCGGCGAGCGACTGCAGCAGCGTCGTCTTGCCCGCGCCGTTCGCTCCGACGATCGCGGTCAGCGTGCCGGCCTCGACGTCGAGGTCGATGCCGTGCAGGATCTCGGTGCGTTGACGGCGGACGGTGAGGCCCCGGGCGCGGATGAGGGGGGCGGGGCGTCTCGTCTCGGTGCTCCGCGGCTCGCTCGACGACCGGGAGGGAGCGGTGCTCCGCTCCTCGCTCGACGGAGCGCCCCTCTCGGTCGTCGAGCGAGCGGAGTGAGACGGCACGGGCTGAGGCGTCTCGGGAAGCGCGAGCGCCGCAGCGAGCTCGCCGGGCGTCAGCGGCAGCTCGTCGAAGACGGCGCCGGCGGCCCGCATCCGCAGTGCCGCGAGCGTCGCCGCGGGGAGCCAGACCCCCATCGCGACGAGCTCGTCGGCGTGGGTGCGGATGATCTCGGCGGCCGGACCGTCGAAGGCGACGCGTCCGGCGCGGTCGAGGACGATCGTGCGGGTCACGAAGCCCATCGCGGCGTCGAGGTTGTGCTCGACCAGGAGGATCGCCCGGTCACCCGTGGCGATCACGTCGGTCAGAGCGGCGTAGACGTCGTCGATCCCCTGCGGGTCGAGGTTCGCCGTCGGCTCGTCGAGCACGATCAGCGGCGACCCCATCGCGAGCGCGCAGGCGATCGCGAGGCGCTGCCGGCCGCCGCCGGACAGGCGATCGGGGTTCTCGTCGCGCCGTGCCCAGAGACCGACGCGACGCAGCGCGTCCTCGATGCGCGCGCGGACGTCGTCGAGCGGCAGTCGGAGGTTCTCGGGACCGAAGGCGACCTCGTCGTACACCGTGCCCGTGACGATCTGGGCGTCCGGATCCTGGAACACCATCGCGACGTGGGTGCTCAGGGTGGCCGTGAGCTCGTTCGCCGTGTCGAGGCCGCCGGCCTCGACGGCTCCCGTCATGGTCACGGGCACCGCATGCGGGATCAGACCGTTGAGCGCGAGGGTGAGGGTGGACTTGCCCGACCCGGACGGGCCGAGGAGCAGCACGATCTCGCCGGGGTGGATGTCGAAGGTGACATCGGCGGGCGAAGGGTGCGCCGCATCGGCGTGGGTGATCGAGAGGTCACGCACGCGCAGAAGGGGGGCGGATGGGCGCACGGCGAGCCTCGGTTCGGCGGGTGATACCCGTCTAACTTAGCTGAGCCTTACCTGAACCGCCACGGAGCGATGCCGGACGGCTCAACGACGGGCGACGCCGGCGCGACTCAGGGAGGTGCCGATCGCGAGACCGACGGCCGTCCACGCGACGGGGCCGAGCACCGAGATCGCGAGGTAGGCGATCTGCACCCAGAGGGGGAACGCACCGAGGTCGACCGCGAAGAAGACCACGACGGCCACGAGCACGCCGATCACGCCGGCCGACACGAAGAAGCGCCATGCTCCCCACGCGCGATAGCGAGTCACTGCGGCGATGCCCTCCTGGATCGCGCCGAAGAGCAGGGCGGTCCCGATGAATCGCACCGACCATGCCGGGTTGAACGCGCTCGAGATGAGGGCTGCGATGAGGTGGGTCACCAGCGCGACGAGGGGGCGACGGAGCACCTCCTGCGCGATGATCCCCGGCAGCACGTGCGAGCCCAGCACGAGCCCGTAGAGGTAGGGAGTGAGCACGATGACGCCCGGTGTGATGAGCCCCGCGATGCCCCCGAGGATGCCCGTGGCGACGCCGATCGCCGCGCAGACCAGCAGAACGCGGGTCGTCAGGACGGGGGAGGATGCCACCGTTCCAGCCTACTGTCGACCAATGGCGAGGCGGCTGGCCGTTCGTCCAGGAATAATCCCCGACTCTGGTGTGGGGACGGAAGCCCGGCGTAGCTTGAGCGGCGGTGCGGCACCCAGCCGCACCGTGATCATCGGGAGAAGCACATGGGTCGAACACCCCTCCGGATGGCAGCTGCCACCACCCTGGCCACGCTGTTCATCGCATCGACGGCAACCGCAGGCTACGCAGGCGTCGAGGAGGTGACCACCGCTCCCACGCCTGTCGAGGGCACGCCGGGACATTACATCGTCGTGATGAAGTCCGACCCGCTCGCGAGCTACACCGGCGACGTGAACGGCCTGAAGGCGACGAAGCCGGCCGAGGGCGAGCAGCTCGAGACGCAGTCGGATGACTCGCAGCGCTACGTCCAGCATCTCGAGACCGAGCAGAAGAGCCTCGCGCAGGAGGTCGGCGTCACCCCGGACACCACCTATCAGGTCGTGCTCAACGGCTTCAGCGCCCAGCTCTCGGGCGAGCAGGTCGACAAGCTGCGCGCCTCGAAGGACGTCTACGGCGTGTACCCCGACTTCGTCCGTCACCCGGACGCGCAGACCTCGACGGACTTCCTCGGTCTGGGCGACGATCGCAAGGGACGCGGTGGCGTCTGGCAGCAGACCGGTGGCGTCGACAAGGCCGGCGAGGGCGTCGTGGTCGGCGTGATCGACACGGGCATCGCTCCCGAGCATCCCTCGTTCGCGGGCAAGAAGCTGAAGAAGCAGAAGAAGGACAACAACCGCCACAAGGGCTCGCAGCCGTACACGGATGGCTCGTTCGTCTACTTCGACAAGTCGGACGGCGGACGGTTCCAGGCCGCGATGGTCGAAGGTCAGGAGTGGGACCGGAGCGACTACTCGAGCAAGCTCATCGGCGCCCAGTACTTCTACTCCGGCGCGGAGGCTGCGGAGTTCGACTTCCAGTACGACTACCTCTCGCCGCGCGACGGCGACGGACACGGTTCGCACACCGCCAGCACCGCGGCCGGCAACTTCGGCGTCGAGGCCGGGATCGAGGACGTCGACTTCGGGAGGATCTCGGGAGTGGCCCCCGCCGCGAAGATCTCCGCCTACAAGGCTTGCTACGTCGGACCCGACGTCACCGTCACCACCGACGACATCTGCGCCGGCAGCGACCTCATCGCCGCGATCGACCAGGCCGTCGCCGACGGCGTCGACGTGATCAACTACTCCATCGGCGGCGGTGCGGCGACGACCGTGCTGGCTCCGGAGGACATCGCGTTCTTCAACGCGGCCGCGGCCGGCGTCTTCGTCGCCACGAGCGCGGGCAACGACGGACCGGATCCGGTGACCGCCGACCACGCGTCGCCCTGGTACACCACGGTCGCGGCATCCACCGTCCCGACCTGGGAGGGCACCGTGCAGTTCGACGGGTTCGCGCAGGCCGGCGCCTCGGTGAGCGTGCCGTTCGGCGAATCCGTGACGGGGCCGTCGGTCTACGCCGGAGACGCCGCCGCTGCAGGTCAGCTGGCCGCCGATGCGGCGCTGTGCCTTCCCGGCAGCCTGGACCCGGCGAAGGTCGCGGGTCACATCGTGGTCTGCGATCGCGGCGGCAACGCCCGCGCAGAGAAGTCGCAGGTCGTGAAGGATGCCGGTGGCATCGGCGTCGTGCTCGTCAACGTCCCCGGCGGCGCCGACTCGCTCGACAACGACTTCCACGCCGTGCCCACCGTGCACCTCTCATCGGTGCACCGTGCGGCCGTGCTGGCCTACGTGCAGGGCGGCGTCGACCGCCCGATCACCCTCGTCGGCGAGAACACCACGGGCGTCACGACCCCTGTGCCGCAGATCGCGGGCTTCTCGAGCCGCGGGCCCATGCTCGCCGACGGCAGCGACATCATGAAGCCGGACATCGCGGCCCCCGGCGTGGCGATCCTCGCCGCGACGCACAACGCCCCGGGAGAGGCGCCGACCTTCGGCATCCTGTCGGGAACCTCGATGGCATCGCCGCACATCGCCGGTCTCGCGGCGCTGTACCTCGGCGAGCGTCCGAACGCGAAGCCGGCCGAGATCAAGTCGGCCATGATGACGACGGCATACGACACCGTGAACGCGGACGGCACGAAGAACACCGACCCGTTCCAGCAGGGCGCAGGCCAGGTGGACGCGAGGCGGTACTTCAGCCCCGGGCTGCTGTACCTCAACGACGTGGCGGACTGGACGGCGTATCTCGAGGGCAAGGGCCTCGCCGACTTCCCGGGCGACCCGATCGACGGCAGCGATCTCAACGTCGCCTCGTTCTCGATCGGTTCGCTCGCGAGCGCGCAGACCGTGACCCGCACGGTGACCGCGACGGAGAAGGGCACGTTCACGGCATCCGTCGATCTGCCCGGAGTGGCCGTCACGGTGCAGCCGTCGACGCTGAAGTTCGACAGGCCAGGACAGACCGCGACGTACACGGTCACGTTCGACAACCAGAGCGCGCCGGTGGAGCAGTGGGCGACCGGATCGCTCACATGGACGAGCAAGACCAACACGGTGCGGTCCCCGATCGCGGTGTTCCCGGTCACGGCGGATGCTCCGGCCGAGGCCTCGGGCACCGGCGTCGACGGCTCGACCGTCGTGGAGATCACGCCCGGTGTCGACGGAGACCTCGCCCTCGGGCTGTCGGGTCTCACGCCGTTCACGCTGCTCGATGACCCCGACGGCCGTGTCGTCGGACACTCGGGCGACGAGGCGTCGGGCGACGAGAACAAGGACGTCGCGTGGATCGTGGAGGTGCCCGAGGGCACGACCCTCTCGCGCTTCGACCTCGACTCGTCGGATGACGCGGGCAGCGATCTCGACCTCACGGTCTACCGGATCGTCAGCCCCGACGACCAGCGCTACTACGAGAGCTGGCAGTCGGCGTCGGGCTCGGCGGATGAGCAGGTGACGATCGCGGCACCGACGGCGGGTACATACCTCGTGGTCGCGAACGTGTACGCCACCTCGGCGCCGATGACGTGGGACATGACCTACGCCAACGTCCAGCCGGAGGGGGAGGGCGCGTTCACCGCGACGCCGAACCCGATCGCCGCCGTGCGCGGGGAGAAGACGAGCTACGAGCTCAGCTGGACGGGCCTCGAGGCCGGCACCCGCTACCTCGGCGTCGTGCAGTACGGCGACTCCGCGGTGCGCACGGTGGTCACGGTCGACGCCCCGTAGCCGAGCATCGGAACGAGACGCGGTGGGGCGCAGAGATCGCCTCACCGCGTCTCGTCTGTCGAGGCGTCACCGGCGTCGCCGGGTCCTCTCGTCAGATCTTGCGGCCCCGAGGCATCAGACGAACGTCGGGCAGCGGGGGCGCGGGAATCCGGACGTCATGTCCCTCGACGACGCCGAAGCGGTCGGATGCCGCCTCCCAGCCCTCGCGGGCCTCGACGATCTCCTCGTGCGTGCGGCCGGCGAAGTTCCACCACATGACGATGTCGGCCTCGAACGGCTCTCCGCCGATGAGGAACAGCAGCGCGCCGTCGGTGCTCGTCACCTCGACGGCATCCCTCGAGTCGCCGAGGTACAGCATGTCGTTCTGCGACAGCGGATGCTCGGCCACGGCCGCATCGCCCTCGACGAGCATGAGGGCGTGCTCCCACTCGGGCCGCAGCGGCAGCCGCACGGCGGACCCGGCGGGGATGACGATCTCGGCACCGACGATCGGCGTGTGCACGGTCGCCGGCGACGAGGTGCCGGAGAACTCGCCCAGCACGACGGTGGCCGTGGCATCCTGGCCCGTCGTCGCCGGCAGCGAGACCGCGGGCAGATCCGTGTGCCGTTCGAAGCCGCCCTCCCCGTGGCGCGCCCCGTCGGGCAGGACGACCCAGAACTGCAGGGCGTCGAGGGGGATCGGATCGTCGCCGACGGAGTACTCGGAGTGCGAGATCCCGTTGCCGGCGGTCATGAGATTGAGCTGCCCTCGACGCAGGTCGGCGTCGCTGCCGAGCGAGTCCCGATGACGGATCTCGCCGACGAGCGGCCAGGTGACGGTCTGCAGGCCGATATGCGGATGCGGCTCCACCCGCATCCTCGTGTCGGCGGGGCCGAATCGGTCGAGGAAGCACCAGGCGCCGATGGTCGGCAGGTTGCGGTGCGGCAGCACACGCAGCACGTTCATCCCGCGCACGCCGCCGAGGGGGACCTCGCGAGGCTCGAGCACGAGGCGGCGCTCGCCGATCATCATGCCTCTGCGGGGGCTGCGCCCGGGCGCTTCGGCCAGCGGATCTCGGCGCCCTCGATGTCGTGGGTCGTGAGGTACTTCGCGATGTACGGGCACAGCGGCACGATCGCGTCGCCGGTCGCGGCGGCATCCTTCAACGCGTCCGCGGCCAGTACGCTCGCGAGCCCCTGACCCTGGAAGACCGGGTCGATCTCGGTGTGGATGAAGCGGATGGCTCCAGGACGCAGCTCGAACTCCGCGAAGCCGGCGAGCGTGTCGCCGGAGCGGATCTCGTAGCGCGAGGCGTCGTCGTTGCGGGTCACGGTGATGTCGGTCATCAGAGGCTCCTTCGGGCGTCTGCGTCAAACCTACGCCCGCGGGGCGCTCCTGGCGCCGGGGAGGCCCCGCCGGCGCCTCCGACGTCGGCGGGGGTCGTTACGCTGGAGGGATGCCGCAGACTCCCCGTGACCCGTACGAGGATCTGCCCTATGCAGACGCACCGTGGGACGACGGAGGGTGGGAGCCCTCCGAGCCCCCCGAGCCGATGGACTGGGAGCCGCAGGGCGCCGGATTCGAGCCTCCGCTCGACTGGGGCCCCGGCCCGTCGACGCCGGTCACGGCGTCGGCCGCACGCCCTGCGCCCTCGGTGACGCGCGCGACGCCGAGCAGGTATCCGACGGCCCGCGAGGCTCTGCACACGGTCTTCGGCTACGACGACTTCCGCGGCGATCAGGCGGCGATCGTCGACCAGGTGATCGGCGGCGGAGACGCGGTCGTGCTCATGCCGACCGGCGGCGGCAAGAGCATCACCTACCAGGTGCCCGCGCTCGTGCGTGAGGGCACCGGACTCGTCATCAGCCCGCTCATCGCCCTCATGCACGATCAGGTCGACGCGCTCCGCGCGAACGGCGTGAACGCGGCCTATCTCAACTCGACGCAGTCGATCGACGAACGCCGCGACGTCGAGAGGGCCTACGTCGCGGGGGAGCTCGACCTCCTCTACGTCGCGCCCGAGCGGCTGTCGTCCTCGCAGACGACGGCTCTGCTGCAGCGCGGCACCCTCAGCGTCATCGCGATCGACGAGGCGCACTGCGTGTCGCAGTGGGGACATGACTTCCGCCCCGACTATCTCGCCCTCGGCGACCTCGGCGAACGGTTCCCCGGCGTCCCGCGCATGGCGCTCACCGCGACGGCCACGCGCGCCACGCACCAGGAGCTGACCGAGCGACTGCATCTCGACACCGCGAAGCACTTCGTGGCGAGCTTCGATCGTCCGAACATCCAGTACCGGATCGTGCCGAAGGTCGACCCGCGCAAGCAGCTCGTCGCCTTCATCCGCGACACGCTCGGTCAGTCGGCGGGGCCCGATCAGGGCGCCGGGATCGTGTACGCGCTCAGCCGCAAGTCGGTGGAGCAGACGGCGACGTATCTCGTCGCCCAGGGCTTCGACGCGCTCCCGTATCACGCGGGTCTCCCGTCTGAGGTGCGCGCCGCCAATCAGTCGAGGTTCCTCCGCGAAGACGGTGTCGTGATGGTGGCGACGATCGCGTTCGGCATGGGCATCGACAAGCCCGATGTGCGCTTCGTCGCGCACATCGACCTCCCGAAGTCCGTCGAGGGGTACTACCAGGAGACCGGTCGCGCGGGTCGCGACGGCGAGCCCGCGGTCGCGTGGATGGCGTACGGGCTGGGCGACGTGGTGCAGCAGCGGCGGCTCATCGACCAGAGCCCCGGCGACCGCACCTTCAAGATGCGCATGGGCCAGCACCTCGACGCGATGCTGGCGCTGTGCGAGACGGTGGAGTGCCGCCGGCAGAACCTGCTCGGGTACTTCGGCCAGGACTCGACGCCCTGCGGCAACTGCGACACGTGTCTCGAGGACACCGCGACGTTCGACGGACTCATCCCCGCGCAGAAGCTGCTCTCGACGATCGTGCGTCTGAAGCGCGAGCGCAATCAGGCGTTCGGCGCCGGACACCTGATCGATGTCCTCCGCGGATCCTCGACGGAGCGCATCCGTCAGCAGGGGCACGACAAGCTCGCGACCTACGGCATCGGGGCCGAGCTCTCGGAGCAGGACTGGCGCAGCGTCGTGCGGCAGCTGCTGGCACGCGGCATCCTCACCGCTCAGGGGGACTACGGCACTCTCGCGCCCGGTGAGCAGGCGGCCGGCGTGCTGCGAGGCGAGACGCCGGTGCCGCTGCGCAAGGACACGATCGGGCGGCCCTCCTCTCCCTCGCGTGCGCGCAAGGCGAGTGCGGCGGATGCCCTCGACGCCGGCGACCGGGGGCTGTTCGAGGCCCTGCGCTCCTGGCGGGCGGAGACGGCGCGCGAGCAGGGGGTGCCGGCGTACATCGTCTTCGGCGATGCCACGCTGCGCGCGCTGGCCGAGCATCGACCCGCGTCGCTGGCGGACCTCGAGGGCATCACGGGAATCGGCGCGAAGAAGCGAGACGCCTACGGTGAGGGCGTGCTCGCGGTCGTCGCCGCGAACTGACGGCTGCGCGCTCGGCGACCGCCGCTGATCAGCGTCGCGGCAGCACGTCGTCGAGGTGCGCGCGCAGCTGAGCCGCGACGTCGACGGCCTCGCGGTCGTAGAGCCACTGGTACTGCAGCCCGTCCCAAAGGGCGACGAGCCAGACGGCCTCGTGCGCCGGGTCGCGGTGCTCCGGCAGGTCGCCGTCGAGCTGCGCCAGTCGGAACAGCTCGGTGAAGTAGTCGATGGCCTGGTCGAAGCGCCGCGTGAAGTACTCGTGGGCCGGGTGCGCCTCCGGCACGGCCTCGCACGACAGCACGGCGTACACCTCCACGAGTCCCGGCTCGTCGAGGGCGCTCACCCTGGCACCGTCGGGGATGCTCCGCAGGGCGGCGCTCGCCCTATCGGCGACCCCTCCGGAGTTGCGTTCACGGATGGCCGTGTCGCGCTCGGCGAGGACGGCGCTGAGCAGCACCTCCTTCGACGGGTAGTGGTGCAGCAGGGTCGACTTCGAGACGCCCACGGCCTCGGCGATGTCGCGCAGGCTCGTGTCGCCGTACCCGCCCCGGGCGAACAGCCGCGAGGCGTCGGCGAGGATCTGCGTTCGCCGCCGGCGGCCCACCGCGTATCCGGGCTCGTCCTCACCGGACGGCTCGGTGCCGAAGAGCGGGGGCAGCGGACCGGAAGCGCGCTCGGTCGGCGTCGCGGCGTCGGGTTCGTGCCATCCCGGGGGCAGCGCCCACAGCGACTCCCGCTCCTCGAGCATGTCCACGACGTCGACGCGATCCGGCAGATACTGCGACAGCAGCTGCAGGCCGTCCCATCCGGCCATGTGCCGCGTGGTCTCGCCGTCGACGTCCCGATCGCGATCCACAGCCCCGTGGAATCGGGCGTCCTCCATGACCTCGGAGCTCAGGGTGCGGAGCCGCGCATACCGCGTGCGCATCCGCTCGTGTGCCGGGTGGCCCGGTGCCGACGCCTCGCCCGTCAGCGCGGCGAAGAGCTGCAGGTATCCGGGTGTGCGGGCGTTCCGGCGGGCGACGTCGGCGAAGACCAGCTCACCGGGCTCGGCGGCGGCCGAGACCATGTCGAACGCCGTCTCGTTGTCGACCTCGAAGCCGGCGACGACCTCGGCGAGCAGGTCGTCCTTCGAGGCGAAGTGGCCGAGGAGCCCCGGATGACTGACGGATGCCGCGGCGGCGATGTCGCGGAGCGAGGTCGTGCGGTAGCCGCGGGTGACGAAGAGGTCTCGGGCCGACTCGACGATGCGCTGCCGGGTCGCCGCGGCGCGCGTGCTCCGTGCGCCCGTCGCCGTGATCGTCGTCATCGCCGCCTCCTCCTGCATCCTATCCTCGCTCATTACCAATCGGTCGACATTCACTTACCAAACGGTCGAGATTCGGGTATCGTCGGGTCAGCCCCGCGTCGCCGATGACCGGAGCCCCTTGCCCGAAAGGAATCTCATGACAGAGTTGTCACCCGCCGCGAACGCGGCGGCCGTCGGAACGACCGGGGTCAAACTCCCCGGAACCACGCCCGCGCGCACCCCTCGCGGCTACGCCCCTGGCCTCGCCGCCGTGAACTTCGGGGTCTTCCTGGCGCTGCTGACCCCGGTCATGGTGTCGATGGCATTCAAGATCCAGCGCATCGACCCCGTCACCACCGAGGCGAGCCTGGGACTGGTCATGGGCGTGGGCGCGGCTTTCGCCCTCGTCGCCAACCCGCTGGTCGGCCGCCTCTCCGACCGCACGACGTCGTCCTGGGGCATGCGCCGCCCCTGGATCCTCGGCGGAGCGATCGTCGGCCTCGGCGGCTTCGTGCTCATCGGCGTCGCCACGTCGCTGTGGGTCGTGCTGCTCGCCTGGTGCCTCGTGCAGGCCGCGATGAACGCCGTGCTCGCCGCCGCCAACGCGACGCTGCCCGATCAGGTGCCCGTCGGAAGCCGCGGCAAGGTCTCCGGCCTCGTAGGCATCACCACGCCCATCGGCATCCTCGCCGGAAGCTTCATCGTGAACTTCCTGCCCGGCGACTTCGAGCGCTTCGTCGTGCCCGGAGTCATCGCGCTCGTGCTCGTCATCGTCTTCGTGCTGGTGCTCAAGGATCGTCGTCTGACGCAGAAGCCCGCCGAGCGGTTCACCATCGGCATGTTCTTCGGGTCGTTCGTCTTCAACCCGCGCAAGCACCCCGACTTCGGGTGGACCTGGCTGACGAAGTTCTTCGTCATGTTCGGATACGCCGGCATCGCGACCTTCCTCCCTCTGTACCTGGTCGCGAAGTTCGGCCTCGACGAGCAGGGCGCCGTGGGCACGATCCTGCTCGCCAACCTCGCCTCGATGGCCGCGATGGCGATCTCGGCGCCGCTCGGCGGCTACCTCTCCGACAGGATCGGCAAGCGCCGCCCGTTCGTCGCGGTCGCCGGCCTCATCATGGTCGTCGGTCTCGTGATCCTCGCGGTCGCCCCCAGCATCGAGGTCGTGATCGTGGCACAGGCCATCATCGGCCTCGGCGCCGGATCCTTCCTCTCGGTCGACCTCGCGCTCGCCACCGAGGTGCTGCCCAACCCCGACGACGTCGCGAAGGACCTCGGCGTGCTCAACATCGCGAACGCGCTGCCGCAGTCGATCGCACCCGCCCTCGCCCCCGCGATCATCGCGCTGGGTGCGGCGACGCCGCTGGGCGGCTACACCACCTGGTACCTGTTCGGCGCGCTCGTCGCGCTCGCCGGTGCCGTGCTCGTCTACCGCATCAAGGGAGTCAAGTGACCATGACCGAAGTGACCACCGCGCGCCCCTGGCTCGACACTGACCTGCCCGTCGACGAGCGGGTGGAGCTGCTGCTCGGCGAGATGACCGTCGAGGAGAAGGCCGGACTCTTCTTCCACACGATGATCGCGATCGGCGATCTCGACGAGACCAACCCCGTGTTCGGCACGCCGAGCGCCCGCGAGTTCGTGGACGTCAAGCAGATGACGCACTTCAACCTGCTCGGCGCGGCGCCGACCGGACGCGAGATCGCCGCATGGCAGAACTCGCTGCAGAGGCTCGCGGCATCCACGCGTCTCGGCATCCCGGTGACGCTCTCGACGGATCCGCGCCACTCCTTCAGCGAGAATCCCGGCGCCTCCATCCTCGCCGGACCCTTCTCGCAGTGGCCCGAGACCCTCGGTCTCGCGGCGACGCGCGACCCCGCTCTCGTGGAGCGATTCGGCGATATCGCACGTCAGGAATATACGGCCGTCGGACTCCGGGTCGCCCTGCATCCGCAGGTCGATCTGGCGACCGAGCCGCGATGGGCGAGGCAGACCGCCACGTTCGGCGAGGACCCCGAACTGTCGGGCATTCTCGGTGCGGCATATATCCGCGGCTTCCAGGGCCAGGCGTTCGGGCCGGGCTCGGTCTCGACCATGACGAAGCACTTCCCGGGTGGGGGGCCGCAGAAGGACGGCGAGGACCCGCACTTCCCGTACGGGCGCGAGCAGGTGTATCCGGGAGGCGAATTCGAGCTGCACCTCAGGCCGTTCGAGGATGCTCTCGCCGCGGGCACGAGGCAGATGATGCCGTACTACGGCATGCCCGTGGGGACGGAGTACGAGGAGGTCGGCTTCGGGTTCAATCGATCGGTCATCACGGGTCTGCTGCGGGAACGGTTCGGGTTCGACGGCCTGGTGTGCACGGACTGGGGTCTGATCAACGACGCCGAGATCTTCGGTCAGCCGTTCCCGGCGAGAGCCTGGGGCGTCGAGCACCTGACGCCGAGGGAGCGCATGCGCAAGGTCCTCGACGCGGGCGTCGATCAGTTCGGCGGCGAGGACTGCCCCGAGCTGCTCGTCGAGCTCGTCGCGGACGGGTCGGTCTCCGAGGACCGCCTCGACGTGTCGGCGCGGCGCATCCTGCGCGAGAAGTTCGAGCTCGGACTGTTCGAGAATCCCTACGTCGACGAAGATGCCGCCGATGCGATCGTCGGCCGGGCCGAGTTCCGCGCGGCGGGCGAAGCCGCGCAGCGCGCCTCCATCACGGTGCTCACGAACGACGGCGCCCTGCCCTTCGCTCCCGGTCTGAAGCTCTACGTCGAGGGCGTCGACCGCGCGGTGGCGGCGTCCTACGGCACGACCGTCGACGACCCGGCGGCGGCCGACCTCGCGGTGATCCGACTGCAGGCCCCGTTCGACGAGCGCGAGACGATGTTCGAGAACTTCTTCCACGCCGGATCCCTGGAGTTCCCCGCCGACGTGATCGCCCGCATCCGGAGCATCGCCGCCGTGGTTCCGACGGTCGTCGACGTGCTCGCCGACCGTCCGCCCATCCTCGAGCCGATCACGGATGCCGCGTCGGCCGTGACGGTCAACTGGGGTGCGTCGGGTGCCGCGCTGCTCGACGTCCTGGCGGGAGTCGTTCCCGCCCAGGGCCGGCTTCCGTTCGACCTCCCGAGGTCGATGGCGGCGGTCGAGGCGTCGCGTCCCGACGTGCCGTTCGACACCGTTGATCCGCTCTTCCGATTCGGGCACGGCCTCACGGTGTAGTCGACGACCCGTCCGTCCGAACCGCCCCGCAGGAGTCACCTGCGGGGCGGTTCTGCGTCGGGCGGCAGAAATGTCTCATGTGATGACGTGAACGGAAAGAAGTCTGGACAAACGCTGGACTTTCTCTTCGCGGTCAAGAAACACTGTCTGCACATGAGCTCGGCCGACTCCTGTCGGCGCCTGGGGAGGGCCTTGTGACGCGGAACATCTGCATCACGGGAGAGGCGAATGGTTTACTCGGAGGGGAGGGTTCTGCGGCGACGCAGAGTCCTCGGAGGGGGCATCGCGGGCACGACAGCCGCGGCTGTGGTCCTGGCAAGTGCATTGATCCCATCGGCGGCGAATGCGCTGGATGCGGCGGATCCCAGCGATCCGTCGGTCGCGCAGGGCCAGATCATCCAGCTGCCCGCCGGGTTGCTGGGCGGTCTGGACATCGCGGCGCTCGGTCACACCGTGACGAGCAATCCGTCTGCTCCCGGCTCGGAGCTCGGCGGTCTCGATGTGGGCGTGCTGGAGGCACTGAGCATCGACGTGGGCACGCTCAACGTGCCGCTGCTGACCGACGGCACGACGCCGGGTCTTCTGCAGCTCGGTGATCTGGGCGGAACGCAGAGCTTCAGCTCCTCGCCCACGCAGACACAGTCGGTCGCCTCCTCCGGGACGGTCACCTCGGGTGGTGCGATCGACACGGGCGCGATCGACGGCAGCACGACCCCTGCGCAGCTCGAGCTCACGGACCTGTTCGACCAGCTCGGCGTCGCCGGGCTCACCGACGCGATCCTCGACGAGGCGTCGATCGGCATCGGGGCGCTCGCCTCACGGGCCGACTCGACCACCGGCGTCGCGACATCCGAGTACCGCATCTCGGACCTCGGCCTCGATCTCCACAGCAACCTCGTGGCCGGCCTGTCGACCACTCTCGCCTCCACCATCCAGGGCACGCTGACCCCCGTGAGCGACCTCGTCGGTCCGACCGGCGCCCTCACGGGTCTGGTCACGACGGTCGTCAACACGATCGACGCGATCCCGAACATCCCGCTCGTCGCCGCCTTCGAGGCGACCGGGGGCACCGTCTCGATCGCCGGGCTCGACACCGTCGGCCAGACCGTGGCATCCGAAGTTCTGCTCGAGCCGCTCGAGAACACCACCGGCTCGGTGCTGGTGGATCTCAGCGACGGCACCATCTCGGTCGACCTCGCGGCGATCCTCGTCGAGACGGGGGCAGGAGCAGATCTCAACTCGCTTCCCGCCAACACAGACGTGCTGTCCGCCACGACCATCGCGGCGATCCAGCAGGGAATCACGTCGGCACTCACCGGCACTCACCCCGAGAGCCTGAACGGCAAGATCACGTCGATCCTCGACACGACCATCGAAGCTCTGCAGGCCACCATCACGGTCGGTGTGGACCTCACGAACCCCCTCACCGGCATCGATCTGGTCTCGGGAGACGTGACGATCCAAGGCTCCCTCGCGCAGTTCGCAGGAACCGCGACGCCCGCACCGACCGTCACCACCGACATCTCGCTCGCCGGCCTCAACATCGGCGCTCTGCTGAACCCGGTGGTGAGCGCGCTGACGGGCGCCATCGCCGGCTCGACGGGCCCGCTCGTCGACACGGCGCTGACCAGCGTCATCCCACTGCTGCAGCCGGCGCTCGCCGCCACCACCGGGCCGGTGCTGACCGCTCTCGACCCCGTGCTCGCGGGCGTGCTCTCAGAGGTCGCGGACATCACGATCAACGAGCAGCTCATGCCGGGCGGCATCCCGGGCGACAGCTTCACGGTCCGTGCACTCGCCGTCGACCTGCTCCCCGCAGTGGGTGGCGGGGTGTCTCTGGACCTCGGATCGTCGACCGTGAAGGCCGCGGTCGCCGCGGTCGCTCTCCTCGACGCCGCCGAGACGGTGCAGGCGGGCATCGACCTCGCGGTCACGGGCTCCGGCTGGCCGGCGAGCACCGAGGTGTCGGTGCAGCTGACCGCTCCCGGCGGCGCCGCCGTCGGTGCTCCGGTGCCGGTGACGACGGACGCGACAGGCGGCTTCACGGTCGCGTATCCCGTTCCCGCATCGGCTGAGGCGGGCGCCGGATACACGGTCACCGCCACGGCCGGCACCGTCTCGGCGACCGACACGACCGAGGTCACGGCCGCCGCTGCGGTGGATGCCGCACCCGCCGTGCAGGAGGGCACCGACCTGGCTGTGAGCGGCACGAACTGGCCCGCGAGCACTCAGGTGTCGGTGCAGCTGACCGCACCGGGCACCGGAGCGGCCATCGGCGGACCCGTCGTCGTGACGACGGACGGGACAGGTTTCTTCACGACCGCATATCCGGTTCCCGCGGGGACCCCGGCCGCGACCGGCTACACGGTGACCGCGACCGCGGGCACGCAGTCCGCGACGGACACCACCGAGGTCACCGCGGTTCCGGTGCCGACGGTGGATGCCGCGGCGACCGTGCAGGCGGGTACCGACCTGGCCGTCTCGGGCACCACCTGGCCGGCCGACACGGAGGTGTCCGTCCAGCTGACCGCACCCGGTGGCGAGGCCGTCGGCGGCCCTGAGGTCGTGACGACGGACGGGACGGGCGGCTTCACGCTGGCGTACCCGGTTCCTGCGACGGCGACGCCGGGCACCGACTACACGGTGACCGCGACCGTCGGCACGCAGGTGGCGACGGACACCACCGACGTCACCGCGGCCGCGACCGTGGATGCCGCACCGACCGTCGAGGACGGCGCTGACCTTCCCGTGACGGGCACCGGCTGGCCCGCCGACACGGAGGTCACGGTGCAGCTCACCGGCCCGGGCGGCGGTGCGAACGTCGGCGGTCCCGTGACTGTGACGACGGGCGCTCTCGGCGGATTCTCGATCGACTACCCCGTTCCCGCAGGCACCCCCGCCGGCGTCGGATACACCGTCACGGCGAGAGTCGGAACGCAGACCGCGACCGACACGACTGAGGTCACGGACGCTCCCGAGACCGTCGAGGTCGCGTCGAGTGTGCCGGCGGGCACGAACCTCGCCGTCACCGGATCCGGATGGCCGCTCGACACCACCGTGTCGCTGCAGCTGACGGCACCTGGCGGCGAGAACGTCGGCGGACCCGTGAGCGCGACCACCGACGGAACCGGTGCCTTCACGGCGACCTACCCCGTGCCGTCGGATGCGACCCCGGCCACCGGCTACACGCTCACCGCCACAGCGGGTGCGGAGACCGCGACCGACACCACCGAGGTGACGGCGGGCGACCCTGACGACGCCAACACGAATGCGGCGGCCTCTGCCTCGGCATCGGCTGACGCGACGGCTGACGCAGACCCCTCGGCACAGGCGGCGGCAGAAGCAGCGGCTCTCGCCGATGCGACCTCCGCGGCCTCGGCGGCGGCGACCGCCGACGCCACGGCGGCAGCAGAAGCTGCGGCGACGACGGATGCGACCACCACCGCTTCCAGCGACGCGACCTCGACGGCGAACGCCTCCGCGGCGATCGCGGCTCAGGCCGCGGCCCTGGCAGATGCATCGGACGACGCCGACGCCTCGGCCTCCACGGCGGCGGAGTCGAACTCCGCGGCATCGTCGGAGTCGGCAGCCACGACGGATTCGTCGAGCGACGCGTCGTCGGAGGCATCGACCAACGCGAACGCGGCTGCCTCGGCATCCGCCTCCGCCGACGCCGATGCCTCTACCGCAGCAGTCGCCGAGGCATCCGCTCAGGCGGCGGCCTTCGCCGACGCGACGGCGGAGGGCTCGGCCGCGGCCGACCCCACGGCGGAAGCGGCGGCTCAGACGGCGGCCACGGCCACGGCCACCACGGCGGCGACCGCGGACTCCACGTCTGACGCGAATGCCGGTGCGGCGATCGCGGCTCAGGCAGCGGCACTGGCGGATGCGACGACCGACACTACGGCCGAGGCCTCGGCCACGTCTGACGCGAGCACGAGCGCTGCCTCGAACTCGAGTGCCGCTGCGATCGCGACAGCATCGTCGGACGCCTCGTCTGATGCGGTCGCCTCGGCTTCCGCTGACGCGTCGGCGGAGCTGAACACCAACGCCTCGGCATCGGCCACGGCGTCGGCGCAGGCCGACAGCGACGCCAACGCAGCAGTCGAGGCCGCAGCGGTCGCTGCGGCACTGGCCGACGCGACGAGCACCGCTTCTGCGGCGGCCGATGTGACGGCGGATGCGGCGGCCTCGGCTGCGGCGACCGACGACGCATCGACGGATGCCTCGACGACGGCGACGACGGATGCGAACGCCTCCGCCGCCGCGGCTGCCCAGGCTGCCGCGGACACCGCCGCGGAGAACGATGCGACCGCGACGAGCGCCGCCGACGCCTCCGCGTCCGCGGATGCCGATCCGACGGCATCGGCGGCGGCAGCCGCGAACGCCTCATCGTCCGCGACGGCATCGGCATCGGCGGCGGCCGACGCGACGGCCGAGGCGGAGGCAGAAGCAGCGGCGTCCGCCACCGCCTCATCGTCGGCATCGGCGGCGGCATCGGCATCGGCGGATGCCGGAGCCGACCCGACCGGCTCGATCGCGATCACCGTGCAGATCCCGAGTCTGGAGCGGGGCCAGCAGCAGACGGCTGTGGGCACCGGCTTCCAGCCCGGCGAGGTGGTCACCGGGGTCATGACATCGGAGCCGCTCGCACTCGGGACCCAGGTCGCGAACGCGCAGGGAACGGTCACCTTCGTCTGGACGATCCCGGCCGACTCCGATCTCGGCACCCACACGGTGACGTTGACCGGAGCAGCCTCGGGGAGCGTGGCCGCCACGTTCCAGGTCGTCGCCTCGGGCCTCGCCGCCACTGGCGGTCAGGTGCAGGGCGGATGGATCGCGCTGGCCGCGCTGCTCCTGATGCTCGGCCTCGGAGCGATGCGGGTCGCACGACCCCGTCGGGCGATGGTCGACACGGAGTGAGTGCGGAGTGAGCACGGAGTGAGACGCGAGAAGGTCGGGGCCGCCGATGCGGCGGTCCCGACCTTCTGGGGCGAGAGATGAGGGAGACCGTGGCGATCAGGACGACGGATGCCGTGGACGATGCCGCCGCGACGGACGGCCAGGCTCAGGTGAGGCCGAGGCCCGCGTGGTGGGTGAAGCTCATCGCGTTCGGCGCGTGCCTGCTCACGCTGTGGCACATCGGGGCGTCCTTCCTCTGGATCGCGCCGTACTCCGCGCTCCGCGAGATCCCGACGCAGGAGGTGCTGGCGGGCTACATGCTGCCGATGTTCGGGCAGTCCTGGAGCGTCTTCGCGCCGGAGCCCATCAATGGGGACTACCACTTCAACGTGCGCGCCGTCATCGAGAAGGACGGCGAGCAGGTCGAGACGGGTTGGGTGAGCGCCACCGACGTCGAGCTCTCGATGATCCGGTACAACCTGTTCCCGCCACGGGCCGGCATCCAGTCGAGCGAGGTCGCCAGCGGGCAGATGAACGCCTACAACAAGCTCGACGAGGACCAGCAGGCGGTCGCCGCCCTCGACTTCGACGAGGAGGGCTGGGAGGAGTGGATGGTCCGCTCGTTCGACGACCTCGAGGGGGAGAAGCCCTCCACCGAGGTCTATATGGCAGAGGAGCGCCTCTCGACCGCGTACGCCACGCAGGTCGCGTACGCGATCTGGGGAGCGGATGCCGTCGTCGCGGTGCAGTACCGCGTGAGCCGTCAGAACGTGGTGCCGTATGAGGACCGCAACGACCCGAGCGCGCAGCGCCCGGACCCCACGTTCTCGACCACCGGATGGCGACTCCCTATAGAAGAGGAAGGGCAGAGTCGCGAGAACTTCGCAGACACCTTCCGCAGCCAGTTCGAGAGGACTCAGCGATGAGCGCGCCCGTCAAGACCGGCGCCCCGCGTCCGAAGGCACCGAAGAAGACGGATGCCGTGCCGCAGCGCATCGCGGATCCCGTCACGGATCCCGTATCCGCGCCGGCGCCTGCGCCGTCTGCGCCCTCTGCTCCGCCGCCGCAGCAGGCCTCTCTTCCTGCACGCGTGCTGACCTTCGCAGCATCCATGATCGCCGGGTTCTGGGCGATGGTCGTGTCGGCGATCGACCGCATCTCGGCTTTCGTCGGCGATTGGCTCTTCAGCGGCAAGAAGGCCCTGTACGGCCTCGCCGTCACCCGCATCCTGTTCGGCGTCACCGCGCTCGGACTCCTGGCGTCGAACTTCAGCACGCGCCTCTACACGTTCGGCTCAGGATCGGCGTGGAACGGCGAGCTCGCGCAGCCGGTCAGCGATTTCCCCAAGATCTGGGTCTTCAGCGCGTTCCACGCGGCGATGGGCAACGACGTCCTCTATACCGCCCTCTATCTGCTTCTCGGCGTGCTCGCCGTGCTGTTCGTGCTCGGATGGCGCTTCCGCATCGTGCTGCCGATCTTCTTCTGCCTGTGGGTCGGGTTCATCGAGGCCGACGACATGGTGGGGGACCAGGGCGACAACATGTTCCGCATCGCCCTGCTGCTCCTCTTCTTCGCGGATCCCGCCGCACGCTGGTCGCTCGACGCGAAGCGCCGGGCGCGGAACGGCGACTGGTTCGCCCCCGGCAGCCAGCCCGCGCTGCTCGGCACCGTGTTCCACAACCTCGCCCTGGTGGCTCTCACCGCCCAGGTCTGCTTCGTGTACGCGTCCGGTGCGCTGTTCAAGGCCGGCGGCTCGCCCTGGGAAGAGGGGTACGCGGTCTACAACCCGCTGCAGACGGCCCGCTTCGGGACCTGGCCGGTGCTCAGCGATCTCGTGACCGCGTGGGGCCCGATGGTGACCGTCGCGAGCTGGGGCTCGATCATCCTGCAGGTGGCCTTCCCGCTGATGCTGCTCACCCGGCCCACCCGGTTGATCGGCCTGCTCGGCATCCTCTCGTTCCACATCGGCATCGCCGTGCTGATGGGTCTTCCCTGGTTCTCGCTCACGATGATCGCGATCGACTCCATCTTCATCCGCGACCGCACCTGGTCGCGACTGAGCTCGGGCACGAAGCGGCGATGGGATGCGACGAAGACGACGGCGCCGCCGGGGGCGCCCGCGACTGTGGTCTGACGACAATCCGGCCCGGCGGCGTGGCCGGGACCCCTTGTCGGTACCCCACAGGCGAGTTCCACCCTGGTTGTGGCACACCTACCATGAACGTATCCCTACTTCTCCCTGAGAGGAACGCTCATGGTCGACGCCGCCGTCCGTCCGAAGACGACCCGCACCGATGCCGCCGATGCCGCACTGCAGGTCGATGTCTCGCGCATCAACGAGCTGCTGATGGGCACGTGGGCCGACACCCGCCGCGAGGCGCGCGAGATGATCAAGGACTCGGCGTTCTGGCGCAAGGACGAGCTGGGCAAGGACGAGCACCGCGAGCGCGTGCTGAGCCAGCTCCACCTCCTCGTCGAGAACAAGGCCGTGCACCGTGCCTTCCCGAAGGCCCTCGGCGGCGAGGAGAACAACGGCGGGAACATCGCCGGCTTCGAGGAGCTCGTCGTCGCCGACCCGAGCCTGCAGATCAAGTCGGGCGTGCAGTGGGGGCTCTTCGGCTCCGCGATCCTGCAGCTCGGCACCGCCGAGCACCACGAGAAGTGGCTGCCCGGCGTGATGGACCTCACCATCCCCGGCGCGTTCGCCATGACCGAGATCGGTCACGGATCGGATGTCGCGGCGGTGGGCACGACGGCGACGTACGACCCCGAGACCGAGGAGTTTGTGATCCACACGCCGTTCCGCGGTGCGACGAAGGAGTACCTCGGCAACGCGGCTCTCCACGGTGTGGCGGCGACCGTGTTCGCGCAGCTGATCACGAACGGCGTCAACCACGGCGTGCACTGCTTCTACGTCCCGCTGCGCGGAGAGGACGGCGTCGACCTGCCGGGCATCGGGCGCGAGGACGACGGCCTCAAGGGCGGCCTCAACGGCATCGACAACGGACGCCTCTCGTTCGACCACGTGCGCGTACCGCGTACGAACCTCCTCAACCGGTATGGCGACGTCGCCGCAGACGGCACCTACTCGAGCGCGATAGACAGCCCGGGTCGCCGGTTCTTCACGATGCTCGGCACCCTGGTGCAGGGGCGCGTCTCGCTCGACGGCGCGGCGTCGTGGGCATCCGCGCTGGGCCTGAAGATCGCGATCACCTACGCCACGCAGCGACGCCAGTTCGACGGCGCCGACGGGCAGGAGGTCGTGCTGATGGACTACGGCAAGCACCAGCGCCGACTGCTGCCGCGCCTCGCCACGACCTACGCGATGATCTTCGCCCACGACGAGTTCCTGCAGAAGTTCGACGGCGTGTTCTCGGGTCGCATCGACACCCCCGAAGACCGCGAGGACCTCGAGACCCTCGCCGCGGCCCTCAAGCCGCTGTCGACCTGGCACGCCCTCGACACGCTGCAGGAGGCGCGGGAGGCCTGCGGAGGTGCGGGCTTCATGTTCGAGAACCGCCTCGTCGGGCTCCGGGCCGACCTCGACATCTACGTCACCTTCGAGGGCGACAACAACGTGCTGCTGCAGCTCGTCGGCAAGCGACTGCTCACCGACTACGCCAAGCAGTTCACCGGCAAGGATGCTGCGGCGCTGGCCAAGTTCGCGGTCGGGATGACGGCGGGCAAGCTGTTCCACGGGGCGGGTCTGCGTCAGTTCGGTCAGTCGGTGCTCGACCTCGGCCAGGTCTCGCGGGCGGTGGAGAACGGACTCCGCGAGGAGCAGCAGCACATGCTCCTCGCCGAGCGCGTGCAGCAGATGGTCGCCGACGTCGCCGGCCGCCTTCGGGCTGCCGGCAAGGACAAGGCGCTGGGTGCCCGACTCTTCAACGAGAACCAGGCGGAGCTCATCGAGGCGGCCCGCGCCCACGGTGAGCTGCTGCAGTGGGAGGCGTTCACCGACGCCGTGCACCGGGTCGACGATGCCGACACCAAGAAGGTGCTCACGTGGCTGCGCGACCTCTTCGGGCTGCAGCTGATCGAGAAGCACCTCGCCTGGCACCTGATCCACGGCCGACTGTCGATGCAGCGCGCCGCCGCGGTGTCGAGCTACATCGACCGCCTGTGCGCCCGCCTGCGGCCGTACTCCCTCGACCTCGTCGACGCGTTCGGCTACGAGCCCGAGCATGTGCGCGCGCCCATCGCGTCGGGCGCCGAGAAGGAGCGTCAGGACGAGGCGCGCGCGTACTACGCCGATCTCGCGGCATCCGGCGCGGCGCCCGTTCTGGAGAAGACGCTGAAGAAGAGCGCCAAGCGCTGAGGCGCGACGACCGCTTCTGACGAAGGCCGGGATCGTGCGATCCCGGCCTTCGTCGTATGCGATCAGGTGCCGCCGAGGACGGCGAGAGTAGTGTCGATCTGGCCCATCCGCACCGATCAGAGGAGTCAGAGATGACCCGTGTCACCGCTTACGCCGCACCCAGTGAGGCCGCGCCTCTCGAGAAGACGACAATCGAGCGCCGGGAACTCGGACCGCACGACGTCCGCATCGACATCGCGTTCGCCGGCATCTGCCACTCCGACATCCACACGGTCCGCGGCGACTGGGGGCCGCAGAGCTACCCGCTCGCGCCGGGGCACGAGATCGCCGGAACGGTCGCCGAGGTCGGGTCCGAGGTCACGAAGCATGCGGTCGGCGATCGGGTGGGCGTCGGCTGTCTGGTGAACTCCTGCGGCGAATGCCGCAACTGCCTCCGCGGCGACGAGCAGTTCTGCTCGAACGGCGCGGTCTTCACGTACGGCAGCCCGGACCGTGACGGCACGGTGACGCAGGGCGGATACTCCGAGCAGGTCGTCGTCACGGAGTCGTTCGTGGTGCGCATCCCCGATGCCCTTCCGCTCGATGCCGCCGCTCCTCTTCTCTGTGCGGGCATCACGACGTACTCCCCGCTGCGTCACTGGAACGTCGGGCCGGACTCCCGGGTGGCGGTCGTCGGACTCGGTGGCCTCGGGCACATGGGGGTCCAGATCGCGCACGCCCTGGGAGCAGAGGTGACTGTGCTGTCGCAGACGCTGAGCAAGAAGGATGACGGGCTGCGACTCGGCGCCGACAACTACTACGCGACGAGCGACCGCGAGACGTTCCGCACCCTGCGCAGCTCGTTCGACGTGATCCTCAACACCGTGAGCGCTCCGGTCGATCTGCGCGCGTACCTCAGCCTGCTCGACGTCGGAGGATCCATGGTGTGCGTGGGGGCGCCGGCCGAGCCGCTGCCTGTGAACGTGTCGTCGTTGATCGGCGGACGGCGTTCGCTCGCAGGCTCGAACATCGGCGGGATCGCCGAGACCCAGGAGATGCTGGACTTCTGTGCCGAGCACGGCATCGCCGCCGAGATCGAGGTGATTCCTGCGTCGCAGATCAACGAGGCGTATGAGCGTGTGCTCGCCTCGGACGTGCGCTACCGGTTCGTGATCGACGGGTCGACGTTCGCGGACTGAGCGCGCTGATCGTCGGGGTTCCCGGCTCGTCTGGAGTCGGTGTTCCGGTGTTCCGGAATACGTCTTCTGAACTGGGGTAAAGCGTCGGCATCGCGGCGTGGGAATGTCGGTGGGTGCCGGTTGACTGAGGGGTATGAGCAGCACCAGCACTCTTCTGGATCGGGTCGTGTCCGACCTCGATTCGGTGCTGTCCGACGACATGCTGGCGGGGTTGTCTGATGCGGAGCGGGTCGCGGTGTTGCAGCGCGCGGGGGCGGCGTTCCGGCGGGTGGAGGCGGTGGTCGTGGAGACGATCGCGACCGGCCACTCGGTGGAGTTCCCCCACGCGGTGGGGTGCCGCAACGCGCACGAGCTGGTGCAGCGCGCCCTGCGGGTGGATGCGGCGGGTGCGACGCGAGTGATGCGGGCGGCGGGTCTGGTCAGGCGAGAGGTGAGCGTCTCCTCGGGGGAGCGGATGCCGGCGCGGTGGCCGTGCATGCGAGACGCGCTCTTGGATGGAGTGGTCGGGGTGGCGGGGCTGCTCGCGGCGACGGGCCCGGTGGAGAAAGTCGCCGACCGGGTGGGTCAGGCGGGGCGCCTCGCCGCGGACATCTGTCTCGCGCACGAAGCCCGCGGCTACACCGGCGACGATGCCGATGCCGATGCCGATGCCGATGCCGACGATACCGACGGCGTCGGTGACGGCGCGGGGCCGGGGATGACGGCGGAGGATCTGGGGCGGGCGGCGGAGGAGTTCGCGGCCCGTCTGGATCCGGATGGCCCCGAACCGGATGACAAGGGGGCTCAGCATCGACGGGGGATCACGGTGGGCCGGGTGCAGCACGGGCTCCGCTCGGTGAAGGGGCATCTGTTGCCGGAGGTCGCTGCGCAGCTGGAGGCGATCCTCGATGCGATCCTGAACCCGAAAGGCCCCGGAGCGCCGATGCCCGGCGTCGCCTTCCGACCCTCCGACTCCGACACACCCGAGTCTGACCCGTCCGTCGGCGACGACGGCGATGGACCCGATGCGGTGAACACCGATCCGCGGGCGGTGATCGATGGGCGCTCTGCGGCCCAGAAACGTCATGACGCGTTCGCTGCCGCCCTCGGCGTCGCCGCTCGTCACAGGGACATGCCCACCCACGGCGGCGCGGCGCCGGTCGTCGTCGTCACCGTCGAGGCGAAAGACCTCACCCCGCACGGCGCAGCCGGAGCGTGGGCCGGGTGGGGTCGCGCGCGAGTCGGTGCCGACGGGATCGTCCCCGCGTTCGTCGCCGCGCAGATCGGGTGCGCGGGCACGATCCAACGGGTCCTCATGGATGAGGGCCGCATCATCGGGATCAGCTCGACCGACCGGGTGTTCTCCGTGCATCAGCGGCGGGCGATCATCGCCAGAGATAAGGAGTGTCTGATCCCGGGGTGTCACGTTCCGGCGTCGTGGTGCGAGATCCACCACGTCACCGAGCACGCGAGGGGCGGACCGACGCACACCGACAACGGAGTCCCGTTGTGCTGGTGGCATCACCGATCTCTCGACGCTTCCGGGTGGGAGATCCGCATGAACGACGGCGTCCCCCAAGTCCGCGGACCCCTCTGGTGGGACCCTCACGGGAGATGGCGCACCCCCGCGCACAGCATCACCCACCACCGCGTCGACTGTGCCCGACGAGCGCCCACTCGCGATCGCACACGCGTGTCCGACATCGCCGCTAGCGTGATGCCATGACCTCTCTGATCACCGGGCCCGACGGACGAGCTCGGTGCGCCTGGGCCGGCACCGATGACGAGTACTGCCGGTACCACGACGAGGAGTGGGGCACCCCGCTGCACGGCGACCGGGCGCTGTTCGAGAAGATGTCGCTCGAGGGCTTCCAAGCCGGGCTGTCCTGGATCACCATCCTCCGCAAGCGACCGAGGTTCCGCGAGGTCTTCGAGGGGTTCGACCCCGCCGCCGTCGCGCAGTTCGACGAGACCGACGTCGAGCGCCTGATGACCGACGCCGGAATCATCCGCAACCGCGCGAAGATCGAAGCCGCGATCGGCAACGCTCGTCTCGTGCGGACGATGGCCGACGGAGAGCTCGACGAACTGATGTGGTCGTTCGCACCTCCGGCATCCGACAGCCGTCCCGCGGAGTTCGCCGAGGTGCCCGCGGTGACCCCCGAATCCACCGCGCTCAGCAAGGAGCTGCGGCGTCGCGGATTCCGCTTCGTCGGCCCGACGACGATGTACGCGCTCATGCAGTCCACCGGCATGGTCGACGACCACGTCGCCGGATGCTGGCGGGCATGACCTTCCCGTCTCTTCAGCCGACACGCCGCCGATATACTCTGTGATCGGGGGGATCGTCCTGCGCTCGGCGCGAGGGCTCAGGCTCGCGCGGTCTCTCCGGAATCGACCGTGAGGAGCATGGGTGGCAACGCGCATGGCATCGACCCCGCCGACTCTGGCGGGCTACAGCTACGTGCGCCCCCTCGGCTCCGGCGGCTTCGCCGACGTCTTCCTCTACGAGCAGGACATGCCGCGACGCGTCGCGGCCGTCAAGGTCCTCCTGGCCGACGCCGTCAACCCCGAGGTGCTGCGCACGTTCAACGTCGAGGCCGACATCTCCGCGCGCCTCAGCGCGCACCCCTCCATCGTCACGATCTACCAGGCGTCGATCTCCGCCGACGGTCGCCCGTACTTCGCGATGGAGTACTGCCCCGACACCATGAGCGCCCGCTACAAGAAGGGGCCGCTTCCGCTCGCAGAGGTCCTCGACACGGGCGTCCGCATCGCGGGGGCTCTCGAGACCGTGCACCGCGCCGGTCTCCTGCACCGTGACATCAAGCCGTCGAACATCCTCATCAACTCCCTCGGCGCCCCCGTGCTCGCCGACTTCGGCATCGCCGCCGCCGTGATCGACGAGGGCGACGGCGAGACGATCGCCATGTCGGTGCCCTGGAGCTCGCCCGAGGTGCTGCAGGAGAAGGTGTCCGGCTCGGTGCCGAGCGAGATCTGGAGCCTCGGCGCGACGCTCTACACGCTGCTCGCCGGCCGCAGCCCCTTCGAGCGGGCGGATCGCGGATCGAACTCCCGCGACCAGCTGACCGACCGCATCGTCAAGGCGCGGTACACCGCGGTCCCTGTTTCCGGCATCCCCCCGATCATCGACGACATCTTCGCGACCGCTATGCAGCGAGACCCTGCCAAGCGCTTCACCAGCATGGCCGACTTCGCCGAGCGCCTGCGCTGGGCGCAGTACGAGCTCGGCATCCACCCCACGGCTTTCGAAGCGGCATCCGCCGAATGGGCCGCCGCCGCGCCCGTGAGCTTCTCCGACTCCGCCCCGCGCGGGCCGGTGATCACCACCGTCGCACCCGACTCGCGCCGCGCGGTCCGCGCAGCGCGACAGCAGGCGGCACCCCGTGACCGAGACGACCTTCCTGCCTCGCCGCGCACGAGGACCCGCTCGCCCCTGGTCGCCGGCATCATCGGCGCGGTCATCGGAGCGACGGTCCTCGCGGGCGTGGGCGTCGCGGCTCTCTTCATGACGGGAGTGCTGTGATGGCGATCGGGGACCGCCGCAAGGCCGACGCGAACCCGCGCCCGCGCGGGCGCCTCATCGCCGCCGTCTCCGGTGTCGCCGCTCTCGCCACCGTGGTCACGCTCGCGATCACCGCGCAGGGCTACGAATCGCAGGAGGTCCCGCGGCTCGAATCCGCCGTGTGGGTCATGCGCGACAGCGGCCAGTACGCCCGCGTGAACACCGAGCTCGCCGAGATCGACACGGTGCGCAACGTCGACGACCCCGAAGCCGTCTGGCAGAGCGGCTCCGCCGCCGTCCTCTACGCGCAGGGCAACCGTCAGCGCTGGAACCTGGATCCCGCCAGCCCCACCGACCTGCTCACCGACTCACCCGAGGCGGGCGCACCGCTCGCGTCCGAGCCCACCCCGGCGGGCACGCGGGAGATCGTCTCGGCCGGCCCCTACGTCGCGTACCGCACCGACACGGGCCAGGTGTCCGTCACGACTCTCGAGACGGGCGCCGCAACGGCTCTCGTCGACCCGTTCGCCGCTGTCGAGGTCGAAGAGGGCGAGGATCCGCCGACCTACACCGCCGATGCGATCGGCCTGTCGCCGGACGGGCTGCTGGCGCTGTACTCGGCCGAAGAAGGCGCTGTTCGCAGATTCGACATCGACGAGCACCGTTTCCTCGGCGACGGAGTGACGGTGCCCGAAGCGCCGGACGGCGGCGACGGACTCGCTCTGACGGTGGTCGGCGACCGGTGGGCGATGCTCCAGGCGGCATCCGGCGAGCTCTGGCTGCCCGACCGCGACCAGCCTGTCGAACTCGACGTCGTCGAAGACGCCCAGCTGCAGAGCGGGGCCGCCACGGGCGACGCTCTCGTCGTCGCCGACTCCGACGGCCTGGTGTCCGTCGACCTCGCCAGCGGCGATTCCGAGCGCATCGCCGAAGCGACGGGCGTCCCCGCCGCTCCGGTCGTCGTCGCAGGTGAGACCTATGCGGCGTGGCTCGACACCGGCGCGGGCACCCTCTGGGCCGACGGCGAGTCGGTTCCGCTCAGCGTGCCCGACGAGGCGCTCGACTCCGCGACCATCGAGCCCGTCTTCCGGAGCAACGGCGACCGCGCCGTGCTCAGCGAGGTCGGCACCGGACTCATCTGGACCGCCCCGCAGGGCGTGCTGATCCCGCTCGAGCAGTGGGCCATCGAAGACGAGACGGAGCAGGAGGAAGGCACGATCATCGTCGAGGACGTGGCGGAGCAGATGCCGCCCGTCGCCGTCAATGACGCCTTCGGTGTGCGGGCCGGCGAGCAGGTGATCCTCCCCGTACTCCTCAACGACCACGACCCGAACAAGAAGGACGTGCTCACGATCGATCCGGCGTCGCTCTCGGGCCTGGCCGACCCGGCCTTCGGCGACGTGTCACTCGTCGCGAACGGCCAGTCGCTCGTCGTGAACGTCCGCGCGGGCTCCGGTCAGACCTCCTTCACGTATGCCGCCACCGACGGCTCCGCCACATCGTCACCCGCGAGCGTGACCCTGACCGTCGTGGACGCCGGTGTGAACTCCGCCCCGGTCTGGTGCGGCGTCGATGCGTGCCAGCAGGACTGGCCCACCCCGCAGCTGCTGCCCGGCGGCAGCACCATCGTGTCGGCGCTCTCGGGCTGGGTCGATCCCGAGGGAGACCCGTTCGTCCTCAGCGACGCCTACGAGACCGACTCCGCCGCTCCGGTGATGGTGGTCCCGATGGCCGACGGCCGCGTCGCGATCCGCCACACCGATCCGAACGCCCCCGATGCTGCCATCTCGGTCACCGTCGTCGTCGAGGACGTGCACGGCGCGACAGCCGAGAAGACGCTCGATGTGCAGGTGACGGGCAGCCCCGCACTGCTCGCATCGCCGGTGGCCGTGACGGCTCGGGTCGGCGAGCTGCAGTCGATCCGCATCTCCGACCACCTCTCCGGCGGCTCCGGCTCGTACCGGCTCGTCGATGCCGTGCAGACGGCCGCCACCGCTCAGGGCCTCGAGGTCGTCCCGAATGCGGCGTCGGGCACGGTCGAGCTGACGGTCGCCGAACCCGGCCAGTACGTCGTGACCTACACCGCACAGGATGCCTCGACCCAGGCCGAGCAGTCCGCCGTCATCCGCATCACGGCGGTCGACGGCTCCGCCGCGATCGCCATGGCGCCGTTGACCGCGTTCGTCCGCGAGGGCGAGGACACGACCGTCGACGTGCTGCGCGCCGTGCAGAACACCAGCGGCCGCGTGCTCATGCTGTCCGATGCGGTGAGCTCCACCCCGCAGCTCAACGTGCGCGTCGTCGGCAACGAGAGCATCCGCGTCAACGGCACCACCGAGAGCGGCGAGCCGGGGGTCATCGGCAAGGCCACCGTCACCGTGGCCGACGGCGCCGGTGCCGCGGTGCAGGGAACGGTGACCGTCTTCCTCACTCCGCCGTCGACCGTCACGCGACCGATCGTCTTCCCCGACGCCATCACGGTGCGTGCGGGGTCGCTCACGCGCATCAGCGTCGCCGCGAACGACGTGGCGCCCCGTGGCGAACCCCTCGTCGTGCTCCCGGAGGTCACCGGATCCGGCGAGGCCGGAGAGCTCGTCTTCGCCGACGGCAATGCGCTGCGCTACCTCGCGCCCACCACTCCGGGCACCTACCGGCTGACGTACTCCGTCTCCCTCGAGCGCAACCCCGCGCTGTACGACAACGGCTCCGTCACCGTGACCGTGATCCCGCCGGGCACGAACCGCGCCCCGACGCCGACCACGCTGACCGGCCGCGTGCTGAGCGGGCAGACGGTCTCACTGCCCGTGCCCGCGACGGGGATGGACAGCGACGGCGACCGGGTCGTCCTTGCCAGCATCGAGCAGCCCGACAGGGGGGCGGGAACGGCGACGATCTCGGCGAGCGGCGACGCGATCGTGTACCGCGCTCCCGCCGGCGGAGTGTCGGGCGGCCAGGCGAGCTTCACCTACACGGTGCGGGATCCGCAGGGCGAGGTCGGCTCCGGGAGCGTCCGCATCGGCGTCCTCGACGCGGACGTCGAGGACGCCGCCCCTGTGACCTTCAGCGACTACGTGCGCGTCGAGGCGGGATCGAGCACCCCGGTCGTGCTGGACCCGCGGTCGAACGACCTCGACCCGGCGCAGAGCGATCTCGAGATCACCGAGCTCGTGCCCAACGCGCCGCCGGTCAAGGGCAACCCGCTGTACGAGCGCCTCAACGCCCTGATCGACTCCGACACCTCTCTGGAGGACGGCCGGGTCGTGCTGCGGGCCGGCGACACCGCAGGCACCAACTCGTACTTCTACACCGTCAGGTCGGCCCGCACGGGCAGCACCTCGCAGGGCCTCATCGTCGTGACCGTCACGGACGGCGCGGTCACCGACCAGCCGACCGTGGCCGATACCGTGCTGACCGCCCGCGACCGCGGCGAGCTCGCCGAGAGCGGCATCGACGTGGTCACCGATCGCGTGAGCTGGCCGTCCGGCGACGCGGGTTCGCTGCGCCTCAGCCTCTGGGGAGACCGGCCCGGATTCTCGGTCGAGGGCAATCGCATCGTCGGCACCGCTCCCGAAGAGGGCGCGCTCATCCCCTTCCAGCTCGCCGGCACGGCCTCCGGTGGACGCGACGTCGTCGGCTACGGGTTCCTGCACATCCCCGCCTTCGACGACATGCAGGTGCAGCTGAAGCCCGGCGCGACGCCCGTCGTCGTCGACGAGGACGCCTCGGCGACCTTCTCCCTCAGCGACTACGTCGATCTGCCCGCGTCGGATGCCGTCGAGATCGGCTCCGGGCAGTTCACCGCGCAGCGCACTGCCGCGTCGTGCGTCGCGGAGGGCTCGGGCAGCGCCACCTATCGCGCCGGTCGCGAGGCACCGTGGTCCGACACCTGCCTCGTGCCCGTCCGCCTGCAGGGCCAGGAGCGCTGGTCTCACATCGACGTGCCCGTCAGCATCCGTCCCGCCGAGCCGCAGCTGCTGCTGTCGTCGATCTCGCACACGATCGCTCCCGGGGCGACCGAGACAATCGACCTCTACTCCAACATGGCGAGCTGGGAGGGCGGACGCGAGGGCGACGTCGCCTCGCTCGACTATCGCGAGGTGTACTCCGGGTCGGCGTTCATCGTCACCCGCAGCGGGTCGACGCTGACGGTCGAGGCGCGGGCGGATGCTCGTCCCGGCAACACCGAGAACGTCAGCATCACCGTCGCCCAGTACGGTGAGCCGTCGGCATCCGTGCGTCTCGTGGTGGGCGCCGCGCCGCCGGACGCGCCGCGCGGCGCGACCTTCACCCGGCAGTGCGTCGTCACGAGCCCGAGCTGCTCGATCGAGGTCGTCGACGTCGCGGGCGAGTACGACCCGTTCGCGGGCAAGCCGGGCTCGGGACTCCGCCTCATGTCGCTGGGTGGCGGAGCACGCTGCGATGTCGCGTCGATCTCCGTCTCCGGCAGCACCGCCATCACGGCGAGCTGGCCGGGCGGCGGACAGGCGCCCGGTGGCCAGTGCGTCATCCCGTTCGTGGTGTCCGACGCGCAGGGACGCACCGGCACGGGCACCCTGACGCTCGATCTGCAGGGCTTCCCGCAGGCGCCGTCGAGCGTCACCACCGTCGGGTTCACCCGCACGTCCGTGGTGCTCGAGGTTCCTCTGGGCGAGGCGGGCCGGGCGCACCCGTCGGTCAGCGGTCTCACGATCCTGCAGGACGGCGCCCCCGCGAACGCCTCGTGCAGCCCCGCCGGCGGAGGGCTGTACCGCTGCACCGTGAACGGTCTCGTCAACGGCGAACCGCACTCCTTCTCCGCGTCGGCCGTCAACTCGGTCGGCACGTCCGCCGCGACTTCGCCGCACACCACCTGGGCGTACGCCGCGCCCGTGGTGACGAACGCGTCGGCGACGCCGGTGTACCGCCCGGGAACCACGGACCGCGGGCGAGGTGTCGTCGCGCTCACCATCGACGCCTCCGACGATTCGCGGGCGTTCCGCATCGAGGAGACCGGTCAGGTCATCAACCGCACGGGAGCGACCACGACGGCCGACGTCGCCCTCGCACCGGGCGCGCAGACGCTGACACTCGTGCCCATCAGCCAGTTCCAGCCGCCCACCGGCGGCGGGAGCAACGAGGGCGGAGCGTTCCGCACCTCGGTCACCGTCGCGGGCGCCCCGTACTTCGACCCCGCAGGCACCACGGCCACGGCCGCGTCGAACACCTCGGTGAGCGTCGCGGGCGTCCGCGCCCAGGCGAACGGCAGCGCTCAGCCCCTCGAGGTGGTCTACCTGGCCTGGCGCTCGGGGAACGCATCCTGCAACACCGACGGCAACGGCCGACTCGCGATCTCGGGCGCCGAGGCGCAGTCGTCCTCCGCGACGCTCACCGGTCTCGCCGAGTACACGATGTACAACGTCAAGGCGTGTGCGACGAACGGATTCGGGGTCGCGGAGTCGAGCACAGTGCAGGTGTTCACGTTCACCTTCGTGGACGGACCGGCCGGAGACGCGAGCTACACCGTCGACACCAAGCCGAACCGGCAGGGCGACACGTACACCTACGGGCTCGCGGCAGGGCCCTCGATCGCGGCGGAGGACCGGTTCGTCCCGGAGTACAACGTCTACGGCTCGTGGAAGCGCGAGTTCGGCCTGAGCTCCGACTCCTCGCCCTCAGGGGTGAGTGCGCGCTCGTGCCACGAGTCACTGGGCTTCTACTGCTCGAATCCCATCGCCATCAGGGCCAACACCGCACCGACGACCGTCACGGTCGAGTTCGAGCCGTGCGTTCCGGCGAAGAACGACGACGCGTTCCGGGTCACCAGCGCCGCACGGGGATCGTTCACACCGACGTTCACCCCGAACATCGTCGACGGCGTCTCGGTGATGGACATGAAGATCACCTGGACCGGGGCGTTCGCACCGCTCACCCCGATCACGCATCGAGCCCCGCTCTGCACGCAGCCCGCACCGACCGACCCCGCCGACCCCGCTGATCCTGCCGGATGAGCGCCCCCGCCATGACCGCCCGCTCCGCCCGCCCCTGCCCGTCGCAGGCGCACTGACGAAATACGGTTGCCTTATGCCCGCTCCCACCGCCGCCCCCGTGACCATCGCGCCCGAACAGGCGTCCTGGTTCGCCGAGACGTTCTCGATCCTCACCGGCAACGTCGAACAGGCGATCCTCGGCAAACGGCACGTCGTCGAGCTCGTGCTCGCCGCCGCGGTCAGCGGAGGACACGTGCTGCTCGAGGACTACCCGGGCACCGGCAAGACGGCGCTCGCCCGTGCGATCGCGCAGACCGTCAACGGCACGAGCACCCGCATCCAGTTCACTCCCGACCTGCTGCCCGGCGACGTGACCGGCATCACCGTCTACGACCAGAAGGCGGGTGCCTTCGAGTTCCACGCCGGGCCGGTGTTCGCGAACATCGTGCTCGCCGACGAGATCAACCGCGCCAGCCCGAAGACCCAGTCCGCGCTCCTCGAGGTCATGGAGGAGGGGACCGTCACGATCGACGGCGTGACGCGTCCGGTCGGCTCGCCGTTCCTCGTCATGGCGACGCAGAACCCCATCGAGCAGGGCGGCACCTACCGTCTGCCCGAAGCGCAGCTCGACCGCTTCATGATCAAGACCTCGATCGGCTACCCCGACGAGGCGGCGACGATGCGCATCCTGCAGGGGGCGGCGCAGCCCACGCGCATCCTCGACGGCATCGTCGACATCGACACCATCCTGACGATGGCCGAGATGTCGCGTGGCGTGTACGTGAACCCGCTCGTGTCGGACTACATCATGCGCATCGTCGACGCCACGCGTCGCGCATCCGAGGTCCGCCTCGGGGCGAGCGTGCGCGGCGCCCTCGCTCTCTCGCGCCTCGTGATGACCTGGGCGGCGAAGAACGGCCGCACCTTCGTCACCCCCGACGACGTGCGGGAGCTCGCGGTCGTCGCGCTGGCACACCGTCTGGTGCTGGAACCTGAGGCCGAGTTCGACGGCGTCACGGCCGTCGCGGTCGTCGGGCAGATCCTGCTCGACGTCGAGCCGCCGCGCGAGAACGGCACTGCGTGAGCTTCAACACCGAATCGCGTCTGACGCGGACGACGGCGCGGACGAGCACGTCCACTCGCACGTCGACGGTGACGCGCTACGACCGCACGCGCCGCGGCCCCGTCCGCGGAGCGGTGTTCGGCATGCGCCGGGCGATGCGGAACACCGGTCGCGCCGCGCGTCGGACGGCCGACTGGCTGCGTGAGACGGTCACTGCCGCCGGGATGCTCGTGGCCGTCGCTCTCGTGCTCGGCATCGCCGCCGGTGCGCTGTTCGGCTGGGTCGAGGCCTGGTCCGTGGCGGCGATCGCCCTCGTGCTGCTGATCGTCTGCATCCCCTTCATCCTCGGAGCCCACGACTACCGCATCGACCTCACCCTCGACCGCGACCGAGTCGTCGCGGGGACCGAGATCGGTGCGACCCTCGACGTGCGCAACAACGGCACGCGCCTCTCGCTCCCCGGCGTCGTCGACGTGCCGGTGGGCGAAGGACTCGTCGAGGCGCACGTCCCCCTGCTGCGCCCGGCGGCGCATCACCGCGAGCAGCTCACGATCGCCGCGCACCGCCGCGGGGTGATCGACGTCGGTCCCATGACGATCACGCGCGGCGACCCGATCGGCATCCTCCGCCGCGAGCTGCGCTGGCCCGACGTGCAGCGCATCCATGTGCACCCCGTCACCGTGCGCCTGCCGAGCACGAGCGCCGGACTCATCCGCGACCTCGAGGGCACGCCCAGCTCGACCCTCGTCGACGCCGATCTGTCGTTCCACGCGGTGCGCGAGTACGTCGTCGGCGACTCGCAGCGCCACGTGCACTGGAAGTCCACGGCGAAGACGGGGCGGCTGATGGTCCGCCAGTACGAGGAGTCGCGCCACGCGCGCATCGCCATCATCCTCGACCTCGACACCGAGTCGTACGAGAGCGACGACGAGTTCGAGAACACCGTCAGCGCCGCGGCGTCCCTCGCGCTGCAGGGGGTCCGTGACGGACGTGACGTGCTGTTCGCCGTCAGCAACGAGATCCCCGAGCACAGTCGCGCAGAGGTGCTGTCCATCCGCACGCTGCCCACCGTGACCCCGAAGGCTCTCCTCGACGCGACCTCGATGATCGACGCCGCCGATCGCGTGATGCGCCTCGAAGCAGTGACCGCGCTCACCGTGCAGTCGTATCCTGACCTCTCGATCGGCTTCCTCCTCACGGGATCGCGCATGCCGCTCGACCGTCTGCGGCTCGCCGCGGTGAAGCTCCCCGCCGCGGTCGAGGCGGTCGCGGTGCGCAGCGAGCTCGGTGAGCAGCCCACTCTGCGCTCGGCGCGTGAGCTCGCGGTGATGACCCTCGGCGCACTCGGCGACCTCCCGCAGATGCTCGCGCGCGGAGCACTGCGATGAACGCCGCCGGCCCCCGTCGGGGTGTATCGGCGCGCCGCCGCGATCTGTCCGTCTCGGCGCTCACCGTCTGGTCGCTCGCGTACGTGCTCGTCGGCATCGGCCTCGCGACGGCCGCTGTCTGGCCCGTCTACGAATCACCCCGCGCCCTGGTCGTCGGACTCGTCGGCGGTGTGCTCGGCATCGGCATCGCGGTGCTCGCTCGTGCGCTGCGCTGGCGGATGCTGTTCGCAGCCCTCGCCGTCGCGGGGGCGTACCTCGTCGTGGCCGTGCCGCTGGCGATCCCGTCGGCGCTCACCTCCGTTCCCGCGTTCCTCGGCGGCCTGCGCGACGCCGTGCTCGGGGTGGTCCTCGGCTGGAAGCAGATGCTCACGCTCAACCCGCCGCTCGGCGAGTACCAGGCCGTGCTCATCCCCTTCCTCGTCGTGATGCTGTTCGGCGGATTCCTCGCCACTCTCCTCGTTCTCCAGCCCGGTCGCCGGGCCCTCCTCGCCGTTCCCGTCCTCACCGCCATGAGCGTGTTCGGCATCGCGTTCGGACTGAGCGGCGTCAGCGCCCCCGTCACCGTGCTGGGCGTGACGCTTCCCGCTCCGCGAGAGTGGCTGATCGGCGTCGCGGTCTTCGCCTCGGCCCTCGTGTGGATCGTGGGGCGGGCGCGACTGCAGCGCGCCGCCGCACTCAGGGCCGTCGCAGCCGCGAACATCTCGCGTCGCGCGACCCCGGTGTGGCTGGCGGTGAGACGTCACATCCTCGCCGGCGTGCTCGTCGTGGCGGCCCTCGTGGCGGGTTTCGCCGTCGCCCCTGCCGCGGCCGGCTGGTCCGACCGCTCGGTGCTGCGCGACGAGGTCGAGCCGATGATCGTGGTGCAGCAGCAGCCGAGCCCGCTGAGCGCGTACCGGTCGTGGTTCTCCGGGGGTCGGCTCGACGACGCGGTGATCCGACTCGAGGGGGATTCCGGATCGCTGGACCGCATCCGACTCGTCACCCTCGACTCCTACGACGGCGAGGACTTCCACGTCGCGCCCGACGACCGCTTCAGCCGACTTCCGCGCACGGCGCTGCCCGCAGGCGGGCGCATCTCTCTAGAGATCACGGTCGGGGACGCGTATCGAGGCATCTGGGTCCCGGCACCGGCAGGACTCGCCGAGGCACCCGAGTTCACAGGGTCGCGCGCCGAGGACCTGGCCGACGGCTTCCATGTCGACGACGACGGGGACACCGCCATCACGGTCGCCGACGCCCCGGGCGGCGGTCACGGACTCGTTCCGGGCGACCGCTATGAGGTGCTCGTCGACGCGCCCGTCGAGGGCACGGACATCGCATCGCTGCAGGGCGGCGAGTCGGCTCTCGACTCCGACCGCTACCCGGCTCTCGTCGAGTGGGCGGAGATGCAGGAGCAGCCGCGCACCGGAGCCGGCTACCTCGAGGTCATCGATCGCCTGCGCGAACGCGGCTATCTGAGCCATGCGCTCCTGGAGGATCCGGCGGCGGCGGGCTGGATCGCCGCGCTCGAGGAATCCGAGGGGTACGCGTTCGCTCCGAGCTACGCCGGACACTCGGCATCCCGCGTCGAGGAGCTGTTCACCGAGATGGTCGAGCAGGAGCGCAGGGCGGGATCGGACGCTGCCCCCGAGCTGCTGGTCTCCGCCGTCGGCGACGACGAGCAGTTCTCGGTCGCGGCCGCGCTGCTCGCCGAGCACTGGGGGCTGGAGTCCCGGGTGGTCATCGGAGCGCGCCTCGGCGCCGCCGAAGAGGTGCCCGGAATCCCCGCGTGCACCGACGTCTGCACCGGGGGGAGCATGAGCGCGTGGGTCGAGGTGCGCGCCTCCGGCGGCGAGTGGATGCCGGTCGACACCACGCCCCAGTTCGCGATGCTGCCCAGCTCGATCACCGAGGGCGAGCAGCTTCCCGAGCATCCGACGGTGCCTGAGCAGCCGCGCTCGGAGGCCCTCGACCCGCCCCAGGCGCAGAGCGACTCGAACAACGACGCCCCACCGCTGGACGGCCCGCAGTCGGAGGTCCTCGCGATCCTGCTGCCCATCCTGCGAGCCGTCGGCCTGACTCTGCTCGCCGCGCTGCTGCTGGCCCTCCCGTTCCTCGTGCTGCTGTTCGCCAAGCGGCGTCGGGCACGGATGCGCCGCACGGCAGACGACCCCGAGGTCCGGCTGGCCGGTGCCTGGGAGGAGCTCGTCGACGTGTACGCCGATCATGACGTGGCGATGGCATCGCAGGGGACTCGCCTGCAGCGCGCGCACTCCGCCGATCGCGATGCGGCGGAGAGGCTCGCGATCCTCGTCGACCGCGCCGTCTTCGCCGAGCATCCGCCCACGGCGGAGGACGCGGCGGCCGCGTGGGAGATCGTCGATGCGGAGCGCGCAGAGCTCGGTCGTGTCGGCCGATGGTGGCGACGGATCGCCAGGAGGGTGCGTCCGACATCGTTCGTCACCCGCGCACGGCCGACGGGCGGCATCCCGTTCGTCGGCATCCCGCTCATCGGGCGCAGGCCGGCGCTCGGTACGCTCGGATCACCCGGTTCACTCGACGACCCGAAGAAGGGGACCCCATGACACCGTCTGCGGAGACCGGTCTCGCCACGATGCTCGCCATCGTCGGCGGACTCGGACTGCTCATCGCCATCGCCATCTACGTCTGGTACGCGCTGGCGCTGTCGCGTCTCTTCCCGCGCATCGACGGCGAGGGGTGGAAGGGCTGGGTCCCCGTGCTCAACGAGGCCGAGATCCTCGCGCGAGGGGGCGTGCCCGCCTGGTCGGTCGTGTTCTACTTCATCCCGCTCGTGCAGCTGTACGGCCTGTACCTCAAGGTCGTCGCCACGCACCGCATCAACAAGCGCTTCGGACGGGGCGCGGGCATGACCGTGCTCGCGATCCTCCTCCCGCCGGTCTGGGCCACGGTGCTCGCATGGGGAGCACCGCCGTATCCCGAGGGCGAGCGGCTCGCGGCACTGCAGCCGGGTCCGCGACGCACACCCCAGCCAGCGGCGGCCCCCGCGCGCGACGCCTCGGGCTACACGATCCCGTCGCTGGCTCCGCACAACGCCACGCAGACGGATGCTCCGGCGCTCGTCTTCCCGGACTACGCGGCGCCCTCGCGGACCCCCGCTCCCGCGGAGCAGCCCGCATCGTCGGCGCCGGCTCCAGCGCAGGCTGCTCCGGCGCCGTCGGCGTGGGGTGCGCCGCCACAGCCTCCCACGGCCTTCGGCGCTCCGCTCGCGCCGGGAGCCCCGGCCACGTCGTTCGCTCCGCCGGCTGCGGCGGCGCCCGCTCCGCCGGCCTTCGCAGCCCAGCCTCCGGCACCTCCGGCTCCCGTCTCGCCGACGCCCGTCTCATCGGCTCCCGTCTCGCCGCCTCCCGCGCCCCGGCCTCCGGTGGCGCCGGCCTCTGAGCCGACTTCCGACAGCCGCCCGGTGAC
>NZ_CDWI01000010.1 GCF_001049495.1 Microbacterium sp. 3J1
CGACCACGCCGCGCAGGGCGAGCCTGTCGCGCCGATGATCCGGCCCGCGCCGACACCGTTCGTCGAGGCGGTCACGCCCGCAGAGACGTCTGGTGCCGCCGCCGACTCCTCCGTCTCCGCCGACCCGCCCGCCGCCTCCGCCGCGTCGGAGCCTGCCGTTTCCGCGCCGCCCTCGGCCGACTCGACTCAGGTTCCGGCCGTAGCATCCGCCGGCATGCCGCTCGCCGGGCTCGCCGCCGACGTCGACAAGACGGTCGTGTCGCCGCGTCCGACCGACGACGATCTCGAGGCGACGGTCGTCGTCGCGCGTCGACGCGGCGTGCGGCGCTCGCTCGTGCTCGACGACGGGCGCACGTTCGCGCTCTCCGGAGCCAGCGTGGTGATCGGACGCAACCCGACCGGCGAGGCAGGGGAGCAGCGTCTCGCGATCTCCGACACCACCCGGACCCTGTCGAAGACCCATGCCCGTCTCGTCGTGCACGAGGACGAGTGGCGGCTGACCGACCTGCATGCCACGAACGGCGTCGTGGTCGTCGGCGACGACGGCACGGAGACGCTGCTCGACCCGGGCGAGAGCGTGGTCGGCAACGGCCGATTCATCCTCGGCGAGGTCGGCATGCACGTCACGGCGGAGCGCGATTCGTGACGCTCTCCTCGGTGGTCCTCAACGTCGCCTCTCTGACCGACACCGGTCTCACGCGCACCGCGAACGAGGATTCCGTCCTCGCGGCATCGCCCGTCTTCCTCGTCGCCGACGGCATGGGCGGACACGAAGCCGGTGACCGGGCGAGCGCCGCCGTCGTGGCCGCCTTCGAACCGCTCCGCGGGCGATCGGTC
Organism: Microbacterium sp. 3J1; assembly: GCF_001049495.1. Classification (GTDB taxonomy): domain Bacteria; phylum Actinomycetota; class Actinomycetes; order Actinomycetales; family Microbacteriaceae; genus Microbacterium. The sequence continues at coordinate 838 of NZ_CDWI01000010.1, forward strand.
GTCGTCGACGACGTCCGTGACGCACTCGGCCGCGCCGCCGCCGTGGTCGAGGGCATCGCCGCGCAGCACAAGAGAGGCGCCGGCAGCACGGTCACCGGAGTCGCGCTCGTGGAGCACGAGGGCGCGCCGCACTGGCTCGTGTTCAACGTCGGCGACTCGCGTGTCTACCGGCATCACGGCAATGAGCTCACCCAGCTCACGATCGACCACTCGCTCGGTCAGGAGATGGTCGATGCCGGGGAGCTCCGCCCCGCGGACCTCGAGTCGTTCTCGCAGCGCAACGTCATCACCCGGGCGATCGGTGCCACCGACAGCACCGCCGACAGCTGGCTACTGCCGGTGGTCGACGGCGAGCGGCTGCTCCTGTGCTCCGACGGCCTCAGCGGCGAGGTCAGCGACGAGGGCATCCGGGCGACGCTCACGATGTGCGGGCGACCCGAGACGGCCGCTTCCGCGCTGGTCCGCCGCGCGCTGCAGGCCGGAGGCCGCGACAACGTGTCGGTGGTGGTCATCGACGTGGTCGCGGGAGGAGCCCGTGCGCGACCGGATGACGACACGGGAGGACGCGTCGCGGCATCCGCTTTCACCGACTCCGCGCTCGAGGGGACGACGATCCCGGTGCGAGCGAGGGGTTGACATGTCCGAGGACGACACGAACGTCGAAGAGACGGTCATGCTGACGCGGCGCGAACGCCGGCGAAGCACCGTGAAGGCGGATGCCGTCGGCGACGCGCCCGCTGAGGCAGGAGTCGCACCCGCCGAGGCGCCGGCACCCGCCGACGTGCGCGCGGACGCGCCCGCCGACGTGCGTCTTGATGCCCCCGATGCCGAGGCCGACGCTCTCGACGACGCGACGGTCGTGGTGGCCCGCTCCCGCCCCGTGCGATCGGCGCCCGCAGACGGTGAGCCAGTGGATGCCGTCGCCGAAAGCCCCGAGGAAGACGTGGTCGACGACGCGACGGTCGTCCTGGCGCGCTCCGTACCCCGCCCGCGTGGCGACGATGCCGCAGCGGAGGAGCGCACGGAGGACGAGGAGGAGCCCGCGGAACCCCCCGAGGACTCCCTGTTCCGCGCGCCTCTCGCGCCGACCCCGGCCATCTACCGCCCCCGTCCGGCACCCCTCGCGCCGACGGCACCGCCCGTGGTCATCGGGGCCGCCGCGCCCACCCGCGTCGTGGACGTCGACCGGACGTCGGTCACCAAGCAGGCGCGGCGATGGAGCGTCTACACACTGCTCGCCTTCGCCGGCGCGTGCGCGGTGTCCGTCGCGGGGCTGGTGGGGTTGGGCTTCGTCGTCCTGGGCTGACGCCGTCCGCGCGCGGGCTCAGCGGCGGCTGCTGATGGGCGAGCGTCCGTCGTCGGGGCTCGGTTCGGGCGTGTCGAGCAGGCCCCCCACTCGGCCGGCGTCCGCCTCGTCCGTCGCCGGCGCGTCCTTGCGGCGGCGCAGCACGATGAGGATCCCGAGCACGCCGAGCAGGCTGGCACCGCCGATCGCCGCGAAGAGGGCTGCCTCGCGCGTCAGCAGGAACGGCGAGGCGCCGTGGTCGGGTGTCACCGCGGCCGCAGGCGGCCGCGCCGCGCTCTCCATCGTGTCGAAGTACGGGCTCACCGGCCCTCGGGTGGTCTCGTCCGGCAGGAGCTCGATCGCGGCCGACGGCTGGATGAAGCCCCAGCCGTCGACGTCGTCGCGCTCGTCGGCGTCGGCACGCAGCGCGGTGGCGGTGAGCCGATAGGCCCATCCCGCCGGAGGATCCTCCGGATGCGCCTCGGCGACGAGCGCGGCAGCCGCGCTGACGTACCCGGTCGCGAAGCTCGATGCGGGAGCATCGCCGGCGAAGACGCAGTCACCGCCACCGGTCGCCGCCGTGAGGACGTTGCTGCCCGGGGCCGTCACGCCGACCTGCGGTCCGTGGATCGACGAATCCGTCGCGCGCCCTGACGCGTCGGCCGCGCTCACTCCGAGCGCCTGCTCGTATGCGGCGGGGTACCGAGGAGCATCCTCGGCGTCCGCGTCGGAGAGTCGGTTGCCGCCGCTCGCCACGACGAGGGCGCCCACCGCCGCGGCGTGCTCGACCGCGGCCCGGAGCTCGGAGGAGTCCGAGCTCTGCGACAGCGAGACGTTGATGATGTCCGCGCCGTTGTCCGCCGCCCAGTGGATGCCGTCGGCGAGGCGTCGCGAATCGGGGCCGAAGCCCTTGTCCTCGTCCTGCGGGGAGTTGCTGCGGAAGACGCGCACCGACAGCAGACGCGCGTCGGGTGCGAGGCCGACCACACCGGAACCGGCGACCGGCTGCGCGGCGATCTGGCCCGCGATGGCCGTGCCGTGACCCGTCGTGTCGCTCAGGCCGTCACTGCGCTCGCCGTCACCGACGAGGTCGACGCCGCCGATCACCACGCCGGCGAGGTGCGGATTCGACGCGTCCACCCCCGAGTCGACGATGGCGACCACGATGCCCTTGCCCGTTGCCAGTCGATTCGCCTCCTCGGCGCCGAGCTGCGCGAGCGCGGCGGGCGCCTCGGGACTGAAGACGACGGTGCCCGGCTCGCACGCCTGACCCTGGGTCGCCGTCGACACGAGAGAAGACAGCGGCGCCCCGGGTGTCGAGGTCGCAGCCAGAGCGGATGCCGGTGACGCCGAGCCTGCAGCCAGCGCGCATGCGCTCAACAGCGCGGCGGCGGACAGGACGGCGGAACGAGGCCTTCCGGAGCGCTGGCGCATCACTCGTCCCCGGCGCCCGGGGACTCCCTCGCGGCCTCGGCGCTCAGCGCGGGGCCCGCGGCGAAGAACTCGATCCACGCGTCCGACACATGTCCGATGTCGTCCTGCGTGTAGCCGAGCTGGGTGACGGGGTCGCTCCCCGCATCCTCCGCACCCGCGTCGACCACGGCGTCGGGGATCGCGAACGCGGTACCCGACTCGTCGATGAGCACGGCCATGCCGACCATGTCCTCCGAGGCGCCGCGCACCTGCACGAGGGCCCCTCCGCCGACCGCGACGTTCACGCGTGTGCGCTCCTCGGGCAGTTCCTGCGAGGTCGCGCCGAGAACGGTGCGGGCGTCGTCCGTGACGACGGCGCAGGGAGTCTCACCCGCAGCGAGCGGGGTCAGCGGTTCGGTGGGCCAGTCCGCGCCGCCCGCGTGCGGCTCGGTCGGGATGTCGGCGACCTCGGCCGGCGACACCTCTTGTTCCGCATCCGCCTCTGCACCGCTGCCGAGCAGGTAGAGCTGGTACGCGAGGGGGCTGAGCTGCGCGAGCTCGCCCGTGGCGAGCGCGACGTACCGGAGTTCCGGGGGATCGCCCTGCACGTGCACGATGCTGCCGGCGGTGAGAGCCGTGCCCTCGAGCGTGGCGCCGACCGCGTTCAGCCGGATGGGCTCGAGCTCGTCGCCCGACTCGAAGAGGTTGAGCCAGCGCCCGTCGACCTCGAGGATGTCGCTGGTGCCGAGCCCGACGGCGCGCAGCACCGCGTTCGCATCTTCGGGAGAGACCTGGTGGCGCAGCCCGTCCGCGACGACGAACAGGTCCTCACCCCGCTGGACGACCGCTCCGGTGCCGGTGGAGATGCTCGCCACGGGATCCGAGGCCAGCGACACCGAGGTGCCTTCGCGGTCGTCGATGCACGCCGTCCAGGAGGAGTTGAGCAGAGCATCCGGCTTGGGCAGGTCGTCCGGCGCGCCGAGGATGCCGATGGCGGGGCCGACGGGGATCCCGTCGAGAGCCGACTGATCGGTGCGCACGACCTTGAACTCGCCGGCCGGGATGAGCAGTCGTGCGCTGGCCGTGTTGATGACCGGGTACAGGGTGCCGTCGACCGAGACGTAGCGCGACCCGGTGTCGGTGGCGACGATCAGCCGGTTGTTCTGCCAGTCGCCGGGGAGCCCCGGCTGCATGATGCCCCAGAACACTCCGACCAGGATGACGCCGACGGTCAGGGCCACTCCGGCCACGACCGCGCGGAGCGGCTTCGCGGGATCGAGTTCCTTGCCGCCCGGAGCGCCGCCCGTGAAGGCGGAGAGGAGCCGTCGACGGCTGAAGCCCTGCGCCTCGATCAGGTCTTTCTTGGTCGCCATCGGTCAGACGAGTCCTGCCGTGATGACGCCCAGCGGAAGCAGCAGCGCGAGAGCGATGACCTCGACGGTGTCGCCGAGACGGGTGAGCCTCAGCCGCGCCTTCGGCGTCAGCAGCGTCAGGCCGACGAGCATCACGGTCGCGACGACGAGTACGAGGAGCATCCAGGTGCGTACGTCGGGAAGTGCGAGTGCGACGGTCACGCCGGTGACGGCGAGTCCGACGGCTCCGATGGCCATGAGCACGAGCACGCCGAGGCGGGCGTGGATCTGGCGCGACTGGAACATCATCCCCACGAAGGCGAGCACGCACAGCAGGGCACCGGACACACCGCTCGCTGCGACCAGCGGAGTCGCGATGAGCGCCGCGAGGCCGAGCGCCGCGCGCAGCGCGATGAGAGTGCGGGTGCCCGCGGCGGCGCGACGCTTCACCTCGTCGGCGTCGATCGGCTCGGGCGCGGCGAACATGTCGGCGTCGCTCTGCGGCGAGATGACGCGGATGCGGGTCGAGCTCAGCGCCAGCCAGGGGATGCCGTTCGCGAGCAGCGCCGTCGTCGCGAGCATGATCGCGTAGGGAGCGAGCGCGTCGCCGAACGCTGCCGCGCTCGTCGCGGTGATGCCGATGGATGCACCGAGCGCGATAGGGACGAGGTGGATCTCGGGCTTCTCCTGGGTCACGGCGAGGCTCATGCCGCCGACGACGACCAGCCCGAGTCCGAGCGCGGCCAGCGGCCAGCCCCACATGCTCTGAGCCGGTACGGCGAGGTAACCGGCGAGGCCGCCGTATGCGGCCGCCGAGAGACCGAGCGCGTGGCCGGCTTCGGGCTGGCGCAGCCGCATCAGGACGGCCGCGGCGACGCTCAGCACCACGGCTCCCGCTCCGGCGATGATCGCGGGGAGGAGGGATGTCGGGGGAGTGGCCACGAGCAGGAGGGCGCAGAGCGCGAGGAACGTGAGGCTGATGAAGAGGGCCGTGCGCGAGCTGTCGGCGGGCGTCCAGGAGCCGTGCTGCTCGGCCGTCGCGTCGATGACGGCCTCCACGACGTCGTCGTAGACGCGCGGCTCGCTCATGAGGCCACCCCGGACCAGCGTCAGCAGCTCGCCGTCGAGGATGCCCTGCGCGGCCGCTCCTCGCGCGGGGTCGAGGGGGCTGCCGTCCGCTCGCTGCAGCGCGTAGCCGCCGTGCGTCAGCGTCGGGTCCAGCACACCGAGGCTCCGGGCGAACCCGGGGATGATCTCGACGAGGGGCACCTGCGAGGGCACGCCGACGTCGAGTCGCCGGTCGTCGCTGACGACGGAAAGGCGCAGCACGGTGCCTGCCGCAGTGCTGGTCTGAGTCATGGAACGATGCCCCCTCCATGGTGTGCAGCCGCGAAGAAGGACATGTGGCTGCGCATTCCGCCTCTCACCCTAGTTGAGCGGTGCGACAACGCGTAGTCGTGCGCGGGACCTGTTTCTCCAACGAATGCACAATCTCCGGCCCGGATCGTCAGGAATTCTGGCGATCAGCGGGGATCTGTTCTAACCTGACTCCTGAAACAAATCGTGGGGGGTTGTTTCGAAGTCGTCCCAAGACCGGGATGCGCTCCCCGCACGTGTGTCCTAACGGACCGGAGGGAGTGAGTTATGGCTGATGTCATCTCCGCAGAAGAAGGGGCTCTGCGCCGCGGAGCCCAGGCAGTGCGGGAGACCAAGTCCGGGATCGACCAGCAGACCAAGAAGGTCCGCAGCGAGATCGAGCAGCTTCGCGGATTCTGGACGGGTGCGGCCGCCGCATCGTTCACGACGCTCATGTCCCGTTGGGACGAGCAGGCGCGTCAGCTCAACGAGGTCCTGGTGACCCTCGAGGATGCCCTCGCCGGCACCGAGCGCGACCAGGCTGCGACCGAAGAGGCGCACCAGCAGACCATTTCGGGCCTCGGCTCGATGATGTCCGGCGCCTGAGCGCTCAGATCACACAGGATTCAAGGAGAACATGATGCAGTCGATGTCAGTTCGCCCGGAGCAGGTCAACGCTCTGGCAGCGCAGATCCGCAGCGGGTCGCAGGGTATCCGTTCCGAGCTCGACCGTCTCGAGTCCGAGGTCGGCAAGCTCCGTGCCTCGTGGGATGGTGCCGCGCAGCAGGCCTACGACCAGGCCCAGGCCAAGTGGAACCGTTCGCTGAGCGAGATGCAGCAGCTTCTCACCCAGATCGCGGGCAAGACCGAGGAGATCTCGGGCCAGTACGTGCAGACCGACAAGTCGGCTGCCGGGCGGTTCGGAGCCTGATCCTCCGGCGCGGGCCCGTCGCAGAGATGCGAGGGTCCGCGCCGTCTGCTGTGCCGTCCGGCCCCTGGTCGGAAGGCAGTGCAGACGAGCAGGACTGGCTGTTGTCAACGAGGAGGGTGCGTCGATGAGCATTGCGGTCGACTTCGATGGAGTGTTCGCGGAGCTGAAGCGTCTGCTTCGCGAACTGCAGGAGTTCCCGAGCCCGTCCGAGGTGGCGGTCTCCGAAGGTGGGTCGTCGAAGGCCACGGTCGAGTTCCGGAGCGCTGTCGCGCGTGTCGCCGGGTCGATGAGCGACGCCACCGACAAGACCATCGCCAAGCTCCAGACCACTCACGACGCGATCCGCGCGGCCGTGTCGCAGATCGCCGAGCAGGACGCATCGCTGGCCGACGAGGCGAAGCTGATCGTGTCGCTGCTGGACTCGGCTGTCGCGCAGGATGACGACGCGGGCTCGCCGGTGTCCGGGTCGGGCGCCGGCGCGAAGGGCGGAGCCTCAGGCGGCGTCGCCGCTTCCGCGCCTGCACCGACGGCCTCGCCCGAGCCGGAAGTGGCCGACTACTGATGCGCCGCCGGCGCCGCCCTCTGGCAGCGGCGGTCGGTGCTCTCGCATTGATCGCCGCCATCGTCGCGCCCTCGAGCGCGGCGGCGGCAGCATCCGCCGAATCGGGGCTGTGGTGGTTCGATCGCGGAAGGATCCAGGAGGCCCACGACGCCGGGTTCGACGGGACGGGCATCAAGGTCGCGGTGATCGACAGCCAGATCAATCCCGACGTCGTGGGACTCCGAGGAGCGAACATCACTCTCGATGACGGGTCGTACTGCTTCGACGCGTCGGGTCAGCCGTACCCGGTCGTCTCGGCCGACTACGTCGCCTCGTCGCACGGCACGAGAGTCGCCTCCATGATCGCCGGAACCGGCGAGGCGCCCGCAGGAGGTGCGCCCATCAAGGGAGTGGCTCCCGGGGCCGAGGTGCTCTACTACAGCGCCGGTGTGGTCGACGGCGTCGAGGGAGAAGACGGCAGCGATGCCGAGTGCCTACGGGAGAACGGCGAGCCGCAGGGCGACGACGGACGGTTCGCGCTCGACCGCGCGATCTCGGATGCTGTGGCCGACGGCGCCGACATCATCTCGATCTCGTCCGGCAGCAGCACCACCGTCAGCCAGGGGCTCGCGGAGGCCTATGCCGCCGGCGTCGTCGTGGTCGCCGCCATGTCCAACGAAGACGGCATCACCCTGTGGCCGGCCGCGCTGAACGGCGTCGTGGCGGTGCAGGCGTTCGGCGAGGACGGCAGGATCCAGAACGGGACGAACGGTCAGCCGAACCTCACCGACGACGTCGTCGTGGCGGCGCCGGGCGTCGGCCTGCTGCTGCCCGGGACGCCCGGGTCGTGGGATGCGCAGGAGATCGGGTCGGGCACGTCCTTCGCGACGCCGATCGTCTCCGGGTTCCTCGCGGTCGTCAAGCAGAAGTATCCCGAGGCGACCGGAGCGCAGCTGATCCAGAGCCTCCTCCACAACACCGGGACGAAGGGCGAGCACGAGCCCGAGTGGAACGACAGCACCGGATACGGCGCCGCCTCGCTCACCGGAATGCTCGCGGTCGACCCGACCGAGTACCCGGACGTCAATCCGCTCTTCGACACCGAGGATCCGTACGCCCAGCCCTCGCTCCGCGAGGTCGACGAGGCGAAGGCCGCGCTCGGACTCACAGACCAGACCGCTGCTCCGACGGCACAGCCCGGCGCGGACGAGCCGTCGCAGGGGGCGCCGCTTGCTCCCTGGCTGATCGGCGGAGGGATCGTCCTCGTGCTGCTCGTCATCGGCGGCATCGTTCTCGCGATCGTGCTGACGCGGTCCTCACGACGACAGGCCACCGAACAAGGGGGGAATCATGGCGGGTAAGCAGATGGGCGCAGGAGGATTCGAGGCGGAGCTGAACCGCATCCGATCTCTCGAGGACGCGGCGATCCCGCGGATGTCCGCGGTGATCAACGCCTTCACCTCTCTCGAACGGGCTCTCTCCGCGGTGCGTCTGTCGGAGCACTGGAAGGGTGCCTCGGCAGAAGCCGCGACGGCCGACATCGACGAGATCAGGCAGAAGGTATCCGGCATCCTCGAGACGGTGAAGGCCGTGGACACCGCCATCGCCGACGGGAACTCGGCGCGGCGCGAGATCGCCGCTGCCGAACTGCCCTCCGCCTCGATCGATCCGTTCTGGGCGAATGCGGCCAAAGGCGCATCGGTCGTCATCCACCCGGTGCTCGGTCCGCTTGCGGCAGACAGCGCTCTCGACGCGATCGGCAATTTCCTCGGCAATCAGCGGGAGGACCGCGCCCGGCAGATCGTCGAGGATGTCGAGAAGTCCCTCGTCGACCCCACCGACCGGTTGGAAGCAGCGGCCTCGCGGCTGAACAAGTACGACTACTTCCAGTCCGACACCTCCACGAAGGGCGACACCCCGAGCGGGGGAGCCCCGATCGACAGCCCGCGGCTGAACACGCCACGGGTCGGCGGCGGTCCGTCCGGATACGACCCCATCGGCGGCTCTCAGCCGCCGACCGGCGCCGTCGGGGAGTATCTGCCCCCGACCCCGACGAACCCGACCCCGCCCACCTATCCCCCGACGCCGACCTATCCGACGTTCCCCGTGGACTGGGAGCCCGACCCCGTCGGCCCCGGCACTGACCCGGACGGTACCGACGGCAACGACGATCCGACCGTGGACTCGCCGATCGGCGGCGTTCTGCCCGGTGGCTCCGGCGGCACAGGCGGCGGATACCCGATCACCCCCGGCGGCGGAATCGGCGGCGGTCTCGGAGGGGGCCTCGGCGGTGTCGTCGGCGGCGGTGCCGGAGCTGCGGCGATCGCGGCAGGATCGAAGATCTCCGGCATCGGGAGCATGGGTGCCCTTCGCGGCGGCGGAATCGGCGGCGCCTCGGGTGCCGGAATCCGAGCGGGCGGCGGACTGCTGGGCGGCTCGGCCGCCGGCGGCGGAGCCGGTACGCGCGGCGTGGGCGGAATCGGCGGAGGAATGGGCGGCACGGGTGCCGGTGGCGTCGGTGGTGCCGGCGGGGTCGGTGGTGTCGGCGGTGTCGGCGGTGCCGGAGCGGGCGGCACAGGGTCTTCGGGTGCCGCAGGCTCCGGGATGCGCCCGGGCATGGGCATGATGGGCGGCGCCGGCGGCGCTGACGAGGACGAGAAGCCGAAGCGCTCCGGTCTCGGCGGCCCCATCGCCCCGAAGCTCGAAGACGACGAAGAGCGCGGCCCCCGCGCGAAGAGCGCACAGGCAGGTTCCCGCGACGACCACGCAGGCTGATCCGCGTGGGCGGAAGAGGGGCTGCGCGTCGGTCGTCGCGCAGGGTGGATAGGGTTCAGGTGTGTCAGTCGAGATCGTAGAACGGCGTCGCATCGTCCTGCAGAGCGAAGACCGTCGGATCGACATCTCGCTGCCGCTGGACGAGACGCTCGACGACGCCCTGATCTTGAGCGGGCTGTCCACGGCGGGCCGGTTCATCACGATCGGTCCTGGTGGTTTCGAGATCCCCGGCGACACCGAGTGCGAGGATCTCGTCGACGGCGGGCTCTACTCGCTGATCGACCGCACCGCCCTCCCCGCCGCGGGGGATCGTCCCCGCGCGCTCGCGGCGGCGAGCCGTGTGGACCACGGAGCGAGATGGTGGATGCTCGCGGTCAGCGGCCTGCTCCTGGTCGCCGTCTTCGCACAGGGTGCCGGCGAGCCGCTGCTCCGACTCCTCGTCGCCCTGCTGCTCGTCGCCGGGTCCATCAGCGGCGCCGTGGCGTGGGCTCGACGCGATTCTGCGGCCGGTGTCCGCGGGATCCTCGGTGTCCTCGCGCCCGTCCTGCTCTCCTTCGCGGCCGGTGCGCTGCTGATCCCCGCACAGCTGGAGGCGAGCGGACATCTCGCCACGGCATCCGGCTTCCTCGCGGCGAGCGTGACCACGGCGATCATCGCGGTCGCAGCGCGCGCGCGTCCGATGCGTGCGGCCGCGGGAACGGCGACCGTTCTCCTCGTCGGCCTCGCGGCCGTGTGGGGGCTCGCGCTCCTGCTGCGCTGGGGTCCTGCCGAGGCAGCCGCGATCTCGCTCGGGCTGGTGCCACTCGGACTCCGGGCGCTGCCGAGCAGCCTCGTGAACCTCCCCGAGGGGTACTTCATCGACTACAAGCACTTCATGACGAGCCGCTGGACGGTGCGCGGCGCGATCCCCGAGGCCGTCGGCGTGCTGCGTCCCGACCGGATCACGGCGGTCGTCGACGACTCGTCGGCTCGGCTCATCGCCGGCACCGCGGTCCTGAGTGTGGTCGCCGCGGCGATGACCCCGGTGGCCTTCATCCGTCCGTGGCCCGACGGCCCGATCGTCCTGTCCGGCGGCATCGCCCTGATGGTGTGCACGGGTCTCGCTCTGCTCCTCACCCCTCGGCACACGACGTCGCGCATCCTCCGCTGGCTGCCGCGGGGCGCGGCCGCCGTCGTGTTCGTCGTCGCGGGGCTCCAGGCGGCCGTGGCGCTCGGAACCGGCTTCCAGGTTCTCGGCGCCGTCGCGCTGTTCGCCCTGGGCCTCGTCGCCGTGGCCGTCGTCATCCCGATCGCACGCGGCGCGAGCTCCCTGATCTGGTCGCGCTTCGGTGACGCGTTCGAGTGGCTCGCCGTCGCCCTCGCACTTCCTGCGGCGCTGCTCTACGCGGATTCGCTGTCCCTCGTTCGTGGAATGATGGCGGGATGAGCGGGAACGGCGAACCACAGTCCTGGCCGGGCGGTGGACTGATCCCCCCGATGGCACCCGCCGCGCCCTCTCCGACGGAGATCCCGGCACTGCCGCCGGCACTCATCTCGGCTCCCCCCGGTGTCGACGGCGCCCCCCTGAATGCCGCGGCGACCGCGCCTCCCACGCCGCTCGTGTCGACGCGCGCGCACTCGCGCCGCCCCGCAGACGGACTCGGCCCGGCGTTCCTCGCATCGCCCGCCGGGGCCGGGGCTCGCATCGCCGCCTTCACCCTCGACGTGGCCGTGGTCGTGCTCGCCGCAGCGATCGTGCTCATCACCACGCGCAGCCCGCTGCTCGCCGGACTCGCCGTCGCCGAGTTCGCGATCTTCCTGTGGGTGCTCGAGGCCCGCACGGGACTCACCCTCGGCAACGCCGTGCTGCGTCTGCGCACCGCGCGCGGAGACCGTCCGTTCTCGCCCGGCGTCGGTCGCCAGTTCGTCCGCGGCATCGTCACGGGCGCGGGATTCCTCGTCGCGGTGGGCAGCTGGATCGTCGTCGCGTCGAGCGCCTGGGATCGCAGCGGACGCCGGCAGAGCTGGGCCGATCGCATCGCCGGAACCGTCGTCGTCGCCGTGCCGACGCGCGCCGCTGCCGCAGCAGAGCCGGCACCGGTGCCCGCCCCCGACATCGAAGCACTCGCCCCTCCGCAGGTGGTCGCCCTGGGAGCGCATCCGTCCGCGGTCGACGAGGACTCCGAGCCGACCGACGCGCGTGCCGCCTCGCACCGGCTGGAGTCGCCGGTGGCGCCGCCGCTCGGCCAGGACGCGCCCCTGTTCACCGTCGCTCCGGCTGCCGCACCGCAGCCGGCCGCCGAATCCGCTCCGGCATCCGAGTCGGGAGCACTGCTGCTCATCTTCGACACGGGCCAGCGCGTGCAGCTCGGCCTCCCGCTCGCGGCCAACCTCGGACGAGCACCGGTCGCCAGCGCCCACGACGACCGGCTGGTCATCGTGACCGACCCCGATTCCTCCGTGTCGAAGACGCACCTGCGCATCGAGCACTCCCGCGGACGCACGTGGGTCACCGACTTCGGGTCGACGAACGGCTCCGACATCCGGTCCGATGACGGCCAGACGACCGAACTCGTCGCCGGGGAGCGTGTGCTCCTCGACGACGCCGATCGCGTGCGCATCGGCAACCGCAGCTTCACCATCAGCCTCCTGCTGGCCTCGGACAGCAGCGCCGGAGAGAGAGCATGACAGGACCCCGTCTCGCGCCGCCTCGTGTTCCCTCAGGCAAGCTCCCCGTCCAGGCGCCGCCCGAGCTGCAGCCCAGCGACGGCGGCATGGGGGTGCTCGGCTCTCTGCTCCCGATGCTCGGCAGCGTCGGCGCGATCGTCATGGTGACGATGTCGAACCAGTCCGTGACCGGACTGCTGACGGGCGGGATGTTCCTGCTCTCGTCCCTGGGCTTCGTCGCCGTCAACGGATGGCGTCAGCGCTCGCAGCGCCAGGCGGCCACCCTCGGCTCCCGCCGCGAGTACCTCGCCTATCTCACCGAGCTCCGCCAGAGCGTGCGCGTCGCCGCACGTCAGCAGCGCCGAGCGGGCAACTGGCATCTGCCGGCGCCGTCCGCCCTCCCGTACATCGCCGAGGAGCGCACCCGCGTCTGGGAGAGATCCGCCAACGATCCGGACTTCCTGTCGGTGCGCATCGGCACGAGCGATCAGCCGCTGTGCATCTCGCTGGAGGCCCCGGAGCTCCCGCCGCTCGCGCAGCTGGATCCGGTCGCGGCCTCGGCCGCGCACCGGTTCATGCTCACGCACGAGATCCAGAAGAACCTCCCGCTCGGTGTGACGCTCCGCGACTACGCGCGCATCGAGATCACGGGCGACGAGAACGAGTCGAGGGCACTGGCGCGGGCGATGCTGCTGCACGTCGCGACCATGCACGACCCCGACCTGGTGCAGATCGTCATCGCCGCGGACGCCGGAGTCCTCCCGCAGTGGGAATGGGCGAAGTGGATGCCGCACACGCATTCGCGCACCGTCAGAGACGGACTCGGCGCCGCCCGCATGATCGGATCCCAGCTGTCGGAACTGGAGGACATGCTGCCGGCCGAGGTGCGCGAGCGTTCGCGCTTCGCCCGCGACGGGGCGGCGGCCAAGGTGCCGCACATCGTGATCCTCACCGACGGCGCCAGCACCTCGTTCAACGACATGCTCGTGACCGGAGACGGCGTGCAGGGTGTGACCGTGATCGATCTCCCCGCGCGCTGGGGCGATCTCGACGATCCGAACGCGCTGCGCATCGCGTTCGAGCCCGGCGGAAAGGGAACGCGCGCGGAGCTCGTCAGTCTGCAGGTGCCCAGCCGTCCGTTCGACGCCGATGCGATCAGCATCGTCGAGGCGGAGGCGACCGCTCGTCGTCTGATCTCGCTCTACGCCGGCGGCACCACGGTGACGAAGAAGAAGAGCGCCACCGGCCAGGCGGAGCTCGTCGAGCTCCTCGGGCTCCCCGACGTGCGCGACCTCGACCTCGATGCCGCGTGGTCTCCGCGTCTCGAGCGCGACCGCCTGCGCGTGCCGATCGGCCAGACGGAAGACGGCAGTCCCCTCATCCTCGACATCAAGGAATCCGCGCAGCAGGGAATGGGGCCGCACGGTCTCATCATCGGTGCGACGGGATCGGGCAAGTCCGAGGTGCTGCGCACCCTCGTGCTCGCCCTCGCCATGACCCACTCGCCCGAGCAGCTCAACTTCGTGCTCGTCGACTTCAAGGGTGGCGCCACCTTCGCCGGTATGGCCGACATGCCGCACGTGTCGGCGATCATCACGAACCTCGGCGAGGAGATCTCGCTCGTCGACCGCATGCAGGACGCGCTGCAGGGCGAGATGGTCCGCCGCCAGGAGCTGCTGCGCGCGACGGGTCCGTTCGCGAACGTCGCCGACTACGAGAAGGCGCGTCGGGGCGGACGTACCGATCTCGCGCCGCTGCCGGCGCTCCTGATCGTCGCCGACGAGTTCTCCGAGCTCCTCTCGGCGAAGCCCGAGTTCGTCGACACGTTCGTGAACATCGGACGACTGGGCCGATCGCTCCAGGTGCATCTGCTGCTGTCGTCGCAGCGCCTCGAGGAGGGCAAGCTCCGCGGCCTGGACACACACCTCTCTTACCGGATCGGTCTGCGCACGTTCTCGGCGGCCGAGTCCCGCACGGTCCTCGGAGTACCCGACGCGTACCACCTGCCGACGCAGCCCGGAGCCGGCATCCTGAAGTCCGACACCGAGACGATGACGCAGTTCCGCGCCTCGTACGTGTCGGGACCGCCCCCGCGCCGTCGCCGCCGCGCGGCATCCGGTTCGGCGCAGAGCTCCGGCTCGACCGCGGTCGAGCTGTTCACCGCCGCGCCGGTCTGGCGGGCCGAGACCCCGGTGGACGAGCCCGAGGTGGTCGTCGACGCCGAGCCCGAAGAGAAGCGCAACACGTTCGAGATCGCCGTGGAGCTCATGAGCGGTCGCGGTCCCGCGGCGCACCAGGTCTGGCTGCCGCCGCTCGAGACACCCGCGACCCTCGACCAGCTCTTCGGAGACCTCGTCGAAGACCCTGCACTGGGTCTCATCTCGCCGCGCTGGCGCGGAGCCGGAGCGCTCACGGTCCCTCTGGGCATCGTGGATGTGCCGCTCGAGCAGCGCCGCGAGAACCTCGCCGTCTCTCTCGGTGGCGCCGCCGGGCACATGGCGATCGTCGGTGCTCCCCTCAGCGGCAAGAGCACCCTCGCCCGCACGACGATGGTCGCGCTCGCGCTGACGAACACGCCGCAGGAGGTGCAGTTCTTCGTCATCGACTTCGGTGGCGGCAGCTTCAGCGGCCTGCAGCGGTTCACCCACGTCAGCGGCGTCGCGACGAGGTCCGAGCCGGACGTCGTCCGCCGCACGGTGGCGGAGGTGACGAGCCTCCTCAACGCGCGCGAGGTGTACTTCCGTCAGAACGGCATCGACTCGATCGACACCTACCGGCAACGCCGCGCACAGGGGCTCGCCGACGACGGGTACGGCGACATCTTCCTCCTGGTCGACGGCTGGGGCACGCTGCGCTCGGAGTTCGAGATGCTCGAGCCGCAGATCCAGGCGATCGCGGCGCGCGGCCTGACCTACGGCGTACACGTCGTCATCACGGCTGCGCGGTGGATGGAGATCCGCGCGAACATCAAGGACCTCATCGGCACGCGCATCGAGCTGCGTCTCGGTGACCCGACGGACTCGGAGGTCAACCGCAAGGCCGCCGAGAACGTCACCGCGATCCCCGGACGAGGCCTCAACGTCAACGGACTGCAGATGCTGACCGCGCTGCCCCGCATCGACGGCGTGGATGACGCCTCGTCGCTCGCCGACGGCATCGACGATCTCGTGCAGCGGGTGGCGTCGGCCTGGCACGGACCCGCCGGGCCGAAGCTGCGTCTGCTGCCGAACCGCATCGGTCACGAGGACCTTCGGGCTGTCGCGGCTGCGGCGTCGCCGGACGGATCCGAGCCGCGGGAGATCCTGCTCGGCATCGACGAGGCCGAGCTCGCACCGTTCTCCATCGATCCGTACGAGGAGCCGCTGCTCTACCTGTACGGCGACGCGGATTCCGGCAAGTCCTCGATGCTCCGTGGCGTGGTCCATGAGATCACGCGCCTGTACGGGCCTTCCGAGGCGAAGATCTTCGTGGTCGACTACCGCCGTGCGCTGCTGGGCGAGATCCCGCAGGAGTACCTCGGCGCCTACCTCACCTCGCATGAGATGACGGATGGAGGCATGCGCGAGCTGGCGCAGTTCTTCCAGAGCCGCATCCCGGGCGCGGACGTGACTCCGGAGCAACTGCGCTCGCGCTCCTGGTGGACCGGAGCCGAGGGCTTCGTCCTCATCGACGACTACGACCTCGTGTCGACGTCGCAGGGCAATCCGATCGCCGTCCTCGCGCCGCTGCTCGCGCAGGCGGCCGACCTCGGGCTCCACGTGATCCTCACACGCCGCACGGGCGGTGCCTCGCGCGCGGCCTACGACCCGATCATCCAGCGGATGACGGACCTCGGTGCGACCGGCATCCTGCTCTCGGGCAACCCCGAGGAGGGGCAGCTCATCGGCAAGGTCAAGGCGATCCCGTCCATCCCCGGCCGTGCGCAGATCGTCAGCCGCGATCGCGGGCTGGTCGCCGCGCAGCTGCTGTGGGTGCCGCCGAAGTACCAGTAGGGCAGGAGCGCCGGCTCACGCCGGTCGGCGGCGTCTCACGCCGGCCCGCGGTCCGGCTGCGCCCGTCTGCGATCGAAAGGTTCGAAGGGTGAGGCTCAGCGCACGGCGTCGGCGAGGTGACGCGCGTCGTGGCTCAGCACCTTGACGATGATCCCGTGACGACGAAGCTCGGCAGCGGTGCGGGTGCCTTCCTCGGCATCGCGGCCGAGCGCCTTCATGTTCGCGACGACGAGCACGTCGCCGGGCTTGAGCGTGGCGATGAGGCGCGAGAGGCGGTCGCTCCAGCTCTCGAGGATGTCGGGCGCCGGGTGGCGGAACCCTTCGATCGGAACTCCGAATCGCGTGAGGTCCTCGCGCTGCTCGACGACAGAGGGCATTCCCTCGCGGGAGACGACGAGACCGACCAGGCGAGAGCCGTCGGGTCGGGCCAGCCAGAAGTCGCGGTTCTGCTGCAGCTCGGTGAAGCACTTGGGGCACTCAGCGGCCGCGTGCGGCAGGTGCAGCGGGCTGGTCAGCGCCTCGTCGACGGATGCCGTCGCCTTCATGGAATCAGTCGTCTCGCTCATCGCGCACCTCCGGCTTCCATTCTGCCCTGATCGAGGGCTGAGCGGTGACCGTTCAGGGCGCGGATGCGCGGCTCAGAGCAGCCCGAGAGCCTGCACGGCGTCGCGTTCGCCGATCAGTTCCGCGACGGAGGCGTCGATCCGAGCGCGCGACCACTCGCTCACCTCGAGCCCCTCCACGATCCGCCATTCGCCGTCGATCGACCGCACGGGGAACGACGAGATCAGTCCGGCCGGAACGCCGTACTCGCCATGCGACACGACGCCCGCCGACGTCCAGTCCTCGGAGCCGCGCACCCAGTCGCGCACATGATCGATCGTCGCACTCGCCGCGGACGCGACCGACGATGATCCGCGCACCTCGATGATCTCCGCCCCGCGCTTCGCGACCCGCGGGATGAAGGTCTCGTCGAGCCAGGTCGGGACGTCGCCGACGATCGCCTCGAGGGCGTCGACGACCGGCTTGCCGCCCACCGTGGCGAAGGACACGTCGGGGAACTGCGTCGCCGAGTGGTTGCCCCAGATCGGCACGCGTCGCACCGTGTCGACCGGTACTCCGAGGGTCTGGGCGAGCTGAGCCCGCGCGCGGTTCTCATCCAGACGCGTCAGCGCCGTGAACCGCTCGGCGGGAACCCCGTCGGCGGAGGCGGCGGCGATGAGTGCGTTCGTGTTCGCGGGATTGCCGACGACGGTCACACGCACGTCGGGCGACGCGTGGGCGGCGATCGCGGCACCCTGAGGGCCGAAGATGCCTGCGTTCGCGGCGAGCAGGTCCGCGCGCTCCATTCCCGGACCCCGAGGGCGTGCGCCCACGAGCAGGGCGAGATCGGTCCGGTCGAAACCGACGGCCGGGTCATCCGTCACCTCGACGTGCTCCAGGAGCCCGAACGCCCCGTCCTGCAGCTCGAGGGCCGCACCTTCTGCGGCGCCGAGTCCCTGCGGGATCTCGAGCAGTCGCAGGCGCACCTTCTCGTCCGGTCCGAGCAGGTCGCCGGCGGCGATGCGGAACAGCAGCGCGTAGCCGATCTGGCCGCCCGCGCCCGTGATGGTGATCGTGGTGGTCATGCTCCGAGCCTACGTCCGATGCGGCCTCGCGGGCAGAGTACCCTCGTGGCATGACTTTCAATCCCGACGCCGACGTCTCCGGAAACACCGCACGCAGACGGGGACGCGGCGCCGTCGTCGCCGGCGCGGGCGGCGTCGGCCTGCTCGGGATCATCGCGCTGATCGCGGGCCCGCTCCTCGGCATCGACCTCTCGGGGCTGATCGGCGGCGGCGGTGCGACCGGAGGCGGTTCCGAGCCCGCGGGCGGCAGCGTCATCGAGAACTGCGAGACCGGTGAGGACGCCAACCAGAACGTCGACTGCCGCGTCGCCAGCTCTCAGCTCGCGCTCGACGGCTACTGGGAGGACCAGGTCGAGCCGTACCGGGCGCCCGGGCTCATCATCGTCGACGGCTCCACGCCGACCGGCTGCGGCACCGCGTCGAACGCGGTCGGACCCTTCTACTGCCCGCCCGACGAGACCGTCTACATCGACCCGTCGTTCTTCACCCTCATGCAGCAGCAGTTCGGAGCCTCCGCGGGCAACCTCGCCCAGCTCTACATCGTCGGTCACGAGTGGGGCCACCACATCCAGTACATCACCGGCGTCATGGACCGGTATCCGAACAACGGCACCGGTCCCGACAGCAACGGCGTGCGGGTGGAGCTGCAGGCCGACTGCTACGCCGGGGCCTGGATCGGCCAGATGACGCAGGAGAAGGACAAGAACGGCGTGCCCTACCTCGAGGCGCCGACGGAGGCGCAGCTGCAGGATGCGGTGAACGCCGCCTACACCGTCGGCGACGATCACATCCAGGAGCAGTCCGGCTTCGTGAACCCGGAGAGCTTCACGCACGGCACGAGCGAGCAGCGGAAGTTCTGGTTCGCGAACGGATATCAGAACGGTCTGGGCGTGTGCGATCAGCCGCTCACGCTCGCGGGGGGCGAGCTGTAGGCATCCGGATCGCTGCGTTCAGGCGCGGAGTGCTCTCGTCAGCGTGGCGAGCAGGCCGCCCACCCCGCCGGTGGCGCGATGTCTGGTCAGCCCTTCGCTGACGGCGGCACCGGTGCGCGACGACACGAACCAGGGTGGCTTCGGCAGGATCGACATGCGGCCGCCGCCGTTGACGAGGGGCAGCGAGCGGGGGAAGGGCCGGAACGGGCCGCGGATGACCGAGCGCTCGACGCGATCGAGGAGCAGGGCGTTGTGCACGACGCCGATGCCGCTGCCGACGTCGGCGATCGTGCTGCCGGGGAACGCACCCCAGGTGAGGGTGGGGGTGATGAAGCCGAAGGCCGTCCAGCCGTTGATCGCGATCGATCCGTATCGCAGCGCCGCGATCGCTCGCTCGAAGGCAGGGCCGAGGGACTTCTCGGTGGCGGGGTCGATCAGCAGATTCGCACCCAGCGTGCCCTGCAGGTTCTCGTTCGCGTACGCGACGGCGCCGTCGAGGAACTCCTGGCCGGTGCCCGGCACGGTGACGACGCCCAGTACCGGTGCGAAGTACTCGGTGCGCTGCAGGGCGGTCGGGTCGTCACCGTCGCCGATCTCCACGAGCAGGCGATCGCCGAGCACGAGGGCGTCGGGGTAGGCATCCGTCGCGAGGTCCATGCGCGAGGAGGAGCCCGGGTACCAGGTCAGCCGTTCCGGAGCGTTGGCGTAGGC
Organism: Microbacterium sp. 3J1; assembly: GCF_001049495.1. Lineage (GTDB taxonomy): Bacteria > Actinomycetota > Actinomycetes > Actinomycetales > Microbacteriaceae > Microbacterium. The sequence continues at coordinate 20,400 of NZ_CDWI01000010.1, forward strand.
GCGGCGCAGTGCGGCGCGGAACGCATCGGCCTGCGCCCAGTCCGCGGAGATGATGACGACCTGACCTGCGATGCAGTTGTGTCCGCAGTTCTGCAGACGCATGGTCGCGACGTGCTCGGCCTGATACGCGAGGTCGGCGTCGGTCCAGTCGCCGGGCACGACGATGATGGGGGAGACGCCCCCGAGTTCGGCGGTGATGGGCTTCTTCAGCTGCGGGCGGTTCTCGCGGCGCCTGCGGGTCGCTGCGGCTCCTCTGCCCCAGACGATGGCGTCGAACGTCGCGGCCGAGCCGGTGATGTGGACGTGCGAGATTCCGGGGTGAGCAGTGAGGTGCTCCCCGACCGCGGGACCGCCGCGCACGATGCGCAGGAGGCCGGGGCCGATGAGGGGTGCGAACGCGCGCTTGTAGACGGGCACGAGGGCGTCCTGGGTCGGATTCACCTTGAGCAGGGCGGTGCGGTTGTGCGCGAGCAGTTCGTAGAGGACGTCGAGCACGGGGATCGAGGTCACGTTGCCTGCGCCGAGCACGAGCCCGACGCCGCCCGATGCGGCGGGGGTGCGCTGCGCGAGTCCTGCCGATGCCCTGGCCGCACCGGGGGTGACGCCGGGTTCGAGCCACACCTCGCCCGTGTACCCCGAGAGCAGCAGGCGGTCGATCCCGGTCAGGGGGAACGCGTGCACGCGGGTGCGACCTCCCGGCGCGCGGTCGACCCGGATGCCGTCCAGCGGGTTCCTGCCGTGCGCCAGCCGCGACAGCGTCTCGATGTACGCGTCGAGGGCGCCGAGCGCGCTGTAGGGCCCGCTCAGCCACTCCTCCCCGCGCAGCGGATGCCTGTCGTCGAGGCCCTTCGATGCGGCGGCGGTGGTCGCCCAGTCCTCGGCCGCCGCGGCGACGCTCGTCCGCACTGCTCGCAGCAGCGTGATCCGCTGGGCGAGGGTGAGAGCGGCCCACGTGCGGGTTCCCGTCTGGAGCTCGTCGATCGCGGCGTCGAGGCGGACGCGTTCCGTCTCGCCGAGCTCGGATCCGGTGACCGCACCGGTCGCAGGTGAAACGGGCGGCGTGCTCGCGGAAGTCATCGGCGTCTCCTTCGGTGGGGTTTCAGCTTAGGCGGGGGCGATCTCGACGTCGGCTCGACGCAGGTGGTAGCCGCGCAGCGCGACGAGGCTCGCCGCCATGAGCGCGGCGGGGAGGATGCTGAAGCTCAGCACGATGCCCGTGATGGCGGCGGCCGGCTGTGCGGTCGTCGCACCTGCGACGGTGGACACGTAGCCCGTCGCGGCCAGGGTGAGGGACACGACAGTGGCACCCAGTGCGAATCCCACCGTCTCACCGGCCGTCCACACCCCGGTGAACGTTCCGGCTCGTCCACGGCCATGCCGGTGCTCGTCGTGCGAGATCACGTCGGGCAGCATCGCCATCGGCAGCGACTGCAATCCGGCGTAGGCGACGCCGGCCACCGCGATCGACCCGAACATCCATGTGCCCGGCGTCCACACGGCGAGAGTGAGCGACGCGGCGGCGACGAGGAAGACGGTGCTCGCGACGGCGAACGCCCGTTCCTTGCCGATGCGCCGGGCGACCAGCGTCCACACGGGCGTGGCCAGCAGCGCCGGCCCGACGAGCGCGACGAAGACGAGCGTCACGGCCGCCTCCGACCGCAGCACCCACGTGGCGACATACTGCGCGGACGCGAGCATCGTCCCGGTCGCCAGGGCCTGGAGCAGGAAGGTGGCCAGCAGTGCACGGAACGGCGTGCTGCGGCGCAGTGCGTCCGCACCGGCCGCGTACTGCGCGCGGATTCCCGCGGGCACCTCGACGGGTGAGACGGAGCTCGTCGCCGAGGTGGCGCGCACGACGGCGAGGCGGCGGGCCGCGGCATCCGCTGTTCTCGCGGCGACGAGCATGCCGATCCCGATCGCGAGTCCTGCCACCGCACCCATGAGCAGGTATCCCGTGACCTGGTCGGCGCCGGCGGAGCGCAGCTCGGGACCACCGGCGCCGAACAGCAGGATGGCCGCGGTCAGCACCACCACCCGCCAGCCGAGCAGACGCGTGCGCTCGTCGTAGCTGGCGGTGAGTTCGGCGGGCAGGGCGACATAGGGCACCTGGAAGAGGCTGAACGCCGTCGCGGTCGCGACGAAGGCCAGCAGCACGCACACGGCTCCTGCCGCCGGGCCCCACGAGGGCGGCACCGCGAATGTGAGGGCGAAGAAGACCGGGAGCGTGAGCGCGCCGATCACCATGAGACCCCGGCGGGAACCGCTTCGCGCGAGCTGGCGGTCGGATGCCGCGCCGATGAGCGGGTCGATGAGGACGTCCCAGATCTTCGCCGCGGTCACGATGAGGCCGGCGGCGAGGGCGGCGACGCCGAGGTTGTCGGTGAGGAAATAGGTGAGAACGAGGCCGGGCAGGGTGGCGTATCCGCCGGTGCCGAGCGACCCGGCCGCGTACAGTGCGATCGTTCCGACGGACAGGCGGACGGACGCTCGGTCAGGCCGAGCCTCGGTGCTCATCGCGCCAGTGTATCGGTGGGTACCGCACGCGCGACCCCGGGGCGAGGGCCATCATCGAGCCGCCCGCGCCCGGCGGCAGGACCTCAGATCAGGGCGAGTTCGCGCAGCTTCGACTCGACGTCGGCGTTCGAGGGCTCGACGTGGTGCGAGGAGTCGGGGTACACGACGACCGGGATGCTCGTGCGGCCCGAGATCTCCTTCGCGACGTCGGCGGCGGAGGGGTCGGCGACGAGGTCGACATAGGTGTACTCGATGCCGAGGCCGTCGAGCTGCTTCTTGGTGCGGATGCAGTCACGGCACCAGTCGGCGCCGAACATCGTGATCGCGGATGCTGCGGGAGAGGTCATGAATCCAGCGTACGGTGGCACGGCTGGGGGAGGGCCGGATGCTCGGCGTCGCCGATCACCGCGGGCGCGGAGTCCCGGCGTGCGGCCCGTCGGGCGGGCCGCACGCGAGCGCGTGTCAGCGGGACGCGAGCGCGGGCACGCCCAGGGACGCCCCCGCGGTGATCGCGTCGAGTGCCCGGCGCAGCGACGAGCTCGACGTGTGCGCCGTGTACGGGAAGTACACGACCTCGACGCCGACCTCTGCGAACTCGCGTTCGAGCCGCAGGCCCTTGTCGGTGCCTCGCCAGTCGTCGCCCTTGAAGAAGTGCGTGAACTGCACCTCCTGCCACGAGTCCATCTTCGACGGAGTCGTCTCGACGTAGACGTCGTCGACGAACGAGATGTGGCGGACGATCTCCGCCCGCTCCGCGGTCGGGATGACGGGCTCGATGCCCTTCACCTGCCGCAGCATCTCATCGCTGACGACACCCGCGACGAGGACGTCGCAGTGCTGCTTGGCGTGACGAAGAAGGTTCAGATGCCCGACGTGAAACAGGTCGAAGGCACCAACGGCATAGCCGACGCGCGTCCCCATGATCTCCCCAGATCAGTGATTCCCCAGAGTGCGGATCCCCATCCGCACAGCGACTCCCACAGCCGCATCCCTGCACTCTAGCAGGAACCGGTTTCGCCGCGCATAGGAACCCGTGGAACTATGGATGCCGCAGCGGATGCGAACAGCAGCGAAGGGGGATGCTCGTGACGACAGCGGTCACCGTCATCGTCCCCACGTTCAACGAGCGCGACAACGTCGCGGAGCTCGTCGCACGGACGGCCGAGGCGCTCGCCGGATACGACGCGGAGATCCTCTTCGTCGACGACAGCTCCGACGACACCGCGGCCGAGGTCGCACGCGTCGCCGCCGATGCGCCTCTGCCCGTGCGCGTCATCCATCGCCCCGAGAACACGGGCGGGCTCGGCGGCGCGGTGGTCGTCGGACTCCATGCCGCGGCCGCCGACCTCTGCATCGTGATGGACGGCGATCTGCAGCATCCGCCCGAACTGCTCCCCGCGCTGCTGGCCAGGCACGCCGAGGCCGACGCCGACGTGGTCGCCGCATCACGCTACATCGGCGGCGGCGACACCAGCGGTCTCGGCACCGCCGTGCGCTTCGGGGTGTCGCGCGCGGCGACGTGGCTGACCCGGGCGATGTTCCCCATCCGGCTCTCGCGCAGCACGGACCCGATGACCGGGTTCTTCCTCGTGGACCGCAGCCGGCTCGACCTGCCGGCGCTCAAGCCGCAGGGATTCAAGATCCTGCTCGAGATCCTCGCCCGCACCGACCTTCGCATCGCCGAGATCCCGATGGAGTTCGCCGAGCGGCGGCACGGCACCTCGAAGGCGAGCCTGCGTCAGGGGGCGACGTTCGTCGCGCACCTCGCGAGACTCCGCTTCGGCAAGATGTCGCTGTTCGCCCTGATCGGCGCGATCGGAGCGGCCGCCAACCTCGGCATCATGTGGATGCTGACGGCATTCGGCGTCCCCTACATCTGGGCGGCGATCATCGGCGCCGAGGTCACCATCATCGGCAACTTCCTCCTGCAGGAGCGCTTCGTCTTCGCCGACATGCGCACCGATGCCAGGGCTCTCCGGGTGCGCTTCGCCAGCTCCTTCGCCTTCAACAACGTCGAGGCCGCGCTGCGCATCCCCGTGATGGCGCTCATGGTCGAGACGTGGCACATCTCGAGCGTCCTCGCCACAGGGCTGTCGCTGATCGTGGCTTTCTTCGCGCGCTTCCTGTTCCACTCGCTCGTGGTGTACGCGCCGCAGCGACGGCGAGGGGCGGATGCCGCGGCGTCGGAGCCGAAGCCCGACACGGCGACGCTGCGGGTGATGCGGGCCATCGACGCCGAGGCCATGAAGCCCGGCGAGCTCTGAGCCCCTCGCCTCAGGGGCGTCCCATGCCGACGTAGGTCCACCCGGCCGCGCGCCACGCCGCGGCGTCGAGGCCGTTGCGGCCGTCGACGATGATCCGGCCGGCGGTCAGGGTCGACGCGTGCTCGGGAGACAGATTGCGGCGGTACTCGTCCCACTCCGTGACGAGGATGACGGCGTCCGCGTCGCGCAGCGCCTCGTCCCGGTCCTCGACGTAGGTGAGCTGCGGATGCTGTCGCCGCGCGTTCTCGATCGCCTGCGGGTCGGTGACCGTGACCTCGGCGCCGAGGCCGCGCAGGCGCACGGCGACGTCGAGCGCGGGCGAATCGCGGATGTCGTCGCTGTGCGGCTTGAAGGCGGCTCCGAGTACCGTGATCCGCTTCCCGACCACGCTGTGGTCGAGGGCGTCGAGCACGAGCGTCACCGCCCGCTCGCGGCGGCGCAGGTTGATGGCATCCACCTCGCGGAGGAATCCGACGGACTCTCCGCGGCCGAGCTCTTCGGCACGGGCCGCGAACGCTCTGATGTCCTTGGGTAGGCAGCCGCCGCCGAACCCGATGCCCGCACCGAGGAACCGGCGTCCGATGCGGACGTCGTGCCCGATCGCCTCGGCGAGCTGGGTGACGTCTGCTCCGGTGACCTCGGCGATCTCGGCCATCGCGTTGATGAAGGAGATCTTGGTCGCGAGGAACGCGTTCGCGGCGACCTTGACGAGCTCGGCGGTGGCGAGGTCGGTGACGAGGAACGGCGTGCCCTTCGACACCGCCGGGTGGTAGACCTCGCGGAGGACGTCGGCGGCGGCGTCGCCCGCCTCGCCTGCGGGCACCCCCACGACCAGGCGGTCGGGATCGATGGTGTCCTTCACTGCGAACCCCTCACGGAGGAACTCGGGGTTCCAGACCAGGGTCGCGCCGGTGCTCTCCACGAGGGGCGTCAGATCGGCGGCCGTGCCCACCGGTACGGTGGACTTCCCCGCGACGACGTCGCCGGGCGACAGATACGGGGCGAGGCCCTCGAACGCGCCGTTCACGTACGTGAGGTCCGCCGCGTACCCGTCCTTCTGCTGCGGAGTGCCGACGCCGACGAAGTGGACCTTCGCGCCTCGGGCCTCGGACATGTCGGTGGTGAAGCGCAGGCGGCCGGAGGCGACGCCCTCTTTGAGGATGTCCTGCAGGCCGGGCTCGAAGAACGGGGCGTCGCCCTGTGAGAGGGACGCGATCTTGCGCTCGTCGACGTCGATTCCGACGACGTCGTGACCGATCGAGGCCATCGCGGCAGCGTGCACCGCGCCCAGATAGCCGCATCCGATGACAGAAAGCTTCACGGTGCTCCTTGGTGTCAGACCGCCGGTCGCCCGGTGGTGGTGTTCGTGGCGGAGTCGTCGACGACGACCGGATCGGCGGATCCGCGGGAGATCGAGACGGCGCGCCGGAAGGCGGCGAGGTGCTTGTCCCGGGAGACGGACCACTCGCGGGCGGAGAGGTCGGGGCGAGGCGCACGATCGGCTGCGGGCACGATCGCCTCGCGGAGGGAGTCCGGGGTCAGCTCGCCGTCGAAGAGCAGCACCCAGCCGGGGCCGACCTCTTCGGACAGCGCCCTGTTGACCTCGTTGTCCGGAACGAGCACCGGCCGGTCCACCGAGAGGGCGGCGAGAGCCGTGCCACTGTTGTGCATGTGGCGGTAGGGCAGCACGATCAGCTCGGCGGCCGTCATCGCGTGCACGAGCTCCTCGTCGTCGAGGTACCGGGGATCGATGGTGACCCGCGCATCACCCGCAGCGGTGTCGCGCAGGGTATCGACGAGGTCTGCCGTCGATGGCTTGCCGGCGATGTGCAGCGACGCGCCGGGGTCGTTCACGCGGGTGAACGCACTGACGAGGTCCTCCACGCCCTTGTACCGACGGATCAGGCCCACGTAGCCTATGCGGCCCGGGACCGCGGACCCGCCCATGAACGGGGCGAACCAGTCGCGGTAGTGCCCGTGCTCGATCGTCGTGCCCGGGATCCCCTCTCGGGGCGGCGTCTGGTCGTTCAGCCGGATGTCGAGCGTGGTCATCCGATCGATGCGCTCGAGGACGCCGTGGTCGAACGCGTTGATGTTCGTCGGGCGCTCGAGGTTGTGCACGGTGCGCACGAGCGGGACGCGCGTGATCCGCCAGCGGAGGAGGAGCAGAGAGGTCACTGCTCGCCGCACGGTGCGGCCACGCCAGTTGTGTCCGCCGACGAGGAGCTCGGGCCAGTGGAGGTGCACGACGTCGTATCGACCGAACAGGGCAGATGCCGGGCTGTAGGGCGTGACGTCTGCGACCTCGTTCAGCGAGCGGAACAGCTGGGTGATGTACGGGTTCGTCGTGCTCTTCGGGCGGCGGTAGGAGGCGAGGATGCGCAGCCGGCGGGTCTCGCCCGTCGTCGCGCCGCCGACCGTAGCGTCCCGCATGACATCGCGGTACCAGCCGGAGACCAGGTCGGGCAGCCGCGCGATCGACCACCGGTCGGTCGGGTGGCCTCCGGCATCCGCCGCCTCGCGCATCTTCTCCACGAGGTTGCCGACGATGTCGCCGTCCAGTGACGCGACGTGGCCGTTCGTGCCGGCGAGCGCAGGCGGACCGCCGAGCGGCAGACAGACCACGGGGCAGCCGATCGTGCTCGCCTCGGCGACCACCCAACCGGCCTGATCCCGCATCGAGGGGAAGAGGAAGACCTCGGCGTGGGCGATCGCGTCGAGCACGCGCTCGCGCGGCTGGTGACCGAGGAAGCGGACGCGATCGTCGAGACCGAGGCGATGGACGCGCGCGCGGAGGCGCTTCTCCTCGTAGCCGCCGCCGTAGAGGTCGAGGGTCCAATCGTCCGTGCGGGCGATCGCGTCGATCGCCATGGCCGCGCCCTTGAGCGCGATCAGTCTTCCGGCGAACACGGCCTTCCGCGGCGTGATCTCGTCTGCCCGAGGGGGGAGGTCGTCGAGCGTCGCGTTCGGCTCGACCACGACGGCCGCCGCGCGTCGCGCGAAGTGATCCGCGCCCTGCTGGTTCTGCGCGACGACCAGCGAGGCGCGCCGCGCCACCCGGTCCCCGACGAACCGCCGCACGACGGAGGTGAACGAACCGCGGATCAGCTCGGTCAGAGTGCCTCGGAGCCCCAGCCACCGCGAGAGACGCAGAGCGGGAGGCGTGCTCGCACCGCCGACGGGGCCCCAGACGAGGGGCACATCGGAGAGAGCGACCAGTCCGCACGGCATCCAGTCGTTGGCGAAGGAGACGTGGTGCGCGACGTCGAAGCGGAGCTCGGCGTGCAGGCGCCGTGCCGTGCGGCCGAGGCTCCGCTGCCACGCGGCGTAGTACCAGTACAGGTCCCAGGAGCGGCGCTTCAGACGCATCACCGCGGGAGGGAGGTCGAGGTAGGTCACGTGCAGCCGTCGTGCCAGGACGGGGTCGGCGGCGAGCGCATCCTCGATCGGCTGACGGAAGCGATGCCGGGTGATCACCCACACGTCGTGGTCCCTGGTGGCAGCGCGGGCGAGCTCCCAGCCGGCACGCGCCTCGGGCTCGGCGACCGGTCCGCACGCGTATCCGCCGATGAGCACGCGCGGGCGCCGCGGTGCATCCGAGCGATCTCCCGAACCCATCCAGACTCCCCCTACGTCGTGTGCCCCAGAGGCCCGCGCCTCCCCAGGCGCACGAACCTGTTGAATACTAAGTCATACAGGTCGTCCGGTGAGAGCCTCGCACTCGCGCGCACGGCACCCGACGGGGAGGAATCGGATGCTCGACGGCGACGAACACGCGACGGATGCCCTCTCGGTCGCGCTCTGCATACCGACGTTCCGCAGACCCGACGATCTCGCTCGACTGCTCGCCGCACTGCCCGAGGTGATCGAGACGGCGCGGTCGGAGGTCGCGATCGGGGAGGTCGCCGTGATCGTCGTCGACAACGATTCCGCCGCGAGCGCCGAGCAGACGGTGCGGGCCGCAGGAGTGCCCGCGCACTACGTGGTCGAGTCGGAACGCGGCGTGGTCGCGGTGCGCAACCGGGCGCTCGACGAGGCGGCCGGCCACGACATCGTGGTCTTCATCGACGACGACGAGACTCCGGCCGATGCGCGCTGGCTCAGCCGTCTGCTCGCCACCCGGGTGGAGCACGACGCCACGGTCGTCGCCGGACCCGTGCGCACGGTGACCGACGAACCCCTGGACCCGTGGATCGTCGCTGGCGGATTCTTCGACCGGACGCACCGGGCGGGCCTGCGCACCGGAGCTCCGATCACTCGGGCGGCCACGAACAACCTGCTTCTCGACAGGCGGTTCGTCGCGGAGTCCGGCATCCGCTTCGACGCGAGATTCGGGCGCACCGGCGGCGAGGACTCGCTGTTCACATCGCAGCTGCATGCCGCGGGGGCCCACATGGTGTGGTGCGCCGAAGCGCTGGTGCTCGATCACCTGCCGGTCGAGCGCCGCACCCGCGCACACGCCCTGGAGCGCACCCGGGGCATGGCCAACGCCGGGGCGCGCGTCGCGCTCGCGCTCGCCGCCTCGCGTTCCGAGAGGATCGTGGTCCGCATGAAGGCGATCGTCTCGGGCGTCGTGCGATGGGCCGTCGGCGGCGTGCGAGGTGCGGTCGGTGCGCTGACGCGGTCCGAGCGCCTTCGCGCCACCGGGGCTCGGGAGCGGGCGCGCGGCCGCGGCAGCATCTCGGGTGCCGGGAATCGCACCCGCGACCTATACGGTGGTGGCGGGGTCCGATAAGACCGGGGAGCGGCACGGATGCGGGATCGAGAGACCCGCGGACTAGGGAGCGTGGGGCGGATGCAGGGGCAATCGACGACTTTCGGTGAGGCCTTCGCGAATCTGAAGGCGGCGCAGAAGGGGCATGCGCGCGGAGCGCCTGCCTACTCGGTCTACGTCAACCGCCGGATCGGTCGGGTGTTCGCGGCCTTCGCCCATACGCGGGGATGGACGCCGAATCAGGTGACGGCGATCAGTGCCGTGCACACGTTCGTCGGCATCGCGCTTCTCATCGCCCTCCCGCCGTCGTGGTGGAGCGGACTCCTGATCGCCGTGCTGCTCGCCTGCGGGTACGCATGGGACTCCGCCGACGGCCAGGTCGCGCGTCTGCGCGGAGGCGGCAGCGCCGCGGGGGAGTGGCTCGATCACTTCGTCGACGCGGCGAAGCTGTCGCTGCTGCATCTGGCGGTGCTCGTCGGTCTCTGGCTGCACACCCCCCTGCGCGACACCGCGTGGCTGCTCGTGCCGCTGGCGTTCTCCGCGATCTCGACGGTCACCTTCTTCGGGATGCTGCTGAACGACCTGCTGAAGGCATCACGGGGCTCGGCCTCGACGCACACGCGGGGCGGCGGCACGCTGCTGCGGTCGACCATCCTGCTGCCCACGGACTTCGGGGTCCTCTGCCTCGTCTTCGTGCTGTGGGGCTGGACCGACGGGTTCATCGTCGTCTACGCCCTGCTCGCCGCGGCGGCCCTGGCGTTCCTGGCGCTGGCCTCGGTGCGCTGGTTCCGCGAGATGAAGAGCCTGTGACGTGACGCGCGCGCTCGCGATCATCGTGGTGAACTACGCGTCCTCGGCGCTGCTGGCTGAGAACCTCGCGCGGACGGTCGCCGATGTCCGGCCCGCCCGCGTCGTCGTCGTCGACAACCTGTCGAACGCGCGGGAGCGCGAGGCCGTGAGATCCCTTGCGGAGGAGTCGGGATGGGATCTGCTCGAGCCCGACGCGAATCTCGGGTTCGGCGGCGGGATGAATCTCGGTGCCGACCGCGCCCTGGAGCGGGGGTGTGAGGATCTGCTCCTGCTCAATCCCGATGCCACCATCTCGGCGGACGCCGTGCGCGTGCTGCAGGAGCGTGCCGCGCGGGAGCGGATGCGGGCGTTCGCCCCCACCGTCCTCGACGGTTCGGGGCGGGTGTGGTTCGACGGCGCGGACGTCTACCTCTCCGACGGCCGGACGATGGGCGTGCGCAAGCGCGGGCTGCGGCCGGGTGACGACCGCTGGGAATGGCTGTCCGGCGCGTGCCTGCTCATTCCGGACGAGCTCTGGCGGGCCACCGGAGGATTCGACGAGGAGTACTTCCTCTATTGGGAGGACGTCGACTTCTCGCGGCGCGTGATCGCGGCCGGGGGTGATCTCGAGGTCGTCGGCGAGGCCACCGCGGTGCACGACGAGGGCGGCACGCAGGGTCGCGACCCGTCATCGCGCGCGAAGTCCGAGGGCTACTACTACTACAACATCCGGAATCGGCTGCTCTTCGCGGCCAAGCACCTCGACGACGACGGCCTGCGACGGTGGCGGCGCGGCGCCTGGGCGTCTGCGAAGGAAGTGCTCCTGCGCGGTGGTCGTCGGCAGTTCCTGCGTCCGTGGGGGCCGCTCGGTGCGGCCTACCGGGGGGTGCGCGACGGGCGGCGGCTGTCGATAACGAATCGGCGCGCACTTCGCTCGCCCGCCGCCGGCGTGAGCGACCGGCGGTACAGTGCGAAGAGGGACGTCACCGCGGCGGATGACGGGCAGGGAGAAGCGTGACGGACCAGGAGAGCCCTTCGGAGGCCCCGAGCAAGCGACGCTGGTGGTGGATCGGCGGAGCCGCAGCGGCGGCCATCGCGGTGATCATCGCCATCGGCATCGCGACCGGATGGGGCGGCGGCACAGCCCCGACCCCAGAGGGCTCCGCTCCGGCGACGTCCGCGAGCGGATCGCCGTCGCCATCGCCGTCCGCATCCGATTCGGGCACGCCCGCGCCGGAGGAGGACGCAGAAGAGGTGCCTCCGACAGAGGCGCGCCCGACCGCTCCTCCCGTCGGACTCGATCAGCCGGCCGCACCGGCAGAGGACGTGCGCGTGAGTCTCGAATCGATCGACGCGATCACGGGTCAGGCATCCGTGCCCGGCGAGGTGCAGGGTCCCGCGCTCCAGATCGCGGTGAACGTCGAGAACCTCTCCTCCGAGGAGACGCTGACCGACACGATGATCGTGAACGTCTACTACGGTCCCGAGCGCACGCCGGCGAACATCCTCGTGCGCCCGCGCGAGGACCTTCCGGTGTCGATCGCCGCGGGTGAGACCGGCAAGGGACTCTACGCCTTCAGCGTCCCCGAGGCCGCGCGCGGCCAGGTCGTCGTGGAGGTCGACCTCTCCCTCGACCTCCCTGTCGTGCTGTTCGAGGGCGCCGTCTCCTGACTCACAGCCTCCGCGATGGTGGAGGATCTGACCGCATGCGAGCGAAAACCGATATATCCGCTCTTTACAAGAGCGGCGCCGGGCTCTAGAGTCAAGTAGCTACACCGTTGGGGAATGGTGTGCTTCTTACTGGGGATTGGCCGCTATGCGGCCTCATGGCAATTGGGGATACGTCCATGCGCGCGAACACGCCGTTCTGGAAGTCATTGGCAGCAGTGGTCGTCGCGGCCTTCATCGGGACGCTGCTCGCAGTCGTGCCCGTGGCCGCGAACGCCGCCTCATGGGAGGATCAGCTTCCCCGAGAGGACTGGCCGGAGCCCGTGTCGGCAGACGCACTGCCGACGGTCCAGATCGGCAACGGAGTGATCTGGGGCGTCGAGGTCGCGGGCAACACCGCGTTCGCGGTCGGCGAGTTCAGCACCGCCCGGCCGGCCGGCGCGGCTCCCGGCGTCAACGAGGTGCCGCGGGCCAACTTCCTGGCGTTCAACGTCACGACGGGTGAACTGCTCCCGTTCGCGCCGACCTTCAACGCCGTCGTCAAGGACGCGGCCGTCACCCCCGACGGCACCAAGCTCGTCGTCGTCGGCAACTTCACGCAGGTCAACGGACAGACCCGCAACCGCATCGCGGTGTTCGACCTGGCGACCGGCCAGCTCGCCGCACTGTCGAAGACCCCTGAGCTCAACGGACCGGCCAGCACGGTCGCACTGACCAACACCGTCGCGTACGTCGGCGGCTACTTCAGCGCCGTCAACGGAGAGAGCAGCGCGCGAATCGGCGCGATCCGCCTCACCAACGGAAACATCGTCGCGGCATTCCGCGCCCGCTTCACCGACGCGGACGGCGTGCGCCAGCCGACGATCCCCGACAACCAGGTGCTCGCGCTGACCGTGAACAACGACGGCACCAAGGTGATGGCGGCCGGAAACTTCACCCGCGCGGCATTCGCCAACGGCGCCGGGGGCGCCGCCTACACGACGGCGAACGGTCGGGACGGCAACTCCCAGGGCTACGGCATCGCGATGTTCGACACCGCGGACGGCTCGAAGGCGGTCACCCTCAACGCGAACAGCGCCGTGCGCAACGCCGGCGGCAACGCCTGGATCTTCTCCCTCACCTCCGACGCCAACTACGCCTATGGCACGGGTGGGCACTGGGGCTCCGCAGGAACGATCGAGGGAGCGTTCTCCATCGACTGGTCCAGCGGAAACCTCAACTGGATCGAGGACTGCCACGGAGACAGCTACGACATCGCCTCGGTCGGCGACCTCGTGTACTCCGCGTCGCACTCGCACTACTGCGGCAACTCGGGCGGCTTCTCGCAGGTCGACCAGGGCGGCTGGACCTTCTACCACTCCACGGCGTGGAGCAAGGCGATCGCCGGCACGAACACCGCCGACCCGTACGGCTACCCGGACCACCCCGGCACCGCGCACCCGCAGCTGACGTACTGGTTCCCCTACACGCCCTCGGGCACGTACACGGGCAAGAATCAGGCCGTCTGGACGGTCGACGGCAACGAGCAGTACGTCGTCTACGGCGGGGAGTTCACCTCCGTCAACGGCGGCTCGCAGCAGGGCCTGGTCCGCTACACGGTGAAGTCGAACGCGCCGAACAAGCAGGGCCCGCGCCCGTCGCAGGAGCAGGAGCGTCAGGCGCACGACAACAACCAGACGTTCAACGCATGGTGGGCACCGAAGGTCAACTCCTCGATCCCCGGCGTCCTCCGGGCCTCGTTCCCGACCGTCTTCGACCGGGACGACACCGACCTGACCTACCGTCTCTACCTGGACTCCGAGAACGCGGCCGGGCTCGTCAAGGAGTACAAGCTCGACACGCCGTTCTGGCAGTACCAGAACCTCACGGCGAGCATCACCGGTCTCGCTCCCGGATCCGCGCATCAGCTGAGAGCGGTGGTGAGCGATCCCTACGGCAACACGTTCAAGTCCGACTGGGTCGCAGCGACCGTCGCCGCCGGCACCGCATCGCCCTACCTGCAGAGCGTCGCGAGCGATGACATCGCGCACCTGTGGCGCCTCGGTGAGGACACCGGCGTATCGGCCGACCTCGTCGGCGGCTCGAACCTGAACCTCGCAGGGCGCATGACCCGCGGCCAGACGGGCGCGATCTCGGGTGACACCGACAAGGCGATCGCGTTCAACACGAGCTCGTTCGCGAACCAGAACGACGGCAACGGATACTCCACGGTGGCCGAGCAGGGATCGAACACCTTCACGGTCGAAGCCTGGTTCCGGACGACGTCGACGAGCGGTGGCAAGATCATCGGCTTCGGCAGCTCGCAGACCGGCAACTCCGGGTCGTACGACCGTCAGGTGTACATGAACAACTCGGGGCAGCTGTACTTCGGCGTGTACCCGGGCGACACCCGCACCGTCAGCACGTCGGATTCGTACCGCGACGGACAGTGGCACCACGTGGTCGCGAGCCTCGGCTCGGACGGCATGAAGCTGTACGTCGACGGCGACCTCGAGGCCCAGCGGGCCGACACCACCACGGGGCAGTCCTACCAGGGCTACTGGCGGGTCGGCAACGACAACCTCAACGGCTGGCCGGGCGCCCCGTCGAGCGTGCAGTTCGAGGGCTCTCTCGACGAGGTGGCCGTCTACAACGAGGTGCTGTCGGCAGAGCGGGTCTCGTCCCACTACACGGTGGGCACGACCGGCACGCTTCCGAACACCGCGCCTACGGCTGCGATCGACGCGCCGGCGGTCAACGGTCTCGACGTCGCGTTCACCGGCGGAGGCACCGACAGCGACGGCACCGTCGCGTCGTACGGCTGGGACTTCGGCGACGGCACATCCGGGACCGGGGCGACAGTCTCCAAGACCTACGCGGCCGCCGGGACGTACACCGTGAAGCTCACGGTGACGGACGACGACGGAGCCACCGCCGAGGCCACCACGGAGGTGACGGTCGCGCCGATCCCGAACCAGGCGCCGACGGCGCAGTTCGCGACGCCGGCGATCGACTCGCTGACCGTCTCGGTCGATGGCAGCGCATCGACGGATCCCGATGGGACCGTCGCCGGCTACGCCTGGAACTTCGGTGACGGCGGCACCGCGTCGACCGCGACCGCGACGCACACCTATGCGGCGGCAGGCACGTACACGGTGACCCTCACGGTGACGGACGACGACGGGGCGACGGCGACGAAGACGGCTCAGGTGACGGTCACCAAGGCGGTCGTCGGTCTCATCGCTTCCGACGCCTTCGACCGGACCCTGGCGAACGCCTGGGGCACGGCGGACCTCGGCGGGGCCTGGACGCTCCGCGGGACCGCGAACCGGTTCTCGGTCACCGGCGGGCTCGGAAAGATGACCGTCCCGGCATCCTCGGCGAGCACGCTGTACGCCGACCTCAACGGGGTCAGCAGCGCGAACACGCGGATCGACGCGGTGTTCAGCGTCGATTCGCTGGTCGAGGGACAGTACGTCGCGCTCGTCGGACGCCGGGTCGGCACGACGAACTACATCGCCCGACTGCGGCTGCAGGCCGACGGCGGCGTGAAGCTGTACCTGCTCCAGGACGGCGCGACCGCGATCGCCCCGACCCTTCAGGTGCCGATCACGATCGTGCCGGGTGAGAAGTACGTGCTGAGCATGGAGGTCACGGGCACCAATCCCACGACCGTCAAGGCGAAGGTGTGGAAGCAGTCCGAGACCGAGCCGGCCACGTGGCAGCGGGAGGGCACCAACGCTCTCGCCGCGCTGCAGGTGCCCGGCGCGGTGTCGGTGTTCACCTACGTGCCGAGCACGCCCGCGGGCGGTGGAGTATCGTTCGACTCGATCACCGTCAAGGACCCGACCGCAGCGCAGTGACGATCGAAGGGCTCGAGAAGCAGGCCATGAGATCCGTCACACATGTGCAACTGTATGACGTGGCTCGTACGGCCCACTTCGAACGGATACTCCGATCGGATGCCGGGACGACGGTGCTGTACTCGCAGCGACGCTACGATTTCGACGCCGAGCTGGCAGCGAAGGTCGGGGCTCGCAGAGCGGGAACAGCGCAGGCCTTCTGGTACACGCTGACCCACGACATCGACGTGCTGGAGATCGCGGAGCCGCTCCTCGTGAGAGCGGCTCCGCGATCGCTGGCCGCGATCGTCGGGGCCAGGCTCCGCGCCGGCATCCGCCGTCGCGATGTCGCGGTGGTGACCTACGCCATCGAGAACAAGGACCCGCGCGACGGCTCCGCGAGCCTTCCGGTCGCCGCCCGCGTGAAGCTGCGTCTTCAGCGCCTCTTCGTCCGCCCCGTCTGGCGATCGCTCGACCGGATCGCGTTCGGCACGTCGCAGGCGCAGGATCTCTACGAGCGGCTCCTGGGCGAAGCCCGGGTCAGACGACGGCTGATCCCCGCTCTGCCCGTGGCCGACGGTTCCATCGGGGTCGACGACCAGCGCGCGCCGATCGTCACCTTCCTGGGCGAGTTCTCCGAGCGCAAGGGGTTCCCGCATCTGCTGCAGGCATGGCCGACGGTGAAGGCGGCGTATCCGGATGCGCAGCTGGTGCTGATCGGCAAGGGTGCGGGTGCCGACGACGCGCGCGCGCTCGGTGCTCGCGACGAGGCCGTGCGGGTCGAGATCGACCCGCCGAGGAGCCTCATCTTCGAGCTCCTCGCTCAGTCGAAGGTGCTCGCCCTCGCGTCGCAGCCGAGGCCCCGCTGGCGGGAGCAGGTCGGGCTGCCCATCGTCGAGGCGCTGGAGAAGGGCTGTCTCATCGTCACCACGGCGGAGACCGGGCTGGCGGAGTGGCTCGAGGACCACGGTCACGCCGTCATCGCGGACCCCGCCGATGTCGACGGTCTCGCGCAGGCGCTCATCACCTCTCTGCACAGCAGCCGTAGGCCGGCCGAGATCGTCGCAGACCTTCCCGACCGCGACGGCCGGGCCGAGGCCGAGCGGTGGATCCTCACGGATTCGAGCGTCGCATGAGCATGTGGCGCAATGTCGGCTCGGCCGCCGTGGTGAAGGTCGGGGTCATGGGCCTCACCGGCGTGGTGGGCCTGGTCACCAGCCGCATGATCATCCAGAACTACGGCGTCGAGGCCTACGCGCAGTACGGCCTGCTGTCGAGCCTGCCGACACTCCTGCCGTTCGCCGACCTGGGTCTCGCCGCGGTCGTGATCAACGCGGTCGCGGAGTCGGAGGACCCCCGCAGAGACTCCCGGATGCGGCGCGCGCTTCTCAGCACCGTACGTCTGCTGCTGATCGCCGCGGCGGTGATCGTCGCCGTGGCCTTCCTCCTCACGCTTCTCGACGCATGGCCGGTCATCCTCGGCGAGGGGCTCATGCCCCAGGGCAACCTCGTAGCGGGCATCTGCCTCGCGCTCTTCGGCATCAGCCTTCCGCTGTCGCTCGGCCCGCGCATCCTCATCGGCCTCGGACGCAACACCACCCAGATCGCGACGCAGGTCATCACCGCGCCGCTCATCTTCGTTCTGATCGGGGCCTGCGTGGTCTTCGGCGTGCAGGCCGACCAGTACCTCGCCGTCGCCGCGTACCTCGCCTCGACCGTGGTCGCCATGATCGCGCTGGCGATCGCCGCGCGACTGATCTCGCCGCAGCTCGGCACCCTCGCGCGCGAGGTGTTGCACGTGCGCAAGGCGCCGGGCGTCACCGTGATCAACATGGCCTGGCCGATGCTCGTGCAGCTGCTCGCGCTGCCGGTCGCCATGCAGACGGGTCGGATCATGGTGAGCCACCTGGGCGGTGTGTCCGAACTGGCCGAGTACAACCTCGGCTACCAGATCTTCGGCATCGCCCTTCAGACCATCTCGGCGGCGGGCGTGGCGCTCTGGCCGATCTTCGCCCGGGCCCGCGCGGCCGGTCGAGTGGAGAGCCCCTGGGTGCCTACGTTCTGGTTCCTCGGCGGCGGCCTCGTCATCGCCGGGGCGATGGCGGCCATCTCGCCCTGGCTCGCCGCCACCATCTCGGACGGCGCCCTGGCCCTCTCGTGGCCGCTGATCATCGCCTTCGTGGTGTTCGTCGCGCTGCAGTCGGCGAAGTATCCGGTGGGCATGTACATGACGGACCTCGCCGGGCTCCGCTTCCAGGTGCTGCCGACGATCATCATGATCCCCATCGCGCTGGGCGGGTCCTGGCTGCTGATCCCGCTCCTCGGCGCGGCGGGCAACCTCATCGCGGTCTCCGCCGCTGTCGCCCTCTGCCAGGTCGTCCCCAACCTGATCTACGTGCGTCTGGACGTGCGACGCCGGCGCAGAGAGATCGCTCGGGAGCCGGCGCTGCAGCAGTGACGCGGTCGGCGGGCCCTCCCGCGCTCAGCGCCGAGAGAACCAGCGCGGCTGCTCGTACGCGTACCGCAGCACGCGGTTCTTCGCGAACGCCCGGCTGAGGAGCAGCGACACGGCGATGGCGAGCGCTGCGAGCACCGGCGGGAGCACCGTGCCGAGCACCGCCAGCTCGGGGAGGGGGACCGTGCGTCCGAGAACCCAGACCACGATGAGGATGATCGTCGTGTGCGTGAGGTACACCGGCAGCGTGCGGGTGCCCAGATAGCGGGGCCCTGGCACGCGCGCGAGGACCCGGCTGACCGCCACCCCGGCGAAGACGCCGATCACGCAGCAGACGAAGTAGTAGCCGGGGATCGAGCGGAGACCGAGCGCGGTGCCCGCGAGCGCGACGGCGACCCACAGGACGAAGACGGATGTGAGGACGACGGGTCGCGCGGAGTTGCTCCAGCGGATGATCGCGTCGCGCAGCAGGATCCCGCTGAGGAAGAAGAAGAAGTACTTGGCGCTGCCGATCCACCCGACGTTCCCGACGAAGAAGTCCGACAGCGCCACGAACGACAGCAGGCCGGTGGCGACGAGCTGGACGACGACGGGCAGCCGGCGGATCAGCTTGGCGACGACGAAGAAGATCGCGAGCGCCCAGATGAACCACAGCTCGAACCGCGGGAGCAGCGGAGCCCACACGAGGTCCTTCAGCTGGCCGAGGTAGTTGCCCTCCTGCCCTTGGAGATTCAGGCCGAGCATGAAGGAGAAGGTCGCGATGATGCTCCAGACCGCGAACACCCACACGAACAGTGAGACCTTGGACGCCCACAGGTCTCGCCAGCTCGCGCGCATCCACTTGACGGCGAAGAGGCCGGACATCGTGAAGAAGAGCGGGAGTCGGATCGACGCGATCGTCTCGTCGAAGAAGTCCCATCCTGCGATGCCGAAGCCGGCCTCGCCCAGCCAGTTGGTGGAGTGGAACAGGACGACGAGTGCGATCGCGAGGCCGCGGCCGGCGTCGACCCAGTCGATCCGCTGCTTCACGGGGACGTTCATGCGTCTGCTTTCGGGCGAGGACGCGCTCGGCGCGTCGGCGGGGGCGAGAGCACGTGCAGATCGGCGCGAGGTCGCGCGAAGACGTAGGAGGCGTACCCGATGGCGAGCGACAGCGTCAGCGGCCACAGGCGGAGGGCGGAGTCGAACGGGCTGAAGGGAATGTCCCAGAACGCGCGGATCGCGAGGTACACGAGAAGCGGCGTCAGCGCTCCAGCGACGTACCCCCGCTTGATCGCGGTGACCAGCAGCACGAGGACCGCGACGATCATCGCGACTCCGGCCAGGCCGTACCAGATCCAGAAGTCGCCCAGCACCGAGTGGACTTCGATCCCGGTCCCGAACATGAAGCGCTCGACGTACCCGTTGTTCGGGTCGTATCCGATGCCGGCCATCGAGGACTTCGCCGCCTGGATGTCGTCGTACGTGGCCTTGATGCCCGAGCCCAGACCCCACGGGTACCGGGTGATGAGCGCGACACTCGCGGCGATCTCGGGGCGCCCGCCGACGACGACGCTGCCGCCGCGGGCGATCTGCTCCGCCGTGCGCGCCTGGGTCACCTCGCCGAAGTAGCCCTCGAGGATCGCTCCCTGCAGGAGCATCGCTATGAGACCGCCGGCGGCGGCGAGGGACAGCACGCCGCCCCAGCCGCGTGATCGCCGGGAACCGGTGACCGACAGGCGCTGCCAGATGAGCACGACGCCCGTCAGCAGCAGGAACGCCGAGTTCGACCGCGAGTCGTTGAGGAGTCCGATGATCGCGAGTCCGCCGATCGCGGCGAGGGTCAGCGTGAGTCGGTCGGTCAGAGAGCAGAGCGCGAGGACGAACACGCCGAGCGGCACGGAGAGCGAGAACCGCCAGAAGTTCGGATCGTCGCTGATGTTGAGGGGGATCGATGCCGCGAGTCCTGCGGCGAAGGCGAGGGAGGTCTTCGCGAGCGACGTGACGCGGTGCGCCCAGACGAGGAAGCCGACCACCGCCGCCAGCTGGAGCAGCGCCACCGTCCGCGAGGCGAGGTCGTAGCTCAGCTGCGTGTGATCGATCGAGTTCACCATGGTGAGGATCGCGCCGGACGCCACCGCGAAGATGGCGAGGATGCCGAGCAGCCGCGCCCACGGCATCCGCACCGCCGTGCCGAACCACAGGGGCGAGAGCACGAGAGCGGCGGCGCCGCCCGCCGTCAGCGTGTACTGCACGTCGATGCGCATCGCGATGAGAGCCGTCACCCCGAGGGCGATCGCCTGCGCAGCGGGAGAGCGGATCTCGTTGCGAGGGATGAATGTGGGTGCCGGTGCGAAGACGGGTGCAGAAGACATCGGCACCACCTCCCACCGCCCCAGCAGTCCCACGCGGCCTGCGTGACCCCTGAAGCCTACCAATGGAGATCGGGACCACACAGCGCGGGCGCACCGTCAGGTGCGCCCGCGCCGTGTCAGGGTCCGATCAGGGTGCGATCTGTCCGAGCAGTGCGCCGGTCGCGCCGATCCGGGGCGCGATGGTCGACGGCAGCGGAGACGCGACGCTCGCGACCAGTTTCTGCGCCGAGGCGGTGAGCGTCTGCGCCGAGGTCAGCGGAGATGCTCCTTCGACGAGCTTCGAGCGCTTGTCCCCGCCGGTGTGCGCCTGGAAGTCCGCCAGGGTCTTGAAGCTGCGGGTCCCTGCGGATCCGTTCGCCCAGCAGGCGAAGTTCGCGGGAGCCGTCGCGGTCGCACGGTGGTACAGGTTCGAATCCATCGTGACGCCGAAGTCGTTCCCGTACCAGCGCTGGGTGGTGTCCTGGCTGAGGACCGGGCACGACCCCGTCCCGTAGGAGATGACGTTGTTCTTCACCGTGATGTTCTTGACGACCCAGGGGATCTTGCTCGCCAGGGCCGAGTCGGTCTGACGACGCTCGTCCTGCATGAACCAGATCGACCGGGCGTTGGATGCGAACGTGTTGTTCCAGACCTGCACGCCTCCGGCGTTGTAGATCATGAGCGCGGTGTGGCCCGCACCGGTGAAGGTGTTGTCGGCGATGAGAGCCTTCTCGCTCGCCTCGTAGAGCAGCCCGTATCGGCCGTTGCCGGCGACGGTGTTGCCGACGATGGTGGCGTTGTAGGCCGACATGTCGAACCACAGACCCGAGGAGACGTTGTCTGTGAACGAGTTGTCCTCGATGACGACGTCAGCGGAGGCCGTGATCTTCATGCCTCCGGACACCGGCGCCGGCTTGAACCGCTCGACGTTGTTGCCGTCGACCTTCGAGTTCTTCAGCGACAGGCGATCGGCCTTGTTCGCACCGATGCCCATGAGGCCGTTCTGCGTGACCGTGAGGTTGCGGAACTGGTGGTCCGCCGCCCAGGCGTACAGACCCACGCTCGCGTTGTGGGTGATGACGAGGTTCTCGAGCGTGATCTTCGGCACCTCCGCCGTGACCGCGCCCATCTGGCTCACGGTCGTGGCGTACCCGCGGACGCCGAGTCCGCGCACAGTCGATCCCGATCCGCCGATGGTGAGAGCCTTCTGCAGCGTGCTCGCCTGGACGGTCTTGCCGCTCGGGTTCGAGCCCAGGATCAGCTTCTTCTGCGCGGTGTCGACGAAGAACGTGCCGGCCTTCACCTGCGACGCACTGCCGACCTGTCGCTGCGCGACGCCGTCGATCCACACCTGGTCGGGGTAGCCCGCGTACGGATTCGTGGAATCGGTCCAGCGCGAGGTCTCGTCGGAGCCCTTGCTGAACGACACGCGACGGTCGAAGTTGTGGTTCCATCCGCCCACGGCCCAGGTGGAGCCGGACTGCTGCCAGCCGGTCACCTTCGAGGTGCCGTCGAGCCACACGGCTTCGCCGGGATACGACTGGATGGTGAGCTTCTTGCCGATCGGGATCGTCACCGTCTCGTGGTACGAGCCTCCTCGCAGGACGAGGGTCGACCCGGCCGGAGCCTTGGCGACAGCATGCGCCAGGCTGCCGTACGGCGACTGCGCGGTGCCGCTGCCGGAGCTCGTTCCCTTCGCGGTGACGTACAGCGCACCGGAGGGTACGGCGTACTTGGTCGATCCGACTGCGGCAGAGCCGGATGCCGTCGACGGCGCGGGGTTCGTCGGGGTCGCGGGCGCCGTGGGTGCCGTCGGCGTGGTGGGCGCGGTGGGTGTGGTCGGCGCGGGCTGCGTCGGCACCGTCGGGACGGACGGCTCTGCCGGCTTCGGGGGTGTCGGCGTCGGCTGCGGCGGGGTCGCGTGACTCGCGGTGAAGTCGTCCACCATGATGTCCAGGGCCTGGGTGCCCGACGACAGATAGGCGCCGACGCCGGCGGCACCCGCTCGGCTGATGCGCTCCGCCGAGCGGTCCTTGTGCGTGAGCTGCCATGCCGGCGCGGTCGAGCCGACCTTCCAGATCCGCGCGGCGAGGGACACCTCGGTGTCACCGGTCGCGGAGAACTCGATCGTGAGCCGATCGCTCGCCGTGATGTCGCGCAACAGCACGGTGTCGGTCACGAGCACGGACTCCCGCGAGGTGCTGCCGTCGTAGCGGCTGATGGTCATCGAGACGCGGTTGGACGACGTGATGCGCGCTCGCGCCTGGTACGAGTGCCCGTCTGCAGCGCGCAGAACGGCGGACGTGGTCGCGCCGTTCCCGCTCTTCGGCAGCTCGGACGGCCAGAACGTGAACCTGACCGAGGAATCGAGTTCCGGTGCCGCGGCGAGGGTGTTGACCGCGAACGCCGATGGCTTCAGTCGGAAGACGCCTGCGCCTGCGGCGGATGTGAGCACCGGTGGGTTGATGCTCGACCATGCTCCTCCGGTGGGGGCGGCGCCCCAGCTGGCGGTGCTCGCGCGCTCGAAGTGATCCTCGGCGAACGCGCCGGTCTCTGCGGCGGAAGCGGCGGTCGGGACCGCCATTCCGGCGACCGTGACGGCGAAGGCCACGGCGGCGATGGTGGGAATTCGGGTGAAGCGTCGGGTGTGGGGTTTCGGATGGGTCGCGAAAGTCATAGATTTCCTGAGCAGTTCCGTATCGGGGTCCCCCTGCCATCGCCGAAGGTAGCATCTTCGGCTGGACCGTTACCTGAACGTAACCTAAGCAAAGGCTATGCGCAAGCTGTACGCGGCAGCTTCCGAGACTGCTTCGCGGGCGCCTCGTCCGGCGCTATCGCCGACGCAGTCGACCGCTGTCCGCGGTCGTCCGGGCGCCGTAGCTGCCCACCCCGTAACGGCTCACTCCCCGACGCGGAACACGCGTCAGAACGGCCCCGAGAACGGTCAACCCACCGACCGCTGCAGCGCTGACGACCTTCTCGAGATTGTGCGTTCTCGTCTTGTCGTAGAGCACCGCGAGAAGTGCGCCGTCTGCCTGGTTCCCGAGCCAGGTGGCGTCGGTCACCGCGAGCAGCGGCGCGCAGTCGATGAGGATGAAGTCGAACTCGGCGCGAGCCTCTTCGAGGAGGTCCGTCATGCGCTGGCTGGTGAGCAGCTGGCTCGGATTCGGGGCGTCGGCGCCGCTCGTGAGGACGCTGAGTCCTTCGGCGCCCCATTCCTGCACGGCCTCGCCGAGGGTGGCCTCTCCGATCAGGACGTTCGTCAGCCCGACGCCGCCGTCGAGCTGCGTGTAATCGGCGAGCGACGGGCTCCGCAGATCGGCGTCGATGAGGAGCACGCGTCGCGACGACTCGGCGATCATGATGCCGAGAGCGATGACGAGCGAGCTCTTGGCCTCACCCGTGGCCGCGGAGGTGACGACGACGGACTTGAGCCCGCCGTCGACCTTGAGGAAGTTGAGGTTCGCCGCCACGGCGCGTACGGACTCGGCCTCGATGCCGAGGCGGTCCTTCAACACGGCTGCCGACAGGCGGGTCCCGCGTCGCGTCTCCACGACCTCGCCGAGGACCGGGACGCCCGTGAGCCGCTTGATGTCGGCGCGGCTGCGGACCGTCTGCCACGCGAAGGCGCGCAGGACGCTGAAGGCGATGCCGACAGCCAACCCGCCCAGCAGGCCGAGCAGCACGTAGTTCCGCGTGCTCGGCGCGAACGGGAACCGAGGCTCGTCGGAGTTCTGGATCACCGTGAGTCGCACGGTGGGCTGTCCGTCGGCCTGAGGCGCGACGTCGCGGGAGACGACCGTCGCCAGACTCTCCATCACGGCCTCGGTGATCTTCTCGGCGAGGCGCGGCGAACGACTGGTCGCGCTGACCTCGATGACGACCGAGTTGAGCGGCGACGACGCGGTGATCGTCGAGGCGAGGGCGCGAGGTGTGGTGTCCAGGTCGAGCTCGTCGATCACGGGCTGCAGCACGAGCTCGGAGCGGGCGAGCAGCACATAGGTGGCGACGAGGTTCTGCACGTAGGCGCTGCCCTGGACGAGTTCGGACGTGCTGTCACCGCGATCGCTTGTGACGAGGAGGGCTCCCGTCGACCGATAGGTGTCCGGCGTGAGCTTCGCGAGTCCATAGCCGCCTGCAGCTCCCACGGCTGCCAGGATCACGACCACGAGCCAACTGCGAAGGATGGCTCGCGCGTAGTCGCCGATCGTCATGTCCCCTCCAAGCAGGGCTACTAAGATAACCCCTTGTCCCCTGTCGAGAGTCTAGCCGAGTCGGAGTTCCCGCTGTGTCTGAAGGAGTGCAGGGCAGCCTGCTGGTCGTGTGCGCGGCCAACGTCTGTCGATCGCCCTTCGCAGCCTTCCTGCTCGGTCGAGAGCTGCCCGACATCGAGGTCTCGAGCGTCGGAGTCACGGCGCGCGCCGGTGACCCGCTCTGCCGCTTCACCGAGGAGCGCATCGACGCCCTGGCGGGCGATGCGGACCTCGCGGAGGCGCACGTCGCCACCCGCCTGGATGCGGAGAGCATCGACCGGGCCGACCTGATCCTCACGGCATCCGAGGCGGAGCGCTCCGCGGTCGCCATGCTCGCCCCGGAGGCGCGCCCGAAGACCTTCACCCTTGTCGAGGCCGCGTATGGTGCACGGGCCTTGTCTCCCCTGGCCGCCGACACGACCCTCCGCGAGCTTGCCGTGCAGATGCACGCCCAGCGCGGCCTCGTGGACCTCCCCGAGAAGCGCCGTCGCCACCGTCTCTCGCCGTTCCGCGCGAGCTACGGCATCGCGATCCCCGACGCCCACATCGGCGACACCCGCAAGCACGACGAGGTCTACCGCACCGTGACCGACGCCGTGACGATGTTCGCCGGCGCCTGGGACGGCGCGCGTCAGCCGGTCGAGGCGTCGGACTGACGCACGGCCTTCACGTGCGTCCCGTCGGCGGCGCGCTGGTCAGCGACCGGATGCATCCGCGTGCGGCACGGCATCGACGACCGCAGTGGCGATCAGGGCGCGGTATGCGGACGGCGCATGGCGGCGCAGCGCCTCGACGCGGCTGCCGTCGACCCCGGTGACGACGGCATCCCACCCCGACGCGAGGTCTTCCAGGGCAGATGCGATGGCCTCGGCGCTGCCGGCGGGCACCAGTCGCGACGTCGCGTAGCCGCCCGCCGCCTCGCGCAGGCCGCTGCTGTCGCTCGCGACGACGGGTCGCTTCGCGAGAACCCCCTCGACCGCGGTGTTCCCGAAGGGCTCGTCCACGCGGGACGGAGCGACCAGCACGTCCGCCTCAGCGAGGAACGGCCAGATCTCGGGATGGAAGCCCGCGAAGTCCACATCGACACCCGCGGCGTCGGCCTTGGCGCGGAGCTCCTGCTCGTACCACTCGTAGCCGGAGAAGACCGCTCCCAACAGCGTGACCGTCACGTCACGACCCTGCTCTCTCAGCAGCGCCGCCGCATCGATCAGCAGGTCGGGCCCCTTGCGCGGAGACAGCCTGCCGACGTAGAGCACCCGCAGCGGGCCGTCGACGCTCGCGCGAGGTGCCGTGGGTTCGGCGGGGGAGGCGACGCCGTTGTACACGACGGTCGCACGCCGTGCGAGCGACGGCAGGGCGGCGCGAATCGTCTCGAGGCTGAAACGGCTGTTCACCAGGGTGCGGGTCGATGCCAGGTGCGGCATGTAGAGCACGCGATTGACGAGGCGGCTTCCCGATGCCTCCGCCTCATGGACGTGACTGACCGCCCGCGTCCGCCGCATCCGCGCGACGATCGGCCACTGCGGCGCGATGATCGTCGACACGTACACCGCCTCGGGGCGCAGGCGCCCAATGAGACGCCACGCGGCGATGAATCCCTTGACGGCGTCGCGCACGAGGATCGGAAGCCCGCGCGGAGACAGCAGGGTCTTGCGGAGCACCAGCATCGGAACGACGACGACCTCCGCTCCCGCCTCCCGGAGCGCCTGGTCGAGCAGACCGCGACTCGGAAGCGCCACGACGACCCGGCGACCGGTGGCGACGAGTCCCGTCGCGCTCTCGAGCAGCATCCGATCGGAGCCGAACATCTCGGCACCCGGATGCGCGAGGAGAACCGTGCCGCGGGCTGTGCCCTCCGCGGTCATCGACGTGACCGCTCGACGCCCGACGGCGCGTCCCACTCTTCCGCCACGCGCCGGGCCTTGCGGGCGACACAATGGATCGACGTCTTCGCGGCGAGGGAGCGGGCGAGCGTCTCGTACGCATCGGCGACGTCGTCCCAGCGGAACGCGACGCGCGCGCGGGCGCGCGCGGCGTCTCCCAGGCGTGCGGTCGTCCCGGCATCCGCCTCGGCCTCCTCGAACGCCTGCGCCGCGTCGGCGGGGGAGGAGAAGAACCATCCCTGGTCGTTGAGGACCTCGCGGTTGAAGCCGACGTCGTAGGCGATCACTGCGGTTCCCGCGCCCATCGCCCGGAGAAGCGACGGGTTCGTGCCGCCGACGGAGTGCCCGTGCCCGTAGGTGAGCGCGTGGAAGTAGAGGGCGTCGAGCAGCTCCTGGTCGTAGACGCCGCCGACGAGACGGATGCGCTCGTCGCCCTGTGCCGCCTGCTGGATCCGCTGCGTGTACTCGCTGCTGTATGGCGCGGAGCCGACCACGACGAGGGGGCGTGTCGCCGCGCTGCGGCGGTAGCCCTCGACGATCTCGAGCACATGGTTCTCGGGCTCGAAGCGCGCGACGACGACGTGGTAGCCGCCGGGGGTGAGTCCGAGCTCGTCGATGCGCCCGTCCGCGACCGACTCGAGGAGGGGAGCGCCGTACCGGATCATCTCGGTCGGGACATGGAACTGGTGGGCGTAGTAGTCGGCGATGCCCGGTGCATCCGCGATGAGCGCATCGGCCGTGCGCACGCCGAACTGCTCGGCCCAGCGGTAGTACGCCTTGCCTCGCGGGCCCCACTTCGAGCGCCGCCACTCGAGTCCGTCCATGTGCAGCGCAGTGGGCACACGGCGCAGCCGCAGGAGGGGGAGGAACGGCGAGTTCGCCGCGTTGAACACGAAAGCGGCGTCCGGCCGCCGCCCGAGCATGAGGTGCAGGGTGGAGAGACCGGTGTGGCTGAGCGTCTCGATCTGCTTCACCGGAACGGCGGGCAGGTGCACCACGCGCATGCCCAGGTACTCCTTCTCGCGGGTCTCGGAACCGCGCGTGTACACGACGACGTCGTGACCGCGATCGACCAGTCGCCGACCGACCTCCTCGACGGCCGTCTCGAAACCGCCGTATGCCGCAGGCACCCCTCGTGTCCCCACCATCGCGATGGTGAGGGCATTCCCCTTGCTCATGGACTCAGTATGCCCCGCGGGGCTGCACCATGGCCTTGGCGGTGCGCCACATGATCTGCAGGTCGTTCATCACAGACCAGTTCTCGACGTAGCGGAGGTCGAGGCGCACGCTCTCGTCCCACGACAGGTCGCTGCGGCCGGAGACCTGCCAGAGACCCGTGATGCCCGGCTTGATGTACAGCCGACGGAACACCGTGCCGTCATAGGCCGTGACCTCGCTCTGCAGAGGCGGGCGAGGACCCACGACGCTCATGTCTCCGACCAGCACGTTCCAGAACTGCGGCAGCTCGTCGAGCGACAGCTTGCGCAGGATCCGGCCCACGCGGGTGACCCGGGGGTCGTCCTTCATCTTGAACAGGAGGCCCGCGCCCTCGTTCTGCTCCTTGAGCGCTGCGAGCTGCTGCTCGGCATCCGTCTTCATGGAGCGGAACTTGACGATCTTGAAGGTGCGTCCGTCGCGCCCGACCCGCTCCTGCAGGAAGAACAGCGGACCCGGCGAGTCCAGCTTCACGAGCAGCGCGAGGAACGGCGTGATCACCGCGATCGGAATGAGCGCGACCGAGGCGACCGCGATGTCGAGCGCACGCTTGAGGACGTGGCGACCGCCTTCGTACGTGGGGATCTGCACCTGGATGAGCGGCAGCCCCTCGACGGCGGCGAACGAGATCCGCGGGCCGGCGACGTCGGTCAGGCGGCTCGACAGGACCAGCTCCGCCGCGGTGCCCTCGAGCTGCCAGCTGAGCTTCTTGACGAAGTCCGGCTCGCCCTCCGGCCGGCTCGCGACGATGATCGTGTCGGCCCCGAGCTCGGCCGCGACGGTGGCGACCGAGTTCACGTTGCCGATCACGGGGAAGTGCGTGCCGTCGATGTCGACGTCACGGGCGTTGCCGTCGAGGAGGGTGGCGCCCACCACCTGATACCCCGAGGCGCCGATCGGGTGCAGGGTTCGCGCCACGTACTCGACATCGTCCCTGTTGCCGACGACGAGCGTGCGCGAGGCGAACCGCCCCCGCGCACGCTGCGCCGTCAGCCAGTGCCGCCACATCCATCGGGTGATGAGCAGCGCGAGGACACCGAGCGGCAGGCCGACGAGCAGCACGAGCTGCATCGACCGCCAGCCGAGCACGACACTGAGCATGGCCATGATCCCGAAGGCCAGCCCGCTGGCGTGCACCACGCCGCGGTACTCGGTGGCGCTGGCGCGGAACAGCGCTGCATCACGCGTATGCAGAGCGCTGAGCATCAGATACCACAGCGTGGCCAGCGGAATGCCGTGTCGCAGGGCCTCTTCCCCCGCGACACCGGTCATCAGCTGAACAGCTGCGGTGATCGCGACGGCGAAGAGGATGACCCCGGCATCCGAGATCCGCAGTCGCATCCGATAACGCCGTTCCCACTGACGGCGTCGCTCCAGCGTTGCGGACACGCGCGGTGTGACCACCGTATGCGTGACCGACTTGGTGGTGGCTCGCGGTGCGGCGATCGGCGAGAAGACCGACCCCGTGCGAGTGATGCTCAGAGCATCCTCGACGGAAGTCATGCCGAGGCCCCTTGAGCCGTGTATGTACGCAGAATTCCCCAGTGCGCCATGATTTCCCCAGAATTTCCCCAGACCGGAGACCCCACGTCCCCAGCATCGTCTGCATCCCGACCCCTCGGGTCCTGCTGCATCCGTGATCCCACATCACGGGTTGCGTTCACCGTCCCACACGGTGGTGCTGGCAGCAGGCACTGCAGACTTCGTTCACTCTAGCGGAAGGGATCGTTCAGCGGAAGGTAATTCTCGCGAGTGGAGGAAACGGTATTTCGGTATGCCGAACGACAAGTTCGGCCGCGCCGATATTCTGACCGCGTGACCGCTACGACGACACCTCGTTTCCATTTGAGCCGCATGCTCCCGCGCGACCCGGCTCAGCCGCACCGGTCGGCGAGCATGCTCGAGTTGTTCTTCGACCTGGTCTTCGTGGTGGCGGTGAGCATCGCCTCCGCGCAACTGCACCATGCGCTGAGCCACGGTGACTTCGTGCACGGCATCACGTCGTACGCGATGGTGTTCTTCGCGGTGTGGTGGGCGTGGATGAACTTCGCCTGGTTCGCGACGTCGTTCGACACGGACGACTGGTTGTACAGAGTGACGACGTTCGTGCAGATGGGCGGCGTGCTCGTCCTCGCGGCCGGGATCCCCTCGGCCTTCGAGCACGGCGACTTCACGATCCCCGTCATCGGCTACCTCGTCATGCGCGTCGCGATGATCGCCCAGTGGCTCCGCGCCTCGCGCGGAGCGGGCGAGCTGAAGTCCGCGACCCGTCGCTACGCGTTCGGCATCGCTGCCGTGCAGGTGCTCTGGGTGCTGTTCCTGCTCATCCCCTCGGGCCCGCTGCAGCTCGTCGCCTTCGTGGTGTTCGCGCTCGTGGAGATGAGCGTCCCGGTGTTCGCCGAGTACCGCAGGCAGACCCCGTGGCACCCGCATCACATCACCGAGCGGTACGGGCTGTTCACCCTCATCGTGCTGGGCGAGAGCCTGCTCGCCTCCGCCAACGCGATCATCGACGCGCGGAACGAGCTGGACTCCTTCGTGCCGCTCATCTCCATCTCGGTGCTCACGCTCGTGGTCACGGCATCGCTGTGGTGGATCTACTTCTGGCCGCCTCACCACCGCGCGATCACCTCGTTCGGCCGGTCCCTGCGCTACGGCTATACGCACTACCTCGTCTTCGCGGCGGCCGCGGCGTTCTCGGCCGGCATCGAGGTCGAGCTCGACGTGCTCATCCACGAGAGCCACCTGTCGAGCGTCGCGGCGTCGTTCACCGTCACGATCCCGATCGCGATCTTCCTGCTCGGCGTCTGGTGGATCGCGATCCGCGACAACGCGGATCGCGTCGTGAACACGGTGATGCCGATCGGCGCGCTCGTGGTGCTGCTCGATCCCGTCCTGCCCATCCCGGTCGCGGTCACGGCCGGTGTGCTCGTGGTCATCGTCGTCGTCCTGGTGCTGCATCCGCCGGTGGACAGGCGTCGATAGCGCAGACCTGCTAGACTGATGGAGCAGCGTGTGTCATGGCCCCCCTCTAGGCCGCCACGTCGCCACTGATCAGGGCCATTCCGGACCACGCACGTCGATGCGCGTGGAAACCGCCCTCGATCTCACATCTTCGCGGAGCGCTGCGCGCGCCCGCCGCATAGCAAT
This sequence comes from Microbacterium sp. 3J1, assembly GCF_001049495.1. Lineage (GTDB taxonomy): Bacteria > Actinomycetota > Actinomycetes > Actinomycetales > Microbacteriaceae > Microbacterium. The sequence goes on from NZ_CDWI01000010.1 coordinate 51,459, forward strand.
GAGTATCACCATGAGCACGACCACCTTCTCCACCTCCGATCCGTTGACCTGGAAGCAGGCCGACACCGACGTTCACGTCGCGACGCGTGCCGGCGAGTTCGCCGGTTTCGTCGAGTTCGACGGCAGCGCCCATCTCGTCCGTGACCAGCACGGCGTCGACCTCGGCTCCTTCGCATCCCTCGACGACGCGCAGTCCGCTCTCGAGGACTCGCACGCCCGGAAGACGCGGCCGTCGACCTTCCCGTTCACGCTGCCGCGCGCTCTGCGTCGACGGCCGCGGCGGGCCCGGGCCTGACCGTTCCATAGAAGCGACCTGTGAATCCTCAAGGGGTATGAAAGTATTCCGCGAATCGCATAGGCGCCGGGTTAGCCTGAGGTAAGCGTGGGGCGATCTGCCTTGGGCTTCCACAGCTCAAGGGCTCCAATCGACAGGAGAGCACCATCTCCATTTCACAGGTCGAAAAGACCGCCGCCACCCTCGGTCCGGTACGCCAGACGTATTCCGGAAACGCCGAGATCCCCCCGATGGCACATGCCTACAAGCAGGTGTCGCAGGTCATCCGCGAGACCGGGCTGCTGCAGCGCGCGGGCTGGTTCTACATCTTCGTGGCCACCGGGATCGCCGTCGCGCTCGGGGGAGTCATCACGGGATTCATCCTGCTCGGTGACAGCTGGTTCCAGCTCCTCATGGCCGGGGCGCTCGGCATCATCCTCACGCAGGTGGCGTTCCTCGCCCATGAGGCGGCGCACCGCCAGATCCTCAGCTCGGGTCCGGCGAACTTCCGCCTGGCTCGGATCCTCGCCGCCGGCGTCGTCGGCATCAGCTACTCCTGGTGGGATTCCAAGCACACGAAGCACCACGGCAACCCGAACCAAGTGGGCAAGGATCCGGACATCGAGGTCGACACGATCTCCTTCCTCGAGACGGACGCCGCGAAGTCACGCGGCCTGATCCGCATGATCACCCGCAAGCAGGGGTGGCTGTTCTTCCCGCTGTTGACCCTCGAGGGACTCAACCTCCACTTCCTCGGACTCAAGCACCTCGTGACCAGCAAGAAGGCCAAGGGCCGCTGGATCGAGCTCGGCCTGATCGCCCTGCGATTCGCGATCGTCCTCGTGCCCGTCTTCCTCATGCTGCCGCTCGGCATGGCCTTCGCCTTCATGGGCGTGCAGCTCGCGGTGTTCGGCGTCTACATGGGCGCATCGTTCGCCCCCAACCACAAGGGCATGCCGATCATCGACCCGAGCGCCCGCCTCGACTTCTTCTCGAAGCAGGTCCGCACGTCGCGCAACATCCGCGGCGGCTGGTGGGCGACCTGGCTGATGGGCGGCCTGAACTACCAGGTCGAGCATCACCTGTTCCCGAACATGCCCCGTCCGCATCTCTCCAAGGCGCGCGAGGTCGTGCGCGACTACTGCGCGGCGAACAACGTGCCGTACACCGAGACGAGCCTCGGCCGGTCGTACGCGATCGTCATCGAGTACCTCAACAGGGTCGGCCTCGCGGCCCGCGACCCGTTCGACTGCCCGGCATCCGCACAATTCGGTCGCGCCTGAGCCGCGACGCGCACCCGAGCCTTCTGGGTGCGCGTCGTCCCGGCTGCGAGACGTCTAGAGGATCCCGAGTTCCAGGGCGAGGGTGACCGCGCGAGTACGGTCCGACACACCGAGCTTCTCGAACACGTGCAGAAGATGGGTCTTCACGGTCGCCTCGCCGATGAACAGGTCGCGTCCGATCTGAGGGTTGCTGCGCCCGGCAGCCACCAGTCGCAGCACCTCGAGCTCCCGGGCGCTGAGCGCGGGGCGTTCGCGCCGGTCGGAGCGCATGCGGCTCACGAGCGTGGCGGCGATGGCGGGCGCGAGCACCGTATGCCCTTCCGCGACAGAGCGGATGCCGGCGACGATCTCCTCGTGCGGTGCGGCCTTCAGCAGGTAGCCGCTCGCCCCCGCCTCGATCGCGCCCAGGATGTCGTCGTCGGTCTCGTAGGTCGTCAGCACCAGCACCCGCACCTCGGGCAGCTCCTCGGTGATGCGCGCCGTCGCCTCGATGCCGGACGTGCCCGGCATCCGCAGGTCCATCAGCACCACGTCCGGGTGCAGCCGTGCTGCGAGGTCCACCGCCTCCGCGCCGTCAGACGCCTGCGCGACGACCTCCAGCCCGGCGTCGAGGGCGATGAGCCCGACGATGCCGGAACGGACGACGGGATGGTCGTCGGCGACGATGACGCGGATCATGCGGTCTCCTCTGCGCGGGCGGGCGTGAGTGTGGGCGCCGGCGCGGGGACGCGCGAGCGCGGCAGCGGGATCCGGACGGTGAGATCCGTACCGCGTTCGGCACCGTCCGCGATGACCAGGGTTCCGCCGACGAGTGCGACGCGCTCCCTCATGCCGGCGAGGCCGAATCCGCGGTCCTCCTCGATCGACACGCCGCCCAGACCCCGTCCATCGTCACGGATGCGCAGCTCCGCGCCATCCGAGACGGTGAGGTCGATCGATGCGGCACCCGCTCCGGAGTGCTTGCGGACGTTGGCGAGTCCCTCCTGAGCGCAGCGCAGCAGCACCACCTGCACGTCCCGCGGCAGCGCCGCATCCGACGCCCTCACCTCGACCTGCATGCCCGTCTCGCGAGCGAAGCGGTCGCCGAGACGACGGAGGGCGTCTCGGAGCGAGTCCGCCGAGTGCGCGGGCGAGGTGACGGCGACGAGGGCTCGTGTCTCGACGAGGGCTTCGCGCGCGGCGTCCTCGATCAGCTCCAGCGCCGCGGGCGAGCCGTCGAGTCGCGCGCGCTCGGCGAGCATGACGATGCTGGTGAGACTCTGTGCGATCGTGTCGTGGACGTCTCTCGCCAGACGCGCCCGTTCCTCCGTCGCTCCCGCCTCGCGGCTCGCGGTCTCGAGTCCCGTCTGCGCAGCGGTGAGTTCGGCGAGCAGCCGTTGCCGCTCCGCGCCCCATTCGGCGATGCGGGTGATCCACAGTCCGAGCGCCAGGCTGAACGCGGTCGACAGCCCGGCGGTGAGGAACCCGCCGGCCAACGAGTCGTCGGTCAGCCCGCCCCACGCGGCGTAGGCCAGAGCGACGATGACACCGGTCCCGACGGTGACGAGGATCGCCTGCGTCGTCGAGCGCGAGGTCATCCAGATCAGCGGGAGGATCAGCGTCTGCAGGAGCAGCATGTTCGGCTCGATCAGCACCCCTGCAGCAAGGAGCCCGATCATCAGGACCTGCAGCACCGCGGATACCCAGGGAGAGGGATCTTCGATCCCTTCGTGGATGCCCACGTAGGGACGGGCTCCCCAGGCGTATACGAGGAACACCGCGAGGGCGATGCCGATCATCGCCCAGCGCGACCCCGGGAAGCTCTCGGGGATCGCGAAGGAGAGCCCGGCCACCGCGAGGATCAGGGCGGCGGAGGCGATGTCCCACCCCAGGCGTTCCCGGCGGATGATGCTGCTCATACGACCCACTCTCCCACCGTTCCCCTCGCCGCGACGCCCGAAGGACGACGGACCGAGGGGAGCGGACGGATGCCGCGGCGACGTCATCCGTTGCGGCGGATCCAGCGGAAGGTCACCCGGCTGAGGATGACCCCGGCCACGAGCCAGATCGCGAGCACGATAGCGACGAGGCCGAGGTCCCAGTCGCCGCCCGGCTCGGCCGCTGCGAACGAATCGGGAAGGATCGCGGCGCGCATCCCCTGGGCGATCCACTTCAGGGGGAAGACACCGGCGACGTTCTGCAACCACTCGGGGAGTGACGAGAACGCGATGTAGACGCCCGAGATGAACTGGAGCAGCAGCACCACGGGGATCACGACGGCGGATGCGGTCTTGCCGCTCCGGGGCACGGACGACAGGGCGACGCCCAGCAGCGCGCAGGCGAGCAGCCCGAGCACGAACACCCACGCGAACCGGCCCCAGGCTGCGGCATCCGACGGCAGCTCCACCTGGTAGAGCACCACCGCGACCGTGAGCAGCAGGGCGATCTGCAGGATCGCCGTGACGAACACCTCGCCGATCTTCCCGATGAAGTACGTCGCGGGGGAGATCGGGGTGCTGCCGAGGCGCTTCAGGGTTCCGTCGCTCTTCTCGACGGCGATCTCGATCGACAGCCCCTGCACGCCCGAGAGGAAGATGCCACCGGCCACGAGACCGGGCAGGTAGTAGGTCGCCATGCTGACGGCGTCGGCGCCCTGGCCGACGTCGCCGGTGAAGATGGTCGCGAAGATCAGGTACATCACGGTCGGGAACAGGAAGGTGAAGAAGACCTGGTCTCCGGCACGGAAGTACTGGCGCAGCTCGAAGCCGATCCTGCGGACGCCCAGACGGATGGTGCGCAGGAGCCCGAAGCGGACGGGCGTGGTCACGGCGGTCATGCCGACTCCTTCAGGTCGATGGTGCTGTCGTCGGCGGCGGTTCGCATCTGCGCCGTTCCGGTCGCCGACGCATCCGGTTCCACGACGGTGGGGGCATGCTCGCGAATGAGCTCGAAGTAGACGTCCTCCAGCGTGGGGCGCACCACCTCCAGGGCCTCCGGCTCGCCCTCGGCGCGCAGCAGCCCGGCGACCAGTGCGCCCGGCGTAGACGTCCGGCGCTCGTGCAGTGTCCCGTCGGCATCACGCCAGCGCACCAGCGGAGTGCGGGCCTCGGCGCCCCCGAGCTCGTCCATCGGCCCGATCGCGACGAGCGAGCCCCCGGTGATCACCCCAGCGCGGTCGGCGAGCTGGGCGGCCTCGTCGAGGTAGTGCGTCGTGAGGAGGATGCTGGTCCCCTCGGCCTTGAGCGAGCGGATGAGTTCCCAGAATTGCCGCCGCGCCTCGGGATCGAAGCCGGTGGTGGGCTCGTCGAGGAAGAGCAGCTCGGGTCGGCCGATGATGCCCAGCGCGACGTCGAGTCGGCGCTGTTGACCGCCCGAGAGCCTGCCCGCTCGGGTGCGCTGCTTGTCCTCCAACCCGACCGCGGCGATGACCTCGTCGATGTCGCGGGGGCGAGGGTAGTAGCCCGCGAACTCGGTGAGGAGCTCTCGTACCGTGAAGCTCCCCGCCTCTCCGGTCGACTGCAGCACGATGCCGAGGCGCGCCTTCCAGTCGAGACCGCCGCGCTGCGGATCCACCCCCAGCACCCGGACCTCGCCGGACGTGCGATGGCGGTAGCCCTCGAGGATCTCGATCGTCGTCGATTTGCCTGCGCCGTTGGGCCCGAGCAGCGCGAACGTCTCGCCGCGACGGATGTCGAAGCTGATGCCGTCGACCGCGACGAAGCCGCCGTACTGCTTGCGGAGGTCTCGGACCTCGATCACGCTGTCTGTCATGCATCCCAGCGTCCCAGTGCGGGGGGCGTCAGCGGTAGCGGTCGGGCGGCGGACCGCGGCATCCACCGACCGGTGGATGCCGGCGGCCATGACACGAGGGCGCGAGCGGATCGTCCGCTCGCGCCCTCGGCTGTCAGAGGCGGATGCTCAGCGGGTGGCCTTGTCGTCGGACTCGACGACCTCGATCGTGATCTTGCCGTCGATGGTCTCCGCGTTCTCATCGAGGATCTCGTCGTCGAGGGCCTCGTCGCCGCGGAACTCGTCAGAACCCGCCGTGTCCTCGTCGTCGTCGATCACCTCGGCGTGGACGGTCTCGAGGTCGTCGGCGTCGTCTGCGAGCTCGGCATCGGCACCGGCCGTGGCCGCAGCGGCTGCGCTCGCCGCAGCGGGCGCGGCCGGAGAGGAGGAGGCGACGGTCGTCGACTGCTCGTCGCTGAAGATGCCGTCGGGGCGGATCAGCTCGCGCACCTCGGCCATGAAGCTGGCGAGCTGCTGCTGCTGCCAGCGCAGCTGACGGGCGTGGTCCTCGGCGTCTCGGAGCACCGTGGAGGTGTGCGAGGTGACGGAGTCGACGATCTTCTGCGACTTCACGCGAGCGCGCTCCAGAGTGTCCCGCGCCCGTACCTGCGCGTCGGCCTCGATCGTCTGCGCCTGCGACCGCATCAGGCGCTCGTAGTCGTCGGCCTTGCCCGAGATCCGCTGCGCGTGATCGAGCGATGCCGCGACCTGCTCGTTCGCGTCGGTGGTGATGCGCTCGGCGTGCGCGACCGCCTGGTTGTGCAGCACGAGGAACTCCTGCTGCGCGTCGTCCTGGCGGCGCGTCAGCGTCTCCTCGAACTCGAGGACGCGGGCGTTCATCTCGCGCACCTCGCGCTCGGCATCCGCCCGGAGCTGAGTGGTCTCCCGCGTGACGAGCGAGCGGAGCGCCGCGGCGCCCTTCTCGGCCTCGGTGCGGATGGCCGTGGCCTCCTGCGTCGCCTGGTGCACGCGCTCGGCGGCATGCGCGGCCTCGCGCTCGATGGTCGCTTCGTGGGCCGTGTACTCGGTCTCGATTCTGAGACGGACCTGGTCGGCGTCGTGCTGAGCCTGGGCGATGATGCGCGTGACGTCGGCGTCCGCTTCGGCACGCTGCGCGGTGACCTCTTCGCGGGCGGCGGCCATGAGGCGGTCGGCCTGCACGGCGGCGTTCTGGATCAGGACGTTCGCCTGCTCTTCGGCGACTCGCAGAATCGCCTCGAACTGCTCACGCGACGGCGCCTCCTGCCCGTCTGCGCGCGGGGTGTCGACGAGCTCGTTCGTCAGGGTCGCGACCTGCTGCTCCGTCTCTGCCGCCTTCGCCTTGACCGCCGTCAGCTCGGCCTCGATCTCTTCTCGAGCAGCCCGAGCCTCGTCGCGAATCTCCTCGACGGTGTCCTCGTGACGGGCCTCCGCGGAGGCGAGGTCGGCCTTCGCCTGCTGCAGCTGGTTGCGCAGCGCGCTCATCGCCGAGTCCACTTCGGCCTTGTCGTAGCCGCGGAAGGAGGCGGTGAAGCCGCCCGACTGCTCACGAGGGTCAGCGTCGATCAGCTTGTCGAAGAAGTCCGGAGTGCGGTCGTCGGAGGGTGTTTCGCTCATGGTCAGCCTTTCTGGCAGGGCCGTGACGTTGACCGGAGGGCTCACGCGGGCCGAAGGAGGAGGGTGCGCGGTCCACGGGACGGCAGGTTCGCGGAGGAGGCGCGCTGACAAGCCTAGCTTCGGACGCCTGGAGATGTGCGGTGGCATCGTGGCGCCCGCCTGTCAAGAGTCCTGTGCAGAGAGGGAGGAGCGCGCGATGCTGGGTGCCCACGAACCAGAGGAGATCAGGATGTCGGATCCGAAGACGTACCCCGAGGACTCGGGCCCCTTCCACCCCGATGAGGTCGACGGTGTCGACGAGGGGATCAGCGAGCTCGAGGATGCGGGCTCGAGCGATCCGCATGGGAACGACGAGGACGCGCGCGAGCCGGACGTGAACGCGGAGGACAGCGCGGACTGAGTCCCTCGTTCAGCCGTCTTCGACGGCGGTCCAGACCGGATCTGCACCGGACCCGCGGTCGAAGCGGAGCGGGGATCCTTCCGTCGTCTCGATCGCTCGTTCGCGCGCCCCCGACTGCACCCGGTCGCGGAGCTCGGACCAGAACCCCCAGCTGTTCGGCATCCCGGGGTACTCGCGGAACCGCACGACCTCGAGTCGGGTGCCGCCGTCGACCTCGACGAGCCGCGCGACGGCATCGTCGGGCTCCGCGAAACGGATGCCGTAGGTGCCGTCGGGCAGTGGGGTGAACGCGCGCGGATGCTGCAGCGCGATCGAGTCGACGAGTTCGCGGACCACCGGCTCGGGGGCGAGGACCACGAGGGTCGTGCCGAGGGTGTCGAGCGCCGCGGCAGTGCGGGGCTCGGTGAGCCGTCGCTCCTCCCGGTCCGCGGCCGTCGCCGACGATCTCCGAACCCATCGGGGGAGGAGCATCGCCAGCACGATGACGACGGCGATCAGGGCGATGTAGAGGAGCGGGCTGTCCACCTCCCCAACCTACGGGTAGGCGGCGCAAGATGCTCAGCCGCATAGCAGCGGAGCCGCCGTCAGTCAACGGTTCGGCTCGGATGAGGGTCGCGGGGGTCGCGCGACCTACGCTGGAGACACAACGAGCCGCGATCACGCGCTCTGCGTCGGTCGAACCAGACGGTGCCCTCGAGTTCTCTCTCGGTCTCAGGCACTCACATGGGGGTGGGTACGCGTGCGGACCTTCTCGTCGGCTGCTCCGGTCCTCCATGTTCGGGCATGGAGGACCGGGACCAAGCGTCTCGGCGCCGCCCGGTCAGCGAGCGTCTACTTGAGCGACAGCATGCGCCGGACCGCGCTGATCCCGGCGGTCGCACTGCGGGCACGCATCGCCGATTCGAGCTCCTCCAGCGACTCGCGGGTGTTCGCCCGGGGCTCTCCGAGATAGAGGTCGCGGAACACGAGGTACCAGAAGTCGCTGAGCAGCAGGCGGTACAGGTCGTTGAGAGCCCGCTCCGTGAGGAACGTGAACAGCGCGACGTGGGCCTCGATCCATCCCTTGCCGGTCTCGACCGAGTCCATGGCGTCGCGGATGAGTTCGCTGGCGAGCTCGAGGTCGCGGTCGGACAGCGCGAGCGCGGCCTCTCTGATGATCTCCTCGCCGTGCGCCGCGGCGAACTCCCGCGTCACGCGGGAGCGCTCGTCGGTGATGTCGGTCACCATCGAGTAGCGGTTGGCGTGCACCTCCATCAAGCCGGCCCGCGCGAGGCGCTGCACGGCCTCACGCACCGGTGTGCGGGTGACGCCGAGGTCCTCGGCGATGGTCTTGTCGCTGAGTCGCTCACCCGGTGCGTAGGTGCCGTCGGCGATGAGAGTCGCCAGACGGCGGAACAGCTCTTCGGCGCCGAGGTTCCGCTGCGCCCCAGACGCGACGGGTACTTCCATTCCCATACATGAAACTCTACGGCGATGGAGGTCCTATGGGGCATATCAATATCCTGGGATCCAGCGCCGGCCTGGATCGCCCGCGTGGACGCCCGCGGGGGTTGCGCATATGAGAAGCGGGCGGTACGCGCGCACGTATAGAAGGAATGCCCCACAGGCTCGACGGACTCCCTCCATCGGACTCGGAAGACCTGAGGGGAATGGGCCGACGGATTGCTAGATTTGCTGTCACGACGCACACGACGCACACGGCGCCGGTGAGGGGAAGAACGCATGTGGGGACTGTTCCGCCAGCCGGAGACGCCGGTGATCGTACGACCACCGGATTCGCGACTGTGGTCGCGGGGATTCGGTGTCGTCGCCACACGCAGCGTGCAGATCCTCGCGGTCCTCGCCGTGGTCGCTGTGGGCGTCCTCGTGGTCACGCAGCTGTCGCTCGTGTTCATCCCGGTGACGATCGCACTGGTGCTGGCCTGCGCCATCCATCCCGTCGTGAGCTTCCTGCGCCGACGTGGTGTCCCGTCGATCCTCGCCACCTGGATAGCTCTCATCACCATCATCGCGATCCTCGGCACCGTCGTCTGGGTGATCGTCCTCACGGTGCGCTCGCAGTGGGATGACCTGGTCGAATCCGCCACGGACGGCATCGTCCAGGTGACCGCGTGGCTCGACACTCTGCCGTTCGACCTCGAGGCGGTCAACCTCGACGACGTGTGGGCCAGCGTGACCGACTTCCTCACGAGCGCGTCCTTCGGACGCGGCGCTCTCGCGGGAGTCTCCGCCACCGCGAGCTTCGTCACGGGCCTCCTGCTGATGATCGTGGTGCTGTTCTTCTTCCTCAAGGACGGACCGCGCATCTGGGAGTTCATGCTGCGTCCGTTCACCGGCCAGAGCTACGCCCGTGCCCGCCGCATCGGCGACAAGTCGGTGGAGGTGTTCGGCGGCTACATCCGCGGCACCGCGATCATCGCCGCGGCCGACGCGATTGGCATCGGCATCGGCCTCGCGATCCTGCAGATCCCCCTCGCGCTGCCCCTCTCGGTCATCGTCTTCCTGACGGCGTTCATCCCGCTCGTGGGCGCCACTGCAGCGGGCATTCTCGCGGCTCTGGTGGCACTCGTGACGCACGGCCCCGTCGCGGCTCTGATCGTGGTCGGGATCGTCGTGCTGGTGAACCAGCTGGAGGGCAACTTCCTGCAGCCGGTCGTGATGGCCCGGTCGCTCAAGCTGCACGCTCTCGTCATCCTGCTCGCCCTGACCGCCGGCACGATCCTCGGGGGCATCGTCGGTGCGGTGCTGTCGGTGCCGCTGGCGGCGGCTGCCTGGGGTGTCATCACGGTGTGGGACGGCCCGCACACGCCCGCTCGTCCCTTCAGGAAGAAGCGGCCCGAGACGGTATAGCGAAGGGGTGAAGCCCCAAGGCTGAGAAGTCACTCCGCGGATGCGGCGCTCCGCTCCTCCTCCGAGTTCGGCGTCCAGCCGTACCAGCCGTCGCCGGTGGACATCACGCTCCAGTCGCCGCAGGCGAAGACCGTCTCCGCGGCGTACGGGTCCGGTGCGTCGTCGAGCGCCCAGGCGGGTGCCGAGAACCGTTCCACCTCGACGCAGCCGTCGGGGAGCGCGGAGTCGCTCGTGAGCAGGACCACCGCCTCGGCGGCATCCTCGAGCGTCGACGTCCGCACGGTGATCTCGCCGGCGTCGGCGGGGAGCCAGTCCGCGTCGACCTCCGCGCGCTCATCGAAGGCCGCGACATCCTCGAACGACGATGTCGCCTGCTTGTGGACGAGGCTGTCGTAGGCGGAGCATCCGGTCAGAGACAGCATCCCCGCGAGGATCAGGGCGGGGGCGAAGAAAGCGACACGAGCATTCATGCGTCCAGCCTCGTCGGCGGGGAGCGCGGAGGCATCGTGCGTGCGAGGTATCGGCATCCGTCTGGCGGATGATCCTCGTGCGGCACTCCCGGTGCTCGAGTCGGGCCAGGGAAAAGCAAAACCCCCGCCATGTAGAAGCTAGGCGAGGGTTTCTAAGGTGATTGTAATGATCACCCTGTGGCTCCGACGGGCGTCGATCCCGTGACCTCACGATTTTCAGTCGTGCGCTCTACCAACTGAGCTACAGAGCCGTGCGACCGGCGAACCTGTCGCACCTAGACGAGAGGCCCTCTTCGAGAAAAGGGCCTGTCGCTTAGAGCGACCCTGACGGGACTTGAACCCGCGACCTCCGCCGTGACAGGGCGGCACGCTAACCAACTGCGCTACAGGGCCATACTTGTTTTCAATTGTATCGGAAGGAGTGACCCCAACGGGATTCGAACCCGTGCTACCGCCGTGAAAGGGCGGCGTCCTAGGCCGCTAAACGATGGGGCCGAAGTCTGTCCCGGGGGACTTCCTTGCCGACGCTCAAGCATAAGGGATCCGTCAGCCAAAATGCGAATCGAGGGCGAGCCTGCCACTTCCCGGGCGTGTTCAGGAGGAGGATGGAAGTCGATCGCCGTGCCGAAGGCAACGACATCGCACCTGTTGCTGATGTGAATGTTGTTGTTAGTGTGGCAAGTGTGAATCCGGCGGAAGGGGCCGTGTGACCGACAAGCATTCTCCGCTGGATGCTGCCTCCGCGGCGGCGTCCGAGGACTGCGGCTGCGCGCCCACGCCCGCCGAGGGAAGAGCCTTCTGGCAGAAGGGCGGCGTCAGCCGTCGAGGCGCCCTCGGGCTCGGGATCGGCGCACTCAGCGTCGTCGCCCTCAGTGCTTTCGGTGTCACCTCGGGCGTGACCGCCGCCTACGCCGCGTCGTACCCCAGCTGGGACGACGTGCAGAACGCGATGCGCAACGAGTCCGCCAAGGCCGCGGAGATCACGCGCATCGAGAGCCTGATCCAGGCGCTCACGCAGAAGGTCGCCGAGACGCAGGCTGCCGCAGAAGCAGCCGGTGCCGAGTTCGACGCGGCCCAGATGGCGTACTTCGACGCGATCGCCGCCGCGGAGGAACTGCAGGGGCAGGCCGACGCCCAGGCCGCGGTGGCAGACGAGGCCACCCGCAAGGCCGCTCAGCTCGCGGCGCAGCTGTACCGCAACGGCGGCGACGACACGGCGCTCGAGCTGTTCTTCTCCGGGTCCGCCGACAATGCCGACGAACTCCTGTCGCGCCTCGGCACGATGGACAAGGTCTACCAGTACAACCAGACGGTGCGCGACAAGGCCGCCGCCGCGCGCGATGCCGCCCAGTCGCTCAGCGACCAGGCCGTCGTCGCGAGGACCGAGCGCGACCGTCTTCAGCAGATCGCCGAGCAGAAGATGATCGCGGCGCAGGAGGCGGCGGACGCCGCCCAGGCAGCGCTCGACGAGCAGTCCGCCAACCTCGCCACGATGCAGGCCCAGCTGGCCGCGCTGCGCGACCAGACGGCCACCACGGTCGCCGCCTACCAGGAGGGCGAGCGCATCCGTGCCGAAGAGGAGCGCAAGCGCCGCGAGGCCGAGGCGGCGGCTGCCGCAGCGGCAGCCGCGGCCGCAGCAGCCGCAGGTGGCGGTGGCGGTGGTGGCGGCGGCGGGGGCGGTGGCGGCGGCACCGGAGGTTGGGTGCGACCGCATGGCGGGTACCGCAGCGCCGGATACGGCTCGCGTCCCAAGCCGTGCGCAGCCTGCTCCGGCTACCACTACGGTGTCGACCTCGCGAACGGCTGCGGAGCGGCGATCTTCGCCGCCCAGTCGGGCACCGTCGACTACGCAGGCCCCAAGGGTAACTACGGCAACTACATCCGCATCCAGCACGGCGGCGGCATCGCCACGGGGTACGCCCACATCAAGCCGGGCGGATTCGCCGTGCGCAACGGCCAGTGGGTCAGCTCGGGCCAGGTCATCGCCTACGCGGGCAACACCGGAGCCTCGGTGGGCTGCCACCTGCACTTCGAGGTCTACATCAACGGGGCGTACACGAACCCGATCTCCTTCATGGCCGGCAGGGGCGTCTCGGTCTGACCCGCACTCCTCCCGCCACGCAGAAGACCCCCGGCCGCTGAGCGGACCGGGGGTCTTCGCTTCGACAGGCTCATCGGCCGATCGACGGGCTGGGTGGCCCTGCGGATCGATGCGGGTCAGTGACCCTGCTCGCCGAATCGCACGATGGCCTCGTCGAGGATGCGCTGCGCCTCGGCGGCGTCGCCCCATGCGTCGACCTTGACCCACTTGTTGGGCTCGAGGTCCTTGTAGTGCTCGAAGAAGTGCTCGATCTCCTTCTTCGTGTACTCCGCGACGTCGCCGATGTCCTGGATGTGGGCCCAGCGGGGGTCCTTCGACAGCACGGCGACGAGCTTGTCGTCGCCACCGGCCTCGTCGCTCATCTTGAGCACGGCCACGGGACGGACCTCGACGACGACGCCCGGGTAGATGGCGTGGTCGAGCAGCACGAGCACGTCGAGCGGGTCGCCGTCCTCGCCGAGGGTGTTGTCGAAGTAGCCGTAGTCGGCCGGGTAGCCGAACGTCGTGTAGAGCACACGGTCGAGGTGCACTCGTCCGGTCTCGTGGTCGACCTCGTACTTCACGCGGCTGCCGCGCGGGATCTCGATGACGGCGTCGTGTGCGCCCATGCGTGTGTGCTCCTCAGAAAGACGGTTGGATGCCGCGCACTAGCCTACCCGCGGGACGCGCGCGACAGGATGCGCTGGAGGACGTGAGCGACGGGCGCGGTGAGGGCGACGAGAAGGAGGGAGAAGTAGCCGATCGACGGTACCGTGACGGCGAGCGCGAGCGCGAGCATGAAGAGGATCGCCGAGGCGGCGTCGCCGAGGATGCCTCCCGTCAGTGCACCGCTCGGGTGGTCGCTGAGATCGCGGTGCCGCAGCAGGTACCACTTCGCGGCCAGCGTGATCACCTGCGTGGCCAGCAGCGTTCCGATATAGATGACGGACTGCAGGGCGTCGGGCGGCAGCTGCCCGATCATCGCCGTGGCCACGGGCAGCCAGACAATGGTGAAGAGCCAGATCACGTTGATCCAGACCAGCGGCGTCGTGATCCGGTGCACCCGGCTGTAGACGCGGTGGTGCTCCATCCAGAACGTCGCGATCAGCAGAAAGCTCAGCGCGAAGCTGACGAGCTGCCCCCGATGCTCCTCGAGGAACTCCAGGGTCGTGATGCGCGAGTCCGCGGCGTCCGACGCGGATTCCATCAACGGCAGGATGAGCAGGGTCATCGCGATGGCGACGACCGCGTCGACGAATGCGGTGAAGCGCTCCGGGCTCAGCCTGGCCTGCGGGGAATCGGTGGACACGGCATCAGGCTAGGGCGCGCAGCACCGCGGGGGAAGGGAGCCCGCCCGCCCCGTCAGCCCGAGGGCCGAGGTCGTCTACCGTGGAACCGTGCCGTCGCTCTCACCCGCCATCGCCGAGATCCGCCTCGCCGTGCGCTCCGCGCTCGCCGAGCTTCCCGAGGGATCGACGGTCGTCGTCGCCCTGTCCGGAGGAGCCGACTCGCTCGCACTCGCTGCCGCGACCGGCTTCGAGGCGCCGAAGCTCGGCCTCGGGGCCGAGACCGTCACGATCGACCACGGTCTGCAGGACGGGTCGGATGCCGTGGCCGCGCGTGCCGCGCAGGCGGCCGAGACCCTCGGGCTCGGAGCGCGGGTGACGCGCGTGGACGTGGGTGCGGACGGCGGTCCGGAGGCGGCGGCGCGGGACGCGCGGTATCGGGCTCTCGCCGATGCCGCGCGGGATGTCGGAGCCGTCGGCGTCCTGCTCGGGCACACCCTCGACGACCAGGCGGAGACGGTGATGCTCGGGCTCGCTCGCGGGTCCGGGGCGACGAGCCTCCAGGGAATGGCGCCGACGCGGACGGACGACGACGGACTCCGCTGGATCAGACCCCTTCTCGGGGTGCGGCGCGCGACGACGCGGGCGTTCTGCGCAGCATCCGCCCTCGACGTCTGGGACGACCCGCACAACTCTGACGACCGATTCGCCCGCGTGCGCGTGCGGGATCGGGTGCTGCCCGTCCTGGAGGCGGAGCTCGGACCGGGCATCGCCGAAGCCCTCGCCCGCACCGCGGAGCAGCTGAGGGAGGACGCCGAGGCGTTCGACGACATGATCCACGAGACGATCGAGGACATCGTCGAGCATGCGGAGGCCGGCATCTCCGTCAGCGCCGCCGCTCTCGCGGCGAACCCCGCCGCTCTGCGCAACCGCATCATCCGCCTCGTCGTCGACAGCGAGTTCGGAGTGAGCCTGACGCGGCTGCAGACCCTCGAGGTGGCGCGACTCGCGACCGGGTGGACAGGTCAGGGTCCTATCGACCTGCCGGCGTGCTCCGCGGCACGCATCGGCGGACGCATCGTCTTCACCGCTCGCTGAGCCGGGCGAGCGCGGTCGAGCCGGGTGAGCGAACGCGTCGCCCGCCCGGCCCGTCGTGCCTACTTCTTGCCGCCGAGGAGTCCGCCGAGGATGTCGCCGATGCCGCCACCGCCGGAGGAGGACTTCCCGCCGCCGAGGATGCCCCCGAGGATGTCGCCGATGCCGCCACCGCCCGACGACGAGTTCCCGCCGCCGAGGATCCCGCCGATCACGTCGCCGATCCCGCCACCCTGCCCGGCCTCGGCGGTGCCGCCCTGCGGCGTCTTCTTCTTGGTCGCGTTGGCGATGAGCCCCATGACGATGGGAGCGAGGATGGGGAGGAGCTTGCCGAAGTCGATGCCTGGGGTCTTCTCCGACTCGGTGAGCTTCTGCGTGACCTCGTCCTTCTCCGACCCGAGGATGTGCGAGACGATCTTGCCGCCGTCCGCCTGATCGATGTCGTCGACGGAGGCGGCGCCGGTGGATCCCTCGTGCCGCTTCAGCGCGTTCTCGATCGCAGAGGAGCCCTCGGTGGTGGAGGCGTTCTTCGCGAGTCCGCCCAGGAGCACCGCTCCGCCCTGTTCGACCGCGGTCTTCGCCTCTTCGCGCGAGACGCCGAGCTTCGCGGCGATGTCGTCGATCGGGACCTGCTTCAGGATGTCGTCGAGAGCCATGGAGATTCCTTCCGTCGGTGGGCGTCAGCCCGTCTCACCGCCCAGAGTAGTGCGGGACCAGGACGCTCTACCGGAATACTGCGGGGGCGTCGAGGGGCCGGGGACCGAGCATCGACAGACGTCGCCTAAAATCGATCCATGCGCGCCGCGGAAATCCAGGACGACCTTGCCCAGATCCTCGTCACGGAGGAGGAGATCCTCGCCAAGCTCGATGAACTCGCCGCCGAGGTGGCGGAGGACTACGCGGGCAAGGACCTGATCCTGGTCGGAGTCCTCAAGGGAGCGGTCATGGTCATGGCCGATTTCGCGCGTGCACTGCCGTTCCACGCGCCGATGGACTGGATGGCCGTCTCGAGCTACGGCGCGAGCACGAAGTCGAGCGGCGTCGTGCAGATCCGCAAGGACCTCGACACCGATCTCAACGGCAAGCACGTGCTGATCGTCGAGGACATCATCGACTCCGGTCTCACCCTGAGCTGGCTGCTGGAGAACTTCGGCTCGCGTGGTGCCGCGTCGATCGAGGTGCTCGCTCTGCTGCGCAAGCCCGAGGCGGCGAAGGTGCACATCGACTGCCGGTACGTGGGCTTCGACATCCCCACGGACTTCGTCGTCGGCTACGGACTCGACTATGACGAGCGCTACCGCAACCTCCGCGACGTGGCCGTGCTCGCGCCCCACGTCTACAGCTGACACGCGCAGCCACCCGGTGGCTGCCGAGCGTGTCGAACGGTACGCCGTGGGTGAACGCACAGCAGGCACCTAGCGCTCCCGCGATACGCTGATCCGACCATGGATGTCAAGAAGCTCACGCGGAATCCGCTGATCTACGTCGCTCTGATCGGTCTGCTGCTGTTCGGCGGCTTCCTCCTGATCTCGAACCTCGGCGCTCCGAAGCAGATCACGACCCAGGAGGGTCTCGAGCTGCTCTCGGGCAAGACCGTGACCGAGGTCGTGAACACGGACGGCGACCAGCGCGTGGACATGACGCTCTCCAAGGCCTTCGAAGGCTCCGAGAACGTCCAGTTCTACTACGTCGATGCTCGCGCCGAGGAGGTCGTGAAGGCGATCAACGCCGCCGACCTCAAGGACGGCTTCAACGACGCCGTGCCGCGTGCGACCTGGTTCGACGGCATCCTCTCCCTCCTCCTCCCGCTCGTCCTGCTCGGCCTGCTCTTCTGGTGGCTGCTGTCGTCGATGCAGGGCGGCGGCAGCAAGGTCATGCAGTTCGGCAAGTCCAAGGCGAAGCTCGTGAACAAGGAGACCCCGACGGTCACCTTCGCCGACGTCGCCGGTGCCGACGAGGCGATCGAGGAGCTCCACGAGATCAAGGAGTTCCTGCAGGATCCCGCGAAGTTCCAGGCCATCGGCGCCCGCATCCCGAAGGGCGTGCTCCTGTACGGCCCTCCCGGAACGGGCAAGACCCTGCTCGCCCGCGCGGTCGCGGGCGAGGCCGGCGCTCCCTTCTACTCGATCTCGGGATCCGACTTCGTCGAGATGTTCGTCGGCGTCGGCGCCTCTCGCGTGCGCGACCTGTTCAACCAGGCGAAGGAGAACGCCCCGGCGATCATCTTCATCGACGAGATCGATGCCGTCGGCCGTCACCGCGGTGCCGGTATGGGCGGCGGAAACGACGAGCGTGAGCAGACGCTCAACCAGATGCTCGTCGAGATGGACGGCTTCGACCCGAACGCCAACGTCATCGTGATCGCGGCGACGAACCGCCCCGACATCCTCGACCCCGCGCTGCTGCGCCCCGGCCGCTTCGACCGTCAGATCGGCGTCGACGCCCCCGACCTCAGGGGCCGCCAGAAGATCCTCGAGGTGCACAGCAAGGGCAAGCCGCTGGCCAAGAGCGTCGACCTCGAGGTCGTCGCCCGCAAGACGCCCGGCTTCACGGGTGCCGACCTCGCCAACGTGCTCAACGAGGCCGCTCTGCTGACCGCCCGTTCGAACGCGCAGCTGGTTGACAACCGGGCGCTCGACGAGGCCATCGATCGCGTGATCGCCGGCCCGCAGCGTCGCACCCGCGTCATGAAGGACCGCGAGAAGCTCATCACCGCCTACCACGAGGGCGGCCACGCGCTCGCCGCGGCCGCGATGAACTACACCGACCCGGTCACGAAGATCACGATCCTGCCGCGCGGCAAGGCTCTCGGCTACACGATGGTGCTGCCGCTCGACGACAAGTACTCCGTCACCCGCAACGAGCTGCAGGATCAGCTGACCTACGCGATGGGCGGCCGCGTCGCCGAGGAGATCGTCTTCCACGACCCGACCACGGGCGCCTCGAACGACATCGAGAAGGCGACCTCGATCGCCCGCAAGATGGTCATCGAGTACGGCATGACGACGCAGGTCGGACCGGTCAAGCTCGGCAGCGAAGGCGGCGACGTGTTCGTGGCCCGCGACATGGGCCGTGGCCGCGAGTACTCCGAGAAGGTCGCCGAGCGAGTGGATGCCGAGGTGCGCGCGCTCATCGAGCAGGCCCACAACGAGGCGTACGAGGTGATCAGCGCCAACCGCGACATCCTCGACCGGCTCGCGCTGGCGCTCCTCGAAGAGGAGACCCTCGACCACAACCAGATCGCCGAGATCTTCACCGAGATCAAGAAGCTGCCCGAGCGTCCGCTCTGGCTCTCGAGCGAGGACCGCCCGGTCTCCGAGGTGCCGCCGATCGAGGTGCCGAAGAAGGTCGTGCCCGTCGCAGCGTCGGTCGAGGCCCCGGCGGTCGCCCCGCGCACCCAGCCGGGATCGGCGGGTGCCGGTCAGGCTCGACCAGCGACGGCGTGACCCGTGACCGTCGACCGCGCACGCGTCGAGCGGCTCACGCGGGAACTCCTCGAGGCGATCGGGGAGGATCCCGACCGTCCGGGGCTGAAGCAGACCCCCTCGCGCATGGCCGACCTGTACTCGGAGTTCTTCGCCGGGGTGGGGGAGGATCCCGCGGCACCTCTCGCGCACACGATCAGCGTCTCGCGAGGCCCGGCGCCTGACACGCTGCCGTCCGGTGCGGTGCTGCTCCGCGACATCCGCTTCCGATCGGTCTGCGAGCATCACCTCCTGCCGTTCGCTGGGCGCGCGCACATCGCGTATCTCCCGGGTGAGCAGGTCGTCGGGCTGGGCGCACTCGTGCGTGTGGTCGAGACGCTCGCCACGCGCCCTCAGGTGCAGGAGCGCCTCGGCGAGCAGATCGCCGACACGATCGCGGAGCACCTCGACACCCGCGGCGTCCTCGTCGTGCTCGACGCGAGCCACGGTTGCGTGACCATGCGCGGCGGGCGCCAGCCCGAGGCGTCGACCCTGACGATCGCTGCGCGAGGCGAGTACACGGACGCCGTCGCGCGCGCCGAGCTCATCACGCTGATCGGCTCGTCCGCAGGCTCGGGATTCACCCACTGATGACGGGGATCTGGGGAATCGTCAACGTCACCCCCGACTCGTTCAGCGACGGTGGGCGGTATCTCGACGTCGACCGCGCCGTCGCGCACGGCCTGCGGCTGCGGGATGACGGCGCCACCGTGCTCGACATCGGGGGCGAATCGACCCGACCGGGCGCGGAGCGCGTCGGCCCGGATGTCGAACAGCAGCGCGTGCTTCCGGTGATCGAGCGACTCGTCGCCGCCGGCGCTCCGGTCAGCATCGACACGTTCAACGCGTCGACCGCGATCGCCGCGGTGCGCGCCGGCGCGCGGATCGTCAACGACGTCTCCGGAGGGCTCGCCGATCCCGACATGCTCGCGGCGGTGGCCGGATCCGGTGCCGACTACGCGATCGGGCACTGGCGCGGCTTCTCCGACGACATGTACGCGCACGCGGAGTACCGGCGCACCGCCCGAGAGGTGGCGGGGGAGCTGCAGGAGCGCGTCGGCCGTGCCGCGGCATCCGGCATCGCCCCGTCCCGCCTGATCGTCGACCCCGGCATCGGGTTCGCGAAGGCGGGATCGCAGAACTGGGATGTCCTGCGCGGCCTCGACGAGATCGTGAATCTCGGCCCCCGCGTGCTCATCGGGACATCGCGCAAGCGGTTCCTCGCCGAGACCCTGCGACGCGCCCAGGACACGAACGGTGCGGACGCGGACGCGGAGATCTCGGAGGAGCGCCGCGATCTCGCGACCGCCGTCACCAGCGCGCTCGCCGTGCGCATGGGAGTCTGGGCGGTGCGGGTGCACGACGTCGCCGCGACGCGTGACGCCCTCGCCATCGCGCACGCCTGGGAGGGGTAGAGCATGGATGACATGGACGAGATCGTCCTCACCGGGCTGACGGTCTTCGGTCGGCACGGGGTCTACGACCACGAGCGTGAGAACGGGCAGGACTTCACGATCGATCTTCGGCTTCGCATGCCGCTGCGCGTCGCGGCGGAGTCGGACGACGTCGTCGACACCGTGCACTACGGCGAGCTCGCCGAGAGAGTGGCGGCCGTCGTGTCCGGCGAACCGGTGAACCTCATCGAGACCCTCGCACAGCGCATCGCCGACGTGGCTCTCGACGACCCACGGGTGCACTCGGTCCTGGTCACGGTGCACAAGCCGCATGCCCCGATCGCGCTCACCTTCTCAGACGTCGCGATCACGGTGAACCGCGGCAGATCGCAGACGGAGGTGCAGTGATGAGTCGCAATCTGACCAACCCCCCGAACCTGCCCGGTCCGCGAGAACGGCGCCCCGACGCGGTCGCGGTGGTGGCGTTCGGAGCCAACCTCGGCGACCGGGAAGAAACCATCCGCGCTGCCGCCGAGCGCATCGCGCGGTTGCCGCTGGTGAGCGATGTCCGTCTCTCCTCGCTGTTCGAGACGGTCGCGCTGCGCGTCGACGGCCCCGACCCCGAAGCCCCGGGATACGTCAACGCCGTCGCCCTGGTGACCACGAAGCTCGCGCCGTCGATCCTCCTCGGGATGCTGCACGCGATCGAGGACGAGTACGGGCGCGTGCGACACGAGCGGTGGGGAGACCGCACGCTCGACCTCGACCTGATCGCCTACGGCGACGAGGCCTCCGACGACGAGCGGCTGCAGCTGCCTCATCCGCGCGCCGCCGAGCGGCTCTTCGTCCTCGAGCCGTGGCTCGACCTCGACGCGGATGCGATGCTCCCTGGTCGCGGCAGGGTCGCGGATCTCGTGGCCGAGCTGCACTCCGGGGATTCCGGGGACGAGAGATGAAGCGCACCTCCGTCGGTCTGCTGATCGTCCTCGCGGTGTTCGCGGCCGGCGGGGGCTTCCTGCTCGACCACGTGCTCACGACCATGGGGCGCACGACCTTCACCCCCTCCCTGCTGCTGCCGGTGCTGCTGCTGCTCATCGCGGCAGCCTCCCTCGGCGTCGCCTGGCCGGTGCGGACCAGCGTGCGCAGCGGCATCCGCATCGACCCCTTCCGCGCCACGCGAGCGGTGACCCTGGCTCGGGCCTCGTCACTGGTCGGTGCGATCATGGCGGGGTTGGGCGCAGGGCTGTTCGCGTTCCTCCTGTCCAGGCCGATCGATCCCCCGGTAGGGTCGACTGTGGCGATGCTGGCCCTGATCGGCAGTGCGGTCGTCCTCGTGATCGCCGCGCTCATCGCCGAACAGTTCTGCACACTGCCGAAGGATCCTGATGACTCAGAACCCAGAGATCGAACCGGGGACCCCGGCCCCGCTGAATTCGGCGGAGGTCACTGACCTCGATGCCCTCGACCAGGGCACCTACTCGCAGCTGCGCACCGTGCGCAGCGAGTCCCGGCTCGAGCTCGACGGAGCCTGGCACCAGATCTCGCCGCGCTACGTGGTGTCGCAGATCGTGCAGAACCTGATCTTCGTGGCGTTCGTGCTCGCGGTCGCCGCCGTGCTCGCGCTGGTCCTGCACCAGACCTGGGCCTGGATCCCGGCGGGCGTGATCGTGCTCATCACGCTGATCACCCTGGCCATCCTGCCGCGTCAGGCGAAGGCGATCGGATACATGCTGCGCGCCGACGACATCGTCTTCCGCAAGGGAATCCTGTGGCAGCGGATCATCGCCGTGCCCTACGGGCGCATGCAGCTGGTGGACATCTCCCAGGGGCCGCTGGACCGCGGGTTCGGCGTCGCCCAGCTCAAGATGGTGACCGCTGCGGCGACCACGGGTGTGCAGATCCCCGGTCTCACGCAGAGCGCCGCCGAGGCACTGCGCGACACGCTCATCGAGGTGGCCGAGACCCGCCGGACCGGCCTGTGAGCGAGCAGGGACTGCCTGCGCCCGCCGACGCACCGGAGTCGCGGAAGGCGGAGTCGACGACGCTGGCAGACGGCGAGTGGCATCGGATGCATCCGCTCACCCCGCTCTTCAAGGGCGGGCTCGCGCTCATCATCATCGCGGGCATCGCGATCGCCAACCTCCGCGACCGCCTGATCGCATGGGCCGTCGACCTCTTCTCGCCCGAGGCCCACTATGGGGACTACTCCGGCGGCGACCCGGTCGACTGGGTGTTCGAGAACAACCTCATCATCGTCGTGCTCCTCAGCGTGCTCGGGCTGGTCGTGGTGCTCGTCGGCATCTTCTGGTTCGTCTGGCGGTTCCAGCAGTTCCGCATCACGGGCGACCACGTCGAGGTGCGAAAGGGCATCATCTTCCGCTCGCACCGCAGAGCGCCGCTCGACCGCGTGCAGGGCGTCAACCTCACTCGGCCGTTCCCCGCGCGCATCATCGGTCTCGCGAAGCTCGAGGTGGTCGGCGCCGGAACCGACTCGAACGTCGAGCTGGAGTACCTCGCCACCGGCCGCGCCGAATCGGTGCGCACCGACATCCTGCGTCTCGCCTCCGGAGCGCGCGCAGCTCGGCAGGGCGGCGTCGGGCCGGCATCCCGTCGCACGGGTGCGGGCGAGGCCGACCCCAGTGCCCCCGCGTCCGCGCGGGCGCAGCTCGTCGGGTCTGTCAACGCGGGGGTCAACGACCTCATCACCGGCGTCGACCTCGCCGACGTGGCCCCCGAGAGCGTCGTCAAGATCCCGACCGGACGACTGGTCGGGTCCCAATTGATCTCGAGCGTGCTCTGGATCGTCTTCTTCGGCGTGATCTTCCTCGTCGCGATCGGCGGCATCTCGATCGGCGCCCTGATCGACGGCGAGCCGGTCGGCAGCCTGATCGGTCTGGGGATAGGTCTCGGCATCGGCATCCCGATGGTCATCGCCGTCGTCGGAATCACCTGGGCGCAGATCTCCAAGTCGCTGCGGTACTCGATCGCCCCGACCCCCGACGGCGTGCGCATCACCTACGGGCTGCTCACGACCGTCACGGAGACGCTGCCCCCGGGGCGCATATTCGCGGTGGAGGTGACCCAGTCGCTGCTCTGGCGTCCGTTCGGCTGGTGGACCATCAAGATCAACCGGATGAGCGGCAAGAGCGCGGCGCAGCAGCAGTCCGGCACCGCCCAGCAGTTCAACATCGTGCTCCCGGTCGGCAAGCGCGCCGACGTCGAACGTGTCCTCGCGCTGATCCTCCCCGACGCGCCGGTCGCCGACATCCCGCTGGTGTGGGAGCACGGCATCCTCGGCCCGGTCGAGGGCGACCCGTACCGCACCATGCCCCGTCGGGCGTGGTGGCGGCGCCCGCTGTCGTGGAAGCGGCATGGATTCGCGGTGACGGAATTCGGCGTGCTGCTGCGCCGCGGCATCGTGTGGCGCAAGCTCGCGATCTTCCCACTCGCACGCCTGCAGGGTCTCTCGCTGTCGCAGGGACCGATCGACCGCGCTCAGCGCGTCTCCGGCGCCCAGGTGCACTCGGTGCAGGGAGTCATCACCGGGTACCTGTCGGGTCTCGAGCGCGACGACGCGCTGTTCCTGCTCGACGGCGTGAGCTCCGCAGCTGCGGCGGCCGCAGAGCGGGATCACACGCACCGCTGGGGCGAATACGTGACGGATGCTGCCGGCGAGGAGGTGCCGGGCGGCTATCCGTCGGCGGATCAGGGCACGGTCTCCGCGCCCCCGGCCGCCGACGCGCCTCGTACGCCGCCGCCGTACGTGGCGCCGCCTGTCGAGCCGCCGGCGCCGCCGGCGTTCGATGCGCCGCACACGCCGCCGCCGTACGTGGCCCCCTCGGTCCAGCCGCCGGTGCCGCCGGCGCCGCCTGCGCCGCCCGTGTCAGGCGCCCCCGCTGTGCCGCCGCCGTACGTCGCGCCGCCGGTCCCTCCCCGGGCGCCGTCCGGTGAGTGAGCGCTCCCGCCGGGACGGGCGTCTCGGCGTCGGCATCATCGGCGCCGGTCGGGTCGGTCCGGTCGTCGGTGCCGCCCTCGCGGGAGCGGGTCACGCGATCACGGGCATCACGAGTGGGTCCGACGATGACCGGGCGTCGGCCGTCCTCCCAGACGTGCCCGTCTTGGATGCCCTCGACGTGGTGCGCCGCAGCGAGCTCGTGGTCGTGGCCGTCCCGCACGATCAGCTCGCGTCGTTGATCACCGGCATCGCCGAGGTGGGCGGTTGGCAAATCGGGCAGTTGGTGCTCCACACCGACCCCGGCCACGGCATCGAGGTGTTGCGGCCTGCGGCCGAACGCGGCGCCATCCCGCTCGCCGTGCACCCGGCCATCGCCTTCACCGGCACGACCATCGACCTGCGGCAGCTGCAGGCGAGCTACGCGGCCGTGACCGCCCCGGCGGCCGTGCTCCCGATCGCCCAGGCTCTCGCCGTGGAGATGGGATGCGAGCCGGTGGTCATCGCCGAAGACGATCGTCCTGCGTACGCCGACGCGATCCACACCGCGACCGAGTTCTCCCGCTCGATCATCGCGCAGTCGACCGCGCGGCTCAGCAGCATCGGGGTCGAGAACGCGGGCGGATACCTGTCGGCGCTCGTGCAGTCGGCGGTCGAGAGCGCCCTCCGTGACGCGTCTGACCCGTCGCCGCTGATCTGACGCCGCGCCGCTCCGCTCCGGCAGTGTTCCCGAGACCGCGTCGTCTCAGCGCCCTCCCGAGAAGCCGCCGCCTCCGCCGCCGCCTGAGAAGCCTCCGCCGAACGAGCCGCCTCCGCTCGACGATGTGCTCGCGCTCGGGGCGGAGTAGGTGGCTGCAGCGTGCGACGTCGCGGCGAACGCCACCAGCTGGGTCCGGACGAACGGGCTGCTCGGATCGCCGATCCACGATGCGCCGCGCTGCTCGAACGCGTACACGTGCTCGAGCACGGCGCCCCATTCGTCCTCCATGCCGAACAGCATGGCGTAGGGGAGCAGACGTTCGTAGACGACGATCACGTTCGCGCTGCCGTCCTGCCGCCTCTCTGCCCCGGAGTACGACTGGAGCATCTGCAGGCGGTCCGCCTCCGCCACCCGGATGAACTCCTTCACGCCCAGGAGGTACTCGAGCGTGCGTGCGCCCTCCGGTGTGAGAACGGTGTGCGTGGCGAGCGTGTAGAAGCAGGAGAGGAGCACGAGGAAGGTGCCGACGGAGATCGCCACGAACGCCGGCAGTGCCGTGACGCGGCCGGCGATGATCCCCCACAGGGCGAGACCGAATCCGGCGAGGACGATCGCGATCGCGCACCACTGCAGGATCACGGCCGCCCGGCTGCGAGCCTTCGTCGTCAGGCCGCGGGATACCGCCGCGTCGGTGCCGCTCTGCGCGAGCGCCTTCATGCGGGTGGCGAAATCCTCGCTCTCGGAGGGGAGTTCTGCGACGCCCTCGGCATCTGCGTCGGTGAACAGCGCATCGAGTGCACTCGCGTCGAGCTCGTCGGGGATCCGCGCGCCGGGGACCCGGCGGAGGCGGGGCTGTTCGATGTCCGCCCCCTCCTCGATGCGCAGAGCTCCCCGGACGGCGAGGTGCACGATCTCGGCGGGGATGGCATCCTTCGCACCGGGGACGATCGCGGCGGCGAGCAGCGGCGGCAGCGAATCCGGCACGTCGTACTGGGCGACGATGATCCCGGTCGCGGTGCGGCGCGATCGCTTGAAGCGTGAGACGGCGAACCATCCGCCGGCGGCGACGCCGACAGCACCGAGTGCGGCGATCGCGGGCACGGTGTCGGTCACGGGATCCGGTCGGCGGGCCGCCGGCTGCGTCACCGTACCCGGCTCGAAGCCGATCGCCACGGTGACGCCCTGCCCCGGAGAGAGGTCCTGCGCCTCGACGCTGAACACGGATCCGTCCTCGCTGATCGGGCACTCGTCGGTCTCTCCCGAGTAGCCGAGGTAGCAGCGGGCGTTCCCCGTGAGATCCTCGGTCAGTGCGTCGTCGAGGAGGATGTCGGCGCGGAAGCTCTCGATCGCCTGCGAGCTGTCGAGCGGGAGGAGGTCCCAGTAGAACTCGTCGACGCCGGTGTCCGCAGCGAGCACGACGTCACGCATCTCGTACTCGATCACATAGGTGGTGAGGCCCTGCACGTAGTCGTCGTCGCCGGTGAGGACGTAGAGCAGGCCGTCGTCCTCGTCGGTCTCGAACGGCACCTCGGCGCCCTCCTCGTCGGTGACCGACAGCACGCGCACCTCGAGCCAGGCGTTCTCGTAGCTCGTGGGGAGGCCGCGGACGATCCCCTTGTTCTGGTCGTGATCGGGGAACCGCGCGGTGAGCGACTCGGTGACGTGCAGGTGGGCCCGCCCGTCGTCGTCGAGCCCGACCTCGAAGCTCGCGTCCCATTCCGCATAAGAGAAGTCGTCGACGTCGGCGAGAGGTGCGGCCGCGGTCGCCGTGGAGGCCGGCACCAGCACGGCTCCGGCCGTGAGCGCGAGAGCGAGGAGGGCGGGGGCGAGACGAGTGGCTGCCATGCGTCGAGGCTATCGAGAGTCCGGCAGCAGGAAGCGGGACACGACCTCGGTAAACTGGACGGGACTTTCAAGGAGCCCCGAATGACTGACGCGTCTGCCGCGCCCGAGCCGACCACCGCCGCCACCGAAGAAGACGTCCACGAGCAGAAGGCCGTGCGTCTCGCGAAGCGCGAGCGGCTGATCGCGAAGCGGGCCGATGCCGGGGGCGGCGCGTTCCCCGTCGGTGTGCCCGTGACGCACACGATCCCGGCGCTGCGCGCGGAGTACGGCGAGCTCGAGGCCGGGGCCGAGACCGGCGTCGTGGTCGGGGTCGCCGGTCGCGTCGTCTTCAGCCGCAACACCGGCAAGCTGTGCTTCGCCACGCTGCAGGCCGGCGACGGGTCTCGCATCCAGGCGATGATCTCGCTCGCGAACGTCGGCGACGAGTCGCTCGCCGACTGGAAGGAGTACGTCGACCTCGGCGACCACGTCTTCGTCCACGGCGAGGTCATCTCGAGCCGTCGCGGCGAGCTCTCGATCATGGCCGACGGATGGGCGATCGCCGCCAAGGCGATCCTCCCGCTGCCCAACGCCTACTCGGAGCTCAGCGAGGAGGGTCGAGTCCGCAGCCGCTACCTCGACCTGATCGTGCGGGAGCAGGCCAGGGCCACGGTCCGCGCCAGGGCCGCCGTCAACGCCAGCCTGCGCGCCACGTTCGGCAGCCACGACTACCTCGAGGTCGAGACGCCGATGCTGCAGGTGCAGCACGGCGGCGCGTCGGCTCGTCCTTTCGTGACGCACTCGAATGCCTTCGACACCGAGCTCTACCTGCGCATCGCGCCGGAGCTCTACCTGAAGCGTGCGGTCGTCGGCGGCATCGAGCGGGTCTTCGAGATCAACCGCAACTTCCGCAATGAAGGCGCCGATTCCACGCACAGCCCCGAGTTCGCGATGCTCGAGGCGTACCAGGCCTATGGCGACTACAACCAGATGGCCGCTCTCACGCAGGAGCTCGTGCAGCAGGCCGCGATCGCCGTCTCGGGCTCGACCACCGTCACCTGGGCCGACGGCACCGAGTACGATCTGGGCGGCGAGTGGGATCGCATCTCGATGTACGAGTCGCTGTCGGCGGCGTCCGGTCGGACGGTGACCCCTGGCGACTCCGTGGAGGACCTCATCGCCTTCGCTGAGGCGAACGGCGTCGACCTGCCTCCGCAGGCCACTCACGGCAAGCTCGTCGAGGAGCTGTGGGAGCACTTCGTGAAGGGCGACCTCGTGCGTCCGACCTTCGTCATGGACTTCCCCGTGGACACCTCGCCGCTCGTGCGGGAGCACCGCTCGATCGAGGGCGTCGTCGAGAAGTGGGATCTGTACATCCGCGGCTTCGAGCTGGCGACCGGATACTCGGAGCTCGTCGATCCCGTCATCCAGCGCGAGCGCTTCGTCGAGCAGGCGAAGCTCGCCGCCCGCGGTGACGTCGAGGCCATGCCCGTGGACGAGGAGTTCCTTCGTGCACTCGAGCACGGCATGCCGCCGTCCGGGGGCATGGGCATGGGCATCGATCGACTCCTCATGGCGATCACGGGGCTGGGGATCCGCGAGACGATCCTCTTCCCTCTCGTCAAGTAGCCGTGCGTCGGCCGTCGGCGGGCGTTCACGAGGCGGTGGCCGACGCTGCTCCGCGCCGGAACGCCCACTCCGGCAGCACCGCGCTGTTGATCATGGCACCGAGCAGCGTCGCGAGCCCGTAGTCGGGATCCACTTCGGCGACGAGTTCGAGGTAGTGGCCCGCGTGACTCGAGCGCCCGAGCGCCCACGACAGCCATGCGGCGGCGGTCAGCGGCGCCGGACGGGAGGCTATCGGAGCGCGCGCCGCAGCCGTGCGGACGACGTCGAGTGCGAGACGCAGCCGCGAGGGGTCGGGTGCGGGTCCGCGGCCGACGAACACGTCGCCGATGTCGTCCGGCACGCCGATGCGGCTCGCCGAGAACGCCAGCTGCGCGTCGAGCGTGCGCACGCCGCCGGCGAGATCCGTCGCCCATTGCGTCAGTGCGACGTCGCGGAACATCGGCCGGCC
Source organism: Microbacterium sp. 3J1 (assembly GCF_001049495.1). Classification (GTDB taxonomy): domain Bacteria; phylum Actinomycetota; class Actinomycetes; order Actinomycetales; family Microbacteriaceae; genus Microbacterium. Next base: position 79,972 of record NZ_CDWI01000010.1, read on the forward strand.
GAGGCACCACAGCAGCGCGGCTGTGGCGAACGGAGGAAGATCGTCGGGTGCTTCGAGCACGGACTCGAAGAACGCGGGGATGTCTTCCAGCAGCACGAGTGCGGCGATGGCTTGCGGGTTCTCCCTCTCCGACACCGCTCCGCGCCGCCCGCGGGCAAGGAGTCGATCGAGCTCGAGCAGTGACCGACCGACACGCTCCTTCTCGGCGAGATCGGCGTGCGGCAGTGCGGTTCCCGCTCGTTGATCGCCGGTGACGTCGCCGATGCCGGGAACGGCCGGCGCCTCGATCAGCAGTTCGCTCAGCTCGGGCTCGTCGTCCAGGTAGCTCAGCCACCCCGAGGGGGTGACGCAGAGCGCGTCGACGATTCGCAGGCCCGTGTCGACCGCGCGTCCGAGAAGCTCGTCGACCGCCACCGCGTACGGCACGACGAGACCGTCGCGAGTGGACTCGCTCTCGGTGTCGGTATAGACGATCACCGCCACCGCATCCGTGCCGTCGACCCGGGCGACGAGCCCGACGGCGGCATCGGCGTACTCCTCCAGCTCGACCGCGTCGTCGGGGAGGTCGAGGCGCATCGCGCCGCATGTGCGCGAGCCGTGGAACGGCAGCAGCACGACGCTCTCGGAGGGGGTGAATCCCGCGAGGGAGGGGACGATGCGAAGGAAGTCGGCGGAACCGGAGGCTCGGAGCACAGTTGTCATGCCGAGAGTGTGGGCGACCGGGCGTCGTCTTCGCCTCGACTCCACAGCTCGTGGGGCGCGATCACCCGCCGCGCGCGAATGTGGAGGGCAGGTGCGGGGCGTACCATGGAGTCATGGAGAACTTCTGGCTCGCGGCGGCATGGTCGATCCTTCCGACCATCGGCGTGAGCGTCGTGTTCTTCTTCGTGCTCCGCGGGATCCTCCGCTTCGACCGCACCGAACGCAAGGTGCACGCGCGCATCGAGGCCGAGGAACGCGCCGCCCGGGGCCTGCCCCCTCGTTCCTGAGCGCTGTCGGCGCCATCGGCTACTGTTAGCCAAGACACCGGGGTGGTCGCGATCCTCGGACGATCGCGGCGCCTGCCGGAGAGGGAACGATGACGGCGGAGAGCTGGGGCTGGTGGATCACCGCCTTCCTCCTCGTGCTGGACCTCACGATCCGCATCACCGCGATCATCGTGATCCCGCGCAACCGACGCCCCACCGCGGCGATGGCCTGGCTGCTCGCCGTGTTCTTCATCCCGTTCATCGGGGTCTTCCTCTTCATCATGATCGGCAACCCGCGTCTGCCGCGGGCGCGGCGCCGCAAGCAGGACCAGATCAACGAGTACATCGCCGAGACCAGCGAGCACCTGCACTTCGGCACGCTCCGCCCCGACGCCCCCAGCTGGTTCCCGCCGCTCGTGGAGATGAACCACCGCCTCGGGGCTCTGCCGATCTCCGGTGACAACGGCGCGCACCTCATCGCGCGGTACCAGGACTCGCTCGACGCCATGGCCGACGAGATCCGCAAGGCCCGCGACTACGTCCACATCGAGTTCTACATCCTGCAGTCCGACGCCGCGACCGACAACTTCTTCCGCGCCATGGAGGAGGTCGCCGAGCGCGGCGTGCACGTACGCGTGCTGCTCGACCACTGGGCGAACCGGTGGAAGCCCCGCTACCGCAAGACCATCAAGCGCCTGAACGCGATGGGGGCGGACTGGCATCTCATGCTCCCGGTGCAGCCCTTCAAGGGCCGGATGCAGCGACCCGACCTCCGCAACCACCGCAAGCTCGTGGTCATCGACGGCAAGGTCGCCTTCCTCGGATCGCAGAACGTCACCGACTCGACCTACAACCTGCCGAAGAACATCAAGCGCGGGCTGCACTGGGTCGATCTCATGGTCCGCATCGACGGCCCCGTTGTGCTGAGCATCAACGCCATCTTCCTCAGCGACTGGTACAGCGAGACCGACGAAGTGCTGCAGGAGATCGACATCTCCCATGCCCAAGCCGGTTCCGGAGATCTGGACTGCCAGGTCGTTCCCTCCGGTCCCGGGTTCGAGGTCGAGAACAACCTGAGGCTCTTCCTCGGCCTGCTGTACGCGGCCAAGGAGAGGATCATGATCGTCAGCCCGTACTTCGTCCCCGACGAGGCGCTGCTGCTGGCCGTGACCGCGGCCGTCGATCGTGGGGTCGCCGTCGAGCTCTTCGTCTCCGAAGAAGGAGATCAGGCGATGGTCTATCACGCGCAGCGCAGCTACTACGAGGCCCTGCTGAAGGCCGGTGTGCGCATCTGGATGTATCGCAAGCCGTACATCCTGCACACGAAGAGCCTGACGATTGACGATCAGGTGGCGGTGATCGGGTCGAGCAACATGGACATGCGGTCGTTCGGCCTCAACCTCGAGGTGTCGATGCTCGTGCGCGGCGAGGAGTTCGTCGCCGAGATGCGCGTCGTCGAAGACGAGTACCGCTCGCTCAGCCGCGAGCTGACGCTGGAGGAGTGGATGCAGCAGCCGCTGCGCTCGACCGTGCTCGACAACCTCGCGCGGCTCACCTCCGCACTGCAGTGACAGCATCGCGGCCCACGCGCGCAAGGGGGTGACCGCTCTCGAAGGGGGCCGGTACCCTGTGTGCATGATCTCCTCCACGCGCGCCGTCGCCGCCCTCTCCGCCCTGGGTGCCGTCCTCCTGATCGCGGGCTGCACGATCGGCCCCGGTGCCACCTCGCCCAGCTCCACCTCGCTCCCGTCGAGCGGGCCGGGGCAGAGCTCGGACGACTCCGACGACCTCGAGGGCACGCTGCTCGACGACGGCCGCATGTTCGCGGTCGTCACGTTCGGGTCCTCCACCTGCATCCCGCAGGTGGACACCGTCACGGCCGAGGGGCAGACGGTCTCGGTGACCCTGATGGACGTCGACGCCGGAGGCGAGACCGAGAAGGCCTGCACCACCGACCTCGCCCCGCGGGCGAGCGTCGGAGCGCTGCCGGAAGGCGTCGATCCGACGAAGGAGATCACGCTGCAGGTGACGTACGGCGACATGGTCGACGACGTCGAGATCGACGGCGATGCGTCGCTCATGGGCGCCCCGGGCTCGCCCACCGAGTACCTCCCGTCGGCGGGGTGGCTCGACGATGGCTCCCTCGTGCTCCTCACGTGGGGTTCTTCCGGATGCCCGCCCGTGGTCGACACGCTCGAGGGATCGGGGAACACGGGCACGGCGACGTTCGTGACCGACGAGAACCAGGCGTGCACGATGGACATGGCGCCGCGCGCCACGATCCTGTCCTTCGGCGACGACGAGGTGGAGGACGACGGCTTCACCCTCACCCTGGTGGGCGGCGGCCTCGAGGGCACCGTCCAGGTGCGCGGCTGAGGACAGGTACGCGGCTGAGGACAGCTGCGCTGCCGGTCAGAGTGCCGAGACCGGGTGGCCGGCCGGCAGCGCCAGCAGGAGCGCACTCGGGTCCACGCGGCAGGTGATGCGCACGGCGACGCCGAACTCGTCGCCGTCGAGCTCGATCGGGGTCGGCTTCGTCGCCGCGGCTTCGGCGGCGGATCCGCGGAAGTAGTGAACGGATGCGTCCTTGCCGCGCCGCTCGAGCACTCGTCGGCCGGCGCGTGAGCGACGCAGCACCGAGTTGTCCCACCAGATTTTGCGCCAGACCCCGAGCCACCCCAGCATTCCGGTGGGCTGGATCACAGCGAGGTCGAGTGTGGCATCCGTGATGGAGGCATCGGGGATGAGCGCGATGCCTGCGGGCAGCAGGCCGCAGTTCGCGAAGAGGATGCTGTACACCTTCGTGGTGTGCAGGCGGCCGTCGTCGACCTGGAACACCGCACGGAACGGCTCAGCCGTGACGAGCGACCTCGCGGCCCCGTCGACGTAGGCGATCCAGCCGACGGACCTCTTGAGGTCGGGCCGGGTGTTGGCGATCATGTCGGCATCCAGTCCCATGCCCGCGAGGACGACGTACGCGTGTTCCTCGTGCTCGCCGCTCACGCGCGTGAGGCGCGCCCAGCCGATGTCGATCGCGACGCGGAAGTCGCCCAGCGCGGCGCGGATCATGTCGTCGGGGGAGCCCATCGGGAGCCCGAGGTTGCGGGCCAGGAGGTTGCCGGTGCCGCTGGGCAGGATCGCGAGCGGGACGCCGGTGTTCGCGATCGCCTCCGAGACGGCCCGCACAGTGCCGTCGCCGCCGGCGACGAGCACGACGGCGACGCCGCGGTTCAGCGCGAGGGCGGTCGCCCCCTGCCCGGCATCCGCCAGCGTCGTCGGGTAGAAGGCCGGATGCTCCCACCCCGCCTCCTGCGACAGCTCGCGGACCCGGGCGCGGAGATGCCTCTCGTCGACCTTGATCGGGTTGTAGATGAGCGCCGCCTGTCTTCTCGGCGGGGCGCTGGAGGTCATGGCGCTACTCTAGCCGCGGCATCCGACCGCCCTGCTCGCGGTGCCGGACCGCCCTGCCGACGCCTCTCCGGCGGGGCGGACGCGCCCGGCACGCACCATAGACTTGGTGGATGATCGAGCTTGCACTCCTCCGCGAGAATCCGGAGATCGTCCGCCGTTCTCAGGCCGCCCGAGGCAACGACCAGGGCACCGTCGACACCGCGCTCGAGGCAGACCGATCGCGTCGCGCGGCGCTCGCGGCCTTCGAAGAGCTGCGGGCTGAGCAGAACGCGTTCGGCAAGCAGGTCGCGAAGGCCCCCAAGGAGGAGAAGGCGGCGCTCGTCGCGCAGGTCAAGGACCTCGCGGAGCGCGTCAAGCAGGCCCAGCAGACGGCGAACGAGGCGGCTGACGCCCTCGCCGCGGCACTCGCCCGCATCGAGAACGTCGTCATCGACGGTGTCCCCGCCGGTGGCGAGGCCGACTTCGTGGAGCTCCGCCGGGTCGGCGAGGTGCCCGCCTTCGACTTCGAGCCCCGTGATCACCTCGAGCTCGGCGAGATCCTCGGCGCGATCGACATGGAGCGCGGCGCCAAGGTGTCGGGTGCGCGCTTCTACTTCCTCCGCGGCATCGGCGCGCGCCTCGAGATCGCCCTCATGAACCTGGCGCTCGACAAGGCCCTGCAGAACGGCTTCATTCCGCTGATCACGCCCACCCTCGTGCGGCCGGAGATCATGCAGGGCACCGGGTTCCTCGGCGAGCACGCCGACGAGGTCTACCACCTCGACAAGGACGACGACCTCTATCTCGTCGGCACCAGCGAGGTCGCGCTGGCGGGCTACCACAAGGACGAGATCCTCGACCTGGGCAAGGGCGCGCTGCGTTACGCCGGCTGGTCGACGTGCTACCGGCGTGAGGCGGGCTCGCACGGCAAGGACACTCGCGGGATCATCCGCGTGCACCAGTTCAACAAGCTGGAGATGTTCGTCTACACGACGCCCGAGGACGCCGAGGCCGAGCACCTGCGCCTCATCGCCCTGCAGGAGGAGATGCTGACGGCGCTCGGCCTCGCCTACCGCGTGATCGACGTCGCCGCCGGGGACCTCGGATCGAGCGCCGCCCGCAAGTACGACATCGAGGCCTGGGTGCCGACCCAGGGCGCGTTCCGCGAGCTCACCTCGACCTCGAACTGCACCACGTACCAGGCCCGTCGGCTCGACATCCGGCACCGCCCGGAGGTCGAAGACGGGCAGACGGCGAAGACGCGGCACGTCGCCACGCTGAACGGGACGCTCGCGACCACCCGCTGGATCGTCGCCCTGCTGGAGACGCATCAGCAGGCGGACGGATCCGTGCGGGTGCCCGAGGTGCTGCGCCCGTATCTGGGTGGACTCGAAGTGCTGGAGCCCGAGGCGTGACGGCGCACTGGCTCGTCGGACTCGACGTCGACGGCACGATCCTGCTGCAGGACGAGACCATGAGTCCCGGCGTCCCCGAGGCTGTCGCGCGACTGCGGGATGCCGGCCACGAGGTCACGATCGCGACCGGTCGCAGTTGGATGGCCACCCACCGCTATGTCGACGAGCTCGGCCTCACGCCGCAGTTCGTCGTGTGCTCGAACGGCGCGGTCACGATGCGGCGGGTCGGCGACGAGTGGGAGCGGTGGCACATCGAGACCTTCGACCCCTCGCCCGTGCTGGCCCTGCTGCGCGAGCGGCTGCCGGATGCCCGGTACATGGTCGAGCTCGGCGACGGCAAGCGCCTCTACACCGAGCACCTCGACGACTGGACGCTCGACGGTGGCCGGCAGGTGGGCTTCGAGGAGCTCGTCGCCGAACCCGTCTCGCGTGTCGTCGTCGTGTCGCCCGGGCATGATGAGGACGACTTCCACCGGCTGGTGTCCGACGCCGGACTCAACGAGGTGTCGTACGCGATCGGCTGGACGGCATGGCTCGACATCGCTCCTCAGGGCGTCGACAAGGGCACGGCCCTCGAGCGGGTGCGCACGGAGCTGGGCTTCGGCCGCGGTCAGGTGCTCGTGGCCGGCGACGGACGCAACGACCTCGGCATGTTCGGCTGGGCCCTCGGGCTCGACGGACGCGCCGTGGCGATGGGTCAGGCCCCCGACGAGGTCAAGGCCGCCGCGGGCGAGGTGACGGGCGATGTCGTCGACGGCGGACTCGCCGTCGCGCTGAACTCCCTTCCAGCCCCTGCCCAGGTCAGCGCGGGAGAATAGAACTCGGCTAGACTCACGGCTTGTCGGCAGATTCGTCTGTCGGGAGGGTTGTCCGAGCGGCCGATGGAGCTGGTCTTGAAAACCAGTGGGCAGAGATGTCTCGTGGGTTCGAATCCCACACCCTCCGCTTCCTGAGCACGGTGCCTGCACCGCACGCTGAACCGAAAGGCCCCGAGTGAGTCAGAGCACCCGACGCCGTCGCACCATCGCGCGACATGGCCAGCTGCGCACGCCCGGCCCTGTCAGCCAGCTTCTGAAGTTCATCGCGATCGGCCTCGCCGTCGTCCTCGTGAGCGGCATGGGCGTCGCGGCATACGTGGTCTACGACCTGTCGAGCACCGTGACGGCGAACGCCGTCGAGCTCGACGACACCAAGGACCTTCCCCCGGACATCAGCGAGTACGAAGGCGGATTCAACCTCCTCCTCACCGGCGTCGACACGTGCGAGGAGGCCTACGCCGCCTACTTCGGCGACCGCTGCAGCGGCCCCGACTCGGAGGGCACTCTCAACGACGTCAACCTGCTCGTGCACGTCTCCGAGGAGCCGCGACGCATCACCGTCGTGAGCTTCCCCCGCGACCTCATGCTCCCGATCCCGGAGTGCGAGGACGCCGAGGGCGAGGTCCACTCGGCGATGAGCAAGCAGTCGCTGAACACCGCCTACACGGACGGCGGCCTCAACTGCGTCGCGAAGACCATCACGCAGCTCACCGGGCAGGACATCCAGTTCGCGGCATCCGTCACCTTCGGCGGCGTCATCGAGATCACGAACGCCATCGGCGGAGTCGACGTCTGCCTCGCGACGCCCATCAAGGACAGGTACACCGGCCTCGACATGGCGGCCGGCACACACACGATCCAGGGCCTGGAGGCGCTGCAGTTCCTGCGTACGCGGCACGGCGTCGGTGACGGCAGCGACCTCGGCCGCATCGGCAACCAGCAGCAGTACATGTCGAGCCTGGTGCGCAAGATGATCAGCGGCGAGACGCTCGGCAACGTCCCGACGATGCTGAAGCTCGCGAACGTCGGCCTCAGCAACGTCGAGGCCAGCACCTCGCTCGCGGAGCCGATCAAGATCGTGCAGATCGCGCTCGCGGTCAAGTCGGTGCCGTTCGAGGACATCGTCTTCCTGCAGTTCCCGACCCAGACGGATCCCGACAACCCCAACAAGGTCGTCGCGAACAAGTCCGCGGCCCAGACGATGTGGGACGCGATCAACGCGAACGCGCAGCTGCAGGTGACGCACGAGAACAGCGAGAACGACGGGGTGGTCGTGACGGAGCCGGTTCCCGGCACCGCGACCGAGCCGACGACCCCGGGCACCGAGGCGACGCCCGATCCGGCGGCGACACCGGACAACGTCGTGGCGCTGCCCGACTCGATCAAGGGCAACTCGGCCGCTCAGCAGACCTGCTCCAACGGCAACGTGCGCTGAGCCGCCTCCGAGCGTTCCACGAAGCCGCTCCTCCGATCTCTCGGGGGAGCGGCTTCGTCGTCCGCGCCGCTGTCAGCGGCTCTCAGCGGGCGGGTGGAGCACGTCCATGAGCGCCCCGATGATTCCGGGCATGTCGACGCTCCGATCGATCATCCACTGCAGCTGCAGGCCGTCGGCCACCGCCTGGATCACCCTCGACATCGTGTCGGGGTCGAGGGCGGCGCGACCCTCGTCGTCGACGAACGCCTCGGTGATGGCATGACGCAGGCGCTCGCGCCGGGCGAGGAAGTACTCATGCGCCGGGTGCGCCGGATCCACGGCATCGACGGCGAGGCGTGAGAACAGCTCGACGACGCCCGGCACCTCGGTGTTGTGGCGGATCACCTCGATGAAGGCGGCCTTGGCGTCAGCCGTGCCCACGGAGTCGCCGAGATGCGGAGACCGCTCGTCGCGCTCGTCGCGGGTGCGGAGTACCTCGGTGAAGAGCTCCTCCTTGCTGCCGAAGTAGTGCAGCAGGGCCGCCGGTGTGACACCCACGCCCTCGGCGATCTGCTTGAGGGAGGCGTTCTGGTAGCCCTTGCGCCCGATCACGTCGAGCGCGCTCTCGAGGATCTCCTCGCGCCGGGCGACGCCTTTCGCGTATGAACCTCGTCGTGCCATGGGTCGACCCTATTCCGACGGGTCATTGAGATCCAATACTGACTCGCATATAGTTTTCGCAAGACACCGGCGTCGCTCCGCGAAAGGAAGACCATGACCGACATCTCGGCATCCGACCTCACTCTCGAAGAGAAGGCCTCGCTGACCAGCGGGGCGGACTTCTGGACGACGAAGGCCCTGGGCAGGATCGGACTGCCGTCGATCATGATGACCGACGGGCCGCACGGCCTGCGCAAGCAGGCGGGCGGCAGCGACCACCTCGGGCTCGCCAGCAGCGTGCCCGCCACCTGCTTCCCGCCCGCCGTGGGGATCGGGTCGTCCTTCGACCCGGAGATCATCGAGCGGGTCGGCGCCGCGATCGCCGTCGAGGCGGCGATCGAGGACGTCGCCGTCGTGCTCGGCCCCGGCATCAACATCAAGCGCTCCCCTCTGTGCGGACGCAACTTCGAGTACTTCTCCGAGGACCCGATCGTCTCGGGGGTGCTCGGCGCCGCCTCCGTGCGCGGCGTGCAGTCGCGGGGCGTCGGCACCTCTCTGAAGCACTTCGCCGCGAACAACCAGGAGTTCGACCGGATGCGCGCGAGCTCCGACGTCGACCCGCGACCGCTGCACGAGATCTACCTCCGCGGTTTCGAGCGCGTCGTCAGGGACGCGCAGCCGTGGACGGTCATGTGCTCCTACAACCGGATCAACGGCGTGTATGCCTCGGAGGATCCGTGGCTGCTGACGCAGGTGCTCCGCGAGGACTGGGGGTTCGAGGGACTCGTGGTGTCGGACTGGGGAGCTGTGAACGACCGGGTCGCGGGCGTGGCAGCCGGGCTCGACCTCGAGATGCCGTCATCCGGAGGTCGGACCGACGCGCAGCTCGTCGCCGCCGTGCATGCGGGCGACCTCGCCGAGGGCGTGCTCGACACCGCGGCGCAGCGGGCGATCGACCTCGTGCGCAAGGCCCAGGCCCGCCCGACGGTCACCGGCCCCCTCGATGTCGAGGCGCATCATGCGCTCGCCCGCGAGGCGGCAGGACGCTCGATCGTGCTCCTCAAGAACGACGGCGCGCTGCTGCCGCTCGCCGCGTCGCGCACGGTGGCGGTCATCGGAGCCTTCGCGACCGAGCCGCGGTTCCAGGGTGCGGGCTCGTCGCTGATCAACCCGACGAAGCTCGATGCGGCTCTCGACGAGATGCGCGTCGTCGGCGGCGACGAGGTGTCGTACGCGCCGGGCTTCGCGGTCGAGGGCGGCGCCATCGCCGCATCCGGCCGCTCTGCAGACGACCTCCGGGACGAGGCCGCGGCCGCCGCCGCGGGCGCCGACGTCGCCGTCGTGTTCCTCGGACTGCCCGCCGCAGAGGAGTCGGAGGGCTTCGACCGCGAGCACATCGACCTCCCGGCCGAGCAGCTCGCGGTGCTGGATGCCGTGCTCGAGGCGAATCCGCGCACCGTCGTCGTACTCTCGAACGGAGGTGTCGTCGCGCTTCCGTTCGCGGATCGGGTGCCGGCCATCGTCGAAGGGTGGCTGCTCGGACAGGCCGGCGGCGGAGCCATCGCCGACGTCCTGTACGGCGTCGTGAACCCGTCTGGCAAGCTCACCGAGACCGTCCCTGTACGCCTCGAGGACAATCCCTCGTTCGGCAATTTCCCCGGGGAGTTCGGGCATGTGCGGTACGGCGAGGGCGTGCTCGTCGGCTACCGCTGGTACGACGCGAAGGGCCTCGACGTGACCTTCCCGTTCGGGCACGGACTCTCGTACACGACGTTCGCCTACGGCCAGGCGACCGCCGAGGTCGAGGCCGACGGAGACGTCGTCGTCCGCCTCGAGGTGACCAACACCGGAGACCGCGACGGTCGAGAGATCGTGCAGGTCTACGCCGCCCCCGCGGCGTCGGCCGTGCAGCGCGCGCCTCGCGAGCTCAAGGCGTTCTCCTCGGTCGCCGTCGCGGCGGGTGAGACCCGGACGGTCGAACTCACCATCCGCCGAGACGACCTCGCCTACTGGGACGTGCGGGTCGACCGCTGGATCGTCGAGCCCGGCGAGTACATCCTCGATGTCGCGGCGTCCAGCCGCGACATCCGCTCGTCGACGACCGTCCAGATCGCCGGAGACCTCGTCTCCCTGCCTCTGACCATGGAGTCCTCCGTGGGCGACGTGCTCGCTCACCCCGTGGCAGGACCCATCGTCATGTCGGCACTGGGCGGATTCATGGGCGAGATGACCGGCGCCGATTCGTCCGCCGCGTCGATGCTGCCGAACGACGAGGCGATGCAGAAGATGATGGCGTCATTCCCGATCGGGCGCCTCATCGGCTTCCCCGGTGTCGACGTGACGCACGAGCAGGTCCAGCAGCTCCTCGCCGGAGCGAACGCCGGAGTCCTGCCACAGGCCTGATCGCGACGGGCGGATCGCCGACGCCCCACCCGCTCGAGGAAGCGCGTGGGGCGTCCGGCGCCGGTCAGGCCGGGACCACGAGCCTTCCGTTGCGCCGGTGCGGAAGCCTCGTGAGCGCGTGGTCGCGCAGCACCTCGGGCAGCAGCGGCTCCGGTGCGTCCTGGAACGTCAGCGGACGCAGGAACCTGCGGATGGCGGATGCTCCGACCGACGTGTGCAGCGAGGTCGTCGCAGGCCACGGCCCCCCGTGCTGCTGCGACCACGTGACGGCGACGCCGGTCGGCCAGCCGGCGAACAGCACCCGGCCTGCGCGATCCTGCAGGAGTTCCAGGGTGGCGGACACGTCGTCCACCGGCTCGGCGTGGAGCGTCGCGGTGAGGCTGCCGGGTACGGCGGCGATCGCGGCGTGCAGCTCGTCCCGGTCGTCGTATCGCACGAGGAGCGTGACAGGACCGAAGCACTCCTCGAGGAGGACGTCGGGACGCTTGACCACCGAGCGCGCGTCGGTGAGCAGCGCGACCGGTCGGACTCCCTGGACCTCCACACCCGACGCGAGCACCGAGACGGACGGGTCGTCCTCCAGGTGCGCGAGACCGGCGGGGAACGCCTCGGTGATGCGCTCGGTCAGCAGTGGGCCACCCGAGGCGGCGGGCAGGGCGGCCGCGACGGCGTCCTCGAATCCCGTGCCGGCGGGGATGAAGACGACCCCCGGCTTCGTGCAGAATTGGCCGACGCCGAGGGTGAACGAACTCACCAGGCCCGTCGCGAGAGCATCCTTCTGCGCGGCGACGGCGGCCTCGGTGATGACCACCGGGTTGATGCTGCCCAGCTCGCCGTAGAAGGGGATCGGATCGGGTCGGCCGGAGGCGAGGTCGAACAGGGCGCGCCCACCCGACACGGAACCGGTGAAGCCGGCGGCGCGCACGAGCGGATGCTGCACCAGGGCGTTGCCCGCCTCGCGGCCCTCGACGAGGGAGAGGGAGCCTGCGGGGGCGCCGGCGGCCTCGAGCGCGGCCGCGACCAGGTTCGCCGTGAGCGCGGAGAGGCGCGGATGTCCTGAGTGCGCCTTCACGATCACCGGGTTGCCAGCAGCGAGGGCGGACGCCGTGTCGCCGCCCGCGACGGAGAACGCGAAGGGGAAGTTCGAGGCCGAGAACACCGCGACGGGGCCGAGCGGGGTGAGCATGCGTCGCAGTTCGGGCCGGGGCGGCGTCGCCGTGGCATCCGCATCGTCGATGGTGAGCTCGAGGTACGAGCCCTCCTCGACCACGCTCGCGAACAGGCGCAGCTGACCGCTCGTGCGTGCCACCTCGCCGGTCAGGCGCGCCGCGCCCAGCCGGGTCTCCTCGTCGGCGACGGCGACCAGCGCGTCGGCGTTCGCGTCGAGCGCATCCGCGGCCGCGCGGAGCCAGGTCGCGCGCTGGGCGGCGGAGGAGCGTCGCCAGATCGGGGCGGCGGCCGCGGCCGCGTCGACGATCGAGCCGAGGTCTGCGGAGGAGGTGGTCACGAGGGGGCCTTTCCTTCGGTGGACGCGGGGGAGTCGGGGAGAAGAGGGGCGAAGCGGAGTCCGAGACCCGTGTGCTCCCGCTCGGTGAGGTATCCGCCGGTGATGGCCACCGGAGACGGGTCCACGAGTGCGCCGAGCGCGGCGAATCCGGCATCCTCCACGTCCTCCACGAGCACCTCGGTCGTCGTCTCGGGCAGAGCGAGCGCGAGCTGACCGGAGAGCTCGGGCAGCAGGTGCGGATGCAGAGCGGCGCCGTGCGACGCGGCGAGCCCGGCGATGCGGAGGAAGGGTGTGATGCCGCCGACCCTGACGATGTTCGGCTGCACGATCTGCGCCGCGCCCGCGCGCAGGAAGTCCTCGAACCGATGCGCCGTGTGCAGGTTCTCGCCCACGGCGATCGGCACGGCGACGCGCGTCGCCAACTCGGCGTGCCCTGCGAGGTCGTCGGCGCGCAGCGGCTCCTCGATCCACGCGGGGTCGAAGGCGGCGAGGGCGTCGATCGACGCGGTGGCCCGATCGAGGTCCCAGCGCTGATTGGCGTCGATCATCAGGGAGCGATCCGCACCGAGCAGCGCTCTCACGGCGGAGACACGATCGACGTCCTCGGCGAGGTCGGGCTTGCCCACCTTGATCTTCACCGCGTCGAACCCGTCGTCGACCCACCGCTGCACCTGGGCGAGCAGCTCGTCGAGCGAGTAGTGCAGGTTCACACCCGAGCCGTACGCCCGGACACGGTCTCGGCGACGGCCGAGCAGTCGCGACACGGAGGTGTCGGCTGCGCGGGCCTCGGCATCCCACAGGGCGAGATCGAGTCCGGCCAGCGCGATCGTCGTGATGCCTCCGCCACCCGCCTCGTGCAGGTGCTCCCAGAGCGCCTGCCAGATCTCGCCGGGAACGGCGGAACGGCCGACGGCCGCGGGGGCGATGTCGTGCTCGAGCAGCGCCTGCACCGCATGCACCCCGATCTGCGGGCTCCACGAGAAGCCCCAGCCCTCGACCCCGTCGGATCGGACCACGTGCGTGGCGACGACACCCACCGATGTCACGTCCGCCGCCCAGGGGCGGGTCAGCGGCACGCGCTGCAGTCGTGTCGTGAGGCGTCGGATGCTGGTCACAGCGAGTACTCGCTCACAGCAGCGCGCGTCCGGCGGCGAGGATCTCGGCGAGCCGCTCGTGCTGCGCCGGCGTCGGGTCGACGAGCGGGGCGCGTACCGGACCGACCTCGAGACCCGACAGCCGGAGGCCCGCCTTGATGAGCGAGACACCGAAGCCGGGAGTCTCGTCACGGAGCTCCACCAGGGGGCGGTAGAAGCCGTCGAGCAGGGCCAGACGTCGCTCCTCGTCCGCGTCCGTGTATGCGCGATAGTGGGCGTTCGCGATGTCGGGCGCCATCGCGAACGCGGCCGACGAGTACAGCGGGACGCCGATGCCCCGGTACGCGCCCTGGGTGAGCTCCGCGGTGAGCAGCCCGTTGAAGAACGCGAAGTCCGCACGGCCCTCCGCCGCGACCGCGCGCACGATGAGCTGCGTCGCGCCGATGTCGCCGGTGCCGTCCTTGAAGCCGACCACCCGGGGGTTGGCCGCCAGGCGGCGCATCGTCTCCACCGAGTACTGGGCGCTGCCGCGGTGATACACGATCACGGGAAGGTCGGATGCCTCCGCGATGTCCTCGACGTAGCGGATGAGTCCGGCCTGGGTGCCGCCGACGAGGTAGGGCGGCAGCACGAGCAGGCCGTCTGCACCGGCATCCGCGGCGGACCGCGCCACGTCGATCGCATGGCCGACCGGGCCGCCGGTTCCGGCGATCACCGGCACCCGACCGGCGACGGCCGTGACGGCTGTGCCCACGACCGCCGCGGCCTCGGACGCCGAGAGCGCGTGGAACTCGCCCGTGCCGCACGCGGGGAAGACCCCGCCCGCGCCGGCCTCGACCCCGGCAGCGACGTGGGTCGCGAGCAGGTCGTGGTCGATCGCCCCCTCGGGCGAGAACGGTGTCACGGGGAAGAACAGGATTCCGCGGAAGTGCATGGCGAACCCTTCAGGAGACGGATGCGGGGGTGGGCGAGCCCGCGAGCTCGGTGCGCCAGCTGCGCGACGGGTGCCAGCCCAGCAGTCGGGCCGCTTTCGCGGAGGAGAAGGCGGGCGAGTCCCCGGTGAGCGCCGAGGCAGCCTCAGCCGTGCCCGGGTGGAAACGGGGGAGGAGGTCGCTCAGCGGCTGTCGCGCGAGCGCATCGTCCGCACCCACGAAGAACACTTCGCCGCTGGGGATGTCGTCGAGCGCCGCCAGGAGCGAGTCGGCGAACGAGGCGACGTCACGCGCATCCACGTAGTTGAAGAGAGCGGGGGCGGCCAGCGCCGGGTCGTCGAGGCGCTCCTGCACGGTGTGTCCCTGCTGCGTCGGAGCGCCCGCCCACTCTTCGGGGGCGATCACGAAGCAGGGGCGGAAGGACGCGTACCGCACCTGATCGCCGGTCTGGCGCCGCAGCGTGTCGAGGGTCTGCTCGATGAGCAGCTTCGACAGCGCGTACGCGTTCCACGGCTCCACGGGCGAGGTCTCGTCGAGCGGAAGTCGATCGGGCGTCCAGCCACGGGGTGCGCCGTAGCCGATGACCGTCGGACTCGACGCCGCGACCACCCGCCGGATGCCGGCGCGCACCGCCCCGCCGAGCACGGACTGGGCGAGCCCCGCGTTCGTGCGCAGGATGACGTCCTCGGGGGCGCTGAAGGGCACGGCGATGGCGGCGAGGTGGATGAGCGCGTCGGCTCTCGTCGCCGCGAGCGCGGCCGCGGTGGCGTCGGCATCCGCGAGGTCCACGGCGAGCTGAGCCACGTCGGGGCGGTCGAGCCGATCGCTCGGCTGACGGTCGATCGAGACGAGGTCGTGCCCCGCGTCGGCCAGGCCGGAGACGAGGGTGCGGCCGAGGCGTCCCGACCCACCGGTGACGACGATCCTCACGGTCGCTCGTCGAGCAGGGCGATCCCGAGATCCGCGACGTTCACGGGCAGCCCCGTCTCGAGGGAGCGGTTGCCCGCGATGCCCACCGCGATCGAGCGGATGCCGTCGGTCCAGTCCGCGGGCCGAGCGAGGGGATCGTCACCCGGACCCGCGAAGACGTCGGAGAGGAGCAGAGCGTCACCGCCTCCGTGCCCGCCGTCGCCGCCGTCGATGGACACCTCGAAGGCGGCCTCCCAGTGTCGCTGCACGATCAGCCGCTCGCCCTCCGGTCGGACGTCCGTCGTGCCGTCGCCACCCGAGAGGCTCGGGTCGAGGGTGGGATGCAGCCCCTCTCCTGCGAGGACGGCTCCGCGCTCGACCACCTCCAGCTCGGCGCGTCCGAGAGTGCCGTTGACGGCGACCCGGTAGCCCTCCCACGGCGCATGCGCGTTGAGGGAGTACGAGAGCGTCGCGCCCGAGGCGTAGTCGACCACGAGGGCGAGGTTGTCCTCGATCGTGATCCCCTCGCTGAAGACGTCGAGATCGCGTCGGTATCCGTCGTGCTGCTCCGCCTCGAGGTAGAGGGCGGAGAGACGCTCGTCAATGCGCAGATCGAGTTCGAAGAGGTCTCCGTCGTCGTGCGTTCCGCGGGCGGGGCGCTCGCCGAGTCCTCGGCGCGCGGCGTTCTCTGCACCGTAGAACCGCAGTCCGCCCGATGCGTAGACCCGCGTCGGCTGCGAGCGGATCCACCAGTTGACCAGGTCGAAGTGGTGGCTCGACTTGTGCACGAGCAGCCCGCCGGAGTTCTTCTTCTCACGGTGCCAGCGACGGAAGTAGTCGGCGCCGTGATTCGTGTCGAGCATCCAGGAGAAGTCGATCGAGGTGACCTGGCCGATGGTCCCGTCCTGGATGACCTGGCGCAGTGCGCTGTTGCGGGGCGAGTAGCGGTAGTTGAAGGTGAGCACGACCCGGCGGCCGGTCCGGGCGACGGCATCCTCGATGCGCGCGGCGCTTCTCGCGTCGATCGTGAGCGGCTTCTCGACGACGACGTCGGCTCCGGCCTCGAGTGAGCGCACGATCAGCTCGGCATGCAGGTCGTCGCGCGCGCAGATGATCACGCGGTCCACACGCTCCTCGCGGATCAGCCGCTCGAGCTGTTCGGGAGTGCCGACGCGGGCGGGTGCGGCATCCGCGGCGACGAGCCGATCGGCGTAGTAGGCGGCCCGCACCGGGTTGGGCTCGACGATCGCGACCAGTTCGGCGCGGTCGCGGTGCTCGCCGACGATCGCATCCACGTACATCTGAGCCCGGTGTCCGGCTCCGGCGAGTGCGTAGCGGGTCTTCGTCATCGTGATCCTTCGTT
Source organism: Microbacterium sp. 3J1 (assembly GCF_001049495.1). Lineage (GTDB taxonomy): Bacteria > Actinomycetota > Actinomycetes > Actinomycetales > Microbacteriaceae > Microbacterium. Next base: position 96,845 of record NZ_CDWI01000010.1, read on the forward strand.
GATCTCGAAACTGGGGAAACGTTTTCCCGACGATAGCACAGGGCGCGGATGCGGGGACGTAGGTCGGATCCGCCTGCCCGCGCGCGGATACGCGTGCGGATGGCTGGCCGGATCACGGATGGCTGACGGTTCGACGCCCGGCGGCCAGCCATCCCGTCCGTCGGCCAGCCATCCGTACGGTGAGACGACCGCCGGGACCGCCGGCCACCGGGACCGCCGGGACCGCCGGGACCGCCGGGACCGCCGGTCAGCCGCCGGTCGAGCGACGGACGATGAGCTCCGGAGGGAACACGGTCTGCCGCGGGATGCTGTCGGGGTCCGCCGCCTCCTCGAGCACGATGCGCAGCGCCGTGCGGCCGATCATCCGACTCGGCTGACGGATCGACGACAGCGGCACCGCCGCGGCCGCCGCGAACGGGTTGTCGTCGAAGCCGATCAGCGCGATCTCGTCGGGGACGAGCAGGTGCCCGCCCGACACGAGCGACTGCAGGAGTCCGAGGGCGAGCAGGTCGTTGGCGGCGAACAGGGCATCCGGCCATTCGCGGCGCGGGCGGGTGAGGAGCCGAGCGCCGGCGGCCACACCCTCCTCCACCGTCATCGCGGCGGTCGGCACGACCTCGAGCTCGACGTGCACCGCGGCGTTCTCGGCGGCGGCGCGGGCTCCTGCGAGGCGATCCGTCACCTGGCGCATGTCGAAGGGGCCGCCGACGAACGCGATGCGCCGCCGCCCTCCCTCGATCAGGTGCTCGACGGCGAGGCGTCCGCCCGCGACGCTGTCGACCGAGACCGACGAGAAGCCGCTGTCGGCGCTGAAGCGGTCGACGAGCACGGTCGCGATGCCGCTCGCCCGGAACCGGCGCAGCTGCGTCATGACGTCGCCGTACGGGGCGATGAGCAGTCCGCGCACCTGCTGCTCGCGGAAGAGGTCGAGGTAGACCTTCTCGCGAGAAGGATCGTCGTCGGTGTTGCCGTAGAGGATCGCGATGCCGTGACTGGATGCCTCGTCCTCGGCGCCGCGGACCACGTCGTTGTAGAAGGGGTTCTGGCCGTCGAGCACGACGAACCCGACGGTGGTGCTGACTCCCGCCCGCAGTTTGCGGGCGGCGTCGTTGCGCACGTATCCGAGATCGTCGATGGCCTTCGTCACGCGCTCGACCGAATCGCTCGACACCTCGTCGGGTCGATTGAGGACGTTGGAGACTGTGCCCACCGACACCCCGGCGCGGACGGCGACATCACGGATGCTGATCGGCATCTGCTGTCCTCTCGTCGTCGGGCGGATCACGCTTCGGCATCGGGGCTTGACCTGAGACCGGCATCACATACACTAGCCTGAAACAAGCTTGAATCGATTCAGGTGAAGTTCATTCCGATCATCATCCCCCTCAACGGAGAGGAAAGCCAGTGGTAGACGCAGCCTCCGCCCGCAGCGCTCCCCCCACCGCGCTCGAACTGCATCGGGTCGTGAAGTCCTTCGGACCGGTCGTCGCCCTCCGCTCGGGAAGCCTCACTCTGCGGCCGAACTCGATCCACGCCCTCATCGGCGAGAACGGCGCCGGCAAGTCCACGCTCGTGAAGATCATGGCCGGCCTCTACCGCCGTGACTCGGGCGACTTCCGTCTGCACGGCGAGGACGTGGACTTCACCAGCACCGCGCAGTCGAAGGCCGCGGGCATCGCGGTCATCTATCAGGAGCCGACGCTGTTCCCCGACCTCTCGGTCACGGAGAACATCTTCATGGGCCGTCAGCCCACCGGCATCCTGGGCCGCATCGACCGCAAGGCCATGCGCACCGAGGTCGAGCAGATCTTCCGCCGCCTGGGCGTCACGCTCGACCCCGACCGCATCACCGAGGGGCTCTCGATCGCCGACCAGCAGATCATCGAGATCGCCAAGGCCATCTCGCTCGACGCCAGCGTGCTCATCATGGACGAGCCCACGGCGGCGCTCAGCGGCGTCGAGGTCGACCGGCTCTTCGCCGTCGCCCGGAGCCTCCGCGACGAGGGCCGTGCGATCCTCTTCATCTCGCACCGCTTCGACGAGGTGTTCGACCTCTGCGACACCGTCACCGTGATGCGCGACGGCGCCTACATCGCCACCACCCCGATTGCCGAGACCACCGTCGACGACCTCGTGCGGCAGATGGTGGGCCGCGACGTCACCGAGCTCTTCCCGAAGCAGGAGGCCGCGATCGGCGAACCGCTGCTCGAGGTCGCAGGACTCAACCGACCCGGCGTCTTCCACGACATCTCCTTCACGGTGCGGGCGGGCGAGATCGTCGCCCTGGCCGGCCTCGTCGGTGCCGGTCGGTCGGAGGTCGCCCGCGCCGTCTTCGGCGTGGACCCGTACAGCGACGGCGAAGTGCGGATGCTGGGCGCCGCCGTCGCCCGCCGCAGCCCGACCGCCGCGATGCGCAGCGGACTCGCCCTCGTCCCCGAGGACCGCCGCAAGCAGGGTCTCGTCATCGACGCGGGCGTCGGCGGAAACATCACGCTCGCGATCCGTCGGCGTCTCTCGAAGTGGGGGCTCATCACCAGCGGCATCGAGAACCGTGCCGCCAAGGAATGGGCGTCTCGCCTCGAGGTCAAGACGCACGCGCTCGACACCGTGGCATCCACTCTCTCCGGAGGCAACCAGCAGAAGGTCGTCCTGGCGAAGTGGCTGGCCACCGACCCGCGGGTCCTCATCATCGACGAGCCCACGCGCGGCATCGACGTCGGCACGAAGTCGGAGGTCCACCGCCTCCTGTCGCAGCTCGCCGGCCGGGGCATGGGAATCCTCATGATCTCGTCCGAGCTCCCCGAGGTCCTCGGCATGGCCGACCGCGTGCTGGTGATGCGCGAAGGTCGCATCACCGCCGAGATCTCCCGCGAGGACGCCACCAGCGAGAACGTCATGTTCGCCGCCACACACTCATCGGAGCTGCACTCATGAGTCTCACCACAGCCCCCGTGGCCGCCGCTCCCGCGTTCGCGAAGAAGCCTGGCGGGATCGGGCGCGCGCGCGAGTTCGGCATCTTCGCCGCGCTCGTCGTCGTCGTGATCGCGGCGACGGCCAAGAACCCGGCGTTCCTCTTCAGCGCCGACGGCTGGCGCGACCTGCTGCTCACGCCGTCGATCCTCGTGCTCGTCGCTGTGGGCCAGGCCATCGTCATCATCACCCGCAACGTCGACCTGTCGGTCGGCTCGGTGATGGGCCTGACCGCGTACCTCACCGGACGGATGTTCGTCGACCTCCCCGGCATCCCGATCATCGTCGTGGTGATCGCAGCCGTGCTCCTCGGTGCCTTCCTCGGCCTGGTGAACGGCGCCCTCGTGGCCTTCGCGAAGGTGCCGGCCATGGTGATCACGCTCGGCACGCTGTACGCCTACCGCGGCATCAACGTGCTGTGGACCGGCAGCGACCGGATCAACGCCTCCGACATGCCCAAGGACTTCCTCGGGCTCGGCACGCAGCAGATCCTCTTCATCCCGGTGCTGTCGATCATCGCGGTCATCGTGCTGGCGCTCGCCGCCTGGTACATGCGCAACACCCGCGGAGGCCGCGAGTACTACGCCATCGGGTCCGACCCGTCGGCGGCCGAGCTCTACGGCCTCAAGGTCACCCGCCGTGTGCTCTCGGCGTTCATCCTGTCGGGTGCGCTCGCGGGTCTGGCGGGCGTGTTCTACGCTGCCCGGTACGGGTCGATCAGCTCGCAGGCGGGCAGCGGATGGGAGCTGGATGCCGTCGGCGCGGCGGTCATCGGCGGCATCGCCATCACCGGCGGAGTCGGCACCGTCTGGGGCGCGGCCATCGGCGCCATGCTGCTGATGACCATCAACAGGGCGCTGCCCATCCTCGGCATCCCGGACTTCTGGCAGCGGGCCGTGGTCGGCGTGCTCATCATCGGGGCCATCGTGCTCGACCGCGTGCTCGCGGTGCGGCAGAGACGCCAGCTCATCGAGGCAAGGGACGAATCATGACCACCGCGACGACGACCACGACGTCGACCCGCGTCATCCGCGACTACGACCGTCCGCTGTGGCGCCGCATCCTGATCAACCGGGAAGCCGCGATCATCGCGCTGCTCGTGCTGGTCTCCGTGGTCGCCGCGATCACGGTCCGCGGATTCGCCCAGCCGATCACCGCGAACTACCTCCTTCTCGACGTCGCCCCGATCCTGCTCATCGCGCTGCCGATGACGCTCGTCATGATCACCGGCGAGATCGACCTCTCAGTCGGCTCGATGGTCGGTCTCGCCAGTGTCGTCACCGGCGTGCTCACCCAGTCGGGTGCACCCTTCGAGGTCGCGGCTCTCGCCGCCCTGCTCGTCGGAATCGTCGGCGGAGCGTTCAACGGCTTCCTCGTGACCGTCGTCGGTCTGCCGTCGCTCGCCGTCACGATCGGCACGCTCGCTCTCTTCCGCGGCCTCGCGGTGGGGCTGCTCGGCACGACCGCCGTGACCGACTTCCCCGAGACGTGGACGGCTCTCGCGAAAGCCAAGATCGCCGGCACGACGATCCCGTACATCGTGATCCCGTTCCTGATCCTGCTCGTGATCTTCGCCGTGCTCCTGCACTTCACGCCGTTCGGCCGCGGGGTCTTCGCGATCGGCCTGTCGAAGGACGCGGCGCGGTTCTCGGGGGTGGACGTCGAACGCACGAAGTTCATCCTGTTCGTGCTCTCGGGTGTCGTCGCGGCGTTCGCCGGCATCTTCTACACGCTGCGGTTCGGAAGCGCCCGAGGAGACAACGCCACCGGGCTCGAGCTGCAGGTCATCGCGGCGGTCGTGCTCGGCGGAGTGTCGGTCTTCGGCGGACGAGGTCACCTCCACGGCGTCGTCGCCGCCGTGCTCCTCATCGGGGTGCTGGGCAGCAGCCTGCGCCTCGCCGGCGTCACCTCCGACGTCATCAACATCATCACCGGCGGTCTGCTGATCTTCTCGGTCGTCGCAGCCAGCGTCCTCGCCTGGGTGCAGCGCGTCCGCGCCAAGGCCGGACCGCCCCTCCGCGTCGCAGCCTCCCCCGCACCATGAGGCAGCCTCTCATCGTCGGCATCCGCCTGCGGTGATCATCACGAAAGGAAGAACAATGACGTTTGCACGCAAGAAGATCGGGGCGTTCGCCGCGGTCGCGGTCGCCGCGGCGCTCGTGCTGAGCGGCTGCGCCGACACCAGCGGTGGATCGGGCGGCTCGGGCTCCGGCGGCGAAGGCGGATCGGACAACCTCGCGATCACGTTCCTGCCCAAGAACCTCGGCAACCCCTACTTCGACACGTCCAGCGAGGGCGGCAAATCGGCCATCGACGAGTTCGGCGGCACGTTCGCCGAGGTCGGACCGGCAGAGGCCACGCCCGACGCGCAGGTGAGCTACATCAACACCGCCACGCAGCAGGCCGTCGGCGCGCTCGTCGTGTCGGCGAACGACCCCAAGGCGATCTGCGACGCCCTGAACGAGGCGCGGGACGCCGGAGTCAAGGTCCTCACCTTCGACTCCGACACGAACCCCGAGTGCCGCGACCTGTTCATCAACCAGGCCGACTCCGAGGGCATCGCCAAGGTCCAGGTCGACCTCATCGCCGAGCAGATCGGCGGCGCCGGCGAGGTCGCGATCCTGTCGGCATCCGCCAACGCGACGAACCAGAACGCCTGGATCGAGCTGATGAAGGAGTACGCCGCCAGCGAATACCCCGACATCGCGATCGTCGAGACCGTCTACGGCGACGACGACGACCAGACGTCGTTCGACAAGACGGCGGCCCTGCTGCAGAGCCACCCGAACCTGAAGGGCATCATCTCGCCCACCACGGTCGGCATCGCGGCTGCGGCACGCTACGTCTCGACCTCGGACTACAAAGGCAAGGTCGCCATCACCGGTCTCGGCACGCCGAACCAGATGCGCGAGTACGTCGGAGACGGCACCGTCACGGCGTTCGCGCTGTGGAACCCGGCCGACCTCGGCTACCTGGCGGCGTTCGCTGCCAAGGCGCTGATCGAGGGCGAGATCACCGGCGAGGAGGGCGACACCTTCGAGGCGGGCGAGCTCGGCGAGTACACGGTCGGCGCTGACGGCGTCGTGCTGCTCGGCGACCCGTTCGAGTTCACCGCGGACAACATCGGCGAGTTCGACTTCTGAGTCGGGTTCGTGAGGGGCGCTCGGGCTTCGGCCCGGGCGCCCCTCTTGTGTGTCCGGCGGTTCGGCTTCGGGTTCGTGTTCGGGTTCGGCTTCGGCTTCGGGGCCCTTTTCCGGGACCTTCCGGGTACGGATGGCGGGTGAAGGGACGGATGGCTGGCGGAAGCGGGTGGTTTCGGCATCCGTTCGAGACCTCGGCCAGCCGGATGCGCGGTGGACGGGAGGGTGGCATGGTCGCGGAGCGTTCGGCTCGGGTGTCCTTCGTGTCTGTTGCGCCTCTTGTCCGGCGGGCTCCTCCGTTAGGGATGGCTGGCGAACGGACGGATGGCTGGCGGAACGGGTGGTTTCGGCATCCGTTCGGGACCTTGGCCAGCCGGGTGCGAGGTGGACGGGAGGGCGGCATGGTCGGCGGAGCGTACGGCTCGGTTGCGCTTCGTGTCTGCTGCGCCTCTTGTCCGGCGCGCTCCTCCGTTACGGATGGCTGGCGAACGGTCGGATGGCTGGCGGAAACGGGTGGTTTCGGCATCCGTTCGGGACCTTGGCCAGCCGGGTGCGCGGTGGATGGCAGGCTGGGGAGGCCGCGGCGGGTGACTGGCACGTCCGCGACCGCGGGTGGCGAGGGACCGCGGGTACGGTGCCGCGGCTTCGTCTTCGGGACCTTCTCCGGTACGGATGGCTGGTGAACGGACGGATGGCTGGCGGAAGCGGGTGGTTTGGGCATCCGTTCGGGACATCGGCCAGCCAGGTGGACGGGGGGACGGGGCGGGGGCAGGCCCTGACCCGTCAGCGGGGGTCGAAGCGCTCGGGGGCGTGGGTCGCGGCGACGAGGGCGCGCAGCTCCGCGAGCGACGCGGGAGCCGCCCCGAGGGCGCGGGCCTGCACGAGCACGTTGCCGAGCGCGGTCGCCTCGACCGGGCCCGCGAGCACGGGAAGACCGGTGCGGTCTGCGGTCGCCTGGCAGAGCAGACGGTTGAGCGAGCCGCCTCCGACGAGATGGATGCTGTCGAGCTCACGCCCCGACAGATCGGATGCCGTCTGCACGGCGTCCGCGAAGGCTGCCGCGATCGATTCGACGATCGACCGGGCGAAGGCCGCCCGTGTCGAGGGCGCCTCGGGTCCGAGCAGCGCTGCGATGCGCGCGGGCATGTCACCCGGCGCGCTGAGCGAGGGATCGTTCGCGTCGAACAACGGCACCTCGTCGGTCACCGCGGATGCGGCAGCGAGCACCGAAGGCAGGTCGATCGCCGCGCCGTCCTCCGCCTCCCACGCACGGACCGTCTCGCTGAGCAGCCAGAGCCCGGTGACGTTGTGCAGGAAGCGGAAGCGGCCGTCGACGCCGCGCTCGTGCGTGAAGTTCGCGTCACGCGCAGCATCCGTCAGCACCGGCTCGGTGAGCTCGACCCCGACGAGTCCCCAGGTGCCGCAGGAGATGTAGGCGGAGTGCGGAGTCGACAGCGGCGCCCCGACGACAGCGGATGCCGTGTCGTGCGAGCCGACCGCGATGACGGGCAGGTCCTTTCCGATACGGGCCGCCAACTCGGGACGCAGAGTGCCGATCGTGGATCCGGGGTCGACCAGCGGCGGAAGGATGCGCGACGGGATGCCGAGGCGATCGACCAGCTCGCCGTCCCATTCGCCCGACTCGACACCGAGCAGGCCGGTCGTCGACGCGTTCGTCCGCTCGGCGACCGCCGTCCCCGTGAGGAGGTACGCGATGAGGTCGGGGATGAGCAGTGCGGTGTCGGCCTCCGCGAGGCGCGCGTCGACGCGGTACTGGTACAGGGTGTTGAACGGGAGGAACTGCAGTCCGTTGCGACGGTACAGCTCGGCGAACGGCGCGACCGCGTGCACCTCTTCCACTCCGCGCTCGGTGCGCTCATCGCGGTAGTGGAAGGGCTCGGCGAGCAGCGCTCCATCCTTCAGCAGCCCGTAGTCGACGGCCCAGGAGTCGATGCCGATGCTCTCGATGCCCGGCTCGCGGCGCACCGCCTCGGTCAGTCCGGCGACGACGTGCTCATAGAGCGCGCCGAAGTCCCAGTGCAGGCCGTCTTCGCGTTCGACGGGGCCGTTCGGGAACCGCGACACGAGCTCGAGGTCGAGGCGGCCGTCGCCGATCCGCCCGATCATGACGCGACCGCTGGTCGCCCCGAGGTCGACGGCGGCGACGGACCGGACCGTCATCGGAGGAACGCCGCGGCGACGCCCGAGTCGACCGGGATGTGCAGGCCGGTCGTGCGGCTGAGCTCGGGACCGGTGAGCACGTACACCGCATCCGCCACATTCTCGGGTACGACCTCGCGCTTGAGGATCGTGCGGTTGGCGTAGAACTGGCCGAGGTCCTCTTCGGCGACGCCGTAGGTGGCGGCACGGTTGGCGCCCCAGCCGGAGGCGAAGATGCCTGAGCCGCGCACGACGCCGTCGGGGTTGATGCCGTTGACGCGGATGCCGAACTCGCCGAGCTCGACGGCCAGCAGCCGCACCTGGTGCGCCTGGTCGGCCTTGGTGGCCGAGTAGGCGATGTTGTTCGGCCCGGCGAAGACGGAGTTCTTCGACGAGATGTAGATGATGTCGCCCCCGAGCTTCTGGTCGATCAGCACGCGTGCCGCCGCCTTCGAGACGAGGAACGAGCCCTTGGCCATGACGTCGTGCTGCAGATCCCAGTCCTTCTCGGTGGTCTCCAGCAGCGGCTTCGACAGCGAGAGGCCGGCGTTGTTGACCACGAGGTCGACCCCGCCGAAGGCGAGCACCGCATCGTTCAGCGCGGCCTGGATCGCCTCGGCATCGGCGACGTTCGCCGCGACGCCGATCGCGACGTCGGTGCCGCCGAGCTCCGCCGCAGCGGCCTGTGCCTTCTCGAGGTCGAGGTCGGCGATCACGACGCACGCGCCCTCGGCCGCGAGACGGGTGGCGATGGCCTTGCCGATGCCGCTGGCGGCACCGGTGACGAACGCGATGCGGCCCTGGTGCGACTTCGGCTTCGGCATCCGCTGCAGCTTGGCCTCTTCCAGCGCCCAGTACTCGATGCGGAACTTCTCGGCGTCGGAGATGGGGGAGTAGGTCGAGAGCGACTCGGCGCCGCGCATGACGTTGATCGCGTTGACGTAGAACTCACCGGCGACGCGGGCGGTCTGCTTGTTCGCGCCGTACGAGAACATGCCGACGCCGGGCACCAGCACGATGAGCGGGTCGGCGCCGCGGATCGCGGGGGAGTCGGCCGTCGCATGCGCGTCGTAGTACGCCTGATAGTCGGCACGGTACGCGGCGTGCAGCTCGTGCAGCCGGGCGATCTGCTCCTCGAGCGACGCCGTGGCCGGCAGGTCGAGGATCAGCGGCTTGACCTTGGTGCGCAGGAAGTGGTCGGGGCAGCTGGTGCCGAGGGCCGCCAGCTCGGGAGCGCGCTCGGAGGCGAGGAAGTCGAGGACGACGTCGGAGTCGGTGAAGTGGCCGACCTGCGGCCTGTCGGTCGACGCGATGCCGCGGATGGTCCCGGCGAGGGCGGCGGCGCGCTCACGGCGCTCCGACTCTGCACGCGCCTCGAAACCCGCGCGGACACCACCGAACGGGTCGGCCTTGCCGTTCGCGGCGATGTAGGCGGCGGCGGTGTCGATGATCCACAGCGAGTTCGTCTCCGACTCCTCCGACGTGTCGCCCCACGCCGTGATGCCGTGGCCGCCGAGGATGCAGCCGATCGCCTGCGGGTTCTGCGCCTTGATCGCGGCGATGTCGAGCCCGAGCTGGAATCCGGGGCGGCGCCACGGAACCCAGACCACCTTGTCGCCGAAGATCTCTGCGGTGAGCTTCTCGCCGTCGGCGGCGGTCGCGATCGCGATGCCCGAGTCGGGGTGCAGGTGGTCGACGTGCGCGGCGTCGACGAGGCCGTGCATGGCGGTGTCGATCGACGGGGCGGCGCCGCCCTTGCCGTGCAGGCAATAGTCGAAGGCCGCGACCATCTCGTCTTCGCGGTCGAGTCCCGGGTAGACGTCGACCAGTGCCCGCATGCGGTCAAGGCGCAGCACGGCGAGGCCCTGCTCCGTCAGTGTTCCCAGGTCTCCGCCCGAGCCCTTGACCCACAGCAGCTCGACCGGCTGACCCGTGACCGGGTCGGTCTCGGTGCCCTTGGCGGAGGTGTTGCCGCCTGCGTAGTTCGTGTTCTTCGGGTCGGCTCCGAGACGGCGGGAGCGTTCGATGAGGGCGGCGGCGGTGGGGGTGGTCATGACTGTTCCTTGCGGTCGGGAGAGCTGTCGGCAGACGTGGAGAGGATGCGGGCGGCGAAGCGGTCGATGGACGCCGCCGCTCCGGGGTGGTCGGGCTGGTTGAGGTGGCCGTGACGGGTGCCCGGCTCGGTGGAGATGTCGACGTCGACGCCGGCGGCGCGCAGCGCGACGGCGAAGGCCTCGCCCGAGACACGCAGCTCGTCGACCTCGCCGGTGATCATGATGGTCGAGGGGAAGCCCGCGAGATCGGCGACGGATGCGATGCCGGGCACCGCGTACATGTCGGCGCCGTCGACAGCGGCGCCGAGGTAGTTCTCGTACATGCCGCGTACCTGGTCTGGGCCGAAGACGTCGGCCTCCGGATCGGCGTCGAGGGCGGCGCGGAGCGCGGCATCCGGCGATCCCTGCACGGCATGGAGCGTCGGGTATGCGAGCACCGCGACGGCGGGCACGGGGCCGCCGATGTGGCTGAGCCGGAGGGCGGCGCCGGTGGCGAGATTCGCGCCGGCGGACGCGCCGCCGATCGCCCACGGTCCGCGAGCGAGGCCGGACGCCACGGCCCAGCGGAACGCGGACTCCACCTCCTCCGACGCGACGGGGTAGTGCACGCCGTCGCGCTCGGGGGCGTCGGCGGAGAGAGCCGAGGTGCGCGGGAAAGGCGCCAGCGCGTAGTCCACGGACACGACGAGGATGCCGCGGTCGGCGAGGCTGCGGGCCACCCAGTCGGCCTCGGGCATGTCGATCTCTCCGGCGGCGAATCCGCCGCCGTGCGCCCAGACGAGGCCGGGCCCTGCAGGCGCTGCCGGCTCGTACACCCGCACGCGGAGCGGGCCGTGCGGGCCGTCGAGAACGCGATCGCTCACGGCATCCGTTCCTTCCATGTGGTGCGAGCCGGAGAGGTCGTCGGGGTGCGGGGATCGGCTCCCGCACCCCGACGGGCCAGGGTCAGGCGCCCCAGCCGGCCTGCACGCCGCCGACGCGGTCGGCGGCGATCTTCTGCTGGTAGCCGGACTCGGCGTACGCCTTCATCGGGTCGGCGGCGAGGCCACGCGACTCGCGCCACTCGGCGAGGGCGGGGCGCACGTCCGTGTAGAACGCGTCCATGAAGACGGCATTGGCGGCGAGCACATCGCCCGACTTCTGCGCCGCGGTCAGCGCGTCACGATCGACGAGCAGAGCGCGGGCGGTCATCTCCTGCACGTTGAGCACCGAGCGGATCTGCCCGGGGATCTTGTCCTCGACGTTGTGGCACTGGTCGAGCATGAACGCGACGTCGGGGTTGTTGAGGCCACCGCCCCGGATGACCTCGAAGAGGATGCGGAACAGCTGGAACGGGTCGGCGGCGCCCACGATGAGGTCGTCGTCGGCGTAGAAGCGCGAGTTGAAGTCGAACGACCCCAGCTTGCCGAGGCGCAGCAGCTGCATGACGATGAACTCGATGTTGGTTCCGGGGGCGTGGTGACCCGTGTCCAGGCACACCATCGCCTTGTCGCCGAGCGACGAGACCTGGGCGTACGACGTGCCCCAGTCGGGAACATCGGTGTGGTAGAACGCCGGCTCGAAGAACTTGTACTCGAGCACGAGGCGCTGATCGTCGCCCAGGCGCGCGTAGATCTGCTGCAGCGACTCCTGCAGGCGGTCCTGACGACCCCGCAGGTCGGCCTGCCCGGGATAGTTCGAGCCCTCGGCGAGCCAGATCTTCAGGTCGCGGCTGCCCGTGGCGTCCATCACGTCGATGCAGGCGAGGTGATGGTCGATCGCCTTCTGGCGGATCGACGCGTCTTCGTGCGTCAGGGCACCGAACTTGTAGTCGTCGTCCTGGAAGGTGTTCGAGTTGATCGTGCCCAGCTCCACACCGAGGTCTTCCGCGTACGTGCGGAGGTCGGAGAACGAGTCGACGAGGTCCCACGGGATGTGCAGCGCGACCGAGGGAGCGAGCGCCGTGTACTTGTTGACCTGCGCGGCATCGGCGATCTTCTCCCACGGGTCGCGCGGGGTCCCGGGCGTGCCGAACACCTTGAAGCGGGTGCCGGAGTTGCCGAACGCCCAGCTGGGGAGCTCGATGCCCTGCTGCTCGAGAGCGGCCAGGTGGTCGGAGGAGAGGATGCTCATGGGGCACTGCCTTCGTTGTCGTCGCGGGTGTCGTCGTCGGATGCGTCGGATGATGCGGGCTCGCCGACGGCGGCGAGCTGGTCTTCGAGGTGGAACACCTCGGTGAGCGCGGTGGCCGCCTGGTCGGGCCGGCCCTCGAGACCGACGAAGAAACGTCCCATCTCGGCTTCCCAGCGGGCGGCGATGGGGGAGGCGGCGAGGTACGCCTGCGCCGCCGCGTCGTCATCGGTCTCGTAGTAGCCGATGAGGGTGCCTCCTCCGCCGAGGAAGAGCGTGTAGTTCCGGCGCCCGGCGGCGGCGATCTCCGCCAGCATCTCGGGCCGGACCGGCGAGTGCCGGGCGAGATACTCGTCGAGCAGCTCGGGTCGCACCTGAAGCTGGAAGGCGACGCGGGTCATCGGGGTTCTCTCTTCATCGAGCGGGTATTGAATCGTTTCATAGCTGGTGATCTCAGGTTAGACACGGCGTCTCCCTCTGTCAAGCGAGCGTCGACCGTCCGGCTCGGGCGGTGGTCAGAGGGCGGCGACCACGGCGTTGTCCAGCTCGTCGGCGTCGACTCCGGGGCGCGAGGCCGCGTTGGTGAGCAGCACCCAGCAGACGCCCGCTCCCGGATGCACCCAGAACTCGGTGCCGGCCCATCCGCCGTGACCGTACACGTCCCGGTCGATCAGCCCGGGCGCGCGGGTGCGCAGGTTGAACGTGAGACCCCAGTCCTGTCCTCGTCCCGCCGGATACGGATCGAGACGGGGGATGTCGCCGGTCAGCGGCGTCAGCATCATGCGCAGGCCGGCCGGCGTGAGGATCCCGCCGCGCGCTCCGTCGCCGATGCGGAGCAGCTCGCTGCCGATGCGGAGAAGGTCGTCGGCGGTGCCGAGGAGTCCTGCTCCGGGAGCGCGCGTGGCGTGAAAGCGCTCGAGGTCGACGCCGCCGGCAGCTGCGTCGGGCACCCCGATCGAGTCGCCCGGGTCGAGAGTGAGCCCGGTCGCGCCGAGCGACGTCGCCCACTCCGTCGTGCCCACATCCCAACTGACGCCGGTCGCGTGCTGGATCAGCGCGGCGATGCCCTCGAAGGCGATCGTCGAGTAGCGGGATGCCGAGCCGGCGGCGAAGTCGCGCCCGGCCGAGAGCAGCTCGTCGCGCAGCGGGAGCGCGGTGTCGAGAGGCGGCTCGGCGATGCCGGACGTGTGCGAGGCGAGGTGCCGCAGCCTCACGACATCGTCCCGCGACGCGCCGAACGTCGGGAGGGCGTCGGTGAGGGGAGTGTTCGGAGTGAGGAGTCCGCGCTCGATCGCCCGTGCGGCGGTGATGCCGGTCAGCGCCTTCGTGATGGAGAAGAGCGGATAGAGGGCATCCGTCGACGCCCCGAAGCCGTCGAGGGCCACCGTGCCGTCCGCGGTCGCGATCCCGAGCACGGCGGTGGGCAGGCGCCCCGATTCCACGTGGCGGCGGGTCCAGTCGAACGCGGCATCGAAGGTCATATCGTCTCCCGAGGGTTTCGTCGGCTCGACGCTTCCGCGTCGACGACGGTGACTCTACGATAGGAGCATGGCACAGAAAGCGCTTTCCCGCACGAGCGGACTGATCGACGGGCAGCATCCCACCCGCTCCGTGCTGCGCCTGCTCGCGCGTCGACCGTGGCGGCTCGCCTTCGCCATCAGCGCCTTCGCCGTCAAGGAGATCCCGCTGTGGTTCCTGCCGGTCATCACCGCGGCGATCATCGACGTCGTGGCGTCGAAAGGCGAGGTCGGTGAGGTGCTGTGGTGGTTCGCGCTCGCCGCGGTGCTGCTGCTGCAGAACTACCCCAACCACCTCATCTACACCCGCAACTTCATGACCGTGGTGCGTGACCTCGGCGCCGATCTCCGCAACGCGCTCACGGCGCGACTGCAGAGCCTGTCCATCGGATACCACACGCGGGTGAGCTCGTCGATCGTGCAGACGAAGGTCGTCCGCGACGTCGAGAACGTCGAGCTCATGCTGCAGCAGGTCACGCATCCGCTCCTCTCGTCGACCATGGTGATGCTCGGAGCGCTCGCGATGACCGCCGTCACCGTGCCGCAGTTCCTGCCGGTGTACGCGCTCGCCGTGCCGATCGCCATCGGCATCCGCTGGGGCATGCGCAACCGCTCGCAGCGGCGCAACGAGGTGTTCCGCCGCGAGATCGAGACGCTCTCGGCGAGGGTCGGGGAGATGGCGTCGCTGATCCCGGTCACCCGTGCGCACGGCTTGGAGGAGACGGCGATCACGCGCGTGGCCGGCGGTGCCGACGGCGTGCGCAGGGCCGGCCTCGATCTCGACCTCCTCAACGGCCGCGTGGCGTCGATCTCGTGGGTGGCGATGCAGCTGCTGGGGGTCGCCTGCCTGATGCTCGCTGCCGTGTGCGCGCTCACCGGCTTCCTGCCGATCACCCCCGGCGAGGTGGTGATGCTGTCGAGCTACTTCACGCTGCTGACCGGCGGGCTCACGCAGCTGCTCATGCTGATACCCGTGGGCGCGCGCGGACTGGAATCCGTGCGATCGATCGCCGAGGTGCTGGAGGAGCCCGACATCGAACAGAACTCGGGCAAGCAGGTGGTGTCGGCGGTCAGGGGAGAGATCGTTCTCGAGTCCGCAACGCACCGGTACGCGGATGCCGACGACGACGCGCTGCACGACATCGGCCTCCGCATCGAGCCGGGGGAGACGGTCGCATTCGTGGGCTCCTCGGGCTCGGGCAAGTCCACGCTGCTCAATCTCGTGCTCGGCTTCGTGCGTCCGACGAGCGGTCGCATCCTGCTCGACGGGCAGGACATGCAGCAGCTCGATCTGCGCAGCGTCCGCCGGTCCGTGTCGGTGGTGCCCCAGGAGTCCGTGCTGTTCGAGGGCTCGATCTTCGACAACATCGCGTACGGCATGCCCGATGTCACGCCCGAACGCGTGGAGCGCGCTCTGCGCGATGCGAACGCCTGGGAGTTCGTGCGCGAGCAGGCCCAGGGATGGCACACGGTGGTCGGCGAGCGCGGGGCGCGACTGTCGGGTGGGCAGCGCCAGCGGCTGGCCATCGCCAGAGCGCTGGTGCGCGACCCGCGGATCCTGCTCCTCGACGAGGCGACGAGCGCCCTCGACCCCGAGTCCGAGGGTCTGGTGAAGGAGGCGCTCGAACGCCTCATGCGCGGCCGCACCACGCTGGTCGTCGCACACCGTCTGACAACGATCCGTCAGGCAGATCGCATCGTCGTCCTCGAGCGCGGTCGCATCGTGGAGCAGGGGTCGCACGACGAGCTGCTCGCCGCCGACGGGCGATACGCTCGGCTGCACCTGGTGCAGAACGGCATGCGATGACCCCGCGAACGCTCGCACAGTCCTGTCCTGAGGAGAACCGATGACATCCGAGAAGACCCTCCGCGCCGTGCTCGTCGGCACCGGCGCCGTGGCGAACGCGCATGCGCGCGCCGTCGACGCCTACCCGCGGGCCGAGCTCGTCGCCGTGGCCGATCTCAGCCACGAGAAGGCCCGCGAGTTCGCGTCGCGGTACGGCATCGCCGCGGCCTACGACGACCTCGACGCGATGCTCGCCGAGGAGCGGCCCGACGTCGTGCTCGTATGCACCCCACCCGGCCCGCATCGCGCTCAGACGCTGGCCGCCTTCGCCTCCGGCGCCCACGTGATCGTCGAGAAGCCGCCGGCACCGTCGCTCGACGAGCTCGACGACATGCGCGCCGCCGCTGCGGCGGCGGACCGCGAGCTCGCGGTGGTCTTCCAGCAGCGCACCGGCACGGCGGCCGCCCACGTCCGAGCGCTGCTGCAGTCCGGGGCGCTCGGGCGCCCGCTCGTCGCGATGTGCCAGACGCTGTGGTTCCGCGACGCCGAGTACTTCGCGGTGCCGTGGCGCGGCCGATGGGAGACGGAGGGCGGCGGCACGACGCTCGGCCACGGCATCCACCAGCTCGACCTCCTCGCGCATCTGCTCGGGGACTGGGCGTCGGTGCAGGGGCGCCTGTGGCGGCTGGATCGCGAGACCGAGACGGAGGATGCCTCGACCGCGACCATCCTCTTCGAGCAGGGGGCGGTCGCACAGGTGATCACGAGCGCGGTCTCGCCGCGTGAGACGAGCTCGATCCGCATCGACACCCAGAAGGCCACGGTGACGGTGGACCACCTGTACGGACATGGCCACGACGACTGGCGCATCACGCCGGCTCCGGGCTTCGAGGCCGAGGCCGAGGGGTGGGGGTTCCCGGAGTCCGAGGAGCGCAGTGACCACGAGCCTCTGCTGCGCGATGTGTTCGACGCCCTTCTCGACGGCAGGCCGCTGCCCCCGACGGCGGATGCTCCCGCGCGGTCGCTCGAGCTGGTCGCCGCGATCTACGCGTCGGCGGCGGCCGACGGGGCCGTGATCACGCCGAGCGATCTCGCCCGGCATCCGACCCATCGCGCGGGGTTCGAGAGCCCCGTCACCGATCTGCGGCGGTAGGCGGCACCGATCCGGATCGGTGTGCGGCGATCCTCGTGAGAGGATCGAGGGCGGAACGGTAATCGATGTAATCCACCCTTCCCGATTGCCGGTTGCGAAACGTTTCAATCTGGTCTAGCGTGCAGGTAAGCGTTTTCCCTGCACCCGTGGAGACCGCATCGCATGACATGGACAGAGACGTTCCGCGGCTCAGCCGAACGAGGACGTTCACCAGAGAGGACAACGATGTTCAGCAAGAAGCGTCTGGCGGCCGCAGCGGCCGTCGCGACCAGTGCGGCGCTGGTTCTGGCCGGCTGCGCCGGTGGCGGCGCCCCCGAGGGCGACCCCACCTACGACCCCGACGAGAAGGTCACCCTCGATCTCGCGTTCTGGGGCAACGACGTCCGTGCCGACCTGTACAACCAGGCGATCGAGGCGTTCAACGAGGAGTACCCCAACATCACGGTGAACGCGACCTTCCTCGGGTTCCCGGAGTTCTGGGAGAAGCGTCAGACCGAAGCCGCCGGCGGCGGGCTCCCCGACGTGATGCAGTTCGACTACTCGTACCTGCGTCAGTACTCCGAGAACGGGCTGCTGCTCGACCTCGAGCCCTACCTCGGCAGCATCATCGAGACCGAGCCGCTCGCGCAGAACATCCTCGACATCGGCGTCGTGAACGACACCACCTACGGCATCACCACGTCGACCAACGCGTGGGGCATCTTCACGAACCCGGCCCTGCTCGAGACCGCGGGCGTCGAGGAGTTCGCCGGCGGCGACTGGGCCGACTACAACGACTGGGTCGCCGAGGTCACCGAAGCCGGCGGCGGCGCGTTCTGGGGCGGCTCGGACTACACGGGTCGCATCCAGAACCTCGAGCTGCAGCTGCGCAGCGAGGGCAAGAACCTCTTCGACGAGGATGGCACGCCCGGCTTCGACGAAGAGCGCCTCGCCGAGTTCTGGGAAGAGGGAGCGGAGGCCCGCGACGGCGGAACCGTCGTCCCCCAGCAGGTCGTCGAGGAGCTCACCCCCCTCACCGCCTTCGATGCGGCGAAGAACGCCAGCGAGCTGACCTGGGACAACTTCGGCGCCGGCTACCTCGGGAACCTCGGCGAGGGCTACAGCGAGCTGGGCCTCGTCGCACCGCCGGTCACGGAGGAGGGCGCGAAGGACCTCTACCTGAAGCCCTCGATGCTCCACTCCATCTCGGCGAAGACCGATCACCCCGAGGCCGCGGCCACCCTCGTGAACTTCCTCGTGAACTCGCCCGAGTCGGGGGAGATCTTCGGAACGAACCGCGGCCTCCCGGCATCCGAGACCGCGCTCGAGGCCGCTGACCTCGACCCGCTCAGCGAGCAGGTCAAGGCCTACGAGGAGTCCATCGCCGACCGCCTCGGTGACGCGCCTCCGGTGCCGATCGTCGGCTACGGCACGCTCGAGGAGAAGTTCCGTCAGCTCGGCACGGAGCTGAACTTCGGCACCATCACGGTCGACGAGGCCGTCTCGCAGTTCTTCTCCGAGATGGACGTCGTTCTCAACCAGTGATTCCTCCGGTGGGCCGGGTCGTCAGGACCCGGCCCACCGGTCCACACCGTCGGAAGGAGCCGTCATGACCACGACGGAGACGAGAACGATCGTCACGGACAAGGCGTCCGGCAAAGGCCGGTCGCTCCGCAGCGGCCGTCGCCCGGAGAAGGAGCTCGATCGGCCGGGCCAGCGCTCGCGGCTGCGTCGCGAGACCGCCACGGGGTACGCGTTCCTCACGCCGTGGCTGATCGGATTCTTCGGCCTGACGGCCGTGCCGATGATCTACTCCCTGTACCTCTCGTTCACGCGGTACAACATCTTCCAGCCGCCGAAGTGGATCGGGCTGGACAACTACATCCGCCTGTTCACCGACGACCCCAACTTCATCCAGTCGGCGCAGATCACCCTCGTCTACGTCTTCATCGGCACTCCGATCACCCTCGCCGCGGCGCTGGGCGTCGCGATGCTCCTGAACTACCGCGACAAGGGCGCCGGATTCTTCCGCTCGGCGTTCTACGCCCCGTCGCTCATCGGCGGATCCGTCTCGGTCGCGATCGTCTGGCGGGCGATGTTCGGCTCCGAGGGCCCGGTGGACAGCGGACTTCAGGTCCTCGGCATCGACCTCGGCGGCTGGATCGGCAACCCCTCGCTCATCCTCCCCATGATGATCCTCCTCGCCGTGTGGCAGTTCGGATCGACGATGGTCATCTTCCTCGCCGGCCTCAAGCAGATCCCGAAGGAGCTGTACGAGGCGGCCGAGATGGACGGCGCGAACGCATACCGCCGCTTCACGGCCGTCACCATCCCGATGCTCTCGCCGGTGATGTTCTTCAACCTCCTGCTCGGGCTGATCGGAGCCTTCCAGGTGTTCGCGTCGGCGTACATCATCTCCAACGGCACCGGCGGCCCCGCCGGGATGACCAACTTCATCACCGTGTACCTGTACAAGCGAGGATTCTCCGACGGACAGATGGGCTACGCGGCCGCGATCGCGTGGGTGCTGCTCATCGTCGTCGCGATCATCGCCTTCATCCTGTTCCGCACCCAGCGCTCGTGGGTGCACTACTCGGGAGACGACCGATGACCACCACCGAAGCCGTCGTCACGGCATCCGCACCGTCCAGCCGTCGACGCGTCTCGCGCAAGACCTGGCAGACCGTCGTCTGGTTCATCGGCCTGATCGCGCTCACCGCGCTCGTGCTCTACCCGCTCGTGTGGCTGTTCCTGTCGACCTTCAAGCCGAACGCCGAGTTCGGTCAGAACCCGGGTCTGCTGCCGAACGCGCCGACGCTCGACAACTACGTCAAGGTCACCGAGGGCATCGCCGGAGTGCCCATGTGGCGGTTCTTCATGAACTCGCTGATCCTCGCCGCATCCGCCGTGATCGGCACGGTGCTGTCGTCGGCGCTCGCCGCCTACGCCTTCGCCCGTGTGCAATTCAAGGGCCTCGGTGTCCTGTTCGCGGCGATGATCGGCACCCTGCTGCTGCCGTTCCACGTCGTGATCATCCCGCAGTACATCATCTTCAACCAGCTCGGGTGGGTCGACACCTTCATCCCGCTGATCCTGCCGAAGTTCCTCGCCACCGAGGCGTTCTTCGTCTTCCTCCTCGTGCAGTTCATCCGCCAGATGCCGCGCGACATGGACGAGGCGGCGCGCATCGACGGCGCCGGACACTTCCGGATCTTCTGGTCGATCATCCTGCCGCTCATCAAGCCGGCGCTCATCACCTGCGCGATCTTCGCCTTCATCTGGGCGTGGAACGACTTCCTCGGACCCCTGCTCTACCTCACGAGCCCCGAGAACTACCCGCTGCCGATCGCCCTGCGTCTGTACAACGACCAGACGTCGTCGTCGGACTACGGCGCCACGGTCACGGCCTCGTTCGTCGCCCTCGTTCCCGTGCTGCTGTTCTTTGTCGTCTTCCAGCGCTTCCTCGTCGACGGCGTCGCGACGCAGGGACTCAAGGGGTAGCGCCATGTCGGTCGTCAGCAGCGAACGCCGGGCGCACCGGGCCGCGAAACGCGAAGCGCGATCGGGTGCGGGTCCGACGGTCACCGGCATCGAGCCCGGAGCCAACCCCGGAGCGACGGCGAAGTTCGGCCTGTTCGGCGAGGTCCTCACTGTCGGACTCCTCATGACGATCGTCGCCCTCGGCGTCGTCACGCTGCCTATCGCACTGGCCGCCGGCATCCGTCATCTGCGTCGTTTCGTCGCCGCGGAGGACTCTCGCGCCACCCTGTTCTGGAGCGACATCCGCGTCGGCATCCTGCCGTCTCTGGCCGTCGGCGTTCCCGTCGTGCTCCTGGCCGGCGTCCTCGCGGCCGACGTCGCGCTGGCATCGTCGGGGATGCTGCCCGGCGGTGGGGTCATCGTCGTGGTCGGCTGGGCGGGATCGCTCGCGCTCGCCGTCGCTCTGCTCGCCGCCGCCGGCGCCTGGACGCCGCAGAGCGGCTGGGTCGCCGCGGTGCGCGCCGTGCCCGCGATCCTCCGAGCGGATGCCGTCGGCGCCGCGTATCTCGCAGCAGCCGCGATCTTCACGGGCGTCGTCACCTGGGCGCTCGCACCGCTGTTCATCGCCGGGATCGGCTGCGCGGCGCTCGCCGTCGTCGCCGTGCCCGCGCGTCGCCGGCGCTGACACCGCCGCCGGAGATGAGAAGGTTGTCGTTGGCGGACGAGCCGACGAGCGGAGGGGTGCCATGGCGGTAGGAGTCAAGGACGTCGCCGCTGCGGCCGGCGTCTCCGTCGGCACGGTCTCGAACGTGCTCAACCAGCCCGAACGGGTCTCGGCCGGGACGGTCGAGCGTGTGCAGCGAGCGATCCAGGAGCTCGGCTTCGTGCGCAACGACGCGGCGCGGCAGCTGCGCGCCGGACGGAGCCGCAGCATCGGACTCATCGTCCCCGACATCGGCAATCCCTTCTTCGCGGAGGTGGCGCGAGGGGCGGAGGACCGAGCGGCGGATGCCGGCATGACCGTCCTCCTGGGGAACAGCGACGAACGCGACGAGCGTCAGCAGGCCCACCTCGAGCTCTTCCAGGAGCAGCGGGTCAACGGCGTGCTGCTCACTCCCGCGTCGGACGACCTCACCGCCGTGCACCGCTTCGCCGCAGGAGGCACCCCCGTGATCCTCGTCGACCGCGAGGTGGAGGAGGGCGTGCTGCCGTCGGTCTCGGTCGACGACGTCGAGGGCGGGCGCCTCGCCGCCGAGCATCTGCTCTCGGCAGGGCGGCGTCGCATCGCCTTCGTGGGCGGCCCCGCGTCGGTGCAGCAGGTCGCAGATCGTCTCCGCGGCGTGCGGGCGGCCGTCGCCGAGCATCCCGACGCATCGCTCGAGATCATCGAGCAGTCCGCGCTCACCGTGCTGCAGGGAAGGGCCGCGGGGGAGGCACTGGCGGCGAGACCCGTCGAATCACGACCCGATGCCGTGTTCGCCGCGAACGACCTGCTCGCCGTCGGGCTGCTGCAGGCGTTCAGCTTCGTGTCGGGCATCCGCGTTCCCCAGGACATCGCGATGGTGGGATACGACGACATCGACTTCGCCTCCGCGACGATCGTTCCCCTCAGCTCGGTGCGTCAGCCCGCACGCCTGCTGGGGTGGACGGGGGTCGATCTGCTGCTGAAGGAACTGGACGGCGTCGCGCACGACCGGCGGGTGCGCTTTCAGCCCGAGCTCGTGGTGCGGGAGTCGAGTTCGGTCTCCGGGTGATCCGTCCGAGATCGGTGCGCGGTTCGTGACAGCCGCCGAGACCCGTTATGATTGCAGGGTGCATCCGATCTTCACGGAGCGGATGCCTGGAGACGTCGCATAGTCCGGCCGAGTGCACCACCCTGCTAAGGTGGAGTCCCCTCACGGGGACCAGGGGTTCAAATCCCCTCGTCTCCGCAGTAGATTCCCTGATCAGTGCTGAGTTCCCGAGGCCGACGATCCTCGAACCATCCGTGAATGTGGGTCGCGGCGGAGCTGCTCGCCGACCTCGACCGCCGGATCCAGCGGGCCATAACGGCCTGAGTCGCCTGACTCCCGTCGCGGGGGAGGTCCCGATCGATGGTCAGACGTGTCGCCACCTGGCCCGGATCGCCGTCGTCGCCGATCGATCTCGATCCCGCGTCGCCCGGTACCAGCCGCCGAGCAGCAGGACGATGAGGACGACGTCGATCGCATCGCCGCCGTAGTACATCACCTGCGCGCCCGTGCGCGCATCGACGACGTCGACGCCGGCCGGAGGATGCGCCCACAGCCACTTCGCGAGGATGGAGTGCAGGGCGATGAATGCGATCAGGACGGCTGAACGGACCGTGATCGACGCGCGGTGCGGGTTGGGGGCGGTTCCGACCATGGCTTCGGTGAAGAGGCAGCCCGTGAGGATGACGTGGGCATGCACCGCCGCGTGCGCCAGGGGGGACTCGTGCATGAGTCCGAACAGCGGAGTCGTGTAGAGGACCCAGAGCCCACCGATGTTCAGTGCCGCCGCGACGACGGGGTGGGCGACCAGTCGGATGACCGGGTGACCGAGCAGTCGAGTCAGCGATCTCGCGTTCTCGACAGTGAGCGCTCGAAGAAGGAGCGTGACCGGGGCGCCCAGCACCAGGAGGAGAGGCGCGAGCATTCCGAGGAGGAGATGTCCGACCATGTGCGCGGTGAAGCTGACATGAGCGGCGTCGGCGAGCGGTCCGAGAAGGCTCATCGCCGCAGCGACGAGCCCGGCGAGCCACGCCGCCGTCCGCCAGTGCGGCCAGGGGCTCCGGTTCCTCGAGGCCCAGAGAGCGACGGCATATGCGGCGGCGGCCGCGAGCAGCGCCAACAGCACGAGTCCCTCGAACAACGGCAGCGCGAGCTCGCTGCCGTTCACCGTCGAGCTGCCGGGATGATCGTGTGCGTCGTGTCTGAGCATCAGCGGGCTATGTCGCGCGGTGGGTCGGCCTCGTACGCCAGAGCATGATGAGCCCGAGCAGGAGGAGAAGGACGGCAGAGCTGATCCACACGGTGTCGTACAGGCGGAGGTCGACGCCGTAGCGGATCTGGTGGATGCCGAGGATCTTATGGTCGACCACACCGTCGAACAGCTGGAAGAAGCCGACGCCTGCGATCACCGCACCGCTCCATCGGCCCCAGCGGACAGCGCCTCTCCGGCGGACATCGGCGAGGAGGAAGAGGCCCCAGATCGTGATGAACCACCCGAACGCGTGGAGGAAGCCGTCGGAGATCAGCGCGACCTCCGACGTCGACAGGTCGTAGAAGTGATGCCACCGCAGCACGAGATGGAAGATGAACAGGTCGATCATCGAGGCGGCGATCCCGCATCCGAACAGGAAGCCCGCGAGGATCAGCCTGCGGTCGGGATCGCTCCATGAGCCGGCCCTGGAGGCGCCGTCACGGCCTCGACCGACTTCCGCTGCGCACATGCCCGAATCCTGCATCGCGGATCGGTTCCCTCAGAGGTGGTTGACCTCGCTGCCGGCATCCGGTATCTCGCGAACCGGTCCCTCTTGCCGCCGCCCACCGCCGGTGGAGCCCGGACGACTACGAGGACCTCTGACGTCCGACCGATCGACCGTCACCCGCGAGAGGATGACGCCCGCCACGATTCCGCCGAGACCGCCGAAGGCCATGTCGCCGATGGTGTCCTCGTAGGCGACGAAGATCTCGTCGCTGACGAACGCCCACCCCAGCCACTCGATCATCTCCCACACGGCGCTGATCGCGAGGGCGATGAGCGGCAGGAGCACGAGCGGCACGCGCGCCGGCTCGGCGGGGGAGATCGCGGCGACGCCGGTGCGGGTGAGGATCACGGCGACGGCGATCGCCAGGGCGCCCGTGCAGGCGAAGTGCAGCAGGAGGTCCCAGCCGGCGATCGTCTCGTACAGGCCCAGGACGTTGCTCCATGCCGCCGCGAGCACCGTGATGCCCAGCGTCACGTCGAACCAGGCCCGGAGCCCGAGAACGCGCGGGACCGCCAGCGCCGGGAGTGCCAGCGCCGCGATGCCGACGTCGGTGGGGTCGAACCACACCGCAGCGACCACCACCCCGAGCACACCGAGCACCCGCACCGCATCGGCCACCCATTCAGGGAGCGACTGCGGAGGGCGCAGGAGGTTCTCCGTCGCGCGGGTGCGTCGCCGCGGGGCGTTGCGCGGGGGGCTGCTCGTCGACGTCAATGCGGGCCGATCCGGCGGGCCGCGGCGACGTCCGCCCGGATGCCCTCCCGCGAGGGCTCGCCATGGCCCGAGAGCACGAGGGAGGCGTCGGTCTGCGCGAGCACGTCGAGGGAGCGCATGGCCTCGTCGCTGTCGGCGGTGGCGGCCCGCGCGACGATCTGCGCACCCCTCCTGCCCGTGTACGGATCGAGCGTCACGAGGGCGTCGCCGGAGATGAGCACTCCCCGATCCTCGAGGAGGTACGCACAGTGGCCGTCGGTGTGTCCCGGCGTCCACAGGGCGAGAGGCGAGCCGGGAGCGTCGACCGGCCGCCCGTGCTCGACCCTCGCCGAGGCGTCGACGCCCTTGACCGTCAGCGCGCCGTGCATCGCCATGCGCGTGATCACCGGGATGCCGCGGGGATGGCCGAGCACGTACGGCACCCGCGGAGACGCCGGACGGTAGCGGTACGGATGCCGGGCCAGCTTCGCGTCGCGGGGATGAACGAGGACGTCCGCGCCCTCTGCCCGCACATGACGGGCGATCCCGACATGGTCGAAGTGGCCATGCGTGAGGATCAGCGCATCGATGTCCGCCGTCGTCGCTCCGAGGTGCCCCAGCAGGTCGTCGAGCGGGCGCCTCATGCTCGGCAGGCCGGCGTCGAAGAGCGTGAGGCCGTCGGAGGTGCGCCACAGGTAGCAGTTCACGTCCGCGACGCAGATGCGGAAGAGGTCCACGTCGACCTCCGTCCAGGCACGGTCGGTCCGAGTGGGGGTCATGCTCCGACGGTAGGAAGAGTTCTCACGTACCGAGGAGGGGATTGACATCCGCGACTCCGGATGAAACGCGAGGCGGCCTCTGTCGCCCGTCGCGTTCTCCCACACAATCGGACCTCACGCAAGCCCCACTTCTCTTGGCATGGGACGCGGTACACCAGTAACTCCACCGAGCGAGATGCTCGATTCCGACCGAAGGAGAGACCATGTCAGACGGCAACATCGCCGCAAGCGGCGGCTCACCCCACGACGCCACCGGCGGCTCCTATGACGCCACCGGCGGACCCTACGACGCCACCGGCGGCTCCTACGACGCCAGCTCCGGTTCCTACGACGCCAGCTCCGGCTCGAACGACGCGAGCGGCGGCTCCCACAAGGTGGAGGACGCGAAGCAGGAGGCGGCGGATCTCAAGGACACCGCCACCGGCGCCGCCAAGGACGTCGCGGGCACCGCGAAGGACGAAGCCGCATCCGTCGCCCGCGAGACCAAGGCGCAGGCCAAGGATCTCTTCGACCAGGGCCGTCAGGAGTTCACCGACCAGGCGTCGAAGCAGCAGCAGCGCATCGCCGCGGGCCTCGACTCGCTCGGCACCGAGCTGAGCTCCATGGCGCGCAATTCCGACGGCTCGGGCATCGCGAGCGACCTCGTCCAGAAGGCGTCCGACCGGATCTCCGGAGCGGCGTCCTGGCTGGGCAGCCGCGAACCGTCGGGCGTGCTGCAGGACCTGAAGTCCTTCGCCCGTCGTCGGCCCGGTGCGTTCATCGGCGGGGCCCTGCTCGCGGGCATCGCAGCCGGACGCCTGACCCGCGCCCTCGCCGCGAACGCCAAGGAGTCCTCGACCGAGTCCTCCTCGAGCCCGGCTCTGACGAGCGGAGCATCGGCGCACAGCGTCTCGGCTCCCGTCGGCGGAGCGGTTCCGGTGGTTCCGGTCACGCCGCCGCCCCCCGCGCCGTACGAGACGCCGGTCTACACGGAGTCCGCTGCCCGCCTGGGCGGCACCGGACAGGGGGTGGCAGATGAGCGACCAGACACCCTCTGAGGAGCGCGCCGCATCGACCTCGCTCGGTGAGCTGCTCGGAGAGGTCACCCGTGACCTCTCGACGCTGATGCGCCAGGAGATCGCGCTCGCCAAGGCCGAGCTCAAGGAGTCGGCCACAGCGTCGGCGAAGGGCGCGGGGATGCTGGGCGGTGCCGGCTACGCGGCATCCATGGCGGTCCTGTTCCTGTCCATCGCCCTCTGGGCAGCCCTCGCCACGCTCGTCGGCGGGGGATGGTCGGGAGTGATCGTCGCGATCATCTGGCTGATCATCGCCGCCATCCTGTTCGTGGTCGGCAGGAACCAGACGAAGAAGGTGAAGGGGGCTCCGCAGACAGTGGAGACGCTGCAGGAGATCCCCTCGGCATTCAAGCGAAATGAGGAGAACCAATGACTGATTCACCAGACGCCATCCGCGCCGACATCGAGCGCACCCGTGAGGAGCTCGGTCTCGACGTCGACGCTCTCGCCGACAAGGTCACCCCGTCGAAGATCGCCCACCGTCAGGCCGACAAGGTCCGCGGTGTCTTCGGCTCCGTCCGCGAACGGGTGATGGGCGCGGCGGACGACGCCTCGTCCTCCGCATCCGGACTCGCACACGGCGCCGGAGACGTCGCACACACCGTCAAGGCGAAGGCCGAGGGAGCGCCGCTCGCGGTCGGTCTCATCGCGTTCGGGGCGGGCCTGCTCATCTCGTCGCTCATCCCTGCATCGCGCAAGGAGAAGGAGCTCGCGGAGTCCGTGAAGGATGCCGCCCAGCCCCTGGTCGACGAGGTGTCCGGCGTCGCGAAGGAAGTCGCCGCCGACCTCAAGGAACCCGCCCAGGAAGCCGTCGCAGCCGTGCAGGATCGCGCGACCGAGGCGGTCGGCACGGTGAAGGACGAAGCGTCCGGCGCCGCCGACACGGTGAAGGGCCAGGCTCAGCAGGCCAGGGAGAACGTCAGCGGCAGCTGACGCCCGTGGGGGACGGGAGCGATCCCGTCCCCCACCTCACGCCCGCCCCGAAGCACCCCCGTGCGAAGGAGTGATCCCCCATGTCACAGCAGACGTCATCCCGGTCGGACCGCGACGCCCCGCATCCCGAGGACGACCAGAAGCCCGACGCCCCCACGCAGCTCGAGAAGCGCTCCTGGCGCTACATCCTCGTGAAGACCATCCGCGAGTTCACGGCAGACCAGTGCGTGGATGCCGCGGCAGGCCTGACCTACTACGCGGTGCTGTCCCTCTTCCCGGCGCTCATCGCCATCTTCTCGCTGCTCGGCCTGTTCGGGCAGGAGGGAGCGGCCGCGAATGCGGTGATCGGCATCCTCAGCGACGTCGCGCCCGCGGACACGGTCGACGCCCTCCGCGGACCCCTCGAGCAGCTCTCCAACGCCCCCGGCGCGGGCTTCGCCCTCGTCTCCGGCATCCTGCTGGCCCTGTGGTCGGCGTCCGGATATGTCGGAGCGTTCAGTCGGGCGATGAACCGCATCTACGAGATCGAGGAGGGGCGCCCCTTCTGGAAGCTCCGGCCGATGCAGCTCCTCGTGACGATCATCACGGTGGTCGCGCTGACCATCGCCGCCGTCGCGCTCGTGCTCTCCGGCGACATCGCCAAGTCGATCGGCGAAGCGATCGGCGTCGGCGAGTCCGTGGCCGTGGTGTGGAGCATCCTGCGCTGGCCGCTCCTCGTGTTCCTCGTCATCTTCCTCGTCGCCGTGCTCTACTACACGACCCCGAATGCGAAGCAGCCGAAGTTCAAGTGGATCAGCCTCGGCGCGGTCATCGCCATCGTCGTGCTGGCGATCGCGACCGTGGGGTTCGTCCTCTACGTCACCAACTTCTCGAATTACGAGCGCACCTACGGATCGCTCGCCGGCGTCATCGTGTTCCTGCTCTGGCTGTGGATCGCGAACCTCGCACTGCTCTTCGGAGCCGAGTTCGACGCGGAGCTCGAGCGCGGCCGTCAGCTGCAGGCCGGTATCGCGGCGGAGGAGGACATCCAGCTGCCGGCGCGCGACACCCGTCAGATCGACAAGCGCGCCGAGAAGGAGAAGAAGGACATCGATGAGGGGCGACGCATCCGTCAGGATCAGGACGCTTCGGATTCGGATCGGTCGGATCCCTGACGGCTCCCGCCTCGGACTCCACGATGCAGAAGGGCGGTGTGCACGCGAGTGCACACCGCCCTTCTGCGCGCGGAGACGTCGGTCAGCCGACGGCCGGGGCGATCTCGTTCGGCGTGACGTCGAGCTCGACGCTCGTCAGCACCTCGCCGGTGGTGAGGTCGACCGCGTGCACGCAGTTCGCCGCGGGCTCGGTGACGTAGGCGATGTCGCCGGCGACGACGATCGCCGGGTGCGCGTCCTGCCACTCCGCGGGGCCCTCCCACGCCTCGACCACCGGGTAGCTGTCGACGATCTCTCCGGACTCCGGGTCGAGCACATGGATCGAGCCGTCGGCGCTGAGGATGTAGGCGTTGTCGTCCGGTCCGCGCACGACGTCGCGGAAGGTGTACTCGACGCCCGCCGGCAGGTCGACCACCTCGAGCGTCTTGGCGGCGGTGTCGATCAGCGTCACGGCGTGCAGCAGGTAGCCCTCGGCATCCACGTCGTCCTTGTAGTCGCCCACCACGATCGGGCTCGTCTCGCTCACGTAGGCGTTGCCCATGCGTCCGTACGGCTGGTCGGGGGCGCTGAGCTTGGTGATCTCGCCGTCGGCGTAGACGAGCGCGCCGTCCTCGCAGCCGAACACGACGGCCTCGTCCTTCGCGGTTCCCTCGCCGTGCACCCCGGGGCACTGGTCGGATGCCGCGATCTCCGCCCCGGAGGCGTCCTTCGCGACGATGCCGTTGCGGCCGTCCGCGTTGCCGACCGTGGTGAGGAAGGTGCCGTCCTCCAGCACGACGGACACCCCGTGATGTGCCTCCACGCCGTCGATCGTCTCGAACTCGGGCAGGGCGTCGCCGCCCAGATCGGCGGAGTCGAAGATCGTGGTGTCGCTCGTGCCGTCGGCGTAGAGCACTGTCTTGCCGGCGTGCCGCACGACGTGGCCGGGGGTGTCGGCGGTGAAGATCTCGTCGGTCAGCTCGGCGTCGTCGGTGGAGCCCGCGCCCGTGTCGAGCACCTGGAAGCCCTCGCTCATCGTGACCATGACGTGGCGGCCGTCGCCCGCCGCGTTGAGCCGCGTGAACGGCTCGGTCTCGAAGTCGCCGACCGTCTCGAGCGTCTCGCCGTCGAGCACGAGGATGCCGCCGTCGTAGGCGATCGCGACGCGTGCGCCGGCCTCGACAGGAGCCGGGGCGGCCGTGCTCGACGGGGCGTTGCCGCCGGACGAGCACGACGCCAGGGTGACGATCGCGCCGAGGGCCGCAGCGCCGATGATCGACCGCCGCAGTGGATGGGTCTTTCGCATGGATGCCTCTTTCTTCATGGGGAGCCTCACCGAGTGAGGCCGGTGGTGATGCGCTCGGTGTTGACGCGCATCATGGTCAGGTAGTCGGGGGCGCCGCCCTCTGCGTCGGTGAGCGACTCGGTGAACAGCTCGATGACGTCGACGTGCACGTCGGCCTCGTCGGCGAGGGCCTGCACGAGTCGATCGGGAGACGACGACTCGGCGAAGATTGCGGGCACCCCTGTCTCCTCCACTGCGGCGACGAGGTCGGCGAGATCGGATGCCGACGGTGCGGCCAACGTCGTCCCGCCGGGGATCACGGCCCCGACGACGTCGAAGTCGAAGCGCTCCGCGAGATAGCCGAAGACGTGGTGATTGGTCACGAGTGCCCGGCGCTCGTCCGGGATGCTCCCGAAGGCCGCGGTCATGTCGGCGTCGAGATCGTCGAGGTCGGCGCGGTATGCGGCGACGCTCGACCTGAGCGCTTCCCGGTCGACGCCCTCGATCTCGCCGAGTGCCGGTTCGAGGGCGTCGACGACGTCGATCATCCGCG
The DNA here is from genome assembly GCF_001049495.1 of Microbacterium sp. 3J1. Lineage (GTDB taxonomy): Bacteria > Actinomycetota > Actinomycetes > Actinomycetales > Microbacteriaceae > Microbacterium. The sequence goes on from NZ_CDWI01000010.1 coordinate 127,114, forward strand.
CGGGGTCCGTCCAGAAGTGCGAGTCCGGCATGCCCGCGGCATCGCCCTCGGCGTAGTCGAGCATGTCGATCGCCTCACCGGCCGCGAAGCTCGGGACGTCCGTCGCGCTCGCCGCGTCGAGATGCTGCTGCAGACCCTCTTCGAGTCCCAGGCCGTTGGAGACGAGCAGGTCGGCGCTGCGCAGCGTCGCCGCCTCCTGGGCGGAGATCTCGAACGAGTGCGGGTCTGCATTCGGCTTCATGAGCGTCACGACCTGCGCCTGCGCGCCGACGAGCTCGCCGACGACGTCGCCGAGGATGTTCGTCGACACCACCACGAGGGGTCGGTCATCGGTGGGCGAGGTGCAGGCGGTGAGGCAGCCGGCGACGATCGTCGCGAGGGCGAGGGTCGGGAGCATCCGAGCGGCGCGCATGCGTCAGCGTCCGGTCTCGGCCACGAAGGCCGGTTCGGTGGGGGTGTCGAAGGAGCGCGCGATGCGCCCGGCGTCGGCGTAGTCGATCTCGAAGAGCCGCCGTTCGGTGGGCGCGCTCAGGTAGGCGCGGTGCTGATCGGCGATGAGCACAGGCCGGGTGCCGGCTGCGAGTGACGCGGAGACCAGCGGCTCGGTCCGGCTGAGCACCGCACCGTCGGCGCCGCTCATCACGAGCACGCTCCCGTCCTCCGCCAGGGCCAGCAGATGATCGCTCTCGTCGTCGACCGCGGTCACGCTCACCAGGGGAGCGGGCGACGGGAGCAGGGTCCACGCGCGAGAGCGGGTGTCCAGCATCCAGATGCCGTCGTCGCCCGCGAGCGCGGCGACCGTGGGGCGCCCCTCCCGATTGTCGAACTCCGTCGCTCGCGTCGCGTGGCTCCCTGGCGGGTACGGGATGCGCTCGACGCGCAGCTCGTCGTCGACGACGCTCGCGAGCAGGGCGCCGTCGCGGCACCCGATCACGGCGCCCACCCGAGTCGTGATCGTGCCGGCGGGGTCGATGCAGTCCTCCTCGAGGCCGGTGCGCTCGCCGTCGGCCGTGTAGCCGACCACGACCCCGCCACCCGTGTCATCCGCCTCGGTGAGCAGCGCGAACGACCCGATCGGGACGACGAGCCCCGCGCCCGTGCCGATGTCGAGGCGGAAGAGCTCGACGATCTCACCCTTCGACAGGGCTTCGGTGTCGAGCAGCACGGCCTCCGCGGATCCCGCGAAGAAGACGCCCGTGCCGCCGGTGGTCGACAGCGTGGTGGTCGCGACCGTGACGGGGCCCTCGCCCTCGACGGTCCCGAGCAGCGCGGGGGATGCGCGGTAGTAGTGGAAGTGATCGACGTGATCCCAGGTCCACCGGCCACTGTCGACGACGTCGATTCCGTCTGCCGTCTCGACGAACAGGTAGCGGCCGTCGGTCGTCAGTGCCGTCGGGGCGCCGGTCTCGCCGATCTCGGTGACGGTCTCGTCGAGCAGGTCCAGGTGGAAGACCCCGCCGTCGGGGTCGACGGTGGTGAGCCCGAGCTGCGGCTCGGCAACCTCCTCCGCGCCGGCGACCGCTCCGTGTCCTCCGGTGCTCGCGGTCGGAGACGGCGATGCGTCTCCTGGCGCCGAGGCGCACGAGGCGAGGGTGACGGCGAGGGCGCCGAGGAGTGCCAGGGTCGGCGTGATGGGGGAGTGCACGGGATCCTTTCGAGGGGGGGTGAGCAGGTCAGGCCGTCGCGACGGACGGATGCACGCTGCGGCGTCGACGCGCGATGACCGCCCGCACGGCCCAGGAGAGGGCGGCGAGCACGATCGCGGCGGCGGTGACGGATGCGCCGGCGGCGGTGGCCGCGTACCAGGACGCGAGGAGCCCGAGGACGACGGCGGCGATGCCGAACAGACAGGCGAGCACCATCCGGCTGGGGATGCGATCGGTCCACTGCGCGGCGGCGACGGCTGGGGCGAGCAGCAGCCCGACGACGAGCATGGACCCGACCGCCTGGTACGAGGCGACGATCGCGAGGGTGACGAGTCCGACGAGCGCCGCCTGGGCGGTTCTCGGACGAAGGCCCAGCACCGCGGCGATGCGGACGTCGAGCGAGAGCGCGACGAAGGAGCGGTGGAAGAGGGCGGCGAGGGTCACGCCCGCGGCCGCGGCGACGCCGAGCAGCACGAGATCGCCGGGGCTGATGGCGAGGATGTCGCCGAAGAGGATCGCGGTCGCGTCGGTCGCGAAGCTTCCCGAGTGGGAGATGATGATCACCCCGAGCGCCAGCATCGAGACGAACAGCAGGCCGATGCTCGTGTCGTAGGAGAGCTTCGCGCGACGTTGCAGCGCACCGATCCCCACGCTCATCGCCACGGCGCTCACGGCGCCTCCGGCGAGGACCGGCAGCGAGAGCACGGTGGCGAGAGCGACCCCCGGCAGCATGCCGTGGGCGAGCGCCTCGCCGAGGAAGGCCATGCCGCGGATCACGACCCAGGTGCCGACGACTCCGCACAGGATCGAGACGAACGCTCCGCCCAGGAGCGCGCGCTGGACGAAGTCGACCGCGAAGGGCGATGAGGTGAAGAGAGCGACAGGCACACCGGGGAGCCTAGACGTAAATGAGAATGATTATCAAACTCGTATAATGGAGTCATGACTTCCCCGCCGGTCGATCAGCGAACCGCCGCCCAACTCTCAGACATCCACGTGCTGTTCGGCGGACGCGTGGCGCTGGGCGGAGTCTCGCTCGCGGCGATCCCCGGCGCGATCACGGTGATCGCCGGGCCGAACGGCGCCGGGAAATCCACTCTCCTCGAGGTGCTCGCGGGTACCCGCGAGGCGACATCCGGAGTGCGTGTGGTGTCGGCGACCATGGCCTTCATCCCCCAACGGGCGGCGATCCCGCCTCGGTTGCCGGTCACCGTGCGAGACGTCGTCACCGTCGGTGCGTGGGGTCGCATCGGTCGATGGCGACGCATGTCACCGCAGATGCGCGCTCGCGTGGATCTCACGATGGACCGGCTCGAGGTGCGCGCGCTCGCACCCCAGCCGTTCGGCGCACTGTCGGGCGGCCAGCAGCAGCGCACGCTGCTCGCCCAGGGCCTCATGCGCGGTGCCGACCTGCTGCTGCTCGACGAACCCACCACGGGCCTCGACGCCGCTAGTCGTCACCGCATCCGACGGATCATGCGGGAGGAGGCCGACCGCGGTGCCGCGCTCGTCTGCGTCTCGCATGATGAGGACGTGATCGCCGAGGCGGATCAGGTGCTCCGACTCGAAGAGGGCCGGGTCGCGGGAGAGGTGACCGCCGCCGCTCGGTAGAGTTCCTGCATGGCTGCGACGACGGTGCTGTTCATCGGTGGAACCGGAATCATCTCCTCCGCGGCGAGCGCGCTCGCCGCACGCCGGGGCATGGAGGTGACCTTGCTGAATCGAGGGCGTTCGCGCAGAGCGCCCGCGGAGGGCGTGGAGGTTCTCACGGCCGACATCTCGGATGCCGCGGCGGTCGACGCCGCTCTCGCCGGACGGGAGTTCGACGTCGTCGCCGACATGATCGCCTTCACCCCCGATCAGGTGCAGCGCGACATCGATCGCTTCGAAGGCCGTGCGGGGCAGTACGTGTTCATCAGCTCGGCATCCGCGTACCAGAAGCCCGTGTCCCGCCTGCCGATCACCGAGTCGACGCCCCTGCGCAACCCGTACTGGCAGTACTCCCGCGACAAGATCGCCTGCGAGGATCTGCTCGCGGCGGCCTACCGCGACCGGGGATTCCCCGTCACCGTGCTGCGACCGTCGCACACCTACGACGAGTGGACCATCCCGGCCTTCGGCGGGTGGACGGCGATCGACCGCATCCGTCGGGGTGAGGAGATCGTCGTGCACGGCGACGGCACGTCACTGTGGACGCTCACGCACTCCCGCGACTTCGCCGTCGGCTTCGTCGGGCTCCTCGGGAACCCGCTCGCCTACGGTGACACCTTTCAGATCACCAGCGACTTCGTCTACACGTGGAACGAGATCTGCGGGATCCTCGGCAGAGCGGCGGGCGCCGAACCGCGGATCCGCTATGCGACGAGCGCTGCGATCGAGGCGCTGGCCCCGGATCGCGCCGGTCAGCTCACCGGCGACATGGCGCACTCGGTGATGTTCGACAACACGAAGATCCGGCGGCTCGTCCCGGACTTCGCCCCGGTCGTGCCGCTGCACGTCGCCGCGCGCGAGATCATCGACTGGCATGACTCGCACCCGGAGCTCCAGCAGGTCGACCCCGCGGTGAACGCGCTGTTCGACCGGCTGCTGGGCTGACCTCCGGGTCGGCCACCGGCCCGGTCAGCCAACGCCTCCGGTCAGCCGCTCCGATCAGCCGGCGGCTCCGGTCAGCCGGCGGCGAGGACGGCGAGGACGTTGCCTGCGGGGTCGCGGAACCACGCGATGTCGGGGCCGCTCTCCGGGCCGCCCCGAAGGATTCCCTTGTCGTCGGTGTCGAACTCCGAGTCGTCGTAGATCTTCGTGACGACGCCCTTGCCGTTCAGCTCGTCGACGGCGGCCTCGACGTCGTCGACGGGGAAGTTCAGGATCGTGAAGCTCGCGGGCTGATGGTTCGGCTTGGCGTACACGAGGATGGATCCGCCGTCGGAGAGCCGGAGGTCGAGGAAGCCCATGGCATTGGTCGAGACGTCCATGCCGAGGGTGTCGCCGTAGAAGGAGCGGGCGGCGTCGATGTCGTCGACGCTGAACCCGCTGAACGCATGCGTGGTCTGGAAAGCGGTCATGGGTTCATGATGCGCTCACTCCGGGCAGGAGTCCAGGGCATTCCGGAGCGCCGCCGTCGGGGCGATGTCGAGGGTGAGAAACCTATAACTTCCAGGTGGAGGTTTCTGCTAGTCTGGCGGCGGGCGTCATCGTCTGCGCCGTCTCGCACAATGAAGGAAGGTCAACGTGGCCCTGCCAGAAGCCTCGGTCCAGCTGTACACACTCGCCTCGGAGTTCTCCGCCGACATGGGGGGCTCGCTCGACAAGCTCGCCGCGATCGGCCTCCGCAACGTCGAGGCGTTCGACTTCGTCCGTCGTCCCGACGAGATCCGGGCCGCGCTCGACGCCTCCGGCCTCGCATCTCCCACCGGCCACGCCCCACTGCTGTCCGACGAGCTGTGGACCCCCGACGGCTCGATCCCGACCCCCGCCCCGGAGGTCGTCTTCGAGGCCGCCGCCACGGTGGGCCTGACGACCGTCATCGACCCGTTCGTCGCTCCCGAGCGCTGGTTCACGCTCGAGGGCGTCACCGACATCGCCGACCGTCTGAACGCGCTCGTCGAGACCGCGGCCGGGTTCGGCCTCCAGGTCGGCTATCACAACCACGCGCAGGAGTTCGTCGAGGAGTTCGACGGCGAGACCGCCTACGAGCGTTTCGTGGCTCTCACCGACGAGCGCGTCGCGCTCGAGCTCGACCTGTACTGGGCGCTGGTCGGCGGACAGGACGTCGCGGCTCTCGTGTCGCGCCTCGGCGATCGCCTGGTCGCCGCGCATGTCAAGGACGGCGTCGCGCCCGCGAAGAACCCCTTCGCGCCCGGTGCCGAGGACTTCGGTTCCGACAGCCTCGACCAGCGTCACGCGGGCACGGGCGACGTGCCCCTCGCGGAGTCGCTGCGCGCAGCATCCGGTCTGCAGTACGCGGTCATCGAGTACGACAACGCCCCCGGCGATGTCTTCGCCGACATCGCGGCGAGCTACTCGTTCCTCGTCGAGGGCGGGTTCGCCCGATGAGCGCCGTCGGAATCGGAATCATCGGCGTCGGCGTCATCAGCGACACCTACCTCGAGAACCTCTCGTCGTTCCCCGACGTGGAGGTGCTGATCGTCGGAGACCTGCTCCTCGACCGCGCTCAGGTGCAGGCCGAGAAGTACGGCGTCCCGGCGTTCGGATCGGCGGCCGACGTGCTCGCTCACCCGGGCGTCGACCTCGTCGTGAACCTCACGATCCCCGCCGTGCACATCGAGATCTCGCGTGCGGCGATCGCCGCCGGCAAGCACGTCTGGACCGAGAAGCCGCTGGGCCTCGACCGAGAGGGCGCAGCCCTTCTTCTGCAGGAGGCTGACGCTGCGGGTCTGCGCATCGGCTCCGCCCCCGACACCCTGCTCGGCCCGGGTTTCCAGGCCGCGCGTCGCGCGATCGAGAGCGGTGTCATCGGGCGTCCGCTGTTCGCGCAGACCACGTTCCAGACGCAGGGGCCCGACCTGTGGCATCCGAGCCCCGCGTTCCTCTTCGCCGAGGGTGCCGGTCCGCTGCTCGATATGGGGCCGTACTACTTCTCGGCCCTCGTCAGCCTGCTGGGTCCGGTCGATCACGTCGCGGCCGTCGGGTCGAAGGCCCGCGAGGAGCGGGAGATCCACACCGGACCGAACGCCGGCACGACTTTCCCCGTCGAGGTGCCGTCGACGATCCAGATCGTGACCGCGTTCGAGGCGGGTGCGCAGGCGCAGAGCCTCCTGAGCTTCGACTCCGCGCTCGAGCGCCACGGGATCGTCGAGATCCACGGCACCGAGGGCACCATCGTGCTCCCCGACCCGAACGCGTTCGCCGGTCGGATCGCGTACGTCAAGCCGCTTGGCGTGATCCGCGACGGCATGTCGTTCGAGCAGGAGTGGATCGAGGTCGAGCATGCCGACGTCGAGGTCGGGCGCGGCATCGGCGCACTCGACATGGTGCGAGCGATCGCAGCGGACCGGCCGCACGTCGCGTCGGGCGAGCTCGGATTCCATGTCCTCGACATCCTGCTGTCGGCGCAGGAGTCTGCGGCCAGTGGTCTGGCGGTCACCGTCGAGAGCACGGTCGCACCCGTCCCGCTGCTCCCCGAGGGCTTCGATCCCTTCGCCGCGACCCTCTGAGGTCAGGGCTGCATCACCCGAGCCGCGGGCATCGACGACCACCGTCGATGCCCGCGGCGTCGTGGTCCCTCCGCCGGCATCCGGGTGGCCGCCTGATATCCGGCGATCGCGGCGGGTGGATCTCAGCGCGAGCCGCGGTCTCCGGCCAGCAGGCGGTCGAGCATCTCGAGTGCCGCCTCGTGGTCCACCGACGGGTCGAGCAGCCACTGGGTCTGCAGGCCGTCGGATGCCGCGATCACGAGCGCCGAGACGAGGCCGGGGTCCAGGTCGGAGCGCAGATCCCCGCTCTTCTGGAGGTCGCGCACCCGGTCGGCCATGTCCTGACGGAGTCGTTCGAAGCGCTGCGTCGCGAACTCGTGCGCGGCCGGGTGGTCCTCTTCGAGCGCTGTGGCGACGAGGATGGAGTACAGCTGGACGAGACCGGGGATGCTGCGGTTCTCCTCCGCCGAGATCCGCATCATCATGGCGGGGCTGACGCCCGCGGGCGGATCGGGCTTGTCGGAGTCCGATCGCCTCTCCGACTCGCGATAGACGGCGACGAGGAGCTCTTCCAAGGAGCCGAAGTAGTGGGTCAATGCGGCGTGGGTGACGCCGACCTCCTGGGCGATCGCGCGCAGGCTGGTCTTCTTCGACCCGCGCTCGGCGAACACCTCGATCGCCTTGTCGAGGATCTCCTGGCGCCGAGCGATGCCCTTCGCATAGCGGCCCCGGGCGCGGGGCTCGTCGGCGGCGGCATCGGTCATGATCCGATGATAGCGAGCGGACGGCCTGAATACCTCCAATCGGAAGTTCTCGCGGCCCCGTCCTCTGACCTGCCTACGGGCGCACCTGATTCACGAGGTCCTCGCCCGCGGACAGCCTGCGCAGGTTGTCGTCGATCAGGGCGCTCGAGCCGACGGGACGGTTGCCCGCCACGTGCGGCGTGATCACGAGATTCGGCGCGTCCCACAGCGGGTCATCGGAGGGAAGGGGCTCGGCCTTCGTCACGTCGATCGCGGCGGCGCGGAGTCGGCCGGAGGTGAGCGCGTCGATCAGAGCGCTCTCGTCGACCGTCGCGCCACGACCGACGTTGACGAACACGGCTCCCGGCGTGAGTGCTCCGAACACCGAGGCGTCGAGCAGGTCCGCGGTCTCGGGCGTGGCCGGGAGGATCGCGACGAGGACGTCGGTGTCGGCGAGGACGGCCGCCGCGTCGGCATCCGCGTGCACGGTGAACCCCGCCCGGATGCCGGGGGTGCGGGCGATTCCCTCGACCTGCGCGCCGAGCAGTTGCAGCTGCGGAGCGAGGGTCGATGCGATCGAACCGAAGCCCCAAATCGTCACCCGGCTGCCGGCGAGCGTGTACCGCGCCTGCGTCGCTGCCGCGCCCTGAGCGTCGATGAACTCCTCGTCCCAGCGGTGATCGTGCTGGGCGTCACGCAGGCTGTCCAGGCGGCGGATGGCGCTGAGGATCAAAGCGAGGGCATGCTCGGCGACCGGTCCGTCGTGCAGAGAGCGCCCCGAGCAGATGCGCACGTCGTCGGCGAAGCCCGCGGCCAGCACGGCATCCGTGCCCGACGCGAGCGCCTGGACGACGCGGAGCTGAGGCAGGTCTCGTGCCGCGTCGCTCAGTCGAGCCGCGGAGTTGTGCCAGACCACGAGCATGTCGGCGTCGCGATGCTGCGCGGGGATGTCCGCATCGATGTCGTAGACGACCACCTCGGCATCCGCCGTGAGGTGCAGCTCGATGCTGTTCGGGATCAGGATCTTGATTCTCGCCATCCCTCCACCGTAGAGGGCGGGGTGCCGCGTAGAGCACCCGAGGTGCACGAGTCCGCGGCGGGTCGGCGATAGTAGTACTACGTCGGAGAGACGAAGAGCCGGATGCTCGATGAGGAGACTGCATGCCCGTGGTGGAGATCGATCGATGACCCGCGCCTACAGCTTCGATCCGCTGCCCGAGCCGGTCGTCGAGCCCGGCGAGTTCGTGTTCGCGGCGGTCGGACTCGACCACGGGCACATCCACGGCATGGTCGAGCAGCTGGTCGCCGCCGGCGCGACGCTGTCGCTCGTGTACGACCCGGATGCGTCGAAGATCGCGGACTTCCTCCGTCGGTTCCCGCAGGCCCGTGCGGCGGCGAGCGAGCGCGAGGTGCTCGATGATCCGACGGTTCGGCTCGTCGCGAGCGCATCGATCGCGAATCGACGTGCGCAGCTCGGGGTGCGAGTGCTGGACGCGGGCAAGGACTTCTTCGCCGACAAGCCGGCGATCACGACTCTCGACGACCTCGCCGCCGCGCGGGACGCGGTCGCGCGGACGGGTCGGAAGTATGCCGTCTACTACGGCGAGCGCGTGCATTCGGAAGCCGCCCTCTTCGCGGGGCAGCTGATCGAGCAGGGCGCGATCGGCAGGGTGCTCCAGGTGGCGTCGTTCGGTCCGCACCGCATCGGCTCGGGTCGTGCCGACTGGTTCTACGATCCGGAGCAGTACGGCGGGATCATCTGCGACATCGGCAGTCACAACTTCGAGCAGATGCTGCACTACACCGGTGCCACGAGCGGCGAGATCCTGAGCTCGACCGTCGCGAACTACGCCCACCCCGAGACGCCGGGACTGCAGGATTTCGGCGACGCGCACGTCGTGCTCGACAACGGCGCGACCGGGTATGTGCGGGTCGACTGGTTCACGCCGGCGGGACTCGACGTGTTCGGCGATGGCCGCACGACCCTGCTCGGCACGAACGGGTACATCGAGCTGCGCAAGTACACCGACATCACGACGGACAACGGCGGCAACCAGGTGCTGCTCGTCAACGACGAGGGGCAGTTCCGCTTCGACGCCACGGGGAGGACCGGGTATCCGTATTTCGGACGGCTGATCCGGGACTGCCTCGACCGCACCGACTTCGCCATGACGCAGGAGCACGCCTTCATGGCCGCGGAACTGAGCATCATCGCGCAGCGGCAGGCTCGCGTGCTCGCCGGCTGACGGCATCCGTTCGGGGAACTCGGGCTGCTGCGTCTTGTCGTGCCGTCTCGGGTCCCACCCTGTCGGGCGGAGAACCACGCGATGGGCGGACGGATGCAGTGGATTCGTCCGCCCGACGGGGAGAGTTCCGCCGGACGGGGTGGGTGGGCTGGGAGTCGAGGTCGCCGTCTACTGGGCGAGCTCTGGCTCGGAGGGTGGGGCCTTCGCGCGGCGGCCACTCGCGCTACGCCCGCCCTGTCGGGCGGAGCACCACGCGTGGGGCGGACGGATGTTGTGGATTCGTCCGCCCGACGGGGAGAATTCCGCCGGACGGGGTGCGACGGGGCCGGATGGGGCCGGACGGGGGCCGGACGGGGCCGGACGGGGTGCGACGCGGCCCGGGGCGACCGGCCGAGCTCAGGCCACCAGCGCCGCGGCCTGCCGCGCGGCGCCGAGCGCCACGTACTCCGCCGCCTCCGGCACCTCGACGGGCAGGCCGAGGATATCCGGGGCGATTCGACGCACGGCCTCGGATTGCGCGCCGCCGCCGATGAGCAGAGCGCGCTCGAGCGGGATGCCGAGATCTCGCAGCGCATCGAGCCCGGCGCCGAGTCCGCGCAGCATCCCCTCGACCGATGCGCGGGCGAGGTTCGCTCTGGTGGTCGAGGCGAGGGTCATTCCGGTGAGGGATGCCGTGGCGTCGGGCAGATTGGGCGTGCGCTCGCCCTCGAAGTAGGGCAGCAGCGTCAGGCCGCGGGCGCCCGGCTCCGCCTGCAGCGCGAGGTCGCTGAACTCCGCGTGCGTCACGCCGAGCAGCGCCGCCGTGACGTCGATCACTCGCGCGGCGTTGAGGGTCGCGACGAGGGGGAGGAAGTTCCCGGACGCATCGGCGAAGCCGGCCACGGTGCCGCTCGGATCCCGCAGCGGCGTCGAGCTGATCGCGCACACCGTGCCGGAGGTTCCGATCGACACGATCACGTCGCCCGGAACCGCCCCGAGACCGAGGGCCGCTGCGGCGTTGTCGCCGGCACCGGCGCCGACGCGCCGCCCGTCGGCATCCGTCACGAACTCGTCGTGCGCGAGCACGCGGGGAAGGATCACGTCGTGGCCCAGCGCGGCCACGAGCAGCTCGCGGTCGTACTCCCCGGTCGCAGGGTTCCAGTACCCGGTGCCCGAGGCATCCGAGCGGTCGGTCACGAGCTCCTCGAGCACAGGGTTCTCCGGGCCGAAGCCGCGCAGTCGCCACGTGAGCCAGTCGTGCGGAAGCGCGACGGCCGCGACCCGGGACGCGTTCTCGGGCTCGTGATCGCGCAGCCAGCGCAGCTTGGTGATCGTGAAGGATGCCACGGGCACGAGCCCCGTGCGCTCGGCGAGCACGGTCGCGCCGAACTCCGCGATCAGATCCGCCGCCGCATCCGCCGACCGCGTGTCGTTCCACAGCAGCGCATCGCGGATGACCGCGCCCGATTCGTCGAGCGCGACCATCCCGTGCTGCTGTCCGCCGATCGCCCACGCGTCGAGGCCGTCGAGGCCCCCGACGCCGTCGACCGCCTCCTGCAGAGCGTGCCACCAGGCCTCGGGGTCGACCGACGTCCCCTCGGGGTGCGACGCCCGACCGGCGCGGACGACCGCGCCGGTCGAGGTGTCGACGACCAGGGCCTTGCAGGACTGGGTCGAGGAGTCGACCCCGAGAACCAGCGGCACGGCGATCAGCGTGCGCCGAGCAGATGCTCGGTGGCGAGCTGCTGCAGACGTACGAAACCGAAGCCCTTGCCGCCGAAGTACTGCGACGCGTCGAAGTCCTCGTAGGCGGAGCGGTCGGCGAGGAAGTCGTCGTAGGACTCGCCCTCGCCGAGCGTCGGGGTGGACAGCTCGTCGACGCGGGCGGCGGCGAGCGCCTCCTGCACCTCGGGGTCGGCGCGGAAGGCCGCGGCGCGCTCCTTGAGCAGCAGGTAGGTGCGCATGTTCGCGGCCGCCGACTCCCACACGCCCTTCTCGTCCTCCGTGCGGCTGGGCTTGTAGTCGAAGTGGCGGGGGCCGTCGTAGGCGGGCACGCCACCAGGGCCGCCGTTCTCGAGCAGGTCGACCAGGGCGAAGGCGTTGTGCAGGTCACCGTGCCCGAAGACGAGGTCCTGGTCGTACTTGATGCCGCGCTGTCCGTTGAGGTCGATGTGGAAGAGCTTGCCGTGGTACAGGGCCTGCGCGATGCCGGCGGCGAAGTTGAGTCCGGCCATCTGCTCGTGCCCGACCTCGGGGTTGAGGCCGACGAGCTCGGGCCGCTCGAGCGAGTCGATGAACGCGAGAGCGTGTCCGAGCGTCGGCAGAAGGATGTCGCCGCGGGGCTCGTTGGGCTTGGGCTCGATCGCGAAACGGATGTCGTAGCCCTTGTCGGTCACGTAGTCGCCGAGCAGGTTGACCGCCTCGCGGTAGCGCTCGAGGGCGGCGCGGATGTCCTTCGCAGAGTCGTACTCGGCACCCTCGCGGCCTCCCCACATGACGAACGTCTGGGCGCCGAGCTCCGCACCCAGGTCGAGCTGGCGGAACACCTTGCGCAGGGCGTAGCGCCGCACGTCGCGGTCGTTGGAGGTGAATCCGCCGTCCTTGAAGATCGGGGCGCTGAAGAGGTTCGTGGTCACCATCGGGACGATGAGCCGGGTGTCGGCGAGCGCACCCTTGAGCCGGTCGATCTGCGTCTGACGCTCGGCGTCCGAGGAGCCGAAGGCGAACAGGTCGTCGTCGTGGAAGGTGAGGCCGTAGGCGCCGAGCTCGGCGAGCTTCTCCACCGCGTGCACGACGTCGAGCGCGGGGCGGGTCGGGCCCCCGAACGGGTCGGCACCGTTGTAGCCGACGGTCCAGAGGCCGAAGGAGAACTTGTCTTCGCGGGTGGGGGTGGGCATGGCTGCTCCTGTGCAGGTCGGCGAATATGTTGCGATTCACAACATATCGCAGGACAGGGCGGACGTCCACCCCCTACAGTGAAGGGATGCCGTCACCGACGAGTCCCGCGCCGGGCACGCGCCCCCACAATCTCGCCCGTATCCTCCGGCTCGTGCATGAGGAGGGCGGGCAGTCCCGAGCCGCGCTCACGGAGCGGACAGGACTCAACCGGTCGACCATCGCCGATCTCGTCGCCGAGCTCGTCCGCCTCGGCCTCGTCGACGAGCGGGTTCCCGATCTGCCTGGTCGGGTCGGGCGACCGTCGCCGGTCGTCACCGCATCCGCGGATGTCGTGGCGATCGCGGTGAACCCGGAGGTGGATGCGATCGAGATCGCCGCCGTCGGACTCGATCGCAGCATCCTCGTGCGCGAACGGCTTCCGAACCCCGAGCTCCCGACGCCCGAGCGGGCCGCCGAGGTGATCGCCGAGCGCATCACCGCCTGGCGCGAGGGCGAACTCGCCGGAGCGCGGCTGCACGCCGTCGGCATCGCCGTCCCCGGGCTCGTCCGGAGCGGGGACGGGGTGGTCCGCAACGCGCCGCACCTGGAATGGCGGGACGTGCCGTTCGCGTCGCTCGTCCGCACCGCCACGGGGCTCCCGGTCGCGGTCGACAACGACGCGTCTCTCGGGGCGATTGCCGAGCATCGCTACGGGGCGGGTCACGGCATCGATCACGTCGTCTATCTCAACGGCGGAGCATCGGGAATCGGGGGCGGCCTCATCATCGGCGGCGTGGCCGTCGCCGGGGCGGGTGGCTATGCCGGGGAGTTCGGCCAGAACCGGCCGCGCATCTCTGCCGACGCCGACCGGCGGACCACCGACGGCGTGCTGGAGGCCGAGGTGAGCCGTCGGCTGCTGCTCGACGTGGTCGGACTCGAGGCGGCGGATGACGAGACACTCGACGCCGAGCTCCGGGCATCCGAGTCGATCGAGGTCGCCGACGAGGTCACCCGGCAGGCGCACGTGCTCGCGAGCGCGCTGGCCAATGCGGTGAACGTCCTCAACCCGGCAGTGGTGGTGGTCGGCGGGTTCCTCGCGACGCTCGCCGCGCTGCGTGCGGACGAGATCCGCGACGACGTCGAAGCCCTTGCGATGTCGGAGAGTGCGGAGGGGCTGCAGATCCGGCCCGCCGCTCTCGGGGCCGACCGTCTGCTGATCGGAGCGGCGGAGCTCGCCTTCGCCGACCTGCTCGCCGAGCCGGCAGAGCGGGGCTGATCCGTGCCCGATCGGATCGGGCACGGATGATCGGGCGAGGCAGGATGCCCCGGACGCACGATGGTGGGGAAAGGAGGACCTCTTGATCGGAACGCTCAACGCCCTGGTCGATGCGGTCGACGGTACGACGGACGAAGATCTCGACGTCGCGGCGTTCGCCCGTGCGCACGGCACCACGGAATACCACCTGCGGCGGATGTTCTCGGCGGTGGCCGGTATGCCGGTGTCCGAGTACGTGCGGCGACGCCGGATGACCCACGCCGGAGCCGAGCTCGCCGCGGGCGCGGCAGATCTCCTCGACGTGGCCGTCCGGCACGGATACGGCTCGGTCGAGGCCTTCGGCCGCGCCTTCCGTGCCGTGCACGGGATCGGCCCGAGCGACGCGCGCCGAGACGGGGGCCCTCTCCGCACACAACCCGCGCTCCGGTTCCACGTGAGCGTCGAAGGGAGAAACCAGATGGACGTCACCGTCCGCACCATGCCCGAGATGATCCTCGTCGGCCACGCCGCCGAGGTCCCGCTCATCCACCACGGGGTCAATCCGCACATCCAGTCGCACATCGCCTCGATCGCCCCGGAGGAGCACGCGCGGCTGAAGGCGCTGAGCGACGCCGAGCCGCGGGGCATCCTCGCCGTCACGGGAGACACTGCACCCGACGCCCCGGAGGGAACCCCACTCACGTATCTGCACGGGATCTCCGTCGGAGCCGGCACCACCGTGCCGGACGACCTGCAGTCCCTTCGCGTCGAGTCGGGGAGCTGGGCCGTGTTCGTCGCCAGCGGCCCGTTCCCCGAGACGCTGCAGACCCTTTGGGCCGCCACTGCGACAGAGTGGTTCCCGTCGAACCCCTGGCGGCTGCGCCCGGGTCCGTCGATCGTCCGCTACCTGGAGTTCACCGGCTCGCACGCGACCTGCGAGCTCTGGATGGCGGTCGAAAAGGAATGACGGACGGCGGGGCGGGGCGGCCGATCGTCCGCCCCGCCTGTCCATCCTTCGTGCCACACTGGCCGGGACGGACGGAGGAGCGATGGCGACCGACCCGAAAAAGACGCTCGACGCCTACCAGGCGAAGCGCGGCGAGTTCCGCATCCTCACGGTGCCGCCGATGCGGTACCTGATGGTCGACGGAGCCGGCGATCCGAACACCGCGACGGAGTATTCGGATGCCGTCGCCGCGCTGTTCCCGCTCGCCTACACGCTGAAGTTCGCCAGCCGGGCGCAGCTCGGGATCGACACCGTGGTGATGCCGCTGGAGGGCCTGTGGCACGCCCCCGACATGGAGTCGTTCACCACCCGTCGCGACAAGTCGGCGTGGGTGTGGACGCTGATGATCATGGTGCCGCCGCACGTCACCGCCGCGATGTTCGCCGACGCCGTGTCGGCGGTCGAGGCCAAGCTCGCGAAGAAGAAGGAGAGCGCGCCCGCGCTCGCGTCGGTGCGTCTCGAGACGCTGGAGGAGGGGCTCTGCGTGCAGACGCTGCACGTCGGCTCGTACGACGACGAGGCGCCGGTGCTCGCCGACCTGCACGATCGCTTCGTGCCGGAGAACGGGCTTCGCATGACCGGCCGCCACCACGAGATCTACCTCAGCGACGTACGACGGGTCGAGGCGGCGAAGCTCAGGACCATCCTCCGCCAGCCCGTCGAAGCCCTGAGCTGAGAGAGGCCCGATCTCGCGCCGGGTAATCAACCCCCTCTTCGGCCGTCACGCGCAGCGATATCCTGCGAGGATGACCACTGCCAAAGACGCTGCCCGCACGGCGAAGCGGTCGGACGTCTTCCGCCGGGTCGCCCGTGCCGGTTTCGTCGTCGTCGGCCTCGTGCACCTGATCATCGGAGTGATCGCGATCTCCGTCGCCTCGGGTGGGGGAGGCGATGCCGATCAGGACGGCGCGATGGAGCAGATCAGATCGACCCCCGTCGGCGGACTGCTGCTGGGCGCGGTGGCCGTCGGGCTCATCGCGCTCGCCGCCTGGCAGGTGGTCAGCGCCTTCCTCGCGACGGGCGGGGAGCCCAGAAAGTGGGGGCAGCGCATAAAGCTCCTCGGCATCGCGGCGGCGTATCTCGTGATCGCCGGTCTCGCACTGATCTTCGCCTTCGGTGGTCACGTCGAATCCGAGAGGACGTCGCAGACCGTGAGCGCAGTGATCCTGTCGGCCCCCGGTGGTGTGGTGCTGCTCGTCATCCTCGGTCTGGTGGTCATCTCGGTCGGAGCGGGCTTCGTGATCGGGGGATTCACCCGCGGTTTCGAGAAGACCCTCGATCTGCCGGACGGACCGGCGCGCACGCCGATCGTGACCCTCGGCGTCGCGGGCTACATCGCGAAGGGCGTCGCGGTGGTGGTGACCGGATTCCTGTTCGTGGTCGCCGCCTGGACGCACGACCCCGAGAAGGCCGCCGGTCTCGACGCAGCGCTGCGGAGCCTCGCAGACCTGCCGCTGGGTCGGCTCATCCTGTGGCTCGTCGGAGCGGGCCTCGCGATCTACGGGATCTTCAGCATGGTGCGGGCGCGGTACGCACGTATGTGACCGCGCCCGTCAGGCGCCCGCGGGCTTCTCGTCCCAGAGCAGCAGGAAGCCGCCGAGGGCGATCATGAGCGCCCCGCCGGTCGCCCCCATCGCCTCGATCCGCCGCGGCGAGCGCGCGAACCAGTCGCGCGCCGCGCTCGACAGCAGCACCCACACGGCATCGCACGCGACGCCGATGGCGACGACGATCGCCCCGAGCACGAAGAGCTGCAGCGGCACGGACCCCGACTGCAGATCGACGAACTGCGGAAGGATCGCCAGGAAGAAGGCGATCGATTTCGGATTCGTGACGCCGACGACGAACCCCTCGCCGAGAAGTCGCGGGCGTGAGCGCGTCGTGATCGACCCCGAGACCGCGGATGCCGCGTCCTTGCGGTGCCTGATCGCCTGGATGCCGAGGAACACGAGGTAGCCGGCGCCGGCCACCTTGACGATCGTGAAGAGCACGGCCGACTGCGCGATGATCGTGCCGACCCCCAGCGCCACGGCGATGACGAGCACGATGGACCCGAGGGCGGTGCCGAGGATGCTGAGGAATCCGCCGGTCCTCCCGAGCGCCATGGCCCGGCCGATCGTGAATAGCACCGTCGGCCCGGGGATCACGACCATGATGAACGCCGCAGCGACGAACGTGACGAGCGTCTCGGCGCTGAACATGCTGCGAGCCTAGGACACCCTCGCGGCGGTCGATCGAGAAAGTTTTCTCACGGCGCCGTCATAAAACGTCGAGCGCCTGGTCTGGATAGGTAGCGGGCACGATCTGAGCTCGCCAGCACTGGGGAATCGACTGCACTGGGGACAGGCGCACGCCGTTCAGCTGCGCCGTCTGGCGCGCCGAGCGCGACGCCGGAATGGGACACACACACATGAGCCTGCGCTCACGCCGAACGATGGCGCGCACGTCGCACACCGCGACACCGCGCCGCCGAGCCTTCGCGCGCCTGGTCGGCGTCCTCGCCGTCGCCGGGGTGCTCGTCGCGGGTGGGACCCTCGCTCCGCACTCGGGCATCTCCGCCGCAGCCACCGTTCCGGGGACGCCGGGAACCCCGCAGCCGGGGACGCCGGTCTACACCGAGACCTTCTCGAACCAGAACGCGACGGCTGGGGCTCTCAGCATCCTCACGTATGCCGGCGGTGCGGCCGCGGCCAACTCCACGTACACGGCCGACTCGCAGTGGACGCCGCTGGGCGGGCAGTGCAACGGATGGATCCTCAACTCGTCCACGCCGATCCCGGCATCCGATGCCGGGTGCCTGAACAACCAGCCGAACGGCTGGCAGCAGCTGCGCGACATGGCGACCGCACTCGGTGTCGCTCAGGGGCAGACCGCGACCCAGGCTCTGACGAATCAAGCCCTCTCCGAGTACACCAACCGATCCACGGGCACGATCGCGGCCGGAACCCAGTTCCGCACGGTCAACACCATCCCGGCAGTCGGCGGCCATTACTACGCCGTCTCGGCGTGGTTCGCGGCGGCGAGCTGCCCGGCCGCCGGCGGCGCGAATCAGCCGAAGGAGACGTTCTCCCTGATCGTCAACGGCTCGCCGATCGTGCTGAGCACCGGCCTCAACCCGTGCTCGAACAGCACGGACTGGGCGCCCCAGATCAAGAAGCTGCAGTCCGCGGCCTACCAGGTGCCGGTCGGGACGACGGCGAACCTCGGTCTCTCGCTGTACAACGCGACCGCCAGCGGCGCGGGCAACGACGCCGCCTTCGACCTGCCGCAGATCGTCGACGTCACCCCGCAGCTCGACAAGGCCTTCAGTCCGACGGTGATCACCAACGGCGGCGTCTCGAAGATGACGCTGACGGTGACGAACACCAGCGACCTCATGGCCAAGAGCGACTGGTTCATCACCGACGCGCTGCCGACCAACCTGAGGATCGCCGCCGCACCGAACGTCGGCGGCACCTGCGTCCAGCGCACCGGCGCGGCCTACGCCGTCACGGCTCCGGCGGGCGGCACCTCGGTCTCGGTGACCGGCGGGGATCTCGCTCTCGGCCAGGCCTCGTGCACGATCACCGTCGATGTGACGTCGACCGTGAACGGCACCTACATCAACGGCCCCGCCAACATCACGACGAACCTCAACCCGCCGGCGAACGCATCGCTCGAGGTCATCAGGCCGTCGATCGACATCGTCAAGACGTCGAACATCACGAACTACGACTCCGTCGGCGACACCGCGACGTACACCTTCGTGGCCACGAACACGACGCCGAAGGCGCCGACCAACACCACCCTGAACACGAACCTGACCAACGTCGTGATCACGGAGGACGCCTTCTCGGGTGTCGGAGACATGAGCGCCCTCGTGTGCGACAAGCCCGCGCCTGTCACTCTCGCGAGCGGCGCGACGCTCACCTGCACGGCGACGTACGTGGTGCAGCAGGGCGACATCGACAACGCGCCGCTGACGAACGTCGCGCGCGCCACGGGCACGCCGACCGTCGGCCCGAAGGTCACCGACACGGACGACGAGATCATCCCGGCGGTGCTGACGCCGAAGCTCCTGCTCGACAAGACGGCGTCCGTCGTCGACATCGACCAGGACGGCGTCACGGGTCTGGGCGACCACATCATGTACGCGTTCGACGTCACCAACACCGGCAACGTCACGGTCGCGAACGTCGCGGTGACCGATGCCAAGCTCGCGCAGCTGAACATCACGGTCTCGTGCACGCCGACCACGGTGGCGCCCACCCAGGTCGCACACTGCGTGGCGAACGCCCCGTACGTGATCACCCAGGCCGACGTCGACGCGAAGACGGTCGTCAACACGGCATCGTCCGCCGGCACGACGCCGAGCGGCGCACCGGTGAAGTCGAACGACGACAGCACCACGACTCCGATCCAGCCCTTCCGCATCCCGCTGAAGATCGAGAAGATCGGCGAATCCTCCGCGGAGTCGTGGGTGCGCATGGACGGCTCGTCGTTCGCGGTCCTCGCCGACGTGAACGGCTCGCCGGGCACGACCGCGCTGCCCTTCACGATCAACGGCGTCGAGACCGGACTGTTCCAGATCGACAGCATTCCGGCCGGCACGTACTGGCTGAGCGAGCTGACGGCACCCGACGGATTCAGCCTGCTCGCCGCACCCGTGAAGTTCACGATCAATGCCGACCGGACGGTGAGCGTCCTTTCCGGAGGCGACACCGCCGTGACCGCATCAGGGCAGCTCATCACGGTCCGTGACGTACCGGCGATGGAGTTGCCGACCACCGGCGGCACCGGCGCCCTGCCCTACATCCTCGGCGGCTCGCTCACCGTGCTCCTCGCGGTCGGGCTCGCCGTGACCATCCGCCGTCGGCACTCCCGTGCCGAGGCCGAAGACCCGCAGGTCTGACCTGCACATCCCAACCCTCAACACCTGAAACCGCCAGGGCGACCTGGCCACCGAGAAAGAGACACAGTGAACACTCCGAACACTCCGCGCGGCTCCCGCGCTGCGGCAGGTCTGCTCGTTGCAGGCATCGCCGCACTGACCCTGGCGGCACCCGCCAGCGCCGCCACGCCCAACCTCGTCGACCCCGCCGCTGTCGGATCCCTCACGATCCACAAGTTCGAGGCCCCCGAGACGCCGACCGGCCTGCCGAACGACGGCACCGAGCAGAACGTCGCCCTGACGCCGCTGCCCGGCGTCGGCTTCACGGTCTACAAGGTCGACACGATCGATCTCACCTCCAACCAGGGGTGGATCGACGCGAACGATCTCGCAGACCTCGACCCCGACAGCGTCGCCGACATCACGGCGGCCGGCTACACGGCGAGCGCCGTCGGAGGCGAGACGCTGACCGACGCGAACGGCGAGATCGCCCTCGCGAACCTCGACCTCGGTCTCTACTTCGTCGTCGAGACCTCGCCGCTGCCCGGCTCGACCGGTGTCGCCCCGTTCCTGGTGACCGTGCCGCTCACCGACCCGGCGAACGACGACACCTGGCTGTACGACGTGCATGTCTACCCGAAGAACGCCCTCACCGAGGCCACGAAGACGGTCGAGGACTCGGAGGACGTCAAGATCGGCGACGAGATCGACTTCACGATCACGTCCGACATCCCGAACGTCGCGGTCATCGACGGCTACAAGGTCGTCGACACGCTCGACGCCAAGCTCGACTACGTCAGCGCTGCGGTCACGCTCGTCGACGGCACCACGCTCGCCACGACCGACTACACGGTCGTCCATGACGCCGCCACCAACGCGGTGACGGTGGAGTTCACCGCCGCAGGTCGCGCAGTGCTCGCCGCCCACAACAGCACCGAGGTGCAGGTCGTCATCACGGCGACCGTGAACGAGCTCGGCGAGATCGCCAACACCGCCGTCCTCTACCCGAACGCCGGTTCGTACACCGTCACCCCCGGGCAGCCCGGTGGCCCGACCGTCACTCCCGAGGTCATCACCAAGTGGGGTGGCCTCACCGTCGAGAAGACCGACAAGGCCGGCGCGCCGCTGACCGGTGCGGTGTTCTCCGTCTACCCGACGCAGCAGGACGCGATCGACGGAACCGACGCCATCGTCCTCGGCGGCGCGACCGAGTTCGCGGTCGCCGCTGACGGAACCGTGACCATCTCGGGTCTGCGCTACTCCGACTGGGCCGACAACGCCGCGGTCGCTCCCGGTGATGACGGCTACCAGACGTACTGGCTCGCCGAGATCGTCGCGCCCGACGGCTTCGAGCTGCTGGCCGCACCGATCGAGTTCACCGTCACGGCCGGCACCACCGCGGTGGGCGTCGACCTCGAGGTCGTCAACGTCCCCTCGAACGCGGGCTTCACGCTGCCGCTGACCGGTGGCGCCGGCACCACCCTGTTCCTGGCCGGTGGCGTCCTGCTGCTCGGCGGAGCCGTCCTGCTCGCCGTCCGCAGTCGCCGCAAGGCCGACGCCACGGCGTAACACGAAGACCGGCCGTGCGGGGGAGGTGGCGAGATCCTTCCCCCGCACGGCCCATTCGCACATCCGCTCTGCCGCATCCGCTCTGCCGCACACGCCCAGAAAGCCCCGCATGACTCTCATCGATGCCCCTGCTCCCGAGGCCCCGGCCCGGCGCACCACGCGAGCGCGCGCGAAGAGCGCGCGCTGGGGCTGGAGTCAGACGATCGTCGTGCTCATCGCCGCCGTCGGGATCGTCGTGCTCGTCTACCCCACCGCCGCCTCCTGGTTCTCGGCGTGGAGCCACGACACCGAGGTGGACGGGTACGTGCAGTCGGTCGAGAACGTGCCGGATGACGAACGCGAAGCCCTGCTCGCCGCAGCGCACGACTACAACGAGAACCTCCCGACTGGTCCCCTCCGCGACCCGTACGCTCTCGGTGCCGACGGTCAGCAGACCGCCATCGGCGATGGAGCAGCGGCGTACTTCGACACTCTCACCACGGGTGGGACCGACGCGATGGCCCGCGTGCGCATCCCGCGCATCCACGTCGACCTCCCGATCTACCACGGCACCGGCGAAGAGACGCTCGCCAAGGGCATCGGCCATCTCTACGGGTCATCGCTCCCGGTCGGCGGCCCGGGGACGCACTCGGTGCTCACCGGCCACAACGGCTTCGTCCAGGCGACGCTGTTCGACGACATCGATCAGCTCGTCGAGGGCGACGTCATCATCGTGACGACTCTGGGGGAGGACCTCTACTACGAGGTCGACCGGACGCAGACCGTGCTGCCCGACGAGACCGACATGCTCCGCCAGGAGCCGGGTGAGGACTACATCACCCTGGTGACGTGCACGCCGACGGGCGTGAACACGCACCGGCTCCTCGTCCGCGCCGAGCGGATCGACGCACCGAGGGGTGACGCCGGAGTCACCGCGATCGCCGATGCCACGAACCCCGCCGGATTCCCGTGGTGGGCGCTGCTTGTCGTCGGCGTCCCTGCGCTCACCGCCGTCGTCATCATGCCGCGCCGGCGCACGCGCCCCCGGCGATCGACAGAGACGAGCCGCACATGACGGCCGCGCTCGTCGCCTCCTCGGACCTCGATGCCCGCACCCCGGAGGGCGAGACCGAGCCGGCATCCCCCGCGCCCGGGCGCCGCGGTCGAATCGGACTGCTCGCGGCGAGCCTCATCCTGGTCGGACTCGGGTCGTCGTTCCTCGTGGCGTCGACACTCGCACCGGATGCCGTCGACAAGGCGACCGGCGAGATCAAGGTGGCGGTGTCCGAGCAGATGCGTCAGATCCTCGAGCCCGACCGGCTCCCCGAGATCGACCTGGGCGGGGAGGGCGGCATGCGGGAGCTCGATCGATGCGACGGCACCTCCACCGAGATGATCACGTACCGGATCGACGGTGTCCCGCCCCTGTTCGCCGCCCACAACAACTGCGGCGGCGACGTCATCCTCGGCTGGGAGGTCGGGCAGCGCGTCACGGTCGCCGGGTCGGACGTCGTGTACGAAGTGGTCGAGGAGCGGCACACGCCCAAGTGGTCGGACGTCGAGGCGCTCGTCGGGATGTCGGGCGAGCTCATGGTGCAGACGTGCTTCTACGGAGAGAACAGGATGCGATTCCTCGCACTGGCTCCGGTAGACCCGCAGCCGGTCGCCGGATGAACCGGCCCCGCGACCTCGGGCCCCGCGACGTCCGTCTCCGCGACGGCCGTCACGATTCGGCGCCGTCGTGGTCTTGTGAGTATGGCCCCAGGCCTGAGCGTCGGCTCGCCGCCGATGCCCCGCTTCGCGGGCTCGACCACTCCCCGGCCGACTTCGCGAGCCGGATCGACCCTCACGAGAGTCGGAGGGACGAGGCGCCCCCAACGCCTCGTCCCTCGTCCGAGCAGATTTCGGGCAGAGCGTGAGGTGCTCGAGACGGCGCACTCAACTCGGAGCACGATGACCCCCACGACGCGCGCCTCACACGGCGAAGGACCGCCGCTCGATCCCTCGGATGCCGAGGTCATCCGAGCGGTGCGCGCCGGGGACACCGGTGACTTCGCCCTTCTCTGGCGCCGCCATGCGGAACCTGCGCGCCGGGCCGCCCGTGCGATCGCGCCGTCGGCGGAGGCGGACGACCTCGTGAGCGAGGCCTTCGCCTCCATCCTGCGCGTGACGAGGGCGGGAGGCGGGCCGAACGGCGCGTTCCGCCCCTACCTCCTCGCGACACTGAGGAACACGGCGGCGCGCTGGGCGCGGGAGCGCGGAACGGTCTCGATCGACGCGGTGCCGCAGCGGGAGCCGGCGCCTGCCGACGACCCGATCGAGAAGATCGCCGAGCGCTCGAGCGTCGCGGCCGTCTTCACCCGGCTGTCGCCGCGCCATCGCACGCTTCTCTGGTATCTCGAGGTCGAGGGGATGAAGCCGCGTGAGCTCGCGCCGATCCTCGGTATGACCCCGAACGCGGTGTCGGCCCTCGCGCTCCGGGCACGGGGGAGCTTCCGGCGGGCGTGGCTGGAGGCGCACATCCACGATCCCTCGCGCCCGGCGGATTGCCGCTGGTTCTGCGAGCGGGTCGTGTCGCGAAGGGAGCGTCCGATCCGTGGCGCGGACGCCCAGCGCTTCGGGGCTCATGCGGACGAATGCCCGGGGTGCCGGGTCGTGGCGGCCGAGATCGAGACGGTCTCCCAGCGGTTGCGGTCCATCCTCCCTGCAGCGCTGATCGGCGGCACAGCGGCGGCGCTCTATCTCGACGACGAGCCGGCCTTCGCAGAGCTGGCTCTCGCGGGAGCGACGCCGTGGGGCGTGCTGCCTACGGCGATCCCCTTCGCTCTCCCCGCCATCGCGGTGCTCGCCGCCACGGCGGCGGTGGTGACCGGCGCCGTCTTCTTCTCGACGAGCGCCGTCGGGTCCTCCGACGATCCGGATGCCGCGTCGGCGCCCTCTCCCGGGGTGATCTCATGAGTCGCCGCTTCGCAACGTCAGCAGGCCGTCCGCAAGGCTCTGCCTGTCGTGCCATGTCGGCATATCGGTATCTAGGTGCCGGTCGGGTGAACTCCTGGTCGACTCTCGACCTAGAGTCGTCAACTGCCGGAGGAATCTGCACATCGGTTGAACCGGTGTACCGCAAGGCCGAGACCACGAGCACGGCGGTGCACGTCAAGAGCAGCCGACCACCGCTCACCCACCCGGCTCGATGGACCCGACCACCGCAGCATCGACGGGACATTCACATGGACGCCAGCGCTCACTCACTTCGACGCGTTCGAGCCGTGGGGATGATCGCGCACGACCGGCGGCCCGAGCCCGGAGGGAGCGGTGAGGTGCGATGACGACGGTGACACGAACGACCAGACGGTCGCGGTTCGACGCGGATGTGGGCGATGACGAACTCGTGGCGGCCACACGAGCCGGGGACGCCCGCGCATACGGTGTGCTGTGGGACCGGCATTCGCCGGCGGCGCTGAGGGCCGCACGGGCGATCACCAGCTCGATCGATCCGGAGGACCTCGTCAGCGAGGCGTTCGCCAAGACCCTGAGCGCCATCAGGAACGGCGGCGGACCGACCGACGCGTTCCGTCCGTACCTCTTCGCCGCGGTGCGAAGCGCTGCGGCGACGTGGGGCAGCAAGCAGAAGGACATCGCGCTGGAGTACATCGACGAGCTCCCCGTCGACGACGTGGATGACTCGCTGGATGTGCTCTCGGACAAGGCGTTGCTCGCATCCGCCTTCAAGGAGCTGCCCGAGCGCTGGCGCACCCTGCTGTGGTACCTCGAGGTGGAGGGGATGAAGCCGAGGGAGATCGCCCCGCTCATGGGCCTCAGCCCCAACGCGGTCTCGGTGCTCGCCTCGCGGGCGCGGGAGGGCTTCAAGACGGCGTGGCTGCAGGCGCACATCAAGGAGCCCGGTCGCGATGCGGAGTGCCGGTGGACGTGCGAGCGCATCGTGGCCCAGGGGAGGCGACGTCATGTCGCGCGCACGGATCGAAGCCGGTTCGACGCGCACCTCGAGAGCTGCCGCAGGTGCACGATGGCGAGCGAGGAGGTGTCGGAGGCCTCGTCGAAGCTCCGCGCCGTTCTGCTGCCGCTCCTCTTGGGCGGCCCCGCTGCCGCTGCGTACTCCGCCTCCTCGGCGACCCCCGCCTCGGCCGCCGTCGCGACAGGTGTTGCGGGTACCGCGGGCTCGGCGGAGTCGTCGTCGAAGACCCTCGCGCCGTGGCTCGTCGCATCGGGCGCGATCGTGGCGGTGGCGATCGCGGCGGCAGCGGTGGCCGTCGTCGGCCAGCTCGCCCCGGCCGAGGATCCCGGCGCCGTGGACGTCGGTTCGCGGGAATCCGTGGTGGTGCCGACGCCGGCGCCGATCGCTCCTCCCGCCACCGAGGAGGCAGTGCCTCCCTCGGGGGTCGTCCCGCCCGCTCCCGTCCCGGAGACCCCGCCGGAGGTCGTTCCCGTCGAGGAACCGGCGCCCCCGCGCGACGCTGTGACGCCCACGGATGAGTCGTCCGAGGCCGTCGCCCCGCCGGCTGCGCCCCAGGTCAGCCCCCCGGGCGAGCCCACCCCGCCGCCGCTCACATCCCCGGCAAGACCCCTGACGTTCTCATGGCTCCTCGCAGAGCCCGTGACCGTGCCGACGTCGATCACGGGCACCGGGACCCCGGGCGGAGAGGTGAGCGTCCTCGATGAGGCGGGCCGGACCATCGCCACGGCCGTGGTCGGGGCGGACGGGCTCTTCTCGGTGCTGCCCGACCCGGATGCGCTGCATCAGGGGATGTCCGTCTCGGTCCGACAGGTCGCGCCCACGGGCGAGGTGACCGAGAGCGCGGCCGTCGGCCCGATCGTCTTCGAGACGCCCGCGCTCAGCGCCGCAACCTCGGGCCGCTTCCGGGAGCGCACCGATGCCGACGGCGACGGCGAGGCGGACGACATCGAGCTCGGAATCGAGGGGATCGCCGGAGCATCCGTCGATGTCTCCCTGGACCGGGCGGGGTCCACACGAATCGTGCTCGACGGAGGGGCGGTCACCGCGCAGATCCTCGATGTGCAGCCCGGCCGGCAGCGCATCGACCTCCGCTACGTGGATCCTGAGTCGGGGGCCCTGGGCCTCGTCGTGACCGCCGAGGTCATCGTCCGGCCGTGACCTGCGGCCATGACCTGCGGCCGTGACCTCCGGCCGTGACCTGCGGCCGCGACGGGAGAACGGCGCCGACGCCGGGCGCGCCCGAGCGGTGCGGCAGGTGAGAAGCTAGAAGGATGAGTTCTCCGACCGCAGCACAGGCGATCGCCCGTCCGAGTGGCGGTCCGCTGGACGACCGCCCGCTGACCGACGCCGAGGTCCATGCACTGCGCATCGACTTCCCGATCCTGCAGACCGAGGTGAACGGGCACCCTCTGTCCTATCTGGACTCGGGGGCGACGTCGCAGCGTCCGTTCGCCGTACTCGATGCCGAGCGCACGTTCGCGTCCACCCTGAATGCCGCCGTGCACCGCGGCGCCCACACGCTCGCCGCCGAGGCGACCGAGGTGTTCGAAGACGCTCGCGCCACCGTCGCCCGCTTCATCGGCGCCGACGAGAGCGAGGTCGTCTGGACCTCGAACGCCACCGAGGCGATCAATCTCGTCGCCTACGCCCTGTCGAACGCGTCGCTCGGGCGCGGGGGAGCGGCAGCCGAGCGGCTGCGCCTGCGGGAGGGTGACGAGATCGTCACCACCGAGATGGAGCACCACGCGAATCTCATCCCCTGGCAGGAGCTCGCGGCACGGACGGGGGCCACGCTGCGCGTGATCCCCCTCGACGACGACGGCGCCCTGCGTCTCGACGTGGCCGCCGACCTCATCGGAGAGCGGACGCGACTCGTGGCCGTCACCCACGTGTCGAACGTCCTCGGAGTGGTGAACCCCGTCGAGGACATCGTCGCCCTCGCGCACGGGGTGGGCGCGCTCGTGCTGCTCGACGCCTGCCAGTCGGCACCGCACCTGCCGCTGGACGTCCGGGCTCTGGACGTCGACTTCGCTGTGCTGTCAGGGCACAAGATGCTGGGACCCACGGGGATCGGGGCGCTCTACGGTCGCCGTGAGCTGCTCGAGGCGATGCCGCCCTTCCTGACCGGCGGCTCCATGATCACGACCGTCGCCACGACCACCGCGGAGTACCTGCCGCCGCCGCAGCGGTTCGAGGCGGGCACCCAGCGGGTGTCGCAGGCCGTCGCACTCGCCGCGGCGATCGACTATCTGACGACGGTGGGCATGCCGCGCATCGCCGCTCACGAAGCGGTGCTCGGGCGTCGGCTCGTCGAAGGGCTGCGCGGCATGGACGGAGTGCGGGTGCTCGGCGCCGGCATCGACCGGCCCCGCGTCGGACTGGCGAGCTTCGACGTCGAGGGCATCCACGCGCACGACGTGGGACAGTTCCTCGACGACCTCGGCATCGCCGTGCGCGTCGGACACCATTGCGCGCAGCCGCTGCATCGGCGGCTCGGAGTCACCTCGTCGACACGGGCGAGCACGTATCTGTACACGAGCGAGGCCGAGGTCGACGCGCTGATCGACGGCGTCGCGGCCACCATCGACTTCTTCCGGAGGGGCGCATGAGCGATCTTCAGAACCTGTACCAGGAGCTCATCCTCGACCACTCGCGCACCCCGCACGGCTTCGGGCTGCGCGGTGAGGTCGCCGCGCAGTCGCACCAGGTCAATCCGACCTGCGGCGACGAGGTCACCCTGCAGGTGCACCGGGCCGGCGACGGCACGATCGAGGCGATCGCGTGGGAGGGGCACGGCTGTGCGATCTCGCAGGCGTCGGCATCTCTGCTGGCCGAGCTCGCCGAGGGGCTCACGGCTGAGGAGCTCGAGATCCGCATCGACGTCTTCCGCGAGGCCATGCGCTCGCGGGGCAGGATCGAGCCCGACGAGGAGCTGCTCGGCGATGTCGCGGCCCTCGGAGGGGTGTCGCGCTACGTCGCTCGCGTGAAGTGCGCCATGCTCGCGTGGGTCGCCGCCGAGGACGCCCTGCACAAGAGCTGATGCAGGATGGAGGCATGCCCGTTCAGCTGATGCCGCTCGCAGAGGACCGCTTCGATGCCTGGCGGGAGGGGACGCGGTCACGTCTGATCGCGCTGAGGCAGGAATCCGGGATGCAGGTGGGCGAGGACGCCGTCGCGCAGACGGATGCCGTGCTCGATCTGCTCCTGGCGGACGGCGCGGCCACGGCGACCTCGAGCATTCTGTCGATCGGCGACGGCGCCCGCGAGATCGGTTCCATCTGGCTCGCGTCGAACGACGGCATCCTGTTCGTCATCGATCTCGCCTTCACGAGTCCTCCCGAGAGCCGGCACCACGACGACCTGCTCGCCGCGCTCGTGGCGATGGCTCGGGACCATGGGGCGCATCGGATCAGCCTCTCGCTCTACGCGCCCGACTCCGCGGGACGCGCGTTCGTCGAGGGTCGGGGGTTCACCTGCGCCTCGATCCAGATGCTGCTCGAATCTCTGCCGAGACGCGAGACCCAGCCTCGACTCGAGCTGGAGCCCATGACCGCCGAGCGGTTCTCGGACTTCGCGACGGCCTCCGAAGCGGCGTTCGCGGACGACCTGGTCGCTTCGGGGCGGTACTCGGCAGAGGACGCCCGCGCCGAGTCGCGCCGGCAGATGAAGCTCGAGCTGCCCGACGGAGTCGCCTCGGCCGGACAGGAGCTCTTCACAGCGTCGGTCGGCGGCGTCGAGGTCGGAGTTCTCTGGCTGGGGGTGCGGACGCGCGACGCGAGACCCCACGTGTTCATCCTCGACATCGAGGTGGGCGCGGATCAGCGGCGCCGGGGCCACGGTCGTGAGATCATGCTCGCCGCCGAGCGCGAGGCCGTTCGGCTCGGTGCGGATTCGATCGGTCTGCACGTGTTCGGGTTCAACGCCGCGGCGATCCGGCTGTACGAGAGCCTCGGGTATCGCCGCACCGAGGAGCGGTTCCTGCTCTCCGTCTGACACGGCGGGCAGTGCGTCGAACGGCGTCGCGCCGGGAATATGGGAGTCCTCGCGACGTTGACGCCACCATGACAACTCTCGGAATCATCGGTGCAGGACACATCGGCAGCCAGGTCGCGCGCGTGGCTGTCGCGAACGGGTACGACGTCGTGATCGCGAACTCGCGCGGGCCGGAGACGCTCGCCGATCTCGTCGCGGAGCTCGGACCGAAGGCGACCGCCGCCACCGCCGCCGAGGCCGCCGACGCCGGCGACGTCGTCGTCGTCACGGTGCCTCTCGGCAAGATCGACCGACTCCCCGTCGAGCAGCTCGCGGGCAAGATCGTGCTCGACACGAACAACTACTACTTCGAGCGCGACGGGCACATCGAGGCGTTGGACAAGGGGGAGACGACGACCTCGGAGTTGCTGCAGAGGGAGCTCCCGACCTCGCGGATCGCCAAGGCCTTCAATCACATCCTCGCGGCCGACATCACCACCGACGGCGCTCCCGCCGGGACTCCGGATCGCCGCGCGCTCGCCACGGCCGGCGGCGACGCCGAGGCCGTGGAGTTCGTGACCCGGTTCTACGACGAGGCGGGCTTCGACACCGTGAACATCGGACCGCTCAGCGAATCGTGGCGCGTCGAGCGGGATCGCCCCGCCTACGTCGTGCGGCAGAACGCGGCGGAGCTCGAGGCGAACCTCGCGATCGCCAACCGGGTGCCCTGAGCCGCTGCGACCAGAAGGGGTGCGGATGCCACGGCATCCGCACCCCTCCTGCGTCGATGCCGGGGGTGGCCGGTCCATTCGCGCGTTGGGATACCAAACTTGTCGTGGCACGCCGCGGATGAGACAATCCCGATATGGCGGGGGTGGGGACTGCCGGCGAACTCGAGTCGGTGAGGGTGACGCGCATTCTGCGCGATGACATCATCCTCGGCAGGCGCGCGCCCGGATCTCGACTGGTGGAGCGCGACATCGCCGCCGAGCTGCACGTCTCCCGGCTTCCGGTGCGCGAGGCAATCCGCACCCTCGTGGGTGAGGGAGTGGTGGTCGCGCGCCCGCGGACCTGGGCCGTCGTCCGGGAGTTCACCCCGCAGGACATCCAGGATTTCGGCGAGGTGCGCGAGGCGATCGAGACCCTCATCTTCGTCTTCGCCGCGCAGCGACACTCTGCCGACGGCATCGCGCGCCTGCGCTCTGCGTATGAGCGCGAGCACGCGGCGGCCGTCGCTGGCGATGCCGAGTCCGCCCGCATCGCCGCCGGCGACTTCCACGCGATCTCGGCCGAGCTGGCGGGCAACGAGATGCTCGGCGAGCTGATCGGCGTCTTCGTCACCCGACTGCGCTGGTTGTTCGGCCAGCATGACGACCTGCTGGCGATGGCCGAGGAGCATCGGATGATCCTCGACGCGGTCGCCGAGCGCGACGTCGAGTCGCTGCGCCGGCTGATCCCGCGCCATCTCGCCAGTGGCCAGGCAGCGGCGGCTCGGCGTCTCGCCAGTCCGTCGTCGATCTGATCGCTGCCGACGACCCGGGAATACCCCCCGAGGGGGTACTGTTGTGAGTGGATGGATACCCCAGGGGGGTATTCGATCACTGATCGCCTCTCGAAAGGACCCCATCATGAACACCACCGCCTACGCCGTCACCGGAATGACCTGCGGCCACTGCGAGGGCTCCGTCCGTTCCGAGGTCGAGAAGATCGACGGCGTCACCGGCATCGATGTCAGCGCGACGACGGGCTCGCTGATCGTGACGTCCGATGCCGAGGTCGATGACGCCGCTGTCCTGGCCGCCGTCGACGAGGCCGGGTACAGCGCCCAGCGCGCGTGATCCGATCATGACCACCACAGCGACCCCCTACGATCTCGAGATCGGCGGTATGACCTGCGCCTCATGCGCGGCCCGCATCGAGAAGCGACTCAACCGCATGGACGGAGTCTCCGCCTCCGTCAACTACGCGACCGAGAAGGCGCACGTCGAGATCGCGTCGGGACTCGACGTCGACGATCTCATCGCCGAGGTCGTGCGCACGGGCTACAGTGCGGCGCTCCCGCGCACCGAGGGCCCGGATCGCGGCGACCCCGCCTACCGGCTGCTGCGGCTGCGGCTGATCGTCGCCGCCGCGCTGGCGGTGCCCGTCATCGTCCTCGCGATGGCGGAGCCCCTGCAGTTCGCCGGCTGGCAGTGGGCGTCGCTCGTCCTGGCGACTCCGGTGGTCACCTGGGCCGCGTGGCCCTTCCATCGCGCGGCCGTTCTCAATGCCCGCCACCGCGCCGTCACCATGGACACGCTGATCTCGGTCGGTGTGACGGCCGCCTATCTCTGGTCGCTGTACGCGCTGATCTTCGGGACGGCGGGCATGTGGGGCATGACCCATCCGTTCCGGTTCACGATCGAACGCGGCGATGGGCTGGGCAGCATCTACCTCGAGGTCGCGGCAGGCGTGACGATGTTCCTCCTGCTCGGACGCTTCCTCGAGCAGCGGTCCAAGCGGCGCGCGGGAGCCGCTCTGCGCGCACTGGGCGAGCTCGGTGCGAAGGACGTCTCGATCCTCCGCGACGGTCGGGAGGAGCGGATGCCTCTGGAGAGTCTCGTGGTCGGCGACGTGTTCGTCGTGCGGCCGGGGGAGAAGATCGCGACGGACGGCATCGTGCACGACGGCGCCTCGGCGGTCGATGCGTCGATGCTCACCGGCGAGTCCGTGCCGATCGAAGTGCGACCGGGTGACTCGGTGACCGGCGCGACCGTCAACGTCGGCGGGCGGCTGCTCGTGACCGCGACGCGGATCGGCGCCGATACGCAGCTGGCTCGGATGGCCACGCTGGTGGAGGAGGCGCAGTCGGGCAAGGCCGATGCGCAGCGGTTGGCCGATCGGCTGTCGTCGGTGTTCGTGCCCCTCGTCTTCGCCGCCGCTGCGATCACCCTCGCCGTCTGGCTGCTGATCGGCGGCGGCGCAGCCGCGGCCTTCACCGCTGCGGTCGCCGTGCTGATCATCGCCTGCCCCTGTGCGCTCGGACTCGCGACGCCGATGGCTCTGCTCGTCGGCACCGGACGGGGAGCGCAGCTGGGGGTGCTCATCAAGGGGCCGGAGGTGCTCGAATCGACCCGTCGCGTCGACACCATCGTGCTCGACAAGACGGGGACGATCACCTCGGGGCGCATGACGCTGCTCGATGTCGTGCCCGCTGCCGGCGAGGACGCGGCCGAGGTGCTGCGCCTCGCCGCCGCGGTCGAGGACGCCTCCGAGCACCCCATCGCCCAGGCCATCGTCCGAGGGGCGACCGAGCGGATCGGCGATCTCCCCGCGGTCGCCGATTTCCAGAACGTCCGAGGACGCGGCGTCACGGGTGTCGTGGACTCCCACGCCGTGATCGCAGGGCGTCCCTCGCTCCTGGAGGAGTGGGCTCTGCATCTCGACGCCGACCTCGCCGCCGCGTTCGACCGGGCGGAGCACGAGGCGCGCACCGCGGTCGCCGTGGCGTGGGACGGTCGGGTCCGCGGCGTCCTGGTCGTGGCAGATCAGGTGCGACCGACGAGTCCCGAAGCCGTCGCGGCCCTGCGGCGTCTCGGCCTGACGCCCGTGCTGCTGACCGGCGACAACGAGCGCACCGCGCGCCAGGTGGCCGAGCGGGTCGGGATCGACCGGGTGCGAGCCGGAGTCCTCCCGGAGGGCAAGGTCGCCGAGATCGTGTCCCTGCAGCAGCAGGGCAGGGTGGTTGCGATGGTGGGCGACGGGGTCAACGATGCGGCTGCCCTCGCTCAGTCCGACCTCGGCATCGCCATGGGCACGGGAACGGATGCGGCGATCGAGGCATCCGATCTGACACTCGTGCGCGGGGATCTCTGGGGCGCGGTCGACGCGATCCGGCTGGCCCGGCGGACGCTCGGGACGATCCG
Organism: Microbacterium sp. 3J1; assembly: GCF_001049495.1. GTDB lineage: Bacteria > Actinomycetota > Actinomycetes > Actinomycetales > Microbacteriaceae > Microbacterium. The sequence continues at coordinate 160,287 of NZ_CDWI01000010.1, forward strand.
GGGAAATCTGTTCTGGGCTCTGGCCTACAACGTCGCGGCGATCCCGCTCGCGGCCCTCGGACTCCTCAATCCCATGCTCGCCGGCGCGGCCATGGCCTTCTCCAGTGTGTTCGTCGTGCTCAACAGCCTCCGCCTGCGGCGGTTCCGCACCGCAGCGCCTGCCGCTCTGACGTAGAGGCAGGCGTCCCGCAGGGATATATTGGCCCTACGGAATCGTTCCGGAAACACGTTCTGTTCTGGGGAGCGATATGCGGGGCGTCGCTGTGGTCACCGGGGGTCTGCTGTTGATCGGCGGAGCGGTGCTCGTCGCGGTCGCGGACCAGCAGCGGACCGATGCGCTCGCAGAGGCCAGGGCCGCCGTCGTCGAGGTGCAGGAGACGCTCGATGCCACTCGCTCGGCGAACTACGCGCTCGCCGAGCGGCTGACGGCGCTGCGCGCCGAGATCGCACGTCAGGATGCCCAGCTCTCGGATGCGACAGGGTTCCTGCCGTGAGGTGCGGTCTGTGATCCGAAGGCTGCTGTCGGTCGTCATCGTCGCCGCTCTGCTGCTCGCTGCAGGGGCGGTCAGCCGGGCCGCGGCGCTGGATGCCGAGCGGACATCGGTGATCGCGGAGCTCCGCGCGCTGACGGATTCGACCCGCACGGCGCAGATGCGCACCGATCATCTCGAGGGCGCTGTCGAGATCGCCGAAGCCGACTCCGCCGACCGTGCCGCCGTGCTCGAGATGCGCCCCGCCTTCCTCGCCGAGATCACGGCGCTCAGCGCGGCGATGACCGCCGCCGACGGCAGGGTCGACGTCTCGACCCACCGGGCGTCGGCGCTCTCCGTGCAGCAGACCGTGCTCGCCGAACGTCACGACCCCGCGGTGGTGGCTGCGGCGACCGCCACCGTGCACGCCCTCACCGCGAAGGTGGGTGAGGAGGTCGCGGTCTGGCGGGCAGGACAGTTCGCGGGTCCCGGCGGGCCGGCGTGGTCGTCGAGCGGACCCGATGGCTATGCCCGGGTGCGCGCTGCGCTCGATCGCGTGGGCGGGGGCGGAGTCGGGCTCTACGAGTCGTCCTCCTGCGCCGGCGGCACCGCTCCGGCATGCGCCAACAGCAACGGCTACATCAAGTACCGGGCCGACATCGTGGACTGGAGCGCGGATCGCCTCAACTGGGCGATGGCGCACGAGCTGGCCCACATCTACCAGTTCCAGGTCTGGGGCGCGCTGAACGCCTCCGCAGCATACGAGAGCATGTTCGGCGGTGATCCCGAGTTCCTCGCGAACTGCATGGCGGTCGTGCGCGGATACCCCGGCTCGGTCGGATGCGACGGCGATCAGCAGGCGTGGGCATCCGGCATCTGGGTGGGCGCCGTCCGCTGACCCGACCGCGCCAGGCCTGCCGCGACCGCGATCACCCTCGCCTCCACTCGTGCAGCTCGCGGGTGAGCTGATGCAGATACTCGGGCGGCCCCGCCTTTGCGAACCAGAGCCACAGCTCAGCGGCGTGGATCGCGTCCCAGGCGTGGACGAGCGCGGGATCCGCTCCGTATGCCTCGATCAGCGCGTGGGCGGAGCGGGCGTCCTTGCGGCCGGCACCCCACGCCGCCCGGGCGAGCTCGCGGATCGGATCGCCGACGTGCGCGGCCTCCCAGTCGACGATCCCGGTGATCCCGGCTCCGGTCGCGAGCAGGTTGCCGTCGGTCCAGTCGCCGTGGCAGAACACGAGGCCGGATGCCGGGGGGATCCGGAGCGGAAGCGGAGGACCCCCTGCCCGGCGGTAGCGCGCGATGATCGTGGCGTCGTCGGGGGCGGGCAGGAGGCCCTTCGGGGGCGTCTCCTCGTGGAGTCGGCGAAGCAGCGGCCCCGACGCCCTCAACCTCGCGAGCCGCGTCTCCGGATCCTGGGCGTCCAGGCGCTCGCCGGGCATCTCTGTCATGACGATGACGCCTGGTCGCTCGTCGACCAGCTCGGGCGTGGGCAGATCGGCGCGCTCGAGAGCCCGCAGCGCTCGCACCTCGTTGTCGTGTCGCGCCGGGTCGGTCAGCCGCTTCTCGACGAGATGACGTCCGTCGCGCTCCACCCGTCGGACCATGCCGACCGCTCCCTGTCGCATCATGCCGACCGAGCCCGCATCGTGCGCGCTCACCGCGCGGGGGTCGTGGTGTCGATGGCCGCGCGCAGGGGCCGCCGCAGGGCGCGCCAGTAGGTCGAGGGGGCGAGTCGCACCAGCGCGTCGATGATCCGGGCCTCCCGCCCGACCATGGCGCGGGGGCGGCGGCGCTCGGTGGCGCGCACGATCTGCGCCGCGGCATCTGCGGGCTCGGTGAGGTACATCGCCGCCTGGGCAGCGGCGGCGCGTGCCGCGATCGCGGGATCGACGGCCGCTGCGTATCGTCCGTGCAGGATGATGCCGGTCCGAACCCCCGCCGGGTAGATCGCGCCCACCGTGACCGTCGACCCCTCGAGCTCGTGGCGCAGCGCCTCGGAGAAGCCGCGCACGGCGAACTTGCTCATGGAGTAGGGAATGCGTCCGGCCGGCGCCGCGAGCGCGTAGACGCTGGCGAGGTGGGTGATATGTGCCGCGGGGGCGGCGCGCAGCGCGGGCAGCAGCGCCTTCGTGATCGAGACCGTCCCCCAGAGGTTCACGTCGACGAGCCACCGCATCTCCTCCATGGTGAGCTGGTCGAGCGTGCCGAGCATCGACGACCCGGCGCAGGTGATCAGCGCGTTCAGCCGCGGATGCCTCGCCGTGATCTCGTCGGCCACGGCGAAGACGGCGGTGTCGTCGCGGAGGTCGACGACGTGCGTGGTGATCAGCGCGCCGGGGGCTCGCGAGGTCAGCTCCGACGCGACGGAGGCCAGCCCTCCGGCGTTGTGGTCGAGGAGAGCCAGGTGCACGCCGCGCGAGGCGAGGAGGCGGGCGATCTCGGCTCCCATCCCGCTCGCCGCGCCGGTGATCACGGTCGTGCTGCCGGTCAGGGCGAGACGCGCCATGGCTCCTCCTCCCGGCGTGATCGGGAGCGCCGCCGGACCCGCGCGGGTCGCGTCGACCCGATTTCGAACCATTCTGGCCCAGTGCGCGGGGGAGGGGAACCGGTACCCTCGAAGGAAGGAGGTCGTGGTGGGACGAACTGCGGATGCCATCGCCGAAGGCGTGGCCATCGCGACCGCTGCTGCGCGCCTCGCGGTGAAGAATCACATCCTCATCGGCACGATCGCCGAGGGCGGCGTCTTCGACACGGACAAGTACATGGCTGACGCGCGCGAGGCGCTGCGTGCCATGGCCGAGGAATCCGAAGAGGTCGAGCGCAATCTCACCGAGTTGCGCAAGCGCGCCAGGGGCCGCCACTCCGACCCGTCGGGCACCCATGACTACCGCGACCGTGACGTGCGCAACCTCCGCCGTCGCGCCAAGCAGTCGCACGGCGTCGCCACGAGGCTGCGGGAGCTGATGGACGATGACGCCGCGCTGCGGACGATCGTCGAAGAGGCTCGCGAAGGGGCCTGGGCGGACGTGCGGCACAACCTCGACCGGCGTCTGCGCGTCGAGGGCATGCGCCCCGACCAGGACCCCGACTACGACCGGATGCGCGAGGCGCGGATGCAGGCTCTCCGCCTCGTCGATCTGCAGGCTCTGTCGTCGCTGCAGCGCGCGAAGGCCAAGCGGAAGAAGCGACAGAAGGAGCCAGACCCGGCCACCTGATGCGCTCGATTCGCAATCAGGTGGCGACTGTTATAAGCTGTTCTACGGCCCGCTGAGCGGTCCAGGAGCGCCCGTAGCTCAATGGATAGAGCATCTGACTACGGATCAGAAGGTTAGGGGTTCGAGTCCCTTCGGGCGCACATCACAAGAGATCCCCGTCGCGTGAGCGACGGGGATCTCTGTTTTTCCCGTCATCGACGGCCGATGATCGCGGTGATGATCGTGACGACGACCATCACGCCGCAGAAGCCGATCATGGCCACAGGGGCGCTCATCCAGTCCATCGGATTCCCTTCAGTCGATCCCGGTGTCGGGGATCGCTCGGAGGGCGCACCGGAAGCGGTCACCCGCTTAAGAGACTCGCCGCACGCGAGTTCATTACGCGTATCGGCCCGATGGCGCGCCGATGCGTCAGTCGAGTTCGCGCAGCGTCGCGGTGCGAGCTCCGCCGGCGTCTCCGGTGTTGACCGTGCCCTTCGGCTCGAAGAGGATCGCGTGAACCTCGTCGGTCGCCTTCGGGCAGTGCTCGACACCGCGCGGCACCACGAACACGTCGTCAGGGTTCAGGACGACGTCGCGGTCGCGCATCTGGATGGTGAGCTGACCGCTCACCACCATGAACAGCTCGTCGGTGTCGGGGTGGGTGTGCCAGACGAACTCGCCCTGCAGCGTGACGACCTTGACGTCGTAGTCGTTGATGCTCGTCAGCCGATGCGGCTGCCAATGCTCGGTGATCGCCGCGAGCGCGTCGCGCACGTTGCGCACATCGTCTGTCATTCTTCGGAGTCTAGCCGCGTGACGTTCGCGGGCCGGGCCTCCTCCAGCAGGCTCGTGATCGCGGGGTCGCGGCGAGCGACCTCGGCGGCGGTCGCGACGATCACGCGGCGCATCGCCGCGACGGCGACGGCGGGCGTCACGTCGGCGCGATGCGCGAGGCTCACCGTGCGACGCATCATCGGGTGCGTGAGCCGCACCGAACGCAGCGCCGGCTGGTCGAGAAGCACCATCGCGGGCACGACGGCGACCCCCACCCCGCGTTCGACGAAGCGCAGCAGCGCATCCATCTCCGCGCCCTCCAGCACGTGATTCGGCGTCAGCCCGGCCGAGCGGAACGCGGCATCCGTCGTCGCCCGCAGCTCGTACGTCTCGTCGAGCGCGATCAGCGGCAGCGTCGCGAGGTGCTCGAGGCCGATGGCCGGAGTCACGGCCACCGGGGGAGCGGATGCGGCGGAGACGACGACCAGCTCCTCGGTGAGCAACGGCATCCGCGCGAGGCTGAAGCCCGAGGGAGGCGGGCCGTCCGACTCGGTGATGAGAGCGATGTCGACGGCGCCCACGGCGAGCTGCTCGACGAGCAGCCGCGATCCGCTCTCGTCCAGGTGCAGGTCCACCCCGGGGTGATCGGCGTGAAAGGCGCTGATGGCCTCGGCGACCAGGCTGATGCAGAGCGTCGGTGGTGCTCCCAGACGTACGCGGCCGCGACGGAGTCCCGCGAGCTCGCCCATCTCCTCGCGGATGGACTCCGCCTCGGCGAGCATCCGCTGGGCGCGCGGCAGCAGAGCCTCGCCGGCGGCGGTGAGCCCGATGTGGCCTCGGGCGCGATGGAAGAGCTCGGCGCCGAGCTCACGCTCCAGCGTCGAGATCTGGCGGCTCAGTGAGGGCTGGGCGAGGTGCAGGGACTCGGATGCGCGCGTGAAATGTCCGAGTCTCGCGACCTCGACGAATCCGCGGAGCTGCTCGAGATTCATGCCCGGAGTCTATCGAAACGAGTAGAACTATGCATTGGACGTCATCAGGATCGCCTGCCTACCGTTGAACGCATGAGTACACGCGAACGGCAGATCTCCACCACGGTCCTCGTCATCGGCACCGGCGGCTCGGGCCTGCGTGCGGCGATCGAGGTCGCGGAGCACGGCATCGACGTCCTGGCCGTCGGAAAGCGTCCGCGTCAGGACGCGCACACCTCGCTCGCCGCCGGCGGCATCAACGCCGCGCTCGGCACCATGGACGAGGGCGACAGCTGGCAGCAGCACGCGGCCGACACCATCAAGGAGAGCTACCTGCTCGCGAACCCGCACACCGTCGAGATCGTGACGCAGGGCGCGGAGCGCGGCATCCGCGACCTCGAGCGCTGGGGCATGGACTTCGCCCGCGAGGACGACGGCCGCATCTCGCAGCGCTTCTTCGGCGCCCACACCTTCCGTCGCACGGCGTTCGCCGGCGACTACACGGGTCTCGAGATCCAGCGCACGCTCGTCGCCAAGGCCGAGCAGCTCGAGGTGCCGATCCTCGACCACGTCTACATCACGAGGCTGCTCGTGCGCGACAACGTGGTCTTCGGCGCGTACGGATTCGATCAGTCCGACGGCACCCGCTACCTCATCCACGCGGATGCCGTCATCCTGGCCGCCGGCGGTCACAACCGCATCTGGCGACGTACCTCGTCGAGGCGCGACGAGAACACCGGGGACTCGTTCCGACTTGCGGTCGACGCCGGAGCGCGCCTGCGCGACCCCGAACTGGTGCAGTTCCACCCGTCGGGCATCATCGAGCCCGAGAACGCCGCGGGCACCCTCATCTCCGAGGCCGCTCGGGGAGAGGGCGGCATCCTCCGGAACGCGCTCGGGGAGCGATTCATGTCGAAGTACGACCCGGAGCGCATGGAGCTGTCGACCCGTGACCGCGTCGCACTCGCCGCCTACACCGAGATCGCCGAGGGGCGCGGAACCGAGAACGGCGGCGTCTGGCTCGACGTCTCGCACCTGCCGCGCGAGACGATCATGACCCGCCTGCCGCGCGTCTACCAGACGATGATGGAGCTGCAGATGCTCGACATCACGACCGATCCGATCGAGATCGCGCCCACGGCGCACTACTCGATGGGCGGCGTGTGGGTGCGGCCCGACGACCACCAGACCGACGTCGACGGCCTGTACGCGATCGGTGAGGCGTCGAGCGGGCTGCACGGAGCGAACCGCCTGGGCGGCAACTCGCTGATCGAGCTGCTCGTCTACGGACGCATCGTCGGCCAGGCGGCGATGGCGCACGCGGCCGGGCTGGATGCGCAGCGGCGGTCGGCGGATGCCGTGGCGCAGGCGCGCGCCGAGATCGAGGATCTTCTGGCCGCTGACGGGCGGGAGAACGTCCGGGCGCTGCAGCGGGCGATCCGCAACACGATGACCGAGCACGCGGGTGTCGTCCGCTCGGATGAGGGTCTGCGCGCAGGCCTCGCCGACCTCGACATGATCGAGGGCCGCATGGAGGACGTCGGCATCCACCCGGACATCGCCGGGTTCCAGGACCTCGCCCACGCCTTCGACCTCAAGGCGTCGGCGCTCGCCGCCCGCGCGACCCTGGAGGCTGCGCTGGAGCGACGCGAGACCCGCGGCTGCCACAACCGCAGCGACTACCCCGACACCGACCCGACGCTGCAGGTCAATCTCGTCTGGTCACCCACCACGGGAGTGACCCACGAGCCGATCCCCGAGATCCCCTCCGAGATCGCCGAGCTCATGCGCGAGGTCGACACCGAGGGGAAGCTCGTGGAGTAGAGGTCAGTCCTCGGACTCCGGGGCGTCGACGACTCCGATGCCGATCGCTTCGTGATCGGGCTCCGGCTCGTCGCGCTTCGGGGCTTTGGGCTCCTCGGACGGATCCTTCTCGGTGCTCGGCTCCGCGAGCTCCTCGGTGCTCGGCACCTCCGACGGGTCGGCATCCTCGGGGGAGTCCGCCTGCGCGGGCTTCTCGGCCGTTCCCGCGGGGTCCTTGAACTCGCCGGCATCGCCGGAGGCCGGCGTCGGAGTCGGTGCCTGGGCCTCGGGGTCGAGGTCGGAGGTCGGATCCTGCTCAGGAGTGCTGTTCGTCATGGTCGTTCCTTTCGCATCGAGTGCAGGACCAGCATCCCCGCGTCGCGCGCACCGGGGAAGGGGCTTGACGTGAGGTCGCGGCCGGAGCGCGAGACCGACGACGTACGCTGGAGGGGTGACAGCGTACGTCTCGGCCTTCGACCTCTTCTCCATCGGAGTGGGACCCTCGAGCTCCCATACGGTCGGGCCGATGCGGGCGGCGCTCGATTTCGCCCGACGCCTGAGCGACTCGGCATCCATCGCGCGGGTCGCGCGGGTCGGCTGCACTCTCTACGGCTCGCTCGGAGCCACCGGGATCGGGCACGGGACGCCGGATGCCGTCGTGGCCGGTCTGCGCGGGCTCGCGCCTGAGACCTGCGACCCGTCTGCGGTGCGCGCAGCGTGGACCGAGTTCCCCGTCGGAGGCACGCTGCTCCTCGACAGCGTCCAGGAGGTGGCGTTCGCGAAGGAGGACATCGTCTTCGCACCCAGGACGCGCCTGCCAGGACACCCGAACGCGCTGACGATCACGGCCTGGGACGACGCCGGCGACATCGTGTCGGAGGAGACGTACTACTCCGTGGGCGGCGGCTTCATCCGACGCGACGGCGAAGAGGCGCGGGTCGCCGCATCACCCTCGCTGTTCGCCTACACGGATGCCGCGTCCCTGCTCGCGCTCTGCGACGAGCACGGGCTGTCGATCGCCGAGGTCGCGCGAGTCAATGAGACCGCGCTGCGGGATGAGGCGGACGTCGCCTCCGGGCTCGACGCGATCTGGGATGCGATGGCCGCCTGCGTGGACGCGGGCCTGCACTCCGACGGTGTGCTGCCCGGCATGCTCAAGGTCAAGCGGCGCGCGAGCGTGATCCGCGGTCAGCTGGAGGAGGCCGAGTCGGACGGCCATCGAGAACTGCCCGGCGAGTGGCTCGGAGCCTTCGCGCTCGCCGTCAACGAGGAGAACGCCGCCGGCGGGCGCGTCGTCACGGCACCGACGAACGGTGCCGCCGGCATCCTGCCCGCCGTCGCGATGTACTGGTGGCGGTTCCTCGCCGACTCCGGACTCGCAGCGGGCAACGCGGTCACGCCGTACGGCGAGCTCGTCGGCAGCGCGCTGCTCGGCTTCGACGGCGCCCGCGCGCTGGAGGCGCCTGCGGGCGACGGCGGCGACCAGGCGGTCGCCGAGGCGAACCGGCGCCGCGGCATCCGTCGATTCCTCCTCACGGCCACTGCCCTGGGTTCGCTGTTCAAGGCCAATGCGTCGATCTCGGGTGCCGAAGGCGGATGCCAGGCCGAGGTCGGCTCCGCCTGCGCGATGGCCGCCGGCGGTCTCACGGCCGTGATGGGCGGGACGAACCGGCAGATCGAGAACGCCGCCGAGATCGCGATGGAGCACCACCTCGGGCTCACGTGCGACCCGATCGGTGGACTGGTGCAGATCCCGTGCATCGAGCGGAACGCCATCGCCGCATCGACGGCCGTGACGGCAGCACGCCTCGCCCTTCGCGGTGACGGCAGCCACTACGTCTCCTTGGACGCGGTCGTGGAGACCATGCGCCAGACCGGGATCGACATGTCGACGAAGTACAAGGAGACGAGTGAGGGCGGCCTCGCGGTGAACGTCATCGAGTGCTGACCCGTGCGCAGCGTGGTGTCGTCACCGCCCGGTAGGGTCACGGACGTGGAGTCCATCTGGAAGCCGGGCAGTCGCCGGAGGCGCGAGCAGCCGATCGTGTCGGTGCGGGCGAACGACGATGCGCCGACGCCGGGCGGGCGGTGGCCGACGAGCATCCCCGCGGTCGCGCAGGTGCTGAGCGACGGCATCGACCTGGCGCCCGGGGTCACGTTCCTCGTCGGGGAGAACGGCAGCGGCAAGTCCACCATCGTCGAGGGCGTCGCGGTCGCGTACGGGCTGTCGCCGGAGGGCGGATCGCGTCAGGCCATGCACAGCACGCGGCCCACGGAGTCACCGCTCTCGGACTGGCTGCGGCTGCAGCGAGGGATCGGCGCCAGCCGGTGGGGCTTCTTCCTGCGGGCCGAGACGATGCACTCGTTCTACACGTACCTCGAGGAGAACCCCTCGATGTCCGGCGGCGACGTGCCGTTCCATGAGATGAGCCACGGCGAGTCGTTTCTCGCGCTGCTCGACAGCCGCTTCGACGAACCCGGCTTCTACTGCCTCGACGAGCCGGAGGCGGCGCTGTCGTTCCAGTCGACGCTCGCGCTCATCGCCGTGCTCCAGCGCATCGTCGACGACGGCGGGCAGGTGCTCTGCGCCACGCACTCTCCCGTGCTCGCGGCGCTTCCGGGCGCGAAGATCCTCGAGGTGGGGGAGTGGGGCATCCGTCCTGCGGACTGGGGTGACCTCGAACTCGTGAACCACTGGCGCTCGTTCCTGCAGGATCCGCCCCGGTACCTCCGGCATCTGCTCGACTGAAGGTCGAGCGCGACGAACGAGGGCGCGCCCCTCACCGCCGTGCGGCGCGGTTCTTCGTGTGCTTCGTCGGCGCCGCGGCCCAGGGATCTTCCGGCCACGGATGCTTGGGGTAGCGCCCGCGCATCTCGGCGCGCACCTGCGAGTAGGGACCGGACCAGAACGAGGCGAGGTCGTCCGTGACCGCGAGCGGACGCCCTGCCGGAGACAGCAGGTGGAACAGCACCGGCACCCGCCCGTCTACCAGCTGTGGAGTCGCGGCCCACCCGAAGCACTCCTGCAGTTTGACGGCGACGACGGGCGGCGCGACCGCGTCATCCGGTTCCGGGTACTCGATGCGGACGCGGGATCCGCTCGGAACCTCGAGCCGTTCAGGAGCCAGTTCGTCGAGGCGTGCCGCCTCCGGCCACGGCAGCAGGCGGCGAAGCGCCGATGTGAGATCCAATCGCGCCACCGGAGTGCCGCTCGCGAGGGCGTCGAGCTCCGGTGCGAGCCACGTGTCGAGCGACGCGAGCAGACCGGCATCCGACACGTCCGGCCAGGGCGCACCGAGCTCCCGGTGCACCAGCGCCAGCCGGCGGCGCAGAGCGTCGGCGCTGTCTCGCCAGGTGAACATGCTCAGCCCGTCGCGCCGCAGCGCCCGACGAACGGCATCCCGCCCCTCTTCCGCCGACGCCCGCACCGGCGCCGACGAGCGCAGGATGGCTCCGATGCGGCGCTCGCGACGGGCCTGAACGCGGCCCCCGACGAAGTCCGCCTCGACCCGGTCGCTCATCAGGTGGCTCGCGGCCTGCTCCATCTGCGCCTCGGTGAGCGCGGCGGCCGACCGCACGATCGCGCCCGATCCCGCGGTCGCGTTCCCGGAGGCGCGCGCGACGTCGGCGACGGCGATCCACTCGATGGCCGCGAGCGGACCGCGCACGCCCGCACGGGTTCCGGATGCGAGCAGGAAGGTCGCTCCTGCGGCGGTGCGCTCCACGCGACGGGCGATCCGCTCGGGGAAGGCCAGCGCGATCACGAGCCCGACGCCGTCGAGATCCGAGCTCACCCCCGACGTCGTGGGTGCCAGGCGCTCGAGGCGATCGGCGTCCTGACGCCACCTGCGGGCCTCCGGTGTTCGTCCGCTTCGCATGGCGACGAGCGCCTGGGCCACGTCTGCCTCGGCGATGCGCACGTCGCCGCCCAGCAGCGCGACGATCTCGGCGACGAGCCGGGCCCCCACCGCCGGACTGCCGTCGCGAAGGGCGCGAGCGAGGCGCGGATCGGTCGGGATGCGAGCGAGGGCGCGCCCTTCCGCGGTCGCGCGTCCCTCGTCGTCGATCGCCCCGAGACCGCGCAGCACGCCGAGAGCGTCGGCGAGGTGGGCTGCGGGCAGCGGCTCGATCAGCCGCAGACCCGCCCCGCCAGGGGCGCCCCAGCACGCGAGCAGCAGTGCCGCATCCGCGAGATCGGTGACCGCGATCTCCGCGACCGGTCGGGCGGGAGCGGCCGCATAGGCGCGCTCGTCGACGCAGCGGATGACGATCCCCGGGCCCTGGCGGGTGGCGCGGCCCGCACGTTGCACGCACGACGAACGGGATGCGGAGGCAGTGACGAGACCAGTCATGCCGCGGGCGGCGTCCCGCTGCGGACGTCGAGCCAGGCAGCTGTCCACGACGAGGCGCACACCCGGCACCGTGAGCGAGGACTCCGCGAGCGAGGTCGTGACGATGATGCGCGGAGGGTCCTCCGGCCGGCGCCCGCGGATCACGGCGTCCTGCTCGCCCGCGGGGATACGGCCGTGCAGCTCCCGCACATCGAACCCGGGGCTCGCGTCGCGCACCCGGCGGGCGATCTCCGACACCTCGCGCACGCCCGGCGCGAAGACGAGCACATCGGCTGCGGGCTCGTCGCGGATCAGCTCCACGGCGGCAGAGCTCGTGACGCGCGCCATGTGATCGAGGAACGCCCAGGTGACACCGCGCTCGTCGAGCCGTGGTGCGGCGCTCGGCGCCCAGCGCACGGTGAGCGGGAAAGCTGGGACGTCGTGGTCGACGATCGGGGAGGGGAGGTCGTCCGTGCCGAGGACGGCGGCGATGCGCTCGGCGTCGAGCGTCGCCGACATGGCGACGACCGCGAGATCGTCCCGCAACTCGCGCACTTCGGAGAGAAGGCCGACGAGGAGGTCGGTCTCGAGCGCCCGCTCGTGGACCTCGTCGATGATCACGGCATCCACACCGTCGAGCCCCGGGTCGTCGAGCATCCGTCGCAGCAGGACTCCGGCGGTGACGAACTCGACCCGCGTGTCCGGTCCGACGGCGCGCTCGCCGCGCACGGTGAAGCCGACGCGGGTGCCGAGCGGTGAGCCGTCGAGCTGCGCGAGTCGCCGGGCGGCCGCACGGGCGGCGACCCGGCGCGGCTGGGTGACGATCACGCGGCCGGTGCCTCGCGATGCGATCAGCGGAGGTACGAGCGTGGTCTTGCCGGTGCCGGGCGGTGCGCTGACGACCGCTGTCGTGCTCGCGTCGAGAGCGGTCGACAGCTCGTCGAGTGCGGCCGCGAACGAGAGTCCTGCGCCGATCGCGGCGAGGTCGAAGGCGGCGGACGTCATCCGTCCAGTCTGCCCGCTCTCCACAACTCCGCAGGCGACGGATGCCGCGACCGATCCGGCCGCGGCATCCGCCTGTGTTCGTGTGCGCTGACTACTCCGCGGCGGGAGCCGGCGGCGCGGGGGGAGGCGGGCTGGTCGGGGTCGACTGGCGGGGTGCCGGAGCCGCCGCGGCGGCCACGCCCTCGCCGATGCCGCGGCCGACCGCCTGGCCCTGGATGATCGACGCGAGGTCGAGACCGGTCGCGGCGCTGACGCTGTCGAACACCGACTTGAGCGCCTTCGCGCTGTCGGCCCCGACGACGTTCGATGCTCCGTCGTCGCTCGATCCGCCGATGATCGACACACTGCCGATCGCGGCGTAGCCCTTCGAGAACTCGGCCATGATCGAGGGCAGGGTGTCGAGCACGCGCTGCGAGAGGAAGGCGTCCTGATTGGACGCGATGGCCTTCGCCTCTGCCTCCACGGCGGCGGCTCGCGCCTCACCCTCGGCCCGGATCGCGTCGGCCTCGGCGTTGGCACGCAGACGTCGAGCCTCCGACTCGGCCTCCGCCTGGGCGCGCAGCGCGTCGGCTTCACCGGTCGCGCGGGCGATGGCGGCTGCGGCCTCACCATCGGCCTTCGCCCGGTCGGCCTGGGCCTGCTGCTCGGCGATGCGGGTGCGGGCCTCGGCCTGCTTGACCTGCTCGATCGCCGCGGCTTCCGCCGAGCGCTCACGCGTGTACAGCTCTGCCTGGGCGCGGGTCTCGGCCTCGTAGCGCTGAGCGTCGGCGACGCGCTTGACGTCGGCATCCAGCTGCGCCTGTCGGTTCTCGGCCTGCTGCTGCAGCACCGCCTGCTGCGCCTGCTCGCGGGCGAGGTTCTCGGCCTGCTCCGCCTCGGCGCGCGCACGGCCGATGCCGGCGTTCGCGTTCGCGGTGTTGGTGTCGAGAGCGGTCTGCTCGACGAGGTTCGCTTCCTGGTTGGCGATGTTCTTCTGGTTGATCGCGCGGTCGGCGTTCGTCTGCGAGATCTCTGCGGCCTGACGCTTCGCCTGGATCTCGGGAGCACCGAGCGACTGGATGTAGCCCACCTTGTCGGTGATGCCCTTGATCTGGAACGAGTCGAGGATCAGACCCTGCTCGGCGAGCTCCTGCGAGACGTCGGCGGCGATCTGGTCGGAGAACTTCTTGCGCTCTCGCATGAGCTCGACGACCGACAGTGTCGCGACGATCCCGCGGAGTGCACCTTCGAGCTGCTCGGTCGTGAACTGCTCGATCGCCTTGTCCTGCGACGCGAATCGCTCGGCCGCCCGGCGGACGTAGAGCGGGTCGGAGCCGATCTTCACGATGGCTACGCCGTCGACGTTGAGCGTGACGCTGTCGAGCGACTGGGCCTCGGCATTGAGGGAGACCTGGCGGGACCGCAGCGAGATGATCTCGTGGCGCTGCGTGATCGGGTTGACCAGCGACTTGCCGTTCACGATCACCGTGACGGGCGACTCCTCCGTCTCGCCTCGGGTCGTGCCGTCGGCCGCGATGACGGTGCGCTGCACCTTCTGCTTGCGGCCCGAGATGACGAGCGCCTCGTCGGCTCGCGCCACCTTGATCCAGCTGCGCGCGAACAGCAGCAGGACGAGCAGCAGGACGACGGCGACGGCCACCGCGATCCCGACGATGACGAGGATGCCGACGATTCCGGCGATCTCCATGAATGACCTCCCTGGTCCCCCCGAGGGGGTGGTCTGCGACTCCGACGCGATGATGCCGGAATTCGGTTCCACCCTGCCAGAAAACGGGGGAGCACGTCGGGGGAGTTCCGCACCTGGCCCCCGCCCGAATCGCACACGATGTCCCGCTGTGCACACCAGCCGGGGCAGAACGGATGCCGCACGGGGCGACGTGTGCGATTCGAGGCGCCTGACGGCCGGCCCGGCACGCCAGCCCGGGCGTGAGCGCCCGGGGGTCAGCGGTTGCGCAGCTTCTCGGTCAGGTCGCGAAGAGCCTGTAGTTCGTCGTCGTCGAGGCGCGACATGCGCTCGGCGATCGAACGGCCATGCACGGTGGCGATGCTGCGGAATGCCCGTGCCCCGGCATCCGTCGCCCGGATCAGTGCGCCGCGTCCGTCATCGGGGTCGGGGCACTTGGCGACGAGCCCGCGTGCGACCATGCGGTCGACGAGGCGCGAGACGCTCGGCTGGCTGATGAGCATGTTCGACGTGACGTCGCGGAGTCGTGCGGACATGTCGGGTGACCGCGTCACGGTGAGCAGGACGTCGTACTCGGCCTGCGCGAGATCGCCGTGGTCGAAGTCCGCGTTCATCTCGTTGAACAGTTCGTGCTGCGCGCGGAAGAGGCTCTCCCAGGCCTCGAGGGCGAGCTTGCGATCAGTCATGGAGAACAGCGTACTGGCAACGGTAAAGGGCCGGTCGGAGAGGCTCCCGACCGGCCCTTGTCCCTTGCACCAAGAGTGTCCTGCAATCACATGAGGTGGATGCCACAGCAAACATTCACCGTGCGATCACTCTATAACGGCGAGATAACGAATGCAACGGTTTGATCACAGAATCTTCGCGACACCAGCGGCCCGCCATTCACGTCCTCCGGCGCCAATCGAGAGAGGCTTTCGGTCGGACGTCGGGTGCCCGCTGTGGACGCGCGAAGCGTTCCATCGGAGACGACAAGGAGTGGCTGACGTCTCGAAGACAAAACCGGTCTGTCAGTATGGCGTCATGTCCGGCACACACAAGCTTCCCGCTGTACTCGCCGCACTTGCCTTGACGGCTGCTGCCGCGCTCACCGGGTGCACCGCCACCGCACCAGCGGCAGTGCAGACGCCCACGGCACCCACTGCGACGGCTGTCGCTGAGCCGGCTGCCGAGGCTTCGCCGACGCCGGAATCCACCGAGCCGGGAACCTGCTCCGCTTTGTCTGAGGTCATGAGCTACACAGACGGTTTGTATTGGGAGCGGCAGGGGACTCTTCGAGATCTAGGAGCACGCGAGTTCGCGCGCGGCGAGGTGGCATTCGATGAAGAGGGCACTCCCGTGACCTATACCGTCGAGCCGGGCGATGTCGAGGCTGTGATCGCCGAACGGCTCTGCGCGTACCCAGCCCTCGGCTCGATGAACCACGTACGCGTGATCCAGCCGGGGCAGGTGCTCTGGCTCACCCCTGACCCTGACACTCCCTGGGTGCCTTACTACAACCCTGCTGACGCGCCCGCTGGGTTCCCGCAGATTCCATATCAGCAGGCCATCGAGTCCGCGGGCAGGGCAGTCGACGCCGGTGACGTGGACACCGTGCGGGCGATCTGGAACGACACACTCAAGGGCATGTTCGCGAACCAGGAGACCATCGACGCCGTGCAGACGGTGGTCGACTCCGGTGACCTCGACGCGCTTCGCCAGATCTTCTCCTGACACTGGCCCGGGCGCAGCACGGCTGCCGAGGTCGGGTGCGTCACCGAGAACTGTAGTTCGCCGTGAGTCATCGTCCACGGCTGCTCTTGCCGCCCACAGCTCCCGCCAAGGGATCGGAGAGACAGGGCAGGCCACACCCGCTGAGCACGATCGCGCTCTTCAGTACAGACCTGCACCCGCTAGCCTTCACACAAGCGCAAGATCAGTTGCTCCAGTACGCAGCGGTTCGTATGCCTCGTGACAACGTCTCGAGCCCTCCGGTCAGGGCTGCGCGTCACCCAGTGGCATACCCGGAAGGAACAACATGACAACGGTCAGCACTCCGCGTCGAGTGACGGTGTGGACCGCGCTTCTGGCCGTGATCGTCTACATCGCAATCGCTGTCTTCCTCGGCGATTTCCTGAGCGGCTTGGCCGATGACGACCAGCCCCTCCTGCAGTTCGTGTTGGGACACCTCGGCGCGTTGCCAGCGGGCATCGTCATTCTCCTGCTCTACGTCCGCTGGGCGGGGAACAGTGCTGATGTCTGGCGTGAGCGCCCCACGCCGATGCTCAGACCACGCCGTCTGTGGCTGATCATCATCCCCGTTCTCGCGCTTGTCGTCGCGATATCGAACCTCTTCGATGTCGTGTGGTCGGAGACTTCGTTGGCCATGGCTGCCTTGATCGCCAGCGGTACGCTGCTGGTCGGTCTCGGGGAGGAACTCGCGATCCGCGGTGTCCTGCTCACTGCGGTTCGCGCCCGCCACGGCGAACTCGCCACGCTCCTTGTCACGTCCTTCGTCTTCGGCCTCGCCCACGCCCCGGGATACGTGATCAGTGGCCTCCCGCCGCTGCTGATCGTGGTCCAAGTCTTCGCCCTCGCCGCCGCTGGCGCCGTCTTCTACTGGGTTCGACGCGTGAGCGGTCTCCTCTGGGTTGGAGTCCTTCTCCACGCATTCAGCGACTGGGCGCTCTACATGGGGACCGCGACCGAACTGCCCTCCACCTCCATTCCTCAGGACCATGCCGCGTCTTCCGATACCACTCTCGTCGGGCTCCTGCAGGTCGCGCTCTGGGTCGCCCTCGCCGTCAGCGTCATCAGCGTGATCAGGGAAGACCGCCGCAACAAGCGGCAGAAGGCCGTCCTGGCGTAAGCCCTCACTACGTCCGCCAACTCCTCTGGATCAAACGGCCACACCGGAACCGTCTGCGGAAACGTGGTTCTGGGACCCCTTCGTCGCAGCACCTGACCATCACCCGGCTCGATCCGACCGCAAACGATCGTTTCTGGCGTGATGGAGCGGCGTGCTCGTCCGAGCCGCCACGAAGGCTGCCCGGACACCGCTCCGCAGAGTGAGCTATTCGACAAGGGCGCGCGGGTGCGGGTCGTGGGCGTGCTGTGCGTCAGCGGTGAAGGCTCGCTCGTAGATGTCGTACACCGCAGCTGCTTTCAGATCGTTATAGCGGGCACTCCCGTCCCCCGCTGAAGCGGCGGCCTTCGCGGCGTTGTATCGCAGCCGGTCTGTCAGGTTCGTCCTGAGCCAGTCCGCGAAGACCACGTGACGTTGCGGCTCGATAGCACCCGGGCTCCAGACGTGCAGATTGGTGTTGGGTCGAGCGAACGTTAGCTGGCGGTGAGGATCTCCGCTCATCACGTCACGGAAGATGAGACGAAACCCAGCGGCCTCCAACCGAGGCATGTAGCTGTGTTCATCTTCCACATCGCGAACGATCACGTCGACATCGATGACAGGCTTCGCAGCAAGACCGGGAACTGACGTCGATCCGACATGGGAAATCGATAGCGCGAGGTCTCCGATCGTCTCCATGAGCACCCTGCGAATCCCCTCGAATTGCTCTCCCCAGTCTTCGTCGTGTGCCTGCACGGCACCGGGAGCTGTCTGTCGGGTTGCGACTCGCTCGCCCTGGCGGGCGGCATTCGCGCCAGGGTTGAAAGGTCGCCAGAGAGGATGTGTGTGCATGACGCAACCATCGCATGAGTGGTGAGCCTGCCGATCCCCGCACCCGCCGAAACGATCGTTTCTGGCGCTGGGACTTGGGATTCTCTGCGAGCGCCCCGCAAACGGTCACCGAAGCACGTAACAACGTTCAGTGCCGTACGGCCCATGAGTAGGGTCATCGTATGCGCCGACCGTTCATGAAGAATCCTGGGCAGCTTGAGTCTCTCGAGGGGCAGCAGTACCTCGTGCTTCGCCCAACTTCAGGGGTGGCGGATCGATATGTGAGGGAGCAGAATGACGCTTTGGCTGTGGCGAGGCTGCCGCATCCCTACACCGGCCACGTGACGCTCCGAGGCTTCTACGAGCCAGCACGTCGTGAGGAGCTAGCCGCCCTCATACGTAGCTGGGCTTCCGAGCAACAGCCGATCGAAATCATGGGCGAAGCAATCGATGCGTTCCCAGAGCCCTGGCAGATCCTCATCCTCCGGCTCGCCCGCACCCGCTCTCTGGTCTCCGCCTACGCAACATTGACCGAGCTGCTAGATGCGACTGATTTCCGACGGCTCGGTGAACTGCCCTTAGACGACTGGACTTTCCACATGTCGATCGTCTACGGCAAGACTTTGTCGGGCGAGGCCTGGGCGGCGATCGAGTCTGAGCGGGTCCAGAAGTTTGAGCACCCGATTCAGGAAACCGTCTTCGAAGCTGAGCTTGTCTCATACTCGGATGGCACGGAACACAGCGAGATCATTTTGCTCGGTCGCTGAGCTGCTCTTCTCCGGCGCGTCGGTCATCCGCGGGCAGCACGCGACTCGCCGAAAACGATCGTTTGCGGCGGGAGCCGGAGTTCGACATTGAGTGCACGCCGGAAGTATCTTTCGAATGCTGTGTGAGCCGGCGGTTACGGTGGGCTGTGCAGATTTCAGACTCGCGCTCGACCGTGTTGACCCAACTGCTGAAGGAGATCGAGGACGTTCGGCCGCACGATCAGGCCCTCATCGCTGTAGATGGTTTCGACGGGGCTGGGAAGACGCATCTTTCTGGTGAACTAGCCGCCGTGTCCCGAGTGCGAGGCCGCAGGCCCATCGTGACCGTCAGCATTGACGGATTTCACCGCCCGAGGTCGGAACGTCGAGCCGCGGGCACGGGGCCTGAAGGTTTCTATTCCGGGTCGTATGCGTACGACATGTTCTACGCGCAGGTCGTAGAGTCGCTTCGCACGCGAGGCACTATCAAGGCCGCAGTCTGGGACGTTGCTCGTGACGAACCCGTGGACGCACCGGAGATTAGCGTCCCGCTGGATGCCGTCGTCCTCGTCGATGGCATCTTCCTCCAGCGCCCGGAGCTTAGAGAAATCTGGGACGCTGCGGTCTGGGTCCATGCACCGTTCGAAGTCAGCGTCCCGCGAGGTAACGCCCGATTCTCGGGGAACCACGACCCCGATCCGGAGGCCCCAGAGAACCACCGCTACGTCGGGGGTCAGCGTCTGTATCTCACACAGGCCCGGCCCGCGGAACGGGCGACATGGGTCTGGAATAACGAGGTACTCGATCAGCCGAGTTTGGGACGAAACCAGGAACGCCGGAACTCGATGAAGTAGCGACGTAGCGTTTCGCGCGGCGCGAGGTCGTGGTCCCACGACCTCGCTTCCGTAAACGATCGTTTGCGGCGCGCTTCACCGTTCAGGCTTCGAACGCGTGCCACGCGCGCTCATCGTAACCACCAAACGGCAGACCTTTTCGTCAAGCCGACCTTTGCCGATCGGTTCGAATCAGGGTCTGGAACCGAGACTTGGGCTGGCCCGCGTTCATATCGGCGACAGGCGCACGAGTCTGTCCACCGAAGAGAGGACAGACGCTGGATCGCGGATCACGCCAGAATGCAGGAATGGCAAAGCGGAGCAGTGTCGTAGCGGCGGGGGCGCTCGTATGTCTCCTGTCTGGTACGACGGTCCTTCTCTCCGGATGCGTCGCGCCGGTATCGGGCGCCCCCGCGTCGCCCTCAGCGATCGCGTCGGCGCCGAGCGCGGCCTCGACCCAGCAGCCGGCCGATTCGGCCACAATCGACCCGACGCCCGAGTCCCCGCCGACGGCCGAACCCACACCGGGCTGCATGCGCGCGGATGGAGGCGGAATCATCCTGCCCAGTGGACTGCTCAACGTGGACCTGTATGTGAGAATGCACGACTACGGAGCCCGAGAGGGAGCGACCGGCACTGCGCAGTATGCCGAGGATGGCTCACCCGCCTCCTATGAAGTCGCGTCAGGTGACTACGAAGACGCGATTCTGGACCGGTTCTGCGTCGGCTATTACTACCTGGATGCACTGAACGCGGTACGGCGTGGAGGTGTCAGCTCTGTGGGTACGGCCCACCAGGTGTACTTCGCGAACCCCCACGTCGGTGACACTCTCAATCTCAGCCCGTACACGATCACGACCGTCGGCGACGTCAACGGCGAGGTGTTCGCCTACGAGACGAGCTTCGTCCTGCCGCTGCAGCGATGAAAGTGCCTCAGCTGCACCGGCAGAAGCTATCCGCCAGTAGCTCCGGCTCAAGGAGGGGCACGTCGAAGATCGTCGTCCTGGTCATGGTCGCAGGATCTGTCTCTCTCGGGCTGGCTGCCTGCGCGCCACCTGAGCAGAGCGCCGAAGAGCGTGCCCGCGAGATCGCGGAGCGGTGGATTGACGCGAGCCAGTGGGGTGATGAAGAGTCCGCGCAGGAATTGTCCTGCGGGCCGATTCTCGGAGGCGTGAACTCCGACATGCCAGAACTCGAAAGTCATACATTGGACGTCACCCCGCACCGGGACGGTCAGTTCGTCATCAGGGTGACGAAGGTGTTCTCGGATTACCCCGACCTCGTGACGAACCTGGGAGTGCGGACGGACGGCGAGCTCTGCATCTCGTGGGTCAGGTGACAGTGCCCCTGAGCGGGTGGCTCATCGCCACTTGCGTGTGTCACGGCAGCGTGTCTATCTCCGCCCCGTACTGCTCCGCGTTCTGCGTCGTCGACATCAAGATCGAATCATCGCCGGCGTCCTCCTCGATAGCCGGCGGACAGTCGAGATCGCCGATCGAGAGCGGGTTAGGTGAACTTGCCGGTGAGCATTCCACAGGGGTGACGCGATCGGCTAGTGGAAGGCAGTCCGGAAGCTCGATCCACGCTCGACTGAAAACGGAGAACGTCACGGATCCGTCAGCGTTCTCGACGATGTCGAACACGGCACGCGTCCGAACGGTGTCCGCTGGGTCATGCGTCGGTCAGTCCCACATGAGATCCAATCCAGTGGAGGGCGCGTAGCGGCTCCCGCAAACGGTCGTCACAAGCAGCCGACGGCACGGGATTCCGGCGGGCCCGCGCGACGGCGATACTTGACTCTGACACTGTGGAAGGCGAGAGAACTGAGACATGTTATCCATCGGAGCCTTTGCGCAGGTCGGCCAGGTGACCCACCGGATGCTGCGGCATTGGGACACCGCTGGTCTGCTCATACCAGCTCACGTGGACGAGTACAGCGGCTACCGCTCCTACGATCCTTCGCAACTTGAACGCCTGCATCGGATCGTTGCACTGCGGCAGCTCGGCTTCGGTCTCGACGACATCTCGTCGATTCTTGACCGCGGAGTCGATGGGAATCGCATCGCCGCTCTGTTGCGTATCCGACGCGCTGAGGTCGAGCAGGAACACCGCATCGCTGCTGACCGACTCGTTGACGTGGAACGGCGGCTCCAACTCATCGAGAAGGAGAACCACATGTCCCGGATAGAGATCGTCGAGAAGTCGCTGCCGGCTGTCCGCCTGGCCGCCCGCCGCGTAGTCGTCGCAGATCAACCTGAGGTCGCACGTGTGGTGGGCCCCGCGTTCGATGCCGTTTCCGAGATCATCGGCGATGAGTGCGGGTCTCTGACGACGCCGATCGCACAGTACGAGACGATCGAAGACGGTCTGCAAGTCATCGCCGGCTACGCCTACAACGGACCCGTCCGTGATGGCTTCGACGTTGTCGATCTGCCCGCCGCTGAAGTAGCCGTCTGTGGCATCCATCTCGGTTCCATGGATCACATCGCCGAAAGCTGGCAAGCGATCCACGCTGAGATATTCGCCCGAGGGCTCGTTCACTCAGGGCCGTGTCGGGAGCTCTATGTCCGGGCGGTCTCGGAAAACCAATCCGATTGGGTGACGGAGTTGCAGCAGCCTGTTCGTCGCAGCTGAAGGCTGTCTATGACGGACCCGCATCCCCTCTGGCTGTTCACAACGGCTTGAGTCCCCAAATCCGTCGCCGATCACGGGATGCGCAGCACGACGTTGCCGCGTTTGCGCCCGGTGTCGACGTAGCGGTGCGCATCGACGATGTCGGCCAGGTCGTAGGAGCGATCGATCACGGGCTGATAGCGACCGGAGTCTGCGAGGCTGACGAGGTGGGCCAGTTCTTCTGCGCCGGGCTTGTCGACATCCCAGATGACGAGCTTCCCCGATCGGCGACCCTGCCGGCGGCTGCGCAGCATCGATCGCAGGTCGCTGATGACGAGCAAGAGGGCTCCGCCGGGGTTGATGGACTCCTCGACCCGGTCGAAGGTGGCGTTGCCGACGCAGTCGACGATGACGTCGTACGTCTCATCTCCTGCGGTGACGTCCTGACGCGTGTAGTCGATGACCCGGTCGGCGCCGAGCGACGTGACCAGCGGGGCGTTGCCGCTGCTCGTGACGGCGGTCACCACGGCGCCGAGGTGCGTCGCGAGTTGGATCGCGGCTGTGCCCACCGCGCCTGACCCTCCGTTGACGAGCACCGTCGTGCCCGGCCCTATCGCGACCTTCGAGAAGAAGGCCTGGGCGGTGATGCCTCCGAACACGAGTGCCGCCGCCTCCTCGAGCGACAGGGAGGTGGGGGCTCGGGTGATCGCCCCGTCAGCGGCGATGCACACGTACTCGGCGTGACCGCCGAACGCTGCGCCCATGGCGGCGATGACCCGGTCGCCCGGGGTGAAGGCGGTGACGCCGGAGCCGACCGCCTCGATGACACCCGCGGCGTCCATGCCCAGGACGGGACGGCTGGGTCGGAAGACGCCGAGCCCGACGGCGGCGAGCATCCCCAGACCGGCCGGAATGTCACGAGCGCGAGCCCGGTGGTCGGCCACGCTCACCGTACTCGCGTGCACCCGGATGAGCACCTCTCCGGCTCTCGGCGCCGGGATGGCACGCTGTTCGATGTGGACCTCTTCTGGGGCGCCGAAGCGGCGGTAGACGGCCGCGGTCATGGTCGTGTCGGTTGTCATGTCTCGATGCTCCCCGCCGCGCGTCCGGGCGTCATCGGCCGGGCGACCCGGATCCGATCGGCCGAAAGTACGAGTCCGAGTCCGTGCGGAGGGCCGATGTCCGCCGCGCGCGGCCGCGCCAGCATCGAGACATGTCGCAACCGATGAAAGTCACACGCCCGACGCTCGGCCCGAAGGAGGAGCGTCGGCGATCGAAGAGCGGATGGCTCGCGATCACCGGCCTCCTGCTGCTCAGTGCGCTCCCCGTGCTCGGCGGTGTCCTGCGTCTGACGGAGGTGGGCGCCGACCCCGACGGCACGCCGCTCCTGACCTCGACGGTCGCGTTGATCGCTCACGTCGTGGCGATGACCGTGTACTGCGTCCTCGGCGCCTTCCAGTTCTCTCCTGCCCTCCGGACGCGACGCCGGTGGCACCGTGCCGCCGGCCGCGTACTGGTCCCTGCGGGGTTCATCGCGGCCCTCTCCGCCATCTGGCTCGCGCTGTTCTTCGGCGGGCCCGCTGACGAGCTCGCCCTGGCGATGATCCGCTTCGTCTTCGCGGTGGCGATGACGATGTTCCTCGTGCGAGCAGTGATCGCGATCAGACGTAGAGACTTCGCGGCACACGGAGCATGGATGACCAGGGCCTACGCGATCGCCATCTCCGGCGGAACCCAGGCGCTCGTCTTCGCACTGTGGACCATCCCGCTCGGCGAGGTCGACGCGTTCGGAGAGGCGTGGCTCGTCGCCGCGGCGTTCGTGATCAACAGCGTCGTGGCGGAGTCGCTGATCCGGCGGCGATCCGCACGGCGGACGCGCGGTGTGTCGAGCCGTGGCGCACTTGTATCCTGACCTGGTGACCGGGCTCTTGCGTTCCGCGTGGAGTGCGCCGAGCGCCGTGCCCCCTCCGCCGCCCCGAGTGTGGCGGGATGGGGTTCTCGTGGCCCTCGTCGCGGTGCTCGCTGTGGTCGAGGGCATCCTCCGCACCGACCTGCAGCAACCGCTGCTCTCGGTGATCGCGCTGTTCGCCGTGCTGCCGACCGTGCTGTGGCGCCGCACGAAGCCGCTCGCGATGCTCGTCGTCGCGATGGTGCCGCTCCAACTCCTCCCGCCCGACTCGACCCTCTATACGAGTCTTTTCATCATGGTGAACGTCTATGCCCTGTTCCGCTGGGGCTCGGGCCGCGAGCTCATCATCGGCTCGGCTGTCCTCGTCGCAAGCCTCGGCCTCACATTCGTGCGCGGGGGAGGCCTCGACGACCTCATCGGCGGATTCGCGCTGCTGGTCACGGTCGTGCTCCTCGGCATCGCCTTCCGCTACCGCGCGGGCTCGCGACAGCGCAGCCTCGACAGCATCCGGATGCGGGAGCGCGAGCACCTCGCCCGCGATCTGCACGACACGGTCGCCCATCACGTCTCCGCCATCGCGATCCGCGCCCAGGCGGGCATCGCCGTCGGGGTGCGCGATCCGCGGGCTGCGCAGGACGCGCTCGGCGTGATCGAGGCGGAGGCGGCCAAGACGCTGACCGAACTGCGGTCGATGGTGCGAGTGCTGCGACAGGACGATTCCGCCGAGCTCGCCCCGAGCCCGCGGCTGGTCGACATCGAGCAGCTCGCGGGAACGAGGCCCGGCGGTGCCGTCGTTGCGGTCGACGTCACGGGCGATGACGGCAGCATCCCCCCGCCGGTGGCCGCCGCTGTCTTCCGCCTCGCGCAGGAATCGGTCACCAACGCCCTTCGTCATGCCCGGCAGGTGAGCCGTGTCGACGTGCTGGTGAGGGCGGACGACGGCGGAGTGCGGATGGACGTGACGAATGACGGAGACGCCGCCGCATCGCCGGTGCCCGGTTTCGGCATCATCGGCATGATGGAACGGGCCGCCCTGCTCGGCGGCACCTGTCAGGCCGGCCCGGCGCCCGGCGGCGGGTGGGCCGTCACCGCTGTGCTCCCTCGTGCGGGATGGGCGCCATGACCATCCGCGTGCTCATCGCCGACGACCAGGAGCTCGTGCGCACGGGCCTGAGCATGATCCTGGGCGCGCAGCCGGACATCGACGTCGTCGGTCAGGCCGGCGACGGCACCCACGCCATCGCCCTCGCCCGCAGCCTGCGACCGGACGTCTGCCTGTTCGACATCCGGATGCCCGAGCTCGACGGCATCGAGGCCACGCGTGTGCTCGCCGGCCCGGGCGTCGTCGATCCGATGGCGGTCGTCGTCATCACGACCTTCGATCTCGACGAGTACGTCTTCGCGGCGCTGCGAGCGGGTGCGAAAGGATTT
Organism: Microbacterium sp. 3J1; assembly: GCF_001049495.1. Taxonomy (GTDB): domain Bacteria; phylum Actinomycetota; class Actinomycetes; order Actinomycetales; family Microbacteriaceae; genus Microbacterium. The sequence goes on from NZ_CDWI01000010.1 coordinate 185,715, forward strand.
CTGCTCAAGGACGCCGGATCGGAACTGCTCACCCAGGCGATCCGCGCGGCGGCGAGCGGCGATGCTCTGATCGCCCCCAATGTCACCGTGCGGCTGCTCGAGGCCTTCGCCGATGCGAGCCCGGCCGCACCACCCCCGCAACCGATAGAGCCGCTCACCGAGCGCGAAGAGCAGGTGCTCGTGGAAGTCGCCCGAGGCTTGGGCAATGCCGAGATCGCGAGCGAGCTGTACATCACCGTCAGCACGGTGAAGACGCACGTCGCGAGCCTCATGACCAAACTCGCGGCGCGCAACCGCGTCGAGATCGCTATCTGGGCGCACCAGACGGGGCGAATGCGCTCGCGACCTTCGGGCCGAGGCATCGGCGGCCGCTGAGAGAAGCCCCGTCCGTCAGCGCTCTGACGTCCGGGTCACGCCGTGCGGAGGGCGTCGGCGGCGGCGTCCAGCGTCTCGGTGTTCAGCGTGAAGTACGCCCACCGGCCGCGCTGCTCCCGAGTCACCAGGCCGGCTTCCGCGAGCAGCCGCATGTGGTGGGAGACCGTCGCCTGAGAGAGGCCGACGGGGTCGGTGAGGTTGCAGATGCACGCCTCGCCGGCCTCTCCCGCAGCGATGAGCGAGAGCAGCCTGACCCGGGTCGGATCACCGAGCGCCTTGAAGACCCGGGACGCACGCTCGGCGTCACGGATGCTGAGAGAGGTCGTCACGCGCGGCACGCAGCACGCGGTCGCGTCGATGGTCGTCGGCAGAGTCACGGGTGAAGTCTGCCACGTATTGACATTCTTCGATAGGTCGGCGAAGGTGAGAAGACCATGACTGATACGCCCACCAAGCCGTCCGTGCTCTTCGTCTGCGTCCACAACGCGGGTCGTTCGCAGATGGCGGCGGGCTTTCTCCGTGACATCGCGGGCGATCGCATCGAAGTGCGCTCGGCAGGCTCGATGCCCGCCGACGAGATCAACCCGATCGCCGTCGAGGCGATGGGCGAGCTCGGCATCGACATCACGTCCGAGCAGCCGAAGGTTCTCACGACCGAGGCCGTGCAGGCATCCGACGTGGTCATCACGATGGGATGCGGGGACGCCTGTCCGTTCTTCCCCGGCAAGCGCTACGAGGACTGGAAGCTCGACGATCCGGCGGGCCAGGGCATTGACTCGGTGCGCCCCATCCGCGACGACATCCGCGAGCGTATCGAGCAGCTGGTCTCCGAACTGCTCTGACCGGGAGACCGGGAGACATAAATCTCCGCGCGGCGATATGCCGCGCGCTATGGTCGAAGCATGGGAATGCTGTACTACGGCGTGGCCGAAGATCCGATTCACATCGAGGACCGCGCGCTCGCTCACCTCAAGGTGGCGATCGCGACAAAGCTCCGTCGGCAGGAGAGCTTCACCCTCTCGTGGAAGCACCCGGAAGGAAGCCCCCAGGGCCGGTCGACCATCTGGCTGCATCCCTCGATCCCGCTGCGCTTCGTGTTCGATGAGCCCGAGACGCCGCAGCTGAATGCGCGCTGGATCCAGGAACTGATGATGAACGCCAGCTCGTCCGGCGGCATCGGCCTGATCGACGAGGTCATCGACGGACCGGAGCCCACGGAGGAGCTCGAGGCCTGACGGTCGTCGCCTGCGCCTGAGGGGCGTGGATCGGGGCGCGCCCCGCCCGACGATGACGCATCGAGTGCTGGCATATCGGCGCTGTATACCGGATTTCACGTCATCGAACTTCTCTTTTCTGATCTCTTAGATGTGTCGCGACTGGGCGCGACGAGGATCGGACTGGGGAAGACGATGACTGTGGACCTGTATCTCGTGCGTGCCCGCGCGCACGCCGCGAAGAAGACGACGGCGGTCACTCGCCTCGTGCGGCAAGGGCGCGCGGCGCTCGCCGCCGTGATCGGACTGCTCGCCGTGGTCGTCGGGGTGTGGGGTGCGACGTCGCCGGCGGCGGCCGCGCCGACCGTGACCTACGCGGGAGCGATCAGCGGCGTCGCGCTCGAGAGCAGCGGTGGCGGACCGCTGGGACAGGGTGGCAACGTCCGCATCAGCGGCTCCTGGTCGGTGCCTGCGGGCGCGGTGAGCGGCGAGACGTTCGGGATGACGCTCCCTGTCGAGTTCACTCGAGAGGGGGCAGGAGGCTTCGACATCGCGGATGCCGAGACCGGAACCGTCATGGCGACCTGCGTGGTGTCGGCGGGAGCCGGGCCGGATGTGGTGTGCACGCTGACCGACGCCGTGAGCGGCCTCGAAGAGGTGGGCGGAACCTTCTGGATGCAGGCCAACGCCTCTTCCGTGACGAAGAGCGAGACCGTGATCTTCGATCTCGGCGAGACAGTCGAGATCGTCGACCTGCCGGGCGATGGCGGCATCATCCCCGCCGATCTCGTCGAAGACGGAGCGCCGTACAAGTACGGCGGAGCGACGACGGCCGATGGGCGCCTCGTCTGGGGCGTCGGAGTTCCGAGCAAGTACGTAGCCGACGGGTCACTCGAGATCTCGGATTCGCTCGACCCCGGACTCGCCGCTCATCACTACACCGGCGAGCTCAAGCTGAACCAGCGACCCGTCGTCGACGGCATGCTCACGGGCGAGTGGACCGCGGTCGACCCTGCCCTCTACCAGGTGGTCTTCGCGAGCGACGGGCAGTCCTTCGAGTTCGCGGCGGCGGGGCTGCCCGCGGGAGGATTCGCGTACGAGCTCATCTACTACACGCAGGCCGACGGCGACGTGCTCGCGGGTGATGTCTTCGGGAACAAGGCGGTGGTCGAGACCGTGAAGACATCGGCGACGTACACCATCACCGACTCGGGCGGCGGCGACGGTTCGGGTGTCGCGTACACGCGGTTCTCGATCGTCAAGGCCCTGACCGGTGCGCAGGCCCCCGCCGCGCGCGACGCGGTCTACACCGTCGAATACACCATCGAGGGCTCGGACGCTCCCGCCACCCGCGTGACCGTTCCGGTCGGCGAGCCCGTGCTCAGCACGCGGGCTCCGCTCGGCACCACGTTCGTGATCGAGGAAGTCGATCTCCCGGTGATCGACGGCATCACCTGGGGCGACTGGACGATCTCCGGCGAGGGCGTGACCGCCGTCGGCGACGGCACCTTCGCGGTGACACCCGGTTCCGCCGCAGCGGTGGCGCTCACCCTCATGAACACCGCGAATCCCACTCCGGCGACGACGACGCCGCCCCTCACGCCGAGCGCGACCCCGACCCCCACCCCGACCGTCACGCCGACGAGTTCGACGCCGAGGCCGACGCCGACACCTGCTGCGGCGGCGCGCGAGCTCGCGCTCACGGGCGGATCGGGTGCTGCGCCGTTCATGGCGCTCGCGGGCGGGCTGATCCTCGGCGGCAGCGCCCTGGCCTCCGTCGCCGCGGTGCGCCGACGGGCGGCGTCGCGGACGTGGTGACGCTCCGTTCCACAGCAAGAGGCCGCTCGCTGGTGCGAGCGGCCTCTTGCGTGATGAACGACGTCGACCCGCTCAGCGGATCGCGTACACCGCGCTGCCGACGAGGACCGCGACGACCGTGGTCCAGCCGATGATGGCGACGGCCTGCCAGATCAGGATGCGGGCCTTGCCCACACCGGCCGCGGCGAGCATCGTCGCCGTGAAGTGGGTCGGCAGGAGGAGCGGACCGAGCAGGCTCACGCCCGGCACGCCGTAGCGCTCGAAAGCGCGCTGGAACTTCTCGCGCCGTACCGCTCCGCGGTCGGTCTCGACCGACCCATCCTGGAGGCCGCTCGCGCCGCTCGCGACGCCCGCATCTCCCGCTGCGACAGCCTGACGTGCACGGGTGCGGTTGACGATCGCAGTGCGGGCTCCGGAACTGGCGAGCACGAGGATGGCGACGCAGACGAAGTTGCCGACGATCGCCGCGATCGCCGCGACCACCGGGTGGATGCCGCCGATGATGCCGATCGACACCGCCCCCTCGCCCTCGATGAAGGGGATCGCGGCGGCGAGGGCGACGATCAGCGGCTGGACGAGCTCGGGCACCTGGGCGACGAAGCCCTGGAACGTCTCGATGAGGTTCATGCTGTGCTCCTACGTGGTCTGCGCGTCGGTGTCTCCGTCGCGATGTATCCAGTCCATCGCCTCCGCCACCGCAGCGGCAGTGTCGACCCGTCACCCGTTTCCGGGTGGTTCGCCCGTCGCATCCATGACATCTGTCACGCCCGTAGGGTGAAGTCATGAGCAGCCCCTCCGCCCTGGTCAGCCCGTTCGGCGATCCTCCGCCCGGCGCCCGCCAGCTCGCACGCGGCGTCACGGCCACGTGGTGGTACACCCTCTCTGCCGTCGTCTTCCTCGAGATCTTCCTGGTGCTCGTCTGGGCGCTGCGGGTGCTCGCCGAACCCGGCGATTCCGCCGGCGCCGCCGCCATCGTGACCGTCGGCGGTCTCGTCTGGTTGGCGTCGACCACGGTGCTCCTGTCGGCCTACAGACGGCGGGCGCACGCGGAACCCGGCATCCCGTGGGCGCGTATCGCGGTTCCGCTTCTCATAGCCGTCGCATACGGGGCCGTCGCCGGGCTCGTGGCGAACAGCTGGCAGCTCGCGCTGATGCCCCTCGCGCAGTCGCTCGTGCTCGTGCACTGGCCGAGAGGTGTGCGCATCCGTGTCGTCCTGCTGGCGACGCTGGTGCTCGTGTGCCTCGCTGTCGTCGACGGAGTCCGCGGTGCGGTGGCGGATGGTGTGCCCGAGTGGGTGCCGCTGCTGTACACGATCTCCATCCCGGGAATGACGGTGAGCTCGCTGTGGTGGTGGGACGTCCTGATGACGCTCGACCGGGCGAGGGCGTCGGAGGCACGGCTCGCCGCCACCCAGGAGCGACTGCGGGTGGCGACGGACGTCCACGACCTCCAAGGACACCATCTGCAGGTGATCGCGCTCCAGCTCGAGCTCGCGGAACGTCTGATCGACCGCGACCCGGCCGCGGCTCTCCAACAGCTGCGTCTCGCGCGCGCCAGCGTCGACGATGCGCGCCAGGGCACTCGCGACCTCGCCACGCGATTCCGGTCGGTGCCGCTCGGCGACGAGGTGGCCAACGCCCGAGATCTCCTGAGCGCTGCGGGGCTCACGGTCGAGGCGGAGATCGCCGCGGATGCCGATGCGGCCCCCGGCGTCGCGCTCGGCCCGGTCATCCGCGAGACGACCACCAACGTTCTGCGCCACGGGGCAGGCAGGCATGCCCGGCTGCTGCTCGCGCGGACGGCCGGCGGGTGGCGGTACGAGATCGCGAACGACGTGGTCGTCCGCACCGCGGTCGAGTCGATCGGATCGGGTCTCGACGGAGTCCGACGCCGGATCGCCGAGGTCGGCGGGACTCTGGAGTTCGGTGAACATGACGGGGAGTTCGCCGTGGTGGTGACCGTCCCCGACGGAGTCGCCCTGTCACCGGCCGAGGAGGACCGATGATCCGGGTGCTGCTCGCCGACGACGAGGGGATGATCCGCTCGGCGCTCGCTGCGCTGCTGCGACTCGAGGACGACATCGAGGTCGTGGCCGAATGCGCCGACGGCGAGGAGGCCGTCGCGGAGGCGCTGAGGCTGGTGCCCGACGTCTGCCTCCTCGATCTCGAGATGCCGCGCCTCGACGGGGTGGAGGTCGCCGAGCGACTGAACCGATCGATCGCGACCCGCTGCGTCGTGGTGACGCGTCATGCGCGACCGGGAGTCCTGCGCCGGGCGCTCGCCTCGGGGGTGGCCGGGTTCCTGCCGAAGTCCCGTGGCGCCGATCAGGTGGCCGACGTCATCCGCCGCGTCGCTGCGGGCGCTCGGTACGTCGACCCCGAGATCGCCGCCGACGCGTTGAGTGACGAGCGCTCGCCCCTCACCGATCGCGAACTCGATGTGCTGCGCGCCGGACGGCGCGGGGAGACGACGGGGCAGATCGCCCGTTCGCTGTCCCTCGCGCCGGGCACCGTGCGCAACCACATCTCCGCCGTGCTGGCGAAGCTGGCCGTGAGCACGAGACAGCAGGCCGTGCTGCTGGCCGAGGAGCGGGGCTGGATCTGAGCTGAGGTGAATGGCGGGTGGGGCCTGGGAAGTGACCCCACCCGCGAGCCGCGCCGTGGTGGGGAACAGCGGGGCCCGGACTCGAAGCGTCCCCACCCCCAGGGTGTGCTTCTGGTCTCGCCTTCAAGACCCTCGGCGCCCGGGATCATGACGCGGTAGACGAAACCAATTCCGGAACGCCGGTCGAATCGGTCAGCGATCGTCGCTGTGCTCGCTCTCGAGGATCATCCCGACCGAGGTCGCGCAGGCATCGCCCTTCCACGCCTCGACACCCTCGCGCACGGCGAAGACGGCGATGACGAGGCCCGCCACCGCATCCGCCCACCACCAGCCGAACAGGCTGTTCAGCGCGAGACCGACGAGCACCGCGACGGACAGGTAGGCGCAGATCAACGTCTGCCTCGAATCGGCGACCGCGGTGGCGGAGCCGAGTTCGTGCCCCGCTCTCCGCTCGGCGAGCGAGAGCAGCGGCATGATGATCACGCTCAGACCGGTGAGGACGAGGCCGAGGGTGCTGTGCTCCGGACGCCCGCCGCCGACGAGCGAGAGCACCGAGGACGTGCTGACGTAGAGGGCGAGCGCGAAGAAGGCGACGGCGATGACGCGGAGGGTCGGCATCTCCCAGCGTTCGGGGTCGCGGCGGGTGAACTGCCATGCGACGGCCGCGGCGGACAGCACCTCGATGGTCGAGTCCAGGCCGAAGCCGATCAGCGCGGCAGATGACGCCGCCGCCCCGGCCGACAGGGCGACGACCGCCTCGACCAGGTTGTACCCGATCGTGATCGCGACGATGAGGCGGATGCGGCGGCTCAGCGTCACGCGTCGGTCATGGGTCAGAGCGGGGGACGGCATCAGCAGGTGCAGCCTTCTCCGTCGCAGCACGTCGGTTCGATGATCAGCGTCACGCGGACGAGCTGCTGCAGGGCCGCTGCGAGATGCGGGTCGGCGAGCCCGTAGCGGTTGCGGCGGCCGTCGGGTGTGCTCTCGACGAGACCGCACCCGCGCAGGCAGGCGAGGTGGTTCGACATGACCTGGCGACTGACGCCGAGCTCGTCAGCCAGCTCCGACGGGTACGCGGGGTTCTCGCGCAGCGCGAGCAGGATCGCCGCGCGCGTGGCGTCGGAGAGCGCATGGCCGAGCCGTGCGACGGCTGCGGTGTGGCTCGACGTGGCAGTGAGGGACATGCGTCACACAGTACAGGAAACGCTGAACTGATTCGACGCGGAGCGATCCGCGGCAACATCGCTGAAACCTCGTGCGGCTAGCGTGGCGCAGCATCGGCCCGGCGGAGGAGGTTCCATGAGCGTGACGATCGAACGGGTGCCCTGGTCGCATCCCGACGCGGAGCGCCTCCGCGCGGCGCAGCGGCGTGAGCTCGACGCGCGGTACGGCAGCGACGATCATGAACCCGGGGTCGCTCCCTCGGCCGACGACGTCCCGGTGTTCCTCCTCGCGCGAGACCAGAGGGGCGAGGCGGTGGTCTGCGGCGGCATCCGTCCTCTCGACGCGGAGGTGCGCGGCGCCGACGTCGCCGAGATCAAGAGGATGTACGCCGCGCCCGCTGCGCGCGGCACGGGTGCGGCGGTCCTGCTGCTGCGTGCTCTGGAATCCGAGGCGCAGCGCCGCGGCATCCGCCTGCTGGTGCTCGAGACGGGCACGGAGCAGCCCGATGCCATCCGCTTCTACCAGCGCGAGGGGTACAGCCCCATCCCGCTCTACGGGCACTACATCGGCAGCGCGATCTCACTGTGCTTCGCGCGGGAGATCGCGGTCGACGAGAAGCTCGTCAGCGCAGCGGACCGGTGATCGCCGCGGACTCACGGGCGACCGTGATGCGCTGATCGGTCACTCGAGCGGGCGACGTCTCGAGCAGGACGGTCTGTCGATCGCCGAGGTCGAACTCGACCTCGGCATCCGTCAGATTGACGAGCACGGACACCTCTCCGCGGCGGATCCGATACGCACGCCGGGAGGGCGTGCCGTCATCGCGCTCCACGACCGCCGACGTGCGCGTCATGTCCGGGTCGGTGAGCTCGGGCACGTCGCGCCGCAGCTCGATGAGGCGACGGTGCAGATCGAGCAGGCGGGCGTGCGGCGACGCCTCCACCTCCGCCCAGTCGAGGTGGGATCGCCGGAAGGTCTCGGGGTCCTGCGGGTCGGGGACCTGCGCAGGGTCCCACCCCATGCGGGCGAACTCCGAGATCCGCCCCTCGGCCGTCGCGCGAGCGAGTTCCGGTTCCGGATGCGAGGTGAAGAACTGCCACGGCGTGGATGCGCCCCACTCCTCGCCCATGAAGAGCATGGGCGTCCCGGGAGCGGTGAGCGTGAGCACGGCGGCCACCGCCAGCCGGTCCGGGCTGAGCGAGGCGGCGAGACGATCGCCGGCCGCGCGGTTGCCGATCTGGTCGTGGTCCTGTGCGAACGTCACGAGGCGCCACGCCGGAACCGTCGGCGGCAGGGGCGCCCCGTGCTCGCGGTCGCGGAAGGACGAGAAGGTCCCGTCGTGGAAGAACCCGCGTTCCGACACCTTCGTCACGGCATCCGACGCGGCGAAGTCGGCGTAGTACCCCTCGGTCTCACCGGTCAGTGCGACGTGCACCGCGTGGTGCCAGTCGTCCGACCACTGGGCCGTCAGGCCGTATCCGCCCGCCTCGCGAGGGAGGATCAGCGTGGGATCGTTGAGGTCCGACTCGGCGATGAGGGTCAGCGGCCGGTTGACCTGAGCGGAGAGAGCGTCGACCCGTTCCGAGAGCTCGCGCAGGATGTGCGTGTCGCTGTCGTCGTGCAGCGCGTGCACGGCGTCGAGACGAAGGCCGTCGACGTGGAAGTCGCGCAGCCACATCAGCGCGTTCTCGATGATGTACTCGCGCACGGCCGGCTCGTCGAGGTTCACAGACGCGCCCCACGTCGTGTGCTCACCGTCGCGCAGGTACGGGCCGAACTCCGGCAGATGGTTGCCGCTCGGACCCAGATGGTTGTAGACGACATCCTGGATCACGGCGAGACCGCGATCGTGGGCCGCCTCCACGAAGCGCTGGTACGCGGCCGGGCCGCCGTACCCCTCATGCACCGCGTACCAGAGCACGCCGTCGTAGCCCCAATTCCACTCGCCGTTGAAGGCGTTCACCGGCAGCAGCTCGAGGTGGGTGACGCCCAGATCCACGAGGTGGTCGAGCCGGGCGATCAGCGCGTCGAGGGTGCCCTCGGGCGTGAAGGTTCCGACATGAAGTTCGTAGACGACCGCGCCCGCGAGCTGCCGGCCCGTCCACGAGCCGTCCGCCCATTCGAACAGGCTCGGGTCGAAGACGGCCGTCGGGCCGTGGACTCCGGACGGCTGGCGGAGAGAACGGGGGTCTGCCCGGAGCTCCTCGCTGTCATCCAGGAGGAAGCCGTACCGTTCCCCCTCCCGCAGCGCGACGTCGGCGGTCCAACGACCTTCGCCACCGTCGACGAGGGCCAGTTCGTGCTCGCCGATCACGGCCCCGGCGGGGGTGAGTCTTCTCATCCGCACACGCCGAGCGCGCGGCGCCCATACAGAGATCATCGATCCTCCACCAGCAGTGCGACAGGATAGGTCTCCAGGAGCTCGGCCAGCCGCACGGGTCCTGCAGCGATGCGGCGACCGGTCAGGACGTCGGTCGCGGACAGCTCGCGCCGCATGATCACGGTGTCGCCCCATCCGCCTCGCGCGGCGAGGGCGACCGGGAGCCGGGTCGCGACCGCCGTCACCCCGCCGCGGTCCATCACGATCGCGTGCGCCGACGCCTCGCCGGCGGCGACGCCGGGGCGGTACCGATCGAAGAGCTCGGGGTTGTCACGGCGGAGCCTCAACGCGCGGGACGTCACGAGCATCTTCGCCAGGCCCGAGTCGTCGACGGGCGGCAGGGACCCTCTGGCCACGTCGGCGTCGAGTCGGCGCAGCATCCGGGCCCGTTCCGCGAAGTCGACGGGGCGGCGATTGTCGGGGTCGACGAGCGAGTGGTCCCACAGCTCCGTGCCCTGGTAGACGTCGGGAACACCGGGAGCCGTGAGCTGGAGCAGCTTGGCGGACAGCGAGTTGCTCCGTCCGGGGCCGACGATCTCGGCGACGAAGTCCTCGATGATCTGCCGAGCCTCGCCGTTCGCGGCCTCGGCGATCGCCTCGACGCCCTTCTCGAACGCCGCATCCGGATGCTGCCAGTGCGTCTTCTCAGCCGCTTCGCGGGCTGCCTTGAGTCCGTACGCGAGCAGCCTCTCGGACGGGATCGGCCACGCCCCGACGGCGGCCTGCCACAGCAGGGCGTCGAACGGTCCGTGCCCGGTCGATGCGACGGCGCGGAGCTCCTGCAGCACGGCGGCCCAGCGCTCCGGGACTTCGGCGAGCACCGAGAGTCGGGCGCGGACGTCCTCCGAGCGCTTCGTGTCATGGGTGGAGAGCGTGGTCATCGAGTGCGGCCAGGACGCCAGGCGCGCGCTCTGCGCCGCGTGGAACTCCGCGACGGGGATCGCCGCGATCGACGGGTCTCCGCCGACCTCGGTCAGCGTGCCGAGGTGGGTGTACCGGTAGAACGCCGTGTCCTCGACGCCCTTCGCCATCACCGCTCCGGTCACCTGCGGGAATCTCTCGGCGACCTCGAGGCTCGGGTCGTGCAGCAGGGGAGCGAGCTGAGCGAACGCGGTGGCGAGGTCGGGGCGTCGCTCGGTGGCGTCGTCGATCGCGTGCTGCAGATGCTCCCGCCCGGCGGGGAGATACGAGCGGTAGACCGGGAACGACGCGACGATCTCCGACAGGGCGTCTGCTGCGCCGACCACGCCGTGTGGGAGTGCGCGGACGAGTCGACGGATCTCGGACTGCAGCAGCTCGTCGGCGATCATGCGCTTCGTCGAGATGATGAGGTCGTGCCATGGCAGGGCATCCGGCAGCTGCGTCTCGGTGCGAAGGGCCGCGTCGAGCTCGACGAGCGCCTCGACGCCCTCGGGATCGATCAGCACTCGGTCGATCTCCGCGAGCGCGTCGTACCCCGTCGTGCCGTCGGTGCGCCACCACGGGGGAAGCTGTTCTCCCGGCTCGAGGATCTTCTCGACGAGCGTGTACGCGGCACCTGTGGCGTCGGCGAGGCGTTCGAGGTATCCGCCGGGATCCGCGAGGCCGTCGGGGTGGTCGACGCGCAGCCCGTCTGCCAGGCCGTCGGTGATCCAGCGGGCGATCTCCCGGTGGGATTCCTCGAAGACGTCGGCGAGCTCGACGCGGATGCCGGCGAGCTCGGAGACCGCGAAGAAGCGGCGGTAGTCGAGCTCGGTGTTCTGGTCCTGCCAGAACCGCAGCTCGTAGTTCTGAGCATCGACCACTGCGCGCACGTCGCCGCCGTGCGCCGCGGATCCGGGCGCCAGCGGGAGGACGTGATCGAAGTACCGCAGGGTTCCGTCGGGAGCATCGTCGGCAGGTGTCGCGTCGATCACGATCTCGCCGGACGAGAGCGCCTCGTCGAGCGAGGAACCCAGGATCGGCAGACGCACGCGTCCGCCGCTGAGTCGTGCGTCGACGTCGAACGCCACCGCATGCCGCGACGAGCGTCCGAGCCGCAGGAAGTCCCACCACCACCGGTTCGCCCGAGGCACGCCGACGCCGACATGGTTCGGGACGATGTCGACGAGGATGCCGAGGTCTGCCGCCCGGGCCGCGGCCGCGAACCGCTCCAGCCCGGCCCGGCCCCCGCGCTCAGGATCGACGAGCGAGTGGTCGACGACGTCGTACCCGTGGTCCGATCCCGGCGTCGCGGCCAGGAGAGGGGAGAGGTATGCCCAGGAGGCACCGAGGTCGGCCAGGTAGTCCGTCACCCCCGCGGCATCGTCGAGCGTGAATCCCGACCTGATCTGCAGGCGATATGTCGACAGGGGCCGGTGGGTCATCGAGGCAGCTCCGGGGACGGCGCGGGCGAAGGAGTCTCGGCGCGTTCGGTCTGGATGCGGAGAGATGCCTCGACCGAGTCGTCGGTGGGCTCCTCCTCACCGTCGATCTCACGCAGGACGAGGAGCGACGCGGGCTCGAGGGTGATCGCTGCCCCGGGCTCCAGTGGACTCGAATTCGCCCGCTCGCCGGCGGTGTCGATCACGACGTCCCACGCACGACCGTGCCGCTCGTCCGGGAGCACCGCCTCGACCGCATCCATCCCGCTGTGGAAGTACACGAGGAAGTTGAGATCCGTGACGGGGCGGCCACGGCGATCCTTCTCCCTGATCCCACGACCGTTGAGGAACATGCCGATCGCGAGGCCGAATCCGGAATCCCAGTCCTCCGGCTCCATCCGGCGTCCGTCCGGACGCAGCCAGACCACATCCGGCATGCGCTCTCCGTCTTCCGATCGCACCGGGCGGCCGTCGAAGAAGCGGCTGCGCCGGAAGATCGGGTGACCGCGCCTCAGCCGCGAGACGGCGGCCGTGAACTCCACGAGAGGCAGATCGGCCGACTCCCAGTCCACCCAGGTCGTCTCGTTGTCCTGCGCATAGCCGTTGTTGTTGCCGTTCTGCGTGCGACCCAGCTCGTCGCCGTGCGCGATCATCGGCACACCCTGCGACAGGAGCAGCGTCGCGAGGAAGTTGCGCTGCTGCCGGGCGCGCAGCCGATTGATCCCCTCGTCCTCCGTCGGACCCTCCGCACCGTGGTTGGACGAGCGGTTGTGGGATTCGCCGTCGGCGTTGTCCTCGCCGTTCGCCTCGTTGTGCTTCTCGTTGTACGACACGAGGTCGCGCAGCGTGAACCCGTCGTGGGCGGTGACGAAGTTGATGGACGCCACGGGGCGGCGGCCCGAGTGCTCGTACAGGTCGGCCGACCCGGTCAGACGGGAGGCGAACTCGCCGAGAGCCTGCGGCTCGCCCCGCCAGAAGTCGCGCACGGTGTCGCGGTACTTGCCGTTCCACTCGGTCCACTGCGGGGGGAAGTTGCCCACCTGGTATCCGCCGGGACCGACGTCCCACGGCTCGGCGATGAGCTTGACCTGCGACACGATCGGGTCCTGCTGCACGAGCTCGAAGAACGCCGCCAGTCGGTCGACGTCGTAGAACTCGCGGGCGAGCGTCGAGGCCAGATCGAACCGGAACCCGTCGACGTGCATCTCGGTCACCCAGTAGCGCAGCGAGTCCATGATCAGCTGCAGTGCGTGCGGGTTGCCGGCGTTGAGGCTGTTGCCGGTTCCGGTGTAGTCGGTGTAGTAGCGACCATCCTCTTCGAGGCGGTAGTACGCCTCGTTGTCGATGCCCCGCAGCGACAGCATCGGCCCGAGGTGGTTGCCTTCGGCGGTGTGGTTGTACACCACGTCGAGGATGACCTCGATGCCGGCGGCGTGCAGGGCTCGCACCATCGCCTTGAACTCCTGCACCTGCTGACCGTGGTCGGCGCTCGAGGAGTACTCGTTGTGCGGCGCGAAGAACGCGAGGGTGTTGTACCCCCAGTAGTTCGACAGCCCCTTCTCCTCGAGGGTCGAGTCGTGCACGAACTGGTGCACGGGCATCAGTTCGATGGCGGTGACCCCGAGGTGCACGAGATGGTCGATGACGGCCGGATGCGCCACTCCGGCATACGTTCCACGGAGCTCCTCCGGGATCTCGGGATGCAGCTGAGTGAGTCCCTTGACGTGAGCCTCGTAGATGACGGTCTGCGCGTACGGGATCTTCGGAAGGCGGTCGCCCGCCCACTCGAAGAAGGGGTTCACCACGACGCCCTTCACCATGGTCGCGGCGGAGTCCTCGTCGTTGCGCGAATCGGGGTCGCCGAAGTCGTAGCCGAAGAGAGGCTGACCCCAGTCCAGGCGGCCTGCGACGGCCTTCGCGTAGGGGTCGAGCAGCAGCTTGTTCGGGTTGAACCGATGCCCCTGCGACGGATCGTAGGGGCCGTGCACCCGGTAGCCGTAGAGCTGACCCGGCTGCACCGACGGGAGATAGCCGTGCCACACGAACGCGTCGACCTCTTCGAGCGGGACGCACTCCTCGTTTCCCTCGTCATCGAACAGGCACAGCTCGACCCGCTCCGCCCCCTCGCTGAACAGGGCGAAGTTCGTGCCCTGGCCATCGAAGGTCGCGCCGAGCGGATAGGGGGAGCCGGGCCAGACGTCGAGGCTCACCGAGCGCGCCGCATCGCGACAGCGCGGTGCAGGACGGTCTGCACGGCGTTGTGGAAGTCGTGCACCTGCGCGACCTCGTCCGCGCGGGCATAGGGGTGGCCCACGTAGCAGACGAAGACGGGGGAGACGTGCTCGACGTAGCCGACGGGCCCGTCGTGCAGCACGACGTAGCGATCGATGTCCACCCGCTCGTACAGCGGCTCCGCGGGGACCTGAGTCGGGGCGGGTGCACACTCGGGAGCGTCCGGCGGAGCCTGGCCGTCTGCGAGTTCGCGGTCATGAGCGGTGCGGATCTTCGCGGTCATGAGGGCTCCTGATTCTCTTGGTGATACACACGGTACGAGGTCGGAACTCCCTCGGATATCCCATTGCCAGGAGGCCGAGCAGGCGGTATACCAACGCAGAAAGGGTCCGCTGCAGGCGACGGAGAGCCCGCCTTCCGACCGTGCGATCGGGTCTCGCGCACCTGCGACAATGGAAGCTCCGCGTCGATTCCCGAACCGAGGAGCCCCCGTGCAGTACATCTCCACCCGAGGCGGCATGCCGCCGATGCCGTACTGCGAGACGCTCCTCGAAGGCCTCGCGCCCGACGGCGGTCTGGCCGTCCCCGAGGTCATGCCGACGGTCGACGGCGAGACCCTCGAGCGGTGGCGTGCACTCACCTATCCGCAGCTCGCGACCGAGGTGCTCGGGCTCTTCGCGACCGACATCCCCCGTGCGGATCTCGCACGCATGACGGCCGCCGCATACGAGCCGTTCCCGGAGGAGGTCGTGCCGCTGCGATCGATCGGCGAGGGACTGACCCTCGTCGGACTCTCAGAGGGCCCGACGCTCGCCTTCAAGGACATGGCCATGCAGTTCCTCGGCCAGGTCGTCGAGTACGCGCTGGAGCGCAAGGGATCCGTCCTGAACATCCTCGGCGCCACCTCGGGCGACACCGGCTCCGCCGCCGAGCACGCGCTTCGGGGCAAGGAGCGCATCTCCGTCTTCATGCTGTCTCCGAAGGGTCGCATGAGCGCGTTCCAGAGAGCTCAGATGTTCTCGCTCGATGACGACAACATCCACAACATCGCGGTCGACGGGGTCTTCGACGACTGCCAGAACCTCGTGAAGAAGCTCGCCGGCGACCTCGACTTCAAGCGCGCGCAGAACCTCGGCGCGGTCAACTCGATCAACCTCGCGCGCATCACCGCTCAGGTCGTCTACTACTTCTGGGCCTGGCTGCGGGCGACGGACGCCGGCGGCTGGACCGAGCTGTCGTTCACCGTGCCGTCGGGGAACTTCGGCAACATCCTCTCCGGATTCTTCGCCAAGCAGATGGGTCTCCCGATCCGACGGCTCGTGCTCGCCGCGAATGAGAACAACGTCCTCGACGAGTTCTTCCGCACGGGGGTCTACCGCCCGCGCAGCGCCGCGCAGACCCTCGCCACGTCGAGCCCGTCGATGGACATCTCCAAGGCCTCGAACCTCGAGCGCTTCATCTTCGAGCTCGTCGGACGCGATGCCGCTCGCCTGGTGGCCGTGTGGAACGACCTCGACACGAAGGGCTCCTTCGACTTCACGGCCGATCTCGCGCGCTTCGTCGACGAGTTCGGCATCGTCAGCGGCACGTCGACGCACGACGACCGCCTCGAGACCATCCGCTCGGTCTACGAGCAGACCGGCGAGATCATCGACCCGCACACGGCGGACGGCGTCAAGGTCGCCCGCGAGTTCTCGGAGTCCGGCGTGCCGATGCTGGTCCTCGAGACTGCGAAGCCGCAGAAGTTCGCCGACACCATCCGCGAGGCGATCGACGTCGAGCTGGACTACTCGGACGAGCTGCGCGAGATGCTCGACGCTCCGCAGCGTGTGACCGAGATGGCGGACGACGAGCAGGCGCTCCGCTCGTTCATCGAGGCCCACGCGCTCCGCTGATCGACGCATGGCGCGCCGCCCCGAAGGTCGGGGCGACGCGCACGCGATCATTCAGGGTCGCCGTGCAGCATCCACGGCACCCCGAAACGGTCGACGAGCATCCCGAAGCTGCCGCCCCACGGCGGGGTGTCCAAGGGCATCGTGACCGTGGCGCCGGCGGACAGGGCGTCCCAGACCTCTTGCGTTCGCGCCTGGCTGTTCCCGCTCAGCGAGACGGAGAAGCCCTGCGGTGTCTCGTAGGGCATGCCGTCGGGAGAGTCCGACGCCATCAGCACCAGCCCGTCGGACGTCGTCAGCTGCGCATGCATCACGAGGTCCTTCTGGTCGGGGTTCTGCACCATGTCGGGGAACTCCCCGAACACGTTCACCTCGAGCTCGCCCCCGAGCACGCTCTGGTAGAACTCCATCGCCTCCCTCGCCTCGGTGCGAAAGGACAGGTACGGATTCAGGTTCGCCATTCTTACCCCCAGTGATGTCGCGCGGAGACGCGGTCGGCCCCGTCGCACGCTCATTCTGCGCCGGGCCTCCGACATCTGCAAGAGGTCGGCGGAGGCTCAGGAGGGGAGGGCTCTGACGGCGGCGGTGAGCACCTGCGGTACGGTCGGCACGCCCTCCGCCCGGAAGACCTCGGCACCGGATCCGTCTCGCACGATGACGGTCGGGGTGAAGCGGATGTCGAGCGCTTCGGCCGCGTCGGGATCCCGCGCGACGTCGATCTCCGTGACTGTCGCATCGGGGAGGTAGCGGCTCGCCTCGGCGAGCACGGAGCGCGTCCTCGCGCAGGCGCCGCAGAACGCTGACGTCACCAGGGTGAGTTCCATCGCCGTCCTCTCATGGATCTCCTGACTGCAACGTCAGGGAGCGCGGTGATGTTCCGCCGCGCGGTCAGAACACCGTGCGCTTCACCAGGCCCCGGTTCGTGCGGATGTGCTCGTAGTCCCACTGGATCTGCCGCGATTCCGCCAGCCATCGACGGAGCGTGGGGACATCGAGGTCCGCCACCTCGTCGATGCGCAGCTCCGCGGCTTCGAACGACCCCGAAGCCGCAAGGCCGGGAGTGCCGAAGGACTGCCCGCTCCAGAACATCAGGCGCAGGGAATCCTTCAGTCTGCTGTAGCCCACGATCGGATTCCCCTCGAGGAACCACACCGGATGCGCGTGCCAGACCCTGCCCTCCGCCTCGGGCAGCGCGCTCGCGATCTCAGCGGCGAGCAGCTCGCTGATCTCGCGGTCCTCGGGCGAGAGGCTGCGGTGGTACTCGTCGATCGCGGGTGCTCGTGTCATGGAGTGAGTATGACCGGCCGCGGCGCGTACGTCGAGGTCAGCGCGGACTCGAACCCGTGCGCGGATGGAGCAGACCCGACGCGGCTCCGAGCGCCGCGCCGACGAGGGTGTCGACGATCCGCTCGAGGGCGACGTCGAGCGAGCCGATGTCGCCCGTCGCCGCGCCTGTGAGGAGCAGCACGAGGGGAGTGATGAACACCAGCGCGAGCGCGTAGTGCCGCACGACCACGAGCTCGATCGCGAACTGCAGAGCGCCCAGCAGCAGCGCCAGCCACAGCCCGGCCGGGTGCAGAAGGGCGAGCAGCGCGTACAGGCCGGCACCGACGACCGTGCCGAGCATGCGATGCAGACCTCGCTGGAAGGCCGCGCGACGGGCGGCGGCGACGCCGATCACGGCCACCGCTGATCCGACGATCCAATAGGTGCGCACCGGATCGATGATGAGCCCGAGGAGCACGCCGAGCACCGAGACGATCGCGACTCGGAGCAGCAGCATCCTCGCATCCGCGTCGAACGACGGGCCCGGCAGCAGCTCGCGCAGCGGCCGCGGGGCGATCGCCCGCGTCCGGGGGAGCATCAGGGGCATCAGGGCGATCGCATACGAGAACGCACAGCCCGCCGCGAGCGCGCAGATGTAGACGAGCGGCGAGACGGACGAGCTGACGGAGACATGCGCCGAAAGACCGTAGACGAGGACGAAGAACAGGGGCCCGGGAGGGCCGAGGCGGAACCCGAAGCTCAGCGCGGCGCTGACGATCGCCACGACGACCACGCCGATGCTCACGAGCCAGGCGTTCGAGGCGGCGACGACCCCGAGGATGGCGCTGACGATCAGCCCGGCGCCCACCAGCGGCAGGATCCGAGCGCGGTCCACGACGGGCGCCGACCCCGCGAACAGCACGGTGAAGGCTCCGGATGCCGCGACGTAGCCGAGCGACGGCTGTCCGAGCAGCGTCATGACGGCGATGGGAGCGGCGATCCCCAGCGCTGCCTGCGTCGCGAGCGGCCACCGCGGACCGCGGGACGGGGCGAAGGCGAACAGGCTCACCCCTCGATTCTCTCGCGCTCCGCGGGGCCCTCCGACCGCGGCACGACACGCGACCCGCACGCCGACCGCCGATACGATGACCGACATGACCGAACCCCGCCCGGGCATCGCCGACCGCCTGTCGCGCATGATCCAGCTGCCGACCGTGTCGGCCGAGCTCGAGCAGCGCGGCACGCAGCCGTTCGAGGACTTCGTCGCGCTGCTCGCCGACCTGTATCCGCTCGTGCACGAGAAGCTCGCGCTCGAGCGGCACACCGAGTTCGGGCTGCTGTACCGGTGGGAGGGCGCCCCCGCCGCATCCGGCGGGCCCCTCGTGCTCATGGCGCACTACGACGTGGTCCCCGTCGATGAGAGCGACTCCTGGACGCATCCGCCGTTCGCCGGGGTGGTCGCCGACGGCGTCGTGTACGGGCGCGGAGCCCTCGATGACAAAGGTCCTCTCGTCGTCGTGCTCGAGGCCGTCGAGAATCTGCTCGCGCAGGGATTCGTCCCGGCGCGCGACGTCTACCTCTCGTTCGGGGGGAATGAGGAGACCTACGGTCACGCAGCCGAGGAGATCGCCCGGGTGCTGCACGCGCGCGGCGTCGTCCCCTGGCTCGTGGTCGACGAGGGCGGCGCGGTGGTCGACGCTCCGTTGCCCTTCGTGCCGGGTCGTGCCGCGATGATCGGTGTGGGGGAGAAGGGCGTGATGACCGTCACGCTGTCTGCGAGAGGTGAGGGAGGGCACGCCTCGGCACCGCCCGCGCTCACCGCGGTCCGGCGCGTGGCCCGCGCGGTCGACCGCCTGGGTCCGACGACCTTCCGGCCGCATGCGTCGAAGGCGATCGGACGGATGCTGGGGGAGCTCGGTGCGCAGACGCCCGGGATCCAGGGGCGGCTGCTGCGGCTGTTGGGAGCGGCACCGCTCGTCACTGCACGGGTGTTCGCCGCGCTCGGCGGCGAGCCCGCCGCACTCGTGCGCACCACGGTCGCGCCGACCATGCAGTCGGGAGGCACCGCGGCGAACGTCCTGCCGTCGCAGGCGACCGCGACGGTGAACCTGCGCATCGCCCTGGGTGAGACCACGCAGCAGGCGGTGCTGCGCCTGCGTCGCCGCATCCGCGACCCGCTCGTGACCGTCCGGGTCGTGGAAGCGAGCGAGCCGTCACCCGAGTCCGCCACCGACAACGCGCAGTTCGCACTGCTCGCCGACGCCCTCGCCGTCTCCCATCCCGGCGTCCCGGCGGTGCCCTACGTCATGATGGCCGCCACCGACTCCCGCCACTTCCATCGGTACGCGCCCGCCGTCTACCGGTTCGCGCCTCTCGACATGTCGAACGCGCAGCGTGCCTCCATCCACGGTGTCGACGAGCACGTCGAGATCGCCGCGCTGGAGCGCGGTGAACGATTCCATCGCGCTCTTCTGCAGCGGCTAGGGTGATCTCACCCTTCTCCGCGCCTCGGCGCGCGGATCCTTCCTCGCCTTCAGGAGTCGCGATGACGCGCACCCGCACACTGGGAACCCTGGCCACCGTCGTGGGGTTCCTCGCGTTCGTCGAGTTCACGAGCGGCGTCCTGCAGGGGTACTACACACCGATGCTCACGGACATCGCGCGGCACCTCGGCATCCACGACGCCGACGTGAACTGGCTCGAAGGCACGCAGCTCATGCTGTCGGCCCTGGTGGTCCCCGCGTTCGCGAAGCTCGGCGACATGGTCGGGCACAAGCGGATGCTGTTGATCTCCACCGCGCTCACCGCGGCCGCAGCGCTGGTCCTGCCGTTCACCGACTCGTTCCCGATCTTCCTGATCGGGTGGACGCTCATGGGCTTCTACGTGGTGTGGCTGCCGCTGGAGATCGCGCTCATCTGGTCGCGGTCGCGGCGCATGGAGGGGCGCTCGTCGATCACCGCGAAGGCGGCCGGCCTGCTGGTGGCCGCCCTCGAGGGTGGGGCGATCCTCGGAGCGCTCGCCGGGGGCGCCCTCATCGACGTCCTGCCGCTGACCGTCGTGCTTCTCATCCCGGCGATCCTCATCGTGGTGTGCTTCTTCGTGATCCTGTTCGGGGTGAAGGAATCGCCGGATCCCACGGGAGGCGTCTTCGACACCGTCGGCGTGGTGCTCATCTCGCTCGCCCTCATCTGCTTCACCGGCGGCCTCAGCCTGCTGCGGCTCGAGGGTGGCCTCGTCAACCCGTGGTCGTGGGCCGTCGTGGTCCTCGGGCTCCTGCTGGTCGTGCCCTTCGTGCTGTGGGAGCTGCGCTGCGACGACCCGCTCATCGACGTCCGCATGTTCCGCTCGCCCGCGCTCGGCCCGGTGTTCCTCACCGCAGGCCTCTTCGGTGTCAGCGTGCTCGGCGCGCAGGCGCCCCTCTCGACCTTCGCGCGCACCGACCCTGCCGAGTACGGCTACGGGCTCGGGACCACGGGCTTCGCCACCTCGCTGATCATCGGCGTCTACCTCATCGCGATGATCGTCGGAGCACTGCTCTTCCCGGTGATCGCCAGGACGCTCACCCCGAGGCTGACTCTGATGGGCGCCTCTCTGCTCGTGGGCATCGGGTTCCTCCTGTTCCTGCCCTTCCACGACTCGTACCTGCAGGTCGTGACCAACATGTCGATCGTCGGTCTCGGTTCCGGTGCACTCGTCGCGGCGCTGCCCGCCGCGGCGGCGTCCGCCGCTCCCGCGTCGCAGACCGGCGTGGCGACGGGGCTCACCAACTCGGTGAAGACGGTGGGCGGCGCCATCGCATCCTGCGTGTTCGGCATCGCGCTGCTGAACGGCGCGGCCGGTGCCGTGGAGGGTACCGCCGGCTCACTCGCCGGGTACGTCACGGTCTGGATCGTGTGCGGAGTGACGGCGCTGATCGCGGCGGCCGTTCTCGTGTTCGTTCCCAAGGCGGCGTTCACCGACGCTGCGGATGCAGAGGTCGTCGCCGCCCCCGTGCTCTGACCTCACTCTCGATCGAGCCCGAAGGTCCGCTTCACGAGGGCCTGCACGTCACGATCGAGTGCGTCGATGCGGGTGTTCACGGCGTCGAACCGAGCGTCGACGGTGTCGAAGCGGCCGTTCAACCCGCCGATCTGGCCGTTCATCTCGCTGCGGAGCCCGCCGATCTGGCCGTTCATCTCGCTGCGGAGTCCGCCGATCTGGCCGTTCATCTCGCCGCGGAGCCCGCCGATCTCTGCTCTGAGCACTCGGACGAACAGTGTCGAGACGACCGTGAGCATGCCGAACATGAGAGCGGTGAACGCGCCGATCATGGTCCAGATCTGGGCGTCGTTCATGAGGGGCATCCTGTCATGGTGCCATGTTCTCGGGTGCGGATCACCGGCAGCGTCCGCTGTATATCGAGATCCCACGGTGCGGGGAGAACTTCTCCGATCCGAAGGCCGTGCAGGCCGTGTCTGCCCGTCCAGGTGAGCCGGCCATGCAGGTGCGGGTCGTCGTTCAGACCCCCGGGATCAGTGCGGGGCGTGGTACTCGGCTTCGCCGCGCTTCCAGTACCCCTTCACCACGGCGTTCACGGTCTCGACGCCCCAGCGCTCGAGCAGCGCACGGCCCGGCTTGACGATCGCCTGTTCTGCAGCGATGAACACGAAGGGGTCGTCGCCGACCCGGTCGTCCGGCCCCAGACCGTCGAGGAACGCGACCAGCGCGGATCCGGCCGGAGCGTCGCCGCGGTGAAGCCATTCCACACGCACGGGAGCCTCGATCTCGACCTCGCGGCCTGCCGCAGTCGTCTCGACCACGATGCGCCCGGCGGCTCCCTCCGGCATGAGGGCGGCGAAGCGGCGGATCGCGGGGATGGCCGTCTCGTCACCGACGAGCAGCCAGGAACCGGGGGTGCCCACCAGCACGGCGGATCCGCGAGGGCCGCCGACGCCGATCGACGAGCCCAGCGGTGCGGTGGCCGCCCAGGGTGCTGCGACGCCCGCATCGCCGTGCACGGCGAACTCCACGTCGAGCCAGTCCTCGTCCCACGCCAGAGGCGTGTACTCCCGGCTCGGCGCTGCGCGCATCTCCTCGACGGACTGCACCGGGCCCGCCGGGAAGAAGAGCCTCATGTGGTCGTCGGATCCGGGGGAGTCGAATCCCCGGAGATCGCTGCCGCTCAGGCGGACGCGCACGAAGTCCGGGGCGAGCCATTCGCGCGCCGCCAGTGTGACGGTGCGGAAGCGCAGCTCGAGGCCGCGACGCTCGATCGAGAAGCCGGATTTCGTATCGCTCATAAAGTAAGGCTAACCTACCTTTGAGGGTGATTAGGGTCTCCTAACTCCGCTCGTCCCGCGCCCTTCGAGCGCAACATCGCACCGCAGAACAGGAGTCTCTCCATGTCCATGCCCAGAATCCTCACCGCCACGAGCGTCGGCGTCGTCGGCCTCCTCGCCCTCGCGGGCTGCGCCTCCGGCGCCGAGGCCGAGCCGGAGGAGACCGAGGCCGCTCCCTCCTCCGTCACCGTCGAGGACAACTCCGGCTCGCACGAGATCGCGACCCCTCCGGCGTCTGTCGTCGCCCTCGACAACCGCACGTTCCAGACACTGTCCGACTGGGGCGTCGAGCTCTCCGCCGGGGCCGTCGCGCTCATGCCGGACACCGTCTCGTACATCGACGACGACTCCATCGTCGACATCGGGCTGCACAGCGAACCGAACCTCGAGGCGATCGTCGCCGTCGAACCCGACCTCATCATCAGCGGCCAGCGCTTCACGCAGCACGACGAGGCGATCTCCGAGCTCGTCCCCGAAGCGACGATCATCGACCTCGAGCCGCGGGAAGGCGAGCCCTTCGACGAGGAGCTCAAGCGCCAGACGACCGTGCTCGGCGAGATCTTCGGCAAGCAGGACGACGCCCAGGCGCTCGTCGACGACTTCGACGCCGCCGTCGAGCGCGCGAAGGCGGCCTACGACGACGCCGACACCGTCATGGCGGTCAACACCTCGGGGGGCGAGATCGGCTATCTCGCCCCGACCGTCGGGCGCTCCCTCGGTCCGATCTACGACATCCTCGGCCTGACGCCCGCCCTCGAGGTGGACGACGCGAGCGACGACCACCAGGGCGACGACATCTCGGTCGAGGCCATCGCCGCCTCCGACCCCGACTGGCTGCTCGTTCTCGACCGCGACGCGGTGTTCGCCGCGGAGACCCCGGACTACGTCCAGGCATCGGAGATCCTCGAGGATTCCGAGGCGCTCGCGGCAGTGACCGCCGTGGCCGACGACCAGATCGTCTACATGCCCACCGACACGTACCTCAACGAGGGCATCCAGACGTACACGACCTTCCTGAACGACCTCGCCGACGCGCTCGAGGCCGCTCAGAAGTAACCGCTGCATGGCGGCATCCGTCTACCGAGCGGATGCCGCCATCCGGCGTCGCATCATGACCCGTCCCGTATCGTCAGAGCCGCCCCGCGTCGCCGGGCGGCTCTTCGACGTGAAGCTGCTGATCGGCGTGCTCGCCGTCGTCGCCCTTCTCGTCGCCTCCCTGTTCACCGGCGTCTACGACATCGCGGGCGCCGCCGACGGCGCGGAGATGTTCCAGATCACCCGCGTCCCACGCACGATCGCGCTCGTCCTCGCCGGCGCGGCGATGGCCATGGCCGGCCTCGTCATGCAGCTGCTCACGCAGAATCGGTTCGTCGAGCCCACGACGACCGGCACGACCGAGTGGGCCGGGCTCGGCCTCCTCGCCGTGATGGTGCTCGTGCCTCAGCCCTCCATCCCGCTGCGCATGGCCGGAGCCGTCGTGGCCGCCTTCATCGGCACGCTGGTGTTCTTCGCGTTCCTGCGTCGGGTGTCCCTGCGGTCATCCCTGATCGTCCCTATCGTCGGCATCATGCTCGGGGCCGTGGTCGGGGCCGTGTCCACGTACTTCGCCCTCGCGACGGACTCGCTGCAGGCCATCGGCGTCTGGTTCGCGGGCAGCTTCACGTCGGTGCTCCGCGGGCAGTACGAGATGCTGTGGATCGTGGCGATCGTCGGCGTGGTCGTCTTCATCGTGGCGGATCGCCTGACGATCGCCGGACTCGGCGAGGAGATCGCCACGAACGTCGGGGTGAACTACAACCGGGTCATCCTGCTCGGCACGATCCTCATCGCCGTCACCACCGGGGTCGTCACCGTCGTCGTGGGGAACCTGCCGTTCTTGGGGCTCATCGTCCCGAACATCGTCTCGATGGTGCGCGGCGACGAACTGCGAAGCAACCTCCCCTGGGTGTGCCTGCTCGGCATCGCGATCGTCACGGTGTGCGACATCATCGGACGCACGATCATCATGCCCTTCGAGGTTCCGGTGTCGTTGATCCTGGGCGTCGTCGGCGCGGTCGTCTTCATCCTCCTCCTGTTGAGGCAGCGGCGCCGTGGCTGACCTGCTGACCGTCCCCACCCGCTCGTCCGGCCCGTTCGCGACCTCGCGGGCACGTCGGCGCTACGTCGGCGTCGTCGCGGTGCTGGCCGTGCTCGCGGTCGGCTTCGGCTTCGCGCTCCTGGCCTGGGAGAACCCGATGCCGCTCGGTTCCCCCGGGTTCTGGCGCATCGCGAACCATCGGGCCACGAATGTGACCGTCATGGTCGTCGTCGCGGTCGCGCAGGCGGTGGCGACCGTGAGCTTCCAGACGGTCACCACCAATCGCATCATCACGCCGTCGATCATGGGTTTCGAGTCGCTGTATCGCGTGGTGCAGACGACAACCGTGTACCTCTTCGGCGTCGCGGGGCTCGTCGCGATCCAGGGCGTGTGGCAGTTCGGACTGCAGGTCGTCATCATGGTCGGGCTCGCGATGGCGCTGTACGGCTGGCTGCTGTCGGGCCGCTACGGCAACCTGCAGATCATGCTGCTGATCGGCATCATCATCGGGGGAGGCCTCGGCGCGATCTCGACCTTCATGCAGCGCCTGCTCACGCCGAGCGAGTTCGACGTGCTCGCGGCACGGCTGTTCGGCAACGTCTCGAACGCCGACGCCTCCTACCTGCCGCTGGCCATCCCCCTCTGCCTCGCCGCCGCCACGCTGCTGTGGATGCGCTCGCGTCGTCTCAACCTCATGGCTCTCGGGCCGGATGCGGCGCGCTCCCTCGGCGTCGACCACCGGCGGGAGCTGCTGATCGTGCTCTTCCTCGTGGCGGTGCTCATGGCGACGTCGACCGCTCTCGTCGGCCCGATGACATTCCTGGGCTTTCTCGTGGCGACCCTCGCCTATCAGTTCTCGGACACGCACGACCATCGCCTGATCTTCCCGGTCGCCGTGCTGACCGCTTTCGTCATCCTGGCCGGGGCGTACTTCGTGATGAAGAACGTCTTCTACGCGCAGGGCATGGTCTCGATCCTCATCGAGCTCGTGGGCGGAACCGTCTTCCTCATCGTCATCCTCAGAAAGGGCAGGCTGTGATCGCACTCGACGGCGTCCGCCGTGACTACAGCAGCGAGGTCGCCATCGGACCCGTTGACCTCGAGATCCCGGCGGGCGGGATCACCGCGCTGATCGGTCCCAACGGCGCAGGCAAGTCCACGCTGCTCACCATGATCGGACGACTCGGGGGCATGGACGCCGGCACCATCGAGATCGCGGGGTACGACGTGGCGTCCACGAAGTCGAAGGACTTGGCGAAGATCGTGTCGATCCTCCGTCAGGAGAATCACTTCGTCACTCGTCTCACCGTGCGGCAGCTGGTCGGCTTCGGCCGGTTCCCCCATTCGCAGGGACGGTTGACCCGCGCGGATGAGGAGATCGTCAGCAGGGCCATCGACTTCCTCGATCTGGGGGCGTTGGAGGGACGCTATCTCGATGAGCTCTCCGGAGGACAGCGGCAGCGCGCCTACGTGGCGATGGTGCTCGCTCAGGACACGGAGTTCGTGCTCCTCGACGAGCCGCTGAACAACCTCGACATGAGGCACGCGGTGCAGATGATGAAGCACCTGCGGCGGGCGTCGGAAGAACTCGGTCGCACGATCGTCATCGTCCTGCACGACATCAACTTCGCCGCGCACTACGCCGACCACATCTGCGCCATGAAGGACGGGACTGTCGTCGAGTTCGGCACGCCGAGGGAGATCATGACCGATGAGGTGCTGACCCGTGTGTTCGACACGGAGGTGCAGGTGGTCGCGGGCCCCACCGGTCCGCTCGCCGTCTACTACTGACGCGGGTCCGACGGGTGCGGGTGTCTCAGAGCTCGATGCCCTTGTCCTCGTCGTTGACCCCGGCGTTGCGCCCGCGGCGCGACTCGTAGCCCAGGAACCACCCGAGCCAGACGATCGCGGCGAGCAGGATGCCGAGCCACACGTTCTGGAAGATCAGGCCGATGATGATGCCGAGGACGAGGAGTCCTGCCGTGACGGAGAAGCGGAGGACGTTGCGGGACATGGCCTCAGCATAGAACGGACGGAGGGGTGACCGGATGCTGCGCGCAGGCTCAGCGGCCTCGGTGGTCTTCGGGGGAGAACCGGGGACCGCGTCGGGCTTCGCTCACACCGCTCGCGAAGATCAGCCGGATGACGCGCTGGCGGTGACCGGCCCAGGGTGCGAGGAGCTCGAGCATCCCGTCGTCGTCCGTGCGGTGGCCGGTGAGGGCGTGTCCGACCTCGTGTGCCAGGTGGTAGTCGCCGACACTGACGGCGTCGGGGTCGCCGAGCGCCCGGAGCCGGGTCTCCGCCGACGTCCAGACGCCCACTCCGGGGAAGCTCGTCAGGATGCGGTCGCGGTCGTCGCCGTTCGTCGCGGCCAGCACTGCGCGGGATATGCTCTCGGCCCGCTCGGCGACGCGGACGATCGTCTTCGACTGCGGTGGCTGCACGGCGACACGATGCCAGTCCCACGACGGGATGCGCCGCCACTCCTCAGCGGTGGGTGCGGTGTACATCGGGCGCGGCGTCGGGCCGGGAGCCCGTCGTCCGAACTTCGTCACCAGCTGCCTCCACGCTCGGAACGCCTCCAGGCCCGTCACCTTCTGCTCGATGATGGCGCAGGCGAGCGCGTCGAACACCTCGACGGTGCGCGCCAGCCGGAGGCCGGGGGTGCGGCGTGCGGTGTCTGCGATCAGCGGATGCAGCGAGGGGTCGAAGCCCTCGTCGTCGTCTTCGGCGCCGCAGAGCGCGGGCACGCGGTCGAGCGCGAAGTCCGCGCCCGCGCCCCAGGCGCTCACACGGATCTCGCCGCTCACCGCGCGGAGCGCGAGAGTCGCCGGTCCCTGCGGGCTGCGGATGGTGCGCCAGATGAGGGGGCCGTCGATGACCATCGTGGGATCACCCGGTCCTCGGCGAAGCATCCCGACCGTGCGCCGCAGGTCGAGCGGCCTGGCGGGGCGATAGACGGTCTGCCGCGGTGCGTCGACCGGCGCTGCGTCGGCAGCTCCGGCATCCGCGGTCAGGGTCATGCGGCCACCGTACGCGGCGGGCCTGACATTCCGATCAGAAGCGGTCGGGCGACGGGGTGCCGTGGCCGTAGCGGATGACGACGTCGGCGTGGCGGTCGAAGCGGTAGCCGATGCCGCGCACGGTGCGGACGATGTCCTCGTAGCGGCCGAGCTTGGCGCGGAGGCGACGCACGTGCACGTCGATCGTGCGCTCGCCGGGGGTCTCATCGTCCTGCGCCTGCCACAGTGCCGAGACGAGCTCGCTGCGCTCGATCGTGCGGCCCTCTCGGAGGACGAGGTACTGCAGGAGCTCGAACTCCTTGTACGTGAACGCGGCCGACTCGCCGTCGATGAGCACGCGCTTGCGCGAGATGTCGACGACGACACCGCCCTCTTCGTCGGTGGTCTCCTCCTCGGCGGCGGCCTTGGTGCGGGCGATCGCGCCGGGCTCCTGCAGAGCGAGGCGCACGACGTCGAGGTCTCGTCCTCCGGAGCCGTGCGGTGCGAGAGCGACGGTGGCATGGGTCTCGGCACCGGGGGCCAGTTCCGCGAGCGTGCGGCGGAGTGCGTCGACGAGCAGCGGAAGGCTGACGCCGGCCTCCGCGGCCTTGATCTCGTCGAGGCCGACGTAGAGGGCGAAGCCGCGGGGCGAGCGGACGGCGGGGAGGTCTGCGGCGAGCGGCGCGGAGTCGGCCTGCGCGGGAGCGGTGCGGGCGGCGGTGGCGACGGGACGCTCGAGAAGTGCGGTGTTCGACATGATGATGAAGTCCTCAGGACGTGAGCCGGAGAGGCTCTGATGCGTTGCGTGAATGACCGGGCGAGCCGGAAGAGCGAGCAAAGGGTGGATGCTCGGAGACCCCTGCCTCGCAGATCGCGAGTAGTCAGGTCAGACGGAGTGGCTGTTCGTTCAGCGACACATTCGGCAACACATGCCAACGCGACCGGGCATCATCATCCCGGCAGTCCTGTTCGCCTCCTGGGCGGACAAAGGGCTTGCGTTGGTAGTCATGGGGGCGATTATGTCCGAAGAAGTCCGGGCGTGTCAAAACGGCCCCCGGTGCGCGCGGCGGGCGTAACGTGGTCGCGTGACTCCTTCGACCCTTGCAGCAGGCTTCATCCTCACTGACGAGAAGGACGCCTCGCGGTACACGCTGATGCGAGACGGACAGCTCGTGAGCGTCCTCGACTACCGCGACGACGGCCGCACGATCGCGCTGACGAGGGCCTTCACGATCCCGAGTTTCCGCGGCCACGGGTACGCGGGCACGGTCGTCGAGGGTGCGGTGGCCGACATCGAGGCGCGCGGAGATCGCAAGGTCGCTGCCGTGTGCTGGTACGTCGCGGACTGGTTCGCCGCGCACCCCGAGCACGCGTCGCTGCTGCGCTCCCGCTGACGCGCCGTCGTGTGACGCCGTGTTACGAGGCGCGCTCGCGATGAGCGTCGCCCGGGGTCCGCGAAGCACGGAACCACGGCCCCGTGTCGGGTACCATGGAGGTCTGCTCAGCCCCGTCGGCTGAGGTGGTCAGGCGCCAGCGGCGCGCTGGTCCGAGGCTCGAAACCTCCGGCATCCGTCACACGACACCGGAGGTTCTTCCATGTCATCGTCCTTGCGCGCCCGCCCTCAGACCCGGTGGTGGGCGCTCGCCGTCCTCTCCCTCACTCAGCTCGTCGTCGTACTCGACGGCACCATCGTCAGCATCGCCCTCCCGCAGGCGCAGGCCTCGCTCGGTCTCAGCGACGGGCAGCGGCAGTGGGTCGTGACGGCCTACGCGCTCGCGTTCGGCGCGCTCCTCCTGCTCGGCGGGCGCATCGCCGACTATCTCGGACGCAAGCGCACGTTCATGATCGGGATGGTCGGCTTCGCCGCGGCATCCCTGTTCGGCGGTCTGGCGCAGGAGGGATGGGAGCTGATCCTCGCCCGCGGCCTGCAGGGGGTCTTCGCCGCCCTGCTCGCACCGGCGGCGCTCGCCCTCCTCACCGTGACGTTCCCGTCGGGGCGTGACCGCAACACGGCCTTCGCGGTCTTCGGCACCGTGGCGGGAACCGGCGCGGCCGTCGGCCTGCTCCTCGGCGGATTCCTCACGGAGTTCACCGACTGGCGCTGGTGCCTGCTCGTGAACCTGTTCTTCGTCGCGATCGGCGTCGTCGGCGGCGCGCTCTTCCTCACCGAGAGCCGGGCGGAGGGCGACAACCGCTACGACATCTGGGGCGCGATCACGGTGACCCTCGGTCTCGGGGCACTCGTGTACGGGTTCAGCCTCGCGGAGAACGGGTGGGGCGAACCGCTCACCGTCGGCTTCCTGGCGCTCGGAGTCGTGCTGCTGAGCCTCTTCGTCTGGATCGAGACGCGGGTCGCGCAGCCGCTGCTGCCGCTGCGGGTCGTGGCGGACAGGGTGCGCGGCGGCGCATTCCTGATCCAGGGCGTCGCGGGCGCGATCATGATCGGAGCGACCCTCTACCTCACGTTCCATCTGCAGTTCGTGCTCGGCATGGGCGCACTGCAGGCCGGCGTGGCGACCCTGCCGCTCCCGATCGCGACGATGGTGATCGCCCCCGTCGCGACGAGGCTCCTCAGTGTGATCGGACCGCGTCCCATGCTCATCGTGGGCCCGCTCATCGCCGCGGTCGGCCTGTTCCTCATGTCAGGCATCACGCCGGACGGGTCCTACCTCGTGCAGGTGGCGCCGGGGCTGGTGCTCCTCGGCATCGGCATGGGCTTCGTGTTCATCCCGCTGCAGAACCTCGCGCTCACCGGAGTCGCCCCGCACGATGCCGGCGTCGCGTCCGCGGTCGCGAACTCCGCCATGCAGATCGGCGGGTCCATCGGGCTGTCGGTGTTCACGGCCGTGTACGCGGCATCCGTCGGAGGGCACGCCCAGTCGGAACTGAGCCCGTGGCGTCTCACCGACGCGTACGGCTGGATCTTCATCGTCGCGTCGATCCTCATGGTGGTCGGCGCGGTCATCGCCGCATCGATGGTGCGGGGCTCGAAGAGCGAGCTGATGCCCGTGCGGACGGAAGCCGCGGTGGGCGCCCACTGAACCCCGGACGAGCGAACCCGTTCCCCGACCCCTGCACCGTTCGGCTGCGGGTCGGGGAACGGCTGCCGCGGCACGCCTCGGACCGAATGTCGGTGGTGGTTCGTACCGTATGAATATGCGAATCCTGCACACCTCCGACTGGCACATCGGCCGCACGTTCCATGGCAACTCGACCATGGACGCGCTGGCCGAGGTCCTCGACGCGCTCACCGCGCAGGTGCGCGAGAACGACGTCGACGTCGTGATCGTCGCCGGCGACGTGTTCGACTCGGCGACGCCGGCGGGGCCCGCCTACACGCTGCTCGGCGATGCGCTCGTGGCGCTGCACGAGACGGGCGCACGAGTGATCGTCACGAGCGGCAACCACGACTCCGCCGCACGGCTCGGCTTCCAGGCACGCCTGCTGCGCGACGGCATCCACGTGCTCACCGATCCGCTCTCGATCGGCACCCCGGTGACGCTGGCGGACGACGACGGTCCCGTGCACTTCTACGGCATCCCCTATCTCGAGCCGGCCATCGTGCGTCAGCACTGGAGCGGCACCGAACTGCGCACGCAGGCGCAGACCCTCGCGCACGCCATGGACCTCGTCCGGGCCGGGATGCGGGAGCACACCGGGCGGTCGGTGGCGATCGCCCATTGCTTCGCGGCCGGGGTCGACGCGACGATCGGCCTCGAGCGCGAGGTCCGTCAGGGAGGGCTCGACGTGGTCCCGCTCTCGGTCTTCGACGGACCCGACTACGTCGCGCTGGGACACATCCACGGTCGTCAGCAGGTCAGCGAGCGTGTGCGCTACTCGGGTGCCCCCTTGCACTACAGCTTCGGTGAGCAGCACAAGCCGCGCGGATCCTGGCTCGTCGATCTCGACGCGTCAGGCCTCGCCGCGGTCGAGTGGATCGACCTCCCCGTGCCGCGGCGCCTCGTCACGCTCACGGGAACCCTCGACGAGATCCTCTCGGCCGACAACGTCGCCGCGCACGCCGATGACTGGGTGTTCGCGGTGTACACCGACGCACTCGCTCAGACCGAGCCGATGCGCCGACTCCGTGAGCATTTTCCACACTGCGCCATGGTGCAGCACCAGCCCTCCGTCGATGCGGACCGCGTGGAGCGCTCATACGCGGAGCGGCTCCGAGGCGCTGTCACGGACACGGAGCGGATCGACGCCTTCCTCGAGCACGTGCGCGGGGGTCACGGGCCGAGCGAACGCGAGAGCGAGCTGATCAGAGAGGTGCTCGACGATCGAGTGCGCGCCGAGGCGTTGGTCTGACCGCGTGATGACCGGGCCGGTTGACGCCTCGACGGCGGAGGAGATGTCCTGATGCAGCTGCATCGACTCGAGGTGGAGGGATTCGGTCCCTTCCGTGACCGCCAGAAGGTGGATTTCGACGCGTTCGCCGATGACGGCATCTTCCTGATCGCGGGGCGCACCGGCGCAGGGAAGTCGAGCATCCTCGATGCGGTCTGCTTCGCCCTGTACGGCGGCGTCCCTCGATATGAGAGCGGTGACAAGCGACTGCGCAGCGACCACTGCGAGCCCGACGACGCCACCGAGGTCGTCGTCGAGTTCAGCACCCCGGCCGGACGGTATCGCGTCTCGCGCTCGCCCGAATACGAGCGACCGAAGAAGCGTGGCGGCGGCATGACGATGCAGGCCGCCGCAGTGCAGCTCGACGCACTCGTCGGAGGCCAGTGGATCGGGCTGGCGGCGAAGGAGCGCGAGGCGGCCTACGAGCTCGACGAGATCCTGCAGCTCAGCCGCGAGCAGTTCCTGCAAGTCATACTGCTCGCGCAGAATCGCTTCTCCGAGTTCCTGCTGGCCGGCAGCAAGGAGCGCCAGGCCCTGCTGCGACGGCTGTTCGGCACCGAGCGGTTCGAGAACGTGCAGGCGCGGTTCGACGAGCGACGCAGGGCAGCCGAGCAGGCTCTCGGTACGCGCCTCGCCACGGTGTCGGCGCGCCTCGACGAGGGGGAGCGGCTCGTGTCGGCGGCGGATCTCGGCTCTGACCTCGACGCGGAATCGGCGGAGGGGCATCCCTCCGCTGAACAGGTGCGAACCGGCGCGACGACCGACGAGCGTCTCGACGCGCTGCGCCGCGCCCAGGCGCGCGCCGACTACCGGGCCGAACGCCGAGCAGCAGAGCGGGCCGATGCGGAGCAGACGCTCGCGGAGGCGGACGCCGCGCTCGCGGCGCTGCGCGAAGACCTGCGCGCACAGGCCGAGAGGAACCGGGCGAGGGCGGCTCTCGAACGACTCGACGCCGAGGCGTCGCTCATCGCGGCCGCACGGTCGGAATGGGAGGCTGCCCGTGCCGCGGAAGCGCTGCGCGCTCCCATCGCCGCGGCGACCAAGGCGCGCGCGGAGCAGGAGGCCGCGCGAGTGGTCGAGGCTGCGGCCCGCGAGACATGGGACGCGCTGGACGTCGAGACGGGCACCGACGACCTCGCTGCGTGGATCTCAGGACGCACCCGCCAGCTCGGTGCTTGGGAACGCGCGGACGATCTCGAACGGTCCGTTCCCGAGCTCGAGTCCGAACTCGCGCGCGCAGCGGACGCCGTCGCATCGGCCGAGGCCCGCGCGAAGGCTCGGGACGCGGAGCGCTCGTCGCTTCCCGAGCAGCTCGAGCAGCTGATCGTCGAACGCGACGCGGTGCGTCGACTCGCCGATCGCGCCGACGACCTGGCCACGGCGCGACAGGCGGCGACCGACCGCCTCTCGGCGGCCGAGCGGGCGGTGGCACTCGAGGCCGAGCAGACGGCGGCGGACCGAGGTCTCGCCGATGCCAGCTCCGCGCTGGCCGCCGCGCAGGCTGAACTCGCGAGCCTCCGGCAGCGACGGCTGGACGGATTCGCCGGCGAACTCGCGGCCGGGTTGAGGCCGGGAGACGCCTGCCCCGTCTGCGGCGCCCACGAGCATCCGGCGATCGCCGCCCATTCCGATCCCGTGTCGGCCGAAGACGTCGACGAGGCGGAGGCCCGGCGCGATCGCGCAGCACGAGCGGAAGCAGACGCGGCCGAGCGCTCGTCGGCACTGCGGGTGGAGCTCGCGGCGGCGCGCACCCGGGCAGACGGCCGGTCGGTCGACGTGGCGGCGGCCGAACGGGAGAGCGCCACGACGCTGCTCGACGAAGCCATCGCCGCAGCCGACCGGCAGAAGGAGCTGGACGACGATGTGACCTCGCTCGCGACGCGTATCCGCCGTCTCGACGACGACCGCGAGAAAGACGCCACGGCTCTCGCCGCCGCGCGCGAAACCCAGGCCGTGCTCACCCAGCGACTCGCCGATGCGCAGACGGCCGTCGCCGAAGCGCGAGGGCCCTTCGCCACGGTCGCCGCGCGACTGGCCTCGATCAGCGCCGAGATCGACGCGGCGTCCGCGCTGGTCGACGCCGCCGCCGAGCGCGCGCGCAAGGACGACGCGGCCGTGACCGCCCTCGCAGACCAGGAGGTCGCGCTCGCCGCCTCGGAGTTCGACGATCCATCGGCCGCCGAAGCGGCGCTCCGATCCGGTGCCGAGCAGGCGGCTCTCGAGTCGCGCATCACACAGCATGCCGTCCAGCGGGAGAAGGAACGGGAGATCCTGTTCGACCTCGAACTGCGGACCCTGCCCGAGGAGCCGATCGACCCGGCGCCGGCGGAGCACGCGGCACGAGCGGCGCGAGACGGCTGGTCGAACGCCGTCGACGCCGCGAGTCGAGCCGCAGGCACGGCGGAGCAGCTCACCGCCCTGATCGCCGCCGCCGCCGACGAGCATGCGCGCACCGCGGCCGACGCCGCGGACTTCGAGACCCTCAGAGGTCTCGCCGACACGATCGCCGGTCGAGGCGCCAACACCCGCAAGATGACGCTCGAGACCTTCGTCCTGGCGGCCGAGCTGGAGGAGATCGTCGATGCCGCGAACCGACGTCTCGACGACATGTCCTCCGGCCGCTACCGGCTGCGGCACTCCGACGCGCTCGCGGCGCGAGGGGCGGCATCGGGTCTGGGCATCGTCGTGTTCGACGCGTTCACCGGTCAGACGCGCCCCGCGCAATCGCTCTCCGGCGGCGAGACGTTCCTCAGCTCCCTGGCCCTCGCTCTGGGACTCGCCGAGGTCGTCACCGCGCGCGCAGGCGGCATCCGACTCGACACGCTCTTCATCGACGAGGGGTTCGGATCGCTCGACGGCGACACCCTCGACGTCGCGATGCGCACCCTCGACGAACTGCGCCAGGGCGGGCGCACCGTCGGCGTGATCAGCCACGTCGAGGCGATGCAGGAGCAGATCCCGGCTCAGATCTCCGTGCGTGCGCTGGCGAGCGGACCGAGCGTCATCGAGATGCGCTGAGGCTCACGCCGACGTCGTCGCAGACCCGCCTCCGGCGGACGTCCGTTCTCAGACGCCGTACTCGCGGCGGATCGCGTCACGCAGCTGCACGCTGCACCGAGCGATCGCCTCGCGGAAGTCGACGAGCGCGCCATCCTCGGCCCGATCGGAGATCGCGCGGAACGCGCGGATCGGCACTCCGAACTGGTCGGCGACCCAGATGTACGCGTAGGTCTCCATGTCGACGAGTCCTGCGCCGGACAGGCGGATGTCGGCGGTGAGCCCCGCGTTGCCGACGAAGCTGTCGCCGGTCGCGATCAGCACGCCCTCCCTGCCGGTGTGCACCCGCGCGGGCAGAGACACGTGGTGACCGGCGACACCGTCGAGGTCGAACACGTCATGCTGCAGTGCGCTGCCGATCTCGTGCACTGTCGCATCGAGTTCAGGGTCGATCCCGCCCGCGGTCCCGACGACCACCACCTCGGAGTACTCCCTGGCGTCGAGGGCACGGGTGAGGGCGAACACGGCCTGCATCTTGCCTTCGCCGGTGACGAGCTGGTCGAATCCCTCGAGATCCTCCGGGAACGCTGCGAGTTCGGAGGCCATGGCTGCGACGAGAAGCTTCACTCCGCCATCCTGCCAGGTGTATCGTCCGCCGCGAAGTCAAGCGCGTGCGACCGACGTCATCTCGGTGTAACACTGGGGGAGGATACTGACGTCGGGCAGACCGGAGGAACACATGACCCTGCAGCAGCAGATCTCTGAAGCACTCGGTGTGAAGGCCGAGATCGATCCCGAGGCCGAACTCGAGCGCCGCGTGCGGTTCCTCGCCGACTACCTGCGAACGACCGGCGCGAAGGGGTTCGTGCTGGGCATCTCGGGCGGGCAGGATTCCACGCTGGGAGGACGCCTCGCACAGCTCGCCGTCGAACGGGTGCGCGCTGAGGGCGGTGAGGCGAAGTTCCTCGCGGTCCGGCTGCCCTATCGGGTGCAGAAGGATGCGGCCGATGCTGCTGCCGCACTCGAGTTCATCGCCCCCGACGCGTCGGTCGAGGTGAACATCCAGAACGGCGTGGACGGCGTCGAAGAGGACATCGAGTTCGCCGTCACGAGCGATATCAGCGACTTCAACCGCGGCAACATCAAGGCTCGACTGCGCATGGTGACGCAGTACGCCCTCGCCGGTCACGACGGCCTGCTCGTCATCGGCACCGATCACGCGGCTGAGGCCGTGACAGGGTTCTACACGAAGTTCGGCGACGGCGCCGCGGACGTCCTGCCGCTGGCCGGTCTCACGAAGCGGCAGGGGCGCTCGCTGCTCCTCCTGCTCGACGCACCGGAGCAGCTCGCCTACAAGGTGCCGACCGCCGACCTCCTCGACGGCCAGCCCGGCCGCTCGGACGAGGACGAGCTCGGTCTGACCTACGAGCAGATCGACGACTTCCTCGAGGGCCGGGAGGTCGACCCCGAGGTCGCCGGACGCATCGAGGCGCGCTATCTCGCGACGCAGCACAAGAGGCACCTCCCCGTCACGCCCGAAGACACCTGGTGGCGCTGAGGCGACACCGCTGCTGAACGCCCGTGTCGGATGCCGCGGCTAGTGTCGAAGCATCCGAGGGAACGGGAGAATCGTGCGGATCGACACCCAGACGCAGCGCGTCATCTGGAGCGCCAGCGACCTCAAGGCGGCTGCGGAATGCGAATACGCGTGGTGTCGGGCGATCGACGCGAAGCTCGGTCGCGTTCCCGTGGTGGAGGAGCCGGAGGACGCGACTCTCGCGAGGGCGGCGCAGCTCGGCGACGTGCACGAGCAGAACGTGCTCGCGCGGTACATCGACGATCTCGGTGACGACCGGGTGCTCCGCATCGAGAAGGTCTCGTCCGTCGACGCAGAGGCGCTCGCGGCGGCCGTCGAAGAGACGATCAGGGCGCTGAGCTCTGACGCGCTCATCGTCTTCCAGGCGGCCTTCGCCACACCCGAGTTCGTCGGCTTCGCCGACTTCCTGAAGCGCGACGATGACGGCCGTTGGCGGGTGCAGGACTCCAAGCTCGCCCGCACCGCAAGGGTGACGGCGCTCATGCAGCTCGCGGCATACGTCGACCAGCTCGACCGGCTGGGCATCCCGCGCTCCGACGAGGTCGATCTGATCCTCGGCGACGGCACGCTGAGCACCCACTCGGTGGACGACCTCCTCCCTCTCTTCCAGGTCCGCCGAGCACGGCTCCGGGCGCTGATAGCGGACCGCCGCATCGACTCCTCGGCTGATGGTGAGCCGCTCGCGTGGGGCGACGACCGAGGCGACCTCGAGATCGTCGCCTGCGGTCGGTGCGCGACGTGCGAGGAGCAGGTGGTCGCCCATCGGGACCTGCTCATGGTCGCTCGCATGCGACCCGTGCAGCGTGCACGGCTGCGCGCCGCAGGAATCGAGACCATCGACGCGCTCGCCCTTGCGACCGATGCGCCGTCGGGCATGAACACCGACACGTTCGAGGGGCTGCGTGCCCAGGCCAGGCTGCAGCTCCGCGCCGACGCCGAGGGCGAGACCACCTACGACGTGCACTATGCGGCGGCCATCCACACCCTGCCCGTACCCAGTCACGGCGATATCTTCTTCGACTTCGAGGGTGACCCGCTCTACACGGAGCCGGCGCCCGACGGTCATGTGCAGTGGGGGATCGACTACCTGTTCGGATGGGTCGACAACGACGATCAGTACACGGCTCTCTGGGCGCACGACTTCGCGGCCGAGCGTGTGGCGTTCGAGCGGTTCCTCGACTTCGTGAAGCTGCGACGCCAGACGCATCCCGGCATGCACATCTACCACTACGCCCCCTACGAGACGTCGCATCTCGTCGCGATGGCGGCTCGACACGGGGTTCGAGAGGGCGAGGTCGACCGGCTGCTGCGCGAGGGCGTCTTCGTCGACCTGTATCCGCTCGTCCTGAGGACGGTGCGGGTGGGTTCTCGCTCCTACTCGATCAAGAAGCTCGAGCCGCTCTACATGGGAGAGGACGTGCGCACCAGCGACGTCCAGAAGGGCGACGACTCGATCGTGCAGTACGTCGCAGCCCGCGAGTTGGTGGCGGCAGGGGCGCAGCACGAGGCGGACGAGGTGTTCGCAGACCTCGCCGACTACAACCGCTACGACTGCGTCTCGACCAGGCGGCTGCGAAACTGGCTCATCGACATCGCCCGCAGAGAGGGTGTGAACCCGGCTCCACCGGACGAGGCAGACGAGATCATCTACGAGCCGTCCCCGCGGTCGGTGGCGCTTCTCGCCGACGCGGAGCGTGCCGTCGTGGCGGGCGGCGACGGGCAGTTGCATCGCATCGCCGCCGCAGCCATCGACTACTTCCCCCGTGAGGCGAAGAGCTTCTGGGTGTCGCACTTCCAGCGGCTCCGTGAGCCGGTCACCATGTGGGAGACCACTCGTGACGTGGTCCGCGTCGACGCCGGCTCGTCGGTGGTGAGTCGAGACTGGAGCATCGGCGAGGGGCGACGGGTGATGTCGCGGGACATCGAGATCCGGGGCGAGGTCTCGCCCGGCACCACTCTCGGCCCGGGGGCGCAGCCGTTCGCCCTCTACGAGGTGCCGGCCCCGTTCGACATCGACGTGCCGTCGCGGGCGGTCCACGCACCGCACACCGTCACCGTCGCCGAAGTGCTCGACGACGGATACCTCATCACCGAGACGGCGATCCAGGGCCAGACGTGGGACGAGCTGCCCGTCGCGTTGACCCCCGCCGCGCCGCCGAGGGTCGTCTCGCTGCAGGGCGCGATCGACGAGTGGGCCGACACGGTTCATGCCGCCGCGCCCGACTTCCCTCACGACGCGGCGACGGACGTCCTGCGGCGGATCCCCCCGCGCACCCGCTCCGGCGGCCCGCTGCCGACCCAGGGTGGCGGCACCGTCGACGCGATCGTCCGGGCCGTCCTCGACCTCGACCACAGCTACCTCGCCGTGCAGGGCCCTCCGGGAACGGGCAAGACGTACACGGGATCCCAGGTGATCGCTCGACTCGTCCAGGAACACGGCTTCACCGTCGGCGTCGTGGCCCAGTCGCACGCGATCATCGAGAATCTCCTCGAGCGGATCGTCGCCGACGGCGTCCCCGCGTCGCAGGTCGCGAAGGCGCCGAAGGACCCCGCATCGGCCCCGTCCTACACCGTGATGCCGAAGAACGGCATGGCGACTTTCCTCGCCGAGCATGCCGAGCACGGCGCCGTCGTGGGCGGCACCGCGTGGGACTTCAGCAACACGTCGCGCGTCGATCGACGGGGTCTCGATCTGCTCGTCGTCGACGAGGCCGGGCAGTTCTCGCTCGCCTCCACGATCGCCGTCGCCGCGGGCGCTCAGCGGCTGCTGCTGCTCGGGGACCCACAGCAGCTGCCGCAGGTCAGTCAAGGAGCACATCCAGAACCCGTCGACACGTCCGCGCTCGGGTGGGTCATGGACGGCGACGCCGTCGTGCGACCCGACTACGGGTATTTCCTGGCTCGCTCGTGGCGGATGCATCCTTCGGTCGCCTCGCCGGTGTCGAGACTCGCGTACGCGGGGCAGCTCGCTTCCGCGCCCGGCACGGAGCTGCGGTCGATCGAAGGCATCGAGCCCGGGCTGCACGTGCTCCCTCTTCGGCACCGCGGAAACGCCACGCAGTCGACGGAGGAAGCGGAGCAGGTCGTGGCCCTGGTCCGTGACCTCCTCGGGCGGCGATTCACCGACAACGATGCGCAGGCCTCGGTCCGGCCGCTGTCGCAGTGCGACATCATCGTCGTGGCCCCCTACAACGCCCAGCGCCAGACCGTCCATGATGCGCTCGCCGCGGCGGGGTTCCCCGATGTCCCGGTGGGCACCGTCGACAACTTCCAGGGCAAGGAGGCGGTGGTGTCGATCACCACCCTCGCGGCATCCAGCGGAAGGGATGCGCCCCGCGGGCCCGAGTTCCTGCTGCTGCAGAACCGCCTCAACGTCGCGATCTCGCGAGCGCAGGTCGTGGCCTATCTCATCCATTCGCCGGCACTGCTCGATGATCTCCCGCGGACCCCGGACGGCGTGGCTCGGCTGAGCGCCTTCGCCCGACTCGTCGGCGCGGCCGACTGAAAAGAGAACGATGACTGCACACACGACCCAAGACGTTCTCCGCGCGTCGGCAGCCTGGGTCTGGTTCCCCCGCGGCAGCGAGCAGCATAAGGGCCACCTCCAGCTCGTCCGATATCCCGAGCGGTTCGGCGGGGGAGTCAGGGGCTCGCAGGTCGATTCGGATGCCGACCCCGCGACGGTACTCGATGATGCCATCGAGTACACCCGATCACGGAGCGAGAGCGAGTTGCGGTTCTGGACGAACGCCTCGGACCGTCCCGATCTCGAAGAAGAGCTGCGTCGCCGCGGAGCGGAACATTTCGACACCGTCGCCGTCTTCGCTCGCCCCCTCGGAGGGGCGGACGTCGAGGTGCCCGACGGGGTCACCGCCGAGGTCGTACGCACACTCGATCAGGTGCGCGAAGTCGACGCGATCAACGTGCCGGTGTGGCAGCAGCAGCCGCTCGACGAAGAAGGTCTGCGGGTCGAACTCGACGAGGTCACCTCGGCCCTGGAGGCCGGCACACAGCTCCGCGTTCTCGCCCGACTCGACGCGGACGGCCGGGCGGTCAGCACCGGCGGGTGCACGATCGTCGACGGATTCGTCCGCCTCTGGGGTGCGGCGACGCTCGAGGAGGACCGCGGCAGAGGCGCCTACCGAGCCGTCCTCGCTGAGCGGCTGCGCGCGAGCGCGACGCTGGGCGCGCAGACGGCCCTCGTCAAAGGGCGCACGGCGACGTCTGCGCCGATCCTCGCCCGGGCCGGCTTCACCCACTACGGCGACGAGCGCGGCTACCTCCTGCTGGTCTGAGTCAGGCGCCGCTGGCGGCGAGTTCCTCGCGGACGATGCGCGCCCCCGCCGCGAGGGCGCTCAGCTTGTCGAGCGCGACACGCCTCGGCAGGGGAGCCATGCCGCAGTTGGAGCTGGGGATGAGCAGCTCCGCGTCGACGAACTCGAGCGCTCGCCGAAGGGTGTCGGCGACTTCCTTGGGGGTTTCGATCGCCTCATTCGCCACATCGATCGCCCCGAGCATGACCTTCTTGCCGCGGATGAGTTCGATGAGGTCCATGGGCACGTTCGAGTGATGACTCTCCAGCGAGATGATGTCGATGCTGGACTGCTGCAGAAGCGGGAACGACTCCTCGTACTGCCTCCACTCCGACCCCAGAGTCGCCTTCCACTCGTTGTTCGCCGTGATCCCGTAGCCGTAGCAGATGTGAACCGCCGTCTCCGCACGCAGTCCTTCGGTGGCCCGCTCGAGAGCGGCGACGCCCCAGTCCTTCATCTCGTCGAAGAAGACGTTGAACGCCGGTTCGTCGAACTGGATGACGTCCACCCCCGCCGCCTCGAGCTCCCGAGCCTCCTGATTGAGGATGGTCGCGAACTCCCACGCCAGCTTCTCGCGACTGCGGTAGTGGTGGTCGGACAGGGTGTCGATCATCGTCATCGGCCCCGGAAGCGCCCACTTGATCGGCTGATCGGTCTGCTGTCGCAGAAACGCCGCGTCATCCACGAACACGGGCTTGCGACGGCTCACCGCACCCACGACGGTGGGCACGCTCGCGTCGTAGCGGTCGCGGATGCGGACGGTCTCGCGGTTCTCGAAATCGACCCCGTCGAGATGCTCGATGAAGGTGGTGACGAAGTGCTGACGGGTCTGCTCCCCGTCGCTGACGATGTCGATGCCGCGTCGGCGCTGCTCCTGCACCGCAGCGCGCAGGGCGTCCTGCTTTCCCTCGATGAGCGCGTCGCCCTCGAGCTCCCACGGCGACCAGAGCACCTCCGGCCTCGCGAGCCACGCGGGCTTGGGAAGACTGCCGACGATCGAGGTGGGGAGCAGAGTCGGCACGGTCGTCGATCCTTCGACGGTCATCGGACGGGCGCGGGGTAGCTGGCGGCCCACTGGTCCAGCACGCGCCGGTGCGGCGTGACGAAGTGCTCCTCCGCGTAGCGCCCCTGGGTGACTGCGAGCCGGCTGCGCTCGTCGCGGTCGTACGTGACCTCCGTGTGCCGATAGTCCTCGTGCTCGAGGCTCGGACGGTACACGCTCTCGGCGGGGGCGTTCGCGTTGTAGATCTCGGGGCGGTAGATCTTCTGGAACGTCTCCATCGTGCTGATCGTGCCGATGAGCGCCAGATCGGAGTAGTCGCCGAGAAGGTCACCGCGGAAGTAGAAGGCCAGCGGGGCGACACTGCCGCGCGGCATGAAGTACCGCACCTGCAATCCCATCTTCCCGAAGTACTCGTCGGTGAGCGAGAAGGAGTCTTGGACGTACTCGATGCCGAGCACGGGATGCACGGTGCCCGTGCGTCGGTACGTCCTGCTGGTGGAGACGCTGATGCAGATCACTGGCAGCGTCGAGAAACGCTCCCGATAGGCGTCGGACTCGACGAAGTGCTGGAAGAGCTTGCCGTGCAGGACGCCGAAGTCGTCCGGAGTCGCGAATCCGCCGGCGGCCGCGCTCGCCGCGGGGAGGAGCACGCTGAAGTCGTAGTCGCGGAGGTAGGAGGAGAAGTTGTTCCCCACGATTCCCTGGTGGCGCTCCCCGGTGAGTCGGTCGACGATGTGGATGTCGAGCACCTCGAGGACGGGGAACTCCCGATCCGCGCCGTCGGCGAATCGCAGCTGCACGGACACGATGTCGAGCTCGACGGTGTAGCGGTCACGATGGGCATCGTCGCCGGGCGCCAGATCGTTGAATCGGCGGTCGATCATCGACAACGCGCTGCGAAGGTTCTCCTGGCGACGCTCGCCGCGGGCGAGATTGGCGAAGTTGGTCGTGATGCGCGAACTGTCCGACGGCGCGTAGTCCTCGTCGAAGCGCGTGGTGGTGATGCTGAACGTGATGTCGTTCGCCATGAGGGCCAATCCGGGATGGGAGAGGCCGAATCGGCCTCGTGAGAGCTGTGCTCCCATCGTGCAGGCACGGTGCAGTCATCGGGTAACTCGCCTCCGCTATGCGGTGCTATAGGCTTCTTCTATGCCCAGGCGATCGAGCGGGATCACGCTGCAACAGCTCCAGTACTTCATCGAGGTCGCGGCGGAAGGATCCATCACCGCGGCGGCCGACATGCTCTACGTGGCGCAGCCCACCATGTCCGCGGCGATGAAGGATCTCGAGAGTCGAGTGGGGCGTGCGCTGCTGGTCCGCTCGGCCAGAGGGATCACCCTCACCACCGACGGCTCGGAGTTCCTCGGTTACGCCCGGCAGGTCGTCGAGCAGGCGGAGCTCCTCGAGCAGCGATACCTGGGTCGGCCGCCGTCGCGGCGTCTCCTCGGCGTGTCGACGCAGCACTACTCCTTCGCGGTCGACGCGTTCGTGCGGATGGTCAAGGGCACGAGCGCGGCCGAGTACGAGTTCTCGCTGAGGGAGACCCGCACCTGGGACATCATCGAAGACGTGCGGACGCTCCGCAGCGAACTCGGCAT
The DNA here is from genome assembly GCF_001049495.1 of Microbacterium sp. 3J1. Taxonomy (GTDB): domain Bacteria; phylum Actinomycetota; class Actinomycetes; order Actinomycetales; family Microbacteriaceae; genus Microbacterium. The sequence continues at coordinate 229,260 of NZ_CDWI01000010.1, forward strand.
CCTCTTCCGCAACGACTTCAACCGGAACGTCATCGACAAGCTGCTGCGGGACTCGGGTCTCGCGTTCCATCCGCTCTTCATCGCCGAGCCGCACATCTTCGTCTCACGCCGGAACGCGCTCGCCTCTCGGGAACGCGCGACCCTCGACGACCTCGTCGGCCTGCCACGGCTCACCTTCGATCAGGGGGCGAACAACTCCTTCTACTTCGCGGAGGAGATCCTCTCGACGCTGTCGAGCGCACAGGAGATCAGGGTCTCCGATCGGGCGACGATCTTCAACCTCATGATCGGACTCGACGGCTACACGATCTCCACCGGGATCATCAGCGACGACCTCGACCCCGAGATCGTCGCCGTGCCCCTCGACGTCGACGAGCGCATCGAGATCGGATGGGTCGGACGCACCGCGATCCCGCTCACCGAGCAGGCGCAGCGCTACCTCGTCGAGGTGCGGGACGTCGTCGCAGGCTTCGGCGTGGCGCTGCTCGACTAGCGGGCGGACGCGTCAGACGGTGCCGTAGAGCCGGTCGCCCGCGTCGCCCAGCCCGGGCACGATGTAGCCCTTCTCGTTGAGACGCTCATCGAGGGCACCCAGCACGAGCGTGACGTCGCGATCTCCGACGAGGGCCTCGATCGCGGCCACGCCCTCGGGCGTGCCGAGCAGGCAGATCGCGGTCACGTCCTTGGCGCCGCGGTCGAAGAGGAACTGGATCGCCGCGGCGAGCGAGCCGCCGGTCGCGAGCATCGGGTCGATCGCGAAGCACTGACGGTCGCTGAGGTCGTCGGGAAGACGCTCGGCGTACGTCGTGGGCTCGAACGTGGTCTCGTCGCGGACCATGCCGAGGAACCCCACCTCGGCGGTCGGAAGCAGCTTGACGAGCCCCTCGAGCATGCCGAGACCGGCGCGCAGGATGGGCACGACGATGGGGCGGGGCTCGGAGATCTTCACACCGGTCGTCGTCGTCACGGGCGTCGTGATCTCGATCGGGCTGACCTTGACGTTGCGGGTCGCCTCGTAGGCGAGCAGTGTCACCAGCTCCTCCGTCAGCTGACGGAACACGGGCGAAGGAGTGCGCTTGTCGCGCAGAACCGTGAGCTTGTGGGTGACGAGGGGGTGGTCGGCGACGTGAACACGCATGGTTACAGGCTAATGCGCCGCACGCTCGCGCACGACATCGGATGCCCCGGTACCCGCGGCGCTCTGCCATAGGCTCGACGCATGACCTCCGCCGATGTCCGCGGTATGCGTCGCGCGCTCGAGCTCGCCTCGGTCGCTGCGGCGGCATCCGAGGTGCCCGTCGGCGCGGTCGTGCTCGACCCGGAAGGGCGGGTCGTCGCCGAGGGCCGCAACGACCGCGAGGCGACGGGGGACCCCACCGCGCACGCCGAGGTGGAGGCGCTGCGCCGAGCGGCGGCATCCGTCGGCTCCTGGAACCTGGAGGGGCACACGCTCGTCGTCACCCTCGAACCCTGCGTGATGTGCGCGGGGGCGATCCTGCAGTCGCGCGTCAGCCGGGTCGTGTTCGGCGCGTGGGACGACAAGGCGGGAGCTGCGGGCTCGATGTACGACCTGCTCCGTGATCGCCGCCTGCCGTACCGTGCCGAGGTCGTGGGCGGTGTCGAGGCGGACGCATCCACCGCCCTGCTGCGCGAGTTCTTCGAACAGCGTCGGTAGTCGGAGCGGCGTTCGTCAGTCCGAGGACTTCAGCACGAAGACGTCCGTCGAGGGCTCGGGGTCGAGCGACGGGCGGTAGACATCCGGCTCGATGTAGATGACACGCGCGATGGGCAGCGCTTCGCGGATCCGCGCCTCGATCGCGTCGATGTCTCCCGCGGCCTCGCGCAGGGGCTTGTCGGCGCTGAGCGCGATCTTCGCGGCGACCATGAGCTCGTCCGGTCCGAGGTAGAGGGTCTTCATGTGGATGATCTTCTCGATCTCGTCGCCCGCGTTTATCGCGTCGACGATGCGGTCGTGGTCGGCGACCGTCGCGCCTTCGCCGACGAGGAGGCTCTTGGTCTCGACCCCCAGCACGATCGCGATGAGCACGAGCAGTGTGCCGATCATCAGGGTGCCGACCGCGTCGAAGACCGGGTTGCCCGTGATGACGGTGAGGCCGACGCCGAGGAGGGCGAACGTGAGACCGGTGAGCGCACCCACATCCTCCAGGAGCACCACCGGCAGTTCGGGGGCCTTGGCGCGTCGCACGAACGACACCCACGACTGACCCTTGTCGCGGACGAGATTGCTCTCGCGCACGGCGGTGCGCAACGAGAACGATTCGAGGCCGATCGCGACGACGAGCACGACGATCGGCAGCCACCACCAGGTCTGGTCGAGCTCATGCGGATGCGTGAGCTTGTCGACGCCCTCGTAGATGGCGAACAGCCCACCGACCGAGAACAGGATGATGGAGACGACGAATGCGTAGACGTAGCGCTCGCGGCCGTATCCGAACGGATGCGCACGATCGGCCTCGCGCCTCGCCTTGCGGCCGCCCAGCATGAGGAGCAGCTGGTTGCCGGAGTCAGCGACGGAGTGGATCGCCTCGGCGAGCATCGACGCGGATCCCGAGAGAGCCCACGCGACGAACTTCGCCAGCGCGATGCCGAGGTTGGCCAGGAATGCCGCGATGATCGCCTTGCTGCCGCCCGATGCACTCATGCGTCGAGTCTAGATCGGCTCGTCCGCCGGCACGGGGTGAGCCCGCCGTAGGATGACGACATGGCTGATTCGCTTCCCGCTCTCGCGTTCCTCGGTGCCGGTTCGATGGGCGGTGCGATCCTCCGTGGCGTGGTCGCCTCCGGCATCCGCGTCGAGGGGATCACCGCCACCAACCGCACTCGCGAGAAGGCCGATGCCCTCGACGGGCTCGACGGCGTCACGAGCATCGCGCTGTCGGAGTCGCCCGACGGCAACAGCGAGGCGGCCGCGTCGGCGAGGATCGTGCTCGTCGGCGTCAAGCCCGCGATGGTGCCCGACCTCCTGCGCGAGATCCGGCCCGTGCTCGCACCCGACGCGATCGTGGTGAGCCTCGCGGCGGGCGTGACGCTCGAGACCTTCGCGAGCGTGCTCGGCGAGGAGGCACGGGTCATCCGGTCGATGCCCAACACGCCGGCGACCGTCGGCAAGGCGGTCACCGGTCTCGCCGCGGGCTCCGCCGCATCGGCCGACGACCTCGCGCTCGTGCGCAGTCTGTTCGAGACCGTCGGCGCGGTCATCGAGGTGCCCGAGTCCCAGATCGATGCGCTCTCCACGATCTCCGGATCGGGCCCCGCGTACGTCTTCCTCCTGATCGAGGAGTTCACGAAGGCGGCCATCGGCCTGGGCTTCGGAGACGCCGAGGCCCGACTCATGGCCGAGCAGACGTTCATCGGCGCCACCGCCCTCCTCGAGGCCTCGGGCGAAGCGCCGTCCGAGCTGCGCCGCAGGGTCACCAGCCCGAAGGGCACGACCGAGCGGGCCGTGGCCGTGCTGCAGGACGCGCACCTGGATCGCACGTTCTCGGATGCTGCGGACGCCGCCCTCGCGCGAGCCAGGGAGCTCGCGTCCGGAGCCTGACGTGCGGCTGCGGTTCACGGGTGACATCTGGTACTGGCGCGGACCCGCGCCGTTCCACTTCGTCACCGTGCCGCCCGCCGAGAGCGAGCTGATCGGCGAGATCGCAGCGGTCGTGACCTATGGGTGGGGCATGATCCCCGCGTCCGTCACGATCGGCGGCACGACCGTCTCCACGGCTCTGTGGCCGAAGGACGGCGGCTACATCGTCCCCGTCAAGAAGAGGCTCCAGGATGACGAGGGCATCGGCGTGGACGACACCGTCGACGTCACCCTGGACATCGACGCCTGAGCTCGACGACGGCTCAGCGGCCGAGTGCGGCTCAGCGGTCGAGTGCGGCGAAGCGCTCGATGTCGCTGTTGGTGCCCGAGACGATGATGAGGTCGTGGTTCGTGACAATGGTGTTCGCCTCGGCATAGCGGAACGGCTTGCCCGGGCTCTTCACGCCGACCACGGTCACCTTGTACTTGCTGCGCACACCCGACTCGTTCAGGCCGACGCCGCGGATGAACTTCGGCGGGTACATCTTCGCGAGCACGAAGTCGTCGTCGAAGCGGATGAAGTCGAGCATCCGGCCCGAGACGAGGTGCGCGACGCGCTCGCCGGCCTCGCGCTCCGGGTAGATGACGTGGTTCGCGCCGACGCGGGCGAGGATCTTACCGTGCGACTGCGACACCGCCTTCGCCCAGATCTGCGGCACCTTGAGGTCGACGAGATTCGCGGTGATGAGAACGGATGCCTCGATCGACGAGCCGACCGCGACGACGGCGACCTGGAAGTCCTGGGCGCCGATCTGCCGCAGGGCGTCGATGTTCTTCGCATCCGCCTGCACGGTGTGCGTGACGCGGTCGGACCACTTCTGCACGAGCTCGAGGTTGTCGTCGATCGCCAGCACCTCGCGGTCGAGCCGATCGAGTTCGCCCGCGCATGCGGCACCGAACCGGCCGAGGCCGATGACGAGGACGGGAGCATCGCCCCGGAGGACTTCAACCAACGATCGGCCTTTCCACGGGCAGTGAGTAGTACTGCGTTCGCGACGTCGCGGCGACGGCCGCGGCGAGAGTCACTGTACCAACGCGCCCCATGAAGATGGTGGTCGCGAGCACGTACGAGGCGGAGTCGGGCAGCTCCGCGGTGAGACCCGTCGAGAGTCCGACCGTGCCGAAGGCCGAGATCACATCGAACAGGACATGACTGATGTCGGCCTTGGTGATCTGGGCGATGATGATCGTCGAGAGCGCGACGATGGTGGCGCCCCATGCCACGACGCTCAGGGCGACGCGCTGCACGTCGCTCGGGATGCGGCGGCCGAACGCTTCGACGGACTGACGGCCCTTCGCCTCGGACCACACGGCGATCGCCAGCACAGCGAGCGTCGTCACCTTGATTCCACCGGCCGTCGAGGCCGAGCCGCCACCGACGAACATCAGCATGCTCGCCGCCAGCAGCGACGAGCCGTTCAGGTCGTCCATCTCGATGACGTTGAAGCCGCCCGAACGCGTCATCGCGGACAGGAAGAAGGCTTGGAACGTCGTGTCCGCGGCGTCCATGGAGCCGAACGTCTTCGGGTTCGCGTACTCGAGCACGAGGAAGACCGCGGCACCCAGGATGAACAGCAGCACGGTCGTGACGAGCGTCAGCTTCGTGTGCAGCGACCACTTCTTCACATGCCAGACATGTTTGGCGAGTGTGTAGATCACCGGGAAGCCGATGCTGCCGAGGAAGACGCCCACCATCAGGAGCGTCAACACGAGATAGTCGTCGGCGAACACCGCCACACCGCCCGCGTTGGGGGCGAACCCGGTGTTGGTGAACGCCATCGCGGCGAAGTACGGTGCCTCCCACAGGGCAGCGATCGGTTCGACGCCGGCCATGACGAGCGCCGGGTAGAGGAGGATCGCGAGGACGCCCTCGATGATCAACGCCGAGACCGCCACGGTCGTGAGCAGCTGACCGACTTCGCCGAGCCGCACGGTCTGGCTCTCATTGACCACGCCGCCGTGGGCGCGCATCGGGTTCGTGTCTCCGGCGGCCATCAGCTTGGCGCGCAGACCCAGGCGCTTGGAGATGAGCATCCCCATCAGGGAGGCGAGGGTGAGCACGCCGAGCGCGCCGATGTTCACGCCGATGAAGATCAGCACATGCCCGAAAGGTGACCAGTAGGTGGCCATGTCGACGGTCGCGAGCCCGGTGACGCAGATCGTCGAGACGGCGGTGAAGAGCGCGTCGGCCAGCGGGGTCACGGTGCGCGTCGCCGAGGCGATCGGGAGCGACAGCAGCACTGTGAAGACGAGGATGAGGAGCGCGAAGATGACGATCGCGAACCGCGAGGGCGACGAGGTGATGATGTGCTTGCCCCAGGAGGCGGCGTTCTGAAGCCGCTGTCGAGGTGACGACGCCGAAGCGATGCCCGACATCGCGTCCCCCTTCGTTCCGTGCACCGCACCCCGGTGGCGCGGCGCTGTTCGCCGAGCCTTCGTCATGGTACTCCGTGCCGGGGGAGACTACCCTGATCACATGACGGACATCTTCGACGTGATCGCAGACGGTACGAGGCGCGACATCCTCCAGCTCCTCCTGCGACGCACGACCGAAGGCGAGACCGGCACCAGCGTGAGTCAGATCGTGGCCGACCTCGGCATCAGCCAGCCGACGGTGTCGAAGCATCTGAAGGTGCTGCGTGAGGCCGAGCTCGTCAGCGTCCGAGAGGACGGACAGCGGCGCTTCTACAGTCTCGCGGTCGAGCCGCTCGAAGCCGTGGACGACTGGCTCGTGCCCTTCCTCATGGACGCCTACGGTGACGATGCGCCGGACATCGACTACCCGGGTCAGCCGTTGCCGGATGGAGCCGCGCACGCGGCGGAGGTCGTCGGTCGGGCAGCCGCATCCGCCAAGCACGTCGTCGCCACGGCTCTCAAGCGCTTCGGCGCCTGAGGCCACGCCCTTCCGACAGCACCTCGCCCCTGACGATCCGGGGGGCAGGTCGTCAGGGGCGAGAGCGCGGACCCCAGTCCGCGCGGACTCGAACGGTGCCATGTCGAGTCGTGCCGCCAGTCTGTGGGGTCACCCTGAGCGGATCCCCGGCGTCGTCTATGTCCCGGCTGAGTCGCCCGCTCGCCGTCTTCGCTCCTCAGCGTCGGGCGGCCTTTCGTCGGAACAGCCACGAGCCCCACAGCACTGCCACGGCCAGGATCGTCAGGCACCAGCCGACCGCCCACCAGGGCTCCACGGTCAGCGTGGCACCCGACAGGAGGCCGCGGATGGTGTCGACGATCGGGGTGATCGGCTGATACGCGGCCACGGGCTGCAGCCACTCCGGCATGCTCGCCACCGGGACGAACGCGCTCGAGAGGTACGGCAGGAAGAGCAGGATGAAGCCGTATCCGTTGGCTCCCTCCGGTGATCCCGCGGCGAGCCCGATCGCGGCGAACAGGTAGGTGATGGCGAGGATGTACAGGGCGATCAGCCCGGCCAGCGCCAGCCATTCGGCGGGGGACGCCTCCGGGCGGAACCCGACGAGCACGCCGACCCCGATGACGATCGACGTGGCGACCAGGTTGCGCAGCAGGCTCGCCACGACATGGCCGGTGAGCACCGCGCTCGCGCGCACGGGCATGGTGCGGAAGCGGTCGATGATGCCGGAGCGCATGTCGGTCGCGACATACAGAGCGGTCGACGATGCACCGAAACCGGCGCAGGTGAGGATGATCCCGGGGACGACGTAGTCGACGTACCCGCCGGAGGGATCGATCGCACCGCCGAAGACCCAGGTGAACATGAGCATGAGCATCACGGGGAGCAGGATCGCCATGAGCAGGGATTCGCCGTCGCGCAGCGAGTAGCGCAGGCTCCTCCCGACGAAGACGCTCTCCGCGGTCACGCCGCGCAGGCGTGGACGCGGCGCGACGGCGGCGTGCGGGGCGGGGGTCAGGGATGCAGTGGTCATGCGTGCTCCTCCGTTCGGCGGGTGGTGGTGACGGCGAGGAAGACGTCGTCCAGGGTGGGGCGGCGGAGGGCGACGGTGCCGTCCCGGCCCTCCGCCTCGAGGACGTCGAGCGCTCGCCGCAGGTCGGCGATGCTGCCGTCGGTGGCGACCTCCCTGACCAGCTCGCCGCGAGCGTCGTGCAGTTCGACCGTGTCTCCGCCGATACGGGCCTTGAGCTCGGCAGGGGTGCCGAGAGCGGCGATGCGTCCGTCGTGCAGCACGGCGATCCGGTCGGCCAGCTGGTCGGCCTCCTCCAGATACTGGGTGGTGAGGAACACCGTCGTCCCGCCGGCGGCGAGCGTGCGGATGAGGTCCCAGAGGTCACGTCTGCTCCGGGTGTCGAGTCCCGTCGTCGGCTCGTCGAGGAACAGGACCTCGGGCGTCACCACGAAGCTCAATGCGAGGTCGAGGCGTCGCCGCATGCCGCCGGAGAACGTGCGGACGCGGCGCGACGCGGCATCCGTCAGATCGAACCGTTCGATGAGATCGGCCGCCCGCCGACGGGCCGCCACCCTGTCGAGGCCCGCGAGCCGGGAGAACATGATCAGGTTCTCGGTCGCCGAGAGTGCGTCGTCCACCGCGGCGGACTGCCCGGTCAGGCTGATGCGTCGCTGGACCTCGGTGGAGTGCGTCCTCGTGTCGAACCCGGCGACGCGGGCTGTTCCGGAGTCCGCGTCCATCAGCGTCGTGAGGATGTTGATGGTCGTCGTCTTGCCGGCGCCGTTCGGGCCGAGCAGGGCGAACACCTCGCCGCGCGCGACGGTGAGATCGAGGCCGTCCACGACGGCCTTCGCGCCGAAGGCCCGTCGGAGCCCCTGTACTTCGATGGTGGGATTCATCGGTGCTTCCCTCTCCTCGGTTCTGTGTACGACCGAAACTGTGTGCGTAATACGCGAGTGTGTATGACGGTAACACACTGTTTACGTAATAAACAGAAGTAGGATGAGCCCATGATCGACACCGAGCCCCCGGAGCTGCCGCGCGGCATCGCCCTCGCCTGGGGCGTCGCCGCCGATCCGCAGCGCGGACCCAAGCGCGAGATGAGCGTCGAGCGCATCGTGGACGCAGCGGTCGAGCTCGCCGACGCCGACGGCATCGGCGCCGTCTCGATGGCTGCCGTCGCTGCCGCACTGGGATTCACCCCGATGTCGCTCTATCGCTACGTGAGCGCGAAGGACGATCTGCTTCTCCTCATGCAGGAGCAGGCGACCGGCGTCCCGCCGGAGTCGCACCGCGAGCTCGACGGCTGGCGCGAGAAGCTGCTCGCCCTGTACACCGAGCAGGTGCTCCTCTATCAGCGTCATCCCTGGATGCTCTCGCTGCCCATCACCGGATCCCCGATCACGCCGAACAGCTCGGCCTGGCTCGATGCCGGCCTCGGCGCCCTCGAGGACACGGCTCTGACGGCGGAGGAGCGGATCGCGGTCGCACTGGCTGTGACCGGGTACGCGCGCTGGTGCGGCACGGTGCTGGCCGGGTACACCGAGCAATCCCGGACCAGCGGTCTCACACCCGACGAGGTGGCCGTGCGGGAGTCGGATCTCTACGATCGCGTCATCACCGCGGACGAATTCCCGGCGCTGCGCAGGGCCATCGACGACGGGGTGTTCACGTCTCCGGCCGATCCCTTCCGCTTCGCCATGGACCGGATCCTCGACGGCGTCGAGGAGTACATCCACGCTCTCGACCGGGGCGAGCCGCATGCGCAGACAACCGACTGGATCTCGGCGGACCCCGCCGAGCTCGCCGGCGACCGTCGGGTCAAGGAGGCGCAGAAGCGGGTCAGGGAGGCTGAGAAGGCACTCCGCGAGGCGCGGAAGCTCGAGCGGCAGGCTCTGCGCGACGCCGGCGAGCGTGTCGCGAGAGCGAGCAAGACCGCCTGACGTCCCCGGTGCTTGCCATGATGAGGGCATGACGACAGCACTCATCGAGTACCGGGCGCACTTCGACTTCGACATCGCGTTCGCCAATGGCGGCGGCATGAGGGGCGAGGGGTTCCGACTCGACATCCCGCGGGCCGACATCGACGAGACGCAGGTCGGCCTCCTGCTCGTCCGCCACCTCGGGCTCGCACTCGTGGGAGCGGTCGAGATCACGCGGCTCCGGATCGTCGAGGAACCGCATCGAGGCAGCCGCCATGTCGATGCGCCACGTGCGGGAGGATCCCGGGTGATCGACCTCAGCCACCCGATCGAAGCCGGACTCGTGACGTATCCCGGACTGCCGACGCCGGTCATCACCCCGCATCTCACCCGCGAGGATTCGCGGTCGCGCTACGCGCCGGGGACCGAGTTCGCCATGGACGTCATCACGATGATCGGCAACACGGGGACGTACCTGGATGCTCCGTACCATCGCTACGCCGACGGCGGAGACCTCGCTTCGCTGGACCTCGCGAGCCTGGTGTCGCGACCGGCCGAGGTCTTCCACCTCCACGACGCCTGGGACGCCGAGCGTCGGGGCATCGCCTCGCTCGCGTTCGCCGACCGCGACCTCCGAGGCGCGGCCGTGCTGCTCGACACCGGGTGGAGTCGCCACTTCGGCACCGCCGCCTACGGTCGCGGTGCGCCGTTCCTCACCGAAGACGGCGCGCGGTTCCTCGTGGACTCCGGCGCCGGGATCGTGGGGATCGACTCGCTGAACATCGATGACACCGAATCCGGTGGAGAGCGGCCGGCTCACAGCATCCTGCTCGCCGCGGGGGTCCACGTCGTCGAGCACCTGACGAGACTCGAGGAGGTCCCGGCGAGAGGCGCCACCTTCACCGCTGCACCACCGGCGATCAGGGGGTTCGGCACATTCCCGGTCCGCGCCTTCGCCGTGGTCGACGATTCTCATTGATCACAGGAGTCACGCGGGTTTACACGCGTCCCATCCAACCCATAGAGTGTGTGCACAATCCAGAAAGGGGTACGTGGGATGCCCGAGGTTCCAGAAGTCCGGTTCCTTACGGTGGCCGAGGTCGCCGAACTCATGCGCGTGTCGAAAATGACCGTGTATCGGATGGTGCACGCTGGGGAGCTGCCAGCCATCCGCTTCGGACGCAGTTTTCGCGTTCCGGAATCCGCTGTCGCCGACGCGATGCAACGTCCCATCGCGGACGTCAGCTGAGCGCGTCCGGCGCGAGCGCTCGGGTTTGCTAGAATGATCCGAGGCATTTTCCTTGCCCGTACCCGGGTGTCCGCACTGCGCGACGCCCAGCCCCTGACTTAGTGAGGTTTCCGTGGGTTCTGTCATCAAGAAGCGCCGCAAGCGCATGGCGAAGAAGAAGCACCGCAAGCTGCTTCGTAAGACTCGCCACCAGCGCCGCAACAAGAAGTAAGCGGCCAGACACCGAGCGCCTGTCTTCGGACGGGCGCTTTGTGTCTCTACCCGCGATTCCGCCATCTGTCGCAGGAGCATCCATGAAGTCGATCACCGTCACCGAACTCGCAGAGCGGTCGAACACGCCGCTCATCGATGTGCGGGAGGTGCATGAGTTCGCCGCCGGGCACGTCCCCGGTGCGGTGAACATCCCGATGTCCGAGCTCGGCAATCGCCTGGAAGAGCTGCCCTCCGAGTCGTTCGACGTGATCTGCCAGGCCGGCGGTCGCTCTGCGCGCGTCGTCGAGGCGCTCGAGAGCCGTGGCTACGACGCCACGAACGTCGAGGGCGGCACGGGAGAGTGGATCGCGCAGGGCCGCGAGGTCGAGGTGCCGTCCGCGTGACGACGCTGACGCTCATCGGCAAACCCGACTGCCACCTGTGCGATGTCGCGTCGGAGATCATCGACTCCGTCGTGGCTGAACTGCCGGATGCCGCTGCCGAGCGCATCGAGATCGTCGAGGCGTCGATCCAGGACGACCCCGCGTTGTTCGACCTGTGGTGGGAGAAGATCCCCGTGGTGCTCATCGATGGCGAGCTGCACGCCCATTGGCGTCTCTCGGCGGATCGGCTGCGCGACGCGCTCGAGGAGGCCGTGCGCACGGACGTGCGAGCCGCCGATGAGGAGGCCCGATGACCATCCGCCATGTCGTCAGCTGGAAGCTGTCCGCCGAGGGCGCCGAGGAGCGCGCCGAGCAGTCTGCGGAGATCGCCCGTCGGCTGAATGCGCTCGACGGAGTCGTCCCCGGACTCCTCTCGATCACCGTGGGCGCCAACGTCCTCTCCCCGGACGCGAACTGGGACGTCGCGCTCGTGGCCGACTTCCCTTCTGCGACGGAGCTCGAGGTGTATCAGGTGCATCCCGCCCACGTGGAGGCATCGGCGTACGTCCGCTCGGTCGTGGCCTCGCGCGTCGCGGTCGACTTCGAGATCTGACCCGAGGCCGCGCAGCACATGACCCGCGCGGACACCGGCAGGGCGTCCTGGCACGGGGCGACCGTCGTGTGGGCGCCGGCCGAGCGACCGCGCGGCTTCACCGACGGCGATCTCGCGGCGATGGGCACGGGGCAGAGCCACCGACTGGCTGAGCTGAGCGGCGCCCGGGCAGACGCCTTCGTCGCGGGGCGTGCTCTGATCCGCGGTCTGGTGCGCGAGGTCAGCGGGCGCTCGGAGGTCTCGATCGACAGTCGATGCGAACGGTGCGGCCGCCACCACGCGGCACCGCGCGCCGACGGCGTCTCCCTGAGCGTCAGCCACACCGAGGGCCTCGTCGTCGCAGCGGCGGCACCATGGCCGGCATCGGTGGGAGTCGACATCGAGCCGTCGTCCTCCGCAGCCAGGGTGGCCGAGCTCGCCTCGCTGTTCGCGCCCGCCGCTGCTCCCGATCTGGCGGGCTGGACGCGTCTCGAGGCCGCTCTGAAGGCCGACGGTCGGGGACTGGACGTCGACCTGGGCACGGTGCGGATGCTCCCCGCTCCCGGTCCCGATTCAGGGCCGGGCTCGCGATCCGCTCCCTGGTCGGTGCTGCTCCCCGGGAGGGCATCGGCGATCACGGCGGCGACGGTGGCAGGCCCCGTGGGTCACACGCTGAGCGTCGCCCTCGGCTGACCGCCGCTGCGCGGAAGCGTCGGGAGCGGCAGCTCGTCGATCCAGGTCCGCACGAGCGCGCGTCCGTCGCCGTTGAACTCGTCGACCAGCCCGAGGAAGTCGTCGCTCGTGACGGCGAGTCCTGCGAATCGGGCCGTCCATTCCCGGACCAGCTCGAAGAATGCGTCGGCGCCGAGCGTCAGCCGGAGCGCGTGCAGCGCGAGCGCCCCCCTCTTGTAGACGCGGTCGTCGAACATGTCGGTGGGGCCCGGATCGGAGAGCAGCAGGTCCTGCGGAAGGCTTCGGAGCTGTGTGTGGTGCGCCACGGCCTGGGCATGGGCAGTCGGACCGCCCGAGGCCTCCGACCACAGCCATTCGGCGTAGCAGGCGAAGCCCTCGTTCAGCCAGATGTCCTGCCAGCGGGCGACGCCGACGCTGTTGCCGAACCACTGGTGCGCGAGCTCGTGCGCGACGAGCCGCTCGCTCCCGCCCACGCCGTCGACGTGATTGGCTCCGAAGATCGCCATGCCCTGCGCCTCCAGCGGGATCTCGAGAACATCGGCGGTCACCACGACCTTGTACGACTCGTACGGGTAGGGCCCGAAAGAGTCGACGAACGAGTTCATCATGTCGGGCAGGCGGGCGAAGTCCGCTCGTACCCGCGGTGCCAGCGCGCGGGGGTGGTACACGCGTCCCGGCGTGTCGCCGAGTGCGACATGTTCGTCGACGTACCGGCCGATCTGCACCGTCATCAGGTACGTGGCGGTCGGCACCGGCTGCTGGAAGGTCCAGCGGGTGCGGCCCCTCTGCGTGGAACGGGTCGCCTCCCCGCCGCTGACCACGGTGTACTCGGGGTCGGCGGTGATCTCCAGCCGGTACGTCGCCTTGTCGGAGGGGACGTCGTTGCAGGGGAACCAGGTGGGGGCGCCGGTGGGCTGCGAGGCGACCAGGACGCCGTCCTCGAGTTCCTCCCAGCCGAGGAGACCCCAGCGCGTGCGCCGGGGGGTGGGCGCCCCCGAGTACTCGACGACGACGGTGAGCTCCTCGCCGCTGTCGCGCTCTGCGCCGAACACGACCTTCAGCCGCTTCGCGTCCTGACGGTAGGACGCGCGACGATCGCCGCTCACCCGCACCTTCGTGGCCTTGAGGCCGATCAGGTCGAACGAGATGTGGGCGGCGCGCTCCGACAGCTGCACCTGGATCGTGGCGGTTCCGGAGAGTCGGTTCGTGGCGACCTTGTAGTCGAGCGCGAGGTCGTAGTGCAGCACCCCGTAGCGGCGGTCGCCGCTGTGCGGGGTGTAGGGATCGACGGTCATACGTCCGAGGCCTGGTAGGAGCGCACCTTGACGGCCCGCCAGGGCCCGATCGGGTTTCCGCTCCATCGGCTGCCGACGGGCACGAGCTCGCCGCGCATCACCAGGGATGCGGGGCCCACGGTCGCGTCCGCGCCGATCGTCGCCGCCGGCAGGATGACACTGTGCGGCCCCAGGGTCGCACCGTTCTCGAGGGTGACTGCGTCGATGCTCATCACACGATCATGGAACAGATGCGTCTGAACCACACATCCGCGGTTGACCGTGGCGCCGTCGCCGAGCGTCACCAGGTCGGGTTCGGGCAGCCAGTAGCTGTCGGTCCAGACGCCACGACCGATCTTGGCGCCGAGGGAGCGCAGCCAGATGGCGAGAGCGGGCGTCCCCGAGGCGGCGTTCGCGAACCACGGAGCGGCGACCATCTCGGTGAAGGTGTCGGAGACCTCGGTGCGCCAGACGAAGCTCGACCAGAGCGGATGCTCTCCGGCGCGGATCGGGCCGACGATCAGCCACTTCGCCGCGGTCGTGATGAGGGCGGCCGTCGCACCCGCGGCGAGCATGACGACGCTCGAGAGGACCACGGCCCCGCCGAGGCCCCACGTGTCGACGATCGCGGCGAGCGCGAGCATCACGGCCAGGCCGATCGCACAGCTCACGATGACCGGCACGATGCGACAGAGCTCCCACAGCGCGCGGGCCACGCGGAGGCCGGGACGTGGCCGGTATGTGCGCTCGAGGTCGGCGTCGTTGACGACACGGCGCAGGCGGGAGGCGGGGGAGCCCAGCCACGACGACCCCGCCTTCGCCTTGGGCGGTGCGACGGACAGCACGGCCACGAGTCCGTCCTTCGGAACGTTGTGGCCGCCGGCGGCCATGCCGGAATTGCCGAGGAACGCGCGCTTGCCGATGCGGGCCCTCGCCAGCCGCATCCACCCGCCCTGCAGCTCGTACGTCGCGACCATCGTGTCGTCGGCGAGGAAGGCGCCGTCGGCGATGGTCGTGAGGGCGGGGATGAGGAGCACGGTCGACGCCTCGACGTCGCGGCCCACCTCGGCGCCGAGCGCTCGCAGCCACAGGGGGGTGAGGACGCTGGAGTACAGCGGGAAGAGGAAGGTGCGGGCCGAGTCGAGCAGACGCTCGGTGGTCCAGGCCTGCCAGGCGACGCGTGAGCGCACCGGGTGGACGCCCTCGTGCAGACCGATGCCGAGCAGGCGGACGGCAGCGAGCACGAGGATCGCGAACACGAACCCGGAGAGCAGCACGGCCGGCACGAGCAGGGCGAGCATCCCGGGGATGGCGTCGAGCAGACTGTCGGCACCCCGCATCCCCGCCGCGAGCAGCCACGCTCCCGAGGCCAGTGCGATGATCGGCAGCGCTCCGAGGAGAGAGGAGGACGCTGCGTACGCCCAGAGCCAGCGAGTGCGGCTGGGCGGACGACCCGGCGCGAAGGGCGTCGACGTCCCTCCGACGCGCGCCGCGGGGGATCCCGCCCAGCGCTGTCCTGCGCGCACGCGTCCGAAGACGGCCGACCCCGGCGCGATCTCGGCGCGACGACCGATCCGTGTGCCGGGAGCCAGGGTGCTGCGCGCGCCGATCGTCGCATCGGCGCCGATGCGGATGCCGCCGATGCGCACGGTGTCGCCGTCGATCCAGTAGCCGGTGAGGTCGACCTCGGGCTCGACCGACGCTCCGGCGCCGATCTCGAGCATGCCGGTGATCGGCGGGACCGTGTGGAGATCCACGTCCTTGTGGATACGGGCGCCCAGGGCCCTGGCGTAGTAGATCACCCACGGGGCTCCGGCGAGGCCGACCGGGTCGACCTGCTGCGCGATCTGCTCGGCGAGCCAGAGCCGCAGGTGCACGGCGCCGCCGCGCGGATGGTCACCGGGACGCACGCCCGCGAGCAGCAGGCGTGCGGCGACGGCGGCGATCGTCATCTTGCCGAGCGGCGTGGCGAACAGCACCAGGCCGACGAGCAGCGTCCATCCCGAGACCTCGGGCAGGAACTCGAACCCGGGCGAGAGGCGCAGGACCCAGCTCGCGGTGAGCAGGAACAGGAGCCAGCGGATGCCGGTGAACACGAACAGCGGCAGTCCGGCGAGCGTCTGCACCCATTGCATCCGCCGCGGGGTCGGCACCGGCTGGCTGAACACGCGGTCGGCGGCCTCCTCGTCGGCGTCCTCGTCGACGGCTTCCGCCATCTGGCGAAGACGAGGCAGATCGTAGACGTCGGTCATGGTGAACTCGGGCGCACGGGTACGCAGTCGCGAGACGAGCTGCGCTGCCGCGAGCGAGCCCCCGCCGAGCTGGAAGAAGTCGGCATCCTCGTCATCCGGCCGTAGACCGAGCACGGCGAACCACTGCTCGGCCAGCCAGGCGGCCGTGCCCGAGAGCGAGGACTCGCCGGCATCGCCGGAGTCCAGCGGCCAGGGGAGAGCAGCCTTGTCGACCTTGCCGGAGGTCCGTACCGGAAGGTCGTCCACCGTGGCGAGCAGGGGGATGAGCGGTGCCGGAAGGGTCTCGGCCAGCTCGCTCCGTGCCGCCTGCCGATCGAAGCCCTCATCGGGCACGACGTAGCCGACGAGCAGCGGCATACCCGCTTCGGTCTTCTGCACGACGACCGTGGCGGCGGAGACCGAGGTCAGTGCCTGCAGGGCCGCCTCCACCTCGCCGAGTTCGATGCGTCGCCCGCCGATCTTCACCTGATCGTCGGCGCGCCCCTGGAACACGAGGCCCTCGGGCTCGAATCGCACCAGGTCGCCCGACCGGTAGGCGCGATCCCATCCGAGCGTGGGCATCGGCGCGTACTTCTCGGCATCCTTCGCCGGGTCCAGATACCGCGCGAGACCCACGCCGCCGATGATCAGCTCGCCCGGTTCGCCGTCGGCCACCCGCTCGCCCGCGGCGTCGACCACGGCCAGAGACCACCCGTCCAGGGGGAGCCCGATGCGCACAGGGCCGGTGCCGTCCATGAGCGCCGCGCAGGCGACGACGGTCGCCTCGGTGGGGCCGTAGGTGTTCCAGACCTCCCGGCCGTCGGATGCGAGGCGGGCGACGAGCTCGGGAGGGCACGCCTCACCGCCGAAGATCAGGAGCCGCACGTTCTCGATCGCGTCCTGCGGCCACAGCGCGGCGAGGGTGGGGACCGTCGAGACGACCGTGATCCCGTGGCCGAGCAGCCAGGGGCCGAGGTCCTCGCCCGAGCGCACGAGCGCGCGGGGCGCGGGGACGAGACAGCCGCCGTGTGCCCATGCGAGCCACATCTCTTCGCACGAGGCGTCGAAGGCGACGGAGAGACCCGCGAGCACGCGGTCGCCGGGGCCGAGAGGAGCTCCCTGCAGGAAGAGCCGTGCCTCGGCGTCGACGAAGGCGGCGGCTGAGCGGTGCGAGACCGCGACGCCCTTCGGAACGCCGGTCGACCCCGACGTGAAGATGATCCAGGCGTCGTCGTCGACGCTCGGCGGCGTCACGACGGGCACCGAGGACGTGCTGGGGTGCAGGTCGGCGCTGCGGAAGAGGTCGGTCGGAGCCGACGCATCCGCGGGTGCGTACCCGGCGTCGGTGATGACGCCGGCGATGTGCGCCTCGCCGAACACGAGGTCGGCGCGCTCCTGGGGGTCGTCGGCGTCGACGGGGACGTACGCCGCGCCGGCGGCCATCGCCCCGAGGATCCCGATGTAGAGCTCGCGGCGGCCGGAGGTCATGCGGATGCCGACGCGATCTCCCGAGCGCACACCCGCGGCATGCAGGTCGGCGGCCGTCCGCCAGACCCGGGCGAGAAGCTCGGAGTAGCTCAGAGCGCCGTGCGCGTCTTCGATCGCCGAGGCGTCGGGATACCGCGCCGTGGTGTCGCGGAGGACGTCGATCAGCGTACGGGCGGGCGGCGCCTCGGCGGCGCGGTCCAACGCCTCCTGCACGTCAGCGCGCAAGGAGATCGAGCAGTGCGGCCTTGCTCAGTCGCGAGTACCCGGTACGTCCCTCTGCGCGAGCACGGGCCCGGAGCTCCACGAGCGTGAGGGTGCTCAGATCGACGTCGGCCGGAGTCGCGGCGGGCGCCGTCTCGATCGCCGCCGCGGGCGCCTCGGCCACCTCGAGGGGTGGGGTCGACGGGGACTCCCCGGTCGCGGACGCGTCGGTCTTCTCGGCGTCCGACCTCTGGGCGGTGGGCTTGTTCGCGGCGGCCTTCTTGACGTCGGCCTTCTTGACGTCGACCTTCTTGACGTCGGTCTTCTTGACGTCGACCTTCTTGACGTCGGCCTTCTTCGCCGTCTTCTCCGCCTTCTTCGGGGCCTGCAGGCGCGCCGTCGCCTCCTGCAGCCGCTCCGTGGCGGCCGTCGCCTTCTTCGCGACCTTCTTCGGCCGGTCCGCGACCTTCTTCTTCGACGCCTTGGACGCGTCCTCGGCGTCCTCGACGAGGGGCTTGAGCTTCTTGGCGCTCTTCTTCGGCAGGGACTTGATCAGCTTCTTCGCGTCCTTCGCCGCGTCCTTGGCGGCATCGAGGGCTGATTCGGCGTCTCGCTGCGCTGCGGTCTTCTTGGCCATGATCGGTTCTCCTCTGTGTCCGGAACGCATCCGCTCAGGCATTCGGCACAGAGGATACTCACGCAAGGTGAACAACAGGTGCCGCCGGCGTTCGACAGGAGGTCACATTGCGTCACACTTGCAACACAAATGTGATCCGGGGAACGAGGCCGACGGCAGGTCCGTCGGCCCTCGCATGTTTAGATGTTCTCCTACCCGTCCGTGGGAAATCACACCCTCGTCCCCTCAGGAGCTGACATGCAGCGTCGCAACATCATCGCCGGGATCGCGCTCGCCGCGACCGCCACCCTCGCCCTCGCCGGTTGTGCGACAGGGGCGGGCGGCGACGGATCCGGTGAGCCGGCGGCGGGGGACGAATTCGACCTCATCGAAGCGGGCACGCTCACGGTCTGCTCGGACATCCCCTACGCGCCGTTCGAGTTCGAGGGCGGCGACAACGGCACCGGGTACACCGGTTTCGACATCGACCTCCTCGATGCGATCGCGAAGGAACTCGACCTCACGCTCGCGGTGCAGGACGTCGGATTCGACGCGCTGCAGTCCGGCACCACCCTCGCGGCCGGTCAGTGCGACGTCGGCGCCTCGGCGATGACCATCACCGAGGAGCGCAAGGCGAACATCGACTTCTCCGAGCCCTACTACGACTCGCTGCAGTCGCTGCTCGTGCGCACGGATTCGGGTATCGAGTCGATCGACGATCTCTCGGGCAAGAACGTCGGCGTGCAGCAGGGAACGACCGGCGAAGCGTACGCGACGGAGAACGCCGAAGGCGCCCAGCTCGTCCAGTACCCCTCCGACGGTGAGCTGTGGCCCGCCATGCAGGCCGGCCAGATCGACGCGATCCTCCAGGACCAGCCGGTCAACCTCGAGCACGAGAAGGCCGACAGCGCCTACAAGATCGTCGAGGAGTACGAGACGGGCGAGTCCTACGGCTTCGCGTACGCGAAGGGCGAGAAGGATGCACTGCGCGAGGCGATCGACGGCGCGCTGCAGGACCTCCGTGACAGCGGCGACTACCAGACGATCTACGACACCTACTTCACCGCGAAGTAACCGGCGAGCGGCGTAGAGCAGGGGAGACCTTGACAATGGCGTTGAGGCGCACCACCAAGAGCAAGCTGTACCGGTACACCGTCTACGCGGTGTTGATCGCGATCGCCGTCTGGCTGATCGTGAGCACCGACTGGGCGAGGATCGCGCAGCTGTACTTCAACCCGGAGATCGCGGCGAAGATGCTCCCGGGCATCATCACGACGGCTCTCGTGAACACACTCTGGTTCACCGCCGTCGCGTTCGCCGGCGGACTGCTGCTCGGCATCGTGCTGGCGCTGCTGAAGCTGTCGAGCATCGGGCCGTTCCGCTGGATCGCGACGGCATGGATCGAGCTGTTCCGCGGGCTTCCCGCGATCCTCACGATCTTCGCGATCGCCTTCATCCTGCCGATCGGTCTGGGCGTGCCGGGAACGAAGCTCGGCGGTCCGGTGGTCCTCGGTCTGATCGGTCTCATCCTGGTGGCGTCGGCCTACATGGCCGAGACCATCCGCGCGGGCATCCAGGCCGTGCCCAAGGGACAGACGGAGGCCGCGCGATCGCTCGGCATGTCCCCGATGAAGACGACGTTCTGGATCGTGGTTCCGCAGGGGTTCCGCATCATCATCCCGCCGCTGACCAACGAGTTCGTGCTGCTGCTGAAGGACACCTCCCTGCTCTTCGTGGCCGGCTCGTTCATCTGGTCGAAGGAGCTCACGAACTTCGCCCGCGACGCAAGCACCCAGAACGCGAACGGCACGCCGTTGATCATGGCGGCTGTCCTGTACCTGATCGTGACGATCCCCCTCACGCGCTTCAGCGCGTATCTGGAACGAAGGATGTCGAGGCAGCGATGAGCACCGACCTGATTGACGTCCACGCGCCGGCGATCGACCTGCAGGGGCTCGTGAAGAGCTTCGGCGACAACGAGGTGCTCAAGGGGATCGACCTCACGGTGACCGCCGGCGAGGTCGTCTGCATCATCGGCCCGTCGGGCTCAGGCAAATCGACCCTGCTGCGGTCGGTCAACCTGCTCGAAGAGCCCACCGGCGGCAAGGTGCTCATCGAGGGCATCGACATCACGGATCCCGACGTCGACATCGACCGGGTGCGCACGCGCATCGGCATGGTGTTCCAGAGCTTCAACCTGTTCCCGCATCTCGACGTGATGGGCAACCTGATGATCGCGCAGCAGCGCGTGAAGAAGAGGTCCAAAGCCGAGGCGGAGAGGGTCGCGAAGGAGATGCTCGGTCGCGTCGGCCTCACCGAGAAGGCCGATGCGTTCCCCGGACACCTCTCCGGCGGGCAGCAGCAGCGCGTGGCGATCGCTCGCGCTCTGTGCATGAACCCCGACATGATGCTGTTCGACGAGCCGACGTCCGCCCTCGATCCCGAGCTGGTGGGCGAGGTGCTCCAGGTGATGCGGTCGCTCGCCGACGAGGGAATGACCATGCTCGTGGTGACGCACGAGATGGGATTCGCCCGCGAGGTCGGCTCGCGCCTGATCTTCATGGACGGCGGGCACATCGTCGAAGAGGGCGATCCGCGTGAGGTGCTCGCCCACCCGCAGCATCCGCGTACGCAGGACTTCCTCGCCCGCGTTCTCTAGAGTTTCGCGTCCGAGCGGCAGGCGCCGCCTGTCTGCCGACGCTCCCTCGGATCGACGCCCCCTCCCGCCGACGCAGGCAGGAGGGGGCGTCGTCTGTCGGATCCCGGATGCCCTCGCGGCCTCCCGGTGCACTGCAGGGAGTGTCGAGCGCCGTTCAGCCGCGCGGATGCACCGCCACGGGTTCTGGGGCGACGGCGATGCGCACCCGATCGCCGAACGCGGGGTGGATGCCGGGAGCGTGCTGCAGTCGCACCAGTTCTCCCGACTCCGTGCGCACGAGAGTGCGGCGCATGCTGCCGAGGAAGGTGCTCTCCTGCACGAGGGCGTCGGTTGCGGCATCCGCCTCGGACGCGAAGTGCACGTTCTCGGGACGCAGGTAGACATCGACGGGGCCGTCTGCGGGGGTCTGCAGCGGGAGCTTCTGCCCCCACACGATCACGTGGTCGCCCTCGGCGACCCCGGAGACGACACTGGAGAGCCCGACGAACGCCGCGACACCCGCGGTCGAGGGTGCGGTGTAGAGCTCCTCCGGCGAGCCGATCTGCTCGATGCGGCCGGAGTTCATCACGGCGATCCGGTCGGACACCGCGAGGGCCTCTTCCTGATCGTGGGTGACGAAGACGGTGGTGATGCCGAGGCGCAGCTGGATGCGGCGGATCTCGTCGCGCAGTTGCACGCGCACCTTGGCGTCGAGAGCCGAGAGCGGCTCATCGAGCAGGAGGACCTTCGGTTCCGTCACGAGTGCCCGGGCGAGAGCGACACGCTGCTGCTGGCCGCCCGAGAGCTGGTGCGGGAACCGGTCGGCGAAGTCGGCGAGCCCGACCAGTGCCAGGGCGTCGAGCGCGCGCGAGGCGGCCTCGGCCTTGCCCACCCCTCGGCGGCGGAGTCCGAAAGCCGTGTTCTCGGCGACCCGGAGGTGCGGGAACAGCGAGTACGACTGGAACACCATTCCGATGTCGCGCTTGTTCGTCGGGACGCGCGAGACGTCGCGGCCGCCGAGCAGCACCGCACCGCTGTCGAGTCCCTCGAGGCCCGCGAGCACTCTGAGCAGCGTCGTCTTGCCGCACCCCGACGGACCGAGAAGCGAGACGAACTCACCGGGCGCGATGTCGAGGTCGACGCCGTGGAGCACGGTGGTGCCGGAGTAGCTCTTGACGATGTCGTGCAGCTCGACGCGGGTGCCCTCGCCGGCCTCGGCCAGCAGCATGTTGTCGGCGGTCTGGGGGAGGGTCATGAGCGGGCCTTTCCGTTGCCGCGGGCGAGGCGGCCGATGAGGAGGAGCAGGAGGAAGACGAACAGCAGCGCCAGGAGGGTGAAGATCGCGGGCGCGTAGGGATCCTGCTTCTGGACGACGACCATGGCCGTCTGGAACACCTGCCGGTTGAGCAGCGACGCGATCGTGAACTCGCCCAGGACGACCGCGATCGAGATGAGCGAGGCGGCGAGCAGTCCCTGCCGCAGGTTCGGTGCGAGCACCTTCAGCACGACGGTCGGCCAGCTCGCGCCCAGCGATCGCGCGGCCTCGGCGAGGGTGCGCAGGTCGGCCGCATCGATGGATGCCTGGATCGAGCGGTACGCGAAGGGCAGCACGGTGATGCCGTAGGCGAAGGCGAGAGTCCACGTTCCGGTTCCGAGCGCACGACCGATCTGCAGGTAGATCGGCGCGAGACCCACGACCAGCACGATGGCGGGGATGGAGATCGGCAGCAGCACGGCGAACTCGAACGCCGGCTTGAGCCTGCCGAACCGCAGATTGACCAGGATCATGGTCGGCGCGAGAAGGAGGAGCACGATCGCGACGGTCACGAGCGCGAGCACGAGCGAGTTGCCGAGGCCGGTCCAGATCGGCTTGATCGCTGCCGATGCCGCCGGGTCGAGCAGGGCGATCCACCGGTCGAACGACAGCGATCCGTCCGAGGCGCGGAGCGTGTAGAGGAAGGTCGAGATCAGGGGGATCGCGAAGAACGCGCCCACCAGGACGCCGATGATCCACCGCGTCGCGACAGAGGGGGCGAGCCGGTTCATGCCTGCCACCTCGCTGCCCGGCGCTGGATCAGGGAGTAGAGGGCCATGACGACTCCGACGATGACGATCATGCCGAGCGCCAGGGCACCGGCGAGGTTCTCGCGACCGAGCACGGTCTCGCTCGTGAGGGCCGCGCGGATCTGCAGCGGCACGATCTGAGAGCCCTGGCTGGCGAGGGCCGCGGCCGTCGCGTACGACGAGAAGGCGTTCGCGAACAGCAGCAGCAGGCTGGCGAGGAAGGACGGGGCGAGCACCGGGATGCCGATGCGCAGCCAGAAGCTCGAGCGTGTGCCGCCGAGGGTGAGGTTGGCCTCTGCCCACTGCGGCTTCAGCGCGGCGAGGGCCGGCATGAAGGTGATCACCATGAGCGGGACCTGGAAGTAGATGTACGGCAGGATCAGACCGGGGAGCTCGTAGAGCCAGGTGCCGTTCTCGAAGATGTCGAAGCCGAACACGTCCTCGAGGAACAGCGTGACCACGCCCTGGATGCCGATCGTGGCGATGAACGCGAAGGCGAGCATGACCCCGCCGAACTGGGCGAGGACGCCGGCCGCGGCATCCACCGTCGAGCGCACGGCGCCCTCGGGATTCATGCCGAGCAGGGCATAGCAGACGAGCGCGCCGACGACAGCGCCGATCACGGCCGTGAGGAGCGAGAGCCAGGCCGAGTTCGCGAAGGTGGTGAGCACGACCGGGTCGGCGAGTGCCGAGACGTTGCTCCAGGTGAAGGCACCGTCCTCGGTGAAGAAGCCGGAGCCGATCGCGAGGATCGTCGGTACCGCGAGGAACAGCAGCACGTAGGCCGCGAAGGGGACGAGCCCCAGCCAGGCGACGGATGGCGCAGAGCGCAGGGGCCGCGAGCTGGTCGCGGGCCCTGCGCTCTGCGCTACGGGAACGAGGGGGGCGGATGCCGGAGCATCCGCCCCCACGCTGGTGGCAGAGGTCACTGGACCGCCGCTGCCCACTTCTCGCCGAGGAGCGTGCCGGCGTTCGTCGACTGCTCCTCGGTCGGGACGACCGTCTCTGCGGGAACCTCGGGCAGGGCCTCGGCGAGGTCGGTGTCGATCGTGCCCGCCTCCGTCATGGCCTCCATGCGAGCCGGGCGAGCGCCGCCCTTGAGCCACAGGTTCTGCACCTCGTCGCTGTAGAGGAACTCCTGCCACAGGCGGGCGGCGGCCGGGTTCGGCGCGTCCTTGTTGATGGCCTGGTTGTAGTAGCCCGCGTAGCCGGTGCCGTCGAGGACGACGACCTTCCAGTTCTCGTTGTCAGCGGTGTGCGCGGCGTTCAGGTAGTCCCAGTCGAAGACGACGGGCGTCTCGCCGCTCGTGACGGTCGCCGTGGTGACGTCGACCTTGAGGAGGTTGCCGGCCTTCTGCAGCTCTGAGAAGAAGTCGATGCCCGGCTGGAAGTCGTCGAGCGTGCCGTCGGACTGCACCGTGGCGAGGCCGACCGCGGCGAAGGCGGCTCCGGCCTGCGTCGGGTCGCCGTTGATGGCGACAGCGCCCTTGTACGCGGCATCCTTCAGGTCGTCGAGCGACTCGGGCGCATCGAACTTCGACGAGTCGTAGCCGATCGACATGTATCCGCCGTAGTCGCCGACGAAGAGTCCGCTGGGCTCCTTGAGCGCGTCGGGGATCTCGTCCCACGTCTGCACCTGGTACGGAGCGAACACGTCGGTGTTCTGCAGCGCGACCGTGAGGCCCAGGTCGAACACGTCGGGGGCCGTGTCGAGCCCGGCGTTGGTCTCGGCCGCCTGGATCTCCTCCGCGCTCGAGACATCGGGCGAGGCCTCGTTGATGGTGATCTCGGGGTACTTCTCGGCGAACAGATCGAGGATCTCGCCGTAGTTCGCCCAGTCGCGGGGGAGCGCGATGACGTTGAGCTGGCCTTCGGCCTTCGCGGCCTCCTCGAGTTCCTCGAAGCTGCCGAAGTCCTCGACGGAGGTCGCGGTCGCGGCGTCGACCGCGTCGTCGCCGGCGGAGCCGCCGGACGCGTCCGCCGCGCCGGAGCAGGCCGTGAGGCCGAGTGCGGCGGTGGTGAACAGGGCGATGCCGGCGCCGATGCGCGCACGGCGGTGGAAGTTCGTCATCAGGGTCCTCTCGGTGTCCGGCGCTGTGAGCCGGTGTCGGGTTGCGAGAGGACACTATGAGCCACGGGTTGCCGATGGGGCCGGGCCAGGTGAACGCGCGGTGTCCGACGGGTGGCGGGTCTGAGCCGACGCGCGCCAGCGAAGGCGATGCGCGCGCGAGAAGGCACAATGCCCCGGCATCCGTCCTTCGGGGGTGCACTTCTCCTTCGCTGGCGTACGCCGGCGGTGCCGACCGTGGCCGGCGGTGCCGCCCGTGGCCGGGGTGCGCGTCGCGTCTGACATTCTGGAGGGATGGACATCGGCAGTGTGCTCGGGCTCGAGCAGCTCACCTGGGGCACGCTGATCCTCGTGATCGTCGCCGCGTTCGCCGCGGGGTGGATCGATGCCGTGGTGGGCGGCGGAGGTCTGCTCCAGCTGCCCGCGCTGCTGCTGATCCCCGGCATCTCCCCGATTCAGGCGCTCGCGACGAACAAGCTCGCGTCGGTGTTCGGCACGGCGACGAGCAGCGTCACCTACTACCGACGCGCGAAGCCCGACATCCGCACCGCCCTGCCGATGGCCGGCATCGCGCTCGTCGGATCATTCGGGGGTGCAGCGGTCGCGACCGTGCTTCCTGCGGCGGCGTTCAAGCCGATCATCGTCATCGCCCTGCTCGCGGTCGCGCTCTTCACCGCGTTCCGGCCGCAGATGGGGGCCGCGACGCGGCTGCGCTTCAGCGGGCACCGGCACCACATCATGGCCGGGCTCGCCGGGCTGGTGATCGGGTTCTACGACGGGTTGATCGGACCGGGCACAGGCACCTTCCTCGTGATCGCGCTGGTCGGGCTCATGGGATACGACTTCCTGCAGGCGAGCGCCAAGGCGAAGATCGTGAACCTCGCGACGAACACCGGCGCGCTGCTGCTGTTCATCCCGCACGGCGCCGTGCTGTGGCTCCTCGGCGGCATCCTCGCCGTGGCGAACGTCGCGGGCAGCTACCTCGGCTCTCGCATGGCGATCTCGCGGGGCACGCGCTTCATCCGGGTCGTGTTCCTGATCGTCGTGGTGGCGCTCATCGCGAAGCTCGGTGTCGACGTCTGGAACGAGAACATCGCGCCGGCGCTCGCTTCGCTGCGCTGAGCATCCGCCCGCCGGCCGCGCGCTTAGACAGGCTTTGTGCGCTCGGCAAGGCAGGAGAGGCCGGATTCGGCCTTCTGAAGCGCACTTCGCCGTGGCAGGCGCACAGCGCGCGGCGGGGTCGACACGCGAAGAGGCCCCCTCCCGGTGGGGGGAGAGGGCCTCGTCGGCGGTGCGGGTCAGGCCTCGGCGCCTTCGGGCTCGAAGTCGACGCCGGCCTCGGCGCGCTGTTCGGCGGTGATCGGAGCCGGAGCCGCCGTGAGCGGGTCGAAGCCGTTGCCGGACTTCGGGAACGCGATCACATCGCGGATGGACTCGGTCTTCGAAAGGTGCTGCAGGACGCGGTCCATGCCGAGCGCGATTCCTCCGTGCGGCGGGGCGCCGAACTTGAATGCGTCGAGCAGGAAGCCGAACTGCTCCTGCGCGACCTCGTCGCTGATGCCCATGACCTCGAACACGCGCTTCTGCACGTCCTCGCGGTGGATGCGGATGGACCCGCCGCCGAGCTCCGAGCCGTTGCACACGATGTCGTACGCGTAGGCCAGGGCAGAGCCCGGGTCGGTGTCGAAGGTGTCCTGGAACTCCGGCTTCGGGCCGGTGAACGCGTGGTGCACGGCGGTCCATGCTCCCGCGCCGACGGCGACGTCACCGGATGCCACGGCATCCGCTGCCGGCTCGAACATCGGGGCGTCGACGACCCACGTGAAGGCGAACTCGTCGGGGTCGAGGTACCCGAGGCGGCGGCCGATCTCGACGCGGGCCGCGCCGAGGAGCGCACGGCTCTCCTTCGTGGAACCGGCGGCGAAGAACACGCAGTCGCCGGCGGAGGCGCCGACGAACTGAGCGAGTCCGGCCTGCTCGGCCTCGGACAGGTTCTTGGCCGCGGGGCCGCCGAGGGTTCCGTCTTCGTTGAAGAGCACGTACGCGAGGCCGCGCGCGCCGCGCTGCTTCGCCCAGTCCTGCCATGCGTCGAGCTGCTTGCGGGGCTGGCTCGCGCCGCCGGGCATGACGACGGCGCCGACGTACTCGGCCTGGAAGACCCGGAAGGGGGTGTTCGCGAAGTATTCGGTCGCCTCGACGAGCTCGAGGCCGAAGCGCAGGTCGGGCTTGTCGGAGCCGTACTTGGCCATCGCCTCGGCGTAGGTCATGCGCGGCAGCGGGGTCTGCACCTCGACGCCGATGGTCTTCCACATCGCGACCACCAGCGACTCCATCAGGGTGATGACGTCCTCCTGGTCGACGAAGCTCATCTCGATGTCGAGCTGCGTGAACTCCGGCTGGCGGTCGGCGCGGAAGTCCTCGTCGCGGTAGCAGCGGGCGATCTGGAAGTACTTCTCGACGCCGCCGACCATGAGCAGCTGCTTGAACAGCTGCGGCGACTGCGGCAGCGCGTACCAGCTGCCGGGGTGCAGGCGAGCGGGAACGACGAAGTCGCGGGCGCCCTCGGGCGTGGACCGCGTGAGGGTCGGCGTCTCGACCTCGGTGAAGTCCTGGGCGTGCAGCACGTCGCGGATCGCCTTGTACACGTCGGAGCGCAGGCGCAGAGCGGATGCCGCGGCCGGGCGACGCAGGTCGAGGTAGCGGTACTTGAGCCTCGCCTCCTCGCCGACCGTCTCGGTCTCGGCCACAGCCGTCGACACCTGGAACGGCAGCGGAGCGGACTCGTTCAGCACCTCGACGTCCGTCGCGATGAGCTCGATCTCGCCCGTGGGGAGGTTCGGGTTCGCGTTGCCCTCGGGGCGGCGCGAGACCTCGCCGGTCACCTTGAGGACGAACTCGTTGCGCAGCGGGTGCGCGATCTCTTCGTCACGGATGACGACCTGAGCGATCCCCGACGCGTCCCGCAGATCGATGAACGCCACTCCTCCGTGATCACGACGGCGATCGACCCACCCCGAGAGGGTGACGGTCTGACCGATGTGCGAGGCATCGAGTGAGCCTGCGGAGTGGGTGCGAAGCACGGAGGATTCCTCCTGATCTGGGAAATGATGAACCCGCTCATTCTACGTGGGCGCACGTCGTCCGCTCAGCCGCGGACACCTCGTCTCCCCTTCGCCGCATCGGCCACTCAGTAAGATCGCCTCGACGGAAAGGCGCACCATGGACTCCAACGGCATCTCCGACCTGTATGCATCGATCTTCTCGGGGACGACGGGACTCATCGCCCTCGTCTTCTACGTCCTCGTGGCCGTCGGGCTGTGGAAGGTCTTCACGAAGGCGGGGTATCCGGGCATCCTCGCGATCATCCCCATCGTGAACATCGTGTTCCTCGTCAAGATCGCCGGGATGTCCGGCTGGCTCGCCCTCCTCTACCTGATCCCCATCGTGGGCTTCGTGTTCGGGATCATCGTCGCCGTCAGACTCGGCGAGCGGTTCGGCAAGGGCGGTCTGTTCTCGTTCTTCCTGCTGTTCGTGTTCCCGTACATCGGGTACCTCATCATCGGCTTCGGCGAGTCGCGCTACCGAGCGGTCTGAGATGGTGGCTTCGCGACTGCACCTGGTCCGGCACGGAGAGGTGCACAATCCCGCGCGCGTCCTGTACGGGCGTCTTCCCGGCTACCACCTGAGCAAGGCCGGTCGCGGCATGGCGCGGGCGGCGGCCGACCACATCGCCGACCTCGACCGCCCTGTCAGCGCGCTGTTCGCCTCTCCGCTCGAGCGCGCGCAGGAATCGGCCGAGCCCTTCGCCGAGGTCTTCGCCCTGGAGCCCGAGATCGACATCCGTCTCATCGAGCCGACCAACGTGTTCGAGGGCACGCGCATGAAACGCTCGCTCATGAACCCGCTGAACTGGTGGCACCTCCGTCAGCCCGCACTGCCGAGCTGGGGCGAGCCGTACGCGTCGATCGCGGAGCGGATGCTGGGACTCATGGCGGAAGCGTGGCACGACGCCGCCGGGGGAGACCTCGTGATGGTCTCGCATCAGGCGCCGATCTGGGTCACGCACCTCCGAGTGGCGGGTCTGCCGCTGCAGCACGACCCGCGCACCCGGCGCTGCGCGCTCTCGAGCGTCACGTCCTTCGAGCTCGTCGGCGACGTGTGGCGCGAGGTCGCCTATGTCGAGCCGGCAGCCACCGGCGACGCGGTGGACGTCGGGGCGGTCTGAGCGGTTCGAACTCCCGATCCGCGGCCCGACGCCCGTCGCCGGGTCAGGGGGCCATCAGGGACTGGATGACGCCGACCGCGGCGAGCTGACCCGCGGCCACCGCCATCACGACCGACGCCATGGGGCCGGGAAGGGATGCGCGGTGCGCGAGGTCGCCCGCGGCGAAGACGCCGGGCGAGGACGTGCGTCCGAAGTCATCGATCTCGATGGACCCGGAGTCGAGAAGCCGCAGTCCCAGCTGATCGGCGAACGGTGCGCGATGGCGAAGCGTGCCCGATGCCACGAAGACGCCGGCCACGTCGGACTCCTCCGTCGCGGTCGAGATGCGCACACCGCCCTCGACCGGCTCCACAGCGGCCACAGGCTCGGCGCTCACCCGAGCCCCGAGGCCCTCGAGCAGTGCCGTCTCCTCCGCGGTGTACGCCTCGCCGACGGGGAACGCGGTGATGTCTCCGACGATGCGCCCGAGCAACCCGATCAGGTGCTGAGCGCGGGGCGCCGCTCCGAGGATGCCGATGGGACGGCCCGCGTGCTCGTGGCCGTCGCAGAACGGGCAGCTGAAGGCGGTGACTCCCCAGATCTCCTGCAGACCGGGTACCGCAGGCAGGTCGTCGGCCACTCCCGTGGCGAGGATGACGTGCTGCGCCTCGACTGCGGTGTCGTCGTCGAGCACGACCGAGAACCCGTCGCCGGTGCGGGTGACCGTGCGTGCGGCGACATCGCGGATCTCGAGGTCGGTGTACTCGGCGAGCTGTTCTCGCGCGGTGGCCCGGAACTCGGCGGGCGGAGTGCCGTCCTCCGCGACGACGTTGTGCATGTGCAGCACGGTGCCGTTGCGGTATTCGCCCGAATCGAGCAGCAGGGCGGGGCGATGCATCCGCCCCAGGGTCAGTGCTGCCTGCAGGCCGGCGGGGCCTGCTCCGATCACGATCGCGTCGTACATGCGGGTTCCTCCAGGGGGCTGTGGTTGCGTTCCCGCTCAGTCTGTGACTTCATGTCAACATGAAGTCAAGCGCCGAGCATCCCTGGTCCGTCGGCGACGTCGCGGCCCGGTTCGATCTGCCCACGAACGTCCTTCGGCACTGGGAGTCGGTCGGTCTGCTGCGTCCGGCTCGCGACGCGTCGGGTCGACGGCGTTACGGGCAGGACGAGGTCGTGCGCATCGCGGTGATCCAGCGCAGCAAGGCGGCGGGCATGAGCCTCGAGCAGATCGGCGTCCTGCTCGACGACAGCAACGCGGGAAGGCATCAGGTGCTGCAGCAGCATCTCGACGACCTGGATCGGCGGATGCAGGAGATGCGGCGCTCGAGAGAGATGACGGAGCACGCGATGCGATGCCGGGCGCACGACATCGCCACGTGTCCGCGGTTCCGCGCCGGTGTCGATGACGTCCTCGCTCGGTTCTGACGGCCCAGGGCGCCCGGCCCACGCATAGGAACCCCCGCGTAAACTGGGAATCGTGCCACTCGCCTCGACGGTTCATCCGATCCGCAGCGGCCGCCCCTCTCGCACTCGGCGCCCTCGCCGTGCGATCGGTGTCGCGCTCGCCGCGGTGCTCGCCATCGGCTTGAGCGCCTGCGCTCCCGATGCGGTCAGCGACTCCTTCCTCAGCGGGGAGAACACCGGCTACGTCGCCGCAGACGGCGCGATCGTCGAGATCCCCGTCGCCGAGCGCGGTGAGCCGGTCGACTTCGGCGGCGTCACCGAGAACGGCGAGACCTTCTCGAGCAACGACATCGCCGGCAAGGTCACGGTCGTCAACTTCTGGTACGCCGGCTGCGCCCCCTGTCGCGTGGAGGCGGGGGACCTCGAGAGCGTCTGGCAGGAGCAGGGAGGAGACGGCGTCGCGTTCGTCGGCGTCAACACCCGCGATCAGGCCGACACCGCCCGGGCGTTCGCCGAGGAGTTCGGGGTGACCTACCCGAGCCTGATCGATGTCGACACTGCTGAGGCCAAGCTCGCCTTCGCCGCCTCCGTGCCGATCCAGGCGACCCCCACCACGCTGGTGCTCGACAAGCAGGGGCGCGTCGCCGCGCGCATCATCGGCCCGATCGACGGCACCTCGATCCTCTCGACGCTCGTCAAGGACGCGCTCGCGGAGGATTCGTGAATCTCCCGGGAGCGGTGTGAGCCCCGAAGCCATCATCGGATCCGGAGCCCTATGGCTCGCGATCCCCGTCGCGATGCTCGCCGGCCTCGTGTCGTTCCTCTCGCCGTGCGTGCTGCCGCTCGTCCCCGGATACCTCGGATTCCTCGGGGGAGCTGTGGCTCCTCGCCGCCCCGCCGAGGACGCGACCTCGGACGGCGTCGTCTCGACCGCGGAGGCCCCGGCTCGCAGCCGACTCGTGCTCGGCGTGCTCCTGTTCATCCTCGGCTTCACGCTCGTCTTCATCCTCTACACGGTGCTCAGCGGCACGTTCGGGGTCTTCTTCATCCGCTGGGGCGAGCTGATCACCCGCATCCTCGGCGTGGTCATCATCCTGATGGGGCTGATCTTCCTCGGAGCCTTCGGGTTCGCCCAGCGGGAGATCCGCTTCCACGTCGACTCGCGGGCCGGGATCATCGGCGCGCCGCTGCTCGGGATCGCGCTCGGCATCGGCTGGGCTCCCTGCATGGGCCCGACCCTCGGCGCGATCATCGCCCTCTCCTTCAACGCGGGCGATCCGGTGCGCGCCGGATTCCTCGGTCTCGCCTATTCGCTCGGCCTCGGCATCCCGTTCCTGCTGGTCGCACTCGGATTCGGATGGGCGACGAAGACCGTCGGGTTCCTGCGCCGACACATCCGGGTGGTCAACATCATCGGCGGCGTGCTGCTGATCGTGCTCGGCATCCTCATGGTGACCGGGCTCTGGACAGACATCATGTCGCGAATGACGGCGGTGATCAGCAGTGTCCCCCTCCCGTTCTGATCAGAAGAAAACGGACCGGAAGGATGCCGTGAGCACCAAGACCGAGCGATCCAGCGATCCGCTCCGACCGTCGGACCACGTCGACGGCGACGACTCGATCACCCAGCCCCGACTCGGATTCGTCGGCTGGCTGCGCTGGGGCTGGCGCCAGCTGACGTCGATGCGCACGGCGCTCGTGCTCCTGCTCGTGCTCGCGATCGCCGCGATCCCCGGCTCGATCTTCCCGCAGCGCATGGCCGACCCGAACGGCGTCACGCAGTGGGAACGCGACAACCCCGACCTCTTCCCGGTGCTCGACTCCCTGAAGCTCTTCGACGTGTATCTGTCGCCGTGGTTCTCGGCGATCTATCTGCTGCTGTTCGCCTCGCTCGTAGGCTGCGTGATCCCGCGCATCAGGCACCACGCGAAGGCGCTGCAGGCGCGCCCGCCGCGGACGCCTGCCCGCTTGCAGCGACTCGCCGACTTCCGTGCGGTCGAGCGGACGTCTGCGGATGCTCCGGCAGAGGCCGCGGCGTCGATCGACGTCGCGCAGAAGCAGCTCAAGGCGCTCGGATACCGCGTCGAGCGGTACGACTCCGGTCGCACCGCATCGGTGTCGGCCGAGCGAGGGTACTGGCGCGAGACGGGGAACCTCCTGTTCCACCTGGCACTCGTCGGCGTGCTGATCACGGTGGGCGTCGGCGGCGGCTTCGCCTACACCGGTCAGCGGGTGCTGGTCGAGGGCGAGACCTTCGCGAACACCCTGCTCGACTACGACTCGATGAACCGCGGGCGCTTCGTGGGCGACGACGCCCTCGCGCCGTACTCGATGCGGCTCGACAGCTTCGACGTCACCTATCAGCCCTTCGGCGAGCCGGGGTCCGGTCAGGCGGGCGACTTCTCGGCGAACGTCACGGTGCAGGAGAACGGCGAGGAGCGCACGGGAGCGGTCAAGGTCAACGAGCCGCTGGCGGTCGCGGACGACAACGTCTTCCTGCTGGGCAACGGCTACGCGCCGACCATCACGGTGCGCGACCCCGACGGCGACGTCGTCTTCACGAACAGCACGCCGTTCCTGCCGCAGGACAACAACATGACCTCCCTCGGGGTCATCAAGGTCGCCGACGGGCTGGCGGAGCAGGTGGGTCTGGTCGGTTTCTTCTATCCGACGACAGGCGTGCTGGACACGGGGGCGTTCTTCTCAGGCTTCGGGGATCTGACGAACCCGACCCTCACGCTCGATGTGTACACGGGCGACCTCGGGATCAACGAGGGCGTTCCCCGGTCGGTGTACGTCCTCGACACGACCGGCATGACGAAGCTCACGGGCCGGACCACAGACCTCGAGTCGATCGAGCTGACGCCCGGACAGACGGCGGACCTGCCGAACGGGCTCGGAACCGTGACGTTCGAAGACGAGTCCCCGGCGGGAGCCACCGATGCCTCGCAGTCGGTCAAGCGCTTCGCCTCGCTGCAGATCCACCGCGACGCCTCCGGGCCGTGGGTGCTGGCATTCGCGCTGCTCGCCCTCGGCGGACTCATGCTCGCTCTGTTCATCCCGCGTCGTCGTGTCTGGGTGAAGGCCACGGCCGCCGACGGCGTCGTCGCCCTGGAGTACGCGGGTCTCGCCCGAGGCGAGGACCCGACGCTGGCGACCGCGGTCGACGACATCGTCGCCGGCCACGCCCGTCTGCTCGACGCGGCCGGGGTCACCTCCGCCGTGGCGGAGCCGCAGGAGCACCCCGACCGCCCCGCATCCGAGACCCCGAAAGTAGACTGACACCATGCTCGACCTCGAAGTGATCTCGCCGATCCTGCTCTGGACGGCGATCGCGATCTACGCGGCGGCCTTCGTGGCCTTCGCCTTCGACCTCGCCCGTCGGTCGCAGCTGTCCGCCGACGCGCAGAGCGTCCGGGAGTTCGAGCTGGTCGGCGCCGCGTCCGGCACGCGCGGAGCCAAGGGCGCGACGGGCGGAGCAGCCGCATCCGATTCCGCTCCTGCTCCGCAGCGATTCATCATGGCGCGCATCGGCACGTCGCTCACGGTCCTCGCCTTCATCTTCCACCTCGCCGCCACCCTGACCCGCGGTTTCGCCGCGGGACGCGTTCCGTGGGCCAACCTCTACGAGTTCGCGATGACGGGCACGCTGCTCATCATCGCGGTGTTCCTCGCCGTGCTCGTCCGCATCGACCTGCGCTTCCTCGGCACCTTCATCACCGGGCTCGTCGTCGTGCTGCTCGGCCTCGCCGCGACGAACTTCTATGTCGAGGTCTCGCCGCTCATGGACCCGCTGAAGAGCGTGTGGCTCGTGATCCACGTGTTCGTCGCGTCGCTCGGCACCGCGTTCTTCGCGCTCGCCTTCGCGCTGTCGGTGATCCAGCTCATGCAGTCCCGGCGCGAGCGCCTGATCTCCGAGGGTGCCGAGAAGACCGGTCCCGGCTTCCTCCGCACGTTCCCCGGATCCGAGCGCCTCGAGAGCATGGCGTACCGCTTCACGATCATCGGCTTCATCCTCTGGACCTTCACCCTGATCGCCGGATCCGTCTGGGCCTACTACGCGTGGAGCCGGTTCTGGGGCTTCGACGTCAAGGAGACCTGGACGTTCGTGATCTGGGTCCTCTACGCGGGGTACATCCACGCCCGGGCGACCCGCGGCTGGCGCGGCAACCCCTCCGCGTGGCTGGCGATCGTCGGCTTCTCGGCCGTGATCTTCAACTTCACGATCGTCAACGTCTTCTTCAAGGGCCTGCACGCATACTCCGGCCTGAGCTGAGTCACCCCCGTCGTCCTCGTCCTGTCCTCGTCCTGTTCCTGTTCGGTCGGGTCGGGTCGGGTCGGGTCGGGTCGGCGGGCACAGCTTCGGATCTCAGCCCTGACACGCCGCGCATCTCCACCGATGCGCGGCGTGTCGTGTTCCGGCTCCGAAGTCGTGCCGGGCCGTGGGTGCAGCAGGCGTGCGGGCCGACCGGGCCGGGCTCGCCTCTGGCCGGCACAACTTCGGATCTCAGCCCCGACACGCCGCGCAACCGA
>NZ_CDWI01000011.1 GCF_001049495.1 Microbacterium sp. 3J1
GGCGGGGCCGGCCGGGGCGTCAGGCGGCGGCCAGGGCGGCCTTCGTCGAGGTCGTGCGTCGCAGGGCCACCACGATCGTCGTGACGATGAGCGACAGCACGCCCCAGACGATCAGGGCTGCGACGGCGCCTCCGTCCGCGGCGATCAGGCCGGCGAACGCAGGCGCGGTCGGCAGCGCGGCGCCGAGGTCGGACATCCACCCGGGCACGGTCGAGATCAGACCGGTGGCGACGGCGAGCACGCCCACGAGCGCACTGATCCATCGGCCGGTGCCGCCGAGCAGCGCGACCAGCGCCTGGTTCACGGCGGCGAAGACGACGCCGGCGAGCACGGCGGTCCCGGCGAACGCCCACCAGGCGGCAGCGTCGTACGAGGCGACGAACTGCACGACGAGCGAGACCAGCAGCCCCTGAGCGGCACCGATCGCCGCCGCAGGCCCGAAGGCGCGCAGCGCGAGTCCGGCCGACGAGCGGCGAGACGTCAGGGTGCGGGCCGTGAACGCGCGCAGCACCAGGAACGACGCCAGCGCCCCGAACCACAGCACGGCGGCCGTGAGCAGCGGAATGGCGGTCGGACCGAAGATCGTGCTGGCATCGGCCCCCTCGGATGCGACCGGGTCAGCGATCACCGACGCGAGATCGGTCGACTCCGAGTCGGTGAACGAGGGGAGGGACTCGGATGCCGTGCGCAGCCCGCCTGCGAGGTCGCCGGTGCCGGTCGCCAGGGTGTCGAGCCCGGTCGCCAGCTCCGAGGTGCCGGTCGCGAGCTGGGTCGCGCCATCGGACAGCTGCGCTGCGCCGGTCGACAGCGCACGGGCGCCGGATGCCGAGGGCACCAGGCCGTCCGTCGCCAGCTGGTTGAGGCCGTCGGCCAGGGTCGTGGCGGCAGCGCCGGCCTGTCCGAGTTGCGCCGAGACAGCACCGGGAAGCGTGGAGAGCTGCTGCACGCCGGCATCCGTCTGCGAGGCGGCTGACGAGAGCTCAGCGATGCCGTTGCAGTACTCGGCGGGGAATCCGCTCGGGATGCAGGAGTCGGCGAGCTGCGCGAGACCCGCCGCCACCTGCGCCGACCCGCCGGCGAGGGCGCCCGCAGCCTCCGCCTGCGTCTGCAGCTCTGCGGCGCCGTTCGTCAGACCCTGCCCGATCTGGGACGCCCCGGCAGCGGCATCGCGCGTGCTGCCGGTGAGGGTGTCGAGACCGGAGGCGAGCGAGGAGGCGCCGCCCCCCAGTTCGTCGGCGCCCGCGGCCAGCTGGGTGGCGCCCTCCGGGATCGCGGCGGCGCCGGTCGCCGCGTCGCGTGCTCCGGTCGCGAGTTCCGCGGCTCCGTCCGCCGCCTCCCCGATCTGGTCGCCGATGGTGGTGAATCCGACGAGCACGTTCCCCAGCGTCGCCTCCGAGAGCATGGTGCCGAGGCTCGATGCGGCGACGTTCGCGATCTGGCTCGTGATGAGGTCGTCCGCCACCAGCCCGTCTTCCGGGGTGGTGACGCGGATGGTCGCCTGCTCCGGGGCGCCCTCGCCGTCGGCGATCGTCTGACCTGCAGAAGTCGCCGCCGCCGAGAAGTCCTCCGGGATCGTGATGACCGCCTGGTACGACCCGTCGGCGAGTCCGTCTGCCGCGTCGTCCTCGTTCGAGATGACCCACGTCAGGTTCGAGTCCAGCTCGTCCGAGCCTTCGACGAGCCCCGCGGCGAGCTGACGCCCGAGGGGAGTGACCTGCCCGTCGATCTCGACCGGCTCGTCGAGGTTGACGATCGCGGCGGTCATCGACTCGAGGCGCTCCGTCGGATTGTGCAGCGACGCGACGAGGATGCCGCCGACGGCGGCCGGCAGCAGGAGGATGCCGAGGATCGTCAGCCACGTGATGGGCTTGCGCGAACGGGCGCGCTCGATGGGGAGGGTCATGCGTTCACCTCGGTCGATTCGGTGGGTTCGTCTGCTCGATACGGCGCCTGGGCGTCCAGGTCGACGATGTCGTCGTCGTCGGCGGGGCGGCCGGCATCGGCGAGGACGTCGAGTGCGGCCTGAGCCGTGAGAGCGGTGAGGACCACGGCGGTGGATGATGAGTCGCGCAGGCGCGCGGCGAGCTGATCACGCTCGGCGGGGGAGAGACGATCGACGCCGTCGACCACCACCAGTGCGGGGGAGCCGCGCAGAGCCTCGGCGAGTGCGGATGCCGTGTCCCCGGCATCCGTCACGATGACCGCACCGACGTGCGCCCTGACCCACGCGGCCCGCCCCGGCAGCAGGTGACCGGCGACGCGCAGGCGACCGCCGTCGGGCGTGACGCGTCCCGCGATCGCGAGGGCGAGCGCTCGCAGCCCGCCCGAAGATCCGCCCGTGAGCACCGCGACGCCCGCCGGGGCGACGCGCAGGTGAAGGCCGTCGACACCCGCATCCGCGAGGGAGAGGTCGTCGGCGGCGACGACGGAATCGTCGCCGGGCCAGCCCGCGAGGTGCCGTTCGCGTTCGACGGCCTCGCCCTCGATGTCGACCCGGGGCAGGATCTTCTCGAGCCACGACGGGATCTCCCATGCACGCTCGCCGAGAATCGCCATCAGGGCCGGTATCAGCGTCATGCGCACGAGGAAGGCGTCGATCGCGATGCCCGCGGCAAGACCGAGTGCGATGGGCTTGAGCGACGAGTCGCCCTCGGGCACGAAGGCCACGAACACGGCGAACATGATGAGCCCCGCCGCGGTGACGACCTTCGCCGAGCCGGAGAACCCGCTGCGCACGGCACGGAGGGCCGCGGCACGTCGAGCGGCTCGGTTCTCGGCGCCGGGTCCGTGAGCCTGTCGGAGGGCGGGGTCGTGGACGAAGTCCTCGCGCATCCGCGACACCAGGAACACCTGGTAGTCCATCGCGAGCCCGAACAGCACGCCCATGAGGATGATCGGCATGAAGCTGATGATCGGGCCGACCTTCGCGACATGCAGGAGGTCGGCGAACCAGCCCCATTCGAACACCGCGCCGACGATGCCGAAGGCCGCGACGATGGAGAGCAGGTAACCCGCGGCCGCCGTGACCGGCACCCACGGCGAGCGGAACACGATCGTGAGGAGGATCAGCGAGAGACCGATCACGAACACCCCGAACGGCAGCAGCGCCTTGCCCAGCTGATCCGAGATGTCGATGCCGACGGCGGTGAAGCCGGTGACCTTGAGGTCGATCCCGAACTCGTCGAGCCACTCGTCGTGGTGCGCACGCAGTTCGCGTACGAGGTCGGCCGTCGCCGGGTCGTCCGGCGCCGTCTCGGGGACGATCTGCACGATGCCCGTGTCGGCCGTCTCGTTCGGGGTCGCGAGCGCGACCTCCTTCACGCCGTCGATCTCGGCCACCGCATCGCCCAGGTCCTCCATGAGGGTGAGCGGATCGGTGGAGGTCACGATGGTGCCCGTCAGGATGAGGGGGCCGTTGAAACCGGGGCCGAATTCCTCGCCGACGAGATCGTAGGTCTGACGCGCCTCTGAGTCCTTCGGCAGCACACCCGCGTTGGGCAGCGCGAGGTTCAGACTCAGCGCCGGGATCGCGACGATGCCGAGCCCCAGGACCACGGCGATGGACACCAGCACAGGGTGCCGGGTGACGCCGTTCACCCAGCGGTTGCCGTCCTTCTTGTCCGTGCCGCTCTTCGCATCCTGCGTACCCCGGGACCTCGCGGCGTCTGCGGAGCGAGCGCCGCGTGCTCGAGCGAACAGGGGTCGCGTGCGGCCGACGACGCGTCCCTTCACGAAGCCGAGGAGTGCCGGGGTGAGGGTCACCGCGATGGCGACGGCGATCGCGACGGCGACGGAGGCCGCGACGCCCATCGTCGTGAGGAACGGGATGCCGGCGAACCCGAGACCGATCAGCGCGATGAGCACCGTCACCCCGGCGAACACGACGGCCGAGCCTGCGGTGCCGACGGCTCGGGAGGCGGACTCCTCGGGGTCGACGCCCTCGCGGACCTGATCCTGGTGTCGCGCCATGATGAACAGCGCGTAGTCGATACCCACCGCGAGCCCGAGCATGAGCGCGAGGAGCGGCGTCGTGGACGAGACCGTGGCGAAGGCCGTCGCCGCGAAGATCCCGGCCATCGAGATGCCGACGCCCAGCACGGCGGTGAGAAGGGGCAGCCCCGCGACCACGAACGAGCGGAACGTCACGATGAGAACGAGCAGCGCGATGAGGAGCCCGACGGCCTCGGTCAGGGTCACGCCCGGGATGGACGTCGCGAACAGCTCGCCGCCGAGAGAGGTCTGCGACCCGTCGGGGAGATCTTCGGCGAGGTCGGCGACGACGGCGCGGAGGTCGTCTCTGGTCTCCTCCGGCACGTCGGTCGACTGTCCGTCGAACTGCAGCCGCACGATCCCTGCGGTGTCGTCCTCGTTGATCATGCCGCTCACCGTCTCGTCGTACGGCGACGTCGCGGACAGGACGGAGTCGTCGAGGTCGACGATGTCGTCGACCGCGGCCTCGATGGGCTCGCGGTACTCGTCGTCTGTCAGCGAGTCACCGTCGGCTGCGACGACGATGATCTGCGCGCTCGTCCCGCTGACCTGCGGGAAGGAGCGGTTGAGCTGCTCGAGCCCGGCCTGCGACTCCGTGCCCGGGATCGAGAAGGAGTTGTCGGTGCCCGCACCGAGCACGAGCGCCCCTGCCCCAGCGATGCCGAGCGCCAGGAGCCAGGAGACGAGGACGCGCCAGGGATGCCGATAGGACCAGCGACCGAGAGACGACAGGAGTGTGGACACGAGGCTCCTCAGAAGATGCGGGTTGGATACACAGGTGTATCCAATACATAGATGTATCGTAGGACCATCCCCGCGGTCGAGTCTGTGTGCGCGGTGTGAATTGGATAGGCTCAGGACTCCGGAAGGGGAGATCGATGACGACGACGCCCGTGACCCGAAGCCGGGAGAACACCCGGGCTCGACTGCTGGATGCCGCGGCGCAGGTCTTCGCAGAGGTCGGTCTCGACGGTGCGTCCGTCGAGGCGGTGTGCGACCGTGCCGGCTTCACGCGCGGCGCGTTCTATTCGAACTTCGAGTCGAAGGACGAGCTCTTCCTCATGCTCGCCGGCAGCGTCGCGGAGCAGCGGGTCAACGCGGTCCGCTCCCGCGTCGCCGAGATCGCGGCCGACGGGGGGCTCTCTGCGGGGTGCGACCCCATCGAGCTGGTGCAGGACATCATGGATGCGGGCGGCGATGATCGTCTCGGCGTCATGCTCATGAGCGAGATCCGCATCCGCGCGCTCCGCGACGAGCAGTTCGGTGCCGCCTACCTCGCACAGGAGCGGGAGATGGTCACGAGCATCGCGACGATCATCACGGACATCGTCTCGGTGAGCGCCTTCGACCTCCGCGTTCCCGCAGAGGCCGCTGCGCGCATGCTCATGATCATCTGGGAGGGCATGACCGTGCGCGGTGCCATGGCCGGACAGGACTCGGAGAAGCTGCGGCAGTCCGGCGGCGAAGAGCTCGGCCGGCTCGTGCAGCTGCTCCTCGCGGAATAGGGCCGCTCAGCTCGCGTCGAGCAGGGCGTGGCAGCGGCGCAGCCTGTCGATCCACCAGCCGCGGCGCTCTTCCGATGCCGCGAGTCGCGTGAGTGCGGCGGCATCCGGGGTCACCCGCGACGCCGGGATGAATCCGTCGACCGGGCGGAGATCCGCGACGTCGTCGAGGAACAGCGATGCGGTGCCGAGGCCGCAGTCGTACTCGAGCGTCGGCAGCGCGGCGGCGAGGGCGGCGCCCTGGGAGAGTCCGATCGCCGTGTCCAGAGCGCTCGAGACCACGACGGGAAAACCTGCCGCCGTGACGATCTGCAGGGCGTGCGTGACGCCGCCGAGCGGCTGCGCCTTGATCACCAACAGGTCGGCCGCCTTCTCGCGGGCGACGGCGAGCGGATCGGTGGACTTGCGGATGCTCTCATCGGCGGCGATCGGGATGCCCATGTACTTCACCCGCGCGCGCAGCTCGGCGAGCTCCGGCACCGTGGCGCAGGGCTGTTCGACGTACTCGAGGTCGAACTCCGTCAGTGCGTGCAGGGCATGCTCGGCCTCATCGACGTTCCAGAGGCCGTTCGCGTCGATGCGGATGCGACCTTCGGGGCCCATCGCCTCGCGCACGGCGCGGACCCGCGCGACGTCGTCGGCGAGGGTCTGACCCGGCTCCGCGACCTTGACCTTCGCGGTGCGGCAGCCGGCGAACCGTGCCAGCACCTCGGCGACGTCCGACGCTTCGACCGCCGGGATCGTCGCGTTCACGGCGATCCGGTCGCGCAGAGGCTCAGGCTGAGCGCGCCACGCGAAGTCGATCGCTGCGGCGAGCCAGGTCGCCGCCTCCGCATCCGCGTACTCGAGGAACGGGGAGAACTCCGCCCACCCCTCGGGACCCTCGAAGAGCAGCGCCTCGCGGGTGTCGACCCCGCGGAAGCGCGTGTGCATCGGGAGGGCGACGACTCTGGCCGAGTCGAGCAGGTCTGCGAGCGGTGGGAGCATGTGCTCATTCTGCTCCGTCGGCGTCCCGCCGAGGGAGCCGCCGTGCCGCAGCGACGCGCTTCAGTCCAGACGCTTCTGCAACTCCCCGAGTCCAGGTGCCGACGACGTACGTCTCCGCCTTGCGCGTCACATAGATGTGTCATTGACAATGGCGTGCGACGCACAGTAATGTGATGGACATGAACGAAACCCTCGACACGCATCTGCAGGAACTGCGCCGCGGCACCGTCGTGCTGGCGTGCCTGCAGCTGCTGCGCAGCGCGGGGTACGGCTACGGGCTGCTCGAAGACCTCGAACGCCGCGGCTTCGCCACCGACGCGAACACGCTGTACCCGCTGCTTCGTCGGCTCGAGAAGCAGGAGTACCTCACGAGCGAGTGGAACACCGACGAGGCGCGGCCCCGCAAGTTCTACCGCACATCGGAGGCCGGCATCCGGCTCGCCGACACCCTGACCGAAGAATGGCGCGCGCTCACCGCGGCGATCGCCACCCTCACCGCAGAGGAGAGCTGACATGACCACGACGGTCGCACTCACCGAGCGCTACATCAGCGCCACCATCCGCAGCCTGCGCCCCGAGACGCAGGACGACGTCCGTGCCGAGCTCGAGGCGTCCATCGCCGATGCGATCGACGCCAGGGTCGACCAGGGCGAATCGCCGGAAGACGCCGAGCGCCGCGTCCTCACCGACCTCGGCGACCCCGGCATCCTCGCCGCGGGCTATGCCGATCGTCCGCTGCATCTGATCGGACCGAAGTACTACCTCGTCTGGTGGCGGCTGCTGAAGCTGCTGCTCATCATCGTGCCGGTGTGCGCCATGGGCGGCGTGGCGGTCGCGCAGGCGATCGACCGCGCACCCATCGGCTCGATCATCGGCGCAGCCGTGGCGGTCGGCATCTCGGTCATCGTGCACGTCTGCTTCTGGGTGACGCTGGTGTTCTTCATCCTCGAGCGCACCGGTGCCGACACGGGCGTGAAGTGGGATGTCGACCAGCTGCCGGAGCCGACGCAGAACGGTGCAGGCCGGGCGGATGCCATCGCGTCGCTGGTCTTCCTCATTCTCGGCGTCGGGGCGATCTTCTGGGACGCCTTCATCGGCTTCTTCCCGACCGACGGAGCCCCGATCGCGGTGCTGAACCCGGGGCTGTGGCCGTGGGGGATCACCTTCTTCATCGGCCTCATCGTCGCCGAGGCGCTGCTGGCCGTCGCCGTCTACGCCCGGCGTCGGTGGACGGTCGGAGCGGCGATCGTGAACACCGTGCTGGCGGTGATCTTCGCGATCTGGTCGCTGACTCTGCTGCTGCAGGGGCAGCTGCTCAACCCGGAGTTCCTCAGCCACGTCTTCACCGACACCGGCGTGACCGAGGAGACCATGCGCATCCTCACGG
This sequence comes from Microbacterium sp. 3J1, assembly GCF_001049495.1. GTDB lineage: Bacteria > Actinomycetota > Actinomycetes > Actinomycetales > Microbacteriaceae > Microbacterium. Next base: position 7,867 of record NZ_CDWI01000011.1, read on the forward strand.
TCATCACCGCATTCGGCCTCATCGCGTTCCCGATCTGGGACATCGTGGACGGCTGGATCAAGACCGCGCGGGCCCGCCGCGGCTGACCCCACGGAGACAGACGGCGTCGCCTCATCGGGGCGACGCCGTCTGCGTGCCCGGCGTGGGCGGGGAATAGGGTGGATCCCGTGACCAGCGCATTCGTCTCAGACCTGTTCGACCCGGACGAATGGGTGCTCGCGCCCGGCGCCGAGGACTACACCGACATCACCGCCCACGTCACGCACGACGGCGGAGTCGCCCGCATCGCCTTCCATCGCCCCGAGGTGCGCAACGCCTTCCGTCCGCACACCGTCGACGAACTGTACCGGGCACTCGACATCGCCCGACAGGACCCGCGGATCGGCGCGGTGCTGCTCACCGGCAACGGTCCGAGCCGGAAGGACGGCGGCTGGGCGTTCTGCTCCGGCGGCGATCAGCGCATCCGTGGGCGAGACGGCTACAAGTACTCCGACGACGAGAAGACCGTGCACGATCCGGCACGCGCCGGGCGGCTGCACATCCTCGAGGTCCAGAGACTCATCCGCTTCATGCCCAAGGTCGTCATCGCGGTCGTGCCCGGGTGGGCGGCCGGCGGCGGCCACTCGCTGCACGTCGTGTGCGATCTCACCATCGCCTCGGCAGAGGAGGCACGGTTCAAGCAGACCGACGCCGACGTCGGCAGCTTCGATGCCGGCTACGGCTCGGCGTACATGGCGCGTCAGACCGGGCAGAAGTTCGCGCGCGAGGTGTTCTTCCTCGCCGAGGAGTACTCGGCGCAGCGCGCGTACGAGATGGGCGCGGTCAATCGCGTCGTGCCGCACGTCGAGCTCGAGCGCGAGGCGCTCCGCATGGCGCGCACGGTGCTGACGAAATCTCCGACGGCCATCCGGATGCTGAAGTTCGCCTTCAATGCGGTCGACGACGGCCTCGTCGGTCAGCAGGTCTTCGCGGGAGAGGCGACGCGGCTCGCCTACGGCACCGACGAAGCCGTCGAGGGGCGCGACTCGTTCCTCGAGAAGCGCGACGCGGACTGGTCCTCCTTCCCCTGGCACTACTGATCGAGCGGAACGCCGATGGTCGCGCTGATCCCCACGGATGCCGATGATGCGGCGTCTCTGAGCGATGCGCTCGTGCGGGCGCTCGACGACGGCCCGGCCCTGGGTTTCGGGATGCTCGGCGAGGCCCCCGAGAGCGTGCCCCGCGGTACCGCAGTGGTCATCGCGACGTCGGGGTCGAGCGGGATACCGAAACGGGTGGCATTGAGTGCGGAAGCGCTGCGCGCGAGCGCCGAGGCCACTGCTGCGCGCATCGGCAGCGGCCGCTGGCTCCTGGCGCTTCCCGCAGGGTACGTGGCGGGGCTCCAGGTGCTGGTCCGTTCGATCGTCGCCGGAACGCGGCCCGTCCCGCTCGAGGGGCGGTTCTCTCCCGAGTCCTTCGCCGACGCCACCCTCTCGATGCTGAGGCCCGCACGCCGGTCCTCCGGTGGGATCCCCGAGCTGTACACCTCCCTCGTCCCGGCGCAGCTCGCGACGCTGCTCGACGCCGCGGACGATCGTCCCGTGCTCGCCGCGCTGCAGGCGTACCGGGCCATCCTCGTCGGCGGCCAGGCGCTGCCGCAGCCGGTTCGCGAACGCGCGGACGACCTCGGGGTGCGGCTGGTCCGTACGTACGGCTCGACCGAGACGAGCGGCGGATGCGTGTACGACGGCCTCCCGCTGGACACGGTCGGGGTGCGCACGGTCGATGGCGAGCTGCGGATAGCCGGGCCGATGCTCGCAGACGGGTACCTCGGGGACGGCGAGCTGACGGCGCGCACGTTCTCGCACGACGAGCACGGCATCCGGTGGTATCACACGGGCGATCTCGGGCTTGTCGACGAGGGCGGCGTGGTGCGCGTGCACGGACGAGCCGACAACGTGATCGTCTCGGGCGGGATCAACATCTCCCTCGACCGTGTGGAGCGGCTGGTTCAGCGGGTGCCCGGTCTCAGCGGAGCCGTCGTCGTGGGCATCGAGGACGAGCGCTGGGGAGAGGCGTCGGTGATCGTCGCTCCTCGTGGTGAAGCGTTGCGCCGCAGCGAGTCGGAGCAGCTGGCGCACGCGCGCGACATCGTGGCGGAGGAGCTCGGCAAGCACGCGAGACCCGTGCGGCTGATCGTGGTCGACGAGCTCGATCGGCTCCCGTCGGGGAAGCCCGATCGAGAAGCGATCCGGCGGGCGGTCGCCGAGCTGCGCTGACCTCGCTCGAGGAGGGCGCGCTCCCTGCCAGACTGGAGCATGGCCACGTACACGCACGGACATCACGAGTCCGTCCTCCGTTCGCACAGCGTCCGCGACATCTCCAATTCGGCGGCATACCTCCGCCCGTACCTGACATCCGAGACGAGACTCCTCGACGTGGGCGCGGGGCCGGGAAGCATCACGATGGACTTCGCCGACGTGGTCGCCCACGTCACTGCGACCGAGATCGACGAGGGAGCGCTGTCCCTGTCTCGCGAGGCCGCAGAGTCTCGGGGGATCGCGAACGTCGACTTCGCGGTGGAGGACGTGCATGCCCTGAGCTTCGCGGACGACAGCTTCGACGTCGTGCACGCCCACCAGGTGCTGCAGCACGTCGGAGACCCGGTGCAGGCGCTGCGGGAGATGCGCCGCGTCGCTGTCGAGGGCGGGATCGTCGCGGTGCGGGACGCCGACTACGCGGGGTTCATCTGGTTCCCGGTGCTCCCGGAACTCGATCGGTGGCTCGACCTGTACCGCCGTGCAGCGCGAGCGAACGGCGGCGAGCCCGATGCGGGGCGGCGCCTGCTCGCGTGGGCGCGGGCTGCCGGCTTCGAGGACGTCACGGCGACGGCATCCAGCTGGTGCTACGCGACGGCCGAGGAGCGGACCTGGTGGGGCGGCATGTGGGCCGACCGCATCCTCGAGTCCGCCCTGGCGCGGCAGCTCGTCGACGGCGGAATGGCGACGGCTGCAGACCTCCAGGACATCAGCGACGCCTGGAGGCGCTGGGCCGACGACGGCGACGGCTGGTTCCTCGTGCCCCATGGCGAGATCATCGCGCGAGCCTGACGGCGGATACATCTGCAGGCGGATGCGAGCGGCTCGCCGAGCCGCGTAGCGTGGAGCGTGTGATCCGCCCGCTCTCCCGCACGGCGCTCGTGCTCGACATCGTCGGGGCGACGCTGCTCTTCCTCATCTTCACTCCGCTCTCGGTGGTGTTCTACGGGCCGGCGGAGTCCGGCGTCTCGGTCGTCGCGATGGTCGTCGCGAGCCTCCTCATGTTCGGCGGTGTCGCGGTCGGGCGCCTCGCGCCGGGTCTCGCGCTCGGGGCGGCGTGGGTGGGCGCGGTGGTGCAGATGCTCGCGGGCTTCGCGCCGCTGCCGATAGACGTCGCCATCCTCCTCGTCCTCTACGCCACCGCGGCCTGGGGATCACGGCCGGTGCTGTGGTGGGGCTTCGGCTCCGCACTGTTCGGAGGCCTGGTCGCCGCGGTCTACATCGTGGTCGTGAACGGCATCGCCTCGGGCGCCGCGAGCGGCTGGGACCAGCTGACCACGGGCACGCTCCTGCTCGTGCTGTCCATCCTCGCGCTCGGGTTCGCCTGGGTCTGCGGTCTGCTGTGGCGTGTGGTCCTTCGCGGGCGCAGCACCCGCGCCGCGCAGCTGCAGGCCGAGTCGCTCGCCGCCGAGGAGCAGGAGCGCGTCAGGATCGCGCGGGACATGCACGACATCGTCGCGCACTCCCTCGCGGTCGTCATCGCCCAGGCGGACGGAGCGCGGTACGCGGCTGCGGCCGAGCCCGAGATGGCCACCGAGGCTCTCGGCACGATCGCGCAGACCGCCAGAGGCGCACTGAGCGACGTGCGGCTGCTGCTCACGCAGCTGCGTCATCGTCAGGGCGACGGGCCGCAGCCGACCCTCGCTGACCTCGAGGCGCTGTTCGCGCAGGTGCGTCAGGCCGGGATCGAGCCCCGCATCACCGTCGATCCGACCCCACCGGGAGAGCCCCCGGGAGCCATCCAGCTCGCCGTGTACCGGATCCTGCAGGAGGCGCTGACGAACGCGATCCGACACGGCGACGGCGCGGTCGACGTGCACCTGGCGTGGTTGCCCGAACGGGTCGATCTGCAGGTGCGCAACACCATCGGCGCTCAGCACGGGCCGGGCGGCGGCGGTCACGGCGTCATCGGGATGCGCGAGAGGGCTCAGCTCGTCGGGGGCAGCCTCCAGGCGGAGCGCCAGGGCGCGCAGTTCGTCGTCCGCGCATCGCTGCCGATCGGGGGAGTCGAATGATCAGGGTCGTGCTCGTCGACGATCAGGCGCTGTTCCGCGCCGGCATCCGCATGCTGGTGGCCTCGCAGCCCGACCTCGATGTCGTCGGCGAAGCCGGCGACGGACGGGAGGCGATCGACCTCATCAGGTCGACGAGGCCGGACGTCGTGCTCATGGACATCCGGATGCCGGTCATGGACGGCCTCACCGCGACCGCGGAGATCCTCGCGCAGCCGGATCCGCCACGGATCGTCATGCTGACGACCTTCGACCTCGACGAGGCGGCCGCCCGCGCGATCCGTCAGGGTGCGAGCGGATTCCTGCTCAAGGACGCCGACCCCGAATTCCTGCTCGCGGCGATCCGTACCGTGCACGCGGGATCGAGCGTGATCGCCGCCTCCGCGACGCGCGAGCTGTTCCAGCACTTCGCCGAGGCGCCGAAGCCGGTCCCGGCCCGGTTCGCGGCGCTCACCGACCGGGAGCGGGAGATCTTCGCCCTCGCGGCGCGCGGACTGTCGAACTCCGAGATCGCGGCACGGGAGTACCTCAGCGAGGCGACGGTGAAGACGCACATCAGTCGCATCCTCACGAAGCTCACCCTGCGCGACCGCGTGCAGCTCGTGGTCTTCGCGTTCGAGCACGGCCTCGCCTGAGCATCCCCTTCTCTGCCTCCACACGCGCCGGCGACGGATCATCCTTGCGATGTACACGGATGCGTCGCCAGGCCGACGCGGCGCGAGGGGCGCCGGAAATAGCGTCGAAGGCATGGAGATCACGACCACCGACCTCGGCCTCGCGGCCCGCGTCCAGCACCTCAAGAAGACCTACGGCGCCGGTGAGAGCACCGTCCACGCGCTCGACGACGTGAGCGTCGGCATCCGTCGCGGGCAGTTCACGGCGATCATGGGGCCGTCCGGATCCGGCAAGTCCACGCTCATGCACATCATGGCCGGGCTCGACACCCCCTCTCAGGGTCGCGCCTGGATCGGCGACACGGAGATCACCGGTCTGGGGGATCTCGATCTCACGCTCCTGCGCCGCCGCCGTGTGGGCTTCATCTTCCAGGCGTTCAACCTCGTGCCCACGCTCACGGCGCTGGGGAACATCATGCTGCCGTTCGAGCTCGACGGGCGGCGACCGAGCGCGCTCGAGAAGGCGCGCATCGACGGGCTGATCGACACGCTGGGCCTCGGCGCCCGCCTCCAGCACCGCCCGCACCAGCTGTCCGGCGGACAGCAGCAGCGGGTCGCGATCGCGCGCGCTCTCGCCACGGCCCCCGATCTCGTGTTCGCCGATGAGCCGACGGGCAACCTCGACTCCCGCACGGGCCGGGAAGTGCTGCAGCTGCTCGCAACGGCAAGCCGTGAACACGGACAGTCCATCGCCATGGTCACGCACGACGCGATCGCCGCCAGCCATGCCGACCGCGTGCTCTTCCTCGGCGACGGCCGCATCGTCGCCGACCACCCGCGGCAGACCGCCGAGGAGATCTCGGCCTACATGCTGGCCGCCGAGGTGACGGCGTGAGTGCCATGGCGCAGTCCGTCACACGCACGGTCGTGCCGCAGACCGCGGCGACGAGTTCGCGCCTCGCCTGGCTGCGCGACCGGGGCATGGGCGCCAGCATCCTGGTCGCGGCGCTGTCGGCCGCATTCGGGGTCGTCCTCGTCGAGACCACCGCCTACCTCGGGGCCGTCCTGCAGGCCGATCCGTTCATCGGCGACAGCGAGACCCTCGCCTTCATCGTCGGGCTGCTGTCCGTGCTGCTGACCGCGGTCGCCATGTACGTGGCGGCGATCGTCACCGCCAACACGTTCTCGACGATCATCGCGGGCCGTACCCGGCAGATCGCGCTGCTGCGACTCATCGGCGCTACCGCTCGCGCCCAGCGGGCCGAGGTCGGTCGGCAGGGCTTCGTGGTCGGCGTCATCGGCGCCGCGATCGGTGCGCTCGTAGGGCTGGGGCTCTCCGCCATCGGGGTGCAGATCGGAGCGACCCTCATCGACAACCAGCCGACCGGCTTCTCGCTCGCGCAGCCGATGATCGCGCTGCCGGCGATCGGGGTGGCGCTGACCACCTGGGTCGCCGCGTGGGCGGGCTCACGCCGGGTGCTCTCGGTCACGCCGCTGCAGGCGATAGGCGGATCCGTCGAGCGCACGCATGACGAGGTCTCGCAGACCGGTCGTCATGTCGGCGCATGGATCCTCCTCGTCTCCGGTTCGCTGCTCCTGGCCGCCGGCGTCGCGCTCGGCCTCGTGCACCCGCTCGGGGTCGTGGTCGCCTTCTTCGGAGGGCTGCTGTCCTTCACCGGGCTCGCGCTCGGATCGGTGCTGTTCATGCCGCCGGTGCTGCGGCTGGTGGGGCGCATGTTCGGGTCGAGCGCGACCGCTCGACTGGCCGCGGAGAACGCGCTGCGATATCCCGAGCGGTCGTCCCGCATGGCCATCGGCGTCGTGATGGGGGTCACTCTGGTGACGATGTTCGCCGTCGCGCTCGAGTCGGTGAAGCAGATGCTCATCGGGCAGCAGGGAGGCGATGTGCCCGCCCAGTTCTTCACACCGTTCGACGCGTTCGCCGGGGTGATGATGGTGCTCGTGGCGGTGTCGGCGGTGATCGCCGCGGTCGGGCTGGTCAATCTCCTGACGATCGGGGTCGTCCAGCGTCGCCGAGAGCTCGGGCTGCTGCGTTCCATCGGGCTGTCGAACGGCCAGGTCCGCAGGATGGTCCTGCTGGAGGCCACGCACATCACGGTCGCGGCGACCCTGACCGGACTCGTGCTGGGCATCGTGTACGGATGGATCGCCGCGCAGTCGCTGCTGGGCTCGACGCCGACCCTGCCCGACTTCGAACCCGCGGGACTCGTCGCCCCGCACGTCCCGTGGCTGCCGGTCGTTATCATCGTCGCTGCGACCGCTGTGCTGACGCTCGTCGCCGCCGCGACTCCGACCCGGCTGGCGACCAGGGTCGCTCCCGTCGAGGCTCTCGCGGCGGACTGACCGGAGATGAGCGGATGCCCCGTCGACACATGCTGTCGACGGGGCATCCGCGCGCCGCCTCCGTCATAGGCTGGGGGGATGCCGTCTCCGTTCGACCAGTCCACGTATCAGGTGCGCTTCGATTGGGGCGTCGACGGGCTCGCGCGTCTCGCGCGCGCCGACGTCGTCGTGGTCGTCGACGTCCTGCGGTTCTCCTCGACGGTCGCCGATGCGATCTCCGCCGGGGCCACGATCCGGCTCGTCGACGCCGCCGAGTGGTCGCGCAACGGTGCCGCGATCGTCGCGGCGGCCGGTGGCGTCCCCGTGCTCGTGGGGGGTCTGCGCAACGCGTCGGCGGTGGCTCGGGCGGTCGCGACCATCCAGGAACGCCGCCAGGCCCGCACCTCCGTCGCCGTCATCGCGGCGGGTGAGGCGGATGCGTCCGGTGTGCTGCGCTTCGCCGTCGAGGACCAGCTGGGCGCGGGCGCGATCATCGCCGCTCTCACCGACCTCGGCATCGACCACACGGCGCCTGACGCCGCCGTCGCGGCAGAGGGCTTCCGGGCGCTGCGGCGGGCGCTGCGCCACATGGTCAGCGCGAGCGGTTCGGCACGGGAGCTTGCGGACGGCGTCGCGGCGACCGAGCGCATGGCCGAGGCCGGGGTCGTGCCGACCACGGTCGCCGATGCGGCGGAGCTCGATGCAGTGGAGGTCGTTCCGACCCTCCGCGAGGGACGGTTCGTCGCCTTCGAGTGACGCCTCCGCGGTCGGGGACAGGCCGAGCACGGGCCGGGCGATCCGCGGTTCGCGACGTAGGGTCGTGGCATGAGGTACCTCCCCGCTCTCGTGCTCGACGCCGTGCTCGTCCTCGTGTTCGCCGTGATCGGGCGCGCCTCGCACGACGAGGATCCGCTCGGCTTCCTTCTGACGGCGTGGCCGTTCCTCGTGGCCCTGCTGGTCGGTCATCTCGTCGCCGCTCTGCTGCCTGCGAGGCCGCGTCGGCCCTGGTCGCCGGCGTGGGGCGCGGTGGTATGGCTGGTCACCGTCGTCGGCGGGCTGCTGCTGCGGGTGGCGTCGGGGGCCACGGCGCAGGTGCCGTTCATCGTCGTCGCGACGCTCGTTCTGGGGCTGTTCCTGATCGGGTGGAGGCTGGCCGCCGCCGTCGTCCGTCGGCGCGGCGCGCGTGAACGGGGCGAGCCCTCGCCGGACGAGAGTGCCGCCGAGCCCGCAGACCACAGCACCGGTGACACCGTGGACGACGCCCTGGACGACGTCGAGAACGACTCCGCGCGGCGGGATCCGTCGCGGGAGGAAGACGTAGACGAACGGCCGAGGGGCTGATCAGCGCGACATCTGTGCGGCCAGACGCGTGTCTGCCGTGATCTCCCGCCGGGTCCAGGAGAAGACGTAGCGCGCGTCGTACGTGCGGGAGCAGCGGGCGCACGACGTCGCTCTGGACGGCCGGCGGTGCCGATACGAGACGTGCCCCGACGGGCACCGGCCCACCCAGGGGGCGAGTTCGACAGCGGTCTCACCGTGATGCGTCGTTCCGCCCACGTAGCCGAGGTCGCGGGCCACGCGCTTCCATTCCGGGCCGTGCGCAGCGGTGTGTCCGGCCAGCGCGTGCGCGACCTCGTGCAGCAGCACCTGATGGATGTCGTCGTCCTCGAAACGGGCGGCGAGGTAACGCGACACCGTGATGCGCTTCTTGGAGTAGTCGCACTGCCCGGCGCGACGCTTCGCGTGATCGAATCCGAACGACCAGCTGTCGTCGAGATGCAGTGCGATCAGTGCCTCGCCCCAGACCCGCACCCGGTTGAGTTCCGCCATGCGATCAGGCTAAGCCATGCGTCCGACATCGGGCCGCATGCCGATGTCAGCCGGCGAGCAGCTCAGACGAGCGACGTCGCTCGGCGGCCTCGATCGCGAGCAGCGCGGTCTCGAGCTCGCTGTCCTGGGCGCCCGCCTCGCGGCGCAGGAACAGCGACTGCTTGAAGCTCTCGCGTGCGGTCTCGTAGTCGCCCGCCTCATAGGCGTTCTTGCCGTGATGCTGATGCGCGAAGGCCGCGATCGACACCCAGCGCTGTCCCTCCGCCTCGGCGGCGCACGTGGCGAGCTCCTGCTCGGCGGCCGCGTGCGCTCCGCGATACTGCAGGATCGTCGCGTGCAGCACGCGGGCGCGCAGCACGTCCTTGCGGGTTCCCGCCATGCGGGCCTGCCGAACCGCCTCGTCCGCGAGCACCAGAGCCTCGTCCAGGCGGCCGAGCACCTTCAGCAGCCAGACCCGCTCGAGCATGGCGGGCAGACTGCGCTGGCTCTCGATCTCCTCCAGTCGTGCCGCGCATTCATCGAGATCGACCAGTTCTCGAAGACTCTCCTGGTCGTATCCTCGGATGAAACTCATTGCTCTCCTTCCGCAGCATCCCCTCGTCCAGTCTGCCTCCGATGGCGGCGCGCATCGAGGCGGCACGCCCCGAGCCCCCGCATCCGATCGCCAGGAATCCGTGCAGCGCGTGCATCGACCCGATCAGCGGAGGAACAGGGAGGCGTCCGGTCGAGGCGACGCGACCGCGTCGGCATCCGTGACGACCCTGGCCCCCTGGACGAAGGCTGTCACCTCGGCGCCCTGCGCGATCTTCGCCGGATGCGGTCCTGCGGCGAGCACCCGCGGCAGCCACTCCGTCGGAAGAGGGGCGACGGATGCCGCGATGACGAGGTTGCCGAACCGGCGCCCCTTGAGCACCTGGGTGTCGGCCAGGACGCCGATCTCGGGCAGCACCTCGCTGATCGTCGCGACCTGCCGTCGGGCGAACGCCAGGCCGGGACCGTCGGCCACGTTGACGAGCAGCACGCCGCCAGAAGCGAGCAGCTCGGCGAGCTCGCGGTAGAACTCGAGGCTGGTCAGATGCGCGGGCGTCTGCGCGCCGGAGTAGACATCGGACACGACGAGATCGCAGCTGCCGACGAGCGCCGGCGGCAGTCGACGGACGCCCTCACGGGCATCGCCGATGCGCACACGGATGGCCGCATTGCGGGGGAGCGGCAGATGCTCGCGCACGAGAGCGACGAGCGGCGCTTCGAGCTCGATCACCTGCTGGCGGGACCCCGGTCTCGTCGCTTCGATGTATCGGGGGACCGTGAGCGCGCCCGCCCCGAGGTGGACCGCGGTGAGGGGGCCGTCGGGCAGCTGATCGATCACTGCTCCCATGCGCACGATGTACTCGAAGTGCAGGTGGGTCGGGTCATCGAGGTCGACGTGCGACTGCGGGGTGTCGTCGACGACGAGCTCGAAGCCGCTCGTGAACTCGGACGGGCCGATCCGGGCGATGCCGCCATGGTCGAGTCTCGCCTGCGGAAGCTCGGCGTCTCGAGATCGCGTGCGGCCCATGCCCCCGAGACTACGCGCTCAGTCGGCCTGGTTGCCGACGGAGCAGGTGTCCTGATCGACCGACTGGCCCGAGATCTCGGGCGGCAGGGTCGCCCGTACCTCGGGGGCGGCTGTCTCGGGGGCAGCTGTCTCGGGGGCGGCGGACTCGACCGGCTGTGCCGGGTCGGTCGGCGTCGCCAGTTCCACGCTGTTGTTCGTCGCCACGTCGCCCGACAGCGTGATCGGCTCGCCGGCGATGAGGGCGGCCCACAGCGGCTCGGCCGCGTCGTAGTCGGGGACGACCTTGATCCCCGGGTTGTCGGGGTCGTCCAGGTTGGGGTACTGCACGAACACGAAGTCCGAGAAGGGGACGCCGCGCAGCGCGAGAGCGAGCTGACCGATCGTGAGCGGGTTGCTCAGCGACTCGCTCGGCACGATGTTGTCGGCGACGGTGTTCGCGAGCCGCAGCGCCTTCGCCGGGTCCGTCAGGGTCTCCGCGCTGAGGATCTTCTTGGCGAGGCGCGACATGTACTGCTGCTGATTCGAGATGCGCGCGAGATCGCTCTCGTCGCCGACCCCGTGCCGTGTCCGGATGAAGGCCAGCGCATCGGCGCCGGTGATCGTGTGACGGCCGGGAGGCAGGTCGATGCCCGCCTGGCGGTCGCTGATCCCGTCACCGGCCACGCAGACCTCGACGCCGCCGATCGCCTCGGTGATCTCGATGACGCCGTCGAAGCTGATCTTCGCCGCGAAGCCGATGGGGATGTCGCTCAGCAGGGTGACGGTCTGGGCGATGCACGAGATGCCGCCGTGGTCGAAGACGGAGTTCAGCGGCGCCTTCGACATGGCCGACGCCGTGGACCCGTCTTCCCTCGTGCATTCGGGCACTTCGACCATGAGGTCTCTGGGGAACGACACCACGGTGACGCTGCGGGGCGCAGCCGAGACGTGGACGAGCAGGTTCACGTCGTTGCGAGTGCCCTCGTCGGTGTCTTCGCAGCGCTCCCCGAGAAGCTGCGTCGAGATCTCGCCGCACTCGTCGGTGCCGACGACGAGGATGCTGAACGCCTCGTCGTCGGGGTAGGCGCCGAGCGACGGGGGAGCGACGTCCGCGTCGCCCTCGAGGGCGACCGCCCCGTCGCCGACCCGATTGAGGACGTCGACGGCGATGAACGTCGCGACGGCGATCGATGAGGCGACCAGCACCGCGAGCGCGACGCCGGCGAGCTTGAGGAAGGTCGACAGCGCGCTGGGGGTCGGCAGACCCGCGTGACGCGCGACGGTGGAGCGCTTCGTGTCGTCGAGGGGCCCGGACATGCCGCAGAGCCTACCCGGGAGCTGCGATGTTACGGCCGCATGACGTTTCTGAGAATAACTTGCAGGGAATTAGTTAGTGATGAATACTTTTTCCTAGCCGGGTGGGTCCCGATGCCACCAGGACGTTCAAAGAGGAGATCCCTGATGCACAAGCGCATTCTTTCGGCCGTGGCGCTCGGCGCCGCGGCCACCCTGGGCCTCGCGGGCTGTGCCGGCGGTAGCGGCACGGACAACGGCGGGGCAGTCGACGGAGAGGGCCAGGAGCTCACCGTCTGGATCATGAAGGGCACCAACCCCGATTCGACGGCGTTCTACGACGCCGTGTCGGAGGCCTTCGAGGAGGAGACCGGTGCCACGGTCAAGATCGAGGAGATCCAGTGGGCCGATGCCCATGACCGGTTCGTGACCTCGATCGCCGGCGGAACCACGCCGGACATCGCCGAGACCGGCACGACCTGGACCGCGGAGTTCGCGGATGCGGGCGCGCTCGAGCCGCTCGACGAGTACGTCGACGCGGAGGACGGTCTCCGCGACGACCTCGTCGAGGGACTCGCCGTCGCCGGCACCTATGACGAAGAGCTCTACGGCATGCCGTGGTACGCGGGCGTCCGTTCGCTCGTCTACCGCACCGACGTGTTCGAGGAGCTCGGACTCGAGGCGCCGAAGACGTGGGACGACATCGTCGCGGCGGGCGAGGCCATCAAGGCCGCCAAGCCCGACATGCTGCCGTTCCCCGTGCCCGGTGACGCCGAGTTCCAGGTGTACCCCTGGGTCTGGGGCGCCGGTGGCGAGGTCGCCACGAAGGACGGCGACACGTGGACCAGCGAGCTCGACAGCGAGGAGTCGCAGGCCGGCCTCGAGTTCTACACGGGACTCGCGACGGAGCACGGCTTCTCGTCGGCCGGTGCCACCACGTGGAAGGAGACGGACCTCCGTGACGCGTTCACGCAGGGCAACGTCGCCATGATGCTCTCCGGATCGTGGACGCCGAAGGCGCTCATCGAGGCCAACCCCGAGCTCGAAGGCAAGATCGGCGCGGCCGTGATCCCCGGTGAGGACGGCGGCATCGCTCCGTCCGTGCTCGGCGGATCGCACCTCTCGGTCTTCAACACGACCGAGAACGCCGACCTCTCCTGGGAGTTCGTCAAGCTCATGACCACGGGTGAGTTCGCCGAGAAGTGGGCGGACGAGACCGGTTACTTCCCGGGCGTCCAGTCGGCGATGGAAGAGGCTCTCGCCTCGACCGACCCGCTGGTGGCTCCGTTCGCCGAGCAGATGGTCGAGGGTGGCGCATCCGTTCCGGTGACGCCGAACTTCGGCGCTGTGCAGGCGAAGAAGACGACCAACTCGATGATCCAGGCCATCCTCAGCGGGCAGAAGGACGTCGCCACGGCGACGAAGGACGCCGCTGCTGAGATGACCGACCTGCTCAACCAGTAAGGCTGTATCTCTCCATGTCGATGGTGCACGCGCCACTGCCGGCCACGAAGGCGGAGCCCACCTCCGCCTCCGTGGCCGGCGGCCAGCCGAAGAAGCGGGGCCTCTCGCTGATCACGGCCCGCCCCTGGCTCCTCCTCGCCCCGGGCCTGGTCATCCTCGCGGTGCTCATGCTCTGGCCGCTCATCCAGGTCTTCATCTACTCGCTCCAGGACTACGGACTCCGCGAGATCAACACGGGTGAGAACAACTGGATCGGCTTCCAGAACTACGTCGAGGCGATCACCAACCCGACGCTGTGGACGGTCGTCCTGCCGAACACGGTCGGTTTCGCGGCCGTCGCCGTGTTCGTCACGGTCGCCGTCGGCACGCTCGTCGCCCTGCTGCTGGCGAAGCTCGGCACGGTGTGGCGCACCATCGTCTCGAGCTGCATCATGGTCGCCTGGGCGATGCCCGCGGTGACCGGCACCTACGTCTGGACTTTCATCTTCGATGCCGACCGAGGCATCTTCAACTCCGTCCTGCAGAGCCTCGGCCTGATGGACGAGCCCGTCAACTGGTTCACCAACCAGTGGTCGTTCTACGCCATCGTGCTCCTGAACGTCGTGCACCACGGGTTCCCGTTCGTCGCCATCACCGTGCTCGCGGGCCTTCTCGGCGTCTCGAAGGAGATGCTCGAGGCCGCCGCCCTCGACGGCGCGAACGCCTGGATGCGCTTCTGGAAGATCATCTTCCCGACGCTCAAGCCCGTGTTCTCGGTCGTGATCATCCTTTCGACGATCTGGGACTTCAAGGTCTTCGCGCAGGTCTATCTCATGCCCGGAGGTGGCGGGGGCAACCGATCGGTCCTGAACCTGGGCGTCTGGTCGTACGTGGAGTCCTTCGGCCAGAACCGCTACGGATTCGGTGCGGCGCTCGCCGTGCTGCTCACCCTCGTCCTGATCGGCATCACGATCGTCTACATCCGCTCCCTCATGAAGGAGGACGAGCTGTGAATCCCCGCCCGTCTGTCATGTCGCGCGTCGGCACCGGGATCGCGATCGCCGCGGTCCTGATCTTCACGCTCTTCCCGGTCTACTGGATGGTCTCCAGCGCGCTCGATGCCAAGGCCTCGAGCGGTGGGCAGTCGCTGCTGCCGCAGGAGTTCACGTTCGACAACTTCGCCTACGTCCTCACCGACGGCGGCTTCGGCACCTACCTGCGGAACTCGGCGATCGTCGCGGTCGTGACCGTGCTCGTGAGTGCGCTCGTCTGCCTGCTGGCGGCCGTGGCCGTGGCGCGGTTCAAGTTCAAGTTCCGCACGACGATCCTGATGATGATCCTCGTCGTGCAGATGGTCCCGCTCGAAGCGCTCGTCATCCCGCTGTTCCTGCAGGTGAAGAGCCTGGGGCTGCTCAACAGCATCCTGGGTCTGATGGTCGTGTACGTCGCCCTGTCGCTCGCCTTCGGCATCTGGATGCTGCGCGGGTTCGTCGCGGCGGTGCCGGTCGAGCTCGAGGAGGCCGCCTACATCGACGGTGCCAGCTGGTGGCGGATGTTCCGCTCGATCCTGCTGCCGCTCGTGATGCCCGGACTCGTCGCCACGAGCATCTTCAGCTTCATCACCGCCTGGAACGAGTTCATCTTCGCGATGACGATCCTCGGCAGCGCCACCGACCAGTACACCGTCTCGATCGGCCTGAAGTCGTTCTTCGGACTGCACGCGAACGACTGGGGCAGCATCATGGCCGCCTCCACGATCATCACGATCCCGGTCATGATCTTCTTCGTGATCGTGCAGCGTCGCCTCTCGGCCGGGATGGTCGCAGGAGCCGTGAAGGGATGACCGACGAGCTCGCCCGCCTGGCCAACGGTGTGCTGTGGCCGGGGTTCTTCGGCACGGAGGCACCGGAGTGGCTCCTCGGAGAACTCCGCGACGGCCTCGCCGGGGTGGTGTATTTCGGGCAGAACATCGGCGACGGGCTGCCGCGTCTGAGTGACGAGATCCTGCGCGCCAACCCCGCCGCGCTGATCGGCATCGACGAGGAGGGCGGCAGCGTGACCCGGCTCGAGTCGGCCACGGGCTCGACTCTCCCCGGGGCGGCGCAGCTCGGACGTGTCGACGACGTCGAGGCGACGCGCGCGACCGGTGTCGAGCTCGCGAGACGCGTCGGCGCGATCGGCGGCAACGTGGTGCTCGGTCCGGTGGCCGATGTGAACACCGATCCGCGCAACCCGGTGATCGGGGTGCGCTCCTTCGGCAGCGACGAGGGCCTCGTGTCGCGGCACGTGGTGGCCGAGGTCGAGGGCATCCAGAGCCGGCCGGTGGCCGCCTGCGTCAAGCACTTCCCCGGGCACGGCGACACCCATCTCGACTCCCACCACGCCCTGCCGGTGATCTCACTCGACATCGACGAGTTCGAGCGTGTGCACCTGGAGCCGTTCCGCCGCGCGGTGGAGGCGGGCGTCGACTCGATCATGACGGCGCACATCGTCGTACCGGAGTGGGGACCCGAGCCCGCGACCCTGAACCCCCGGGTGCTGGGCATGCTGCGCGGCTGGGGCTTCGAGGGCGTCATCATCACGGATGCGCTCGACATGGCCGCCATCCGTGAGACCGTCGGTCTCGGCGGTGGAGCCGCCGCAGCACTCGCCGCCGGCGCCGATCTGCTGTGCATCGGCAACCCGACGAATCCGGGCGCCGCAGCGCTCCCGGACCAGGATCGACAGGACTTCCTCGCGGCGAGGGACGGCATCGTCACCGCGCTACGAGACGGATCCCTCTCGCGCGAGCGTGTGGAGGAGGCCGTGCAGCGCAACCGCGCTCTGGCGAGCACCCTGCGTGCACGGGCCGTATCCGGCCACTCGTCCGACGGCGGGCACGACGTCTACGACGGTGAGTCGATCGTCGCCCGCGCGGTGTCCGGAGCGGTCGCCGATGCGGCGGCCGTGTCCGTCGTGGACGCGCGTCGTCGTTCGACCCTCGCGGTGGACAGCGCGGCCCGCTACGTCGCGCGGGCTCTCGCCGGAGATGGCCACACCGTGCGCGTGGATGTCGCCCGCACGACGGTCGCCGAGCAGGATGCTGCGCTCGACGCGGCGGTGGCGGCTCACGGGCTCACGGTCGTGCTGCTCGATCGTCCGGATGTCGACGATGATCAGCGGGCCCTCGTCGCCCGTGCCGCAGAGCGTGATCCCCACGCCGTGGCGGTCAATGTCGGCCTGCCCGCAGAGCGGCCCCTCGCGCTGCCCACGGTCGAGGTGGGTGCGGCGAGTCGCATCGGCGCCGAAGCCGCGAGGACGCGGCTGCGTGCCTCTCAGCCAAGAGGCGGATCGTCGCCCGACGGCGAAGGTTCGGCCGACTGAGGCAGGATGGCACCGTGGACGCCGATGTTCTCGCGCTGGTGCGCCGATCCGTTCCCCGGTTGAGCGCAGCAGAGGCGCGCGTCGCGGAGACCATACTCGGCGATCCCACACTCGTGGTCGACCTCGCCATCAACGACCTCGCCCAGCTCTGCAGCACGTCGCTGTCCACGGTCGCGCGCTTCGCCCAGTCCCTGGGGTTCAGTGGGTATCGGGAGCTCCGGGTGGCGGTCGCCCGCACGGTCACGCTGGCGCAGGCTCAGCAGGCGCGCTTCAGCCTCGACACCACCGCCATAGACCCGGAGGACGAGCCGTCCGCGGTCGCGGCGAAGCTCGCCGCTCAGGAGATCGACGCGATCGAGAAGACCGCCCTCGGCCTGGACGCCGCAGCTCTCGACAGGGTGGCGCTGGCGGTCGTGGCCGCGCGTCACATCGACCTTTTCGGCCAGGCCGCGTCGTCGCTCACGGCGCAGGATCTGCAGCAGAAGCTCGCGCGGATCGGCTGCTCGGTCGCGCACTCCGCCGATCCGCATCTGGCGCTGACGACGGCGTCGCTGCGCGGCTCGGACGACGTCGTGATCGCCTTCTCGCACGGCGGAGAGACGCTCGAGGTCGTGCGGGCGCTCGAGGTCGCGCGGGACGCGGGTGCGCTGTCGGTCGCGATCACGAGCGTGGCGGACTCGACTCTGGCGCTCGCCGCGGACGTGGTGCTGTTGACGCATGCGCAGGAGTCCCCGTTCCGCATGGCCGCGATGACGAGCCGCATCGCGCAGCTCGCGCTGGTGGACATCCTGTTCGTGCGCGTGGTGCAGCATCGGGGCGAGCCCGTCGTGATCCCTCTCCAGCTGACGCACGACGCCGCGGCGCCCGGCCGACGGCGCTGATCAGCAGACCCTGCGCACGGGGCGAGGCGGGGTGCAGGACGCCCGGCGTCAGTCGACGTGGTCGCGCGTGCTCGCGAGGGCGCGCGTGGCGATGCGGTGCGCACGAGCGAGACTGCCCGTGAGGGAGAGTCCCGTGAGGATGCCCGCGAGGAAGCCGGCGGCGAAGGCGTCGCCCGCGCCGATGCTCTCGACCACCGGGACGTCGAGCGCGGTGCTGTCGGTGCGCTCGGCGCCGTCGAACGCGGTCGCGCCGTCGGGGCTCGTCACGACCAGGTACCGCGGCTCGGGGAAGAGCGCGCGCAGACGGTCGGGATCGTCCGTGCCGAATACCGCGTCGGCATCCGGCCGCGTGCAGAACACGACATCGGCGCGGCGCGCGTAGTCGGCGATCACCGTGCGTCCGTGATCCTCCCGGCCGCGCCAGAGCGCCGGGCGCCAGTTCACGTCGAAGCTCAGCAGGCGCCCGTCTCGACGTTCGGCGAAGAGGGCGTCCTGTGCGGCGCGCGCCGAGTCCGACAGCGCCGGCGTGATGCCCGAGGTGTGCACCAGCACGGCCTCCGACAGAAGAGCGGATGCCGGGGGAGAAGCGAGCGTCGCCGGCGACATCGCCGCGGCGGCCGACCCCGCGCGGTAGTAGTGCATGGTCCCGTCGACCGACCCGTCGGGACGAGGCGAGAGCTCCTTCACGTAGAGGCCCGTGGGGGCCTCGCCGTCGATCTCGACGGCCGACGCGTCGACCTCGTGCCTGCGCAGCTCGGCGGTGAGGAAGCGACCGAATCCGTCGTCGCCGACGCGCGAGATCACGGCCGTGCGGATGCCTGCGGACGCCAGGGCGATCGCGGTGTTCCACTCGGCTCCCGCGAGCGAGCGATGGAACGTCCGGGCGTCCTCCAGCGGTGCGGCGGTCGCAGGGACGAGGGAGACCAGGCCCTCGCCGACGCAGACGGCGAGAGGAGACGTGTCGGGCACGTTCTGGACATTACCGGATCGCCTCGGTGGCCGAGCATCCGTAACAGGAATGCAACCTGGAGGTGTTTTGCATCGGTCTGCGCACTGGGTAGCGTCGAGGAATCACCGTTTCCGGAGTCGACGACGTCTTCGGAACGCGCATTGCAGCGCTCGACAGGAAGGTCACACAATGCACCACACAGTCATGCGTCGGCGAGGACTCCTCGCCGTCACCGGTGCGGCACTCGCCGCACTGGTCCTCTCCGGATGCGTCGCCAGCGAGCGCGGCGACGACAGCTCAGAGGGATCCGGCGATGTGGACGGCACATTCGTGTTCGCCGCGTCGTCCGACCCCGCGAGCCTCGACCCCGCCTTCGCCCAGGACGGCGAGAGCTTCCGCGTCTCGCGGCAGATCTTCGAGGGCCTCGTCGGCACCGAGCCCGGCACGGCCGACCCCGCTCCGCTGCTGGCCGAGTCGTGGGAGTCGTCGGAGGACGGCATGAGCCACACCTTCGCGCTGAAGGAGGACGTGACCTTCCACGACGGCACGCCGTTCAACGCCGAGGCCGTCTGCGCGAACTTCGACCGCTGGTACAACTGGACCGGCCTCGCCGCGTCCGAGGCGTTCGGCTACTACTACAACAAGCTCTTCAAGGGCTACGCCGAGAACCCCGCGGATGCCGTCTACAAGTCGTGCACGCCCGACGGCGACTACTCGGTGACCATCGAGCTGAACAAGCCCTTCGCCGGTTTCGTGGCGTCGCTGTCGCTCCCGTCGTTCGGCATGCAGAGCCCGTCGGCGCTCTCGGAGTTCGGCGCCGATGACGTCAGCGGCTCGGCCGAGGCCCCCGTGCTCTCCGAGTACGCGATGGGACACCCGGTCGGAACCGGTCCGTACGAGTTCGAGGAGTGGGCACCGGGCGAGCAGGTCCGCCTCAAGGCCTACGGCGACTACTGGGGCGAGGCAGGACAGATCGACGAGATCATCTTCCGCACCATCGACGACCCGACCGCTCGTCGCCAGGCGCTCGAATCCGGGTCGATCGACGGCTACGACCTCGTCGGTCCCGCCGACACCCAGGCGCTCGAGGACGACGGCTTCACGATGGTGTCGCGCCCTCCGTTCACGATCCTCTACCTGGCGTTCAACCAGGCCCTCCCGGAGCTGCAGGACCCGAAGGTCCGCGAGGCGCTCTCCTACGCGGTCGACAAGGACGCGCTTATCAGCCAGGTCCTGCCCGAGGGCACCGAGAAGGCGATCGAGTTCGTTCCCGACACCGTCAACGGCTACAACCCCGACGTCACGACGTACGACTACGACCCCGAGAAGGCCATGTCGTTGCTCGCGGAGGCCGGCTATGACGAGGCCAACCCGCTGAAGCTCACCTTCAACTACCCGGTCAACGTCTCGCGTCCGTACATGCCGGACCCCGAGCAGATCTTCACGGTGCTCTCGTCGCAGCTCGCCGAGGTCGGCGTCGAGACCACCCCGGTTTCGGAGGAGTGGGTCGAGTACCTCGACCGCACCACCGGCACGTCGGACCACGGCATCCACCTGCTCGGCTGGACCGGTGACTACAACGACACCGACAACTTCGTCGGCGTCTTCTTCGGGCAGCAGAGCTCGGAGTGGGGCTTCGACAACCCCGAGCTGTTCCAGAAGCTGAACGAGGCACGCGGCGTCTCGAACCTCGAGGACCAGACGGCCCTCTACGAGGAGATCAACGAGATGGTGGCGCAGTTCATCCCCGGTGTCCCGCTCGCGCACCCGGCGCCCACGCTGGCGTTCGACCCGCGCGTCGAGAGCTACCCGGCCAGCCCGGTGAACGACGAGGTCTTCACGGACATCGTCCTCACCGAGTAGGACTGACCGACGGATTCGTCAGACCGGGGCTCCGCGCTCGCCGCGGGGCCCCGGTCCGACGTCCCCTCTGATCAACGGAGACCTCTTGCTGCGCACCATCGGCAGGCGACTGCTTTTCCTCATTCCCACTCTGATCGGGCTCAGCATCCTGCTGTTCGCCTGGGTCAGGGC
Organism: Microbacterium sp. 3J1; assembly: GCF_001049495.1. Lineage (GTDB taxonomy): Bacteria > Actinomycetota > Actinomycetes > Actinomycetales > Microbacteriaceae > Microbacterium. Next base: position 28,463 of record NZ_CDWI01000011.1, read on the forward strand.
CCTTCCCGGCGGCCCGGCCGTCGCCCTTCTCGGCGAGAAGGCGACACCCGAGGCCATCGCCAGGGTCAACGAGCTCTACGGCTTCAACAAGCCCCTCATCGAGCAGTACTTCATCTGGGTCGGACGCCTTCTGCAGGGCGACTTCGGCACTTCGATCCAGACCAACAGGCCGGTCACGGAGGAATTCTTCCGCCGCTTCCCGGCCACGATCGAGCTGAGCGTCGTCGCGCTCATCTTCGCGATCGGCGTGGGCATCCCCCTCGGCTACTGGGCGGCTCGCCGCCACGGGAAGTTCACCGATCACGCCTCGGTGGTCCTGAGCCTCATCGGCATCACGATCCCGGTCTTCTTCCTCGCGTTCATCCTCAAGTACGTCTTCGCGGTGCAGCTCGGCTGGCTGCCGTCTGACGGCAGGCAGAATCCGCGAATAGACGCCACGCATCCGACCGGCTTCTATGTCTGGGACGGCATCATCACCGGCGAGTTCGACGCCTCGTGGGACGCCCTCATGCATCTGGTGCTCCCGGCGCTCGCGCTCGGCACCATCCCGCTCGCGATCATCGTCCGCATCACCAGGGCGAGCGTGCTCGAGGTGCAGAACGCCGACTACGTGCGCACGGGTCGAGCGAAGGGCGTGGGGTCGTCGACGTTGCGCAGTCGCTTCATCCTGCGCAACGCGATGCTGCCGGTGATCACGACGATCGGTCTGCAGACCGGTCTGCTGATCTCGGGGGCGGTGCTCACCGAGACCGTCTTCGCGTTCCCCGGCATCGGATCCTTCCTCGCGAGGGCGATCTTCACCCGGGACTTCCCCGTGCTGCAGGGATTCATCATCTTCATCGCGATCGCCTACGCGCTCATCAACCTGGCGGTCGACGTGTCGTACAGCTTCATCGATCCGAGAGTGCGGGTGCAGTGATGATCCGTCTCGTTCTCCGAAAGGGGGTGGCGTCATGACCATCTCGCTCCCACCCGCGCAGGGACCATCCGCGGCGAGCGGCGAACTCGTCGACACCGTCGCCGTCGGTCAGGCCGGACTCAAGGAGGGCCCCGGCGGCTTCTGGCGGGACGTCTTCCGCCGGCTCCGTCGCAACCCCACGGCCTGGATCGGCGCGGGCATCGTCCTGGTGTTCGTCCTCGTGTCTCTGCTCGCGCCGGTGCTCGCTCCGTACCCCGAGACGGCCCTTCCCGGCGCGAAGTACATCACGCCGACGCAGATCCCCGGCCCCGGGGAGCTGCCGGAGTTCCCGCTCGGACTCGACCGCTTCGGCGGCGATGTCCTCTCCAAGCTCATCTGGGGTGCGCAGGCCTCGCTGCTGATCGGTGTCATCTCGACCGCGCTCGGTCTGGTCGGCGGAATGATCCTCGGACTCCTCGCCGGCACGTTCGGCGGATGGGTCGACACGCTGATCATGCGCATCGTCGACATCATCCTGTCGGTGCCGAACCTGCTGCTGGCGGTCTCGATCGCCGCGATCCTGGGCCAGACGCCCTTCGCGGTGATGATCGCCATCGGGGCGTCGCAGGTGCCGATCTTCGCTCGCCTCCTGCGCGCGTCGATGCTGCAGCAGCGCTCCAGCGACTACGTGCTCTCGGCCCAGACCCTCGGTCTCGGGCGCGGACAGATCACCATGTCGCACGTGCTGCCGAATGCGATCGGCCCGGTCATCGTGCAGGGGACCCTGACGTTGGCGACCGCCGTCATCGACGCGGCCGCCCTGTCGTTCCTCGGTCTCGGCGGCGGTCGCCCCGAGACGGCGGAGTGGGGTCGCATGCTGACCTACGCGCAGGCGGAGCTCGCCATCGCACCGTGGCTGGCATTCCTGCCCGGTATCTGCATCGCGGTCACCGCGCTCGGCTTCACCCTGTTCGGTGAGGCGCTGCGCGAGGCCATGGACCCGAGGACGAGAGCACGATGAGCGCTGCGAGAGAGAATCAGATGACCGACGCCCCGCTGCTGTCGGTCGAAGGGCTGGCGGTCGACTTCGCCACGATGGACGGCGTCGTGCACGCGGTCGAAGGCGTCGACCTCGAGATCGCACCCGGCCAGACCGTGGCGATCGTGGGGGAGTCGGGGTCTGGCAAGTCGACGACCGCGATGGCCATCATCGGCCTGCTCGCGGGAGGCGGACGGGTGGCTGCGGGCAGCATCCGACTCGACGGTCGCGAGATCGCCCACGCGCCCGAGAGCGAGCTGCGGATGATCCGCGGGCGGGACATCGGTCTCGTGCCTCAGGACCCGATGTCGAACCTGAACCCGGTCGCGAAGATCGGCACCCAGGTCGCCGAGACGCTCCTGGCCCACGGGCTGGCGAATCGTCAGAACGTGCAGGAGAAGGTCGTGGAGGCGCTCACCTCCGCCGGGCTGCCCGATCCGGAGCGACGGGCCAAGCAGTACCCGCACGAGTTCTCCGGCGGCATGCGGCAGCGTGCCCTGATCGCGATCGGACTGGCGTGCAAGCCGCGCCTCCTGATCGCCGACGAGCCGACCAGCGCGCTCGACGTCACGGTGCAGCAGACCATCCTCGACCAGATCGGCGAGATGACCCGTGAGCTCGGCACCGCCGTGCTGCTCATCACGCACGACCTCGGCCTCGCCGCCGAGCGCGCGGAGCGGGTCATCGTCATGCACCGCGGCAAGGTGGTCGAGCAGGGGCCGGCAAGGCAGATCCTGGAGGCCCCGCAGCATCCGTACACCCAGTCGCTCGTCAAGGCGGCGCCGTCGGTGGCGGCCGCCCGGTTGCGGCCGGAGGCGTTCGTCACGCTCGAACGCGAGGCGCCTCCGCAGGATGGCGCTCCGCAGGCCCCGGCGGCCCAGCCGGCGGATTCCCTGAGCCTGTCGAAGGGCGACAACATCGTCGAGATCGAGAACCTCACGAAGGTCTACCCGGTCCGGGGGCAGAAGGAGGACTTCGTCGCCGTCGACGACGTGTCGCTGGCGATCCCTCGAGGCGAGACGGTCGCGATCGTGGGGGAGTCCGGTTCGGGCAAGACCACGACCGCTCGGATGCTGTTGAAGGTCGTCGAGCCGACGAGCGGACTCATCCGCTTCGAGGGCAAGGACGTCTCGTCGCTGAGTCGCGCGGAGACACGCGACTTCCGCCAGCGGGTGCAGCCGATCTTCCAGGACCCGTACTCGAGCCTGAACCCGATGTTCACGATCGAGCGTCTGATCGCGGAGCCGCTGGACTTCTACAAGCGGGGGAGCGGGGCGGATCGCCGCAACCGCGTCCGGCAGCTGCTCGACGACGTGGCTCTTCCGCAGTCGATGCTCCGGCGCTACCCGTCGGAGCTGTCGGGCGGTCAGCGTCAGCGTGTGGCGATCGCGAGGGCGCTGGCGCTGTCTCCGGATCTCATCGTCTGCGACGAGCCGGTGTCGGCGCTCGACGTGCTCGTGCAGGACCAGATCCTCACGCTGCTCGGCGATCTCCAGCGCGAGTACGGACTCAGCTACCTGTTCATCTCGCACGACCTCGCCGTCGTGCGGCTCATCAGCGACTACGTCTGCGTGATGAAGGACGGGTCGCTCGTCGAGGCCGCGTCCTCGGAGGAGATCTTCACGAATCCGCGCGACCCGTACACCCGGCGCCTGCTGGCCTCGATCCCGGGCAACGAGCTCAACATCGCGTCCTGATCAGCGAGCGCGTCCGCTCCCGCGCACCGGGAGCGGACGTGCTCGCGAGGCTTTTACCGCAGCATCCGAAGAAGGTCAAGGATTGAACTTGCCATGTCGCACAATCGCGTCTATAGTTGGTAGTTGCGCTCGCTTCTCCCTGCCCTCATATGGTGGTCGGCATTCTGTTGAGCATTCGAGCGCGCACTCCACCTGACGACAAAGGAATCGAGAAGCCCTGCGGGGCTCACGGAGGTTATTCCCTTGGCTGCTGCTCGCAACGCATCCACATCCACCACCACCAAGAACGGACGCGGAGCTTCCCGTCTTTCGTTCGCCAAGATCTCCGACACGCTGACGGTCCCAGACCTTCTCGCCCTGCAGACCGAGTCCTTCGGTTGGCTCGTCGGTAACGACGACTGGAAGGCGCGGGTCGCGGAGGCCAAGCAGGCCGGCCGCACCGACGTCAACGAGGTCTCGGGTCTCGGAGAGATCTTCGAGGAGATCTCCCCCATCGAGGACCTCGGCGAGACGATGCAGCTGTCGTTCACGAACCCCTACCTCGAGCCCGAGAAGTACTCGATCGAGGAGTGCAAGGAGCGCGGCAAGACGTACGCCGCCCCCCTGTACGTCGAGGCCGAGTTCATGAACCACCTCACGGGTGAGATCAAGACCCAGACGGTCTTCATGGGCGACTTCCCGCTCCAGACTGGCAAGGGCACGTTCATCATCAACGGCTCCGAGCGCGTCGTCGTCTCGCAGCTGGTCCGCTCGCCCGGTGTCTACTTCGACAAGACGCCCGACAAGACGTCCGACAAGGACATCGTCTCCGCGCGCGTCATCCCGAGCCGTGGTGCATGGCTCGAGTTCGAGATCGACAAGCGCGACCAGGTCGGCGTGCGCATCGACCGCAAGCGCAAGCAGTCCGTCACCGTCTTCCTGAAGGCGCTCGGACTCACCAGCGAAGAGATCCTCTCGGAGTTCGCCGGCTTCCCCTCGATCGAGGAGACCCTGGCGAAGGACACCATCGTCACGAAGGAAGATGCGCTCCGCGACATCTACCGCAAGCTGCGTCCGGGCGAGCAGGTCGCCGCCGAGGCCGCCCGTGCGCTGCTGGACAACTTCTACTTCAACCCGAAGCGCTACGACCTCGCCAAGGTGGGTCGGTACAAGATCAACCAGAAGCTCGGTCTCGACGCTCCGCTGAGCGACTCCGTGCTCACGGTCCAGGACATCGTCGCGACGATCAAGTACCTGGTGCGCATCCACGCCGGCACCGAGACGTTCGAGGGCATCCGCGGCGGCAAGCAGGCCGAGATCCGCATCGCGACCGATGACATCGACAACTTCGGCAACCGTCGCATCCGCGCGGTCGGCGAGCTCATCCAGAACCAGGTCCGCACCGGTCTCTCCCGCATGGAGCGCGTCGTCCGCGAGCGCATGACCACGCAGGACATCGAGGCGATCACCCCGCAGACCCTGATCAACGTGCGCCCCGTCGTCGCCGCGATCAAGGAGTTCTTCGGAACCTCGCAGCTGTCGCAGTTCATGGACCAGAACAACCCGCTCGCGGGTCTGACCAACAAGCGTCGTCTCTCGGCTCTCGGCCCCGGTGGTCTGAGCCGTGACCGCGCCGGTGTCGAGGTCCGTGACGTCCACCCCTCGCACTATGGCCGCATGTGCCCGATCGAGACCCCTGAAGGCCCGAACATCGGTCTGATCGGTGCTCTCGCGACCTTCGCGCGCATCAACTCGTTCGGTTTCATCGAGACCCCGTACCGCAAGGTCGAGGGTGGCGTCGTCACCGAGCACATCGACTACCTGACCGCCTCCGAGGAGGTCGACTTCAACATCGCGCAGGCCAACGCCCCGCTCGATGCCAAGGGTCGCTTCCGTGAGAGCCACGTCCTCGCACGCCCGAAGGGCGGCAGCGGCGAGGTGGACCTCTTCCTCCCCGAGGAGATCGGCTACATCGACGTCTCGCCGCGCCAGATGGTGTCGGTCGCGACCTCGCTCGTGCCCTTCCTCGAGCACGACGACGCGCAGCGCGCACTCATGGGTGCCAACATGCAGCGTCAGGCCGTGCCGCTGCTCCGCAGCGACTCGCCGCTCGTCGGAACCGGTATGGAGGGCTACACCGCCATCGACGCGGGTGACGTGCTCACCGCCGAGAAGGCCGGTGTCGTCACCGAGGTCTCGGCAGACCGCGTCACCGTCATGCTCGACGAGGGCGGCACGCAGGAGTACCACCTGCGCAAGTTCGACCGCTCGAACCAGGGCACGTCGTACAACCAGAAGGTCGTCGTCAACGCCGGCGAGCGCGTCGAGGTCGGAGAGGTCATCGCCGATGGCCCCGCCACCGAGAACGGCGAGCTGGCCCTCGGAAAGAACCTCCTCGTCGCGTTCATGACGTGGGAGGGCTACAACTTCGAGGACGCGATCATCCTGAGCCAGGACCTGGTGAAGGACGACACCCTCTCCTCGATCCACATCGAGGAGTACGAGGTCGACGCCCGCGACACGAAGCTCGGCAAGGAGGAGATCACGCGTGACCTCCCCAACGTCAGCCCCGAGCTGCTGAAGGACCTCGACGAGCGCGGCATCATCCGCATCGGCGCCGAGGTCCGCCCCGGCGACATCCTCGTCGGCAAGGTCACCCCGAAGGGCGAGACCGAGCTGTCGGCCGAGGAGCGTCTGCTCCGCGCGATCTTCAACGAGAAGAGCCGCGAGGTCCGTGACACCTCCCTGAAGGTGCCCCACGGTGAGCAGGGCACGATCATCGCGGTCAAGGAGTTCAACGCCGAGGACGGCGACGACGAGCTCGGCTCCGGCGTCAACCGCCGCGTCGTGGTCTACATCGCCCAGAAGCGCAAGATCACCGAGGGTGACAAGCTCGCCGGCCGTCACGGCAACAAGGGCGTCATCGCGAAGATCCTCCCGATCGAGGACATGCCGTTCCTCTCCGACGGAACCCCGGTCGACATCGTCCTGAACCCGCTCGGCATCCCGGGTCGAATGAACTTCGGCCAGGTGCTCGAGACCCACCTCGGGTGGATCGCGAAGCAGGGCTGGAAGGTCGAGGGAACCCCGGAGTGGGCTGTGAAGCTCCCGAAGGACGCCTTCGAGGCAGCCCCCGGCACCAAGGTCGCCACCCCGGTGTTCGACGGTGCGAGCGAGGAGGAGATCGCTGGTCTCCTCGACGCGACCACCCCGACCCGCGACGGCGTGCGTCTCATCGACTCGACCGGCAAGACGCAGCTCTTCGACGGTCGTTCGGGCGAGCCGTTCCCGGCGCCGATCTCGGTGGGCTACATGTACATCCTGAAGCTGCACCACCTGGTCGACGACAAGATCCACGCACGTTCGACGGGTCCGTACTCGATGATCACCCAGCAGCCGCTCGGTGGTAAGGCGCAGTTCGGTGGCCAGCGCTTCGGTGAGATGGAGGTGTGGGCCCTCGAGGCCTACGGCGCCGCGTACGCGCTCCAGGAGCTCCTCACGATCAAGTCCGACGACATCCTCGGCCGCGTCAAGGTGTACGAGGCGATCGTCAAGGGCGAGAACATCCAGGAGCCCGGCATCCCCGAGTCGTTCAAGGTGCTCATGAAGGAGATGCAGTCGCTCTGCCTGAACGTCGAGGTCCTCTCGGCCGACGGCACGACTGTCAACCTGCGTGACACCGACGACGAGGCCTTCCGCGCAGCGGAGGAGCTCGGCATCAACATCTCCAGCCGCTTCGAGGCCGCCTCGATCGACGAGATCTAACCCTTCGACAGGCTCAGCCCCCTCTGGGCCGCTGAGCCTGTCGAAGCCCCCGATTTCTTCAGAAGAATTCCTACACAGGAGAATTTGTGCTCGAGTCAAACACTTTCGATGAGCTTCGGATCGGCCTCGCCACCGCGGACCACATCCGCGCCTGGTCCTACGGCGAGGTCAAGAAGCCTGAAACCATCAACTACCGCACCCTGAAGCCGGAGAAGGACGGTCTCTTCGGAGAGCAGATCTTCGGCCCGTCCCGCGACTGGGAGTGCGCCTGCGGAAAGTACAAGCGCGTCCGCTTCAAGGGCATCGTCTGCGAGCGCTGCGGCGTCGAGGTCACCAAGTCCTCGGTCCGTCGCGAGCGCATGGGTCACATCGAGCTCGCCGCTCCCGTCACCCACATCTGGTACTTCAAGGGTGTTCCCTCGCGTCTCGGCTACCTGCTCGACATGGCGCCGAAGGACCTCGAGAAGGTCATCTACTTCGCGGCCTACATGGTCATCTCGGTCGACGAGGATGCTCGTCACCGCGACCTCGGCACGCAGGAGAACAACATCCGGCTCGAGCTGAAGACGCTCGGCGACCGTCGCGACGCGAAGATCGCAGAGCGCCTCGCGCGTCTCGAGGAGGAGCTCGCCTCCCTCGAGGCCGAGGGGGCCAAGGCCGACGCCAAGAAGAAGGTCAAGGACGCCGCCGAGAAGGAGATGTCGCTCATCCGCAAGGGTGCCGACGAGGCGATCGCCAAGCTCGAGCGCGTGTGGGAGGACTTCCGCACGCTCGAGGTGGGCGCTCTCCGTCCCGAGGACGACGTGTTCCACGAGCTGCAGGACCGCTTCGGTCAGTACTTCGAGGCCTACATGGGCGCCGAGTCGATCCAGCGTCGCCTCGCGGCCTTCGACCTCGCGGCCGAGGCCGAGAGCCTGCGTCTGCAGATCTCCGAGGGCAAGGGTCAGCGCAAGATCCGCGCGATCAAGCGTCTGAAGGTCGTCAGCTCGTTCCTGGAGACCGGCATGAGCCCGGCCGCCATGGTCCTCGACGTCGTCCCGGTGATCCCGCCGGAGCTTCGTCCGATGGTGCAGCTCGACGGTGGCCGCTTCGCGACCTCCGACCTCAACGACCTGTACCGTCGCGTGATCAACCGCAACAACCGTCTTCGTCGTCTGATCGACCTCGGTGCCCCCGAGATCATCGTCAACAACGAGAAGCGGATGCTGCAGGAGGCCGTCGACGCACTGTTCGACAACGGTCGCCGCGGTCGTCCCGTCACCGGTACGGGCAACCGTGCCCTGAAGTCCCTCAGCGACATGCTGAAGGGCAAGCAGGGTCGCTTCCGTCAGAACCTGCTCGGCAAGCGTGTCGACTACTCGGGCCGTTCGGTCATCATCGTCGGACCGCAGCTCAAGCTGCACCAGTGCGGTCTGCCCAAGCAGATGGCTCTGGAGCTCTTCAAGCCGTTCGTCATCAAGCGCCTGATCGACCTCGGTCACTCGCAGAACATCAAGGCTGCGAAGCGCGCCGTCGAGCGCACGCGTCCCGAGGTCTGGGACGTGCTCGAGGAGATCATCCGCGAGCGCCCCGTGCTGCTGAACCGTGCACCCACCCTGCACCGTCTCGGCATCCAGGCGTTCGAGCCCCAGCTCGTCGAGGGCAAGGCCATCCAGCTGCACCCGCTCGTCTGTGCGGCGTTCAACGCCGACTTCGACGGTGACCAGATGGCTGTCCACCTGCCGCTGTCGGTCGAGGCTCAGGCCGAGGCTCGCGTGCTGATGCTCGCGTCGAACAACATCCTGAAGCCGTCGGACGGCCGCCCGGTCACCCTGCCTTCGCAGGACATGATCATCGGTCTGCACCACCTGACCACGGTCAAGGAGGGCGCAGCCGGTGAGGGCCGTGCGTTCGGTTCGGTGGGCGAGGCGATCCTGGCGAAGGACGAGGGAACCCTCGACCTGCAGGCCAAGGTCCGCATCCGCATCCCGGGTCTGACGTTCCTCGAGGGCGAAGCTCCCGAGGGCTACGAGCGTCACGGACTCGTCGACGCATCGCTCGGACAGGCGATCTTCAACGACACGCTGCCGAAGGGCTACCCCTTCGTCCGCGAGCAGGCTGACAAGAACAAGCTGTCGCAGATCGTCAACAAGCTGGCCGAGGAGTACCCCAAGGTCGAGACGGCTGCGTCGCTGGACCGCATCAAGGACGCCGGTTTCTACTGGGCCACGCGCTCGGGTGTGACCGTCGCCCTGAGCGACATCCTCACGCCGCCGAACAAGGCGGAGATCGTCGCGGGCTACGAGAAGCAGGCCTCGAAGGTCCAGTCCCAGTACGAGAAGGGCCTCACGACCGACACCGAGCGTCGTCAGGAGCTCATCAAGATCTGGACCGAGGCGACCGACGAGGTCCAGGCCGCGATGCGGGCGAACTTCCCGGAGGACAACACCATCAACCGCATGGTGTCGTCCGGTGCTCGTGGTAACTGGCTGCAGATCCGCAACATCGCGGGTATGCGTGGTCTGGTGAACAACCCCAAGGGTGAGATCATCCCGCGTCCGATCATCTCCTCGTACCGCGAGGGTCTGTCGGTGGCGGAGTACTTCATCGCGACGCACGGTACCCGTAAGGGTCTCGCCGACACCGCTCTGCGTACCGCCGACTCGGGTTACCTGACCCGTCGTCTGGTGGACGTCTCGCAGGACGTCATCATCCGCGAAGAGGACTGCGGCACGTCGAAGGGCCTCGAGCTCCCGATCGCCGCTCCGAACTCGCAGGGCGAGCTGGTGCGCGACGCGAACGTCGAGAACTCGGTGTTCGCTCGTACCCTGGCGTCCGACGTGGTCGACAGCAAGGGCGAGGTCCTCGCCTCTGCCGGCGACGACGTGGGCGACGTGCTGATCGACAAGCTGGTCGCGCTCGGTGTGGAGACCATCAAGGTCCGCTCCGTCCTGACCTGCGACTCCGCCGTCGGTGTCTGCGCGCAGTGCTACGGCCGTTCGCTCGCGACGGGTAAGACCGTCGACATCGGCGAGGCCGTCGGCATCATCGCGGCCCAGTCGATCGGTGAGCCCGGTACCCAGCTGACGATGCGTACGTTCCACACCGGTGGTTCGGCATCGGCGGATGACATCACCCAGGGTCTGCCCCGTGTCCAGGAGCTCTTCGAGGCCCGTACCCCCAAGGGTGCGTCGCCGATCGCAGAGGCCGACGGTCGTATCACGATCGACGAGACGGACAAGGCCAAGAAGGTCATCCTCACGCCCGACAACGGTGACGAAGAGGTGGTCTACCCGGTGCTGAAGCGTGCGACGCTTCTCGTCGAGGACGGCCAGCACGTCACCGTCGGTCAGCCCCTGCAGGTCGGCACGCTCGACCCCAAGGAGGTCATGCGCGTCATGGGTGCCCGCGAGGTGCAGCGTTACCTCGTCGGCGGCGTCCAGGGCGTCTACCGCTCGCAGGGTGTGCCGATCCACGACAAGCACATCGAGGTCATCGTCCGTCAGATGCTCCGCAAGGTCACCGTCGTCGATCACGCCGACACGACCCTGCTCCCGGGTGAGATGGTCGACCTCAAGCGCTACCAGGCGATCAACCGCGAGGCCGTGGCAGAGGGCAAGCGCCCCGCGTCGGGCCGTCCGGAGCTGATGGGTATCACGAAGGCGTCGCTCGCGACCGAGTCGTGGCTGTCGGCCGCCTCCTTCCAGGAGACGACCCGCGTGCTCACGCAGGCCGCCATGGAGGGCAAGCGCGACCCGCTGGTCGGTCTCAAGGAGAACGTCATCATCGGAAAGCTCATCCCCGCCGGAACCGGTCTCTCGAAGTACCGCGACGTCACGGTCGAGGCTACGGAAGAAGCCAAGAGCGAGCGCTACCCGAACCGGATCTTCGCATCCGACGGTGCGTACGCCGACGGCGACTTCGGTTACGTCGACTTCGACGCGTTCTCGACGGACGACATCACGCCGGGTACGTACAACTGATCGATTCAGCTCTGACGTACTGAGTGAGTGAGAAGGCCCCGGGCATCAGCCCGGGGCCTTCTTCGTGCCGGCGGGGAGTCTCGTTCTCCGGGCACACCTTCGGACCTGAATGACGACGCGCCGGGGGAGGGGATGCCGGTGCGGCGCGCCGCGCGTCGGCATCCGAATCCGTGTTCGGCGTCGGAGTGGGAGCCGGAGTGCGACCACGTGGATCCTCAGTCGAACAGGTGCGCGATGATGCTCGACGTGTAGCCGGTCGGTGCGAGATTCGAGTACTGCGTGTCGATGAGGATGCCGTCCCGCCAGAACAGGGTGCGGCCGTCGGTGACGGGGTACTGCTCATTCGGCCAGGTCTTCTCGCATCGCGTGCCGTCGTCGGGTGTGAAGCAGGCGAAGCCCTCGTTGGCCACCAGCCCGTTGAGCATGTCCAATGCAGGGCCACGGTCCATCCTCGCGATGGTGGTGATGAGGCCGCTGGTGTCGGCCCGAGGGTCGCGCCAGATGCACGTCAGGGTTCCATCGGCGTCGACCCCGGACGCTCCGAAGGCCGCGTCGTTCAGCGGCGTCTCGCCGAGCTGCGAGAGGACCTCCTCCGACAGGATCGCCCGGCAGTCGGTCGGCAGCTCGACGGCGGGGGTTGTGGGAGTGGGCGTCGGCGTCGAGGACTCCTCGGCCGTGGCGCTCGACGACGGAGAAGGGGCGCCGCCGGCCTCCCCGCCCGCGGTGCCGGGGTTCGTGCAGCCGGCGAGAACGGCGATCAGGAGAAGAGCGGATGCTCCGGCGGCGAGACGAGTGGCCATGCGCACACGGTAGCGCTCGTCGATCCGTCTGCAGGGGAGGCTGACCGCACCTCCACGGAGCGCGTCCGGGCGGTAATGTCGGCTGGATGAGCCTCGATCACCCCCGCGCGTCCGCAGCCGTCGTCATCGGAGACGCGCTGATCGATGAGATCCGCGATGCCGGCGGCGTGCGCGAACTCGTCGGCGGGGCAGCCCTCAACGTCGCAGTCGGGCTGCGGCGTCTCGGTGTCCCGACCACACTCGTCGCGATGGTCGGCGACGACGAGGCGGGTGGCCACATCCGCGAATACCTGGCCGATCACGACGTCCGTCTCATCTCCAGCGAGGCGCCGCACGGCTCGTCGCGGGCGATCGTCCAGCGGGGCTCGGACGGTGAGCCCGTGTACCTGTTCAACGAGGCGGCGCAGCGGCGCAGCATCCGATACTCCGGCGCCGCCGTTCGGGCGATCGCCGACGCGGAGCTCGTCGCCGTGAGCTGCTTCCCGTTCGATGTGCCGCGAGAGGTCGACGCCCTCGTCGCGGCGCTGGGCGAGACACGCCTCGCGCTCGACCCGAACCCTCGATCGGGGATGCTGACCGACCGCGACGAGTTCGTACGAGGGTTCGAGCGTGTCGTCGCGCGCGCGTCGATCGTCAAGGTCGGCGCAGACGACGCAGCCCTTCTGTACGACGGCGACCTCGACGCCCTGCGTGCTCGTCTGCGGGGTCTCGGCGTCGCCGCAGTCCTCGCCACGGCGGGCGCCGCAGGCGCGACGCTCGAGTCTGACCTCGGCGTCGTCACGGCTCCGGTCTCGGCGCTTCCCGGTCGGGTCGTCGACACCGTGGGGGCCGGGGACGCGACCCTCGCGGCGGTCGCGTCGGGGCTCGTCGAGCGCGCCCCCAGCGACGTCGACGGGTGGCAGCTGCTGCTCGAGAGGGCGATGGACGTCGCTGCGGCGACGTGCCGGGCCGAGGGCGGTCTGCTGCGGACGCCCGAGTCCTTGATGGACGCCGATCGGGGTGTCTTCGGCAGCTGACGGCTCGATTTCTCGTGCCTGCCTCTGGCGGGTATGATTGATACTCGTGCCCCCGATTGGCTGTCGAAGTCGGACGGGTGCGCTCTGGCGAGTTACCCAAGCGGCCAAAGGGATCTGACTGTAAATCAGCCGTCTTAGACTTCGGGGGTTCGAATCCCTCACTCGCCACCAGGGGGTGTTCCCGGATCTCGAGGAAATCATTCCCGTATCTCGGAAGACCAGGTCAGAAAAGGAAAACCACCGGAACCCCGGTGGTTTTCCTCTTTTTCGGGTCATTTGCTCGGGTTCGCGATGCGATTCTGAACGGCCTTCCCGGGTGCCTGGGCGCGACGACATGGACCTGCCCCTTAGGCACGCGTGGCTTAGTCAGTCGACGACCTGCTGGATGAGCTCGAGTCCGCGCGCCCGCGACGTGCACGTAGCCTGATTCCACGAGGCGCTTCTTCGCCGAGCCGCTTCGGCTGCAAGTGGATCATGGCTCCCGACAACTACTCGCCGAACAACCTTGACAACCTTCTGGATTGCTGAGCCGGGGCGCATGTGACTGCCGACGAGACGCCGGATTAGGACATCGGCGACGTTCTGATTGCCCAAATGTTCGATCTGTGGATCGATGAGGAGTTGGTGCGCCGTGGGACCGGGCTGTCCCGGTCCGATGTCGTCACTGCGCTGGTGGAGCTTCCCCCGCACGACGTCCCTGTTGTTCGGATCAACGAGGAAGTGTCTCTGGCGGCTCGGGCATCATCTGCTTCGGGTATCACGCCAGGCACGCCTGTGACCGCGAGCAACATTGACGCCCTTGAGGATGTCTGGCCGACGAACATCGGCGACGATAGCGGCTGGACCGCGTTCTACCTGCTCGGTGATTCGGCCCATGTGTCTTTCGACTTCCGCTACGACGAGGGCCAAGCCAACCGGCTCCTCGACCTGGCGGAGGACTACCTCCTGACGGCTCGCGGGACGCACATGGCGAGCGGAACGTCCGCTACGGGGTCGGCGAATCTACACGCACCCGAAGTTGGATGGAACCGTGGCGGCGTATCCGGACATTACGTTCTATGAGGGCCACCGACATCGTCGCTCTACGCGAACGCTGCCTTGCACTTATCGACCACCACTACCGAGACCACCGCGTCGGTCCGGCCTGGCTGGCTCGTGAGCTTTTCGTCTCTCGCCGCCAGCTCGACAGAGCATTCGTCGGTTGCCCGAGCGTTGCCGAGCTCCTCGCCAAGCGCCGACTCCGGCACGTCGTGGCCATCGCCGCTTTCCGCCCCGACATTCCCATGTCCATCGTCGCGCGACGCTGCGGGTACGGGACGTATGAGACTTTCCGTGCTCAGTGTCACCGTTACTTGCAGTGCAGCCCGCGGGATGCGCGAAACACTCACGCTGAGACTCTGAGGGCATTGACGTTGCCGACGGCCGCATAGCGCTGGCTGTTGATGTGCAGACACGTCCGAGGCGGGACCGTGTGTCGACGACTCCGTTTAGACTCGGGGAGGCAGTCGGGGCTTTCCGATGTCTGTACGTCGCGAGGTGAGGCAGTGTCGGAGAACGCAGAGACGAGGACGCCTCACGACGGCGAACTCCTCTTCCGGCTTTCGCGAGGCGACGAACCGGCGTATCGCATGTTGCACGACCGGCACCAGGCTCCGGTGTGGCGAATGTCGCTCGTGCTGATGCGCACCACGTGGGATGCCGAAGAGGTCGCGGCTACCGCATTCTTCGAACTGTGGCGCAAGCGCGACAAAGTCCGGGTCGTCGACGGATCGGTGCTGCCTTGGCTCCTGGCGACGACGTCGTTCGCAGCGAAGAACAGCCTTCGTTCCCGTCGCCGGTACCAACGGCTCCTCACCCGTATCCCGCACGACGGCGACGTTCCCGACCATGCCGACGAAGTTGCCGAGGCCATGGACTCCCTGAGGATCTCGAGCGACGTGCGCGAGGCCTTGCTCCACCTCAACCAGCGGGACGCGAGCGTCGTCATCCTGTGCGTGATCCAAGAACTACCTACCTCGGAGGCAGCGGTCGTGCTCGGCATACCCGAGGGGACGGTCAAGTCCCGGTTGTCGCGCGTGAAGACCCGCCTGCGGGGAGTGCTTCATGAGTACGCTCCGACAACAGAGGAGGCGAACGCGTGACTGACCCATCTGAAGGAATGCCGCACCGCCGCGAGGTGCAGGACTTGCTCATCGAGCAGATGCGCCGGGACTTGTCGCGCCAGCCATGGTGGAAGACCCTTACGGGGCGGCTATCCATCGCCGCTGGCGTGCTCGTTGTGGCGGGGGCAGGAGTCGCCGCCGTGGTCCTCTTGGAAGAACGCCCGGTCGACGACACCAGCATCGTGCAGTGCCTCGAAGGTCCATACCGGAACCCGGACGGCACGCTGTCTGGCGCGGCGGTGAGTATCGCCACGCCAGACGGCGTCGTACCGATTGAAGACGCAGAGGCTGTATGCATCCAGATGTGGGAGTCCGGTGCGTTTGCCGAGACGGACCCACTGTCCGCGACGCCAGGCCCGGCTGTTGCTCCGTCCGAGTTCACGACCTGCGTCACCGACAATGGCGAAGCAGCGGTCGTGCCAGGAAAGATCGAGTGCTCAACGCTTCGCTTGCACCCGTATCAGAGCTGAGCCGGACGAGGGTCAACCGAAGGTTCCGACCGGGCGGTAGACGATGGACGACGTCTTCGCGGCCAGTGCGCCCAATGAGGAACAGTACGGGGCGCAGGTCAGGACCGCGCCGGTGTAGCTCGTTCCGTCGTACTGCGACGACCAGCAGTTGTTGAACCCTTCCGCCGACCGCACGTTGTTGGTCCACCCGGATCCGAGACTCGGGAAGCCGAACGTCACGCCGTAACAACCGCTTCCAGAGCCCCAGTGAAGGAGAACAGACCCCGAGCGCGACGTCCCGGTCCAGATCTTGCCGACTGTTACGGTGGCTGCGGCCGCCGCACGAGCACTCACGCCCTCCGGGTGAAGCTGCTGGTAATCGCCTGGTGCACCATCTTCGATGAACTGTTCCGCTGCTTCGACCGAATCGAAGCAGGAGACCACGGTGGGGATGTCGTCGGGAACCGGCTCGCCGTCGGGGATGGCTACACCTCCGACGGTGCAGGCGGCGGGGACGGTGGGTTCCGCAGATGCGAGTGCCGGCGAGGGCGCGGCGAACGCGAGGGTTGCGGTGAGCGCCACGGCAGCTGGCAGGAATCGTCGAGACAAAGGAAGCTCCTCCGGTAGGGGTTGGATTCGCTTCGGTATGTCCAACCCCCAGTCCGGGGTTCCTGCACTACTCCGCTCAACAGGTCGAGAACCGCGTATTTACGGGGAAGTCGGCCTCACGGTTTGACTCGATCTCTGTACTCCGGTGTGCCTTCGGCGACGGCGGTCGCGTACTTCCAGGCGCACTCGACACCAGCGTCACGAAGGACGCTGGTGTCCGACTGCGCCGCTGTCACGCACAGATCGGGCCGGAGGGAGGCCCGCGTCCAGAACGCGAGGGGGCAGCGTCAACATGCTCCGCACGGGGTCGCCCGAGCGTGATGAGGCGTGCAACGGCAAGGGCAGGGTCGTACCGGGGCGCACATCACAAGTGGCCTATGCAGCCGACGCGAAGCACCGCGACCACCGGGCTAGAGCGCGGGCGACGCGCGCGATAGAGGACGCTACCTCGTCGTGATTCGAGGAGTCCTCGACTCGGTCGACGCGCCGACGGTTCTCATCGCAGGAGAGGGTCTCGATGTCGCGACGGTGTGTATCGAACCCGGTGTCCAGGACAGCCGGGCGGTGAGCTCACGATGAGCGATAGGCCGCGACGATGTCGGCCGCGATACGACCGCGGTCACTCACGGCGTAACCGTTGCGACGTGCCCATGTGCGGATGGTGCCCTCTCATCCGCCGACGGCGGCGCGACGGCGGAAGAGCCACGGGACGCGAGAGGGCGCACCCGCCGTCCCGCCTTGATGAACGGAGCGAGGGCGTCGCGGAGCTTCTCCTGGTTGGCGTTGGTCAGGTCTATTTCGTACGAGGTGCCGTTGAGCTCGAACGTGACCGTGCCGCCCTCGTCGATGGTCGACTGGTCCAAGTCGTCGATGAGCTCGACGATTCGCCGCCGTGCCATGGAGATCCAATCATGAGGTGCCACGCTCATCTTCGTCGCGGTCTTCTGGATCCATAAGTGATAGGGCGGCATGGACTTCGCGACTACCTGGCCGGGTCCTGACTACAGAATCTGAGCCATCCTGCCGACCATCGAGGGCGTGCACAGACCGGTGAGAATCGCGGAGATGGCCCTGCTATGGCGCGGACCGAGCGCGCCGCCAGTCCGAACTGCTGCAGGTATTCGCGCGAGAGTTCGAGAAGAACGCACCGGAGGGCGGGACGAACGACTAGAACGCGGTGGCACGGGGCAACCGCTGTCGCTACCGCTCGCTGGCGCGAGGGCCTTCGCGGGCTCCGCAGTAGTCGGCGTCGTGAAGTTATGAGCGACGTCACGATCTTCACGCGGGCGCAAGCACTGAGTGTTCGGGTCGGGGCATCGTTCGGACGGCGATGAGGTTCACTTCATGCCGGAGGGCATGGACGGACAGCATTCAAGTTGAGGATTGGCGAGGTACTTCCTTGTGCCGTGAGAAAGCGGGGCAAGGCGCGCTCGCGTGCACGGAGACTACAGAGTTCGAGACAGATGTCCCCGCTGCGATGACAGATAAGCGCGGAATCTGCAACGACGCGATCCCAGTGCCCTCATGGTCTTCGCCTCCATCACCCGCCTGGCAGCAACGCCAGAGTCCTCACCATGTCCGGCACCATCGTCGGCTTTCGCGTCCGCAGAGGCTGCTTCGCTCGAGCACGTCGAAGGGGTGCGCGGGCTGCCAACCACCGCTTCGGACGTGGACCAGGACCAGTTCGACTGGTTCGTCGAAAACGGGGTAGCCCCCGACACGGCGCGCGATCTCATCGCCACATTCAACAGCGGTGGGGAGATCGATTCCATGTCAGGCGCAGAACCGGTGGAGGTTCGCACATCTGAGATCGACGGATGGAATGTCACGCGCGCAGAATTCCAGGACGGTTCCATCTCGGTATCGAAGGTTCAGCTGCCAGGCGCCGAAGAAGGCGAGGCTACCGGGATCTCTGTGAGAAGCGTCGGATCGTGCGGATCAACGTCGTCCGGCTCCGGCTGGGCGTCGTACTACGACTGCGCTGTCGTCGGGTCCAACGGCGCCTGGCTGAGCATGGAGTTCCGGGCCAGCTACACGCGCACGAACGCGAACAAGGCGACCATTCATTCGGTCAGTTCTCCGTACGTGCACGCGGTGGGCGGCACCGCCGCAACGCCGACACTGAGCATCGTCACGGCGACTGGTACGAAAGCCCACGCAAAGGCGACGACTCAGTTCAACGGTGCGCCGCCGGTCGGGAGTAAGACGTGCACCCTGAACCTGTATGTAACCGGCGCCTCCGCCACCACAACCCAGAACTATTGAGCGAAAGAAGCATCCCCGTGATTACAAAGACGAAATCTCGAATCTGCGCAGCGCTCGGCGTGGCGTTTGTCATGGCTGTTGGCGCTCCTCAGCTCGCGAATGC
Organism: Microbacterium sp. 3J1; assembly: GCF_001049495.1. GTDB lineage: Bacteria > Actinomycetota > Actinomycetes > Actinomycetales > Microbacteriaceae > Microbacterium. The sequence goes on from NZ_CDWI01000011.1 coordinate 47,207, forward strand.
GACTGAATCGCCATACGACACCCCGGAGGTGCGCGCCTTCTTCACGGAGTATGGCGTGGACTCTGATACCCAAGACGCCCTTGTTGCATCGATGGAGGCGGGCGACCTTATCGACGCGTTGAAGTCTGGTCAGGAACCTGTCTCGTCGCAGACACAGATCAAGGATGGTTTCGAAGAGACAGTGCTCACGTACGCCGACGGATCGGTCGGCGTAACTGCGATGGAGATTCCTCAACCCGCGCCGACAACGGGTGTATCCGCGCGGGCGATTTCCGGTTGCACCGTGCACTCCGGTGCGGGATGGGCGTCGTCGACGAATTGCAAGGTGAGTCACACCGCCGCGTACGCGTCGCTGAGCTTCTACGCGAACTACCAGCAGACAGCGAGCGGCGGCTCGATCTCAAACATCCGTGATAGCTCAATCAGCGCGACCTTCGGATCCGTGTCCGACAAGTCGCTGAAGCTGATTCGAGCGAACTCGACCTCGTCTCAGCCTGCGGTCGCAACCCTTCACGGTTACTGGAGCTCCGGCACTCTCGCGGAGGATCTCTACTTGTCGTTGCGGGTCAACGCAAGCGGCGGCTGGACGACTACTTACTGAGTCAATCTGTGTGCCCAGTAGGCTGGCGGTTGCTTACTGGGCACACACTCACAAAGGATCGCTGTGGACGTCAAACGAAAAGGCCGATACGACCGCAACGCCTTCGCAAGCTGCCTTCTCGCGCTTGGGGCAGTGCTAACCAGTGGGTGGTGGCTGGTAGGCACTGCGCTGGCGTGTGCCGCGATTGCCTTCGCGCTGGTGTCCAGGAAGGCGCTCAAGGAGGACGCCACCTTGCGTGGGACGGGTTTCTCGCTTGCCGGGTTCCTCGTCTCGCTTGGAGTCCTCCTGTTCGTCACAGTCGGGCCCTCGCTCCTCTCCCTGCTCCTCTTCACCATTGCACCGCCCCCGCAGTAGGCAACTGCAGACGGGGCGAGGCGGCGGTGCAAGCTCACCGACCTCTTCGATAACACGTCTATATACGGCCGCGGGTCGCGGTCGCAGAGACTTGCCGAGTCTGCCCTGGGAGAATCGCAGATCAGAAATGGTTTCCCGTGCCGCGACCGAGTCGGCAGAGGAATAACGCCTTCGCGCCAGAGGATTTGGCCGCGTACATGGTGCGTATGACCCCTGAAGGCTCAAGGCATCGCGGAGATACGCGAACAACCCACCAGCCAGAAGAGGCTTGGATTCTCGCAGACCAGCGAGTCCGGGCCTCTGGCGTCGGTCGGGCCGTGATGCGACTGCGGCGTCGGGTCGTGCCATACCGTTGGACTCACACCGACTTCCGACCGTTGCCGCGGAAGGCGAGTCGCCCCCGAGAGAAAGGCACGCCGATGAGCGATGACGCGAGGCTTGCGCAGCTGGAGGAGGAGCACGTCGTGCTCGTGCTCCGACGATTCGACCGTGCAGACGCGTGGGAGCTCGGACGATCGATCGCCGAGCGGGCGCTGGCCGCGAAGCATCCGGTGGCGATCGACGTGCGGACCGCTGCAGGGATGCTGTTCCACGCGTCGTTGCCGGGCGCGACGGCCGACAACGACGTCTGGGCCGCGAAGAAGGCGGCGACCGCTCTCCGGTTCGAGACGAGTACGGCACTGCTGGAAGCGCGGATCGCGCACGGCGGTCGCGATATGTACGAGCCGGGCTGGCTCGACCCCGTCACCTACGCGGTCGCCGGTGGCTCTGTCCCCATCCGCGTCGACGGAGTGGGCGTCGTCGCCGTCGCGACCATGTCAGGGCTCGCCTCGGCAGACGACCACGACGCCGTGGCGGACGGGATCAGAGCTCTGCAGCAGCGCGCCCGCTGATCGGGCGACACGCAGGCCGGGTCAGATGTCCGCCTGCAGTCGCAGGCGCGTCGCGATCTCGGCGGCCTGCTCGGCGGGGGTCATCGCGATGTCGATCTCGATGAACTTCTCGTCCGGCCCCAGCGGCTCGAGCGTCGCGAACTGCGAGTCGAGCAGCGTCGCGGGCATGAAGTGGCCCTGGCGCCGCAGCATCCGATCGAGGATGAGCTGGCGTTCGCCGGCGAAATGGACGAACGTCACGGCGTCACGTCGCAGCACGTCGCGATAGCTGTGGCGCAGTGCCGAGCACGTGACGATGCCGGGTTCACCCGCGGCGATGCGCTCGTCGATCCACTCTGCGATGCGGTCGAGCCACGGCCAGCGATCCTCGTCGGTGAGCGCGTGACCCGCGGCCATCTTGGCGACGTTCGCCTCGGGATGCAGGTCGTCGCCCTCTTCGAAGGCCCAGCCCAGACGGCCGGCCAGCATCGCCGCGACGGTGGACTTGCCCGTGCTTGCGACGCCCATGAACACGAGGACGGGTGCGGTGGTCGTCATCATCACAGCCTCACACGAACATGCTGAGGATGAGTACCCCGGCGAGGCCGGTGACGGAGATCAGGCACTCGAGCACCGTCCAGGACTTCAGCGTCTGCGGGATGCTGAGACCGAAGTACTCCTTGATGAGCCAGAAGCCGGCGTCGTTCACGTGCGACAGGAAGACCGAGCCCGAGCCGATCGCGAGGACGAGCAGCGCGACCATGGGGGAGTCGAGCGTCTCGGTGAGCGGCTGCAGGATGCCCGCGGCCGTGATGGTCGCGACCGTCGCCGAACCGGTGGCGATGCGGATGACGACCGCGACGAGCCAGGCGAGGATCAGCACGGAGACCGACGATCCGGAGACGAGCTCGGCGATGACGCCGCCGATGCCGGTGTCGACCAGCACCTGCTTGAAGCCACCGCCGGCGCCGACGATCAGCAGGATGCCGGCGATCGGGCCGAGCGAGGAGCCGACGATCTCGTTGACGCGCGTGCGGTCGAAGCCCGCGCCGCGGCCGAGGATGAAGAATCCGGCCAGCACCGCGATGAGCAGTGCGATGACGGGGGTGCCGAGGAAGTCGAGAGCGACCTTCCAGGCGGCGTCGGATCCCGCGGCGGAGATGTCTGCGATCGCCTTCGCCAGCATGAGGAACACGGGGAGCAGGATGCTGAAGAGCGTCGCGCCGAACGACGGGCGGCGGCGCTGCGCCTCGCCCTCGTCCTCAGCGGTCACGAACAGCTCGGGCACCGGAACGTCGACCCAGCGGGCGGCGAAGCGGGCGAACAGCGGCCCGGAGATGATCACGGCGGGGATCGCGACGATGACGCCGAACGCCAGGGTGAGGCCGAGGTTCGCACCGAGAGCGTCGATCGCCGCGAGCGGGCCCGGGTGCGGAGGCACGAGGCCGTGCATGGCGGAGAGGCCGGCGAGGGTGGGGATCGCGATGCGCATGAGCGGCTGACCGGATCGACGGGCGACCAGGATGATGACGGGGACGAGGAGCACGAGGCCGACCTCGAAGAACATCGGCAGACCGATGACCGCGCCGATGAGCCCCATGACCCACGGAAGCGAGCGCGCGCTGGCGCGGGCGACGAGGGTGTCGACGATGCGATCGGCTCCGCCGGAGTCCGCGAGCAGCTTTCCGTAGATGGCGCCGAGGGCGATGAGGATTCCGACGCCGCCCATCGTCGAGCCGAAGCCGGCGGAGAAGCTCGTCACCGAGTCCGCGATGTCCATTCCCGCGATCGCGCCGGTCGAGAGGGCACCGATCGTCAGAGACAGGAACGGGTGCAGCTTGACCCACGTGATGAGCACGATGATGATCGCGATGCCGATGACCGCGGCGGCGATGAGCTGGCCGGCGGGGCGGTCGGTGACCGTGGTGTCGGTGGCTGCGGTCACGAATGCGGACGCGGCGGGGGTGATGAGTGCCATGAGCTTCCTTGATCCGGGCGATGAGGTTCGTCCTTATGTCGTACATAATAAGCACGCCCTCACACTGTTGTGCAACATATGGAGCATTGATCGCTGTCTTGCGCTGTGAAGCGGCCATCCTGCGGGCATACTCGACCTATGACCACCTCCGGACCGGCGAGCACGGTGCACGACTCGCTCGTCGATGAGCTCGGCCGCGCGATCGTCGACGGCGTGCACGCGCCGGGCTCCCGGATGCTGACCATCGAGATCGCCGTGCAGCGCGGCGTCTCCCGTTCGGCGGCGCGGGAGGCGGTGCGCGTCCTCGAATCCTTCGGACTGGTGTGGGTGCGGCGAAAGTCGGGGGTCGAGGTCCGCCCTCGAACGCACTGGAACGTCTACGCGCCCGAGGTGATCGCGTGGCGCCTGGCGGGGCCGGGGAGGGATGAGCAGTTGCGTGAGCTCAGCCAGCTGCGATCGGTCGTGGAGCCCCTCGCCGCACAGCTCGCCGCGGGCACGGCGAGGCCCGATCAGAAGGTCGATCTCGTCTCGCTGGTCGTGGAGATGGGGGAGGAGGACCACGAGGCGGATCGGGAACGGTACCTGAACGCCGACATCCGCTTCCATCGGCTCCTTCTCGAGGCGTCGGGCAACGGGATGCTGGCGGCGCTCGGCGGCACCGTCGAGGCCGTGCTCCGAGGCCGCACAGCACACGACCTCATGCCGCATGTCGCCGACCAGAACGCGGTGCAGTGGCATCGGGATGTCGCGTTCGCGGTCGCGAGCGGGGCAGCGGATGCCGCGGCTGCCGCGATGCGGAACATCGTCTCCGAGGCCGACGAGGCCATGCAGAGGGCGGCCGAGTAGCGCCGAGCCCCGCGCCCGTCGCCATCCGAGCGGAGCCGGAGGACGCGAGTCTTCATAGACTGGGCGGATGCGAGCGCTGACCGAAGCAGAGATCCGTGCGTCTTTCGTGAATGCGGATGCCGAGGAGCTGCGGGTCATGGAGATGCCCCACGACTTCGTGCTGATCGACTGGGACTACCTCGACTTCTTCGCCTGGCGCGACCCGAGCGCCGGTCGACGCGGGTACGTGCTCACCCAGCACGATGGCGTGGTCACCGGCACCGTGCTGCGGGTGTCCGACCCGGGCCGGGGCAGGTCCGGGATGTGCAACATCTGCCACACGATGCAGCCGGGCAATCAGGTGGCGCTCTTCTCCGCACGCCGTGCGGGGGCGGCCGGCGATCGGGGTGATTCGGTCGGCACCTACATCTGCGCCGATCTGTCCTGTCACGAGAACGTCCGCCTCGCTCACCCGCTCGCCCCCAACGAGGTCCTCGCCCCGGGGCAGGTGGACCTGCGGCTCGACGGCACGCGACGGCGTATGGAGGCCTTCGTCGCCCGCGCCCGGGACCACTCCTGAATCCGGACTAGCCTGGACCCACTGTTCTGTGCTCGAAGGAGAAGCCATGAGTGATGTCATCCTGTTCGCCGTCGAAGAGGGTATGGCACGGCTCACGCTCAACCGACCCGCGCGGCTCAACGCGTTCGACTCCGACCTCGCCCACGCCTGGCGTGACGCTACGGCAGAGGCGACGTCACGCTCCGACGTCAAGGCGATCCTCATCGATGCGGCCGGACCCGCGTTCTGCGCGGGCGGCGATGTGGTCGACATGGCGACCACGATGGGGTCTGGGGCGGAGATCACCGCTCTGGCGGAGGTCATCAACTCCGGCATCCGCTCGCTCACGGAGTCGTCCGTGCCGGTCGTCGCGGCCGCGCACGGGACGACGGCCGGTGGCGGGCTGGGAATCCTCCTGAGCAGCGACTTCGCCGTTGTCGGCTCGAGGTCGCGTCTCGGGAGTCTCTACGCGAACATCGGGCTGACGCCCGATCTGTCCGTCTCCGCCCAGCTCGCCCGCGCCGTCGGCCAGCGCCGAGCTCTTCAGCTGGTGCTGCAGGATCGCCTGCTCACGGCACAGGAGGCTCTCGAATGGGGGCTCGTGGCCGAGGTCGTCGAAGGGGCGGATTCCGCGGCTGAGGCCGACTCCGTACGCGCCCGTGCCGAGGAGGTGGCGCGCTTCTGGCTGGCCGGAGCCGCGGACGCCTATGGGCAGGCCAAGCGTCTGGTTCGCTCCCAGCCCGAGCGCTCGTTCGCCGAGCAGCTGAGGGAAGAGGCACGATCGATCGGGGCTTCGCTGGAGACGGATGAGGCGCAGCGTCGGATCGCGGCGTTCGCCTCCGCGTCGGCCGGCAAGGCCCGCTGACCGGCTGTCCCGAGGCATCATGCGTCGCATGCACAGATCCCGGGGCGCGACCCCGCGATCGACCTCGCGCGTGCAAGGATGATCCCGATGCCGCTCAACGAGAGGAACGCGATGTCCCAGCCGGAGATCGCCCAGCAGCCCCCGGCTCTGGTCGACAAGAAGAACATGTCCCTCCTCATCCGAGGAGCCATCTGGATCGCCATCGGCGCACTCATCGCCGCTGCGCTCGTCTGCGTGGTGTGGGTGCTCATCGGCGACCAGGACGGCATCATCGGGCGGGCGTTCCTGACGATCCTCCTGCTCGCGGCCTTCGCCGGCATCGCCATCCTCGAGGCGGGCCTCGCGCCGAACCGTCCCGACTGGCTCGCGCTGTCGAGCATGGTCAGCTGGATCGTCGCTCTGCTCGTGGGTGCGGTCAAGATCTGGCTGCCCGACGACGACCCCTTCTTCTCCGGGGCTGAGCGATTCTTCCAGTTGCTGCTCGTGGTCGGCATCCTGCAGCTCGCGCTGCTGCACGTGAGGCTGTTCACCCCCGCGGCGCGGCGCCACGTGACGACCTTCACGCGGATCATCTACATCGCCACGCTCGTCTTCCTCGGCGGACTCGTGGGCATGCTGGTGTTCTTCCTCACGTTCCCGCACACGTTCGACTACGGCGAGTTCTACTGGCGCATCGTGGTCGCCTTCACGATCCTCGCCGCGGTCGGGACGACGCTCATCCCTCTTCTGAACGCGCTGTTCGCGCCGAAGAAGCCTGCGGCGGCCCGGACGCACGGTGGCGCTGCGGCACCGGCGTGGCCGACCTATGCAGACGGGGGCACGCCGCTGCCCGTGCTCCCCGACGGCTCGCCCGACTGGAACGCGTACTACACGGGCCACCCGACGCCGCAGCCGCAGCACGCGGCGCTCACGCAGCACGAGGGCCAGCACTTCCAGACCCAGCCGTACCCTGCTCCGCAGTTCCCGTCTCCGCAGTTCCAGGTTCCGCAGTCCCAGGCCCCGCAGACCCAGGCCCCGCAGACCCAGGCCCCGCAGTTCCCCGCGCCCGTCGCTCCGTCTCCCGCCCAGGGCGAGCAGCCACCGGTGCCCCCGGTCCCGCCAGCTCCGCCCGCGCCCCAGGCGTACCCGCCGGCGCCGCCCCTTCCTCCGCAGTGAGCATCGAGACCGAACTCGTCGACCTCGCGGCGCAGGTCGCCCGCGAGGCCGGCGAGCTGGCGCGCACGCGGCGCGCCGAAGGCGTCCGGCTGGCGGCCACGAAATCCTCCCTGGCGGACATCGTCACCGACGCCGATCGCGAGGTCGAGGCGCTGATCCGCGCTCGGCTCCGCGACGCGCGACCGGACGACGGGTTCCTGGGCGAAGAGACAGAGCCCGAATCCGGCGAGTCTGGCATCACGTGGGTGGTGGACCCCATCGACGGGACCGTGAACTACGCCTACGGCATCCCGTCCTACGCCGTGAGCATCGCCGCCGTCCGGGGCGTCCCGCTTCCGGGGGAGTGGGAGGCGCTCGCCGGTGCCGTGTACGCGCCCGCGATCGACGAGCTCTTCACCGCGGCCCGCGGAGGCGGAGCATGGCTCGGTGATCGGCGGCTCAGCGTCACGGACGAGGTGCCGGCGGGGGCTCTCCTCGCCACCGGCTTCGGCTATGACCCGTCGACTCATGACGGCGACCTGGCGACGGTTCGTACGATCATGTCCATCGCGAGGGATCTGCGACGGGCAGGAGCGGCCTCACTCGATCTGGCCTACGTCGCCGCAGGACGACTGGACGGCTACTTCGAGCGGGGTCTCAAGCCCTGGGACTTCGCCGCCGGAGCGCTGCTGGTCGCAGAGGCGGGCGGAGAGGTCTCGCGCATCGACACCGAGTCGCTGAGACCCATGCTCATCGCCGCCGGAACCGAGGTCCACGCGAGACTCCTCGCGCTGCTGGAGAAAACTTCCTGAATCGCTCATGGCATTCCCAGCCTGAGCAGGCTAGGGTTTATGCGATCGTTACTTTCATCTCCCCGAACGATGAAGGTTGTAAGCGCCCCCGAGCTTGACGTTAAACCCGAGAGAATCTGTTTTGCCCTTCGAGAATTCCCAGGCTGCTGCTGCGCCCACACGCCGCTCCAGCCGCCCCCGCACCGAGCCTTTCGAGGCCATCGCGGCAGAAGCAACGGATGCCGTCTTCGACGACGCCCGTGAGGTCTCCGAAGCCCCGCTTTCGCGCCGCGCTGCCCGCCAGCGTCTGACCACCGCAGAGATCTTCGTGGCGGCATCCGCCGTCGCGGCAGCATCCGCCGTCTCAGACCCTCAGGCCATGGTTCCCGTGGAGCCGACCGCTGCAGGTCCCGAGGCGCCCGCGTCGGCGGATGACCGCCTCGCCGACGACGCGCTTCCGGCGGAGGAGAACGCGACGGCTCACGCAGCCGACGTCGACACCGACGCTCCCGACGCCGACACCGACGCTCCGGACACCGACGCGTTCGAGTCGGCCGCGCGCGCGTTCCGTGCCGGCGCATCCGAGAGCACGATGCCGGCCGAGCCCGAGCCCGCGGCAGAGGTCGAGACCGAGACGGTCGCTCCGGCGCACGTCGCGCGTCGTCGCCCGCCGGTGCGCAAGTTCCTCGCCGCCGGCGCGACCATCGGCGTGATGAGCATCGCCGGCCTGCTCGCCGTCGGCATGACGCTTCCCGCCGAAGCGGTCGCCGCCGTCCAGGGATCGCAGGCGCTCTCGTCCACGTCGCTGGTCGCCGCGTCCAGCTCCGCGGTGAAGGCGACGGATGATGACGAGATCCAGGCCTTCGTGACCTCCTCGGACGTGCAGAACGACTCTCTGGCTCGCTCCGACAGCTTCTCGACCGTGTCGCTCATCCAGGTGGCCTCCGAAGAGGGGATCAACTACTCCAACGAGGTCTTCACCAACGACGCGGAGGCCGCGATCCAGTGGCCGTTCAAGGTCGGCGTCGGCATGAGCTCCGGATACGGCATGCGCTGGGGTCGTCTGCACGAGGGCATCGACTTCGTTCCTGGCGAGGGTGCGCCGATCCAGGCGATCGCGGACGGCACGGTCCGCATCGCGACCGAGCAGGGCGGCGCCTACGGCGTCACCGTGTACATCGACCACGTCATCGACGGACAGGTCATCACGAGCCACTACTCGCACATGCAGTACGGCTCGCTCGAGGTCAAGGCCGGGCAGACGGTCAAGGTCGGCGACATCGTCGGCCACACTGGCAACACCGGTCGTTCGTACGGCGCTCACCTGCACTTCGAGATCATCACCAACGGCAGCACGATCGACCCGCTGCCGTGGCTGCGAGAGAACGCAGGTCGGACCTCGTACTGACCGCCTCGATTTCATGAGGACGCCATTGTGATGGTATTCTCGTGTGGTTGCCCCGCGAGGGGCAGCACGCCCCGATAGCTCAGTGGCAGAGCACTTCCATGGTAAGGAAGGGGTCGTCAGTTCAATCCTGACTCGGGGCTCACAGTGTTCGCATCTGCGATGCGGATGCGTTGCGGCAGGGTAGCTCAGCTGGTCAGAGCGCACGACTCATAATCGTGAGGTCGCGGGTTCAAGCCCCGCTCCTGCTACAGAATGAAACCCCCGGTGACGCCGGGGGTTTTGTCGTATCCGGGGCGTTCGCGCCCGCAAAGCGGACGGGCACGCCCCTGATGTCAAGGGGATGACGGGGCGCGACCGCTGCGGTGAGACTGATCGTCCTGTCCATCGACGATCGGAGCGAACATGTCAGACGCGACTGCAGCACCAGACGACGGAGCCGAGGTCGACGCCACCGGCGTCGACGCCGACTTCGTGACCAACGACGCCGACCCCGACATCGACCCGGCGACCCCGGGCGAGGGGCAGACGGCCGATGATGGGGACGAAGACGACGACGAGGTCGACGTCTCCGACCTTCCCTGAGCCCGTCGAACGATGAAGGGCCCACTCCTCGCGAGGAGTGGGCCCTTCATGCGTGTGGTCGACGTCAGCGGGCGCGTGGCACCGAGTCCCGCGGCCCTGCCGACACTGCACTGGCGTCGCCGCGCAGCTCGGCCTCCAACCGCTCGGCCTCCTCACCGCTGATCGCCTCGCCGCGGGCCACGAGACCCGCCTGATCGGAGAGCGGGATCTGCTTGAGGAACAGCGAGAGCACGAGCGCGACGGCGATGAACGGCACCAGGTACCAGAACACCGGCGCGAGAGCATCCGCGTAGGCGCCGACGATGCCGTCGCGGACCTCGTCGGGCAGCGTGGCGAGCGTCGCGGGATCGATGGTGGACGCTGCCTGCGAGGCGTCCTCCGACGAGGCCCCTGCCCCGGCGAAGACGCCGAGCAGGTTCTCCGTGAGCCGCGTGGTGAAGATCGTGCCGAACACCGCGGTGCCGAGCGATGCACCCACCTCGCGGAAGTAGTTGTTCGTGCTCGTGGCGGTGCCGATCTCACCTGCAGGCACGGCGTTCTGCACGACCAGGACGACCACCTGCATGATCAGGCCGAGTCCCGCGCCGAAGAAGAACAGGAACACGCAGATCAACCAGATCGGCGTGGCGGCGGACAGCGTCGTGAACGCCACCATGGCCAGACCCGTGATGATCGTGCCGAGGATCGGGTAGATCTTGTACTTCCCGGTCTTCGAGATGGCGATTCCCGAGAAGATCGACGTGCCCATGAGGCCCACCATCATCGGGATCATCAGCAGACCGGATGCCGCCGCCGATGTGCCGGACGACATCTGCAGGAAGGTCGGCACGAATCCGATGGCGGCGAACATGCCGATGCCGAGCACGAGCCCGATGGCGGTGGCGTTGATGAAGATCGGGTTGCGGAACAGGCTGAGCGGGATGATCGGGTCCTGCACCTTGGCTTCGGTGATCACGAAGGCGGTGGCGGCCACGACCAGGCCCGCGCCCCAAGCCCAGGTGGCGAGGGAGTCCCAGCCGAACTCCTTGTCGCCGCCGAAGTCGGTGAAGAAGATCAGGCACGTGGTGGCGATGGACAGGAAGATGACGCCGAAGATGTCGATCGGCTTCTCTGCCTTCTTGCTCGGGAGCTTGAGTGCCACGAGCGCGATGATGAACGCCGCGATGCCGACCGGGATGTTGATGTAGAACGCCCACTGCCACGTCATGTGATCGACGAAGAACCCGCCGAGGAGGGGGCCGGCGACGGCGGAGAGACCGAAGACCGCGCCGAGGGGGCCCATGTACTTGCCGCGCTCGTTCGCGGGCACGATGTCGGCGATGATCGCCTGCGAGAGGATCATCAGACCGCCGCCGCCGAGTCCCTGCATGGCGCGGAAGATGACGAACATCCAGAAGTCCGTGGCGAACGCGCATCCGACCGACGCGAGCGTGAAGAGGGCGATCGCGACCAAGAACAGGTTGCGGCGGCCGAGGACGTCACCGAACTTGCCGTAGATCGGCATGACGATCGTCGTGGCGAGCAGGTACGCGGTGGTGATCCACACCTGGTGGTCGACGCCGCCGAGCTGCCCCACGATCGTCGGCATGGCGGTCGAGACGATCGTCTGGTCGAGGCTCGAGAGCAGCATGCCCGCGATGAGGGCGCTGAAGATGATCCAGATGCGGCGCTTGGTGAGCAGGAAGGGCGCATCCCTGGTGGCTGTTGCGGACATTCACTGGGCTTTCTGTGATGGTGCGTACACGGTGCGAGCGACCTCGAGCCGTCGGCTCACGAGATCGGCGAAGGGGACGGTCGAGTGCTGGTGCAGCAGCTGATCCATGCTGAGGCGCACGAGCGCTCCGACGGTGTGGACCATGACCTCGGCGCGGAGCTCGGCATCCGCACCGTCGCCGGCCCGCTGCACGATGATCGCCATGTCGCGGCGCTCGTTCTTCGCGAGCTGCTCGAAGGCGGCCTTCAGCAGCCGAGGCTCCTGCTCGATGACCGCGAACAGGGCGGGAGCGTCGTCGAGCGGGTTGAACAGCTCGAAGCGGGCGATCGTCAGACGGATGAAGTCGTCCAGCAGCTCGCCGTCCTGGGAGAGGAACTCGGCTTCGAGCGCCTCCTGCCGCGAATCGATGGCCGCGAAGCCGAAGACCGCGTTCTCCTTGCTCTCGAAGTAGTTGAAGAACGTGCGGCGCGAGACTCCGACGTCGGCGCAGAGCTCTTCCACCGTGAACCCCGCGAAACCGTGCTCAGCGGTCATGCGTCGGGCGGCGTCGGTCAGTGCTCGGGACGTCTCGCGCTTGCGCTTCTCCCGCAACGAATCTGCACTCTCGGTCATAAGGTGCAATTGTGCACTCTGATTCTAAGAGTGCACTGTGAATCGGACGCGGTCACACGAGCGGGGACGCCGGCCGTGCGCCCGGCGTCCCCGCGACGAGGTCAGGCGACCGCGCGCAGGCCCTCGATCAGCGGTGTGGTCGGGCGTCCGATGAGCCGGGAGAGCGTGCCGTCGGTCTCCGCCAGGGCGCCGGACGCGATCCCCGCGTCGAGGGCGACGACGAAGCCGGCCGTGCCGTCGTCGAGTCCGGCGGACTGCAGAGCGACGAGCTGCTCGTCGGCGGTCAGGCGCCGGTAGGCGACCTCTCGGCCGGTGACCTCGCCGATGGCCGCGGCGAGGTCGTCGTAGTTCCAGGCCACGTCGCCCCCGAGCTCGTACACCTGGCCGATGTGACCGTCCTCGAGGAGCACGACGGCGGCGGCTTCCGCGAAGTCGCTGCGGCTCGCGGATGCGACCCGGCCGTCACCGGCGCCTGCCGCGAGGACGCCGGTCTCGGCACCGCGGGCGAGGTCAGCCGCGTAGTTCTCGGTGTACCAGTTGTTCCGCAGGATCACCGAGGGCAGGCCGGCTGCCGCGATCGCCTCTTCGGTCGCCTTGTGCTCGGGCGCGAGCACGAGGTCGCTCGTCGTGGCCTTCGGGGCGCTGGTGTAGACGAACTTCGTCACGCCGGCTGCTCTGGCGGCGTCGATGACGGCCTGGTGCTGAGCGGCGCGCCGGCCCACCTCGGAACCCGAGATGAGCAGGATGCTGTCGACGCCGTCGAGTGCGGCCGTGAGGGACGCCGGGTCGGCGTAGTCCACGCGCACGGCCCGGACCCCGAGGTCGCTCGCCTTCGAGACGTCGCGCGCGCCGGCGATGATCGACTCGGGAGCAGCGCCCCGCTCGAGGAGGCTCCGGATGACGAGGCGACCGAGATTGCCGGTCGCGCCGGTGATGAGGGTGGTCATGAGGTGTCCTTTCGTTGACGACACCTCGGACAACCAGAACGCGCATCCTGAGCATTCCGGATCGGAGGTACCCACTTTCAGGTAAGGTACCTACATGACGGTGAGTTTTGCGCAGATCCGGGAGTCGACGCCGCAGGTCTTCGAACCTGGCTGTAGCACTCGGGTCGTCCTCGACCATGTGATGAGCAAGTGGGGCGTGCTCGTCCTCTCCGCGCTCTCAGACGGCACGCTGCGCTGGGGCGCGCTGCGCCGCGAGGTCGGCGGTATCAGCGAGAAGATGCTCGCGTCCACTCTTCGCACGCTGGCCGATGACGGGCTCGTGCACCGCGAGTCCTTCCCGACTGTGCCTCCGCACGTGGAGTACAGCCTGACCCCCCTCGGTCGCGACCTGATGACGCGCATGCTTCCGCTCGTCGAGTGGGTCGCGGACCACGCCGACGGAATGCTGAGCGACTCGCGCTGATCGACGGAATCCGTTGTTGGTCTGCCGAATCACCATCGTAATCAGTTGGCAACATAAAACGATTGACGCGATATACGCAGACACCGTATGTTCTGAGCATGTCAGCAACGACGCCCATACATCTCGAACGACCCGGCGGCAAGGGACTCGCAAGCGGCTCCCTGGGGCTCTGGGGATCCACAGTCATCGGACTCGCGTCCACCGCCCCCGTGTACTCGCTCGTCGCGACGCTCGGATTCGTCGTGCTCGCCGTCGGCGCGCAGGCGCCGATCGCGTTCATCATCGCGTTCGTGCCGATGCTGCTGATCGCCTTCGCCTACCGTGAGCTGAACAACGCGGTGCCGGACTGCGGCACGACCTTCACCTGGGGCACCAAGGCGTTCGGGCCGTGGGTGGGCTGGATGGGCGGCTGGGGCGTCGCAGTGGCAGGAATGGTCGTCCTGGCGAACCTCGCGCAGATCGCGTCGGTGTACTTCTGGTCGCTGATCGGCTTCGACCTCGAGAACAACGACTGGCGCATCATCCTGGTGGCGGTGCTGTTCATCGCCGCGATGACGTGGGTGAGCTGGCGCGGTGTCGAGATCGGCGAGCGCATCCAGAACGTCCTGCTCGGCATCCAGTACCTCGCTCTCGCGATCTTCGTCGTCGCGGCCTTGTGGCAGTTCTTCGCGGGAACGGCGCCGAACCCGACGCCGTTCGACCTCGAGTGGCTGAACCCGTTCGGGTTCACGTCATGGTCTGGCTTCACCGAGTCGATCCTGCTCGCGCTGTTCATCTATTGGGGCTGGGACACCTGCCTCGCTCTGAATGAGGAGACGAAGGACCCGAAGAAGATCCCCGGCCGCGCGGCGCTGCTGACCACCGTCATCCTGCTGTTCACCTATGTGGGCGTCACGATCGCGGCCATGATGTACGCCGGTCTCGGCTCCGAGGGCACCGGGCTCGGCAATGAGGCGAACGCCGACGACTTCTTCCTCGCCATCAAGGACGGCCTGCTCGGACCGTTCGGATGGATGCTGGTCGTCGCCGTGATCATCTCCGCAATCTCGTCGACGCAGACGACGATCCTCCCGACGGCTCGCGGCACGCTCGCCATGGGCGTGTATCGCGCTCTTCCGGCGAAGTTCAAGGACGTGCACCCCACCTACAAGACGCCGTCGTTCTCGACGATCGTCATGGGTGTCGTCGCGTCGGCGTACTACGTGGGCATGACGCTCATCAGCGACAACATCCTGCAGGACTCGATCCTCTCCCTCGGCCTCGCGATCGCGTTCTACTACGCGATCACCGGCTTCGCGTGCGTCTGGTACTTCCGCAAGGATCTCTCGAGCTCCGCCCGCGACTTCTTCTTCAAGGGACTGTTCCCGCTGCTCGGCGGCCTCATGCTCACCGCGGCGTTCGTGCAGTCGGCGATCGACATGTGGGACGTCGACTACGGGTACACCGTGCTGTTCGGCATCGGCGGGACCTTCGTCATCGGGATCGGTTCGCTCGCCTTCGGACTCGTGCTCATGTTCCTCTGGTACCTGTTCCCTCGGTCCAAGCGCTTCTTCCGCGGTGAGAGCCTCAACCGCGACACGCAGGTGATGGTGCCGGACGAGCCCGGCGAGTTGATCCGGTCGATCGACGGCGGCATCTGACCGGAGTCGGATCGCGCACGGGTACGCCCTAGGCTCTATCTGTGCGCATCCGGCTCGACATCGCCTACGACGGCACCCACTTCCGCGGGTGGGCCAAGCAGCCGACACTGCGGACCGTGCAGGGGACCCTCGAGGCGGCGCTCGCGCGCATCGTCGGCTCGGACGTGCAGTTCGTCGTCGCCGGGCGCACGGACGCGGGGGTGCACGCCTCGGGCCAGGTCGCTCACGTGGATCTCGACGACGCGCAGTGGGAGCGCATCGAGTCGCGCCAGGGCCGCGCCCCGCAGGACCCGGCCGCGTCGATCGCGCGCCGCATGCGCGGCGTCCTCGGCGCCTACCCGGATGCGACGGTGCGGCGTTCGTCGATCGCGCCCGAAGGCTTCGACGCACGCTTCTCGGCCGTGTGGCGGCGCTATCGCTACCGTCTCGCCGACGAGTCGTCGGGATACGACCCGATCCGTCGACACGACACCACCGCGCACCGGGGGATGCTCGACGGCGAGGCGATGGATGCCGCGGCTCGCACGCTCATCGGCCTCCACGACTTCGCCGCCTACTGCAAGCCGCGGGAGGAGGCCACGACGATCCGCACGCTGCTCGACTACCGCTGGTCTCGCGGCGAGGACGGCGTGCTCGTCGCCGAGGTCAAGGCCGACGCGTTCTGCCACAGCATGGTGCGCGCGCTCGTCGGCGCGTGCGCGGCGGTGGGCGAGGGGCGCCTCGACGTCGACGACCTCGTGGTCCTGCGCGACGCCCTCACCCGGACGAGCGAGTTCAAGGTGCTCGCCGCGCGGGGGCTGACACTCACCGAGGTGGGCTATCCGGCGGACGACCTGCTGTCGGCACGGGCCGAGCAGACCCGCGCTCGACGCCGACACGACGACTGATCCCGAGCCCGGTCACAGTGTCGGACGGTAGCGTGTGAGGGGTCATGAAGGTCATCTCGTACAACCTCCAGAAGCACCGCGCCGCCGGTGAGCTCGCTGAGCTCGTCGGCGAGCACGACCCCGACATCCTCTGCCTGCAGGAGTGCGATGTCGCAGACCTGCCGGAGCAGATCGGCGATCTCACACTCGCGGACGCGACACAGGGCAACAGGCTCGGTCTCGCCATGTTCTATCGTGCGAGCGAGTTCCATCTGCGGGGCATCCGCACCATCGAGCTTAAGAAGTCCCTGCACGACCGGATCGCGAAGCCCGCGCACGAGCGCGTGCTCGGCGCGAGGCTGCGAGACATCGACGCCGGTCGCGACTTCATCGCCGCGTCCTTCCACGCGGCGCCGCTGACGGCGTTGAACTCGCTGCGCAGGCATCAGATCCGGGCAGCGCTCACCGAGCTCGCGACGCTGGGCGAGGGGCTCCCGCAGCTCATGGTCGGCGACTACAACTACCCGGTGTTCAAGGAGAACCTGGGCAAGAACGTCCGGGAGCACGGCTACGCACTGACGATGAGCGACGACCATACGTACACGCGCTACCGGGTGTTCCGCGGCCACTACGACTTCGCCACCTCGGTGGGCTTCGAGATCCAGAGGGTGACGACGCTGCCCCAGGGGATGAGCGACCACCGTCCGATCCTCGTCACGACCCGCTTCGACTGATCGCGTCCCGCCCGGTTTGGGGGATCGCGCTCGATGACGTAAGCTGTCTCTTTGGTACTCGACTGCCGAGCACTAACGAACGTGAGCCCTCCACTGGCGTGTTCCTCCCCGTAGGGAAGAACCACCCCGGAGTGGGATTCACGAACTTCTCCGTTCGAACAAGAAAGCAGCACTATCGTGACGCGCACTTACACCCCTAAGGCCGGCGAGGTCCAGCGTGACTGGGTCGTCATCGACGCCACTGACGTCGTTCTCGGCCGCCTGGCCTCGCACGCCGCTACGCTCCTGCGTGGCAAGCACAAGCCCACCTTCGCCAACCACATCGACTCGGGTGACTTCGTCATCATCGTGAACGCCGACAAGGTCGCGCTCACGGGTCAGAAGCTCCAGAAGAAGCTGGCCTACCGCCACTCGGGTTACCCGGGCGGCCTGAAGTCGGTCACCTACGCCGAGCTCATGGAGAAGAACCCGGTCCGTGCTGTCGAGAAGGCCATCCGTGGCATGCTCCCCAAGAACAGCATCGGCCGTCAGCAGCTGTCGAAGCTCAAGGTCTACGTCGGTGGAGAGCACCCGCACGCCGCTCAGCAGCCGAAGACGTACACCCTCGACCAGGTCGCCCAGTAAGCGCCGTAAAGACTTAAGGACATACTCGTGGCTGACATCCAGGACACCACCGAAACCCCCCAGAACTTCTCGACGTCGACTCCCGAGACCGACGCAGTCGAGGCGGCTCCCCGCCCCGTGCTCAGCGTCCCGGGTGCCGCTGTCGGCCGTCGCAAGCAGGCCATCGCCCGCGTGCGTCTCGTCCCCGGCTCGGGAACGATCACGGTCAACGGCCGCACGCTCGAGGACTACTTCCCGAACAAGCTGCACCAGCAGCTGATCAACGACCCGTTCACGGTCCTCAACCTCGCCGGCGGCTACGACGTCATCGCGCGCATCTCCGGTGGTGGCCCCTCGGGCCAGGCCGGCGCGCTGCGTCTCGGCATCGCCCGTGCCCTCAACGGCATCGACGAGGAGAACAACCGTCCGACCCTGAAGAAGGCCGGTTTCCTGTCGCGTGACGCTCGCGTCAAGGAGCGCAAGAAGGCTGGACTCAAGAAGGCCCGCAAGGCGCCTCAGTACTCCAAGCGTTAAGGTCCACCGCTCCGATGCCGATCTTTGGCACGGACGGCGTGCGAGGGCTTGCCAATGGCATCCTCACCGCCGACCTGGCGCTCACCCTGGCCCAGGCGACTGCTGTCGTCCTGGGCCAGGGCCGTACTGCGGAGGCTCGCAAGGCCGAGGGCAAACGCCTCACCGCAGTCGTGGCTCGCGACCCCCGGGTCTCGGGTCACTTCCTGACCGCGGCCGTCGCCGCAGGTCTGGCGTCCTCGGGCGTGGACGTGCTCGAGGCCGGTGTCATCCCGACGCCCGCACTCGCCTTCCTCGTGGCTGATCGCGACGCCGACTTCGGCGTGATGATCTCGGCCTCGCACAACCCCGCGGCCGACAACGGCATCAAGATCTTCGCCCGTGGCGGAGTGAAGCTGCCCGATGTCGTCGAGCAGCGCATCGAGGCGGCCATGGCCGGTGAGAAGCTGCGTCCGACCGGCGCCGGCGTGGGGCGCGTCATCCGCTTCGCCGACGCCGAGGACCGCTACGTCGTGCATCTGCTCGGCTCGCTTCCCAACCGGCTCAACGGCATCAAGGTCGTGCTCGACTGCGCGCACGGCGCGGCATCAGGCGTGTCTCCCGAGACGTTCCGCGACGCCGGAGCCGACGTCACGGTCATCGGTGCAGACCCCGACGGCTGGAACATCAACGACGGCGTCGGATCGACGCACCTCGACAACCTCGCCGAAGCCGTGGTGCGACTCGGTGCCGACATCGGCATCGCGCACGACGGCGACGCCGACCGCTGCCTCGCGGTCGACGCCGAAGGCAAGGTCATCGACGGCGACCAGATCATGGCGATCCTCGCGGTCTCGATGAAGGAACGCGGACATCTGACCGACGACACCCTCGTCGCGACCGTGATGAGCAACCTCGGGCTGCACGTCGCCATGCGCGAGCACGGGATCACCGTGCGCCAGACCGGTGTCGGTGACCGCTACGTCCTCGAGGACATGAACGCGGGCGGCTACGCCCTCGGCGGCGAGCAGTCCGGCCACGTCATCATGAGCGAGTACGCCACCACCGGTGACGGTCTGCTGACCGGCCTCCACCTGGTCGCCGAGATGGCACGTCAGAACAAGAGCATCGCGGAGCTCGCCGCCGTCATGACGGTGTACCCGCAGGTGCTGGTCAACGTGCGAGACGTGGACAAGGACGCGGTCGACGCCGACCCGGTCGTGCAGGATGCCGTGCAAGCGGTCGCTGCGGAACTGGGTGACACCGGACGCGTGCTGCTGCGCAAGTCCGGCACCGAACCGCTCGTCCGCGTCATGGTCGAGGCTGCGGACGCGGACTCGGCGCAGGCCTACGCCGACCGGCTCGTCGACGTCGTCCGCGAGCGACTCGCTCTCTGACGACCGACTCTCCGACGCTCCCGTCGCTTCTTCGAGCGCTGCCGACTGGCGGCGAAGGAAGATGCGGCGGGAGCGTCGTATGTCAGTCCTGGGTCCTGCCGAGCTGCTCGATGTACCGCAGGAGCACCCCTTCGCGGAGCGCCCAGGGTGAGACCTCGAGCTCGTCGACGTCGAGAGCCGTCATCGCCGCATGCAGGGAGACCGCAGCAGCGACGATCTGGAAGGTGCGGTCCGCCGTGATACCCGGCAGCTCCTGTCGGGCGGATGCGGGGATGCGTGCGAGCCGCGGGATCCACGACCCGAGCGCCGCGCGCGGCAGCACCATGCGCTGGATGCCGGACCAGCCGGGCACGGGGTAGCCGGCCAGACGGGCGAGCGACCGGATCGCCTTGGACGAGCCGACGGTGTGGTCGGGTCGGGGGAGCGCGGCGAATCGCGGCAGCACCTGCCTGAGCGTCGTCTTCGCGTGGTCGCGCAGTCGCTCGACGTCGTCCTCGCCGGGAGGATCGTTCGGGAGGAACTGCACGGTCATGCGGCCCGCTCCGAGCGGGACGGATGCTGCGGCATCCGGAACCTCGTCATCTCCTGCGGCGATCTCCAGCGAGCCGCCGCCGATGTCGAGTAGCAGCAGCTGGCCCGCCGACCAGCCGAACCAGCGGCGCACGGCCAGGAAGGTCAGCTCGGCCTCGGTCTCTCCGTCGAGGACCTGCAGCGGCTGACCGAGGGCCGCCTCGATGCGGGCGATCACGTCAGCGCCGTTCGTCGCATCGCGCACGGCGCTCGTCGCGGTCGCCAGCAGCGCATCGACGCGCTCGGACTCGGCGACACGACGCGCCTGCGCGACGGCGGACTCGAGGGCGCTCACGCCCTCTTCCGAGATCGAATCGTCTTCGGTGAGGTACCGCATCAGCCGCAGCACCGTGCGATCGCTCGTCGTCGCGAGCGGGCGACCGCCGGGGCGAACGTCTGCGGCGAGCATGTGGACGGTGTTGGAACCGATGTCGATCACTCCGAGGCGCACGGGTGAAGCGTATCGGACCCGGTTGGCGCACCGACGCCGCAGGGGCGGGTGCCCCGGCGCGCTACGGGGCGGGGCAGATGATGAACGGCCCGCTCTGGGCAAGAGGCTCCTCGGCGCAGGCGAAGCCGAGGCGGGTGACGTCGCGCATGGCTTCGGCGTCGAAGAGCCCGACGTGGGCCCCGAGCATCACGATCATCGGCACCGCTGAGCCCCAGGGTTCTGCGGCGAGCCACTCCGGGTCGGCGTCGTCGGCCCATTGCTCTGCGAGTTCGGCCACGGACTCCCGCTGCGCCGGCAATGTCGCCACGGTCGGAGGCGAGACGCCGATCACGCCGTGCTGCACGACTCCCGCCGCAGTGGCGCCTGCCACCAGGGCGACGGCCAGCGAGGCCGCGACCGCGACCCCGGGGAGTGCCCGAGTCGCCCGCGGGGCGTCTGTGTCGCGCTCGGACCACAGCACCTGCGCCGCCCACACGGTGAAGGCGGCGAGCACCGGAAGGAAGGCGAAGACGCCGGGGGACGGATGACGGACCCAGAGCGGGGTGTGCGCGGCGGTCGCCCACCACCCCAGGAAGGCCACGAGACCCACGGATGCGGCCAGGAGCAGCGCGAGCCGGTCCCGGTCCATGGTGTCGCGGTGACGAACCAGCGCTGTCACGATCAGCGCCGCACCGACGAGAGCAGCGATGAGCACGGCCCAGACGGGGACATGCCAGGAATCGATGAACCAGGAGAGCTTGTCGAACACCGTGGTCGGCGCCTCGTTCTGCCCGCCGGAGCGGACGAAGCGCGCGATATCGCGAAGATGCTCGATGAATCCGGAGGGTCCGAGCGTGATCAGCGCGGCGACCTCGACAACCAGGGTCGGTGTGCCGGCGAGCACCAGCGGCAGCCAACTGCGCCGCAGGGCGGCCGTGATGCGCGCCCGGCCCGATCCGGGTGTGAGGGCCCACAGGGCGACGGCGAAGGCGGGCAGCGCGAGCAGTGCGATCAGCTTGGCCTGCACGGCGAGGCCCACCAGCAGACCTGCGAGCCAGGCGCGCCGCGGAAGCACGACCAGCGCCCAGACGAGGAGTGCTGCGGCGGGGATCTCCCCGAGGAGATCAGCGGGACCTTGGATCGGCGAGGGCAGGGCCGAGGTGTCGAACGCGAGCGGCACGGCGATCGCGAGCAGCGCGGCCCACCGACCGGCGATGCGACGACCCAGGACCCACAGGCCGACGAGGAGCAGGATCCAGTACATCAGCGGCACGAGGCGGGCGCCGATCACCGGATCCAGGCCGATCCCGATGAGGGCCGCGGCGGGGAGGAGCACCGACGGACCGGTCGAGATGCGCGGGTCGAACGGCGTCAGCGTCGACCCCGAGAGAGCGCCGTCACTCGTGTAGCCGAGTCCGTCGAGGAGGTTCAGGGGCACGGTGAGGTTGAAGGCCTCGTCCTCCCAGAAATGCAGGACCAGCAGGCTCTGCAGTGCGACCGCGATGTTCGCGGCGGCGATGATCGCGAACGCGGCCCAGAACAGCGTCGTGCGCACGGTCGCGTTCATTGCGCGAACGGCTCGAGGGCGTCGGCGGGGCGCCTGACCGCGCGCAGCGGAGCGCCGGGCCGCAGTGACCACGTCCACACCTCGCCGAGAGCGACGCGGACGAAGGCGCGCAGACGGGCGGGCGGCAGGGAGATCCGGCTCGCCGCGCCCCACATCGTGCCGCTCGCCGACTCGCCGCGACGAGGGATGCTGCGCACGGGGACGTACCGCACCGCGAATCCGCCGCGCGCCTCGGCCAGCGAGAAGTGCACATGCGGGACGACGGCGTCGGCGGGGACTGCGTCGATGAGGACCCGCAGGGCCTCAGGCCGGTAGGCCCGCAGGGGCGTGTTCACGTCGGGGATGCGGCGACCGGCGTGGACGGCGATGAGTGCGGCGACCGCGCCGGAGAGCATCCTGCGGTACCAGGGGTCGGTGCGTCCCCTCCGCACTCCGTGGACGACGTCGGCCTGTTCGCGCTCCCAGGCGCTCAGCAGGCGGGTGAAGTCCTCACCCAGGAACTGCCCGTCGCCGTCGACGTGCACGATGACCGAGGGGGAGAGGGCGAGGCCTTCGCGGTACGCGGCCAGCGCGGTCGGCCCGTGGCCGCGGTTCTCGTCCTGCACCGAGACCTCGACGTCCGCGAGCTCGGCGAGGGCGTCCGGGGTTCCGTCGGTCGAGCGGTCATCGGCGACGACGAAGGTGATGCGGTCGGCGAACGGAGCGAGGTGAGAGCGGATCTCGTCGAGGAATCCGCGGATGCCTTCCACCTCGTTGTAAGCGGGCATGACGACGGCGACGTGTGTGAAGTGCACGGGATCCCTTGGGTGCGAAGACGGCGCGCGAGTCTCGAGGGCGCGCACCGAGTAGCCTAGTCGAGTGAATCAACCCTCCCGAATGCGGCGCGTGGCGCGCCTCGGAAGCCGCTTCCTCGTCGTCGGCGGGCTGAGCACACTCATCGAGATCGGCGTCTTCAATCTGCTCGTCTACGGTCTCGACTGGGGAGTGGTGGCGGCGAAGATCACGGCGTCGGCCGTCGCCCTCATCAACGCCTACTTCGGCAACCGCGAGTGGACGTTCCGTCACCGCGATCGTCGCAGTCGCGCGAGCGAGCTGGCCCTGTTCCTCGGCACGAATGTCGTCTGCACCGCGCTCGGAGCGGGGATCGTCTGGGTGGGCGTCGAGACGGCGCAGGCGCTGCTCGGGCGCGCACCGGGCGCGGTCGTCGTCAATGGCGTGAACCTCGTCAGCATCGTCATCATCGTGCTCGTGCGGTTCGCCCTATACCACTGGGTCGTGTTCCGCACGAGCCCGCCACGTGACGCGACCGAGGCCGCGGTCAGCGCCGACATCCCCCGCCCCTGAGCGGCTCGGGGCAGAGCCTCAGACCTTCGCCTTCGCCTTCGCGCGGCCCTTGACGCGACGAGGGCGGGTCTCGGAGTCCTTGAGCTGCACCGGATCCTGCTCGACGTGCGACGTGGCGCCGTACGTGTAGGCCCCGTAGCCGTAGCTGTCGGGTCCCTTCGTGGGCAGCATGGTGACGACGGTTCCGAGCATCGAGACGCCTGCGGTCTCGAGGGTGCGGATCGCGCCCGCGAGCTCCTGCTTCTTGGTCTTGCCCGAGGCGGCGACGAGGATCACACCGCTCGTCTTCTTGCCGACCACGGCGGCGTCGGTCACGAGAAGCAGCGGCGGGGCGTCGATGAGCACGAAGTCGAAGTACTCCTCGAGCGAGGCGAGCATGCGATCCATGGCGGTGGAGCCGAGGAGCTCGCTGGGGTTCGGCGGAACAGGACCGCTGGGCAGCACGTAGAGCTGGTTGGCTCCCCACTTCTGCAGGGCGTCGGCGACGTCGATACGGCCGATGAGCACGTTCGTGAGCCCGACGCCGCCCTCGATGCCCATGTACTCCGCGACACGGGGGAGGCGCAGGTCGCCGTCAATGAGCGCGACGCGGACGCCGGTCTCCGCCAGGGCGATCGCGAGGTTCGCGGTGGTGGTGGACTTGCCCTCACCGGGTCCGGAGCTCGAGACGACGAGCGTGCGCGGGCCGGTGTCGACACCCAGGAACTGCAGGTTCGTGCGCAGGGTCCGGAAGGACTCCGAACGGGGGCTGCGCGGGTCTGCGTGCACGATGAGCGGTCGCTTCTGCGCCTCAGGGTCGAAGGCGATGCCGCCGAGCATGGGACGGTCGGTGATCTGCTCGATGTCGTGCAGGGTGTGGATGCGCACATCGAGCACGTGACGCAGCACCGCGATCGCGATGCCCGCCGCGAGACCGAGGAGGCCGCCGAGCATGACCAGCAGCGGCACGTTCGGGCTCGAGGGGCGGGTGGGCGTGGTCGCCGGGTCGGTGACCGTGATGTTCACGGGGCTGGTCGCCTCTTCGGTGGCCGGCTTCTCGAGGGTGTTCTGCACCGCATCCGCGAAGCTGATCGCCGTCTGGTTGGCGATCGCGGCAGCCGTCTCGGGGTCGGTGTCGGTGACCGAGATGTTGATCGTGACCGTGTTGAGGGGCGTGGTCGCCGACACACGCGATGCGAGACCCGACACGGTGGTGTCCAGGTCGAGCTCCTCGATCACGGGCTCGAGCACCAGCCCGGTGCCGATGACGTCGACGTAGGTCGTGACCATCTGCCGGGCGAACGTGGTCCCCTGCACGAGGTCACCCGTCGCGGCTCCCTCGCTGCGCACCGACACGTAGAGCTGCGTCGAGGCGACGTACTTCGGCGCCTGGGTGAACGCATAGGCTGCACCACCGATGAGGCCCACCAGAAGGAGGGCGAGCATGATGATCCAGTTTCTGTGCAGAATGCGCAGATAGTCGCGAAGTTCCACGCGGCAGGTCTCCTGAACGTCGATGTGGGGGAGGGAGAATTCTGGTCATTCTCCCATAACGGATGGTCTGGGTTGCTCAGAGGGTCGCCTGCTGGTGCGTCGCACCGTAGGAGTATTCGCCGTATGCCGACTTGTCGACACCCGTGGTGGGGAGCATCGTGACGACGGTGCCGAGCACCTTCGCGTCGACCTTCTCGATGCTCTCGACCGCTGCCGTGAGGCGCGGCACGGTCGTCTTACCCGCAGCGGCGACGAGGAGGGCGCCGTTGGCTCGGCTGGCGAGCACGGCGGCATCCGTCACGAGCAGCACCGGTGGGGCATCGAGGATGACGATGTCGAATGCGCGCTTGAGCTCGCCGAGCAGCGACGACATCGCAGAGGAGCCGAGCAGCTCCGCGGGATTCGGCGGAACGGTGCCGGCGGGAAGCACGAAGAGGGCACCGCGTCCCCAGCGCTGCATCGCATCGCTCGCGGCGACGCGGCCGGCGAGCACGTCGGTGAGCCCGACGCCGCCCTCGATCGCGAAGTAGTCGGCGACGCGCGGCAAGCGGAGGTCGCCGTCGACCAGCGCCACGCGCGCTCCCGCCTCCGCAAAGGCGATCGCGAGGTTCGCGGCGGTGGTCGACTTGCCCTCGCCCGGCCCCGCACTGGTGACCACGAACACCGCGGACTCCCCGCCGATCGCGAGGAACTGGACGTTCGTGCGCAGCGAGCGGAAGCCCTCCGCGCGCGGGTCCTTGCCGTTCGCGGCGACGATCAGCGGCTGCTGCGACGCATTCGGATTCAGGGCGATGGCGCCGAGGAGCGGGGCGGTGGTGGCGCGTTCGATGTCCTTCGTCGAGCGGATGCGGGTGTCCAGCACCGTGCGCAGGGCCGCCAGGCCGAGACCGACGGCGAGTCCGCCGAGCGCGCCGATGATGAGCAGGAGCCGCACGTTCGGCGCCGACGGCGTGACCGGCACCTGGGCCGCCTGCAGCGTGTCGATGCGGATGGGACTCGATGATTCGTCAGGGTGCTTCTCGAGCCGCTGCACGACGACATCGGAGAAGCTCTCGCCGATGGCGTTCGCGAGCCGCGCGGCCTGGCTCGGATTGGCGTCGGTCACGGTGACGGTGATCGCGAGGCTGTTCAGCTCGGCCGTCGCCTGCACGCGACCGGCCAGCTGCGCGGGCTCCATCTCGAGTCCGAGATCGTCGATGACCGGTTGCAGCACGAGCGCGCTCGTGACGAGAGCGACGTAGCTGGTGACGGCCTGCTGCGCGTAGGTGCGACCCAGATTCAGCTCGGCGGTGCTGCCGGTCGGGGACTGGGCCACGACGACGAGCTGCGTCGACGACTGATACCGCGGCGCCGTGGTCAACCCCATGAGCGCACCGATCGCCGCGCCGATGAGCGTCGCCGAGATGATCAGGACCACATTGCGACGCAGGACGCGCAGGTAGTCGTGGATGTCCATGGGCTCCTCGGGGACGAGGCGCTCGTATATGAGCGCAGGTAGTCTGTGTCGAGACTATCCACAATCCGCCGCCGCCTCGTTCCCCGGAAGCACTCCATGACCACTCTCGAAGCACTCTTCGCGCACGACCAGCGCACCGCGCGGGTCGACGACGGGATCCGTCGCGACGACGGCAGTGCGCTCGCCGAGGTCGTCGGACCCCGCCGGCAGGCGACGCCCCCCACGCGGGTGAACACGGACACGACCCGCCTCGTCGCCCTCGTCGATGCCGCTGAGCGCGACGCGTCTCCGGTCCTGAGCGGAGCGCCCGGTGCGCCGACCAAGGGACGTCGTCGCATCCGCCGCATCGACTGGATCAACGTGTCCGCGGCGGTGCTCGCGCTCGTCGTCGTCGTCGGCACGATCGGGTTCGCCGGAGTGCGGGCCGCCAGTGCCTCGCCGGCCACGGTGGCGTCAGAAGCGCTCGCCGCAGACCGGGCGGCGCTCGCGAGCGCGGAGCGCGGGATGAACGCGGCTCTCGAACGGCTGAACACCCTGATCGCTGACGGCAAGGCGCAGGCGACCGCCGCGCGCACGGCCATCGCCGGCCTCGACGAGACCGTCGTCGACTCGGCCGCGAGGTCCGCCGCTGTCGCCGCAGCCGACGCCTACCTGGCGTCGCTCGACGGCGTCGTGCTCCCGCCGCTTCCCGAGCCGTATGCCGCCGCGTCGGTCGACGAGGAGTCACTGAGCGCGGTCGCGGCAGCCCTCGACGAGGTGCGTGAGCGCTCGGCCGAGGTCGACGACGCCGTGGTCGAGATCCGCAACCTGCGCACCTCCGTCGAGCAGAGCAGCACCGGGTACCTCCAGGCGCTCTCGGCGTTCGCGTCGACGTTCCCGGCGCGGGCCGCGGTCGAGGTCGACGTGAACTCGTCTGCCGAGCAGGAGTTCCGGGATGCGGTGACGACGGCTGCGGCCTCGCTGGCCGGTGCGCCGCTGAACGAGGCGGGCGGCCAGCAGGCGCTCATCGCCTACCAGGATGCCGTGCTGGCGCTCCGCGAAGACGAGGAGCGGGCTCTGATCGAGGCCGAGGAGCGGGCTGCGATCGAGAACGACCGCGGGAACCGCGGTGAGAGCGACGGCGACAGCGGCACCACGCCGCCGGCGACCGAGACGCCTGTCGATCCGACGACTCCGACGGATCCGACCGTTCCGACGGAGCCCGTGGTCCCCGCGCCGGATCCCGGCGAAGAGCCCCAGCCCTAGGCGTCCGCGACCAGCCCTAGGCGCCCGCGACCGACAGCCGCACGACGCGCTCGACCTGGTCGATGGCCGGCACGAGCTGCTCGCCGGCGCGCTCATAGGTCGCCCAGGAGCGGCGGTACGGGTCGACGATGTCGTCGTCGTCAGGCGTCGAAGGAGGAGCCGTCATGCCGCGGCGGGCGGCGACCGCGGCGACTCCGGCGCGCAGCCGAGCGGACGGATCCGAGTGCGCGTCGGCCGCGGCGACGATGTCGGCATCCGTCGCGTCCGCAGCGAGCCGGGCGAATTCGCGAAGCGTGAACGCCGACCGCAGCCGAGCCGGCGCGAGCTCGACGATGCTGCGCCGGTGTTCGCGGGCCATCGCGAGGATGAGGTCCGGGGTGCCGAGCGCAGCGGCGGTGAGTGGGCGGGCGCGGTGCGCAGCCGCCATCTCGGGCGTCACTCCGTACTGCATCGCCAGCTTCTGCGCCTCGGCGGGCATGGCCACGGCATCCAGACCGTAGGTGCCGGCGCTGTTCACCGTTCCGGGCAGATCTGCGAGTCTCTGGCGCAGCAGCTGCTCCGCCAAGGGCGAGCGGCAGATGTTGCCGGTGCACACGGTGATGATCTCGAACACGACGAACCTCTCGGTCGATAGGGGAGTCAGGCCACTGTAACCGTTCACCGCATCGCCGTCGCAGGGTCACGGAGGTCGTGGACTTTATGCGACGATATGAACAAGCTGAATGTCAGCTGGTATTTCGCGTGGGGGACGCGTACACGGAGGGTGATCACTGTGACATCGGATGTCAGGCCGACGACCGGGGTGTCCGTGGCCCAACACCGCCGCCGAGTGGCCGCAGCCGGGGTCGACGCGCTCGCCTGGTTCGTCGGCGTCATCGCGGCGGTGGTGCTGCGCTTCGAGTTCGAGATGACGCCGCAGATGTGGCTCGCCACCCTCGCGTTGGCGGCGATCGCAGCGGCGATCCAGGTCCTCCTCGGCTTCCAGTTCGCCATCTACCGAGGCCGCCACGCGTACGGATCCTTCGAGGAGGTGCGCACGGTCGCGCTCTTCGTCACGGTCGAGGCGCTCTTCCTGTCGGTGTTCGTCGTCATCTTCGGGAACTACGTCGGCATCCCTCGCGGCACGATCCTGCTCGCCTTCCCGTTCGTGCTGCTCACGATGTTCGGGGTCCGGTACATCGCGCGGCTGATGATCGACCGCACCCGCAAGCCCGGCGACGAGGCGGAGCCCGCGCTCATCGCCGGCGCCGGCTACCTCGGGGACAACGTGCTCCGCAGCATCCTCACCGACCCCTCTTCGCCGATCCGCCCGGTCGGTCTGCTCGACGACGACCCGGCCAAGAAGAACCTGCGGCTGCGCGGCGTGCCCGTGGTCGGACGCACGACGGACATCGCCGACGCGGCGAAGCGCACGGGAGCCACCGTCCTCGTGATCGCGATCGGCAGCGCCGACGGCGCGAAGCTGCGCGAGCTCACCGACCTCGCCGAGCATGCGGGGATGAGCGTCTCCGTCACGCCGACCATCACGAACATCAAGTCGGGCGAGCAGGCCCCATCGGATCTTCGCGACATCAGCATCGAAGACCTGATCGGCCGTCACCCGGTCGACACGAATGTCGAGCTGATCGCCGGCTACATCACCGGCCGTCGCGTGCTGGTCACGGGCGCCGGCGGATCGATCGGATCCGAGCTCTGCCGCCAGCTGTCGAAGTTCGGACCGAGCGAGCTGATCATGCTCGACCGTGACGAGACGGGCCTGCAGCTGGCGCAGATCGGGACATCCGGACACGGACTGCTCGACACGAACGACGTGGTGCTCGCCGACATCCGCGAGTCCGAAACGCTCACCGCGCTCTTCCGCAAGCGTCGTCCCGAGGTCGTCTTCCATGCGGCGGCGCTGAAGCACCTGCCGATGCTGGAGCAGTATCCGGACGAGGCGTGGAAGACGAACGTGCTCGGCACGCTCAATGTCGTCGAGGCGGCGCGAGCCGCCGGCGTCAGCACCTTCATCAACATCTCCACCGACAAGGCGGCGAACCCGACGAGCGTGCTCGGTCATTCGAAGAGGGTCGCCGAGAAGATCACGGCCTGGGCCGGCGAGACCACCGGGATGCGGTATCTCTCGGTCAGGTTCGGCAACGTCATCGGGAGCCGCGGGTCGATGCTGCCGACCTTCCAGGCGCTCATCGAGTCGGGCGGCCCCCTCACCGTGACGCACCCCGACGTCACGCGCTACTTCATGACCATCCCCGAGGCGTGCCAGCTGGTGATCCAGGCGGGCGCCGTGGGGCGTGCGGGCGAGGTGCTGATCCTCGACATGGGCGAGCCGGTCTCGATCCTCGACGTCGCCAAGCGCATGATCGCGATGTCGGGCAAGACGGTCGAGATCGTCTTCACGGGGCTCCGCGCGGGTGAAAAGCTGCACGAAGAGCTGGTCGGCGATCGCGAGAGCCTCGAGCGGCCGTTCCACCCGAAGGTCTCCCACACGCGCGCCGATCCCATCTCGCCGGACAGGCTGGACAAGGAAGGCTGGGAGGCGCGGATGTTCGCCCAGCCCAGGAACAACGACACCGCCATGATGAGCCCCCTGCACCTCGACCCGGAGACCACGCCGTGACGGAACGCATCTACATGTCCTCTCCCGACGTCGGACAGCTGGAGGAGGATGCGGTGGTCGCGGCGATGCGCTCGGGATGGATCGCACCGCTGGGTCCCGACGTCGACGGATTCGAGCGCGAGCTCGCCGCTCGCGTCGGAGTGGCACGGGGTGTCGCACTCAGCACGGGAACGGCGGCCCTGCATCTGGGGCTCCTGACGCTCGGCGTCGCGCCGGGGTCGGTCGTAGTGACCTCGACGATGACCTTCGCCGCGACCACGAACGCCATCACGTACACCGGTGCGGAGCCGTTCTTCGTCGACGCGGACCCCGCGACGGGAAACATGGACCCGGAGCTCCTGCGTGAGGCTCTCACCCAGCTGCGCGCAGTGGGGGAGACGGTGTCGGCGGTGGTTCCCGTCGACCTGCTCGGAAAGGCCGTCGACTACACCAGCATCCTCGCCATCGCCGAGGAGTTCGGCGTGCCCGTCCTCGCGGATGCCGCGGAGTCTCTCGGTGCGACGCACGCAGGCCGGGCGGCGGGCAGCTTCGGACGCGCGTCGATCGTGTCGTTCAACGGCAACAAGATCATGACGACGTCGGGCGGCGGGATGCTGCTGACCGACGACGAAGCGCTGGCAGACCAGGTGCGCTACCTCGCCACTCAGGCGAGGCAGCCGGTGGTGCACTACGAGCACACCGACATCGGCTACAACTACCGCATGAGCAACCTCCTGGCCGCTCTCGGTCGCGCTCAGCTCTCTCGCCTCGACGACATGATCGCGGCTCGTCGCCGCATGCGCGAGCTCTACACGCAGCTGTTCGCGACGGTCGACGGCGTCGACGTGTTCGGCGCCGAGGGCGATGAGAACGACAATGTGTGGCTGACGTCGATCCTCGTCGACGAGGCCGTCACCGGGTGGGCGCCGAGCGAGCTCGCCGCGTACCTCGCGGTCGACGACATCGAGAGCCGTCCCCTCTGGAAGCCCATGCACCTGCAGCCGGTCTTCGCCGGCTCGCGCGGCGTGATCAGCGGCGCATCCGAGCGACTGTTCGAGCGCGGTCTCACGCTGCCGAGCGGATCCGCGCTGACTGACGGGCAACGCGACCGGGTGACCTCGCGGATCCGCGGGTTCCTCGACGAGCGTGCGGCATGACGTCGGCGGGCTCCCGACCCTACGACCTGCTCAAGCGCCTCCTCGATGCGGCGGGGGCCGCGGTCGCGCTCGTCGCGCTGTCGCCGGTGATCCTCGTCACCGCGCTGTTCGTCGCCGTGAACCTCGGTCGTCCGGTGATCTTCTCGCAGCCGCGACCCGGCCGCGGGGGCAGGGTCTTCACGCTGTACAAGTTCCGTTCGATGCGCGGGGTCGATGCGGCTCGCGGACACATCACCGACGAGCAGCGCCTGACCCGCTTCGGACGGCTGCTGCGGGCCTCGAGCCTCGATGAGCTGCCGTCGCTGTGGAACGTCTTCCGGGGCGACATGAGCTTCGTCGGCCCGCGCCCGCTGCTCGTCGAGTACCTCGAGCGGTACACGCCCGAGCAGGCGCGACGCCACGACGTGCGCCCTGGGATCACCGGGCTCGCGCAGGTGAGCGGACGCAACGCCGTGGCCTGGGACGACAGGTTCCGACTCGACGTGCACTACGTCGATCGACGGAGCCTCGCCCTCGATGCGAAGGTGCTCGTGGCGACCGTCCGCTCCGTCATTCGGCGCGAGGGGATCTCGGCCGAGGGACACGCGACCATGAGGAAGTTCGGAGAGGTCGATGCCTGAGGACATCGTCGTCATCGGCGCCGGAGGGTTCGGCCGGGAGACGCTCGACGTGATCGAGGCGATCAACGCCGCGAGTGATGAGCCTCGGTGGAACGTCGTGGGAGTACTGGACGACGCGGTCGGCGGTATTCACCTCGAGCGACTCGAGGCACGAAGCTACCGGCACTTGGGATCGATCACCGACAACAGGGAACTTCTCGATGAGGTGCCCCATGTCACCGCGATCGGCGATCCGAAGGTGCGCGCTGCGATTGACGAGCTGGTCGGTGGCACTCTGACGTCAGCCCTGATCCACCCGACCGCCGTCGTCGGATCCCGTACGACGATCGACGACGGCGTAGTGGTGTGCGCTGGCGCCCAGCTCTCGACCAATCTCATCGTCGGCGCGAACGTCCACATCAACCCCGGAGCGATCATCGGGCATGACACGGTGATCGACGAATTCGTCTCGATCAATCCGGGCGCCGTGGTGTCAGGAGAGGTGCACATCGAACGGGCCACCCTGATCGGTGCGGGCGCGGTCGTACTGCAGGGGTTGCGTATCGGAGCCGGTAGCCGCGTGGGCGCGGCGGCCTGCGTGACGAAGGACGTGGCGACGGGTGCGACGGTCGTGGGGGTGCCGGCACGGTGACCGCGCGCCGACTCTGCATCATGGTGACCAGCCCGATCACCGCGACGACTTTCCTCGGGGGCTATCTAAGGTTCCTTCGCGAGGATGGCTGGGACGTCACCCTCATCTGCGGTGATGGCCCGGGGGTGAGCGAGATGGCCTCGACGGCAGGCGTTACGTTCGCTCCTCTGGCGATGCGTCGTGAGCCGTCACCGGTCAGCGATCTGCGGTCGTTGGTGGGGGCGGTGCGATTGCTTCGCCGGATCCGGCCCGACGTCCTCGTCTACGCGACGCCGAAGGCCTCGCTCATCGGGTCGATCGCGGGACGCATCACCCGCGTCCCCCGACTCGTCTATGAGCTCTGGGGACTCCGCCTCGAAACCGCACAGGGAGTCGCGCGCCGTATCTTCGCTGCGCTCGAATCGACGACATCCCGGCTCTCCACCGTCGTGATCGCCAACAGTGCGAGTCTCGCCGATCGTGCTCGAGCTCTGGGCGTCAACGGCGGTCGCCGTGTGGTCGTCCTCGGCGCGGGGTCGTCCCACGGCGTCGACTCGGACTTCTTCATGCCAGGGGCGGGTTCGGCGGCTCTGTCTCCGGAGACCGCTCTGCGCCTCGGGGAAAGTGAGCGTGTGACGATCGGATTCATCGGTCGGATCCACCCCGACAAAGGAATCGACACGTTGATCGACGCTCTCCGAATCCTCGGCGAACGAGGACGAGCGATTCAGCTGCTCCTCGTCGGCGGTGACGACGGAGCCGTCCTCGACGAGGAACTCGAGCAGCTCCGAACGGTCGTACCGGTCCACATCGAAGGATTCGCGGCCGATGTCCGCGGTGCGTTGAGCGCGATGGACCTCCTGGTTCTGCCCAGCCGACGGGAAGGATTCCCGAACGTCGTGCTCGAAGCAGCGGCGATGGAGGTTCCCGCGGTCGTGTCGGATGCGACCGGATGCCGGGACTCCGTCGTCCACGGCGTCACCGGACGAATCGCAAGGACCGGTGATCCGGTATCACTGGCGGATGAGATAGACGCACTGCTCGTCGACGATGAGTCGAGGAGGCGCATCGGGCGGGCGGCACGGGCGAACGTGGTGCGCGACTTCGCCCAGAGGGACATCTGGGCCCTCCACTCGCGCGCCTGGCGCGCTGACATCGACGCTGTCGGTGCAACGGATTGATGCGAGACTGACCGTGACGATGACTTCTTCGAGCCGACCCACAACCGACACTGCCCGCCCCGCGGGGCATACGTCCCAGCTGCTTCTGATCCTCGGCTGCGCACTGGGGCTCTTCCTCAATCACTCGACGGTCGTCGAAGGTGTGAACGTCTCGATCGCCGACGCGTTCCTGGTGATTCTCGTATTCGCTCTCGCGGCTCATCGACGGCTGGTGATTCCTCCGTTCGTCCTCGTGTTCTTCCTCGCCGTCGTGGCGATCGCCGGAGTGACGGCCGCCGTTCTCACGCCGATCCTCTTCGGCGTAGACGCGGGTACGGCGATCCTCTCGGACATCCTCAAGATGCTCGTCTCGTTCGGCTACCTGATCTGCGGGATCGGAGTCGCGATGGCCGGGATCCACATGTCGGTGCTGCGTTGGTTCGCGATCGGCGCTTCCGCTGTCGCGGCGCTCGGTATCGTCATCGAGGTCGTCGGCATCCCGGCGCTGAGGGCGACCATGTACTACGGCGGAGCTCGCTACCGCGGATTCATGGTCGACCCGAACTACTGGGCGGTCCTCGCGTGTGCCGCCTTGGCCTTCCTCGTCCGCGACTCCACGATGCGCCTCGCCCTCCGACTCCCGATGATCCTCAGCTTGATCGTGTCCGTGCTGCTCTCGGGCTCAAAGACAGGGTTGATCACCATGTCGGTGCTTTTCGCCGTGCTCGTGATCGACTCCGTGCGCAAGTCGAGGTTGAAGGTCGAGATCGCACTTCTCTTCGTTGGCGTCGGGGTCGCTGTCACCGTCGCCTGGGGGGCGATCACGCAGGCGGTGAACGGGGTGGTGAATCAGTATGTGGAGGTTTTCCCTCAGCTCCAGAGGGTCTCGCTGCTGATCGAGGACCCAATCGGTGCGATCAGCGAGGGTGGCTCCGGGCGCGCGGATACGTGGGAATCGGGGCTGACGATGGTAGAACGGTCACCGGTGTTCGGGGTAGGGATCGGGTCATATCGTGCGGTCAACGGCTCCCTGTTCGGTGAGACCACAGTCGCTCACAACACCTACCTGCAACTGGCCGCTGAGTGGGGCTTGCCCCTGGCCATCCTGTTTCTCGGATGGATGGGGGTTCTGCTCGTGCGTGCGACGAGGATGTCCGGGGAGGACTCGGCGGCGGACGATGCGCTCGTGGTGCGGAACATGATCATCGTCTTCCTGATCGGTTCCTTCTCGCTCTCACTCAACAACGCGCGAATGTTCTGGCTGTTCGTCGGCGTCCTCATCTACTTGGTGTATCAGCAGCGCTGGGGTGCCGAAGGGAAGAAGGACGCCGCGCGCCACGGCATCGGCACTCAGGGAGCATGACGTGAGCGGTTCTTCTCGGGGCATCGAGTCCGTGAGCGTCGTGATTCCGCATTTCAACGCGTCACAGACTCTCGGGCGCGCTCTGGAATCGATCCTCAATCAGACCAGGGCAGTCGACGAGATCATCGTCGTCGATGATGCCTCTGCGCCGGACGAGCGGGAAGCCGCGCAACGGATCGTCGACTCCTGTACCGGCGCGCGACTGATCTCACTCGATCAGAACGGCGGGCCCGCCCACGCGAGGAACGTCGGGTGGGACGATGCCTCAGGAGACTGGGTGGCGTTCCTTGACTCTGACGACGCCTGGCATTCGAGGAAGCTCGAGGCACAGTTCGCGCTCGCCGACGGAGCAGGAGTGCAGCCCCAGATGCTCGCCGGTCGTACCGTTCAGGTGACTGCGCAGGAAGAGCTCGAGTCCATGTCGCTGAACGGCGCAACATCCGCGCATATGGTGAGCAAGCGCGACCTCTTGATCCGGAATCGGATGTCGACGCCCAGCGTCGTGGTGCGCCGCGACCTCGGCCTGCGCTTCTCCGCGGGCCGACGATACTCCGAGGACTACGAGCTGTGGTTGTCGATCGCCGGATTCGGCCATACGATCCTGTTCGTGGATGCGCCGGTGGCCGCCATCTTCAAGGCCCCGTACGGTGATTCCGGACTGTCGTCGCGAATCTGGCCGATGATCGCGGGCGAGTTCCAGGCATACATCGGTGCTCGGAGGATCGGCGCGCTGAGCGGTGTCGAGGCGTTCCTGGGCATCACGATCTCCGCGGCCCGGGCGGCCGTCCGAGTCGCCAGGCTTGTCGGACGCAGACTGATGCGCGGCGCTCGATGAGCCGAATGGGCGGGGCCCTCCTCGCTGTCGGCTCGATGAGTTGGGCGGTCGCACAGTGGCTCCTCGTCTGGATGTTCGCACGGTTCGCCGGCGGAGCGGACGCCGTCGGTGAATATGCGTTGGTGCTCTCCATCGCCACGCCCGTGTTCACCGTCGCTCAGTTCGGGCTGCGCACCGTCTACCTCAGCCTGCGGGTCGAGTACCCGTGGCGCACCTATCTGACGCTCAGAGTGATCGGCACCACAGCAGCGACCGCACTTCTCATCGCTTATTTCGTCGCCACCGAGGCTGCGGATCCCGCAGTATGGGCGGCTCTGCTCGCCGTGAAAGTCGCGGACCTCTTCTTCGACCTGTGGCAGGCTCGCATCCAGCGCACGAATCGGCTTGCCGCTCTCGGAGTGCTGAACATCGCCAACAGCGTGGGCACGATCGCGCTCGCCGGAGTGGCTCTGGCAACGACGGGGTCAGTCGCGGTGGCACTGGCGGCATCCGCATTGGTCTCGATCGGCGTCGCCCTCGCCGGTAGGCAACTCGCTGCCTCACGACCGTCCGAATCGCACGGTGATCGCGGGTATCGCGAGATTCTCCGGGCGGGGGCACCGACAACCGTGTCGGAGTCGCTCGCGGCCTTCGCGAGCTATCTTCCTGTCCTGGTGCTCTCGCTTCTTGCAGATGAGACGCTCGTCGGCGTCTTCGCCGCGGCCGCGTACATACTCACCTTCGCCAACCTGGTGGGGGCGATCCTGAAGAACGTGCTGATCACGCCCTTCCGCCAGACGCTCGAGAGCGTGGGGGAGGATCACGTCCGGCACCGCGCTCACCGTCTCGCCCTCGGGCTTGGCGCAGCGAGCTCCGTCGCGGCGTTGACGGTGGCTCTCTTCGGGGGGCCGGTACTCCGCGTGATCTACGGACCTGAGTTCGAGATGCCCGAAGTGCCTCTGATTCTCCTCGCAGTGGCGGTCATCCCCATCGCGTCGTCGTACATCTACAGCACGTTCCTGAACGTGACGCATCGATTCTCGGGCCAGGCGTGGATCTGGGTTCTCGCGCTGACGATCGGAATCCTCGCGGGCGCTATCTCCGCGGTGGTGGGTGTCGGACCGCTCGAGACCGCGTGTGCTGTCGCTCTCGCGTCGAGTTGGGCGCGCTTCGGAGGCGCTCTTATCCTCGCCTGCCGACGCTGATCGGTCAGGCTGCGTTCAACGGGGTCTCATCTCGTAGTCGCCTGCCTAGACGCAGCGATCAATCGCGAGAGGGGGGCGAGCCATCCCGGCCGGTAGACCTCGAGCTCTCGTGCGATCTCCCGCCCCGATCGGCCAGCGCCGTGAGACGGCCGATCGTGCGGTCGAAGAACGGGTACCAGACCGGGCGCATCCATCGCTCGACCACGACATGAAGGGCGTATGCCAGGAGCGCGACGAAGCCGATGACCAGGAGCGTGACGATTACCTTGTTCTGCTCGTCCGCGAAGGCGCTGATGAGCAGGTATCCGATGTACGCGTGCAAGAGGTACAGAGGGTAGGTGAGCTGACCGGCGAGGCGTGAACCGGGCAGTCTCAGCGCCGATACCCGCGCGCTGAGGGTGGCGAGGATGATCCCGTAGGCGCCCACGCAGATGACGGCGACGATGACGATGTCGAGACCTCTGTCCGCGCCGGTTCCGAGCTGGAAGGGCAATGCTGCGCCGACGCCACCCGCAAGTCCCGCCACGCGCAGCGGGGACCATCCGGATCGGCGGATGGCTGAGATCACGGCTCCGATCGCGAACAGCGCGAAATAGCCGCCGAGGAGCGGAAAACTTCGCAGCGAAGGCGCTACCAGAGAGACGGCTCCCATCGCGATGGCCCAGACGCACATGATCACGTCGAGCCGCCGCCCTTGGCGAGCGAGGATGATGACGAACACCATCGAGTAGAACGCGAGCTCGTATGCCAGTGTCCAGTATGCGCCGTCCACGAACGGCTGTCGGAACAGCTGAGGCACCATGGTGGTGTTCGCGGCGAACTGCCACCCCGTGACAGTGATACGACTGCCGCCGAGAACCAGGATGAAGCATGCGGTGATCGACATGGCCACCCAGAACGCCGGATAGAGACGGACAGCCCGGCCCACCACGAACTGTCGCGCTGTCTTTCCCACGGCCGAGCTCGCGATCACGAAGCCGCTGATGATGAAGAAGACATCGACTCCGAGATACCCGTACCGCGCGATCTCACCGAGCACCGGGGTCTGGGTGATGGAGTCGATCTTTCCGTTGGCGATGCCGTTATAGAAGTAGTGGAACACCACCACGGACAGGGCGGCGAGGCCGCGCATCATGTCGACGATCTCGATCCGATCGCTCATGATCCGACCGGGGCATCGACGGCGAGGTCAGCCGAGAGTTCAGCGGACATCGAAGCGCAGAGCATCGATCGTCGATGCCCTGTAGGTGTCGGGTGAGACGCCCCATTCAGTGCGGCCGTCGAGTGTACGAGAAGCGGCTTCTCTGGTCTCTTCGTCTGCCGTGAGGGAGTCTCGCAGGTAACGTTGCGGAAGCCCGATATCTCCTGCGAAGTCGGTGATCTTCTGGTGATGGCTGAGTGCGAGCACGGGGACATCGCAGAGGTAGGCGACGATGACCCCGTGCAGCCGCTGCGACCACACCGCGCGGGAGCGGGCGATGACGTCGATGGTCTGGTCCAGGGTCTCGAAACCGAGCACCTCGATGTCCCCGTGCACCGCGCTGAGTCGATCTCCGAGCTCGCGCGACCATTCGAGATCGCCATGCGACCTGCGAACGTTGAGCGCCAGCAGCTTCACCGGGAGCGACACGTCGGCGAGCAGCGCACGGAGGAGGGAGGCGACGTCCTCGATACTCGCCCGGGAATCGCGAGAGACACAGATGGTGAGGTGGTTGCGTTCTTCGCGTGGAATGGTGGGCATCGGGTAGAGCGCAGCGAGATCCCCGCCGACCACGACAGGGTCTGGGAACCTCTCTTGAGAGGCGCTGTCCCTGACGACCACCCGGCGCATGCCTGAGATGTACTTGCGCACCCTTTCACGTGCGTCCGGTGATCGCCACGGGCCGAGCGACACGCCGAGGGCTTCGATGGACTGACCCCGCTTCTGGAGGCGACCGCGGAGCCGCTGAGTGCCTCTGACATCCTCGAGAACCGATCCACCGCACAGGGCGACGGTGTCGGCCCAGACGGCGCCGAGCAGAGTCTCGACGATACGCGTGGCTCGGCCCACCGGCCCCAGATTCTGGTGCAGCACCCGCGGCGCTACGAACGAGCGGACTCGTGCGCCCTTTCCCCAGAGCACTTCTCGGTTCCGCTGAATGGCGGCGCGGAAAAGCTCATCGCCGAAGTTGTCCCAGCCGTAATAGCCGACCGCA
Source organism: Microbacterium sp. 3J1 (assembly GCF_001049495.1). Classification (GTDB taxonomy): domain Bacteria; phylum Actinomycetota; class Actinomycetes; order Actinomycetales; family Microbacteriaceae; genus Microbacterium. Next base: position 86,467 of record NZ_CDWI01000011.1, read on the forward strand.
TGTACGCGACGCATCGTGGTCCTCGATCTCACTGACATTTCGGCGACACTTCGACCGCAGTGTCGCGCACCATGGGCGTATGCCAGACGGAAACCGGGCCGTAGGCGGGGTCGACACCGTCGAATGTGACCTGGAGGACATGTGAGTCGGCGAGGGTGTTGCGCACCTCGACGAGGGCGACGGGGCGCCCGAGGTGGGTGCCCTGAGAGACGATGTTGCCCGGAGCACCGTCCACCGTAGCGGTGCCGAGCGTGGCGTTCGTCGGACCGTAGACCGCTACGAAGCTGCTGATGTCCGCAGGGTCGAAGTAGGGGCCTGTGATGTACCACGGCAGATCTTCGGCCTGTTCGGCGGTCAGGTTCGAGGCGAGCGAGACTGTGCTCGTGACAGTCGATCCCGACGTGCACACGGCTATCCCCATGTCGAGGTAGTAGCTCTTCTTCGACCCGGTGTTGTCGTTGACGTAGACGCCGACCGTCGTCTGATCGGGGCCGTCGGCGGCCATCGTTCCGCCGAACCTCGAGTGACCGATGAGCTCGGTCTGCGTCGGGTCCGAGCTCGTGTACAAGAGGCGGCCTTCGTCAGCGGCCCTGCCCACGGCGGAGATGAACGGGACGACATCGAATGCTCCGCCCGTGACGGCTCCGAACACGGCGGTGGCTGCCGATCCGAAGAAGGCGTTCTGTTCGAAGATGTCGTCGTAGCGGAAGTACACCTCGTTGAGCAGAAGTGACGCGGCATTCTCGGCGGAGAGCGTGTCACCGGTCGGAAGCTGAATCGGGCCCGTGGCTCCGAGGATGTAGGAAAGCGCGATGGGGTCGACCGACATCACACCCTCGAACTGGGTGTCGTCGATCTGCTTCCACCATTGCTGCATGATCGCGGCAGCCTCGGGAAAGTTCGGGATCATCGTGAGATCCGGCGTGTACCGGCCGATCTTGTCGCCGTAGATGGCGACCGCTTCAGGGTCGACGGGCGCAACGAGTTCAGGTAGCCCCTGAGGGAAATCAGAGCTGTTCACGATCTTCGTCACCGAGAGGCGCCCCCCATCGGTTTGCACGACGACGAAGACAGCAGCATTGCCTCCGAGGCTCCGAGCCTCGGAGTTGCCCTGGAGCATGAGGAGGTACTCGCGAGGACCGCTTGCTCCGAGCGCGTCGGGAAGGACGCCGGCCAGATCGTTCACCGGGGCGATGATCGACTGCGCGTCCCCGAGCGCATCGTCGAGCTGCTTCACCCCTGACGCGACCTGGGGGATCAGCGCACCCTGGTCGATGGGCGCGACCGCGGCGAGCGCTTCATCAATTCCCGCATCCATCTGAGCAGCTACGCCGGAGAGCTGAGCGACGGCGTTCAGGTCGAGGCCACCGCCCTTCGGGAGGAGCGATGCCAGGGTCAGCGCACTGGCCGGACCGACGACATCGGTTGAGAGCTGGTCGGTCACCTCGGCGACCGTGCGAACGGCCCGCAGGTCATCGCCCAGGAACGGCATCGCTTCGGCGAATGCCCACGCGCGCCCCTTCGTGCCGGCGACAGCCGCATCCGTGTGCTGACTCAGCCGGGCAGCGGCGGCGACCGCCGCGTCCGTCTCGCCCGCGAGAACGGCACGCTGGACTTCGCGGACCTCGGTCATGGACGACTCCAGATGCCCGCGTACGTTCATGGCCTGGTCGTAGACCCGCTTGCCGACGAACGCCGCCGCTGCCAGCAGGCCGAGAAGCACCAGCAGGGCAAGTACCCAGATCCACCACTTCGTCTTCTTTTTCTTCGGCTCGCCGTCCGCATCGCGCCGTGCGCGGTCTTCTGACGTCGGATGCGGGGTGGTGAGCTCGTCGAGGAAGGAGTTCTGTTCCTGCCCGTCCATCGGGGTCGACGTAGCGTGTCGCTGTGCGCGCGCCTGCCGGCGGTTGATGGGCGGGTTCTCGTTACTCACCGCCTCATTCAAGCATGGGTGTCGAGGTCGGGCTGTCAGGTGATCCGCCGGATCAGGGGCGCGAGGATGGAAAGCGTGATGCGGCGGGCCGAGGCCTCTGCTCAACCCTGGCCGGTCAAGCCCTGCGGATTCTGCGACTGCCAGAGCCAGGAGTCTCGGCAGGAATCGGCGAGAGAGCGGGTGGCCCGCCATCCGAGCTCAGAGTTCGCCTTCGCAGGATCGGCGATCGCCGAGCTCACATCACCGGTGCGGGGTGCGGTGACCCGGTAAGGAATCTCGCGACCGCTCTGCGCGGAGAATTCCCGGATCAGTTCGAGAACGCTGTGACCGACGCCGGTGCCGAGGTTGTATACGGTGACGCCCGGTGACAGGTGTGCCAGCGCAGCGAGATGCCCTTCCGCGAGATCCATGATGTGGATGTAGTCGCGGACCCCGGTGCCGTCAGGGGTTGCGTACGAGTCTCCAAACACGCTCACGCGGTCGCGCGTGCCCGCGGCGACCTGAGCGACGTACGGCATCAGGTTGTTGGGGGTTCCGGACGGACTCTCGCCGATCTGGCCGGACGGATGCGCGCCCACCGGGTTGAAGTATCGGAGGAGTGACACCTCGAGCTCGGGGCGGGCATGTTGCACATCCCTGATGATCTGCTCGTTCATCCACTTCGACCAGCCGTATGGGTTGGTCAGCCCGCGCCCGACCGGATGGCTTTCGTCGATCACCGGGGAGTCGGGCGTCCCGTAGACAGTGGCTGACGAACTGAAGACGAACCGCCGCACATCCTTGATCGCCATGATGTCGAGGATGTTCAGAGTCGCCACGATGTTCGTGCGGTAGTAAGAGGACGGCCGACTGACGGATTCACCGATGGACTTCAGCCCGGCCAGATGAATGACGGAGTCGAATTCGACGTCTGCCAGGGCTCGACTGCTCGCGTCCAGGTCGGCGAGATCGCAATCGATGCGGATCACCGGGCGGCCCGAGAGCTCTTCCACACGCCGCACGGCTTCAGGGTGGCTGTTCGAGAAATCGTCGATCACGATGACGTCGTGGCCCTCTTCGAGGAGGACGACGGCGATGTGTGATCCGATGTATCCGGCACCGCCGGTGAGAAGAACTCGCACGGAGTCGAGCCTAGCGAGGACGAGGCTGCTCGCGAGGCGCCGGTGACAGGACGTCACGGCGCCGTCGCCGCTTCCGCGCCACCGCGACGATCGCCGCGCCCATCAGCGCACCGAGAGTGTTCGCGACCACATCGGAGACGGAGGGCGCGCGCGAGGGGATGACACTCTGGACGGATTCGATGAGCCCGCTCATCAGGAACCCGATCACCACCACGTGCCACAGTCGTAGACGCGGCCAACCGAGAGCCACGAGCGCGCCCACCGGAACGAGGAACGCGACATTCGCGAGGAACTCCAGCGAGATCAAACTCGCCTCGTAGGAGACGATTCCCTGCTGAGCCACCCATCGCGCGGCGAGCACGACCAGGCCCACCACCTTTCCCGAGACAGCCGCCGGCAGCCAGACCGTGAAGGCGACGAGGAGGAGGTAGGCGATCAACGCCACGCGCGCCGCCACCGCGCGTGAACGACTGCGGGCGACGGCGGAAGCGGACATTCGGTCATGCTAGCCATCGCGCCTGGTGACGACCCTCAGTCGCGGGACGACGCCGCCCCTCGCCGCAGCCATCGGACGAGCGCGAACCCGACGGCGGCGCCCAGCGTGTTCGCGACGACGTCAGACACGGTCGGGTAGCGCGTCGGCAGCGCGATCTGCACGAGCTCGATCACGACACTGGTCGCGGCACCCGCGGCGACCACCTTCCACGCCGGAAGAGCAGGCCACGCCGCCGCGACCAGGGCTCCGAACGGCACGAAGAGCGCGATGTTGGCCGCGAACTCGAGCACCGGGTAGCCCACTTCGAACGGAACGCCCCAGCCCGCCAGCATCCGCGCCGTCATCGCGACGATCCCGGTGACGGACTCCGCGTCCTTCCCCGGCAGCCAGACGATGAGCGCGACGACGGCGAGGTACGGGACGAGGAGCACCCGCGAGGCGAGCACCACGCGGCGTCGGCGGAGGGGTGAGGTCATCGAGACGAGGCTATCGCCGCCGCCATTACGATGGAGCGCGTGACTGCTGATCCGACGCTGCCGCTGTCCCCGTACCGAGAGATCGGTCGCGTGGAATGGGCGAGGCTCGCGGCGGGCATCGATCAGCCGCTCACCGAGACCGAGGTCGTCGAACTCCGTGGCATCGGCGACCGCCTCGACCTCACCGAAGTGCGCGAGGTGTACCTGCCGCTGAGCCGTCTGCTCAGCCTGTACGCGACGGCGACCAAACGGCTGGGCGCGGCCACGAGCTCCTTCCTTCATGAGGAGGACACCACCACCCCGTTCGTGGTCGGCGTCGCGGGTTCGGTGGCGGTCGGCAAGTCCACGATCGCCCGCCTGCTGCGTGAGCTGATGAGCCGCTGGCCGGGCACGCCGCGCGTCGAACTCATCACGACCGACGGCTTCCTGCATCCGAACGCTGAACTCGAGCGCCGGGGGCTCATGGATCGCAAGGGCTTTCCCGAGTCGTACGATCGGCGCTCGCTGATCCAGTTCCTCACCGAGGTGAAGAGCGGGGCGGCAGAGGTGCGTGCTCCGTTCTACTCGCACATGCGCTACGACATCGTGCCGGACGCCCACGTCGTCGTGCGCCGACCCGACGTCGTGATCGTCGAGGGACTCAACGTGCTGCAACCGCCGCCCGTCCCGAACGACGTGGCCGTGAGCGACCTGTTCGACTTCTCGATCTTCGTCGACGCCGACACCGCGCACATCGAGAAGTGGTACGTCGACCGCTTCCTCGCCCTGCGGGAGGGGGCCTTCTCGAACCCCTCGTCGTACTTCAACGTCTTCGCCCACCTCACCGACGACGAGGCGATCACGACGGCGCTCGGCTACTGGAACGAGATCAACATGCCGAACCTCGTCGAGAACGTGATGCCGACGAAGCACCGCGCACGCCTGGTCCTGAACAAGGGCGCCGACCACAACGTCGAGAGCGTTCTGCTGCGCAAGCTCTGACCAGGAGCATCCCCGCCTGGTTCGTTCGGGATCTTCGCAAAATCCCGCACCTATTCTGGATCCCATGTGTGGAATCGTCGGATACGTGGGCCCGCGGCCCAGCCAGGACATCCTGCTCGCCGGTCTCGCCCGCCTGGAGTATCGGGGTTACGACTCCGCCGGCGTGGCAGTGATCGATGGCGAGGGAACGCTGGGCATGCGCAAGAAGGCGGGCAAGCTCGCCGCGCTGCGCGACTCGCTCGCGGATGCCGCCCTCGCGGACGGGACGACCGGCATCGGCCACACCCGCTGGGCGACTCACGGCGGACCCACGGATGAGAACGCGCACCCGCATCTCGCCGATGACGACAAGCTCGCTCTGATCCACAACGGCATCATCGAGAACTTCTCCGCGCTGCGCGAGGAGCTCCTCGCCGACGGCGTCGTGTTCCGCAGCGAGACGGACACCGAGGTCGCCGCAGCCCTGCTCGGCCGTGAGTACCGCAACAACGGTGGTGACCTGCAGCTGGCGTTCCGCGGCGTGGTGAACCGGCTCGAGGGCGCGTTCACGCTCCTCGCCATGCACCAGGACCACCCGGGACTCGTCGTGGGCGCTCGCCGCAACTCTCCTCTCGTCATCGGCCTCGGCGAGGGCGAGAACTTCCTCGGCTCCGACGTCGCCGCGTTCGTCGAGCACACCCGCAAGGCGCTCGCGATCGGTCAGGATCAGATCGTCTCGATCACCCCTGAGGCCGTCACCGTCACCGACTTCGCCGGCACCCCGGTCGAGGCCGAGCCGTTCGACGTCTCGTGGGACGCCGCGGCCGCCGAGAAGGGCGGATGGTCGAGCTTCATGGCCAAGGAGGTCGCCGAGCAGCCCGAGGCGGTCGCCAACACGCTGCGCGGCCGCATCCAGGGCGACCAGGTCGTCATCCCTGAACTCGACGGTCTCGACGAGCTGTTCGTCGGCATCAACCGCATCATCATCACGGCCTGCGGAACCGCGGCCTACTCGGCACTCGTCGGCAAGTACGCCATCGAGCAGTGGGCACGGGTGCCCGTCGATGTCGAGCTCGCCCACGAGTTCCGGTACCGCGACCCCGTCATCGGCGCAGACACCCTCGTCGTCTCGATCAGCCAGTCCGGCGAGACCATGGACACGCTGATGGCCGTGAAGTACGCACGAGAGCGCGGAGCGCGCACCCTCTCGATCTGCAACACCCAGGGCGCGACCATCCCGCGCGAGTCGGATGCCGTCGTCTACACGCACGCCGGCCCCGAGGTGGCCGTGGCCTCGACCAAGGCCTTCTCGGCGCAGATCACGGCGCTGCTGCTGCTCGCGCTGCACATGGGCCGCGTCCGCGGTGCCGTGGCAGACGCGTCGCTCGACGTCGCCGAGCTCTCGGCGCTGCCCGAGAAGATCGCACACGTGCTCGAGAGCGAGCACGACCACGTCTCGCAGCTCGCGGGATGGATGGCCGACACCCGTTCGGTGCTGTTCCTGGGGCGCCACGTCGGGTACCCGATCGCACTCGAAGGCGCGCTCAAGCTCAAGGAGATCTCGTACATCCACGCCGAGGGCTTCGCCGCCGGTGAGCTCAAGCACGGACCGATCGCCCTGATCGAACCGGGCCAGCCCGTGTTCGTCCTGGTGCCGTCGCCGCGTCACTCGGCGCTCGTGCACTCGAAGGTCGTCTCGAACATCCAGGAGATCCGCGCTCGCGGTGCCCGGGTGATCGTGATCGCCGAAGAGGGGGATGCCGCGGTGCTGCCCTTCGCCGACGAGGTCATCCGCATCCCGCTCGCCGGGCCGATGTTCGAGCCGCTGCTCGCGGTCGTGCCGCTGCAGATCTTCGCCATGGCGCTCGCGACGGCCAAGGGTCTCGACGTCGACCAGCCGCGCAACCTCGCGAAGTCGGTCACGGTCGAGTAGGCCCGGCATCCGCCTGCATCCGCCTGCCTCCGCCTGCCTCCGCCTGCCTCTCGGACCGTCTCGGCCCGTCTCGGTTTCCGCGCCGGGCCGGATGGCTGGCGGATGTCCGTCTGGCTGGGTCGATGGCGGCGGGTCGCCCGCCGACGCGCGAGCGGCCCAGCCATCCGGTCAGGAGCGTACGCGGCCGAGGGCCGCGAAGATCGCCGCAACGACGGCATCCCAGTCGTGGATGATCATCGCGTAGTCGAAGCGCAGGGTCTCGTATCCGAGACGGGATGCTGCGGCATCCCGCATCAGGTCCCGATGCCGCTCCGTCGATCCGTCGTGATTCCCTCTGCCGTCGGCCTCGATGATGAGACGGCCCTCGATGACGAAATCGACCCGGCCCACCCCGCTGATCTCGACCTGGGTCTCCACGATCACGCCGAGCAGGTGGAGGCGCAGCCGCATGATCGACTCGATGCCGCTGCCCGCATCGTGACGCGCCAGGTCGACGAGCCACCGGGCGCGAGGCGGCAATGCGTCGCGAATTCGTCGCCGTGCGGCAGCGCCGATCAGCCGCTGCGCCCACGCGGACTCGTATGCGGCGAAGAAGAACTCCTCACCCAGACACGCGTAGCTGTGCGCGAGAGCGTCTTCGACGGGAGCCAGCCCGAGGGTCATCGTCCCGTTGCGGTAGTGCCCGACGCATCCGCACCCGGCATGTGCGTGCGCTCGCCCGGCCTGCCCCAGCCAGACGTGCGGTGAGGAGTCGTCCGAGAGGACCCAGACGCTGTGGAGGCGGAGTGCTCCGGCACAGGTGAGCGCCCCTCCGTGCAGAGCCGCGGTGCGGACGAGTACGGGGCACGAGGGGGCGGCGAAGACGCCGGGCCTGATCCGGATCAGCTCCTGTCGCCGCACCGCAGCAGCCAGGTCGCGACGCGTGCAGCCGAACGGGCCAAGCTGGGAGCCTCGGGCGATCCCGCCGTGGTGGTGGACGAGGAAGAGCGGTGTGGGCATGTGCCGATCCTGGACGACGCGATCGTTCGGCCACTGGTGAAGTCCGGGAATGTGGATCGAAGGGGCGATACGCGACGATGTGGAGGGTGAGTGGCGCCCGCCGGATGGCTGACGGATGCACGGATGGCTGCCCGACACGCCGGTGCGGGCCAGCCATCCGTGCGGACGCCAGCCGACCGGCACCGGCACGAGGCCCCAGACGGCACCGGCACGAGGCCCCGGCAGCCCCGCGACTAGGCTGAACGGGTGATCATCGGCACCGGCATCGACCTCGTGGACATCCCGAGGTTCGAGCGCACGCTGGAGCGGACGCCGCGGCTCAGGGAGCGACTCTTCGCGCCCACGGAGCGGTCGCTGCGTCTCCCTTCTCTCGCGGCGCGCTATGCGGCGAAGGAGGCTCTGATCAAGACCCTCGGCGGGTCGGACGGCGTGCACTGGATCGAGATCGAGATCGCGTCCGAGGAGTCGGGGCGTCCGCACTTCGTCCTGTCGGGAACGACCGCCGACGTCGTCGCCGCGCGGGGGATCACCCGACTGCACCTGACCCTGACCCACGACGCCGGGCTGGCCGCCGCCTTCGTCGTCGCCGAAGGAGAACCGCTGTGACCGCTCCGTTCCGCGAGGCGCGCATCGACCTCGACGCCATCTCGGACAACGTCCGCCACTTCCGTCGTCTCACCGGCGTCGAGGTCATCGCCGTCGTCAAGGCGAACGCCTACGGGCACGGCGCGGCCCCCGCCGCCGTCGCCGCACTCGCGGGCGGTGCCACCCGGCTCGGCGTGGCGGAGATCGCCGAGGCGGTGGACCTGCGTCGCCAGGGGATCACCGCACCGATCGTCGCCTGGCTGCACGCCCCGGGCGAGCGCTTCGAGCACGCCGCCGCCCACGACATCGAGGTGGGGATCTCGTCCTTCGATCAGCTCGAGGCGGCAGGTGCCGCAGCGAGTGTCGATCGACCGGTCGGTGTGCACCTCAAGTTCGAGACCGGTCTGTCGCGGAACGGCATCGCACCGGCCGACTGGCGTCGCGTCCTGGCGGAGGCGGCCCGGCTCGAGCGCATCGGAGGGCTGCGGATCATCGGCCTGTTCAGCCACCTGTCGAACACCTCGCCCCAGGACGACCGCGAGGCGCTCGCGAGGTTCGAAGAGGCCGTGGCTGCGGCCGCGTCGTTCGGCATCCACCCGGAGCTCCGGCACATCGCGGCCACCGCCGCCGCCATCGACCTGCCCGAGATGCGACTGGATGCCGTGCGCATCGGCGTCGGCATCTACGGGCTGTCCCCGTTCGAGGACCGGTCGTCGGCCCAGCTGGGGCTGCGACCCGCGATGACCCTCCGGGGTGCGGTCGCGGCCGTGCGCCGGGTGGCCGCCGGCGCGGGCGTCTCGTACGGCTACGACCACCGGGCTCCGCACGACACGACGCTCGTTCTTGTGCCGCTCGGATACGCCGACGGGGTTCCGCGGCACGCCTCCGGCCGATTGCCGGTGTCGATCGCGGGGCGTCGGTACACGAACGTGGGCCGGATCGCGATGGACCAGTTCGTCGTGGACGTCGGCGATGCCCCGGTGTCGATCGGCGACGAGGTCGTGCTGTTCGGCGATCCGACTCTGGGAGTGCCGTCTGCTGCGGAGTGGGCGAACGTCGCGTCGACCATCAACTACGAGATCGTCACCCGCATCGGGACGCGGGTGCCGCGGAGGTCGGCATGAGCGTCGATCCTGCGTTCCTCGGGCGCCACGAGATCGAGACGTCCGACGCCATGGAGCAGCTGGGTTTCCGTATCGGCGAGCAGCTCGAGGCCGGTGACCTGCTGATCCTGACCGGCCCGCTCGGCGCCGGCAAGACCACCTTCACGCGCGGGCTCGCCGAAGGTCTCGGCGTGCGCGGGCCTGTGCAGAGCCCGACCTTCGTCATCGCGCGCACTCATCCGTCACTGGTCGGTCGGGCGCCGCTCGTGCACGTCGACGCCTATCGCCTCGGCTCGGGGGCAGAGCTCGAGGACCTCGATCTGGACCTCGCCCGCTCGGCGGTCGTCATCGAATGGGGGCGGGGGATGGCGGAGGATCTCGCCGACTCCTGGTGGGACATCGAGCTGGAGCGACCGGTCGGAGGGGACGACGACCTCGATCCGTCCGAGCTCGATGCGGATGCTCCGCGGCACGTGACGATCACGCGTGAGGACGCACGGCGATGAGGGGCGTGACGCCGACTACCCTGGAGAGGTGATCCTCGCCGTCGACACCTCCCTGGGCACCGCCATCGCTCTCATCGGCGACGACGGGGCGAGCCGGGCGGAGGCCTCGGCGGCAGACCCCCTCGGACATGCCGAGGTGATCGGCGACCTGCTCGTCCGAGCCCTCGACGAGGCGGGAACCGGCCCGATACGACACGTCGTCGCGGGCATGGGGCCCGGTCCGTTCACCGGACTCCGCATCGGCATCGCCGCCGCGCGCGCGTTCGCGCTGGGCCGCGGCATCCCTGTTCTCCCGGTCCCGAGCCACGTCGCCGCCGCTCTCACGGCGATCGAGCAGGACGCGGTCTCGGGAGCCTTCGCCGTCGTGACGGATGCCCGTCGTCGAGAGGTCGCGATCACGGTCTTCGACGGTACGGATGCCGACGGCATCCCCATCGTGATCGCCGACACCGTCCTGGTCCCCGCCGCCGACGCCGACGTGCACCTCGACGGCGTACGTCGCATCGACGTCGCGACCCTCTCGGCCGTGGCACTCGCCCGAGTCGGTGCCAGAGCGCTCGCGGCGGGCCGGACGCTCGCCGGAGAAGAGCCGCTGTACCTGCGGCACCCCGACGTCACGCTTCCCGGCGCACCGAAGAAGGTGGGGCGATGACCCTGCGTGCCGCCACCGCCGACGACCTCGACGCCATCATGGCGATCGAGCGCCGCTCGTTCCCCACCGACGCCTGGAGCCCGGAGCTGATGGCCGCCGAGCTCGAGAGCCCGCACGGGCGCTACCTCGTCGACGAGGTCGAGGGCACCATCATCGGATACGGCGGGGTCCGTGCGCTGCAGGGCGGGGCGGATGCCGACATCCAGACCATCGCGCTGGATGCGGTGCACCGCGGATCCGGCCGGGGTCGCGCGCTTCTGCGCGCGCTGCTCGACGCGGCGGAGGAGCGCGGTGCGCAGGAGGTCTTCCTCGAGGTGCGCGCGGACAACCCGAGCGCCGAGGGCCTGTACCTGTCGGAGGGATTCGAGGAGATCGGCCGGCGTCCTCGCTACTACCAGCCCGACGACGTGGATGCCATCGTGATGCGACTCGTGCTCCGCCACCGCCGGGGAGCGACGGAACCCGGTGCCCACGACACGGATGCCGCGAAGGGGGCGACCGCATGAGCGAGCCTCTCGTGCTCGGAATCGAGACGAGCTGCGACGAGACGGGCATCGGCATCGTCCGCGGACGCACGCTGCTGTCGAACACGATCGCGTCGAGCATGGACGAGCACGCCCGCTACGGCGGCGTCGTGCCCGAGGTCGCCGCGCGCGCCCACCTCGAAGCACTGCAGCCGTCGATCGACGCCGCTCTCGCCGAGGCGGGGGTGCGGCTCGACGACCTCGATGCGGTGGCGGTCACGAGCGGGCCCGGTCTCGCCGGAGCCCTCATGGTCGGCGTCGGCGCGGCGAAGGGGCTGGCGGTCTCGCTCGACAAGCCGCTGTATGCGGTGAACCACCTGGTGGGCCACATCGCGGCAGACATCCTGACCCCCGACTCCGAACCGCTCGAATACCCGACCATCGCCCTGCTCGTGTCCGGCGGGCACACCTCGCTGCTGCACGTCCGCGACCTCACGACCGACGTCGAGATGCTCGGCGAGACGATGGACGACGCAGCCGGCGAAGCGTTCGACAAGGTCGCCCGCCTGCTGTCGCTGCCGTACCCCGGCGGCCCGGAGATCGACAGAGCGGCGCTCGACGGCGATCCCTCGGCGATCCGCTTCCCCCGTGGCCTCTCCCGGGCTTCCGACATGGCGAAGCATCGCTACGACTTCTCGTTCTCGGGACTCAAGACCGCGGTGGCGCGCTGGGTCGAACGGTGCGAGGCCGAGGGTACCCCCGTGCCTGTGGCCGACGTGGCAGCCAGCTTCCGCGAGGCCGTGGTCGATGTCCTCGTGACGAAGGCGCTCGCGGCGTGCGCGGATCTCGGCGTCCCTCGGCTGCTGCTCGGCGGGGGCGTCATCGCCAATCGGCGCCTGCGCGAGGTCGCTCTCGCCAGGGCCGAGGCCGCAGGGGTCACGGTGCGCATCCCCCCGTTGTCGCTGTGCACCGACAACGGCGCGATGATCGCGGCGCTCGCAGCCGAGCTCATCTCGTCGGGGCGCCGGCCGTCGACGCTCGCGTTCGGGGCGGATTCGACGCTCCCCGTCACCGAGATCCAGGTCGACGAGCGGATCGCGGTGGTGTGATGAGCGACGTGCCGCGCACCTCTGACCCTTCAGGAGCCGAACGCGCCTCCCTCGGCGGGTCCGCGATGCCGCGCCCGAGCGTCGAGCCGCCGAGCGCAGAGGTGGAGCACCCGGCCGGGGCCGCGCGACTGCCTGGCGCCCGTCGCGAGCGGTACACGAAACTGCCGACGGGCCCGGTCGGGATCGAACCGGTCGTGGCGACGGGCCCCGATGTCGATGCTCGCGGGCGGGGCACGGAGTGGGAGCCGACCCTCGATCAGGGCGTCGCCGTCGACGACACCAGACTCGCGCCGTGGGCTCTCACCGCGGCGATCGTGGCGCTGGCTTCATCGTTCTTCGTGGGCTGGGGGATCCCGATCGCCATCGTCGCGGTCATCGCAGCGATCATGTCCCTCCGCCGGCCGGTCGAGAGTCGGGCCATCGCGCGATGGGCCCTCGTACTCGGCCTCTGCGCCACCGTGTACAGCCTGGGCTGGCTCGTGTGGGCCGGTATGCAGTTCGAGCGGCTGGGGTAGCCGATGCCGGACGCCGACGAGACCAGCGAGCTGCGCGCTCTGCACGCGCGCGCCTACGGTCGCGGCGGCGGCCTGACCGAGGCGGATGCCGCGCGCCTGCGCGCCCTCGAGGACGCGCGGGTCGAAGCGCGACGCACCGTGAGCACGGACTCCCCGGTGGTCGCCGCCGACGCGTCCGAGCCCCACGCGGAGCCGGCGGACGCCGACCGCCCCGAACAGGTGGCCGCGGCCTCGACGCCGGGCGAGGCAGCCGTTCCGCCGACATCGGACGAGACAGCCGTGCCGCGTGCATCGAACGGCCTGCGAGCGGATGCGCGGCGGCACTGGAAGGCCCTGACCGCTGCGGCGGTCGCGATGCTCCTCGTCGGACTCGGCGCGGGATGGGCGCTCTTCGGAGGCGCGGAGGACGGCGTCGTGCTGACGGCCGCGCAGCAGGAACGACGCGTGGAGCTGCAGACCGCAGGCGGCTACGACCCGGGGAGCGTGCACGTCATCGGATCGGACGAGGGTGCGGTGGTCTGGTACGCCACGAGAAAGCAGGGCGAGCTCGAGTGCATGATCCTCGACGCGGACGGCGATTCGACCGACCTGTGCCAGAACGCGGAGGAGCTCGTGGCGCAGGGATTCGGGATCACTGCGACGCTCGCCGGATCCCGCGGTGAGAGCGAGCGCGAGGGCGAGGACGACATCTCCGCGACGGCCGTGCGGTCGGCGTCAGGGGAGGTCGTCGCCATCATCCAGCGCTGGCCCTCGGACGACGTGGGCTGGCTCGCGCAGTTCCCGATCGAGGAGCGCGAGCGGGCGGAAGAGCTCCTCTCCCTCGGCTTCCAGCAGTATTCGTTCTCGGTGGTCGGCTATATCGACGACCTGCCGATCTGGCGCGGTACACGCGTCGAAGACGGGATCGCGCAGGAGTGCATGATCGTCGACGCCGTCGGAGCGACGCAATGCGCCGACGCCGCGGAGGTCCAGGGCGGCGCCGCGCTCAGCGTCGGGGGTGTCGTCGTCGACGAGGCGGGCGGAGAGCAGGAGCCCTGGAGCATCGACCTTCGACTGACCACCTCGGGCATCGCCTATCTGACGATCACGGGGGAGGTGCCGAGTTCACGCGGCACGACGCCCGACGTGTTCACCGAGCTCAGCGGACAGGACGGCGATCCGATCAGGGTCGAGGCGCCGTCCGACCCGACCGGCTGATCGTCACTCCGCCGCGGGCACCCGGTCGGCGAGGATCGCGCGGCGCTGCCCGTTCACGCGGGTGAGGATCAGGGTCGCGCTCCGATCTCCGCGAAGGGTGAGCTTCTTGCGGAAGGCGGCGGGGTCGACGTCCATGCCGCGCTTCTTGATCTCGACCGTGCCGATGCCGTTCGCCGTGAGCGCGCTGCTGATCGCCTTGGGGTTCGCCGCCATCGTCTCGCGGACCCGGAAGGACTGCACGAACGGACTGGTCACGGCGGCATCCGACGTGAGGTAGGCGATCCGCTCGTCGAGCATTCCCGCATCGAGGCTGCGGGCCACGTCGCCGATCAGCCGAGCCCGGATGACCGCGCCGTCGGGCTCGTGCAGGAAGGCTCCGAGCGCTCGCACCGGCGCGTCCTCGGCGTCCGCTCCCGCGGTGAGCTCATGCGACCGATCACCCCTGATCACCAGCGCTGCGCGGCGTACGCCCTCACGTGCGAGCGCGCCGGTCCAGAGGACGAGCTCGACCACGCTCCCGTCTGCGCTGACCCACTGCGCCTCGGCGTCGCCCGGCAGGGAGTCGCGGTCATGCCCCGGGCCGAGCTTGATCCCCGTCGGCATGCGCGCCGCCACGTCGAAGGCCCAGTCCAGAGGAGGTGAGTACTCGTCGGCGCCGACCCGGCTCGTCTCGCTGTGGCCGGAGGTCCGCCGCGCCGGATCCATCCAGACGGCCAGACCGTCTGCGGGCGAGGGGAGGTGGTCCTGTGCCGTCCCGTGCTGCACGGTCACATCGGCGCCGAAAGGGGCGAGGTTGTACGCGGCGATCGCGGCGGTGACGTCGTCCGCATCCACCGCGAGCACTCCCAGCCCTGCGCCGGCGAAGGCCAGCGCGTCGCCACCGATGCCGCAGCCGAGATCGGCGACCGAGCGGATGCCGGCGCTCCGCATCCGCTGCGCATGTCGAGCGGCGACGCCGAGTCGCGTGGCCTGCTCGAGTCCGGCCTTCGTGAACAGCATCCGCGCCGCGAAGTCGCCGAATTTCGCCTTGGCCTTCTCCCGAAGACGGGCCTGACCCACGACTGCGGAGACGAGGTCGGGGGAGTGGCCCGCGGCTCGCAGCCGGGACACGGTCTTGGCCACGTCTGCGACCCCGTCCACGGAGTCGGCCGCATCCAGCAGCGTCAGCCCCTCGGGGGTGAGCAGGGCTCGCAGCTCAGACATCTCCACGTCCTTCAGCTTAGGCGGCGATGCCACGCGGACCGCGGCGGTGCGCTGGCACTCGCATTGCGTGAGTGCCAGCCGACGCCCTAGACTGGGTTAGCACTCTCGGGTTGAGAGTGCGAACAAGTCTTCCTGTCAGCGTCAAGAAAGAAGAGGTAGACCGTGTCGGTTTCCATCAAGCCGCTCGAGGACCGCATCGTCATCAAGCAGGTCGAGGCCGAGCAGACCACCGCGAGTGGCCTGGTCATCCCCGACACCGCCAAGGAGAAGCCCCAGGAGGGCGAGGTCGTGGCCGTGGGCCCCGGCCGCATCGATGACAACGGCAACCGTGTCCCGCTCGACGTCGCCGTCGGCGACCGTGTGCTCTACAGCAAGTACGGCGGCACCGAGGTGAAGTTCGGCGCAGACGAGTTCCTCGTCCTGTCGGCCCGCGACGTGCTCGCGGTCGTCGTCCGCTGAGACAACGTCTTCGAGAGGGCCCGGATGCATTCGCATCCGGGCCCTCTCTGCGTCTCCGTCAGCGAGACTCGAGCAGACGAAGCGCGGCCGCAGAGGCGCTGCCGGGCACCGCGGCGTAGGCGAGGATGCGCTGGCCGTCGGTGTCGGGCAGATGGAGCACCTCGTAGTTCAGCGTGAGGGCACCGACGGTGGGATGCGAGAACTGCTTCGATCCGCTCGAGCAGAGTCGCACCGAATGTCGGGCCCACAGCTTCGCGAACACGGGGCTGCTCAGGCTCAGTTCGCCCACGAGCGCGGCGAGCTGCGGATCGTCGGCGAACTGCGAGGCGACGAACCGCAGCGAGGCCACGGCCAGGGCGGCCTCGCGCTCCCACTCGTGATACAGATCACGGGTGTGCGGGTCGAGGAACAGCATCCGCATGTGGTTGGGGCGGTCGGCCGCCCTTGCGGGTGCTCCCGCGTCGATGTGCCCCGCCAGCAGCAGATGGCCGGCGGTGTTCCAGTCGAGGATGTCGTTGAAGCGTCCGAGGAGCACCGCGGGGACGCCCATCGCCTGCAGCAGACCGGAGGCGCCCGCGTGAGGCGCCTCGGGCCTGCGGCCCCGACGGCGTGCGGCGGTCGACGGGCGCGCGAGCGTCATCAGGTGCAGGCGCTCGTCGGAGTCGAGCTGCAGTGCGCGCGCGAGCGCGGCCACGACGGCCTCCGACGCGTTGTGCGACTGCCCCTGCTCCAGCCGGGTGAGGTAGGTGACCGACACCCCGGCGAGCTGGGCGAGCTCCTCCCGACGCAGCCCGGGTACTCGGCGGCGGCCGTGACTGCTGAGACCGACCGCACTCGGGGCGACGCGGTCACGGCGAGATCGCAGGAACTCGCCGAGTTCGGTCACGGGGCGATCTGATGCGCCGTCAGTCGCGATCGATGGTTGAGGGTGCACGCTCCCCATTGTGGCGGAACGCACCGATCGGAGCCTGTCCCTGCCAGTGCTAGTCAGAACAGTGGTCTGGCTGGCCCGCGTGGCACCCCGAAGGGTGGGAGCATGACTTCTGCCGAATCGACATCGATCACACGTCGCGTGCCCTCTTCCGAGAGGTTCGCCCCGGCGCAGCGCCTCGCGATGGCCGTGCTGCTGACCGCGAATTTCACCCTCGCCGTGGACTTCTCCATCTTGAACGTCGCGCTACCGCAGATCGGTCGAGAGCTCGGTTTCGACACCGCGGCTCTGCAGTGGATCGTCACGGCGTTCGCGATCTGCGCCGCCTCGTTCACCCTCTTCTTCGGTCGAGTGGCCGACCTGCTGGGGCGCAAGCGCCTGTTCCTCGCGGGCGTCGTGCTCCTCGGCGTCTCCTCGCTCGCGGGTGCGCTGGCGATGACACCCGGCGTGCTGCTGGCCGCGCGGGTGGGGCAGGGGCTGGCTACCGCGATGGTGACGCCCGCCGCGCTGGCTCTGATGACGACGATGTTCCCCGAGGGCCGGGCGCGTTCCCGAGCGCTCGGTCTGAACGGCGCCCTGATGGCCGCCGGTTTCACCGTGGGTGCCGTGCTCGGCGGCGTGCTCACGGGCACGGTGTCGTGGAGATGGGCCTTCCTCCTGAACGTGATCGTCGCAGCGGGGGCGCTCGCCATCGGACCCTGGGTGCTGCGCGAGCCGGCGCGGGGCTCGCGTCCGCGGCTCGATGTCCTCGGAGCCGTCACGGTGACCGCGGCTCTCGTGGCCCTCGTCTTCGGCATCGACTCGGCAGGGCGCGTCGGCTGGGGGCATCCGGGAACGTGGATGCCGTTGATCGCGTCCTTCGTGTTCCTCCTCGCCTTCGTGTACGCGGAGGGGCGGGCGGCGGAACCGCTCATCGCGCCGTCGATGCTGCGGAGGCGGACCGTGGCGTGGGGCAATGTCGCCGGACTCGTGGCCTTCGCCACCGAGACCTCGCTCGTCTTCCTGCTCACGCTGTACCTGCAGGACGTCCTGGGGCATACGCCGATCGCAGCAGGTCTGATGCTCGGCGTCCTCGGAGTCGGCACGGTTCTCGGTGGACTCCTCGCTCCGAAGATCATCGCGGTGACCGGTGCGCCGACGGTGATCGTCGGGGGATTGCTGCTCCAGGCAGGGGTCACCGTCCCGCTGGCATTCGCGACGGCGGACGACGCCTGGACGCTCCCTCTGCTGATCCTCGCCTTTGTCGGCGGCGTCGCGAACCTCGTCGCGATCGTCGGATACGTCGTCACGGCCACCGGAGATGTCCCTCCCGACGAGCAGGGGCTCGCGACCGGCCTCGTCACGATGAGCCAGCAGGTCGGAATGGCACTCGGGACGCCCGTCATGGCTGCCGTGGTCTCCGCGTTCGCCGGGGCAGGGCTGCTGCGAGGGGTCCAGGCGGCCATCGGGGTCAATGCCGCCATCGCCCTGGTCGCGGCGCTCGTCGTGGCCTTCGCCCTCCGGGTGGTTCCTCGTCGCCGATAGGGCGACCGGAGCGGGGTGCTGCGAGCACTAGGGTTGTGCGGTGACCCCTGACGCCAGCATGAGAGCATCCCGTTCCGCCGGCGTCGCCTACGCGGGAGCGGCGTACCTGCTCTGGGGCGTGCTCCCGCTGTACTTCCTGCTGCTCGTGCCCACGGGGCCGTGGGAGGTCGTGGCGTGGCGGGTGCTGCTCTCGTTCGTCTTCTGCGTGCTCCTGCTCACCGTGACGCGCGGGTGGGCGGCGCTCGCGGTGATCGTCCGGCAGCCGAAGCTCCTCGGGCTCACGGCCCTCGCCGGGCTTCTCATCTACGTCAACTGGCAGGTCTTCCTCATCGGCACCCTCACCGGCAACGTGGTCGAGACCAGCCTCGGCTACTTCATCAACCCGATCGCCACCGTGCTGCTCGGCGTGTTCGTGCTGAAGGAGCGCATCCGCAGGCTCCAATGGGCGGCGATCGGCATCGCCGCGGTCGCCGTGATCGTGATCATCGTGTTCCACGGCGAGTTCCCCTGGATCGCGCTCTCGCTGACCGCCTCGTTCGGGGTCTACGGGCTCATCAAGAAGAAGATCGGCCCGGCTGTCGACGCGGTCAGCGGGCTCACCCTCGAGTCGCTGTGGCTGATCCCCATCGCCGTCGTGCAGCTCCTCCTGGTGGCGACCACGCCGGAAGGCCTCACGATGGGGCAGAACGGCGTCTGGCACGCTGTGCTGCTCGCGTTCGCCGGCGTGGCCACCGCAGTGCCCCTGCTCCTGTTCGCCGCGGGAGCTCGGCGGATCGATCTCACGGTCATCGGGATGATCCAGTTCATCACCCCGGTGATGCAGTTCGTGATCGGAGCCGCAGTTCTCGGCGAGGCGATGCCCCCCGAGCGCTGGGTCGGCTTCGTGATCGTGTGGATCGCGATCGCGGTCTTCGTGGCCGACCTGCTCCTGACCGCCGGGCGGAGCCGCCGTTCCGGGCCGACCGAACTGCTCTGACGCGACGACGAGAACCGCGTGGATCCGGGCTACGGATCGTTAACGCACCGAAATACTCCCGACCCCTGCGCGAGACGATCTGGTCCTAGTGTTAGAGCACCCGACCGTGGTCACAATCCACGGCCAGTCACGCAAGGGAGCATCATGATCGCATTCACGCGCTCGCGCAGCGCCAAGATCCTCGCAGGAGTCGCGCTGCTCAGCGCCTCCGCGATGGTCATCGCAGGCTGCAGCGGCACGCCCTCGGAGGAGCCATCGGAAGGCGGCGACTCGCCGGCGGCCGACCTCACCCTCAAGCTCGGCTCGCTGCTTCCGCAGACCGGCTCGCTGTCGTTCCTCGGCCCGCCCATGGAGTCCGGCGTCGGCCTCGCCGTGCAGGAGGTCAACGAAGCGGCCGCGGGCGTCACCATCGAACTCACCGCCGAGGACGAGGGCGACACCGACACCAAGGCGTACGAGACGTCCATCACCAAGCTGCAGGGTGCAGACGTGTCGGCCATCGTCGGCGCCGCCGCCTCCGGAGTCTCGCGCCTCATCCTCGACGGCAACGTCAGCGCAGGGATCCTCCAGATCTCCGCGTCGAACACCGGCCCCGACTTCACCGACTGGGACGACAACGGCCTCTACTTCCGCACCGCTCCCAGCGACCTGCTGCAGGGCGAGGTCCTCGGCAACCTGATCGCCGAGGACGGCGCGAAGACGCTCGGCGTCATCTACCAGAACGACGCCTACGGCACCGGCCTGTTCGAGAACATCCAGTCGACGTTCGAGAACGCCGGCGGCGAGGTCGTCGCCAGCGCCTCCTACAACGTCGGTGACGGACAGTTCGACGCACAGGTCGCGACGATCCAGGCCGAGAACCCGGATGCGGTCGCGATCGTCTCGTTCGACCAGTTCAAGACCATCGCCCCGCTGCTGTCGAACGCCGGCGTCTCGCCGGAGAAGTGGTACCTGGTCGACGGAAACCTGTCGGACTACGGCTCCTCGCCCGACACGAACTTCCCGTTCTCGCTCGAGGGCGCGCAGGGCACCAAGCCGGGCCCCGCACTCGAGGACGACTTCACCGACCGCCTCCAGACCTTCTGGACCGGTGAGGGCAACCCCGAGGTCAACGACTTCACCTACGCGGCCGAGGCGTACGACGCCGTCGTGCTCGTGGCTCTCGCGTCGCTCGCGGCCGGATCCACCGAGGGCGCGGACATCGCCGCCAAGATGCAGGAGGTCTCGGGAGGCAGCGGCGAAGGCGAGAAGTGCACGAGCTTCGCCGACTGCGCTGCGATCATCAACGACGGTGGCACCGCCGACTACGACGGCTACTCCGGCGAGGTGACGTTCGACGAGAACGGCGACCCGACGGGCGCCTCGATCGGCACCTACGTGTACGGTGCTGACAACCTCATCACCCGCACGAACTGATTCACCACGGCGAAGGCCCCGGATGCTGCATCCGGGGCCTTCCTCGTGCCGTGGGCGGCTCGGACAGAGGCGGCGCACGGACGACGAGAGGGGCGGATGCCGTCACGGCATCCGCCCCTCTCGTCATGCGCGCTCAGGCGGCGTCGGTGCCCAGCGTGCCCAGGTAGAGGCCGATCACCTTCGGGTCGTTCAGCAGGTCGCGTCCGGTGCCCTCGTAGGCGTCTCTGCCCTGGTCGAGGACGTAGCCCCGGTCGCAGATCTGCAGGCACCGTCGGGCGTTCTGCTCGACCATGATGGTCGTCACCCCGGCCTTGTTGATGTCGGAGACGCGGATGAACGCGTCGTCCTGTCGCACGGGGGAGAGGCCGGCGGAGGGCTCGTCGAGCAGCAGCACGGACGGCTCCATCATGAGGGCCCGCGACATGGCGACCATCTGCCGCTCACCACCCGACAGTGAGCCGGCACGCTGCTTGAGACGCTTGCCCAGCTCGGAGAAGATCCCGGTGACGAACTCGAGCCGCTCGGCATACGCCTTGGGGTTCTGGTAGAGCCCCATCTGCAGGTTCTCCTCGATGGAGAGCGACGGGAACACGTTGTTCGTCTGCGGCACGAAGGCCACGCCGCGCTTGACGAGCTTGTCGGCCTTGAGGCCCACGATGCTCTCGCCGTTCAGCGTGATGTCGCCGCTGCGCACGTTCAGCAGCCCGAAGATCGCCTTCAGGAGCGTCGACTTGCCGGCGCCGTTCGGGCCGATGATGCCGATCAGCTCGCCCTGCCTGGCGACGAGGTTCGCGCCGCTGAGGATGTTGACGCCCGGCAGGTAGCCGGCGTGCACGTCCTTCATCTCGACGACGACGCGGTCGTCCACGGATGCATCGGTCATGCCTTGCCCTCCTCGGTGCTGTCGGCGGCCAGTTCGGCCTCGGCCTCGGCCTCGATCTGCTCACGCAGCTTGACCGCCGCGGTGTCGGCGAGAACGGGGATGCGGCCGGTGACGGCGCCGAGGTCCACGTCCTGGTGGGCGCCGAGATAGGCGTCGACCACGGCCGGGTCCTCCATCACCTCGTCGGGCGGTCCCTCGGCGACCACGCGGCCTTCGGCCATCACGATCACCCAATCCGCGATGTGGCGGACCATGTGCATGTCGTGCTCGACGAACAGCACGGTCATGCCCTGTTCCTTGAGGTCGAGGATGTGGTCGAGGAGCGACTGGGTGAGCGCCGGGTTGACGCCGGCCATGGGCTCGTCGAGCATCACCAGGGTCGGATCGCTCATCAGCGCGCGGGCCATCTCGAGCAGCTTGCGCTGCCCGCCCGAGAGCGCGGCGGCGAAGTCCTTCTCCTTGGCGTCGAGCTTGAAGCGGGCGAGCAGCTCGCGGGCCTTCACCTCGATCTCCTGATCCTGCGTGCGCCACAGGAACGGGAACAGGCTCGACCAGAAACCCTCTCCGCGCTGGTTCGGGGCTCCGAGCTTCATGTTCTCGAGCACCGTGAGCAGCGACAGCGACTTCGTCAGCTGGAACGTGCGGACCTGCCCCATCCGCGCCACCTTGAAGGAGGGGACGCCCGACAGGTTGGTGCCGTCGAACGACCACGAGCCGCTGTTGGGCTTGTCGAAGCCGCAGAGGAGGTTGAAGAGCGTCGTCTTGCCGGCGCCGTTCGGGCCGATGAGCGCGGTGATGGCTCCTCGGGGGATCTCGACGTGGTCGACGTCGACGGCGGTCAGGCCGCCGAAACGGCGCTGCACCGCATCCACGACGAGGATCGGATCGACCTTGGCCACACCGGGGGCGGCAGGCCCCTTGGTGAGTCCCGTGGTCTTCGGGCGTCGGATGCTCCCGGTGGAGGGCACCTGCTGGGCGCCCTCGGCGGGGGTCAGTTCACTTGACAAAGGTCATCTCCCTCTTGTCTCCGAGGATGCCCTGCGGGCGGAAGATCACGAGCAGCATGAGCGCCACTCCCACGAAGACGAACACGAGCGTGGAGGCCTGGCTGTCGGACATCGGGAGGATGCCCGCCTTGGCCATGGCGGGGAGCAGGTTCGCCAGGAAGGCGAACACCACCCAGAAGAGCACTGCGCCGAGCGTCGGGCCGAGCACCGTCGCCGCTCCGCCGAGGAGCAGGATCGTCCACAGGAAGAACGTCAGCGACGTCGTGTAGCTGCCGGGGACGACGGCCGAGGGGAGGACGAACACGATCCCGCCGGCGGCGCCGATGATGCCACCGACGACGAGCGCCTGCAGCTTGTACGCGAAGACGTTCTTGCCGAGCGAGCGCACGGCGTCCTCGTCCTCGCGGATGCCCTTGAGCACGCGGCCCCAGGGGCTGCGCATGAGCGCCCAGACGAGGAGGACGGCGATCGCCAGCACGATGATCCCGAAGACGCGGTTCCACAGGTCGTTCGCTGTGAACGTCCACGGGCCGAAGCCGTATGTGCCCTCCGGGAACGGGTTCGCGTCGCGGAAGCCGCCGTTGAACTGCGCGAGGCCGTCGGCCGAGTTGGTGTACTCGTCGAAGAGCTGCGTCGTGAACAGCAGGCGGATGATCTCACCCGCGGCGATGGTCGCGATGGCGAGATAGTCGGCGCGAAGGCGCAGGGTCGGGATGCCGAGGATGATGGCGAAGACGGCGCCGCCGATCAGGCCGATCAGCATGCCGATCCACCAGGGGAGACCGAAGCTGAGCACCGAGATCGCGTAGCCGTAGCCGCCGATCGCCATGAACGCCGCCATGCCGAAGTTCAGCAGGCCCGCATAGCCGAAGTGCACCGCCAGGCCCGTGGCCGCCAGAGCGTAGGCGATCGTGACCGGGCTGATCAGGTAGACCGCGGTGTTGGAGAAGATGCTTCCGAAGTCCATCGTCAGCCCAACCTTTCCTTGCGTCCGAGGAGGCCTTGGGGCCTCACCAGGAGGATGACGATGAGGACGACCAGCGCACTCGCATACTTCAGGTCGGACGGGATCCAGAGAGTGGAGACCTCGACGGCGATGCCGACGATGAGCGAGCCGACCAGAGCGCCGAACGCGGTGCCGAGACCGCCGAGCGTGATCGCCGCGAAGATGAGCAGCAGCATCTGCACGCCCATGTCCCACTTCACGCCGGGGCGGAAGTAGGCCCAGAGGATGCCGGAGATGGCCGCGAGGACACCGGCGAGGATCCAGACGATGCGGATGACCCGGTCGACGTCGATCCCGGATGCCGCGGCGAGCTGGGGGTTGTCGGAGATGGCCCTGGTCGCCTTGCCGATGCGGGTGCGGGTGAGGAACCAGGCCACGCCCAGGATCACGACGATGCTGACGCCCATGGCGATCAGGTCGATGTAGGAGAGCGAGATCGGTCCGAACTGGATCGGCTCGGGGCTGGAGCCCGGGAGCTGGCGCGTGCCGCCCCCGATGAAGTACTGGAAGACGTACCGCAGCGCGAGCGAGAGGCCGATGCTGACGATCATCAGCTGCACGACGCCGAGGCCTCGCCGACGCAGGGGCCGCCAGAGCCCGGCGTCCATCGCCCAGCCGAACAGACCGCCGCCGATGACCGCCGCGGCGATGCCGAGCCACAGCGGGAGGTGCCAGAAGCTCGTCGTGACGAGGGCGACGAGACCGCCCCACGTGACCATCTCGGCGTGGGCGAAGTTCGACAGGCGCGTCGTCCCGTAGATCAGAGCGGCGCCCATCGAGGCGAGCGCGAGCAGGAGCCCGAAGTTCAGGCCTCCCACGAGGCGGGAGAGGAGCTGATCGGCGAAGGAGACGGTGATCCGCTCGCCCTCGCCGAGGAACAGGTTGAGGATCTTCGTGCCGGTGAGGCCGAACTCCACCTCGAACGAGGCGGTCGTCCCGGCGATCGGCTGCGTGCCCTCCGGCAGCTGCGCGGCGTCGACGATGACGCCGTCGGGGAGGGTGTCCTCGTCGACCGTGATCTTGTACGTGTCCTTCTCGGGGACGTACAGCCGCCACTTGCCCTCGGCGTCGGTCTCCGTCTCGCCCTCGAAGCCGCCGCCGTCGATCGTCATGACGACGCCCTCGACGGGTTCGTCCTCGAAAGTGATCACACCGGCGAAGTAGAACTCGGTGACCTCCTGACCGTCGTCGGTCTCCTCCGCGGACGCGGAGGCGGGTGGCTGCACCCAGAGGAATGCCATGGCGAGGAGCGCAGCCAGCAGGGCGACAGCCCACCGCTTTCCGCTTCGATTCGCCGAGATCGTCGGACTCACAGAACCTCCAGTCGAGTACACAGAGCATGACCGGGTTGTTCATCGGCCCTGATGTACGACGGTATGAGCGTAATGTGTCGGCTCTGTTTCAACCAAGGCACGATCTGCTCACGGTGAGAACGATCCCATCACGAAGTTGCGCGATGCGCTCGGAGACGACGGGCCGAGCCTCGCGGTATGCCAGCATGCGCCGGGAATTTCCTCAGGGTGCCGACGCTTAGAATTGGTACACCTCGCCCCAGATCGCGCCCGCAGGAGGACAATCCATGGACCAGCACGACCCCTTCGGCTTCGTCGGACTCACATACGACGACGTGCTGCTCCTCCCGGGGCACACCGACGTCATCCCCAGCGAGGCGGACACCTCGTCGCGGATCACTCGCCGGATCTCGGTCGCGACGCCTCTGCTGTCCAGCGCGATGGACACGGTGACGGAGTCCCGCATGGCGATCGCGATGGCGCGCGAGGGCGGCATCGGCATCCTGCACCGCAACCTCTCGATCGCCGACCAGGCCGCGCACGTCGACCGCGTCAAGCGCAGCGAGTCGGGCATGATCACGGATCCGATCACCACGAACCCCGATGCCACCGTCGAGGAGGTCGACGCGCTGTGCGCGAAGTACCGCATCTCGGGCCTTCCGGTCGTCGACCCCGACGGGCGCCTCGTCGGCATCATCACGAACCGTGACATGCGCTTCGTCTCGGGCTTCGAGCGGCAGACCACGTTCGTGAAGGACGTCATGACGTCCGAGGGCCTGGTCACCGCTCCGGTCGGCGTCGCAGCAGGGGAGGTCATCGCGCTGTTCGCGAAGCACCGGGTCGAGAAGCTGCCGCTGATCGACGACGACGGCAAGCTCGCGGGCCTCATCACGATCAAGGACTTCGACAAGAGCGAGAAGTACCCGCTCGCCACCAAGGACGACCAGGGCCGACTCCGTGTGGGCGCGGCGATCGGGTTCTTCGGAGACGCCTGGGAGCGGGCCGAGGCGCTGCGCGACGCCGGTGTCGACGTGCTCGTCGTCGACACCGCGAACGGGCAGTCGCAGGGCGTCATCGACCTCGTCAAGCGGCTCAAGGCCGACGAGAGCTTCGCGCACATCGACGTCATCGGCGGCAACGTCGCGACGCGCGAGGGCGCTCAGGCGCTCGTCGACGCGGGAGTCGACGCCGTGAAGGTCGGCGTCGGACCCGGCTCCATCTGCACGACCCGCGTCGTCGCAGGTGTCGGCGTGCCGCAGGTGACCGCGGTCTACGAGGCCTCGCTCGCCGCGCGCCCCGCCGGCATCCCGGTCATCGCCGACGGCGGTCTGCAGTACTCCGGCGACATCGCGAAGGCGCTCGTCGCGGGCGCGGACGCCGTCATGCTGGGCTCGCTCCTCGCCGGCACCGACGAGTCGCCGGGCGAGATCGTCTTCCAGTCGGGCAAGCAGTTCAAGCAGTACCGCGGCATGGGCTCGCTCGGAGCCATGCAGACCCGCGGC
Source organism: Microbacterium sp. 3J1 (assembly GCF_001049495.1). Classification (GTDB taxonomy): domain Bacteria; phylum Actinomycetota; class Actinomycetes; order Actinomycetales; family Microbacteriaceae; genus Microbacterium. The sequence goes on from NZ_CDWI01000011.1 coordinate 112,715, forward strand.
AAGCAGACCTCGTACTCGAAGGACCGCTACTTCCAGGCCGACGTGCCCAGCGACGACAAGCTGATCCCCGAGGGCATCGAGGGCCAGGTGCCGTACCGCGGTCCGGTGTCGGCGGTGGCCTATCAGCTCGTCGGAGGCCTGCGTCAGTCGATGTTCTACGTCGGTGCGCGAACCATCGAGGAGCTGAAGCAGCGCGGACGATTCGTGCGCATCACCGCGGCCGGGCTCAAGGAGTCGCACCCGCACGACGTGCAGATCGTGGTCGAGGCGCCCAACTACAAGCGCTGAGCATTCCCACGGTAGGGGTCGGATGCTGTCGCATCCGGCCCCTTCCCCCTGTCGGCGACGAGGCGTACGGTGCCGGTATGTGCCGCAACATCGTGCCGTTGAACAATCTCGAACCCGCCGCCACCGACGACGAATGCCACGACGCCGCTCTGCAGTTCGTGCGCAAGATCTCGGGGACCACGGCGCCCTCTCGCGCGAATCAGGCTGTGTTCGACCGCGCCGTCGAGGAGATCGCGCGCGCGACCAGGGAGCTCGTCGACGGTCTGACGACTTCGGCGCCGCGCAAGGACCGCGAGCTCGAGGCCACCAAGCGCCGCGCCCGTTCCGCCGAGCGCTACGAGGCGATCCGCGTGTACCAGCAGGAGAAGCGCGCCGCGCGATCCGCGACCTGAGCCCTACCATCCGACCCCGGTGGCGCACGCGGCTCTGCGCCGTCGATATGCCAGTATTAGGGAAACCCCGCTCGACTTCCCCTCGAGTTCCCGGCGCGAAGGGCGCGGGGGACGCGACGCCGGCCACGACCGGCAGGGACTTCCCCATGGAGAGCCTCAGATATGCCTCAGGATGCGCCCCGCGTCCTGGTCGTCGACGACGACCCGGACGTCGCCCTGCTCGTGAAGACCGTGCTCCAGAGGCGCGCCGGCTGCGAGGTGCTGACCGCCGGTGACGGTCGCGCCGCGGTCGACAGTCTCGCCGACTTCGTCCCCGACGTCGTGGTCACCGACATCGAGATGCCCGGTCTCGACGGCCTCGAGCTGCTCGCGGAGCTGCGGCGCAGCGATCCGCTCGTGCCCGTGATCGTCATGACGGCGCACGTCTCGGTCGAGTACGCCGTGTCGGCGTTGCGAGCGCAGGCCGACGAGTTCCTCACGAAGCCGCTCGACAACGCGCGTCTCGTCGAAGCGGTGACGCGTCTCGCCGAGGAGGGGCGTGCACGACGCGACGCGGGTCGGCCGAAGGAGGTCGTGCTCGCGATCGGCGCCCACCCCGACGACGTCGAGATCGGCGTCGGCGGCCTGCTCTCGGCTCATTCGGCCGCGGGAGACTCGATCACGATCCTCACGCTCTCTCGAGGTGCGCGCGGCGGCGACGCCGACAGCAGGCAGCACGAGTCCCTCGCCGCGGCAGAGCTGCTGGGCGCCCGCCTCTTCGTGCAGGACCTCGTCGACACCGAGATCTCCGGCGGCGGCGCCACCGTGCGCCTGATCGAGGAGGTCGTGCAGGAGATCCAGCCGACGATCGTGTACACGCACTCCGAGCACGATCGGCATCAGGACCACCGCGCCGTGAGCGAGGCCACGATCGCGGCCACGCGTCGCGTCGGAACCGTCGCCTGCTACCAGAGCCCCTCCGCGACCATCGATTTCCGTCCGACCCGTTTCGTGCGCATCGATCAGTACATCGAGCACAAGCTCCGCCTGCTGGAATGCTTCGGATCCCAGACCGCGACGCGGGACTACCTGGACCCTGACTTCGTCACCGCGACCGCCCGCTACTGGTCGCGCTTCGGGGGAGGGGCCGCGGTCGAGCCCCTCGAGGTCGTCCGCGAGACGGCCGAGTTCATCGGCGCCCACGAGCTGTCACGACGGGAGAGCTGATGACCGCGCGCGTACTGGTGACGGGAGCCGGAGGACCCGCCGGTGTGGCGGTCATCCGGTCGCTCCTGCGTCGCCCCGACCTCACCGTCTTCGCCGCTGACATGGACGGCTGGGCGAGCGGGATCTATCTCGTCCCCGAGGACCAGCGCCGTCTGGTGCCGCCCGGACGCGACGAGGACTTCGTGCCGACCGTCGCACGGATGGTGGCGGAGGACCGACTCGATCTCGTGATCTCGACCGTCGACGTCGAGCTCATCGCCCTCGCGGGGCGCCGGGACGAACTCGCGCCCGCTGTGCTCGCCGCGCCGTCGAAGGAGACCCTCGACACGGCGCTCGACAAGCTCGCGCTCGCGGAGCGCTGCGAATCGACCGGTCGCGTCCCGCGCACCGCGCTCGCCGGAGCGGATGCCGACGCCATCGACTGGGAGTTCCCGGCCTTCGCCAAACCTCGCCAGGGCGCCGGCAGCCGGGGCGTGCGACTCGTGCCCGACCGCGCGGCGCTGCAGGCTCTCCCCCTGGACGAGGGGCTCATCGTCCAGGACTTCCTCCCCGGCGAGGAGTACTCGGTCGACGTGATCGCCGACGCCGCCGGAGAGATCGTCGCCGCCGTGCCGCGTACGCGCGCCAGGGTCGATTCCGGCGTCGCCATCGCGGGCCGCACCGTGCACGACCCGGAGCTCGAGGAGACCGCCGCGGCGATCGCGCGGGCGATCGGCCTGGTCGGCGTCGCGAACGTGCAGCTGCGGCGCGATCGTAGCGGCCGGGCCGTGCTGCTCGAGGTGAACCCGCGGTTCCCCGGCGCCCTTCCGCTGACGATCGCAGCAGGCGTCGACATCCCGTCGCTCGTCGCCGACCTGTATCTCGGCAGGGATCTCCCTGCACGCATCCCCTTCCGCGAGGTCGCCTCCGTGCGCTTCCTCGAAGACGTGATCGTGGAGGTCGACGAGGTGCTCGTGTCGGCGCACGCGGGGCATCAGGAGGAGCTGTGACCGGCGCAGCGCTACGCGGCGATCACCACGTCCACTCGACGTTCTCCGACGACGCCGTCTCCTCGCTCGCGGAGAACGTGGCTGCGGCCGCCGACGCCGGACTGACGACGCTGCGACTCGTCGACCATGTGCGCCGCACGACGGCATGGGTGCCCGAGTACCTGGCCGCCGTGCGCGCCCTCGAGGTGCCTGAGGGGCTCACGGTCCTCACCGGGGTCGAAGCCAAGATCCTCGATGCATCCGGCGAGCTCGACATCCCCGCACTGCCCGCGGGGATCGACCGCATCCTCATCGCTGATCATCAGTTCCCCGGCAGCGACGGACCCCTGGGACCGACCGCCGTGCGCGAGCGGATCGCTGCCGGCTGGTCTCCCGACGACGTCCTCGACCAGCTCGTGTCCGCGCTCATCGCGACCATGCGACGGCATCCTGGAAACCAGCTCGCCCACTGCTTCTCGATCCTCCCGAAGATCGGGCTGGCGGAGGCGGACCTCGGCGCCGAGCGGACGGCGGCCTGGGCCGCGGCCGCGGCGGACACCGACACGCTCGTCGAGGTCAACGAGAAATGGGGATGCCCCGGCATCCCGCAGCTGCGCGCACTGCGCTCGGCCGGCGCCGAGATCGTGGCGTCGACGGACAGCCACCACGCGTCCGAGGTCGGCCGCTACTCGAAGGTCACCGCTCTCCTCTCCGGAACGGAGGAACCATGATGCCCGACCTCACCTGGATCGAGACGGTCGTCGTCGTCCTGCTGCTGCTGTGCGTCTTCGTCGGCACGCTGCCGGTGGTCAACACCGGTCTGCAATTCCTCGCGCTGCCCGTGCACGCCTTCCGCAACCACTACCGGGATGCGGCTCCGCATCACCCGCGCATCGCCGTTCTCATCCCCGCGTGGAACGAGGGGATGGTGCTCGGGCAGGCCGTCGACCGGCTGATGCAGCTGGAGTACCCCGCCGACCGTCTGAGGATCTTCGTGATCGACGACGCCTCGACCGACGACACCCCCGAGGTCGTCGCCGCGAAGGCCCAGGCGTATCCGGGTCGAGTCGTCCACCTCCGTCGCGCGAAGGGCGGCGAGGGCAAGGCGCACACCCTGAACCACGGGCTCGACGTCGTGCTCGCCGATGAATGGACCGAGGCCGTCCTGATCATGGACGCCGACGTCATCTTCGCCCGCGATTCGCTGCGCAAGATGAGCCGCCACCTCGCCGACGAGAAGGTCGGCGCCGTGACCGCCTACATCGCCGAGGGCAGCCGGGACCGCAACTACCTCACGCGGTTCATCGCGATCGAGTACGTGATCGGCCAGCTCTCGGCCCGCCGCACCCAGAACGTCGGCGGGGCCATCGCGTGCCTCGCCGGAGGCGCTCAGCTGCACTCGCGGGCGAACCTCGAAGCGATCGGCGGGCGGATTCCCACCGGCACGCTCGCCGAGGACACGATGACCACGTTCGAGGGGCAGCTGGCCGGCCGGCGCATGGTCTTCGAACCCCACGCGGTCGTCCTCGCGGAGGAGCCGCGCTCGATCGACAGCCTCTGGAAGCAGCGGCTGCGCTGGGCACGGGGAAACGTGCAGCTGACCTCGATCTATCGCAAGCTGTGGTTCCGCCCGAGTCCCGATCACAACCTCGGGAGCTTCGCGTTCGGTCTCGGCTGGTTCACGATCCTGCTGCTCCCCGCATTCATGATCCTGGCAGCGACCGCGCTGCTCATCCTGCTGATCCTGCACAGCGACATCGCCGAGTTCGTGTTCCGCTTCATGTGGATCGCCGCGGCCTGCATCTACCTCTTCTCCATGCTGTATTCGGTGCAGCTCGACCCGCGGATCGGACGTCAGTCGTGGCGCGAGGCGCTGATGTTCCCCGGTCTCGGCGCGCTCATCCTCATGGCCATCGCGCTGTTCCCCTGGGCGTTCGAGGGCGGACTCACCCAGCTCGGGCTCGCCGTCACCGACGAGACGCGGTTCACATGGGCCGTGATCTTCTACCTCTGGGGTCCGATCTCGATGCTGGGGATCTGGCTGGCCCGGACCGTGGAGCCGCTGCCGGGAGGTCGCTTCTTCGCCGGCCTGCTGCTGTACGTCTGCGGCTACGGGTCCCTGCTCTGCGCGATCACGGTGGATTCGTACATCAAGGAGTGGCGTCGAGCCGACGCCGCCTGGATCAAGACCGAGAAGATCGGACGGGTCGACGCATGACGGAACCACTCTCACGCAGCGCGGAGGAGGAGGAGATCGCCGCGGACGCACGCCGTGAGAAGCGGCTGATCCCGCAGGCGCTGATCTCGCTCGCCGTCGTCGTCGTCATCGTGGTGGTACGAGAGCTGCTGCTGCGATGAGCGCTCGGCCGCTGGCGCTCGTCGTCGAGGATGACGCGGATCAGACCGCGCTCCTCCGTCGTCATCTCGAACGGGACGGCTTCGACGTCTTCGCGGCAGCGGACGCCGAGTCCGCGATCGCCGCGTTCCCGGGCATCCTCCCCGCGGTCGCGGTGATCGACCTCCTGCTTCCCGGGATCTCGGGTCTCGAATGCGCCCGTCTCGTCCAGGCCCGATTCCCGGACTGCTTCCTCATCGTGAGCTCGGTGCTCGACGTCGCGGACTACCCGTCCGCGCACGCGGCGCTCCCCAAGCCGATCAGGGGAGCCGACCTGCGCAAGATCCTGCAGGCAGTGCCGCGATGAGCCTCGCCACCACTGCGACCGCGACCGTCCAGCGCGGGTGGCGACGGTTCTTCGACGATCCGACGCCGCTCATGAAGCAGGGGCCGACCGCGATCGCCGTCGCGATCTCGGCTCTGCTGATCGCCGTGATCCCGGACTTCCCGGTCACGAGCACCGCGGCCGCGATCGCCGGCATCGTCACCGTGGGCGTCGCGACGGTCGCGGCTGCGGTGTTCTCGGCGCGAGGCCGCTACGACGGCTGGCTCGTGATGCTGGTCCCGATCATCGACATCCTCGCCATCGGCGCGCTCCGCGCGGGGACGGGCGGAGCCGCCTCCCTGTTCTCCTCCCTCGTGCTGCTGCCCGTCATCTGGATCGCGGCGGCGCCCGGCATCCGGCACGTCGTCATCGTCGGGGTGTTCACGTCGATCGCCCTGCTGATGCCGTACCTCCTGGATCCCCCGGAGGATGCGATCGCCTGGCTGCGAGGAGTGATCGCCCCTCTCGTCTTCGCGACGGTGGGCGCGATCGTGAACGAGCTGTCTCGCCAGCAGCGCTTCCGCACCTCGCAGGCCGAGGCCCATGTCGCCGAGCGCTCGGCTGCGCTCGCCGCGAAGGAGGCGATGCTGGAGCAGCTGCGGGAGAGCGAGCACCAGTACCGCACTCTCTCTGAGTCGTTCACGAGCCTCTGGAATTCGATCACCGGACAGGCGGTCATCGCGACCGACAACTGCGGCATGATCACGGCGTGGAACCCCGGCGCCGTGCGGCTGCTCGGGATGCCGGTCCACGAGGCGCTCGACGGTGTGAGGGTGGACCACTTCTTCGATCCCTCCGTGCTCACGCAGTTCACCGACGGTCCTGTCGCCCGCGCCGAGGGCGAGGTGCACCCGGGAATGCGCGCGCTGTTCGACGAGGCGGATGCCGGTCGCCCCGTGCTCGCGGACGTCGACGTCCTCACCGCGGGGCGCTCGTCCGTGCCGGCCCGTGTGACGGTGTCGCCGTACCAGGACTCGAACGGCGCGAGGCACGGCTACCTCCTCGTGATCACGGACGAGACCAAGGCCGTCGAGGTCGCCCGCATGAAGGACGAGTTCGTGGGCATGATCTCGCATGAGCTTCGCACTCCGCTCAGCTCCATCATCGGCTTCCTGGACCTGCTGCAGAGCGATCCCTCCCAGCCCCTCTCGGTCGACCAGCAGGAGTTCGTGGGGATCATCGAGCGCAACGCCCAGCGTCTGCTCAACCTCGTCGGAGACCTCCTCTTCACGGCGCAGGTCGAATCCGGGCGGTTCCCCCTCGAGCGCCGCGACGCCGACCTCGCAGAGCTGGTGCGCACCGCGGTCGCGTCGTCCGGCCCGCACGCCCAGCGGGAGGGCATCGAACTGGTCGCCGAGACTCCGGACACCCCCGTGCGTCTCGTCGTCGATGCCGGTCGCATCGGCCAGGCGCTCGACAACCTGCTCTCCAACGCGATCAAGTTCACGCCGTCCGGAGGACGCGTCACCGCGAGCGTGCGGTCTTCCGGCTCAGGGGTGGTGCTCGCCGTGCGCGACACCGGACTCGGCATCCCCGAGGACGAGCAGGGGATGCTGTTCACGCGTTTCTTCCGCGCATCGACGGCGACCCGCAATGCCGTGCCGGGCGTGGGGCTCGGACTCACGATCACGCGGGCGATCGTGCTCGCTCACGGCGGATCGATGGACGTCACCAGCAAGGAGAGCGTCGGGACGGAGTTCCGGATCCTGCTTCCGAACGCACCGCGGACCGAGGCGATCCAGATCGTTCCAGGGCGCCCGGACTCACCCGCGCGCGGAGACTGATAGCCTGGTCGGCTCGCCATGCGGGCGGAAGGACGGCCGCATACCGTGGGATACATCGATGTCGCAGGGATCTCTCTGACCCTGCCGGACGGCAGGCCGCTGCTCGACGAGGTGACGTTCCGAGTCGGGACGGGGTGGACCAGCGCCCTCATCGGGCCGAACGGCGCAGGCAAGACCACTCTGCTCCGGATCATCCGCGGAGATCAGGCGGCGGATGCCGGTGTCGTGACGATCGACGGCGGACTCGGCGTGATGGACCAGTTCGTCGGACACGGCGAGTCCGGCCAGACGGTGCAGGAGCTGCTCGTGCGGGTGGCGCCACGTCGCATCCGGCAGGCGGCCGAAGCGCTCGACGCCGCCGAGAACGCCCTGATCGACCGCGACGAGCACGACACGCAGATGGCATACGCCGCGGCGATCGCCGAGTACGCGGAGGCCGGTGGCTACGAGCACGAGACCGTGTGGGATCAGTGCACGGTCGCGGCGCTCGGCGTGCCGTTCGACCGGGCGCGCTTCCGGGAGCTCACGACCCTGTCGGGAGGGGAGCAGAAGCGGCTGGCCCTCGAAGCGCTGCTCCGAGGACCGGATGAGGTGCTGCTGCTCGACGAGCCGGACAACTATCTCGACGTCCCGACGAAGCGCTGGCTCGAGGAGCAGCTGAGGCAGACTCCCAAGACGGTGCTCCTGGTCTCGCATGACCGTGAGCTGCTGGCGAGGGCGGTCGATCGGCTGATCACCCTCGAACCGGGTGGCGCCGGTGCGACGGCCTGGGTGCACGGCGGCGGGTTCACGACCTACCCGCAGGCGCGGATCGACCGGATGGACAGGCTCGACGAGCTCCGCCGGCGTTGGGACGAGCAGCATGCCAAGCTCCGCACGCTGGTCGCGACCCTCAAGGTCAAGGCCGCCGCGAACGACGGCTTCGCCTCGCGGTACCAGGCGGCGCAGACGCGGTTGCGCCGGTTCGAGGATGCAGGGCCCCCGGAGGAGCGGCCCCCCGCGCAGGATTTCGACATGCGGCTGCGCGGCGCCCGCACGGGGAAGAGGGCCGTCGTGGCGCAGCGGCTCGAGCTGACCGGTCTGATGCGCCCGTTCGACGCCGAGGTCTGGTACGGCGACCGGGTCGCCGTCCTGGGGTCGAACGGGTCGGGCAAGTCGCACTTCCTCCGGCTGCTGGCGCGCGGCGGCACGGATCCGGATCCGACGCTCGGGCACGTCACGTCGACGGGCGAGCAGCTCGCCGAGGTCCCGCACTCCGGGACGGCCGTTCTCGGGGCGAGAGTGGTGCCGGGGCTGTTCGCCCAGACGCATGCCCACCCCGAGTTCGTGGGTCGGACTCTGCTCGAGATCCTGCACCGCGGCGACGAGCGGCGAGCGGGTATGCCGCGGGAGGCCGCGAGCTCGGCGCTGGACCGCTACGGGCTGGTGCGTCAGGCGCAGCAGACGTTCGAATCGCTGTCGGGAGGCCAGCAGGCGCGCTTCCAGGTGCTGCTGCTCGAGCTGTCGGGCGCGACGCTGCTGCTGCTCGACGAGCCCACCGACAACCTGGATCTCGAGTCGGCCGAAGCGCTGGAGCAGGCGCTGACGCGCTTCGACGGCACGGTCCTCGCCGTCACCCACGATCGGTGGTTCGCGCGGACCTTCGACAGGTTCCTGGTGTTCGGATCGGACGGCGAGGTGTACGAGGCGGACGCGCCGGTCTGGGACGAACGACGGGTCGCGAGGCCTCGCTGACTCACGGCAGTCGGAACGGAGGCGCGCCGAGCGCGGACGGATCGAGCACGAGGTCCGCGAGCACGCCGCCGACCGCCGGTGCGAACTTGAAGCCGTGCCCCGAGAACCCGGCACCGACCACGATGCGGCCGCGACGATCGAGCACGAATGCGTCGTCGTCGGTCGAGGTGTAGGTGCAGCTGATCGGGACCGCGGATGCCGGGTCGAGACCGGGCATCCACTCGCGCACGTAGTCCGCGAGGGCGGCCGCATGCGTCACGGCGTGCGGCCTGGCATCCGGATCGACCTCATCGCCGACCCCGTGGAATCCGACCTTCACGCCTTCGCCGGGGGTGGGCATGCCGTAGACCGTCGCGGGGTGGCGGTCGGGCGACACGTAGTGGTTGAAAGAGGGCCACGCCGATCGGTCGACGGGGAGGAAATGCGCGGGGAACTCCTCCGTGACCTCGAGCCGGGGCAGTCGGATGCCGGGCAGCATCCGATCGGTCCATGCGCCCACGGTGACGACCGCGACGTCCGCCCGCACCCGGCGGTCGGGCAGCGCGAGCTCCACGCCGGACCCGGTCTCGTGGATCTCGCGCACCGGCGTCTCCCAGAGCACCTCGCCGCCCGCCGCCGCGATGCGCCGCTCGAACTCGCCCAGGGCCTCGGATGCCCGGACGACCCCCGCATCGCGCGAGAAGAGCACCTCGCCGTCGAACCGCATACCGGCCCAGCGCGCCGACGCGTCTCGGGCGGAGAGGATCTCGGCGTGGATCCCGCGTTCGACGAGACGACGCTCGATGTCGGCGACCGCGATCTCCCCGTGGGTGACGAGGCCGTGCAGGCGCAGCAGCGGCTCTCCCGTGACGAAGCCGAGACCGTCCCAGCCGTCCCTGGCACGGACGAGGAGGTCGAGGTAGTGGTCCTCGTCGTACGCGTTGTTGAAGTTGCGGGTCGTCCCGTGCGAGGCTCCGTGGCGGTGCCCCCGGGCGAACCGCTCGAACACCACCGGTCGCAGGCCGCGTTCGGCCAGCTGCCATGCGGTCGCGAGTCCCATCACGCCGCCGCCGACGACGGCGACTTCCACGGCATCCGCCGACATGCTGCCTCCCGATCTCGTTCCCAGTCTCCCAGCCGTCGGCATCGTCGTGCTCCCGGTAGGCTGAGACGGTGACCATGGAGATCGAGCTGGGCCGAGGCAAGCGTGCGCGTCGCGCGTACACGTTCGACGACATCGCGGTGGTGCCTTCGCGGCGCACCCGCAACCCGGAGGACGTGTCGACGGCCTGGACCATCGATGCCTTCGGCTTCGGCATCCCTGTGCTCGGTGCCCCGATGGACTCGGTGGTGAGCCCGCAGACGGCCATCATGCTCGGTCAGCTCGGCGGCCTGGGCGTCCTCGATCTCGAGGGCCTGTGGACGCGCTACGACGACCCCGAGCCGCTGCTCGCCGAGATCGCCGGTCTCAGCGACGACAAGGCGACGGTGCGCATGCAGCAGCTGTACTCCGAGCCCATCAAGCCCGCGCTCATCACGCAGCGCATCGCCGAGATCCGCGAGGCCGGCGTCACGGTCGCAGGCTCGCTCACCCCGCAGCGCACGCAGGAGTTCTACGACACCGTCGCGGCGGCGGGCGTCGACCTGTTCGTGATCCGCGGCACCACCGTCTCGGCCGAGCACGTCTCGAGCGTCGACGAGCCGCTGAACCTCAAGAAGTTCATCTACGACCTCGACGTTCCGGTCATCGTCGGCGGAGCGGCGACGTACACCGCCGCCCTTCACCTCATGCGCACCGGTGCCGCCGGAGTCCTCGTCGGCTTCGGTGGGGGCGCGGCGTCGACGACGCGCGCCACTCTCGGGATCCACGCCCCGATGGCGACGGCGGTCTCCGACGTCGCCGCCGCTCGTCGCGACTACCTCGACGAGTCGGGCGGACGTTACGTGCACGTGATCGCCGACGGCGGAGTCGGAACGTCCGGCGACGTCGTGAAGGCGCTGGCGATGGGTGCCGACGCGGTCATGCTCGGCGTCGCCCTCGCGCGAGCCACGGATGCGCCCGGCCGCGGCTTCCACTGGGGTCCCGAAGCGCACCACCCGAAGCTGCCGCGCGGGCGTCGCGTCGAGGTCGGCGGCATCGGGACGCTCGAGGAGATCCTCTACGGACCGGCGCCGGTCGCCGACGGCACGGCGAACCTCATCGGGGCGCTGCGCAAGTCGATGGCGACCACGGGCTACTCCGATCTCAAGGAGTTCCAGCGCGTCGAGGTCGTCCTCGCACCGTACGAGGCCTGAGGCCGCTGCTCTCCTCGTGACCGCACCCGCACTCTTCCCCCCGACCCTCCGTGAGGTCATGCTCCGGGGACGCTGGATCGGGGTGCTCCTGCTGTGTCTCGTCGTCGCAGGAGTGTTCGCGTGGCTGGGGCAGTGGCAGCTCGCCAGGGCCATCGACACGGATCCGCCGCCCGCTGGAGCGACCGAGCAGGTGCGGCCGCTCGCCGACGTGGTCGAGCCGGGGGAGTACCTGCCCGAGCCGCTGGTCGGTCAGCAGGTCACGACGACGGGATCCTGGGTGCCCGAGGACTTCCTCGTCGTCTCCAGCCGCTTCAACGACGGCGTCGAGGGGTACTGGATCACGGGTCAGTTGCGCGTCGCGGAGCGCACCTCGATCGCCGTCGCCCTCGGGTGGACTGCCGATCAGGATGACGCGGATGCCGCGATCGACTCCCTCGAGGCGTCGGCGGACGGCGGCGCGGTGACGCTGACCGGACGCATCATCTCGGACGAGGGTCCCTCGGTGCCCCCGGCGGACGACCCGATGCGCATGGACCGCATGTCGACCGCCGCCCTGCTGAGTCACTGGCACGACATCGAGGACCTCGACGTCTATCGGCCGTACCTGGCGTCGGCGACGGCGCCGGCCGGCCTCGTCGACATCTCCTCGCCGGCACCCGACGAGCAGTCTCCGGTGAACTGGTTGAACGTGTTCTACGCGGCGGAATGGGCGATCTTCGCGGGCTTCGCCTTCTACCTCTGGTACCGCCTGGCGAAGGATGCGTGGGAGCGCGAGGTCGAGGAGTTCGAGGACTCCACGAGCCCGGAGACCGCCTGATCTCGTGCTCGGACGCGCACCCGTCGGCGCGCAGAAGAGCGGCCGCACGAGCTGCATTCCACCTTCGTCGGGGGGTGCTCGGGCCATTCGGTGAGCGCTCGGTGACGAATGGGAAAACTCCGTTGAGGTTTGTCCGAAGTGCTCCGTAAGCTCGCTCACATGTGCGCGGATCGTGTCCGTGTGCAGCCACGGGTTCACGAGAGCCGTCGCCAGACGATACCGAGGAGACAACACCGATGATGTCCGCTCCAGACGCCGCGCACCGCGAGGTTCCCGCGTCCGATCGCAGAAGTCGGGGGCGTCTCGGCGTCCTCGCGGCCACCTGCGTCGCAGCACTGGGCGCGAGCGCCCTGATCGCCGCGCCCGCATCCGCGAACGTCGCAGGGACGGGGGTGGTGATCAACGAGGCGTACCTCTCCGGAGGCAGCGCGGGAGCAGCGTTCACGAACAAGTTCGTCGAGCTCTACAACCCCACCGCGGCTCCGGTCGCCCTCGACGGCATGTCGCTGCAGTACCGGTCCGCGACCGGCACGGGAGCGTTCAACGGGGTCGCCCCGCTGACCGGTACGATCCCCGCCGGCGGCTACTACCTCGTGCAGGGCGGGAGCAACGGCGCGAACGGCGCCGCACTGCCGACCGCCGACGCGGTCGGCACCCTCAACCCGAGCGGCACCAACGGCACGCTCGCTCTCGTGAACGGCACGGCGGCGGTCGCGCTGACCCCCGGCTCGGTCACCGGCGCGGAGGGGGTCGTGGACGTCCTCGGTTACGGCACGTCGAACACGTTCGAGACCGCGACGGCGACCTCGCCCACCGGCAACACCGACGTCAGGTCGCTGAACCGCACGAACGGCGCGGACACCGATGTGAACAAGACCGACTTCACGCTGTCGGCGACCATCACGCCGCAGAACTCCGGCGGCGGCGTCGACCCGGACCCGGATCCCGAGCCCGAGCCCGAGCCGACGAAGACCTCCATCGCCGAGGTCCAGGGCACGACCGACGTCTCGCCGCTGAACGGTCAGACAGTCACGGTCGAGGGTGTCGTCACGGCCGACCACCGCACCGGCGGATACAAGGGCGTCGTCATCCAGACGCAGGGTTCCGGCGGTGAGACCGACGCGACGCCCGGCGCCTCCGACGGCGTCTTCGTCTTCCTCAACGCACTCTCGCCCGCTCTGGCGATCGGCGACCTCATCTCGGTCACCGGCTCGGTGAGCGAGTACTTCGGCCAGACCCAGATCAACCCCACGTCCCTCGCGGGCGTGTCCGTCGTGCAGGCCGGGGTCGGTGCGCCGGCTCTGACGCCTCTTCCCGCCACGGTGGTGGGTGCCGACCGCGAGCAGTACGAGAACATGTACGTCGCGCCGGCAGGCACCTACCGCCTCGCGTCGAGCCACCAGCTCTACAACTTCGGCACGCTCTGGCTGAACGCCGGTGACGAGCTGAACGTCAAGAGCACCGAGCTCGCTCGCCCCGGGGCCGAGGCCGCCGCGATCGCCGAGGCGAACCGCGCGAACCGCATCCTGCTGGACGACGCGTGGTCCATCCAGGTGACGAACAACGGTCACCCCAACGACCAGCCGTACTTCACGAAGGAGCAGGTCGTCCGCAACGGCGACACCGTCGACTTCAGCGACGACGGCTACGTGCTCCAGTACGGCTTCGACGACTGGCGTCTGCAGCCCGTCGTGCCGATCGACAGCACGACGGCGGCGGACGCGAAGGCCGGCTTCACGTCGACCAACCCGCGCTCCGACTCGGCCCCCGAGGTCGGCGGCGACGTGCAGGTCGCGTCGTTCAACGTCTTCAACTACTTCACCACCCTCAAGAGCGAGAACTCGAATGCGCGAGGAGCGGCGAACGCCGAGCAGTTCGCGATCCAGAAGTCCAAGATCGTCGCGGCGATCAACGGACTCGACGCCGAGATCGTGTCGCTCATGGAGATCGAGAACTCGATCAAGCTCGGCGGCTCGATCGACGAGGCCCTCGCCGACCTGGTCGACGGTCTCAACGATGCGCTGGGCAGCGAGGAATGGGACTACGTCCGTACGCCCGACGAGCTGAACGACGCGACGACGACGGACTTCATCACGAGCGCGATCATCTACAAGAAGGACGACGTGTCCGCGGTCGGCGACAGCCTCACCGTCACCGATGAGAGCGTCTGGGGCAACGCCCGCGAGCCGATCGCCCAGGCGTTCGACATCGACGGTCGCGTCGTCACCGTCGTGTCGAACCACTTCAAGTCGAAGTCCGCGCCCGAGGGCGGTGGGGCGGAGCCGGCCGACGGCCAAGGCTTCTTCAACGCCGACCGCGTGGCCCAGGCCAACTCGCTCCTGGCCTTCACCGACGAGATCGAGGAGACGACCGGAAGCAGCGACATGCTCCTCATCGGCGACTTCAACGCGTACGCCAAGGAAGACCCGATCGACGTCTTCACCTCAGCGGGGTGGAGCGACGTGGCTCGTGAGAAGGCTCCGGAACAGCACACGTACACGTTCGACGGCGAGCTCGGCTCACTGGACCACGTGCTGGCGTCGCCTTCGCTCGCGGCCTCGATCACGGGTGCCGGAGTCTGGAGCATCAACTCGCCGGAGTGGAGCGACCGCGGCTACGCGTTCGGCGCCACCGAGGCGGGCACGCCGTTCCGGTCGAGCGACCATGACCCGATCGTCGTGGGCGTCGACTCCGAGATCCCGCCGGTGAGCATCGACGTGGTCACGATGAACGACTTCCACGGTCGCATCGAGGCCGATGGAGCTGCCGCCGGTGCCGCGGTCGTCGCGGGCGCGGTCAAGCAGTTCCGCGAGGAGAACCCGAACACGATCTTCGCCGGAGTCGGCGACCTGATCGGCGCGTCGACCTTCACCTCCTTCATCAACGACGACAACCCGACGATCGACGCGCTGAACGCCGCCGGTCTCGACGTCAGCGCCGCGGGCAACCACGAGTTCGACCAGGGCTGGGAAGACCTGCGCGATCGCGTGCAGGACCGCGCGGACTGGGAGTACATCTCGTCGAACGTCTTCGTCACCGAGACGGGCGAGCCCGCGCTCGCTCCCGCCTGGGTGAAGGAGCTCGACGGCGTGCGCGTCGGCTTCGTGGGCGCCGTCACCGAGGACCTCGACTCGCTCGTGTCCCCCGAGGGCATCGCCGATCTCGAGGTCCGCAGCATCGTCGACTCGGTGAACGCCGTGGCCGACGATCTGCGCGACGGCGACGCCGCGAACGGCGAGGCGGATGTCGTCATCCTCCTCGTGCACGAGGGCGCCGCGAGCACCGAGCTGTCGACCATCACCCCGGAGACGCCCCTCGGCGAGATCGTCTACGGTGTCGACGAGGACGTGAACGCCATCGTCTCCGCGCACACCCACCTGGCGTACAACCATGTGATCGACGGGCGCCCCGTGATCTCGGCCGGACAGTACGGCGAGAACCTCGGCCTGATGAACATCCAGGTCGATCCGACCACGAAGGATCTGATCTCAATCACCAACGAGATCAAGCCGCTGGTCGTGGGCGGGGTGGCGCAGTATCCGGCCGTCCCCGAGGTCGCCGACATCGTCGCGAAGGCCAAGGCCGACGCCGACGTGCTCGGTGCGGTCAAGGTCGGAGACATCACCGCCGACTTCAACCGCGCACGCCAGGCGAACGGATCCGAGAACCGCGGCGGCGAGTCCACGATCGGCAACTTCGTCGCCGACGTGCAGAAGTGGTCCACGGGTGCGGACATCGCCCTCATGAACCCGGGCGGCATCCGCGCGAACCTCTCGTACGCCTCGTCGAACGCGAACGACCCCGCGGGCAACGTCACCTATCGCGAGGCGGCGACGGTCCAGCCGTTCGCCAACACGCTGGTGACGCTCACGCTGACGGGCGCGGAGCTGAGGGGGGTCCTCGAGGAGCAGTGGCAGCCCGCAGGCGCGGCCCGTCCGTTCCTGAAGCTCGGCGTCTCCGAGGGCCTGGTCTACACGTACGACCCGGCAGGTGCGCAGGGATCGCGGATCACGTCGATCACGCTGAACGGCACGCCGATCGATCCGGCGGCCGAGTACACGGTGGCGGCGAACTCGTTCCTCTCTGCGGGAGGAGACAACTTCTTCACCTTCCGTGAGGGCGACGACAAGCGGGACACCGGCAAGATCGACCTGCAGTCGATGGTCGACTGGTTCGACGCCAACAAGACCGCGACCCCCGACCTCGCGCAGCGCGCGGTCGGAGTCTCGGTGAGCGCACCGGATGCCGACGGCTACAGCGCCGGCGACCAGGTGACGGTCTCGCTCTCCTCGCTGGCGTTCAGCGGCGGCGAACCGGCGCCGGGCGAGGTGACGCTGTCTCTCGGCGGCACCCAGCTCGCTGCCGGAACGGTCGACCCGACCGTCGTCGACACCACCGATGAGGCCGGGCGCGCAGCGCTCGCCTTCACGGTCCCGACGGGCGTCTTCGGCGACCAGCAGCTGACCGTCCTGGTCCCGTCCACGGGAACCACGGTGCAGGTGCCGTTCACGATCGCCGGTGAGGAGCCGGCGGAGTTCGCGGGCACCATCGACCTCGGCTCCTCGAAGGTGACTGCAGGAAAGAAGCTGCAGATCACGGGTGAGGGCTACGAGCCGGGCGAGACCGTGGCCGTGGAGCTGCGACCCAAGAAGGGTCAGCCGATCGCGGTCGGCACCGTCCAGGTCAAGGCCGACGGCACCTTCTCGAGCTCGGTGACCGTGCCCAAGGGCGCGCAGCCCGGCAAGTACACGGTGGCGGTCTCGCAGGCCGACGGCGACGAGGCGACGGCCACGGTGACCGTCAACCGGGCCGGCGGCATCGGAGGGATCATCGGCGGCATCATCGACTGGCTGTGGGACCTCCTCAACGGATGGTTCTGACGGGCGGTTCTGATCTGACGCCATGACCAAGCGGGCCGGGGGAGTGATCCTCCGGCCCGTTTCGCCGTCGCTGCGTGGTCCCTGGTTGCGCAGGTGAAACCACATCCGGACAGTTGTGTTTGTATTGTTTCGTGTTGTACTGTGTGGGAAAGTTTTCCACCAGCAACGGAGCAGCGATGTACGCGATGGAGCGCCAGCAGGGGATCGAACGGATCCTCGCGGACGAAGGACGGGTCTCCGTCGTTGATCTGGCGCAGCGCTTCGAGGTGACGACCGAGACGATCCGCCGCGATCTCGCATCCCTCGAGGAGATCGGCTCCCTCGTCCGGGTTCACGGGGGAGCGGTCGCGAAGGACGACGACAGCACGAACGAGTCCTCTGTTCTCGAGCGCGTGCAGCAGCACGGTCCGGCGAAGCGTGCCATCGCCGTCCGCGCTCTCGAGGCTCTCGGTACCGACTTCCGCGGCTCGGTGTTCATCGACGCGGGCACGACGGCCGCCGCTGTCGCCGATGCGCTGTCTGCTCGCGTCACCGCCGCCCCTCAGGGATCCCGGACTCGCGTGGAGGCGGTGACGCACTCGTTGACGATCGCTCCCGTGCTGGCGGTCGCGGAGGGGATCTCGCTGACCGTCATCGGCGGCCGCATCCGCGGAGTCACCGCCGCCGCGGTGGGGGCCGAGACGGTCGCGACGATCGGCCGTCTGCGCCCCGACGTAGCCTTCATCGGAGCCAACGGCATATCGGCGGGATTCGGTCTGAGCACCCCCGATCCCGAAGAGGCGTCGGTCAAGGCGGCCATCGTCCGTGCCGCCCGTCGTGTGATCCTGGTGGCCGACTCGAGCAAACACGACCGCGAGCTCCTCGTCTCGTTCGCATCGCTGCGCGAGATCGACGTGCTCGTGACGGACGCCGAGCCCTCGGCGGAGCTCGCAGCCGACCTCGCCGACGCCGACGTGGAGGTCTGGATCGCATGATCGTGACCCTGACCGTCAACCCCGCGCTCGACCGCACGATCGCGCTCGGTGCCGCCCTGCGACCGGGGCAGGTGCAGGCCGCCCGGTCGGCGCGCGAAGAGGCGGGAGGAAAGGGCGTCAACGTCTCGCGAGTGGTCGCCGCGGCGGGTGTCGACACCGTGGCTGTGCTTCCGCTCGCCACCGATGACCCTTACGCACTTCCGCTTGCAGCGACGGGTATCGCGACGGTCTCCGTCCCGGTCGCCCGGCAGGTGCGGACCAATCTCGCCCTCACCGACCCTGAGGGAGTGACCACCAAGGTCAATCTCCCCGGGCACCCCCTGACCGACGCCGATACCGCCGCGGTCGTCGAGGCGGTCGTCGAGGCGTGTGCGGATGTCGAGTGGCTGGTGCTCGCCGGCTCGCTCCCCGAGTCGACCGCCGCCTCCCTCTACGTCGACGTCGTCGGGGCGCTGCGCGAACGATGGGGCGCGCGTGCACCGCGCATAGCCGTCGACGCCTCGGGCCCCGCGCTTCGGGAGGTCGTCTCGCACGCTGCCGTCGACCTCATCAAGCCGAACGACGAGGAGCTCGCCGAGCTCCTCGGAACCGTCATCGACGGGGAGGACCCCCGCTCCATCGTCGACGCCGTCCGCGCCATCGTCCCCGCCCGGGTCGAGGCCGCGCTCGTCACGCTCGGAGGAGCCGGAGCAGCCCTCGTGACGGCGCAGGGCGCCTGGGTCGCCGCCGCGCCTCGCATCGACGTGGTCAGCACGGTCGGCGCCGGTGACAGCTCGCTCGCGGGGTACCTGCTCGCCGCGATCGCCGGTGCGGATCCGGCTGCCCGGCTCACCTCGGCGATCCGCTACGGCGCCGCCGCCGCATCACTCCCCGGAACCCAGGTGCCGACGCCGGCCGACCTCGGGCACCACGAGATCACCGTTCGATCCTTCTGATCCCCTGACGACCACTGGAGGTCATCATGTCCGACACCATCACCGCCGAGCTCGTCAGCATCGACGCCGAGCTCGGCGCCGACAAGGCCGCCGTCATCCGCGCTCTTGCCGATCGTGTCGCCGCGCACGGGCGCGCCGACAGCGGCGAAGCTCTCTTCGCGGATGCCTGGAAGCGCGAAGAGCAGGACGAGACGGGCCTTCCCGGCGGCATCGCGATCCCGCATGCGAAGAGCCCGTCCGTGACGACCCCCAGCCTGGCGTTCGCGCGGCTCGAGCCAGGCGTCGACTTCGGCGCACCCGACGGCCCCGCTGACCTCGTCTTCCTCATCGCGGCGCCGGACACCGCCGCCGAGGCTCATCTCGCGATGCTCTCCAAGCTCGCCCGCAGCCTCATGCAGGACGAGTTCACCGCCGCTCTGCGCGCGGCGGGCGACGCCGACGAGGTGGTCCGCATCGTCGACGCCGCGATCTCGGATGAGCCCGTCGCCGAGTCGCCCGTCGCGGTGCAGAGCGCCGAGCCGGTCACCGCGCCGGCGACAGCGGCGGGGCCCTCGACGCCGAGGATCGTCGCGGTCACGGCCTGCGCGACCGGCATCGCGCACACCTTCATGGCCGCGGATGCGCTCACCGCGGCGGGCCGCGAGGACGGCGTCGATCTCGTCGTGGAGCCACAGGGATCCAGCGGCTACAAGGCGCTGCCGCAGAGCGTCATCGATCAGGCGGATGCCGTGATCTTCGCGGTCGACGTCGACGTGCGCGAGCAGGAGCGCTTCGCCGGCAAGCCGGTCGTGCGCTCGGGCGTCAAGCGCGGCATCGAGGAGCCGAGACAGCTCATCGCCGAGGCGATCGCCGCAGCCGCCGATCCGTCGGCGCCGAGGGTGACGGGCACGGCCGGCTCCGCGGCATCCGGCGCCTCGTCCGAGGCGGCCCCGCAGTCGCTGGGCCGTCGGATCCAGCGCATCCTGCTCACGGGTGTGAGCTACATGATCCCCTTCGTCGCCGGCGGCGGGCTCCTCATCGCGCTCGGATTCCTGTTCGGCGGGTACGAGGTGAATGCCGACAACCGCGCGTTCACAGTGGTGCTCGAGAACGCGCTGTGGGATCTGCCCGCCGGTGGGCTCGGCCAGTACATCGGATCCGTGCTGTTCGTGATCGGCGCGACGTCGATGGGCTTCCTCGTCTCGGCGCTCTCGGGATACATCGCCTTCGCCATCGCGGACAGGCCGGGCATCGCACCGGGATTCGTCGCCGGTGCGGTCGCGGTCCTCATGAACGCCGGATTCATCGGCGGCATCGTCGGAGGTCTGCTCGCCGGTACGGTCGCCTGGGCGATCGGCCGGATCGACGCGCCGAGATGGCTGCGCGGACTCATGCCGGTCGTGATCATCCCGCTCCTGGCGTCGCTGGCGGCATCCGGTCTGATGCTGCTGTTCCTCGGGCGACCGATCGCCTGGCTGATGCTGGTCCTGAACGAGTGGCTGACCGGCCTCGCGGGCACCTCGGGGATCGTCCTCGTCGGTGTGATCCTCGGACTCATGATGTGCTTCGACCTCGGCGGCCCCGTCAACAAGGTCGCCTACGCCTTCGCCACGGCCGGACTCGCCTCCGCCTCGACGGACAATCCGACGCCGTACCTCATCATGGCCGCCGTGATGTGCGCGGGAATGGTGCCGCCGCTCGCGATGGCGCTCGCGTCGACCGTGCTCGACCGCCGTCTCTTCACCCCCGTGGAGCGCGAGAACGGGGTGGCCGCGTGGCTCCTCGGCGCCTCGTTCATCAGCGAGGGCGCGATCCCGTTCGCCGCTGCAGACCCCCTGCGGGTGATCCCGGCGTCGATGCTGGGTGGCGCGGTGACGGGTGCGCTGAGCATGGCGCTGTCGGTGCAGTCGCTCGCCCCGCACGGCGGGATCTTCGTCTTCTTCGCGATCAACCCGATCTGGGGCTTCCTGCTCGCGCTCGTGGCGGGAACCCTCGTCAGCGCCTTCGCGATCGTCGGCCTCAAGCGCTTCGCGCGGTCGAGGACAGCACGCGAGGGATCAGCGGTCGCGGTGACGGCGTGACCGGCGGCACATCGGCAGAGTACGACCACAGAGGGAACAGGGAGACGGAAATGGCAGAACGACAGGCGATCATCGCAAGCGGCTCCGGCCTGCACGCACGGCCGGCGAAGCTGTTCGTCGCGGCGGTGAAGGAGAAGGGGATCCCCGTGACGATCTCGGCGAACGGCGGCGCGGAGCTCAACGCGGGAAGCATCCTCGCGCTCATGGGTCTCGGGGCGTCGAAGGGGACGACCGTCACCCTGCGCTCCGATGCCGACGATGCCGAGCAGGCGCTGGACGAGCTGGCCGCGCTGCTCGAGACGGATCTCGACGCGGTCTAGCGCGCCCGCCCGCGCCGCGACAGCGGATCGGCGCACGATCCGTGCCGCGTAGACTGGTGGCATGCCCGAACCGAAAGTCGCCAGCTTTCCGGCGATCCGTGGTGCGCTGAAGTTCTACCAGATCGCGTCGATCATCACGGGAGTCATGCTGCTCCTGCTGCTGGCCGAGATGGTGCTCAAGTACACGCCGATCCACCTCGAACTCTTCGCCGGAGGCTCGGGCGGACCCCTCTGGTTCGCCGGCGTCATCGCCGGACCCGACTGCGAGTGGTGGTCGCTGTTCGCGCCGATGACGAACTCGTGCGAGATGACGTCGCTGGGCGACGGGTTCAACATCTCGCTGTTCATCCTCGTGGCGCACGGCTGGTTCTACGTCGTGTACCTCTTCGCGTGCTTCCGGATGTGGAGCCTGATGCGCTGGCCGTTCCCGCGGTTCATCCTCCTCGCACTCGGCGGCGTCGTGCCGCTGCTGTCCTTCTTCATGGAGACGGTCGTCGCCCGCGAGGTCAAGACCTATCTCGCCACCCGCGAGGCCGCCGAGGCCTCGACCCCTGCCCCGGAAGGTGTCCGTTGACCGAACAGTCCGAGACCCAGCAGCGCCCTGCGCTCGTCGTCGACTTCGGCGCGCAGTATGCGCAGCTGATCGCCCGTCGAGTCCGTGAGGCCGGCGTCTACAGCGAGATCGTGCCGCACACGGCCACGGCCGCCGAGATCGCCGAGAAGAACCCGGTCGCGATCATCCTCTCCGGCGGTCCGTCGTCGGTGTACGAGGAGGGCGCTCCGCGCCTCGATCCCGCGGTCTTCGACCTCGGCGTCCCCACGCTGGGCATCTGCTACGGCTTCCAGTACATGGCGCAGACCCTCGGCGGCGAGGTCGCGCACACGGGCCTGCGCGAGTACGGCGCGACGGACGCGGTGATCTCGGGCGATGGCGGGATGCTGCTGGGCGGACAGCCCTCGGCGCAGAACGTGTGGATGAGCCACGGCGACCAGGTCGCCACGGCACCCGAGGGATTCGAGGTCCTCGCGACCACCGAGGCCACCAAGGTCGCGGCGTTCGCGAACGAGGAGCGCGGTTTCTACGGGGTGCAGTGGCACCCCGAGGTCAAGCACTCGGACCACGGGCAGCGGGTGCTGGAGAACTTCCTGCACAAGGGCGCGGGCCTCGCGTCCGACTGGAACAGCGACAACGTGATCGCCGAGCAGATCGAGCGCATCCGCGAGCAGGTCGGAGACGCGCGCGTCATCTCCGCTCTCTCCGGCGGGGTCGACTCCGCGGTGTCGACGGCCCTGGTGCACAAGGCGATCGGCGACCAGCTCACCGCCGTCTTCGTCGACCACGGGCTGCTCCGCAAGGGCGAGCGCGAGCAGGTCGAGAAGGACTACGTCGAGTCCACCGGCGTCCGCCTCATCACGGTCGACGCCGCCGACACCTTCCTCGGCCACCTCAAGGGCGTCACCGACCCCGAGGAGAAGCGCAAGATCATCGGTCGCGAGTTCATCCGCGCGTTCGAGAAGGTGCAGCTCGATCTCGTCGCCGAGGCGAAGGCCTCCGGCGGCGCACCGGTGAAGTTCCTCGTGCAGGGCACCCTGTACCCCGACGTCGTCGAGTCGGGCGGCGGCGCGGGCACCGCGAACATCAAGTCGCACCACAACGTCGGCGGTCTGCCCGACGACCTCGACTTCGAGCTCATCGAACCGCTGCGCGCCCTGTTCAAGGACGAGGTCCGCGCGATCGGCCGCGAGCTCGGCATCCCCGAGGCGATCGTCGGGCGACAGCCGTTCCCCGGCCCCGGTCTCGGCATCCGCATCATCGGCGAGGTCACGGCCGATCGCCTCGAGATCCTGCGCGAGGCCGATGCGATCGCTCGCGAGGAGCTCACGAAGGCCGGCCTCGACCAGGAGATCTGGCAGTGCCCCGTCGTGCTGCTCGCCGATGTCCGCTCGGTGGGCGTGCAGGGAGACGGCCGCACCTACGGGCATCCGATCGTCCTCCGTCCGGTGTCCAGTGAAGACGCGATGACCGCCGACTGGACGCGTCTGCCGTACGACGTGCTGTCGAAGATCTCCAACCGCATCACCAACGGCGTCCGCGACGTGAACCGCGTGGTGCTCGATGTGACCTCGAAGCCGCCGGGGACCATCGAGTGGGAGTGAGCACGCCGCTCGCCCCCGCCTGACCCGCAGAACGGGCACGGACCATCCGGTCCGTGCCCGTTCGCGTCTCATCCGGCAGGATGGGGTCATGACCAAGGCGCGGACGAAACTCACGGTGATCGGTGCGGGCAGCGTGGGGGTGAGCGTGGCGTACGCGGCGCTGATCAGGGGGAGCGCCGCGGAGGTCGCTCTCTACGACATCGCGACGGAGAAGGTGGATGCCGAGGTGCTCGACCTCGCGCACGGCACGCAGTTCACCTCGGCGATGGTGAGCGGCGGGTCCGACCTCTCGGTCGTCGAGGGCAGCGACGTCATCGTCGTCACGGCAGGGGCCAAGCAGCAGCCGGGCCAGACGCGGATGGAGCTGTCCGGCATCAACGCGCGCCTGCTCGAGCGCCTCATGCCGCAGCTCCTGCAGCGGGCCCCCGACGCGGTGTTCATCATCGTCACCAACCCGGCCGACGTCATGACGGTCGTCGCGCAGCGCGTCTCGGGCCTGCCGCCGCATCGGGTCTTCGGATCCGGAACCGTGCTCGACACCTCGCGTCTGCGGTGGCGCCTCGCCCATCGCGCTCATGTCAACACGGCGAGCGTCCATGCCGATATCGTCGGCGAGCACGGAGACACCGAGTTCCCGCTGTGGTCGAACGCCACGATCGGCTCGGTGCCCATCCTCGACTGGCCGGCCGCCGAGCCCTTCACCGCCGAGGAGCTCGACCGCATCGCGGTGGAGGTGCGTGACGCCGCGTATGCCGTGATCCGCGGCAAGGGCGCGACGAACCTGGCGATCGGCGTGAGCTGCGCGCGCATCGCCGAGGCGGTGCTCCGTGACGAGCGCGCCGTGCTGCCCGTGGCGAGCGTGCTCGACGGCGAGTACGGCATCCACGGTGTGGCACTGTCGGTGCCGTCGGTGGTCGGGGCTCGAGGCGCCGAGCCGCTGGGGGAGACTCCGATGAGCGCGCACGAGACGGAGCTGCTGAGGGCGTCGGCCGATGCGATCCGCGCAGCGGTGGACGAGCTCGACTGACCCCGCGGTCCTTTCCGCACTTTTTTCTCGGGCGATGTCGATCCTCGGCGTTCCCGTTCGACGTCTTCAATGAGAGGGTCGAATCCCGGCCCCACCCACGGAGGAGAACACCATGAAGTACATGCTGATCATGCGCTCGAACGACGAGGCCGTCGAGGCGTACAAGGAGATGCCGTTCGAGCAGGTCATCGAGGCCATGGGCAAGTACAACGAGTCCATGATCAAGGCCGGCGTGCTGGCTGCGGGCGAGGGCCTGACCGACGCCGCCGAGGGCTTCGTCGTCGACTTCAGCGCCGAGAAGCCGCTCATCACCGACGGCCCCTACGGCGAGACGAAGGAGCTCTTCAACGGGTTCTGGATCCTCGAGGTGTCGAGTCGCGAAGAGGCGGCGGAGTGGGCGAGTCGTGCGCCGCTCGGACCCGGATCGTTCCTCGAGGTGCGTCGGGTGACCGACGAATCGGACTTCCCCGCTGACAACGAGTGGATCGAGAAGGAGAAGGGCTGGCGCGAAGAGGAAGAGGCGCGTCGCGCTCAGCAGTGAGATGACCCTCTTCGACGACGGCGAGACGGCGCGCTCCGCACCCCGGGAGGGGACCGCGGAGCGGGCCGTCGCCGCTGTGTGGCGCATCGAGTCCGCGAAGATCGTCGCGACCCTGACGCGCATGGTCGGCGACTTCGGTCTCGCCGAGGATCTCGCCCAGGAGGCGCTGCTCGATGCGCTGCGGCAGTGGCCGATAGACGGCGTGCCGCGCAACGGCGCGGCCTGGCTCACGGCGGTGGCGAAGCGCAAGGCCGTCGACGGCTGGCGGCGCCGGGAGCGACTGGACGATCGCCTCGCGGTGATCGCGCACGACCTCGAGCGCGAGCAGGCGGAGGCGGCGGACGCACCGCCGTGGGACCCGGATGCCGTCGACGACGACGTCCTGCGACTGATCTTCATCTCGTGCCACCCCGTGCTGTCGCGGGAGGCGCAGGTGGCTCTCACGCTGCGCGTGGTCGGCGGGCTGTCGAGCGAGGAGATCGCCCGCGCGTTCCTGGTGCCGACCGCGACTGTGCAGCAGCGCATCGTGCGCGCGAAGAAGACGCTCGCCGCGGCGCACGTGCCCTTCGAGATGCCGTCGCACGACGAGCATCGCGAGCGCCTGGGAGGGATCCTGGGCGTGCTGTACCTGATCTTCAACGAAGGCCATGCCGCCAGCAGCGGGTCGGACTGGATGCGGCCTGAGCTCAGCCTGGAGGCGATCCGCCTCACCCGGGTGCTCGTCGCGCTGATGCCGCGTGAACGCGACGTGCACAGTCTGCTCGCGCTCATGGAGCTGACGGCCGCGCGATTCCCCGCTCGCGTGGATGCGGAAGGACAACCGGTCCTGCTCGCCGATCAGGACCGGCGCCGCTGGGATCGCGGACGCATCGCTCGGGGTCGGGCCGCGCTGGCCGCGGCGGATGCGATCGGACCAGGCCGCGGTGCATACGGGCTGCAGGCGGCCATCGCCGAGCGCCATGCCCTCGCGCCCTCCGTCGAGGAGACCGACTGGGAGCACATCGTCGTCCTCTACGAGGCCCTGGGCCGTCTCGCTCCGTCGCCCGTCGTCGAGTTGAATCGGGCGGCGGCAGTCGCGATGGCGACGGGCCCGGCATCCGCTCTGGCGATCATCGACCGCCTCGCCGCCTCCGGTGCCCTGCCGGGCTACCATCTGCTGCCCGCGACGCGCGCGGAGCTGCTGCTACGGCTCGGGCGGCCCGACGAGGCCCGCAGCGAGTTCGCGGTGGCCGCCGCACTCGCCGGCAACGACCGGGAGCGTGCGCTGCTGCAGGCGAAGGCCGCCGGACGCTGAGCCCGTCGCCCCACAGCAAGAGAACCGCCCTCTTCTCCAGCGACGCTGGGGAAGAGGGCGGTTCCGCATGCTGCAGGTGATGTCAGCTGCGGGCCTTGCTGCCGCGGTTGACGATCAGGCCGTAGATCAGCAGCACGATGATCGAGCCGCCGATGGCGAGAAGCCACGTGCCGAGGTCCCAGAACTCCGTGAGAGGACGGTTGAGGATCAGGCTGCCGAGCCACCCACCGAGGAGGGCGCCGACGACGCCGAGCAGGAGGGTGATGAACCATCCGCCGCCCTGCTTGCCGGGAAGGATCAGCTTCGCAATGGCTCCGGCGATCAGGCCGAGAAGAAGGAATCCGAGAAAGCTCATGTTCAGCTCCTTTGTTTCGTGAGCCGCGGGGTGCCGCGGCTCGTACTTCTACTGTGCCCTCTCAGCTGTTTATCAGCCAACCCCTTGCGTCGAGGCCTCCGGATATGGCAAGAGGCCCGCCTCCGAGGAGACGGGCCTGTTGCCGAACGGTGTTCGCGTCAGTTGTTGCCGCGGACGATCGCGATGAGACGCAGGATCTCGACGTACAGCCACACGACGGTGACCATGATGCCGAAGGCACCGAGCCAGCCGTACTTGCGGGGAGCGCCGTTGCGGACGCCCTGCTGGATCTGGTCGAAGTCCAGCACCAGCGAGTACGCGGCCATGATGACGACCAGGACGCCGATGATGAGTCCGAGCGGAATGCCGAAGATCTGGGCGCTGTAGAGGCCGAACGCCTGATCCTGGGGCAGGACGCCGGTCCACATCAACACGAGGTTGAGCAGCGAGAAGACGAGGTAGCCGACCATGGCGATCATGAAGATCTTCGTGGCCTTCTTGGATGCGCGGATCTTGCCGCTCGCGAACAGGGCGAGGGTCACACCGACCACCGAGACCGTGGCGAGGGTCGCCTGGACGACGATGCCGGGCCACATGACCTCGAAGAACGCCGAGATGCCACCGATGAAGAGGCCCTCGAAGGCCGCGTAGGCGAAGATCAGCGCGGGGCGGACCTTCTTGCGCGAGGTGAATGTGATCACCATGGCGAGGACGAAACCGCCCAGTGCTCCGACGAGCCACGGCATCAGGTTCGGCTCGAAGCGGTCGTAGGGGTTCAGCTCGGGGGCGGCGACGCCGCCCAGGGTCAGGAACCAGCCGACGGCTGCGGTGACGAGCAGGATGGCGAAGAGGCCGGCCGTCTTCCAGACGGTGTCCTCGACGGACATGCGGTCGGTCTCGATCGCGCCGGCCGGGGGAGCGGCGTACATGCCCTCCAGTCGGGCGTTCGCGGCGGCATCCATCGTGCCGTGCTGGAACGACGCGGCCTGCGCACCCTGAGCGCCCTGCGGAGCCCCCGGGTAGGTCGCGACGTTACGCGGATCCTGCTGCTGGAACGCCGGGTTGTTGAAAGCGAAATTGCTCATGTGGGCCTCACTCCAAAGGGGCTGTAGGTCTCTTTCCTCCACGATACCCGGATGGGCGCGGCACCTGGGTGTTCTACGCTGTGAGCGTGCCCAGGAAATCTCCCCTCGTCATCGGGCATCGCGGTGCGCCCGGCTACCGCCCGGAGCACAGTCGCTCCTCGTACGAGCTCGCACTCGCGATGGGAGTGGACGCCGTCGAACCCGATGTCGTCGTCACGAAGGACGGTGTGCTCATCGTCCGCCACGAGAACGAGATCTCGGGGACGACGGACGTCGCCGAGCATCCTGAGTTCGCCGAGCGCAAGACGACCAAGCGTGTCGACGGGCAGGCGCTGACCGGCTGGTTCACCGAGGACTTCACGTGGGAGGAGCTGTCGACCCTGCGCAGCAGGGAACGGCTCCCGGAGGTGCGGCTGTCGAGCGCGACGTTCAACGGGTCGCAGGCGATCCTGCGGCTCACGGACGTCCTCGACATCGTCCGCGAGGGCTCGGAGGAGCACGGACGCGAGATCGGCGTCGTGCTCGAGGTCAAGCACGCCACGTACTTCGCGAGCGTCGGCCTCGACCTGGCCCCTCTCATCGAGCGCGATCTGCGCGAGGCCGGCTGGGCCGACGGCGAGCTGCCGCTGATCGTCGAGTCCTTCGAGTCGACGGTGCTGAGACAGCTCAAGGACCGCGGCATCGCGGCGTCCTACGTCTACCTGATCGAGGCATCGGGTCGCCCGTACGACCTCACGGTCGCCGAGGGCAAGCGCGCGCCGACGTACAGGGCCACGGTCGCGCCCGACGGACTCGACCGTCTCGTCGGCGACATCGACGGCATCAGCGTCAACAAGCGGATGCTGCTCGAGAAGGGCAACACGATCGTGGCCGACGCCCACGCCCGCGGGCTCACGGTGTTCACCTGGACCTGTCGGCCCGAGAACGCGTTCCTGTCGCCGGAGTTCCGGAGCTCGGGAGGCAAGAGCGCCTACGGCGACTACGAGGCGGAGTGGGCGGCGATCGCCCGCACCGGCGTCGACGGGGTGTTCGTCGACCATCCGGATCTCGGCGTCGGGTTCTTCCGCGGCTGACCGGGCGCGGCGTCTCAGAGCGGACCCAGTGCCTCCGGCACCGACGCACGGAGGTGCAGCGCGCGCAGAGGAGCGAGGATCTCGCGCTCTTCGTAGCGGAAGTGCGACTCCATGATCGCGCCGACGCCGTCGAGGTGCCGTTCGATCGTCTCCGCGCTCTCGCCGCCCTCGGCGGCCGCGCGCAGAGCCCCCAGAAGGTGGGCGAGCATCGAGTGGTCCTGCATCAGCCGGTCGATGACGTCGCCCAGTTCCGGATGCTCCTCTCGCAAGGCCGGGAACAGCGCCCGGTCCTCGCTCAGATGGTGGCCGTCGAGCGCCGAGCAGAACCCGATGCAGAAGAGCGCGAGGTCCGACGCGGCGTCCGGGGCGTCCGTGTTCTCGTCGAGCGCGGAGCGCGTGGCCTCCAGGGCCGCACGCAGGCGGGTGTGCGCTCGGCGGAGTTCGTCGTCCCAGGCGATCAAACGGTCGGCATCCATCGCGCCCAGTCTAGAAGCGGCCGACGTGCCTCACAGGGTGGGGTCGAAGGCTCCGCGCCGCGACACGATCTCCTTGCCGAGCGGCATGAGCGAGACCGGCACCATCTTGAAGTCCGCGATTCCCATCGGGATGCCGATGATCGTGATGCACAGGGCGAAGCCCGAGATGATGTGCCCGAGCGCGAGCCACCAGCCCGCGAGGATCACCCACAGCACGTTGCCGAGGAAGGAGCCGACCCCGGAGGTGGGCTTGCTGACGATCTCGCGGCCGAACGGCCAGATCGCGTAGCGGGCGATGCGGAACGACGCGATGGCCCAGGGGATTGTCACGATCGGGATGCACAGCAGGATGCCCGCCAGCACGTAGCCGAGGAACAGGGCGAGTCCGGCGAAGATCAGCCAGATGATGTTGAGGAGGGTGCGCACGGCTCGATTCTCGCACCGGGGGCTGGGCGTCGTCCGAAGATGGCCACCCTCTGTTCACCTCCCGTGCACCGACGAGGGGTCCGTCGTCCACCCGAGATCGATGGTCTGGGCTCACACCCGTCTGAGCCCATCCAGGAGCCCCATGTCCCGCCTGCACCCCGCGGCGGCGATCACGACGGTCTGCGCCCTCAGCGCAGCCGCCCTGCTCGCCGTGCCGCTCGCCGCCACCGGCGCCGAAACCGGTATCCGCATCAACGAGGTCGAGTCGAACGGAGGGGTGCCGGGCGACTGGATCGAGCTCCTCAACACCTCGGCCACGGCCGTCGACCTGAGCGGCTACGTCGTCAAGGACGATTCCGACGACGAGCCCTACACGATCCCGGCCGGCACGATCGTCGAACCGGGCGCCTATCTGGTGCTCGACCAGTTCGACGCGGGCGTCGGATCGTTCACCTTCGGCCTCGGCAAGGCCGATCAGGTGCGCCTGTTCGACCCGACCGCCGCGCTGGTGGACGAGACGTCCTGGACGGCGCACGCAGCGACGACCTGGGGTGCACGCGACGTCGCCGGCGCCGTGGAATGGGCCGAGACGACCGAGGCGACGAAATCGGCGGCGAACGTGTTCGCGTCGGACGAGTCGACCCCCGGGACGATCGTCATCAACGAGGTCGACTCGCAGCCCGCCGACTGGGTGGAGTTCTACAACCCGGGTGAGACGATGCTGGACATCTCGGGCTACGAGATCCGAGACAACTCCGACGACCACCGCTGGCAGTTCCTGCCCGGCACGCAGATCGCCCCGGGCGAGTTCCTCGTCGTCGACGAGGCATCGACCGGTCTGGTCGACGGCGCCGAGACCGCGTTCCGCGACCCGATCGGCATCGGCAGCACCGACCGCATCCGCCTCTTCGACGCGACCGGAGTGCAGATCGACGACACCCTCCCGTGGGCCGACCACGCCGCGATCGGAGGCGACTCCAGCACCGCCACCCTCGCGCGCTGCCCCGACGGCCAGGGCGCGTTCCTGCTCGCCACCGCCACACGGGGCGCCGCGAACTCGTGCGTGATGCCCGACGTGGTCGTCAACGAGATCGAGTCCAACGGCGACGCGACCGACTGGATCGAGGTCATCAACCTCGGCAGTGCAGCGGTCGACATGTCCGGCTGGTCGGTGATGGACGACGACCCGGTCGGCCACGCCGCCGAGACCACTCCGCTGCCCGCCGGCACCGTGCTCGAGCCGGGTGCGTACTTCGTGTTCGATCAGAACACGGACTTCGTCTTCGGACTCGGCAACGGCGACACCGTCACCCTGCGCGACACGACCCTGAACGTGGTCGACGAGCACGTCTACAGCGCGCACGCCGACGGCGTGCTCGCGCGCTGCGAGGACGGTACGGGCGAGTTCGCCGACATCGCGGTGTCGACCAAGGGTCTGCGCAACGCGTGCGGCAACCCGGTGCGCATCAACGAGGTCGAGTCGGACGCCGGATCGCCGGACGACTGGATCGAGCTCGTCAACCCGACGACCACCGCACTCGACGTCTCGGGCATCGTGGTCAAGGACGACGATGACACGCACGCCTACACGATCCCCGCGGCGACCACGGTGGCCCCGGGCGGGTACCTCGTGATCGAGCGCACTCAGCTCGGCTTCGGCCTGGGCGACGGCGACACCGTGCGCCTGTTCGACGGAGACCAGCTCATCGACTCGACGACCTGGGGCGCCGGACACGCGGCCGTGACGTGGGGGCGCTGCCCCGACGCGAGCGGCGTGTTCGCCGTGACGGCCGAGCCGACCAAGGGCGCCGCGAACCTCTGCGCCGGAGAGATCGCGGTCTCGCCGTGGCCCGGCTCGGCGGACGTCCGGGCCCTCGACAGCATCCCGACCTTCCTCGAGGACAGCTCGGGCCTCGACGTGCAGGAGACGGCCGACGGCGCGTTCCTCTGGGCCGTGGACAACGGCGAGGGCCGCATCTGGAAGCTCGAGGCGCACGCCGACGGCTCGGTGACCCAGCTCCCCGGCTGGGAATCCGGCAAGCGCGTACGGTTCCAGAAGGACGCCGCGAACCCCGGCGCCGCGGGGCCCGACACCGAGGGCATCACGGTCGACGGCCAGGGTGCGGTGTACGTCGCCTCCGAGCGCGACAACAGCACGAAGGGTGTGAATCAGAACGTCGTCCTGAAGGTCGACCCCGAAGCCGCCGCCGGTGACCTCGTCGCGGAGCAGGAGTGGGACCTCACCGCGTTCCTCCCGGACGTGACAGCCAACCTCGGCATGGAGGCGGTCCAGTGGGTGCCCGACACGGCACTCGACGGCGCCCTGTTCGACGTCAACACAGGCGCCGCCTACGACTCGGCGGACTACGCGGGGCACGGTGACGGACTCTTCTTCGTCGCGGTCGAGGACAACGGTCACGTCTACGCGTTCGCGCTCGCCGCGGGCGGGGAGGCGACGCTCGTCTCGGAGATCGCCCCCGGACTGGGCGGAGTCATGGCACTGGACTACGACAGCGTCCTCGACGTGCTGTGGGCGGTGTGCGACGACGGATGCCACGGTGAGTCGGCGCAGATCACGCTGAACGGCAGGGCGGACCCGGGCATCGCGCACTTCGCGCGTCCCGCAGGGATGCCGGACATCAACAACGAGGGCTTCGCCACGGCCCCGGCCTCGTTGTCGGTCGACGGTCAGCGCCCTGTCTGGTGGTTCGCCGACGGCTTCCCCTCGGAGTCACTGCGCACGGGCACGCTTCCCAGCCCCGAGAGCGGCAACGGCGGCACCCCGGGCACCCCGGGCACACCGGGCACACCGGGCGGGCAGACTCCGCCGCTGCCCGGAACCGGGCTGACGGACGACAACCGCAACGGCGTGACGGTGAACCCGGCGGTCGCTGCGCGCGGTTCGCGGGTCACGGTGTCCGCGGGCTCCGATCACGCGGGGGAGCGCATCGCCGTCTGGATGTACTCCGAGCCCGTGCAGCTGGTCTCGGGAGCCGCGAGCGCGAGCGGTGCGATCACGGTCACGATCCCGGCGGATGCCGCGATCGGTGCTCATCGGATCGCGGTGTACTCCGCGACCGGCGAGCTCGTCGGCTGGGCGGACATCAGGATCACGGCCGCGGGAGGGCTCGCTGCCACCGGTGCGGAACTCCCTGTCACGGCGCTGGTCGCGGCAGTGCTCCTCCTGGTCGCCGGTGCTCTCATCGCACGGCGCAGGCGCCGCACGGCCTGACCCCGAAGGGGATCAGCGGAAGAGGGTGCGCGGACCGAGTCCGCGCACCCTCTTCCCCTGTCCGCTCGCCGCATCCGCGCGAGGCGGTGGAGACGCCGCACGCGCTCGGGCCGTCGCTCAGAGGCCGAGGACCGCGCGCGCGCCGTCGACGTCGGCCTGGTGATACTCCTCGGCGAGCCGTGCGGCGCGTTCGGATGCGAGACGCAGGGTCGCGGCGTGCATGCGCCACTGCGCGTCGTTCGCCGACGAGCGTCGGGTGAACGCCGCCTCCGCCTCGCCCTCCCAGCGGTTGCGGAGGTCCTGCGCGGCACCGGCGAGGCCGTCGAGCGAGTCGACGATCGAGGCGGCCGCTGCCGCGTTGCCGGCGGCCGCCTCGGCGAGGCGGTCGGGGTCGATCTTCAGGTCCATGACGGCTGGTCACCCGCCTCGGCGGACGGATATCCGTGTTCCGCATCGGATCTCAGGCTCGCAGCGATGTCGGACTCGGCGCCGAAGAGCTCACCGCTCCGCTCTGCGAGTGCGACCATGGCGCGGTGCTGAGCGCGCGCGATCGTATCGAGGGTGAGCTGGGCCAAGGCCGGGAGCTCCAGCGCCTCCGCCGCGGGGCCGAACTCCAGTCCCGCCAGCCTGCCGCCCACCTTGGCCCGGACGGTGACCTCTCCGCGAGGGCTGCGCACGGATTCGACGATCGTCTCCACGTCGGTGGCGAGCGCCTGTGCGCGCTCCCGGTTCTGCTGAGCCTGTCTGTTGATGTCGTCGAGCTGTCGCCGGGTAGATGCGAGGCCCTCTTCGATGTCGAACGCGCTGTCGTCCATGTGGCTCCTCGTCATTCCTTCACGGTGATGTCAGTCGGCGCCGCCGGCACGTCCCCCGGCCACGATCCGAGGCGCTCGAGGTTCTTCGCACCCTGATCCTTCGCGTCGCCGACGTCGATGGAGGCGGCGCTGTACGTGCTGGGTCGAGGGGCGGCATCCGCCACCCATCCGGCTTCGGCGGCGGCGGAGGCGACGTCGAACGCCGCGTCCGGGGCGGTGCGCACGCGGATGTCGATCCGCGCGTTCGGCATGTAGCCCTCGCGCACCGACCACACGGATGCGACGACGAAGTCGACCAGCGCGGCGCCGTCGGCGATCGCGTAGCCGGGCTCGATCTCGAGGGAGACCGCGTACCCGGTGTTGCCTTTCACGTTCGGCTTGTCGCCGCCGACGACCTCGGTCACGACGACCCCGGGGATCGCGTCGAGAGAGCTCCTCATCTCGGTCAGGGTCTGGCCGCCGGACGCCGCGTCATGCGGGATGCCGTCATCGGCGGGTCCGGCTCCGAGCGAGCATCCCGCGAGCGCGAGGACCCCGAGGGCGACGGCGGAGATCGAGAGCCAGCGCTTAGCGGCCATAGTGCATCATGTCCTCGAGTCGGTATTGCATGTCGGACCAGATGCTGACGTCGGCGATGCCCGCGTAGGCCGGGTTCGTGTTCCCGCCGAATCCCATGCCCGACAGGATGGTCTCGTCGTAGGCGCCGGTGACCTCGAACACCCCGTGGCCGTCGACGTTGCGCAACCGGAAGGCGACCTCGCCGGGATACTCCGGGTGTCCCGGCTGGGCGGCGATCACGAAGCCGTCGTCGGTCACCTGCTGCACGACGATGTCGCCCGCGGTCACGCCGGGGATGCCCATTCCGAACAGTGAGGTCTTGATCGTCTGCCCCTCGCCGCTGAGCTGCATGTTGAGCTGCGAGTTGTCGCCCTCTCTGGAGGGCAGGAAGACGTGGCCGAACTCCTGCTGGAGCATCTGATTCAGCTGTTCCGTCGTCATGTCCGTGGGGCCGAGGTCGAACTGGTGGGCGTAGCCGAGTTCGTACTCGCCGATGAATCGGTGGTCCGACCCCGCGTAGGGCGTGGGGCCGGGCTGGTACGTGTCGCCCATGTCGCCCGGCGGGATGAGCCCGGGGAGCCCGCCCAGGGGTCCGAGGAGCTTGCCCGGCGGGAACTGCTCGAGCAGCTGGCCGAGCAGGTCTTCGAGCCGCTGGTGGAACGGGATGATCGCGCGGTAGAGGTCGGTCGCCAGCCGGAGCATCTCCCGCAGGGCCTGCAGTGCGCGGTCGACGTTCGCGGTAGCCTCGGCGACGACCTGCGCGCAGTTGTCCGCGAACTCCTGGATCACCTGCGCCTTCTTGTCGAGCTCCCACGGCCAGCTGCCGAAGAGCAGGTCCTTGATGCCGCCGCCGATCGTCGACAGCAGCTCGAAGCCCGCGCAGACGAGGGACCGCATGATCTCGACCGCGCGCACGCACAGCTGCAGGGCCTGGCTCATGACCTTGGCCCAGTCGGCGATCGAGTGCGTCGCCGCCGACATGACGGTCAGCGCGCCCTCGACCACCGCCGCGGTCAGCCCTTGCACCTGCCCGCTGATCTGGGTGAGCGCCCGCTGATAGAGCGCGGAGGTGGACTGCACGTCACCCGCGTAGGTCTCCCAGGCGTGCGACGCCTGATAGAGCCCGGCAGGATCGCCCGTCACGCGCTCCAGCAGCTCCTCGAGCGGACGGACGAAGCGCATGATCTCGGACGCGAACCCGCCGAGACCGCCTCCGCAGTCGTCACCGGCCGCGCCGCCGGAGGGGAGCTGACTGCTCCAGCTTCCTGAGCCGAGCGCGGACGCCGCGCTGTCGGCCTCGGGGAGGACGGCTGTGCTCACGTCAGCTCTCCGCGGCGATGCGGTCGAGGTCGGCGCGGCCGTTCTCGTCGACGGTGCGGAAGCCCTCGACAGCCGTCTGCACGCCGTCAGCAGTGCGCTGCGACACCGTCCCGACGAACCCGGCGGCGCCTTCGACGACACTGCCGACCGAGTTGAGCACGGGCGGGATGAATGCTCCGATGGGACCGAACGCCATGGCGGGCACTGCCGACGAGACGGTGCCCCGCGCTGCCGCCAGCTTCGACGCCGCTTCGGTCAAGGCAGCTCGCGCGACGTCGTACACGTCGCTGTGGACTTCGATCTCCGCCATATTGTCGAGTTCCCCCTCGGCATGCGCCCTCCCGACGATGGGCGTCCGGTTCCCACGATAGGTCGGGCGTCTGCGGATGCCAAGCCCGACGACGCCCTGTGCGGTCTCACCCGACCGTCTCGATGTCGGTGCCTCCGCCTAGACTCGTAGAGCCATGACAGAAGCCCCCCTCATCGTCCCCGGAACCGCCGGCCCCCGCGCCGCAGGACCCGAAGGACAGGACGATCTCCTCGCCGGCCTCAACCCTCAGCAGCTCGAGGCCGTGACGTATCGCGGCCCGGCGCTGCTGATCGTCGCCGGCGCCGGCTCGGGCAAGACGAGCGTGCTCACACGACGCATCGCGTCGCTGCTCCGGGCACGCGAGGCGTGGCCGAGCCAGATCCTCGCGATCACCTTCACCAACAAGGCGGCCGGTGAGATGCGCGAGCGCGTTGAGGCCATCGTGGGTCAGGCCGCACGCGGCATGTGGATCTCGACGTTCCATTCGGCGTGCGTGCGCATCCTGCGGCGCGAGGCCGAGCAGTTCGGCTTCACGAAGTCGTTCACGATCTACGACTCCGGCGACTCGCGGGCGCTGATCAAGCGGCTGGTCAAAGAGCACGAGGCAGACGCATACGGCCTCACCCCGGCATCCGTCCAGTCCCGCATCTCGAAGCTGAAGAACGAGCTGTCGGATGCCGAGGCGTACGCGCGCCAGGCGAACATGAGCGACCCCGCCGAGCGCATCTTCGTCGAGCTGTTCGCCGACTACCAGCGCCAGCTGCAGAAGGCCAACGCGTTCGACTTCGACGACCTGATCGGGCAGACCGTCTATCTCTTCCGGGCGTTCCCGCAGGTGGCGGACACCTACCGCCGCCGGTTCCGACACATCCTCGTCGACGAGTACCAGGACACCAACCACGCCCAGTACGCGCTGATCCACGAGCTGACGCGACCGGTCTCGGGGGATTCGCCCGACCCGTACGCCTCCAACGGCATGATGATCTTCGAACCGGAGACGACCCCCGAGCTGGAGGGGGCGTCGCTGACCGTCGTGGGCGACTCCGACCAGTCGATCTACGCCTTCCGCGGTGCGGACATCCGCAACATCAGCGAGTTCGAGCGCGACTTCCCCGGGGCGCGCGTCGTGCTGCTCGAGCAGAACTACCGCTCGACGCAGAACATCCTGTCGGCCGCGAACGCCGTGATCGGCAACAACTTCGACCGCAAGGACAAGAAGCTCTGGAGCGACAAGGGCGACGGTGACATGATCGTCGGCTTCACCGGCTACTCGCAGCACGACGAGGCGCAGTTCGTCGCCGACGAGGTCGAGGCGCTGCGCCGAGCCGGCATGCCGTACTCCGAGATGGCCGTGTTCTACCGCACCAACTCGCAGTCCCGTGCTCTCGAGGAGATCTTCATCCGCTCGGCAGTGCCCTACAAGATCATGGGCGGCACGAAGTTCTACGAGCGCGCCGAGATCAAGGACGCCCTGGCCTACCTCGTCGCCGTGGCGAACCCCGCCGATGAGATGGCGGTGCGCCGCATCCTGAACAAGCCGCGCCGCGGAATCGGCGACGTCACCGAGACCGCCATCGCGCGATTCGCCGAGGACCACGGCATCACGTTCCGTCAGGCGCTCTCGGTGCCCGACCAGCTCGGATTCGGCCCGAAGATCCAGGCCGGCATCGCACAGCTCGACGCCGTGCTGGCGGAGGCGACCGAGATCATGCTGCCCGCCTCCGGCGAGGTCCCCGCTCCGACGACCGTCGCCGACGGCCTCAGCGTGCTGCTGTCCAAGAGCGGCTACCTCGATGCCCTGCGCGCGAGCCGCGACCCGCAGGACGAAGCGCGTGTCGAGAACCTCGACGAGTTCGTCGCCGTCGCACGCGATTTCGCCCGCAACAACCCGGAAGGCACGATCGTCGACTTCCTCACCGAGGTCGCACTGGTGTCGGACGCCGACGACCTCGACGACGAGTCGGGCTCGGTGTCGCTGATGACGATGCACACGGCCAAGGGGCTCGAGTACGACGCCGTGTTCGTCACGGGCGTCGAAGAGGACCTCATCCCGCACCGCATCTCGGCAGGGGAGCCGGGCGGCCCGCAGGAGGAGCGCCGGCTGTTCTATGTCGGCATCACGCGGGCGCGCAAGCGGCTGCATCTCTCCCTCGCCATGACGAGGGCGCAGTTCGGCGAGGTCTCCGTGGCGATGCCAAGTCGCTTCCTGCAGGAGATCCCGGCGGGTCTCATCGACTGGCGTCAATCGCCGGGCGACGTGAACTCCCGCGGCGGCACGCAGTCGCGCGCCCTCAACGCACGCCGTTCGGGTGGGTTCGGCGGCTCGGGGTCGAACGATCGGTTCGGGGTCAAGCCGCTTCCCGGCCGCGACTCCTTGACGCCGCTCTCCACTGCGATGGACAAGTTCCCGAACCGCGTCACAGCCAAGATGCGGGACAACGGAGACCTCGAGCTCGCGGTCGGCGACCGCATCCGGCACGCGGACTTCGGAGACGGGCGCGTCGACGCCGTGACGGGGGAGGGCGCGAAGCGCATCGCGCACGTCCGCTTCGATTCGGCCGGGCAGAAGAAGCTGCTGATCAAGGTCGCGCCGATCGAGAAGATCTCGTCCTGACGCGGGTTAGGCTGGGCGATATGGCCCTGTTCTCCCGCCGAAAGAAGTCCGACGACGCTGTCGTCGAGCCGTCCGAGACCGAGACCCCCGCTGCAGCGGATGACGCCGAGTCCGCGCCCCTCGAGTCCGCGGACGCGACAGAGGCCGCGACCGCTGACCCGACGGCCGCCCCGGAGACGACGCCGACCATCGGCATCTCCGTACAGGCGTTCCGCGGTGTGGGCGCGCAGGCGGGGCCCGAGATCTCTCTTCCGGATGCGGATGCCGCTCCGTCGGCGTCCGGTGCGCCCACCACCGCGAGCGCACCGGCAGCCGCTCCGGCTCCGGCTCCTGCTCCCGAGCGGCGCCTTCCGCTGGCACCGGCTCTGCCCCCGGAGCAGACCGAGACCGTGGCGGGTATGAAGGACAACGTGCTCCTTCGCGAGTCGCTGAAGGAGATCGAGAAGGGCGCGACCAACGAGCAGCTGCTCGGCGTGCTGCGCCAGGCTCTCCAGGGCCACCTGTACATCAGGGTCAACGGCGATGCGCGGGCTCAGATCAGCGAGGGCAAGCCGCTGTCCGTCGCCGTCGTCCGCGACGGCGACCGCCAGTTCATGCTCGGGTTCAGCTCGGCGGCCGCCGTGCGCGACTCGGTGCAGCTCGAGAAGGACCCCACCGCGACGTCCGCGGTCGCCCAGCCCGTCACCTCGGTGCTGCAGCAGGTCGTGACCGGCGATTTCGCGGGCCTGATCGTCGACAACGCCTCGGCTCCGCACCGAGTGGTCTTCCCGACCGAGCTCCTGCAGAAGGCCCTCGAGCAGGCCGACGTCGACATGACGGTCAAGTCGATCATCTCGGGGCCGCGCGAGCAGGACTCGACCGCCCGGCTCGCCGAG
The DNA here is from genome assembly GCF_001049495.1 of Microbacterium sp. 3J1. Classification (GTDB taxonomy): domain Bacteria; phylum Actinomycetota; class Actinomycetes; order Actinomycetales; family Microbacteriaceae; genus Microbacterium. The sequence goes on from NZ_CDWI01000011.1 coordinate 152,225, forward strand.
GCTCTCGCCGCGAAGCGGATGTGGGTCGCGGTCAACGACGGCGCCGGGACCGGACAGGTCGGCATCGCGGAGGCGCAGACCCCTGACGGCCGGCGCTTCCTGCAGCTGTTCTCCCACCCGCTGGAGGTCATCGCGATGGGCCGCGGGGACCGGCCCCTCCCGTACGATCCCGAGCAGCTGGCGAAGACGGTCTCGACCCATCCGGACATGGCGGGCATCGTCGTCGATCCGGCCGGCCCGACCATGGTGATCGAACGCGATGCCCTTGCGCCCGTGCTCACGCTCGATGTGGCTGAGGGCGACTGACGGGGTTCCGCACGCCGAGAGTGCGCCCTAGGGTCGGAGCATGGCCTCCGAACGCGTGACCCTGACCGTCGTCGACCCCGACGGAGAGCGCGAGGTCGCGCTCTCCAGCCCGAACAAGGTGATCTGGCCCGACGTCGGCATCACGAAGGCCGAGCTGGCCGAGTACTTCCAGATCGTCGCCGTCCCCTTCCTCGAGGCGAACGGCAACCGCCCGGTCTCCCTCGAGCGCTTCCGCGACGGCGTCGGATCCGCGAAGGACGAGCGGCCCCAGGGGTTCTTCTCGAAGAACCCGCCCAAGGGCACGCCCGATTTCGTGGATGCGGTCGACCTGACCTACAACAGCGGCCGACGGCATCCGCAGCTCGTGCTCAACCGACCCAGCGCGATCGTGTGGGCCGGGCAGATGAACACGATCGTGTTCCACCCGTGGGCGTCGCTCGCCACGGATCCCGACAATCCGGTGGAGTTGCGGATCGACCTCGATCCGCAACCCGGGACGGGCTTCTCCGACGCGGTTCCGGCTGCTCACGCGCTCCGTGAGGTGCTCGCCGAGGTCGGGCTCGAGGCGTTCGTCAAGACGAGCGGCAACCGCGGCATCCATGTGTTCGCCCCCATCGAGGCGACGCATGAGTTCCTCGATGTGCGGCACGCCGTGATCGCCGCAGGCAGGGAGCTCGAGCGACGCATGCCCGAGCAGGTGACCATGAACTGGTGGAAGGAGGAGCGCGGCCAGCGCATCTTCATCGACTTCAACCAGGCCAACCGCGACCGCACGATGGCCGGCGCGTACAGTCCGCGCGCGCTCCCCGGAGCGACGGTGTCGACGCCCGTGCGCTGGGAGGAGCTCGATGACCTCGATCCGTCGACCTTCACGGTGCGCAGCATCCCGCAGCGGCTGGCCGACGGGGGCGACCCCTGGGCGGGGAAGCAGAACGCTCCCGGCCGTATCGACACGCTGCTGGAATGGTGGGAGCGCGACAAGGAGTCCGGCCTCGGCGAGCTGCCGTTCCCGCCCGAGTTCCCGAAGATGCCCGGAGAGCCGCCTCGCGTGCAGCCGAGCAAGAAGGTCGCCGCCAACTGGGACGCGAACGGAGAGCCCGTCGACGCGTGACGCCGACCGCGAGAGCGTCAGCCGATGACGTCGGCGAGGTCGTAGCCGGCGACGGTGTCGAGCTGCGCGTAGGTGCAGGATCGGGCCTCGCGGTCGGGGCGCCAGCGCTCGAACTGCACGGTGTGTCGGAACCGGGCGCCCTCCAGCTGGTCGTAGCGCACCTCGAGCACCCGTTCCGGGCGCAGCCGCACGAATGACACGTCCTTCGAGCCGCTGAAGCGGGACCGCTCGCTCTCGCCCGTGACGGCGTCTCCGGCGTCGTCGCGCTCGACGAGCGGCGCGAGCTCGTCGACCAGCTCGCGCCGGCGGGCGTCGCTCCATGCGGCCACGCCGCCGACCTGCCGCAGGGTGCCGTCGTCGTCGTACAGGCCCACCAGCAGCGATCCCACGCCGGAGCCGGACTTGTGGACGCGGTATCCGAGCGCGACGACATCGGCCGTGCGCGCGTGCTTGACCTTGATCAGCGTGCGCTTGCCCGGCGCGTACGGCTGGTCCAGGGGCTTGGCGACGACGCCGTCGAGGCCTGCACCCTCGAACTCGGCGAGCCAGCGCACCGCGGCGTCGCGCTCACGGGTGGTGCGCGTGATGTGCAGCGGGTGCTCGACCCCCGCCATGAGCGCCTCGAGTCGTTCGCGTCGCTCGGCGAACGGCCGGTCGAGGAGGTCGTCGTCATCGATCGCGAGCAGATCGAAGGCGACGAACATCGCCGGCGTCTCGGTCGCGAGTCTCGTCACGCGCGACGCCGCGGGATGGATGCGCTGACTCAGCGCCTCCCAGTCGAGACGCTGGGCGCCGGCGGGGCCCGTGGCGACGACGATCTCCCCGTCGAGCAGGCACGGCCCGGGAAGCACGCGCGGGATGGCCTCGACGAGCTCCGGGAAGTAGCGAGTGAGGGGCTTGGCGCCGCGCGAGCCGATCTCGACCGTCTCGCCGTCCCAGGCGATCAGCCCGCGGAATCCGTCCCACTTGGGCTCGAACAGGAGCCCGCCGGGGGTCTTCGCCGGATCGGGGACCGATGCTGCCGCCTTCGCCAGCATCGGGGAGGGGATGTCGTAGCGCATGGAACCATCCTGGCCGGACGGCCGCCTGAGCAGAAGAGGGCCTCCCGCGACCCACGCGCCCGTCTTCTCCCTCGCGACGTGAGATCCTTGAAGAGATGAACGAAGTCCAGGGCCCGACCCCCACCGGCAATTCCCGTCCGTACCGATCGCTGGCGGAGGCGCTTCGCGCGCACCGCATCGCTGTGGAGAACCACGAGTTCATCGCCGCGATCACGGACGCGGTCGGCATCTCCACCTACATCGACCGCGGCCGATACATCGAGGCCGTGCGCCGCGGTGCTGGTGCCTCACTCCACATCGGACGCACGTACACCAACGGCTTCGCCGAGGACGAGCTCGTCGTCGTCGGCTCCACGCCGCTGAGACTGCAGCCGAGCGACGGGCGGGCGCCGTACTTCTACGTGACCCACCCGAGCGAATACCTCCCGACGGCACCGGTCAAGGCCAAGCGGTCGACCACGCCGCGCACGGCCGCAGCGCCTCGCGCCGCCGCCGCCCCGAAGCTCGTCGAGCGGGACTACGGGGTGTGCGACGTGTGCTTCATGGTGAAGACGCCGGCGGGCGGCTGCGGCTGCGACTGATCGTCGGCCGCGGCGGGCGAACCGTCAGGCGAAGGCGCTCATGCCGGTGATGTCCCGGCCGAGCAGCAGCGCCTGGACGCTCTCGGTTCCCTCGTAGGTGTGGATCGCCTCGATGTCGGCCATGTGCTGCATGACGCCGTTCTCGAGCAGGATGCCGTTGCCTCCCAGGAGGTCGCGGGCGATCGACGCCACACGACGCGCGGCTCTGGTGTTGTGGAACTTCGCCAATGACGCCTGCGTCGGACGCAGCTCGCCCGCGGTCTCGAGGTCGGCGAGGCGGCGGCAGTAGAGCTGCATGGCGGTGAGGTCCTCGAGCATGTGCGTGAGGCGTTCCTGCACCATCTGGAACTTCGCGAGCGGCTTGCCGAACTGCACGCGCTCCCTCGCGTACGCGAGCGCCGCCTCGTAGCAGGCCGTCGCATGACCGAGCGCCGACCACGCGACCCCCGAGCGGGTCGCGTAGAGCACGGTGGAGGCATCTTTGAAGCTCTTCGTGCCGGGGAGCACGGCGTCGAGCGGCACGCGCACGTCGTCGAGGAGGATGTGCGCCTGATGGATCGCTCGCAGCGATGCCTTGCCGCGGATGGGCGTGCCGGTGTAGCCGGGGGTGTCCTGCTCCACGAGGAAGCAGCGGACGGCCCCGTGCTCGGGGGCGGTCTCGTCGTCGACGCGAGCCCACACGAACGTGATGCCGCCGGACGCGCCGTTGCCGATCCACTTCTTCGCGCCGCGGATGACCCACCCGTCGCCGTCTCGGCGGGCCACCGTCTCGAGCGAGACGGAGTCCGATCCATGGTCGGGTTCGGTGAGCGCGAAGGAGCCGAAGACCGAGCCGTCTGCGAGGGCCGTGAGCCACTTCTCCTGCTGCTCCGGCGAGCCGAACAGCGCGAGAGTGCGAAGCGCCAGGCCGCCCTGCACGGCCAGCACCGTGCCGAGAGAGCCGTCGCCGCGCGAGATCTCCATGTTCACGAGTCCGGCGGCGAGCGGCGAGAAGCGGGTGAGGGCCGGATGCTCGATCCCGTCGACCACGAGATCCATCTCACCCATCCGGCGCGCGACGTCGAGGGGGTACTCGGCGCGATCCCAGGCGTCGAGCATCTGCGGCCCGACCTCGTCGATGTACGCCTTCGCGCGCTCCCACGCCTCACGATCCTCCGAGGGGATGTCAGCGAAGACCGCGTAGTAGTCGCTGTCCTGTCGTCCGGTGATGTCGTACGACGAGACGCGCTCGCCGGGGAAGGGGGTGGCTGCGGTGCTCATGGGGACTCCTTTGTGGACCTCAGTATCGTACTCCTCGATACTCAGTTCCACGAGTCGCGCGCTGGCCGCCGCGTTCAGTCCAGCTGGGTGCGCAGGCGGCGGGTGACCTCGGCGACGGGCATCGATCGAGGGAAGACCGCGACGACCACGTCGTCCGGTGCCTCGTCGGCGGTGTCGGAGGGGACGCCGTACCGACGCCGTACGTCGGCGAGCGCCGTCTGCAGGGTGGCGAGCGGCACCTTCTTCTTGCCGCGGAGCAGCTGGCGGAGCACGTGATTGTGCACCGCGGTGACGAGCGCCGCGAAGCCGACGGCATCCAGCGGGTCGATCCCGGGCAGTGAACTGCGGAGGTAGTCGTCGAAGAGACGCTCGTACCGGAACACGGTGATGATCTCCCGCTCGCGGAGGACCGGCACCTGGCGCACGATCTGATAGCGGCGACGTGCGAGCTCCGGGTCGTGCGCGAAGTGGGCGAAGACCGACTCGGATGCCGCGCACACGGCACCCCACGGGTCGTCGTGCCCCTCCGAGAGGAACTCGCGCAGCTGTCCGAGCAGGACCTCGTGATCGGCGAACACGACGTCCTCCTTGCCGCCGAACTGGCGGAAGAACGTCGAGCGGGAGACGCCGGCCGCCTTGGCGATCTGCTCGACGCTGGTCTGGTCGAAGCCCTGGGCCTGGAAGAGCTCGAGCGCGGCGGCGACGACGGTGTCGCGCGAATCGGGGAAGTCTCGCATAGCGAAAGCCTAGGACCTCGCGGGTGAAGCACAGGTGTCATCCGACGCGGAGGGACGCTCAGGACCCCTCAGAGCGAGGTAGTAGGCTGGGGGACTGGTCGATGTCTCGACATCGAGAGAATTACCAGACACGCAGCCCAGTGAAGGAACCACAGTGGATCTGTACGAGTACCAGGCACGAGACGTTTTCGAGAAGTACGGAGTGCCGGTCCTCGCCGGCATCGTCGCCGACACCCCTGAGGAGGTGAAGGCAGCCGCTGAGAAGATCGGCGGAGTCGTCGTCGTCAAGGCCCAGGTCAAGACCGGTGGTCGCGGCAAGGCCGGCGGCGTCAAGGTCGCGAAGACCCCTGAAGAGGCATACGAGGCGGCGAAGGCGATCCTCGGACTCGACATCAAGGGCCACGTCGTCAAGCGCGTCATGGTCGCGCAGGGCGCGCGCATCGCCGAGGAGTTCTACTTCTCCGTGCTGCTCGACCGCGCGAACCGCTCGTACCTGTCGCTCTGCTCGGTCGAGGGCGGCATGGAGATCGAGCAGCTCGCCGTCGAGAAGCCCGAGGCGCTCGCGCGCGTCGAGGTCAACCCGCTGACGGGGATCGACAAGGAGAAGGCCGTCGAGATCGCTCGCGCCGCCAACTTCCCGGAGGACCTCGTCGAGAAGGTCTCCGACGTGTTCGTGAAGCTGTTCGAGGTCTACAAGGGCGAGGACGCGACGCTCGTCGAGGTCAACCCGCTCGTCCGCACCGAGGACGGCGACATCATCGCCCTCGACGGCAAGGTCACGCTCGACGACAACGCCTCCGAGATCCGCCACCCCGAGCACGAGGCGCTCGAGGACAAGGACGCCGCGGACCCGCTCGAGGCGAAGGCCAAGAAGAGCGGCCTCAACTACGTGAAGCTCGACGGCGAGGTCGGCATCATCGGAAACGGCGCAGGACTCGTCATGTCCACGCTCGACGTGGTCGCGTACGCCGGCGAGAAGCACGACGGCGTCAAGCCCGCGAACTTCCTCGACATCGGTGGCGGCGCGTCGGCCGAGGTCATGGCCGCCGGCCTCGACGTCATCCTCGGCGACCCGCAGGTCAAGAGCGTGTTCGTCAACGTCTTCGGCGGCATCACGGCGTGCGACGCCGTCGCCAACGGCATCAAGGGCGCCCTCGAGACCCTCGGCAGCGCGGCCTCCAAGCCGCTCGTCGTTCGCCTCGACGGCAACCGCGTCGACGAGGGTCGCGCGATCCTCGCCGAGTACGCGCACCCGCTCGTCACGCTCGCCAGCACCATGGACGAGGGCGCCGACAAGGCCGCCGAGCTCGCCAACGCCTGACGCTTCGACAAGCTCAGCGACCCAGATTCGTTAGGAAAGAAATGTCGATCTACCTCAACAAGGACTCCAAGGTCATCGTCCAGGGCATCACCGGCGGCGAGGGCACCAAGCACACCGCGCTCATGCTCAAGGCCGGCACCCAGGTCGTCGGCGGCGTGAACGCGCGCAAGGCCGGCACCACCGTCTCGCACACCGACAAGGACGGCTCGGCCGTCGAGCTCCCCGTCTTCGGCTCCGTCGCCGAGGCCATGAAGGAGACCGGCGCCGACGTGTCGATCGCCTTCGTCCCCGGCGCCTTCACGAAGGACGCGATGATCGAGGCCATCGACGCCGAGATCCCCCTGCTCGTCGTGATCACCGAGGGCGTGCCGGTCGGCGACTCGGCCGAGGCATGGGCCTACGCGCAGAGCAAGGGCGACAAGACCCGCATCATCGGTCCGAACTGCCCCGGCATCATCACCCCCGGCGAGGCACTCGTGGGCATCACGCCGGCGAACATCACCGGCAAGGGCCCGATCGGTCTCGTGTCGAAGTCGGGCACCCTGACGTACCAGATGATGTTCGAGCTCCGTGACCTCGGCTTCTCGACCGCCATCGGCATCGGCGGCGACCCCGTCATCGGCACCACGCACATCGACGCTCTCGCGGCGTTCGAGGCCGACCCCGAGACCAAGGCGATCGTCATGATCGGCGAGATCGGCGGCGACGCCGAAGAGCGTGCCGCCGACTACATCAAGGCGCACGTCACGAAGCCGGTCGTCGGCTACGTCGCGGGCTTCACGGCTCCCGAGGGCAAGACCATGGGCCACGCCGGCGCCATCGTCTCGGGCTCCGCGGGCACGGCTCAGGCGAAGAAGGAGGCCCTCGAGGCCGCTGGCGTCAAGGTCGGCAAGACGCCGTCCGAGACCGCCGCTCTGATGCGCGAGATCGTCGAGTCGCTCTGACCTGAGCTACACCCGAAGAGAAGGCCCTGGACTCCACTCCGGGGCCTTCTTTCATGCCCGGCGAGCACGGCGGGCACCTCGACGCACAGCGAAAGAGGGGCGGATGCCGCAGCATCCGCCCCTCTTCTTCGCGTGTGCGAGCTAGATCCCGACGCCGAAGAGCGCCTCGATCGGTCCGCGAGCGAAGAAGATCACGAAGCCCGCGCCGACCACCCAGAGCAGAGGGTGGATCGTCTTCGCCCGGCCGGAGAACGCGTTGACGACGATCCAGCTGATGAAGCCCGCGCCGATGCCGTTGGCGATCGAGTAGGTCATCGGCATGACCGTCGCCGTGAGGAAGACCGGCAGCAGCACGCGGAAGTCGCTGAGGTCGATGTTCTTGATCTGCGCCAGCATCAGCGCTCCCACGAGGACGAGCGCGGCGGCGGCCACGGCGCCCGGGACCAGCGAGGTCAGCGGCGTGAAGAACATGGCGACGAGGAACATCGCCCCGGTGATCACCGTCGCGAATCCGGTGCGCGCACCTTCACCGATTCCCGCGCCGGACTCGACGAAGACGGTGGCGGAGGAGGAGGACGTGCCTCCACCGGCGATGGCGCCGACACCCTCGACGATCAGCGCCGACTTGATGCGGGGGAAGTCGCCCTTCTCGTTGGCCAGGTCGGCCTCCTTCGCCAGCCCGGTCATCGTGCCCATCGCATCGAAGAAGTTCGAGAACAGCAGCGTGAAGACGAACATGACCAGCGCCACGACGCTGACCTTCTCGAGGTCGAAGCCGAAATCGACCTGTCCGACCAGGCTCAGGTCGGGAAGACCGACGATCGCGCCGGTGAAGCCGAAGTCGAGACCGAAGGGCCAGATCAGGTTGACGATCGCGCCGAGCACGGTGCCACCGACCAGGGCGATGAGGATCGCGCCCTTGACGCGCAGGGCGGTCAGCACGCCGCCGAGCAGCAGCGTGATCACGAAGAGCAGCGTCGGGACGGACGCGACGGATCCGCCGATGCCCAGGTCGACCGGCGGTGAGGCGTTGCCGGTGGCGGTGACGAACCCGGCGTTCACGAAGCCGATGAAGGCGATGAAAAGGCCGATGCCGACGGTGATGGCCAGCTTGAGCTGCACGGGGACGGCGTCGAAGATCATCTTGCGGAGCCCGGTGGCCGCGAGCAGCACGATGATCACACCGTTGATCATCACGAGCGCCATCGCCTCGGGCCAGGTGACCGAGCCGACGACGGAGAATGCGATGAACGCGTTGATGCCGAGCCCCGCGGCGAACGCGAAGGGCAGGCGGGTGACGAGGCCGAACAGGATCGTCATGACGCCCGCGGTGAGCGCGGTGGCCGCGGCGACCGCAGAGCCGGTGAGCGTGTTGCCGTCGACGTCGGGCGTGCTCAGGATGATCGGGTTGAGGATCACGATGTACGCCATCGTGACGAAGGTCACCAGACCCCCTCGGATCTCGGTGCCGATCGTGGATCCGCGCTTGCTGATCTCGAAGAAGCGGTCCAGGGCGTTCGCGGGAACGGCCTGGCGCTGGGTGGGGGATGGGGCAGTTGTCATCGGGAAACCTCCGCAGGAGACGATATCGTGTCGCCCGCACCGCGCGCGCCCACAGGCTGCCGCAGGCTTCTCGTCGTAGTCTCGATTCGATATGCAACGCCTCCTCGTCGCGCTCCTCGCCGCCTTCGACGCCGCCATCGCCGCGGCGGTCGGACTCGTGGTGCTGCTGGCCCCTCTCACGCTCCTGTGGACGGTCGCCTTCGGCATCTCGGCGGACTGGGGTGCGCTGTGGCCGCTCACAGGGACGCTGTGGCAGTTCGGGCACGGCGTGCCGCTGAGCGTGGACATCGCCGGCGAACTCCTGCGGACGGCAGGGATCGCGCCCGAGGCGGCGACGTTCACCCTGTCTGTGACGCCCCTGGCATTCCTGCTGTTCACGCTCCTCTCCGCGGCCCGATCCGGTGCTCGCGCGGCTCGCGCCGGTGCCTGGCTTCTCGGATCGCTGGCCGGTGCGGTCACCTTCGCCCTCATCTCCACGGGAGTGGCGCTGACCTCCCACCTCGCCGGAGCGGAGACGCCTCTGCTCCTGGGGATCCTGCTGCCCACGGCGGTGTATCTGCTCGGCGCCCTCGTCGGCGCTCTCCGTGTCGCGTGGGAGGACGGCGACGGCGGCGTGCTCGACCGCGTGCACGACGTGGTCGACTCCTGGGGGGAGTGGGGTCCGGTTCCGTCGGCCGCCCTGCGCGGAGCGGCGTTCGCGGTCGTCGGCGTCACGGCCTTCAGCGCCCTCGCGATCGCGGTCGCGACTCTGGCGCGTGGCGGCGAGGTGGTCGCCCTCTTCCAGGCCACGAGAGTCGATGCGCTCGGCGCCACCGTCATCACGCTCGGCCAGCTCGCCTACCTGCCCACTGCGATCGTGTGGGCCGCCTCCTGGCTCGCCGGTCCCGGCTTCGCGGTCGGCGTGGGAACCGCCGTGTCCCCGGCGGGCACGCAGCTCGGCGTCGTCCCCGGCATCCCGATCCTGGGGCTGCTCCCGGAGAACACGTCGATCTGGATGCTCGTCGTCGTGATCCTGCCCATCGCGGCGGGCGCTTTCGCCGGCTGGGCTGTGCGATCGAGGCTGGTGTGGGAGGCGACGCCGCTCGAGACCGCCCACCGTGCGGTGATCGCGCTCGGGATCGGTGCACTCACCGCCGGAGTCGCGGCCGTCGCCGCTGTTCTCGGCGGCGGATCGATGGGGCCGGGGCGTCTCGCACAGGTCGGTCCCGATGTGCTCGCGTTCTCCCTGACGCTGGGGGGAGAGGTGCTGCTCGGGGCGGCGATCCTGCTGCTGTCGCCCCGCCATCGCGACGAGCTGGCCGAAGAGCGCACCGACCGCTGGCTCGCCGAGATGACGGATGCCGACGGTCTCGCCGACCGCCCCGCGGCGAGTCCGATGCCGACGGACGACCAGCCGTCTCCGTATGACACCGTGCCCCTCGACGAGCTCGGCTCATTCCGGCTGCCGACCAGGAATCCGGGCGATCCCGTCGGCTGACGCACGGCTCGGCGTGAGAGCAGCGCCCCGGTAGACTGGGCGCGTGCTCACGGTCGCCGTTCTCATCTCGGGCACCGGCTCGAACCTTCGCGCCCTCCTCGAGGCCGCTCGTCATCCCGATTTCCCGGCGCGCGTCGTCGTCGTCGGAGCCGATCGCCAGGCGGAGGGCCTCGCCCACGCCGAGGAGTTCGGCATCCCCAGCTTCACCGTTCCCTGGCACGAGCACGAGAACCGCGCCGCCTGGGGCGACGAGGTCGCGCGTCAGCTCGCGGTCTGGAAACCCGACCTCGTGGTGCTGAGCGGACTCATGCGCCTGCTCCCTCCGGCACTGGTGGCCGAGTACTCGCCGCGCCTGATCAACACCCACCCGGCGTACCTTCCCGAGTTCCCCGGAGCACACGGTGTGCGTGACGCGCTCGCCGCAGGCGCTGAGCAGACGGGAGCCAGCGTGATCGTCGTCGACGACGGCGTCGACACCGGTCCCATCCTCGCGCAGGAGCGGGTGCCGATCCTCCCCGACGACACCGAGCACAGCCTCCACGAGCGCATCAAGCCGGTGGAGCGCCGGCTGCTCATCGATGTGGTCCGCCGCATCGCCACGGGCGACCTCCCGCTCACCTCCGCCTGACCCGATCCCGCACTCCCGCCCTCGCACGAAGGAGCCCACCATGGCCGGCCCCCGCCACGACCCCTCGCTGTACCGCGACCGAGACACCGTCCGCATCCGCCGCGCACTCGTCTCGGTGAGCGACAAGACCGACCTGCTCGCCCTCGCCGAGGCGCTGGCGGCGGACGAGGTGGAGATCGTCTCGACCGGATCCACGGCGGCGACCATCCGCGATGCGGGCTTCGCCGTGACGGACGTCGCCGCCGTGACCGGCGTCGCCGAGATGCTCGACGGACGTGTGAAGACGCTGCACCCGAAGATCCACGGCGGGCTCCTCGCCGACCTGCGTCTCGAGGACCACGAGCACCAGCTCGCCGACCTCGACATCGAGCCCTTCGAGCTCGTCGTCGTGAACCTGTACCCGTTCGTCGAGACCGTCGCCTCAGGCGCTGCGGGCGACGACGTCGTCGAGCAGATCGACATCGGCGGGCCCGCGATGGTCCGCGCCGCAGCCAAGAATCACGCGAACGTCGCGATCGTCGTCTCGCCCCAGTCCTACCCCGGCATCATCTCGGCGATCGCCGCCGGCGGCACCACGCTCACGCAGCGTCGCGAGCTCGCCGCCCGTGCCTTCGCGCACACGGCCACCTACGACACGGCCGTCGCATCGTGGTTCGCCGAGGGCACCCTCGGCGACGGGGAGGACCTCCCCACCCACCTCACGATCCAGGCCGAGCGTCTCGCGACGCTGCGCTACGGCGAGAACTCGCACCAGCGCGGCGCCATCTACACCCGCGTCGGCGGCCACGGCATCGCCCAGGCGACGCAGCTGCAGGGCAAGGAGATGTCGTACAACAACTACGTCGACGCGGATGCCGCCCTGCGCGCCGCATACGACATGGTGAAGCCGGCCGTCGCGATCATCAAGCACGCGAACCCGTGCGGCATCGCGACCACCGCTCCCAACGCCCTCGACCCGATCGCCAGCGCGCACCTGCGCGCGCACGAGTGCGACCCGGTGTCGGCCTACGGCGGAGTGATCGCGGCGAACGGCACGGTCACGCTGAAGATGGCGGAGAACCTCAAGGACATCTTCACCGAGGTCATCGTGGCCCCGTCGTTCGAGCCGGCGGCTCTCGAGGTGTTCAAGGCGAAGAAGAACCTGCGTCTGCTGCAGCTGCCGGAGGACTGGCAGCAGGAGCGCATGGACGTGCGCCTCGTCTCGGGAGGGCTGCTGCTCCAGGACGCCGACCTCTTCCCCGACGACATCGTCTCGGTCGCGAAGAACTGGGAGCTGGTCTCCGGCGAGCGTCCGAGCGACGAGGAGATGGAGAACCTCATCTTCGCGTGGAAGGCCTGCCGTGCCGTGAAGTCGAACGCGATCGTCCTGGCGAAGGACAACGCGACGGTCGGTGTCGGCATGGGACAGGTGAACCGGGTCGACTCGTGCCGCCTCGCGGTCGAGCGTGCGGGCGACCGCGCCGCCGGCTCCGTCGCCGCCTCCGACGCGTTCTTCCCGTTCGCCGACGGCGCGCAGGTGCTGATCGATGCGGGAGTCACGGCCATCGTGCAGCCGGGCGGCTCGGTGCGGGACGAAGAGGTCGTGGATGCTGCGCGCAAGGCCGGCGTCACGATGTTCTTCACCGGAGAGCGCCACTTCTTCCACTGACCCCCGGCCCGCACGGGCCGGTGTCGTCAGCGAGGCTCCCTCACGCCGCCGGGGGGGGGGGGGGGGGGGGGGGGGGCCTCGGTCGTCTCCGGGGCATCTCACGCGGCGGTCTCGGTCATCCACAGCCATGTCCGATTTCCGCCAGTCGATGTCGGTGGTGCGTGACAGAGTGGAGTCATGAGCTTCCCTGTGATCGACTTCGACGAGCGGTACCGCGCGATCAGCGCGCGGGACACCCGCTTCGACGGGCAGTTCGTGACGGCGGTGCGGTCGACCGGCATCTACTGCCGCCCGAGTTGTCCCGCTCGCACGCCGAAACCCGAGAACGTCACCTTCTACCCGACGAGCGCGGCTGCGCACGAAGCGGGTTTCCGGGCCTGCAAGCGCTGCCTTCCCGAGGCCGCACCCGGGTCGCCCGCGTGGGATCTGCGCAGCGACGTGGCCGCGCGCGCGATGCGTCTCATCGCCTCCGGGGTGGTCGAGCGCGAAGGGGTCTCCGGGCTCGCGACGCGCCTCGGCTATTCGACGCGCCACCTCACCAGGGTGCTGTCCACCGAGCTCGGTGCCGGGCCGCTCGCCCTCGCACGCGCACACCGGGCGCACACCGCCCGGATGCTCCTCGTCGGCACCGACATGCCGATCTCCGACGTCGCCTTCTCGGCGGGGTTCGCGAGCATCCGTCAGTGCAACGACACGATCCGAGAGGTCTTCGGGCTGACACCCGGAGAACTCCGGGCTCGTCGCCGCTCGCACACGACCACGGCGCCGGGTGCCATCGATCTCGTCCTGCCGTACCGCGGTCCGCTCGACGCCGGGGGCATCTTCGACTGGATGGCGGCGCGCGCGGTCTCGGGTGTCGAGGAGGCCACGACGACGTCCTTCTCGCGACACCTGCGTATGCCGGGAGGGCCTGCCTGGTTCCAGGTCCGTCAGGACGACTCGCAGCGTCTCCAGCTCCGGGCGCGGGTGTCTCAGCTGGGCGACCTCGCGCCCCTCGTCTCGACGGTGCGACGCATCTTCGACCTCGACGCCGACCCCCTCGCCGTCGACGACGCGCTCAGCGCGCATCCCGAGCTGGCGCCCCTCGTCGCCCGTACGCCCGGGATCCGCGTCCCCGGGTCGGCCGACCCGCACGAGATGCTGATCAGGGCGATGATCGGGCAGCAGATCACGGTGGTCGCGGCGCGCACGGCGCTGACCGCCCTCACCGACGCGCTGGGCGAGCGCACCGAGCACGGCGTGCTGTTCCCGACCATGTCGGCGATCGCCGACCATGGTGCCGACGTGCTGCGTGGGCCCGCTGCTCGCATCAGAGCGCTGATCGGAGCCGCGGCCGCTCTCGCGGACGGCTCGCTCACCCTCACGGTCGGCGATGACGGGGCGGAGCAGCGGGCTGCGCTGCTCGCGATGCCGGGCATCGGGCCGTGGACGGCCGACTACGTCCGCATGCGCGTTCTCGGCGACCCCGACATCCTTCTGCCCGGCGACGTCGCTCTTCGGGCGGGGGCTGCGGCCTCGGGGCTCCCGGCGGATCCGACTCCGCTCGTCGCGTGGGCCGAACGCGCAGCACCCTGGCGCAGCTACCTCAGCGCCCACCTCTGGCGGGCCGCGCCCGTCCGCACGCCGCGCGCACGACGAACGGCGGATGCCGCGCCGCACACATCCACGCCACGAGCTCTCGCTCCGAAGGAGATATCATCATGACCGCGACCATCCAGACCATCGGCACCCCTGACGGCGCCTTCACGATCCTCGTCGACGACGCGCAGCGGGTCCTCGCATCCGGGTGGACCGACGACCACGCGGCCATCATCGGGCGTCTTCCGTCGGTTCGGCGGCCGTCGCAGATCGCCGACGGCGACACCATCGCCGCTGCGGCCACGCTGCAGTACTACGGCGGAGACGTCTCGGCGATCGACGCCGTCGCCGTGAAGCAGACCGGTACCGCGCTCCAGCTCGCGGGCTGGTCGGCGCTGCGTGAGATCGAGCCGGGGGAGCCGCTCACGTACACGTCGTTCGCGGCACGTCTGGGCAATTCGCGAGCCGTGCGGGCCGCCGCGTCTATCTGTGCACGCAATGCGCCGGCGCTCTTCGTGCCGTGCCACCGGGTGCTGCGCACCGACGGATCGCTCGGCGGATTCGCCTGGGGTCTCGACGTGAAGCAGAGCCTGCTCGCGCGGGAGGCCCTCGCGCGCTGAGCGGGGGTTCGGACGGCAGAGATCGGACGAATCGGGAATCTCTCTTGTGCTCAGCTTGTTCCCAGGAATAGGCTGATGGGCTGTCGCGCCGACCGGACGACACGGCCGAGCCCCTGAGGAGGACATCATGACCACGATCGCAGATGTGCAGATCGCCGCTCACGGCTCGACCCCGGTGCGCTCGCTCCTCTAGCGCTCTCTCACCCCCGCATCGGATGCCGGACTCCGAGAGTCCGTTCCCGCATCCGCTTCCGTTAGCAATCGCTTCCCATACGAAACTCGTCTGAGAGTCATGTCTTCCTCGTCTTCATCGCAGAACGCCACGCCGTCGTCCTCCCTTTCCACTCCCGCCGCACTGTGGCGCCTCAAGCCCTTCGTTCGTCCCGTCATCTGGCGCCTCGCCGGTGGTGCCGCGAGCGCGCTCGTGGCGGCCATCATCGCTCTGATGATCCCGATCGTGCTCGAGCAGATCATCCGCGGCCCGGTGCAGGCCGGCGCGATCGACGCGATCGTCTGGGGAGCCCTCGCCGTCTTCGGCCTCGGGCTCGGCGAGGCGCTGATGGTGTGGCTACGCCGCCAGTTCGTGCTCAACCCCTCGACCGAGGTCGAGTACAAGATGCGCACCGAGCTCTACTCGCGCCTGCAGACGCTGCCGGTGTCGTTCCACGACCGCTGGCAGTCCGGACAGCTGCTGAGCCGGATGATGCAGGACATCGGTCTGATCCGCCGCTGGCTCGCGTTCGGCCTCGTGCTCCTGGTCGTCAACGTCCTCACCATCGTCATCGGCGCCGTGCTGCTCTTCCGCTGGCACTGGCTGCTCGGGGTGATCTTCATCGTGACCGCCATCCCGCTGTGGATCCGGGGCTACCTGTTCGAGAAGCGATATGGCGCGCTCACCCGACGCAGCCAGGACCAGGCCGGAGACCTCGCCACGAGCGTCGAGGAGAGCGTCCACGGCATCCGCGTGCTCAAGGCCTTCGGGCGCGGCAAGCACGCGCTCAGCCGCTTCAGCCGTCAGGCCGAGACCCTGCGGGAGACCGAGATGAGCAAGGCCGGCGCGATCGCGTCGATCTGGTTCTGGCTCGACCTCATGCCGCAGATCGCGTTCGGACTGAGCCTGATGTCGGGGATCTGGCTGATCTCGCAGGGCGCGATCGAGCTGCCCGAGCTGTTCGCCTTCTTCGCGATGGCCACGGTGCTGCGCTGGCCGATCGAGTCGATCGGCTTCCTGTTCTCGTTCATGCTCGACGCGCGCACCGCGACCGACCGCGTGTTCGACATCTTCTCGGAGACGAACTCGATCACCGACCCCGAGAACCCGGTGCACATCGCCGAGCCCCGCGGCCTGCTCGCGTTCGAGGACGCGCACTTCCGCTACCAGGACGCGGGCGCGAGCGAGCGCGACCTGCTCGACGGCATCGACCTCGTGCTGCGTCCGGGCGAGACCATGGCGCTCGTCGGTCTGACCGGCAGCGGGAAGACCACGCTGACGACTCTGCCGACGCGCCTGTACGACGTCACCGGAGGCCGGGTCACGCTCGACGGCGTCGACGTCCGGGACCTCCCGCTCGCCGAGCTGCGCCAGCACATCGCGATGGCGTTCGAGGACGCGACGCTGTTCTCCGCGACCGTCCGGGAGAACGTGCTGCTGGGACGCGCCGACCTCGACGTGCACAGCGACGAGGCGGAGCGCGTGCTGCGCGAAGCGCTCGACGTCGCCCAGGCGGCGTTCGTCGACTCCCTTCCCGAGGGCGTCGAGACCGTCATCGGCGAGGAGGGGCTGAGCCTCTCCGGCGGTCAGCGTCAGCGTCTTGCCCTGGCTCGGGCCGTGGCCGCCAAGCCGAAGGTGCTCGTGCTCGACGACCCGCTGTCGGCGCTCGACGTCGACACGGAGGCGCTGGTCGAGGAGGCCCTGCGGCATGTGCTGGCCGACACGACGGCCATGATCGTCGCGCATCGTCCATCGACGGTCGCCCTCGCCGATCGAGTGGCTCTGCTCGAATCGGGGCGCGTCACCGCCGTGGGCACGCACAGCGAGCTGCTGAGGACGAGCCGTCACTACCGCCACGTCATCTCGAGCCTCGAGGCGGAGGAGGCGGCACGGACGGGAGCGATCCCGATCATCGCCGACGCCGACGCCGACGCCGGCGCCGACGCCGATCCCGACGAGCTCGAGATCGAGACGACGGTGCGCGAGGGGATCCGTGAGGACGCCGCCACCGAAGACATGACCAGCGAGAAGGAGGTGCGGCGATGAGCTCCACCATCACGGGAACCCAGGACGAGGACCGCTCCCGCTACACGCGGGAGGAGAGCCGGGCGATCCGTCGACGGTCGCTGCGTCTGCTCGGGTCCCTCGTGCGCCCGCTGAAGCCGCAGATCATCCTCGCCGCGGTCGTGCTGGTGATCTCCACCGCGCTGCAGGTCGCCGGCCCCATCCTCATCAGCATCGGCCTCGATCGCGCGCTGCCCGCCGTGCTCGAGCGCGCCGACTGGATGCCCACGTTCATGATCGGCGGGATCTACCTGCTCGCCGGTGCGGTCGCCGCCGTCATGATCGCCTGGTACGTGATCATCGCAGCCAAGCTCACCCAGGCCGTCCTTCTCGACCTGCGCAAGCGCATCTTCCTGCACACCCAGCGCCTGAGCCTGGAGTTCCACGAGTCGTACACCTCGGGCCGCATCATCTCGCGGCAGACGAGCGACCTCGACTCGATCAAGGAGCTCCTCGACGGCGGTCTGAACGAGCTCGTGTCCGGTGTGCTGTTCGGCCTGTTCACGTTCATCGCGCTGTGCATCTGGGACTGGCAGTCCGGACTCATCCTCGCCATCGGCGGTGTGCCGCTGTTCTTCCTGATGCGCTGGTTCTACTCGCGGTCGCAGCTCGTCTATCGCGAGTCGCGCGTGATCAGCGCGAAGGTGATCGTCCAGTTCGTCGAGACCATGACGGGCATCCGTGCGGTCAAGGCGTTCCGCAAAGAGCCGCGCAACGATGTCGCGTTCCAGAAGATCGCGGGGGAGTACCGCGACGTGAACCGCCGATCGATGCTGCTGTTCGGCACGTTCGAGCCGGGGCTCATGGGCGTCGCGGCGCTCGTGCTCGGCATCGTCGTGCTCTGGGGCGGCATCCGGGTGTCCGACGGCGCTCTCACCGTGGGAGTCCTGCTCTCCGCGGTCCTGTACGTGCGCAACTTCTTCGCGCCGATGCAGGAGATCGCGATGTTCCTGAACTCCTACCAGTCGGCGACGGCCGCGCTGGAGAAGGTGTCCGGAGTGCTGGAAGAGGTGCCGACGGTGCCCGACCCCGAGAAGCCGGTCGACCTCTGGGAGTCCCGAGGCCACATCCGCTTCGACGAGGTCACCTTCGGGTACAACGGCGAGAAGACGATCCTCCCGAACTTCTCGCTCGACATCCCGGCGGGTCAGACGATCGCGCTGGTCGGGACGACGGGCGCGGGCAAGTCGACGCTGGCGAAGCTCATCTCGCGGTTCTACGACCCGTCCATCGGCTCGGTGACCCTCGACGGCGTCGACCTGACGCAGCTGCACCCCAAGGATCTCCGCCGCGCCATCGTGATGGTGACCCAAGAGGCCTACCTCTTCAGCGGGACGGTCGCCGACAACATCGCGCTCGGCAAGCCGGATGCGACGCTCGACGAGATCAGGGCCGCAGCGCGGGCCGTGGGCGCCGACGGATTCATCTCCTCGCTCCCCGACGGATACAGCACCGACGTCAACAAGCGCGGAGGCCGCGTCTCGGCGGGGCAGCGCCAGCTGATCTCGTTCGCGCGCGCGTTCCTCGCCGACCCGGCGGTGCTGATCCTCGACGAGGCGACCGCCTCGCTCGACATCCCGTCGGAGCGCCTGATCCAGGACGCGCTGCAGACGCTGCTGAAGGACCGTACGGCGATCATCATCGCCCACCGGCTCTCGACGGTCGCGATCGCAGACCGCGTGCTCGTCATGGAGCACGGACGCATCATCGAGGACGACACCCCGGACGCCCTGATCGGCGGCACCGGCAAGTTCGCGCAGCTGCACGCGGCCTGGCAGGAGACGCTGGTCTAACGAGGGCGGGGTCGACGCCGGGGCGGCGCGCTGACGCGCGCGGCCCCGGTGCGACCTCGGTCCCGCAGGTGGGCGGGGCCGTCGTTCTGTAGCCGTGCGACTGGCCGGTGCATCATGGGCTGGGTAGCATCGATGCATGGACCCGTTGATCCTGTTCGGTGAGTGGTGGTGGACCGCTGCGGTCGGGATGGGCGGAGTGACGGCAGGAGCGATCACCATGCGGCGACGCAGCGTCAGGAGCGGACGACGTCTCGAGGTCGATGCTGCGAGGCACGACCTGAAGGCGGCACAGCAGAAGGCCATCGAGCGCCGGATGGCGGCGAAGCTGGCACGGGCCGAGGTGGTGCGCATCAGTGCCGAGCGCTCCGCGCGGAGGGCCACCAGCGAGCAGGTCGCCGGGGCGAAGCGGATGCTCCGCGAACGGGAGAACGACGCGAGAGCCGCCGTCGCGGATGTGCGCGCCAAGCAGGTGCGGCTCAGCGCCGCGCGAGCGGCCGTGCCCGCGGCATCCGCCCCTCGCCCTCTCGAGCGCCTGCAGGCAGAGCATGACGCGATCACCGCGCGCTGGATGCGCTACGAGACGGATGCCGCGCTGCAGATCGCGTATCCGTCGATGACCGATGTGAAGCAGCCGGCGACAGCGGCGTATGCCCGCGCCGCGGGTCGTGCCGTGGAGGCGCGGCGGTCGGCCACCGGTTCTGTCGATCCTGCCGCCTATGCCGAGTACCGCGACGCCGTCGCCGATCTCGATCGTGCTCTGGAAGCGGCGGAGCACGCTGCCAGGGTGCAGGCGGGGGAGTCGCCCACGGTGTCGAGTTGGCAGGGTGCCGCGCAGGATCTCTTCTCTCGATCGACCGAGGCCATCGACAGGGCGGCAGGGGCCGCGGCATCCGCGCTCGCCGCCTGGAACGAACGCCGTCGCCCCGACGACAAGCGCTGAGCCGGCGTCCGGCCCCTGCCGTCAGGACGCGACCGTCAGGCCTCGACCGTCCTGGTCCGCACCAGCTCGCGGTACCAGTGGCCCGAGTCCTTCACCGTGCGCTCGAGCGTGTCGAAGTCGACGCGGACGATGCCGAAGCGCTTGGCGTACCCGTATCCCCATTCGAAGTTGTCGAGCAGCGACCACACGAAATACCCGCGGAGGTCGACTCCCCGTTGCAGCGCCCGGTGTGCGGCGGTGAAGTGCCGCCGCAGGTAGTCGGTGCGCTCGGGGTCGGGCACTGAGCCGTCCTCGGCCACCTCGTCGTCGAAGGCCGCACCGTTCTCGGTCACCATGAGAGGCTGCTCCGGGAACTGCTCCGACAATGACACGAGCAGCTCCTCGAGCCCTTCGGGTGCGATGTTCCAGCCCATCGCCGTATACGGGCCTGGCTGCTCCACGAACTCGACGAGCTGGTCGCTGCCCGGCCATGCGGTTCCGCCCGACGTGCCCTTGTGGCCGTCGTTCTGCTGCTTCTCCGAGACCCCGTCCCAGAGGCGCACCGTGGCGGTCGAGTAGTAGTTGACCCCCAGCACATCGATCGGCTGGTCGATGGTCGCGAGATCGCCGTCCTTCACGAACGCCCAGTCCGTGACACCTGAGGTGTCCTGCAGCAGATCCTCCGGGTACTCGCCGCGCAGCATGGGGTGCGTGAACGCCCGGTTCGCGAGGCCGTCGATCCGGCGCATCGCCTCGGCCGCGCCGTCGCCCTGTCCTCTCAGCACGTGGAAGTTGAGCGTGACGGAGTAGTCGGGGTCGCCCGTCGACGTCGCGCGGAGCGCCTGGATCGCTCGTCCGTGGGCGAGATTGAGATGGTGCACGGCAGCGAGTGCGGACGCGGGTTCGTGGCGTCCCGGTGCGTGGCCGCCCTGCCCGTAGCCGAGGTACGCGGAGCACCAGGGCTCGTTCAGCGTGGTCCAGGTGTGCACGCGGTCTCCGAGGGCTGCGCCCATGATCCTCGCGTAGTCCTCGAAGGCATCCGTGGTGGAACGAGAGGTCCATCCTCCGGCGTCCTCGAGGTATTGCGGGAGGTCCCAGTGGTAGAGCGTCGCCACAGGACGGATGCCCCGCTTCAGGAGCCCGTCGACCAGGCGCGAGTAGAAGTCCACGCCCGCACGGTTGACCCGGCCGCCGGCCGCCGGCACGATCCGTGGCCAGGCGATCGAGAACCGGTACGCGTCGAGGCCGAGGTCGGCTATGAGATCGAGGTCCTCGTCGACGCGGTGATAGTGGTCGCACGCGACGTCGCCGGTGTCGCCGTTCCAGACCAGCCCCGGCGTTCGGCTGAACGTATCCCAGATCGAGGGGGTGCGGCCGTCCTCGGCGGCCGCACCCTCGATCTGGTACGAGGCGGTGGCGGAGCCGAAGGTGAAGCCCTCGGGGAACACGAGTCCCGTGCCGCGGTAGTCTCCGGCGGGAGTCAGGCCGCTCATCCGGTCACCTCCGCGAGATCGACGGGGTAGACGCGCTCGAGGCCGTCCGGGTTCGTGACGGTGACCGCCGCGCTGCCCGAGCCGCCCGTGAAGACGCGCACCGTGAGCCCGTCGTGGTAGTCGTAGTCCGGCCTGTCGGTGCGGGCACCCCAGGGCAGGGCGCTGCCCGGGCGCACGTACAGCGGCAGCGTGTCGAAGCCGTGCGTCTCGCGACGCCAGCCGCCGCCCGTCACGGTCTCTCCCGTGAGAAGGGAGGTCCACTCGCCGGCCGGCAGATAGAACTCGACCGAGCCGTCGGCGGAGAGCACCGGAGCGACGAGCAGGTCGGGACCGAGCATGTACTGCCTGTCGAGGTACCCGACCGCAGGGTCCTCCGGGAACTCGAGCTGCATCGGACGCATCAGCGGCACCCCCGTGCGGGTGGCGTCGAGCCCCTGCTGGTAGAGGTACGGCATGAGCTGCATCTTCAGGTGGGTGAAGCGCCGGGTGACGTCCACCGCCTCCTCGTCGAACATCCACGGCACCCGGTACGAGCTCGACCCGTGGAAGCGCGAGTGCGAGCCGAGCAGGCCGAAGGCCGTCCAGCGCTTGAAGACACCGGCATCCGGCATGCCCTCGAAGCCGCCGATGTCGTGACTCCAGAATGCGAAGCCGCTGAGCGCCAGTGAGAGTCCGCCGCGCAGGGTCTCGGCCATCGAGGCGAAGGTCGAGGTGGAGTCGCCGCCCCAGTGCACGGGCATGCTCTGTCCGCCGGCCGTGGCGGAACGTGCGAAGAGCACCGCATCGTCGACGCCGCGCGCCTGGGTGAGCACGTCGTGCACGGCCCGGTTGTACAGGTCGGTGTACAGGTTGTGCATCCGCTCGGGATCGCTGCCGTCGGCCCAGACGACCTCGGTCGGGATGCGCTCGCCGAAGTCGGTCTTGAAGCAGTCGACGCCCTGGTCGAGAAGCGCTCGGAGCTTGGCCTGGTACCACGCGGTCGCGTCAGGGTTCGTGAAGTCCACGAGCCCCATGCCCGCCTGCCACAGGTCCCACTGCCACACCGAGCCGTCGGGCCGGCGGACCAGGAAGCCCTGATCCGCGGCCTCGCGGAAGAGTGGCGACCGCTGGCCGATGTACGGATTGATCCAGACGCAGACGCGCAGGTCCTTGTCGTGCAGGCGGGCGAGCATCCCCTCGGGGTCGGGGAAGACCCGGGGGTCCCACTCGAAGTCGCACCAGTTGAACTCGCGCATCCAGAAGCAGTCGAAGTGGAAGACCGAGACCGGGAGCTCCCGCGCGGCCATCTCGTCGATGAACGAGTTCACGGTCTGCTCGTCGTAGTCGGTGGTGAAGCTCGTCGAGAGCCAGAGGCCGTACGACCAGGCGGGGACCACGGGCGGCCGGCCGGTCAGCGCGGTGTAGCGCCCGAGGACGTCCTTCGGCGTGGGCCCTGCGATGACGAAGTACTCGAGCACCTCGCCCGAGACGGAGAACTGCACGCGCTCGACGGTCTCGGATCCGATCTCGTAGGAGACGTGCCCGGGGTCGTTGACGAGCACGCCATAGCCGCGATTGGAGAGATGGAAGGGGATGCTCTTGTACGCCTGTTCGCTGGAGGTTCCACCGTCGGCGTTCCAGATGTCGACGGACTGGCCGTTCTTCACCAGGGGACCGAAGCGCTCTCCGAGACCGTAGACGAGCTCGCCCACCCCGAGGTCGAGCTGCTCGTGCACGAAGGACGAGCTGTGCGGGGTGGAGCCGCCCTGGCGGGCGTTTCCGACGATGCCGGCGTCGACCTGGGCGTCCGACGCGAGACGGACGTACCCCTGGGCCTTGTGCCCGCTGCCGGTGACCCGGCGGCCGTCGACCTCGAAGGACAGGTCCCACGGTGCCCCGGGGGTGATCCGTGCGACCAGGGCGCCGGCGTCGAGGATGCCGCCGGTGTCGGAGACGGTGGCCGTGGCCGACCCGGGGCGCGCGCCGGGCAGCCCGAAGCCGCCGTGCCAGCGGCTGCCCTCGTGATGTGCGATGCGCACGCGGATCACGCCTTCGGCCGGGGAGGACAGCGTCGTGGTGAGCACGGGCCGATTAAGGGTGTCGCCGCGCTTGGCGATCACCATGGTCGGCGCTGTGATGACGATGCCGTCCCCGTCCGCCGTGTCGGAGGTCTCGGCGATGTCGTACGCCTCCTGCGCGTAGAGCGCCGTGACGCCGGGGCGAAGCTGCCAGAACCCGTCGGTGAACTTCATTACTTGACTGCTCCTGCCGTGATGCCGCGCGTGAGTGTGCGTTGGAAGATGAGGAAGAAGATGAGCGTGGGGATGATGCCGAGGAGTGCCGACGCGCTCGTGGTGGTGACGTCCATCAACCGGTCGCCCTGCAGCACGCTGATCGCGACCGGGACGGTCTGGTTCGCGTTCGAGGCGAGGAACGTGAGCGGGATGAGGAACTCGTTCCAGGTCCAGATGAAGAAGAAGATGAGCAGCACCGACAGCGTGGGACGGCTGATCGGGAAGACGACGCGCCAGAGGATCTGCCAGCGGCTGGCGCCGTCGAGGGACGCGGCTTCGAGGATCTCCTTCGGGAACGTGCCGTACACGGAGGACAGCAGGTAGGTGCCGAACGCCGCCTGGATGACCGTGAACACGATGATCACGGACCAGACGTTGTCGTACATGCCGACCGACTTGAACATGTAGTACAGCGGGTACAGCAGCGCCTCCTGGGGGAGGAGGTTCGCGAGCAGGAAGAGCAGCACGATCCAGCTGCGGCCGCGCACGCGTCCGATGCCGATCGCGAAGGCGTTGAGCATGGAGATCACGACGGCGAGGAGTGCGACGACACCCGAGATGAAGATCGAGTTCCAGACCTTCTCGGGAAAGTTCACACGTTCCCAGAACTTGATGATGCCGCCGAAGTCGAGCGTCTCCGGGAACGCGAGCGGCCCCGATGTCGCGTAGTCGACAGGGGACTTGAAGGAGTTCACCAGCACGAGGTAGAACGGCGCGATCACGAGCAGCGCCCCGATGACGACGAGGGCGAGCATGAGCCAGTCGATCGGCCGCTTCTTGGTCATGCCGCCGCGGGGGCGGCTCTTGACGGGCTTGCCGGTGACGATGGCGGTGGTGGCGTGCATCACAGACCCGCCCTTTCCTTGCGCTCGAGCGAGTTCTGGACGCGGATGAAGATGATCGACACGATGACGACGACGATCGTGAGGACCGTGGCGATGGTGGCGCCGTACCCGACGTTCCGCTTCGTGAAGAACTCCTGGTAGGCGTAGTACGCGGGCACGAGCGTCGAGCCGGCCGGGCCACCGCGCGTGATGATGTACACCGGGCCGAAGACCTTGAGAGCGGCGATGGTGCAGGTCAGGGTGACCACGAAGATCTCCGGGCGGATGATGCTCATGGTGATGGCGGAGAATCGCTGGAACCAGTTGGCGCCGTCGAGCTCCGCTGCCTCGTACAGCTCGGGGTCGACGCGCTGCAGAGCGGCCATGAACACCACGACGGGGTAGCCGAGCTGCACCCACACCATGACGACCATCAGCACGATGAGCGCCGACGGCATCTGGCCGAGCCAGTCGTAGGCGGGGATGCCGAACGCACCGAGGATCTGGTTGAGCGCGCCGTCGCCTCCCGGCCGCACGATCCAGCCGATCACGATGCCGGCGACCGCGATGGGGAGGATCTGCGGCAGGTAGTAGGTGGCGCGGAGGAAGCTGCCGATCTTGCCGCCGAACTTGCGTCCGACCACGTCGAACAGCAGCGCGGCGACCATGAGGCCGACGATGGTGGGGATGACCACCATGGCGATGATCATCCACACCGAGTTGGTGAACGAGGTCCAGAAGTCGCTGTCGGTGAGGATCTTCTGCCAGTTCTCGAGACCGATGAACTCGGGCGTGCGCACCCCCTTCCACTTGGTGAAGGTCAGGTACACGTTCCAGATCAGCGGAACGATGACGACGACGAGCAGCAGCACGAAGCCGGGCAGCAGGTACATCCAGTAGGCCCCGGTCCCGCCGCTGCGCTGCGGGATCGACGGCTCTTCGGGCGGCAGCTTCGTGCGGCCCTCGCGTCGGGTGGCGAGTGACATGTTCATCTCCAGGAGGATGCGGGGGCGACGGCGTCCGGCCGCCGCCCCCGCGAGTCGATCAACGGAATTCTGCGGTGCCCTCGTCGTACTGCTCGCCGAGGTTCGTGTTCGTGGTCTCCGCGTCCTGCGACCCGGTGATCAGACCCTGCAGCTCCTGGACGATCACGTCGTAGAAGCCGGGTGCGGGCCAGTCCGGGTAGAACGAGAGTCCGTCGGCGTCGAGCACTCCGTTGAAGGTCTCGATGAGGGCGGCGCTCTTCTCGTCGGTGATGTCGGCGGTGTCGACAGCCACCGGCAGGCCGCCGTTGTTGCCGATGATCGCCTGGATCTCGGGACGCATCGTGATGTCGATGAACTCGTAGGCGAGCTCCTTGTTCGCGGCGTTCTCGGGGACGACCCAGAGGTTGCCCGACGAGCCGAGCGAGAGGTCCGAGCCCGGGAATGCGGTCATCTCCCAGTCGAAGCCGGTGGCCTCGGCGACGAAGCGCCCGAACCACCACGACCCGGACACGAAGATCGGGGAGGTGCCGTTGATGAACGAGACACCGGCGTCCTCGGCCTTGACGGAGGACACGTCGGAGGCGATGTACCCCTTGTCGACGTACTCCTTCAGCGTCTCGGTCGCCCCGGTGATCTCGGGGCCCTGCCAGTCGACCGGGTTCTCGTAGAGCTGGTAGTCGTCGACGAAACCGCGATCGCCCTCGTTGAGCGCGAGCTGGTACCAGAGCTGACCGAGCGGGTACTCCGCCCCGGCCTCGGCGAGCGGGGTGACTCCCTGGGCGACGAACGCGTCGAGCACGTCGACGAACTCGTCGTAGGTGGTCGGGATCTCGAGGCCCGCGGCGGCGAAGGCATCCTTGTTGTAGTAGACGCCGACGAACTCCCCGTAGTTCGGGATCCCGAACCAGGTGTCGCCGCCCATGACGCCGTCCTCCGAGTACTTGGCGGTGGTCTGCAGCGAGGGCGCCAGCTTCTCGTCCCAGCCGTACTCCTCGACGGCGTCCGAGATGTCGGCGATCAGCCCTGTCGACGCGAGGAAGCCGGCGGTGGCGTTGCCCTTGTTGAACTCCATCAGGTCGGGAGCCGCGTCCGTGTCGAGGACCTGGCTGGCCGTCTTCTGGATCTGCTCGAACGACTTCTCCTCGAACTCGACGGTCGCTCCCGTCTCCTCCTCGAAGATCGAGATGGCCTCGGCCCAGGCCTTGCCCATCGCGCTGTCGGCACCCTCGTAGTGCCACAGCTTGAGCGTCTGGCCGTCGCCGCCTTCGTCGGAGCCGCCGGCGGTGCAGCCGCTCAGCGCGATGCCCGTCGCTGTCAGCGCGGCCAGAGCGGCCAGCGTCTTCGTCCTGCGGATGTTGCGTGCCATCGTCGGCACTCCTTTCTCGGTGGCCCTGAGGCCGGACACTTCGGTGGGTCGGACTGCGTGTTCAGTTGTGGCTGCGCGTCGTCGAAGCGTTTCGACCTCGGCGATGCGGAAGGGGCTCCGAACCGGAGAATCACTCCCGGGCGGGAGCGATGGAACCGGCGGAGTGGTATTCGGGCGGGATGAGGTGGATCTGCGGCGGCGTCCCCGGATCGTCCAGGTGACGTTCGGCGAGTTCGACGGCCACCTCGCAGGACTGCTGCGGGATGAGCGGGATGGTGTCGACGGGGACCGCGAGGGCCGAGGTGTCGAAGGAGGCCGCGGCCGAGACGACGGAGACGTCCTCGCCCACCCGCAGCCCGTGCGCGTCGAGAGTGCGCAGGAGCACCTCGTGGACGTCGCCCACCGCGTGGACGATGAAGGCCCGGTCGCCGCGTGCCAGGGCCGCCTCGGTGGCCGACCGCACAGCAGCCGGATCCGTCGACACGGCGCCGGTCGTGACCCACGAGAGGGAGACCCCGCGCTCGTCCGAGCGGTCCTGCACGCCGCGCAGGAGACGCCGGGGGAAGTTCGACCTGCGGTACGAGACCTCGGTCTGGCCGAGCAGCGTCGCGCGACGATGGCCGGCATCCGCGATCCTGTCGACCGCCAGGTGCCCTGCGGCCTCGAAGTCGAGGTCGACGCAGGTGAGGCCGTCGGGGTCGTCGGGGATCCCGATGAAGACGGTCGGCGTGCGGACCGTCCGAGCGATGGCTGCGCGCTCGTCGTCGGGCGCCACGTCGAGGACCAGGATGGCGTCGACGAGTCGGCTCGCGGCGACCCGGTTCATGCCGTCGGCCGTCTGCTCGTCCGTGAGCAGCAGGATGTCGTAGCCGCGGCGGCGTGCCGCGACCGCTGTCGCGAGCACGAAGGCCATGTGCGTGGGCGCGTGCGTGTCGGCCCGCAGGGGCTCGGTGAGAGCGAAGATGTGGGTGCGGCGGCCCGCGAGCATCCGGGCTCCGGCGTCAGGCTCGTAGCCGAGGGAACGGGCTGCGTCCTCGATGCGGCGGCGGGTGTTCTCGGACACCGGGCGCTTGCCGCTGAGGGCGTAGGAGACGGTGCTGATCGACACCCCGGCGGCGTCGGCCACCTCGTGGATCGTCGTCATCGTGACCTCGTCGTCGCTTGTTCGTCGGAATCGTCGAAGCGCTTCGCTTGCGCCTCAGAGCGATGATAGGCACGGACCGGCCTCGGACGCAAGCTTTTTGTGGCGCACGGCAACAAATAGCTCGGGGGCAGGATGGGAGCGTTCCCGCGAATCGACCTGACAGGGCGACGGGGCCTCGATGGGGGAGGGGATTCGAGACCCCGCCGCCGGCCTAAGGTGTGACGCGGATCTCGGCGATGACCTCGGAGTACTCGGTCTCGCCGACCGGCGTGAAGCCGACGCGGAGGAAGAATGCCTCGGGACCGTCTTCGCCGGCCTCGTAGATGACGTTGACATGGTCGACGCCGCGCGCGCGGGCCTCTTCGACGAGCTGCTCGACCGCGAAGCGGCCGACGCCCTTGCCCTGGTCGTCCGCGTCGACGTTGATGCGCCACAGGACGGAGCGGAAGTGCTCCTCCGGTGCGTCTTCGTCGAAGTTGGCGCTGACGAACCCGACCACCTCTTCGCCGTCGAGCACCACCCGCTGCCAGGAGGTCTGGGGGTTGATCACGGTCGCGGCGATGCCATAGGACACCGGAGCGAGGAACTGCTCCTGTCCGGGCTTGAGCGACAGGTTGTTCACCGCGACGATCGTCGCGGCGGAGAGTTCGACCATGCGCAGTTCGGACATGATCACAGGCTAACCCCTCCGGACGCCTCCGACGTCGAAACGTCGACTTTCGTCAGGGGTGACCGCGTGCGCGATGCCGGAAGTCGATCGGCGCGGCACCTGCGGGCGGACGTGCGCGACGAGGCGCTCAGGTATCTTGGTATCGAGACAAATCTGCCCTCGCGAACGGAGAACCTCCTGGTGACCGACGACGCCATCATCTACACCTACACGGACGAGGCTCCGGCTCTCGCCACGGCTTCCTTCCTGCCCATCATCAAGGCCTACACCGGCCAGGCGGGCATCGAGGTCGAGACCCGTGACATCTCGCTGGGCGGACGCATCCTCGCGGCCTTCCCGCAGAAGCTCACCCCTGAGCAGCAGGTCGGCGACGCTCTGGCCGAGCTCGGCGGACTCGCCACCCTGCCCGAGGCGAACATCATCAAGCTGCCGAACATCTCGGCATCGATCCCGCAGCTCAAGGCCGCGATCGCCGAGCTGCAGGCGCAGGGGTACGACATCCCGGACTTCCCGGACGAGCCCTCGTCGCTCGAGGAGAAGGACGTCCGCGCGCGCTACGACCGCATCAAGGGCTCGGCGGTCAACCCCGTGCTCCGCGAGGGCAACAGCGACCGCAGGGCGCCGCTCGCCGTGAAGAACTACGCGAAGAAGCACCCGCACCGCAACAAGCCGTTCGCCGAGGGGTCGAAGACCAGGGTCGCGACGATGGGCCACGACGACTTCAAGAGCAACGAGCGCTCGTGGGTCGCCGCTCACGACGACGTGCTGAGCTTCCGCCACACGGCGGCCGACGGCACGGTCACGATCCTCAAGGAGGGACTCAAGGTCCTGCCGCGCGAGATCATCGACGCGACGTTCCTGTCGGCTCAGCACCTCGACACCTTCCTCGCGGAGACTCTCGAGACGGCGAAGGCCGACGACATCCTCTACTCGGTGCACCTCAAGGCCACGATGATGAAGGTCAGCGACCCGATCATCTTCGGCCACGTCGTGAAGGCCTTCTTCACGGACGTCTTCGCGCAGTACGGCGACCAGCTCGCCGCCGCGGGCCTCACGCCGAACGACGGCCTCGGGTCGATCCTCGCCGGGCTCGGCGACATCGCCGGCGGCGACGAGATCGCCGCCGCATTCTCGAAGGCGATCGACGAGGGCCCGCGCCTCTCCTACGTGAACTCGGACAAGGGGATCACGAACCTGCACGTTCCGAGCGACGTGATCGTCGACGCGTCGATGCCCGCTCTCGTCCGCAACGGAGGCAAGCTCTGGGGCAAGGACGGCGGCGAGGCCGACACGCTCGCGGTCATCCCGGACTCCTCGTACGCGAGCGTCTACCAGGCCGTCATCGACGACGTCATCGCGAACGGTCCGCTCGACCCCGCGACGATCGGCACCGTGCCGAACGTCGGTCTCATGGCTCAGGCGGCCGAGGAGTACGGCAGCCACGACAAGACCTTCGAGATCGCCGCGGCCGGCACCGTGCAGGTGCTCGACAGCGAGGGCACCGTGCTGATCGAGCACGAGGTCGGGGTCGGCGACATCTGGCGTGCGACGCAGACGAAGCACATCCCTGTCATGGACTGGGTGAAGCTCGCCGTCTCCCGTGCCCGTGCGACCGGCGTGCCGGCGGTGTTCTGGCTCGACGCGAACCGCTCGCACGACGCGCAGATCATCGCGAAGGTGCACCAGGGCCTGGCGACGCTCGACACCAAGGGCCTCACCATCACGATCCTCGCGCCCGAGGAGGCGACGCGGTACACGCTGGCGCGCATGCGCCACGGTCTCGACACCATCTCGGTGACGGGCAACGTGCTGCGCGACTACCTCACGGACCTGTTCCCGATCCTCGAGGTCGGCACCAGCGCGAAGATGCTCTCGATCGTCCCGCTGCTCGCGGGCGGCGGACTCTTCGAGACCGGTGCCGGCGGTTCGGCGCCGAAGCACGTGCAGCAGCTCGTCGAGGAGAACTACCTCCGCTGGGACTCGCTGGGGGAGTTCTTCGCCCTCGCAGCCTCGCTGGAGCACTTCGCGGACCGGACAGCGAACGAGAAGGCCCGAGTCCTCGCTGAGACCCTCGACGCCGCCACGGGCACCTTCCTCGAGGAGGACCGCTCGCCGGGCCGTGCGCTCGGCACGATCGACAACCGCGGAAGCCACTTCTACCTGAGCCTGTACTGGGCTCAGGAGCTGACTGCGCAGTCGAAGGACGCGGAACTCGCTGCCGCCTTCTCGCCGATCGCCGCGGCGCTGGCGGAGAACGAGGACACGATCGTCGCAGAGCTGAACGCGGTGCAGGGTACGCCCGTCGAGATCGGCGGCTACTACCGTCCCGACGAGGCGCTCGTCGCCCAGGCCATGCGCCCGTCCGCGACGCTCAACGGGATCGTCGACCCGCTGATCTGAACCGACGACGAAGGGGCCGGATGCGAGAGCATCCGGCCCCTTCGTCTATCCCGCCTCGGCGGGGGAGCGGAGTCGGTACCGGACCGAGAGATTCAGTACCGGACCGTCTCGGTCAGTACTGGACCGAGACCTCCATGCCGACCGGCGACCAGTTGTAGACGTACTTCGCGACGTCGATGGGCATGTTCACGCATCCGTGGCTCCGCGGCGACCCGAAGGCGTTGTGCCAGTAGGTGCCGTGGAAACCCTCGTCCCCGTTGAAGTAGGTGACCCAGGGGACGTTCGGCGTCTCGGTGATCGACCCGTCGGGCTCGCGGCTCTTCATCGTCTGGGTGCGCACGTGGGCGTAGACCGTGAAGTTGCCGACATCGGTAGGCGTCGCAGCCTTGCCCGAGGAGATCTTCCAGGAGTTGACCACCGCGCCGTTCTCGTAGGCCGTGGCGGTCTGGGCGCTGAGGTCGACGACGATGTTGCGCTTGAGGTTGACGGACTGGAACGGGGTCTCCGTGACCGCGATCGGGAAGATTCCCTCCCCGGCCTCGAGCTTGCCGGCCACGTCGGATGCGAGGTTCGAGGTGTCGCTGATCGCCCGGCCGGTGACGCCCTCGGTCTCGACGCGGAGGATCTCTCCGGACGAGTTCACGATGTTCGTCGCGTTGACGGGCGCGCGGTCGACCGCGGCGGGCAGAGCGTCGACGGTCGCCTGAATCGCGGCCTGGTCAGCGGCGATCTTGAGCTCACCGCCGTCGTCGACGACGGTGAACCAGGTGGCTGCCGTCGCCGCGTCGA
The DNA here is from genome assembly GCF_001049495.1 of Microbacterium sp. 3J1. Lineage (GTDB taxonomy): Bacteria > Actinomycetota > Actinomycetes > Actinomycetales > Microbacteriaceae > Microbacterium. The sequence goes on from NZ_CDWI01000011.1 coordinate 183,992, forward strand.
CGGGAACGGTACGCTCCTCGCCGAGGTAGAACCCGATCGAGCCGAGCATGGTGTTGACGGATGCGGCCATGGCCGTCGCGTCCTCATCGGAGATCGCCGGTGCCGCCTCGGCGGGGTCGCCCGAGAACTCCAGGCTCCGGCCTCCGTCGGCGATCGTGTCGGTGAGCGCGGCGCCGAGGGCGTCGACGTCGACGGCGGAGCCGGTCTCGGATGGCGTGATGACGTACGCGCCGGTCGCCGCGTCGAAGACCACGCCCGCGTTCACGGGGTCGACGAAGCTCGAGGGGACCGCATCGCGCAGAACCGAGTCGGCGGTGGCCGGATCGAGGGTGATGTCGCCGGGAACCGCGTCGCCCATCCAGGCGGTGACGTTCCAGAGCGGTCGCTCTGCGAAGGCCTGGTCGGCGAGTGCGGTCGCGTCGACCTCGGCGCCGAGCTGGGAGCCGGTGAGCACGACGTCGCCGCCCGCGCCGGTCAACGTGACCTCGGTGTCGGCGACGTGTGCGCTGATGGCGTCGGCCGCGGCGCCCGGGGTCATCCATCCGACGGGGATCCCGGCGACGGTGGTACCGGGCGCGATGAGGATCATCGATGCGGCACCCGCGCCGATCACGACAGCTCCGACGCCCAGCCCGATCCAGAGTCCGAGACGCTTCTTCTTCGGCGTGGGCTCGATCGGGGCCCATGCGAGAGGCTGGTCGCCGTCGCCCGGAGGCAGCGCCTCGGTGGGTGCATCGCCGTCAGAGTGCGCGGTCGCGGACCCGTCGACGTCGACCGAGGCGTTCGCCTCGGTCAGCTTCTCGGTCTTCGCGTCCTGCGCTGCGATCAGATCGGTCACGAACTTCACCCCCCGGTACTCGCGTGGCCTGTATATCGCTCAATGGTACGGGATGGGAGGTAACGAAGAGGCAACGGTCGTGATATCACGCGCGCAGGACGCCGCACCGACCGCTCGGGGCCGGCTGCCCGGTCAGTCGGAGACCACCGCGAGACCGTCGATCTCGACGAGCATCTCCTCGCGGGGGAGGCCGGTGAAGACCGTCGTGCGGGCCGGCAGCACGTCGCCCGAGGTGTGGGCGGTGACGAAGGCGCCATAGGCGTCGTTCATGATCGGGAAGTCCTCGCGCTTGGTCAGGTAGACGCGCAGCATGACGACGTCGTCGAACGTCGCTCCCGACGCCTCGACGATCGCCTTGACGTTCTCGAGCGTGCGGGTGGTCTGCGCGGCCACGTCGCCGGGGAAGAGATACTCGCTCGTCACGGGGTCGACCGGGCCCTGACCCGAGACCTGGACGATCGGGCCCTTGCGCACACCCTGTGAGAAGGTGTGGGCGGGGGCGGGGGCGGCGTCGGTCGAGACACGGATCTTCGCAGTCATACCGACAGCCTAGTAGCCTTGTTAGATGCCTCTACAAATCCCGGATCCCGTCATCGGCAGCTGGACGAAGGGCTTCCCCGCGCACGCCGCCGGACTCGCGCTCTCGGAGGTGCCGCAGGCCGGTCTGCGTCTGTCCGACCTCGCGACGCCGGTGCTCACGGTGCACGAGGCGGCGCTCGCCCACAACGAGGCAACCGTGTTCGAGTGGGCCCGGCGTCAGGGCGTGCTGCTCGCGCCGCACGGGAAGACGACGATGGCGCCGGCGCTCTGGCAGCGGCTCCTCGATGCGGGCGCGTGGGGCATCTCGGTCGCGACGCCCTGGCAGGCGGAGTTCGCCGTCTCCGTCGGCGTCCCGACCGTGCTCATCGCCAACGCGGTCACGGATGCGGCGGCGGCCCGTCGTCTCGGCGATCTCCTGTCGGCCGACGAGGGGCTGCGGATCCTCTGCTGGGCGGACTCGACCGCCACGGTGCGGATACTCGCAGAGGCGCTGGTCGACGCGGAGCGTCCTCTCGACGTGCTGGTCGAGCTCGGCGGCATGGGCGGACGCACCGGCGCCCGCAGTCTCGAGGAGGGCGAAGCGATAGCTGCGGCGATCGCCGCCGCCCCGGGACTGCGGCTCGCGGGGGTCACCGGCTACGAGGGGCCCTTCGGCCCGGATCGGAGCGACTCCTCCGTCGAGGCCGTCGACGCCTACCTGGAGACCCTCGTGGAGCTGCACTCGCGGCTCGACTACACCGACGGCATCCGCCCCGTGCTGAGCGCCGGAGGAAGCTCGTTCCCCGACCGCGCGGCTGCCGTGCTCTCGCCCCACCGCGAGCAGAACGACGTCGTGCTGCGATCGGGGGCGTTCCAGATCCACGACGACGGGTTCTACTCGCGCATGTCCCCGTTCGGCCCGCTCACCGGCACCGCACCGCTCCGCTCGGCGATGCACGCCTGGGCTCGCGTCGTCTCGCAGCCCGAAGAGGGTCTGGCGCTGCTCGACGCCGGTCGTCGGGACGTTCCCTTCGACATCGACCTGCCGGTGCCGCAGTCGGTCGACGGTGCGATCACCGCGCTGAACGACCAGCATGCCTTCCTGACCCTCGCCCCCGGTGCGACGGTCGAGCCGGGCGACGTGGTGCGCCTGGGGCTGTCACACCCGTGCACCGCATTCGACAAGTGGCGCGTGGTCGCGATCATCGACGACCCCGATGCGGCCGACCCGCGCGTGATCGGGGCGGTGGCGACGTGCTTCTGAGTACCGAGAAGCCGGTCAGGGTCTACCGTCGCGCGACCGTCGTCGACGGGACCGGCGCCGCCCGCTTCGTCGCCGACGTCGCCGTCGAGGGTGCGCGGGTGGTGGGGGTGACCCGGGGTGCCGACGGCGTCGCGTTCGAGCTCCCCGAGGGCGCGGTCGAGATCGAGGCGTCGGGACTCGTGCTCGCACCGGGCTTCATCGACATGCACGCGCACAGCGAGCTCGCGGTTCTGCAGGGGGCCGCGCACGACGCGAAGATCCGCCAGGGTGTCACGACCGAGGTGCTCGGGCAGGACGGGCTCGGGTACGCGCCCCTCGACGACGCGTCGGCAGCGGTCATCCCCGCGCAGATCGCGGGCTGGAACGGCATGCCGGTGGACGTGCCGTGGCGGACGATGGACGACCTTCTCGCCGCGATCGACGATGCGGCCGCCGCGAACGCCGCACTGCTCGTGCCGCAGGGCAACCTCCGCATGATCGTCGTGGGACACGAGAACCGTCGCGCCACCGCCGAGGAGATCGACGCGATGTCGACGCTGCTCGGCGACGCGCTGGACGCGGGAGCCTTCGGCATGTCCAGCGGGCTCACCTACACGCCGGGCATGTACGCCGACACGGCGGAGCTGGAGGCGCTGTGCCGGGTCGTCGCCGAGCGCGGCGGATACTGGGCGCCGCACACGCGCAGCTACGGCGGCTCGGCCCTCGACGCGTACCGGGAGGCGCTGGACATCGGGCGCCGGACGGGGTGCCCCATCCACCTCACCCACGCGACGATGAACTTCGCGCCGAATCGCGGCCGCGCCGCCGAGCTGTTGGCGCTCGTCGACGATGCGCTCGCCGACGGCGTGGACGTGACCCTCGACACGTACCCCTATCTCCCCGGCGCGACCACGCTCGCTGCGCTGCTGCCCAGCCGGCTCTCGGAGGGCGGGGACCTCATCGCCGCGATCGCCGCCCTGGACGCCGACGGGCGAGAAGCCGTGCGCGTCGAGCTCGAGGACATCGGGTGCGACGGATTCCACGGCGAACGCGCGGACTGGTCGGCCATCCAGATCGCGGGCACGAGGAATCCGTCTCTCGCGGCGCTCGTCGGCCGGACGGTGGCGGAGATCGCCGAGACGTCGGGGCGTCGGGCGGTCGACGTGGTGCTCGACACGATCGTCGCGGATGCCGGTGCGACCGGCATCCTCATGCACATCGGCGACGAGGACAACGTCCGGGCGATCATGCGCCACCCGCGGCACAGCGGCGGCAGCGACGGGATCCTGATCGGCGCCAGGCCGCATCCCCGAGGCCGAGGCACGTTTCCGCGGTACCTCGGGCACTACGTGCGGGAACTCGGAGTGCTGTCCCTCGAGGACGCAGTCCGGCACCTCTCGGGAACGCCCGCTGCGCGGCTGGGACTCGACCGCGGCGATGCGCCGCGGGGCGTGATCAGAGAGGGTGCTGCGGCCGATCTCGTGCTGTTCGACCCCGACACGATCGACGCCGGAGCGACCTTCGACGCGCCGCTCGAGGCTCCGCGGGGTGTGATCGAGGTGCTCGTCGGGGGAGTGCCGGTCGTGGCCGCCGGCGAGGTGACGGGTGCGACGCCCGGTCGCGCACTGCGCATGCCTCCGCCGGCTCATCGTGCGACGGTTCCCCGGGCGCACTCGCTCATCGACCCGTCTGCGCCGCCGTTCGTCTGGACCGAGAACACACCGGTCTCCGCGCCGGCGGCGCTCGCCACGAGCGCGGCGCGCCTCGGGGCGAAGGCCTCGCGGGACGACTCGACCCCTGCGATCACCCTGCGGCTCGACGAATCGCTCGGCGCCGAGCCGTTCGCCCGCGGCCGGGTCGTCGACGAGGCCTTCCGGGTCGTCGTGTCCGCCGACGGAGTCGAGGTCTCCGGCGCCGCGCCGGCCGGCGTCTTCCGCGGCGTCACCGTGCTCCGTCAGCTCCGCGACCCGAGCGCCGAGCGGCACCGCATCCCCGCCGGAGTCTGGGAGGGGGCGCCCGCCTACGCGTGGCGGGGCGCGATGCTCGACGTCGCCCGGCACTTCCGCCCGGCCGAGGACGTACGTCGTCTCTTAGACCAGCTGGCCGACCACCACCTCAGCGTGCTGCACCTGCACCTCACCGACGACCAGGGCTGGCGTTTCGAGGTGCCCGGGTATCCGCGGCTCACCGAGATGGGCGCGCGCCGGGAGGCCACCCAGCTCGGACACGGGCCGCTCGCCACCGTCGAACCGGGGGTGCACGAGGGGCACTACACGGATGCCGAGCTGCGCGACCTCGTCCGGTACGCGGCGGAGCGCTTCATCACGATCGTGCCGGAGGTCGAGCTCCCCGGACACGTGCAGGCGGCGCTCGCCGCCTACCCGGTTCTCGGCAACACGGATGTGGGGGAGCCTGTCACGACCCCGTGGGAGCGCTTCGGCGTGAACCCCCGAACGCTCGCTCCGACGGAGGAATCGCTCGAGTTCGGGAGGGCGGCGATCGCGGCGCTGTGCGATCTCTTCGACTCGCCGTGGATCGGGATCGGCGGCGACGAGGTCCCGGTGACCGAGTGGTCCGAGAGCCCGGCGGCGGCCGAGCGGATGCGGGAGTGGGGCGTCGAATCGCCGCACGACGTGCAGCCCTGGTTCACGGCGCAGTTCGTCGCCGCCGTGCGGGCGCACGGGCGCGTCGCTCTCGCCTGGGACGAGGTTCTCGAGGGTGACGTCCCCGAAGGGGTGAGCATCCTCGCCTGGCGCGGGCCGGTGGCCATCCGTGAGGCGCTGCGGCGCGGCATCCCCGTCGTCGCGTGTCCCGATCTCGAGGTGTACCTCGACTACCCGCAGTCCGACTCGGCGGAGGAGCCGATCCGGGTCGGGCCGCCTCTCACCATCGAGCGGGCCTACTCGCTGCGGGTCGAGGAGGGCGCGGCGGGCGGCCAGGCGAACGTGTGGACCGAGCATCTTCCCACGAGGGATCGCCTCGACTTCGCGCTCTTCCCCCGGCTCGCGGCGATCGCCGAGCGGCTGTGGGACGGGGGCGAGCCCGGACCGTTCGAGGACTTCGGACGGCGTCTGCCGACGCACCTCCGTCGGCTCGCGGCGTCGGGGGTGCGGTATCGTCCTCTGGACGGACCGACGCCCTCACAGCGTCGTCCGGGAGTGCCGGGAAAGCCGATGACGCGCGAGGCGCGCGAGGAGATCGTGGCGGGCCTCGTGGCCTTTCTGATCGCTCGATCGGACGCCGCCGACGAGCGGCTCGGAGAGTAATGTAACGTTTCGGTAACCCTCCCGGTACCACACCGGGCGGGGGTTGCAGAATTTTTGTTCGTAAGGTCTACTAACAAACATGTCCGTTTCGGGTGATCACGCTCCATCGATGGCGTCGGAGTACGCCGGGGGGAGCGCCCACGCCTTCGGCCCGGGACGCCACCTGCGCTCGCGCTCGAAGGTGCTTCCCGAGCACGCGCGCGGGCACAACCGCGCGCTCGTGCTGCAGACTCTCTACCACTCCGGGGCGATGAGCCGCGCCGACCTCTCTCGGGAGACCGGCCTCACGAGGGTCACGATCTCGGATCTCGTGGCCGAGTTCATCGCCGACGGCATCGTCATCGAGATGGGCGTCCGCGAGACGGTGGGACCGGGCAAGCCGCCGATCCTCATCGACATCGACCGCGTGGGGCACCAGATCATCGGCATCGACCTGTCGGGGCCGAGAGCCTTCGTCGGAGCGCTGCTCAGCCTCGACGGCGATGTCCTGGAGCGCCGCGAGGTGCCGCGACCCGAGACCCCCGACGGCGACGCCGCGTACGCAGCGACCCTCGAACTCGCGCGTGCGCTGGTGCAGACCGCATCGCAGCCCGTGCTCGGGGTGGGCATCGGCACACCGGGTGTCGTGCGACCCGACGGCATGGTGCTCAGCTCGCCCAACCTGGGATGGTCGGATCTGCCTCTCGAGGCCAAGCTCGGGGTCGACCTCGACCTTCCGGTGCTGGTGCGCAACGACGCGAATGCGGCGGTGCTCGCCGAGTACACCTTCGGCGACGCCAAAGCGGACTTCATGCTCATCCGGATCGGACGCGGTGTGGGTGCGGGTCTCATCACCGGCAGCCAGCCTCTCGTCGGCAGTCGCTTCGCCGCGGGCGAGATCGGCCACGTCGTGGTCGGCACCGACGGCGGACCCCGCTGCGCGTGCGGCAAGGACGGCTGCCTCGAGGCATGGCTCAGCGAGACGCGGCTGCGGCCCGCGATCGACGCGGCACCGGACGACCGCGACGACATCCTCCGCGACGCCGGTACCCGGATGGCCATCGCCATCGCTCCGATCGTGGCAGCCCTCGACCTCTCCGAAGTGGTTCTCTCGGGCCCGGCCGACCTCCTCGACGGCGTCCTGATCGACGCCGCCGTCGAGACGCTGCACGCCCGCACACTCGAGGGGGTCTTCGAAGACGCCCTCATCCGTCGCACCCACCAGGACGACATCGTGCTGCGCGGCACCGCCGTCATGGTGCTGTCCGGCCAGCTGGGCGTCTCGTGATCTGCGGATCAGGGAACGAGACGTGCAGGAGCACCATCCGATGACGGATGCGATGACCGCCGACCTCGCCGGTCGGCCGATACGTGTGGGCCTCGACGTCGGTGGCACCAAGATCGACGCCGTCGCCGTGGACCCGTCGGGGGACATCATCGCCCGCCGACGCCGCCCGACGGGCTGGGGAGAGGACGCCGTCGTCGCGAGCATCGTCGACGTGATCACCGACCTCGCCGTCGACGGCGGTTTCGCCTCGACGGCCGTGGGAACGGTCGGTGTCGGCATCCCCGGTCTCGTCGACGCGGACACCGGACGCGTGCTGCATGCGGTCAACCTCGGGGTCGAGTCGCTCGACCTCTCGGAGCGGGCCTCTGCGATCGTCGGTGCGCCGGTCAGGGTCGAGAACGACGTCAAGGCGGCGGCACTCGGCGCCGCCGCTCTGCGCGGCATCGAGGGCTCCATGGCGTACCTCAACCTCGGCACCGGTGTCGCCGCCGGCATCGTCGTCGACGGCGCGATCTGGCGCGGGTCGCGCGGCACCGCGGGCGAGGTCGGACATCTCTCGGTCGACCCGAACGGTCGGGTCTGCGGATGCGGACAGCGCGGCTGCATCGAGACCTTCTGCGGCGGCGGGGCGCTCGCGCGGGCCTGGGGTCGCCCCGGCGCGCTGCCCGTGCGGGACATCCTCGATGCCGCCGAGAGCGGCGACCCGACGGCCACGGCTCTGCGCGCAGACCTCTTCCACGGAGCCGCTGCCGCGGTGCGCGCGCTCGTGCTGTCGGCGGATGTCGAGCGCGTGATCATCGGCGGCGGCCTCACGGCGCTGGGCGACAGGCTGTTCACCGGCATCCGCGGAGCTCTGCGTACCGGAGCCGAAGCGTCACCGTTCATGCGGTCGCTGCAGCTCGATGACAGAATCGAACTGCTTCCGGACGGATCGCCCGCCGCGGCATTCGGCGCGGCGATCGTCGGCGCAACCACCCCCTCGAAGGAGATAGTCCCCCATGGCTGAAGTCGTGATCGTCGAGAACTCCGATGCGGCGGGCGCGCTGGTCGCCGCCGAGATCGTCGAGCTGATCGACGGGCGCCCGGATGCGGTGCTCGGTCTGGCCACGGGGTCGACCCCGCTGCCGGTGTACCAGGCGCTGCGCGCCCGTCTCGCCGGCCGGGACGTCTCGCAGGTGCGCGGCTTCGCACTCGACGAGTACGTCGGCCTCGACCCCGCCCACCCCGAGAGCTACCGCTCCGTCATCACCCGCGAGGTCGTCGAGCCCCTCGGCCTCGACCCGCGGCGCATCCATGTGCCCAACGGAGCGCAGGAGACCATCCAGCACGCGGGTGACGACTACGAGGCGGCCATCGACGGCGCGGGCGGCGTCGACCTGCAGATCCTCGGCATCGGCACCGACGGCCACATCGGCTTCAACGAGCCGGGTTCGTCCTTCGCCTCCCGCACGCGCGTGAAGACGCTCACCGAGCAGACCCGTGAGGACAACGCCCGCTTCTTCGACTCCATCGACGACGTCCCGCGGCACTGCATCACGCAGGGTCTCGGCACGATCCTCCGCGCACGCCACCTCGTGCTCCTCGCCTTCGGCGAAGGCAAGGCGCAGGCCGTGGCGGATGCCGTGGAGGGCCCGCTGTCGGCGATCCTGCCCGGCTCGGCCATCCAGCTGCACCCGCATGCGACGGTCGTCGTCGACGAGGCGGCCGCGTCGCGACTGAAGCTCGCCGACTACTACCGCTACACCTACGCGAACAAGCCGGCCTGGCAGGGCATCTGACCCCCACTGGGGCTGTGCCCGGTCCCGACCTCAGCGGTCGGCGACCGGCCACGCCAGCGGCAGCAGGTGCTCGACGCTCAGAGGGGCGAGGGGGAGCGTCTCGGCATCCGCGGGCGTGATCCACCTCAGCTCGGCGAGCTCGGCCTGCACCGCGACCTCGGCGGACGCGATCGAGACGGAGAACGCCTCGGCGACGACGCGGTGACCCGGCTCGTTCGCAGCCTCGGAGACGAATGTGCCGAGCGGTTCGAGGTCTCCCTCGTCGAGCTGCAGTCCGAGCTCCTCGTGGAGTTCGCGGATCAGCGTCTGCGACGGGGTCTCGTCGGGCTCCGGCTTGCCCCCGGGCTGCATGAACCTCGTGGTGCCGTGCTTGCGCACCACGAGCACCCGACCTGCGTCGTCGACGATGACGGCGGCGCTGACGTGGATGTCAGGCATCCGCTGCGAACACCTTGCCGGGGTTGAGGATGCCGAGGGGATCGAAGACCCGGGTGATCTGCCGCTGCAGCTCCCACTGATCGTCTCCGAGCTCGTCGGCCAGCCAGCGGCTCTTCAGGGTGCCGATGCCGTGCTCGCCGGTCAGTGTGCCGCCCAGTGCGATCGCCGCCCGGAAGAGCTCGTCGGCGGCCGCCCAGATGTGCGCGGGCGGCTCGGTGCCTTCGAAGATGAAGTTGGGGTGCAGGTTGCCGTCGCCCGCGTGAGCGACCGTCGGGATCGTCATCGCGTACGCCTGCTCGATGCGGGCGATCTCGTCGAACATCGCGGGCATCGCACTGCGCGGCACCGAGACGTCCTCGATCAGGGTTGTACCCAGGAGCGCCATGGCAGGGTGCATGGCACGGCGGATCGCGAGCAGACGTTCGCCCTCTTCGCGATCGTGCGAGACCTGGGTGTCGCCGTGGTGCGCCGTGAGGATCGCGGCGATCGTGGTGGCCTCCGTCACGGAGCCCGGGCCGTCGGTCTGGATCGTCAGCTGCGCCGTGCCCGGCTGCGGGAGGGGCAGCTGGAGCATGGTGGCGACGGCAGCGAGGCTCGCCGCATCCATGAGCTCCATGATCGCCGGCTGCACTCCGGAGGCCGTGACGGCGGCGGATGCGGCGGCGGCGGCGCGGACGTCGGGGAAGGTCGCGGTGAGGGTGCACGTCGTACCCTCTGGGAGCCGCCGGAGCTTGAGCGTCGCACCCACCACGACGCCGAGAGTCCCCTCCGACCCGATCACCAGCGAGGTGAGGTCGAGGCCCGTCACTCCCTTCACGCTGCGGTGGCCGAGGTGGAGCAGACGTCCGTCCGCCAGCACGAGGTCGACACCCAGCACGGCGTCGCGCACCACTCCGTACTTGGCGCAGAGGAGGCCGCCGGCGCCCGTGGCGATGTTGCCGCCGACGGTCGAGATCGCACGGCTGGCGGGGTCCGGAGCCCACCAGAGGCCGTGCTCGGCGAGCACCTCGTTGAGGTCGGCGTTGAGGATGCCCGGCTCGACGACGGCGAGCAGGTCGTCGGCTCTGATCTCGCGGATGGCGGTCATGCGTCGGGTGGACAGCACGATCTCGCCGTCGCCGCCGTTGGCTGCACCGGCAAGGCCCGTCCCGGCGCCGCGCACGACAACGGGGGTGCGCGTCTCGGTGGCGATCCGCATCACGGTCTGCACGTGCTCGACGGTCTCGGCATGCACGACGGCCAGAGGGCGACCGGGAGCCGCGTGGCCGGACTGGTCGGCGCGCGCCTCGTCGAGCGACGCGGGATCGGTGTCGACGAGCGCACCCAGGGCGGTGATCAGCTGGTCGAGCGCGGTCATGCGATGCGACGCCGTCCGCTCACCACGCCGGTGCCGACGGCGACCACGGCGAAGGCGATTCCGATGAACGGCTGGTCCATCAGCCACCAGGCGATCGTCACGCCGACGTAGATGAGCAGCTCGACGGCCGCACGCAGGAACGGGTGCAGGCGCAGCACGGGGCGCGGCGAGAGGAAGAGAGCCCAGATCAGGATGACGATCACGGGTGCGCCGATGCCCAGGACGATGTTCCACGGCAGCGGCCAGGTCGCGAAGCCCCACAGCGCGAGGGTGCCGACAGCGATGACCAGGACGATCGAGCGGACGACGTCGAGAGCGGTGAGGTTCGGGCGGTCGACGCCGGGGACAGGTGCAGGATCCGGGGACATGGATCCAGTCTATTCGCCGCTGTCGGGCCTCAGAGCAGGGGAGCGGAGGCGTCGACGACGGCCTCGGGCTGCTCCGTGAGAACCGGCGGTGCGGTGGGAGCGGGCACGGCCGGCGCGGGCTCTGCGACGGGTGCAGGTGCGACCGGTGCAGGTGCGACCGGTGCGGGTGCGACCGGTGCGGGTGCGACCGGTGCGGCGTCCTCGGTGGGAGCGGTCTCCTCGACGGGCGCGGGCGCCTCGCTGGCCGGGGCAGCGGGCGGGGCCGAGACCATTGCGTCGTCGGGAACCGCGTCGTCCGCCTCCGCGCCGGAGGCGGGGTCGGCGAGCAGCAGGCACAGCAGGCTCGGATCGAAGTCGTTCAGCTGCCGGAGGGTCGTCGTCGCCGGGGCGCCGGTCTCGCCGGCTGCGACATAGAAGAACTCGACGGGAGCGTCGGCGCAGATCTGCTGCAGCGTCGGACGGAGGTCGATGAATCCGGATCCCACCGCGGGGTTCTCGTCGGACGCGGCGAGGACGGCCGTGCCGTTGCCGCCGGAGCTGCCGGCGATCGTCGAGCTCACCGTGGCGCCGGCGACGCCGGACACCGGGACGATGTAGTGAGTGGTCACGAGATCGCCGCCGATGACGATCTCGACAGACGCAGGAGAGAACGTCGGGGCGCCCTCGGGAAGACCGGGTGTCTCGCCGCCGGGGGTTTCGCCGCCGGGGGTTTCGCCGCCGGGGGTCTCGCCGCCGGGGGTCTCGCCACCGGGCGTCTCGCCGCCGGGGGTCTCGCCGCCGGGCGTCTCGCCGCCGGGCGTCTCGCCTCCGGGGGTTTCGCCTCCGGGCGTCTCGCCGGGGTCCTCGGTGTCCGGAACCTCCGGCTCGATCGGCTGCGGCGGAGTCACCGGAGTCGCGGGAGCCGTCGGAGCGGCGGCCACGGGCGCTTCCTCGTCGGCGGGCTCGTCGACGGGCGGCGGCGCGAAGGGAGGCTCGTCCGGATCGTCCTCTCGGTCGGATTCGTCGTCCGACTGCTCGAGGAGGGTCTTCTCGTCTGCCGACATCGATGCGTCCGGGCCGACATCGGCACTGATCGAGGAGTCGCTGTCTCCGGCGCTCGGCAGCGAGGCCGCCGGGCTGCCTCCCGTGAGGCTCGGGATGATGGTCGCCGCGGCGACGACGCCGGCCACGACCAGGGCCGCTGAGCCCGCACCGACGAGTGCGCCCATGCCGCTCAGGATCCCGCCGCCCACTGCGCCGCTCGCCGCTCCACCGGTCGCGCCGACGGATGCTCCTGCTCCGGCACCGCCGGCAGCTCCCACGCCGCCGTCGCCGACCACGACCGCACCGTGCGTGACCGCGGACGGCATGGCGGCGAGGGCGACGATCGGCGCTCCGCCACCCTGCAGTGTGGCGAGGTATCCGGCGGAGCCGCCGACACCCAGTACGAGTGGGAGCAGCACGAGCGCGAGCCTCTTCGACACGTCTTTCGCCTCGGCCGCGACGATCATGCATCGCGCGCAGTCCTCGAGGTGCAGTTCGAGTCGCCGGTGATCGCGGGTGCTGAGGTTGCCGCGCGAGTACGCCCCTAGGTGCTCGATGGTCCACTGGCAGTCGGAGCCGGGCGCTGCGCTGCGCAGGTGCGCCTGGATCCACGCCTCGCGCAGCCCCTCCCGCGCACGGAAGGCGAGCTGCGAGACGGCTCCGGCCTTCATGCCGAGGAGGGGCGCCGTCTCCTGCGGCTTCATCTGCTCGATCTCGGTGTACCAGAGCACCTCCTGCCAGCGGGAGGGCAGGCTGCGGAAGGCCTGAGCGGTGAGGCTGCGGTCGAGTGCCTCGTTCGCGGCCTGCTCGGTGCTGTCGGGGTCGGCGACCGTGTCGAGCTCGTCGATCGCGGATTCGCGGCGCGAGCGCCCCCACGCGGCGGCGGTGTTGCGGATGCTGGTGAAGAGGTAGGCGCGGAACGAGCCGTTGGGCCCGCCGCCCTTGATGATCGCCTGGTAGATGCGGGTATAGGACTCCTGGACCAGGTCGTCCGGATCGATCGTCGACGTGATGGATCGCGCGACGGACATGCCCGAGGGATAGTGACGTCTCCAGAGTTCGGCGAAGGCCTCCGCGTCACCCGAGCGGGTGCGCAGGACGAGATCGGCGTCTGCGATCGAGGCTTCGTTCGATGTGCTGTCGTGGTCCACTGTCATCCATCTGTCGTGGAGTGCGGATGCGCCTCCACATGAAGAGACGCGTGAAACCGTTCTTCATCACGCGTCCCCTCCATTCTCCCTCCAATCTCCCAGCCTCGCCACCCCGATTCGAGAACGGATGAGCCGATGCGCGCGGCGAGCGAAATCGCCGATCATCCGGGCTTTCTTCGGAAGCGGGGAAGAACGTCGAAAAAGATCTGAGAAGTCGCGTAATGAATGGCCCGCTGCGTCGTCTCATCACGTAGAGACAGCCATCGAGCTCCACCGGGGGGGCGGAGCTCAGGCGCTGGTGCGAAGGGCAATGCACCGGCATGGCGGGTCGGGCGCCTCGGGGGAGGAGTTCCCGGCCCGCCGGTTCTCGTCACGGGGGGGAACAGTGGAGGGGCCGTCGATCTGGGGAACGACGGCCCCTCCCCTCGTATGCGGAGGGCCGGAGACCGCAGGGCTGCGCGACGCTCAGTGCCCCGCGCTCAGGGGCGGTCGCCCGTCCAGACGCGCACCACGTGCAGCTGTGCATCCAGCAGCACGGCATCGCCCACGTATCCGGGTGCGAGATGACCGAGGCGCTCTGCGAGGCCGATCGCCCGAGCGGGAGTCTCGGTGAGGGCGCGGACCGTGTCCACCAGGGCGACGCCCGCAGCCACCGCCTTCCGCAGAGCGACATCCTGCGTGAGCGTCGAGCCGGCGATCGACCCGGTGTCGTCGGCGCGGGCGATCCCGTCGCGGACGGTGACGCTCACCGCGCCGAGGTCGTAGTGCCCGTCAGCGCTCCCTGCCGCGGCCATCGCGTCGGTGATCAGGGCGACCCTGCCGGGGGCCGAGTCGAACAGCAGCCGCACGACGCGCGGGTCGAGGTGCACGTCGTCGGCGATCGCCTCGAGCACCACGCGGTGGTCCGCGGCGGCGGCGAGCACGGGGCCGGGGGCGCGGTGATGGATGCCGGGCATGGCGTTGAACGCGTGGGTGAGGATCGATGCGCCGGCCTCGAATGCGGCGACCGCCATGTCCGCGTCGGCGCTGGTGTGCCCCACGGCGGCGGCAGCACCGGCCTCGACGACGAGGCGCACGGCGTCGAGCCCTCCCGGCAGCTCCGGCGCGATCGTCACCTGCCGGATGGTGCCGCGACCGGCGTCGAGCAGACGCGCGACGTCGGCCGGTGTCGGGGCGCGGAGGAGCGTCGGCTCATGCGCGCCGTGGTGCGCCGGGTCCAGGAAGGGACCCTCGAGGTGGGAGCCGAGGATGTCGGCATCCGTCTCCCTGAGGTCGGCGATCTCGGCGACCCTCCGCGCCAGGTCGTCGAGGGGCGCGGTGACGAGGGACACGACGGCCCTGGTCGTGCCGTGGTCCCGATGCAGGGCGCGGGCCGTGCGGATCGCGTCCGCACCGTCGTCGAACGAGGCGCCGGCGCCGCCGTGGCCGTGGATGTCGATGAAGCCGGGCGTGAGCACCGCATCCGCTCCGGCCGCCTCCGCCGCGTCGACGATCTCATCCGCCTCCGCCCAGGTGCGTCCCGTTCCGCGCTCCACGACCAGGCCGTCCTCGATCCGCACCCAGGCGTCCTCGGTGACGGTGCCCTGATCGACGAGTCGGGCCGAGTGGATGACGAGCGAGCCCGTCGCTGCGGCGCCGATGCTCATCGTTCGCTCCAGGGGACGTCGTCTGCGGGGTGGAAGTCCACGCCTCCAGCCTTCCACAGCGGTGCCATGCTCCCGAGACGCTCCCGGAACGACTCCCACGTGCGCTCGGGTGCGTCACGTGACGACCAGGCGACCTCGGCCTGGGCGGCGGCCCGGGGGAAGACGAGCTGCTCCACCTCGCCGATCGTCGCCGTCGTCTCGCTCCAGAGCGGGGCTTCGACGCCGAGGATCGCCTCGTCCGGTACGTCGAGCACCTCGGTGGGCTCCCACTCGTAGGCGGAGCGCACGTCGATGATGGCCGCCCACGTGAGTCCGAGCGGGAAGTCCGGTGCGTACTTCATGTCTAGGTAGGTCTTGTCGGCCGTCGACATGATGAGGGCGCCGCCGCGCTCGACGAAGTGCGCGGCCTCGGCCGCGTGGGTGCCGTCGGGGGTCGCCTTGCCCCAGTACTGCCCGATCGTTCCCTCAGCGATATCGGCCGCGGCTCCCACCTCGTGCCAGGCCACCGGGGTCCTCCCCTCCTCGAACACGATCGCGGTCGCACGCTCAACGAAGTGGTCGAAGTCGGCCTGGGGTGTTCCGAGCGACTCGTCGCCGCCGATGTGGATGTACGGACCGGGCGTCATCTCGACGAGCTCCCGCACGACGTCGCGCACGAAGTCGTAGGTGCGCTCGTCATGGATGCGGACGCTCGAGTGGCCCACGCCCCAGCCCAGATACGGCTCTCCGGCGACGGGGAGCTCCTGGCCGAGGCGCTTCGACTCGGAGATGAGGCCGTCGTTCATCACGGGGGCCTCGACGAGCTCCGGATAGGCGACGCCGATCGCGTGCGTGTGCCCGGGGAGATCGATCTCGGGGATGACGATCATATGCCGCGAGGCGGCGTACGCCACGATCTCGCGGTAGTCGTCCTTCGTGTAGAAGCCGCCGGGTGCCCCGCCGGCCGCGGTCGACGCCGCGAGCTCTGTCAGCTTCGGCCACGAGTCGATCTGGATGCGCCAGCCCTGATCGTCGCTGAGGTGCAGGTGCAGGTGGTTGAACTTCAGGGCGCTGATGTGATCGATGAACTTCTTGACGTCGTCGACCCCGAAGAAGTGCCGCGCGACGTCGAGCATCACTCCCCGGCGCGCGAATCGCGGTGCGTCGAAGATCTCTGCACGGGCGACGCCCCAGCCCTCGTCGTCCTGCCGGAGCAGCTGGAGCAGTGACTGGACGCCGTAGAAGAGGCCGGCCTCATCGCCGCCCACGATCTCGGCCGTGTCGCCGATCGTGAGACGGTACCCCTCGAGCGCCGCGGCTCCGGGGTCGATGCGCAGGTGGATGTCGGCGGCGCGGTCGGCGTCCGACGGGAGAGGGAGCCGGATGCCGGTGCGCTGCGCCACGGCATCGATGAGCTGCGCGGCGGCGGCGGCATCGCCGGTGATGCGCGTGGCCTCGCCGATCGGCATCCGGCCGTCGCCGACGCTGGCGGAGAGGGGGAGGGGGACGAGGGGCATGGAATGGGGAAGGACCATGAACAAAACCTACCCTGCGTGATCCGGAGTGCACAGGGGGAAATCGGCTATGCTCGTAATCGTCGCGACTGGCGTCTGGGTGGACTACCACCGGGGAGCGACTGACCACGGAATTCGACCGCGCGCCTGGGCCGATAGGTACACCCTTCGAATCCGTTGTCAGAGGAGCATGTCATGACCGACCGTTACTTCAACGCCCCCCTCTCCGAGGTCGATCCCGAGATCGCGCAGGTCCTGGACCGCGAGCTCCGGCGCCAGCAGACGTTCCTCGAGATGATCGCCTCCGAGAACTTCGTGCCCGTCTCCGTGCTGCAGTCGCAGGGGTCGGTGCTGACGAACAAGTACGCCGAGGGCTACCCGGGCCGCCGCTACTACGGCGGCTGCGAAGAGGTCGACGTCGCCGAGGAGCTCGCCATCCAGCGCGCCAAGGACCTGTTCGGCGCGGAGTTCGCCAACGTCCAGCCGCACTCGGGCGCATCCGCGAACGCCGCCGTCCTGCACGCGATCGCCCGGCCCGGCGACACGCTGCTCGGCCTCGCCCTCGACCAGGGCGGGCACCTGACCCACGGCATGAAGATCAACTTCTCGGGCCGTCTCTACGACATCGTCGCCTACGGCGTGGACCCCGAGACCTCGACGATCGACATGGACGAGGTGCGTCGCCTCGCGATCGAGCACAAGCCCAAGGTCATCATCGCCGGCTGGTCGGCCTACCCCCGCACCCTCGACTTCGCCGCCTTCCGCGCCATCGCCGACGAGGTCGGCGCGCTGCTCTGGGTCGACATGGCGCACTTCGCCGGACTCGTCGCCGCGGGGCTGCATCCGAACCCCGTGCCGCACGCGCACGTCGTGTCGTCGACCGTGCACAAGACCATCGGCGGACCGCGCTCTGGCTTCATCCTCACGAACGACGCCGACCTCGCGAAGAAGATCAACACGGCCGTGTTCCCCGGCCAGCAGGGTGGTCCGCTCATGCACGTGATCGCCGCCAAGGCGACCGCGTTCAAGCTCGCAGGCACCCCCGAGTTCAAAGAGCGCCAGGAGCGCACGGTGCGCGGAGCGTCCATCCTCGCCGAGCGCCTCTCGCAGCAGGACGTGAAGGATGCCGGCATCGGCGTGCGCTCGGGCGGGACCGATGTGCACCTCGTGCTCGTCGACCTCCGCGACGCCGAGATCGACGGCAAGCAGGCCGAAGACCTGCTGCACGACATCCGCATCACCGTGAACCGCAACGCGGTGCCCAACGACCCGCGTCCGCCGATGGTCACCTCGGGGCTGCGCATCGGAACGCCCGCCCTCGCCACGCGCGGATTCGGCGACGCCGAGTTCACCGAGGTCGCCGACGTGATCGCCCTCGCGCTGCAGCCCGGTGCCGACGTCGAGGCGCTGCGGGCCCGCGTCGACGCGCTCGCCGCAGGCTTCCCGCTCTACCCGGACCTGCAGCAGTGACCGCGAAGATCCTCGACGGCAAGGCAGCGTCGGCCGCGATCAAGGCAGAGCTGACCGAGCGGGTCGCCGCGCTGAAGCAGAAGGGCATCGTCCCCGGCATCGCCACCGTGCTGGTGGGCGCCGACCCGGCGTCGCAGCTCTACGTGGGCATGAAGCACCGCCAGTCCGAGGCGATCGGCATGAACTCGATCCAGCGCGAGCTGCCGGCGGACGCCACCCAGGCCGATGTCGAGGCGCTGATCGACGAGCTCAACGCCGACGCCGACTGCCACGGCTACATCGTGCAGCTGCCTCTGCCGGCGCACATCGACACGGATGCGATCCTCGAGCGGATCGACCCCGCGAAGGATGCCGACGGGCTGCACCCGACCAACCTCGGCCGGCTCGTGCTCAACGTCAACAACCCGATCCACACCCCGCTGCCGTGCACGCCGCGCGGGGTGATCGAGCTGCTGCTGCGCAACGGCTACGACTTCGCCGGCACGCACGTGGTGGTCGTGGGGCGCGGCGTGACGATCGGCCGCTCGATCGGGCTGCTGCTGACGCGGCGCGACCTGAATGCCACGGTCACGCTCACCCACACGGGCACGGTCGACATGCGGCGGTATCTGCGCGAGGCGGATGTGATCGTCGCCGCCGCCGGGGTGAAGCACCTCATCCGTGCGGAGGACGTCAAGCCGGGCGCCGCCGTGCTCGACGTGGGCGTGACACGGGTGACCGACCCCGAGACCGGCAAGAACCTGGTCTTCGGCGACGTGCATCCGGACGTGTCGGAGGTCGCCGGCTGGGTGTCGCCGAACCCGGGTGGAGTCGGCCCGATGACGGTCGCACTGCTCATGACCAACGTCGTCGAGGCGGCCGAACGCCTCGTCTGAGCATCCGCCCGCTCTCGCAGAGACGCAGAACGTCGCAGGGGATCGCGTGATCCCCTGCGACGTTCTGTGTTCCTGCTGCCTGTCGCGGGTCAGCCCAGCTCGTCGAGCATGCGCCGCTGCTCGGGGGTGAGGCCGTCATCGGGCTCGGAACGCGCATCCTCGCCGGCAGAGGAGGCCGGAGCGGATGAGGAGGGTGTGCGGGACACGCGCGCCTGCACGACGTCGTAGAGCTCGCCCGCCTTGGCGCGCAGCCTGTCGTCGACCTGGTCGTAGATCATCCATCCGATCAGCAGAAGCAGGGGCGGGAGCACATAGCTCCAGAACCCGGAGGCGCGCACTCCGCTCAACCACACCACCGCGACCCAGATGAGGAGCTCGACGAGGTAGACGAGGACGTACTGCACGATCTTCTCGCCGAGCATCGTGCGATCGGCGGCCGACTTCGCGGCGGCCTTGCGGAAAGCGGCCGTGAGCGCCGGCTTCACGAAGAGGGCGGCGAGCGTGAGGATGACGGCCGCCCAGAGTGCGTCGAACCCGACGGTCACCCCGGGGGATACCGCGCCGAGCAGCAGCAGGACCACGACGGTGAACGCGTAGAGCGCGATGAACCGGACGATTCCGTTCTTCATCCGTCCAGACTTCCACACTCCCGCATGCGCGGCATCTCCGTCGGCCGGACGGCAATCAGCGCGCGGGAAAGGCGCGCTCGACCGCATCGACCACCGTGTCGTAGACGGACTCCCACGGCACGAGCGGGGGAGTGACCCCGGCGAGTTCGAGACTCACGGCGCCGTGCACCTGCGCCCAGACGGTCAGAGCGGCGGCCATCACGTCGGACTCCTCGACGCGAGCGGCGAGCGACCGCACGAGCGGTGCCATAGCCGTGCTCATGGTCGCGTCGTCGGGGCGGCAGTCCTCGGTCGCCACTCCGCCGCCGAACATGAGGCGGTAGAGTGCGGGATTCTCCATCGCCCACGTCCGGTACGCGAACCCGAGGGCGCGAAGCCCCTGCGGTTCGGCGGCGGCCTGCGCCTCACCGAAAGACGCGAACGCGTGCTCGATGACGGCCACGAGCAGCTCGGTCTTTCCTCCGAACAGTGCGTACACCGCCGACGTCGACGTGCCGGCGCTCTGCGCGATGTCACGGAGGCTGATCCGCTCGGGACCCTTGTCGTCCACCATCTCGGCGGTCGCATCCAGCAGGCGACCGCGGAGGGCGTCGTCGTACAGAGGTGGTCTTGCCATGGGGCCGATCCTATCGTAACGTTGTTCCATAACACCGTTACGCAATATCGTTCGAAGGAGTGCGGCATGACTCAGCAGGTCTTCCCAGGTCGTTTCACGGCCGCGTCCGATCGCACGGACGTCACCGTGTTCCTGATCGGCATGCGTGCCAATCGCTGGTGGCAGCTGGGGAAGGTGTGGTGGACGGCCAGCAGGATGCCGCCCATGCTGATCCACCTCGGCACTCACCCGGACGCGGGGATGCTGGGCGCGCACAGCTGGTTCGGCCGGACGACGCTGCTGCTCTCGTATTGGGAGAGTCCCGAGCACCTGCAGCGCTTCGCCGCGGATCGCGAGGCGCCGCACCTGCAGCCCTGGCGGGACTTCATGCGCACGCTGCAGGGGACCGGAAGCGTGGGCATCTGGCACGAGACGTATCAGGTGCCCGTCGCGGACCTCGAAGCGGTCTACGTCGACATGCCCGCGTTCGGGCTCGCGGCGGCGACCGCACATGTTCCGGTGGGGCCGGGCATGAAGACGGCGCGCCAGCGGATGGGGCGCTGACGCGCCGTCGTCGTGAGGGGTCAGCCCTGCGGGTGGAGGGTGCTCTCGATGTTCGTGATGCGGGCCTGGTCGTCGAAGCGGAAGGTCGCGGTGCCGGTCGTGTCAGAGACGGTGGCTCCGGAGAACGACTCGTCGGTCCAGTTCAGAGTCCATCCTGCGAGCCGCGCGGCATCCCACACCCCGGTGCGGGCATCCGGCAGGGCGAGTTCGGAGAGGATGCGCGGTAGTGCGATCGCCGCGGAGGCGACCGTGAGCGGGGGGATCGGAGCATCGAGCACGAACACCGCGCAGGTGCCGCCGCCGACGGGTGCGACGTAGTACGGGGAGCGTCCGGTGAGCTCGACCGCGACGCCGCCGATCGTGTGCGCCGCCGCGCTGATCCACTCGTCGTCGCCCGCGGCGTCGGCGGGGAAGGGGAGTTCAGGGTCGGTGAGTGCGGCGATGCCGTGCTCGGCGCCGAATTCGCGCAGGGGAGAGGCCACGCCGGCCGCATCGCCCTGAGGGTGCGCCCAGGCCCACAGCAGCGAGCGCGGCCCCGGCGCGATCGTCGCGATGAGGTGCGCGCGGGCGACGAGCTGGCGGGTGGCGTCGGCGTTCGACGTGAAGGTGATGGTGCCCGCCGTCATGTCGGCATCCCAGCGATTGTCGCCGAGAGTCTCGAGGGCCGACGCGAGTGCGTCCTGACGGAGCGCGGTGAACAGTGCGGCACGGTCGGCGAGGGGCTGGAGCGCGGCGAAGGTCATGCCGACAGTCTGGCCCCGGTTGCTATGAATCCGCCAACCCGGCAGCGGAGACGTCAGTAGCTGGAACGGGCCGCGCCGTCGGATGCCGGGATGAATCGAGCGGCGAGCGCCTCGGAAGCCCGAGCCAGCAGCGCCACGTCGGCTCCGACGGCGACGAAGTCCGCGCCGGCAGCGATGTAGGCGTCCGCAGCGGACGGGTCGAAGGCGTTCACTCCGACCGACGTGCCGGCGGCCTTCACCGCGGTGAAGACCTGCTCGACGGCGGCGACGACATCGGGGTGCGTCTGCTGGCCGAGGTGGCCCATCGACGCCGAGAGGTCCGAGGGACCGACGAAGACCGCATCCACCCCGTCGACCGCCGCGATATCGGCCGCAGCCCGGACGCCGGCCGCAGTCTCGATCTGGACAGTCAGCGACGTGTGGCGCGACGAGTCGCGCAGGTAGTCGTCGACGCGGTTCCATCGCGCGCTGCGCGCGAGTGCGCTGCCGACTCCGCGGACTCCCTCGGGCGGATAGCGGGTCGCGGCGACGGCAGACCGTGCTTCGTCGGCCGACGACACCATCGGCACGATGATGTTCTGCGCACCGAGGTCGAGCACCTGCTTGATCGCGACGGCGTCGTTGGACGGCACCCGCACGACGGGGGTGATCGGGTACGCGGCGACGACCTGCAGCTGCAGCAGCGTGGACTCGAGGGTGTTCGCCGAGTGCTCCATGTCGATGAGCAGCCAATCGAGGCCGGATCCGGCGGCGACCTCGGTGACGAGCGCGCTCCCGGAGCAGGCCCACATCCCGATGAGTGGTCGGCTGGCTCCGGCGAGATGCTCGCGGAAGGAAGGACTCAGATGAAGCGGCATTCGATCGTTCCCATCGGTCCGTAGTCGCACAGCACCTCGTCGCCGCGCGACACCCACATCGGGCGCGTGAACGATCCTGCCAGGATGATCTCCCCGGCCTCCAGACGCGCGCCGTGCTGGTGGAACTTGTTCGCGAGCCACGCGACCCCGGTAGCGGGGTGGCCGAGGACGCCGGCGGCGACGCCCGTCTCCTCGATCTCGCCGTTCTTCGAGAGCACCCCCGGCACCCAGCGGAGGTCGATCTCATCGGGGCGCTTGCGCACCGTGCCCAGCACCATCGCGCCGTAGGCGGCGTTGTCGCTGATCGTGTCGACGATCGTCCGGCCCTCGAGCTCGATGTGGGAGTTGAGCACCTCGAGGGCCGGCACCGCATAGTCGATCGCCGCGAGCGCGTCGTCGAGCGTGCAGTCCGGACCCTCGAGCGGATGCTTGAGCACGAACGCCAGCTCGACCTCGATGCGCACGTTCGAGAAGTGGTCGACCGGGATCTCCGCGCCCGACGGGTGGACCGTGTCGTCGAACATCACGCCGTAATCCGGCTCGGTGATGCCCGTGGCCTGCTGCATCGCCTTGGAGGTCAGCCCGATCTTGCGACCGACCAGCGTGCGGCCGGCAGCGATCTGCGAGTCGCGCCACACTCCCTGGATCGCGTACGAGTCCTCCACCGTGGCCTCGGGGTACCTCGCCGTGATGCGCGGGATCACCCCGTGGCTCCGGTCGGCCTCGGCCAGTTCGGCAGCGATCTGCGTGACGGTGTCCGCTGACAGCATCCGTCTCTCCTCCGTGTTCGGAACGATTACAGCTGGTGGCCGAGCTTGTACTCGCCCTGCTTGTACTCGGGCATGTCCCGGTCGTCGTCCTGGCGCGTGTACGAGAAGCCGTCGGCGCCGATCGTGACGGCCATCTCGGAGCTGTCGGTGCGCGCGACGACGGGCTGGGGGGCGCCGTCGAGGTCGAGCACGAGCGAGGCCTCGGTGTACCAGGACGGCACGACCGGGTTGCCCCACCAGTCGCGGCGCTGGTTGTCGTGGACGTCCCACGTGATCACGGGGTTGTCGGGGTCACCGGTGTAGTAGTCCTGCGTGTACACCTCGACGCGGTGGCCGTCGGGGTCGCGGAGGTACAGGTAGAACGCGTTCGAGACGCCGTGGCGACCGGGTCCGCGCTCGATCGCGTCGGAGCGGCGGAGCGCGCCGAGCTTGTCGCAGATCGCGAGGATGTTGTGCTTCTCGTGGGTAGCGAAGCACACGTGGTGCATGCGCGGACCGTCGCCGCCGGTCATCGCCGTGTCGTGCACGGTGGGCTTGCGGCGCATCCACGCGGCGTAGACGGTGCCCTCGTCGTCCTGGATGTCCTCGGTGACCCGGAACCCGAGGTCCTGCATGAACTTCACGGCACGGGGCACGTCGGGGGTGACCTGGTTGAAGTGGTCGAGCCGTACGAGCTCACCGGGGATGTGCAGGTCGTAGCGCCACGACATCCGCTCGACGTGGTCGGACTGGTGGAAGAACTCGACGGGGAACCCGAGCGGGTCGACCACGCGCACCGAGTCGCCGACGCCCTTCACGAAGCCGTCGGGGTTGCGGCGGACGTCGCAGCCGAGCTCGGTGTAGAACTCGACGGCGCGATCCAGGTCCTCCGCCGAACGCACCCGGTACGAGAACGCGGCCACCGCGGCGATCGGGCCCTTGCGCAGCACGAGGTTGTGGTGGATGAACTCCTCCGTCGAGCGGAGGTAGATCGCCTCGTCGTCCTCCTCGGTCACGTACAGGCCGAGGACGTCGACGTAGAACACCCGGGAGGCCGCGAGGTCGGTGACGACCAGCTCCATGTAGGCGCAACGCAGCACGTCCGGCGGAGTGCTCTCGGGCGTCGCGATCGGGTTGTCGGTCTGGATGGGAGCCTCCTGGCTCACGTAGTAGCCCGAGGAGGTCAGCGTCATCTCTTGGCGGTTCGTCATGTCAGCGTCCTTGCTCGCGAAGTGGTCAGCGGGGGTCCGGGTCGTCGAGATCGGTGGGCTCGTGCGGATCCTGCTTGCCGAAGGTGGGGTTGTGTGCACCGCCGAGCGTGATGTGCACGCTCTGCTGGTCGGTGTAGAAGTCGATCGAGCGGTAGCCGCCCTCGTGGCCGAGGCCCGAGGCCTTCACGCCGCCGAACGGGGTGCGGAGGTCGCGCACGTTGTTGCTGTTCAGCCACACCATGCCTGCTTCGACCGACTGCGCGAAGTTGTGGGCGCGCGTCAGATCGTTCGTCCAGATGTAGGCGGCGAGGCCGTACTTCGTGTTGTTGGCGAGCGCGAGCGCCTCCTCGTCGGAGTCGAACGGGGTGATCGCGACGACCGGCCCGAAGATCTCCTCCTGGAAGATGCGCGCATCGGGGGAGACGTCGGCGAAGACCGTCGGCGCGACGAAGTTGCCCTCGTCGAATCCCTCGGGGCGTCCGCCGCCGGCGACGAGGCGGCCCTCGGTCTTGCCGATCTCGACGTAGCTCATCACCTTGTCGTAGTGCTCGGGGTGCACGAGAGCTCCCACCTCGGTCGCCGGGTCGTGGGGGTAGCCCACCGTGACCCGCTTGGCCTGCGCCGCGTAGCGTTCGACGAACTCGTCGTAGATCGACCGCTCGACGATGATGCGCGAGCCGGCGGTGCAGCGCTCGCCGTTGAGGGAGAAGACACCGAAGATCGTGGCGTCGACGGCGGCCTCGAGGTCGGCATCGGCGAAGACGACGGCCGGGGACTTTCCGCCGAGCTCCATCGACAGACCCTTGAGGAACGGGGCGGCGTTGCCGAAGATGATCTGCCCGGTGCGGCTCTCGCCGGTGAACGAGATGAGCGGGACGTCGGGGTGCTTGACCAGGGCGTCGCCGGCGTCTTCACCGAGACCGTTGACGAGGTTGAAGACGCCCTTCGGGAGTCCGGCCTCCTCGAAGATGCCCGCCCACAGCGATGCGGAGAGCGGCGTGAACTCGGCCGGCTTCAGCACGACGGTGTTGCCTGTCGCCAGCGCGGGCCCGAGCTTCCACGACTCGAGCATGAACGGCGTGTTCCACGGCGTGATGAGACCCGCGACGCCGATCGGCTTGCGGTTGACGTAGTTCATCTGCTTGCCCGGCACCTTGAAGGCGTCATCGGACTGCGCGACGATCAGGTCGGCGAAGAAGCGGAAGTTCTCTGCGGCACGACGCGCCTGACCGAGCGCCTGCGTGATGGGGAGGCCGGAGTCGTAGGACTCGAGCTCGGCGAGGCGCGCGTCACGGGACTCGACGATGTCGGCGATCTTGTGCAGCACGCGCGAGCGCTCACGAGGGAGCATCCGGGGCCAGGGCCCCTCGTCGAACGCGCGCTTCGCGGCGGCGACGGCGAGCTCGATGTCGGCCTTCTTGCCTGCGGCTGCGGTCGTGTAGGTCTGGTTCGTCACCGGATCAAGGACGTCGAAGGTGTCGCCGTCGGTCGAGTCGACGAAGGCGCCGTCGATGTAGTGCCGGATGTGATCGGGCAGGTCTGCGGGAATGCGGGAATCGGTCATGACGCGTCTCCTGAATCGTGGTGAGAACGGGCGTGAAGGGCATCGAGGAACGCGTCCCTCGTGCGCCAACGGTGGTTTCGGGCGGCGAGCTCGATCTCGAGGGGATCCGCATCCGCTCTGATCAGCTCGAGGATCTGGGTGTGCTCCTCGACGGAGTGCTGGGCACGGCCGGGGACATACGCGAACGTCGAGTCGCGGATGCCGGAGAGCCGCGCCCACCCGCGGTGCACGAGGTCGAGCAGGTGCGGGTTGGGGCACGGCTCGAAGAGCAGCGAGTGGAACTGGCGGTTGAGCTCGGTGAAGGCATGGGCGTCGAGGTGCCCGAGCATCTGCGTCATCCGCTCGTTGACCTCCTCGGCAGCGTCCAGCGTCGCGGCGTTTAGCAGCGGAGCAGACAGTGCCGTCGCCGCGCCTTCGACCAGCCCGAGCGTCTGCATCGTGTGGGCGTACTCGCTCTCGTCGACGAGGGTGACGCGGGCGCCGACGTTGCGTTCGAACGTCACGAGCCCCTCGGCCTCCAGGCGACGGATCGCCTCGCGCACCGGGACGACGCTCATGCCGAGCTCGTCGGCGATCGACCCGAGCACGAGCCGGTACCCGGGGCCGAACGCATGCCCCGAGATCCGGGAGCGGATCCAGGCGTACGCCTGCTCCGACTTGCTGGCACTCGAGACGGTGCTCATCGCTCGTCCTCGTCCCCGTTCTCGGGCGCGGGTGCGGAGGCGCGTGCGGATGCCGGCGCGGCCGCGGTGGCGGCCTCGTACTTCGCCCGCCAGTCGGCGTTGAGGGGGAACAGCCCGTCGACCGGGTGCCCGGCGGCGACCTGCTCGGCGATCCAGGCGTCCTCGATCTCCTGGGCCAGGGCGGCGTCCACCACCTCGTCGACGAGCGAGGGCGGGATGACGATGACGCCGTCTCCGTCGCCCACGATGATGTCGCCGGGCTGCACGGTCGCGCCGCCGCAGGAGATGGTCACGTCGACATCCCAGGGGACGTGCCTGCGACCGAGGACCGACGGGTGCGCGCCCTGCGAGAACACGGGCAGCCCGATCTCGGCGACAGCGTCGAAGTCGCGCACACCGCCGTCGGTGACGACTCCGGCCGCCCCTCGGGCACGGGCGCGGAGCGCGAGGATGTCGCCGAGAGTGCCGGTCGTCGCGTCGCCGCGGGCCTCGATCACGATGACCTCGCCCTCGTCGACGGCGTCGAACGCGCGCTTCTGGGCGTTGTAGCCGCCGCCGTGCGACGCGAAGAGGTCTTCGCGGAAGGGGACGAATCGCAGGGTCTTCGCCGTGCCGACGATCTTGGATCCGGCGATGTTCGCCGCGACGCCGTCGACGAAGCACGAGTGGTGCCCCCGCTTGCGCAGCTGCGCCGACAGGCCTGCGGTCGGCGCCTCGAGCAGCTTGGCGCGGAGTTCGGGGGAGAGCCGCGCACCGGGCTGCTCTTCGGACGGGAGGCCCGCCGCGTCGCGGGAGCCCCATGCCTCGGTGCGCTGCAGGTCGTCGACGGCGGGGAGCGAGCCGAGGTCGCCGTCGAAGGGGACCTCGCCCTGCGTGACGGTGGTGACGAGTCGGCCCGAGGAGGGGGAGTCATCGGCGTCCGGAGCATCGACCTCGACCTCGACGACGTCGCCAGGGACGACGACGGACGAGCCGGCGGGTGTGCCGGTGAGGATCACGTCGCCGGTCTCGAGGGTGAAGTGCTGCGACAGGTCGGCGACGAGCTGCGCGAGCGGGAAGATGAGACCGGCCGTGGTGTCGTCCTGACGGAGTTCGCCGTTGACCCAGGCGCGCACGCGCAGCGCTGCGGGATCGACCGAGCGGGCGTCGATGAGCTCGGGGCCGAGCGGGGTGTAGCCGTCGCCGCCCTTGGAGCGGACGTTCGACCCCTTGTCGTTCGCCCGCAGATCGTAGAGGCCGAGATCGTTGGAGGCCGTGACCGCGGCGACGTGCTCCCAGGCGTCTTCGAGCGAGACGCGACGCGCGGGGGTGCCGATCACGAGAGCGATCTCGCCCTCGAAGGCGAGGAGCTCCGTGCCGGCCGGGCGCTCGACGGTGCCGCCGGAGACTCCGATGGAGCTCGCGGGCTTGAAGAAGTACGAGGGTGCAGCCGGGCGGCGACCTCGCTGGTCGGCACGAGAGGCATAGCTCAGGTGGATCGCGATGATCTTGCCGGGGCGGGTGATGGATGCCGTCACGGGGCGCCTCCTCGCGCTGTCGCCGGCGCCGGAGCGCTGGATCCGACGCCTTGTGCGTCGTATCCGAAATCATATATCATCGTGTCACCCCTCGGCAAGCAACTCGATCACCTCGTAACGCGAGCCGTGACAATGCGGTCACAATCAAAGGAGACACCCCCATGAGCGGGCAGTCACAAGCTGGGTTCACGCCCACCGGAACCATCGCGACAGCGGCCGACCGGCGCCGCGTCGTCTTCGCCACCGTCGTCGGCACCACCGTCGAGTGGTACGACTTCTTCATCTACGCCACGGCCGTCGGCCTCGTCTTCGGTCAGCTGTTCTTCGAGCCTCTGGGAGCCAACAGCGCACTCATCGCGTTCGCGACCGTGGGCGTGAGCTTCCTCTTCCGGCCGCTCGGAGCGTTCCTGGCCGGACACTACGGCGACAAGCTCGGACGCAAGACCGTGCTCATGTGGACGCTGATCCTCATGGGCGCCGCCACGGCGCTCATCGGCATCCTTCCGACGTACGAGGCGATCGGCATCGCCGCGCCCGTGCTCCTCGTGCTCCTGCGCATCATCCAGGGCATCTCCGCCGGCGGCGAGTGGGGCGGAGCGGTGCTGATGGCCGTCGAGCACGCGCCGCGCAAGAAGCGTGGCATCTTCGGCGCCTCGCCGCAGATCGGCGTTCCGCTCGGACTGCTGCTGGCCTCGGGCGTCATGGCGCTCATGACGGCGATCGCCCCCGGCGACCAGTTCCTCGAGTGGGGCTGGCGCATCCCGTTCCTGCTCAGCGTCGTGCTGATCCTCGTCGGCTACTACGTGCGCCGCCGGGTCGAGGAGAGCCCTGTCTTCACCGAGCTCGCCGAGCGCAAGGAGAAGGCGAAGATGCCGATCGTGCAGCTCTTCCGCAAGCACCTGCTGCTCGTGATCATCGCGGCGTTCGTGTTCGCCGGCAACAACGCCGTCGGCTACATGACCACCGGCGGTTACATCCAGGGCTACGCCACCAACCCCGAGGGGCCGATCGGCCTCGAGCGCGGTCCGGTGCTGTGGGCTGTGGCCGGCTCCGCAGTGACCTGGCTGCTCACGACCCTGCTCGCCGGCTGGATCTCCGACCGGATCGGCCGCCGCACGACGTACCTCATCGGCTGGGTGATGCAGCTCGTCGGCGTCTTCACGCTGTTCCCCCTGGTCAACACGGGCGAGATCGGCCTGCTCTTCGCAGGACTCGCGATCCTCACCATCGGCCTCGGCTTCACCTACGGCCCCCAGGCCGCGCTCTACACGGAGCTCTTCCCCGCGAGCATCCGCTTCTCCGGCGTCTCGATCTCGTACGCGATCGGTGCGATCGCGGGCGGCGCGTTCGCGCCCACCATCGCCACGGCCATCGTGCAGGCCACGGGGTCGACCCAGGCGGTCACGTGGTACCTCGCAGGCATGACGGTGCTCGGATTCATCGCGACGCTGCTGCTGCGCGATCGCTCCGGCATCCCGCTGGGCCCGGATCACGAGGACGAGCAGTCCGTGAGCCCGATCTACGGATTCGCCAAGGCCTGACCCGGACGTCGCCGCGCTCCCGCCGCATCCTCCTCTCCCCGCTTCTTGCGACCGGCGGGGCAGGGTGCGGCGGGAGCGTTCGTGTGTGCTCGTGTGTGCTCGTGTGTGCTCGTGTGTGTGCTCGTGCCTGCGGGTGTGAGTGCGAGTGTGTGCTCGTGTGTGCCGGCGTCGCCGGTGGAGACGAGGTCTGGCGCGCGGAGGGTCAGCCCTCGAGTGCGGAGCGGATGACGGCCGCCGACTCCCGCAGCCGGCGGGCGATCGTCGCATCGTCGAGGTCGGTCGCCACATGCACGACGGCGATCGCGGCGGGGCGGTGTCCGCGCAGGGCGAGCGGCACCGCGATCGAACGCACGGTGGGGATCACCTCGTCGTGGCTGGTCGTGAAGCCCTGCTCCCGTGCCGCACCGACCTCGCTGCGGAGGGATGCCGGCCCGCCCTCGGGCCACTCCGCGGGCGAGAGCTGGGTGAGGATCGCCTTGCCGGGGGCGCCGACCGTCACGGGATGACGGGCTCCGGGGCGCTGGGCGACGCTCGCGATCGCGTGGCGCGGCTCGACGCTCGCCAGGGTGATGCAGTCGTCGCCGTCGAGCACCGCGAGGAAGCATGTCATGCCGAGCTCGTTCGCGATCGCGGTCAGCTCGGGGAGGGCCTCGGCCTGAAGGTCGTGGGCCACGCCCGCCGCCAGCGCCGCCATGCGCGGCCCCAGCGTGACCGCGCCCGCGGCGTCGCGGCCGACGAGCCGGTGGTCTTCCAGGGTGCGCAGCAGTCGATATGCGATCGAACGGTGGACGTCCAGTCGGCCGGCGATCTCGTCGATCGTCAGCGCTCCGCGAGCGTCCGCGAGCACCTCGAGGATGCGGATGCCGCGGCTCAGCGTCTGAGAGGCGGGTGCGTGCGGCATGTGGGTGCTCCCTTGCATCCGGCGGGGGTGCTGTCTAAGCTGTGTTCATTAGTAGAACACTGTGTTCGAATATAGAACACGCGATGTTCGCTCCGCAACCCCGACAGCGATGTCCGGAAGGAATCGACGACGATGCAGTTCCACCACCACGGCTATGTCTCGGGTGACCCGAGGGTCCTTCCGGCCCAGGTCGCCGAGCGAAGCGCCGATCTTCCCGACGAGATCGACGTCCTCATCGTCGGCTCGGGACCGGCGGGCATGCTGCTCGCGGCGCAGATGTCGCAGTACCCCGGGGTGACGACCCGGATCATCGAGAAGCGCGAGGGTCGCCTCGTGCTCGGTCAGGCCGACGGCATCCAGCCCCGCAGTGTCGAGACGTTCCAGGCGTTCGGGTTCGCGGAGCGCATCGTCGCCGAGGCGTACAACATCGGCTGGATGAACTTCTGGGGCCCGAACCCGGAGAACCCCGGTGAGATCGTGCGCACGTCGCGCACCGCCGACTACGCCTATGACATCTGCGAGTTCCCGCACCTCATCGTCAACCAGGCCCGGGTGCTCGACTACTTCGCCGAGGCCGCAGCCCATGGTCCCGCCCGGATCGCCCCCGACTACGGCGTGGAGTTCGTCGGTCTGACCGTGCACGACGAGGGGGAGTTCCCCGTCGAGGTGAGCGTGCGCCACGTCGCCGGGGAGCGCGCGGGCGAAGAGCGCACCCTGCGGGCGAAGTACGTCGTCGGCTGCGACGGGGCGCGCAGCGGCGTGCGCCAGGCGATCGGCCGCACCCACGTCGGCGCCAGCGCCGCGCACGCCTGGGGCGTCATGGACGTTCTCGTGAACACCGACTTCCCCGACTGGCGCACCAAATGCGCGATCAACTCGGAGGCAGGGAACATCCTGCACATCCCGCGCGAGGGCGGGTACCTCAGCCGCATGTACATCGACCTCGGCGAGGTCGCGGCGGACGACGACCACGCCGTGCGGCGCACGCCGATCGAGGAGATCATCCGCAAGGCGAACGCGATCCTCAGCCCGTACACCCTCGACGTGAAGGAGGTGGCCTGGCACAGCGTCTACGAGGTCGGCCACCGGGTCACCGACGGCTTCGACGATGTCATCGACGGATCGGGGCGCACGCCCCACGTGTTCCTCACGGGCGACGCGTGCCATACGCACAGCGCCAAGGCCGGGCAGGGCATGAACGTCTCGATGCAGGACGGGTTCAACCTGGGGTGGAAGCTCGGCTCGGTGCTGACCGGTCGGGCGCCCGAGGCGCTGCTCGCCACCTACGGCGCCGAGCGGCGGCCGGTCGCGCAGCAGCTGATCGACTTCGATCGCGAGTGGTCGTCGCTCATGGCGCGCAAACCTTCGGAGATCACGGATCCGAACGACCTCGCCACCTACTACCTCGCCACCGCCGAGTTCCCCTCCGGGTTCATGACGCAGTACACGTCGTCGATGATCACCGGGACGGACGCGCATCAGGCCCTCGCTGCGGGATACCCCCTCGGCAAGCGGTTCAAGTCGGCCGAGGTCGTGCGGGTGGGAGACGGCAACGCGATCCACCTGGGTCACCACGCCAAGGCTGACGGGCGTTGGCGCGTGTACGCCTTCGGAGACAGGGACGGTTCGGCACTCGAGGCCTGGGCGGATCGTGCGGCGCCGCTGTTCGCGCGCTTCACCCCGGCGGATGCCGATGCGGACGCGGTCTTCGACGTGAAGGCGATCTACCAGCAGCCGTACGAGGAGGTGGAGGTCACGTCGACCCCGGCGCTCTTCCAGCCGAAGACCGGCCCGCTCGGGCTGACCGACTGGGAGAAGGTCTACGCCGCCGGTCCGTCGAAGTGGACGACCACCGACATCTTCGAGGCGAGGGAGCTGTCGCGGGACGGCGTCGTCGTGGTGGTCCGTCCCGACCAGTACGTCGCGGCGATCCTTCCGCTCGACGGCGTCGAGGAGTTGGCCGCATTCTTCGACGGGGCGCTGCTGCCGGCATCCTGAGCGCTTCGCCGGGGTGCGGGTGTGTGGCGTCGCGTGCGCGCGCTCGCTCTCCTCGCGCCCCTCGCGCCGGCTCGCGCCGCCTCGCGCCGCGTCGGGCGGAGTTCTCCCTGCGGGGCGGATGAGTGGGCGGGATTCCTCCGCCCGTGGCGGAGTTCTCCTCCCCACGTGTAGGGGTCGGCCTTCGGGTCGCGGTCACGACGCGTAGGGCGGAGTTCTCCTCCTGGCGCGTAGGGGCTGCCCTCGAGTCGAGGCCGCGACGCGTAGGGCGGAAGGGGGTCCTCGGGGCGAGATCACGACGCCTCGGGCGGAGTTCTCCCTGTGGGGCGGACGAATGGGCAGGATTCCTCCGCCCGTGACGGAGTTCTCCTCGCCCCGCGGAGGCGGCGATCTTCGGGGCGAGGCCACCACGCGTCGGGCGGAGTTCTCCCTATGGGGCGGACGACTGGGCAGGATTCCTGCGCCCGCGACGGAGTTCTCCTCCCGACGCGTAGGGGCGGGGAACGCGGGAACGCGGAGACGCGGAGGGGGCGCGGGACGCGGGGGACGCGGAAGTGGCGCGGAAGTGGTGATGGCGGGGCGGCGGATGCTCTGGTGCGATGTCCGTGGCCCCGCGTAGCTTGAGACCCGGACGGGCGCCGACGCCCGCCGAGAGGAGAGCGTGATGGATTGGAAGATCGAGTTGATCTTCGTCCCGGTCTCGGATGTCGACCGGTCGAAGGCGTTCTACGAGAAGATCGGCTTCAACGCCGACCATGACCAGGTGCCATACGAGGGCCTGCGCTTCGTGCAGATGACTCCGCCGGGGTCGGCTTGCTCGATCGCCTTCGGCTCGGGGCTCGGCGAAGGGCTCGAGCCCGGGCAGCAGAACACGATCCAGGTGGTCGTTCCGGATGCCGATGAGGCGCTCGCACATCTGCGAGGCCTCGACGTCGAGGCGCAGGGCGTCGACGAACAGGCGTGGGGCCGGTTCGTGACGTTCGACGATCCGGACGGCAACACGTGGACGCTGCAGGAGCTGCCCGACTACAGCGCGCAGAGCTGAGCGGAGCGCTGAGGTCGGCACGAAGCGGGCGCCGACCTCAGCGCTCGATCTCCAAGCTCAGCGGATGCGATTGCGGATGTGGTCGCGGTGGGTCACCGGAGGCGGGTGGCGCCGCCCGAGACCTCGACGCCACCGCTCGGCGGGATCGTCACGGTGATGAGGCTCGGGCGACGCACGTGCGCGCCCTGGTGGATGCGGATCGTCGACTCCCCATGTCCCAGGTCTCGTAGGTAGGCGCCTGTCGACGCGGCGGCCGAGCCGGTGGCCGGGTCCTCCGTGATGCGGCCTACGGGGAAGAGGTTGCGCGCATCGAAGTCCGTCGCGCTCGCCGCATGGAGCACCGTGACAGTGCCGAGCCAGTCCTGCTCACGCATGAGAGCAGCGACCTCGACCGGGGAGAACCGGAACTGATCGAACAGCTCGCGATCAGCGATCACGATCACGGGATGCCAGTTGCCGGCGAAGGCCTCGCGCGGAGGGAAGCTCGCATCGAGGTCGGAGCGTGTGACACCGAGAAGCGCGAGCAGACGATCGAGCACCGCAGGGTCGAGTTCCCGCACCTGAGGCTCCACGCTCGTGAACGACACCGTCACGGCGCCGTCCTCGACCCGCGACCGCAGGCTCACGGGGCCCGCGTTCGTGTCGAACACGACATCCCCCGCACCGTCGCGTTCGGCGAGGGCCACGGCGGTGGCGACCGTCGCATGCCCGCAGAACGGCACCTCCGCCACCGGCGACCAGTAGCGCGCGCGGTAGCGGGTCACGTTCTCGGCATCCGTACGACTGACGAGGAACGCGGTCTCCGAGAAACCGACGTCCCGTGCGATGCGCTGCATGTCGGCATCCGTCAGCTCGCTCGCGTCGAGCACGACGCCCGCAGGATTGCCGCCCTCGGGCGTCGCGGCGAACGCGCTGAACCGGAGCACATCGACATCATCTGACATGTCGACGAGCCTATCGATCGCTCGGATCACGAGTTCACGCGGATGATCTCCTGCTGGTACGGCGCGATCACATCACCAGAGATCCGGAGGTCGAGCAGCAGGAATCGCCGCGATGCGGCATCCTCCTCGGCCCACGTGCGCAGCCGGTCGAGATCGGCCAGCGTCCGCACCGCCACCCCTTCGGCGCCGACGGCGGCGCCGAAGGCCGCGAAGTCCACCTCGGGGATGCGCATCGGGCCCTCCGCGAGTCCCTTCAGGCCGTAGAGGTTGACCTCCGCGCCGTACGCCGCGTCGTTCCAGATCACCGCGATTCCCCGGCCCTGAGCCGCGCGGACCGCAGATTCGAGGTCGGCGATCGCCATGAGACCGCCGCCGTCTCCCGAGGTGAGGACGACCGTCGACTCGCGACGGGCGAGAGCAGCTCCGACGACGCTCGGCCAGCCCTGTCCGATGGACTGGAACGCGGTGCCGACCATCATCATGCGGTTGGGCGCCTCGACCGGCCAGTACATGTTCGCCCAGCCGATGAAGTGGCCGCCATCCGAGACGACGACCCGGTCGCTCGGCAGGAGTTCGGCGATGCGGCGTGCGGCGGACCGCGGGTCGAGGCGGCCGTCCGGGGCCAGCTCGTCGCCGGCGTCATAGGTGCGAGCGGCGGCGACGTCCACCGTCTCGCGCCACGGGCGGACGCTTTCCTCCGGCACGACAGCGGATGCCGCGCGCGACACGCCGGAGGCATCGGCGTCGTCGTCGGCGTG
Source organism: Microbacterium sp. 3J1 (assembly GCF_001049495.1). Taxonomy (GTDB): domain Bacteria; phylum Actinomycetota; class Actinomycetes; order Actinomycetales; family Microbacteriaceae; genus Microbacterium. The sequence continues at coordinate 219,020 of NZ_CDWI01000011.1, forward strand.
TCCGGCGTCGGCTCCGAAGCTGTGCCCCTGGGAGAGGGAAGGGGAAGGGGAGGGTGAGACGGAGGGGGAAGGGGAAGGGGAAGGGGAAGGGGAAGAGGAAGGGGAAGGGGAAGGGGAAGGGGAGGGCGAAGGGGACGGGGACGGGGAAGCCAGGGCGTCGATGCGCTCGACGAGAGCCTCTGCCGCGACGCGAGCATCGGCCCGGACGAAGCCGCCGACGTGCGGATGGGTCGCCGCCGGTGCGATGTCGACCTGGAAAACCCGGGTGCCGGGGGCGAACAGCTCGCCGAAGCGCATCGTGAACTGGTTGAGGGACGCGCCGAACACGACGGCGACGTCGGCGGTGCGCACGAGTTCCATGGCTCCGTCGGCGCCGAACCCTCCGGTCACGCCGAGGTCGTACTCCGTCGCGGGGAAGACGCCGCGGCCGAGGGCCGATGAGGCGGTGAGCGCACCCGTGCGGGCGGCGAGCTCTCCGAGGGCGGGCCCGGCGCCTGCGAGCCACGCACCCCGGCCGGCCAGGAGGAAGGGACGCGATGCCGAGCGGAGTGCGGCGGCGATCTCGTCGAGCATCCCGTCCGCGAACTCGCCGCGGGGGGTGAGCGGAGCAGGGAGGCGCGGCGCGGGAGCCTCGGGCACGGGGCCGGCCTCGAGCGACGCGACGTCGTAGGGGATCGCCAGCACGACCGGCACGCGGTACGTGAGGGCGTGTTCGATCGCGATGACGGTGGTCGCCGCGGCATCCGCTCGGCCGACGGTATAGGTGCGGGCTCCGACAGCGGAGGCGAGCGCGATCTGGTCGACGTCCCACGGACGCGGGCCCGACGTCGGCTCGTCGCCGACCACCAGGACGAGGGGCACATGAGCCTGCACCGCCTCGGCGAGGGCGGTGAGGGTGTTGGTGAATCCCGCGCCGTACGTCGAGGTGCCGGCGGCGATACGACCGGAGGCGCGGAAGTGCGCGTCCGCCGCGACGACCGCGCCCTGCTCATGACGCACCGCGGTGAAGACGGCATCGGTCTGCGTCTCGAGCGCATCGAGGAAGTAGGCGTTTCCGTTGCCCATGACGCCGAAGACGGCGTCGATGTGCTGGGCGAGAGTGAGTGCGACGTGCGCGGAGACGGTGGGCATGCGAGAGCCTTTCGAGACAGGGACGGAGATCGAGTGCGTTTCCGTATGTGTCTCGCCCGCGACGTCGCGGAGCTTCGTGCTTCTTTTTCAAGCACCGGCATCTCAGAATGCCGGACGGGTCGATTCTAGACCCGGCGCCGTGCAGGCGCGGGCCGTGCGGGAGAATGGCACGATGACGGATGCTTCGACCGAGCGCGAGACGCTCACCTGGGACGGCTTCGGATCGGCGACGAGGGATCTCGCGCGCCGCATCCTCGACAGCGGCTTCGAGCCCGAGGTCGTGGTGGCCATCGCTCGCGGCGGGCTGCTGCCGGCCGGCGCGATCGCCTACGGTCTCGGCGCGAAGAACTGCGGCGCGATCAACGTCGAGTTCTACACGGGGATCGGCACCGTGCTGGACGCCCCCGAGATCCTCCCGCCCGAACTCGACATGGCCTATCTCGACGGTCGCCGCGTGCTGCTCGTCGACGACGTCGCGGACTCCGGGCGCACCCTCGCCCTCGCCGTGCAGCTGCTGACCGACAAGGGCGCGGAGGTGCGGTCGGTGACGATCTACACCAAGCCGTCGACGATGATCCAGCCCGACTACGCCTGGAAGGACACCGACCTGTGGATCGACTTCCCGTGGTCGTTCCAGGGCACGGTGCGCGAAGAGGACCTCGGTCTCGCACCGACCGCGTGACAGCTGCGGTCAGCCGCGCAGCAGTGTGCGGAGCGTCTGGATGGTGTCGGCCTCGGCGACGGTCTTGTCGGGTCGATACGCCTTGACCCGCGCGAAGCGCAAGGCGATGCCGCCGGGGTAGCGCGGGGAGCGCTGCACCCCGTCGATCGCGATCTCCACGACGAACGCCGGACGCAGGAACACCGTGGATGCCGTGCGCCTCTCCTCGTGCTCGGGGAACGACGTCGTCTGCCAGCGCAGCAGCTCGTCGGTGAGGCCCTTGAAGGTCTTGCCGACCATCACGAGTCCCCCCGGCTCGCCGAACTCCCCGTCGGGATCGAGCGCGCCGAGATGCAGATTCGACAGCCACTCGCGCCGTCGGCCCGACCCCCACTCCGCGGCGAGCACGACGAGGTCGTAGGTCAGCACGGGCTTGACCTTCACCCAGGACTTGCCCCGTCGTCCGGCGGTGTAGCTCGACTCGATGCCCTTCACCAGCACGCCCTCGTGCCCGGCGGCCAGTGCGTCCCGCGACAGCTGCTCGGCCGCGTCGGGGTCGGCCGTGACGATGCCGGGCATGCGCCAATCGCCGACGACCCGTTCGAGCTCGGCGAGGCGTGCCGCGAGCGGTTCGTCGAGGAGGTCGCGGCCGTCGACGTGCAGGATGTCGAAGAACCAGGGTCGGAGAGCGAGGTCGCGCGAGGCATCGGCGCCGAAGCGCGACATCGTCTCCTGGAACGGCCGGGGACCGCCGTCTTCGTCCAACGAGAGCGTCTCGCCATCGAGGATCAGGTCGTCCGCGGGGAGCCGGCGCACGATGTCGACGATCTCGGGGACCCGATGCGTGATGTCGGCGAGACTGCGGGTGTACACGCTCACCTCGTCGCCGCGGCGATGCACCTGGATGCGCGCGCCGTCGAGCTTGTACTCGACGGACGCGGCGCCCGTGATCTCCAGCGCTGCGGTAGGAGTAGCGGCGGTCGACGCGAGCATCGGCAGCACCGGTCGACCGACGACGAGCCCGACGGCCTCGAGGTCGTCGGGCGAGCCGGTGAGGGCGAGGATCGCCGTCTCACCGAGATCGCCGGACAGCATGGCGGCGCGACGGACGAGCACGACCGGCCGATCGGCGGCCCGGGCGATCGCGTCGATCAGCACGCCGGCGAGTGCTCCGGTGCGGAGCTCGCCCAGCATCGCCCGCGAGAGGAAGTCCCACTCCGCGGCTGTGGCCTGAGCGGCGAGGCCCGACAGGATCGTGGTGCGGCGCCCCGCTGACCCGGATCCGGCGGATGCCGTGAGCGCATCGAACGCGGCATCGACGTCGGTCAGCGTCACGGTGGGTTCTGCCGCGTGCTGCACGTCGAGCGCCGCGATGCCGCGCCAGCCGACGCCGAGCCGCCCCTGCCGAGGAGCGGCGAGCAGGAGTCCGACGAGCGTAGGGATCTCCTCGCGGTCCGCGCGTGCGAGCAGCCGCGCGAGAGCGTCGATCTTGGCGAGGCGCGAACCGGTCGACGCGACCTCCTCGGCCGTGGCGACGACATCAGCGATCTTCATCGGGGCAGTCTCGCACCGGCATCCGACATCGGGCGATGCCCTTGCGGTCCCTGTTCGCGCGGCACTATGCGAGCATCGCGGGCGCGTCACCGCGCGGCACTATGCGAGCATCGCGGGCGCGTCACCGCGCGGCACTATGCGAGCATCGCGGGCGCGTCACCGTCCACGGAACTCGGGTCTGCGCTTCTGCTGGAACGCGGCGAAGCCCTCACGGTAGTCGTCGGTGCTCGACAGGGCCGCCTGTGCGGCGTTCTCCATCCCGATGGAGTCCCAGAGTCCGAGCCGCTCGTCGCGGATCCGGGCGACCAGCTGCTTGCTCGCGAGGAACGCCGCGGTGGCGCCGTGGGCGGCGGCCGCCGCCGCATCCGTCGTCGCGCTGATCACCTCGTCGTCGGGGAGGACACGGGAGAAGAGCCCCGCCGACACGGCCTCCGTTCCGCTCATCAGACGCCCTGTGTAGATGAGATCGAGAGTGCGGTGGGCGCCGAGGCGCTCGACGAAGAGCGCGTGCCCGCCGGAGTCCAGTGCGGCGCCCAGCGCGGCGAACGGAGAGCCGATCTTCGCCGACTCGGCGACGTAGACGACATCCGTCGCGATGAGCAGCCCGAGACCGACGCCCAGGCAGGCGCCGTGGGCGACTGCGAAGGTCGGGGCCGGGAAGCGCGACATCCGCTGCAGCAGCGGAGTCACGAGCTCGCCGAGATAGCCGATCACGTCGTCGGCTCGGGGGTCGACCGCCGAGATGTCGCGCCCGGCGCAGAACGCGCGCCCCTCACCGCGGAGCACGAGCGCGCGCACCCCGGCCGCCTCGGCCTCGCGATACGCCTCGCCGAGGTCGCTCACGGCCCGCTCGTCGAGTGCGTTCAGCTTCGACGGTGCGTTCAGGACGACGGTGGCGACGTCGTCGTCGATGACGAGATCGATCATGGGGTGCTCCTCAGACGTCGTAGTCGACGACGATCCGGTCGCTCGTCGCATGGGATTGGCAGGTGAGCACGTAGCCCCGTTCGAGCTCGTCGGGTTCGAGCGCGTAGTTCTCGCTCATCGTCACGCTGCCTTCGATCACTCGGGCCCGACACGTGCCGCACACGCCTCCCGCACACGCGAACGGGGCGTCGGGCCGCACGCGCAGCGCGGCGTTCAGCACGGATTCGTGGGCGTCGACCGGGCTCTCGACGGTCGACGACACGCCGTCGAGAGTCACCTCGATCCGAGTCGTGCGCTGGCCGGCGCGCACCTCGACCTGACGCCCCTCGCGCCTCGGCTCGTCGCCGGTGGTGAAGAGCTCGAACCGGATGCGCTCTCGCGGCACTCCGACGTCGGCGAGCACCTCGCGGCACAGTTCGACGAGAGAGAGGGGACCGCACAGGAACCATTCGTCGACGCCGGCAGGGTCGATGAGCATCCCCAGGATCGTGCGCAGCTTCTCCTCGTCGATGCGCCCCGAGAGCACCGGTGCCGTGCGCTGCTCGCGCGAGAGCACGTGGTGCAGCGTCAGCCGCGCCGGATGGCGGTCCTTCAGGTCGGCGAGGTCCTCGAGGAACATCACGTCGAGCGTCGAGCGGTTCGTGTACAGGAGGGTGAAGCGGGCGGACTCGGAACGCGTCAGCACGGTGTGCGCGAGAGCCATGAGCGGGGTGATGCCCGAGCCCGCGGCGATGCCGACGACATGGCGGCCGTCGAGGTCGTCGAGCCCCGAGGTGAAGGTGCCCTGCGGGCTCATCACGTCGATCTCGAACCCTGGGTGCAGCCCCGTCTGCGCCCAGGTGGAGAACAGTCCGCCCTCGTCGCGTTTCACCGCGACGCTGAGGCGGGTGGGGATGCCGGCGGCGATCTGCTCTGCGGAGCGGTGCTCGGGAGTCCGGCACAGCGAGTAGGACCGGCGCACCTCCACGCCGTCGAGCGTCGTCCGCAGCGCCACGTACTGTCCCGGCAGATGGTCGTAGTCGTCGGCGAGCGGGGCGGGCACGGTGAAGGTCACCTCGACGGAGTCGTCGGTCAGGGGACGCACCTCTTCGACGGTCAGGGTGTGGAAGCGCGCCCGCTTTCTCGTCGCCGGAGGGGCGGGGCGCGGAGCGGTCGCCGGTGCGGCGCCGGGGGGAGTGAACAGCGACATCAGTGCACCTTGAAGTGGTCGAAGGGCTCGAGGCAGGCGCGGCACTCGTACAGCGCCTTGCACGAGGTCGAGCCGAAGTGCGAGACCTCTCTGGTGTCGACCGAGCCGCACCGAGGGCAGCGGACACTGAGGGCGATGCGGATCGGGCTCCGCGTCGACCCGCGGCTCCCCGAGGCCGAGCGGCCGGTGGGCGGGGCGATGCCGTAGGCGGCGAGCTTCTGCCTGCCGGCATCCGACATCCAGTCCGTCGTCCACGCGGGGGACAGCACCGTCCGCACCTCGACGAGCGGGAACCCGGCGGCGGTGAGGGCGAGGATGATGTCGTCGCGGATCGTGTCCATGGCGGGGCATCCGCTGTAGGTGGGGGTGATGTGTACCCGGACGACGTCGCCGTCGACCTCCACGCCGCGCAGGACTCCGAGATCCGCGATGGTGAGGACGGGGACCTCCGGGTCGGGGACGGCCGCGGCGATCCGCCAGGCGTCCGCCCGCAGGGCCCCGGTCACCACGTCGCTCCCGGATGCCGTCGCGCCAGCACCTGCATCTCGGCGAGCAGATGACCCAGGGGAGTCGCGTGCGCTCCCCGCCTGCCGCCGGCGGACGATGCGGTGACCGCGGGAACGGTCAGCTGCGCCTCGGCGAAGACGGCGTCGACGACGGCGTCGAAGCCGAGGCGCAGGCTCGACGGCCGTGCCGCCGCCTCGCCGAGGCGATCGATCAGCGCCTCGTCGCGGAACAGCTCGTCGACGTAGGGCCAGACGTCGGCCAGGGCGCGGATGATCCTGCGTCGCGACTCATCCGTGCCGCCCGCGAGCCGCAGCACCCACTGGACGGCGTGATCGCGGTGGTAGTCGACCTCCTTCGCCGACTTCTCGGCGATCGCGGAGAGCGTTCGGTCGGTGCTGTCGCGCAGGCTCCCGTAGAGCTCGACCATGTAGGTCGACACGACGAACTGACGGGCGATCGTCTGCGCGAAGTCGCCATTGGGCTGCTCGACGATCCAGGAGCTGCGGAACGCCGGCTCGTCTCGGAAGTAGGCGAGGTCGTCCTCGGAACGACCGTCGTGCGAACCGGCGTAGTGGAGGAACGAGCGCGCGTGGCCGAGCAGGTCGAGGGCGATGTTGGCCAGCGCGACATCCTCTTCGAGCTCGGGCGCGCGCGATATCCATGCACCGAGCTGCTGGGAGAGGATCAGTGCGTCGTCACCCAGCCAGAGTGCGTACTCGGCGACATCGGCGGATGCTGCGGTGGATCCTGCGCCGACGAGTTCGTCGCTCAGACGGAGCTGGTCGACCGAGACGTCCCCGTGCGCATCGGCGGGCGCCTCCGCGTGTCCGGGGGTCACAGGTGCGGCACCCCCTCGGACGCCGTGTAGTACACCGCGTGCCGATAGTTCTTGCCCGCGGCGCTCTCGAAGTAGGCGCCCTTGGCGTCGGGGTCGCTGGTCGTGATCGAGTCCGCGGGCACCGCCCAGATCGACACGCCCTCGCCACGCCGCGTGTAGAGGTCACGGGCATTGCGGATCGCCATCTCGGCGTCCGGTGCGTGCAGCGAGCCGACGTGCACGTGGCTGAGTCCGCGGTTCGCGCGCACGAAGACCTCCCAGAGCGGCCAGGGCTCCCGTTCGTCGGCGCCCGGGGTGGCCATCACGCCACGGCCTTCGTCTTCAGTGCCTGCTTGCGGGCGTACTCGGCTGCCGCCTCGCGCACCCACGCGCCCTCCTCGTGCGCGGTGCGGCGGCGCTCGAGCCGTTCGGCGTTGCACGGTCCGTTGCCGCGCAGAACCTCGAAGAACTCGTCCCAGTCGATCTCGCCGATCTCGTACCGTCCGGTCTGCTCGTCGAGGCGCAGATCGGGGTCGGGGAGGGTGATGCCCAGGATCTCCGCCTGCGGCACGAGCATCCCCACGAAGCGCTGGCGCAGCTCGTCGTTCGAGAAGCGCTTGATCTTCCATCTCATCGACTGTGCGGAGTTGGGGGACTGGTCGTCGGGCGGTCCGAACATCGCGAGGCTCGGCCAGTACCAGCGATTCACGGCGTCCTGCGCCATCCGTCGCTGCTCGTCCGTACCCTGCATCAGAGCGAGCAGGATCTCGAAACCCTGGCGCTGGTGGAACGACTCCTCCTTGCAGACGCGCACCATGGCGCGGCCGTAGGGGCCGTAGGACGCTCGGCACAGCGGCACCTGGTTGCAGATCGCGGCGCCGTCGACCAGCCATCCGATCGCGCCCATGTCCGCCCAGGTCGGCGTCGGGTAGTTGAAGATCGACGAGTACTTCGCCCTGCCGCTGATGAGCTGATCGGTCATCTCATCGCGGGTGATGCCCAGGGTCTGCGCGGCGGAGTAGAGATAGAGCCCATGGCCCGCCTCGTCCTGCACCTTCGCCATGAGGATGGCCTTGCGCTTGAGGCTCGGCGCGCGGGTGATCCAGTTGCCTTCGGGCTGCATGCCGATGATCTCGGAGTGCGCGTGCTGCGAGATCTGCCGGATCAGCGTCTTGCGGTAGGCGTCCGGCATCCAGTCACGGGGCTCGATGCGCTGCTCGTTCGCGACGAGCTCGTCGAACAGCCGCTCCTCGTCGGAGAGCTCTTCGTCGACGATCGAGAGGTCTGCGGGGCTGGTCATCATCGACTCCTCCGTGTCCGGTCCTTTTTTTACTGACCGTTCGTTAGGTAATTCTGACATGGAGGTCGACGGCACGCAAGAAGCCCCGCTCAGCGAGAGCGGGAGACGAGATCGAGCAGCGCGCGGCCGTAGGCCTCGGCGGGATCCGGATGCTCGAACCTCAGCGTCTCGCCCGCGATCTCGACCTCGACGACGAAGGCGTCGGCGAGGCGGGTGAGCGAGCGGAACGTGCCACGGAGCAGGTCCCGCAGCTGATCCTCCTGGGGGAGCCAGACGGCGTCGGCGAGCGTGACGGCGTCGAGCGCCCATTCGGTCGTGCCGTTGAACGCGAGATCGGTGCCGCTCGGTGTCTGACGCGCCTCGATCGTCATCTCGCTGACCGTGAAGACGTCGGCCTCCGCCTCGAGCTCGACGTCGCCGGGGAGGTCGAGCTGGAAGCGGTCTCCCTCCGCCGGGTGCCAGATGAGACCCGCGTCGCGCAGGGATACGGCCAGTTCACGCGTGATCATCTCTCCACGCTAGACGACGTGCGCGGGGTCATGGCGAGGTGCAGGCTGTGGATGGATGCAGCCTGGGTGTCGGCGGCCTCGGGCAGAGTGGAGACATGACTTCCACGACACCCGCCGACACTCGCACCGCAGCCCTCGCCGCGCTGCGCGAACTCGTCGGTCGGCCCGACGCCGACTTCCATGACGGCCAGTTCGAGGCGATCGAGGCGCTGGTGGGCGGGCGGCGACGGGCGCTCGTCGTTCAGCGCACGGGGTGGGGAAAGTCGGCGGTGTACTTCGTCGCGACGTCGCTGCTGCGTGCGCAGGGTGCCGGACCGACGGTGCTCGTGTCGCCGCTGCTCGCCCTCATGCGCGATCAGATCGCGGCGGCCGAGCGTGCAGGGGTACGGGCGGTCGCGATCAACTCGACGAACGCGCACGAGTGGGCGGAGGTGCTCGCGCAGCTCGACCGTGACGAGGTCGACGTGCTCCTGGTCTCTCCCGAACGTCTGAACAATCCCGCCTTTCGTGAGCAGCAGCTGCCCACCCTCGTACGGCGGATCGGCATGCTCGTCGTCGATGAGGCGCATTGCATCAGCGACTGGGGGCACGACTTCCGCCCCGACTATCGACGGCTGCGCGACCTCATCGAGCAGATGCCGGCCGAGGTGCCGGTGCTCGCGACCACGGCGACGGCGAACAGCAGGGTCGTCGCCGATGTCGCCGAGCAGCTCGGGGCCGGCAGCGCGCCCTCTCCGTCGGGCGAGGCGGGCGACGGCGTCCTCACGATCCGGGGACCGCTCGCGCGCACCTCTCTGCGGCTCGGCGTGCTGCGACTGCGCGATTCGGCGAGCCGTCTGGCCTGGCTGCTCAGCCACATCGACGACCTTCCCGGCTCGGGCATCATCTACACGCTCACGGTCGCGGCGGCGGTCGACACCGCGCGACTGCTGCGGGAGCACGGCCACGAGGTGCGTGCGTACACCGGTCAGACCGACACCGACGAGCGCACGGAATCCGAGGGGATGCTGAAGCGCAACGAGGTCAAGGCGCTCGTCGCCACCAGCGCGCTCGGCATGGGCTTCGACAAGCCCGATCTCGGCTTCGTCCTGCACCTCGGAGCGCCGTCGTCGCCGGTGGCCTACTACCAGCAGGTGGGGCGTGCGGGCCGCGCGAGCGAGAGCGCCGATGTGCTGCTGCTGCCCGGCGTCGAGGACCGCGACATCTGGCACTACTTCGCGACGGCGTCGATGCCCGACCGGGAGCGCGCCGAGCGCGTCATCGCGGCGCTGGGCGATCAGCCGATCTCGACGCCCGCTCTCGAGGCGATGGTCGACATCCGTCGCACACCGCTCGAGCTGCTTCTCAAGGTGCTCGACGTCGACGGCGCGGTGCGTCGGGTGCAGGGCGGGTGGGTCGCGACGGGTGCCCCGTGGACCTACGACGCCGAGCGGTACGAGCGCATCGCCGCCGAACGCCGCGCCGAGCAGCAGCACATGCTCGACTACGAGCAGACGGACGGGTGCCGGATGGAGTTCCTGCAGCGGTCGCTCGACGACGACACGGCCGCGCCGTGCGGCCGGTGCGACAACTGCGCGGGCGTCTGGTTCCCGAAGGAGATCGGCGAATCGGCGACGACGCAGGCCGCCGCCTCCCTCGATCGCGTGGGAGTGCCGATCGAGCCCCGACGCGCCTGGCCGACCGGCGCCGACCGACTCGACATCCCCGTGAAGGGACGCATCGCCGCAGGCGAGCAGGCGGGGGAGGGACGCGCGTTGGCCCGTCTCACCGATCTCGGGTGGGGAGGGACGTTGCGGGAACTCTTCGCCGCAGGGGCACCGGATGCTCCGGCATCTCCGCAGGTGCTCGCCGCGTGCGTGCGCGTGCTCGCCGACTGGGGGTGGTCCGATCGGCCGGTCGCGGTGGTCGGCATGCCCTCGCGGTCGAGGCCGCTCCTCGTCGACTCGCTGGCCAGAGGACTGGCCGAGATCGGACGGCTGCCCTATCTGGGTGCGCTCGAGCCGCTGAACGGCGGACCCACGGGACAGCCCGGCGGCAACAGCGTCTTCCGGCTCGCCGGACTCTGGGAGAGGTTCAGCGCAGAGGGTCTCGAGGTGCCGGAGGGTCCGGTGCTGCTCGTCGACGACCTGGCCGACAGCCGCTGGACGCTGACGGTCGCGGCGCGCACCCTGCGGCAGGCGGGGGCCACGGACGTGCTTCCCTTCGTCCTCGCGCTTCGCGGCTGAGAGAGACGCTCAGGCGGCGCAGCACCAGTCTCTCTTCGCCGATCGAAGATTCGCGACAGTCGGTGCTCAGGGGGAGGCCCTCACGCCGGTACGGTCTCCGGCGCAGGCTCCTTGCTCACCAGGGTGAGCACGTCGTAGGTAGCGACGATCTCGTCGACCTGGTTGCGGATCACCGCATCCCACCGGACCTCGCCGTACTCGTCCGTCTCTCGCGGCGTGATCTGCTTGGCGGTGAGCTCGACCCGGATGGTGTCCCCCGGCGACACCGGCGTGAGGAAGCGCAGGTTCTCCAGGCCGTAGTTCGCGAGAACGGGACCCGGCTCGGGGTCGACGAACAGCCCGGCCGCCCACGACACCAGCAGGTACCCGTGCGCCACCCGGCCGGGGAAGAACGGGTTCGCCGCCGCCGCAGTCTCGTCCATATGGGCGTAGAACGTGTCGCCGGTGAACTGCGCGAAGGTCTCGATGTCCTCGAGCGTGACCTCGCGCGAGGCCGAGGCGATCTGATCGCCGATGCGGAGCTCCGCGAGCGACTTCCGGAACGGATGCCGACCGCCGCTGCGCGCTGCGGCACCCGCATGCCACACGCCGGTCAGCGCCGTCAGCATCTCGGGCGAACCCTGAATAGCCGTGCGCTGCATGTGATGGAGCACGGCACGGATGCCGCCGAGCTCCTCTCCGCCGCCGGCGCGGCCGGGTCCGCCGTGCACGAGGTTGGGCAGGGGCGATCCGTGACCGGTCGACGATCGTGCGTCGTCCCGATCGAGCAGCAGCATGCGCCCGTTGAACGGCGCGATGCGCGTCGCCAGCTCCACGGCCTGCACGGGGTCGTGCGTCGCGATGCTCGTGACGAGAGTGCCGCCCCCTCGCACCACCAGGGCCGCGGCGTCCGCGGTGGTGTCGTAGGTGAGCAGCGTGGACACGGGCCCGAACGCCTCGACGGTGTGCGCGGCATCGGCCTGAGCGTCATCGAAGCGCAGCAGCAGCGGCGCCACGAAGGCGCCGTCCGGCGAGAGGCCGGTGCTCCCGTCGGCGCGGCGCACCTCCGGAGCATCCGTCGATCCGATGACGATCCTGCCTCCCGCCTCCTGCAGCCGCTGCACCTGCCGCAGCACCTCATCGCGTTGCGAGGTCGATGCGAGAGGCCCCATGGTGACCCCGTCGGCACGCGGATCCCCGAGCACGGTCTTCGCGTCGAGGCGTGCCCTGACGGCCGAGACCACCGCGTCCGCCGAGACCGCGGGCACGATCGCCCGACGGATGGCCGTGCATTTCTGACCCGCCTTCGACGTCATCTCCGCGACGAGCTGGCGGACGTAGGCATCGAACTCGGGCGTTCCCTCGACGGCGTCGGTGCCGAGCACGGAGGCGTTGATGGAGTCGGTCTCGGTGGTGAATCGCACGCCGCCGGTCTGAACGGCGGGGTGCGCCTTGAGGCTCTCAGCCGTCGATGCGCTTCCGGTGAAGGCGACGAGGTCACCGAGGCGGAGGTGCGCGAAGAGATCGGGCACGCTTCCGCTGACGAGCTGCAGCGACCCCTCGGGCAGCAGGTCGGACTCGACGAGGATGCGCACCATCGCCTCCGTGACGAAGCCCGTGGGCGTCGCCGGCTTGACGAGGGTCGGCATGCCCGCGAGGAACGCGGGTGCGAACTTCTCCAGCGCGCCCCACACGGGGAAGTTGAAGGCGTTGATCTGCACCGCGATGCCCGGCAGGGTCGTGTACACGTGGCGGCCGAGGAACGACCCGTCCTTCGACAGGGGCTCGACGGGGCCGTCGACGTGTACGCGACTGTTCGGAAGCTCGCGCCGCCCCTTGCCGGAGTAGGAGAACAGCACGCCGATGCCACCGTCGATGTCGACCCAGGAATCGCTCGTCGTCGCGCCCGTCCGCGAGGACTCGGCATACAGCTCGTGTTTACGGGCGGTGAGGGCGAGAGCGAACTGCTTGAGCAGCACCGCCCGCTGATGGAAGGTGAGCGCGCCGAGGCTTCGCTGCCCGACGCGGCGCCCGTACTCGAGCGCGCCGGCGAGGTCGAGGCCGTCGGTCGAGACCAGGGTGACGACCTCGCCTGTCGACGCGTCGCGCACCTCGGTGGCTCCGGACGGCGTCGACGGCGTCCACCACTCGCCCTGGACGTGACTCGGCAGGCAGTCGGTCATCTCTCCTCGTTCCATGCGTAGAACCCTTCGCCGCTCTTGCGGCCCAGCTTTCCGTCGGCGACCAGGCGCCGCAGCAGATCGGGCGGACGGAAGCGCTCGCCGAGCGCGCGCTCCAGCTCCTCGGCGATGCCGAGCCGGACGTCGAGGCCCACCACGTCGGTCGTGCGCAGCGGTCCGATCGGATGCCGGTACCCGAGGGTCATGGCGGCGTCGATGTCGGATGCCGATGCGACGCCTTCCTCGAGCATGCGGATCGCCTCCAGCCCGAGCAGCACCCCGAGTCGTGACGACGCGAAGCCGGGGGAGTCGCGCACCACGACGGGCGTCTTGGCGAGGGCCTGCACCCACTCGCGTGCGCTGTCGACGGTCTCGGTCGAGGTGACGGCACCGCGCACGATCTCGACGAGCGCCGACGCGGGCACGGGGTTGAAGAAGTGCAGCCCGAGGAATCGCTCAGGGCGTCGACGACCCGCAGCGAGGTCGTCGATCGAGATCGATGACGTGTTGCTCGCCAGCACGGCGCCCGCGGGCATCGCCGCCTCCGCGTGGGAGAGCGCCTCCTCTTTGAGGGCACGATCTTCTGGAACGGCCTCGATCACGAGGTCGGCGTCGCCGAAGGCCGCGCTGTCGGTGCCGGTCGTGAGCCGGGCGCCGACCTCGACCTCATCCACCGTCGGGTCACGCTCGACCGATCGACGGATGCCGTCGAGAACGCGGTCTCGTGCGGCATCCGCGCTCGCCGGATCGCGTTCGACGACGGTGACGAGACAGCCCGCCCGCAGGAAGGCGTGGGCGATCCCGGCCCCCATGCGGCCGCCGCCGAGCACGCCGACCGAGCGGGGCGGGATCGGTGCCGTGCTCATCGTCGCTTCTCCAGGAAGGCGGTCATGCGCCGGTGCTTCTCGGGTGAGTCGAAGAGCTCGGCCTGCAGCTCGAGCTCGATCTCCGGGTGCCGTGCGCTCGGCGCGCGCAGCGCGCTCTTGGTGTGCCGAGTCGCGAGGGCGTCGTTCGCCGCGATGCGGTCCGCGATCGCGTGCGCCGCGGGGAGCAGCTCGTCTGCCGGGTGCAGGGACGACACGAGGCCCCAGCGCAGTGCCTCCTCGGCGTGCAGTGCGCGTCCGGTGAGAAGGAGCTCGCTCGCTCTGGCGTCGCCGACGATCTCGGGGAGGCGCCACGTCGCGCCCGCCGCCGCGATGATCCCGAGGCCGGGCTCGGGATTGCCGATGCGCAGCGACGGCGTGCCGATGCGGATGTCGGCGGCATATGCGAGTTCGGCTCCTCCGCCGAGTGCGTACCCGTCGATGGCCGCGATCACCGGCATCGGCAGGTCGTGGATGCGGATGAATGCCCTCGTGTTGATACCGCGACGGGCGTCGGCGGACGTGCGGTCCCGGAGCTGGCCGATGTCGGCTCCCGCCGCGAAGACGCCGTTCGAGCCGGTGAGGATCAGCGTGCGCGGAGCGGTCTCGAGCAGAGCGCACAGGTCGTGCAGGGCGGCGATGGTCTCGTGATCGATCGCGTTCCGCTTCTCCGGACGGTCCAGCGTCGCGACGACGCGATCGTCCTGCTCCTCGACGTGCAGGCTCATGCGATGCGCTCCACGATCATCGCGGTGCCCTGGCCGACGCCCACGCACATCGTGGCGAGTCCGTAGCGGGCGTGCTCGCGCTCGAGGCGGCCGAGGAGCGTCACGATCAGGCGAGACCCGCTGGACCCCAGAGGGTGCCCGAGGGCGATCGCGCCGCCGTCGGCGTTGACGATGGCCGGGTCGAGACCGAGGCGACGGATGCAGGCGAGCGATTGCGTCGCGAAGGCCTCGTTCAGCTCCACCGCGCCGAGGTCGTCGATCCGCAGACCGGCCTTCGCCAGCGCCTTCTCCGTGGCGGGGACCGGCCCCAGACCCATGATCTCGGGAGCGAGGGCAACGGTCGCCGACGCCACGATGCGCGCTCGGGGGCGCAGTCCGTGGCGGGCGACGGACTCGGCGCTCGCGACGACGATCGCAGACGCGCCGTCGTTCAGCGAGCTGGAGTTGCCGGCGGTGACGACGCGTCCGCCCGCGACGACGGGACGCAGAGCCGCGAGGGCCTCGATGGTGGTGTCTCGCCGGGGCCCCTCGTCGACGTCGATCCGACCCCCGCTCGTCTCGACGCCCACGATCTCGGGCCCGAAGCGCCCGGCGTCGATGGCGGCGACGGCCCGGCGGTGACTCGCCAGGGCGAAGGCGTCGGCATCCTGCCGGCTGATCCCGTCGAGCTGCGCGACCTCCTCCGCGGTCTCGGGCATCGAGAAGGTGGCCTTGGCGCGGGCGGCCAGCCGCGGGTTCGTGAAGCGCCAGCCGATCGAGGTGTCGAAGGCGGTGCCCGGCCCGGCCCAGGCCCGCTCCGGCTTCGCCTGCACCCAGGGTGCCCGGGTCATGGACTCGACCCCTCCGGCGACGAGGAGATCCGCATCGCCCGCCCGCACGGCGCTCGCGGCGGTCGCGATCGCCGACATCCCGGACGCGCAGAGGCGGTTCACCGTCACCCCGGGGATCGTGTCCGGCAGGCCCGCGAGCAGCACCGCCATGCGGGCGACGTTGCGGTTGTCCTCCCCGGCCTGATTCGCGGCGCCGAGGATGACCTCGTCGATCGCCTGCGGCGGGACGCCCGCTCTGCGGACCGTCTCGCCCACGACGAGGGCGGCCAGATCGTCGGGGCGAACGGATGCCAGCGCACCCCGGTGGCGGCCCACGGGGGTGCGGACGCCGTCGACGAGATAGGCCTCGGACATCGTCATCCTCTCGAACGCCCACGCTGGCGGCAATTGCAGACCGATCGGTCAGTAATACGATCTCAGATCGTCCTGCGAATGGCAACAGGCCGCGGATGCCAGACTGAGCCCTATGGCGCACACCGGTTCCGAGGCGTCGGCCCCCAAGCGCGGCCGGCCGGGATACGACCGTGCGCAGGTGCTCGCGATCGCCGTGAAGGTGTTCAACGAGCAGGGATACGACGCGACCAGCGTGGCCGACCTCAGCGCGACGTTGGGACTCACCAAGTCGGCGCTCTACCACCACTTCGAATCGAAGTCTGCGATCCTCGAACTCGCGCTGGGTGACGCGCTCGACGCCCTCGAGGCCGTGGTGGACGAGGCGTCGGCCCGGCATCCGCTCGCCTCCGATCGCCTCCGGGCGATCATCCGCGGCGCCGTGCGCGTGCTCACCGCCAAGCTGCCGTCGGTGACGCTGCTGCTGCGGGTCCGGGGGAACGGTCCGGTCGAGACGGCCGCGCTCGTGCGGCGTCGGGCGTTCGACCAGCGGGTCACGGCCATCGTGGCGGAGGCGCAGAGCGAGGGCCTCATCCGGGACGACGTCGACGCGGCGGTGGCCACCAGGCTGATCTTCGGCATGATCAACTCCGTGGTCGAGTGGTACCGCCCTGGCGGTCCGGTCGACCCCGAGGAGCTCGCCGAGGACATCCTCCGGGTGAGCCTCGACGGGCTGCAGTCCCGCTGAGGGGAGCGAGCAGCGCTGACCGGTCAGTCGTCGGCGGGAGCGACCCGGGGTGGCCAGGACCGGGCGCCCAGCTCCCGCGAGATGTTGCGGGCGGTCTCGCGCAAGGCATTGAGCACCGCGTCGGGAGCCGGCGCCTGCGAGGTCGGCATCACCACGGCGACCGCGGCGACGATGTCGTCCGAGGCGTCGGAGACGGGGGCGGCGACGGATGATTCGCCGAGCACGGCCTCGTCGGTCTCCGACGCGCTGCCGCGTTCGGCGATCGCCGGCAGCTCCAGCGTCAGACGGGCGACGTCCGTGATCGTGTCGCCGGTGAGACTGCGCAGCGGCCTCTCGAACACGGATCTCTGGAAGCCGAGGTCGTGCGCGAGCAGCACCTTGCCCATCGCAGACGCGTGGGCGGGGATCGCCACACCCGTCTCGAGCATCTGCTGACTGTCGTCCGGCCGCAGGTCGTGGTGGATCACGAGCACCTCGTGGAAGTGAGGTGCCCCCAGGCGCACCGCGAGGTTGGTACGGCGCGCGAGCTCCTGCGTCCAGCGCATCGCCCTCGCCCGCACATCGAGGGTGTCGAGGTAGACGTTGCTCAGTCGCAGCAGGGTCGGCCCGAGCATGTAGCGCTGCCCCCCGCGTTCCTTCGCCACGAGTCCGTGCTCCCGCAGCGACTTCACGATCCCGTGCACGGTCGACGGCGGGAGGTCCAGGGCGAGGGCGAGGTCCGTGATGCCGAGGTGCCGGGCGCCCTGCAGGAGCTCGAGCACCTTGGCCGCCCGATCGATGGCCTGGATCACAGGGCTTCCTCCGTCTTCTCGTCATCGAGTCGTGTCGAGGACCCGCTGTCGGCGAGGTCTTGACAACGCCAGTGGCCCCGAGCATATTCGACATTGACGAATATCTTTCGTATTTCCGCGAAGGATCGCCGCCGCAGAGATCAAGGGAGATCGCACGATGAAGAAGCTCATCAACAACCCCGCCGATGTTCTGGTCGAATCGCTGCGGGGCGTGGCCCTCGCGCATCCGGAGCTCTCGGTCGACCTCGACACCCACGTCATCACGCGCGCGACGCCGAAGGAGCAGGGCCGGGTCGCAGTGGTGTCGGGCGGCGGGTCGGGGCACGAGCCGCTGCACGGCGGCTACGTGGGGCTCGGGATGCTCGACGCCGCCGTCGCCGGGGAGGTCTTCACCTCGCCGACCCCCGACCGCGTGCAGGCCGCGACGAAGGCGGTCGATCGCGGAGCGGGAGTGCTCCACATCGTGAAGAACTACACGGGTGACGTGCTGAACTTCGAGATGGCCGCCGAGCTCGCCGCGATGGAGGGCATCGAGGTCGGCACGGTCGTGGTGGACGACGACGTCGCGGTGCAGGACTCGCTGTACACCGCCGGTCGTCGCGGCGTCGGGCTCACCGTGCTCCTCGAGAAGCTCGTCGGGGCCGCGGCCGAGGAGGGACGCGACCTCGCGGCGGTGGTCGAGCTCGCGAAGCGGATCAACGGGCAGGGCCGGTCGATGGGCATGGCGCTGACGAGCTGCACGGTTCCCGCCGCCGGCAAGCCGACGTTCGATCTGCCCGAGGACCAGATGGAGATCGGCATCGGCATCCACGGCGAGCCGGGCCGGCACCGCGAGCCGCTGGCACCGGCATCCGACATCGCACGGCAGCTCGTGGAGCCGATCCTCGGCGACCTCGACGCGACCGGTCCCGCGATCGTCATGCTCAACGGCATGGGCGGCTCGCCGCTCATCGAGCTGTACCTCATGTACGGGGAGGTCCTGCCGCTGCTCGAACAGGCCGGAGTGCAGGTCGCGAGGAACCTCGTCGGCAACTACATCACGTCGCTCGACATGGCCGGATGCTCGCTCACCGTGCTGAAGGCCGACGATGAGCTGCTGCGCCTCTGGGATGCACCCGTGAACACCCCCGGCCTGCGGTGGGGTGCGTGATGGCGGCGGTCGACACGGCGGTGCTCGCCGACTGGATCAGCCGCTTCCGCGACGCGGTGACCGAGAAGCGCGAGTGGCTCACCGAGCTGGACTCGGCGATCGGCGATGCCGACCACGGTGCCAACATGGCACGGGGTATGGATGCGGTCATGGCGAAACTCGAAGCCGGTGCACCCGCGACCGCAGATGAGCTGCTGAAGACGGTCGGCATGACGCTCGTGAGCTCCGTCGGCGGTGCGAGCGGTCCGCTGTACGGCACGCTCTTCCTGCGCATGGGCATGACCGCCGGTGCTGTCACGGAGCTCGATCCCGCGCAGCTCGGAGCCGCACTGCGGGCGGGTCTCGACGGCATCGTCGCGCGGGGCAAGGCCGAAGCGGGCGACAAGACGATGTTCGACGCCATGGCGCCCGCGGTGGATGCCTTCGATGCCAGCATCGCCGAGGGCGCGGACCTCGCCGTTGCGACGGCCGAGGCGGCGCGAGCGGGCGAGGAAGGACGCGATGGGACCGAGCCGCTCGTGGCGCGCAAGGGCCGCGCGAGCTACCTCGGCGAACGCAGCGCCGGCCACCTCGATCCGGGTGCCGCGTCGACCGCACTGCTGTTCGACGCGCTCGCCGCTGCGGTGGCGGACCGGACCCGATGATCGGCATCGTCGCCGTCTCCCACAGCGCTCGGCTCGGGGAGGCGGCACTCGAGCTCGCCCAGCAGATGGTGCGCGAGGGCGGCGCTCCGGTGCGGGTCGCGGCCGGTGCGGGCACGGATGCCGACGGCACCCCGATCCTCGGCACCGACGCGGTGGCGGTCGCTGCCGCCATCGACGAGCTCGCGACGGACTGCGAGGGTGTCCTCGTGCTCATGGACCTCGGATCCGCGGTGCTGAGCGCCGAACTGGCCCTGGAGCTGCGGGCGAGCGACGCACCCGTGCGGCTCGCGCCGGCGCCCTTCGTGGAGGGGCTGCTCGCAGCGGTCGTGTCCGCGGCGGCCGGCGGGGATCTCGACGACGTCGCCCGGGAGGCCACGGCGGCGCTCGATGCGAAGTCGGGTCAGCTCGGCGACGCGGTCGGCGAGGCTGCTGCCCCCACGGACGCGCACCTTTCCGAGAGGGCGGACGAGGTCGTGCACGTGGTCGCGGTGCGGAACCCGCTCGGCATCCACGCACGGCCGGCCGCTCTCATCGCCGAGGCGTCCGTCGGAGCAGAGGTGCGGCTCCGACGCCTGCCGGACGGGCCGGATGCCTCGGCGGCGAGCCTGTCCCGGCTGCTGGCCCTCGGTGCGCGGCAGGGCGACGAGATCGAGCTGTCGGCGGGCGGGGAGGATGCCGAGGGCGTCGTCGAGCGTCTCGTCGCGCTGTTCCACGACGGGTTCGGGGAGGGGACGACGACTGTCCGTCCCACGGCCGATGCTGCGGAGAGCTCGACGAGCGAGACGACAGAGGCCGGTGTGCGCGTGTCATCCGGCACAGTGTCCTCCGGCAGCGTGTCCTCTGGCACGGTGTCATCTGGCGCGGTGCTGCGCGGAAGGGGCGTGAGCGGGGGCACAGTCGTGGCGCCGGCGGTGATCCTCGCGGCGGGTCTCGGTGAGCCCGATCGAGGCGTCGTCGTCGCTCCCGCGGACCGCGAGGCGGAGGTGGCGGTGCTCGAACGGGCATCCGCAGCCGTGGCCGATCAGCTGCGCGCGCGCAGCGCGACGGCGACCGGCGCAGCCCGCGCGATCCTCGACGCCTCGCAGATGCTCGCAGCAGATCCCGAGCTCCTCGCCGACGCGTCGGCAGCGGTGCGCGCCGAGGGGTGCACCGCCGCACGCGCCGTCTGGGAGTCGGCCGCCACCCACGAGAAGGCGCTGAGGGTCCTCGGGGGCCGGATGGCCGAGCGTGCCGCCGACATCCGCGACGTGCGCGATCGGCTGGTCGCCGAGATCCTCGGGGTGGACCTGCCCGGCGTCCCGGAGCGCGATGAGCCCTTCGTGCTCGTCGCGACCGACCTCGCGCCGGCCGACACGGCCGCGCTCGGCAGCGGCAACTGCGTCGCGCTGGTGACGGAGCAGGGCGGGCCCACCTCGCACACCGCGATCATCGCCCGGTCGCTCGGCATCCCCGCCGTGGTCGGCGTGCGGGGCGCCACGGGGATCGAACCCGGCGCGGCAGTGCTCGTCGACGGGGATCGCGGCACGGTCGAGATCGACCCGGACGACACACGGGTCCAGACGGCGCGGACGGCGTCGGTCGTCGTTCCCTTCGACGGATCGGGAGTGCTCGCCGACGGTCGCCGCATCCCCCTGCTCGCCAACGTCGGGGGAGCGGCGGACGCGGCCACCGCGGCAGCATCCGGAGCCGAGGGCATCGGCCTCTTCCGCACCGAGTTCTGCTTCCTCGACCGCACCGATGCGCCGTCGATCGAGGAGCAGGTGGAGGCGTATCGCGGGGTCTTCGCCGCGTTCCCCGGCCGAAAGGTCGTCGTCCGCACCCTGGATGCCGGCAGCGACAAGCCGCTGCCCTTCGCGAACGTGGATGCCGAGGAGAACCCCGCCCTGGGAGTCCGCGGGCTGCGGATCGCACGCCGGGCCCCCGCGCTGCTCGACGACCAGTTGCGGGCTCTGGCGCTCGCGGCGGACGCCGAGTCCGCTCTCGTCGAGGTGATGGCCCCGATGGTGGCGACGGTAGAGGAGGCACGGTACTTCGCGGCTCGCGCCCGTGCCGCCGGGTGGGAGCGGGTGGGTGTCATGATCGAGACGCCGTCGGCTGCGATGCTCGCATCGGAGGTGCTCGAGGGCGTCGAATTCATCAGCCTCGGCACCAACGACCTCGCGCAGTACACGCTGGCCGCCGATCGGCTGCTGGGCGAGCTCGGCGACCTCAACGATCCGTGGCAGCCCGCGGTGCTGCGCCTTATCGGCGTCGCGGGAGCGGCGGGGCGCAGGTGGGATCTGCCGGTCGGCGTGTGCGGCGAGGCCGGGGCCGACCCGACGCTGGCCGCGGTTCTCGTGGGCCTCGGAGCGACCTCGCTCTCCATGGCGCCCGCTGCTCTCGGGCGGGTCGCCGCCGCGCTCCGGGATGTCACGGACGCGCAGTGCCGAGCCGCAGCGGATGCCGTCCTCACGGCGGCCACGGCCGACGACGCGCGCGCAGCGGCGGCCGAGGCGCTCTAGGCTCCTGACCAGGGGCATCTCTCGTCGCGGTGCCATGCACAGCCGGAGGTTCACCATGCGTATCGTCACCACCGCTCGGATGCGGGTCGCCCTCGGCGGCGTCGCCCTCGGGGCGCTCGTCGCGCTGACCGCCTGCGTGCCGTTCCCGGAGGTCGCTCCGAGCGCGTCGCCGACGCTCGAGCCATCGTCTTCGCCCGAGCCGTACGCCGGACCGGTCGTGTTCGTCGGCGACGAGCTCGAGCACCTCCTGCTCACACCGGATGAGATCGTCGGAATCGTCCCCGAGGCCACCGAGGTCGGCGAGGTGTCTCCGGTGCTCGAGCAGATCTCGGACGGCGGAGGACTGCCCGCCGACCCCGCGATCTGCGACGCGCTCTACGCCGAGCAATCCCTCGGCGCGGTCGGGGCGCGAACCGTCGAGTGGCAGGTGCCCACCGATCCGGACTACGGGTTCGGACGCCTGCTCGTGCTGCAGTTCGCCGACGAGGCGCATGCAGGGGCCCGCATGGACCAGCTCGCGCGGGCCGCCGCGGACTGCGCGGACTTCACCAAGGAGGCGCCCGCGTCCTTCGATGCGGTGATCCCCGAGGACGTCGACGGCGTCCGCGCCGTGGCGGGCACTCTCATCGACGCCGGAGGAGAGTACGACTGGCGGGCTTTCCAGGCGTTCGCCTCCACGGGCAACGTGATCGTGCAGCTCTGGCAGCCGTTCACGGGCGATCGGACCTTCGACGCCGAGGCCGCCGCCCTTCTCCTGCAGACGCGTACTGCCGAAGCGCGGGACACGCTGATCGACGAGCTCACCGAGAATCCGCCGGTCGCAGAGGAGGATCCTTCCGGAGATCCCGGTGACGTCTGGAACGAGTGGCAGATCGGCGTCGGCGGGGTCGGACCACTGCGACTCGGCGATGAGGTGGATGCCGCGGTGGCCGCGGCCGAGGGCGCGCAGGTCGTGGAGCCGGAGTACGACGGAGGGCCGTACACGCTCGTCGCCGCGGAGGGCTCGGGGTCGATCCTCGTGCAGCCGGTGGAGGGCGGGACGGCCGTGTCGTCGATCACCGTCGGGAATGCACGCAGCCTCGACGAGACGGCTCAGGACGGCGCCGTGCTTCCCGAACGCGCAGGCATCCGGGTGGGTGCCCCGATCTCGGAGGCGATCGCCGCCTACCCCGGAGGGACGATCGTCGACGTCTCCTCCTCGAGTGACGACTTCTATGCGGTGACGACGCGCGACGGGCAGGTGTTCCGCTTCCAGGCGGATCGGGACGTCCTCGAAGACGGCGCGACGATCGTCGGCATCACTGTCGAGGACGCGACTGCGGTCAAGCCCGCCGTCTTCGGGTGAGACGCGGAGGGTCGCCGGCGGACGCCGTAGGCCCTCAGACCCTCCCGAACGCGCGAAGCGGATGCTCGATCAGATCCACCACTCGTCGCAGGAAGCGCGCGGCGTACCCGCCGTCGCACACCCGGTGATCGAACACCAGCGACAGCTGCAAGATGCGCCGGGCCACGATCTGCCCGTCGACCACCCAGGGCCGCTCGAGGATGCGGCCGATCCCGAGGATCGCGACGTCGGGGTGGTTGATGATCGCCGCAGACCCGTCGACGCCCAGGGAGCCGTAGTTGTTCAGGGTGAACGTCGACCCGCGCAGGCGCTCCGGGGGGAGTCCGCCGGCACGGGCATCCGTCGCGAGCTCGCGGAGCGCGCTGTCGAGCTGCTCGACAGTGAGGACATGGGCGCGCGGGATGACGGGCACCAGGAGACCGCGGTCGGTGTCGGCGGCCACACCGAGGTTCACGCCGTCGAACGAGATCAGCTCGGAGGCGTCGTCGCTCAGGCGTGATGCCAGCACCGGATGCTCCTCGAGGGCGATCAGGACGAAGCGGGCGAGCAGAGCGGTGATCGACGGCGCCGCCCCTCCGTCGGGGGCCATCTGCGCGCGCAGCGTCCAGAGCTCGGTGGCGTCGACGTCGACCCACACCGTGGCCTCGGGGATCTCGGAGCGGCTGCGCGTCAGCGTCGCGCCGACGGCCTTCCGCAGCGGAGAGAGACGCTCGCGCCGGACCACGGGGAGACCCTCGACATCTGCATCGGTGGTCTCTCGATGATGCGCAGCGGCTCCCGCCACCGCGCTGTCCACGGCGGCCGCGAGGACGTCGGCCCGGGTGACCGCGCCGTCATGCCCGGTGGGCGTGATCGCGTGCACGTCGAGCCCGAGGTCGCGGGCGAGCCGGCGGACGAGAGGAGATCGTACGGCGACGGGGCGCCGCGTGTCGGCATCCGCTGTGGCGGGGGTGTCGTCGATGGTCCGTGCCGCCGGAGCAGCCGGAGCCGCCGGAGCCGCCAGAGCCGGAGCCGCCGGACCGGTCACGGGCCGTCGGCGCCGACCGGAACCGGTGCGTTCGGTGGTGCCGTAGCCGATGAGGACGTTGCCGGACCCCGCGCGCTCCTCTTCGCGGTACGCCTCGTGGGCGGCCGCCGAGGCGGTGGGCTCGGCGGTCGTCGCCCGGTCGCTCACCTCCAGCACCGGGGCGCCCACGTCGATGCTGTCTCCAGGCCGGCCGTGCAGCGCGGTGACGACGCCCGCGAAGGGCGACGGGAGCTCGACGACGCTCTTGGCGGTCTCCACCTCGGCGATCGCCTGGTCCGTGGCGATCGTGTCGCCGACGGCGACGAGCCACTGCACGAGACCCGCCTCGGTCAGCCCCTCGCCGAGGTCGGGCAAGCGGAACGTGCGGGCGGTGCGCGACGTCACGACTCATCCTCCCAGTGCAGCGAGTCGATCGCATCGAGCACGCGATCGACATCGGGCAGATACCAGTGCTCGAGCTTCGGAGGAGCGAACGGGGTGTCGAAGCCGGTGACCCGCCGCACCGGCGCCTCGAGGTACTCGAAGCAGCGCTCGAACACGCGGGCCTGGATCTCGGAGGCCACGCTGGAGTAGCCCGGCGCCTCGGCGATCACGACGGCACGACCCGTCGCGCGCACGGCGGCGGTCACGGTCGCGTCGTCGAACGGCGACAGCGAGCGGATGTCGATGACCTGCACGCTGCGTCCCTCGGCGGATGCGACCTCCGCCGCCTCCAGTGCGAGCGGGACGGATGCCGCGTACGCGAGGAGCGTGACGTCGGTGCCCTCCCTGGCGACGCGCGCCGTGCCGATCTCCGCGACGATCGAGGTGTCGACCTCGCCCTTGGTCCAGTAGAGCTTCTTGGGTTCGAGGAAGATCACGGGGTCGGGAGAGGCGATCGCCGCCCGCAGCATCGAGTAGGCGTCCTGCGGTGTCGACGGGCTGATGACGGTGAGTCCCGGCGTGTGCGCGTAGTACGCCTCCGAGGAGTCGCAGTGATGCTCGACGCCGCCGATGCCGCCACCGAACGGG
Source organism: Microbacterium sp. 3J1 (assembly GCF_001049495.1). Taxonomy (GTDB): domain Bacteria; phylum Actinomycetota; class Actinomycetes; order Actinomycetales; family Microbacteriaceae; genus Microbacterium. The sequence continues at coordinate 243,967 of NZ_CDWI01000011.1, forward strand.
ATGCGGATCACGAGCGGCATCCGCACGACTCCGCGAGTCCGGTTGCCCATCTTCGCGACGTGGCTGACGATCTGCTCGAACGCCGGCAGCGCGAACGCGTCGAACTGCAGCTCGACCACAGGGCGCATGCCGTTCATGGCCATGCCGACGGCCGTGCCGACGATGCCGGATTCTGCCAGAGGAGTGTCGAAGCAGCGATCCTCGCCGAACCGGGCGGTGAGGCCGTCGGTGATCCGGAAGACCCCGCCGAGCGCTCCCACGTCCTCCCCGAACACCACGACCGCCGTGTCGGCCTCGATCGCGTCGGCGAGGGCGAGGTTCAGGGCGGCGGCCATGCTGAGGGTCGCGACGGGCGCCACCTCTCCCGCGACGCGGATGTCGTCGTGCGCGATCGTCATCGTGAACCTCCGTGGATCTGCTGCTGGGCCGGGTCCTCCGTACGGGTCCGGTCGATCTCTCCCCGCAGCAGCCGCCACTGCTCGTCGAGCTGCGGCGAGCGGGTCGCGGTGACGAATCGGAACAGGTCCTCGGGGTCGACCTCGGCGTCGACGGCGAGCGCCTCCCGCATCGCGGAGGCGATCTCCTCCGCGCCCGCCGCGAACTCCTCCTCGCGCGCGTCGGTCAACGCCCCGGTCGCCGTCAGATGCGTGCGAAGCCGGGCGAGCGGGTCGCGGGCGGCCCACTCCTCGACCTCCGACCGCTCGCGGTACCGGGTGTCGTCGTCGGCGTTCGTGTGGGCCTGCATCCGATACGTGTGCGCCTCGATCAGGCTCGGGCCGCCTCCCGATCGGGCGAGGGCGACGGCCTCACCCAGCACGGCGAGGACCGCGGCCACGTCGTTGCCGTCGACGCGTCGGCCCGGCATCCCGTAGCCGATCGCCTTGTGCGCGAGAGACGGCGCTGCGGTCTGGCGGCTGAGGGGGACGGAGATCGCGAACCCGTTGTTCTGCACGAAGAACACGACGGGCACGCGGAAGACCGCGGCGAAGTTCAGCGCCTCGTGGAAGTCGCCCTCACTGGTGGCGCCGTCGCCGCACAGCGCCATGACGACGGTGTCCTCGCCGCGCTGCTTCGCGGCATACGCGAAGCCGACCGCGTGCAGCAGCTGGGTCGCGAGCGGCGTGGCCTGCGGAGCGACGCGGTGCCTGCGCACGTCGTACCCCGAGTGCCAGCCGCCCTGGAGCAGCACCATCGCCTCCGCCGGCGCCACGCCGCGGGCGATCACGGCCACGGAGTCCCGGTAGGTGGGGAAGAGCCAGTCATCGGGGGAGAGCGCGAGCGCGGCCCCGATCTGGCAGGCCTCCTGACCATGCGAGGACGGGTAGACGGCGAGTCTGCCCTGCCGCACGAGGGCGCTCGCCTGGTCGTTGATGCGCCGCGCGTCGACGAGGCCGCGGTAGGCCGCCAGCAGTGCCTCTACGCTCGGCAGCGCATACTGCTCGTCCTCGACGACCGTGCCGTGCGCATCGATGAGCTGGGTCACCGTGCTCCGGGGGAGCATGTCCTCGTGCTGCATCCGTCCGCCCTCCTCGCCGAACCTGATGTGCCCCAGCATGTGCCCGTGGCGGCAGGCGTCCAAGGAACTGCGAGAAAACATGGACGAATGCGAGGAAGTTGTGGAAAAACAGAACGAACTGTCAGAATTCCCTCACCGGACGAAGGAGTCCCATGATCACGCTGGATGAGGTCGACCGAGCGGTCCTCGACGAGCTGCGGCGCGATGCGCGCGCCTCGATGACGGCGATCGCCGAGGCGGTGCACATCTCGCGGGCCGGAGCCCATGCCCGCATCAGGCGGCTGACGGATGCCGGGGTGATCACCGGGTACACGGTGCGCACCGACCCCGTGCTGCTCGGACATCACGCGAGCGCGTACGTGACCCTCGCGATCGAGCAGGCGACCTGGCAGGAGGTGTCCGCACGGCTGCGGATGATCCCCGAGATCGAGCACATGGCGCTCGTCGGCGGCGACTTCGACGTGATCCTGCTCGTGCGGGCGAGTGATGCGCGCGATCTGCGGCGGATCGTGCTGGAGGACATCCAGGCGATCCCGTCGATCCGGTCGACGCGCACGACCCTGATCTTCGAGGACTCCACCCTCGTCTGACGTGGGCCCCGCGCGCATCCCTTCGCACTCGGACATCTGCGGCGCACTCCTCGACAAGTGCACGTCGGGACGGCATCCGACAATGAGACGAGCGGCCGTCGCTCGGCCAGTGCCACCGCTCGAAGGAGAGTCCCGATGTCCGAATCCGCATCCGCAGCCGCTGCGCTGCTCGACCGCATCCAGGCGCCGGAGGGCGCGGGACGGGACATCCCCGACGCCGCCACCCGCGACGTGATCGGACGAGCGCCCGTGCACTCCGTCGCCGACCTCGACGACGCGATCGCGCGCGCGAAGGCCGCTCAGCCCGGCTGGGAGGCCCTCGGCCATGACGCGCGCAGTGAGCTGCTTCTCGCGGCAGCCGACGCCATCGACGCCAACGCCGAGGCGCTCGCCCACGTGCTCTCCCGCGAACAGGGTAAGCCGCTGAACGGCCCGAACGCCCGGTTCGAGCTCGGTGCCTGCTCCGCCTGGCTGCGCACGAACGCGACGATCCCGCTCGAGCCGCAGGTGCTCGTCGACGATGAGAACCTGCACGCGGAGCTCGTCTACAAGGCCGCGGGTGTGGTCGGGGCGATCGGGCCCTGGAACTGGCCGCTCATGATCACGATCTGGCAGATCGGACCGTCGCTCCGCATGGGCAACACGGTGGTCGCCAAGCCCAGCGAGTACACCCCCCTCAGCGTGCTGGCGATGCTCGCGGTGATGAACGAGGTGCTGCCCGCGGACGTCCTCATCGGGGTGTCCGGCGATCGCGAGGTGGGCTCGCGGCTGTCGTCGCATCCGGACGTCGACAAGATCATGTTCACGGGATCGACCGCGACGGGCCGTCGCATCATCGAGAGCTCGGCCGGCAACCTCGCGCGCCTCACGCTCGAGCTCGGCGGCAACGACGCCGGCATCGTCCTCCCCGGCACCGACGTGGCGTCCGTCGCGCAGGATCTCTTCTGGGGTGCGTTCATCAACACAGGCCAGACCTGCGCCGCGATGAAGCGCCTGTACGTGCACGATTCGGTCTACGACGAGGTCGTGGACGCTCTGGCCGAGATCGCGGCGTCCGTGCCGATCGGCAACGGCCTCGACGAGCAGAACGTGCTCGGGCCGCTGCAGAACCGGGCGCAGTTCGACATCGTGTCCCGGCTCGTCGAGGAGGCGCGGTCGCGTGGCGCTCGGGTGGTGACCGGTGGGGAGGCTGCCCCCGAACTCGGCGAGCTCTTCTACCGGCCGACGATCATCGCCGACATCGACAACGACGCGGCACTCGTGCAGGAGGAGCAGTTCGGTCCTGCCCTGCCCGTGATCCGCTACAGCGACGTCGACGAGGCGTTCGCCCTCGCGAACTCCGTCGACGTGGGGCTCGGCGCCTCGGTGTGGTCGAGCGACCCCGACGAGGCCCGCGAGGCAGCGACGCGCATGGAATCCGGCACGGTCTGGATCAACTCGCACGGGGGGCTCCACCCGATGGTGCCCTTCGGCGGGGTCAAGAGCTCGGGCTACGGGCTGGAGTTCGGCGTCGAGGGGCTCAAGTCCGTCGCCGTGACGCAGGTCGTGTCGGGTCCGGGACGGAAGGCGCAGGCGTGAGGTCGGCGATCGTCGTCGGCGCAGGCACCTCGGGCGCGATCGTCGCGCGACGGCTGACGGATGCGGGCGTCGACGTGACGCTCGTGGAGGCCGGCGGGTACGACTCGAACCCGGCGATCCACGACCCGTCGCGCGCGGGGGAGCTCTGGCACTCTGCAGACGACTGGGACTACTTCACCGTGCCGCAGGAGCACGCGTCGGGTCGTCGCCTCCACCTGCCCCGCGGCAAGGTCACCGGGGGGTCGCACGCGCTCAACGCGATGATCTGGGTGCGCGGCGCGGGGTCGGACTACGACGAGTGGGAGCGCGCCGGTGCGACGGGGTGGGGATGGGATGCCGTCGAGCCGGTGTTCGACGCGATCGAGCACGATCTGCTCTGGGTCACGGCCGACTACGCACTGTCGCCGATCCAGGCGTCGATCATCGACGCGGCGGTCGAGGAGGGGCTGACCCACAACCCGAACTACAACGGCGGCACGCTCGACGGGGTGTCGCAGCAGCAGGTCACGATCCGCGACGGACGACGAGTGAACACCTGGATGACGTACGCGCAGCCGGTCGCCGAGCAGCTCACCGTCGTGACCGGGCGCGAGGTGCATTCCGTCATCGTCGAGGACGGTCGCGCGCGCGGCATCCGCCTGTCGGACGGGGAGGAGCTGTTCGCCGACGAGGTCGTCCTCTCGGCCGGCGCGATCGGGTCGCCGATCATCCTCCTGCGATCGGGGATCGGTCCGGCCGAGGAGCTCGACGCGCTCGGGATCCCCGTCGTGCTCGACTCTCCGCAGGTCGGCAAGAACCTGCACGACCACCTGCTGTCGCCCGTCATCTTCACCACCGAGCGGCCTGTCGGTCCGCCGCAGCCCGGCGTCTCGGTGACGCAGACGCACCTGTTCTGGCGCAGCCGCGACGGTCTCGCGCAGCCCGACACCCAGCCCATCCACTTCTCCGTGCCGATGTGGGGCGAACTCGAACCGCGGGGCGATGACGGCTTCACCCTGATGGCCGGACTCGTCACCCCGTACAGCCGCGGGTCTCTGACGCTCTCGGGCCCCGAGGTCTCGGATCTGCCGCTCATCGATCTCGCGGCTCTGGCGGACGAACGCGACGTCGCGGCGCTCGCAGCCTCGGTGCGCCAGTGCCGTCGGATCGGCGCCCGGCCCGCGCTCGCCGAGGAATGGGGCGCGGTCGAGGTGTACCCGGGCCCCGACGTGCCCGACGCCGAGGTCAAGGAGTGGGTGCGCCGTACCGCCATCACCTACCACCACCAGGTCGGCACCTGCCGGATGGGGTCGGATGCCGAGGCGGTGGTGGATCCGACGCTGCGCGTGCGCGGCCTCGAGGGACTCAGCGTGATCGACGCCTCGGTCATCCCGACCGTGCCCACCGGCAACACGAACGCCCCGGCGGCGATGATCGGCGAGCGCGGAGCGCGGTTCCTGCTCGCCCGCTGACGGCATCCGCCCCGGTCGCGGCCGGTGCCGTCGGCGCGGGGTCGAATCAGCATCCCGCCGTCGGTGCGGGGTCGAATCAGCATCCCGCCGTCGGTGCGGGGTCGAAACTGCATCCGAACCGCCGACTTGCGGTGCTTTTTCGACCCCGCACGCGGGACGGCAGGGGGTCAGCCCGCCCCGTGGAGTGAGCGGATGGTCGAGCACCGGCGGTTGATGGGGCAGAGGTCCTATCTCGCTGGCCGGTCCTTGCGCTATGCGCGGCGGGCGCCGTACCGGGATCAGCGGACGCTGCCCGAGCCCGCGGTGTGGACCTCGCGGCCGGCGAACCAGGTCGACAGGACGACGGTGCCCACGATGTCGTCCGGCGGGCCCGCGATCGCGTCGCGCGCGAGCACGACGAAGTCGGCCGACTTGCCCACCGCGATCGACCCGGTCTCCTGGCCCAGCCCCATCGCGGTCGCGGCGTTGATCGTGAAGACCTCGAGGGCCTCCTCCGGGGTGATCGCCTGCTCCGCCCAGAGGACCCCGGGCGCGCGGCGGAGGGGATCGGCGCGCGTCACGAGTCCTTGGAGTCCCTCCAGGGTGTTCGGAGATTCGCTGACGGGCCAGTCGGAGCCGCCGGCGACGAGCGCCCCGGCGTCGAGCAGCGCACGGTTGGGCTGCGAGTGCTCGGCCCGGTCGCCGAGGACCTCGGCGAGTGCCTGCGGGATGACTCCGGGGAACCAGATGAAGGGCGAGATGTCGGCCGACACGTCGAGAGCACGCAGCCGAGGGATGTCGGACCCGGCGAGGAACTGACCGTGCGCGATCTGGATCGGCGTGGTGAACCCCTCCGTCCGGATGCGTTCCGCGACGTCCAGCACGAGACGGGCCGAGCCGTCACCCGTGCAGTGCACCTTCGCGCCGAGGCCGCGTTCGGCGACGGAGCGCAGCCACCCGTGCAGCTCCTCGAACGACATCGTCGCCTCCCCGTGGAAGTGGGCCCCGTGCACGGCATCCGCGACATACGGCTCGAGGAACGAGGCGGTCCGAGCGGGGGGCACGCCGTCGAGGAAGATCTTGACGAAGTCGGGTCGGTGATGCGGCGTGCGGAACTCCTCGCCGCGCTCGATCAGCGGCGATCCGATGGGATCGAACCCGAAGATCTCGTCGTTGATGAGCAGCGACGACACGACCCACGCGTTCAGCTCGCCCGCGCGGTCGAGGGCGGCCAGCGCCGCGAGGATGTCGACCGAGACACCGGCGTCCTGGAAGGTCGTGATCCCGAACGAGTTCAGGAGCTCCACCCCATGGCGGGATGCGGCGACGTGCTGCTCGGGCGTCAGACCGCCGCTGCGGTCGTACGCCTCCTGCACCGGGATGCCGGCCGCTTCGAGCAGCACGCCGGTCGGCGTCCCGTCCTCGGGATCGAGGACCGTGACGCCGCCCGCCGGGACGCTGTCCGTCGAGATGCCGGCGAGCTCCAGAGCGCGGGTGCTGGCCCAGCGATTGTGCCGGGAGTCCTCGACGATCACCACCGGGCGCCCGCCCGCCGCCTCGTCCAGCCGCTGCCTCGTCGCGGTGTTCGCGAGCGTCGGAAGCAGCGTGGTCGCCACGACCCCGCCGATGATCCACGCGTCCGCGGGCAGCGACGCCGCCTTCTCGCGCACCCGGTCGAGGATCTCGTCGAGGGTCAGCGACGGCGGCAGCGAGAGCTCGAACAGCTCGGTCCGGCCGGCCAGTGCGTGATGGTTGTGCACGTCGACGAAGCCGGGGTAGACCGCGGCGTCGCCGACGTCGAGCATCCGCGTCTCGGGTCCTCTGCGGGAGGAGACCTCGTCGAGGGTGCCGACGGCCACGATGCGGCCGTCCTGCACGGCGAAGGCCTCGACCACGGGCTGCGCGCGGTCGGCCGTCCGGATGACGGACCCCGTGACGATGAGGTCGGCCGTCATCACGCGTCTCCGAAGTGCGCGGGCTCGAGCCCCGGTGCATGGTGCGTGGTCGACAGCAGGCGGCCGTGGGCGCCGAACGTGAAGTGCGTCGGCACCTCGCCGGACTCGTCGAGTCCGAACAGCACCCCGTGCGAGCGGATCGCGTTCACATCACGATGATCGGCGATCGTGACCGATGCGCAGGGGATGACCTTCTCGCGCCAGGCGAAGACGTAGATTCCGGGGCGCACCTGCCACACGCTGTTCTCGTCGGTGTCGGCGAGCCCGCGCTCGGGGCCGGCGAGGCACTGCCAGGAGTACCAGCGCTCGGAGAGGTAGACGTGCTCGTACGCGTGCTCCTCGCTGTAGACCCATTCGACGCGGCGGCCGATGAGCGTCGTCGTCGGAGCCGGTTCCGCACCCGTGACGGCGGCCCCCTCGAGGACGCCCGGTGCGAAGAGGTGCTGCACGCGCGTGCGGCCCTGCTCGGGCGCGGGGAGGATCACCGACAGGACCGCGAGTGCGCGACCGTGACGGAGATCGACGATCAGCGACACCGCCTCGTTCGGCAGGTAGTCGTGATGGAACTGCACGAAGTAGAGCTCGTCGTCGACCTCGAAGGCCTCGTAGTCGTCGGTGTCGGTCGCCGCTTCCGTCGGGTCCTCGGCGCCCGGTCGGTAGTCCCACGTGACCGTCGTGTCGGCGAAGCGGTGCGAGATGCGCGTGCCGCGCGCATCCACCACGGTGATCTTGCGTCCGCTCAGCGCCGTCGAATGCGGCGCCTTGTTCGCGTCGAAGCCGGGAGCGAGGCCTTCCAGCGGAAGCCAGGTGGAGGTGTCGGCGGGGTTGAGGGTCGTCATGTCTCTCCTTGGAGTCGGGGGTCGTGCGTCGGAGTCGGGGATCGTGCGTCGGAGCGGAGGTCGTGCGGACGTGTCAGCGGTTGCTGAACTGCTCGAGGTCGGAGGAAAGGCCCTCGTAGACGGCGGGGCGGGATCTCTTGAGGTAGGCGGCGTAGACGACGCCGCCGATGAGGGCGAGCACGAGCAGCAGCGGCATCAAGCGGATCGCGAGCTCCTCGGAGCCGGCGACGATGTTGAAGTTGACGACCGCGAGGACCGAGATCGCGGCGATGCCGAGGAAGCCGATGCCGGGGGCGATGAACGTGCTCCACCAGCGCGGATCCTGCCTGCGGCGGAAGTACACGACGATCGAGATCGCGGCGAGCCCCTGCAGGATCAGCACGCTCAGCGTGCCGAACCCGAGCATCGCGGGGACGAGGGTGAGGATCGGGTCGGCCCCGGCGATCGCGAAGATGATCGCGACGATCCCGGCGAACGATGCCTGCACGATGCCCGCGAGCTGCGGAGCGCCGTTGCTGCGGGTGCGGGCGAGCGCCTGCGGCAGGATGCGCGCGCGACCGAGCGAGTACAGGTAGCGCGTGGCGGAGTTGTGGAACGCCAGCATCGCCGCGAACAGGCTCACGAGCAGCAGCACCATCATGACGGTGGTGAGCGGACCCCCGAGGTACTGCTGCGACAGCGAGAAGATGAGGTCGCCGGTGGGCAGGTGCTCGAGCGCGGTGGCCTGAGCCTGAGCCACGCCGGTCGCGCTGACGACCGCCCAGGTGGTGACGCCGAGGATGACGCCGATGGCGATGATCGACGTGTAGGTCGCGCGCGGGATGGTGCGCAGCGGCTGCTTGGCCTCTTCGCTGAAGAGGGCCGTCGCCTCGAAACCGAGGAACCCGGTGGCGGCGAGGAGGAGGCCGATGGGCAGCGATCCCGAGAACACGGCCTCAGGGCTGAACGCGCCCAGGTCGTAGCCGGTCTGGACGAGCACGGAGACGTCGAACACGACGAGCATCAGCACCTCGAGCACCAGGCAGACGCCCAGCACCTTCGAGCTGAAGTCGACGCCTATCCGCGCGAGGACGAAGCACACGACGATCGACAGCAGTCCCCACACCAGCCAGTGCACGTCGAGGCCGGTGAGGTCGCGGATGATGTTCTGCATGAAGAATCCGCTGGTGCCGATCGTGCCGACCACGAAGAAGTTGTAGCCGAGCGTCGCGATCAGCCCGGCGATGAGCCCTCCGGTGCGTCCCAGCCCTTTCACGACGAACGCGTAGAAGCCGCCGGCGTTGACGAGCTGCTTCGACATCTGCGCGTAGCCGACCGCGAACAGCAGCAGGATCCCCGCGACGAGGAAGAACGACATCGGCGTGCCGCCGCCGTTGCCCAGCGCGATCGCGAGCGAGGCGACGACGACGATGCCGGTCAGCGGGGCGACCGCCGCGAGGACGAGGAAGACGATGCCGGCGACGCCGAGGGCGCCGGGGCGGAGAGAGGTGTGGTCGTGCGTCGTGGACGCGGTGATCGGGTCTGCCACGGCGGCTCCTTTGCTCGGTGACGGCCGCGCTCGCGCGGCATCGACGACGAGGGGAATCGTCGATGATGCGAGTCTGCTCGCGCTGAGGATGCGCCGCTTGACCCTGAGTGAAGGACGATGGTGCGAGCGCGCACACCAGCGCTGACGGCGTTCTGCGAGCGGATGCCGGAGAGCAGGATGACCGAGACGACACCGCCGTCCTCACAGTGCGCCACCGGCGTGCGGGCGGAGTCACGAGGGGCCGCATGGACCTGCAGCTGCACGGACGCACCGCGCTGATCACGGGTGCCGCGAGCGGCATCGGACGCGCCACGGCGCTGGCGCTCGCCGCGGAGGGGATGCGGGTGGCGCTGCTGGACCGCGATGCGGAGGCGCTCGAGGAGGTGGCCGCGGCGTGTGCTGCTGTCGGCGCCGGTGCTGGTGCTGGGGCTGGTGCTGCTGGTGCTTCTGCCGGTGCGGGTGCAGGTTCTGGTGCTTCTGCTGTGGGGGACGCAGGCGGCGCGATGCGGGCTGTGCCGGTCGTCGCCGACGTGACCTCGGAGGAGCAGGTGAGCCGCGCTGTGGGCGACGCCGTCCGGGAGCTCGGCGGTCTGGATGCGCTCGTCTGCTGTGCGGGGATCTCCGGACCGGTCGGGCAGAGCATCGACGCGCTCTCGCTCGATGATTGGAACGCCGTGCTGGCCGTGAACGTGACCGGCGCGTTCCTCGTCGTCCGAGAGGCGCTTCCTGCGCTCAGGGCCGCGTCCGCGGCATCCGTCGTGCTGCTCGCCAGCGACTCGGCGTCGGTCGCCTCGCAGGGCATGGTGCCGTACTGCGCCTCGAAGGCCGCGCTGGTGCAGTTCGGACGAGCCCTCTCCGTCGATCTCGCCGGCACCGGTGTGAGGGTCAACTCCGTCGCACCCTCGGTGGTCGACACCCCGATGAGCCGCAGCGATCTCGGAGCCGATGCGTTCTCCGACGCCTCGTTCCCGGTGCAGAGCGCCGACGAGGTCGCGGCGCACGTGGCCTATCTCGTGTCGCCGCGCAGCCGCGCCGTCAACGGCACGAGCCTTCTCAGTGACTTCGGGTACTCGGCCCGATCGGGATTTCCCGCATGATGCGCGCGAGCGCCGGACAATCAGGAGCAGATATGGGACTTGCAGTCGGATCGACCGTCTCGGGGCGGGTCGTCGTGATCACGGGCGGAGGCACCGGCATCGGCGCCGCGATCGCCGAACGGTATGCCGCGGAGGGTGCGCATGTCGTGGTGGTGGGGCGCCGCCCCGAGCCGCTGCAGGCCGTCGAGGCGGCGGTGGGGGCGCATCCGATCATCGCCGATGCCGCGGACACGACCTCGGCGAAGGCGGCCGTGGCGGAGGTGCTGGCGACCTTCGGGCGGATCGACGTGCTGGTGGCGAACGCCGGCGGGCATGGGTTCTCGCCGGTCGCGGAGACCGACGACGACAGCTGGGAGGCAGCCATCCGCGCGAACCTCACGACCGCGTTCGTGATGGCGAGGGAGGCGCTGCCGGCACTGATCGAGGCGAAGGGTCAGATCGTGATCGTGTCGTCGCTAGCGGGGCTGTTCGCGGGTCCGTCGGTCGCCGGATACACCGTGGGCAAGCACGCGCTGATCGGTCTGACCCGCACGCTGGCGAGGGACTACGGTCGGCAGGGCGTGCGCGTGAATGCGGTGTGCCCGGGATGGGTTCAGACCCCCATGGCCGACGACGAGATGGACGAGTTCGCCACGCACGCCGGTCTCTCGTCGAGGGAAGAGGCGTATGCGACGGTGACCGCGGATGTTCCGCTGCGGCGTCCTGCCCGGCCGGCCGAGATCGCCTCGGTGGTGAGATTCCTCGGGTCGGGGGAGTCGTCGTACGTCACCGGGGCGGTGATCGTCGCCGACGGCGGATCGCACGTGGTGGACGTCCCGACGATCGCGTTCGATCACGCCGGGATGTAACGGGGTTGGGCGGAGCCGCCCGAGAGCTTTCTTGGTCGTCGAGCGAGGCGGGTGGAGCCGCCCGAGACGAGACATCCTCGTGCGATGGCCCGAGGAACTCGTGTTCCGGTGTTTCGGAATACAGCCGCTGACCTGGGCGAATAGAGGGTTCCACGGGGCTCGAATGTCGGTGGTCTCGGGTTGACTCACGGGTATGAACAGCACTGCCGAGCTTCTCGATCGGGTCCTCGCCGACCTCGACTCAGTGCTGTCCGATGAGGCGCTCGCCGGGTTGAACGATGCGGACCGAGTGACGGTGCTGCAGGGTGCGGGTGCCGTGTTCCGGCGGGCCGAAGCGGTGATCGTCGAGACCGTCGCGACGGGAGACCCGGGCGACTTGCCGCACGCGGCGGGGTGTCGGGGCATGAACGAGCTGCTGCAGCGGACCCTGCTGGTCGATGCGCGGGGCGCGGCCAGGGTCGATCGGGTCGTCGATCTGGTGCGGCGGCCGATGAGTCTCGCGGGGGAGAGGATGCCCGCTCGGTGGCCGGAGATGCGGCTGGCGCTTCTGAACGGGGTCGTCGGTGTGGCCGGGTTCTTGGCGGCGACGGGTCCGATCGAGAAGGTGTGGGATCGACTCACCGTCGACCAGCGACTGGCGGCCGATGTGGCGCTGGCCGGATGCGCCCGGGGGCACGGCATCGACACCGGAGTCGATGCCGACGAGGACGACCTGGATGCGGATGCGCCGGGTCCTGCGCCGACGGCGCAGGATCTGAAGGCTCTCGCGGAGGATCTCGCGTCGATGTTCGACCCGGACGGTGAAGAACCCAAGGATGAGGATGCATGTCGTCGTCGTGGGGTCACGATCGGTCGGTTGAAAGACGGCGTGCACACGATCCGCGGATACCTCACCCCGGACGCCGCCGCCCAGTTGCAGCTCATCATGGACGCGATCCTCAACCCGAAAGGCGACGGCCCTCCGCAGCCGGGAGTGTTCTTCGCCCCGAGCGAGGGTGCCGGCGAGTCGGATGAGGACACTGCTTTCTCGGACGTCGGATCGGGCGTAGACGCCGGCGCAGGCGCAGGCGCGGGGGCAGACACGGACATAGACGCCGATGCTGACCCGTTCAACTCCGATCCGCGGTGCGTGCTCGATGACCGCACGGCGGCGCAGAAGCGGCACGATGCGCTCGCGGCAGCGCTGGGTATCGCGGCTCGACACAAGGAGATGCCCACACTCGGTGGCGCATCACCGGTCCTCGTCGTCAACATCGACGCGAAGGACCTCGCAACCCGCACCACGAGCGCCACCGCTGCCGCATTCGGAGGCGCGGCGTTCGGAGGCACGGCGTTCGGAGGCGCTGTGTCCGGCGGACGGCGCAACGGCGGGTGGGCGACGATCCCCGGATCCGGCGCGCACGTTCCCGTCTCCGTCGCGGCGCAGACGGCGTGCACGGGGGCGATCCAGCGCGTGCTGATGGACGAGGGCCGCATCGTCGGCATCACCACCACCGACCGGGTCTTCACCGTGCACCAACGTCGGGCGATCATCGCCCGCGACACGGAATGCCTGATCCCCGGATGCCATGTTCCGGCGTCCTGGTGCGAGATCCACCACGTGACGGAGCACGCTCGGGGCGGGCCGACGCATACCGACAACGGAGTCCCGTTGTGCTGGTGGCATCACCGGTCCCTGGACAGGTCCGGGTGGGAGATCCGGATGGACCACGGACTCCCGCAGGTGCGAGGACCGAGATGGTGGGACCCCGACCGGAGATGGCGTACTCCACGACTCAGCGCGGCCCGACCGGACGTTCCCGAGCGACTCGCCCGCACCGGATGACAGGGGCGAGACGTACAGCATCGCGCGGACGATGCGGCTGGATCAGCGGATCAGCGGATCAGCGGATCACGAGCTCGAAGCCGTCGTCCTTCGGCACGACGGCGATCTGCGTCAGGTCGTCGACGTGGAACGTCGGGTGGTGCGCCGTCGCGTGCGCGCCGACCCCGATGACCCGCATCCCTGCCGCGTGCGCCGCCTGGATGCCGGCTCCCGAGTCTTCGAACACGACGCAGTCGGCAGGATCGACGCCCAGCAGCGTCGCACCGAGAAGGAAACCCTCGGGATCGGGCTTCGATGCCGACACGCTCTCCGCCGTCACGGTGAGAGTCGGCACAGTGAGTCCGGCCTGGCCCATGCGTGCGTTCATCAGGGTCACGTCAGCCGAGGTCACGATCGCATGGGGGTAGGGGAGCAGGGCAGCGAGCAGAGCATCCGCACCCTCGATCGGGATGACACCGTCGACATCCGCGCTCTCGTTCGCGAGCATCACGGCGTTCTCGCGGATGTTGATCTCATGATCGCGCTCCGGAAGCATGATCGCCATGCTCTGATGACCCTGCCGTCCGTGCACCACGCTCAGCACCGTCTCCGGCGCGATGCCGTGCGGCTCCGCCCACGCGAGCCAGAGGCGTTCCACGACGGCGGTCGAATCGACGAGGGTGCCGTCCATGTCGAGCAGGACGGCGCGGGCGCTGATGGTGTCGGTCACCTCCTCAGGCTACTGCCGACCCTCAGCCACCCAGGTACGCGCGATGCAGCAACCCGGAATCGGCCTTCAGGTCCTCCGACGTCCCCTGGAACGACACCCGTCCTCCCGCGACCACCACCGCCTCGCGCGCGAGATCGAGCGCCAACTGCGTGAACTGCTCGACGAGCAGCACCCCGACACCCGACTCCGCGATGGACTTCACGATCGGCATGAGCCGCATGAACACGACGGGGGCGAGCCCCAGCGACATCTCGTCGATGAGCAGGATGCGCGGCTTCGCGGCGAACGCTCGCGCGAGCACCACCATCTGCTGCTCGCCGCCCGACAGCAGCGCCGTCGGGGAGTCGATGCGCTTCTCGAGCTCCGGGAACTGGGCCAGAGCAGCATCCAGCTCGGCCGGAGTGCGCGCCGTGAGCGAGATGTTCTCCCGCACCGTCAGCGAGGGGAACACGGCTCGCCCCTGTTCGATGTGCACGATCCCCCGCCGAGCTCGGGCCACGCGCGACAGCCGGTCGAGCGGCTCGCCGTCGAGCAGAAGTGAACCCGACGAGTGCGGCGTCACACCCGACACCGACTCGATGAGACTCGTCTTGCCGGCTCCGTTGGGTCCGACGAGTGCGAGCACCTCGCCCCCGCGCACGGTCAGCGACACGTCGGAGATCACCGGCCCGGCCCCTCGGCTGACGGTCACCGCATCCAGCACCAGCTCGCTCATGACAGCAGCTCCGTCTCTCCCATGTACGCCTTGACGACCTCGGGGTTCGCCAGCACCTCGGCCTGCGGCCCCGAAGCCAGCACCCGACCGAAGTCGAGCACGGTGAGCATGGGGCACACCGACCGCACGAGGTCCAGGTCGTGCTCGATGATGATCAGCGCCACCCCGTATCGGGCGGGCAGCTCGCGAAGACGAGCCGCGAGCGCGAGATGCTCGTCGTGCGACAGGCCCGCCGCCGGCTCGTCGAGGATCAGTAGCCTCGGCGTCGCGAGCACGTTCGCGGCGACCTCGACGAGCCGGCGCGTGCCGACGTCGACGCTCGAGAGCCGCGAGCGCGCCGGAGGGCATCCGAAGAACTCCAGCGCCTCGTCGATGTCCGATGCGGCCAGCCTCCGCCGCGCCACGAAGCGCACGTACGCGCCGACGGTCAGCGCGGGCGGCACCCGATCCTGCTGGAAGGTGCGGCGCAACCCGAGGCGTGCACGGCGTGTGGGGGAGAGCCCCGCGAGATCCCGGTCGCCCAGCAGCACCCGGCCGCCGTGCTTCGGGAGGAACCCGCTGATGGCATCGACGAACGTCGACTTGCCCGCTCCGTTCGGACCGATGAGGCCCATGATCGACGCGGCGGGCACCTGGAACGAGACGTCGTCGAGCGCCTTGAGCGCCCCGAACTGCACGGTGAGACCCTCGACCGTGAGCACCGGCGCCCCGTCGAGCGCGTGTTCGTCCACGGTCGCGGTGGTCGTGGTCGTGATCACCGCCGCATCCGACGACGCATCCGGCGGCAGAGCCGTCAGCCGGGCGTTCGCCGTCTTGCGATCCGCCCGCCGCCAGAGCAGATCGCGAATGCCCTGCCCGAGGTTGGTGCCGCTGGTGAGCGCCTGCACACCGAGCACTCCGAAGACCACGAAGGCCCAGTCCTGAGGTACGCCCCACCGCTTGAGCAGCTCGGGCACGAGCACCCAGAGGATGCCGCCGAGGATCGCCATGTCGATCAGATGCGCGCCCGACATGATGGCGAGCACGTACAGCGCCAGGGACTGCAGCGGCGTGAAGCTCGATGCGAACGGCAGCTGCACCTGACCGGCGAGGAGCCCGCCCGCGATGCCTCCGAGTGCGGCGGACACCGCGAAGGCGGTGAGCTTCGCCATCTGCACGCTCTGCCCCGCGGCGGCGGTGCCGCGCTCCGAGAACGCGACCGCCTTCCAGCTGGATCCCCAGCGGCCGCGCTGCAGGAAGAAGACGCCCACCGCGCACACGGCGAGGACGACGATCGAGAGGAAGAAGAACTCGCGGTCGTTCGAGAACAGCTCCGGTCGCTCGATCGCGGTGCCGTCGGCGGACCCGGGGAACTGGATCTGCACGAGCGTCACGTCGGCCGCGGCGGCGAAGCCCAGTGTGACGACCGCGAGGTTGACGCCGCGCAGTCGCAGGGCGGGCAGCCCGACGAGGACGCCGACGAGTCCCGCCGCGATGCCGCCGAACACGAGCCAGACGACGAAGCCCCCAGGCGCCTGCATGACGTTGAGCAGCGACACGATCCAGGCGCCGACCGCGGCGAACGTGAGCTGGCACAGCGCGATCATCCCGGCCGACCCGGTGACGATCCCGAGGCCCAGGATGGCGATCGCGGCGATCACGGCGCTGATCGCGAGGAAGACGAAATAGCCGGGCAGCGCGGCGCTCAGTATCGCGCCGACGCCGATCGCGGCGGCGCCGACGGCGAACGGCCAGGCGACGGTGAACCAGGGGCGGTCAGCGAGCGGCATCCCACACCTCCTTGCGTTGGGTCCAGAGCAGCAGGACGACGATGAACAGGAACGGCAGGAAGTTGCGTACCAGGGCGACCTCGTCGATCTGAGCGACGAGACCACCGAGCACGCCGAGAACGACACCGCCGACCACGGCGAGATCGAGGCGCCGGAAGCCGCCGAGCAGCGCGGCGGCGGCCGCGGGCACGATCAGCATCGCGAGACTCGTCGCGTCGTTCGACTGCGAGGGAGCGACGATCATGATCGCGATGGCGCTGATCACGCCGGTGACGAACCAGACCGCGATCGACAGCGGGCGAGAGCGGATGCCGAGCAGCTCCGCCGTCGTCGGACGCTCGGACAGCGCCCGCAGCTGCGTGCCGACCCGCGTGCGACGGAGTATGACGCGCACGGCGACGGCCGTGACGATCGCCATGGCGACGGTCGCGATCGTCACCTGGCTGATGACGACGCCGCCCAGGGAGAAGGCCGGGCCGGCGATGATCGGCGTGAACGGCTGCGGCTTGTTGCCGAACAGGATGAACGACATCGAGATGAGCAGCAGGAGGGGGCCGACGGTCATGGCGGATCGGGTGGTGGTGGACGCCTCGGAGAGCCACGTCGCGGCGATGAATCCGATGGCCGCGGCGAGGAGGCCCGCGACGAGGACGCCGACGATGGATCCGATCCAGATGGGGAGACCGATCTCACGGACGAACCACACCGCGGTGAACGCGCCGAACATGCCTGTCGCGGCCTGGGCGAAGTTGACGACCCGCACCAGGCGGGACATCAGAGTGAGGCATACACCGAGTACGGCGTAGAGGCCGCCGGCGGCGAGTCCGGCGATGGCGCCTTGCAGCATGCGGCGACCTTTCTGAGTCGAGGAGTAAAGGGGCCCTCGACAGGCTCAGGACCTATGTCCTGGGTCGCTGAGCCTGTCGAAGCGCGGGGAGTCAGCGGCTACTCGCCGATGCGGAGCCAGTCATCCGACACCTTCTCCCAGGCGTTCGTGCCCGACTCGAGGATGATCGGCCACCCGGCGGTGTTCTGAGTGCCGAAGGCGTACGGGGTCCCGACCATGGGGTTCTCGATCGGCTCCATGCCGCGCAGGGCTTCGGTGACCGACTCCCTGGTGATGTCGCCGTCCATGCTCTCGAGCACCTCGATGAAGTAGGTCGCCGCGAGGTACCCGCCCTGGCTGAAGGATGTGAGAGGGATGTCGTTGGCCTCCATCAGCTCCCGCCAGTCCTGGTTGATCTCGTCGTCGTCGGTGAACGGGTAGAACTCCGCGGGGACGTAGATGCCGGCACCCGCGTCGTCGATCGCGTCCGCGAAGTTCTCGCTGTACACGCTGGTGAGGTACAGCCAGGTGACGTCGTCCCAGCCCTGGGCGTTCGCGGCCTTGACCTGCCCGATCGCGTCGGGCTCGACGGGGTTGATGGCGAGCGCCTTGCAGCC
Source organism: Microbacterium sp. 3J1 (assembly GCF_001049495.1). Taxonomy (GTDB): domain Bacteria; phylum Actinomycetota; class Actinomycetes; order Actinomycetales; family Microbacteriaceae; genus Microbacterium. The sequence continues at coordinate 261,809 of NZ_CDWI01000011.1, forward strand.
CTGGTCGCGCGCCTTGACGATGTAGGGCGTGTAGTCCGATGCGCCGTACGGAACCGTGTCGTCGACGTACTTCGGCTCCTTGCCGGTGATCTCGGTCCACTTGTCGATGGCCGCCTGATAGGTGGGCCTCGTGGACCCGGCGATCTCGAGCAGGATGCAGATGTCGTCGAGCCCGAGCACCTCGGATCCGTACTGCAGGGTCAGCGTCATGTCGTTGAACGGTCCGACGTTCGCCGGCGAGATGTTGTCGCTCGCGAAGCATCCGGTGTCGACGCCGATGCCCGGCAGCGACAGGATGTCCTCCTGCTCGTAGTACTTGGCGTTGATCTCGCACTCGATGAGGCTGGCCGAGCCGACCAGGGCGACGGCTCCGTCGCTGCCGACCAGCTCTCGGGCCGAGGCCGTCGCCGTCGCCGGGTCTCCCTTGTCGTCGAGCATCTTGTACTCGATGGTGCGGCCGTCGAGACCGCCTGCCTCGTTGAACGCGTCGAAGACGGCGGCGGCCGCCTGCGATGCCTCGGGGAAGGTCGCCGGGCCGCTGATCGTGTTCACGGAGCCGACGACGATGGGGGCTCCTTCGCCACCACCACCCCCGTCTCCGCCCGCGCAGCCGGCGAGGGCGAGGGCTGCGACGGCGATGAGCGCCGCGCTGCCGGATACTCGCTTGTTCATGTGATCCTGCTCTCGTATTCGGGTGATGCAGATTTCGGGTGGTGCTGTGTTCGGGTGGTGCTGTGTTCGGGTGGTGCTGGTCGTCGAGTGGTGCCGGTCGTCGGGTGGTGCTGGTCGTCGAGCGGTGCTGATCGGGTCAGGGCCGCAGAGCGCGATTGACGAGCTCGGTGTCGGTGAACTGCTCGAACGCGACGACCTTGCCGCCGGCCACCCGCCAGACGTGGGCGACCCGTGCTGCGAAGAAGCGGCCCGTCTCGCGGTACGTGCCCGAGTAGGTGCCGATGCCGACCACGACGTCGCCGCCGTCGATGACCTCGTCGATCGCGACGGTGTAGTCGTCCCACTCCTCCTGGATGCGCTGGAAGACGTTCGCGGCCACGGCGTCCGGCCCGATGTACGTTCCGGCGTAGGGGAAGCCCGCAGCTTCGGTCCAGGCGATGTCGTCGGCGAACGGAGCCAGCATCCCGTCGAGGTCGCCCCGGTCGCTGGCCGCGTAGTGCGCCGCGATGATGTCTGCATTGCTCATGGGTGGGCCCTTCGTTCTCAGACGGGCTGCGCGTCGGGGTAGGCGACGGCGCCGAGCGGATAGATGTGGCCTCCGGCGCGCGAGTGCTCTGCCTGGCCTTCGCCGTTCAGCCCCAGGAAGATGCCCGTCGTCATGAGCTGATAGCCGAGGTCGTGCAGCCACACGCTCGCGACCGCGATGCGGAACTCGCGGAAGCAGAAGAGGTACAGGCCGTCGGCGAACTTCCACACGGTCGACAGATCCATGTCGCCGTGCCCGCGCTGCACGCCCTCGAGGCACTGCCACGCGTACCGCTGGCTCGACACGTACACGTGCTCGTACAGGTGCTCGGGGCTGTACCGGTAGATGTTCCGCTTGCCGATGAGATCGCGGCTGGGGCCGGGCACCTCGCCGGTCGCCGCCCCGCCGTCGGTCGTCGCCGCCCAGAACTGCTGCGACACCTGCGGGGTGCCCTCGATCGCCTCGGCCGCGATGTGCGAGAGGACGACGGTCGCCCGATGGGTCGCCGTCGAGTACACGACCGTGATGGCCTCGCGTTCCCGGCTCTCGAGCGGGATGTTGACGAAGACGACGTCGTCGCGCACGGCGACGGCGTCGTACGGGTCTGTGCCGGAGGAGTCGAAGCCCGTCCAGGTCACGGCGACCGAGTCGAAGGTCAGAGCGAGAGTCGAGCCGTCGTCGAGCGTGAGCGTGAGCGCTGTGCCCGAGAGCGACGTGTTCGGAAGGCGGAACGTGTCGATGCCTGCGGCGAACTCGTCATACGTGCGCCATTCGTCGAGCGCGGGATCGGTCTGCGAAGGATCGGTCTGTACGGGATCGGTCGAGACGGGAGCGGTCATGGGAGTCCTGACGTCGCATGCGGCGGAGCGTCCTCGCTCCGGGCACCGCCTCCTCGCGGTGCGCTTGCCTCATGCTCCGGCCGGGCTCGGCATCCGCTCAAGGTCTGCGCGGCCATCCCGCGCCGACAGTCAACCGGCGTGCCCTCCCGGGCAAGAGCGCGGGCGGGGTGCGTGCGACGCGATCATCCGGACGCGAGGCGGATGCCATGATGAGGCATGCGCACGGAACCCCTGCCGCCCCTGTCGACCGGCGTGAAGGCGGTGGCCTGGACGGCATCCGTGTTCTTCGGCGTGGTCTTCTTCGCCCTGGCATGGGTGAGGTGCGGCATGTCGTACGAGGAGCAGTTCAGCGAGCAGTCGAAGGCGCTCACCGCCGGGTCGTCGATGGAGGGCTGGGGCTTCACTGTGGGACTCGTGCCCGTGCTCGTGTTCCACGCGCTGGTCACCGTCGGCCTGGTCTTCGCGCTCCGTGACGGCGGCCGGCGCGGATGGCTGCCGAGCCTCGCGCTCGCGCCGGTGCTGGTCGCAGCGATGTCGCTGCCGGGCTTCATCGCGGTGCAGCTGCTCTACGGCGGCACGATGTTCGATCCGCCGGTCTACATCCCCTGACGCACACTCCCTGACGCACACTCCCTGACGCACGCCCCCTGGCTCGGGGCCCAGGGCAGCGTGCTCAGTGCGCGCCGCGGTACTCGCTGGGCGAGATGCCGAAGGCCGACTTGAACGCGCGGCTGAAGTGCGCCGCATCGACGAAGCCCCAGCGTGCGGCGACCGCCGCGACGGGCCGGTCGGCGAGCATGGGATCGAGCAGGTCGCGGCGGCACTGCTCGAGGCGACGCGTGCGGATCCACGTCGAGACGGTCACGCCCTGCTCCTGGAAGAGCCCGTGCAGGTGGCGGGTCGAGATGAAATGCGCCGACGCGATCGTCGCCGGACCGAGGTCGGTCGAGGCGAGATTGCGGTCGATGTACGAGCGGATGCGCTGCACCAGCGCCCGGTGCGGGTCGGCGGAGACCTCGTCGAGGCCGAGCTCGCGAGTGAACACGGTGGTGACGAGGTCCAGCGCGCTGTGCGCGAGTCGTGCGCCGGTGGTGCCCGCGAGCTGGTCGAGGTTTCCGGCGAGCTGCGTGAGGTAGGGGACGACCATGCCGCCGAGCCCGCCCTGGCCGGAGATCCGCACCGCCGTGAGCTGCCCCACCATGTCGGAAGGCAGGCTGATGAGGTGCTTCGGGAACATCACCACCATGGTGCGGAAGTCGTCGTCGAAGACGAGTGAGTACGGGCGATCGGTGTCGTACACGGCGAGGTCGCCCGCCTGGAGCACGGCTTCGCGGTCGTCCTGGATCAGCATGCCGGTGCCGGCGAGCATGAGGCTCAGCTTGAAGTACGACCTGTCTCCTCGGGCGATGAGCTCGGGGGTGCGCTCGACGACATGCGACGTCGCCCGCACCTCGGTCACGTGCACCTCGTCGACGGACGCGCCGCGGATCACGCCGCGGAAATGGTCGGGACCCGCGGTCGACACCTGCAGGGGGACGAAGGACTCGGAGACGGCCGCGCGGAAGTCGCTGATATTGCGCGCGACGAGCGTGGACACCGATTCGGCGGGAGCAGCGGGTGCACCGTTCATGACTGATCACCTCGGGTGGTGGAACGACGACGTTGTATACGATCCGTTCCGCGATGCTATCACCGACGACGTCGGAGCGGTGCTCCTCCTAGGATGTGCGGAGAAGGCGAGTGCTGTTCCGGAGAGGACACGCGATGAGAGCTGTCGGCGAGAAGGTCATGCAGGTCCTGCGGCAGCTGCGCGGGCCGGACACCTCGGATGCGGTGATCGAGGCCACCGCGCTCATCGTCGGGGCGCTGTTCCTCATCGTCGGCTTCCTGATCGGCTTCCCGGTCTTCTGGGGGCGCGAGATGGCGATCAGCGGTGCGGGGTCGATCGGCTCGTTCGCCGCCTACGGGGGTGCGGTGACCGCCGTGCTCTCGTTCGCTCTCGGGCGGGTGGCGGCGCGACCGCAGGTCATCGGTCCGGACGGCACCCGCGACGGATTCAGCGTCCCCGGAGACCGCCTGCGCTGGTACGACCTCGCCGCGATCGCCTTCGCGCATGCGGCGATCGCGTATCTGGGCTGGCTGGGGATCGCCGAACTGCTCGAGCGCAGCTTCACCGATGCCCCGGTGTTCCCCTTTCCGGGTGCGGTGCTCGTCGCGGTGGCGCTCGCGGTCACCGCCTACGTGACCTTCCTCAGCTCGGTCGCGCTCACCCCGATGGTGCTGTCGCTGGTGCTCGCGGTCTTCCTGGTGGTGGGTGCGTTCGCCGCGATGCTCGCCTCCAGCGACATCCACTGGTGGCGCGACAACCTGTCGGCCCTGGGCATGAGCACGAACAGCGCGTCGCTCGCCTTCAACGTCACGCTCATCATCGCGGGCGTCATGGTCACGACCATCGCCCGCTATGCGACGGCCGGGCTGCCCGTCGACGACCCGATCGACCGGCGAGGGCGCTTCATCGTGCGGGGCGGGCTGATCCTCATGGGCATCTTCCTCGCGTGCGTCGGGATCTTCCCCGTCGACGACTTCTTCCTCCTTCACAACACGGTCGCGTCGGGCATGGTCGTGGCCTTCGCGGTCATCGTCGTGGGCCTGCCGTGGTTCGTGCGCGGCATCCCTCGGGTCTTCGTCGCGTTCGGCTGGGCGTACGTGCTCGTGATCGTGCTGCTCGCGGCGTTCTTCGCCGTCGGCTACTACAACCTCACCGCGGTCGAGCTGATCGCCGCCGTGCTCATCTTCAGCTGGATCATCGTGTTCCTCCGCACCGCGGGGTCGGTGGGGCCGGAGCGCCGGCACGAGCTCGTGCCCGCCTGAGAGCGTGGGCGCAGGCGGTCAGCGCAGCGCTCGGGCGGCGTCGGATGTGCGCTGCAGGGCGTGCACGGTATGCGCGTACCGCCGCTGCGCGACGCCGACGAACAGGACGTCGACGAGCGCGAGCTGCGCGATCCGGCTGACCATCGCCCCGGCGCGCAGTCGCGGCTCCCTGGCATGGGTGACGAGCACGTGGTCGGCCTCGGCCGCGAGCGGCGAGCCCGCGGAGCCCGTCACGCCGATCGTCGTGCCGGCCGCCGAACGCGCCGTGCGCAGGAAGTGCAGCGTCTCGCGGGTCGTCCCCGAATGCGAGAAGCCGATCGCGACGGTCCTGGTGGCACCGAGCGCGGCGGCTGCGCTCGCCTCGTGGGCGTCGGAGAGCACGATGGCGGTGCGTCCGATCCGGAGGAGCTTGTGACCGAGGTCGGATGCCGCGAGGCTGCTCGCGCCGATCCCGAACAGGAGGATGCGGTCGGCGCCGTCGATGGCGTCGACGATCGCGGCGAGCGACTTCTCGTCGAGGTCGGCGATGGTCTCCTCGATCGCGAGGACCTCGAGAGCGGCGACCTTCGCGGCGGCCTCGCGCAGTGTGTCGGCGGCCGCGATCTCGGAGCCGAAGCCCGACGAGGCGGTGAACTGTGCGGACTCGCGGCCGAGCTCGGTCGCGAGCATCATGCGCAGTGCGGCGTAGCCCTCGACCCCGACGGCGCGGCAGAAGCGGACCACCGAGGCGACCGAGGTCGCGCACGTCGTGGCGATCTCGGTGATCGTGCTGTCGACCACGAGCGACGGATCGTCGGCGATCGTCCGCGCGATGCGGGCGAGCGACGGCGGCAGCGAATCGGCGGCGGCGGCGATCGTCGTCTGGATGCTCATGATCTCCTCATGCCCGGTTCGGTGCGTCGATTCTCGGTCGATGAACAATTCTTTCACAGCGTCCCGTGCGTGCGTAGACTATTTTCATGCCTGTTCCGCCCCTCGTCCTCGCCGTCGACCTCGGTAAATCGCGCTGCCGGGCGGTGGTCGCCGGCCCCCGCCTTCGGGTCGCCCACGACGGCGTCGGGGCGCCGGGGCTCGCGGCCGCCGAGGGGGTCGAGGCCGCCCTCGCGGCTATCCGGCCCGCGCTCGACGCCGTCCGCGCCTCGGACGCTCAGGACGCGTCACCGGAGGCCATCGCCGTCGGGGCGGCCGGAGCCTGGGCCGCACCCCGTGCCGCGGCAGACCTCGCTCGGCGGCTCGCGACCGAGGCCGGTGTTCCCGTGGTCGTCACCTCGGACGTGGTGTCCGCGCACGCCGGTGCGCTCGACGGGGGACAGGGCGTCCTGCTCATCGCCGGAACCGGAGCGGCCGCCCTGGGGATCACGCCCGACGACGCAGCGCTGGTCGACGGATGGGGACCCGAGCTCGGCGACTTCGGCAGCGGATCGTGGCTCGGGCGGGAGGCGCTGCGCGCCGTGCTCCGCGCGGCGGCCGGACTCGGGCCGTCGACGGCGCTGACGGAGGCCCTGCGCGACCCGGTCGGCGACGTGTCGTCCGTACAGGCGTGGCTGGCGCAGGACGACGCTCTGGCGCGGCGGCTGGCGACGCTCGCACCCCTCGTCCTCGACGCCGCGGCGTCCGGCGACGACGTCGCGGCGCAGACGGCGGCAGAGGGTGTCCGACTCCTCACGGCGACGGCGGTCGCGGCATCCGCTCAGAGCTCGGCGGCCGCGGCATCCGCTCAGAACCCCGCCGTCGCCCTGCACGGCGGCCTCACCGACCACCGTTGGTTCCATGACCGACTCGGCGCCTCCTTGCATGCTGCCGGTCTCGTGGTCGTCCCCTCCGTCGGCGATGCGCTGGACGGCGCGCGCCTGCTCGCCGAGCGCTCCGATCTCCCTCACGAAAGGTTCGTGCACCGTGCCGAATGATGACACCGCCCGATTGACCTCCCTTCTCGACGTCCTCTCCTCGCTCGGCACCGAGGCGTCGACCACCGACCGGGGCGACCTCGATCTGCTCGGCACGGAGGAGCTCGTGCGACGGATGAACGAGGAGGACCACAGAGTCCCCGCCGCGGTCGGGGAGCGCGGTTCCGAGATCGCCGCCGCCGTCGACGGCATCACCGACCGTTTCCGACGCGGCGGGCGACTGATCTACATCGGCGCCGGAACAGCGGGCCGGGTGGGAGTGCTCGACGCGAGTGAGTGCCCGCCGACCTTCGGCACCGATCCGTCGATGGTGGTGGGTCTCATCGCCGGCGGAGAGACGGCCATCAGGTCTGCGGTGGAGAACGCCGAGGACGATCTGCACGCGGCGGCCGCATCACTGCGCGAGCTCGGTCTCTCGGAGCGGGACACCGTGGTCGGCATCTCCGCGTCGGGGCGCACCCCCTACGTCGTCGGCGGACTCCGCTTCGCCCGCGACGAGGGCGCGCTCACCGTGGCGATCGCGTCGAACGAGGGTTCCGAGATCGGAGCGGTCGCGGACATCGCCATCGAGGTGGTGACCGGCCCGGAGTTCATCTCGGGCTCCACGCGTCTGAAATCCGGCACCGCGCAGAAGCTCGTCGTGAACATGCTCACGACGCTGTCGATGATCAAGCTCGGCAAGACCTACCAGGGCGTCATGGTCGATCTGCTCGCGACGAACGAGAAGCTGCACGCGAGGTCCATCCGAACGGTCACGCAGCTCGCGGGAGTCGGGATCGACGAGGCATCGGCCGCGCTCGCCGCCGCGAGCGGGTCGGTCAAGCTCGCACTGCTGATCCTCGCGACGGGGGCATCGGCGGATGCCGCGGCGACCGCGCTCGCAGACGCCGACGGCATCCTGCGGAACGCCATCGCGAGCCTGTCGTGAACGGCTCGCTCGCCGCCTTCTTCCCCGACCGGGTGGTCGGGGAGGAAGGCGAGGCCGTGGATCAGTGTGCGCAGCTGCAGGCGCCGCCGCCGCAGCATCCGGAGTCCGCAGTGCTGTGAGCCTGTGACGACTCCGGCACGTCCATCGCGGGGTTCTGGTCGAGGAACCCGTAGGGCTTGAACCAGAAGCCGGCGTAGTCGACCGGCATGATCGGCCAGTCCTCGGGGCGAGGGAAGTGCGTGAGGCCGAAGGTGTGCCACAGCACGATGTCCTCGCCGTCGAGCGACCGGTCGCCCGCCGAGTACTCCGGCAGGCCGGAGCCGCCCTGATGCGCGTTCGGATAGCGTCCCGCCGGCCACAGCTGACCGGGCTCGTGCTGCGTCGCCCAGAGGTGCCTGGTCGCGAAGGCCGCCCTCGCGGCCACTGAGGACGCAGGGTCTGCCATGAGCAGCGCGGTCGGCTCGGGGATCAGGTGATAGGCCGTCGGGCGCCCGACGTGGTTGGTGCGCGAGGCGCTCTGCACCTCCCAGACGCGGGCGGCCGAGGAGTCCGCGTCGCGCTGCGCTGCGCTCTCGGTCGCGAGCGGCGTCTCCGACCACGTGAAGGCGTTGCCGAACGGATTGTCCGGCCCCATCGGGATGCGCTGCGCATCGACCTCGACGAGTCGGTTGTCCTCGCCGTCGATGGCCACGTCGAGCCTCGCGCAGAACAGATGCTGGTGCACGGGGGCGAACACCCCCGGCGCGAGCTCCGTCGCGTGCTTCTGCCGCACGCCCGGTTCGCCGGCGCCGGCGAACACGATGCCGGTGGCCTTGGCGACGACCTCGATCGATCCGTCCAGGTAGAAGTGCCAGTAGAAGCCGTAGTCGTAGTTGCCGATGGTCGAGAAGTACGAGATCACGAAGCGCCGCGAGCGGCGCACGTCCGACCGCCCCGAGAGATCGGTGTGCTTCCAGAGGATCCCGTAGTCCTCCTCGTGCATGCAGATCACGTTCGGGATGCGCACCGGGTTGCCGTGGTCGTCGGCGACGTAGCCGTCGAGGTACCGGATGACGCCGAGGCAGTCGCAGCCGAGCTCCAGATGGTTGGCGTTCTTGCCGAGAAGGTACTCACCGGCGTCGAAGTAGCTGATCCAGAAGCGCCCGGGCGCGGTGTCGCCGTAGGGCACGACCATCTCGGGCACACTGGCCCGGCTCAGCACCGAGCGGCCGTCGAACGACACGTCGTGCAGCACGAGCCCCTCGCGGGCGTTGAAGCTGACGCGCATCGCCCATTTCTCCCACTCCACGAGCGATCCGCTCACCGCGAAGCTCGGCCCCTCGGGCTGGGTGATCTCGATAGGCCTCAGAGAGGTGCGCGCCGCGCCCTGCGTCTCGGGGTAGTAGTTGCCGTGACCTGCCGGAACCGGCACGTCGCCCTCGTCGTCGATGCGGATGACGCTGTTCGTCGTCAGATCGATGTGCACGACCAGGCCCTCGACGGGGTGCGCCCACGGGGAGTCCTGCTCGTCGTATGCGAGGAAGGTGAGCGACCGGATGACGCGGCGTCCGACCTCGTCGGCACGGCCCGTGTACCCCGGGGCGAGCGGGCCGCAGAAGGCCAGGGCCATGTGCTCCTCGAGCCCGCGGCGCGTCATGGCCGCCTGCCACTCCGGGGACGCCTTGGCGATCGCCTCGGCGCGCTCGTACTCCTCGAACAGGTACTGAGGCTGGCCATAGGGCGGCGCGTCGTTCGGCACGCGCTCCGCGCGGAGCACCTCGCCGCGCGTGATCGAGACGACGACCTCGGTCGCGACGCCCGTGGCGACGTCGAGCAGGGTGGCATCGATTCGGCGGTCGATCGGGGAGCCGGGCGCCCAGGACGCGAGCTCCTGCTTGGTCGGCTCGTCGGGCAGCAGCATCGGCACCCGCACGGTCTCGCCGAGAAGGCCCGCCGAGGCGAGCACCGCGCGGGCGGCCGCGATCTCGGGTCCGGTGAGCGGGTCGAGCGGATGCGGGGTCGCGATCGGGTCGATCGAGACGGGCTGCGGATGGGACATCGTCGTACCTCACTATTTCGAGCGATCGCTCAATAAAAGGGTCGGCACGATGGTACGACGGCGGAGCGGCACCGCACAAGGGCGGAGTTCGAGGTCGACGGACGCGCACCGGACGCGACCCGGCGCCGTGCAACGGGGGAGCGGTCAGGTCCGCCAGGGGGAGAGGATGCTCTCGAGCACCGCGAGGTGCGAGGCGGCGTCCTGCGGCTCGGTGACCTCGACGACCTGCTGCCCGTACGTGATGGCGCGCAGGAGCGCGATGAGTGCGTCGATCGGGGTGTCCGGGCGCAGCGCACCGTCGGCGATCGCCTCGGACAGTGCCTCGCGGATGCTCTCCTGCCAGGTCGCGAGAGTCGGCGCACCGGCATCCGGCACGGGAGCGATCGCGGCCAGGCGTCCCCAGAAGCCGACGACGACGCGCGCCTCGGTGCGGGTGCGGTCGTCGACCGGGAGCACCTCCCGCATGAGGGCGTCGAGACGAGCGAGCCCCCGGAGGCCCGTGGTCGCCGCCGCGATGCGCTCGTCGGTGCGGCGGGTGACCTCCGCGGCGGCCGCGCGGACGACGTCGTCGAAACCGTCGAAGTAGTGCCACAGGGCACCGGTCGCAACGCCCAGCTCCTTCGCGACAGCACGCGACGAGACGTTCTCATGCCCGTCGCGGGCGGCGACGACGAGCAGCGCCTCGGCGATCTGCCGGCGGCGCTCATCGTGATCGACGACGCGGGGCACGCGCCCATCCTGCCGCATCCGACGGGGTCTGGCTATTTTGAGCGGTTGATCAATATGATGCGAAGGTGGATCATCTCCTCCCCGCAGCATCGTGGCTGATGGCGACGGCCGCCGTCGTCTCGGCAGCCGCGTGCGTGGCGGCGTGGCGCGCGGTGCCGTGGCAGGGGCGTCAGACCGCCCTCGTGATGGCGGCCGCGATGCTCGCGACCGCCGCGACCCACGGTGACGCGATGGTGGGGCTGATCCTCGGCGTCGTGCTGCTCGTCTCGGCGATGCTCGGCACGCTCGGCGTGCGCGGCACGGCCTCCGCGGCGACCTGCTGCCACCGAGCCCTGGTCTCTCTCGTGATGGCGATCTGCTCGTTCGAGAGCCTGTCGGCGGGCCCGGCGGTCGGCGAGACCGCCGGGCACCACGGTCACGGCCTCTCCGGCGTCCTGTCGGCGCTGGTGATCGTCGGGGTGATCGGCGTCGTTCTCTGGACCGTCGTCGCCGAATGGATCGTCGGTCCCGCGCATCGGGGACGCGCCGCCCGCCTGCTCGCGATCGAGTCCTGGGCGATGGCGGGCGGTGTCGCCGTCATGTGCCTGGGGCTCTGAGTCCGGCCGGACGCACGACCGTCCACGCGATGAGGGCTGCCACGCCCGCCGAGACCGCCATCGTCGTCGCCATCGTGATCGCCGATGCGCCGCCGATGCCGGCGGCCGCGGGCGCGACGAGCGGGCCGATGAGGAACGACGACATCCCCAGGACGGCAGATGCGGTGCCGGCTCTGGAGTCATGGCGCGCGAGCGCGAGGGTGTGCCCGTTCGGCCCCCCGACCCCCGCGCAGAGCATGAACCCGACCAGTGCGGCGACCACGCCCTCGACTCCCCACCCGGCGATGGTGATCAGGAGCAGCACGGTCGTCGCCGCGAATGTGGCCGTGACGCCTCCCAGGTAGACGCGCAGCGGCCCCCAGCGTCGCACGATCAGTCTGCTCGTCTGTCCTCCCGCGATGCTCGCGAGCGCACCCGCCGCGAACGCGAGGCTGAACGTCTGCGGGCTCAGGCCGAACTCGTCCTGGAGCACGAACGACGACATCGACAGGTACGTGAAGAACGCCACTCCGCTCGCGGCACCCGCGCACAGGACCGCGACGAAGAGCCCGTCGCGCGCGACCGCTCTCGTATGCCCGGCGAGCACGCGAAGCCCTCCGCCATGCCGACGGTCGCGATCGAGCGTCTCGGGAACCGCGACGATCACCACGACGAGCAGCGCGAGACCGATGCCGCCGAGGACCCAGAAGATCCCGCGCCAGTCCATGACGCGCGACAGCTGACCGCCCACGACCGGCGCGACGATCGGCGCGGTGCCGGACACCAGGAAGAGCAGGGACAGCATCCGCGACAGCTCGATGCCCTCGAACTGGTCGCGCGCGATCGCGAGGCAGATCACGATGCCCGCCGATCCGGCGAGCCCCTGCAGGAACCGCGCGACGAGCAGCACCTCGATCGTCGGTGCGACGGCGCAGACCACTGACAGCACGGCGAACAGGGCGACGCCCGCGAGCAGGGGCGGGCGCCGGCCCAGGCGGTCGCTCAGCGGGCCCGCGATGAGCTGCCCGAGTCCGAGCCCGATCATGCACGCCGACATCGTGGCCTGCCCCAGCGCGTCAGAGGTGTCGAGCGCCTCGGCGAGCTGGGGGAGCTGAGGGAGGTACAGGTCCATCGACAGGGGGCCGAAGGCCTCGAGCATCCCGAGCACGAGCATCGCGTGCAGCGTGCCCATACGTCGGCGCGGTCGTCCTGGCTCGTCGAGCGAACCGGAATGAGGGGTGCTCATCCGTCGAGGAGGAGCACTCGCCGCAGCCAGCTCTCGCGGGCGGCGATCGACGCCTTCGACACCTCGGCGTCCGGCGAGAAGCCGCTGAAGCCGTGGTAGCCGCCGGCCCACACGTGCAGCTCGGCCCGGCCCCCGGTGGCCCAGATCCGCCGGGCGTAGTCGACCGCTTCGTCGCGGAAGGTCTCGGCCGCGCCGACCTCGATGAACGCCGGGGCGAGATCGGACAGATCTCGGGAGCGGGCGGGAGCGACGATCGGCGAGAAGTCGTCGGAGAACCGATCCTGCCCGGCGATGGCATCCCAGGCGGTGTCGTTGTTGGTGCGGTCCCACGCGCCGAATCCGTCGTACTGGCGGCTCGACACCGTGTCGTTGCGGTCGTCGAGCATCGGACACCCGAGCAGCTGGCCGGCCAGCCGCGGGCCGCCGCGGTCACGTGACAGGAGCGCCACGGCGGCGGAGAGTCCGCCGCCCGCGCTCATGCCCGAGGCGACGATCCGGGTCGGATCGATCCCGAGGTCGTCGGCATGCGCCGCCATCCACTCCAGTGCCGCATAGCAGTCCTCCGCCTGGGCGGGCCCCGGATGCTCGGGAGCGAGTCGATACTCGACCGCGAGGCCCACGACGCCGTGGCGTTCGGCGAGGTCGATGAGCTCGCCGGTGCCGAAGAAGCGGGTGCCGAGCACCATGCCGCCGCCGTGGATCGACAGCACCGCCGGTGCGAGGCCCGGCCGCGCCCGCTCGGGGCGCACGATCGTCACCTCGAGGTCCGGGGCTCCGTGCGGGCCGGGGATGGTCCGGTCCTCCCAGGTCACGGCCCTCCCTGCCGCCTGGGCGTCGATGGCCGGGATGAGGGCCGCGAAATGGTCGCGGTTCGCGTGGATGGTGTCGGCGCGCAGCGGGATCACCTCGACCGCCGAGACGAAGGCCTCGAGCCCGGCGACGAGTTCGCGGTCGTAGGGCACCGGGCGGGGCGCGATCATCGCCCGACGCTCCAGATGCGGCGCAGCCAGGACGCGCGCGCTGCGAGCGCCGCGCGCGTGATCTCGGCCCCCGGCATGTACATGTCGAAGCCGTGCGCGCCCCCGCCCCACACGTGCAGCTCGGCCTGTCCTCCCGTCGCCCAGATGCGTGACGCGTACTCCGTGTCCTCGTCGCGGAACGTCTCGGCCTCGCCGACCTCGATGTACGCGGGCGGGAGGTCCGAGAGGTCGGCCGCCCTGCTGGGTGCGGCGTAGGCCGGGGCGTCCTCGCTGAAGGCGAGATCGTCGCCGAGCACGCACGACCAGGCGAGCAGGTTCATGTCGCGCTGCCAGGTGCCGATGCCGTCGTACTGGTGGCTCGACACCGTCGAGTTCGTGTTGTCGATCATCGGGCACAGCAGGAGCTGGCCGAGCATCCGCGGACCCTGCCTGTCGCGCGCCATGAGAGCGACGGCTGCGGCGAGCCCGCCGCCCGCGCTGCCGCCTCCGACGACGATGCGATCGGGATCGACCCCCAGCGAGGCCGCGTTCTCGTGCAGCCAGACGAAGGCCGCGTAGCAGTCTTCCACTCCCGCGGGGAACGGGTCCTCCGGAGCGAGCCGGTACTCCACGTTCACGGCGAGCACCCGATGCTCGTCGACGATGTCGACGACGCGCGCGGTCTCCCACGAGCGGTGTCCGACGATCATCCCGCCGCCGTGGATGTTGAGGAAGGCGGGCAGGATCTCCCCGGCGCTGTCCCGGGGGCGGAAGATCGTGATCTCCACACCGGGGGCGCCGTCGGGTCCCGGGATCACCCGGTCCTCGGCGTCGATCGCTCGGCCGGCGATCACGGCGTCGTCGTCGGGGAACATGGTGTCCGTGCCGATCCGGGGCAGTGTCTCCCGCGTGAGCGGAGGCTGGGGGTTCCTCGCGAGTTCGTCGAGGACCGCCTGCACCTCGGGGTCGAAGGGGACGGGCGTGAGCGTCGGGCGTCCGGTGGCGATGGTCATGGTTCTCCTCAGCGGGGTCAGGGGCCTTCGGGATCGACCGCGTCGCGATCGGCCCAGAACGGCTCGACGAGGCGCCGCAGCTCGGCGGCGCCGACGCGGTCGACGAGGTCCACCGCGTCGAGGTTCGCGCGCAGCTGGTCGATCCGCGACGAACCGAACAGCGTCGTGGTCAGTGCGGGGTGAGTGAGGGTGAACGCCAGCCCCAGTTGCGCGGGCGAGGCGTCGAGACTCGATGCGAGCTCGGAGAACGCCGGCACGTCGGCGATGATCCGCTCCCGGATGTCGCCCGGGTCCCGGCCGACCTGGCGCTCACCCGGGGTCCTGCCGGCGAGCAGGCCGCCCTCGAGGCAATCCGACGCCTGCAGACCGAGCCCCTGCTCCCACAGCCGCGCGAACGGAGCGCCGTCGGGGATCGACCGCCGCGACACGCTGTACTTCAGCTGCGCGATCTGCGGCCCGGCGACGCCCTCGCGCGCGGCGATGTCGAGGAGCGCCTGGATGCTCGACGCCGACCAGTTGTTCACTCCCCACGCGCGGATCAGGCCCGCGTCCTCGAGCCGGGCGAGGTCGAGGACGAGGTCCCGCAGGTCGAGATCGTCCCGACGCAGGTCGCCGAGGATCACGAGATCGGAGTGCTCGGCCCCGACGCGGAGGAGAGCGGTCTCGAGCTGTGGCCGGAAGCCGGCCGCGCCGAAGGCCTCGAGCCAGAGCTTGGACGAGAGCAGCCACTCGTCACGGCGCAGGCCCGCGGCGCGGACCATGCCTGAGAAGATGACGTCGGTGAACACGGGAGGCATTCCGGGGGCGGAGTACACGCCCACGTCGAACAGGTTGACGCCCCGGTCGACGGCCTCGCGGAGCATCGCGACGGCGTCTTCGAACGGCATCCGGTCGTAGGTGTGCCAGGACCCGAGCGAGAACAGCGACGCATGGATGCCGCTGCGGCCGATCTCGCGGCGCGGGAGGACGGGTGCCCGGTGCGGGGAAGCGGATGTCATGGGTGACCTCACAGTCTCGGATCGATGACGGCTTTGACCTCGTCGAGGTGATGCATGTGCGCGATCTTGTCCGACGCCTCCGCGAGTCCGACCGGGGCGCTGAACAGGTCGTCCCACGGGTAGCGGCCCGCGAAGGCGGCGAAGAAGTCGATGGCCCTGGCGTAGTCCGAGATGTCGCCGTTGAGCGAGCCGACGATCGTCAGCTCCTTGCCCATCACCGTGCTGAGGGCGAATCCGTCACCGGCCGGCCCGGTCGAGCCGACGACCACCACGGTGCCGCGCTGCGCGGCCATCCCGACGGCGTCCGGACCGACGGTCGGCGCACCCGCGAAATCGAAGACGTGGTCGGCGCCGTACCCGCCCGTCAGGTCGAGCACCTGCTCGACCACCGGGCCCTCGCGGAAGTCCACGACCGCATCGGCACCGAAACGAGCGGCCAGCTCGAGTCGCGCGGCCGGCGCCCCGACCGTGATGACCTGACCGGCGCCGGCGATCTTCGCGACGGCCGTCGCGAAGATGCCCAGCGCTCCGGAGCCCTGGATGACGACCGTGGAGCCGGGACGGATGCGACCGGCGCGCTCGAACGCCCGCAGCACCGTCTTGGCTGCGCATCCGGCCATCGAGGCCCAGGTGTCGGGCACGGCCGGAGGCAGCAGCAGCTTGGCCGCACGGGGGGTGACGTACGCGTACTCGGAGAGTCCCGCCGTCGCGAACGGGTGCACGTCCGAGCGCTGCAGGAACCCGTAGCCGCGGCGGGAGCACGCCACCGGCTCACGGAGGACGACGCAGCCGTGGCACTCTCCGCACGTCGACTCCGACCAGCCGATGCGATCGCCGAGGGAGAGCGGTCGTCCGAGAGCGTCCCGGGCTTCGGCGCCGACGGCGACCACCTCACCGACCATCTCGTGCCCGAGGACCATCGGCAGCATTCCGGGGAAGCTCATGCGCCCCTCCCAGATCTCGATGTCCGTGCCGCAGAGCGTCGTGCACGAGATGCGGACGAGTGCGGCGCCCGGCTCGATCTCGGACGGCAGCGGAAGGTCCTGCAGGGTCAGCGGTTCGCCGTGTCCGGTGAGCACGGCGGCGCGAGTGGTGGTGGGGAGAGTCATGGATCCTCGGTTCGGAGCGCGGGTACGGAGGGTGAAGGGGTGTCAGACGAGGAGCTGTCCGCCGTCGACGGGCACGGAGATGCCGGTGATGTGGCTCGCCTCGTCCCCGGCGAGGAAGAGCACGAGCGGTGCCACCTGCTCGACCTCGGCGATCGAGCCGAGCGGGATGCGGGACTCCCAGGCGGCGCGGGCCTGCGGGTCGGAGGCGAAGGCGGCGGTCAGGGGGGTGAGCACGGGGCCGGGGGCGACTGCGTTCACCCGCACCCCGGAGGCGGCCAGCTCGATCGCGGCCGTGCGCGTGAGGGCGTCGACGGCGGCCTTGGTCGCCTCGTAGTGACCGAGTCCGGGAGTGGGCTGCCGGGCGCCGATCGACGAGATGTTGACGATCGAGCCGCGGCCCGCCTCGGCCAGCAGGGCGCCGAAGACGCGGAGCATGAGGAACGTCCCCCGGATGTTGACGCGGATCGCGGCGTCGACGGCCGCCACGGGGACCTCCTGCAGCGTGCCTCCGCCGGCCACGACGCCCGCGTTGTTGACGAGGACGTCGAGTCCGCCCGCCGTGCGGAGGGCGTCGGCCGCGGCGAGGACGGAGGCCTCGTCCGCGATGTCGAGGGCGAGGGCCGTCGCGCCGATCTCCGCCGCGACGGAGGCGGCGGCATCCGCATCGAGATCGCCGATGAAGACCTCCGCCCCCTGAGCGCGGAACGAGGTCGCGATGCCGCGGCCGAGGCCGGAGGCGCCACCCGTGACGAGTACGCGGCGAACGGGGGAGTCGGTCATCTTTCGTCCTCACTGACGGGTGGTCCGGGTGGTGTTCCCGGTGTGTGTCTCCGTTATATTCTACAACCATAGAAAAACACAACCCCGTGCAATCGACGAACGAGGAGCTCTCATGCCGGTTTCGACATATCCACGCAGGCCCCTGACGAGCGGTGGGTCCCCCGTCCCTCCTCTGGCGCTCGGATCATGGAACACCTGGGATCGGATGCCGCATGCCGAGGCCGCCGCGATGATCCGGCGCGCCGTCGAGCTCGATGCCGGCTTCTTCGACGTCGCCTACTACAACATGGGTCCGCACGCGGAGAACTCGAAGACGGACATCCTGTTCGGGCAGGCGCTCCGTGCGAGCGGCGTCGACCGGTCGGACATCGTCCTGTGCGGCAAGCTCTGGCTCTGGGACTGGCCGAACCAGGGGTTCGGCGCGCAGCTCCGCGAATCGCTCGATCGTGCGGGGCTCGACCGGTTCGACACGCTCGTGGTGGGGGACTACCTCGCCGCCCCGGACGTCGGTCGCCTCGTCGCCGACGTGAACGAGCTCATCGACGAGGGGCTCGTGGACTCGTGGGGGATCAACAACTGGCGCATCGAGGAGACCCGGGCGGCCCTCGCGGCAGCGGAGGCCGAGGGGCTGGTCGGCCCGGGTTTCGCCCAGCTCAAGTACGGGATCGCGCGTCGCTCGATGGCGGAGGGTGCGGCGTACGGGCCGCTCTTCATCGACGGCACGCTCACCCTGCAGGCGTCGGACGTGTTCGAAGGCGGCATCCTCGCCACCGGTCGCATGCCGCAGCGCAAGATCGGCGCCGACGTCGGCGGCATCCGTGAGCAGGTGCTCGCGATCTACCCCGACGTGGAGCGGGTCGCGGCGGAATTCGGCGTCACGCCCGCCGCGCTCGGCATCGCCTTCTGCCTCGCGAATCCCGCGACCTCGAACGTCCTGTTCGGAGCATCGCGCCTCGAGCAGCTCGAGCAGAACCACGAGGCCCTCGCGCTCGCCCGCGATCATGGCGTCGAGGTGCGGGCCGCGCTCGAGGACTTCGGGGTCGACCGCGCGGTGCGCGACGACGGCGCGTGGTGAGACGGCGCGTGGAAGTCGGCTCTTGTGTTCTTTTTCCACGCATGTAGACTAACCAGCACGACACATCGAAGTGGCGTCGGATCCGGCTCCCGGGCTGCGGCTCTTCGAACCTTCTTCACACCTCCTGCACCCGAGAGAAGGCACCATGAAACGTACGACCCTTGCGCTCGCCGCGGCCGTCGCCGCGACGCTCGCGCTCACCAGCTGCAGCAGCGGAGGCACCCCGTCTCCGTCTGACGGATCCTCGGCACCCGATGCCCTCAACATCGGGAACTTCCTCGACGTCACGTCGTGGGATCCCTCCCTCGCGGACATCGGCTTCGACGGACCGTACCTGTCCGCGGTCTACGACCCGCTGGTGGCCCTCGACGCGGACGGCAACCCCGTCCCGTCGCTCGCCACCGAGTGGACCGTCGCCGACGACGATCTCAGCATCGAGATGGACATCCGCACCGACGCCGTGTTCAGCGACGGCGCACCGGTGGATGTCGATGCGGTGATCGCCAGCCTCGAGTACCTGAAGGCGGGCGCTCGCTCGGGGGAGGCGTATCTCAACGTCGCCTCGTTCTCGAAGGTCGACGACGACACCCTCGCCATCGAGCTCACCCAGCGCGACGACACGATCCTCTACCTCATGGGTCTCGGACGCAGCTACGTCATGTCGCCGGCATCGATCGAGGCGGGGACGCTGGGCGCCGAGCCCATCGGCTCCGGTCCGTACGTCCGCGACGATGCGACGAGCGTCGCCGGCGCCGAGTACCACTTCACCAAGGTCGAGGACCATTGGGATGCCGAGACCTATCCGTTCGGCGAGCTGGCGATCTTCCCGATCACCGATGCCACCGCACGTCACAACGCGATGCTCAGCGGACAGATCAACGTGCAGTACGGCGACGTCGCGAACCTCGAGCAGGCCGAGCAGCAGGGGTGGAACACCGCCCAGCGCGTCTCCGGCTGGGCGGGTCTCGTGATCACCGACCACACCGGCGCGAAGAGCGAGCCGCTCGGCACGCTCGAGGTGCGGCAGGCGCTGAACTACGCGTTCGACGGTGCTGCCGTTCTCGCCGCGGTCGGCAGCGGGGCGGGCGTCGCGACGAACCAGGTGTTCCCCGACGGCGGCGACATCAACGATCCCGCCCTCAACGACGCCTACGCGTACAACATGGACAAGGCCAAGCAGTTGCTCGCCGACGCCGGGTACGCCGACGGGTTCGCGATCTCGATGCCGATGTCGCCCATCTTCGAGATGTGGAAGCCGTCGGCCGAGCAGGCTCTCACCGAGCTCGGCGTGACCGTGACCTGGGACAACATGCAGATGCCGGACTACCAGCTGAACGCGCCGAACTACCCGATGTTCATCTCCTTCCTCGCGATGGACGGCAACGACGTCGCCACCGTCCAGCGTCAGCTGACGAGCGTGCAGTGGTTCAACCCCGAGCCCGACTACGCGCAGAACGAGGTCATCGCTCCGCTCGTCGAGAAGGTGCAGACCGAGCGCGGCGACGCGCAGACGGCAGCGGTCGAGGAGCTCAACCAGGCGCTCGTCGATCAGGCCTGGTGGTCGGTCTGGTACCAGGCGAACAACATTTACTACACGGCGGCCGGCATCGAGCTGCAGCCCGTCGTCGGGATGATGTTCCCCACGCTGCGGTACATCACCCAGGGGTGATCCGGGGCACGTCGGGGCGGCCTCGCGCCGCCCCGACGTCGCCTGGACCTCGCCCCGAGCTCCGACATCGTCTCCACTCCTTCCCCTCCGGCCCAGAGAGGTCTCCCATGCTCGTGTTCACCGCGAAGCGGGTGCTGTCCGGCATCCTGCTGCTCGTGGCGGTCTCGATCGGCACGTTCTTCCTCGCACATCTGGCGATCAGCGATCCGACGGCCGCGCTCCTCGGCACCACGGCGAGCCCCGCTCAGCAGGCGGCGCTCGCGGAGAAGATCGGTATCGACCGTCCCCTGCTCGTGCAGTTCTGGGACTGGCTGTCTCACGCCGTGCTGCTCGACTTCGGCGTCTCCTGGCGCAACTTCCAACCGGTCGCCGACCAGCTCGCCATCAAGGTGCCCGTCACGCTCTCCGTCGTGACCGCGGCCACCCTGATCACCGCCGTGATCGGGATCGTGTTCGGGATGATCACCGGCCTGAGCCCCGGCACCTGGTTCGACCGGATCATCAAGGGCGTCTCCGTCGTGCTCTTCGCCCTTCCGGGCTTCTGGGTCAGCCTCGTCCTCGTGATCTGGTTCGCCGTGCAGCTGCGGTGGTTCCCCGCCGTCGGCTACGTGTCGCCGTCGCAGTCGGTCGACGGCTGGGTGCGCTCGATCACCCTGCCGGCGATCTCGCTCGCCCTCGGCGGCATCGTCGCCGTCTCCGAGCAGCTGCGCAACGCCGTCATCGCCCAGACGCGTCAGGACTGGGTGCGCACGCTCCGCAGCCGCGGGCTCTCGTCTGCCAGGGTCAACCTGCACATCCTCCGGAACGCGTCGCCGGCGGCCCTCACGGTCATCGCGCTCATGTTCGTCGGACTCCTGTCGGGCGCGATCGTCGTCGAGCAGATCTTCAGCCTCCCGGGCCTCGGCCAGCTCACCAACCAGTCCTCGCAGAACGGCGACATCCCCATGCTGCTGGGGATCACGGTCATCTCGATCGTCTTCGTCGTCCTCATCAACCTCCTTCTCGACCTCGTGCTCGGCTGGATCAACCCGAAGGTGCGTGTCTCATGACGACCACCGACATCCGCGTAGCGTTCGACCGCGCGGCTCAGAAGCGCCGTTCCGGTCTGCTGCGCCGGTTCCTGCGGCATCCGGGCGGACTCATCCCGCTCATCGTCTTCGTCCTCATCGTGCTGGTGGGGGTGTTCGCACCGCTGCTCGCCCCGATGGACCCGAACCTCGTTGACCTCGCCGCGGCCAAGGCGCCGCCGGGACCGGAGCACCTGCTGGGTGGGGACTCGACGGGACGCGACATCCTCTCGCGACTCATCTACGGCACCCGCACCACCATCTGGGGCGCCGTGATCACCATCGTCGCGGCCGTCGTGATCGGCGTGCCCGCAGGAGTCGCCGCCGGCTACTTCGGGGGAGTCCTCGATCGGGTCGCGACGTGGATCAGCGACGCGCTGCAGTCGATCCCCGGCATGATCATCCTGCTGGTGGTCGCCGCCGGCAGCCGCAACAACTTCGAAGTGCTCATGGTCACCGTCGGCGTCTTCATGGTCCCGGGGTACTTCCGCATCTCGAGGTCGCAGACGCTCGCGGTACGGGGCGAGGCCTACATCGACGCCGCGCGGGTGTCGGGGCTGTCGGACGCGCGAATCATCTTCCGCCATGTGATCAAAGCCGTGTATCCGGCGGTCATCATCCAGACGGCCCTCACCGCAGGCATCGCGATGGGCATGCAGGCGGGTCTCCAGTTCCTCGGGATCGGCGATTCGAACGTCCCCAGCTGGGGCGCGATGATGCTCGAGGGCTTCCGGCTCATGCTCACCTACCCGCTGATGCTGCTCTGGCCCTCCGCCGCACTCGGGCTCACGATCGCGGTGCTCGCGATCATGGGATCGACGCTCGCGGAGCTCGTGCAGGTGCGCACTCCCCGGGCCGCCAAGCGACGGACGGATGCTGCACCGGCATCCGCCGCACCGGCCACGGGCACGACGAGCCACGCCGCCGAGGCCTCGGCCCTTCGGGTCGAGAACCTCCGCGTGACCCATGCCACGCCGGTCGGGGAGACCGAGGTGGTGCACGGCGTCACCCTCGACGTCGCACCGGGTGAGGTGGTCGGGATCGTGGGCGAGTCCGGGTCGGGCAAGTCGCAGACGGTGTTCTCCGTGCTCGACCTCCTGCCCGCCACGGGCCGGGCAGAGGCCGACGCCGTCTGGGTCGGCGGCATCGACGTCACTCATGCGTCCCCCGCGCAGCGGCGGGCGCTCCTCGGACGCGAGATCGGCTACGTGCCGCAGGAGCCGATGAGCAATCTCGACCCGTCGTACACGATCGGCCATCAGTTGATCGAGCCGCTGCGGCGCACGCACGGTCTGAGTCGGGCGGCCGCCGAGGAGCGCGCGCGGGCGATGCTCGCACGCGTGGGACTCACCGACCCCGATCGGGTGATGCGCAGCTATCCCCATCAGGTCTCCGGCGGCATGGCGCAGCGCGTCCTCATCGCGGGGGCGATCGCGGGGCGGCCGTCGCTGCTGGTGGCCGATGAGCCGACGACGGCCCTCGACGTCACCGTCCAGGCCGAGGTGCTCGAGCTGCTCCGCGAGCTGCAGGCGGAGTACGGCATGGCCCTGCTCATCGTCACGCACAACTTCGGCGTCGTGGCCGACATCTGCGACCGGGTGGTCGTCATGCGCGGGGGAGACATCGTCGAGTCGGGGGCGGTCGACGACCTCTTCGCCGCACCGGCCGAGGAGTACACGCGAGAGCTGATCGCGGCCTCTCTCGACGACGTCGCCGGCCGACGGGAGCTCGACCGGCTGTCGCGCTCGTCGTCCGCGACAGCAGTGGAGGTGACCGCATGACCGCTCTTCTCGACGTCAGCGATCTGGTGGTCGACTACGGTCGTGGCCGCACCGCGTTCCGCGCGCTCCACGGGGTGTCGCTCGACATCGCCCCCGGCGAGTGCCTGGGTCTCGTCGGCGAATCAGGCTCCGGCAAGTCCACGCTGGGCAAGGCGATTCTCGGACTCGCTCCGGTGACCGGCGGCCGCATCCAATTCGACGGTCGGGAGATCAGCGGGGTGAGCGGTCGCGCGCGGCGCGCGCTCGCCGACGACATCCAGGTCGTGTTCCAGGATCCGTACGGCTCGCTGAACCCCGCGATGACGATCGGCGACATCCTCGTCGAGCCCCTGCTGACGAGCGGCATCAGCGCCGGAGCGGCGGCGACCAGGGTGCGGGAGATGCTCGATCGGGTGCGCCTCCCCTCCACCGCGATGGAGCGATATCCGAGCGAGTTCTCCGGCGGGCAGCGGCAGCGCATCGCGATCGCGCGAGCCCTGGTGCGGGGTCCGCGACTGATCGTGTGCGACGAGCCGGTCAGCGCGCTCGACCTCACGACCCAGGCGACGATCCTCGACCTGTTCATCGAGCTGCAGCGGGAGACCGGCGTGGCGTACCTCTTCGTCTCGCACGACCTCGGAGTCGTGCGTCGCGTCTGCCATCGGGTGGCCGTGATGTACCGGGGCGAGCTCGTCGAGGTGGGCGAGGGCGAGCAGGTGACGCGATCGCCGCAGCATCCGTACTCGGAACGCCTGCGCCTCGCGTCGCCCGTGGCCGACCCGGTCGCGCAGCGGGAACGGCGGACTCAGTGGCTGGCTCTGCGGGAGGTGCGCGATGCGGTTGTACGGTAGCACCAGGCCCAGACACCACCGGCCGGAAGGATTCCATGCCGAAGATCATCGACCACGACCAGCGTCGACGGGACATCGTCGAGGTGGCGCGGAGCATCATCCTCAAGGGCGGCTTCGAGG
This sequence comes from Microbacterium sp. 3J1, assembly GCF_001049495.1. Lineage (GTDB taxonomy): Bacteria > Actinomycetota > Actinomycetes > Actinomycetales > Microbacteriaceae > Microbacterium. The sequence continues at coordinate 285,541 of NZ_CDWI01000011.1, forward strand.
CGGCGACGATGCGCAGCATCGCGGCGGAGGCGGGATTCGCCAACGGCGCGCTGAAGCACTACTTCCCGGGCAAGGAGAGCATCGTCGCGGCGACCTTCGAGACGGTGCTGTCCGAGCACGACACCTGGCTGCAGGAATCGATCGCCGAGGGGCAGAGCGCCGAGACGGCGTTGCGGACGCTGCTCGAGGGCACTCTGCCGAGCCGGGTGCAGGAGATCCCCAGCGGGCGGGTGCTTCTGGCGCTGTGGGAGTACGCGATGTCGAACGATGCACTCACCGCCCTCTACCGCACGCACCTCGAGAGGTGGCGCGGGATGCTGGTCGAGAGGATGCAGGCGGCGAGCGACGCCGGTGCCATCCGCGCCCAGGACTTCGACGTCGTGGCCAACGAGTACATCTCGGTGGCCGTCGGCGCGACCGTGATCAACCTCATGTATCCGGACGGCGAGCGCCTCGCGGACTACCGCGCCTACGTCGACCAGTTCCTGGCGCGCCTTCGCTGAGGCCGGCGCGCCCTTCCCGAGAGGCGGGTGCGTCATGACAGCTCTCTTCGTCCATCGTCGTCCCGGTGCGGGGCGTCCGGTCGTGTTCCTGCACGGGCTCGCCTCGTCAGGCGACGCGGACTGGCCGGATGCGGACTGGTCGCCTCTCCTCGGCGACCGACCGAGCGTCGTCGTCGACCTGCCGGCGCACGGCAGGAGCTCGGACTTCGGTGTCGTGACGAGCACAGAGGTGCTCGACCTCATCGCCGCGGTGGTCGGCGACGGCGAGGTCGACCTCGTGGGGTACTCCCTCGGCGCGAGGCTCGCGTGGGATCTCGCCGGGCATCCGTCGATGCGGGTGCGGCGCCTCGTGCTCGGCGGGCTGGCACCCGGTGAGCCGTTCGCCCACGTCGATCTCGCAGCGGCGCGCACCGCCCTCGCGGGGGGTGCCCTGCCGGCCGATCCGCTGACGGGCACGATCCTGCAGATGGCATCCGCGCCGGGCAACCGCGCCGACGGCATCCTCGATCTGATCGAAGGCCTCGCCGCCGAACCGTTCGACCCGGCGGCGGCTCCGCCTGTGCAGCCGACGCTCCTCGTCGGCGGGATCGACGACGGAATGGCCGCGGGGATCCACGGTCTCGCCGCGATGCTGCCGGAGGGCGCCGTGCGGCGCGTTCCCGGGGATCACGTGGCCGCCCTGCGCTCGCAGGAGTTCCGCGCGGTGACGATCGACTTCCTCGCGGGCTGAGGGCCCGCGAGCCGGGCGCCGCACTCTGCCTCTATTATCCTCCAAACGTAGAATAAAGAACCTCCACAGCCAGAAAGGCACACCATGACGAACATCTCTCCTCCCGAGGCGACGAGGATCCTGGACATCGCGACCGGCTACATGGCTTCGCAGCAGCTGTTCCAGGCGAGCAGGATCGGCCTGTTCGCGGCCGTCGCGAACGGTGCGGACACGACGGTCGCGATCGCCGCCGAGTGCGGAGTGAGCGAGAGGATCGCGCGGATCCTCGCCGACGCGATGGCGGCCAAGGGCCTGCTCTCCCGCACTGACGGACGGTACTCCGTGGCGCCTGACGCTGCGGCGTACCTGGTCGGACCCTCGTCGGCGATCGACCTCGCGCCGTTCCTCACGTTCCTCGGCGAGATCAGCTACCCGCACTGGCTGCAGTTCGCGCACACGGTCGACACGACGGAGCCGGGCGACCTGCAGATGGACGACGCCCGCTGGGCGACCTTCATGGACGGGGTCATGACGTACAACGCCCTGCACGCGCAGGAGTTCGCCCGCTCGGTCGATCTCTCGTCGGCCCGCCGGGCGCTCGACTTCGGCGGTCTCTCGGCCGGCTTCGCGATCGAGGTCATGCGGCGGAGCCCCGAGCTCCGGACCACCTTCCTGTACGCGCCCGGCTTCGACGGAGGAGTGGCCGAGGCGATCGAGGCGGCAGGGCTCACCGACCGCACCACGGTGGAGAACGGCGACACCGCCACCGCCACTCCGGAGGGCGAGTACGACCTGATCCTGGCGAACCACGTCATCCACCGCTTCGGTGCCGAGGAGAACGCGCGCATCTTCCGCAACCTGCGCGGCGCGGCCGCGGCCGGCGCCACGCTGACGGTGCTCGACTTCTTCCTGGACGACGACGATGAGCAGCGTGCGCTCGACGCCGTGCATGCGGGGGAGTACCTCGTGATCGATGGGACGGTCGTGTACCCGGAGGCCGAGGTGCGCGGGTGGCTCGCGGACGCCGGCTGGGAGGTGCGCGAGAAGATCGCGCTCGCGGGAAGCCCGCGGGTGCTCATCGCGACGGCGGTGTGAGACTCGCTCCGGCGCCCGCCCTCGGGCGCGCGCCGGAGCTCGGGACTGATCCGAGGGGGATCAGAGGCGGGCGGCATGCGTGAACATGCCGCCCGCCGTTTTCGTCTGGGTGGAGCGCCCTCAGTCGCGCCGGAAGACCGTGCGCCCGTCGACGACGGTGCGGGCCACGCCGATCGACGAGAAGGCCCGGGCGGGGTCGACGGGGTCCTCGTCGAGCACCGTGAGGTCTGCGACCTTGCCCGGCTCGAGCGAGCCCTTCCACGTCTCGGCGCCGTCCTGCCGGGCGGCATCCAGCGTCACGGATCGCAGGAGGATGCGCCGGAGGCCCCGGTCGACGACCTGCTCGGCGTCACGGAGCAGGTCGACCGTGGCGTCGAGGCTCGTGCGCCAGTCGGGCGTCACGATGGGCGCGTCGCTGGTGATCGTCGTCAGGACGCCGCTCGCGAGCATGTCCGCGACCGGCCAGGCGCGGGCGAGCCGCTCCGCGGGAAGCTGCGCCCCGGCCCACTCATGCGTGTGGCCGGCGATGAGAGGCTGCACTGCGAACCCGGCGCCGACCCGTCGCATCCGAGCGATCTGCTCACCGGTCGCGAGGTCGCCGTGCACGACATAGTGCGGGCCCGTCGCGGGCGTCGCGGTGGCCGGGTCGAGGCTCTCGAGGACGGCCAGGAACTCCGAGATCGAGCGGTCGCCGGTCGCGTGCACCGCGACCTGGAGTCCGCGGCCCGCCGCGAGCCGCACCATGCGGCGGAACGCCTCGACCGGCTCGACGGCGCCACGGGTGAGCAGCTCTCCGTGCGAGCCGTCGAGGTAGGGGTCCTGCACCCAGGCCGTCGCCATCGGCGGGATGCCGTCGGCGAAGATCTTCACGCCGGTGATCGCGAGCCACCGGGGATCCGTGGTCGGCACGCTGCTCCGGATGCCTCTCTCGAAGTCGTCGAGCGTGCTCTCGCCGTCGATGGTCCCGAACAGCCGCAGCAGGGTGACGCGCGACGTCTGCATGCGCTCGCGGTGCAGGTCGAGGTAGGTGTCGAGCATCGTCGTGCCGAAGCATCCCGTCTCTCCGTCGTCCTCGCCCGGGCCGATCCCCGGCTCCGTGTAGCTCGTGATGCCGAGCTCGGCGAGCAGCGACCAGGCGCCTCGCAGTGCTGCTCGGCGCTCGTCGGGAGTCGAGACCAGTCGTCCCGCGGGCTGCTGCTCCGGGGGAGTGTCGCCGAAGAACAGATGCGGCCAGCGGGCGCCGAGCCAGGCGGCATGCAGGTGGGCGTCGTTGATGCCGGGAACGGCAGTCCGACCGTCGAGCTCGATCGTCTCGCGTGCCGAGAGCGCCTCGGCGTCGTCGCCGAGCGCGGTGATGCGTCCTCCTCGCACGGCCAGCGCATGGGTGACGGAGTCCGACGGGTCCAGGGTGTGGATGCGTCCGCCGCGGATGATCAGGTCGGCGTCGTGGCCGTGTATGCCGTGAGTCATTATTCTCCCACTGTAGACGCAACAGTCGCACGTGCGCAGCGGCGATTCGAAAGCCCGCCGCGCGCCGCGTAGGCTGGTCGCATCCCCCGAAGCTCACCCGGCAATCCCGCGCGCCGGCGACCTCGGCGCGCGCTCACACATGCAAGGACGCAGATGAACGTAATCGCCGCACCCCACGACGACTGGACGGCGCGAGAAGAGCTGGCCGAGCGGATGATCCCGCTGATCGGCGCACTCAAGCGCGAGCGCGACGTGGTCACCTCCCTCCACGGGCACCGGCTGCTCGGACTCTCCGCGACCGGGATCGTCGAGGTGCACGATCGCGTGGCGCAGCTCGGACACCAGCAGATCCCCCTCGACGAGACCCTCGCCGTGCTCGAGGCGATCCACGCGCTCGCTCCCGGGGCCTCGTCGATCGACGTGGCTCGTCTGGTGGAGGGGCGAGCGGAGAGCGGGCAGGAGCTCGCCGCCCACGTCGCCGACGCCCTCGCGCCCGCTGTCGGAGCGGTCCCCGCGCCGCCCACCGATGTCGTGCTGTACGGCTTCGGCCGCATCGGTCGACTGCTCGCCCGCATCCTCATCGCCCACACCGGAGGAGGCAGCGGGCTCCGGCTCCGCGCGATCGTCGTGCGGCGCGGAGCCGACAACGACCTGGTCAAGCGCGCCTCGCTGCTGCTGCACGACTCCGTGCACGGTCGCTTCGCAGGCTCCGTCACGGTCGACGAGGAGGCCGAGCAGATCATCGCCAACGGCACCCGCATCCAGGTGATCTACTCCGACGACCCCTCGACGATCGACTACACCGCGTACGGCATCCGCGACGCGATCGTCGTCGACAACACGGGGCGCTGGCGCGACGAGGCCGGCCTCAGCCGCCATCTCGAGTCCACCGGCGTCGCACGCGTGCTGCTGACCGCGCCGGGCAAGGGGGCGTTGAAGAACATCGTCCACGGCATCAACGACGGCACGATCACGCCGGAGGACCGCATCGTCACGGCCGCCTCGTGCACCACGAACGCCATCACGCCGGTGCTGAAGGCCGTCGACGAGGCGTACGGCATCCGCCGCGGTCACGTCGAGACCGTGCACTCGTTCACGAACGATCAGAACCTCATCGACAACTTCCACAGCGGCGACCGCCGCGGACGCTCGGCAGTGCTGAACATGGTCATCACCGAGACCGGTGCCGCGAAGGCCGTCGCCAGGGCGCTACCCGAACTCGAGGGCAAGCTCACGGGATCGGCGATCCGGGTGCCGACGCCCGACGTGTCGCTCGCCGTGCTGCACCTCACGCTCGATCGCCCGGCGGTGAGAGAAGAGCTCAACGACTACCTGCGCCGGGTATCCCTCCACTCGAAGCTCCGCCAGCAGATCGACTACGTCGAGAGCCCCGAGGTCGTGTCGACGGACTTCGTCGGCTCGCATCGAGCGGGGATCGTCGACGGGCTGGCGACCATCGCGACCGACGATGACGTCGTGCTGTACGTCTGGTACGACAACGAGTACGGGTACTCGTGCCAGGTCATCCGTGTGCTCGAGGTCATGGCGGGGTCGCACCCCGTGGTGCTGCCCGCGCGCCGAGAGGTCACTCTGCACGGCTGAGCGCGCGCGTGCGGCGTCGCACGCGTGTCGGCGGCACCGGGCATGATGGGGCCATGACGACCTCGACGCTGCTGTCGGAGCGGCTGCGCTCGCATCGCCTCTCCGCGCCCGCGGCGTCGGTGGGGGAGGCGGCGTCGCACATGCTCGCGGTGCAGAGCCAGGACTTCACGGCCGGGCGGTGGGCGCTCGCCACCCGCACCCGCGGCGAGCCGACGATCCGCACCGTGGACCGCGCCTTCGACCGGGGTGAGCTCGTACGGGCCTGGACCATGCGCGGCACACTGCACACCATTCCCGCGCGGGATCTGCGATGGGTGCTCTCGGTGACCGCCGAGCGGCAGCGCCGGCAGGGAGCGTCGCGGCAGCGCGACCTCGGCATCGACGAGGCCATGATCGCGGGCGCCGTCGCTGCGATCATGCCCCGGCTGCGCGAGGGCGGTCTCACCAGGGCCGAGGTGTTCGCCGTGTTCGAGGGCGTGGGGATCGACCCCACGGGGCAGCGCGGCATCCACCTGCTGAACGTCCTCACGCTCGACGGTCTGATCTGCCAGGGGCCGGTCGTCGCGCGCGACGGAGTCGCCCGCGAGCAGCGCTTCGTGCCCGTGGACGCGCACATCCGCGAGCATGCCACGCCCGACGACCCGCTCGCCGAGCTCTTCGTCCGCTACATCGACGGCCACGGACCCGCCGGCGTCGCCGACTTCGCCTGGTGGTCGGGCCTGACGCTGGGGGAGTCGCGGGAGGCGCGGGACCGGGCTGCGGGCCGCGTCGTCGAGGTCGAGGCAGGTGTGTTCTCCGCCGCCACCCGCCCACGACGGTCGGCGGGCGCGGCATCCGTCCTCGCGCTCGGCGCGTTCGACGAGTACTACATCTCCTACGCCGACCGCACGGCCGTGTGCGCTCCGGAGCACCTCGCCGCGGTGGGGCCCGGCAAGAACGGCATGGTGCGGGCGACGCTCATCGAGGAGGGGCGGGTGATCGGATGCTGGACGCACGCCGCCGCATCGATGGGCGCGCCGCCGGAACTGTTCCACGAGCCGGTCGACGACGCGGCCGTGGCCGCCGCCCTCGCCCGGTTCGCGCGCTTCATGGAGGGTTGAGCGGCGGACTCGCCCCGATCACTCGCTGGCGTGACGCCCGAGGAAGCTGTAGACCTCGTTGTCGTCCACACCGGGGAACGCGCCTCGGGGGAGCGGCGAGAACATGTGGGTGTGCACCCGGGCGCTCGGCCAGGCCTTGCCGCTCCACCGCTCGGCGAGATCAGTGGACGGGCGTCGGCAGCACGACTCGTCGGGGCAGGTCGACACCGCTCGGTCGGCCGTCTCGCGTCCGCGCCACCAGCGCGCATCGTCGAAGGGCACACCGACGGTGATCGAGAACTCCCCCTCGCTCGACGAGCCGGTCTGCGTCGCGCACCAGAAGGTCCCCGACGGGGTGTCCGTGTACTGGTGGTGCTCCGTGGTGCGATTCTGCTGCGTGAACGCGCTGCGCGCCTGGAATTTGCGGCACACGCGCTGGCCCTCGACCGCTCCGGTGACGTCCATCGGCAACGGCAGTCCGTCGTTCTCGTAGACCCGCGTGATCGCCCCGGTCTCGTCGACGCGGAGGAAGTGCAGTTCCATGCCGAGGTGCTGCGTGAGGAGGTTGGTCATCCGCATGCCCGCCGCCTCGTGCGTCACGCCGAAGGCATCGCGGAAGTCCTCGACCGCCAGGTTGCGATCCTTCTTCGCCTGCTGAAGGAACGCCACGGAGGCGGTCTCGGGCATGAGGCACGACGCCGCGAAGTAGTTGATCTCGAGCCGCTGCTGGAGGAAGTCGGCGTAGTCGGTCGGCGGCGTGTGCCCGAGAAGACGATGCGCCATCGCCTGCAGGGCCATGGACCGCAGTCCGTGACCACCCGGGATGGACGCCGGGGGCAGGTAGATGCGGCCGTTCTCCAGGTCGGTCACCGACCGGGTCGAGTGGGGGAGGTCGTTGACGTAGATGAGCTCGAATCCGAGCTTCTCCGCCATGATGCTCACCGTGCGGTGCGTCACCGCGCCCTGGACGTGCCCTGCCGATCGCAGCTGCTTCTCGGCGAGCTTCTCGATGTCGGCGAGATAGTTGTGCTGCGCGCGCATCCGCAGTCGCAGTTCGGTGTTCGCCCGGCGGGCCTCTTCCGGCGTGGCGATGGCCTCGCGTTCGCGACGCTGCAGCTCTCTGTGCAGCCCGAGCACGGATTCGATCGTCTCGTCGCTCATGCCCTTCGTCACACGCACCGGCGCGATGCCCAATTGCCGGAACACGGGGCTCTCCTGGGCGCGCTCCAGCTCGATCTCGAGGGCCGCCCGCCGGTTCGGCGGCTCGCCGGAGATGAGATCGGTGACCTCGGTGCCGGTCGCGTGTGCGATCGCCTGCAGAAGCGACAGCTTCGGCTCTCGCTTGCCGTTCTCGATCAGGCTGAGCTGCGACCCCGCGACACCCACCGCCGCGCCGAGTTCGTCGAGCGTGAAGCCGCTCGAGAGTCGGTGGTGGCGGATGCGGTGGCCGAGGGTCGTGAGGTGGATGCCGGAGGGAGCCATTCCTTGATGCTATCTAAAGAATCAGCATTCTTATCGCTCGAAATGCCGGAAAGTCGGCTCAGAGCCGGAAGAAGATAGGTGTACGGCCCCCACTTCAAAGGAGCAGACATGGCGATCGCCGAAGTCTTCAGCCCTCGGACAGCATCCGTCGCACCCGTGCGCACCTTCGGGACCGCGCCCACGTACGACACCCCCGCGATGTCCGAGCTGTCTGCGTGGGTCGACGAGATCGCGGCACTCACCCAGCCGGCGCGCATCCACTGGGTCGACGGCTCGCGGGCCGAGAACGACTGGCTGCTGCGAGGTCTCGTCGACGAGGGCAAGCTCATCAAGCTCAACCCCGAGTGGCGTCCGGGCTCGTACCTCGCCCGGTCGCACCCCAGCGACGTCGCCCGTACCGAGGGGCGCACCTTCATCGCATCCGAGCGCGAAGAGGATGCAGGTCCGACGAACAACTGGGCGGATCCCGCGCAGATGCGCGAGAAGATGACGGAGATCTTCGAGGGGTCGATGCGCGGACGCACCATGTTCGTCGTGCCGTTCTCGATGGGCCCCGTGGGCGGGCCGCTGTCGCACATCGGCGTCCAGGTCACCGACAGCGAGTACGCGGTCGCCTCGATCGGCATCATGACCCGCGTGGGCGATGCCGTCACCCGGCAGATCGCGGAGGGTGCTCCCTGGGTGAAGACCGTGCACTCGGTCGGTGCTCCTCTCGCCGACGGCGAGCCCGACGTCGAGTGGCCGTGCAACGACGACAAGTACATCGTGCACTTCCCCGAGACGCTCGAGGTCTACTCGTTCGGCTCGGGCTACGGCGGCAACGCGATCCTCGCGAAGAAGTGCTTCGCGCTGCGCATCGCCTCCGTCATCGCCCGCGACGAGGGCTGGCTCGCGGAGCACATGCTGCTCATCCGCGTCATCGACCCCGCGGGCAAGGCGTACCACGTCGCCGCGGCCTTCCCCTCGGCATGCGGCAAGACGAATCTCGCCATGCTCCGCCCGACCATCCCCGGATGGCGCGTCGAGACGCTCGGCGACGACATCGCCTGGATCCGCCCCGGCGACGACGGCAGGCTCTGGGCGATCAACCCCGAGGCCGGATTCTTCGGCGTCGCGCCCGGCACCGGCGAGTCGACGAACGTCACCGCCGTGGAGACGCTGTGGGGCAACACGATCTTCACCAACGTCGCACTGCGGCCGGACGGTGACGTGTGGTGGGAGGGCCTGACCGACCAGGCGCCGCCGAACCTCACCGACTGGGAGGGCAACCCCTGGACTCCGGATTCCGGTCGTCCGGCTGCGCACCCCAACTCGCGCTTCACCGTGTCGGCCGCGCAGTGCCCCCAGATCTCGGAGGACTGGGAGGAGGCGGTGCCGCTCGACGTCATCCTGTTCGGCGGACGCCGCGCCACCAACGTCCCGCTCGTCGTCGAGGCCACCGACTGGACCCACGGCGTGTTCCTCGGCTCGAACATCTCGTCCGAGCGCACCGCCGCCGCCGAGGGGAAGGTCGGCGAGCTTCGCCGCGACCCCTTCGCGATGCTCCCGTTCTGCGGCTACAACATGGCCGACTACTTCGGGCACTGGCTCAAGGTGGGCCGCGGCCTACGCTTCGACCGCGCTCCGCGCATCTTCCAGGTGAACTGGTTCCGTCGAGGAGCTGACGGTCGCTTCCTGTGGCCCGGGTTCGGCGACAACTCGCGTGTCGTCGACTGGATCATCCGTCGCATCTCGGGTGAGGTGTCGACAGTGGAGAGCCCGATCGGTCGGCTTCCGGTCGTGTCGGACCTCAATCTCGACGGCATCGACGTGCCCGAGGCCGACCTCGAGGAGCTCTTCTCCGTCGACGTCGACGCATGGCGGACGGAGGCGGACCTCACGGAGGAGTTCTACGACACCTTCGGCGACAAGGTCCCCGCCGCGCTGCGCGCCGAGCTGGCGTCGCTCCGCTACCGCCTCGACAAGGCGTGACGGACGGGGCGCCGGTTCGGGGGAGCCGGCGTCTCACACCCCCATAGACCCGCGAAGGCGGGATGTCTGAGACGAACCCATGGCTGAGTGGTCCCCGACATCCCGCCTTCGCGTCGCCCTCGGACGCGGAGCGAGCGGAGCGAGACGAACCGTGCTGCGTCTTTGCGTCAGGCCAGCAGCTGGTGCCGAGCGAGGTCGCGATACAGCGGCGTCGACTCCACGAGCTCGGCGTGCGTGCCCTGGCCCACGACCACGCCGTCCTGCAGGACGACGATCACGTCGCTGTCGACCACGGTCGACAGGCGGTGCGCGATCACGATGAGCGTGCGATCGGCGGAGACGGCGTCGATCGCCTCCCGCATCCGCTGCTCGTTGACGCCGTCCAGCGAGGACGTCGATTCGTCGAGCAGCAGGATCGGCGCCTCCGTGAGGAGCGCGCGCGCGATCGCGAGGCGCTGGCGCTCTCCTCCCGAGAGCATCACGCCGTCCTCGCCGACGGGCGCATCGAGACGCAGGGGGTTGCGATCGAGCACATCGCCGAGGTTGACCGCGCGCAGCACCTGCTCGCAGCGCTCGTCCGAGGCCTCGGGAGCGGCGAGCCGCAGATTGTCGCCGAGTGTTCCCGCGAGAGTCGGGGCGTCCTGCTCGACGTAGCCGAACTGCGCGCGCAGCTCGTCGCGCGGGAAGGTGCGGGCGTCGTGCCCGCGCAGTCGGATCGACCCGCCCGTCGGGTCGTAGAACCGCTCGATGAGCGACAGGATCGTGCTCTTTCCGGCGCCGCTGGGGCCGACGAGGGCGACGCGTGCACCCTGCGGCACCGAGAACGAGACGCCGCGGAGCACGTCGCGCTCCATCGACGCGGCCTCGTCGACCGTGGTCTCCTCGGCCGTGTCGAGATGAGCGTCGGCGAGCAGGATCCGCGCGGCCTCGGCCGCGGCCTGCCTGGCGGCCACGACGTTCTCCGGGTAGCGGAAGCGCACGTCGCGGAACTCGATCGCCGGCGCATCGGGCTGCGGATCCTCTGTGGGCAGCGACGCGGCGATCTCGGCATCGCCCTGCGTCTCGGTCGGCAGGTCGAGCACCTCCTGGATGCGGCCGAGCGCTCCGAGAGCCTGGTTCACCGACGTGATCGCGCCGAAGGTGGTGGCGAGGGGCATCACCAGCATGAACAGGAACAGGATGAACGTGATCAGCGATGCGATCGTGATGGTGCCCGAGGCGACGCGGAATCCGCCGACGCCGAGCACGACGAGAAGGGACAGCTGCAGCGCGATGCCGGCGATCGGCACGACGAGCGACGAGACCTTGGCGATCTGCACGCCGATGCCGTAGGCGTCGGATGCGAGCCGTGACACGGACTCGGTCTCGCGCTCGGTGGCGCCCGACGCGCGGACGGTGCGGATGGAGCCGACCGCACGCTCGACGCCGGAGGCGAGATCGCCGACCTTCTCCTGCTGGGCGGTGGATGCCGTGCGGATGCGGCCGCTCAGAACGGTGACCACGACGACCGACGCGCCGATGACCACGACGATGAGCAGGAGCAGCACCGGGTCGATCACGAGCATCGCGATGAGCGCGCCCACGAACAGGAGCGCGCTGCCGACGGCATCCGCCAGTCCCTGGGTGAGCACGGCGTAGAGCAGCGTCGTGTCGGTGCCGACGCGGGAGACGAGGTCGCCGGTGCGGCGGGCGTCGAACTCGCTGATCGGCAGGTGCAGGATGCGGGCGATGAGCTTGCGCCGACTCGAATACACGACCGCGGTGCCGGTGCGCTGCAGCAGATAGTGCTGATAGCCGGAGATGATCGACGAGATCACCACGAATCCGATCAGCAGCCAGACGAGGATGCCGAGGCCCCGGTCGGACTGCACGGCCTCGATCACCTGGCCGACCAGCAGAGGCTGCGCGAGCGATGTCGCTGCGCCGAAGACGCTGAGCACCGCGACGACGACGAGCGTGCGCTTGTGCTCGAAGAGGAAGGGGAGGAGCTGACGGAATGTGGCGCGCGGACCGTCGTGCTGCGCGCCCCGTCCGCGTCGGCGTGACGTCGCCGTGCTGGACATGCGGGACCTCGTTCTGAAAGGGGTACTTCGACCGTACTTCGTTCTCGGGCGATTCCTGTGGGTGGGCTGAGGGCGTCAGCGTCCGCCGAAGCGGCGATGCGCGGCCTGCTTCGAGACGCCGAGCGCGCCGGCGATCGCCTGCCAGGAGTACCCGAGGTTGCGAGCCCGCCGCACCTGGCTCTCCTCGGCGCGGGCGATCTCCGAACGCAGGCCGGCGAGCCGATGGAGCTCGGCGATGGGTTCGTTGCCGTCGTGCTGGGCGATCGCGGTCTTCAGGGTCATGGTGCACCTCCTGCGTCAATACTTGTTGACGACGGCTTCTTTGTCAACTCATGTTGACCTCCGGGCGCCGGTGGCGAGCACTGACAGACTGGGCGGATGCTGTCGACAACCAAGCCCGTCGCCGGCGACAAGGTCGCCGTGCTTTCGCCCGCCTTCGCCGCGCCCGCGGTCGCCCCGGAGCTGCACGCGCAGGCTCTTCGCCGCCTCGAGGATCTGACCGGGCTGATCCCGGTCGAGTACCCCACGACGCGACAGCTCGATGCGAGCCCGCAGGCGCGAGCAGCCGACGTGAACGCGGCCTTCGCGGATCCCGAGATCCGCGCGATCGTCGCGACGATCGGCGGCGACGACCAGGTGCTCGTCGTCCCGCATCTCGACCCCACCCTCGCGCTGGCCGATCCCAAGCCCTTCCTCGGGTACAGCGACAACACGAACATCCTGAACTGGCTGTGGAGCCTGAGCATCCGCGGCTACTACGGCGGTTCGACCGCGGTCCACCTGGGGCCCGGTCCCGCCGTCGACGATGTCCACCGGCGCTCGCTCCTGGCCGCCCTTCTCGACGGCGGCGCGATCGAGCTCACCGAACCGGGGGAGTCGGAGGACGTCGGCCGCCGCTGGGCGGACCCGCGGGCGCTCACCGAGTACGGCGACCGCGTCGCGACCGAACCGTGGACCTGGTCGGGCCCCGCCGCACGAGTCGAAGGACGCACCTGGGGTGGCTGCCTCGAGGTCATCGACCAGCTCGCGCTCGTGGATCGTCTGCCGCCGATCGAGGATCTCCGCGGCGGCATCCTGCTGCTGGAGACGAGCGAGGAGCGCCCCGCCGCGAGCTGGGTGGCGCGCTGGCTCAGAGGTCTGGGGGAGCGAGGCATCCTCGGAGCGGTCGCCGGTGTGGCGGTGGCGCGACCGCCGGTGAGCGACTTCGACTTCCACCCCTCGCCCGACGAGGCCGATGCGCTCCGCGCCGCTCAGCGAGACGCGGTCGTCGACGTGGTCTCGCGGTACAACCCCGACGCCGTCGTGTGCGTGGGCGTGCCGTTCGGCCACACCAGGCCGCAGTGGATCGTGCCGTTCGGGGGCACGATGGCGCTCGACGGCGAGACCCGCACCGTGAGCGCGACCTACTGAGGCGCTGTCGCGCTGCTCGACATCAGGGAGACCGGATCCTCGGGTGATCCCGGCGAGTCATTCCGGGATCACGCCGGCGTCGCGGGACGCACTCGGACTCCCGCGTGCCGTGGCTCGCGGGCCGCGCTGCGGGGTCGATTGCGCATCTCGCGCCGCGTGCGGGGTCGATTTCTCACCGTAAACGGCCTTCGCCGGTGCGTTATTGACCCCGCATCCGGCGGCGGCTGCGCGTGGTGCGATTCTGCCGCGCATGCACTGCGGCGGGCGGTGCGGGGTCGATTTCGCATCTCGCGCCGCGTGCGGGGTCGATTTCGCACCTCGCGCGTCGTGCGGGGTCGATTTCGCACCGTAAACGGCCTTCGCCGGTGCGTTATTGACCCCGCATCCGGCCGCGGCCGCGCGCCGTGCGATTCTGCCGCGCATGCACTGCGGCGGCCTCGTGCGGGGTCGATTCCGCACCGTAAACGGCCTTCGCCGGTGCGTTATTGACCCCGCATCCGGCGGCGGCTGCGCGTGGTGCGATTCTGCCGCGCATGCACTGCGGCGGGCGGTGCGGGGTCCGATTCCGCACCTCGCGCCGCGTGCGGGGTCGATTCCCCACCTCGCGCGGCGTGCGGGGTCGATTTCGCACCGTAAACGGCCTTCGCCGGTGCGTTATTGACCCCGCATCCGGCCGGGCCGGTGCAGCGGCACGCCTCCGGCCCCGCATCCGGCCGGGCTGCGGGCCAGCGCAGCGGCACGCCTCCGGCCCCACATCCACCGCGCACGTCGTCAGCGCGCGGACGGCCGACCCTCGAAAGGCGAACGGCCGCACCCCCGAAGGGATGCGGCCGTTCGACGGATTCCGGAGGCGTCAGAGCTCGACGGCCGCGGCCACTCCGAGGTCGGACTCGTAGTCGTTGTCCTTGGTCTCCTTCGAGAGGAAGAGCGCGATGAACGTCAGCACGCCCATGACCGAGAGGTACAGGCCGACGAGCCACGGAGCGCCGTCGCCGAGCTCCCACAGCCACACGGCGATGATCGGCGCGACAGCGGCGCCGAGGATCGACGAGACGTTGTACGAGATCGCAGATCCCGTGTAGCGCACGTTCGTCGGGAAGAGCTCCGGCAGCAGCGCGCCCATGGGGCCGAAGGTCGCGCCCATCAGCATGAAGCCGAAGACGAGGAAGGCCTGTGCGAGCGCACCGGTGAACTTCGGATCGACCGCCGGCAGCAGGAACGCGTTGAAGGTCAGACCGAACACGATGATGAGACCCGTGACCCACAGCAGCAGCCGGCGGCGTCCGATCTTGTCGGCGATCGGACCGGACAGCAGGGTGAAGATGCCGAAGAACACCACGCCGATGATCTGCATCAGCACGAAGTCGGTGTACCCGAATCCGAGACCCGGATAGAACTGCGCGGCGAACGCCGAGGCGTCGAAGTCGTTGCCCGCCGCCTCAGCCGCCGCCTGCGCGGCTGCGGACGCGGTCTCGAGGGACGCGGCCTTCGTGCCGTAGGCGAGGGTGAAGTTCGTCATCAGGTAGAACAGCACGTACGTCGCCAGCATGATGAACGTGCCGAGGATCAGCTGCTTCCAGTGGTGACGGAAGACCGTGGCGAGCGGGAGCTTGCGGATCACGCCCTTCTCCTCGGCCTTCTTGAAGGTGTCGGACTCGACGAGCTTGAGGCGCACCCAGAGGCCAATGATGACCATGATCGCGGAGAACAGGAACGGGATCCGCCAGCCCCACGACAGGAAGGCCTCGGACTTCAGGGCGGGGTTCTCGGAGTGCGGCAGGAGCCAGTTGATCCCCAGGAACAGGAAGTTCGCGATGATGAAGCCGAGCGGCGCGCCGAGCTGCGGGAACGTGCCGTACCAGGCCCGCTTTCCGGCGGGGGCGTTCTCCGTCGCGACCAGCGCGGCACCCGACCACTCGCCGCCGAGGGCGAAGCCCTGGAACAGCCGGAGGATGAGAAGCAGCAGCGCCGCCCACCAGCCGATCTGCTGGAAGGTGGGGAGCAGACCGATCACGAAGGTCGCGATTCCCATGGTCAGCAGCGATGCGACGAGGGTCGCCTTGCGGCCGAACTTGTCGCCGAAGTGGCCGAACACCACGGCGCCGATGGGGCGGGCCACCATGGCTGCGCCGAAGACGGCGAACGACGAGAGCAGCGACGTCGTGTCGTTGCCGGTGGGGAAGAACAGCACCGGGAAGACGAGTACGGCCGCCGTCGCGTAGGCGTAGAAGTCGTAGAACTCGATCGTGGTGCCGACCAGGCTCGCGGTGATGACGCGCGACCGCGGATTGGCTGGCGCTGTGGACGTACTCATGCTGCTCCCTCGTATCCGTGCCTGGTATACCAGGGCACTCGGGTGATCTTACGCCTTCCTGGGAGTCTCCTGGGTGCGTGTGACATCTGGTCGACGGCGGTGCGTGCGTAGAGTCGGGGAGGAGAGCGAAGGCGGATGCTGTGACGACGAGACTGCTGCTGCTGGCCGACACCCACGTGCCGAAGCGGGCACGACGACTGCCCGATGCGGTGCTGCGCGCCGTCGACGAGGCCGACATCGTGATCCACGCGGGTGACTGGGTCGATCTTCCGACGCTCGAGCTCCTCGAGTCGCGGGCCGCGGTGCTGCACGGCGTCTTCGGGAACAACGACGGCCCCGAGCTCCGCGAGCGTCTGCCGGAGGTGGCGCATGTGCGCGTGGAGGATGTGCGGATCGCCGTCGTGCACGAGACCGGGCCCGCGGCGCGGCGGGAGCAGCGCATGGATGACGCGTTCCCCGATGTCGACCTGCTGGTCTTCGGCCATTCCCATATCCCGTGGGACACGGTGGCGCCGTCGGGGCTGCGGTTGCTCAACCCGGGCTCGCCGACGGATCGACGCCGCCAGCCCGTCTGCACCATGATGACCGTGACGATCGACGCCGACGCCGTCGAGGCCGCGCTGGTGCCGATCTCGTGACGACCCCCGTGTATCGCGCGCCGATGCGTTCCCGTGACGATGGCGTCGCCCCGGGCGTCGCCGTGGAACGAGCCCTGCGCCGGGGGATCTGCGGTGTGGGCGGTCGCGTGGACGCTGCCCCCGTCTCCCTCGAGGCCGCTCTCGCCGCGGTGGACCGCCGCCACGGCGAACGGATGGCGAGACGTCTCGAGCGCTTCGCGGCCGTGCCGGAGGGCGCGTTCGTGTGGACGCGAGACCTCGACGGGCTGTTCTGGCTGGGACGGCTGACGGGGTCGTGGCGCTATGACGGCTCATCGGATGCCCTCGGCTGCGACCTCGTGCACGTGCGGCCCTGCGACTGGCTCGCCGACCCGATGGCGCCGGGACGCGTGCCGACCGGCGTCCTGCAGTCCTTCGCACGCGGTGGCCGCAACTGGCAGCGCATCCATGCGGGCGACGCGTCGCCTCTCTCGGCGGCGATCTGGGAAGGTGCTCGGGGCATCGGGTGACGGCGGCGGAGCGGATGCCGCCTTCGTTCAGGCGTGGCCGACTCGGTCGTCGCCCAGACGTGCGGAGAGCTCACGCGCGGCGCGGCCGACCAGTGCACCCAGAGCGTCGAGCCGAGGACCGATCCGCGCCTTGGGTGCGCTCACGTTCACGGCCGCGACGATCCGGCCGGTGAAATCGGTGATCGGAGCCGACGCAGCGACCACGCCGAACTCGAGTTCTTCATCCGACAGTGCGAACCCCTGCTCGCGGATGCGCTCCAGCTCGGTGAGCAGACTCGCGAAATCCGTCACCGGCGCGTTGCCGGCAGGAGGTGCGTCGAGCACCGGGAAGCCCGACGGATCAGCCTGATCGAACCTGCCGACGAGCGGCTGATCCTGCCCGTGGTCCTCGTACCAGCGGGCCAGCGCCTCCTCGTCCCAGTCGCTGAGCAGCGCGCGACCGGAGGGGGTGCGCCAGGCGGCGGTCGTCGTCCCCGCCCACCCCGTCGTGCGCACGTCGTGCGGGCTGAGCTCGCTCAGCAGTGTCAGCACGTTTCCCCCGCGGAGCACGCAGAGATGACTCGTCTCGCGCGTGGACTGCACCAGACGGCGCAGGATGCTGCGCGACGCGTGGACGAGGGTCGATGTCGCAGTGTGCGCCGCGAGCGCGTAGAGGCGCGGTCCCAGGAGGTACCGGAGGGAGTCGTCGTCCCGCTCGACGAGCCCGGTCTCGGCGAGCGTGGCGAGTGTGCGAGACACCACCGCCTTGTCGCGTCCGGTGGCCTGCGCCACCTGGGAGACCCCCATCCCTCCGGCGCGCAGCGCCTCGTCGGAGCCGAGGAGCTCGAGGATCTCGATGTCGCGAGCGAGACCGGAGGTGTTGCGCCTCGCGGTCGGACGTGGAGAGGTCATCGCCCCATCATAGTTCCGGCTGTTGCCATAAACACAACAGGCTTTGACGAAATGGTTACTGGGATTACTTTGGTGACACACCCGGTACCGGCCTCAACGACGAGACAGGAGCCCTCTTGACCGGATTCAACTGGGAAGACCTCACGGCCTTCCTCACACGCCGCGCCGACGACATCCTCGAGCTCACCCGAGATCACCTCGTCGTCGTCCTGGTCTCGGTCGCGCTCGCCGCGATCATCGGGATCGGCCTCGGCATCCTCGTCCGCAACCGCCGCATCGCGAGGACCACCGTGCTGACGGCATCCGCCGTGGCCATCACGATCCCGTCGCTCGCGCTCCTGGCGCTCCTGAGCCCCGTGCTCGGCCTCGGATGGCTTCCGACAGTCGTGGCTCTGGTCTTCTATTCGCTGCTCCCCGTCGTGCGCAACACGGTCGTCGGCCTCCGCGAGGTGCCCCTGTCCGTGCTCGAATCGGCACGCGGCATGGGCCTCGGTCCCACCCGCATCCTGTTCACCGTCCAGCTGCCCATCGCCTGGCCCGTCATCATGACCGGCGTCCGGGTCGCGGCGCAGCTCACGGTCGGCATCGCGGCGATCGCCGCGTACGTCGCCGGCCCGGGCCTCGGCGAGTACATCTTCAAGGGCCTCAGCTCGCTCGGGTCGAAGAACGCCCTCAACTACGCACTCACGGGCACCGTGGCCGTGATCCTCCTCGCGCTGCTCCTCGACGGCATCCTCGTGCTCGTCGCCCGCCTCACCACATCAAGGGGTCTCCGTGCCTGACACCACCACGAACACCGGCGTCCTGACGTCGCTCGCCGCCCAGCAGGGCGGAGTCGACATCGTGCTCGACCACATCACGAAGCAGTATCCGGGCCAGGAGGCTCCGGCCGTCGAGGACTTCTCCCTGCGCGTGGAGCCGGGCGAGCTCATCATGTTCGTCGGCCCCAGCGGCTGCGGCAAGACGACGACCATGAAGATGATCAACCGGATCATCGAGCCGACGTCGGGGTCGATCCGCATCAACGGCGACGACGTGCTGTCGCTCGACGGCAACGAGCTGCGGCGCCACATCGGCTATGTGATCCAGCAGATCGGCCTCTTCCCGCACTTCACCATCGCAGAGAACATCGCGATCGTGCCGAAGCTGCTCGGCTGGTCCAAGGCGCGCACCGCCGAGCGCGTGGACGAGCTCCTGCGCACCGTGCAGCTGGACCCCGGCGTCTTCGCCCAGCGATACCCGCGACAGCTCTCCGGCGGACAGCAGCAGCGCGTCGGCGTCGCACGTGCGCTCGCGGCCGACCCGCCCGTGATGCTCATGGACGAGCCCTTCGGCGCGACGGACCCGATAACGCGAGAGAAGCTGCAGGCGGAGTTCCTCCGACTGCAAGCCGACATCGGCAAGACCATCATCTTCGTCACCCACGACTTCGAGGAGGCGATCCGCATGGGCGATCGGATCGCCGTGCTCAGCGACCGCAGCCAGATCGAGCAGTTCGACACTCCAGCGCGCATCCTCGCCGAACCGGCGAACGACTACGTCCGCTCATTCATCGGCGAGGGCGCCGCGCTCAAGCGCCTCGCGCTGATCCCGGTCGCCGATGCGCGTATCGCGTCGGCCGACCCGGGCGCTCCCGACGCGACCGTCGACGAGCACGCCTCGCTGCGCGAGGCACTCGATACGCTCATCGTCACCGGCGCGCGTCGCGTCAACGTGACGCGCGACGGGGCCGTCGTCGGCTCGATCGACCAGTCGTCGATCTCCGCGGCGCTGGGGGCCGAGGGCCCCGCGCGCCGCGCCGAGGAGGTCTGACCGTGACCGGCCCGCAGCTGGTCGTGCCGTCGGCGACGACGGTGCTGCGCACTCAGAGCACGCCCCGCAGGGAGATGCCGGTGCTGCTGCGCCGGACGATCCCGCTGATCGTCGTCGCCGTCGTGCTCCTGCTCACCTATGTCTGGGTGTCGAGCCTCGAGCTCGACTCGATCGAGCAGCGCACGCTCAACGCCGACTACATCTCCGCGCGCATCGGCGAGCACCTCGTACTGTCGATCATCGCCTCGGTCCTCGTGGCCGTCCTGGCGATCCCCGCGGGCATCGCGGTGAGCAGATCTCCCTCGAGGGTCTTCCGCGGCGTCGTGATCGGCATCGCCAACATCGGCCAGGCCACGCCGGCCATCGGCGTGGTGATCCTGCTCGCGATCGTCTGGCAGACCGGATTCACCACCGCCCTCCTCGCGCTCGTGATCTACTCGTTCCTCCCCGTCCTGCAGAACACGATCGCGGGCCTGGCGCAGGTCGATCCCAGCATCCGCGAATCCGCGAGGGGGATGGGGATGACGCCCGCCCAGGTGCTGCGCCGGGTCGAGCTCCCTCTGGCCTCGCCGGTGATCCTCGCCGGTCTCCGGACGGCGCTTGTCTTCGCGGTCGGAGTGGCCACCGTCGCGACGTTCATCAACGCCGGCGGTCTCGGCGACATGATCATCAACGGCCTCAAGCTGCAGCGCTATCCCGTGCTCGTCGTCGGCGCCATCCTGGTCGCCTCGATCGCCGTGCTCATCGACTGGGCCGCCGGTGTCGTGGAGGACATCGTGCGCCCCAAGGGTCTCTGACACACCGCATCCCTTCCCGAAAGGAACCCGCAATGAAAACACGCACCATCGCCTCCGCCCCCTTCGTGGCTCTCACCGTCGGCGCGCTCATCCTCACCGGCTGCTCCTCCAGCGCCGGCGGCGGTGCCGGCGCGCAGGGGGACGAGCTGGACGGCCTCACCGGCGAGATCGGATCGAAGGACTTCTCGGAGCAGTACATCCTCGCGTACATGACCGCCGAGCTGCTCAACGCGCACGGCGCCGACGTCGAGGCGAACACCAAGCTCGTCGGCTCGGCGAACGTTCGCCAGGCGCTCGAGAACGACCAGTTCCTCGGGTACTGGGAGTACACCGGCACCTCGTGGATCACCTACAACGGCAACACAGCTCCGGTGCAGGGAGCCGAGGCGCAGTTCGAGGCGGTCAAGGAGGCGGATGCCGAGAACGGCATCGCATGGCTCGACCCCGCCCCGTTCAACAACACCTACGCGTTCGCCATCCGCCAGAGCGAGGCCGACGAGCTCGGCGTGGAGACGCTCAGCGATGTCGCCGCCCTGCCGAGCGCCGATCAGACGTTCTGCATCGAGAGCGAGTTCTCGACCCGTGACGACGGGTGGCCCGGGCTGAAGGCGGCCTACGGCTTCGATGCTCCCGACTCGAACGTCACGATGCTCGACACCGGCGTCATCTACACCGCGACGCAGAAGGGTGACGACTGCAACTTCGGCGAGGTGTTCCAGACCGACGGGCGCATCCCCGCCCTCGACCTCGTGGTGATGGAGGACGACAAGGAGTTCTTCCCCAGCTACCAGGGAGGCTTCACGCTCGCGCAGAGCACGCTCGACGACTACCCCGAGATCGCCGACGTGATGGCGGAGCTGAGCCCGTTGCTGACCACCGAGGTCATGCAGGAGCTCAACGCCCTGGTGGACGTCGACGGCGAGGACCCCGAAGACGTCGCGATCGACTGGCTCGAGGAGCAGGGACTCATCTGATGGCATCGACGCTCCAACTCGGTGAGAGCTTCGTCGGCGATGGCGTGAACGCGGCCCACATCAACACGGTCCTCGGCCATCGCGAAGGCCCGGCGGGGACGGCGTGGGCCACGGCCCTCGCCGGCCCCACCCAGGGGCACGTGCCGTTCGTGGCGGTGCTGCGCCCGTCTCTTCCGGTCAAGCCGCTGACGTTGTTCGTCACCAAGGCGGCTCCGGCGAGCGACGAGCATGGACTCCTCATCTGGGGACCCGCTCAGGCAGGCGTCGCCGCCGGTGTCGCGGATGCCGTGGCCGATGGCGTGATCCCGCCGGAGGCGACCGACACGCACGCGCTCATCGCGGCCGTGTGGGTCAACCCCGGAGCAGACGACGCCGAGGTCGTCTACCGCAACAACCGCGAGGCGACCCGCACCGCCCTGGCGAACGGCGCTGCCTCACTGCCCGAGCTCGGCGACGTGCTCGAGGCTCGCCACGCCCCGCACAACCCCTTCTTCACCCCCGCATCCGCCACCCCTTCGAAGGACACGCACGACAGATGAGTTCTCCCACCCCCGTGCTCGACACCGCCCGTGTCGAGACCCGGCCCACCGTCGGCTTCATCGGCCTCGGCAACATGGGCTCGGGCATGACCCGCAACCTGCAGGCGGCCGGCTTCCCGCTCGTCGTCACCGACCTCCGCCGCGAATCGGCGGCTGACCTGATCGCCGGCGGCGCGGAGTGGGCGGCCACGCCGCGCGAGGTCGCCCAGGCGAGCGACCTCGTCATCACGATGCTGCCCACGCCCAAGCATGTCGATGCGGTGGCGTCCGGGCCCGACGGGCTGGTCGCGGGGCTTCCCGACGGCGGCACCTGGATCGACATGTCGACCTCAGTGCCCGAGGTGCTCGCGGGCGTCAGAGCGGCGAACCCCGAGCGCGACCTGCACCTGGTCGACGCACCGGTGAGCGGGATGTCCGTGGGAGCGGCGAACGGCATGCTGCAGATCTTCATCGGCGGTGACGCCGACGACGTCGAGCGACTCCGTCCCGTCTTCGAGGCGATGGGGGACCCTGAGCGGATCCTCCACGTGGGCGGCCACGGGGCGGGGTACGCCGTGAAGCTCATGATCAACCAGCTGTGGTTCTCCCACCTCGTGGCGACGGCCGAGGTGCTGTCCGTCGGCGTGGCCGCGGGTGTCGACCTCGAAGTCCTCCGCACCGCGCTCACGGCGAGTCCCGCGGACAGCACCTTCGTCTCGCGGGACGTGCTGTCGATCCTCGACGACGGCGACTACGACGAGGGCTTCGCGATCGCCCTCGCCTGCAAGGATCTCGGTCTCTCCGTGGATCTGGCGCGCTCGGTCGGCATGCCGGTCGAGCTGTCGTCGCTCGTGGAGCAGATCTTCCGTCGGGCCCGCGCCCGGTACGGCGACAGTGCGGGGGAGATGACCCCCGTCCGGTTGTACGAGGAGCTCCTCGGACACGACCTGCGGCGGGAGGTGATCGCATGACCGCGACGCGCGAAGCCGAGCTGATCGCCGCCGTCCCCTCGGGGCTGCTGATCGGCGGTCAGTGGCGTGACGCGAGTTCGGGCGCCACGTTCGAGGTGCACGATCCGTCAACCGGCGAGGTTCTCGCCCGAGTCGCCGACGCGACGCCGGAGGACGGCATGGCCGCGCTCGATGCCGCCGCCGACGCCCAGGCGAGCTGGGCCGCCACGGCGCCGCGCGCTCGCGGCGAGATCCTGCGCCGCGCGTTCGAGCTCGTGACCGCGCGTGCCGAGGACTTCGCCCTGGTGATGACGCTCGAGATGGGCAAGCCGCTCGCGGAGTCCCGTGCGGAGGTCGCCTACGGCGCGGAGTTCCTTCGCTGGTTCTCCGAGGAGGCGCCGCGCATCTCCGGCCGCTATGCCACAGCGCCGGACGGCCGGAACCGCCTGCTGGTCGCGAAGCGTCCGGTCGGGCCCAGCCTCCTCATCACCCCCTGGAACTTCCCCCTCGCGATGGCGACGCGAAAGGTGGCCCCCGCGCTCGCCGCCGGGTGCACGTCGGTCCTCAAACCCGCCGCGCTGACCCCGCTCACCGCGCTGCTGTTCGCGGATGTGCTGCGCGAAGCCGGAGTGCCGGACGGCGTGGTGAACGTGATCCCGACAACCCGCGCCGGTGCAGTGACCGGGCCGCTCATCACCGACCCGCGACTGCGGAAACTGTCGTTCACCGGGTCGACCGAGGTGGGTCGCCGCCTGATCGCGGACGCCGCGCACCAGGTTCTCCGAGTGTCCATGGAGCTCGGCGGCAACGCCCCTTTCCTCGTCTTCGACGACGCGGACGTCGAGGCGGCGGTGGAGGGCGCTCTGCTCGCGAAGCTGCGCAACGGCGGTGAGGCATGTGTGGCGGCGAACAGGTTCCTCGTGCACGAGAGCGTGGCCGAGGAGTTCACGTCGCGGCTGGTCGCCCGTATGGGCGAGTACGTGAACGCGCGTGGTACCGAGCCGACCTCGACCCTCGGGCCGCTCGTCGACGAGTCGACACGCGGCAAGGTCGCGGAGCTCGTCGCCGGAGCGATCGAGGACGGCGCCCGTCTCGCGCTGGGTGGCAGCGTTCCGCAGGGGCGCGGCTACTTCTATCCCGCGACCGTGCTCGTCGACGTGCCGCAGGACGCCCGCATACTGCAGCAGGAGATCTTCGGACCCGTCGCGCCGATCACCACGTTCCGCGATGAGGACGAGGCGGTGCGCCTCGCCAACGCGAGCGAGTACGGTCTCGTGTGCTTCGCCTACACCCGCGACGTCAACCGGGCCCTCCGTCTCGCCGAACGACTGGAGACAGGCATGTTCGGCCTGAACACCGGACTCGTGTCGAACCCCGCAGCGCCGTTCGGCGGCGTCAAGCAGTCGGGGATCGGCCGCGAGGGCGGGTTCGAGGGCATCGACGAGTACCTCGAGACGACCTACATCGGCATCGCCGACCCGTTCGCCGAATCGCACTCCTGAAAGGGCATCCGTGCACATCACCGACTTCTCCCTCGACCACTTCTCTCTGCGCGGTCGGCGAGCGATCGTCACAGGGGGGAACACCGGCCTCGGCCAGGCGTTCACCCTCGCCCTCGCCAAGGCGGGAGCCGACGTTCTCGTCCCGACGCTGTTCGATGACGGGGGCGAGACCGCCGCGCTCCTCGACGCCGCCGGGGTCCGCTATCACGAGCTCACCATCGACATCACCACGGCGGGGGCGCCGGCCCGGGTCGTCGACGTCTGCGTCGAGACGCTGGGCGGCGTCGACGTCCTCGTCAACTCGGCGGGGATCAGCCGCATCGCAGACGTCACCGACTTCGGCCGGGAGCAGTGGGACCCGATGGTGGCCGTGAATCTCACGGCGGCGTTCGAGATGTCCCACGAGGTGGCGAAGCGAATGATCCCGCAGGGTGCGGGCAAGATCATCAACATCGCCTCGTTGTTCGCATTCCTCGGCGGACTCGGATCGCCGGCGTACGCGGCGACCAAGCACGGCATCGCGGGCTTGACCAAGGCGTATGCCGACGAGCTGGGAGGCCACGGCATCCAGGTCAACGCGATCGCCCCCGGGTACTTCGCCACCCCGATCACCCAGGAGACGCGGTCGGACTCCGAGGCCAACCGACGCATCGTCGATCACACCCCGGCGGGGAGATGGGGAGACGTCGCGGACCTCATGGGCGCGACCGTGTTCCTGGCCAGCCCCGCCTCCGACTTCGTCAACGGGCACATCCTGTCCGTCGACGGCGGCTACCTGGTGCGCTGAGCCGGCGCCCCGACACCTTCAACGAACAGGACACCTTTTCATGGTTGCTTCACGATCCGCTCTCTCACGCGCGGAGATCGTCACCCGTCTGCAGGAGATGCTCGGCGCCGACCAGGTCGAGACCGACGAGCAGGAGCTGCGCGAGGCGAGCGTCGACCGCTTCAAGAAGTACACGTCCGTGCACGGCATCTTCGACGGTCCGATCCCGGCCGCCATCGTCTACGCGCGATCGACCTCCGATGTCTCGTCGATCCTCGCGTTCGCCGATGAGAACCTCGTCAACGTCGTGCCCCGCACCGGTCGCACCGCGACCGAGGGCGGCCTCGAGACGATCGTCGACGACTCCATCGTGCTCGACGGCTCACGCATGGACGCGATCCTCGAGATCGACCCCGTCGACATGATGGTGACGGCCCAGTGCGGCGTGCCGCTGCAGGTGCTCGAAGACGCGTTGCGCGCGCAGGGGCTCACGACGGGCCACTCGCCGCAGTCCAAGCCGCTCGCGCAGATGGGCGGCCTGGTCGCGACGCGTTCGATCGGACAGTTCTCCACGCTCTACGGGGGCATCGAGGACATGGTCGTCGGACTCGAGGCCGTGCTGCCCGACGGCGAGGTCGTGCGGGTCAAGAACGTCCCGCGTCGCGCGGCGGGGCCGGACATCCGTCACATCGTGATCGGCAACGAGGGTGCACTGGCAGTGATCACCGAGGTCACGGTCAAGGTGTTCACCTATCAGCCGGAGAACAACCGCTTCCTCGGATACCTGGTCGATTCTCTGCCCGAGGGGGTCTCGGGCTTGCGTGACATCATCGTCGCCGGGTACCACCCGTCGGTCGCGCGCGCCTACTCGGAGGAGGACGCCGCGCAGCACTTCTCGCACTTCGCGGGTGGCAGGGCGGTGGTGGTCGTCGTCGCCGAGGGGCCGAAGGGGGTCGCAGATGCCACCGCTGCCGGCGTGGAGGAGATCTTCACAGACATCCCGCACGACAGGGTCGACCCCGCACTCATCGAGAACTGGTTCGACAACCTGAACTGGGGCCAGGACAAGATCGACGCGGAGAAGCGGGAGATGCTCGAGAACGCGCACCTCGGCTACACGACCGAGGTCTCCATCGACTGGTCCGGCGTCGAGGAGCTGTTCGAATCCGTGATGCGGCGGGTCCGCACCGAGTTCCCGCGAGCGGCTGATCTCACCATGCTCGGGGCGCACTCCTCGCACAGCTACCAGACCGGGACGAACCTGTACTTCGTGTACGACTACGACATCGCCTGCGATCCCAGGGAGGAGATCACCGAGTACCACGAACCGCTCAACGCGATCGTCGTCGAGGAGGCGTTGCGGCTCGGAGGGTCGATGGTCCACCACCACGGCATCGGCAAGTACCGTACGCCGTGGACGCACGAAGAGCACGGCACGGCGTACCGGCTGCTGCGGACTCTCAAGGACGGTCTCGACCCGAACGGGATCATGAACAGAGGCACGATCTACCCGCTGGACGACATCGAGACGGCGTCTCGCACGTGAGCGACCCGGGCGCAGGGTACGTCGTCGCGATCGACAACGGCTCGCAGAGCACGAAGGTCCTGATCCTCGATGCACGCGGCGCGATCCATGCACGGTCTCGCGTCCCCCTGCGCCCGTACTCGTCGCCGTCGCCGGGTCGATGGGAGCATCCCGACGACGATCTGTGGGACTCCATCGCCGCCGCCGTACGCGAAGCGCTGGCGGTGTTCCCGGGCGATCCCGGCGACATCCGCGGGATCGGCCTGTGCACGATCCGCTTCTGCCGGGCGGTGCTGCGCGCAGACGGGTCCCTGGCTCAGCCGGTGATGAGCTGGATGGACGAGCGGCTTTCGCTGCCGTACCGGCAGGAGGCCGATGACGCCGTCTTCGTCACCACCTCTTCGGGCTATATCGCGCATCGGCTCACCGGGCAGCGCCGCGACGCGGCCGGCAACTACCAGGGGATGTGGCCCATCGACACCGCGCGATGGACGTGGAGCGCGGATGCCGAAGACTACGCCCGCTGCGGCATGGAACCGTCGATGCTGTTCGACGTGCTCCCGCCGGGGGAGACCCTCGGGAGGCTCACCGCTGAAGCGGGGGCCCTCACCGGCCTCCCCGAGGGGATCCCCGTGATCGCGACCTCCAACGACAAGGCCGTGGAGGCACTCGGTGCGGGGCTGCGAGACGAGGAGGAGGCGCTGCTGTCGCTGGGCACCTATGTCGCGACCATGACTCCCGGCGACCGCCCGCTGCCACCTCATCCCGACGTCTGGACGAACTTCGCCGCGGAGCCGGGACGGTTCCTGTACGAGAGCTCGGGAGTGAGGCGGGGGATGTGGACCGTCAGCTGGTTCCGGGAGCTCGTCTCCGGCGCAAGGGAGCCCGTGTCGGAGGAGGTCCTGGATCGCGGCGCCGAACAGGTGCCGATCGGTGCGGGCGGGCTGATCGCCGCGCTCGACTGGTTGGCCCCGACGCAGGAGCCCTGGCGGCGGGGAGCGCTGGTGGGGTTCGACGGCACTCAGGGACGATTCCACATCCATCGTGCGATCCTCGAGGCGCTCGCGATCGCGAGCGAGGAGGGCGATGCGCGCGCGAGGCGCGTGCTGGGAAGGCGACGACGAGAACTGGTGGTCACCGGCGGCGGCAGCGGATCGCCGCTGATGCTGAGCATCCTCGCAGCCGTGTTCGGCGTGCCGGTGCGTACGCCGCTCGTGCACGATGCCGCCGGCGTGGGCGCGGCGATCTGCGCGGCGGTGGGCACGGGGATGCACCCGACCTGGGATGCTGCGGTCGATGCGATGGTCGCCGTCGGTGCGCGTGCGGAGGTCGATCCCGTGATGGCGAGTGCGTACGCCGAGGTCCGACGGACTCACGCACGCGTGCTGCCCCGGGTCAGGCGCCTGTTCGCCGACGACGCCTGAGCAGGGTCAGCGCCAGATCGCGGCGATCCCGGCGTTGAGAGCGGTGAGGATGCCGACCAGCCAGAACATCGCGGGCGGGACGGAGCCGTCCTTGCGCTGCTTCGACGTGCCGATGCCGAGCAGGGCTCCGATCGCGAGCAGCACGACGAGCTTGGTCCCGATCTTGGCGTAGTTCAGCTCGACGCCCTCCGGCAGCCCCCACGGAGCAGCCAATGCGAGGCCCGCGACAGCGGCGACGGTCATGCCGATGCTCATCAGGCGGGTGAACTCGCGGCGTCCGCCGAACGCCTGCGCGGCCCACGCTCCGAAGAGCACGGCGAAGCCGATCAGATGGACGAACAGCACGACATGACGCAGAGTCTCCATGTGCTCACCGTAGGAGCGCTCACGGTCTCCGCGCCAGCAAGGGCAGGCTGACCTCAGCCGCGCAGTTCTCGGACGACGAGAGCCGTGCGCAGCGCAGCATCCGCAGCCTCCGCGCCCTTGTCCTCCTTCGAGCCCTCGAGGCCCGCGCGGTCGAGACCCTGCTTCTCGTCGTCGAGGGTCAGCAGGCCGAAGCCGACCGGCTTGCCCGCATCGAGCGACACCCGGGTGAGGCCGTCGGTGGTCGCCGCCGAGACGTACTCGAAGTGGGGGGTGCCGCCGCGGATGATCACGCCGAGCGCCACGACCGCATCGGCCCCGCCCGCGAACGCCGCCTGTGCGGCCACGGCCAGCTCGAACGAGCCGGGCACCCGCACGAGGCGGTGCGTCGCGCCGGCCTCGTCGAGCACGCGCTCGGCGCCGGCGATGAGGCCGTTCGAGATGGTCTCGTGCCAGGTGCCGGCGATGATCACGACGTCCAGTCCGCGTCCGTCGATGGCCTCGGTCTTGGGTGCTCCTGCGCCGCTCATGCGTCGTTCTTCCTTCCGTCGGAGAGTGCCTGGGCGAGCTCTGCCTCGCCGATGATGTGACCCATCCGGTCACGCTTGGTCTCGAGGTACTGGTGGTTGTTGGGGCCGACCCCGACGATGAGCGGAACCTGCTCGACGACGTCGAGACCGAGGTGGCGCAGCTGGTTCACCTTGTCGGTGTTGTTCGTCAGCAGGCGCACCTTCGAGACTCCGAGGTCGGAGAGGATGCCGGCGGCTGCCGCGTAGTCGCGCGCATCCGCGGGAAGACCGAGGGCGAGATTCGCGTCCACGGTGTCGAGGCCCTCCTCCTGGAGGCTGTACGCGCGGAGCTTGTTGATGAGGCCGATGCCGCGACCCTCGTGCCCGCGCATGTAGATGACGATCCCGCCGTCCTGCTCGATCGCGTCGAGCGCTGCATCCAGCTGCGGGCCGCATTCGCACTTGAGAGAGCCGAACGCCTCGCCCGTCAGGCATTCCGAATGCACCCGGACGAGCGCCGTCTCGCCGAGCTCGCCCGACACGACGGCGATGTGGTCGGTCCCGGTGATCCTGTCCTTGTACGCGAGGAACCGGAACGACCCGTGCGTGGTGGGCACGGTGGCATCCGCCCGCAGGCTCACACGACGACTGCGGCTCGCGGGCGTGTATCCCGTCGGGTCGACCTCGTCGAGGTGGGCGATGAGCTGTTCGATCGTGATGACGGGCACGCCGTCGCGCCGACCGAGCTCGATCAGGCCGGGCAGACGCATCATGCTGCCGTCCTCGGCGACGACCTCGGCGATCGCGCCGACCGGGCGGAGGCCCGCGAGCTTCATGAGCTCGACCGCCGCCTCGGTGTGGCCACTGCGCTCGCGCACGCCGCCGTCGACGGCGCGGAGGGGGAGCACGTGACCCGGCCGGATGATGCTCGTGGCCGTCGACTCGGGATTCGAGAGCACGTTGAGGGTGTGCGCCCGATCGAATGCGCTGATCCCGGTCGTCACGCCCTCGGCGGCGTCGACGCTCACGGTGTAGGCCGTCGAGCGGGCGTCCTCGCTGGCGGCGACCATCGGCGGCAGGTTCAGGTGGTCGGCCAGATCGGCGGGCATGGGCGCGCAGATGAACCCCGACGACCAGCGCACCGTCCACGCCACCCACTCGGGGGTCGCGAGTTCGGCGGAGAGGATGACATCGCCCTCGTTCTCACGGTTCTCATCGTCTGCGACGAGGACGGGACGCCCGGCACGCAGCGCCTCCAGGGCCTCGGGAATGGTGGAAAGGCTCATCGCGAGCCTCCTTCCGGTGCGGCGCGGAACGCGAGCAGGCGCTCGACGTGACGGGCGAGGATGTCGGTCTCGAGGTTGACGCGGTCGCCGACGGCGCGGGCGCCGAGAGTGGTCGCGGAGAGCGTCTCAGGGATCAGGGACACCTCGAACCAGGGGGACGGCTCGGCGGGCTCGCTGACCGCGCTCACAGTGAGCGAGGTTCCGTCGACCGAGATGGATCCCTTGTCGACCACGAGCGGCGCGAGATCGTCGGGGAGCGAGATGCGCAGGACACTCCACTGCGCTCCCGGGCGCACCTCGAGCAGGTCGCCGACGCCGTCGACGTGACCCTGCACGATGTGGCCGCCGAGTCGCGCTCCGACCGGCATCGCCTTCTCGATGTTGACCCGCGTGCCCACGGCGGCTCCACCGAGGGCCGCGACGTCGAGGGTCTGCTTCATGACATCGGCGTCGAAGGTCTCGGCGGTCGAGTCGACCACGGTGAGGCACACGCCCGAGACGGCAATGGACTCGCCGTGCACCGCGTCCCGCGCGGCGCGCGGCGCGCGGACGGTGAGTCGCCAGCCGTCACCTGCGGGGGCGATCGCGGTGATCTCGCCGATCTCTTCGATGATCCCGGTGAACATCAGGCGGCTCCTTCTTCTCGGGGTCCTGCGGGGCTGGGGCGGTCGGCGCTGGGGCGGTCGGGGCTGGGGCTCGCGATCGCGAGCAGGTCGGATCCCAACGGCAGCCACTCCTCGACGGTCAGCCGGCGGGCTTCGCCGATCGACGGCACCCCGATGTCGGTCAGCGCCAGCCGATCGCCGCCGAGCAGCACGGGCGCGATGTAGGCGAGCACCCGGTCGACGAGTCTTGCCGAGACGAAGGCGCTCGCGAGTGTCGGGCCGCCCTCGACGAAGAGGCTCTGGATGCCGCGGGCCTGGAGGTCGGCGACCACGGCGTGCAGATCACGGGTGTCGTAGAAGAGCGGTGGACGCGGATGCCGGCGGACGGCGGCGTCGTCGGGCGTCGCCCTCGATCCGATGACGACGGGCACCGGCTGGTCGGCGAACAGCGCATCGCCGTCGCGGGCCGTGAGCGAGGGATCGTCCGAGAGCACCGTTCCGGTGCCGACGACGATCGCGTCGGCCTCAGCACGTCGACGGTGCACGTCGGCGCGAGCGGAGGGCCCGGTGATCCATTGGCTCGATCCGTCGGCCGCAGCCGCACGTCCGTCGAGGCTCTGCGCCCACTTGACGGTGATGTGCGGGCGTCCGAGGCGCTGCGCGGTGAGCCAGCCGGAGATCACCGCGTGCGCGGCATCCGCCTGCTCCCCGGCGTCGACGCTGACGCCCGCGTCGCGCAGACGCTCCGCTCCGCCGCCCGAGACGGCGCCCGGGTCGTCGAGGGCGTAGACCACGCGTGCGACGCCGGCGTCGATGAGCGCGAGCGCGCAGGGACCTGTCCGACCGGTGTGGTTGCAGGGCTCCAGGGTGACCACGGCGGTGGCTCCGCGGGCAGCGCCTGGTGCGAGCTTCGAGAGCGCGTCGACCTCGGCGTGCGGAGTGCCCGCGCCGTGGTGCCAGCCTTCGGCGAGAACCGTGCCGTCAGGGGAGAGGAGCACGGCTCCGACCTGCGGGTTGACTCCGCGCGGGCCGAGCGTCGCGAGCGAGAGTGCGCGGGTCATCGCCCGGCGTTCCGCCTCGTTCACTGCCATCCGTGGTCCTCTCTGAGGCTCCGGGCAGGCAGGGTGGCGGAACGGACGCACGCATGCGTCTCGTGCTGCCTCCCTTCCGGACTAGCGAGGTCTCCCTCACATCACCGTCGGTCCCGGAATTCCACCGGATCGGCATCCCGATGTATCGAGACGCTCGCGGACTGTCACCGCCGGTTCGGATTCCCACCGACCCCGGAGCACGTTGTTGATCTGAGTGTACTCAACGCGCCTGCGCGCATTTCATTCCGCGTCGGGGAGGTGGCGCGTCTCCGGCAGCGCAGTCACTTCAGCAGTCGGGAGAGCCGGCGGTCGGCGAGGACCTTGCCGCCGGTCTGACACGTCGCGCAGTACTCCAGCGAACGGTCGGCGAAGAACACGCTGCGCACGACGTCTCCGCACACGGGGCACGCCTCGCCCCGTCGAGCGTGCACCTGCATCCCGCGCCGCTTCGCATCCTTCAGATCTGCCGGAGGTCTTCCGGATGCTTCGGCCACCGCCTCCGTCAGGGTGGTCCGCATCGCGGCGTACAGTCGGTCGACCTCGTCGCCGTCGAGCTTGTCCGCGATCGCGTAGGGAGACATCCGCGCGGCGTGCAGGATCTCGTCGGAGTACGCGTTGCCGATCCCGGCGACGATCGCCTGATCGCGCAGCAGGCCTTTGATCTGAGTGCGGCGCCCGGTGAGGAGCCCGGCGAACGCGTCTCGTGTGAAGTCGTCGTCGAGCGGGTCGGGACCCAGGCGCGCGATGCCGGGCACCTCCTGCGGATCCCGCACCACGTAGACGGCGAGCGACTTCTTCGAGCCGGCCTCCGTGAGATCGAAGCCGCTCTCGTCATCGAGGCCGACGCGCAGCGCGATCGGCGACTTGCCCGGCTTGATGAGGGTCGTCGGCAGGGTCTCGTACCAGCGGAGCCAGCCTGCCTTCGCAAGATGGAACACGAGGTGCAGCTCATCGCCGCAGGAGAGCACGATGAACTTGCCCCGGCGGGTGGACGCCGTGATCCGGGCGCCGTGCAGAGCCGTGTTCGGGGGATCGTACGTCTTCAGCGCGGCGATCGCTCCCACGCTGGTGCGCACGATCGTGCGGCCGACGGCTCGTTCGGCGAGGAACGCGGTCAGGCCCTGTACTTCCGGCATCTCGGGCATGCGCCCATCCTGCCACCGGGATCCGACACCGGACTAGAGGATCGGCCAGTCGACCGGCGAGCTGTCGTCGGCGGCGAGGAGTCCCGCCGACCACCCGTCCTCGCGTCCTCGCTCGCTCGTGAGCGCCTGCCTGGCCAGTCCTTCGTACCGGAACCCCAGGGCGCGAGCCGCGCGGGCCGACGGGATGTTGCCCACCGCCGCGCGCCACGTGAGACGCGCGAGCCGCAGGTCGTGGAACGCCCAGTCGATCACCGCGCGCGCCGCCTCCACGATGTAGCCGTGTCCGCGGGCGGGTGCGGCCACCCAGAAGCCGAGCTCGGCGTGTCCGCCCGAGGCATGCTCGGTGATGTGGTGCAGGCCGATCGAGGCCACCAGCTCGCCGTCGCGGTACGCGCACCAAATCGTCTGGCTGCCGTCGGCCCACCATTCTGCGGCGAGTCGCACGTAGTCCTCGGCGTGCGTCCGCGTGTAGGGACTCGGCACGGTCGTCCAGCGCGGGATCTCCGGGTCCTGGCACGCCGCGGTGATCGCGTCGACATCCGTCTCGTCCGGTACATGCAGGACGAGACGTTCGGTGGTGAGGGTGACCGGTCGCATCCGAGAATCCTAGAGGGGTGGTGCCGCGTGTCGACGGCGACGCTCCCGATGTCGGGAGCCACGGCTAGGCTTGTCCGGTGACTGTTCCGGGGATTCTGCGCGCCTTGGAAGAGGCGTCTCTGTACCGTGACGCCCTCGCCTGGGCGCAGACCGATGCCGACCTCGGCCTGGTCGACGGCCTCGACGCGCCTGCGCTCGCAGGCCTCCTCGAGAAGCGTCGCGCCGCGGGGCACCCGGCCGCTCTCCTCACCGTCGTCCCCACGGGGCGCCGGGCCGAGAGTCTCGCGTCGGCGCTCGGCGCGTACATCCCCGGCGCCGAGGTGCTCACGTTCCCCGCGTGGGAGACGCTGCCTCACGAGCGACTGAGCCCGAGCCCCGACACGGTCGGCCAGCGACTGCAGGTGCTGCGTCGCGTCGCCGACTGGTCGGGAGAGCACCCCCTGATCGTCGTCGCCTCCGTCCGCGCCGCGCTCCAGCCGATCGCGGGCAACCTCGGCGAGATCGCGCCGCTCGAGCTCAGGACGGGGAGCCGCGGGAACGAGCTCGATCGCGTCGCCGAGCAGCTGGTCGAGCGTGCCTACTCCCGTGTCGACATGGTGTCGAGGCGCGGTGAGTTCGCGGTGCGCGGCGGCATCCTCGATGTCTTCCCGCCGACGTCCGAGCATCCGTATCGCGTCGATTTCTTCGGCGACGAGATCGATCAGATCCGCGCGTTCTCGGTCGCCGACCAGCGCTCGCTGCCCGGCGACGTCGACGGCGTCGACCTCCCGCCCAGCCGTGAGCTGCTCCTGACGCAGGACGTGCGAGACCGTGCGCGCGCGCTGATCGGAGGGTTCCCGGCGATTGCCGGCATGCTCGAGAAGATGGCGGAGGGCATCCCCGTCGAGGGCATGGAGTCCCTCCTCCCCGCCGTCTCCGGTCCGCTGAAGTCGCTGGCCGAGTACCTTCCCGACGGCAGCGCCACCGCCGTCGTCGACCCCGAGCGCTCCAGCGCACGCGCGATCACCCTCGGCGAGACGAACCGCGAGTTCCTCGACGCCGCGTGGAGCGCCGCCACATCCGGCGCCTCCGCGCCCATCGACCTCGGCGCCGGCGACTTCCTCACGATCGCCGAGCTCCGAGAGGTCGTCCGCGACCGCGGCGGAGTCTGGTGGCGGCTGAGCCCGTTCGCGATGGGCGGGGAGGACGCCGAGACGATCGACGGCGCCGTCATCCCCTCCTTCCACGGCAACGTCGACGGGGCGATCTCCTTCGTCGATGCGAAGGTCGCCGACGGATGGCGCGTGGTGGTCATCGCCGCCGGCGCCGGCCTCGTCGATCGCGCGCGGGACGTGCTGTCCGACCGCGGCATCGCGGCGCGCATCGTTGAGACGCTGGACACCCCGCCCGATCCGGGCGTCGCGACGCTGGTCACCGGATCCGTGGAGGCCGGCTTCCAGATCGCCGAGGCGAAGCTCGCGGTCCTCACCGACAACGAGTTCTACGGACGCACCATCGGCGGCGACCAGCGCGTCGTCAAGAAGCTCGCCTCCCGCCGCAAGAACGTCGTCGACCCGCTGCAGCTCAAGCAGGGCGACTTCGTCGTGCACGCCACCCACGGCATCGGCCGCTTCGTCGAGATGACGCAGCGCGAGGTGTCGACCGGCGGACGCAACGCCACGAAGTCGGTGCGGGACTACCTCGTCCTCGAGTACGCGCCGTCCAAGCGGGGCTACCCGGGCGACAAGCTGTACGTCCCGACCGACCAGCTCGACCTGCTGTCGAAGTACGTCGGCGGCGAGGCGCCCACCCTCTCGAAGATGGGCGGCAGCGACTGGGCGCAGGCGAAGGGCAAGGCGCGCAGGGCCGTGCGCGACATCGCCGTCGAACTGGTCAAGCTCTACTCGGCGCGAATGAGCGCCAAGGGCCACGCCTTCGGCCCCGACACACCCTGGCAGCGCGAGCTCGAAGAGGCGTTCCCGTTCGCCGAGACGCATGACCAGCTGCAGACCATCGACGAGATCAAGGCCGACATGGAGCGGCCGATCCCGATGGACCGCCTGCTCTCGGGCGATGTCGGTTTCGGCAAGACCGAGGTCGCCGTCCGCGCGGCGTTCAAGGCGATCCAGGACGGCAAGCAGGTCGCGATGCTCGTGCCGACGACGCTGCTCGTGAAGCAGCACCTCGAGACCTTCACCGAGCGCTTCGCCGGCTTCCCGGTCAAGGTCCGTCCGCTGTCGCGTTTCCAGAGCGACAAGGAAGCGCGCCTGACGTTGGCCGGTCTGCTCGACGGCACCGTCGACATGGTCATCGGCACGCATCGGATCCTCACCGACCAGGTGCTGTTCAAGGACCTCGGGCTCATGATCATCGACGAGGAGCAGCGGTTCGGAGTCGAGCACAAGGACGCGCTCAAGAAGATGAAGACGAACGTCGACATCCTCGCGATGAGCGCGACGCCGATCCCGCGCACGCTGGAGATGGCGGTCACCGGCATCCGTGAGATGTCGACGCTGGCGACGCCGCCGGAGGACCGGCATCCGATCCTCTCCTTCGTCGGGCCGCGCAGCGACAAGCAGATGGCCGCCGCCATCCGTCGCGAGATCCTGCGCGAGGGCCAGGTCTTCTTCGTGCACAATCGCGTGCAGTCGATCCAGCGCGTCGCGGCGGAGCTCGCCGAGCTCGTGCCCGAAGCGCGGATCGCCGTGGCCCACGGGCAGATGGGCGAGCACCAGCTCGAGCAGGTCGTCGACGACTTCTGGGAGCGCAAGTTCGACGTGCTCGTGTCGACGACGATCATCGAGACCGGGCTCGACATCTCCAACGCGAACACGATCATCATCGACCGCGCCGACAAGTACGGCCTGAGCCAGCTGCATCAGCTGCGCGGGCGCGTGGGGCGCGGGCGCGAGCGCGCCTACGCCTACTTCCTGTACGACGAGATGAAGCCGCTCAGCGAGACCGCGGCCGACCGCCTGCAGACCATCGCGGTGAACAACGACCTCGGCTCCGGCATGCAGGTGGCCCTCAAGGATCTCGAGCTCCGCGGCGCGGGCAACCTGCTCGGCGCCGAGCAGGCCGGTCACATCGCCGGTGTCGGATTCGACCTCTATCTCCGCATGATCGGCGAGGCGGTCGCGACGTTCCGCGGTGACGAGGTCGAGACAGGACAGGAGCTCCGGCTCGAGCTGCCGCTCGACGCGCGCATCCCGGAGTACTACATCGACAGCGAGCGACTCCGACTGGAGGCGTACCAGAAGCTGTCGGCAGCGTCGGCCGCGACGGCCAAGGACGACGCGATCGACCTCGTGATCGAGGAGCTCACCGACCGCTACGGCACGCCGCCCGCCGAGGTCGAGGGGCTCATCGCGATCGCCCGCCTGCGGCGCCGCGCGGCCCGTGTCGGCCTCGCCGACGTCGTCGTGATGGGCTCCAACCTGAGGATCGCGCCCGCGCGCCTCGAGGACTCGATCAAGGTGCGCCTGCAGCGTCTCTACCCGAAGGCCAAGCTCGTCTCCGGGGGAGAAGCGCTCGTGGTGCCCATGCCGACGGTGCCCGCAGCGATCGGCGTCGGTGTCGAGCCCCTGCCGGACGCCGAGCTGCTCGAGTGGGTCGGTCAGCTGTTCACGGCGATCTTCCCCGAGCCCGCCAAGACCGAGGACCCCGCGGGTCAGACCGCCGTCGCGAGATAGAGCTCAGACCGCCGTCGCGAGATAGAGCTCAGACCGCCGTCGCGAGATAGAGCAGAGTGCCGTCCGGGTCCCTGACCTGGGCGACGCGCTCACCCCAGGGCATGTCGTCAGGGGGTGCGACCGCCTCCGCGCCCGCGGCGAGGCTTCCGGTGAACGCGGCGTCCACGTCATCGACGTACAGCCAGACGGCGACCGGATCCCCGGGTGTGACCCGCGGCTCGAGGCCGATGCCCAGCGCGCCCCCGCCCACGGCGAGGGCGACATACACGTCGATCCCATCATCGGTGTACCGATACGTGACGACGGCGTCGAACGCCGACTCGTAGAAGCTCGCGAGCCGCGGCAGGTCGGAGGTGCGGAGGATGGGGAACAGACTCGTGACGCCCATGCTCTGCAGGGTAGATCCGCCGACCGCGACGATCAACTGCATCTGCGACCGGAGGCGCGGCTACAACGAGAACCCGCCGTCGGAGGTGAGCACCTGACCGACCACCCACGACCCCGCATCCGTGCAGAGCCAGCCGATGAGCTGCGCCGGGTCGTCGGGTCGTCCGACTCGTCCGAACGGGGTTCCGGCGATCCACTCGGCCACGCCCGAGAGATCCCGATCGGTGGTGTCGGCGTCGAGGTAGCCCGTGTTGACCGGCCCGGGGTTCACGGTGTTGAGCACGATCCCGACGTCGAGCAGCTCGGCGGCCGTCGAGCGGGTGATGCCCGCGAGGGCCGCCTTGCTCGTCGCATACGAGATCTCGCCGCGCATGGCGCTGTGTCCCTGGCCCGAGGTCATCCAGATCACATGCCCCGTCGGTGCGTCGAACGGGCCGGCGCTCTCGATGCGATCCCCGGGCCGCGCCGAGTCACCGTCCGTCTCGCCGAGCAGTTCGCGTCGTCTGCGGCGGGCCAGCCCCGCGGTGAGCAGCAGGGTCGCCCGTGCATTGGCCTGCCAGTGCGCGTCGAGGCGGTCGGCGGTCATGTCGAAGATGCTCCCGTCGCCACCGCTCATCGCCTGGTTGCACACCAGGATGTCCAGCGAGCCGGTCAGTGCCGTCGCGGCATCCAGCAGCGGTTCGATGCGCGTCGCGTCGCGGAGATCGGCGCCCGCGTCGTCGGAGACCGCTCCGGAGGCCAGGGCATCGGCGATACCGGCGCGCACGGCGTCGAGATCGTCGCCGCCCCAGGGATGGTCGAGGTCATGCGGGCGGTGATGGTGGAAGAAGACGTTCGCGCCGAGTGCGGCGAGTCGGGTCGCGGTGGCGAAGCCGATGCCCCGTCGGCGGGAGACGCCGGTGACGAGAGCGGTTCGGCCGAGGAGGGGGAGGTCGGAGGAGTGCATGCGGAGCCTTTCGATCGTGGTGCCGAGGCGCGCAGAGGCGCGGCCTGACGGCAGGGAGGGGATCGAGTCACCGGGATTGCATGTGCCCAGCGTAGCAACGCCCTAGCGACCGATCGCAAGCGCGTCAACGGGGTGCCGGCCAGGGGTGGGGGAGAGATGCTTGTCACATGTGGGCCCTCCTCATCATCCTCCTCATCGCCTGGGCCGGTCTCGCTGTCTTCGGTTTCGTGATCGAAGGACTGCTCTGGTTGGCGATCATCGGCGTGGTGCTGTTCCTCATCACGCTCGTCATCGGGATCCTCCGAGCGCGCGCCGCCACGGAGGAGTGAGCCGCGCGCGGCTGCTCCCCACTACGCTGGCGTCATGTTGTACGAGCACCTCGGGGCTCGGCCCCGGATCCACGACACCGCCGTCATCGCTCCCACCGCCGTGATCTCCGGCGACGTGTCGATCGGCCCCGACTGCCAGGTCCTGCACGGTGCGGTGATCACCGCGGAAGGCGGGCCGATCACCCTCGGGGCCCACGTCATCGTCATGGAGAACGCGCTCATCCGCGCGACAGCGGCCAACGCCGTGCACATCGGCCCGCACACGCTGATCGGAACGCTGGCGAGCATCGCCGGGGCGACGGTGGGCGAGGAGGTGTTCCTCGCCTCGGGAGCCCGCATCTTCAACGGCGCGCTGGTCGGCGACCGCTGCGAGGTGCGCGTGAACGCGATCGTCCATCGCAGAGCCGTGCTGCCGTCGGGAACCGTGGTGCCGATCGGGTGGGTGGCGGTGGGCGACCCGGTGCAGCTGCTGTCGCCGGACCGCGACGAGGAGATCGCCGCCGCGCAGCCGGAGCTCGACTTCCCCGGGCACGTGTTCGGCGTAGACCGCGACACCCCCGACCTCATGGTCCAGCTGACCGAACGCTACGGGAGCTCTCTGGCACGGCATGCCGCCGATGTCCGGGTCGACGGTGACACCCACCGCCGCGGGCACCGGGCGGAGCGCGGGTGAGTGCGGGTGCAGGGCTGGTCCGCCCCGATGTCAGCACGGCCGATGCGGCGCTGATCGCCCGCGAACGCTACGGCATCGACGTCGTGGCCGCCGAGCTGGGCAGCAACCAGGACCGCAACTTCGTGCTGCAGGAGCCGGATGGGCGGCGCAGTGTGCTGCGCGTCGACAATCCCGTCTTCGGCGATGAGGCGCGCGACGCTCAGCACGCCGCCCTCGATGCCTATCGAGCCGCCGGGGTGTCTGTGCCGGCGGTGCTGCCGGGACTCGACGGAGAGCTGACGCAGAGATGGCGCGACTTCGCGGTGCGTCGCAGCGAATTCGCCGAGGGAGAGGCGCTGGTCGACGCCGGCTACCTCGCGCCGGTCGTCCTCGCCGAATTCGGGGCTCTGGCGGCGGCATCCGTCACCGCGCTCTCGGCCCTGACGCATCCGGGACTCGATCGCGAGCAGATGTGGGACATGAGGGTCGCGCGGCAGCAGGTGATCGCTCTCGCTCCCTCCATCGCCGACTCGACGCTGCGCCGGCGGGTCCTGCGGGCGGCCGACGAGGCAGGAGCGGCGCTGGCACCCGTGGCGGCCGACCTGCCCGTGCAGGCGATCCACGGCGATCTCACCGACGACAACGTCATGGGGCAGCGCGGGGAGGACTCCCGGCTGCATCCGCACACCGTGCTCGACCTCGGCGACCTGGGTCTCGGATGGAGGGTGGCCGAGCTCGCCGTGTGCGCATCGTCGATGCTGCATCATGAGCCGGACCGTCCGCTCCGAGTGCTCGAGACGATCGCCGCGTTCCACGCACATGCGCCCTTGAGCCGCGAGGAGGCCGTGGCCGTCTGGCCGCTGATCGTGCTGCGCTCCGCGCTGCTGGTGGCGAGCGGATGGCGGCAGCTCGAGATCGACGGGGACAACGACTATGCGCGCGAGCGGGTCGACGGCGAGCGCGCCATCTTCGACGCGGCAACAGCGGTGCACCTGACCGAGGCCGTCGAGCACGTCTCCGCCCGGCTGGGGTTCGAGAGTCCGGCCTTCGACGCGCCGGCATCCGAGGAGCCGGAGCTCTCCGCCCTGCTTCCCGATCTCGGCGGCCGTACCGTGGTCGTCGATCCGGGGGTGGAGGCTGAGGCGTTGGATGCCGGTCGGTGGCGCGAGTCCGGCATCGAGGCGCAGCTCGTCTCGGAGGCGCACGACGGCGGGGCGCGTGTCGTGGTGGTCCCTTACGGGGTGTTCCGACTCACCCGCACCGCGGTCGACACGGCAGACGCTGCCGCCACCTGGCCGATCGAGACCGAGCTGCACGTCGCGCCTGGTCCCTCGTCGCGCCTGGTCGCGCCGATCGGAGGAGACCTCAGCGTCTCGGCAGGACAGGTCCGCATCGACAGGGGAGACGGCTGGGAGGTGATCCTGCGCGGCGCCGACCTCGAGCACGTGCGAGCCGGCTCCGTCGAGCGAGGCGAGGGCATCGGGCGTCTCGCCGCCTCCTTCGACACGCGGGTCGTCGTCGTCGGCGTGCGCAGGACGGATGCTCCGCAGAACGCGGCGCCACTCGGCGGCGCCCGGCTCGTCGAGCCCGCGCAGGTCGGCGCCTGGCGTCGGCTCACCGCCGACCCGGCCGTGCTGCTCGGGATCCGGTCACTCGCCCAGCGCGACGACGCCGAGAACGAGCTGAGCCGACGCGAGCGCATCTTCGCGGAGGCGCAGGAGCGGTACTACGAGCATCCGCCGCAGATCGAGCGCGGCTGGCGCCATCACCTCGTCGACACCACGGGGCGCGGCTACATCGACGTGGTCAACAACGTCGCCGGGCTGGGGCACGGCCATCCGAGGGTCGCGGACGCGGCGGCCAGACAGCTGCGGACCCTCGCCACCAACTCGCGCTTCCTGTTCCGTGACCTCGCGGAGTACAGCGAGCGTCTGGTGGCGCTCATGCCGGCGGGCAGCGGACTCGATACGGTGCTGCTGGTGAACAGCGGCTCCGAGGCCGTCGATCTGGCGCTCCGCCTCGCGCAGGCCGCGACGGGCCGTCGCACCGTCGTCGCGCTCCGCGAGGCGTACCACGGGTGGACGATGGCGAGCGATGCGGTCACCACCAGCGCGTACGACAACCCGCACGCGCTGGATTCGCGCCCCGACTGGGTGCACGTGGCCGACGTGCCGAACAGCTTCCGCGGGACGTATCGGGGTGATGACTCTGCGCCCCGTTACCTGAAGGATCTCGAGGCCGATCTCGACCGGCTCTCGGCCGAGGGCAGGGACGCCGCGGCGTTGCTCTGCGAGTCCGTCCTCGGCAACGCGGGCGGCGTGCTGCTGCCCGACGGCTATCTCGCGGGGGCGTACGAGCTCGTCCGCGCCCGGGGCGGTCTCTGCATCGCCGATGAGGTGCAGGTCGGATTCGGGCGCATGGGCTCGACCTTCTGGGGCTTCGAGCAGTCCGGTGTCGTGCCCGACATCGTGACGATCGCGAAGCCCATGGGCAACGGGTTCCCGATCGGAGGCGTCATCACCACGAGGGCGATCGCCGATGCGCTGAGCACCCAGGGGCAGTTCTTCTCGTCGGCGGGCGGCAGCACGCTCAGCTGTCGGGTCGGCATCGCCGTGCTCGACGCCATGATC
The DNA here is from genome assembly GCF_001049495.1 of Microbacterium sp. 3J1. GTDB lineage: Bacteria > Actinomycetota > Actinomycetes > Actinomycetales > Microbacteriaceae > Microbacterium. Next base: position 327,735 of record NZ_CDWI01000011.1, read on the forward strand.
GAGGACGACCTGCAGCGCAACGCGCTCGAGATCGGTGCGCGGCTGGCCGATGGTCTTCGCGAGCTGGGTCAGCGGCATCCGCTGGTGGGACCCGTGCACGGCACCGGGCTGTACCTCGGAGTCGAGCTGGTGCGCGACCGGGAGACGAGGGAGCCCGCCGCTGCGGAGGCGGCGGCGATCTGTGAGCGGATGCGGGAACTCGGCGTGATCGTGCTGACCACCTCGGAGCGCTCCAATGTCCTCAAGATCAAGCCGCCCCTGTGCCTGACCGCGGAGAGCGCGGATCACGTCGTCGCGATGCTCGATCGCGTGCTCGCCGAGGGCTGGTGACAGGAAAGCGTAGCGGTCTTCGAATCTCGCGAGATTTCATCATGTTAAATGCGTATTTCGAACGAGAATTGCTCTTCCGCTGACGAATATCCCGGGTACATACTGATCCTCAGCGTCGGACGACCCGAAGTCCGGCCCCTGCTCTCCGAGGAGAACACATGGCGACCAAGACCAAGCCGCTCGCGCAGGGCGGGGGAACGCTCCGCAGGAATCTCGGGCTCTGGGCGATCGTCGGCCTGGGTCTCGGCTACATGACCCCGACGGTCGTCTTCGACACGTTCGGCATGGTGGCACGCGATACGGACAACGTGGTCCCCGCCGCTTATCTGGTCGCCCTCGTGGTGATGGTCTTCACGGCGATCAGCTACGGCAAGATCTCGAGCGCCATCCCGAGCGCCGGGTCCGCCTACACGTACGTCCGCGAATCGATCCACCCCAACCTCGGCTTCATGGTCGGCTGGACGTCGCTGATCGACTACGTGCTGCTGCCGATGGTGAACTGCCTCATCATCCGCAGCTACCTCGAGGCTCTGTTCCCCGACATCCCGGGGTGGATCTGGGTCGTCCTCTACTGCATCCTCGTCACGAGCATCATCTACATGACGATGCGCGGCACCTCGAACATGAACATGATCCTGCTCGTGTTCTCGATCGTCGTCATGGCCGTCTTCGTGGTCCTCGTCGTGGCGCAGCTCATGCGGGGCGAGGGCGCCGCGACGATCGCGTCCGCGGCGCCGTTCATCCACGACGGCGCCACCATGGGCGCCGTGCTGATGGGCGCGACGATCGTCTGCTTCTCGTTCATCGGGTTCGACGCAGTGACCATGTACGCGGAGGAGGCCAAGGACCCGAAGGTCATGCCGAAGGCGATCCTCCTGACCGTGCTCCTCGGCGGAGCGATCTTCCTGATCGCGGCGTACGTGACGCAGCTGCGCTTCCCCGACTGGAACGAGTTCGCCCCGGGCGGCGACATGCAGTACGTCGAGGACTCGACGCTGCCGGTCATCGGCGGCCTCGTCGGCGGCGACGTGCTGATGGCGGTGCTGACAGCGGCCGGCTTCTGCGCGACCCTCGCCTCGGGTCTCGCCTCGCACGCCTCGGTCTCCCGCATGCTGCTGGTGATGGGGCGAAACAACGTGCTGCCGCAGAAGGCTTTCGGCTACATCAACCCGCGCACGCACACGCCGACCTTCAACATCGTGCTCGTGGGCGCGATCTCGCTGCTCGCGATCCCGTTCACGCTCGAGCTGATCGCGGCGTGGATCAACTACGGCGCACTCATCGCCTTCACGTTCGTGAACATCTCGGTGATCGCATGGTTCGCGGTGCGCAAGGGACGCCGCAAGACCCCCGCGGACATCGTGAACTACATCGTCATGCCGGGTATCGGCATGCTGCTGACCGGACTCCTGTGGGCGAACCTCCACCAGGATGCGCTCATCGGCGGCCTCACCTGGACGGCGCTCGGGATCGTCTACCTCGCCGTGATCACGCGGGGCTTCCGCAAGAAGGTGGTCGCCTTCGACGAGAACCAGGCCGTCACCGGCTACAACAAGGTCGTGAAGGTGCCGGTCGACGAGATCTGACACCCCGCGGATGCCGCAGAGCCGCCTCACCCGGGAGGGAGGCGGCTCTGCGGTCGTGCGGAACGGGTGAGGCGATCAGATGACGCCCTGCGCGAGCATGGCACCGGCGACCCGCTCGAATCCCGCGATGTTCGCGCCCGCGACGTAATCGCCGGGGACGTCGTACCGCTCCGCGGCATCGAAGGCGGCACGGTGGATGTCGGCCATGATCTCGCGCAGGCGGTTCTCGCTGGCCTCGAAGCTCCAGCGCTGACGCGAGGCGTTCTGGCTCATCTCGAGCGCCGAGGTCGCGACGCCGCCGGCGTTCGCCGCCTTGCCGGGCGCGAAGAGCACGCCTGCGCTCTGGAACGCCTCGACGGCGGATGGCACGCACGGCATGTTGGCGCCCTCGGAGACCGCCCGCACGCCGTTCGCGATGAGCGCCTCGGCGGCGTCGAGATCGAGCTCGTTCTGCGTGGCGGAGGGCACGGCGATGTCCACCGGCACCTCCCAGACGCTGCCGCCCTCGACGAAGCGGGCGCCGGGACGACGGTTCGCGTACTCGACGATGCGCGCCCGCTCGACCTCCTTGAGCTGGCGGAGCAGGTCGACGTCGATACCGGCGTCGTCGACGACGTACCCGGAGGAGTCGGATGCCGTGACCGCGGTCGCGCCGAGCTGGGAGGCCTTCTGGATCGCATAGATCGCGACGTTGCCCGAGCCCGAGACGCCGACGCGCTTGCCGTCGAGCGAGTCGCCGTGCACGCCGAGCATCTCCTGGGCGAAGAACACCGCTCCGTATCCGGTGGCCTCGGTGCGCACCTCGGCGCCGCCCCAGCCGGTGCCCTTGCCGGTGAACATGCCGGACTCGTGACGGTTGGTGACCTTGCGGTACTGGCCGAACAGGTAGCCGATCTCGCGGCCGCCGACGCCGATGTCGCCCGCGGGGACGTCGGTGTGCTCACCGAGGTGGCGGTACAGCTCGTTCATGAACGACTGGCAGAACCGCATGATCTCGCCGTTCGAGCGACCGTGGGGGTCGAAGTCCGAGCCGCCCTTGCCGCCGCCGATGCCCTGACCGGTGAGCGCGTTCTTGAAGATCTGCTCGAAGCCGAGGAACTTGATGATCGACAGGTTGACCGAGGGGTGGAACCGCAGGCCGCCCTTGTACGGTCCGAGCACCGATGAGAACTGGATCCGGTAGCCGCGGTTGACGTGCAGACGTCCGGCGTCGTCGACCCACGGCACCCGGAAGAGGATCTGGCGCTCGGGCTCGACGAGGCGCTCGAGGATGCCGCCGTCGACGTACTCGGGGCTCCGCTCCAGCACCGGCGCGATGGAGTGCAGCACCTCGTGCACCGCCTGCTGGAACTCGGGCTCGTGCGGGCTGCGGGCGAGCACGGTGTCGAAGACGGGCTGCACGGATTCTGCGAGCGGATGGAAGTCGGCGGAGGGCGAAGAGGTCACGCGAGGACTTTCTGATCGGGGGATGGTGAGGCGTGCGATCGTGTCGCGTGAGGGGTCGCCGGATCGGGCGGAGTTTTCACTCTATCGGGCAGGCCGACGTGAGAACTCTCACGTCGGCCTGCCGGGTGACACGCGATGAGCGGCGGATCACCCGGTGTTCTGGAGGCCCGCGGCCACGCCGCTCACCGAGAGCAGCAGGAGTCGACGCTGTTCGTCCTCGGAACCCGAGCCGACGGCATCCGCGGGCTCGCGCAGCGCCCGCAGTGCTCGCAGCTGGAGCAGCGACAGTGCGTCGACGTACGGGGTGCGCAGCTGCACGGCGCGTTGCAGGATCGGCTTGTTCTCGAGCAGGCCCACGCCGCCGGTCAGGCGGATCACCCACTCGCGTGTGAGCGTCATCTCGTCGAGGACGAGCTGCGCGAGGTCGTCGCGATCGCCCAGTGCCAGGTACTGGCGGGCGATGCGCTCATCCGTCTTCGCGAGGCTCATGGCGACGTTGTCGACCATCGTCCGCAGCAGCGGCCACTCGCGGTAGGCCTCGATCAGGCGCGCTTCGTCGCCCACGGCGGCGAGAGCCGTGCCGAGTCCGAACCAGCCGGCGAGGTTGATCCGGGCCTGGGTCCACGCGAACACCCACGGGATGGCGCGGAGGTCCTCGAGCGACTCGACCGAGAGACCTCGACGTGCGGGGCGCGAGCCGAGGGCGAGCAGGCCGATCTCCTCCATCGGGGTGACCGTGGCGAACCAGGGCGCGAAGCCCTCGGCCTTCACGAGCGAGAAGAAGCGCTCCCTCGACGAGCGATCCATGACGGCGGCGATGTCGGCGAACCGCGATGCGGCGTCGCTCGTGCGCTGCTCGACCGTCGGCGAGGAGGCGAGCAGTGTGGCGGCGGCGACCTGATCGATGTGACGCATCGCGATGGCCGGTTCGCCGTACCGCGCGAAGATCACCTCGCCCTGCTCGGTGAGCTTGAAGCGTCCGTCGACCGAGTGCGGCGGCTGCGCGAGGATCGCGGAGTTCGCCGGTCCGCCGCCACGGCCGAGGGCGCCGCCGCGGCCGTGGAAGAGGGTGAGCTCGATGTCGGAGTCCTTCGCCCACTGGGCGATCTTCTCCTGAGCTTCGTACAGTGCGAGGTTCGCCGCGACCGGCCCCACGTCCTTCGACGAGTCGGAGTAGCCGAGCATGACCTCGAGCCGGTTGCCGGTCTCTGCCATGCGAGAGCGGAACTCGGGGAACGTGACGGCCTCGGCGAGGATGCCGGGCGCGGCCTGCAGATCGGCGAAGGTCTCGAAGAGGGGGACGACGTCGAGCACGGGAGCGTCGTCGCCGAGCGCGTGCCTCGCGAGCCGGTGCACGTTCGCCAGGTCGGAGGCCGCCTGCGTGAAGGACACGACGTAGCGACCCGCCGCGCGGAGGCCGCGGTCGCGCTGGATCTCGGCGATGGCGCGGAAGACCTCCAGCACCTCTTCGGTCTGCGCGCTGATCGGATCCCCCGACTCCAGCTCGCCGAGGGCCTTGGCGTGCACCTGTGAGTGCTGGCGGACCTCGAGCTCGGTGAGGTGAAACCCGTACGTCTCGACCTGCCAGATGAGGTGCTGCACGCCGCCGAAGGCATGGCGCCGCGCACCGGCATCCGCCAGTGACGACTGCACCGCGCGCAGGTCGGACAGCAGCTCCTCAGGGCCCGCGTAGCGCCCCTCGTCGCCGCGCCGGGTGGCGGCCACCCGATGTGCGAGAGACAGCACCACGCGCCGGTGCGGCTCACCGGGGGAGCGCGCCCCGAGCTCGTCGGCCAGGCGCGGCTCGGCGGCGGCGAACCGCTCCCAGAGCTGCACGACGGCATCGCTCGGCGGCGTGTCCTCGGCGTCGAGCGTCAGTGTGCGGCCGATCCGCTCGAGCGCGCGCTCGAGCCCCCGCAGCACGTGGTCGGAGGCGATCTGCGACGCCTCGCGGGTGACGGATGCCGTGACGAACGGGTTGCCGTCGCGGTCGCCGCCGACCCAGGAGCCGATGCGCACGAACGCGGGCACGATCGGCGCGCTCGCCCCGGAGTCGTCGCCGCGGAGGGCGTCGTCGATGCGGCGGTAGACGTGCGGCACGGTCGTGAAGAGCGTCTCGTCGAAGACGCCCATGACCGTGCGCACCTCGTCGGTCGGAGACGGCTTCTGAGCGCGCAGCGGAGCGGTGCGCCAGAGCGTGTCGATCTCCTCGAGCATGCGGCGCCGAGCGCGGCGCTGCTCGGCGCCGGCCTCGCTCGCGGCATCGTGCTGGGTGAGCAGCTCGGACAGACGACGGATGCTGGACGACACCGCGCGGCGCCGTGCCTCCGTCGGGTGGGCGGTGAAGACCGGGTGGAACCGGAGGCCCTCGAGGCGGCGCCGTGCCTCGTCATCGCCGACCTCGGTCTTCAGCCGGGCGTATGCCGTGGCCACGGTGTCGGCCGCCTGCGGCTGGGTGCCCGAGGAGGTCGAGGACTCGGGCTGGCCGGCGCGCTCCCGGAGCACGCGCACGCGCTGATGCTCCTCGGCGAGGTTCACGAGATGGAAGTAGCAGGTGAAGGCCCGCGCGACCTCGTCCGCACGCTCGATGCTGAACGACTCGGCGATCGCGGCGGCGCGTTCGAACGCGTCGGAGGTCTCCTCGTCATATGCCTGGATGGTGGCGAGGCGCAGTCGCTCGACGTCCTCGAAGAGGTCGTCGCCGCCCGCTTCGCGCAGCACCTGGCCGAGAAGGGCACCGAGCATCCTGACGTCCGAGCGCATGGCGTCGGGGATGCCGCGGCCCGCTTCGAAACGGCCGATGATGCGGATGGCCGAGGTGTCGGTGGGCTCGGGGAAGGCGTGTTCGGGGGTCACCGTTCGAGAGTATCCCGCGCGAGGGGGTGGCTCTGAACGCATGACGGACTGCGACGATGAAACGTCGCGCGACCTACCATGGGGGTGATGCGCATCTCGACGAACCCCCTTCGCGGCCAGCAGTTCCCGGCTGTTCTGCTGCTCCTCGCAGCGGGACTCGGCCTCCTCCTGGCGAATCTGCCGACCCATGACGCGCTCGCCGCGGTGCTGGACTTCCACATCGCGGTGCCGGGCACCGGCCTCGACCTCTCGGTGGCGCACTGGGTCTCGGACGGGCTGCTCGCCGTCTTCTTCCTCGTCGTCGCCATCGAGCTGCGGCACGAGCTGACCCACGGCGAGCTCGACTCGCCGCGCAAGGCCGTGCAGCCGGCGATCGCGGCAACGGGCGGAGTCCTCGTGCCGATCGCGGTCTATCTCCTGATCGCCGGCGGCGAGGCGACGGCGACCGGCTGGCCGATCCCCACCGCGACGGACATCGCCTTCGCCCTCGGAGTCCTGGCCATGTTCGGGCGAGGGCTCCCGTCGACGGTGCGCGTGTTCCTTCTCGCACTCGCGATCCTCGACGACATCATCGGCATCATCTTCATCGCGGTCCTGTTCGCGCACGACGTGCAGTGGCTGCTTCTCGGACTGGGGGTCGTCGCGGTCGTCGCGTTCTGGCTCCTCAGTCGGGCGCTGCACGCGACGGGGCACACGGCGATCGCCGCCGCGATGGTGGTCGTCGGCGTCGTCGCCTGGGGGCTCGTCGCGGCATCCGGCATCCATGCCACGATCGCCGGAGTGATGCTGGGCCTCGTCATGTCGCCGGTTCCCGCCGCGCGCACCCGGCACCTTCTGGAACCCGCCGTGAACGGCGTGATCCTTCCCGTGTTCGCGTTCGTCGCCGCATTCGTCGTGATCCCCGCGCTCTCGCCCGGCGAGCTCTCGCCCGCTTTCTGGGGCATCGCCGTCGCCCTCCCCGTCGGCAAGATCATCGGTATCGGGGTGTTCGGCTGGCTCGCGATGCGCATCCGACCGCGCGGGTCTGCGCCGGCGCTGCCCTTCGCCGACGTGCTCGCGGCGGGTGCTCTCGGCGGAATCGGATTCACGGTGTCGCTGCTGCTCGCCAACCTCGCCTTCGAGACCCAGCCCGGCATCCGTGATCAGGCGATCCTGGGCGTCCTGGTCGGTTCGCTCATCGCGCTCGCGCTCTCCGGCGTGATCGTCTCGCTGCGCGCCCGGTGGTATCGGCGCGTGGCGCAGGCGACGTCGTGACGATCCCGGAGCAGGATGGCCCGGAGCCGGATCGCACTGACGAAGAGGGAGCGATGAGCGCCCAGTCCGACCACGGTCCGCTCCGCGAGGCGGCAGAGGTCATGCGCGTGGTGCGGGAGCGCTGCGTGTGGTCGCAGCAGATCACGCATCGCGACCTCGTGCCGTACCTGATCGAGGAGTCGCACGAGGTCATCGACGCCGTCGAGAGCGGCACCCGCGACGACCTGCGCGAGGAGCTGGGCGATCTCCTATGGCAGGTGCTGTTCCATGCGGCGATCGCCGCACAGGATCCCGACGATCCGTTCGACATCGACGACGTGGCCGCGACGCTGTCCGAGAAGATGGTCCGTCGTCACCCGCACGTGTTCGGGGACGAGGTGGCGACGACGCCGGACGAGGTGCTCGTGCACTGGAACGCCGCGAAGGCCGCCGAGAAGCGCACCCGCCGCAGTGTGCTCGACGGGATCCCCCGAGGGATGCCGGCGCTCGCCCTCTCGCAGAAGCTGGTCGGTCGTGCCGTCGGGGCGGGCGTGAGGGTGGAGGCATCCTCGGCGCCGGTGTCGGCCTCGGTATCGTCCGAGGGTGAGCTCGGCGACGCGCTGCTCGCCCTCGTGGTCACGGCCCGCCGGAACGGCTGGGACGCCGAGCGTGCGCTCCGGGAGCGGCTGCGGGTGCTCGAGGAGCAGGTCCGCGACGCGGAGGGCGACGACTGACGGCACGGCCCACGCCTCCGACCTGGAAAGATGGTGGGGTGGCTACTGTGAACCCGCCGCGCGGCATGCGCGACATCCTCCCCGCCGACAAGGCGCGGCGCGAACGTGTCCTCTCCGTCATCCGCGACCGATACCGGTCGCACGGCTTCGACGAGATCGAGACGCCGGCCCTCGAGGAGTACTCGCGGCTGCACGCGGGAATCGGCGGCGACAACGAGAAACTCGCATACAACGTGCTGCGCCGCGGCCTCGATGCCGACGCGATCCGCGAGGCGGCAGGCGACCAGGCGGCACTCGCCGACCTCGGTCTGCGCTACGACCTCACCGTGCCGCTCGCCCGGTACTACGCCAGCAATCGCGCACAGCTGCCCGGGGTGTTCCGCGCCATCCAGATCGGTCCGGTCTGGCGCGCGGAGCGCCCGCAGAAGGGTCGCTACCGCCAGTTCGTGCAGTGCGACATCGACATCATCGGCGACGACTCGTCGCGAGCCGAGGCCGAGCTCATGGTCGCGTCGCTGGACGCCGTCGATGCGCTCGGGCTCGACGGCGCGAGCATCCGCATCAACGATCGACGGGCGCTCGACTGGATGCTCGACAGCTTCGGATTCACGGCCGAGGAGCGCCCCGGCGTGCTGATCACCATCGACAAGCTCGACAAGATCGGACCCGACGGTGTCGCCGCCGAGCTGCGAGAACGTGCACTGCGACAGGCGGACGGGCTCGGCTCGACGTCGGCGGTGGACGCGTTCGAGGAGTTCCTCCGCCGTCCGCAGACCAGGGAGTACAACCCCTTCGGGGAGCGCCAGATCCGCAAGGCGCTGCCGGACGATGCGCCCGACGACATCGTGGGCCACCTCGTCGGCATCGGCGAGGCTGTGGCCGCCGGACGCGGTGCCGCCGACATCCCGCTCGTCTTCGACCCCTTCCTCGTGCGCGGCATGGGCTACTACACCGGCACGATCTTCGAGCTGGCGCATCCGTCCGTCACCTACTCGCTCGGCGGTGGCGGCCGGTACGACGGGATGATCGGCCGCTTCCTCGGGCAGCAGGTTCCGGCGGTCGGGTTCTCGCTCGGCTTCGAGCGTCTCGTCGACCTCGTGACGACGGGAGCGGATGCCGCCGAGCAGGCGGTCGTCCTCGTGCACGACGCCGATGTCCCGGTCGCAGAGCTCGTCGCGCACAAGGCCGCGCTCGTGGCGTCGGGGGCACGAGTCCGGCTCGAGCGCCGCACGAAGAATCTGAAGGCGCTGCTGGAGCGCTCGGCGGCGGACGGCTACTCGTCGTTCGCGACCGTGGCCGCCGGAACCGTGGATCTGGACCTCAAGCCGCTGTCCTGACACCCGCGTTCACTCGGCGTTCACGGCGGTCGGGTCGAATCGACGTATGAGCCGGCAGCACCTCGTCGCCTTCGCAGCGCTCGGAGCCGTCGCGGCGGCGACCGTCGTCGGCATCCGGTCCGTCCTCGCGCACCAGGCCGCCGTCGCGCGTCGTCGCATCGGCAAACCCCTCGGCGAGCAGTCGATCGACGCGGATCGGATCTGGCGCCGCTCGCTCGAGGGTGCACCGGTCGATCTGCTCATGCTCGGAGATTCGCTGGCGGCGGGGCTGGGAGCGGAGCGCCGCAAGGAGACGCTCGGCGGACGCCTGGCGAAGGGCATGGCGCGGCGGATGCACAGGCCGGTGCATCTGCGCACGGGGGCGGTCGTGGGCTCCGAGTCGCCGGATCTCGCGGTGCAGCTCGATCAGCTGCCGGAGGACTATGCGCCCCACGTCGCCGTGATCGTCGTCGGCGGCAACGACGTCACGCACCGCATCCCGATCGCGGTCTCGACGGCACACCTCCGCGAGACGATCCTGCGCCTGCGGAGCCGCGGCACGGAGGTGGTGGTGGGCACCTGTCCCGACCTCGGAGCGCTCCGCCCCGTGCCGCAGCCGTTGCGACGGCTCATCTCGAGCATGTCGCGCCGGCTGGCCGAGGCGCAGGCCGAGACCGCGCGGAGCGAGGGCGCGCGGCCCGTCGATCTCCGCCGCGCGGTCGGCCCGATGTTCTTCGACGACCCTGAGGCCATGTTCAGCCTCGATCGGTTCCATCCGAGCCCTCTCGGCTACCGGCGGACCGCCGAGGCCCTGCTGCCCCAGGCCTGTTCTGCTGCGGACGCGGCGCTCAGTGCGCGTCGTCCGAGGGTGCGGAGCTGAAGGACGCCGCCCACTCGGCGACTCGACGTGCGCTCTCCTCGTCGGAGATGTCCTCGATACGGGTCATCACCGACCAGCGCACGCCGAACGGATCGCGGATGCTGGCGAACCTGTCGCCCGAGACGAAGTCGGACGGCGCTTCGCGTACTGTCGCGCCCGCCTCGACCGCCCGCCGGACGACTTCATCGACGTTCGCGACATAGAGGCCCATCGAATAGCAGTCGTCGTCGCCCGACGGCGGTGGCACCAGGCGGTACTCGGGGCTCGGCTCGCCCAGCTGCAGCCTGCCGAGCCCGAAGTCGAGGTCGGCGTGAGCCACGGCGCCGCCGAATTCCGTCACGTCGACCACCCGGGCGCCGAAGACGTCTCGATAGAAGTCGATGGCGTCACGTGCGCCGGGGATCGCCAGGAAGGGAGTGAGGGAGGTCGCCGTGTGCGGGCGGCCGTCCGTGGTGTGCTCGCCGGTCGCGCCGGTGCTGTTCTCGTCGGTCATGCCGCCACGGTAGTTCTGCCGTGGCAGGCGCCGCTTGAAGATCCGCGACAGCCCCGCGATGTCGGCCGCCCTGTCTACGCTGGTGCTATGATCAGCCGCTCCCGAGGAGTGCTCTACCCGGCCAGGCTGCCGGACTTCCACAGGCTGCCGCCCGCGCCCGAGGCGACCGAGCTCGTGGTGTGGTTCTGGATCCCCGAGTGGCGCATCGAGCCCGGCCGCTCGTCCCGTCAGGCCGTCGTCGGCTATCCGGCCGTCAACCTCGTGGTGGAGGGAGCGACGGTCACGCTCTCCGGGCCGACGACGACGGCGTCGCATCGAGACCTGGTCGGAGAGGGCTGGGCCGTCGGCGCGATGCTGCGGCCCGCCGCCGTCGCCGTGCTCTCGTCCGCCCCCTCGGCGCTGGTCGACGGAGAGGAGCAGATCGACGCGCCGGAGCTGGCGACCGCGGTGGGAGACGCGATGTCCGGGCGCGGCGCCTACCGCGAACAGGCGGTGGCGGTGTTCTCCGAGTGGCTCGCGCTCCGCGTCGGAGCGATCGGCGACGCGGCGAGGCAGGCGAACACGCTCGTCGACGTGCTGATGGGCGACGACGCCGCCGACACTGTGGAGGAGGCTGCGCGGCGCCTGGCCGTCTCGACGCGGACGCTGCAGCGCCTGGCGCACCGCCACGTCGGGGTGCCGCCGGCCGCCATGATCCGGCGACGCCGGCTGCAGGAGGCGGCGGAGCGGCTGCGGAGCGATCCGACGATCGACCTCGCGCAGCTCGCAGCCGAATCGGGATACGCCGATCACGCGCACCTGACCCGCGACTTCCGAAGCATCCTCGGCCTGACCCCGCGCGCGTATCGCCTGGACGCCGCGGAGTGACGATCAGGCGGTGCGGTCAGCGCGCCGCGAGGCGCAGCCGGAGCATCCGATAGCCGACGCCCAGGAGCACCACGAGAGTCCCGATCAGTGACGCCAGCACGGGCAGGGTGTTCACCAGCACGAGACAGCCGAGGGCGCCGACCACCTGGAGGGCCCGCGGGTAGCGCCGCGATGGTCCCTCCTGACGGAAGGCCGCCGCATTCGCGATGAGGTAGTACAGCAGAACGCCGAAGGAGGAGAAGCCGATGGCGTCGCGCAGATCGGCGAACAGGACGATGGCGATCACGACGAGGGCGATGGCGATCTCCGCCCGCCGTGGCACCTGCCAGCGTTCGTCGACCGCTGCGAGGAACGGGGGGAGGTCCTGTTCGCGCGACATCGCGAGGGTCGTGCGGCCGATGCCCGTGAGGAGCGCCAGCAGCGCGCCGAGCGACGCGGCAGCGGCGGCGATCCGCACGATCGGCGTGAGCACAGGCCATCCCGACGCCGAGAGCACGTCGGCGAGCGGAGCGCCGCTCTCCACGGCATCGGCCCCGAGGGTCGTCATGACGGTGATCGCGACGCAGGCGTAGACCACGACGGCTCCGCCGAGCGCGAGGACGATCGCCCGTGGGATGGTCTTCGCGGGGTCCACGACCTCCTCGCCCATGGTCGCTATGCGGGCGTAGCCGGCGAAGGCGAAGAACAGCAGGCCGGCACCCTGCAGCACCCCGTAGGCGTTCGCGACCGGCAGGGGAGGGGGAGAGAGGGCGGATGCCGAGCCGAGGCCGATCGCCACGACGGTCGCGAGACCGAGGAGCGAGCAGACGACGAGGATGCGCGTCACCAGTGCCGTGCGGGTGACCCCGAAGCAGTTCACGACGGCGAGCGCGCTCACCGCGAGTGCGGCGACCGGTGCCTGCCAGCCCTCCGGGGCGGCGTAGGCCGCGAAGGTCATCGCCATCGCGGCGCAGCTGGCGATCTTGCCGATCACGAAGCTCCATCCGGCGACGAACCCCCACCAGGGGCCGATCTCGGCGCGGGCGTACGCGTACGTGCCGCCGGCGACCGGATGCGCTGCCGCGAGCTGCGCCGACGCGGTCGCATTGCAGTAGGCGACGACGGCGGCGATCGCCAGGGCGATGAGGATGCCGCTGCCCGCGACGCCGATCGCCGGACCCCACACCGCGAAGACCCCGGCGCCGATCATGGAGCCGAGCCCGATCGTGACGGCATCGACGAGTCTCAGGCGTCGGGCGAGGGGCATCCCGTCATCGTGTCATGGGATCGTGAACGTCGGGTGTCGCATCCTTCAGCCGCGCGACGAGGTGACGCGCTTCTTCTCGCGGATGTACACCTCGCGCCGGACCCGCGCGACGACATCGCCCGCGCGGTCGGTGATCTCGGTCTCGAACCACTCGAGCACCTTCGCGCCGCCGTGCGCGCGCTCCCGGATCTCCGCGGCCCTCTCGCGGCTCACCTCGAACTCCGCCGTGAGCACTCCCCGCCCGGGCTTCAGGAACTCGATCTCCCCGCGGGTGTCCCATACGACGTAGTCGCGGCCGAGCTGATGCATCACCAGCATGAAGAAGTACGGGTCCGTCATCGCGGACATCGAGCCGCCGAACGCGGTCTTCACGTAGTTGCGGGTGATCGCATTGACGTGCAGCTCGACCGTGGCGTGTGTCCAGTCGTCGCTGAAACGTCGGATGCGGATGCCGCTGAAGAGGTTGGGGAACCACAGGCTCATGCCGATGGCGAGCCGGCGAGGGGTGATGCGCATGCGGACAGTGTGGATCACCGCAGAGCTGCTCTGCGAAACGTCTGGAGGTTGTCACAGTTGTTATAGTTCAGCTAGAATTACTAGCGAACCGAGAAGGAGGCGTACGGATGCTGATCCGAGTGGATCCCGAGAGCTCTCGACCGTTGTACGACCAGGTCGCAGCGTCCGTCCGGGCAGACCTGCTCACCGGCGCGCTGTCTCCCGGCGACCGGCTGCCGGCCGCACGCGACGTCGCCGCCGCGCTGCAGATCAACCAGCACACGGTTCTGCACGCCTATCAGCGCCTGCGCGACGAGGGGCTGATCGAGCTGCGTCGCGGACGAGGGGCCGTGATCTCCGCCGCGGCCGCTCCGCTCGTCGATCTCGCGCACGAGATCGACCGTCTCGTGCACCGCGCCGCGACGCTCGGTGTGTCGGCGGAGACGCTCGCCGGAATCATCGGCTCTCACATCCGCGAATCTTCCCCCCACAGCCCGCAGGATCCCGAGGAGGCACAGCCATGAACACGCTCCGCACCGACACCGCCCCGCCGCCGGAGGTGCGGCGTGCCCGACTGCTGTTCCTGCTGGTCGCGGTGCTGGTCCCCGTGATGGTGACGACGATCGGCATCATCGTGCTCATCGGCTGGCTCCCGTCCTTCACCGACCCCGTCGCGACGCACTGGGGCATCGGGGGAGCCGACGGCTTCGGCCCTGCGTCCACGTATCTCTGGCTGCTCGTCGCCGTGGGGCTCGGTATCCCACTGCTCTTGGCGATCACCACTCTCGTGTCGGTCGGTGCGCAGTGGGGAGGTGCCGCGCGTCTGCTCGGCGCTCTCGCCGCCGGCATGTCGGCGTTCGCACTCGCCCTGAGCCTCGGTTCCCTGCTCATCCAGCGCGATGCGGACCCGGGCTCCGGCATCCCGGGCATCGGCGGGGTGATGGGGCTCTCCTTTGCGGCGCTTCTCGGCGTGGGCGTTCTCGCCTGGGCAGTGCAGCCCCGCGTGCGCACGGCACCGGGACGGTCGCTCCCGCCGCGGCACGCGGTCCGGGTCGCCGCGGGCGAGCGCGTGGTCTGGCTCGCGACGGCCACCATGCCGCGAGGAGCGCTCATCCTTCTCGCGATCGTCCTCGCCGGGCTGATCGCGCTCGCCGCCCTCATGCTGAGCACCGGGATCGCCGGCGGCTGGGTGGTCGTCGTCGTGACCGTCGTCGTCGCGGTCGCACTCGCCGCCACGGCGTCGTACCGCATCGGCGTGACGCCCGAGGGCTTCACCGCCCGCGCGCTCATCGGACGACCGCGCATGGTCATCCCGCTCGACGAGATCGAGCACGCCCGCGCGGTCGACGTGTCTCCGTTCGGGGAGTTCGGCGGCTGGGGGTGGCGGGTCTCCGTCGACGGGCGATCCGGGATCGTGACGCGCCGCGGCCCGGCGATCGAGATCGCGCGGCGCGGTCGCGGCGCGTTCATCGTCACCGTCGACGGAGCGGAAGAGGCGGCCGCTCTCCTGCAGGCGTATGTGGACCGACGACGGCACGCCTCTTGACGCTCGCGACCCGCTCCGGGTTGGCTGACGTCATGGAACCCACTCCCGCCGCCTGGGCCGACGCAGACACCTACCTCGCCGACCTCCTCGTCGGCCACGATCCGGATCTCGAGAAGGTGCTGGAGGCTCAGCGTGCGGCCGACATGCCCGAGATCGAGGTGGCGCCCCTCGCGGGCAAGCTCCTCGGACTCGTCGCGCGCATCAGCGGTGCGCGCCGCGTGCTCGAGATCGGCACGCTCGGCGGGTACTCGACGATCTGGCTGGCGCGAGCGGTGGGCCCGGAGGGGCGCGTGGTCACGATCGAGGCCGAGGCGGACAACGCGGCCGTCGCCCGAACGAGCATCGACGCCGCCGGTGTGGGCGATCGCGTCGACATCCGCGTCGGGAGGGGCGCCGACGTGCTCCCCACGCTCGTGGGCGGATTCGACCTCGTCTTCATCGACGCCGACAAGGAGTCCAACACGATCTACCTCGACTGGGCGGCGAAGCTCGGGCATCCGGGCACCGTCGTCGTGCTCGACAACATCGGACGCGACGGGGAGATCGTCCGCGACGACTCGACGGACCCGAAGGTGATCGGCACGCAGGAGGGGCTCCGGATGCTCGCGGAGGATCCCCGCTTCGACGCCACGGCGCTGCAGACCGTCGGCATCAAGGGCTGGGACGGGATCGCGCTCGCCCTCGTCGTGTGACGAGGCCGCGGCGGCCCCGGCGCAGCGTCGGCAGCGGGCTAGACTGGGCGCGGATCGACGACGCTCCACACACCTTTCCCCTGAACAAGGAGCACATCAGTGGCACTGATCGAGGCTGTAGGCGCACGCGAGATTCTGGACTCGCGCGGGAACCCGACCGTCGAGGTGGAGGTGCTCCTCGACGACGGCGTCGTCCAGCGGGCCGCCGTCCCCTCCGGCGCGTCCACCGGCGCGTTCGAGGCGTATGAACTGCGCGACGGCGACAAGAGCCGCTACGGCGGGAAGGGCGTGCTGAAGGCCGTCGATGCCATCATCGACGAGCTCGGCCCGGCGCTCGAGGGCGTCGAGGCGAGCGAGCAGCGCATCGTCGACGAGATCCTCATCGACACCGACGGCACCGAGAACAAGAAGCGCACGGGCGCGAACGCCATCCTCGGCGTGAGCCTCGCGGTCGCGAAGGCCGCCGCGGACTCTGCCGACCTTCCCCTGTTCCGCTACCTGGGCGGTCCCAACGCGCACGTGCTGCCCGTCCCGCTCTTCAACGTCATCAACGGCGGCGAGCACGCCGACAACGGCATCGACATGCAGGAGTTCTTCCTCGCGCCGATCGGCGCCGAGACCTACTCCGAGGCACTCCGCTGGGGCGTCGAGACCTACCACGTGCTGCGCAGCGAGCTGAAGGCGGCCGGCTACGCGACGGGTCTCGGCGACGAGGGCGGATTCGCCCCCGACCTGCCCAGCAACCGCGAGGGCCTCGACTTCCTCGTGAAGGCGATCGAGAAGGCCGGCTTCACGCCCGGCACCGACATCGCGCTCGGCCTCGACGTCGCAGCCACCGAGTTCTTCACGGACGGCGTGTACCGCCTCGACAACAAGGACTGGAGCGGCCCGGAGCTGATCGAGTACTACCAGGGTCTGGTCGCCGACTTCCCGATCGTGACGATCGAGGATGCGCTGGCCGAGGACGACTGGGACAACTGGAAGCTCCTCACGGATGCTCTCGGCTCGAAGGTCCAGCTCGTCGGCGACGACCTGTTCGTCACCAACCCCAGCCGTCTGGCCGACGGCATCAAGCGCGGCGTCGCGAACTCGCTGCTCGTGAAGGTGAACCAGATCGGAACGCTCACCGAGACGTTCGACGCGGTCAGCCTCGCGCAGCGCTCCGGCTACACCGCCATGCTGTCGCACCGCTCGGGTGAGACCGAGGACACCACGATCGCCGACCTCGTCGTCGCCACGAACGCGGGTCAGATCAAGGCGGGTGCGCCTGCTCGCAGCGAGCGCGTCGCGAAGTACAATCAGCTTCTGCGCATCGAAGAGGAGCTGGGCGACGCGGCGGAATTCGCCGGGCGTTCGGCCTTCCCCCGTTACCAGGGCTGAGTGCAGCTGAGACAGACACACGCCGTTCGCTGAACGGCACGAAGGAGGAGCCGTGGCACGACGACCGGCTCCTCCTTCGGCGTCTGCGGGCAGCTCGAGCACCGCGCCCACGGCACCCGGCACGCGACGCCCGGCGGGTTCCCGCCGCAGCACGGCTCAGGCGACAGGCGACCGCCGCGTGGACGTGCGGGAATGGGCCTCGGGGATCCGCCTGTCCGCGTTCTCCGTGATCATGCTCTCGCTCGTCGTGCTCGGCGCCTGGGTGCTGGTGCCCACGCTCGGGACCTTCATCGACCAGCGGCAGAAGATCGCCGCGCTGGAGCAGTCGATCCAGGTGTCGGAGGACGAGATCACCGCCCTCGAGAAGGAGCGCGAGCGCTGGGACGACCCGGCGTACATCACGACGCAGGCGCGAGAGCGCCTCTACTACGTCAAGCCGGGCGAGGTGGTCTACCTCATCGACAACGACCTCGATCCGGCGGCGCTTCCGCAGCAGCAGGGCCCGGTGAGCGACACTCTCGAGGAGACGCCGTCGGACTGGATGCCGCAGCTGCTGCGCACGCTCACGTCCGCAGGCCTCAGCGACACGGCCGCGGTCGCACCGTGACCCTCCGCCGAGGCGCCCCTCGAAGCATCCTCTCGGCATGCTCCCCTACGCTGGGGGAGTGACCACGCCGCCTTTCCCCGCCCCCACGACCGCCGAGCTCGCCGTGGTGTCGGCACAGTTGGGCAGGCCGGCCCGCGGGGTCGTCGGCATCGCCGCCCGGTGCGTGTGCGGCAATCCGACCGTCGTCGCGACATCGCCGAGGCTGGCCGACGGCACGCCGTTCCCCACCTTCTACTACTTGACGCATCCGGCTGCGACCGCGGCCATGTCGACCCTCGAGGCCACCCAGGTCATGCCGGAGCTCGCGGCGCGACTGGCCGATGACCCGGATGTCGCCGCGGCCTACCTCGCCGCGCACGAGGCGTATCTGGCCGACCGCGCGCAGTTCGGAGATGTTCCCGAGATCGACGGCATCTCCGCCGGCGGCATGCCGACTCGCGTCAAGTGCCTGCACGCGCTCGCGGGCCACGCTCTGGCCGCAGGCGCGGGAGTGAACCCCATCGGCGACGAGGCCCTCGCACGGTCGTCATGGTCACCGGAGGTCTGCCGGTGCGAGGCCCCTGGCGCGGCGCTGCGCGACGGTGAGGCAACGACGACATGACGCCGCGCCGGAGGCTGCGCAGCGCCGTCGCGATGGCGGCGGTCGCGGCATCCGTCCTGCTCCTGGGAGCCGCCGCCACCCCGCCTCCCGTGCCGGATGATCCGGCAGACCCGATGCGCGCGCTCGAGTACTGGCTCGATGGCGCCCGCATCCGCGACGCCTGGCAGACGACCCGTGGCGACGGAGTCACGATCGCGGTGATCGACACCGGCATCGCCAAGGTGCCCGGCGTGTTCGACGGGGCGGTCACCGGCGGCACCGACGTGTCGGGTACCGGGTCCGCCGACGGACGCACCCCGCTCGGGGCCATCGACGGCGACCACGGATCGTGGGTCGCGTCGCTCGCGGCCGGTCGAGGTGCCCCCGACGGCACGGGCATGATCGGGGTCGCCCCCGAGGCGGATCTGCTGTCGATCTCGGTCGGCTTCGGCGCCGCCGCCGCCGTGCCGTTCACGGAGCAGGTGGCGAAGGGCATGCGCTGGGCCGTCGACAACGGCGCCGACATCATCAACCTCTCGTTCACGACGAACACCCTGGACTGGGACAAGAGCTGGGACGACGCGTTCCTGTACGCGTTCGAGCACGACGTCGTCGTCGTGGTCGCCGCGGGGAACAGGGGAAGCGGCACGAACATCATCGGGGCGCCGGCGACGATCCCCGGTGTGCTCACGGTCGGGGGAGTGGACCAGACGGGAACGGCCAGCATCGAGGCCTCGACGCAGGGCATCACGATCGGCATCGCCGCCCCCAGTGAAGGACTCCTGGGCGTGTCCGCCGACGGCAAGGTCGCGCAGTGGCGCGGCACGAGCGGCGCGGCGCCCATCGTCGCCGGGATCGCAGCCCTGGTCCGCTCGGCGCACCCGGACATGGACGCCGCGAACGTGATCAACCGCATCATCAAGACCGCCATCCCCGTCGACGGGATGACCCGGACACCCGATCCGCTCTACGGATTCGGTCTCGTGGACGCGGCGGCCGCCGTCACCGCGGATGTGCCGACGGTGGACGCGAATCCCATGGGGGACCTCGCCGAGTGGGTGCGGATCTACCGCAGGGCCGAGACCGAGCCGCAGCCCGCGCCGACCGCGGCGCCGGTCGAGGTGCCGCCGCTTCCGGCCGCCGACGCGCCGACCGAACCCGGTTCCCCGCTCCTTCCCAGCGCCGAAACGGTGCGCTACGGTACCCTGCCGCTCATCGCCCTCACAGTCCCTGGTATCCTGGTAGCGCTTGGCGTCACCGCTGCTGCCCGGCGCATCCGATCGGCGCGCGCTCGCACGCCACATTCCTGACTCCGAGGAGTTGTCCTTCTGTGCCTCAGAACAGCACTGTGCCCAAGATTCTGATCGTCGGTGGAGGCTACGCAGGCTTCTACACGGCGTGGAAGCTGGAGAAGCACCTTCGCAAGGGTGAAGCCGACGTGACCATGGTCGACCCGCTGCCGTACATGACGTACCAGCCGTTCCTCCCCGAGGTCGCCGCCGGTTCCATCGAGGCGCGTCACTCCGTCGTCGCCCACCGTCGTCACCTCAAGCGCACGAATGTGCTCGCGGCGAAGGTCACCAACATCAACCACGCCGAGAAGGTCGCCACGATCACTCCTCCGCTGGGTGAGCCGTACGAGTTCGCGTACGACCAGATCGTCGTGACGGCCGGAGCGGTGTCGCGCACGTTCCCGATCCCGGGTATCGCAGACAACGCGATCGGCCTGAAGACGATCGAGGAGGCCGTCGCGATCCGTGACCGCCTCATGTCGAACTTCGACAGGGCGTCGTCGGTCCCGGCAGGTCCCGAGCGTGACCGCCTGCTGACGGTCGTCGTCGTCGGCGGCGGGTTCGCGGGCATCGAGGTCTTCGCGGAGCTCCGCTCCCTCGCCTCCTCACTGGTCGCGAAGTACCCGCAGATCAGCTTCGAGGACACGCACTTCCACCTCATCGAGGCGATGGGGCGCATCATGCCCGAGGTCTCGCTGCCGACGAGCGAGTGGGTCCTGAAGGACCTTGCGAAGCGCGGCGCGAACGTGCACCTCGACACGCAGCTCACCAGTGCCGTCGACGGCAACGTCGAGCTGTCGACCGGCGAGGTCATCCCGACCGACCTCATCGTCTGGACGGCCGGTGTCATGGCGAACCCGACCGTCGTCCGCGGCGGAGACCTGCCCGTCGAGGAGCGAGGCCGCATCCAGACCCGCGCCGACCTCCGCGTCGGCACCCCCGAGGCGTTCGTCGAGGGCGCCTGGGCCGCCGGTGACGTCTCGGCCGTTCCCGACCTCTCGGGCGGCGGCGTCGGCGGCTTCTGCGTCCCGAACGCCCAGCACGCCGTGCGTCAGGCGAAGCTCCTCGCGAAGAACCTCGTGGCGGTGCTCCGCGGCGAGGACCCGAAGGAGTACTTCCACAAGAACCTCGGTGCCGTCGCGGGCCTCGGTCTGTACAACGGCGTCTTCCAGTCCGGCAAGATCGCCCTCAAGGGCTTCGTCGCCTGGATCGCGCACCGCGGTTACCACGGTCTCGCGATGCCGACGTGGGAGCGCAAGTTCCGCGTGCTGTGGGGCTGGTGGAACAACCTGTGGCTCGGCCGCGACCTGGTGAACCTCGAGACCGTGCAGAACCCGCGGTACGTGTTCGAGGAGTTCGCCGCACGGCCGCGTCCGGCTGCCAGTGCTCCGGCACCCGCGGCCGAGGCTCCGGCCCCCGCGACCACGGCTCCTGCCGAGCAGGCCACGGCCTCCGACGAGGATGCCGATCTGGAGCACGCCGGCGCGAAGACGTCCGCGACGAAGCCGGCTGCCGAGAAGCCCGCAGCGAAGACTCCCGCAGAGGCCGCGTCGACCAAGTGACTCTGCCTGTCGAACGCCCCGATTCCGCTCAGGAGTCGGGGCGTTCGTCGTGTGTGTCGGTGTGTCTCGCACCCCGTTCACAGCTCGCCTCGCTACGGTCGAGAGCGCAAGGGGAGTACTCCCGAATGCGGTGGCGTCGTCACTACGGATCCGATGACGGGTCCCGGCCCACCGGCCCGTCTCGGGTGGAGGAGACCTGGCGTCCGCATCCGCGGACGGCCGAGGACCCCCGCACCTTCCCAGGACGCGAGCCCGTGGCCGTCCCACGTCACGTGAAGGAACCGCACCATGGGAAAGCTCGACCGACTGCTCCGCCTCGCCAAGGACGCTCTCGACCTCGATGACGGTCGAGACCGCAGGGCGGACGACCCGCGGGGTCCTTCGACCGCCGGAGATGCTCGCAGCGGGGACGACAGATACGCGCCGCCGCGCGCGCACGACGTCGGTCGCGCTTCGTACGGGGCACCGTCCGCGCGTCAGGGCAGCGATCCCTATGCGCCCCCGCCCGCGCGGTCGACGAGCGCAGGCCTCGGTTCGGATGCCGACCGCGCCGCGATCGCGCGCTACGACTATCTGATGCAGACGGCGGATCCGCATCGTGTGGAGCAGATCCACCGGGAGGCCTTCGCCCGGCTCACCCCGGCTCAGCGCGCACAGGTTCAGGAGCGGATGAACGTCGAGCTCGGCCCGGCCGAACGCCCCGCGTCGTCGTCGCCCGATGATCTGGCGCGGGCCGCGGGCCGGACCGAGGCGGCGAGCCCCGGTCGGATGCGCGGACTGCTGTCGCGCATACGCGGCGAAGGACACGGCGGCGGAAGCAGGGGCAGAAGCGGTTTCGGCGGCATCGGTGCCGCGGGTGCCGTGGGCGGCGCTGCCGTGGGCGTACTAGGAGTGGTCGCCGCGGGTGCCGTGGCGAGCAGTGTCGCCGGGCCGCTGCTGGAGCAGGCGTCGGGTCTCGGCGTCGACTTCGATGCTGTCGCTCAGGGCATCGACCTCGAGGCGGTCGGGAGCGGCGTCGGATTCGACGGTCTGACCGGAGTCGCGGACGGCCTGTCGGGAGCGGCGGAGGGCGTCGTCGGCTCAGCCGGCGAGGCGGTCTCGGGACTGGGTGAGACTGCGAGCGGCTGGGGCGAGAAACTGGGCGATCTCGGCATCCCGGGCATCGGAGATCTCTTCGGGCGCTGATCCCGCCGAGTGCCCCCGCTGGGACTCGAACCCAGACTGAAGCGATTTTAAGTCGCCTGCCTCTGCCATTGGGCTACGGGGGCCGAGGGCGCAGGCCCTGGCCCAGAGTACATGGAGGACGAGGTGTGGACGCCTCGGGAAGGCGTCCACACCTCCGGTGCCCGCACCATGACGGCCCGGGGAGGCGGACCGTGGCGCGGCACCAGGGGCTGCTCCGGAACAGCCCCACACTCAAGACCCACGTCGATGCGGATCATGACGGTGGCCTCGGGAACGAGTCGTCGGGCTCGGGTCGGGCGAAGGAGACAGGCTTCCCAGCGCCCGTCTCCCCCTTGATGCTGCTGGGACAGCATCGCTACCCCCCGGCAATCGACCAGAAACGGTCGACGAGACCGTCTGAACGA
The DNA here is from genome assembly GCF_001049495.1 of Microbacterium sp. 3J1. GTDB lineage: Bacteria > Actinomycetota > Actinomycetes > Actinomycetales > Microbacteriaceae > Microbacterium. The sequence continues at coordinate 350,465 of NZ_CDWI01000011.1, forward strand.
CGGCCTCAGTGATCAAGACGGTGCATTCTCGCGATCATGACGGAGGCGGCTCTAGTGTTCCGGAATATCGCGGGGGCGAGGATGAGATCCGCGCGGTGTGCGATCCGGTTCCGGAAAGCGTGAGTCCGCGTGTCCGACGCCGTAGGGTGGGGGAGTGCTCGACCTCACCGCCGATCTGAGCCCCGCCACGGGACCCGCAGCCGTCGTCCCCGAATGGCAGGATCCTGCACGGTACTGGCCTCGCCTCGCTGCGGCGACCGGCCATCTGCCCGCACCCGTCGCGGTCATCGACCGAGAGGCGCTGCGGCACAACGCGATGGACCTCCTTGTCCGTGCGGGAGGGCTGCCGATCCGCGTGGCCTCGAAATCCGTACGGGTCCGCGCCGTCCTGGACGGCGTACTCGCGCTCCCCGGCTACCGGGGCATCCTCGCCTTCACCCTCGCTGAAGCACTGTGGCTGGCCGAGTCGCACGACGACATCGTGCTCGGGTATCCGACGGTCGATCGACCAGGCCTCGAGGCTCTCTTCGCCTCGGAAGAGGCCGCGCAGCGGATCACGCTCATGGTCGACGACCCGGCGCACCTCGATATCGTCGACAGCGTCGCGCCCGCCGGGAGGCGTCCGGACATCCGGGTGGCGATCGATGCCGATGCCTCTCTGCGCTCCGCCGCCCTGGGGCACATCGGGGTTCGCCGATCGGCGTTGTTCACGGCGGGGGAGGTCGCGGCGTTCGCTCGGAAGATCGTGCGGCGACCCGGTTTCCGTCTGGTCGGACTGCAGATGTACGAAGCGCAGATCGCCGGGCAGGGCGATGCGGCGGGGCCGGACGCCCCGATCATCCGGCTCATGCAGGCACGTTCCCGATCCGAGCTGCGACAGCGCCGCGCGGCCATCGTCGCCGCGCTGACCGACATCGCCCCGCTCGAGTTCCTGAACGGCGGCGGAACCGGTTCGCTCGAATTCACCGGCAGCGACGAGTCGCTCACGGAGGCGAGTGCGGGCAGCGGCCTCCTCGGCGGACACCTGTTCGACGGCTACCGCTCGTTCCGGCCGGCTCCGGCATCCGCTGTCGCCTTCGACGTCGTGCGGCGCCCCGCGGCGGACATCGCCACCGTGCTCGGCGGCGGGTGGATCGCATCCGGCCCACCCGTGGCATCCCGACAGCCTCTTCCGGTCTGGCCGCAGGGACTCCGCACGCTCGCCCGCGAAGCGGCGGGAGAGGTGCAGACGCCGCTGCAGGGCCCCGCGGCGACGCAGCTCGGAGTGGGCGACCGCGTGTGGTTCCGTCATGCGAAGAGCGGTGAAGGCGCTGAGCGCCTCGATCGCTATCACCTCGTCTCCGGCGACGAGGTCATCGACGAGCTGCCGACGTATCGCGGCGAGGGGAAGGCGTTCCTGTGACGAGAATCGGCGGCACCTGGCAGAACTGGGCGCGGTCGGCTGAGGTGCGGCCGATCAGGGTCGAGCGTCCGCGCAGCCCGGAGGGGGTGCAGCGTGCCGTCGTCGCGGGCACCGCGCACGGGCTCACCATCAAGGCCGTCGGCGCGGGACACAGCTTCACCGGCATCGCGATCGCGCCGGGCGTCCTGCTCGAGCTCGACGACATGCAGGGGCTCGTCTCGGCGGACGCGGCGACCGGTAGGGTCACGCTGCTCGCCGGCACCCGCCTGCACCGGATCCCGGGGCTGCTGGCCCCGCATGGCCTCGCCATGGAGAACCTCGGCGACATAGACCGGCAATCGATCGCGGGCGCCATCTCCACGGGCACGCACGGCACGGGATCCCGTTTCGGCGGTCTCGCCGCCCAGGTCGTCGGCGTCACCCTGGTCACCGCCGACGGAGCGCTCCTCCGCATCGACGAGGAGCACGAACCGGAGCTGCTGCCGGCTGTCTCTCTCGGTCTCGGCGCGCTCGGCATCATCGTCGAGGTCACGCTGCAGTGCGTGCCCGCCTTCGTGCTGCAGGCCGTCGATCAGCCGGCGCCTCTCGACGACGTGCTCGCCACCCTTTCGGAGCGCGTGTCCTCCGCCGACCACTTCGAGTTCTACTGGTTCCCGCACACGGACGTCGCGCTCACCAAGAGCCAGACGCGGATGCCGGAGTCCACCCGTCGGCAGCCGCTCCCCGTGCTCGGGAGGTGGGTCGACGAGACGCTGCTGTCGAACGGCGTGTATCGGGTCGTGTGCGGCACCGGGCGGATCGCGCCCGCGATCACGCCGCCGTTCAACCGACTGGCCGTCACGCTCACGGGTGACCGGCGGTACACCGATGCTTCGCACCGCGTGCTCACGCAGAGCCGTACCGTGCGCTTCCGGGAGATGGAGTACGCCCTCCCGGCAGCGAACGTCGTGCCCGCCTTCCGCGCGGTTCGCGCGCTCATCGAGCAGCGCGGGTGGCGCATCGAGTTCCCGCTCGAGGTCCGTTTCGCTGCAGAGGACGATCGGTGGCTGTCGACCGCGTACGGGCGCGCGACCGGCTACATCGCGGTGCACCGGTACTGGAGGGCAGACCCGACCGTGTACTTCGAGGCGGTCGAGCAGATCATGATCGACCACGGAGGTCGACCGCACTGGGGCAAGCTGCACACGCTCGACGCCGACGCTCTGCGTGAGCGGTATCCGCGCTTCGACGACTTCGTCGCTCTCCGCGACCGCCTCGACCCCGATCGACGATTCGCGAACCGCCACCTCGAGCGGGTCCTCGGGGAGTGACCCGCCGGGTGCGGCAGCGCGCCGCACCCAGTCGACGCGCAGACAGCGCCGATAAGATGGGACAAACACGAGGAAGGGTGGGCCTCTGATGGAATGGCTCGTGCCGGTACTGATCGTCGTCGGAGTGATCCTGCTCGCGGGGATCTATCTCTGGGCGACGTACAACTCGCTGGTGCAGCTCAAGGTCCGCGTCGACGAGGCTTGGAGCGGCATCACCGTCCAGCTGAAGCGCCGAGCAGACCTCATCCCGAACCTCATCGAGACGGTCAAGGGATACGCGTCGCACGAGAAGGCCGTGTTCGAGAACGTCACCCGTGCGCGCGCCGAGACGCTCTCCGCGGGCGGGCCCGGCGAGGCGGGGATCGCCGAGGGGCACCTCCAGCAGGCGCTGCGCAGCCTCTTCGCGGTCGCCGAGGCGTACCCGCAGTTGCAGGCCAGCCAGAACTTCCTCCAGCTGCAGCAGGCGATCGTCGACACGGAGGACAAGATCCAGGCCGCACGCCGCTTCTACAACGGCGGCGTGCGCGAGCTGAACACCAAGATCAAGGTCTTCCCGAACAACCTGTTCGCCAAGGGTCTCGGTTTCACCGAACGGGAGTTCTTCGAGGTCGCCGACAGCGGCGCGATCTCCGAACCGCCACGCGTCCAGTTCTGACGCACTGATGCGAAGGCCCGATACGCAGATGCGTGCCGGGCCTTCTTGCATGTCAGGCCGCTCGACAGGGGGCGCTCACCCGGCCGACGGTCACCAGACCTCGAGACGCACGGCTCCGTCCGAGACGACGACGTCACCGCGAACGGACCAGGATTCGGTGCGGTAGGTCTCGGTCCGCGGTGCGCCGTCGTGACCGGTGCCGGTGACGGTCGCCACGAGGATGCCCCCGTCCGCGACGAAGCCCTCATAGTCGCCCTCGCCGTCGGAATCGCCCTCCAGCTCGAGCCGCGGCAGCTGCTCGATGCGCAGGGCAGCGTCGTCGACAGCCGCGAACTCGGTGCCCCACGGGAGGCGGATGCCGCAGCCCGGTGACGCCTCGCCGCCGGGCATGCCCTCTGCCGCGCACTGCTCCAGGTGCTCGTCGAGCTCAACCTGCGCGAGCGCTCGAACGTCGATCGAGCGCGTCGGCGCCGCTGTCGGTGTGGCTGGGGGCTGCGTCTCAGCGCGGTCGGAGGAGGCCTCCCAGAACCACAGCCCGGCGAGGACGACCAGCACGAGGGCCGCGCCTCCGGCGGTCAGCCACCACGCACGCCGGGTCACGCGACGCTCTCCCTGAGGTGCACATGGCGGCGGACGGATGCATCCGTGCTCGAGAGCACCTCGTGGAGGGCATGCGCGGCCGACCCCCACCCGGAGACCGAGACGTTCTCGAGGCCCTGCCAGCTCGCCGCAAGAGCGACCTCGGCCGCGATCGCCTCGATGTCGGACGCCGGATCCGCCTGCGGCTCCCACCACGCCGACTGCACCTGCAGGGTCGAGCGGGAACGGTCGGCCTTCAGGTCGATGCGCGCGACGATGCGGTCGCCGACGAGCACGGGAAGAGAGTAGTAGCCGAAGCGTCGCTTCTCGGCCGGGACGTAGATCTCGATCCGGTAGTCCAGCTCGAAGGCGCGCAGAGCGCGCTCGCGGAACCACACGACCGGATCGAACGGGGTGAGGATCGCAGCGGCATCCACCCGCCGAGGCAGCACGGCGTCGCGATGCCGCCAGGCGGGCAGCGGGCGACCGTTCCGTTCCCAGCCCCGCACGTGCACCGGGAGGAGCTCGCCCTCGTCAACGAGATCGGCGATCGACTGCGTCACCGCGGACCGATCGCGGATGCGGTAGTAGTCCGCGAGGTCGGAGGCGGTGGCGACGCCCGAGGATCGCGCAGCTCGGCGGACGAGCTCTCGGATCGCGTCCTGTCGCGGAATCCGTCTCGAGAGGATGGCGTCGGGGATCACCTGTTCGGCGAGTGCGTATGTCCGTTCGAATCCCTTCCGGCCGCTGATCGCCACATCCCCGATGCGCCAGAGATGCTCGAGCGCCAGCTTGACGTCATCCCAGTCCCACCACGAGCCGCGCTCCCGCGGCGCGTCGTCTCTGAGATCGGCCGGCCGCAGCGGCCCCTGCGTGCGGAGCTCGTCCTTGACCCACTCCAGCGTCCTCGCGTTCGCCGTCGTCCAGGGGTCCTGGCTCCACCGCTCGCGGAATCGGTCCATCCGGAAGCGCCAGAGAGGCCAGTCGTCGATCGGTATGAAGGTCGCCTCGTGCGCGAGGTACTCGACGTAATGGGTCGTGCGCGACAGGAAGACCCGGTCGAGCAGCGCCGGCTCGTAGGCTCCCAGCCGCGAGAACAGCGGCATGTAGTGGGAGCGGGCGAACACGTTCACCGAGTCGATCTGCAGCACGCCGAGACGCTCCATCATGCGATGCATGTGCCGCGCCGCGACGGCCGTCGGTCGGCGACGGGTGAATCCCTGCGCGGCCAACGCGATCCGGCGAGCCTGGGCGGAGCTGAGGGTGTCGGTCACGCCGTCAGCGTAGCGCCGGGCACCGACATGGGCGCCGTCTGCCGTCGTGTGCCACGTCGCGAGCGCCGTAGACTTGGGCGATGAGCGATGAGCGGCGTTCCTGGCTGACAGAGCTGCTGCGTCCGCGCCCCGTCTCCACCGATCGCACCGTGACGACGCCGGCCGATGACGCGGTCCCGCTCCCGCTGCGCGTGACGGCGGGCTATGCCTGGCGGCTGCTGCTGATCGCCGCGGCCGCAGGCGTGTTCATCTGGCTGGTCATGCTGCTCAAGCTCCTGGTCATCCCGTTGATGGTGAGCATCCTGATCACCGCCCTGCTGTGGCCGGCTTTCGGTTGGATGCTCCGGCACCGTTTCCCGCGCTGGGCCGCCATCGCGATCTCGCTGCTTGCCACCGCCGCGATCGTCGCCGGACTCCTCTGGCTGGTGATCTGGCAGGTGAGGGCCGAGCTGCCCAAGGTGCAGGAGAGTTCTGCTCAGGCGTTCGACCAGTTCCAGGTCTGGCTGCACGAGGGGCCGCTCAGCCTCTCCGACACGCAGATCGCCGACTACCTCGATCAGGGACTCGCGTTCCTCAACGAGGAGGCTCAGGCGCTCTGGTCGGGCGCGCTCGCGATCGGCACGACCGTCGGCCACGTCGCCACGGGCGCTCTGCTGTCGCTCTTCATCCTGATCTGCCTGCTCGCCGACGGCGCGGGCATCTGGCGATGGACGCTGAAGCTCTTCCCGCGCGACGCGCGCCCCGCCGCAGACGGCGCGGCCCGCAACGGCTGGGCGACCATCGTCAACTATGCGCGGACCCAGCTGTTCGTGGCGACGATCGACGCGATCGGCATCGGCCTCGGAGCGTTCCTGCTGCAGGTGCCGCTGGCGCTGCCCGTCGCGGTGCTCGTGTTCCTCGGGTCGTTCATCCCGATCGTCGGCGCCGTCGTGACCGGTGCGGTCGCGGTCTTCCTCGCGCTGGTCTACAACGGCCCCTGGATCGCCCTCTGGATGCTTCTCGTCGTCCTCGCCGTCCAGCAGCTCGAGGGCCACATCCTGCAGCCGCTGCTCATGGGCTCCGCCGTGAAGGTGCATCCTCTCGCCGTCGTCCTCGTGGTCGCGGGCGGCGCGATGATCGCCGGCATCCCCGGTGCGCTCTTCGCGGTGCCGCTGGCAGCATTCGTCAACGTCGCCGCCGTGACCATCAGCTCCGGGTCATGGCGAACGGGGGTCGGCCCGAGCGGCGACCTCATCTGGAGTACGGTTCCGCGACAGCGGAGAGGGAGGAATCAGTGAGCGCAGTCCCCAGCCTGACCGAGTTCGAGAACGCAGCTCAGAGTCTGGCTGAGGTGATCACGCACACGCCCGCTCTGCCCTCGCGGGCGCTCTCGGACGTCCTCGGGGCGCCCGTGCTGCTGAAGATGGAGAACCTCCAGCGCACCGGCTCCTTCAAGATCAGAGGGGCCGCGTACCGGCTGTCCCGGATGAGCGAGGAGGAGCGCTCCCGGGGCGTCGTCGCCGCATCCGCAGGCAATCACGCGCAGGGGGTGGCCCTCGCCGCGCAGGCGCTCGGGATCCCCGCCACCATCTTCATGCCGCTCGGGGTGCCCGTGCCCAAGCTGCTCGCCACGCGCGGCTATGGCGCCGAGGTGGTGCTCGAGGGTGAGACGGTCGCGACCTCTCTGCGGCTGGCCGCCGAGTTCTCCGAGCGCACGGGCGCCGTCCTCATCCACCCGTTCGACCACCGCGACGTCATCATCGGCCAGGGCACGCTCGGTCTCGAGCTCCTCGACGACGTCCCCGAGGTCGACACGATCGTCCTGGGGATCGGCGGCGGGGGACTCATCGCCGGAGTCGCAGCGGCCGTCAAGGCGCGTGCGGCGCAGCGCGGACGCGAGGTGCGCATCGTGGGGGTGCAGGCGGAGAACGCCGCCGCCGTGCCCCCGTCGCTCGACGCCGGCTACCCCGTGGACATCGTCACGAGGCCGACAATCGCCGACGGCATCCTCGTCGCCCGACCGGGGGCCATCCCGTTCGACATCATCAAGGACCTCGTCGACGAGGTCGTCACGGTCTCCGACGACGATCTCGCACGCGCGATCCTGATCCTGCTCGAGCAGGCGAAGGTTGTCGTCGAGCCCGCCGGTGCCGCGGGCGTCGCGGCGATCCTGGCGGGAAAGATCACGGCGACCGGCACGACGATGGCGGTGCTGTCGGGCGGGAACATCGACCCGCTGCTGCTGCAGCGCGTCGTCTCGCACGGTCTCGCGGCCTCGGGCCGGTACCTCACCATCCGCATCCCGTTGCCTGACCGGCCGGGCCAGCTCGCCCGCGTGTCGGAGCTCATCGCGGAAGCGGGTGCGAACGTCATCGAGGCGATGCACACCCGGCACGGGCACGGCCTGCAGATCAGCGAGGTCATCCTCGAGCTCAGCGTCGAGACCCGCGGCGCGGAGCACTCGGAGCACACGTTGGACACCCTCCGGCGCGCCGGCTTCCAGCCGATCGTCGTGCCGGACTGAGCCTCGGCCAACACGAAGAAGCCCCGTCCGAGCGGACGGGGCTTCTTCGTGTTCGGGCGTCGCGCGTCAGCCCGTGTAGGTCTCGACGTTGACGATCTCGACGGAGATGGAGCGTCCGTTGGGAGCCTCGTACGACGACTTCTCGCCGACCTTCAGACCGAGGATGGCCTGGCCGAGCGGGCTGGCCTCGCTGTAGACGTCGTGGTCGCTGCCTGCGGCGATCTCGCGGCTGCCGAGCAGGAAGACCTCCTCGCCGCCCGCCACGACGGCCGTGACGACGGTGCCGGGCTCGACGATGCCGCGACTCGCGGGCGCCTCGCCCACCTTCGCGGTCTTGAGCAGCCCCTCGAGCGTGCGGATGCGAGCCTCCTGCTTGCCCTGCTCGTCCTTGGCGGCGTGGTAGCCGCCGTTCTCCTTGAGATCGCCCTCTTCACGCGCGGCCTCGATGCGCTTGGCGATCTCCTCGCGACCGGTCGTGGACAGGTGCTCCAGCTCGGCGACGAGCCGGTCGTAGGCTTCCTGCGTGAGGAAGGGAACCTGAGCGTCGGTAGACATGACGAAGCTCCTTCGTTCGGTATCCGCCGATCATCGTCGGGGGATATGCCAAGACGCCCTGGCACGGTGCCAGGGCGTCGTCTGTCTGCGTCGATTCTAGGCGACCCAGCAGCTGTTCACCAAACCTGTGGTCGCCGCGGAGACGGTGGGGACGGTGACCGAGAGCGCCTGCGAATGCGCCTCGCCGGCCGGTATCTCGACCACCTTCCAGCCGACGACGCCGAACTCCTCGTCCAGGGCCTCGACGACGCAGGCGACGTCCTTGCCCTGCACTCCGGTGATCTGGAAGCGGACGTCCACGCTGTGCTCGTCGACCAGGTCGAACCCCAGGTCGTCAGCGTCCACGGCATTCACCTGCTGCATGACGATCGACCAGCCGAGAGCGCCCACGACCAGTGCGGCGATCGCGATGACGACGATCCAGGGCCACCGGCGGCGCCGGGAACGGCCGTAGCGGTCATCGAGCTGCTGTGCGGTCGTCACGAGGTGGGTCTTCCGGTCGTTAGGCTGGTATCTCCAGGTTATGCGACCTGTGTGTGAAAGGCAGACTCCATGCTCGCTCTGACCGCGACCCCGATGCCGACTCCCTCGATGACGGTGGCCCCGGAGCTCGTGACTCCCGGCTTCGTCGGCTTCGCCGCCGTCGTGATCATCCTGGTCGCCGTGATCCTGCTCATCCTCGACATGAACCGACGGATCCGCCGTGTCCGCTACCGCGAGGAGGTCCGTGAGGAGCTCGACGCTGAGGAGGCCGCACGCGCCGCCGACGAGGCCACTGCCACCGACGCCGACCTCCCGGTCACGCGCGAGGGCGACGACGACCCGCAGAAGCCCTGACAGCCGCCGACGACGTCTGGGCGTCAGGCGCCGAGCGACGGTGACAGCGGGTCGATCGCGATCAGCAGGCACGCGGTCCAGTGGCACAGGAAGGCGAGCACCGTGCACACGTGGAAGATCTCGTGGAAGCCGAAGTGCCCGGGCCAGGGGTTCGGCCGCTTGAGGGCGTAGACGATCGCGCCGCCGGTGTAGAGCAGGCCGCCCACGATGACGAGGACCATCATCGTCGGGTTCGCCTGGAAGAGGTCGACGAGGTACATCACGGCCGCCCAGCCGAGGAGCAGGTAGATCGCCACGTAGAGCCAGCGCGGCGCGTTGATCCAGAAGACCCGGAACAGGATGCCGATCAGCGCGCCGCTCCACACGAAGACGAGCAGCAGCGCGCCCTTCTCCGGTGGCAGGGCGAGCACGGCCAGCGGGGTGTAGGTGCCTGCGATCAGCAGCAGGATGTTCGCGTGGTCGATCCGCTTCAGGAGGATCTTGACCTTCGGGCTCCAGTCGAGGCGGTGGTAGAGCGCCGAGTTGCCGAACAGGAGCAACGACGTCGCCATGAACACGACGGCCGCCCACTTGGCGGCGCCGCCATGCGCGACGATGACCAGCACGACCCCGGCGACGAGCGCCACGGGGAAGGTGGCGGCGTGGATCCAGCCCCGCCACGTGGGCTTGATCTCGACCGCCGCGTCATGCGCAGCCTCGTCCAGGAGAGGCAGCTGAGGGACGTCGGGGGCAGAGGAGTCGGGGGTGCTCACGTGCTCACTCTAGGCGCGGCGCCATGCCGCAGGGCGTACATATCCTGAGCGTCCGCCCTCCGCCTTCCCGGGTGCGACACGGTAGCGTAGGGAGGTGATGTCACGCGATGGTCAGGGGCGAGGGCCGCTGTACCGGCTCTACACGAACCGGCTGCGCCGCCACCTCGACCGCTCGACCGTACCGCACCACGTAGCGATGATGATCGACGGCAATCGCCGCTGGGCGCGCCAGCTCGGGTACGACACTCCCGCCGAGGGGCACCGCGCCGGCGCCGCCAAGATGCGCGAGTTCCTCGGATGGTGCGACGAGCTCGGCATCCGGGTCGTGTCGCTCTATCTCCTCTCCAGCGACAACCTCCGCAAGCGGGATTCCGAAGAGCTCGCCGACCTCATCGAGATCATCGCCGAGCTCGCCGAGGCGCTGTCCCGCGAGGGCAACTGGCGGGTCAAGCACGTCGGCCGCTCCGACATCCTCCCGACGGAGCTGGCCCGCGTCCTCGCGGACGCCGAGGAGCGCACGCGCGACCACACCGGGCTGCACGTGAATCTCGCCGTGGGATACGGCGGACGCAACGAGATCGTCGACGCGGTACGCAGCATCGTCACCGCTCACCAGGCATCCGGGGGCACGATCGAGGACCTCGCCGCGCACCTGACGCCCGAGATGATCGGCGAGCACCTGTACACCGGGGGGCAGCCCGACCCCGACCTGGTGATCCGCACCAGCGGGGAGCAGCGGCTCAGCGACTTCCTGCTGTGGCAGAGCGCCCACAGCGAGTTCTACTTCGTCGAGGCCCTCGGACCGGACCTGCGCCAGGTCGACTTCCTCCGCGCGATCCGCGACTTCGCCGACCGCGACCGTCGGTTCGGTCGCTGAACCGTCACGCCGCCCTCCGTTAATCATCTCGTCACAATTCCCTGGCGTGTCGAGGCGACGGAATGTCGGTCGCTGGTCGTAGCTTCTGGGTATCGGGCAAGGTGCCCGTCGAGTCGGCCTCAGGATGACGACTCGTGACCCCCTGGTCGACTCGTTCGAATAACCGGGAATCCCCGGGTCGGGAGTGGGTCGTGACCTCACGTACAGCGCAGCAGTCCACCAGCACCGCGCAGCAGTCCACCCGTAAGACGACGAGACGAGCTTCGTCCGTCGATCCGGATCAGGACCTGCGCACCTATGTGCTCGACACCTCGGTCCTGCTGAGCGATCCGCAGGCGTTCTTCCGGTTCGCCGAGCACTCGGTCGTCATCCCGGTGGTCGTCATCACCGAGCTCGAGGGCAAGCGGCACGACCCCGAGATCGGCTACTTCGCGCGTCAGGCGCTGCGTCATCTCGACGACCTGCGCATCGAGCACGGACGCCTGGATTTCCCTGTCGAGGTCGGCGAAGGCGGCACGCTCCGCGTCGAGCTGGCGAACACCGACATGTCGGTGCTTCCCGCCGGCATCCGGCTCAGCGACAACGACAGCCGCATCCTCTCGGTCGCGATGCACCTCGCGCAGGACGGCCAGGACGTCACGATCGTCTCGAAGGACCTGCCGATGCGCGTGAAGGCCGCGTCGCTCGGCCTGCGCGCCGAGGAGTACCTCGCCGAGCAGGCGGTGGACTCGGGGTGGACGGGGATCACCACGCTCGATCTCTCGGGCGACGAGATCAGCGACCTCTACGAGAGCGAGGTCGGGATCAGCGAGGACGCCAGGGGGCTTCCGGTGAACACCGGACTCATCATCCACTCCGAACGCGGATCGGCACTCGGACGCGTCACGGGCGACGGCGAGTACCGCCTCGTCCGCGGTGATCGCGACATCTTCGGGATGCACGGTCGCTCCGCCGAGCAGCGCATCGCGATCGACGTGCTGCTCGACCCGGAGGTCGGCATCGTCTCGCTGGGCGGTCGCGCGGGTACCGGCAAGTCGGCGCTGGCGCTGTGCGCGGGTCTCGAGGCCGTGCTCGAGCGCCAGCAGCAGAAGAAGATCATCGTCTTCCGCCCGCTGTTCGCCGTCGGCGGCCAGGAGCTCGGCTACCTCCCCGGCGACCAGGGCGAGAAGATGGGGCCCTGGGGCCAGGCGGTGTTCGACACGCTCGGCTCCGTCGTCTCCGGCAACGTCATGGAGGAGGTCGTCGAGCGCGGCCTGCTCGAGGTCCTGCCGCTCACGCACATCCGCGGGCGCTCGCTGCACGACGCCTTCGTGATCGTCGACGAGGCGCAGTCCCTCGAGCGCAACGTGCTGCTCACGGTGCTCAGCCGCATGGGTCAGAACTCGAGGGTCATCCTCACCCACGACGTGGGTCAGCGCGACAACCTCCGCGTCGGTCGGCACGACGGCGTCGCGAGCGTGATCGAGACTCTCAAGGGTCACGACCTGTTCGCCCATGTGACGCTGATGCGCTCCGAGCGGTCGGCGATCGCGGCGCTCGTCACCGAGCTCCTGGAGGGTGGCGAGCTCAGCTGAGACGAGCGACAGCGGGTGCCGCGGTTTTCGCGGCATCCGCTGTCGTCTGTCCGGCCGATGCTCCGGCGATCCGCGTTTCCTCCGGCGTCGGGCCGGATTAGGCTCGGTGCATCGAACGCAGACGATGGAGTGATGCGCTATGAGCGATGCAACGAAGACGGTCGAAGACCACTCGCTTCCGCCGACGGCGGTGGATGAGAAGCCGCGGTGGACTCCGCTGAAGATCGTGCTCTGGGCGGCGATCGCCGTGCTGGGCGGTGTCGCCTGGACGATGCTCGCGATCGTCCGCGGTGAGACGGTGAATGCGATCTGGTTCGTGTTCGCGGCCGTCTGCACGTACCTGATCTTCTACCGGTTCTACTCCAAGTTCATCGAGCGCAACCTCGTCAAGCCCGACGATCGGCGCGCGACGCCTGCGGAGTACAAGGCCGACGGCAAGGACTACGTCGCGACCGACCGCCGCGTGCTGTTCGGTCACCATTTCGCTGCCATCGCAGGGGCCGGACCCCTCGTGGGCCCGGTGCTCGCCGCGCAGATGGGGTACCTCCCCGGCACGCTGTGGATCATCGTCGGCGTCGTGCTCGCGGGTGCGGTGCAGGACTACCTCGTGATGTTCTTCTCGATGCGACGCGGCGGTCGCTCGCTCGGACAGATGGCCCGCGACGAGCTGGGCCGGTTCGGCGGGACGGCGGCCATCATCGCCACGCTGCTCATCATGATCATCATCACCGCGATCCTCGCTCTCGTCGTCGTGAATGCACTGGGGGAGAGCCCCTGGGGCGTCTTCTCGGTGGCGATGACGATCCCGATCGCGCTGTTCATGGGCGCGTACCTCCGGTGGATCCGCCCCGGCAAGATCACCGAGGTCTCGCTCATCGGCTTCGTCCTCCTCATGGCCGCGATCATCGGCGGCGGCATGGTCGCCGAGACCGACTGGGGTCAGGCGATCTTCACGCTCGACCGCACCACGATCGCCTGGGGCATCATCATCTACGGCTTCATCGCCGCGGTGCTCCCGGTGTGGATCCTCCTCGCACCTCGCGACTACCTCTCGACCTTCATGAAGATCGGGGTGATCGTGGCGCTCGCGGTCGCCATCGTGTTCGTGCGGCCCGAGATCACGGTCCCAGCCTTCAGCGAGTTCGCCGGGGGTGAGACGGGTCCGGTCTGGTCCGGGGCGCTCTTCCCGTTCCTGTTCGTGACGATCGCGTGCGGGGCCCTGAGCGGATTCCACGCACTGATCTCCTCGGGCACCACGCCGAAGATGATCGAGAAGGAGAAGCAGACGCGCTTCATCGGCTATGGCGGAATGCTCATGGAGTCGTTCGTCGCGATCATGGCTCTCGTCGCAGCGATCTCCATCGACCGCGGCCTGTACTTCGCGATGAACTCCTCGCCGGCGGCCACCCTCGGCACCGTGGAGGGGGCTGTGCAGTTCGTGAACAGCCTGGGACTGGCCGGGGTGAACCTCACCCCCGAGATGCTCACGAGCACTGCGGAGGCGGTGGGCGAGGAGTCGATCGTGTCGCGGACCGGCGGCGCGCCCACACTCGCTCTGGGGCTGGCGCACATCATGCAGCAGTGGATCGGCGGCACGGGGATGATGGCGTTCTGGTACCACTTCGCGATCATGTTCGAGGCGCTGTTCATCCTGACGGCCGTGGATGCAGGCACTCGAGTGGCGCGATTCATGCTGCAGGACTCGGTGGGCAACCTCGTCCCTCGCTTCAAGGACACCTCGTGGCGGGCCGGCGCGTGGATCTGCACGGCCGTCATGGTGGCCGGGTGGGGTGCGGTGCTGATCATGGGCGTCACCGATCCGCTCGGGGGCATCAACACCCTGTTCCCGCTCTTCGGCATCGCGAACCAGCTCCTGGCCGCGATCGCGCTCGCCGTCGTGCTGACCATCGTCGCGCGGCGGCGCACGTTCAAGGCACTGTGGGTGGTGGCGGTGCCGCTCGCCTTCGTCACGGTCGTCACGGTGACGGCATCCCTGCAGAAGATCTTCTCGACGGTGCCGCAGGTGGGGTACTTCGCCAACCACATCGCCTTCCGCGACGCGCTCGCCGCAGGGGAGACGTCGTTCGGCACGGCCACGAGCGTCGCAGCGATGGAGGCGGTCGTCCGCAACACGATGATCCAGGGCGTGCTGTCCGTCACGTTCCTCGTGCTGTCGGTCATCGTCATCGCGATCTCGCTCGTGAAGGTGTTCCAGGCGCTGCGCCCAGGGCCGGTCGTCGACCACGAGGACCCGGCGGTGCCCTCGCGGCGCTATGCGCCCGCAGGGCTGATCGCCTCGTCCGAGGAACGCGCGCTGGAGAAGGAGTGGAACCAGCTGTCGGCATCCGCTCAGCCGACGAGGGGGCACTGATGGTCGCCGTCGCGGCGGACCGGGCTCGCCGGGTCTGGCATGCGGTCGCCTGGTATCTGAACGGTCTCACCGGTCAATCGCGCTACGCCGACTACGTCGCTCACGAGCGGTCGCAGCATCCCGACCGCGAGCCGCTGTCGGAGCGCGAGTTCTGGCGCCGCCACTACGCCTCGCAGGATGCCGACCCGGGCGCCCGCTGCTGCTGACAGCAGTCCGGTCGTTCCGGCGTGCCCGGAACGCACACGCGGCCCCGAAACGCACACGGGATCCTGGTTCTTCCGTGCAGAACGGGGCGACGCGTGCGATGCGGGCGGCCGACAGGCACATGTGGTCATCGGCGCTCGGACGAGCGCTGCAGGGCTGCGACCACCGCGCTCTGCACGGTCGACCAGTCGTGGATGATCTGCGCGTAGTCGAAACGCAGGGTCTCGTACCCCAGAGCGGATGCTGCCGCATCGCGGACGAGGTCCTTATGACGGAGCGAGCCGTCGTGGTTGCGTCGCCCATCCGCCTCGAGGATCACGCGACCGCCGATGGCGAAGTCGACACGGCCGACGCCTCGGATCGAGACCTGGCATTCGAGGAGGATGCCGAGGATGTGCAGGCGCAGACGAAGAAGAGACTCCAGCCCGCTGTCGGCGTCCGCTCGTGCGAGATCCACAAGCCACCGCGAATTCTGCGGAAGAGCCGCTCGGATCTGTGAACGCGCCGCCCGTGAGAGCAAGCCGAGTCGCCAGGCGGATTCGAACGCGGCGAAGAACGCCTCATCTCCCGAACATCGGTGAAGGTGGACGAGTGCGACCGCGACCGACACCGATCCGAGCGGCGGCGTCCCGCGGTAGTAATGGGTGACGCAGGTGCAGTTCTCGTGCCGGAGCAGGTGGCGGCCGGGAGCGAGCCAGACATGCAGTGCATCCTCGGTCGGAAGGGTCCAGATGCCGTGCTGGCGGAGGACGGAGACGCAGGTCAGGGCACCGCCGTGTCGAGTCGCCCCACGCACGTCCTCCGCCACCTGGCTTACGCCGAACACCCCCGGCCGAAGGCGCTCGATCTGGCCCGCTGCGACCATCCGCGACAGCGCGCGTCTGTCGAAGCCGAGCCGCTGCAGATGCGCACCCCGAGCGAGGCCGCCGAGGCGTTGGATGGTGTCGTGCGCGGAGAGCATCCGCCCACCATGCCGTCAGGCACCCACCGGATGTCGGTCTCGCGAACCGGAACCCCGTCGGGGGTGTACGGCCCTGCTCTGGCGAACGTGGTGGAGGGGAGGTCGCGCACGCCCGATCTGCACACGATGCCGCGGACGGCGCACTCGGGAACGATTCAGCGTGTGCAGAGCGGGGCGACGCGTGCGGTTCGGGCAGCAGATGAAGCGGCCGGCGGCGACAGGACCGCCGGAAACGACGGATGCCGCAGGGAACGCGTCCCTGCGGCATCCGATCAGTCGGGCTCAGCCCGGGTGGGTCATCGAGAGCAGATCGAGCTTCTCGTCGAGCTGCTCGAGCGTGAGGTCACCGCGCTCGACGTAGCCGAGGTCGATGACGGCGTCGCGCACGGTGATGCCCTTGGCGACCGAGTGCTTGGCGATCTTCGCTGCGGCCTCGTAGCCGATGAGCTTGTTGAGCGGCGTGACGATCGACGGGCTCATGCCCGCGAACGCGGCCGCGCGCTCGGTGTTGGCCTGGAGTCCGTCGATGGTCTTGTCGGCGAGCACGCGCGACGCGTTCGCCAGCAGGCGGATCGACTCGAGCAGCGCGGTGCCCATGACGGGGATCGCGACGTTCAGCTCGAAGGAACCGGATGCTCCGGCCCACGCGACCGTCGCGTCGTTGCCGATCACGCGAGCGCACACCATCAGCACGGCCTCGGGGACGACGGGGTTGACCTTGCCGGGCATGATCGAGGATCCGGGCTGCAGGTCGGGGATGTGCAGCTCGCCGAGACCCGTGTTGGGGCCGGAGCCCATCCACCGCAGGTCGTTGTTGATCTTGGTCAGCGAGACCGCGATCGTGCGCAGCGCGCCGGAGGTCTCGACGAGGCCGTCACGGTTCGCCTGGGCCTCGAAATGGTCCTTCGCCTCGGTGATCGGCAGCTCGGTCTCGGCGGCGAGCAGGGCGATGACCTTCTGGGGGAAGCCGAGCGGGGTGTTGATGCCGGTGCCGACGGCAGTACCGCCGAGCGGCACCTCGGCGACCCGGGGGAGCGCCGACTGCACGCGCTCGATGCCGAGACGGATCTGCCGCGAGTATCCGCCGAACTCCTGACCGAGCGTCACGGGCGTCGCGTCCATCAGGTGGGTGCGGCCGGACTTCACGGCGCCCTTCCACAGCTCGGCCTTGGCCTCGAGGGCGACCGCGAGGTGGTCGAGAGCCGGGATGAGCGTGTCGATGAGAGCCTGGGTGACGGCGATGTGCACCGACGTGGGGAACACGTCGTTCGACGACTGCGAGGCATTCACATGGTCGTTCGGGTGCACGTTCGCACCGAGGATGCGGGTCGCGAGGGTCGCGAGCACCTCGTTCATGTTCATGTTCGACGAGGTGCCCGAGCCGGTCTGGTACGTGTCGACCGGGAACTCGCCGTCGTGGACGCCGGACGCGACCTGGTCGGCGGCCTGGGCGATCGCATCCGCGATCGCGCCGTCGAGCGTGCCGAGCTCCTTGTTCGCCAGCGCCGCGGCCTTCTTGATGCGCGCGAGCGCAGCGATCTGCGTCGACTCCAGGCCCTTGCCCGAGATCGGGAAGTTCTCCACCGCACGCTGCGTCTGTGCCCCGTAGAGCGCGTTCACGGGCACCCGCACCTCGCCCATGGTGTCGTGTTCGATGCGGTACTCGGTGTCGGTCATTCCGAACCCTCCTTGGTTGCGGGGCTCTGCCCCTCGGTGTCGATTCCGTCGGTGTCGATTCCCACCGTGACGACGGGCACCGCGGTGCCCTCGGCCAGACGGTAGTTGGCGCCCACGATGCCGAGTCGGCCCTCGGCGACGGCGTTGGCGATGATCTCCGACGACTGCAGCAGGTCGCCGACGGTGTTGCGCAGGTGCTCCTGCCCGACCAGCTCGGCGTCGATCTCGGCGACCGTGGTCCCGCCGCTCTCCGCCAGCACCTTGCGGGCGGCGGGGACGATCGGCGAGATCAGCTTCCAGATGTGCGGCGGCAGGGGCGCGGCGTCGATGGCCGTGCCGTCGATCGCGGCGCGCACGGCACCGCAGGAATCGTGCGCCAGGACGACGATCAGGGGCACCTCGAGCACGACGACCGCGTATTCGAGACTCGCGACGATCGATTCACCGATGACCTGTCCGGCGTTGCGCACCACGAACAGGTCTCCCAGCCCCAGGTCGAAGATGATCTCCGCAGCGAGGCGCGAGTCGGAGCATCCGAACAGCGTCGCCACGGGGTGCTGCGCCTCGGTGAGGTTCTTGCGTCGCGCGACATCCTGGTTCGGATGCTTCGGCTCATCGGCGACGAAACGCTGGTTCCCCTCCTGCATCTGCGTCCAGGCGGCGGCGGGGGAGAGCGCGTGTGTCATGAGGACTCCGAGAGTTCGCGGATCTGGGGGAGGAGCGACTCCGCGAGCTCGGCGGTCGAATCCGCGGAACGAGACCCGTAGAGCAGCACGTAGTCGTCACCGGCCTGGGTGCCGATCGCGTAGGAGACGTTCTGCTTCGCGCCGGCGTCGCCGAGCTCGTAGACGTCCCACTCGAGGCCGCCGATCGAGGTCGTGTCGGTGGGGGCGATGCCGTTCAGGCGCTGCGGCGCCCAGGACGAGTCGGTGCCGAAGGCCTGAGCGAGCCGGATGAAGCCGCGCTCGTCCTCGGCGGCGGGAGCGAGCGTGACATCCCAGACGGCGGGGGCGCCGGTGGAGAGCTCTGCCGCGTTGACCCTCCAGAAGTCATCGAGATCGGGGACGACGACGGGGCTGCCCATGGTGGATTCGACGTCAGCCGCGATGCCGACCAGGTCGACCTTCGGCGCCGATGCCGGCTCGCCGCGGGGAACAGCGAGCACGATCACCAGAAGGATGGCGAGGGTGGCGATGAGCGCGGCGATGAGACTGCGGAACGTCTGGCTCGAGCGGTACGCCTTGCTCGAGGCGGCCTTGCGCGCGGCCGTCTCCTCGGGGGTCTCCGGGCGGCCGAGCTCGGCGACGATCGGCGCGGGCTTGTCCACTACGCGTCCTCGTCGGTGGAATCGGATGCTCCGGCGCGCGCGGCCTCGAGCCGGCGCTTCGCGCCGAGGAGCCACTCCTCGCAGCGGGCGGCGAGCGCCTCACCGCGTTCCCACAGGGCGAGCGACTGCTCGAGCGTCGGCGCTCCCTGCTCGAGTTCGGAGACGACCTTCACGAGCTCGTCGCGAGCGGCCTCGAACGACAGCGTGTCCACAGGGGTGTCGTTCAGCGCACTCACGCCCTCCATCTTACGCGGTGCCCGGGGCGGCCTCAGCCCGAGCGACGAGCCGACGTCTCGTCGATCTCGCCTTCGGAGCGGGCGGCGATCGACCCGCGATCGACGGTGATGGTGAGGCCGCTGCCCGCGGGGGCATCCGCGGCGTCCCGCAGGATGACGCCGCCGTCGAGATGCGCGATGGCGTACCCCCGAGCGAGCGTCGCAGCAGGCGAGAGCGCGCGCAGCGATGCGCGGAGCTCGCTCGTGGCACGGCCGGCGGAGTCCAGGCGCCGCGTGACGGTGTCGCGGCCGCGCGCCTGCAGGAGCCAGAGCTCCTGAGCCCTCGTCTCGATGATCGGGTCGGGAGAACGCAGGGCCGGACGCGACCGCAGCTGCTCGAGCTGCGCGATGTCGTGCGACAGCCTCTGCGTCAGACGGGTGGTCATGCGGGAGCGCAGCTGCGCGATCACGGCCCTCTGCTCGCTGACGTCCGGCACCACCCGTTTTGCGGCATCCGTCGGAGTGGATGCTCGCAGATCGGCGACGTCGTCGAGGAGCGGATGGTCGTTCTCGTGTCCGATGGCGCTGACCACCGGAGTCGTGGCCGCCGCGACAGCGCGTACCAGACGCTCGTCGCTGAACCCGAGGAGCGTCTGCGGATCTCCGCCGCCTCGCGCGATCACGATGACGTCGACCTCGGGATCCGCATCCAGTCGCGCGAGTGCCGCGAGGGTCTCCGGAACGCACCTGTCACCCTGCACGGCTGCGTACTCGGTACGGAACCGCACCTGCGGCCACCGCAGCTCGGCATTGCGGTGCACGTCCTTCTCTGCGTCGGAGCGCTCGCCCGTGATGAGTCCGATGACGTGGGGGAGGAACGGCAGCCGCTTCTTGCGCGACGACTCGAACAGCCCCTCTTGCCGGAGGCGGATCCTCAGCTTCTCGAGCTTCTCCAGCTGATCGCCCAGTCCCACGTGCTTCATCGCCGAGACCGCGAAGCTGAAGTCGCCCGCCTTGACGAAGTAGTCGGCCTTCACCGCGGCGACCACATGGTCGCCGACACCCAGGTCGTCGGGGATCCGCGGGCGGACGCTCGACCAGATCCTGATGGAGATCTGCGCGTCGGAGCGAGTGTCTTTGAGCCGCGCGAAGATGTTGCCGGCGCGGACGTTCCATGACGTGATCTCGCCTTCGACCCACACGGTGTTCCAGCGGGCGACGAAGTCCCTGATCGTCGCGTTCAGACGGGCGACGGAGGTCGGGGCGTCCGCCGACGAGTCGCGAGGAGCGACCGCATCCGCAGGCGGGGTCTCGCCGGGGCGTGTCGACGCTTCGAAGACCGTCATCCGCTCAGTGCACCTTCCCGCTCCTGCTCAGGTTCTCGGCGGTAGAATTGTCGAGTGACCTCGACTGCCGTTCATCTCCCTGTTCCGCGTATCCCACGAGTGCGTGCGGCGGTAGGGCGGCTTCAGGATAACCCGGTGGTCGGACAGAAGCGTGTTCTGCTGGCAGCCCCGCGCGGGTACTGCGCCGGCGTCGACCGCGCCGTGGTCGCGGTCGAGAAGGCCCTGGAGCGCTACGGCGCACCCGTCTACGTGCGCAAGCAGATCGTGCACAACATCCACGTCGTGACGGAACTCGAGGAGAAGGGTGCGATCTTCGTCGAGGAGGTCGACGAGGTGCCCGAAGGCGCCCACGTCGTCTTCAGCGCGCATGGGGTCTCGCCGGCCGTCGTGAACGCAGCGTCCGATCGGGGACTGCACGCGATCGATGCGACCTGCCCTCTCGTGACCAAGGTGCACCGGGAAGCCGTGCGCTTCGCGCGCGACGACTTCGAGATCCTCCTGATCGGTCACGAGGGTCACGAGGAGGTCGAAGGTACAGCAGGCGAGGCGCCTGACCATGTCACCGTCGTGAACTCGCCGGAGGAAGCCGATACGGTGCAGGTCAAGGATCCGTCCAAGGTGGTCTGGCTCTCGCAGACCACGCTGTCGGTGGACGAGACCATGGAGACCGTGAATCGTCTGCGCACGCGTTTCCCCGAGCTGCACAATCCGCCGTCCGACGACATCTGCTATGCGACGCAGAACCGCCAGGTCGCGATCAAGAAGGTCGCCGCGAACGCCGATCTCGTGATCGTCGTAGGGTCGTCCAATTCGTCGAACAGCGTGCGTCTCGTCGAGGTCGCCCTCGAGTACGGCGCCAAGGCGGCCTACCGGGTCGACTACGCCGAAGAGGTGAAGCAGGAGTGGCTCGACGGCGTGTCGACCGTCGGCGTCACCAGCGGTGCATCCGTTCCCGAGGTGCTGGTGCGCGAGGTCCTCGACGCGCTGGCGGGTGCGGGCTACCGCGATGTCGAAGAGGTGAAGACGGCCGAGGAGGACCTCATGTTCTCCCTGCCGAAGGAGCTGCGCCAGGACTCGTCCGGCCAGCGTGACGCCCGTGCGCTGGGAGGCCGCGCGTCTGGCGGAAGCGCCTGAGGTGAACGCCGCAGAGGCCGAGCCGACCCTCATCGGGTCCGTGCAACGCGCACTGCGGCTGGTCGACATCGTCGCGAACTCGCCGCGGCCTCTGCAGGTGAAGATGCTCGCGGCGATCACCGGTCTCACCCCGGGGACGACGTACAACCTGGTGCGCACCCTGATCCACGAGGGCTATCTCGCCAACGAGCCGGACGGGCTGGTGCTCGGCTCCCGCTTCCCGGCGTTCCAGTCCGAGCAGGACTCGCGGGGAGTGTTCCTCGCCCGCGTCCGCTCGGCGCTGCGCGAGGTCACTGACGAGGTCGGGGCCACCGCGTACCTGTCCCGCTTCCATGACGGAGAGATGCACCTGGTCGACATCGTCGACGCGGTGAGGAACCCCCGCATCGAACTGTGGGTGGGGCTCGAATCCAGCGCCCATGCGACCGCGCTCGGCAAGCAGATCCTCACGGACATGACCGATGAGGAACGACTCGACTATCTGTCGAGGCACCGCCTCGAGGAGTTGACGCCGAGGACGATCAGCGACCGTCGCACTCTTCTCACCCAGCTCGAGCACTCGCCCGGGTTCACTGTCGATCGTGAGGAGTACGCCATCGGCAACGCATGCGTCGCGGTGCCGGTCATCGCACCGAACGTCACGGCGTCGCTCGCGATCTCGCTGCCGGCGGAGAGGGCGGTCGTGGACCGTGCTCTGGTGACGAAGCTCCACCAGACGGCGCGACGGCTCTCGCTCCAGCTCGGGGCGGATGCGCTGGATCGGAGCGACGTGGGTCCGGACTTCACCATCTGAGGCGCTATCTGGCCTCAGTTCACTATCTGAAGAAGTACCCCTGGCGCGCGGGCATCCGCTTTCCTATGATCATGACTGTAGACGTCTGTGCAAACGGCGCTACAGGTGGTGGAACGTCCCCAGCGTTCCTCGACCCACTTGGATGAGGAGCGTCCCCAGCGCTCGCATCCGCGGCCCCGAGGAGTCCCCACTTCGCCGGGGCCGCCATCGTTTTCCCCACATGCCTTCCTGTGAGGGACTCCGAGCCGATCGGACTAGCATGCTGGAATGACGGACCAGCGGCCGCAGTACGGTGAAATCGCGACACTCGACGAGCAGCGCCGCGCGGCCGGGTTGCCGGCACTCGCGGACACCGCGCCGCCGACGCTCGAGCAGTCGGCCTCGCCGGCGCCGGTGAGACGCGCGAACCCGGTCGACAGATTCGTGACCATCGCGCTGCTGGCCTACGGCCTGATCAACGTCGTCATGACCGGACTGTCCTATCTCGACTTCCCGACGGCGATGAACCAGGTCATGGGCGTGCTCGGCATCGACGGGGAGTTCACCAACTACGCCCAGGGCAAGCTCTGGGGGACTCTCGCTGCCATCGTGCTCGGCGCGGGATGGGCGCTCACGGCCTACCTGTCGATCCGTCGGCTGCGGCGTGGCGCGCTCACCTGGTGGGTCCCCGTGGTCGGCGCCGCGGTCACGCTGTTCGTCACCTCGATCTGCGTAGCGGTCCCGATGATGGGGGACCCTGCTTTCGCGGCCTTCCTCACGGCGACGACGGGGCAGTAGTCCCGTTTCCGTCTCCGCACGAAGAAGCCCCCGACCTGAGGTCGGGGGCTTCTTCGTGCGAACGGACGATCAGCTCTGCGACTGACCGTACGAGCCGAGCTGACGCGTCGACTCGACGACGCGTGCGGCCATCGCGGTCTCCGCGATCTTGCCCCACGCGCGCGGGTCGTACTGCTTCTTGTTGCCGACCTCGCCGTCGACCTTCAGGACGCCGTCGTAGTTCTTGAACATGTAGTCCGCGATCGCCCGGGTGTAGGCGTACTGCGTGTCGGTGTCGATGTTCATCTTGATGACGCCATTGGCGACCGCGAGCGCGATCTCTTCATCGGTGGAGCCGGAGCCGCCGTGGAACACGAGGTCGAGCGGCTTGGCGCCGGTGTTGTACTTGGCAGCCACCTGCTCCTGGATCTCGCCGAGGAGCTCGGGGCGCAGCTTGACGCCGCCGGGCTTGTAGACGCCGTGGACGTTGCCGAAGGTGAGGGCGGCGATGTAACGGCCCTGCTCGCCGAGTCCGAGCGCCTGCACGGCCTGGTCGACGTCGGAGAAGGTCGTGTAGAGGGCCTCGTTGGATCCCTCGTGCGCGACGCCGTCCTCCTCGCCGCCGACGACGCCGATCTCGACCTCGAGGATCGCGTTGATGTTCTTCATGCGGGGGAGGAGATCCTTCGCGATCTCGATGTTCTCCGCGAGCGGCACAGCCGAGCCGTCCCACATGTGGGACTGGAAGATCGGGTTGCGGCCGGCCTTCACCTCCTCCTCGGAGGCGGAGATCAGCGGCTCGACGAACCCGGCGAGTGCGTCCTTCGGGCAGTGGTCGGTGTGCAGGGCGACCGTCACCGGGTAGTTCTTGGCGACCTCGGTCGCGTAGCGGGCGAAGGCGAGGGCACCCGTGGCGCGCGCCTTGACCGTGTGGCCGGCGAAGTAGTCGGCGCCTCCGGTCGTGACCTGGATGATGCCGTCGGAGCCGGCCTCGGTGAGGCCCTGCAGGACGGAGTTGATCGTCTGCGAGCTGGAGACGTTGAATGCGGGGTACGCGAAGCCGCCGGCCTTCGCGCGGTCGAGCATTTCGGCGTACTGATCCGGGGTGGCGACGGGCATGAGAACTCCTGCGATAGGTGAAGCCGGGACAGCAGTCACTCTATCGGGGTGGCTCGACGGATGCCGTCAGCGGACGCCGGACGAGGAGGGTGTCCTGCCCCCACGTTAAGAACCGAACTTCCTTCACACCTGGACGCGTGAAAACCGCGTGATCGGTATGGCTTCGTGGCTAGGCTGACCGCATGGTGAGTCTTACTGCGGATCTGAGCCCCCTTCGTCCCGATCGGAACCTCGCGATGGAGCTGGTGCGCGCGACCGAGGCGGCCGCTATCCGTGCAGTGCCGTTCATCGGTCGTGGGGCCAAGGAGGCGGCTGACGGTGCGGCCGTCGACGCGATGCGCGCCTTCCTCGGCACCGTCGCCTTCCAGGGGCGTGTGGTCATCGGCGAGGGCGAGAAGGACAACGCCCCCATGCTGTTCAACGGAGAAGAGGTCGGCACAGGCACGGGACCGGAGTGCGACATCGCCGTGGACCCGATCGACGGAACGTCGCTGACGGCCGCGGGTCGTCAGAACGCGCTCTCCGTCATCGCGGTGTCCGATCGCGGCTCCATGCTCGACGCCTCCAGCGTCTTCTACATGGACAAGCTCGTCACAGGGCCGGCGGGGGTCGGTGTCGTCGACATCCGCCTCCCGATCGGCGAGAACATCCGCAAGCTCGCCGGAGCGCTGGGCAAGCCGGTGGACGAGATCGTGGTGTCGGTGCTGAACCGCCCGCGGCACGAGCAGCTCATCCAGGAGATCCGGGACGCCGGGGCGGGCACGCGTCTCATGAGCGACGGCGACGTGGCCGGCGGTATCAACGCGGCGCGGCACGCGGCGCGTACCGACATGTGCGTCGGCGTGGGCGGCAGCCCCGAGGGAATCGTGACGGCCTGCGCCATCAAGGCTCTGGGCGGCCACATCCAGGGCCGACTCTGGCCGCGGGATGATGACGAGCGGCAGCGGGGGATCGACGCGGGACTCGACATGGACAAGGTGTACGAGGCCGACGACCTCGTACGAGGTGACAACACGATCTTCGTGGCCACCGGTGTCACCGACGGCCAGCTCGTCGCCGGCGTCCGCCGCGAAGGCGGGTACATCTACACCGAGAGCGTCGTCCTGCGCGGGGCTTCGGGCACGCTTCGACGGATCGCCTCGGAGCACCTCGTCTCGAAGTGGCTCTGACCTCGGGCTGGCGAGAGTGCAGCGGCATCGTTACCGACCCGGTACCGGCCGAATCGCCGCTGAATCAGCTTTTCCGCCCGTCCGTGGCACAATTGTGACTGGGTTTGTCGCCGTCGATGGAGCCGCCAGGCACCGCGGACAGAGGAGGGCCGACAGATGACATCGCAGCACACGAGCAGTTCGAAGGCCGCGCCGACGAAGATTGTCACGACCAGCACCGGACGCATCCTGCGCATCAGCGCGGAAGAGGTGGCAGCCGCGACGCGCGCTCCCGCGGCGCCCGCGGCCCCGACCGCTGCATCCGTCGATCCGGCGCGACGGGCCGATGTGCTCTTCCGCGTCCGGCGCGACGAAGGGCATGAGCTCAGCGCGTGGTGGATGATCGGAGCCTTCGTGGTCACCAGCGGTCTGGTGATCCTGCTCCTCAGCGGTGTGCCCGGCGTCGCCTGAACCCGCTGCTGCCTGATCTCGCTGCCGCCTGACTTGCCGCACCGGCGAGCGGTCAGCTGTCCGTTCGACGTGCGGAGTCGTCGTCGGCAAGCCTGACTCGGACCTCGCCGACATCTGCGTGCAGCCCCGCATCGTCGATCAGCGCAGCGAGATCGACGTTCTCGACGTCCACCAGCTCGGGCGCGGTGAAACGCCGGGACTGTGCGGCGATCACCGTCGGCGGGGTGTCGAGCGCGGCGGAGTCGATCCCGGGGAACTGACGGGCCGTCACCAGCACGCGGCTCTCCAGCGAACCGGCGAACCGGTTGTAGCTGTCGACGGTGCGCTCGAGCGCCCGGCGGAGGTCGTCGGCGTGGCCGGCGAGAACGCCGAGGCGGTCGTACAGCTGGGTCCCGAGCGAGAGCAGCGCGCGAGCCTCCGTCGATACCTCCTGCTGCGTCCAGGTGTACGCGACGGTCTTCAGAACGGCCCAGAGATTGACCGGCGAAGCCAGTGCGACGCGACGGCTGAAGGCGTAGTCGAGCAGTGTCGGGTCTTCGTCGATGGCCGCGGCGAGCAGAGACTCGGTGGGCAGGAAGCAGATCACGAACTCGGGACTCGACTCGAGCCCCGCCCAGTACGCCTTCTTCGCCAGGGCATCGACGTGCGCGCGCACAGCCTTGACGTGCTTCTGCATGTGCATGCGTCGCTGCGCCTCGTGCGCGTCGCCGGCGGGCAGCGCCGACGCCTCGAGATACGCATCCAGCGGAACCTTCGCGTCGACGGCGATGGACGCGCCGCCCGCGAGGCGGATCACCATGTCGGGCCGCCCCTGTCCGTGATCGGACATGACCGTCGCCTGAAGGTCGAAGTCCACGTGACGCGTGAGCCCGGCCGCCTCGACCACGCGCCGCAGCTGGGTCTCACCCCAGACCCCGCGCGTCGCCGTGGAGCGCAACGCCCCTGCGAGCGACTCGGTCGTCGCCCGCAGCGCCTCGTCGGACTCCTGAGCGCGCCGGAGCTGCTCGGCGAGCGACCCGAACTGCGCGTGACGCTCCTGCTCGATCGCCGAGACCTTCTGCTGCATCTGCTGCAGGCTCTCCCGCACAGGAGCGAGCGCCGTCAGCACGGCGTTCTGCTGCTGCACGCGTTGAGCTTCGGCCCGCTGCTCGATGCGGGCATGTTCGACGGCATCGCGGTACAGGTCGTACTGTCGGTCGCGGTCATCACGCGCCGCGGCCAGCTCGGCCTGCGAACGGGCCAGATCGGCCGCGCTGCGACCGGCCCGCACGAACCACCCGACCGCCGCTCCGCATGCGAGGGCGATGAAGACGAGCACGATCGTCAGAGCATCCATGTCGTCCATGATGCGCGGGGCCTCGGACATTCGTCCGCAGCGACTCAGGCGACGGCGCGCTCCGGAACCCGACTGACGACGGGCTCGGTGACTCGCAGGCTCAGGGCGTCCGCCAGGGAGAAGACGTCCGGAGCGCCGAGCCGCCGCGAGGAATCCATGATGATGTGCGCGCATGCCAGAGCATCCGCAAGCGCGTCATGATGCGAGAAGCCGGTGAAGCCGGCCGCCTCGGCCGCCTTCGGAAGTCGGTACGAATCGAGGTCGTAGACCTTGCGTGCCACCTGCAGGCTGCACAGCGAGCGGTACGGAGGGCAGTCGCCTCCGGTCGCCTCGGAGGCCTTCCGGAGCACGTTCAGATCGAAACCGGCGTTGTGCGCCACCAGCACGTCGGCACCGGCGAAGTCGCACAGGCGATCGAACTGCTCGGCCCAGGTGGCGGCGTTCAGGACGTCCTGGGCACGGATGCCGTGGATCCTGACGTTCCACTCCTGGAACTCGTCATGGCCGACAGGCGGCTGGATCAGCCATCCCGCCGTGGCGACGACCCGTCCGTCCCGCACGCGGACGAGTCCGACGGAGCAGGCGGAGGCGGGACTGGAGTTCGCCGTCTCGAAGTCGATTGCGGTGAAGTCCAGGGGCACGCCTCCACTCTCTCCCGGCATTTCTGACCGCGCAGGAGGACGCGCCGTAGGCTGACGACATGGCTGACGGACTCTCGACCTCCTTCGGCGCGGAGGCGCACAACTACGAACTGGGCCGACCCGACTACCCCTTCGACGCGGTGGCCTGGATGCTCCAGCGGCTCCCGGGGGACTCTCGACGCATCGCCGATGTCGGAGCCGGCACGGGCAAGCTCACGCGGGTGCTTGCGGGTGCTCCCGATGCCGAGATCGTCGCGGTCGACCCGGATCCCGCGATGCTGAAGATCCTGCGTGATGCGATCCCGGGCGTCCCGACATTCGTCGGAACCGCCGAGAGGCTCCCGCTCCCCGATGCGAGCCTCGACGCGGTCGTCCTCGGGCAGGCGTGGCATTGGGTCGAGCCGAGTTCGGGCTCGGCCGAGATCGGTCGGGTCGTGCGCAGCGGCGGCTCACTCGGCCTGATCTGGAACATCCGTGATGAGCGGGAGGCCTGGGTCCGGCAGCTCACTCGGATCATGCATGGCAGCAACGCGGAGATCATGCTCGCGGAGGGCGGACCTGTCGTCGCGGCTCCGTTCGACGCGCTGGAGGAGAACACCTGGGAATGGACGCGGCCGATCACCCGCGATCTGCTGCATCGCATGGCATCGTCGCGCAGTTACGTGATCACCGCTCCTGAGGAGGAGAAGGTCCGAATCCGCGACGAGATGGATGCGCTGTTCGACGACCTCGGTCTCGGAGAGGACTCCACCATCGACCTCCCGTACGTGACGCGCGCCTTCCGCGCCGTCCGCGACTGACGGAGACTTCCACTCGACCGCTCACTCGCGAGGATGAGCACCCCGACGACCGCGAGGGATGCGACGGCGAAACCCCGGTGCTTCCGCATGAGCACGACGGTACCGGGGACGACCGAGTCGTCGGTCTGCCTATGCTCGATCGTTACTGCGCTGCGCCAGATCGGCGCCCTCGCGGCATCCGCAGGATCGGGACGTGCGCGCCGGGTAGACTCGTGCCCCGTGGCTCTCACTATCGGAATCGTCGGCCTGCCCAATGTCGGCAAGTCCACCCTCTTCAACGCTCTGACCAAGAACGACGTGCTCGCGGCGAACTACCCGTTCGCGACGATCGAGCCGAACGTCGGGGTGGTGAATCTTCCCGACCCGCGTCTCGACACGCTGGCCGAGATCTTCGGCAGCGAGCGCATCCTTCCTGCAGCGGTGTCGTTCGTCGACATCGCCGGCATCGTGCGCGGCGCGAGTGAGGGCGAGGGGCTCGGCAACAAGTTCCTCGCGAACATCCGTGAGGCGGATGCGATCGCACAGGTCGTCCGCGGATTCGCCGATGACGACGTCGTGCACGTCGACGGTGCGGTGAACCCTGCGTCCGACATGGAGACGATCAACGCGGAGCTCATGCTCGCCGACCTCGAGACGGTCGACAAGGCGATCACACGCTACGAGAAGGAAGTGCGCGGCAAGAAGATCGAGCCCGTCGTGCTCGAGACGGCCAACGCGGCGAAGGATGCGCTGGAGCGCGGCGTGCTGCTGTCGGTCGCCGGCATCGACCTGACGCCGATCCGAGAGCTGGGCCTGCTCACCGCGAAGCCGGTCATCTTCGTCTTCAACGTCGACGAGGGCGTTCTCACCGATGACGCCCGCAAGGCCGAGCTCGCCGCTCTCGTCGCGCCGGCCAAGGCGATCTTCCTCGATGCGAAGATCGAGTCGGAGCTCATCGACCTCGACCCCGAGGATGCGGCGGAACTCCTCGCCTCCACGGGCCAGGACGAGTCGGGACTGGACCAGCTGGCCCGTATCGGTTTCGACACCCTCGGTCTGCAGACGTACCTCACGGCGGGTCCGAAGGAGGCCCGTGCCTGGACGATCCCCAAGGGATCGAAGGCGCCGCAGGCCGCCGGGGTGATCCACACCGACTTCGAGAAGGGCTTCATCAAGGCTGAGATCGTGTCGTTCGAAGATCTCGTCGAGACGGGGTCGGTCGTCGAGGCCCGCGCGAAGGGCAAAGCCCGGCTCGAGGGCAAGGATTACGTGATGCAGGACGGCGACGTCGTGGAGTTCCGCTTCAACAACTGATGCAGGCGGGCCGCAGCGGGGGACGTCCGCGGTGCGGCTGCGGCTGGCAGAAGCGCGGATGCTGTCACTTCCGCGCCCATCTCCTTCGCGGTGGCACCGTGCTCCACCGCCAGTGTTCGATCTCGCTCCTGTCCGCGTGCCGGAGGATCGGGTTACCGCGCACGCAGAGCCCCCAGAAGAGCACGCGCTCGCAGTCGAGACAGTCCACGAAGCTGACGATCGTGTATTTCAGTTCTGACTCGAGCAGAGGGATCATGTCCTCGAGCGGGACGTCGCCACGCAGCTCGAGCATCCGGCCGGCGGCGACCCTGTCGATCAGGGCCTCCGTCGTCGCGTCGATCTCCCAGGGGAGCGGGCCGGTACCGGGTACCCCGGCCGAGTCGCAGGTCTTGCAGACGTTCATAGGTCCAGTCTGCGCGATGAGGTTTTCAGGTCCTGCCCCCAACCGGCCGACCCCGACGGCCGGCGTCCTGTCTCAAGGTCTCGGGCCAGGCAGATCCAGACGCGTACGCTGTGTGTGTTGCCGATCGGAGGATTCGCCATGTCTGACATCAACGAGCACATACCTGCCCCGGACGAGCCGTCAGTCCCGGAACTCGAACCCGACGAGATGATCGCTCCTCGACCGGAGGAGGAGATCGCCGATGCCCTGCGGGCGAAACCCGACCTCGGGGACCACAGCAGGCACTCCGGCTGAAATTGCTCCGCGCGGGAACTCGGTGCAATCCGCTGCAACGACCAGCCGCGTTCCCGTTCAGCGTCTGCCCGAGTGGGCGACCATCGCCAGGGCCACTGCATGTCGTTATTGCGGGCTCGCATGCTGAGCCGCTGATAGCGTGCGGTCCATGGATGAGTACCTCACTGTCGCGGGGGCCTCGTGGGATCCTGACCCGACTGCCGGCCAGTGGATCGGCCCGCTCCTCGACGTCTTCGGCGCGACGCTCGGTCACGCCGTCCCCGCGGGGTACGAGACCTATGCCGTCGTTCCGATCCCGTGGGGAGAGGAGATGCCGGAGCGGCAGGACTATCCGGTCCTCGAGGCGCTGCTCCAGCAACTCGCGCCCTTCACCGGCGCGCAGATCGTGCACACCGCGCTGTGGGAGGGGTGGGGATGGCTGTACGACCGCGACCAGGACCCGCGTACGGCGCCCGGATCCGCCGCCTTCGTCTTTCCCCATGATGAGGCGGCGCTCAGACAGGCGCAGGAGACGATGGCCCGCCGTCGTGTCGCGAGACCCGATGCTGCGCCGCTGATGCTCCCGGAGCGAAACTACTTCCTGTGGTCGGGCCCGCTCTCTTCCGTCGCAGCTCTGCGGCACAACGGCGACATCCCCTCGCTGATCTGGCCGGAGGACCGATCGTGGTTCATCGGTGCCCCGATCTACACCAGCGACATCGCCGTGGGTGCTGACGGGCGCATCATCCGGACAGTCCTGGATGCGCCGGGACTCCATGCGCTGGGCGCACGCCGGGCGACGCGCGACGAGGTGCTTCAGGGCGACGACTGAGCGCGCGCCTCGCACCGCCCGCGGAACCACGGCGACCCGCAGGATACGCTGGAGGGCGACCCCTGATGATCGAGCGAGGAGCCGCACGCCCATGACCGACACCCAGATCTTCGAGCCGGACGGCCGCGCGATCCCCTTCGTCGACGAGGGAGACGGACCCGTCAAGCTGGTGCTCATCCAGGAGCAGGGTCTGGCCGCCGACGTGCTGGGCGTCGCCGCGCACTATCTCGCGGAGGAAGCCGGGTTCCACGTGCTCCGCATCGGCCACCGATCCGCAGCGGACGCGACGCTCGACGAGCGGGTCGCCGACGCGATCGCCGTCATCGACCACGTCGGCATCGGCGACACGTGGGTCGGCGGGCACGGTTTCGGCGGCACGATCGCGCGCGCCCTCGTCGCTGCGCATCCGGATCGGGCCAATGGCCTGCTGCTGCTCGGTGTGGAGGACGTCGACATCGAGGTCGCTCCCGCCATCCCCGTGCTGATCGTCCAGGGCACAGAGGACGTCGACACCCCCGCTGCCCACGCGGACGCCCTGCAGGCGTCGATCCCCGACCGGTCGAGCATCAAGACCATCGCCGGCGACCACCTGTTCCCGATGCACCACCCGATCGAGACCGGCGTCATCATCGAGGAGTACCTGGACTGGGACTGATCCGCATGGCTGCGGCGGGGCGCACCGTCGTCCACGCGATCGATCTTCAGGCGGGTGTGTCACCGCCGGATGCATCGACGAGCACGGTGTGCTAGCCCGCGCGGCCGCGCTGGTCGAGCGCTCGCGGTGGCCGCGCATGACCGCGTGGTGTTCTGAGCCGGTCGCCATCCGAACGCTCCTTCCGTCCTGAGAGGATGGTCCGATGACCGCAACTCTCGTCGCCCAGGATCTGGCCGGAGGATACGGTCATCGCATCCTCTTCGAAGGACTCGACCTGACCGTCGCCCCCGGCGATGTCATCGGCGTCGTCGGTGCGAACGGAGCGGGAAAGTCCACCCTGCTGCGGATCCTCGCGGGCGTCGATGCGCCGGCCGACGGGACCGTGGCGCTGGCTCCGTCCGACGCGTTCATCGGGTGGCTCCCGCAGGAGCATGAGCGCGTCGAGGGCGAGACGGTCGCCGGGTACATCGCGCGACGAACCGGCTGCGCGGACGCGACGCAGGAGATGGATGCTGCGGCGGTCGCCCTGGGGGACCCCTCGCTCGCCCCGGGCGGGGCCGATCCGGCCGACACCTACTCTCAGGCTCTCGACCGCTGGCTCGCCAGCGGCGCGGCGGACCTCGAGGAGCGCATTCCCGCGGTGCTCGCCGATCTCGGTCTGCAGACGGAGGGCGGCGTCACCGCGGATGCGCTCATGACGGGGTTGTCGGGCGGACAGGCGGCCCGAGTCGGACTCGCCGCGCTTCTCCTCTCGCGCTTCGACATCGTTCTGCTCGACGAGCCGACGAATGACCTCGACCTCGACGGCCTGGAGCGGCTGGAGTCGTTCGTCCGCGGACTGCGCGGCGGAGTGGTGCTCGTCAGCCACGACCGAGAGTTCCTGGCCAGGACCGTCACTCGGGTGCTTGAACTCGACCTGGCCCAGAACTCGCACCGGCTCTACGGCGGCGGCTATGACGCCTTCATCGAGGAGCGCGCTGTGGTGAAGCGGCACCTGCGGGAGAAGTACGACGAGTTCGCCGACAAGAAGGCCGACCTGGTCGCTCGTGCGCGCACCCAGCGCGAATGGTCGAGTCAGGGTGTGCGGAACGCCATGAAGAAGGCGCCGGACAACGACAAGATCAAGCGCAGGGCGTCGATGGAGTCGAGCGAGAAGCAGGCTCAGAAGGTGCGCCAGATGGAGAGCCGGATCGCCCGTCTCGATGAGATCGAGGAACCACGCAAGGAGTGGCAGCTCGAGTTCACCATCGGCTCGGCACCCAGGTCGAGCTCGGTGGTCGCGACCCTGAGCTCGGCGATCGTGCGGCAGGGAGAGTTCACCCTGGGACCCGTCTCCCTCCAGATCGACGCGGGTGACCGCATCGGCATCACGGGTCCGAACGGAGCGGGGAAGTCGACCCTCCTTCGAGCCCTGCTCGGGCGACAGGCGGTCGATGAGGGGAGATCGGCTCTCGGCAGCAGCGTGCAGATCGGCGAGATCGATCAGGCACGGTCGCTCCTGGTCGGCGACGCCGCGCTCGCCGACGCGTTCGAAGGACTGGTGCCGGAGATGTCGTCCGCTGAGGTCCGCACCCTGCTCGCCAAGTTCGGGCTCAAGGCCGACCATGTGACACGTCCGGTCGGAGAGCTCTCACCCGGAGAGCGCACTCGGGCCGCACTCGCGCTCCTTCAGGCGCGCGGGATCAATCTCCTCGTGCTCGACGAGCCGACCAACCACCTCGACCTTCCCGCGATCGAGCAACTCGAGCAGGCACTCGCGTCGTACGACGGCACGCTCCTCCTCGTGACGCATGATCGCAGGATGCTCGACGCGGTGACGATGAATCGCCGGTGGCACGTCGACGGCGGGCGGGTCGAGGAGCGCTGACTCAGCGCCCCTGGCGCTTCTTGTACGGCTTGGGCTGACCCTTGACGACGGGCGCGCGGCCCTTGCCCTTCGATGCCTTCGCCTTGCCGCCGGCCGGAGCCGCGGTCTTCGGCGCGGGCGGGGGAGCAGCGGCCACCGTCGCGCGGGCTTCGACGAGGAACAGCTCACCGACGCTCGTCAGACGAGGCGTGCCCTCGCGCTTGACCAGGACATGACCCACCTCGTCCTCGAGCTTGTCGAGTGACGTGTAGAGCGACGCCAGCGGGATCTCCAGCTGCTCGGCGGCGCGAGGGAAGTGCAGTGTGTCCGCGAGGACGACGAACCGACGCAGCAGTGCGAGCTTCATGAGCGAGTGTTCCTCTCAGAGCACGGCGATCGTGCGTTCCGCCACCCAGCCTACGCAAGAGGGGAGCGGACGCACGGATGCCGCGGCTCGATGAGCCGCGGCATCCGGTGTGGTACGTGTCAGACGGCCTGAGGGAGCACCGCGAACGACACGGCTCCCTCGTCGTCAACGCCGGCGTCGAGGATCTTGTCGTCGAGGGCGGCGGCGGCGGTCTCATCGAGGAAGAGGCGTGTGCCCGAGACCTCGACGACCTGATCTGCCGGCTCGGGATCAGGTGTGACCAGGACGGCGAGGCGAGCGCCTCCGTCGGGGCCGGGATCCGGAGTCGAATGGATGCGAAGCCCTGCGTCGGATGCGTCGGTCTGACGGCTGACGAGGGTGTTCACGATGGCGGTTGCGTTATCGGTGAGGGTGAGCACGAGACTCTCCTTCCGGTTGCGGACACGAGGCGGACGCGACGTGTCCGGGCCACGATTCCGCATCCGTCAGCCGGTTTTCAACCCGACGCGCCCATTAGGAGCGGTCTCCCACCTGACGCAGAGGTTTTCTCAGGAAGACCTGCTCCGTGCCGTCTCCGTCGGGGATCCGCTGGCTCTCGCGGTAGCCGCACGCCTCGTACAGCCGGATGTTCGCCTCGCTGAGACTGCCGGTGAAGAGCTCGGCGACGTCGGCCGTCGATGCCTTCTCCGCCGCGTCCAGGAGCGTGCGCCCGATGCCCTCTCCCTGCATGTCGGGGGCGATGGCGATGCGGCCGATCAGCAGCATCCCGTCGGACTCGACGTATCGGATCGCGCCGACGAGGCGACCTCCGATGCGAGCTGTGAGCCCGCTGCCCGCGCGGAGCTCCGACTCCACCTCGGCAAGGGTCTGCGTCAGCGGGGGCATGTCGGCGCTGCCGTAGATCTGCGCCTCCGACACGAACGCCGCGCGCTGCAGGGTGAGCACCTCTCCGGCATCCGTCTCGCTGATCGGGGCGATGACGAGCTCCGCACTCTTCTTCTCTGACATCTGTGTTCCTCCCGGAGGCATCGGTGTTCCTCCCGGTCGCCACCTTCGGTCAGGGGTGAGGCAGTGTCAACCCCCTCGATTCCGCGCGTGCGTGTCGTTAGCGTCGCGGTCAGGAGGTCAACACATGGCTGAGAACAAGAAGACGACCGACGCGAAGAAGAGCGCGACCGCTGCGCCGACGAAGCGTGGCGCGAAGACGACCAGGCGCCAGAACGCGGAGAAGGGCTTCACCGCCTCTCCGACCCTGGCCGCCAACCTGCAGACGGTGCTCGTCGACCTCGTCGAGCTGTCTCTCCAGGGCAAGCAGGCTCACTGGAACGTCGTCGGACGGAACTTCCGCGACACCCATCGCCAGCTCGACGAGATCATCGATGCGGCCCGCACCTTCAGCGACACGGTCGCCGAGCGGATGCGCGCTCTGCACGCCGTCCCGGACGGACGCACGGACACGATCGCCGAGACCACGTCGCTTCCGGCCTTCCCTGCGGGAGAGGTCTCCACGACCGACACCATCGATCTCGTGACCGCGCGGCTCGACGCCGTGGTCGCGACCATGCGCAGCGTTCACGACGAGGTCGACGAGGAGGATCCGACGTCCGCGGACATCCTGCACGCCGTCATCGAGAGCCTCGAGCAGTTCGCGTGGATGGTCAGCGCCGAGAATCGGAGTCCCGCCGGCCGCTGACGCCTCACGCGGCGGTGGCGGTCAGGCCTGCCGGCGATCGAGCGCTCTGCGGATCATCCGCGGGAGCAGAAGCCAGAGCAGGCCGACCGCGACCACCGAGGCGATGAGGGCGACGAGCCCGGCCCTGCGGTCGACGGTGAAATCGATGATGAGCGTTGTGACGCCGATGGTCAGGGCCGCGATCACGACCAGATCGATCTTGACGATCCGCGCCGCGACCTTCACGAGCTCGGGCTTGCGGCGGCGACCGAACAGAGCGCGATGCATGCCGACCGGGGCCAACGCGAGAATGGTGGCGAGGGCGGCGAGTGCGACGAGTACCACGTACACGTCGCGCTGGAAGAGGTCCATGTCCTCGAAACGAGGCTGGAACGCCACAGCGAGGAGGAAGCCCGTGAGGATCTGCGTGCCGGTCTGCATGACCCGTAGCTCCTGGAGCAGTTCGTCCCAGTTGCGGTCCGCGCGCTCGTTGGGCGTCTCGTCGCGACCGTCCTGCCGATCGTCGTGGGCGATCGGCGACGGAGGGCGTTCATCGGGTGTCATGAGGCCAGTCTCCCGGTCGCGCTTCCGCGATGTCCAGCCTCTTGCATGTCACGTCCGACGGGTGTCGCGATGACGCTCCCTCCGATCCGCGAATGGTGGCCGGAACTGTCCGTCGAGGGCCGCGTCGATGCGCTCGATCACGCCCCGCATCTGGGCGAGATCGCCAGAGAGGAGATCAGAGCCATCACCGGTGCGGTCGTCGGCATGAAGGAGACGCTGTCGGATGAGGACCTCGACTACGCGCGGGCGGATGCCGCGGCGCAGGTCGACGACGAGTCACCCGAGGAGTGATCGGCGGGCGTCAGGCCTCTGCGGCACCGGCGACCTCTTCGCGGAGACGGGGGACGGCCCGACGTTCGGGGCGGAGTCCTGCCTTGTCCGCATAGAAGGCGCGGATGCGGTCCATGTCGGCAGGGACGTCGCCGCTGAGTTCGAGCGTGGGTCCGAGACCTGTGGTCATCGTCGTGCGGTCGACGAACCCGAGGGTCACCGGCATCCCGGTCTCCCGGGCGATGCGATAGAAGCCGGACTTCCAATAGGCGTTTCCGCCTCGGGTGCCGTCAGGGGTGATCACGAGTCCGAAGACACCGCCGGTGTGCACCTGTGCCACGACGTCGTTGACG
The DNA here is from genome assembly GCF_001049495.1 of Microbacterium sp. 3J1. Lineage (GTDB taxonomy): Bacteria > Actinomycetota > Actinomycetes > Actinomycetales > Microbacteriaceae > Microbacterium. The sequence continues at coordinate 387,610 of NZ_CDWI01000011.1, forward strand.
ACCCGGGCGGGGTCGGATCGATCGACGGGGATGCCGCCGAGCCGCCGCATGATCGGACCGCGCCACCCGCGGAAGAGACTGCTCTTGCCCAGCCAATGGACCTCGATGCCCAGCCGCCATGCGATCGCCAGCATCAACACGAAGTCCCAATTCGAGGTGTGCGGCGCACCGATGAGGATGGTGGGCCGCGTGGGGGTCGCCTCGGCGGTCAGCCTCCAGCGGCTGAAGAACCAGAACAGGCGGGCGATGAGTCTCTTGAGCACAGGTCAACGGTAGGGGGAACACCTATCGATCGTCTGCCGGTTGCGGCCGGGCCCAGGAAGGAGATATCGGCGCCGGGGTGCACCAGCAGGCGTACCATCGAAGGATGTCTCAGACACAGGTACCCGTGGAGCAGGTCGCACCGGCCGTGCTCGAGCCGTTGCCCGGCGCTTCGAACCTGCTCGACGACGCCGCGGCGGGTTACTGCAGCGGTGGCGTCTGCCACCTCCCGGCGCCCAAGACTCCCACGGAGTAATTCCCTGGGGGAGCCCCCTCGCGAAGAGGGGGCCCGCTCCGCGAGGGTCAGCGCCGTCGAGCGACCGAGCGCCGTTCAGTGACCGACGTGGACGTCTCCCGCCACATCGTCGGCCGGCTTGCTGACGAAGGCGCTCAGCGCGACGGCCGCCAGCGAGATGATCGCCGCGATGAGGAAGGCCATGCGTGCGCCGGGAGCCCCGGCGGCAGCGGTCGAGAGTCCCTCGGCTTCGCCCGTGTGGAGGATGGCCGAGTAGGTGACGGTGAGCACGGCGACGCCGGCCGCTCCGCCGACCTGCTGCAGCGTGTTCAGCACGGCCGAACCGTGGGAGTAGAGCGAGCGCTGCAGCGAGCCGAGCGACGCCGAGAACAGGGGCGTGAAGGACATCGCGAGTCCGACCGACATCGCGGCCTGGACGATGATCAGCACCCACCAGACGGTGTGCTCGCCGACCGTCGAGTAGTAGAACAGGGCGGCCGACACGAGGATCGTGCCCGGGATGAGCAGCGGACGCGTGCCGCGCGCGTCGTACACGCGACCCATGATCGGACCCAGCAGACCCATGAGCACCGACCCGGGGAGCAGGATCAGACCGGACTGGAGCGCGTTGAGACCCGCCACGTTCTGCAGGTACTGAGGCAGCAGGGTCAGGGTGCCGAACATGGACAGCGCCAGGATCGTCATGATGACCACGGAGAGAGTGAAGTTCGCCGAACGGAACACCCGGAGGTCGAGGAGCGCGTCGTCCACGCGCTGCAGCAGGAGCTGGCGCCAGACGAACAGGCCGAGCGACGCTGCGCCCACGACGAGGGAGACCACGCCCACGGTCTCTCCCGAGCCGCCGTGCCCGCCGAACTGGCTGAGGCCGAACACGATGCCGCCGAATCCGAGGGCGGCGAGGGGGATGGACAGCACGTCGAGCGGGACCTTGCGGGTCTCGCCGAGGTTCGTCATCCACTTCGCGCCCATCAGGAGGGAGACGATCGCGATCGGAAGCACGATCGCGAAGAGCGCACGCCAGTTGAGGGTCTCGAGCACGGCGCCGGCGAGCGTGGGCCCGATGGCGGGCGCGAGCGAGATCACGAGGCCGACGCGGCCCATCATGCGGCCTCGCGACCGCGGCGGCACGACGTTCATGATGGTCGTCATGAGCAGCGGCATCATGATGCCGGTGCCCGCCGCCTGGATCACGCGGCCGACCAGGAGGACCTCGAAGCCGGGCGCGACGAGCGCGACGAGGGTTCCGAGCGAGAAGGAGATCATCGCGGCGATGAACACCTGGCGCGTGGTGAAGCGCTGCAGGATGAAGCCCGTCGTCGGGATCACGACCGCCATCGTCAGCATGAAGGCGCTCGTCAGCCACTGTCCGAGCTCGGGCGGGATGCCGAGGTCCTCGTTGAGATGCGGGATCGCGATGCCCATCGTGGTCTCGTTGAGGATCGCGACGAACGCCGCGACGAGCAGCAGCCAGATGACGCGCATGTCGCTGCGTGAGATGTCGCCTCCCGCAGTGCTCGGGGGCGTGGTGATCGAACCGGTGTCGACGGCAGACATGCGGCCTCCTGGGCACTGAGAGAAACGAGAGGAGTGCGCGAGTGCGCGGGAACCATTCAGCGTAACGGCGGGGTGTGACATTTCATTCCGGATCCACAGGAATCCGCTCTCAGCGGACGCTCAGCCTCGCCGGTACGAGCCGGGGTGTCGGCGAGGCTGACTACGCTGGCGACATGAGCATGGGTGGCATGGGCGGACGCGGAGGATTCCGCGGCATGGATGAGGACGCACAGCGCCGCATGAACGCGGAGGCGCCCCGCATCAACGGTCTCGGCGCCCGGGTCGTCGCCCTGTTCGCCCAGTACAAGTGGCGCATCGTCTGGACGGGCGTTCTCGTGATCCTCGGCGCCGCGATCGCTGTGATCCCACCGCTCCTCGTGCAGCGGATCTTCGACGACGCGCTGTTCCCCGTCGACGGCGGCGCCCCGCAGATCCCTCTGCTGATCCAGCTCGTCGTGGCGATGATCGGGCTGTTCCTCTTCTCGGCCGGGCTGGGGGTGGCTCAGACGTGGCTGACCTCGACGGTAGGCAACAGCGTGACGGGCGACCTGCGGGTGAGGCTCTTCGAGCACCTCCAGGCGATGGAGCTCGGCTTCTTCACCCGCACGAAGACCGGCGTCATCCAGTCGCGTCTGCAGAACGACGTCGGCGGAGTGTCCGGCGTGCTGACGAACACGGTCACGAGCATCCTCGGCAACGTCGTCACCGTCATCGCCTCTCTCGTGGCGATGATCCTGATCGACTGGCGGCTGACGTTGATCGCGGTCGTCCTCATGCCCTTCCTGATCGTCGTGCAGCGGCGCGTCGGGCAGGTGCGCGCCCGCATCGCGGGAGAGACCCAGGAGTCGTTGTCGGAGCTGACGTCGATCACGCAGGAGACCCTGAGCGTCTCGGGGATGCTGCTGTCGAAGGCCTTCAACAGGCAGCGGACCGAGTCGGAGCGCTACCAGGCGGAGAACCGCAACCAGGTGAAGCTGCAGGTGCGCAGGGCGATGAGCGGCCAGGGGTTCTTCGCCGTCGTGCAGGTGCTGATGGCGAGCGTGCCGGCCGTCATCTACCTCGTGTCGGGCTACCTGATCGCGGGCGGTACCGGGGCGATCACCGCCGGGACCGTCGTGGCCTTCACGACCGTGCAGGCCCGGCTGCTGCAGCCGCTCATGGGGCTCATGCGCGTCTCGCTCGATCTGCAGACCTCCTCCGCGCTCTTCGCCCGCATCTTCGAGTACCTGGATCTCGTCCCCGAGATCCGGGACTCCTCCGACGCCATCACCGTGGCCGATGCGCCGGGCCCTCGGGGGCGCATCGAGTTCCGCGACGTCGTCTTCCGCTATCCCGATGCCTCACCGGATGCTCGGCCGACGCTGCAGGGCGTGTCCTTCGTCGCCGAACCCGGTCAGCACGTCGCGTTCGTCGGCCCCTCGGGCGCAGGCAAGACGACCGTGCTCTACCTCGCGCCCCGCCTGTACGAGGCGCACGGGGGAGCGGTCCTGTTCGCGGGAGCGGACGTGCGCACGCTCACGCAGGAGTCGATCATCGACCAGGTCGGCATCGTGTCGCAGGAGACCTACCTGTTCCACGCGACGATCCGCGAGAACCTCCTCTACGCGAAGCCCGGTGCGACCGAGGCGGAGATGATCGCGGCGTGCACGGCGGCCAACATCCACCACATCATCGCGGGCTTCGAGGACGGCTACGACACGATCGTCGGCGAACGCGGCTATCGTCTCTCCGGAGGCGAGAAGCAGCGTATCGCCATCGCGAGGGTGCTGCTCAAGGATCCACCGGTGCTCCTCCTCGACGAGGCCACCTCGGCTCTCGACACCGTGTCCGAACGTGTCGTGCAGGAGGCGCTCGACGAGGCCGCCAAGGGCCGCACGACGCTGACCATCGCACACCGGCTGTCGACCGTGATGGGTGCCGACGTCATCCACGTCCTCGAAGCCGGACAGATCGTCGAGTCGGGAACGCACACGGAGCTGCTCGCTCTCGACGGTCTCTACGCCGAGCTCGCCGCCCAGCAGGTCGCGGCATCCCGCGTGCTCGACACCGAGGCGGTCATCGAGGAGGCGGTCACCGGGGGTGTCCGGGCGGCGCTCGCCGACCGTCGGGCCGATCGTGCTCCTCAGGACTCCGCGGGGGAGGACGCCGTCGCGGCTCTCACCGCGTCGGTACCACTCCTCGGAGAGCCCCGAGCCGACGATCGCGTGTACCCGGCGGGCGGCTGATCCGGGCCGCCCGGCGCTCGGTGCCGTTCTCCGTTCGTGCGTCTGTCAGTGCACCGACAGGCCGCCGTCGATGAACAGCGACTGACCCGTCACATACGACGAGCCGGAGCCGGCGAGGAACACCGCGGCGGCCGCGAAGTCCGACGGCAGGCCGTTGCGCCCGATCATGGTGCGCGCGGCAAGAGCGGCGATCTGACCCGTATCCTCCTGCAGGCGGGCGTTGAGCGGAGTCAGCACGAAGCCGGGCACCAGCGCGTTGCTCGTGACTCCGGTGCCGCCCCAGGCCTCCGCCTCCGAGCGCATGAGCGACTCGACGGCACCCTTCGAGGCACCGTAGACACCGCTGCCGACGAAGGCCCGGTGCGCCTGCTGCGAGCTGATGTGGATGAGACGGCCGTAGCCGCGCGACGCCATGCCCGTCGCGTAGCGCTGTCCGAGCAGGAAGGGGGCGAGCGCGTTGACGGTCATCGTCGCATCCCAGTCCTCCTCAGTGATGTCTGCGAAGGGCGGTCGGATGTTGATCCCCGCCGAGTTGACCAGGATGTCGGGTTCGCCGAACGGCGCGGTCGCCGCCTCAGCGAGTGCCCGGATGCCGGGGCGTGAACCGAGATCGCCGCTCACCCCTGCGGCGGTGCAGCCGGCGGCCTGCAGCTCTGCGACCGTGTCGGCGATCCGATCCTCGCCCCGCGCCACGATGACCGTCGCCGCCCCGGCGCGTGCCAGTGCCGTCGCGATCCCTCGACCGATGCCCGAGCTGCCGCCGGTGACGACGGCGGTGCGGCCGGCGAGCGAGAAGAGGTCGTCGAGGTAGTCGGTCATGGGGCTCCAGTCGGGGCTGTCACCACGCGAGCGCGGCGGTGAGGGAGGGATCAGGACTCGCATCCGCGAACTCCGGCAGAGCTCGCAGCTCGTCCACGAACAGCGACACCTCCGCGGCGTAGTCGGGGTCGGGGTGGGTCAGCCCGATCTCGACGAGCGGCGGCACGTCCATCGTCATGATGAGCTCGAGACGGGCGGTCACGGCGGTGTGCGCGCCGGCCTCGCGGAGGACCCGGATGCCGCCGCGCAGTGCGGTGAGATACTCGCGCAGCACGGACAGCCGCCCGCGGCCCTGTGTGATCGACGTGCCGTCTGCCCGGAGCCGCCACTCGACGACGGTGTCGGGGATGACATCGAAGGCGCGTGCGCGGGTGTACATGAGCTGCGCGACGATCTGATCCTCGTATGCGACACCCTCGGGGAACCGGAGGTCCGCCCAGAGCTCCGTGCGGCTCACCTTCGACCAGGCGACGATGTTCGCGCTGGCCTGCGGATGCTCGAAGATCGTGGTGCCCCGCCGCTCCGGCGCCGTGGCCGCCGACACCCAGGGCTGCACCCGACCCGCCGAGTACCTCGTGCCGTCGAAGCGGGATCGCACGTATGCGCCCGCTACGAAGTCGCTGCCCGTCTCGCCGAGGGTTCGGGTGAGACGTCCGAGCGCGGTGGGAGTGAGCTGGTCGTCCCCGTCGAGGAAGCCCACGAACGGGGTGTCCACGAGGTCCAGCGCGGCATTGCGCGCGGCTCCGAGACCCCGAGAGGCCTCGTGGTCGATCACCCGGAATCGACGGTCTGCGGATGCCGCCGCAGCGAAGACGGCACCGGTGTCATCGGTCGAGCCGTCGTCGACGAGGATGGCGGTCCAGCGCTCCTCGGTCTGGGCACGCAGCGAATCGAGGGCCGCGGGAGCGAAGGAGCCGATGTCGCGGCCGGGGACGATCATGGTAACGATCGGGGCGGGAGCGGTCACCAGCCGAGTCTAGAGGCGGCGTCGCGCCGAGAGCGGCGCCGGGCGGTCCCGCCGCCGAGACGGGATCACGAGCCCGCGACCGCGCGCACCGATTCCGCGACGAGCGCGGCGAGCTCGGTTGCGGCATTCCCCGGCAGCGGCACGCGGCCGAAGGAGAAGCGCACGGAGGTCTGCGCCACGGCCGGGTCCACGCCGCACGCCAGCAGGACGTGCGAGGGGTCGTCGCTGCCCGCGGCGCAGGCCGAGCCGCTCGACGACACGACTCCGCGCCGTTCGAGTTCGAGCAGGACGGCCTCGCCGCTGACGCCCGCGAAGGTGAAGCTCGCGGTCGCCGGGAGCCGCGATGCCGGGTCTCCGGTCAGAGCGGCCTGAGGTACGGCGCGGAGCACCTCCCGGATGAAGTCGGAGGACACCGCCGAGACCCCCGCGTTCACGACGCCCCGCTCGGCCTCCGCGAGCTCGAGAGCGGTGGCCAGCGCCACCGCGCCGGCGACGTTCTCCGTCCCCGATCGCCGACCCCGCTCCTGGCCGCCTCCGTGCAGCAGAGGTTCGAGCGGAATCCGACCGCGCACGGCGAGCGCGCCGATCCCCTTGGGCGTTCCGAGCTTGTGTCCGGCGATCGCCACGGCGTCCGCTCCCAAGCCCGAGAGCGGCAGCCAGCTGGCCGACTGCACCGCGTCGACGTGCAGGGGCACACCCGCACGGTGCGCCACCGCAGCCAGAGCCGGCACGTCCTGGATCGTCCCGATCTCGTTGTTGGCGTGGCCGAGCGCGACGAGCGCGGTGTCGTCGCTCATCGCCGCCTGCAGCGCGTCCGGGGTGATGCGGCCGACGGTGTCGACCGCGATCCTGGTCACGCGGACGCCGTGGAATCGCTCGAGATACTCAGCCGACTCGAGGATCGACTCGTGCTCGATCGGCGAGACGACCAGGTGACGGCGGCCGTCGTGCAGCCGGGCGAGGACGATGCCCTTCACCGCGAGGTTGTTCGCCTCCGTCCCGCCGCCGGTGAAGACGACGTCGCCCGCTCGCATCCCCAGCACTGCGGCCACTCGGGAGCGTGCGTCCTCCAAGGCGCTCGCCGCCGCCTCCCCGACTTCATGATGGCTCGACGGATTGCCGAACACGTCGAAGAGGTACGGGCGCATCGCCTCCCACACCTCGGCCCGCACCGGGGTGGTCGCGGCATGATCGAGGTACAGCATCGCTCAGTCGATCCGGACGTCCAGGCCCAGGTCGAGCGCGAGGACGGAGTGGGTGAGCGCGCCCACCGAGATCACGTCCACTCCGGTCGCAGCGATGTCCGCCACCGTCTCGAGCGTCACGCCACCCGACGCCTCGACCTGCGCGCGACCGGCGATCAGCGCGATACCCGCGCGAAGATCGTCGAGCGAGAAGTTGTCGAGCAGCACCGTGTGCGCTCCGCCGTCGAGCACCGCGGGGATCTGATCGAGACGGTCGACCTCCACCACGACGTGGGTCGTATGCGGGAGTCGCACGAGCGCGTCGCGGAGCGCGGTGGCCACATCGGCGCCCGAGCGCTGCAGCACGGCGAGATGGTTGTCCTTCGCCATGACGGCGTCGGAGAGCGAGAAGCGGTGGTTGCGACCCCCGCCCGAGAGCACCGCGTGCCTCTCGAACGCACGGAGGCCCGGCGTCGTCTTGCGTGTGTCGACGATGCGTGCCGTCGACCCTTCGATCGCGCGCACGTAGGCGGCGGTCATCGTCGCGATGCCGCTCATGCGCTGCGTGAAGTTCAGCGCGACGCGCTCGGCGGTGAGGATGCCGCGTGCGCTGCCGGAGACCGAGGCGAGGACGTCTGCGGGTGCGAACTCGTCGCCCTCGCCGACGTGGACGTCGACCTCGATCGTAGGATCGGTGAGTCCGAAGGCGGCGGCGAACACCTCTCCGCCGCTGAACACCCCGCGCTCGTGAGCGACGAGATCGGCCGTCGCCGTCGCTTCAGCCGGAAGCAGTGCGGTGCTCGTCAGGTCGCCCCAGGGCGCATCCTCTTCGAGGGCGGCACCGACGACGCGGGCGATGTGGGCGGGCGTGAGCATCAGGCAGTCTCCAGAACGGGGGAGGCGACATCGTCGCGATGGTGGGATCCGACGGAGTCGGTGCGGGCGAGAGCAGCGGATGCCGTCGCCTCGGCGAGCAGCAGAAGGTTGGCGTCCTCGTGCTCGGAGACGGTCCGCGGGGCGGGAGCGTCGGCTTTCCAGCGGCGGAGCGTCTCGATAGCCTGCGCGAGGCCGGCATCCGATCGCAGCAGACCGACGCTCTGCCACATCAGGGCCTGCACGGCGCTGCGGTCGATCGTCGTCGACCCGCTTCGCGTCGACCGGACTCGGTTCGTCACGGCTGCCGCGAAGACCGGGGAGGCGCCACTCCGGGCAGCGGAGGGCGACGGCCATGGCTCGTCGAGCGCCGAGGCGGCACGTGCTCCGAAGACCGCGCCCTCGAGCAGCGAGTTCGACGCGAGCCGGTTCGCGCCGTGCACGCCCGTCCTGGCCACCTCGCCGACGGCGAACAGCCGCGGCAGAGAGGTGCGCCCGACCAGATCGGTCGCGACGCCACCCATCAGGTAGTGAGCGGCCGGGGTCACGGCGATCGGCTCCGAGGCCCAGTCGATGCCGCGCTCGCGTGTCACGCGATCGATCGTCGGGAACCGTCGGGCCAGCGTCTCGGCGCCGAGCATGGTGGCGTCCAGCCGCACCGGCGCGGACTGCGCAGCCGCCTGGCGGGCGATCGCTCGCGAGACGACGTCGCGCGGCGCGAGCTCCCCGTCGGGATGGCTGTCGAATGTGAAGCGGCGGTCCTCGGCGTCGATCAGTGTCGCGCCCTCGCCACGTACGGCTTCGGAGATGAGGAACGGAGAGCCCGCGTCGAGCACCGTGGGGTGGAACTGCACGAACTCGAGATCGGCGACCGCGGCGCCCGCGCGCAGAGCCGCGGCGATGCCGTCTCCCGTCGCACCGGTCGGGTTGGTCGTGCGGGAGAAGAGCTGCCCCGCCCCTCCTGTCGCCAGGATCACCGCATCCGCGCTGAGGTCGGTCGTCGACCCGCCCACCAGGACGCGGATGCCGCGCACCGCACCGCCCTCCACCACGAGGTCGACGAGGAATGCACCCTCGACGACCGTGATGTCGGCTCGACGCACTGCGCCGATGAGTGCCGCGTCGATGGCCGCCCCGGTCGCGTCGCCTCCCGCATGCACGATCCGCGCGTGCGAGTGCGCGGCCTCCCGCCCGAGCAGCAGGTCGCCCGCAGGCGACCGGGCGAATGCGACGCCGCGGGCGATCAGCTCGGCGATCCGCTCCGCCGCATCGGTCACGAGCACGCTCACCGCCGCGGGGTCCGACAGCCCGGCCCCGGCCGCGAGCGTATCCGTCGCGTGACGCTCGGCAGAGTCGTCCGGACCGTAGATCCCCGCGACACCGCCCTGCGCGAGACGCGTGCAGCCGTCCCCGAGCAGTCCCTTCGTGACGAGCGTGACGGCGTGACCCGACTCCTGCGCGTGCAGCGCCGCGGTCAGACCCGCGATGCCGGAGCCCACCACGATGACGTTCATCGTGCGTCCGTCACCGCAGGGGGCTTGGCGGCCAGCATCCGCTCCAGGGCCACGCGGGCGGGGTCGGCGACGTCGGACGCCACCGTGATCCGGTTCGGAGTGCGGCCCGCCACGAGTTCCTCGAGCACCCACGCCAGGTATCCGGGGTGGATGCGGTACATCGTCGAGCACGGGCACACCACAGGGTCGAGGCAGAAGATCTCGTGCTGCGGGAACTGCGCGGCCAGCCGCCGCACGAGGTTGATCTCGGTGCCGATCGCGAAGGTGGTCGGCTCTGTCGCGGCCGCGATCGCCCGTCGGATGTAATCCGTGGAGCCGGCTTCATCCGCGGCATCCACGACCTCCATGGGGCATTCGGGGTGCACGATCACCCGCACTCCCGGGTGCTCGTCCCTCGCCTGCTCGATCTGCGAGACCGTGAACCGGCGGTGCACGGAGCAGAAGCCGTGCCAGAGGATCACCCGCGAATCGACGAGCTCCGATGCCGTCGACCCGCCGAGCGGTCGGCGCGGGTTCCACATCGGCATCTGCTCGAGGGGCACGCCCATCGCCTTCGCCGTGTTGCGTCCGAGGTGCTGGTCCGGGAAGAAGAGGACGCGCTGACCACGTGCGAACGCCCATTCCAGGACGGTCGCGGCGTTCGACGAGGTGCACACGATCCCGCCGTGGCGTCCGACGAATCCCTTGATCGCGGCCGACGAGTTCATGTACGTGACGGGGATGACCGGCACGCGTCCGGATTCGTCGAGCGCATCGAGGTCGCCGAGGACGTCGCCGAGCTGGTCCCAGCAGTCCTCGACCTGGTCGATGTCGGCCATGTCGGCCATCGAGCATCCGGCCGCGAGGTTCGGCAGGATCACGGCCTGGTCCGGGCCGGAGAGGAGATCAGCCGTCTCCGCCATGAAATGCACTCCGCAGAAGACGATGGCCTCGGCGTCGGGCCGCCCCTTCGCGGCGGTGGCCAGCTGGAAGGAGTCACCAACGTAATCGGCATGCCGGACCACCTCCTCCCGCTGGTAGAAGTGGCCGAGGATCACCGCGCGGTCGCCCAGGGTCTGCTTCGCGGCGCGGATGCGCGCATCCAGCTCCGCCTCGCTCGCCTCCCGGTAGTCCGCGGGAAGCTCTCCCTGCCGGGGGGATCCGGTCGGGATGACGTCCCCCATGGAGGAGCCGGGTCCGTAGCCCGGTCGCGCGTCGAAGTCCCAGGGGCCGGCGGCGAGGTCCGTCGCGCAGGTCGCATCGGTCGAGGCGCCGGAGACGATCGACTGGATGGCGTGGTCGACGGAGGCGTCGACCGGCGTCGGCATGGGCGGTGTCGGCAGGAACGTGATGCTCATCGGATGCTCGTTTCCTCGGGGCCGAGCGGGCCGTGGTCGGCCAGCTCCAGGGTGGTGTCGAGTCGGTACAGGCGGGCCGGGCGGTGGCTCCCGGTGCGGAATCCGTCGGTGGGGACCAGGTTGCCGGTGGCATCCACCTGGCGTCGGAAGTTCGCCGGGTCCAGGTGGCGGTCGAGGATCGCCTCGTAGGCCTCGCGGAGGTCGGACAGGGTGAACTCGGCAGGCAGGAAGCCGTGCGCGACGCGGCTGTAGCCGACCTTGTTGCGCAGACGCCACAGGGCGTACTCGACGATCTTCGTGTGATCGAACGCGAGGGGCGGCAGGCTCGTGAGGTCGAACCAGCGCACGTTCTCCGGTGCGCGTCCGGAGGCCCGGTGTGCGGAGCTCTGCGCATCGACGTCGTCCTGGCGCAGCAGCGCCCAGTACACGATCGAGACCACCCTGGTGGGGGAGCGATCCACCGCTCCGAAGGCGTAGAGCTGCTCGAGATAGCTCGGCGTCAGCCCGGTGGTCTCGGCCAGGGTCCGCGCCGCCGCGTCGACCGGCGATTCCTCGGCGGTCAGCCATCCGCCAGGCAGCGCCCACTGGCCGGCGAAGGGCTCGCGCGTGCGCAGCACCAGGGGGAGGGCCAGCACGGCCGACCCGTCCTCTCCTCGCCGCAGGGTGAGGATCACTGTGGACACTGCCACATCGATGCCACTTTGAGTCATGGGGACTTTAACCTCCGCCACCGATCTTAGTGTCATCGCGACCATTAGTGCATCTCCATGACGCCGCGGGGTCCGAGTCCGAAACGTTATATGCCGGTGTTCCGAACTCTTGTCGCCTCCGTGGCTATTTGTTAGGTTACTGTCCTAACAAATCCCTTTTCCGGGATCTGCCCGAGCTCCACCCGGAGCCCGTCTCCATTCGGAGAATCCCTCCTGCAGTGCAGCACCGAGAGGAAATACAGAATGATCCGTAACGGAAGGCGCAAGATCGCGCTCACCGCTGTGGCGGGGGCCTCCGTCCTCGCCCTGGGCCTGACGGCCTGTGGCGCAGGCGGCAGCGACGAGGGGAGCGGTGGCGACAGCGACCGCGCGCTTCGTGTCTGGGCCGGCAGCCAGACCCCGATCACCGCGAACTACAACCCGTTCGCACCGACTGTGCTCCACGGCGCGCTCGGACCCATCTACGAGCCGCTGTTCTTCTTCAACAAGACGGCGGACTCCGAACCCGTCGGCCTGATCGGCGACTCCTACGAGTACAACGAGGACGGCACGGTGATCACCATCACCATCAAGCCCGACCTCATGTGGAGCGACGGCGAGCCCCTCACGGCCGCCGACGTCGCATTCTCCTTCACCTACGAGGCCAACAACCCCGAGGGCAACGGTCTGGTCTCCGCCGAGGCCACCGACGACACCACCGTCGTGCTCACCTACTCGAGCGCGCAGTACACGACCGAGTTCCAGCGTCTCGGCTCGACGTACATCCTCCCTGAGCACATCTGGTCGGAGGTCACCGACTTCGCGAACTTCGCGAACGAGGAGCCGGTGGGCTCGGGCGCGTACGTGGTCGACAAGACCACGAGCGAGTCCTACACGCTCGTCGCCAACGAGAACTTCCGCGACGCCGATGAGCTCGGCGTCAAGAAGGTCCAGTACATCGCGGTCGACAACAACCAGACCGCTCAGGACCTCCTCGCCGCGGGCGAGCTGGACTGGACCGGCATGTTCATCCCCAACCCCGACGACGTGACGGGCAACGGGATGATCGACTGGATCAACACCCCCCAGGACCCGACGGTCCTCTACACCTGCTCGAACGCCGAACTCGGATGCACGGGTCCGCAGACCGACGTCGCCGTCCGCCAGGCCCTGAACGTCGCCATCGACCGCGCGGCGATCAAGGACAAGGCGTTCGTCGGCCTGACCGGCGACGTCTCGCCGACGTTCGCGCTCCTTCCGCGCGACGAGAAGTGGGTCGCGGACTCCGCCAACGAGGTCAGCCCCCAGGAGGCGAACGCCGCCGAGGCGGGCGAGATCCTCGAGGCCGCCGGCTACACCAAGGACGGCGACTACTACGCCAAGGACGGCACGCCGGTCGAGCTCAGCCTGATCTCGGTCGACGGCTGGACCGACTACAACGACGCCGCGAAGCTGATCGCGGAGCAGGCCGAGGCGGCCGGCATCAAGATCACCGCATCCACGGTGCAGTGGCAGGAGTTCTCCGACGCGCGTCAGGGCGGGGACTTCCAGCTGATCGTCGGCGGTGTCATCGGCACCTCCGTCGCTGACCCGTTCCAGATCTACCGCGACTGGTTCGGCGGCACCGAGGTCGCATCCACCAGCGCAGTGGGCACCGAGGTCCCCGCCGGGCGCTGGAACTTCAGCCGGTACAGCAACCCGGTCGTCGACCAGGCGATCCAGGCTGCGGTGAGCACGGACGATGAAGCCGAGAAGAAGGAGCTCTACGGCACGATCCAGACCGAGATCGTCCGCGACCTCCCCTACATCCCGCTGGTGATCAACGCGACGCAGACCTTCTACAACACGAAGGACTTCACGGGCTGGCCGACCGAGGAGGACCTCTACGCCTTCCCGCCGTCCTGGGGTGCGATCGCGGCGGGCTACGTCCTGACGCAGCTGCAGCCGGCGAACTGACGAGATGAGGGCGGGGGAGCAGGAAGCAGGTCAGTGATATGAAGTTCTATGCACGAAGAATCGGGTTCTACGCGTTCACGCTGTGGGCCGCGATATCACTCAACTTCCTGCTTCCCCGGCTCATGCCGGGGAATCCGGCGGACATCATGATCGCCAAGATGCAGCGAGCGGGCGGCGAGGTCTCGGAGACCACCATCCGCAACATCAAGCTGCTTCTCGGCGGTGATGACTCCTCTCTCTGGGAGCAGTACCTCTCCTACTGGGGCCGGATGCTCCAGGGCGACCTGGGCATCTCGGTCACGAAGTACCCGACTCCGGTGACCGAGCTCATCGCCGGGGCGCTCCCGTGGACGCTCGTCCTGGTCGGCACCGCCACCGTCCTGTCGTTCATCCTCGGCGTCGGCCTCGGAGCCTGGGCGGGGTGGAAGCGGGGGACGTGGGTCGACCATCTGATCCCGGCGACGACGGTGCTGCAGTCCATCCCCTACTTCTGGATGGCATTGATCCTGGTGGCCGTGTTCGCGGTCGGATTGGGATGGTTCCCGATCTTCGGCGGCTACGACGTCTTCGACTTCCCCGACGGTCCCGAGCCCACGTGGGCGTTCTTCTCGGATGCGCTCTCGCACGCCGTCCTCCCCGCGCTGACCATCGTCATCTCCTCGGTCGGCGGCTGGATGTTCGGCATGCGCAACATGATGGTGCAGACGATGGCCGAGGACTACGTCCTCACGGCCGAGGCGAAGGGCCTTCGACCACGCCGCATCATGACCACGTACGCGGCTCGGAACGCGGCGATCCCATCGATCGCGGGCTTCTCGATCACGCTGGGGTTCGTCGTCTCGGGGTCGATCGTGATGGAACAGGTCTTCACGTATCCCGGAATCGGCAAGCTGATGTTCCAGGCCGTGACGAACAACGACTACGCACTGATGCAGGGGCTCTTCCTCGTGATCACCATCACGGTGCTCGCGGCCAACTTCTTCATGGACCTCGTCTATGGCTTCATCGACCCGAGGGCTCGCCAGAATGTCTGACACCGACAACATCGCGCTGATCACCAAGGATCAGCCCACGACCCAGCCGGCCACCACCATCTCGCTGGCCACTCACCAGGGCCGCAAGAAGCGTCGCATCCTTCCGACGACCTCACCGAAGTTCGTCGTCGGAGCCTCGCTCGTGCTCGCGATCGTGCTCTTCGCGCTCGTCGCGCCGCTCTTCACCCAGAACCCCCGCAGCACTGCCAATGCGGCGCTGCAGCCGCCGTCCGCGGAGCACTGGCTCGGCACCACGAAACTCGGCAACGACGTGCTGGCGCAGCTCGCGGTCGGCGCCCAGGGGTCGCTGCTGGTCGGAGTGGTCGCCAGCGTCATCGCGATCGTCCTGTCCCTGGTCTTCGGCGTCTTCGCCGGCTATCTCGGAGGCTGGCGGGAGGACGGACTCGCGCTCATCACCAACGTCATGATCGTGATCCCCGGGCTTCCGCTGGTGATGGTGATCGCCTCCTTCGTGCCGCAGCGCACGTGGCAGCTGGTCGCCGTCTTCCTCGGCATCACGTCCTGGGCCGGCGCCGCCTACGTCCTGCGACTGCAGACCCGCTCGCTGCGCAGCCGGGACTACGTCTACGCCTCGAAGGTCGCAGGCGAGAGGTCGTTCCGCGTCATCCTCGTCGAGATCATGCCGAACCTGCTCCCGCTGCTCACCGCGCAGTTCCTGTTCGCCCTCATCTTCGCGATCCTCGGAGAGGCGGGTCTGTCGTACCTCGGGCTCGGCCCGACGGACTCGATCACGTGGGGCACGATCCTCAACGACGCGCAGTCCGGGCAGGCGCTCGGACGCGGCGCGTGGTGGTGGTTCATCCCGCCGGGAATCATGATCGCGGTGCTCGGCGCCGGGCTGGCGCTCATCAACTTCGCGATCGACGAGGTCATCAACCCCAAGCTGCGCAATGCGCCCGACGCCGCCCGGCGGGTGCGCAAGGCCGCCAAGACGAAGGGGGTCGCCGCGTGAGCGCTCCGGATCCCGTGCTCTCCGCACGCAACGTGTCGATCGAGTACGAGGTGGATCCGCCGGTCAAGGCGGTCAGGAACGTCTCGCTGACCCTCAACCGCGGTGAGATCCTCGGTCTGGCCGGTGAGTCGGGATGCGGAAAGACGACGCTCGCCTACGGCATGAACCGGCTGCTCAAGGCGCCGGCGCTGATGACCGGCGGTGAGATCGTCTTCCACGACCGCGACGGCCGCGACATCGACGTCGTCGCGCTCGACGGCGACGGTCTGCGCGCGTTCCGCTGGGACAAGATCTCGATGGTGTTCCAGGGCGCGATGAACTCGCTCAACCCCGTGATCAGCGTCAGAGCACAGATCTTCGACATCTTCGACACCCATCGGCCCGGCATGTCCAAGAAGGACAAGCAGGCACGCGCCGAGGAGCTGCTCACGCTGGTCGGGGTCGATCCGTCGCGCCTCACGAGCTTTCCGCATGAGCTCTCGGGTGGAATGCGCCAGCGCATGATGATCGCCATGGCGCTCGCGCTGGACCCGCAGGTGATGATCATGGACGAGCCGACCACGGCGCTCGACGTGGTCGTCCAGCGCGGCATCATCCGCGAGATCATGCGTCTGCGCGAACGGCTCGGCTTCGCGGTCATCTTCATCACCCACGACCTCCCGATGCTGATCGAGATCAGCGACCGGATCGCGGTGATGCTGCAGGGAGAGATCGTCGAAGAGGGCACCGCCGAGGAGATCTACCGCACCCCGCAGCACGAGTACACGAAGAAGCTGCTGTCCAGCTTCCCGAGTCTGAAGGGCGAGCGGGGCGACTTCGTCCGCACCGGAAGCCAGCCCGGTCAGGAGGAGATCCGATGAACGCCCCGACTCTCGAAGCGCGCAATCTGGTGAAGGACTTCACCTTGCGCTCGGGCCTGAGAACCTCGGTCCTGCATGCGGTGAAGGACGTCTCCTTCACCATCGAGGCAGGCAAGACGGTCGCGCTGGTGGGGGAGTCCGGTTCGGGCAAGTCCACGATCGCGCGGATGCTGATGAAGCTGGAGACGCCCACGAGCGGGCAGATCCTTCTCGACGGGCAGGAGACGGGAACCCGCAGCCGTGCCGTCGAGGCGTATCGCTCCCAGGTGCAGATGGTCTTCCAGGATCCGTTCGCCTCGCTGAACCCGTTCCACTCGATCCTGCATCACCTCGAGCGCCCGATCCGGCTGCATCATCCGAAGCTGTCCGGCGACGAGGTGCGTGCTCGCGCTCTGGAGCTGCTGGAACGCGTGCGCCTGTCGCCGGGGGAGAGCTTCGCCGAGCGGCGTCCCCACGAGCTGTCGGGCGGCCAGCGGCAGCGCGTCGCCATCGCGCGGGCATTGGCGCCGGGGGCGCGGTTCATCGTGGCCGACGAGCCGGTCTCGATGCTCGACGTCTCGATTCGCCTCGGAGTCCTCAACCTCCTCGCCGACCTCCAGCGCGAGGAGGACCTCGGGGTCCTGTACATCACGCACGACCTCGCGACGGCACGGCACTTCAGCGACGAGATCATGGTTCTCTACAAGGGCGACGTCGTGGAGCGGGGGCCGGCCGACGAGGTCATCCTGAATCCTCGGCACGAGTACACGAAGACGCTTCTGGGAGCCGCCCCCGAGCCGGAGAACCTCGGACGCCTGCGGGACGAGGTGAGAGCGGAACTGGCAGGACGCTGACAGCGCCTCGCCCTGCGCCCTGCGCCCTGTGCCGACGGCGTCGACCCGCTAGACTGAGGCCACAAGTGAAGACAGGCCGAATGACCCACGCGGGAGAGCCCCGGCGAATGCAGCCGGGCACCGAAGGAGCAAGCCTCCCCGCCAATCTCTCAGGTACGCGTACCGCGCGGTTCCGGCCACTCTGAAAAGCGATCGCGAGCGACTTCACGTCTGCTCGGATCCGCCGACGGTGAAAGCCCGATCTCCGGGCGAAGCTCTCAGGCCCATGACAGAGGGGGAGTTCCCAGGAACAGCATCGCTGGTCCGCCCGACCCAGCCCGGGAGAACTCCATGTCCGACCCCCGCTACACCCCTCTGCGTGATCGCCACGAGGCGCTCGGCGCGTCGTTCACCGACTTCGGCGGATGGCAGATGCCGGTGCGATACACGTCCGATCTCGCCGAGCACCATGCCGTGAGGCAGGCCGCGGGCATCTTCGACATCTCGCACATGGCGGAGTTCCTCGTCACGGGCGACTTCGCCGCGGAGTTCCTCGACTACTCACTCGCCGGCCGACTGTCGGCGATGGCGGTGGGCAAGGCGAAGTACTCGCTGATGCTGGCCGATGACGGCGGGATCATCGACGACGTCATCGTCTACCGGCTCGCCGAGGACCGCTTCCTGGTGATCGCGAACGCGGGCAATCGAGGCTTCGTCGACGCGGCATTCGCGTCGCGAGTGCGCTCGTTCCCTTCACGCATCGAACGTGAGATGCCGGCCAGGGCCGCCGGAGAGGAGCGAGGGTTCGCCGGATTCATCGGCGACAGGGGCGTCGACGTCGAAGACGTCTCCGACGACTTCGCACTGCTCGCTGTGCAGGGCCCCGCGGCAGAGGCGATCCTGTCGTCAACGACGGGAATCGCCGACCTCGGCACCCCGTGGGCCGAGCAGAAGTACTACGCATGGGCCGACGCGATGTTCCTCGGGGCGCCGCTGCTCCTCGCCCGCACCGGGTACACCGGCGAAGACGGATTCGAACTCCTCGTGAGAGTCGCCGACGCGCCGGCGCTGTGGGACGCGCTGCTCGAGGCGGGCCAGAACCACGGGCTGGTCCCCGCCGGTCTCGCAGCGCGCGACACCCTCCGACTCGAGGCCGGCATGCCTCTCTACGGCCACGAGCTCTCGCGGGAGACGAAGCCGTCTCAGGCGGGCCTCGGGCGCGTGGTGGTGTCCGACAAGGAGGACTTCGTCGGCAAGGGCGCTGTGGATGCCGCATCCGACGCACCCGTGCTCGTCGGCCTCGTCGCCGAAGGGAAGCGCGCAGGCCGTGCGGGCTACTCCGTGGTCGACGCGGACGGCGCCGTCCTGGGGGAGATCACCAGCGGTGCGCTCAGCCCCACCCTCGGCCACCCGATCGCGATGGCGTATGTGGCACCTTCTTCCGCTGCGGAGGGAACCGCAGTATTCCTTGATGTGCGGGGGACCAGGATCCCCGCGACCGTGACCGCCCTGCCTTTCTACCGGAGGACCAAATGACCGACCTCACCACGCTCAGCTACACCGAGGAGCACGAGTGGATCGCCGCTGGCGGCGACACCGTGACCGTCGGCATCACCGATTTCGCGGCGGACAAGCTCGGAGACGTCGTGTTCGTCGAACTGCCCGCCGTCGGCACCGAGATCGCCGCGGGCGCGGTCGTCGGCGAGATCGAGTCGACCAAGTCGGTCGGCGAGCTCTACGCCCCGGTCTCCGGCACGGTCGTCGAGATCAACGACGCCGTCGTCGACGACCCCTCGCTCGTCAATGCCGAGCCGTTCGAGGGCGGATGGCTGATCAAGGTCTCGGTCGCAGACGGCGCCCTCGACGGACTGCTCGACCGCGACGCCTACGTCGCTCTGACGGAGGGCTGATCCGCCCGTGGTCTCTTTCGCCGACCGTCATATCGGAACCACCGCCTCTGCACGGCGGCAGATGCTCGACACGCTCGGGGTCTCGTCGGGTACCGACGAGCGGAGCGCGGTCGAGACGCTGATGCGCCAGGCCGTCCCGACGTCCATCTTCACCGAGGCCGCCGCGGAATCCGTGATCCCGCGAGCCGCGAGCGAGACCGAGGCGCTCGCCGAGCTGCGCTCCCTGGCTGCGCGCAACACGGTGAACCGTCCGATGATCGGCCTCGGCTACTACGGGACGATCACGCCCAGTGTGATCCAGCGGAACGTGCTGGAGAACCCGTCCTGGTACACCGCGTACACGCCGTACCAGCCGGAGATCTCCCAGGGGCGCCTCGAGGCGCTCATCAACTTCCAGACCATGGTCGCCGACCTGACCGGGCTCACCACGGCGAACGCCTCGATGCTCGACGAGTCCACCGCGGTCGTCGAGGGCATGCTGCTCGCACGACGGGCCTCGAAGACGGCGTCGAACGTCTTCGCCGTCGACGCCGACGCGTTCCCCCAGACGAGGGCGCTGCTCGCGGCGAGGGCGGATGCTGTGGGCATCGAGCTCGTCACCGTGGACTTCGCCGCGGGGGAGGAGCTGCCGTCCGAGCTGTTCGGCGTCTTCGTCCAGTACCCCGCGGCATCGGGTCGGGTGTGGGACCCGAGCGCGGTGATCGATGCGGCCCACCTCGCGGGCGGACTCGCCGTCGTCGCGGCAGATCTGCTGGCGCTCACGCTGATCGCTTCGCCCGGTTCCCTCGGCGCGGATGTCGCCGTCGGCACCACGCAGCGCTTCGGGGTGCCCATCGGATTCGGCGGCCCGCACGCCGGGTACATGGCCGTGCGCGCCGGGCTCGAGCGACAGCTGCCAGGACGTCTCGTCGGGGTGTCGGTGGATGCCGACGGCAAGGCGGCCTACCGCCTCTCGCTGCAGACCCGCGAGCAGCACATCCGTCGGGAGAAGGCGACCAGCAACATCTGCACCGCGCAGGTTCTCCTGGCCGTCATGGCGGCGATGTACGCGGTCTATCACGGGCCCGACGGACTGCGGGCGATCGCCGTCGAGGTGGCGGCGAAGACCGCGATGCTGCGCGACTGGCTGTCCGACGCCGGAGCCGACATCGTGCACGACGCGTTCTTCGACACGGTGCGCGTACGCGTGCCCGGTCGCGCGGCGGACCTCGTCGCCCGGGCGCATGACGAATGCGGGATCCTGCTGCACGCGGTCGACGCCGACACCGTCGGCCTGGCCGTCGACGAGACCACCACGGTCGCCGAGCTCCACCAGGTGGCGCGTGTCTTCGGCGGCGCCTCCGAGCGGGCGTTCGGGTTCTTCGGCTCGGGCCGCACCGGCGCGCTGCCCGAGGCGCTGCTGCGACAGGACGAGTACCTGACGCATCCGGTCTTCCACGCGCACCGCAGCGAGACCGCCATGATGCGGTACCTCAAGAGCCTCGCCGACCGCGACTACGCGCTCGACCGCGGCATGATCCCGCTCGGCTCGTGCACGATGAAGCTCAACGCCGCGACGGAGATGGCTGCCATCACCTGGCCGGAGTTCGCCGGCATCCACCCGTTCGCCCCGGCATCCGATGTCGGCGGCTACCTCGACCTCATCGATCAGCTCGAATCCTGGCTCGCTGAGGTCACCGGCTACGACGCCGTCTCGCTGCAGCCGAACGCGGGCTCGCAGGGCGAGCTGGCGGGCCTGCTCGCCATCCGGGGATATCACCTCGCCAACCGCGACGACCAGCGCACGGTGTGCCTCATCCCGTCGTCCGCGCACGGCACCAATGCGGCCTCCGCCGTGCTCGCCGGCATGAAGGTCGTGGTCGTGGCCTGCGACGAGCTCGGCAACGTGGACCTCGACGATCTGCGCGCCAAGATCGACGCCCACGCCGACGCGCTGTCCGCGCTCATGATCACCTACCCGTCGACCCACGGCGTGTACGAGCAGGATGTCGTGGAGATCACCACAGCCGTCCATGACGCCGGTGGGCAGGTGTACGTCGACGGGGCGAACCTCAACGCGCTGCTCGGCTTCGCCCGCTTCGGCGACCTCGGCGGTGACGTCTCGCACCTCAATCTGCACAAGACGTTCGCCATCCCCCACGGTGGAGGCGGCCCCGGCGTGGGGCCGGTCGCGGCCAAGGCGCACCTCGCGCCTCACCTGCCGTCGCACCCGCTCGCCCAGAAGGCCGAGCACGCCGGCGGATTCGTGTTCGACGGCGGCCCGGTCTCGGCCGCGCCCTACGGCTCGGCCGGCATCCTGCCGATCTCGTGGGCGTACGTCCGCATGATGGGCGCCGACGGCCTGCGCAATGCGACCGCCGCGGCGGTCCTGTCGGCGAACTACATCGCCGCCCGCCTCGAGGAGCACTATCCGGTGCTGTACGCGGGAGAGGACGGTCGGGTGGCCCACGAGTGCATCCTCGACCTCCGGCCGCTCAGGGAAGCGACGGGCATCACCGTCGACGACGTCGCGAAGCGACTCATCGACTACGGGTTCCACGCCCCGACCATGTCGTTCCCGGTCGCGGGCACCCTCATGGTGGAGCCGACGGAGTCGGAGGACCTCGGCGAGATCGAACGGTTCATCGAGGCGATGGTCATGATCAAGGCTGAAGCGGATGCGGTGGCCGCGGGCCGTTGGCCGGCCGCCGACAACCCGCTGGTGAATGCGCCCCACACCGCGGTCTCGCTGATCGCGGGGGAGTGGGATCACGCCTACAGCCGCGAAGACGCCGCGTACCCGGTGCCTGCCCTGGTGGCAGGCAAGTACTGGCCGCCGGTACGTCGGATCGATCAGGCCTACGGCGACCGCAACCTCGTCTGCGCCTGCCCGCCGATCGAGGCCTTCGCCTGACCTGCGACCGGGACAGAACGGCGCCACGCACCCTCCTCGGGAGCGTGGCGTCGTTTCATTCTCCCGAATGTTTCTCCCGTGTTAACGATGATCACCACTCAGTAACGGTTCATTAGCTGAGCGCGATGTGTGAACGGGCGCGGGTTACTCTCGACTATCCCTACGCGTTCAACGGTGAGCGCGCAGTCTGAGTAACAGTCCAGGAGGACACAAAGTGAAGCGCAACAGAATCGCCCTCGCGGGCAGCGCATTTTTCCTGATCGGGGCCCTGACGCTCGCGGGCTGCGCGAGCGGTGGAGGCAACGAGACCACCGAGGACACGTCGTCCGGTGACGCCACGGCGGTCATCTCGGTCAACAACACCGAGCCGCAGAACCCGCTCATCCCCACGAACACCAACGAGGTCGGCGGCGGCCTCGTTCTGCAGAGCATCTTCGCCGGTCTCGTGTACTACGACGCCGAAGGCGCGATGCACAACGACCTCGCCGAGTCGATCGAGACCGAGGACGCACAGACCTACACGATCAAGATCAAGGCCGACCAGACCTTCGCGAACGGCGACCCGGTCGACGCCGAGTCGTTCGTCAAGGCATGGAACTACGGCTCCGCCCTCGACAACAAGCAGCTCTCGAGCTACTTCTTCGAGTCCATCGAGGGCTTCTCTTACGACGAGAACGTCCCGGAGCTCTCCGGCCTCAAGGTCGTCGACGACCTGACCTTCACCGTCACGCTCAAGCAGCCGGAGTCCGACTTCCCGCTGCGCCTCGGCTACACCGCGTTCTTCCCGCTGCCGGCAGCGGCCTGGGACGACCTCGAGGCCTTCGGTGAGAACCCGATCGGCAACGGACCCTACGTCTTCGCCGAAGAGGGCGCATGGAAGCACAACGAGAGCATCGAACTCGTCAAGAACGAGGAGTACACGGGTCCCCGTGAGGCCATGAACGGCGGCGTGGACATGAAGCTGTACGCCAGCACGGAGGCGGCGTACGCCGACCTCCAGGGTGGCGAGCTCGACATCATCCAGGAGATCCCCGACACTGCCCTGCAGACGTTCGAGAGCGACTTCCCGGACCGCACGGTGAACCAGCCGGCCGCCGCAAACGCCACGATCACGATCCCGGAGCGCCTCGAGCACTTCAGCGGTGAAGAGGGTCAGCTGCGCCGCGCCGCGATCTCGCACGCGATCGACCGCGAGGAGATCACCGACGTGGTCTTCAGCGGCACGCGCACCCCGGCCAAGGACTTCACGTCGCCGGTCATCGACGGCTACTCCGAGGACATCCCCGGCTCCGAGGTGCTCGAGTTCGACGCCGAGAAGGCGAAGGAGCTGTGGGCCGAGGCCGACGCCATCGCACCGTGGACCGGCTCGTTCCAGATCCAGTACAACGCTGACGGCCCCAACCAGGGCTGGGTCGACGCGATCGCGAACCAGCTGAAGAACAACCTCGGCATCGAGGCGTCGGGCAACCCGATCCCGACGTTCGCCGAGCACCGCACACTGATCACCGAGCGTCAGTCGACCACCGCCTTCCGTACCGGATGGCAGTTCGACTACCCGTCGATGTTCAACGGACTGGGCCCGATCTTCGGTACCGGCGCAGGCTCGAACGACGGCGACTACTCCAACCCCGAGTTCGACGCACTCCTCGATGAAGGCGCATCGGCGGCCGATGTCGAAGAGGGCATCACGAAGTTCCAGGAGGCGCAGGAGGTCCTGTTCCAGGACCTGCCCGCCATCCCGCTCTGGTACACCAACGCCATGGGCGCCTGGGGCGAGACGGTCGAGAACGTCGAGTTCGGCTGGGACACCTGGCCGATCCTCTACCAGGTCACGAAGGACGGCGAGTAAGCCTGACGGCACTCACCTGTGAGGCGGTGACGATCTTTCGTCGCCGCCTCATAGGCTGTGTTCGTCACGCTCCACCGTCTCCTCCTCACAGGACTACAGATGTTCGGCTATATCCTCAGACGTCTCCTGCAGGTCATCCCGGTCTTCTTCGGGGCAACCCTGCTCATCTACTTCCTCGTGTTCGCCATGCCCGGCGACCCGATCCTCGCCCTCTTCGGCGACCGCACCCCGAACCCTGCGGTCGTGGAGCAGCTGCGTGAGCAGTACCACCTGAACGATCCGTTCCTGGTGCAGTACTGGTACTACATCACCGGCGTCTTCCAGGGCGACCTCGGCAACACCTTCTCCGGCCGCCCCGTGTCGGAGGTGCTCGCCGAGACCCTCCCCGTCACCGGCCGCCTCGCGGTCATGGCCATTGCGATCGAGTTCGTGCTCGCCATCATCATCGGCACGATCTCGGCGCTGCGCAAGGGCAAGGTCTTCGACCACGCGATGCTCGGTGTCGCCCTCGTCGCCATCGCGATCCCGATCTTCGTCGTGGCGTTCCTCGGGCAGTACTTCCTCGCGATCAAGCTCGGCTGGTTCAAGCCGACAGTGGGCTCCGACAACGACTGGGGCGGCCTGTGGCTGCCCGCCATCGTGCTTGGGTTCAGCCTGTACGCCGTGAGCATGCGACTCATGCGCAGCTCGGTCATCGACACGCTCAACCAGGACTGGGTGCGCACCGCGTACAGCAAGGGCCTGTCGCGTGAACGGGTCATCCCGGTGCACGTGCTGCGCAACTCGCTGATCCCCGTGATCACCAACTCGGCCACGAACTTCGGCGTGCTGCTCGTCGGCGCGACCGTCACCGAGGGCATCTTCAACGTCCCCGGCGTCGGCAACACCCTCTATCAGGCCGCGATCCGCAACGAGGGGCCGACCGTGGTCTCCTTCGTCACCGTCTTCGTGATCCTGTACGTCCTGGTCAACCTCGTCATCGACCTGCTCTACGGTCTGCTCGACCCAAGGATCCGTTATGCCTGACCCCACCACAGACACACATTTCGTCGCGCCGGTCGAGACGGAGACCATCTCCGTCGACGCCGTGCGCATCGCCGAGAAGCCGCGCAACCTCTGGCGCGACGCCTGGTCCGATCTGCGGCGTCGTCCGCTGTTCTGGTTCTCCGTCGTGCTGGCGCTCTTCTTCATCGTCATGGCGCTGTTCCCGACGCTGTTCACCTCGACGCCGCCGGATGACAACTGCCAGCTGGGCAACAGCAACGCCGGCCCGGCGGCGGGGCACCCGCTCGGGTTCACCTTCCAGGGCTGCGACATCTACGCCCGCATCGTGTGGGGTGCGCAGACGTCGCTCGCGGTCGGGCTGCTGGCCACGGCGATCGGGTCGATCGTCGGTCTGATCATGGGCGCCTTCGCCGGCTTCTACGGCGGATGGCTCGACTCGCTGCTCTCGCGCATCGGCGACATCTTCTTCGCCATCCCGTACATCCTCGCCGCCGTCGTCGTCATGACGGTCTTCTCGCAGTACCGCTCGGTGCCGGTCCTGGCTCTCGCGATCGGAGGCTTCGCCTGGGCGTCGACCGCCCGCGTCGTGCGAGCCGAGGTGCTGAGAGTCCGTCAGGCGGACTTCGTCGTCGCCTCCCGGGCGCTCGGGCGCTCGAAGTTCGGCATCCTCGTCGGGCACGTCATCCCGAACGCTCTGGCGCCGCTGCTCGTCGTGTCGACGCTGGCGCTGGCGGCGTCGATCGTCGCCGAGGCGACGCTGTCGTTCCTCGGCGTCGGCCTCGGCAGCTCGACCATGTCTTGGGGCAATGACATCAGTGCGGCTCAGTCGTCGCTCCGCGTCGCCCCCATGGCGCTGATCTACCCGTCGATCGCGCTCACGCTCGCCGTGCTCGCGTTCGTGACCCTGGGCGAGCTCATCCGAGACGCCATCGATCCGAGAGCGAGGGCACGGCGATGAACGATCGCGCAACCGCACGAGTCCCTCTGCTGAGCGTGCGCGACCTGAAGGTCGCGTTCCGGACGCAGGAGGGCGAGAAGGAGGTCCTCCACGGAGCGAACTTCGACATCTTCCCGGGCGAGACCGTCGCGATCGTCGGGGAGTCCGGATCGGGCAAGTCCACGACGGCGAGTGCGATCGTGAACCTGCTCCCCGGCACCGGCACGATCACGGGCGGGTCGATCACGCTCGACGGTCGGGAGCTGACGAAGCTCGGCCGTCGAGAGATGGAGTCCGTCCGTGGACGGGAGATCGGATTCGTCCCGCAGGACCCGATGTCGAACCTCAACCCGGTGTGGAGCATCGGCTTCCAGGTCAAGGAGGCGATCCGGGCCAACGGAATCGCCCGCGGCAGGGATGCGGTCAAGGCGCGTGCGATCGAGGTGCTGCAGCAGGCGGGGCTCGCGGATGCCGAGCGGAGACTGCACCAGTTCCCGCATCAGTTCTCCGGTGGCATGCGTCAGCGAGCGCTGATCGGCATCGGACTGGCGGCCGACCCGAAGCTGCTCATCGCGGACGAGCCCACCTCGGCGCTCGACGTCACCGTGCAGCGCGTCATCCTCGATCACATGGCGACACTCACGCGCGAGAAGGGCACGTCGGTGCTCCTCATCACGCACGACCTCGGCCTCGCGGCCGAGCGCGCCGAGAAGATCATCGTGATGAGCAACGGCAACATCGTCGAATCCGGCCCGAGCAGGCAGATCCTCGAGAACCCGCAGCATCCGTACACGCAGCGGCTCGTGGGTGCAGCTCCCAGCGTCGCGTCGCAGCGCATCCAGGCGGTCGTCGAGGATCGTGGCATCGAGACGCTCGAGAACCTCGCAGACATTCCGCCGACCGTGCGGGTCGTGGGCCTCACCAAGGACTACAAGATCCGTCAGGGGAACTTCCGCAGCGAGGCGTTCCGCGCGGTCGACGACGTGACCTTCGACATCCCGCGGGGTAAGACGCTAGCGCTGGTGGGCGAGTCCGGGTCGGGCAAGTCCACGGTCGCGAAGATGGTGCTCAAGCTCGAAGAGCCCACCAGCGGCACGATCGAGATCGACGGTCAGGACGTGTCAAACCTCTCGAACGCCCAGGCGTTCGGGCTGCGACGTCGGATGCAGCCCGTCTTCCAGGACCCCTACGGCTCGCTCGATCCGCTTCGCAACATCGGCAACACGATCTCGCAGCCGCTGCAGATCCACGGTGTCGGCGACCGGACCTCGCAGCGCGAGCGCGTCGAAGAGCTGCTCGACCAGGTCGCTCTGCCGCGGGCGCTCGCGACGCGGTACCCGAACGAGCTCTCCGGAGGCCAGCGTCAGCGGGTCGCGATCGCGCGCGCGCTGGCGCTCAAGCCCGACATCGTCGTGCTCGACGAGGCCGTGTCGGCGCTGGACGTGCTGGTGCAGGACCAGATCCTGCAGCTGCTCGCGGGTCTGCAGTCGGAGCTGAACCTGACGTATCTGTTCATCACCCACGACCTGGCCGTCGTGCGCGTGTCGAGCGACCTCGTGTGCGTCATGGAGAGCGGCAAGGTCGTCGAGCAGGGCACTGTCGACGAGATCTTCGCGAACCCCCAGCAGGAGTACACTGACCGGCTGCTCAAGGCCATCCCGGGCGCTTCGATCCCGCTCGGTGGGCACTGAGCGTGCCGACTGACCCCACACCGGGGGCCGCGCGCACGATGCGCGCGGTCTCCGGACCGGTCTTCCTCGTCCTCTGCTCCCTGCTGGCGCTGTTCCTGCTCGGGGATGCCGTCGTGCGCGCCGGATGGGGGCAGATGCTCCTGCTCGCGCCCTGGATCCTCCTCGGACTCTGGGTCGTATACGAGGTGGCCTTCGTCTCCTCGGTCCGCATCGATGACGCGGGCGGCACGGTGCAGAACATGCTGCGACGCACGAGCTTCGGGTGGCGCCGGGTGCGCGACGTCGATCTGCGGTGGCAGCTCGTGTTCTCACTCGACGACGGCACGGATGTCACCTGCTATGGCGGTCCCGCCAGGGCGCGCCCGCCGCATGCGGGTGCGCGGGACGGCGAGGAGCCCAAGGCCCCGACCAGCCTTCGCGACCTGACCGACATCCGAGACCGGTGGGAGTCGGCGGCCGACACGGCGGATGCGCCGATCCGGCGGAGCTGGGATCGTCCGGCGCTCCTCGCGCTGGGTGCGATCCTGATCTGGGCCGTCGTCGCCGTGGTCCTCACGAACGGCGCCTGACACCGCGTCAGCTCGGCAGGCCGAAGAGGGCGGGCCACGTCGCCGCCGCCCAGGGGTAGCCGACGAACACCGTCGCGTCGATGATGAAGTGCGCGACGAGGAACGGCAGCAGCCGCCCGCTGCGCTGGAACAGGCATCCGAACAGCAGGCCCATCGCGAAGTTGCCGATGAACGCCCCCGGCCCCTGGTAGAGGTGGTAACTCGCGCGCAGCAGCGACGTCGCCACGATGATCGTCCACGGACCCCAGCCGAGCTGCTTCAGCCGCGCGAAGAGGTATCCGAGCACCACGAACTCCTCCTGCAGCGACGCGCGTGCGGCGGCCAGCAGAAGCACCGGCACCGTCCACCAGTGCGCATCGAGCCCCGCGGGATTCACTGCGACGAACAGACCGAGGGCACGGCCGGCGATGTACAGGGCGAGACCGGGAACGCCGATCGCGACGACGAGCAGCGCGCCGCGGCCCGCATCCGCCCAGGGACGCGTTCCGTCCAGCCCGAGCCGGCCGAGGTGCGGGCGTGACGTCTGCCAGAGGAGGAAGCAGACGAGGAGCACGGGGACGAGCGAGAACCCGATCGAGAGGACCTGGTAGATGAGGTCGAAGATCTCGCGGTCGCTGCGCGACGGATTGAGGGTCGCCGTCTGGTCGGCGAGCGGTGTGTCGTCGGTCAGGCGGTAGGCCAGCTGCACGACCGCGTAGACGGCGGACTGCCCGAGCCCCAGGGCCAGGACGATCACGATCTCCCACCACAGGCGGCGACGCGACGGGGTGGGGGAGAGGTCTGCGACAGTCACGCCCCCGATCGTACTTCTCGTGCTCAGGAACCCGGCCCGCCGGTACGTTATCCTGGAACGTCGGCTTCCCGGCGAAAACCCACACTTTTAGGACACTTGCATGGCGCACGCCCTTCGCTCTGACCTCCGCAACGTCGCAATCGTCGCGCACGTCGACCACGGTAAGACCACCCTCGTCGACGCCATGCTGCGTCAGACCGGCTCCTTCGGCGAACACGCCCACGTCGACGAGCGCGCGATGGACTCGAACGACCTGGAGCGCGAGAAGGGCATCACGATCCTCGCCAAGAACACGGCGATCACCTACAAGGGTGCGCACGCGAACGGCGAGGAGATCACGATCAACGTGATCGACACCCCCGGCCACGCCGACTTCGGCGGCGAGGTGGAGCGCGGCCTGTCGATGGTCGACGGCGTCGTGCTGCTCGTCGACGCGAGCGAGGGGCCGCTGCCGCAGACGCGCTTCGTGCTGCGCAAGGCGCTCGAGGCAAAGCTGCCCGTCATCCTCCTGGTCAACAAGACCGACCGCCCCGACGCCCGCATCGCCGAGGTCGAGGAGGAGGCGCACGACCTGCTGCTCGGGCTCGCATCCGACCTCGTCGACGACGTGCCCGACCTCGATGTCGACGCGCTCCTCGACGTCCCGGTCGTCTACGCGTCCGGCCGTGCCGGCGCCGCATCGCTGAATCGTCCCGCCGACGGGTCGCTGCCGGACAATGACGACCTCGAGCCGCTCTTCGGCGCGATCCTCGAGCACGTCCCCGCTCCGTCCTACGACGACGAGGCTCCGCTGCAGGCCTGGGTCACGAACCTCGACTCGAGCCCGTTCCTCGGTCGCCTCGCGCTGCTCCGCGTCTTCAACGGCACGCTCAAGAAGGGCCAGACGGTCGCCTGGGTGCGGTCCGACGGCAGCACGAGCAACGCCCGCATCACGGAGCTCCTCAAGACGCGCGCTCTCGAGCGCTACCCCGCCGAGTCCGCCGGCCCCGGCGACATCGTCGCCATCGCAGGCTTCGAGAACATCACGATCGGCGAGACCATCGCCGACCCTGAAGACGTGCGTCCGCTGCCGGCCATCACGGTCGACGACCCCGCCATCTCGATGACGATCGGCACCAACACCTCCCCGCTCATGGGCAAGGTCAAGGGGCACAAGCTCACCGCTCGCATGGTCAAGGACCGTCTCGACAAGGAGCTCATCGGCAACGTCTCGCTCAAGGTCGTCGACATCGGACGCCCGGACGCGTGGGAGGTGCAGGGCCGCGGCGAGCTCGCCCTCGCCATCCTCGTCGAGAACATGCGTCGTGAGGGCTTCGAGCTCACCGTCGGCAAGCCGCAGGTGGTCACGAAGAAGATCGACGGCAAGACCTACGAGCCGTTCGAGCACCTCACCATCGACACGCCGGAGGAGCACCTCGGCGCGATCACGCAGCTGCTCGCGAACCGCAAGGGCCGCATGGAGAACATGACGAACCACGGCACCGGCTGGGTGCGCATGGAGTTCATCGTCCCCTCGCGCGGTCTCATCGGCTTCCGCAGCGAGTTCCTGACCACCACCCGCGGCACGGGTATCGCGAACGCGATCTCGCACGGCTACGAGCCGTGGGCGGGTTCCATCACGACGCGTCAGAACGGCTCGATCGTCGCCGACCGTCAGGGCGTCGTCACGCCGTTCGCGATGATCGCCCTGCAGGAGCGCATGTCGTTCTTCGTGCAGCCCACGCAGGAGGTCTACGAGGGCATGGTCATCGGCGAGAACTCGCGTGCCGACGACATGGACGTCAACATCACCAAGGAGAAGAAGCTCACCAACATGCGTGCGGCGAGCTCTGACACCTTCGAGTCGATGACGCCTCCGCGCCAGCTGACGCTCGAGGAGAGCCTCGAGTTCGCGCGTGACGACGAATGCGTCGAAGTCACGCCCGAGGTCGTCCGCATCCGCAAGGTCAACCTCGACGCGAACACGCGTGCTCGGGAGACCGCGCGCCTGAAGCGTCAGGACGCCAACGCCTGAGAATCACCTCCGAGAAGGGCCCTGCATCGCCGAACAGGCTGATGCAGGGCCCTTTTCTCATGAAGCGCACAGGTGGCCCGATGCAGAATCGTTACCTTGCGCCCGGGGCGATCTCCCGATGAGTGTCCCGCTATGGGCGTACGACGACCCGAAAGTCGAACCCATGCTTCATGAAACCCGTGCGCTTCGGCGCGCCTCCGCGGCGGCATCCGCTCGCGAAACGGTCTCCGGTCGCCGTCCTCGATGGATCTTCGGAGCTGTCGCCGGCGGCGTGGTCGGTCTCGCCCTGACGGCGGGAATCGTCGCCGCACCTGCGGCGGGCGCCGAGCTGCCCGACGCCGTCGCCGATGTGGCGACCCTCGTCACCGGCGCGGCCAGCGCCGACCCGCTCGAGAAGGCGACGGACGACTCGGCCATCACGATCGCCCTCGCCGAGGATGCGGTCGCGGCGGCCGACGCCGTGAACGCCGAAGTCGCAGCCTCCGGGCTCGACCTCGGCGGAGCTCCCGCTGCCGTCGAGACCGAGGACCTCAGCACCTGGGTCGAGCAGCTGAGCGATCGCTCCTCGTTGTCCGAGCGCGAGCTCACGAGCCTCGAGGCGTACGCCGTCACAGGCACGGAGGAAGTGATCGCCGACACGACAGCCCTGCAGGCGGCGCACGTCACCGCGCAGGAGCAGCGAGCTGCGGCGCAGCTGGCGGCTGAGGAGGCCGCGGCCGCGGCGGCGGCACTCGCGGCCGCCAACACGGTCGACGGCGCCAAGTCGACGGCGCGGCAGATGGCCGCGAGCGAGTACGGCTGGGGCGAGGACCAGTTCTCGTGCCTGAACTCCCTGTGGACCAAGGAATCCGGGTGGAACTACCAGGCCTACAACGCTTCGGGTGGCGCGACCGGCATCCCGCAGGCTCTTCCCGGCAGCAAGATGGCCTCCGCCGGCAGCGACTGGCAGACCAACGCCGCAACGCAGATCGCGTGGGGTCTCGGGTACATCTCGTCCGTGTACGGAACGCCGTGCAGCGCATGGGGCCACTCCCAGGCATCCAACTGGTACTGACACCTCGTTCCGCATTCCGGAATACGGCCCCATGCCCCTAGGCATGGGGCCGTTCTTTCACTACGGTGAGCGTGATGGCTGGGGCGTCGTCGATCCCGAGGAGGGCGCGTGGAACCCACCGAGCTGGCGGACGTCGAGCAGAACGTGTCCACGGGATCGCTTCCCGGGTGGGGGCGCGTAGACGAGCTGGTCCGCGACGCCCACCGACGCTACGCCGGCGAGCAGGGCGGCGTGGTCGCCGACTACATCCCGATCCTCGCCGAGGTCGATCCCGATCTCTTCGGCCTTGCGCTGATCGAATCGAACGGCGGTCTGCACGACGCGGGTGACGCGCTGCATCCGTTCTCCATCCAGTCGATCTCGAAGATGTTCGTGTACGCGCTCGCGATCCAGCATCACGGACACCGACGGGTCCGCGAGATCGTCGGGGTGAACAACACGGGTCTGCCCTTCAACTCCGTCATGGCCCTCGAACTCAACGGCGGGCATCCGATGAACCCCATGGTGAATGCCGGGGCGATCGCGACCACCGCGCTCATGCCCGGAGCCACCTCCGTCGAGCAGTGGGAGCTCGTCAGAGAGGGACTCTCGGCCTTCGCCGGGCGAGCGCTCAGTCTCGACGGGGCCGTGTACGCCTCTGAGGCTCAGACGAACGAGCGCAACCGCGCGATCGGCAGGCTGCTCCGCAGCTACGGGCGTCTGCAGAGCGACCCGGAGGAAGCGGTCGACGTCTACACGCGCCAGTGCGCGCTCAGCGTGACGGCGCACGACCTCGCGGTGATGGGGGCGACGCTGGCGGACGGCGGCGTCAACCCGGTGACCGGCGACCGCGTCGTGTCGGCTGACGTCTGTCGCGACACCCTCGCGGTGGTGGCGGCGACCGGCCTGTACGAGCGGTCGGGGGAGTGGCTCTTCGAGATCGGACTCCCCGCCAAGTCGGGAGTCACCGGCGGGATCGTCGCTGTGTCGCCGGGCAAGGGAGCCGTCGCAGGCTTCTCGCCGAGGCTCGATCCCGCGGGCAACTCGGTGCGCTCGCAGCTCGCGATCGGTCATCTGTCCCGCTCGCTCGGGCTCAACCTCTTCGCCTCGGCCCCGGCCGCCCACGCGTCGGACTGAACCGTCACCCCATCGTTCCGGACAAAGGACCTACCCATGACACACACAGCGGCCGTGGCCACCAGGACATCGTGGATGCCGCTCGTCAGTCTGTTCCTCGCGCAGGTGCTGATGTCCTTCAACGTCGCCGCCCTGCCGATCTCGCTCGGCGGCATCGTGAGCGATTTCGGAGTGCCCCCGACCGTGGCGAGCACGACCATCGTCATGTACGGGCTCGCGGTCGCGGCGCTGGTGATGACGGGTGCGAAGCTCGGGCAGCGCGTCGGCTGGGTGCTCATCTTCCGCATCGTCATCGTGCTCTTCGCCGCCTCCGCCGTGCTCATGATCTTCTCGCCGACCGTCGGCTGGGCGATCGCCGGGCAGGCCGTCGCGGGCGCGGCAGCGGCGATCATCGTGCCCTCGATCGTCGCGCTCATCGCCGAGAACTACCGAGGACCCCAGCAGGCGACGGCGATCGGTGCGATCGGCTCGGCGCGGGCGATCTCGGGCGTCACCGCCTTCCTCATCGGAGGCACCCTGGGCACGCTCGTCGGATGGCGCCCCATGTTCTTCATCGTCCTCGGCATCGCCGTCGTGGTCTTCTGCTTCAGCTTCACGCTCCGCGGCGACCGCGGCGACGCCTCGATCCGCATCGACCTCGTCGCCTCGCTGCTGATCGGTGTCGCCATCGTGCTGCTCACCCTCGGCTTCAACAACCTCAACGGCTGGGGAGCCGTCGCCGCCACCGAGGCCGCGCCGTTCAGCATCCTCGGACTCTCGCCCGCACCCGTCTTCATCGTCGTCGGGATCGTGCTCGGACAGCTCTTCTTCTTCTGGACCCGCAGACGGATGGCCGAGGGCAAGGTCCCGCTGATCGACCTGAGCGTCCTCAGCTCCTCGAAGGAGCGGGCCGCGGTGTACGCGATGTTCATCGTGGTCGCGCTCGAAGCGTCTGTGAACTTCACGATCCCGCTCTACATCCAGATCGTGCAGGGACGCACGCCGTTCGACACCTCGCTCGCGATGATGCCGTTCAACCTGACGGTGTTCATCACCGCGACGCTGGTCGTGCGGTTCTACAAGCGCTATC
Organism: Microbacterium sp. 3J1; assembly: GCF_001049495.1. GTDB lineage: Bacteria > Actinomycetota > Actinomycetes > Actinomycetales > Microbacteriaceae > Microbacterium. Next base: position 421,824 of record NZ_CDWI01000011.1, read on the forward strand.
CGCCGCGCGTCATCGGCGTCTTCGGCTTCGTGCTGACGACGGTCGCCCTGATCTGGCTGTCGTTCGTGGTGAACAACAACTGGGAGACGGTGCCCACGATCCTCGGTCTCATCGTCTTCGGGATCGGCCAGGGCGCACTCGTCACGCTCGTCTTCAACGTGCTCGTCACGTCGTCGCCCGCGGCCCTCGCCGGCGACGTCGGCTCGCTGCGCGGAACGACCCAGAATCTCGCATCGGCGGTCGGCACGGCGCTGGCGGGAGCCCTGCTCGTGTCGCTCCTCGGTGTGAGCGTCGGACGCGCCGTCATGGAGAGCCCCGATCTGCCGCCGGCACTCGTGGACCAGGTCGACCTCGACGCGGTGAACTTCGTGAGCAACGACGACCTGCGCGCCGTGCTCGCCGAGACCGATGCGACGCAGGAGCAGATCGACGCCGCTGTCGCGGTGAACGAGGAGGCACGATTGGGCACGCTGAAGCTCGGCCTGCTCATCCTCGCCGGCATCAGCGCGGTCGCGATCCTGCCGGCGTCGAGGCTGCCGAGATACAAGCCGGAGGAGATCCCCGACCCGTCTCCGGCGGACGACTGACTCAGCGCAGCTCGGAGATGAGGACGGCCGTCGTGCCCGGCTCTGTGGCCTCGAACACGTGGGGGACGTCTCCCGCGTACGAGAGGTAATCTCCGGGCTCCAGCGCGATCGCTTCTCCTGCGGGCCCGATGAGGGCTCGTCCCGAGATCAGGATGACGTGCTCGGTGGTACCGGAGTGATGGGGGTCGGAGAGCCGTGGGTCGCCCGGCTCCGCCTGAATGAGATAGACGTCGCGGCGTGCGCCGGGCGGGCTCGCGGAGAGAAGCGTGGCGCTGTACGCCGACGCGGACGAAGGGACCCCGCTCAGGTCACCGGCCCGGATGAGGGTCGGCGCGTTCGCCTGCTGATCGACCAGCACCGCGAAGGGCACGCCCAATGCCACCCCGAGCGCCCAGAGCGTCTCCACGCTGGGATTCCCCGACCCGGACTCCAACTGCGAGACCGTCGCCTTGGAGATGCCCGCCTGGCGAGCGAGCTCCGACACGGAGAGTCCGACGGCTTCCCGCTCCCGTCGGAGAGAGCGAGCGATGCGACTGCGGAGATCGTCCATTCGTTCATCATGCCAAACGAACGTTCGCTTGACTATGCATCCGTAGGTGTTCAGAATGATGATCATGTGTTCAGTGAGCCGAACAGACGACCGGTGAACGCCGAGCGCGAGGTGTGGCGCGAGGCGTTGGGCGTCGTCCTTGCGACCAGTGCCTACGGCGTCTCCTTCGGCGCGCTCGCCGTCGCATCCGGTCTCGACGTGTGGCAGGCCTGCGTCCTCAGCCTGCTGATGTTCACCGGCGGCTCGCAGTTCGCCTTCGTCGGGGTCTTCGCCGCCGGCGGCATATCGGCGCTGCCGTCGGCGATCGCCTCCGCCGCTCTGCTCGGAGTGCGCAACGTCGCGTACGGGATGCGCATGTCGCCGATCGTCGGGACGACACGATCGCGCCGTGTCGCCGCCGCCCACTTCACCATTGACGAATCCACCGCGGTGGCGATCGCACAGAGCGACCCGCGCCTGCGCCGCGTCGGGTTCTGGGTGACCGGCGTCGGGATCTTCATCGGCTGGAACCTCACGACCCTCGTCGGAGCACTCGTGGGCGACGTGCTCGGCGAGCCGAGGACGTGGGGGCTGGATGCCGCCGCTGCTGCCGCGTTCCTCGCGCTCCTCTGGCCGCGACTCGTGCAGCGACAGGCGATCGCCGTGGGTGCCGCAGCGGCCGTCGTCGCGGCATCGCTCACCCCGCTCCTCATGCCGGGGTTGCCGGTGCTGGTCGCGGCGGTGGTGGCGATCGTCGTCGGCTGGTTCAACTGGCTGGGCCGTGATCCGCGATCGGTGGAGCGCACGGCGGGGGAGACCTCATGAGCGTCTGGAGCGCGATCCTGCTCGCGGCTCTCATCTGCCTGGGACTGAAGGCCGTGGGGTACCTCGTCCCGCCCCGCGTGCTGGAGGCGCCACGGCCGGCGCGGATCTCCGACCTTCTCACGGTGGCGCTGCTCGCCGCCCTCGTCGCCGTCCAGACCCTCGGTGCCGGCCAGGCGGTCGTGGTCGACGCCCGCGTGCCGGCGCTGCTGGTCGCCGCGGGCCTCCTGTGGCTGCGGCAGTCGTTCCTCGTCGTGGTGGTGGCTGCGGCGGCCGTCGCGGCCGTGCTCCGGGTGCTCGGCCTCGCCGCCTGACCGGGGCCGCCCGGCTCCGCGCGCGTAGGATCGACGTGTGCGTATCGGATGGATCTCCCGGGTGCTGTCGTGGATCGCGGCGGCTCTCGTCGGTGGCGTGTTCGGCGTGGCCGGCACGATCGGCCACAGCCTGATGTGGGGACCCGTGCCCGTCGGCCTCCTCGTGGGGGCGATCGCCTGCGGCTCGATACTCGTCGCGATCCGCGCGCTCACCCACGACCGCGGTGCGACTCTCGCCTCGGGTCTCGGGATGCTGGGGATGCTGGTGCTGATCTCCGGTGTCGGCCCGGGCGGCTCGGTCGTCGTGCAGGACTCGCTCAGCGGCCGCATCTGGACCTATCTCGTCGCCGGGCTCGTGCTGCTCGCCGTCGCGTGGCCGTCGTTCCGGCGGCTGCCGGTGCGCACGGATGCCCCGGCGGAGCGCACCGAGGCGCCCGACGCGACGGCGACGGCCACGCGCGACGGGGCGATCCTGAGAGATCGGACCGGCAGCGAGACGTAGACTGAGGGGGTGACGTATGTGATCGCCCTTCCGTGCGTCGATGTCAAGGATCGCGCCTGCATCGACGAGTGCCCCGTTGACTGCATCTACGAGGGCGAACGCTCGCTGTACATCCACCCCGACGAGTGCGTCGACTGCGGCGCGTGCGAGCCGGTGTGCCCGGTCGAGGCGATCTACTACGAAGACGACCTGCCCGAGGAATGGCAGGACTACTACAAGGCGAACGTCGAGTTCTTCGACGAGATCGGCTCGCCGGGAGGCGCCGCGAAGGTCGGCGTCATCGCGCACGACCACCCGATCATCTCCGCGCTCCCGCCCCAGGGCGAGTAGTCGGTGAGCGTCCGCGACCTGGCCGACTATCCGTGGGACGCGGTCGTCCCTTTCCGTGAGCGTGCCGCGCGGCATCCGCAGGGTCTCGTCGACCTCTCGATCGGCTCGCCCATCGACCCGACGCCGGAGCTGATCCGCACCGCCCTCACCGAGGCGACCGACGCGCACGCGTACCCGCAGACGGTCGGGACTCCCGCTCTGCGCGAGGCGATCGTCGACTGGTATGCGCGGCGCAGGGGAGTGCCCGATCTCACGGTCGACAATGTGCTTCCGACGATCGGGTCCAAGGAACTGGTGGCTCTGCTGCCCACCCTGCTCGGCCTCGGCGCCGGTGACATCGTCGTGCATCCGCGGGTCGCGTACCCGACGTACGAGGTCGGCGCCCGCGTCGTCGGGGCCACTCCGCTCGCCGCTGACGACCCCGCGGAGTGGCCCGAGGGCACGCGGCTCATCTGGATCAACTCCCCGGGCAACCCGGACGGACGCACCTGGACGATCGACGAGCTCGCCGCCGCCGTCCGGCGTGCGCGGGAGCTCGGAGCGGTGCTCGCGAGCGACGAGTGCTACGCGGAGCTCGGCTGGGACGGCCGGTGGGCGACGGAGCCTGTTCCGTCGGTCCTCGATCCCCGCGTCACGGGCGGAAGCCGGGCAGGCCTGCTCAGCGTCTACTCCTTGAGCAAGCAGTCGAATCTCGCCGGCTACCGGGCGGCCTTCATCGCTGGATGCGCCGCTCTCATCGCCGAGCTGCTCGCCGCGCGGAAGCACCTGGGACTCATGCCCCCCGCCCCGGTCCAGCACGCGATGGCCGCGGCGCTCGGCGACGACGAGCACGTGGCAGCGCAGAAGGCGCTGTACCGCGAACGGCGCGACATGCTCCGCCCCGCGGTCGAGGCTGCGGGATTCCGCATCGACGGCTCAGAGGCCGGGCTGTACCTCTGGGCGACGGAGGGCGCAGACGCCTGGGCCAGCATCGCGAGACTGGCCGACCTCGGCATCCTCGCCGGGCCCGGCCCCTTCTACGGAGACCACTCGAGCGAGCACATCCGGCTGTCGCTGACGGCGCCCACCGAGCGGATCGCCGACGCCGCGCGCCGTCTGCGCGAGAGCGCGCTGTAGATTCCCTCCCTGCTCTGCGCCTTCTTTTGTCCGATGTCACAGTAGGCCTACGCGCCTACTAGGCTGTAGAGGCGATTCGGTCGTGTATCGACGATCTCGTTCCGACCTGGCGCTCAGCGCCGTGACATCGCCACATCCGGCTTGATGAAGATCCACGAGGAGGCCCGCGTGAGCGCAGCGGCAGAGCAGCAGGCGACGGCGAAGCTGACGGTCGGCGAGACCACGGCAGAATTCCCCCTGGTGCGCGGCACCGCAGGGCACGACAGCATCGACTTCTCGACGCTGACCCGCCAGACCGGTTACACGGGACTCGACTACGGATTCGTGAACACCGCGTCCACGAAGTCCGAGATCACGTTCATCGACGGAGACAAGGGCATCCTGCGCTACCGCGGATACCCGATCGAGCAGCTCGCGGGCAACACCAGCTACCTCGAGGTCGCCTGGCTCCTGATCTACGGCGAACTGCCGTCTGCCGCCGAGCTCGCCGAGTTCGATGAGAAGATCCGTCGGCACACACTGCTGCACGAAGACCTCAAGCGCTTCTTCTCGGCTCTCCCGCACACGGCGCACCCCATGTCGGTGCTGTCGTCGGCGGTCGCCGCACTGTCGACCTACTACGAGGGCCAGACCGACCCGCACAACCCCGAGCACGTCGAGCTCAACATGATCCGCATGCTCGCGAAGCTGCCGGTCATCGCCGCATACGCGCACAAGAAGAGCGTCGGACAGGCGTTCCTGTACCCCGACAACTCCCTCGGCTTCGTCGAGAACTTCCTCAAGCTCAACTTCGGAGTGCACTCCGAGGAGTACCAGGTCAACCCCGTCATGTCGAAGGCGCTCGAGCTGCTGCTGATCCTGCACGAGGACCACGAGCAGAACGCGTCGACGTCCACGGTGCGTCTCGTCGGCTCCACCGGCGCGAATCAGTTCGCCTCGATCTCCGCCGGCATTCAGGCACTCTCCGGGCCGCTGCACGGTGGCGCGAACGAAGCCGTCCTCACGATGCTCGGTCAGATCCGCGACTCGGGTCAGAGCGTCTCGCGCTTCGTCGAGCGGGTGAAGAACAAGGAAGAGGGCGTGAAGCTCATGGGCTTCGGGCACCGGGTCTACAAGAACTACGACCCGCGCGCCAAGCTCGTGAAGGAGGCTGCGGGCGAGGTGCTCTCCGAGCTCGGCGTCACCGACCCGCTTCTCGACCTCGCGCAGGAGCTCGAGGAGATCGCCCTCGCGGACGACTACTTCAAGGAGCGTCGCCTGTACCCGAACGTCGACTTCTACACCGGCGTGATCTACAAGGCCATGGGCTTCCCGACGCGCATGTTCACCGTGCTCTTCGCCATCGGCCGCCTTCCCGGGTGGCTCGCCCAGTGGCGCGAGCTGCAGCTCGACCCGCAGACCAAGATCGGCCGCCCTCAGCAGTTGTACACGGGGTCCCCGGAGCGCACCTTCCAGACCCGCTGACGCCGGTCCCAGAAGAGAAGAGCGGATGCCTGCACAGGCATCCGCTCTTCTCTTGTCTCCGCGTCCGCACATCCGCACCCCGTACGCACGACGACGCCCCACCTGCGGGAGCCGCCCGGTGGGGCGTCTGTGCAGGTGGGGCGTCGGATCGATGGGTGCGGCGTGGCTCAGCGGCCCTGGCCGCCGCGACCGCCCTGAGAGCGGCCGCCGCCGCGTCCGCCCTGGCGCGAGCCTGCCTGCGCGCCCTGGCCTGCCTGACCGCCCTGGCCCGCCTGCCCCGACCGAGGACGACGGCTGCGACGCGACGGCGGGTTGGCTGCGGAGTTCCGCTCGCCACCGGCCGGGCGCTGCTTCGGCGACTGGCGCTGCTGCTGCTGCGGCTGAACCGGTGCAGGGCGCACGTGCGGTGCACGCTCGGGGACGAGTTCCGTCACGGCTGCGGCGGTGAGGTCCTCCAGCGCGACCGAGATGGCCGCCTTGCGCAGCAGATCCTTGACATCACGGCGCTGCTCGGGGAGCACGACCGTGACGACCGTTCCCGCTGCGCCGGCACGTGCTGTGCGGCCCGAGCGGTGCAGGTACGCCTTGTGCTCCATGGGAGGGTCGACGTGGACGACGAGGTCGACGTTGTCGACGTGCACGCCGCGAGCGGCGACGTCGGTGGCGACGAGGACGCGGACTCCGCCGTCGGCGGGGTCGGACGAGAACGCGCTCAGGTTGCGCTCGCGGGCGTTCTGCGACAGGTTGCCGTGCAGGTCGACCGCCGGGATGCCGGCAGCCGTGAGCTGCTTCGCGAGCTTCTTGGCCTGGTGCTTGGTGCGAGTGAAGAGGATGCGGCGCCCCGTGCCGGACGCGAGATCGCGGACCAGCGTGGTCTTGTTGTCGGTCGAGTCGACGACCAGGACCCGGTGCGTCATCTCGCCGACGGGCACGCTCTCCTCGTCGACCTCATGGCTCACCGCGTTCGAGAGGAAGCGTCGGGCGAGCGTGTCGATGCCGCGGTCCAGGGTCGCGCTGAACAGCAGGCGCTGGCCACCGGCCGGGGTGGCGGTGAGGATGCGGGTGACGCCGGGGAGGAAGCCGAGGTCGGCCATGTGGTCGGCCTCGTCGAGCACGGTGACCTCGACAGCGTCGAGCTGCACGACGCGCTGCTTCATGAGGTCCTCGAGGCGACCGGGGCAGGCGACGACGATGTCGACGCCGCTGCGCATGGCCTGCTCCTGCGGACGCTGGCTGACACCGCCGAAGACGGTGGCGACACGGAGTCCCTTGGCCTCCGCGAGCGGCGCGATGGTGGCTGCGATCTGCGTTGCGAGCTCACGGGTCGGCGCGAGCACGAGGCCGCGCGGGTGGTTCGGACGGCTCTTGCGCGATGACGCCGCGAGCCGGGACACGAGGGGGAGGGCGAACGCGATCGTCTTGCCGCTGCCGGTGCGGCCGCGACCGAGGAGGTCGCGACCCGCGAGAGAGTCGGGAAGCGTGTCGCGCTGAATCGCGAACGCCTCGGTCTTGCCGTCCTTCGCGAGGACGGAGGCGAGGTCGGCGGGCACGCCGAGATCGAGGAAGGAAGTCATGAAGTATCTCCGAGAATGCACGCACGAACCAGCGGGCCGGGTGCGGGGAAAGGTGGGCGACGGCGCGGGATCGCGCATCGTTTCGCCGTTCGAGATGGCCAGAACCAGGCAAGTGGCGCGGGAGCGTGTCGACGACGCAGACGTCTCGCATCGCGAGGAGCGTCGCTTCGACACTATCACGCGACAGGGGGGAGAAGCCTGGGACCGGTCGCCCCGCGCGTCGCTCAGGCGTGCAGCGCCTCGTTGAGAGTGACGCCCACGCCTGCACGGCGGACGGCCTCGACGGCTCCGGTCAGAGAGTTCCGACGGAAGAGCAGGCCGTTCTGCCCCGAGAGTTCGGCGCCCTTCACCGTCTTCTTCACGCCCTCGGCGGTCACCGGCCCGTCGACGAGGACGACCTTGGTCCCCGCGGTGACGTAGAGGCCCGCTTCGACGACGCAGTCATCGCCGAGCGAGATGCCGATGCCCGCGTTCGCGCCGAGAAGAGTGCGTGCACCGATCGACACGCGGTGCGATCCACCGCCCGACAGCGTGCCCATGATCGAGGAGCCGCCGCCGATGTCGCTGCCGTCACCGACCACGACGCCCTGCGAAATGCGTCCCTCCACCATCGAGGAGCCGAGCGTGCCGGCGTTGAAGTTGACGAAACCCTCGTGCATCACTGTCGTGCCGGGCGAGAGGTGTGCGCCGAGACGCACTCGCGAGGCATCGGCGATGCGGACCCCCGACGGCTGCACGTAGTCGGTCAGTCGCGGGAACTTGTCGAGCCCCTGCACCTGGATCCCCGCCCGCTGCAGCAGCGGGCGGAGGCGGGTCGCGTCGTCGGGGTGCACGGGGCCGGCGTTCGTCCAGGCGACGTTCGGCAGATGGCCGAAGATGCCGTCGAGGTTCAGCTCGTTCGGTCGCACGACGAGGTGGGACAGCGCATGGAGGCGGAGGTAGGCGTCGACCGTCGACTCCGGCGCGGCATCGAGATCGATGTGCAGTTGCACGACTTCGACGGTGACGTTGCGGCGCTCGTCGGGTCCCGCGAGGTCGTCGAGCCTCGCCGAAGCGGTGGCGGCGGCGTCCGCCGACGGTGCGACGGTGGCCACCTCGGGGAACCAGGCGTCCAGCACGGTGCCGTCGCCGGCGATCGTCGAAAGTCCGGTACCCCACACGGTGCGCGCCTCAGTCATGACTCCACGGTATCGCGCCGCGGGCGCGACTCCTGTCCCCGTGTCACGACAAGTACGCTGGGGGCATGGTGCTCGATCTGACCGCGTCCTCCGTCGACCTGACCCGTGCGATCTGCGACATCCCCAGCGTCTCGGGCGGCGAGCGCGCGCTGGCGGATGCCATCGAGCAGGCCATCTCGGCATACGACCACCTCGAGGTGATCCGGCACGGCAACACGATCGTCGCGCGCACCGACCTGGGGCGCGCGCAGCGCGTCGCGATCGCGGGGCACATCGACACCGTGCCGATCAATGACAACCTCCCGACCCGTGACATCGAGATCGACGGGGTCCCTCATCTCTGGGGGCGGGGGACGGTCGACATGAAGAGCGGCACCGCGGTGCAGCTGAAGCTGGCGGCGGAGCTCACGGAACCCTCCGTCGACATCACCTGGATGTGGTACGACAACGAGGAGGTCGAGGCGTCGAAGAACGGCCTCGCGCTGCTCGCCGCCGTTCGGCCGGATCTGTTCCAGGCCGACTTCGCCATCCTGGGGGAGCCGTCCAACGGCGAGGTCGAGGGCGGATGCAACGGCACGATGCGCGCGATCGTGCGCACATCCGGCGTCCGTGCGCACGCGGCGCGTGCGTGGATCGGTGAGAACGCGATCCATCGTGCCGCCCCGATCCTCGCGCGCCTGGCGGAGTACCGCGCGCGGGAGGTGCCGGTCGAGGGCCTGCTGTACCGCGAGAGCATGAGCGCCGTCCGCATCTCCGGAGGCGTCGCGGGCAATGTGATCCCCGACGCGTGCGAGGTGGAGGTCAACTACCGGTTCGCCCCGAGCAAGACGGCCGCCGACGCCGAGGCGCACATCCGCAACCTCCTCGCCGGCTTCGACGTGGAGATCACGGACTCGGCAGAGGGAGCCCGACCCGGCCTCGATGCACCCATCGCCCAGGAGTTCGTCGCCGCCGTCGGCGCGGAGCCGCGACCGAAGTACGGGTGGACCGATGTGGCCCGCTTCTCGGCTCTCGGCATCCCCGCCGTCAACTACGGTCCCGGCGACCCGCACCTCGCGCACCACGACGAAGAGCGCGTACCCCTCGCGCAGATCGACGCCGTCGAGCGCGGACTGCGGGCATGGCTCAGTTCGCGATGACGATGGCGCGCCGGTGGGCGCGCCTTCCGGTACCGCTCCAGGTCGCTCTGATTTACGCGGTCGCACGTGCCGTGACGACGGTGATGATGGTGGTCGCGGCCCAGCAGTCCACCTCGCTGTCGCGCTTCGGGGCGGAGCCGGGGCTCGTCGACTTCGTGCTCGGCTGGGACGCCCAGTGGTACTGGCTCGTCGCGGAGGAGGGATATCCAGCCGAGCTGCCGCTCACGGCATCCGGTGAGGTCGCCGAGAACGCCTGGGCGTTCATGCCGGTCTTCGCATACGCGGCGAAGGTCGTCGGACTCCCGTTCGGCTCGTGGGGAATGGGGGCCTTCCTCATCTCCTTCGTCGCCGGGTACGGGGCCTGCCTCGCTCTGCATCGCCTGCTCCGCGATCGGATCGGCCGGAGCGCGGCGATGTGGTCCGTCGCGTTCTTCGCCTCGGGGCCGCTGGCGGCGATGTTCCAGGTCGGATACGCGGAGTCGCTGTTCCTCCTGATGCTCTTCGTCGCGCTCGACCTCATGGCGCGGCGGCGGTACGTCTGGCTCTACGCGCTGATTCCGGTCATGGCCTTCACGCGCCCGGGCATCCTCGCCTTCGCGCTGTACATCGGTCTGCACGGAATCCTCCGGCTCGTGCGCCGTCACCAGGATCCGCTCGACGGACGAGATGTCGTGCACATCCTCGCGCTCGGTGCTCTGGCGACGGTGTGCGGCTTCGCGTGGCAGGTCATCGCCGCCGTCGTGACGGGCGATCCGGGCGCGTATCTCGCGACCGAGCTCGCGTGGCGGCGCAACTGGATACTCGGAGGGGTCGAGGGCTTCATCCCCTTCGAGGGCTGGATCCAGGCCTCGCAGTTCTGGTTCGGGCAATGGGGGCTCCCTGCCGCGTGGGGGCCGGTGGCACTCGTCATCCTCGTCGTCGGTGCCGCCGCGGCGCTCCTCTACGCGCCGCAGGTGCGCGCCCTCGGTGTGGACCTCCGGCTCTGGAGCGCGAGCTATCTCATCTATCTGCTCGCCGTCTTCTTCCCGCAGTCCAGCACCTTCCGGTTGCTGCTTCCGCTGAGTCCGCTCTGGGGCGCGATGGCTGTGCCTCGTTCCCGGCTGTGGCGCGGCGGGGTTCTCATCGGCTGCCTCGTCGCCCAATGGGCATGGATCTTCCCGATGTATGCCCTCGGCAACACGTTCTGGCAGGTTCCGTGAATGTTAATGCTTGATGCATTTTTCTCACGGGCGACATCCAGGTTCGGGTGACTACCGATAAACTGATTTCATACCACCGGAGGAAAAGGAGCCCACGATGGCAGCGATGAAGCCGAGGACCGGAGACGGACCGATGGAAGCCGTGAAAGAAGGGCGACTCATCATCGTGCGTGTCCCGCTCGAAGGCGGCGGACGCCTGGTCGTCTCGGTCAACGATGCCGAGGCGAAGGAGCTTCACGACGTGCTGGCAGCCGTCGTGACGCCGGCCTGATCGACCACGGACCCGCGAGCGGGTGCGAAAAGGGCGACGGATCATGGATCCGTCGCCCTTTTCGCACCCTGTTCGTCAGGAATCGGCGATGCTGATGAGCTGCAGAAGGCCTTCTCCGGAGGTCGACACGGTCGCGAGCACGGCCGGCGACTCCTGGGTCTCCTGGATGAGCGAACGGAACGCGGAGGTGACCTCGTCGCGCTGAACGGGGTCGGCGACCTTGCCGCCCGCGAGCACACGGGGGACGATGACCATCCCGCCGGTGCGGACGAGGCGGAGGCCGTGCTCGACGTACTCGATGACGTTCTCCGGGTCGGCGTCGACGAGCACGATGTCGTACGACGCCTCATTCATGCGCGGAAGGACATCTGCCGCACGGCCCGTGATGAAACGGGCCTTGGTGGCCGGGATGCGCGCATCCGCGAAGGCCTGCCGAGCTGCGGCGAGGTGCTCGGGTTCGTTGTCGATCGATGTGAGCACGGCCTGCGGCGCTCCTCGGAGCAGCCAGAGGCCCGAGACTCCGGCCCCCGTGCCGATCTCGACGATCGACCGGGCTCCCGTCGCCGCTGCGAGGACGGCGATCTGCGATCCGATCGCCGGGCTGACCGGAGCCGCACCGAGCTCGACGGCGTGGGCGCGGGCCCGTGCGATCGCTGCAGGCTCGACGATGGACTCGCGGATGAAACGTGCGTTCGCATCGTTCTCGCTCATTGCCCTGGATCTCCTGCCTGAGGTGTGTGTTCCTTCAGGGTATGCGCTCGGCGCGCGGCCACGCGGCAGGCGCGGCGGTAGCCTGTAGACATGGAACTCGGGATCTCATTCGAGAAGATTCTGCTGATCGGTCTGATCGCGGTCCTCCTCGTCGGACCCGAGCGGCTGCCGCGCTATGCAGAGAGCGTCGCCAAGCTCGCTCGACGCGCCGGCGAGTTCCTGCGCGACACCAAGACGCGCGTCAGGGACGAGATGGGTCCGGACATCGACGACGTCGACTGGCGCAAGCTCGATCCCCGACAGTACGACCCGCGGCGCATCATCCGCGACGCGTTGTTCGAGGATGACAGCCCTCAGCCGCAGGTCAAGGCGGCGACCGTCATGGCCGAGCCGACCCTGAGCACGTCGTCCGTCCCGCCGCGCATCCCGCGGACGCGTCCGGAGTTCTCCCACGCCAGCCCGCCGCCGTTCGACGCCGAGGCGACCTGACCTCAGGCGCGCGCGTCCCTCATCCGACGCGGTCCCGGACCTGGGCGATATCGGAATCCGAGAGCAGCGCTCGCGGGATCGCCGTGATCACGGCCGCCCCTCTCACCGTGAAGAGCACGGCGTGCCTGCCCGCACGAACACTCTGGAACGTGCTGTAGGAGATGTCCGAGGTGCGACTGCCGGCTCCGACGTGCAGCGCCTCCGCTCCGACCCGCGCCCACACGATCGTGCCCGGTGGCATCGCGACGCGGACCGCTCGGCGGGCTTTGGAGACGGTCATGACCACAGCGAAGGCCATCAGGCCGAGGCTCGCGACCGGCAGGAACGCGCGGGTGCCTTCGCCGCTGCCTGCGGAGGTCACGCCGAGGGTGCTGACGACGAGCGCGGCGGCAAGGATGATCCACATGACGATCGCTCGGGGCCGGGTGAGCGAGAAGATCGCGGCGTCGCGTGCCATGCGGCGCAGCAGCGCCTCGTCGATCGTGACGGTCATCGTGCGCCTATCCGAGCGTCAGGGGCAGGGAGCGTCCGGCGAGGCCACGCCCGTGTGCTGCGAGCGTGCGGGCCAGAGCTCGGATCGCCTCTGCGGCGGCATCCGTCCGGTCGGTGAGGACGATCGGGGTCCCGGCGTCGCCGCCGACGCGCAGCGCGGGACTGAGCGGGATGCTGGCGAGCAGCGGCACGGCCCCGGTCTCGGATTCGGACAGGGCGTCGGCGACGGCCGCGCCGCCGCCCGTGCCGAACAGATCCATGACGGTTCCGTCCGGCAGGGTGAAAGGTCCCATGTTCTCGACGACCCCGATCACCCGCTGACCGGTCTGCCGTGCCACGAGTCCGCTGCGGATGGCGACCTCGGAGGCCGCAGCCTGCGGGGTGGTCACCACGAGCACCTCGGCATGGGGGAGCAGCTGCCCGATCGAGATCGCGATATCGCCGGTGCCCGGAGGCATGTCGATGAGCAGGATGTCGAGGTCGCCGAAGTACACGTCGGTCAGGAACTGCTGCACCGTGCGGTGGAGCATCGGTCCGCGCCAGGCGACGACGGCCTCGCCGTCGCGGAGGAACATGCCGATCGAGATGGTCTTGACGCCGTGGGCGACCGGCGGGAGCATCAGGTCGTCGATGCGCGTGGGCTGGGTGCCGGCGGGGATGCCGAGCAGTCCGGGGATGGAGAATCCGTGGACATCGGCGTCGACCAGGCCGACCGCGAGACCCTGAGCGGCGAGTGCCGCCGCGAGGTTGGCCGTCACGGTGGACTTGCCCACGCCCCCCTTGCCGCTGGAGACGAGGATGACCCGGGTGAGGGAGTCCGGCCCGAAGGGCATCTGCCGGGGTGCTCGACCGTCGCGCAGCTTCTCGGTCAGCGCTTTGCGCTCGGAGGGCGTCATGACGCCGACATCCACGACGACATCCGTCACACCGGGCACGGATGCCGCGGCCGCGCGGACGTCGGACTCGATCTTCGTGGCCGCGGGGCATCCGACGATCGTGAGCACGATGCCGACCGTGGCCCTGCCCGCGTCCACGGCGATGTCGCGGACCATGTCCAGATCGCCGATCGGTCGACGCAGCTCGGGGTCTGCGACGGCGGCCACGGCGGCCCGAACGGCGTCGGCAGGGTTCACGATGCCGTTCGGCTGTCCGGGCGCACGGCATCCGGCTCGTCGTCGTGGTCGTCGAGCTCCGCCAGAAGCGCCTTGAGCTCCTGCCGCAGCACGTCGCGCGTCACGATCTGGGAGTTGCGCTCCTCGAGCGACATCCGCAGAGCGACGATCTCACGGGCGAGGTACTCCGTGTCGGCGAGGTTGCGCTCGGCCCGCTGCCTGTCCTGCTCGATCTGCACACGGTCGCGGTCGTCCTGCCGGTTCTGCGCGAGCAGGATCAGCGGAGCGGCATACGACGCCTGCAGCGACAGCATCAGGGTGAGCGCCGTGAAGCCGAGGGCCGCGTCGTCGAAGCGGAGGTGGTCGGGAAGCAGGGTGTTCCAGCAGATCCAGAGCACGCAGAACATCGTCAGGATCAGCAGGAACGCGGGTGTTCCCATCGCACGCGCAACCCATTCGGTGAAGCGTCCGAAGCGATCGCGCGACGTGGACCTCGGGCGGGACGTGCCGCGGCCGAGCGGAGCATCGAGGCGGGGGGAGCGTGCCATCAGCGCACCTCCTTCGCGGCCGCGGGTGCGTCGTCGCTGTCGTGCGTGCGCCAGTCGTCAGGCAGCAGGTAGTCGAGCACGTCGTCCACGCTGATCGCGCCGACCAGTCGATGCGCGGCGTCGATCACCGGGAGGGACACGAGGTCGTAGCTCGCGAGCATGCGGGCGACCTCGGCGGCGGATGCCGTGACCGTGACGGGCTCGAGGCTGTCGTCCATGATCGCGCCGAGGCGCTCGTGGGGCGGGTAGCGCAGCATCCGCTGGAAATGCACCATGCCGAGGAGGCGCCCGGTGGGCGTCTCGAACGGCGGGAGGGTCACGAACACCGCTGCCGCGAGGGCCGGGTGCAGCTCATGGCGGCGGATGAGCGCGAGCGCCTCCGCGACGGTGGCGTCGGCGGACAGGATGATCGGCTCGGGGGTCATCAGACCGCCGGCGGTGTCCGGCCCGTACCGGAGAAGCATGCGGACGTCCTCCGCCTCCTCCGGCTCCATGAGCTCGAGCAGCTGCTCGAGCCTGCTCGGTGGAAGCTGCGCCAGCAGGTCGGCCGCGTCGTCCGGCTCCATCTGGTCGAGGATGTCTGCGGCGCGCTCGTCGCCGAGGCGGTCGAGGATGTGCACCTGCTCGTCCTCGGGCATCTCCTCGAGGGCATCCGCGAGACGGTCGTCCGAGAGCTCCTCGGCCACTTCGATCATGCGCTGCTGGGGGAGATCGAGCAGGGTGTTGGCGAGGTCGGCGGCGTGCAGCTCGGAGTAGGAGGCGACGAGCTGCTCGGCGGACTGGGACTCGCCGGGCGAGCGCTGCTCGGCGACCTCGCTCCACGCGGCGAAGGTGGTCGGCCCCTTCGCGAACGGAGAGGCGCTCGTCTTCGGGCGGCGGAGGAACAGCTGACTGATCGCCCATTCGCCGAGACGGTTCGGCTCGATCGCGACGTCCTCGATCACCGCGGTGCCGCTGCCGTCGACGAGGCTCACGCGGCGGCCCAGCAGCTCGGCGAGGACGCGCACCTCGCCCGCGCGGGGAGAGAACCGCCGCACGTTGATCAGACCGGTGCTGATCACCTGGCCCGCCCGGATCGAGGTGACCCTGCCGATCGAGAGGAAGACCTGTCGGCGTCCGGGGATCTCGACGACCAGTCCGATGACCCGCGGGGCTGCCGTACTTCGGTACACGATGACGACGTCCCGGACCTTGCCGAGCCGGTCGCCCACGGGGTCGAAGACGGCGCACCCGGCGAGGCGCGCGGCGAATACCCGTTGTGTGCTCACCCGTCCAGCGTAGTGCGCGGGGCCGCCGCCGTCCCTCCCGACGAGCGCGGCGGAGGCTCGGCACGACTCGCTCCCGGCCTCGTCATCGACGGGCATGGAACAATGGCGGGATGAGCATGCTCAACCGTCCATCCGACAGCCGCGACGAGGGCGAGATCGTCGCATCCACCCGCGATTACGAGAACGCCCAGAAGACGGTCTCGAAACTGATCGCGCAGGAGGTGCCTGCGCGGGATATCGCGATCATCGGGCAGAGCGTCAGGACGGTCGAGCGGATCACCGGCCGCCTCGGCTACGCGGCGGCTGCACGCTCGGGTGCGATCAACGGCGTGCTCATCGGGCTCTTCCTCTCGGCGATCCTCGTGATCGGCAACCCGGAGGTGCCGATCCAGCTGTTCGTCGGGTTCGTCTTCATCGGCGTCGCGCTGGGCATGCTGCTCAGCCTCGTGACGTACGCGATCGTCCGTCGCCGACGCGACTTCGCCAGCGTCACGCAGTTCGCCGCGGATCACTATGAGGTGCGTGTCCAGGCCGTCTCGCTCGCGAAGGCGCGTCAGGCCCTCGGCGCGGTGAAGCCCTCGCCGACACGAGGGCCGGTCGACCTGAACGAACCGCCACGGTACGGCGAGCGCATCACTCCCGGGGGGCAGCCCCCAACGACTCCGCCCACGACGCCCGAGCCGCCCGCACCCGGGGCCGACCATGCGCCCGAGGCGGATCCGGCACCCGCCGGGGATTCGGAGCCCGGAGCGCAGGGACCGCAGACGCCGCCTGTCGACCCTGTCATCCCGCCGCGCCCCGCCGATCCCGCATCGCCCCCGCGCACAGCTCCTGACGACGGGGCCACCGGCACCCCGCCGAGGTCTGCGGAGCCTGCCTGATGCGCGAGCCGCGAGACGACCGGGCTGCCACGTCGGGCGCGCCTGCCGGCGACGCGCCTCCTGCGCCGGCACCCGGTTTCGCTCCGCCGCCCGCGCCCGCGCCTGGCTACGCTGAGGTCCCGCCCGCGCCCGCGCCTGGCTACGCTGCGGTCCCGCCCGCGCCCGGTTTCGCCCCACCGCCTGGTCCCGGCAACGCTGCGATCCCGCCCGCGCCGGGCTACGACCCGCCGCCGGCCCCGGGGTACGCCCCGCCGCCGGTTCCGATGCAGGCCTCGGGGTACGCCCCGCCACCCGCGCCCGGCCACGCCGCGCCGCAGGTCCCGGGGTACGCCCCGCCTCAGGCTCCGGGACACCCGACCCAGGGGTATCCCGCGGGCGGCTATCCGGCAGGATCCTATCCGGCGGTCGTCCCGCCGCGAGGGCTTCTGCCCTGGGCTCTGGGACTCCTGATCCTGATCCCGTTCCCGTTCATCGGAGGACTCGCCTCCGGTGTCGCGATGGCGGTCGGAGGCGGAGCGTCGCGCAGGTTCGGCGGCGTCGCCCGGGAGAACGCCCGGGTCGCCCTGAACTGGGGGCTCACCTACGTGCTTGTCTCCACGGTCCTGCTGGTCTCGCACTTCGTGCTGCTCTTCGCCCTCACCTCGGACTCGCCCGCGACGGGATTCTTCCCCATCGGCATCCCCATCACGATGTACTTCGCGCTCTCGATCCTGCACCTCGTACTCGTGATCGTGGGCATGGTTCGGGCGTCGTCGGGCAGGGCCATGCGCGTGCCGTTCGCGATCCCGTACCTCCGCGCCTGATGGTCGAGATCCGCGTCGAGTCGCCCGCCGGTCCGACGACGGTCTCGGCCGACTGGTCGGCGGGGAGTGCCGGGGCGGTCGTCATCATCGCGCATGGTGCGGGGGCCGGCAAGGACCATCCGTTCCTCACCGGTTTCGCCGATGCGCTGGCAGCCTTGGGATTCTCGACGCTGCGGTTCAACTTCCCGTACGTGGAGCAGGGGCGGAGGATGCCCGGGCCTGCGTCGCATGCCATCGCGACGTGGAACGCCGTGGCTGCCTTCGCACGCGAACAGGAACCGGGCGCGGCCATCTGGGCGACCGGCAAGTCGTACGGAGGGCGGATGGCCTCGATGGCCGTCTCTGAGGGGCTCGTCGTCGACGGCCTCGCCTACCTCGGCTACCCGCTGCACGCGCCCGGCAAGCCGGAGAAGCCCCGCGCGGAGCACCTCCCGGCGATCCGGGTGCCGCAGCTGTTCATCGAGGGGACGAACGATCCGTTCGTCCAGCCGCTGTCGCAGTTCGAGGATGTGGTGGCGACGTGCCAGGAGGCGCGCGTGATCTGGATCGACGGCGGTGGCCACACGTTCGAGGTGAAGGGGCAGAAGCGGCCCACCTCCGAGATCGGAGCGGGGCTCGCTCCTCTCGTCGCGGACTTCATCCGAGCCTGAGGGCCCCTCAGACCAGAGCGGCGAGCTCGTCGTCGGAGAGCAGCCGCCGCATGGTGGAGAGACCGAGCGCGCTCATCGCGGGGTGGGACTCCTCGTAGTACCAGACGAGTCCCATCGCCTGCTGCAGCGCCCACGCCGCGCCGCGGTACCACTCGACCTCGTCGGCGCCGAGCCGCTCGCGCACCAGACGGCGGCGCGGAGCGTCGAACAGGTGCCACACCGCGACGAGATCCAGCGCTCGATCGGCGGGGCCGAAGCCGCCGCCGTCGAGCACTCCGACCAGACGATCGTCCGACACCAGCAGGTTGAACGGGGTGAGGTCCCGATGGCTCATCACATCGGCACCCGCCCGGCGCAGAGTCCGCAGCGCGCTCCAGAGGAGACGAGTGCGGTCGACGTCGAGCAGATGAGCGCTGCGGTCGATGCACGAGGTGACCCACTCGTCGTGGTCTGTGAGCACTCCGCCCCGGCCTCGCCCGTCGAACGACCGTCCGCGCACGTCGGCCTCGCGCAGCGACGCGATCATCGTCGCCACATCGTGCGCGAGCGGCTCACTCGACGTGTGACGCTCGTGATCCGCCGTCCGGCCCGGGAGCCAGGTCTGCACAGCCCAGGCGGAGGAGTAGTCCGCCGCCGCGCCGCCGATCCCGAACGGCACAGGTGTCGGCACGGCGCAGGCGTCGACGAGCTCGAGCATCGCGGCGGCCTCCGTCTCGAGCGAGGCCCGGGTCTCGGGGAGTCGCGGGAAGCGCGCGGCGAGGTCGTCGCCGATGCGGATGATGGTGTTCACCGTCCCCGCGGCGCTCACCCGCCGTACCGGCTTGTCGGCGAGGGTCGGGAACCGCTGCGTGATCAGTCGCGCAGCGGTCGCATCCGTGAGCGTCAGCTCGCCCTCATGCATGCAGCGGGGTCAGCTCTGCACGCGCGCGATCCAGGCCTCGACCTCGTCGGCCGAGCGGGGAATGCCCGCCGAGAGGTTCACCGGGCCGTCCTCGGTCATCAGGATGTCGTCCTCGATGCGCACGCCGATCCCTCGGTACTCGGCCGGGACGGTCAGGTCGTCGATCTGGAAGTACAGGCCCGGCTCGATCGTGAACACCATGCCCGGAGCGAGGATGCCGTCGTAGTACATCTCGCGACGAGCCTGGGCGCAGTCGTGCACGTCGATGCCGAGGTGGTGCGACGTGCCGTGCACCATGTAGCGACGGTGGTGGCCGCCGGCATCCGCGTCGAGGGCCTCCTGAGCCGTGACCGGCAGCAGACCCCACTCCGCGACCCGCGCGGCGATGACCTTCATGGCCGCCTCGTGCACCTCGCGGAACCGCACGCCGATGCGCGCCGCGGCGAACGCGGCGTCCGCCGCCTCGCGCACCGCCTCGTAGACCCGGCGCTGGACCTCGGTGAAGGTGCCGGAGACAGGAAGGGTGCGGGTGATGTCGGCCGTGTACAGGCTGTCGGCCTCGACGCCGGCGTCCACCAGGATCAGGTCACCGGGCACGACCGTCCCGTCGTTGCGGGTCCAGTGCAGGTAGCAGGCGTGGGGCCCGGAGGCTGCGATCGTGTCGTAGCCCTCGCCGTTGCCGTCCTCGCGCGCGCGGCGGTGGAAGACGCCCTCGACCACCCGCTCGCCGCGCGAGTGGGCGACGGCCTCGGGCAGGGCGCGGATGATGTCGTCGAATCCCTGAGCGGTGATGTCGACAGCACGGCGCATCTCCTCGATCTCGAACTCGTCCTTCACGAGGCGCAGCTCGGAGACGACGCGCGTCAGGTCGTCGTCCTCATCGAGGACCAGCTCGGCCTCGACGGAGGAGAAGTCGTCGAGGTGGGCGGTCTCGATCGCGAGGTCGGCAGCCACACCCGCGAGCGAAGGACGCGGGCCGATCCAGAACTCGCCGACGGTCGCGTCGGCGTAGAACTCGGTCGTCGTGCGATCCGCGCGCTCGCGGAAGTGGAGGGTGATGTCGTGGCCCGAGTCGGTCGGCTCGAACACGAGCACGGAGTCGGGTTCGGAGTCGGCCGCCCATCCGGTGAGGTGAGCGAACGCCGAGTGTGCGCGGAACACGTAGTCGGTGTCGTTGCTGCGCTGCTTGAGCGAGCCCGCGGGGATGATGAGGCGCTTGCCAGGGAACGCGGCGGAGACGGCTGCTCGGCGCTTCGCCGCATAGGGGGCCTGCGCCCGCGGCGCGGGCAGGGTCTCGGGGCGCTCGGCCCACCCGGATGAGATCGTGTCGAGGAAGCCCTGGGGGAAGGGCTGCTTGCGGTTCGTGGTGCTGTTCTCGACGGGTGTCTCGACGCTGGCCTCGGCGATCGTGTCGCGTTCTGCGGTGCTCATCCCTCCAGTCTGTCACCTGGTCGCCGCAGACGGCATCTCACCCCGCAGGCTCGAGCTGCACCACGACGCCGCGGTGATCGCTGCCTCCGGCGTCGTCGATGATCACCGAACCGGTGGGCGTCCAGTTCTGAGAGGCCATCACGTGATCGATCGGCGTGCTGAGCAGTGCGGGGAGTGAGCTCGGCCACGTTCCGCTGAAGCCGTTGCCGCTGCGCGATGCCGCGTCGCGGCAGTAACCCATGTCGCCGCCGTCCACGCCGAGCCCCGCCATGTGGTCGACGGTGGCGTTGAAGTCGCCCGCCAGCAGGAAGTCGCCCTCCGGACACTGATCGGCGATCCAGCGCAGATCGGAGCGCCACTGCTCCATGTCCTCGGTGCGCGGGGCCACGGCGTGCACGGCGACGATGGTCGGACCGCTGCCGTCGACCGGCATGAGCACCGCGCTCGGAACCGATCCGGTGTTGCTCGTCCCGTCCTCCGACGACTCGATCACCGAGTACTCGCCGAGATCGGTCGACACCAGGACGGTGGTGTGCCACGACTTCGGACCGTCGACGACGTCGGGCTGGAACTGGACGTGGTGGACCCACATCGGGCGTCCCTGGTCGCGGAGCATGACCGCGATCTGCTCGCCGGCCGCCTCGGTCGTCTCGGGGAGAGCCACGACGTCGGCATCCTGGTCGACGATCTGCTGGGCCACCTGCTCCGCGGAGACCTTGTCTCCGGCGGTGTTCCAGGTCAGCACCCTGATGCTCCCCTCGGTCGCCGCGGGAAGGGTGTCCGCACCGAATCCGCGGACGGCCCCGACGGCGCCGGTCGCGCCGGCACCGAGGAGCGCGACGATCAGCACGGAGGCGGCGAAGCCTCGGAGCGGTTTCGCCAGCAGGAGGAGGAGAGCGAGAGCCGCGACGACGAGGAACGCGGCGAGGACGACACCGCGTGCGGCGACGATCTGCGCGAACGGGAAGGTCTGCTCCAGGTGGAAGAACTGCGGCCACACCACGACGGCGGTCGTGATCGCGAGCAGCACGGTGAACAGGATCCCCAGGAGACGAAACATCTCGTCCAGCGTAGGAGGGATGTCTGTGAAGTCCCTGCCGCGGCGCGGGGGTGGAACACGCATCCCGCGTCCGTCGGCGTCGGTACGCTCGAGGGATGGCCGACGCTCGTTCCCCCCGCTTCGCAGGTCCCGCCGACCTGCACCTGCACTCCAACCACTCCGATGGCACGGAGACGCCGGGAGAGGTCGTCCGGCAGGCCCACGCGCACGGGGTGCGGACGCTCGCGCTCACCGATCACGACCGCACGACCGGATGGGATGAGGCGGCCGAGGCCACCGCGGCGCTCGGCATGACGTTCATCCCGGGGATGGAGCTGTCGGCCAAGCACGAGTGGCGCAGCGTGCATGTGCTCGGCTACCTCTTCGACCCATTCGACGCCGGGGTGCTCGCCGAGACAACGCGCATCCGCGACGATCGCATCGGACGCGCCGAGCGGATCGTGCGCAACATCGGCAGGGACTACGACATCGAGTGGGCGGATGTCGTCGAGCAGACGACGCTGGACGCCACGGTCGGGCGTCCGCACATCGCCGATGCGCTGGTCGCCCGCGGGATCGTGCGCGACCGCACGGAGGCGTTCGACGGCATCCTGCATCCGCGCGAGGGTTACTACGAACCGCACTACGCCCCTGACCCGCTGACCGCGGTGCGGCTGATCACCGAGGCTGGGGGAGTGGCGATCATCGCGCACCCGGTCACCGCGGGGCGCGACCGAATGATGCCCGTCCCCTTCATCGAGCGTCTCATCGACGCCGGACTCGGCGGGTTCGAGATCGACCACCGGGAGAACACCGACGCCGGCAAGCGCAGACTGCACGAGCTGGCAGCCGCGCACGACCTCATCGTCACCGGTTCCAGCGACTACCACGGCACGGGCAAGCCGAACCTGCCAGGCGAGAACACGACCTCGCTCGACATGGTCGCGCGTCTCATCGATCGCGCGACCGGCACGGCGCCGCGGTACGCCTGACGCGACCGTCCACCGGACAGGACAGAGGGGCGGATGCCGCGTCGCGCAGCATCCGCCCCTCTGGCGTGTCTCAGGCCCCGACGGCGGGCGCGGCTCCGGTGCCACCGGAACCACCGCGGCGGCGACGACGACGTCTCGCCGGCGCCGGCTTGCCGTCGTGGTGCTCCTTGCCCGCGCCGTCGTGCGTGCCCGCGCCCTCGGCACCGCGATCGGGTGCGGGGGTCTGCGCGTCACCGGCTGCGGACTCGGCGCCGCCCTCGGTGAACGTCGAGCCCACCGGGGTCGAGCCGCCGCGACGGCGGCGGCGACGACGGGTGCCGCCCTCATCGGTGCCTTCCGCTGCGGCATCCGCAGCGCGCTCCGGACGCGGCGTGCGCGGAGGCCGCTCGGCCTTCGGCGCCGTGACCAGCCGTCCCTTGGTGCCGGCGGGGATGTCGAGGTCCTCGTACAGGTGCGGGCTCGACGAGTAGGTCTCGACCGGCTCAGGCTGGCCGAACTCGAGCGCGCGGTTGATCAGCGCCCACTTGTGCAGGTCCTCCCAGTCGACGAACGTCACGGCGATGCCCGTCTTGCCCGCGCGGCCGGTGCGGCCGGCGCGGTGCAGGTACGTCTTGTCCTCGTCGGGGATCGTGTGGTTGATGACGTGGGTCACGTCGTCGACGTCGATGCCGCGGGCTGCGACGTCGGTGGCCACGAGGACGTCCCGCTTGCCGGCCTTGAACGCGGCCATGGAGCGCTCGCGCTGGTCCTGACCCATGTCGCCGTGCACGCCGCCGACGTTGAAGCCGCGGTCGCCGAGCTCGTCGACGAGACGCTGTGCCGCCCGCTTGGTGCGGGTGAAGATCACGGTCTTGCCGCGGCCCTCGGCCTGCAGGATGCGCGCGATGACCTCGTCCTTGTCGAGCGAGTGGGCGCGGTAGACGAGGTGCTTGATGTTCGCCTGGGTGAGACCCTCGTCGGGGTCGTTCGCGCGGATGTGGATCGGGTTCGACATGAACCGGCGCGCCAGCGCCACGATCGGTCCGGGCATGGTCGCCGAGAAGAGCTGGGTGTGTCGGACGGCGGGGACCTTCTGGAATATCTTCTCGATGTCGGCGAGGAAGCCGAGGTCGAGCATCTTGTCGGCCTCGTCGAGGACGACCTCGGTCGCGTTCGAGAGATCGAGAAGGCGCTGGCCGGCGAGGTCGATGAGACGGCCGGGCGTGCCGACGACGATCTGCGCACCCGCCTTGAGCTGGTCGATCTGCCCCTCGTACGCCTTGCCGCCGTAGATGGCGACGACGCTGGTCGAGCGGTTGCTGGTGAGGAGGTCGATGTCCTCGTACACCTGTACGGCGAGTTCGCGGGTGGGGACGACGATGAGCGCCTTCACTCCGTGCTCGGGATCCTTGCCCAGACGCTGGACGACGGGGATGCCGAAGCCGAAGGTCTTTCCCGTGCCGGTCTTGGCCTGGCCGATGATGTCCTGGCCGGGAAGGCCGAGGGGGATGGTCTGCTCCTGAATGGGGAATGCGTCGACGATGCCTTTGGCGGCGAGTGCGTCGACGATGTCCTGATCGATTCCGAGATCAGCGAAGGTTGTCAATGTTCAGATGCCTGTCCGGCGACCTGCGGAGATCGCCACGTTCACGGATCCACGCCGTCTCTTGTGCCACAGGCGCGGGGCCCCGCTCCGACGGCGGGGACAGGAACAGCCTACCCGAGGGGGTGCGGACGCCAGGGAGAGAGGCATCCGCCGAGTATTGTGAAGCCCGTGGTGAACTGGTTCTGGAAGCGCACGGCGCCCCGACGCACGCTGACCCTGCGGAGTCGTGGTGATCAGGGCACCGCCACGCGCATCGATTTCGCGGAGCTCGCGCCCGAGCTCGATCGCTTCCTCGGGCAGGCTGCGTATCTTCAGCTCGGGTACTTCGAGACCCTCACCCGGCTGATCCGGGCGACTCCGGAGCTCTCCGAGAAGGAGGCGCTGTCCCGCGCTGCGGGCGCGGCGCTGGAGAAGCACCGCGCGATCGTCGAGCTGATCGCCGAGCGGGGCGACGACCCGACCGAGCTGATGCTGCCGTTCCGCGAGAACCTCGACGCGTTCCGCCGCAAGACCATCGGGGCTCGCCCCCGGGAGACCCTCCTCGCCGTGTACACCACGGCGGGCATGCTCGACGATTTCTATCTCGCGCTCGCCTCCAGCTACGGAGATGTCGGGGCCCGCGTGGCCGACATCCTCAGCGAGGACGACGCGCGTCATGAGATCGTCGCGATCATCCAGGAGACGATCGACGGTGACGGTGAATGGCGCTCGCTGCTGTCCATGTGGGCGCGCCGGCTCGTCGGCGACACGATCCTCGTGTGCCGCTCGGCCCTGCGTCAGCCCGAACTCGCGGCAATGAGCGAGGAGCGGGTGGAGCTCGTCTATACGGAGCTCATGGGCGCGCATGCACGGCGCATGGATGCGATGGGGCTCGCCTCGTAGATCGAGACGGATGCCGATCTCGCGGTCAGGTCGTAGCGCGGTGGTCAGACCCGAGCTCGGCGGTCAGATGCCGAGTGCGGCCTTCGCGGATGCGTCCGATCGACGGCGGGAGGCGACGATCCCCACGGTCAGCGCCGCGGCGACGGCGACGGATCCGAGGATGCTCGCCAGCCACAGCCAGATGCTGTCCTCGCCGACGCCGAGCCACTGCATCCCCGTGTAGACCAGGCCCGCGAGCGCCGTGGCGATCGCGGGCGTCACCGCCACCCCGCGGAGATCACGGCCGCCGATCAGGAAGTGGACGGCGATGCCCAATGCGCACGCGCCGACGAGCGCGAGGAGGATGTACATGAGGCGTCAGGCGACGAAGCCGACGCGACGCGATTCCTCGGTGCCGAGCTCGATGTACGCGAGGTGCGCGGTCGGCACGAGGTAGGAGTTGCCCTTCACATCGGCGAAGCTCACGTGCGAGGTGCTCTGCTCGAGCGCGCTCGAGACCTGGGAGCGGACCTCGTCCGCGGATGCCGCGGTCTCGAAGCTGAGCTCGCGGCCGGTGTTGATGATGCCGATGCGGATTTCCACGCGTACTCCTGTTTTCCAGTCGACGATGCTGTGTCCTGCTCGACCGTGACGGTCGATGACTGCGCCCAACTCTACCCCGCTCGGTCGGGGCGGGATCGGCCGCATGAGGCGGTTTCGCCGTGAGCGCACAGAGCCGTCGAGCTGCCCGGCCGGCGATGTCCGTGCGCCGCAGTAGCGTGGAGGACATGACCGAGGATGCCGCGCAGAGAGCCGTGATCCGCGCTGACGCGACGGCGTCCGGCGTGATCGTCGGAGCGCCCGGCACGGGCAAGACCCGCACCCTCATCGACCGTGTCGTCCATCTGCTCGACGTCGCCGGGATGCGGCCCGAGGAGGTCCTCGTGCTGACGCCCAGTCGGCAGGCGGCGACGGCGCTCCGTGACCGGATCGGTGTCAAGGTCGATCAGGCCACGCCCGGCCCGCTCGCCCGGTCGCTCGGCTCGTTCGCTTTCCAGATCGTGCGCGGGGCGATGGTGAAGGAGGGGCAGGAGCCCCCGGCGCTGCTCACCGGAGCGGATCAGGATCGTCTGATCGCCGAGCTCCTCGCGGGGGACGCGGAAGACGGGGTGATCGCCTGGCCCGAGGCGCTGAGTCCCGCGGTGCGGGCGTCCAAGGGCTTTCGGTCCGAGCTCAGGGCCTTCCTGGCGGAATGCGCCGAGCTCGGGGCGCACCCCGACGAGCTGCGCGCCGGGGGTGACGAGTCCTGGACGGCGGTCGCGGACTTCCTCGTCGAGTACCGCGGCATCCTCGACCTGGCCCGCGCGGCGCATCGCGATGCGGCCGACCTCCTCACCGAGGCGTGCACGATCCTGCAGACGGCGGATGTCGGTGCCCTGGGTCCCCTCGCTCATCTGCGCGTGGTGTTGATCGATGACGCACAGGAGCTCACGCGCGGTGGCGTCGACGTCGTGCGCGCCCTGCGCTCCCGAGGCACAGCGGTGCTCGCGTTCGGAGACCCCGACATCTCGTCGGGCGCCTTCCGGGGCGCGACTCCCGAGCTGTTCGCTCAGCTCGCCACAGCCCTGGGCGACGTTCACGTCCTCGACGCTCCGCACCGTCAGGTGCCGGCACTGACGGCGCTGACGCGCACCGTCACCCAGGCGATCGGTGCGTCGGGCAGAGTGGACCATCGACGCCCGCCGGTCCCCATCGTCGACGACGACGCGGCCCGTGACGCGCTCGGCACTTTCATCGCGCCGTCGCCGCACGAAGAACTCGATCGCATCGCCGGCGTCATGCGCGAGTGGCATCTGTCGCACGACGTGGCGTGGGATCGGATGGCGGTCGTCGCCCATGACACGCGACAGGTGACGCAACTCGAGGCCGAGCTGGCCGCCCGCGAGATCCCCACCCGGACCGCGGGCGTGCAACGGCCCCTCGGCAGTGAGGCGATCGTGGGCGACATCGTCGGCATCGTCCGGCTCGCCCTCACACCGCCCGAGCAGCGGACGGCGCTGGAGTGGGAGGAGGCTCTGCGCACGCCCTTCGGCGGCATGGACGCCATCGGTCTGCGACGCCTCAGAGCGCGTCTGCGCCACATCGAGCTGGAGAACGGAGGGTCGACGCCGGCGAGAGAGCTGCTGCGCCAGGCCATGACCGCCCCCGACCACTTCACGCTCATCGACGCGCAGGAGTCCCGCACCGCCGAGCGGTTCGCTCGGACGGTCGCGGAGGTCGCCGAGGGTGCCGCGCACGGCGAGACGATCCACGATCTGCTGTGGCGGGTGTGGGACGAGTCACGGGCCGTCGACGGACGCCGGCTCCAGGTCGCCTGGCGCGAGATCTCGCTGCAGGCGAGCGGCGCCGAGACGGCCAGGGCGCTCGATGCGCTCGTGTCCCTGTTCGGCGCGGCCAAGCGGTTCGTCGAGCGGACTCCGAACGAGCGGCCCGAGACCTTCGTCCGGGATGTGCTCGACAGCGAGGTTCCCGAGGACTCGCTCTCGAGTCCCGACCGGCCGGGGCGCGTGACGCTGCTCACGCCGGCGACCGCGCTCGGCACGGAGTTCGACGCCGTCGTGGTCGCCGGCGTCCAGGACGGCGTGTGGCCGAACGTACGACTGCGCGGGGGGCTGCTGCAGACGTGGCGTCTCGCCGATTCCCTCATCTCGGCGCGCACGGGCACCCCGGAGGAGGCTCCGGGCGTCCTCGATCGACGCCGCGCCGCCCTGCACGACGAACTGCGTCTGTTCGTGCGCGCCATCTCCCGCCCCCGGCGACGACTGCTGATCACGGCCGTGGACGACGACGACATGTCGCCGAGCCCGTTCTTCTCGTTCCTGCCTCCTCCCGACCCGCCGGAACTGCACGCGTCGGCAGAGCATCCGCTCACACTGCGCGGACTCGTCGCCCGACACCGCAGAGTGCTCACGACATCGACGTCGCAGGCGGCGCGCGACCAGGCGGCCGCTCAGCTCGCCGTCCTCGCACGTGAGGGTGTGCCGGGGGCCGACCCCGCCGACTGGTACGGCGTCACCCCGCCCTCGACCGAGGCGTCGCTGCGTGATCTCGCGGCAGAGGGTGCCCGCGTATCGCCGTCGAAACTGGAATCGTTCGAGGAGTGCGGGCTCAATTGGGCCGTCTCGGCTCTGGGTGGCGACACGGTCATGCCGCCGACGGCGGGGATCGGAACGATCATCCACGAGGCCATGGAGCGCGTTCCCGACGGAGATCTCGAGCGGATGCGCGAGATCGTCGCCGAGCACTGGCCGGAGCTCGACTTCGAGACCGAGTGGATCGGACGCAAGGAGCGCCGCAGGGCCGACACCTTCGTCGAGCGGCTGCACACCTATCTCGGCGACGTGCGGCGAGCCGGCGGACGTGAGCTCGCGAGCGAGGTCGAGTTCCGGTTCGCCGTCGACATCCCCGAGGCCGGCGACGACCGGCCCCCCTCGGTGCGTCCGGTCGGGGAGGATACCGCGAATCAGGCGATCATCCACGGATACATCGACCGGGTCGAGCTCTACCCGCACGGAGCGGGCGACCACGGGCACGCGCGAGGCCAGAGATGGCAGCCGATCGCCGGCGCCGGGGAAGAGGCGGACGGAGGAGCGTCGGGCCGTGACCGGGTCGTCGTCGTCGACCTCAAGACCGGGAAGTCCGATCCGGAGTCCGATGCCGGCGTCGTCGAGCATGCGCAGCTCGCCGCCTACCAGGTGGCGGTGCAGCAGGGACTCGTCGAGGGCGCACCCGCCGATGCGCTCGTCGGCGCCCGGCTCGTGATCGTGTCGAAGACGCTCGCCAAGAGCGACTATCGCGTCGCACACCAGCACACACTCGGAGACGAGAACCGGGACGCCTTCCTCCGTCGAGTGGGCGAGGCCGCACGGGGGATGTCGGCCGCCAGCTTCACGGCGCAGGTCGAGGCGCACTGCGCCGACACGCAGCGACGAGTCAACCCCTGCCGCATCCACACCGTCGCGGCGGTGAGCGCATGACCGTCATGGACCTTCCCGAGTCGATCGCGCCGGCCTCCGAGTCCTGGCCGGGGACGTTCGGAATATCGGCGACCGACATCGCCGCGGCGCTCGGGCAGCCCCCGCCGACGACCGCCCAGCAGCGGGTGATCGAGGCGCCCCCCGTCCCGGCGCTCGTCGTCGCGGGCGCGGGGAGCGGTAAGACCGAGACGATGTCGGGCAGGGTCGTCTGGCTCGTCGCGAACGGGCACGTGCGTCGGGATGAGATCCTCGGTCTCACCTTCACCCGGAAGGCAGCGGGTGAGCTCGCGGAGCGGATCGGCGCCCGCCTGGCGGTGATCGACGAGTACGGCAGGCGGGGGCTGCTGCCCTTCCTGCCGCAGATCGTGTCGTCCGGCGACCTGCGCCGCGTCGACGACGCGGCGCCGGGGAGGCAGCGCGAGCTCGTGCGGAGGGACGTGCTCGACGAGCTCGCCGAGCGGCACGACACCGGATGGGATCCCGCGACGCCCCGTGCGGCGGAGGACCTCATGATCCGACCTCGCGTGTCGACGTACAACGCGTTCGCCGACGGGATCGTGCGCGAGCACGCTGCCAGGATCGGGCGCGACTCCGACGTCGCGATGCTGAGCCAGGCGGCGTCCTGGATGCTGGCTCGCGAGGTCGTCCTGCGTGCCGACCTTCCGCAGCTCGAGGAGATCGACTTCGCTCTCGGGACGGTCATCGACGCCGTGCAGCGGCTGGCCGGCGACGTGCTCGACCACCGGGTCGACCTCGATCGCGCCGTGCGGATCGCCCGCGAGCAGGCTGCGGCCTTCGAGCCGTTCCGCGGCAACGGCGACGTCGACAAGGCGGCGCGCAACCTGCTGGGGCTCGACACTCTCGCGCAGCTCGTACGGGACTACATCGCCGAGAAGAGCCGACGAGGCGTGCTCGACTTCGCCGACCAGGTCGGCGGGGCGTACGACATCGTCGAGTCGGCTCCCGACGTCCGCCTGGAACTCAGGGAGCAGCACAGGGTCGTGCTGCTCGACGAGTACCAGGACACCTCGGTCATCCAGACGAAGTTCCTGGCGGAGCTCTTCAGAGACTCCGCCGTGATGGCGGTGGGCGACCCGCACCAGTCGATCTACGGCTGGCGAGGCGCGAGCGCCGACAACCTCTACGCCTTCTCCGGCGCGTTCGTCGGCGGCGGCGACCGGCCGGATGCGCGCACCTACAGCCTGATGACGAGCTGGCGCAACGACAGCAGCATCCTCGAGGTCGCGAATCGTGTTCTCGTGCCGTTGCAGCGCCCGGGCCTCGACGTGCCGCCGCTCGAGCCGAGACCGGGTGCCGGCGAGGGCGCCGTAGAGGTCCGGTTCCCGTTCACCGTCGACGACGAGGCCGAGGAGGTGGCGTCATGGTTCGCAGAGCGGCGAGCGGCGCACGACGCGAGCGCGCCGACGCGACCGCACACCGGTGCGATCCTGTTCCGGTCGAAGAAGCACATGCAGACCTTCGCGGCCGCGCTCGCCGCACGCGGCATCCCGCACCGGATCCTCGGACTCGGTGGACTCCTCGCCACCCCCGAGGTCGTCGACGTGGTGTCGACTCTCCGCGTCGTGCACGACCCGACGGCCGGTTCTGCGCTGATCCGGCTTCTCACGGGGCCGAGGTTCGGTGTCGGGGTCGCCGACATGGCAGCCCTCTACGATCTCGGCCGCACCCTGTCGGAGCGTGACACGTCGATGGCTCCGTTGCCCGAGGAGATGCGGCTGCGGCTGCGCTCCTCGAGGGGAGCGGACGAGGCCGTGTCGATCGTCGACGCGGTCGACGTGGTGCGTGCAGTGCGAGACGACTATCGCCTGATCGCGGGCATCACCGCCGACGGACGTGCGCGGATCCGCGCGGCGGGCGAGATGCTCGAACGCCTGCGCCGGGCATCGTCCCAGCCGATCCCGGAGCTGGTGCGACTCATCGAGCTCGAACTCCGCCTCGACATCGAGCTCGCCGCGAACGAGACGAGGGGGCCGGCCCGGGTGGCCGCGACCCAGCTCAGGGCGTTCTCGGACGAGGTGCGGGCGTTCCTCACGGCGGACGAGCGGGGCACGATCGGCAGCCTGCTCGCCTGGCTGGAGAAGGCCGAGAGCACCGACGAGCTGATGCCTCGTCCCGAGCCTCCGGAGCCAGGCGTCGTCCAGCTGCTGACGATCCACGGGTCGAAGGGCCTGGAATGGGACGCCGTCGCGGTCGTGCGACTGGTGGCCGATGAGCTGCCGAGCCGCGTGTCCGACACCTCCGGGTGGTTCGGCTTCGGAGTCGTGCCCTTCGCGCTGCGCGGCGACCGCGACGCGCTACCCCGTTTCGAGTGGGATCCCGAGGCGGCGATGGGAGACGAGACCGACCCGAAGAAGCGGCAGGCGCTGGCGCAGTCCTCCCTTTCCGGCGGGATCTCGAAGGCGAATCCCCGCGGTGGGGCGCTGAAGAGGTTCAAGGACGCCTACCGCGAATACCAGCAGCAGGAGGAGCGCCGGCTCGCCTACGTCGCCGTGACCCGTGCGAAGACCGATCTGCTGCTGAGCGGTTCCCACTGGGCCGGGCAGAAGTCCCCGCGCGTGCCGAGTCCGTACCTCGTGGAGGCGATGGAGGCGAGGGGACTCGACCCCATCGACCCGGTCGACCCCGACGACAACCCCTACGAGGGGCCGGGCGCGACGCTCACCTGGCCGCTCGATCCGCTCGGTGCCCGCCGCGCCGTCGTGGAGCCCGCCGCCCGTGCCGTGCGCGAAGCGGCCGGCCACGACCCGGCACCCACCCCCGAACTCGCGCGACTGCTGGCCGAGCGCGCGGCGCGGCTGCGGGGGACCGATGCGCCGCCGCCCACACGCGTGCCGGCCTCGCGTTTCAAGGACTACGTCACGGACTTCCACGGCACTCTGTCGTCGATCGTGCGCCCGATGCCCGAGCGTCCGTATCGGCAGACCCGCCTCGGGACGCTCTTCCATGCCTGGGTGGAGCGCCGCAGCGAGGTCGTCGGGGTCGGCTCCCGAGTCGACGAGGCGCTGTGGGAACTCGACGAAGACGACCCGGCCGCCGGGTTCGGCGACGGCGAGGCCGAGGTCTCCGCCGCCGATGCCGCCGACCTCTCCACACTGCAGGCGATCTTCGAGCGCAGCGAGTGGGGCGGACGAAAGCCCATCGCGGTCGAGATCGAGATCGATTTCGCCCTCGGCGCGGGTGTGGAGGACGACGCGGGCGAACCGCACATCGTGATCTGCAAGCTCGACGCCGTCTACCGCCGGGAGGACAGGGGCGGGCGGATCGAGATCGTGGACTGGAAGACCGGCAAGGCGCCGCGCACGGCCGCAGAGCGCGAGGAGCGGATGCTGCAGCTGGCGCTCTACCGGCTGGCCTATCACCGTCGGTTCGGGGTGCCGCTCGAGGAGATCGACGTGGCGCTGTACTACGTGGCCGATGACCTCGTCATCCCCGGGGACCGGATCTACTCCGAGTCCGAGCTCTTCCACCGCTGGAGCGCGGCACGCGCTGCGCGCTGAGCCTCGTCCTCCGGGGACGCCGAAGCGACGTCGTCCCCGTCCCGACGCGCATCCTGCCGGGTGCTCCCGCCGGAGTTCCCCGCATGCTCGCGCCCGGCGCCCTCGCGGTCGGCATGGTCGGAAACCGTCCGGACGCCACTGAGGTCCTCGGTCTCCAGGCCGCCGATCTGCGCCCGGCGAGCGGCGTCGGACGCGGCATCCGTCAGGTCAGACGTCTCGGTGCCGTCGGCATCCTCGTGCCACAGCTCGCCCGGTCGATAGGCGTCGGTCTGCATGGAGGTGTCGGCGCCCGCAGCCGCAGGGGCCGGGACCCGATCGAGAGCGTCCATGGCCGAGTCCACCCCGTCCTGGCGGGACGAGATCACCCGGAGGTCGTCCGAGCGCAGTCCGTCTGCGAGAGCCTCGAGCAGTGCCGCGGCGTCGTCGACGATATCCGGACGACGGAGCGAATCGCCATGCACGAGCCAGCGGGCGAACTCGAGCTCGGCCAGCAGTCGGGCCCTCACCTCGAGCGCTCCGTCCAGCACACGATCGGAGGCGCGGGCGTAAGCCGCGAGGACGTCGGCCGCAGCATCGGGTGCTGTCGACAGCCAGGACAGATCGACGGCGGGATCCCCGACCGAGAGCGCGTGCCACCCCAGCAGGCCCGTCACCGCGGGGCCGCGCTCGGAGTCGTCGTCGAAGACGAAGGACGACGCCTGCACACCGCCCATGACGACGGACGCCTCGAATCGCCAGAGATCGTCGTCGGCCATGGCCTCGCGCCACCGGACGGTGAGGCGAGCCGGAACGCGTCCGGTCGACGCGGCGGTGTCGACGAGCCGCGCGAGCTCGTCGCGCGACTCCTGGGCCGTGCGGGTGAGGAGTCCCGCACCGCGCACGACCGAAGTCGGAAGAGCGTGCAGCGCCGCGATGGCAGTGCCCATCGATTCCGCCGCTCCGCGTCCCGGGGGGACCAGCGCGGCCTCGATCTGGAATCCGGGAAGCAGCTCCGTGACGAGCGCCGGCGCATCGCCCAGACGCGTCTCGCCGACGTACTCAGGGGCCTTGAAGGGCAGCATCGCGCGCGCGCCGGCCGTCAGGGCGCGCAGCGCGAGCGCTTCCGCCGCGAGCTCTCGGGCCGCCTCGTCGTCCTCGGCGACACGGATCGCCAGCTCTCGTCCGTCGGCGAGCGTCGCGACGGCGGAGTCGAAGCGGCTGTCACCGTCAGCGGTCAGAGCGCGGGCTCCCGTGACGTCCGCTCCGGGCAATGCGGCCGTCACAGCCGCGGCTAGAGTGAAAGGAGAGCGTCCCATCCCCCCAGGGTAGGTCGGCTCAGGGGCGGTCCCGCCTCCGCCACGCCCGTGAGAGAGGGAGTCGATGACCACAATGCGCCCATCCCTCGACCGCGCCGCCGAATTGCGCACCGAATCGGGCATCGTCGATCGACTGCGCGGCGAGGAATCGAGCCGAGTGATCGCCGTCCGCGACGGGCGGGTGCGCATAGCCGGCGCAGACCTCCAGGAGGCCGCGCTGCTGCGTGTTCCGCCGGCGGAGATCGCCGAGGCGACGTGGGCGCTGCTCGGACGCGACGCCGAAGGACATGCGGTGCTGCTGGCCTCCCTCGCGCCGGAGGCGGACAGTGTCGACGCCGCCCCGGCGGAGACCTGGCTCGGGCTCCGCGACTTCGGCGCGAACCTGAGCGCCGGGGACTCGGAGCTGCTCATCGAAGCCCTGGCCCTCGCCGGCTGGCTCCGCGACGCGCCGTTCTGCCCGCGCTGCGGAGGAGGCACCGAACTGCGTCAGGCCGGGTGGTCGCGGCGATGCCTGGTGTGCGGACGCGAGCACTTCCCGCGCATGGACCCCGCTGTCATCGTGGCGGTCGAGAGTCCGGACGGCGAGCGGCTGCTCCTCGGAGCGAACGCGAACTGGGGAGGGCGGATGTACTCGTGCTTCGCGGGATTCACCGAGGCGGGGGAGTCCCTGGAGTCGACGGTGCACCGCGAGCTCGAAGAGGAATCCGGCGTCCGCCTGTCGTCGCTCCGCTACATGTCGTCCCAGCCCTGGCCGTTCCCTCGTTCGCTGATGCTCGGCTTCCGCGCCGTGGCGGTCGATGAGGACGAGGTGCGCCCCGACGGCGAGGAGATCATCGACGTCCGCTGGTTCACGCGAGACGAGATCGGCTCCGCTCTCCGCGGCGACGGACCGGTGGGTCTCCCCGGCCCTGCCTCCATCGCCCGAGCACTCATCGTCTCCTGGTTCGAGGAGCGACCCGGCTCCGTGGGGAGCGACCCCAGGTGAGCGCGCTCGACGCCCTCGACGATCGTCAACGCGAGGCGGCGTCGGTGCTGCGAGGTCCTGTGGCGGTGCTCGCAGGTGCCGGCACCGGCAAGACCAGGGTCATCACCCATCGCATCGCCCACGGCGTGGACACCGGCGCGTACTCGCCGTCGCGAGTCATGGCGGTCACCTTCACGGCGAAGGCCGCGGGAGAGCTCCGCGGTCGTCTGCGCGCACTCGGAGTCGAGGGTGTCGCGGCGCGTACGTTCCACGCGGCCGCGCTCGCGCAGCTGAACTTCTTCTGGCCGACGCTCGCCGGATCGCCCGCGCCGTCGATCATCGACAACAAGGTCCGGATGCTCGGGCAGGCCGCCGACGCGATGCGTCTGCGTCCGAGCACCGCGACCCTCCGCGACATCGCGTCCGAGATCGAGTGGCGCAAGGTGTCGATGCTGTCGATCGAGCAGCACGCCGCGCAGGGGCGGACCGTGAGCGGGTTCGATCCGACGCAGATGGTCGAACTGCAGCAGCGCTATGAGGCGCTGAAGGACGAGAGGCACCAGCTCGACTTCGAGGACGTGCTGTTGGCGTGCGCCGGGATGCTCGAGGCGGAGCCGAGAGTCGCCGCGTCCGTGCACGAGCAGTACCGCCACTTCACCGTCGACGAGTTCCAAGACGTCTCGCCGCTCCAGAACAGACTGCTCGAGCTCTGGCTCGGGGATCGTCGCGACATCTGCGTGGTCGGTGACGCGAGCCAGACCATCTACTCGTTCGCCGGAGCGGAGCAGAGATTCCTGCTGGAGTTCGAGCGACGGCATCCGGACGCCACGGTCGTGCGTCTCGAGACCAACTACCGCTCGCAGGCACCCATCCTGGAAGCCGCGAACGCGCTTATGCACGGACGACCGGGCGCCCTCGAACTGGTACCGGCCCGAGAGACCTTCAACGCCGAGGCTCCCACGGTCACGGCGTACGACAGCGAGCGGGAAGAGGCCGAGGGGATCGCCGCCGCGATCGCCGCGCGCATCCAGGCCGGCGCATCACCAGCGGACATCGCGGTGCTCTACCGCGCGCACGCCCAGTCAGCCGCGATCCAGCAGGCGCTCGCCGCGGAGGGGATCGCGACGTCCGTCCTCGGCGGGACGCGGTTCTTCGCCATGCCCGAGGTTCGACAGGCGATCCTCGCGCTGCGGGCCGCAGCGGTCGCACCGACCGAACAGGGATTCCTTCCCGGCGTGCAGCGCGTGCTGCGCGAACTCGGTCTCACCGATGACCCTCCCGCGGCGGGCGGGGCCCAGCGTGACGGATGGGAAGCCAGACGGGCGATCCTGCGACTCGCCGAGGAGGCGGGGCCGGACGAGAACCTGCGCAGCTTCAGCGACACGCTGATGGCGCGGGCGAAGGACCAGCACGAGCCGACCATGCGCACCGTGACCCTGTCCACCTTGCACGCGGCGAAGGGGCTCGAGTGGCCGCACGTCCATCTCGCCGGGTGGGCGGAGGGGGCGCTGCCCATCTCGTACGCCACCGGGTTCGAGGCGATCGACGAGGAGCGCCGCCTCGCCTACGTCGGCGTCACGCGAGCCGCGCGTACTCTCTCCCTGTCGTGGTCCCGGTCTGCCGGTCGAGGGGATCGTGCGCCCTCGAGGTTCCTGGCAGAGATAGGAACGACCGTTCGCGGCACCGGCATTCTTCGTGAAACGTCACCGACCGCCACGCGCGGTGTCCGTCAGCGCTGAGCTCGACGAAGCGTCCGGTCTGTGACGTGCGCGACAGCAGCTGCGCGACGACCGTCGCCGCCTCGGCCATGCGGGCAGCGCTCACCGGGCCCGCTGACCGCCCGATCAGCTGGGCGTGCATGCGCGGCCACGCCGGATCGTCGTCCCGCTCGTGCTGCCCGAGGCAGGCGAGGCAGGGCGTCTCGCCGGGTACCACCACGGGGCCGACCGAGATGCGCCCGCGCTCGAGCGCGACGGGAAGATGCGTGACGTCCTCGCGGAGGTAGCGGGCGAACTGCATAGCCGCCGCGGCGCCTTCGATCAGGATCACCCCGATGTCGCCCGGATCCTCGCGGGTTCCGGCGGCCACCCCCTCATCGGCGAGCGCCTCGCGCATCCGGTACTCGCAGCGCGCGTCCGCCACATCGATGCTCTCGACCCATGCGGCATGGGGCGTCTCGGGGTCGTCGACGAGCAGTGGATCGAGTCGGGCGAGCAGCATCCTGGCCTCGCCCCGCGGAGCGCCGACGGAGTGCGCCAGAACATCGAAGGATGCTCGGCGGAAGCCCGCCGCCATACGCCCGACCAGCAGTTCGACCCACGGCTCGGACGCAGGTATCCGCAGGGTGCCCTCTATGCCGACCTGCAGTGTCTCCGCGTCGCGCCAGAGAAGCGGGACGCCGGGATCCAGGCGGGTGATCGTCTTGGGAGTCAGCGGAGACATCCCCCGATTCTGCGGATCCTCCCGCCTCAGTGGGGCGGGCTCAGCGCATCCGTGGAGAAGTCCCGCGCGTCATACCGGCCTATCGCCGCCTGTTCCCTCGTCGTCGGCCGGGCCGTCCGTGTCCGGAGAGGCGTCCGCTCCGTCGGAAACCCCGTCCGGGCCCGAAGCGCCGGGTCTCGCGTCGCCGCCGTCGGCCGAGAAGTCCTCGCCGTCGAGCAGGCGCGCGAGTGCCTCGTCGAACTCGTCGGCGACGGGCTGCTCTCCGCGGGCCGTCGCCTGCAGCCGCGCCACGAGCGCGGACGGGTCATCGATGTCCTCCGAGGTCGGCATGAGGTCCGGGTAGTCCCAGAGGGCGTCTCGTCCGGCCGTGCCCACCGCATCCGTCACCGCCTGCCACATGGCCGACGCCTCGCGGAGCCGCCTCGGTCGCAGCTTGAGTCCCACCAGGGCGCCCAGCGCGTCTTCGGCCGGTCCTCCCACGGCGCGACGTCGGCGCGCCGCCTCGGCGATCCGCGCGCCGTCGGGGAGCCGTGACGTCGCCTGCGCGGTCACGACATCGACCCAGCCGTCGATCGTCGCGACGAGGTTCTCCAGGCGGGCGAGGGCGTCGCGCTGCGCGTCGGTCTGGGTGGGCAGGAGAGCGCCGCCCTCGATCGCGGCCCGCAGCTCCTCGGGGTCGGACGGGTCCAGTCGGCTCGCGACGTCCTCGAGCGCGTCGACGTCGACGGTCACGCCTCGGGCGAAGTCGGTGATCTGCGCCATGACATGGAGGTGCAGCCACTTCGCGTGACGGTAGAGCCGCGCGTAGGCGAGCTCCCGCGTCGCGAGATACAGGGTGATCTGGTCCTCGGGGATCTCGAGTCCCTCGCCGAAGGCAGAGAGGTTCTGCGGGATCATGGCCGCCGTGCCCGCAGGCAGCACGGGAATGCCGACGTCGCCCCCGGAGACCACCTCGAGAGACAGGTTGCCCAGCACCTGTCCAAACTGTGCGGCGAAGACCGAGCCTCCGAGTCCGCGCATGAGCTTGCCCGCGCCCTGCACGAGTCCGCGCATGTCGTCGGGCACCTGCGTGTCGAGGGCGCTCGTGAGCGCGTCCGCGATGCTCGTCGACACGGGGTCGGCGATCTCCTTCCACACCGGCAGCGTCGCCTCGACCCACTCGCCGCGGGTCATCGCACGGGGCGTCTCCGCCAGTTCGGAGATGGTCGTCGCCTCGCCGAGCCAGAGGTCTGCCAGGGCGAACGAGTCGGCGAGGGACGTGCGTGCGCCGTCGGCGATGCCGAGGCCGTCGCGGTTGGCGATGTGCAGCGCCTGGCGGAGGGCGTTCTCCCAGGCGTCGCCGCCGAAGGCCCCCTGCAGCTGCGCCATGATGGACTGCATCATGGCGGGGTCCAGCTGGAGCCCGTCCATGCCGGAGAACGCGTTGCGCAGCGCCTCCGGATCGATGTCGCCGGCACCCTGGCCGGCCATCATGCGTCGGAGGAACTCCTGGAAGTCCTCGGGGGTGGGGTCGTTGTCTGCCATCGCGATCGCCTCTCAGCACGTCTGAAGCCGTGGGATCTACGCTAGTCACAGGATGCGCCGCGAGACCCCGCCGCGGGCAGATCGCTGTACGCCGCCCGCGAACGACGGAGGAACCCTGTGGATCGAACACGGTCTGTGAAGCTCGGACTCGGAGTCTGGGCACTGATCGTCGCGTTGATCGCGCTCGTGGTTCTGACCTTCCTCCCCACGCCGTACGTCATCCAGCGGCCGGGGCCCGTCTACGACACCCTCGGCACCGCGGCCGACGCCGACGGCGAGCAGGTTCCGCTGATCAGCGTCGAGGGTGCGGACACGTTCGAGACGGCGGGCACGCTGGATCTCACCACCGTCCAGGTGGTCGGCAATCGCGAGCGCACGCCGAGCTGGTTCGAACTCGCGCTCGCGTGGACGGACCCGTCCCGGGCGGTCGTCCCGCTCGACTCCGTGTTCCCCGAGGGCGTCACCACCGAGCAGCGTGACGAGCGCAACGCCACTCTCATGGTCGATTCGCAGCACGAGGCGACGGCGGCGGCCTTCACCGAGCTCGGCCTGGAGACCGGTGCTGAGGTGGCCGTCGTCGAGGTCGTCGAGGGCGCTCCCGCGGAGGGAGCCCTGGAGCCCGAGGACATCGTCACCGCGATCGACGGCACCGACGTGACGTCCGCGAAGCAGCTGCGTGAGGCGATCCAGGATGCCGAGGGCGACCCGATCGTGTTCACCGTGCTGCGCGACGGCGAGGAGCAGGAGGTCGAGGTCACGCCCGAAGAGCACGTCGACGGCGATGTCACGACCTGGCTCATCGGAGTGACCCTGCGAACCGACTACGACTTCGAGGTCGACGTCACCTTGCAGCTCGACAACGTGGGCGGTCCCAGCGCGGGGATGATGTTCGCGCTGGGGATCATCGACACGTTGACCCCTGGAGAGCTCAACGGGGGAGAGAACGTCGCCGGCACCGGCACGATCGAGGCCGACGGCACCGTCGGACCCATCGGCGGCATCCGTCAGAAGCTCTACGGCGCGCGTGACGCCGGTGCCGAGTACTTCCTCGCCCCCGAGTCGAACTGCGACGAGGTCATCGGGCACATCCCGAACGGGCTGACCGTGGTCAGCACCGCCACGCTCGACGACTCTCTGGCAGCCCTCGAGGTGATCGCCGACGGCGGCGACGTCGCAGCGCTCCCGAGCTGCGATGTGGCGAACGCCCGATGAGCGCATCCGCCGTGACCTCCCCGTGACAGGGATGACAGCCGGAGCACAGTGAGGCGTGCCTAGGATGGGACAGTGACCTCGACCCCCGCACCGAACTCGGCCACTCCCCGAACCTCGCGAAGAATCTTCGGCATCTCGTTGGCGATCATCGCCGCGCTCATCGCCGTCTTCTTCGTCTTCTCGTCGCTCTACACCGAATTCCTCTGGTTCGACCAGGTGGGCTTCGCAGGTGTCCTCACCACCCAGTGGTTCGCCACCGCGGTGATGTTCGTCATCGGATTCCTCGGAATGGCCGTCCCGCTGTTCGTGGCGATCCAGCTGGCGTACCGTCTGCGCCCCGTCTACGTGCGCCTGAGCTCGCAGCTCGACCGGTACCAGGAGGTCATCGAGCCGCTCCGGCGCCTCGCGATGTGGGGCATGCCGATCTTCTTCGGTCTGTTCGCCGGGTTCTCGGCGGCCAGCCAGTGGAAGACGGTCTGGCTGTGGGCGAACGGTGTCGCCACCGACCAGGCCGACCCGCAGTTCGGCGTCGACACGGGCTTCTACATGTTCGCGATGCCCTTCTACTCGATCCTCGCGGCGTTCGTGTCGGCGGTGCTGCTGCTCACGCTCATCGTGACGGCCCTCGTGTCCTACCTGTACGGCTCCGTCCGCATTGGGCAGGGCGAGCTGCGCATCTCGAAGCCCGCCCGCATCCAGCTCGCGGTGATCGCTGGCCTCTACCTGCTGGTTCAGGCGGCGAGCCTGTGGCTCGATCGCTACAAGACCCTCGTCACCCAGGACGACCGCATCGTCGGGCCGGCATACACCGGTGTGAACGCGACGATCCCCGGGCTCGCGATCCTCGCGATCATCGCCGCCCTCGTCGCCGTCCTCTTCTTCGTCACGGCCGTCATCGGCCGGTGGCGCTTCCCGCTCGCGGCGACGGCGCTCCTCATCGTCGCGTCGCTCGTCGTGGGCGTCGGATTCCCGTGGGCCGTCACGACGTTCCAGGTGCGCCCGAACCAGAACGCCTACCAGGCCGAGTTCTACCAGCGGAACATCGACGGCACCAAAGAGGCCTACGGTGTCGCCGATCTCGAGACCACGCCGTTCGAGGCCGAGACCGACGCCGAAGCGGGCCAGCTGCGCGAGGATGCCGAGACCACCGCGTCCATCCGCATCGTCGACCCCGCGGTGATCAGCCCGGCGGTGCGTCAGCTCGAGCAGTACCGCGGCTACTACCAGTTCCAGGAGAACCTCGACGTCGACCGCTATGAGATCGACGGCGTCATGCAGGACACCGTGGTCTCCGTCCGCGACCTCGACATGGAGGGCGTCGACGTCAGCAACTGGAACAACCGCGCAGCGGTGTACACGCACGGCTACGGCCTCGTCGCGGCGGCGGGAAACCAGCGCACCAGTGACGGCGAGCCGGTCTTCCTCGAGCGCGGCATCCCCTCCTCGGGATTCCTCACCGAGCAGGAGGACTTCGAGCCGCGAGTCTACTTCGGCGAGCACTCCCCGGAGTACTCCATCGTGGGTGCTCCCGACGGCGCCGACCCGGTCGAGATCGACTATCCCCGCGGCAAGGACGGCTCGAACGAGACCAAGACGACCTTCGAGGGGGAGGGCGGCCCCGCGATCGGGAACACCTTCACCAAGCTGCTCTACGCGCTGAAGTTCCAGTCGGAGCAGATCCTCTTCTCGAACCTCGTGAACGAGGACTCGCAGATCCTCTACGACCGCGACCCGAAGACACGGGTCCAGAAGGTCGCGCCGTACCTCGAGCTCGACAGCGACCCGTACCCGACCGTGGTCGACGGGCGCATCGTCTGGGTCATCGACGGCTACACCACGAGTTCGACGTACCCGTACTCGACGAGCGTGAGCCTGTCCGAGGCGATCGCCGACTCGAACGTGCCGTCGCCGACCCTCGCGATCGACGAGATCAACTACATCCGCAACTCGGTGAAGGCGACCGTCGACGCCTACGACGGGTCGGTGACCCTGTACGCGTGGGACGACGAGGATCCGGTGCTGCAGACGTGGCAGAAGATCTACCCGTCCACGCTGAAGTCGGTCAGCGACATGTCGTCTGACCTGATGAGCCACGTGCGGTACCCGACCGACCTGTTCAAGGTGCAGCGCGACATCCTCGGCACGTACCACATCGACACGGCCGGCTCGTTCGCTCAGCAGGACAATCGCTGGCAGACGCCGAACGACCCGCGCAGCGACGCGGTGCTCCAGCCGCCGTACTACCTGACGATGCAGATGCCGGGTCAGGATTCACCGCGGTTCTCGATGTTCTCGACCTTCATCCCGTCGGCATCGGGGAGCGGAGGCAACCGTGACGTCCTGATGGGCTACCTCGCGGTCGACTCGGACGCCGGATCCGAAGCGGGCGTCAAGGCGGAGGGCTACGGGCAGCTGAGGATGCTGGAGATCGACACGGACACCACTGTGCCCGGTCCCGGTCAGGTGCAGAACACGTACAACTCCGACACGGCCGTCGTGCCGCAGCTGAACCTCCTGCAGCAGGGCGAGTCCGAGGTGCTCTACGGAAACCTCCTGACATTGCCGGTCGGCGGCGGTCTGCTCTACGTCCAGCCGGTCTACGTCCAGTCGTCGGAGGGCACGAAGCTCCCGCGTCTGCAGAAGGTGCTCGTCGCCTTCGGTGACAAGGTCGCGTTCGAGGACACACTGACCGCAGCACTCGACACGCTGTTCGGCGGTGATTCCGGAGCGACGGGCGGCGACGACCAGGTCGAGCCGGTCGAGCCCGATCCCGAGACCGGAGAGGTACCGACGACGCCGGCCGAGCCCACAGATGTTCAGGCGGAGGCCCTCGCCGCCGCTCAGCAGGCTCTGACGGATCGCGATGCCGCTCTGAAGTCGGGCGACCTGACGAAGTTCGCCGAGGCCGACAAGCGGCTCACGGATGCTGTCAATGCACTCCTCGAACTCGAGGCGGCAGCGGGGGAGTGACCTCCCTCTGACGATCGGATGGGCGCCCTCTTCGGAGGGCGCCCATCTGCGTATCCGTAGCCGTAGCCGTCAGACATCGCCTGCGAGCAGTGCCGGCGTCAGGCGCGATCATGCTGAGAGAGCAGTGCCGCGACCCGGAACTGGAAAAGCGAAAGGCCCTCTGATCTGGATTTCTCCCGATCAGAGGGCCTTTCATTTGTTGCGGGGACAGGATTTGAACCTGCGACCTCCGGGTTATGAGCCCGGCGAGCTACCGAACTGCTCCACCCCGCGGCACGAGTTATAGCCTAACACGGATTCTGAGAGGTCGCGAATCGAGGCCACGCTCGGACCGATGCGGGAGGATG
Source organism: Microbacterium sp. 3J1 (assembly GCF_001049495.1). GTDB lineage: Bacteria > Actinomycetota > Actinomycetes > Actinomycetales > Microbacteriaceae > Microbacterium. Next base: position 464,921 of record NZ_CDWI01000011.1, read on the forward strand.
TGAGCATGACCGATGTCACTTCCTCCGCCGCTGTGCCCGTCGCGGTCTGCCAGTTCGCCCCGACGGACTCGCGCGCGGCGAACCTCGACCGCATCGCCGCGCTCACCGCACAGGCCGCGGCGCGCGGGGCGAAGCTCGTGGTCTTCCCCGAGTACTCCAGCTACTTCGTGAACCCGATGGATGCGACCCTGGCGCAGAACGCGCAGAGTCTGGACGGCGAGTTCGTGGCGGCTCTCACCGCCCTCGCTGCGGACTACGGGGTGGTGATCGTCGCGGGGCTCGTCGAGAACGGGTCCGACGACACACACGTACACAACACCGTGGTGGCGGTGCGGGGCGACGGGATCCTGGGCGCGTACCGCAAGCAGCACCTGTACGACGCCTTCGGCCAGAAGGAGTCCGACTGGATCGAAGCGGGGGAGCTGACGACGTCGACCTTCGAGGTCGCCGGCATCCGGTTCGGTCTCATGACGTGCTACGACCTGCGGTTCCCGGAGGTCGCGCGCGGACTCGTCGACGCCGGGGCGGATGTGCTCGTCGTCCCTGCGGAGTGGGTGCGCGGTCCTCTCAAGGAGCACCACTGGACCACGCTGCTCGCGGCGCGCGCGATCGAGAACACGACATACGTCCTGGCGGCCGATCACCCCGCCCCCATCGGAGTGGGCCACTCGCAGATCGTGGACCCGCAGGGCGTGGTGCTCGCCGGCGTCGGTTCCGAAGAGGGCATGGCCGTATCCGTCGTCGAGCGGTCCGTGATCGAGCGCGTGCGCGCCGTGAATCCCTCCCTGCAGATGCGGCGCTATGCCGTGCGGCCTCGCTGAGACGAGCGGTCTCCGAAGCCGGTCGCCAGTCGCGCCGCCGCCTCCTCCAGCACCTCGATGCGCTTGCATGCGGCGAATCTGACCAGCCCGGCATAGTCGGCGCGGTGGTGCGCGGACGTGAAGGCGCTCAACGGGATGGCCACCACTCCCGCCCGCTCCGGCAGCGCGCGGCAGAAGGCGGCGGCATCCCGCCCGCCGAGCGGCGAGGCGTCTGCGACGGTGAAGTACCCGCCCTGCGGTACGTGCACCTCGAAACCCGCCGCTCGAAGGCCGGCACCGAGCACCTCGTGCTTGCGCGCCAGGGTCTCGGAGGCCTCCGTGAAGTACCGGTCGTCGAGCCGCAGCCCCACGGCGACCGCCGGCTGGAACGGCGCTCCGTTGACGTAGGTCAGATACTGCTTCACGGTGAGCACCGCCGTGATCAGCGGGGCGGGGCCATGCACCCAGCCGATCTTCCATCCGGTGGTCGAGAACGTCTTGCCGGCGGAAGAGATCGTGAGCGTGCGCGATGCCGCACCGGGAAGCGTCGCGATCGGCGTGTGCGGAGCGGAGAACGAGAGGTGCTCGTACACCTCATCCGTCACGATGATCGCGTCGTGTCTGTCGGCGAGCCGGACGATCTCGGCCAGGATCTCGCGTCCGAACACCGCGCCGGTGGGGTTGTGCGGATCGTTCACGAGGATCACGCGCGTGCGATCGGTCACCGCTGCGGCGAGGCGATCGGCGTCCGGCTGGAAGTCGGGGGCTCGCAGCGGAACGGTGACCAAGCGGGCGCCGGCGAGGGCGACGGCCGCGGCGTAGGAGTCGTAATAGGGCTCGAAGACGACGACCTCGTCGTCGGGCCCGTCGATGAGGGCCAGCAGAGCGGCCGTGAGCGCCTCGGTGGCACCCGCGGTCACGATGACCTCGCGCTCCGGATCCACGGTGAGGCCGTAGAAGCGCGACTGATGCTCGCTGATCGCCGCCAGCAGGTCGGGCAGTCCCCGTCCGGGCGGGTACTGGTTCGCACCGGCCGAGATCGCGGCTCGCGCAGCCTCGAGCACCTCGGCGGGACCGTCCTCGTCGGGGAACCCCTGGCCCAGATTGATCGCCCCGGTCCTGGCCGCTGCCGCGGACATCTCTGCGAAGATGGTGGGGGCGACGGTTCCGTCGTCGGCCAAGAGACCGGCACCTGCCGCCGTGCGCCGCCACGCGCCTGGGATGACACTCATGAAGAACAGGCTAAGGCCATAGGTGAAACTCATCTTCGCCATACGAAACGCACAGATACAGGCGTCACTCTGAAGGGGCGTTGTTGAAGGAGCACACACCATGAACGAAGACAGCACCCAGGACCACTCGGCACCCGCGTCGCACGACGCCGTGCCGTCCACCCAGGCAGCAGAGGTCGTCGACCGTTCGACGACGCATGCCGCCGCTCAGACCACCGGCGCCGACGCCGCGGCGCCGCGCCCCGGCCAGGGGCACGAGGTCCCGTCGACGTTCACCTCGACGCCCGCCGCAACTCCGGCCGCGCCGCTGAACCCATTCGCCCCTCCGGCGTCGCAGGCGCCCGGCTACGGCGCTCCCGCGCATCCCGGTGCCCCGACGCATCCCGGCGCTCCGACCGCCACGGCCGGAGGCGCGGCCTTCGGCATCCACACCGCGGATCAGCCGACGCAGCCCTTCGGCGCGGACACCGCGACGAAGCAGCAGAAGCCCCGCGCCGGCGTGAAGTTCGCCGCCATCGTCGTCGCCGCAGCCCTGGTCGGCGGTGTCGCCGGATTCGGCGGCGGAGCGATCCTCGACGGCATCTCGAACGACGACTCCACCGGAGTCGCTCAGGGCCCCAGCACCGTCACCGTGAACAACCCCGGATCCGTGAACGAGACGACAGCCGTCGCCACCGAAGCCCTCCCGTCGGTCGTCACGATCGAGGTCGCCGGGGCGAACGAGGCCGGCAGCGGGTCGGGCGTCATCATCAGCGACGACGGCTACGTGCTGACGAACACCCACGTCGTGACCCTCGGCGGTGCGGCAGCGGATCCCGCGATCCGCGTCACGACGTCCGACGGACGCATCTTCGAGGCGACCGTGGTGGGCACCGACCCGATCTACGACCTCGCCGTCATCAAGCTCACCGGGGCAGAGGACCTGACGCCGATCGAGTTCGCCGACTCGTCGGAGCTCAACGTCGGCGACACCGCGGTGGCCCTCGGCGCGCCGCTGGGGCTGTCGAACTCCGTCACCACGGGCATCGTCAGCGCGCTGAACCGCAGCATCCAGATCGCATCGTCCGCTCTGCCGGACTCGTCGTCCGAAGACGCCCCCCAGGAGCAGCAGACCCCTGAAGAGGGCGAGGGTCCGTTCCAGTTCGACCTGCCGGGCAACACGAACCAGCAGACCTCCGAATCGATCTCGATCGCCGTCATCCAGACCGATGCCGCGATCAACCACGGCAACTCCGGAGGCGCCCTGGTGGACAGCAAGGGTGAGCTGATCGGCATCAACGTGGCGATCGCGAGCTCGGGGAGCTCCGAAGAGTCGGGGTCGATCGGCATCGGCTTCGCGATCCCGTCGAACATCGCTCAGCGCGTGGCGGAGGAGATCATCGCCGACGGCGCAGCCACCCACGGCCTGCTCGGCGCATCGGTGCAGGACGCGGCGAGTGTCGAGGGCGCCTCGGTCGCCGGCGCCTACATCGCCGACGTGACCCCGGGCGGCGCCGCTGCCGAGGCGGGCCTCAAGACCGACGACGTGGTGACCGCGTTCAACGGCGCTCCGATCACCAGCGCGAGCGATCTCACCGCACAGGTCAGGGCCGCGGCCGGCGGCAGTGATGCGAAGGTCACCTACATCCGTGGCGGCAAGGAGTATGAGATCGACGTCACCCTGGGCGATCTCGCCGGCTGAGGCCCGCCGTCTCGGCCGCTGCCAGGTGAGGACGCCACCCCGCGATAGGCTCGCGGGGTGGCGTCCTTCTCTTTCGGATCCGGCAATGCGGCCAAGCTGCTGCGGATCCCGCTCTATCTCGCGGGGCGCGTCGGCACGCTGCTGGTTCCCCGCGGAGACCGCTGGGTCTTCGGGTGCGGCGCGGGGATCGGCGACGGGGCCCTGGCGCTCTGGAGGCTGGCCGACGAGCGCGGCCACGACACACTCTGGCTGACGGCGTCCGACCGTGAGGACCAGGACGCCGCGGCCCTCGGCATCCGCACCGTCCGCAAAGACACCCTTCGCGGCTGGTGGGCGACGGCGCGCGCCGCGGTCGTGGTCGTGACCCACGGGCTCGGGGACGTCAATCGCTACGCCGACTCCGGAGCGTTCGTCGTGCAGCTCTGGCACGGCATCCCGCTGAAGCGCATCGGTCTGGATTCACCCGCCACGACGCAGGTCCCCGCCGTTCCCGGCGCTTCGCTGCTTCGACGGCTCATCGGGCTCCTCTACCGCAGCGCGGCCCAGCGCATCCGTGTGCTCCCCGCGGCCTCGCACCGATCGCGAGGGCGGTTGGAATCGGCCTTCGCGCTGGGTGACGATCGCGTGGTGGTCACCGGCGAGCCGCGGGTCGATGTGCTCTCCCAGGGAACGGCTGACGAGCGCACGGCCCGCGCTTCCTCCGTGCTGCGTCATGCCCTCGGCGAGGAGCTGCCCGTGGGAAGCCGGACGATCCTTTACGCGCCCACCTGGCGCGACGGCGCGGCCGATCCCGCCATCCCTGACACGGCGCAGTGGACGGCGATCGTCCGCGCGCTGGAGGAGCATGACGCGGCGCTCCTCATCCGCTCGCATCCGCTCGGCGAAGGCGGCTACCACCCGCCGAAGACGGGCAGGGTGAGGATGCTGGGCTCCGGTCTCGTCCCCGATGTGACTCCGGTGCTCCCCGCGATCGACGTCCTCATCACCGACTACTCCTCGCTCGCGTACGACGTCGGGCTTCTCGAGATGCCGGTGCTCTATCTCGCGCCGGACGCCGAGGAGTACGCGAGGACCCGCGGATTCTACGGTCGCTACGAGGATGTCGCGGGGTCGGATGTCGCCGAGGACTGGGATGCGGTCCTCCTCCGGCTCGGCGCCCTGCTCGCCGACGACGGCGTGTTCGAGGCGGCATCCCGCCGTTCCGCTACGCTCAGCGCGGAGATGCATGCGTTCCGCGACGGACGCAACACCCGTCGGGTGTACGACACAATCCGTGCGCGGGGGATTCCCGCGCCGAAGGGAGCAGCATGACGACCGCCCGGATCGATGAGACGGCAGAGACGCTGGTCATCGCAGGGACCGGCGAGCGCCCCTCGGCGGCGGAGCTGATCGGGCCCCGAGCGCGCGTGGACGCGCGCATGACCGGCGGCGGGAAGAACTGGACGGCGACCTTCCCCCTGCGGGCATCGAGGTGGGGCGGCGTCGAGCTGCCTCTGCCCACGGGCCGCTACGAGATCCGCATCCCGGGCGTCGAGCTGGAGGATCTCCACATCGCCGCGCACGTGCTGTCGGGTGTGCGGATCGCGCTCGACGGTGCCACGGCGCGGATCGCCGCTCCGATCGACCCCGTGTACGAGACGGTCGAGGGGCAGGCGACGCTCGAAGGACGCTACGTCGCTCACTCCGGCGCGAGCGAGAACGCGGTCTTCTTCGAGAGCTTCTACGGGCGCAGCGTCGGCTGCAATCCGCGTGCCATCGACCGCGCCCTGGCTGCCCAGGCGCCGGATGTGGTGCGCTACTGGAGTGTGGTCGACCTGTCGGTCGCCGTGCCCGAGGGCGCTGTCGCCGTCGTCGAGGGAAGCCCGGAATGGTGGCGGGCCCGCGCCTCGGCACGCCTGCTCGTCGTGAACGACTGGCTGCGTCGGCGCTTCGCGCGCAAACCCGGCCAGCGGGTGCTGCAGACCTGGCACGGCACGCCTCTCAAGCGACTGGCTCTGCACCGCCCCGGATTCGACCCGCGTCGCATGGCGGCCGTCGTCAAGGAGTCGCGTCGATGGGACGTGCTCCTCGCACAGAACACGTACTCCGAGCGCATCCTCCGCAAGGCGTATGCGTTCTTCGGGCGTCCGATCTGGGTCGAGGGGTACCCGCGCAACGACGCGCTCGTCACCGGAGACCGCCGGTCGATCCGTGCGTCGCTGGGGATCGACGAGGGGGAGCGCGTGCTCCTGTACGCCCCGACCTGGCGCGATGACCGCAAGGAGATGGTCGATTTCATCGATCCCGAGAAGCTCGCACAGCAGACCGACTCCGTCGTCCTCGTCCGCGGGCACTCGCGCACGATCGAGGAGGGACGCGATCGCGCGGGTGCGAGAGTGATCGACGTGACCGGCTATCCGGAGACCGCCCAGCTGCTGCTGGCGGCCGACGCGCTGATCACGGACTACTCCTCGGTGATGTTCGACTTCAGCGTCACGGGGAAGCCGATGTACTTCCTCGTGCCCGACCTCGCGCACTACCGCGGGCAGCTCCGCGGGTTCTACTTCGATCTGGCGTCCCGGGCGCCGGGCCCGCTGGTCGACACCCAGGACGAGCTCGTGGCAGCGCTCGCCGACGAGGGTATGCAGCAGGCCTACGCACAGCGCTACGCGGCATGGCGCGCGCAGTTCAACGCGCGTGACGACGGCCATGCCGCAGAGCGGGTGGTCGCGCGCATCCTCGATCAGGGGTTCGTCACACGCTGAGCGGGCCGGCTCTCCGGCCCGTCCGATGATGTCCCACGCTACGGGAGCGGCGTGTTGCGGGTGCCGAGCCGCGACGCATCCACGGTGTCCCGTGCGCCGCGCAGCACACCGCCGATGAAGCCCAGGCCCCAGGACAGATGCATCGTGGGGAGGACGACCACCGTCCACAGTCGCTGTCGGACGCCACCGCCGGAGGGCGAGGAGGCGACCGCGAGCACGAGCAGCACGTAGACGAGCAGGGGCAGGTACATCAGCGCGGAGAAGACGAGAGACAGGGCGCCGCCGATCACACGCGTCGCCTGCAGCACGCCGACCAGAGCGGCGACGGCCACGAGCACGACGAGACCCGGGGGAGCGAAGTAGCGGATGCCGTTGCGACGGCCGAACCGCCGGACCAGCTCTCCTCGCCATGCACCCGTCGCGCGGAACTGGCGGGCGAGTCGCAGCCAGCTCTCGCGCGGCCAGTAGGTGACGGCGAGCTGCGGATCGAACCAGACCCGGTGCCCGGCCTGACGGATCCGCAGGTTGAGTTCCCAGTCCTCGCCGCGGCGGATCGACTCGTCGAACAGGCCGACCTCGTCGAGGACCTCGCGTCGCATGACCCCGAGGTACGCCGACTCCGCCTCGCCCTCCTCTGTGCCTCCGTGATACGCGCCTCCGCCGAGGCCGACCGGCGAGTTGTACAGCCGGGCGACGGCCTTCTGGAACGGCGTGCGTCCATCGGCGCGCATGACGCCTCCGACGTTCGCCGCGCCGCTGCGCTCCAGGGTCTCGAGAGCACGCGCCGCGTACCCGGGAGAGAGCTCGGAGTGGGCGTCGACCCGGATGATCGTCGCGTAGCGGCTCGCCCGGATCGCGGCGTTCAGCCCGACCGGGATGTGGGCGGCGGGATTGTCGACGAGGCGGATGCGCGGATCGTGGGCGGCGAGCTCGCGAGCGAGCTCGGTGGTGCCGTCGGAGGAGGGGCCAAGCGCGAGGACGAGCTCGGCCGGCAGGTCGAGCTCCTGCGCGAGCACGGAGCGGACGGCGTGCTCGAGATAGGCGCGCTCGTTCAGGACCGGCATGACGAACGACACCCCGGGCTCGGGAGAGGTGATGTCGATGTCTGGCACATGACGATCATGGCATGAGCGGCCGGGACGAACGCTGACCGTGGCGGATGCGCCGCGGCGCTCGGGTGATCGCGCCCGGACGTCGCTCGGTATCCTGGAGGGATGGGTGCAGTGTCCGATTCGAAGAAGGCCTACCGTCTGTTGAAGCGGGCGCTCGTCTCTCGCACCGCCGTGCAGCGGGTGCGTCGCCGTCTCGCCGCGAGCGAGCCCCACGAGCCCGGTCGCTACCGCGTCGCCGTGTACTTCGCGGACGGCGCCGTGAACATGTACCAGATGCGTCAGTGGTACCGTCCGCTCGCCGAACTGGCACGGCGCTGGCCGGTCGTCGTGCTCGCGCGCTCGGCCACAGGAGCCGACCGGCTGCTCGACGAGGAGGCGCCTCCCGTCGCGTTCGTCCCGACCATCGGGGATCTCGAGCGGTTCATCGCCACGCAGGACATCCGGGTCGTGCTCTACGTGAATCAGAACACCCGCAACTTCCAGATGTTCCGATACGGGCGTCGGTGGCACGTCTTCATCAACCATGGCGAGTCCGACAAGATGTACATGACGACGAACCAGTACAAGGCGTACGACTACGCGCTGGTCGCCGGTCAGGCGGCTCGGGACCGGCTCTCGCGCACGCTGTGGGACTACGACATCGACGGACGCACGATCGAGATCGGCCGGCCGCAGGCCGACCACTACGCGGGGTCGCTGCCCTACACCCCTGACGACCGCACGGTGGTCCTCTACGCTCCGACGTGGGAAGGCGACCGGCCGAGCGCGCACTACGGCTCGATCGCCACGCACGGCGAGAAGCTGATGGGCGCCCTGCTCGCGTCGCGTCAGCACCGGGTCGTCTATCGCCCGCATCCGCGCAGCGGAGTCGTCGACCACGAGTACGGCGCAGCGCACCGCCGGATCGTCGCGGCCATCTCCGCGGCGAACAGCGCCGACCCGTCCGCCCAGCACGTCTACGACGACGGGGCGGATCTCGGGTGGCAGCTCGCTGCGGCCGACGTCGCCATCGTGGACATCTCGGCGATGGTGTACGACCGCCTGGCCGTGGGCAAGCCGTTGATGATCACGAGGCCGCAGGACGAACGCGCCTCGATCGACACCAACGGCTATCTGTCCGATTGCGAGTGGCTGACGGCCGGCTCCGCGTCTGACATCGTGTCAGAGGTCGAGCGCGTGCGGGCGGACGAGGCGGCGATCGCCAGGCTCCGCATGTGGGTCCAGCACTACTTCGGCGACACGACACCCGGGGTGGCCACCGAGAAGTTCCACACGGCGATCGAGCGCCTCATGCAGGAGTGGGACCGCTGGCACCAGCACGAGGTCGGCGCGATCCGCCGCGACGAGGACGACGACGACGACGAGGTCGACGACGAGGAGGTCTGAGCATGGAGCTTCCGCTCGTCCGCGCGGTCGTCCCGCGCATCGATGTGCTCGCCGAGGCCGGGTCGACGAACGCGGAGCTCCGCGCCTCGGCTGACGAGGTCGCGGCCTGGCCCCATCTGTCGACGGTGATCACGGACAACCAGACGGCGGGCCGAGGTCGGCTCGACCGCACCTGGACGGCGCCGGCGGGAACGTCCCTCGCGGTCTCCGTCCTCCTGCGGCGGCTGCCTTCGCGCGTCGACCTCCGGGGATGGATCCCGCTCGCTGCGGGTGCGGCGATGGCGGATGCCGTGGCGGACCAGCTCCCCGAGCACGCCGTCGAGGTGAAGTGGCCGAACGACGTCCTCGTCGACGGTCGGAAGATCTGCGGCATTCTCGCCGAGGCCACCACCGAGGCCGTGATCGTCGGCACGGGCGTGAACACGACGATGACGCCGGATCAGCTTCCGGTGCCGTCGGCCACGTCGTTCGCGGTCCTCGGCGTCGACGTGGATGTCGACCTGCTCCTCGTCCGCTACCTGACCGGACTCGACGGTCTCGTCTCCGCGCTCGCCGCGTCCGACGACGCTCTGTTGAGTGGCCTCCATGCAGAGGTGATCCGCCGCTGCGCGACGATCGGCCTCGCGGTGCGGGTGTCGCTCCCCGGCGATCGTCTGCTGGAGGGGGTGGCGGTTGCGCTCGACGGCGAGGGACGACTCGTGGTGCGCGCGGACGGCGTCGACCATGCGGTGTCGGCGGGCGACGTCGTGCATGTGCGGGCCTCCCGAGCTTGACACGCCCGGCGAACAGAGCCTCTTGTCAGTGGTGACAGGCACAATGGAGGGGTGACCCAGCCAGTGACTCTCGGCGGACGGCCGACGATGCCACCCCCCGGCGCGCCCAGCGAGGAGCTGCTCATCGCGCGCTTCCGGGGACACGCCCGCCGGCTCTTCTGGTCGGCCCTCGTGCTCATCGCCGTCTTCGGAGCCACTGCCTACTTCTTCGACAACCTTCCCGAGCCGTTCGAGAACTGGATGCTGCTGAGTGCGGCCGGGGCGGTCGTGCTGCTGCTCGTGGTCGTGCCGTACATCGTCTGGTTCTCGCGCACGACGACGGTGACGACCCGTCGGGTCATCGTGAACCAGGGCATCGGCTCTCGCAGCCGTCGCGAGATGTCACACGCCCGCGGGTACACGATCGGGGTTCGCAGGGGCCTCGCGCAGCGCCTGTGGGGAGCGGGCACCATCACGCTCTCCAACGGGGTCGATGCTCCGCTGCGGCTGCTCAACGTGCCGAACGTCACGCTCGTCCACGAGACCCTCGCCGACCAGATCGAGGTCAGTCAGATCCTCGCCCACCGCGACGCCCAGTCCTCCTACGACGGGCCCGGCGAATTCTGAACCGATCGTTCGCCGGAGGTCAGGCGCCGGCGTGTGATCGACACGCGCAGTGATGCGCGAGAATGGTCTGGACGAATGGAGGCGGCACATGGCGCTGCGTGTGGGCGTGATCGGTGGAGGTCAGCTGGCCAGGATGATGATCGCCCCGGCGGTCGAACTGGGTCTCGAACTCAGAGTCCTCGCTGAAGACGAGGGAATGTCCGCTCAGCTCGCGGCGACCGCCGTCGGCGACTACCGCGACCTCGAGGTGGTGCGCGCTTTCGTCGCGGATGTCGACGTCGTCACGTTCGACCACGAGCACGTGCCGCAGGAGGTGCTGCGCGCCCTCGTGGACGACGGCGTCGCCGTGCATCCCGGTCCCGATGCCCTGCAGTTCGCTCAGGACAAGCTCGTCATGCGGGCGCGCCTCGCCGAGCTCGGCGTGCCCCAGCCCGACTGGGCGCCCGTTCGCGACGCCGCGGAGCTGCAGGTGTTCCTCGATGCGCATGGCGGTGCCGGTGTGGTGAAGACCCCGCGGGGCGGGTACGACGGCAAGGGCGTCCGCGTGGTGCGGTCGGCCGACGAGGCGCAGGACTGGCTGGGCGGTCTCGCCGAGGGCGAGGCTCTTCTGGTCGAGGAGCTCGTCTCCTTCGCGCGTGAGCTCGCGCAGCAGGTCGCGCGGCGGCCCAGCGGTGAGATCGTGGCGTACCCCGTGGTCGAGACCGTGCAGCGCGACGGCGTCTGCGCCGAGGTCATCGCACCGGCGCCGGCTGCCGCAGGGCGCCTCGTCGAGGTGGCGGAGGGCATCGGTCGTTCCATCGCCGAAGGGCTGGGCGTCACCGGCATGCTGGCGGTGGAGCTCTTCGAGACCGACGACGAGCGCATCCTGGTCAACGAGCTCGCGATGCGACCTCACAACAGCGGCCACTGGAGCCAGGACGGTGCGGTCACCGGGCAGTTCGAGCAGCACCTGCGAGCCGTCGCCGATCTTCCGCTCGGCGACCCGTCGCCCCGTGCACCGTGGTCGGTGATGGTCAACATCCTCGGTGGGCCGTCAGAGGGGACCATGGGCGACCGGTTCGCGGCCGCGATGAGCGAGCATCCGTCGGCGAAGATCCACACCTACGGCAAGGCCCCGCGACCGGGTCGCAAGGTCGGGCATGTCAACGTGTCGGGAGATGACCTCGATGACGCGGTCTACACGGCGCGCGCGGCAGCCGCGCACTTCGACTGACCCGCCGGACGATGGTCGCGCAGGGCGTGCCGTTCGGGGTTTCTCTCAGCCCGAGACCGTAGCCTGAGTGAGTGACTGAGCCATTGCACTCCTCCACCGCGCCTCTCGTCGGCGTCGTCATGGGTTCCGACTCCGACTGGCGCGTGATGAAGGACGCGTCGCAGGCGCTCACGGACTTCGGCATCCCGCACGAGGTGGAGGTCGTCTCGGCCCACCGCACGCCAGACAAGCTCATGCAGTACGCACGCGAGGCACGTGGCCGCGGCATCCGGGTCATCATCGCAGGCGCCGGGGGAGCAGCCCATCTTCCCGGCATGCTCGCCTCCATGACGCCCCTGCCGGTGGTGGGTGTGCCGGTTCCGCTGGCGTACCTCGACGGCATGGACTCGCTGCTCTCGATCGTGCAGATGCCTGCCGGCATCCCCGTGGCGACGGTCTCCATCGGCGGTGCGCGCAACGCCGGCCTGCTCGCCGTGCGCATCCTCGGAACGTCCGACGACGAACTCGCCGACCGCGTCGAGGCGTACGCGCTGGACCTCGAGGTGCAGGTCGAGGAGAAGAACGAACGGCTGAAGGGCTCGCTGTGACGCTGGCGCCGCCGCGCGGAGCGACCCGGCCGCTGATCGAGACACGGCCGCTGCGTCGTCCCGACACCTCGGACGCGTCGATGATGACCAAGCGCGGCTGGTGGCTGGTGCTGCTCAACGTCCTCGTCCCCGGTTCGGCGCAGGTGCTCGCAGGAAGCCGCCGATTGGGCCGTTTCGGCCTGGGCGCGACGCTCCTCGCATGGTTCCTCGTCGTCGTGGCAGCGGGGCTCGCACTGTTCGCGCGCCCCGTGCTGCTCTGGCTCACGGTCGGAGGAGGCTTCTTCTCGGCCGCCCTGCTCACGCTCGTGCAGGTGCTGCTCGTCGCGTACGTCGTGCTGTGGATCGTGCTCACCTTCGACGTCCTGCGGCTCGTCCGGCTCGTCAAGGTGCCCGGTCTGTCGAAGTTCGCGATCCCTCTCGTCGCTCTTCTTCTGCTCGGCCTGGTCGGCGGGGCCACCGCCTACGCGGCGTCCGTCGTGGGCTCTGCGCGCAACACGATCAGCTCCATCTTCGGACAGAGCGGCCCCAGCCTGCCGCCGAGCGACGGGTACTACAACATCCTGCTCCTCGGAGCCGACAGCGGCGAAGGCCGAGACTCGATGCGGTTCGACAGCATCTCCGTGGTGTCGGTGAACGCGAGCACGGGCGCTGTGACGATCACCGGCATCCCGCGCGAGCTGCCCCACGCGCCGTTCAGCGGCGGCAGCCCGATGCAGGCGCTGTACCCCGACGGCTTCGAAGGGCACAGCTCGAGCTCGTGCGGCTGGAACGGCTGGATGAACCACGTCCGCAACGCCGCAGAGATCTGCCGCGAGGATGCCGGAGCCAGCCTGTACCCCGATGCGGCCGCACACGGGTCGGACGCCGGTATCGAGGCGACGAAGGATGCGGCCGAGGGCGTCCTGGGCATCGAGATCCCGTACTACGTGTTCGTCGACATGCATGGCTTCGCCGACCTCGTCGACGCCCTCGGGGGCGTCAAGATCACCGTCACGGAGCGTCTGCCCAAGGGCGGCCCGCCCGATGGGACGGACCCCTATGACGTCGACGCCTGGGCGATCGGGTGGATCGAACCCGGCGAGCAGGTCATGGACGGCGACACCGCGCAGTGGTACGCCCGCTCTCGTTACACGACGAGCGATTGGGATCGGATGAAGCGGCAGCGGGAGCTGCAGGCGGCGATCCTCGCTCAGTTCACCCCGCAGACCGTGCTCACCCGCTTCAACGAGGTCGCTGCGGCCGGGACGGCGCTGATCAGTACGGATCTGCCGCAGGACAAGCTGCCCGAGTTCTTCGATCTCATGACGAAGGCGAAGGAGCAGCAGGTGACGACCATCGAGCTCACGCCCGAGACCGGTGTGGACGAGTACGAACCGGACTACGCCTTCATCCATCAGCTGGTCCAGCAGACGCTGCACCCTCCGACGGAGACCCCTGCACCGACGCCGTGACCCCGAGGCGCCAACTGACGGGGCGCAGTTGACCAGGCGCAGGAGCGCGCAAAAACCCACGACGGTCACCCGAGAGTGGAAGGTGGCCGTCGTGGGCCCCCGGTCCAGGACCGGATTCGCCAGACGACGGTGATCGGAGGGGGAGGGATCACCGTCGTCCAGTCGACCCCCGCAGAGCGAGGATCTGACCTAGGCGCGCTTGCGACGCGCGACGCCGGTGGCGACGAGTGCTCCTCCAGCGACCAGTGCGGCCGCTCCACCCCCGAGTACCCACGGCGAGACTTCGCCGCCCGTGAGCGCGAGCTCGAGGCTCCCGCCCGTGAGCGGCAACTCGGTGCCCGCCGCCGCGACGCCGGGATCGTGATCGCAGCTCGTGGCGGCGTCGTGACCCTGCGACACGGTGATGGTCGCGGTGTACGATCGCGTCCCCGCGAAGGCGAGGGAATATGATCCCTCTCCGTCGGACGGCGGACGGAACGTCACCAGGAGGCTGCCGTCGGCAGCCGCCGTGTTCCCCGAGATCGCGGAGTCGCCGGCGTCTTGACCGGAGACGGACACGCCGACGTTCTCCGACGGCTGGAAGTAGCCCGCGCCGAAGGCGACGGACGAGACCTCGCAGGTGTCGATGATCGGATCCTCGACGGCCACGCGGGGCGTGTTCGCATACGAGTCGTCCGCGGTCGGGACGGTCGGTGCGGCGGAGGCGACAGACGGTGCCATGAGCACCAATGCGCCAGCGGTCAGGCCGATTGCGGCCAATTTCTTCAGCATGATTCTCCCCAGAAATTCACGCGGAATCGCATCCAGATACACCCCTGCATCCGTCTGCGTGGGCTCATCCTGTCCCCACGACAGAATTGCTGAACCCAGATATTCCCCAGTGGAGATGACACTACATCATCGAGGGGGCAAAGTCACGACGCGCAACGCAGTTCTGTGCGGGAGATGTCGGGGCCGTCGATCATGGGCGTGTGATCGACCACCGTCAGCCGTTCGCCGGCCCCCGTGCCCTGGAACTCGACCGTCACGGTCGTCGATTCCCCGGGCGCCAGGAGGACGTCGTGCTGCACGGCGGTCCTGGTCCCGAGCAGCGCTGTCTGCACCGGCTGCTCCTCGCCGTCGCGGTCGATGTGCACCGGCGTGGCCCCCTCGGGGCCGTACACGGAGATGAGGGTGCGCACGGAACCGGGCGACACCCCATAGGTGCCTCCGCCGGTGACGTAGATCGGGAGCGAGGTGGCGGCGTCCGCGGGGGCGTCGCTCGTCCACGTCACCCGGACCTGCGTCGTGGGCTGCCCGTCGCACAGCCCGATCGACGTCGTGATCTCGGCATCCGTGTAGTAATCCATCTTCGCGCCGGTCGCGTCGTTCAGGAGCACGCCCACGTGGGTCTCGGAGTCGTCCTCGGGAAGTGCGCCGCCGAGGGTCGACGATGCGAGGAGCGACTGCTCGTCCTCGTGGGCGCTCCAGATCCGGATGCGGTCCTCGGCCGCAGACTCGGCGAGAGCGCCGACGAGGTCCTTCGGATCCGCGCTCGAGAGGGCGGCGCCGAGCAACGTGGAAGCCGCCTGCGCGAAGACCTCGTCCTGCACGAGAGGATCGGGGATGGCCGCGTAGATCTCGGACAGCAGGAGATCGACCACGGTGTCCTTGTCCGCCGTGAACGGCCCGAAGGGCAGGGGACCGGTCACCGCGAGGAGGTTGCGCGTCATGACGGCGTCCACCGCGATGACGCCGTCGACCGGCGTCCCGAACCGCTGCTGCCACCGCGCGGCGATGGTCGGACCCGCCTCGGTGAAGTCGGGGATGCTCGTGATGTTCTGGAGATAGCGGCCGGGGCGGTCCTCGAAGAGCGCGATCGTGGATTCGCTGACCGGCAGAGGAGCGTCGAGCGGCGGGAAGTCGGCCGTGGAGGCCTGCTGGACGAGGCTGATGCGTCCGCCTTCTGCGAGAACCAGGGCGATCGCCCCGACGATGCCGCCGGAGGAACGGAGCTCGGCGTTGTTCTGCATCGCGAGGACGTAGTAGCGGGGCCCCTCGGCGCCGAGCATGCTCGGCAGCAACGCGGCGGCGCCGTGCAGCGACCCGACGATCGTCGCGGCCTGGGTCACGGTCGACCGCATCTCGCGGACGGCGTCGGCGAGGGGAGGGAGCGTCGCATCGGCGTCGATCGCGAGCGCCTGGTCCTCAGCGGCGTCGAGAGTGGAGCTCGCGTCGGCGAGCGGCGGCTCGATCGCCGCGAACGGAGCGAGGTCGATCCCGCCGTTGGAGAGACCCAGAGTGCCCAGGTTCAGCGCACCGGCCGCGTCGAGCACGGGCAGCAGGGCATCGGAGGCGACGTCGTCGGCGATCTCCGACACGTCTCGCACGGCGGAGAAGTTGGGGCCGAGCCACGGCACTGCGGCGAATCCGTTCCAGATCGGATCGGAGGTGAGCGAATGCGCGGACTGCGCGTGATGGGCGATGCTCCGCGACAGGGAGGCCGCGCGATCGAGATCACCTTCGCCGATCGCGGCTTTGAGCCCCTTCGAGGACGTCGCGACCTGCTGCAGATCGTTCACCGCTCCGATGCCCCGCACCGTGACCCACCCGATCGCGAGCACGAGAAGGGTCACGATCACGCCGATGGCCCAGCGGAGCCAATGGCGGCGTACCGGAAGGCGTCCGTCACTCATTCGTGCATTCAAGCATGAAACCGCCGGATCGGCGGAGGGCGGTGGCGATGATTCTCGTCGCACGCCGTCACGCTCCCAGGATCACGGGGCGGAGGCGATTACTGTTGTCGCATGGGTGCTCGGCTGCGTATCGTTCTGGATCAGCTGGCGCACGTCGTGAACGCCGACCAGGCCTTCGCAGCGAGGGACCTCGCCGCAGGCCTCGTCGCCACCGCTCCCTCCGGATGCGATGTGGAGGCCATCGTCCCGGCCGGCGCCGAGGTGTCGATCACGGGAATCGCTGAGGTGCGCCGGCTGCCTCTCGCCCGACGGGAGCTGGCGACCTCGTGGCAGCTCGGACTCGCGCCGGGAGTGGGCGGAGGACTGATCCACGCGCCCTCGCTCATGGCGCCGCTGATTCGCCACGACCGGGTCCACGACCACGATCAGACCACCGTGACGCTCTGGGACCTGCAGGCGTGGGACGCGCCCGACTGCCTGCCCAAGACCACCGTCGCCTGGCACAGGGCCATGCTGAAGCGGGCGGCGAAGCACGCCGACGCCATCGTCGTTCCGTCGCATGCCATGGGCGAGCGGCTCGCCGAGATCGCGAAGGTCGGCGGCCGTGTCAGAGTGATCCCGGGTGCCGCGCCCGAGGGATTCGTCGTGCCGCTCGACGCCGCGGCCCGCCGTCAGGCGCTGTCTCTTCCGGCGAGCTACATCGTCCTCACGGGAACCCTCGACTCGCTGAGCGCAGGGTTCACCGCCGCCCTCGCCGCGGGGCGCGACGCCGTCGTGCTCGACGCGCCGGAGGGGACGGAGCCGCGGATCGCCGAGGCTGCAGCGGCGGCCGGGCTGCCCGAGTCACGGGCGCACGTCCGCGGCACGCTCTCGCGCGACGACCGGGCAGCCGTGTTCGCGGGAGCGTCGGCGCTGGTCGCCACCAGCGACGTCGCCGCGTGGCCGTGGCGTGTCATCGAGGCGATGACGCTGGGCGTTCCCGTGGTCGCGGTCGAGGCTGAGACGCACCGCGACGTCATCGTCGACGGGGGAGCGATCGTCCCCGCATCCGAGCTCCCCGAAGCCATCGAGGACGCGGTGGGAGCGGGCGCTCGAAAGCTCAGCGTGCTCGGTGCGGATCGATCACGCGCTTTCTCGTGGATGAGCTCCGCGGAGCGCGTCTGGGGCCTGCACGCCGATCTCTGACCTGCGCGCGGTCTATGCGCGCATGATCTCCACGGCCTCCGTGCTCGGACCGTCGAAGCGGATCTTCCCGCCCTGGAGCAGGATGCCGCGATCGCACAGGTTCGAGACCATGTTCAGGTCATGGCTCACGACGACGAGGGTCTTGCCCTTGGCATGGAGCTCGCGCACGCGGGCGAGGCACTTCTTCTGGAACGGCTCGTCACCGACCGAGAGGATCTCGTCGATCAGGAGCACGTCCATCTCGGTGTGGATCGCGACGGAGAAGGCGAGCCGCAGGAACATCCCGGAGGAGTAGTGCTTCACCTCCGTGTCGATGAACTGCTCGATCTCGCTGAAGGCGACGATCTCCTCGTAGCGGGCCTCGGTCTCCTTCTTGCTCATGCCGAGGATGGCCGCGTTGAGGAAGATGTTCTCCCGACCGGACAGGTCGGGATGGAAGCCGGCGCCGACCTCGATGAGGCCTGCGACGCGGCCGCGGGTGAGGACCGATCCCGCATCCGGTTCCAGGACGCCGGAGATCAGCTTCAGCATCGTCGACTTGCCGGATCCGTTGAAACCCAGCAACGCGACCGACTCGCCCTCGCCGATCTCGAAGGAGACCCCGTCCAGGGCGTGGAAATCGGTCGTCAGCGGCTTCCGTCGGATCGCCGCGAGAGCGGTCTCCTTGATGGAGTGGGTGTGACGGAGCTTGAAGTCCTTGTGGACGTCGTCGATGATGATCCGCGGCAGCGGCCGGGCATCAGAGGTCTTGGGCAAAGCGGCCCTCCAGTCGGCGGAAGACGAGCTGGCCGATGACCAGCGCGATGAGCGACGTGACGAGCGCGATGAGCCCGTACGTCCAGAGTCCCGGGACCACTGTCGCGGAGTCCTGCACGAGAGGGAACCAGATCCCGTAGTGGAACAGCTCGACCGCCGCCGTGATCGGGTTCAGGCGGTACAGCACGAACAGCCATTCCGGCACGACCCTCGCCACCTGCATCCAGTCGTACATCACCGGCGACGCCCAGATGGCGATCATGACGATGATCTCGACGAAGCTCTGGGCATCGCGGAAGGTGACATTGATCGAGCCGAAGAACAGGCCGAGTCCGGTCGCGAGGATCGCGATGATGACGAGGGCCAGCACCAGCGCGCCCAAGGAGGCGAAGGTCGGCGCCCAGCCGAAGAACAACGCGATCGCGACGACGACGATGATCTGCGGCACGGTGTTCACCGCCGCGATGAGCATGCTCGAGACCGGGAACATCTCGCGCGGCAGATAGATCTTCTTGATCAGGGCCGCGTTGTCGACGAGCGATCGGGTGCCGTTCGAGAACGCCTCGTTGAAGAAGGTGACGACGGTGATCCCCGAGAGGAGATAGATCGGGAAGAACTCGACGCGGTCGTTGGCACCGAGGAACACTCCGATGGCGACGAAGAACACCACGAACTGCACGAGGGGCTTCACGTACGACCAGAGCCACCCGAAGATCGAGCCCCGGTACCGGATCTGAACCTCTTTGCGCACGATGAGCGAGAGGAGATGCCGCTGGCGGAAGACCTCGAGGAGGCCTCGATTCGCGCCGGGGGTCGTCATCCTCTGGTCATCGACTGTGCCAGCCTGTGCCACCGAGATTCCACCTTCCGTATGCGCCGACCTGCGCGCGCGCACCGTCAGCAATCATACGATCCTCTTCGTCCGATCCCTGGCAGATCGATGGGATCGGGATGGCGGCGACTCAGGTGCGGTCCAGAGTCGGGCGCCGCCGCGCTGGTAGGATCGCGGAGGTCTCGTGCGTCCGTCGATCCGAAAGCAAACTGTATCCGTGACTCTTCTTCAAGCTCTCGATCAGCCTGCGCTCTTCCGGTTCCTGGATCCGCAGACCGGAAGCGAAATGACGGAGCGCGAGCGGCGCCTTCTCGTCGGGGCGCTGAACTTCCACGCGCTCATGGCCCCGCAGCAGACGCTCCGGATCCATCGGTACGACGGCACGGTGGAGACCCTGCCGCGTCTGACCGACGACACCACGTTCACCGGCCTGTCCCGGTCGAACAGGAGGCGGATCGAATCGTTCGACATCGTCAGCACGGTGGAGATCGAGGAGCGCGCGTCGGAGACGACCGAGGCGAAGGCGAACGCGCTCGTCGCGTCGCGCGCCCGCCACATCCACGTCTCGTCGGATGCGGTGCTGGAGTCGGACCCGTACCGTCCTCCGCGCCGCGGTCTGATCGGCGGACTCGCCCGCCAGGTGAAGTCGCGGGCTCCGCTCCTGTACGACGACGCGCGCGATCTTTCGCTGCTGCGCTTCCGTCGACGGATGACCACGGCGATCGAGCCCCGCGACTACGAGCGGGAGTTCCGCGAGGGCGGTGCGCATGAGGACGACGTGATCGTCCAGGCTGGCCCCGCCGCCGAAGGCGCGCCGAAAGCGGTCATCATCGGACTCCACTGGTTCGAGCTCGGCGGCGCGGAGCTCTGGGCGTTCGAGACGGTGCGGCTGGTCCGCGAGGCGGGGTTCCTGCCGATCGTGTTGACCAACAGGGACTCGCACCAGCCGTGGGTCACGAGGGCGGAACTCGACGGAGCCCTGCTGATCCCGTTCTCGGAGCCGACTGTCGACTCGCAGACCCCGGGCGTCGAGCCGCTGCTCCGCGCGATCCTCCGCACGTTCGACGTCAAGGGCGTCGTCATCCACCACAACCAGTGGCTGTACGATCGCGTCGCCTGGATCGCTGCCTCGCGTCCCGGCATCCCGATCGTCGACAGCACGCACATCGTCGAGTACACCGGCGGCGGCTACCCGCTGAGCAGTGCGATCGCCTCCAAGTCGATGACGACGCACCACGTGATCTCACCGAGCCTCGCGAACTGGATGACCGAGGTCCAGAACATTCCCGCGGAGCGCGTCGTGATGGCGCCTCTCGGCGGACTGACCGTGAAACCGAAGGACGCCGAGTTCCAGCGGCGCCGCGAGGGCGACGTGTTCACCGCCGCCTTCGTCGGGCGGATGGCGAGGCAGAAGGCACCGGAGGTCTTCATCGCGATGGCTCGGCGACTCAAGCGCCAGGGGTTCACGCTCCGCTTCATCCTGCACGGGGACGGCGAGCTGTCGGGATGGGTGGACGACATCATCGCGGCGGAGGGGCTGACGGCCGACATCATCCGGCGCACCTCGGGAACGCCGGTGTCCCAGACTCTCGACGAGGCGCACGTTCTGGTCGTCTCGTCGCACAACGAGGGTCTCACGCTCACGACCCTCGAGGCCATCGCCCACGGGGTCCCGGTGATCTCGACGGACGTCGGCGCTCAGGGCGACATCATCCCGCCGTCGGCGCTGGTGCCCCGCTATGCGCGCCTCGCTGCTCGGGGCCTGGCGGCGGCCGTCGCGCCCCTCATCTCCGATGAATCCGCGCGCGAGGCGCTGTGGCGCAAGGAGCGCAAGGCGGAGAAGAAGCTTTTGTCGAAGCAATCGGCGAGTTCATGGTTCGAGGAAGAGGTGAGCTCGTGGTGAGCGTTGCTGGAGTGGTCGTCACGTTCAACAGGCTCGAGAAGCTGAAGACCGTCATCGCCTCGATCGAGGCGCAGACGCACCCGGTCGAGACCCTGTTCGTCATCGACAACGCGTCGACCGACGGCACGGCCGAGTATCTCGCGTCGCTCAACACCACGGTGCCCCTCGAGATCGTGACGATGAAGACCAACTCCGGGGGAGCCGGCGGCTTCTCGGAGGGGATGCTGCAGGGTTACGCCTCCGGAGCCGACCACGTCTGGATCATGGACGACGACTGCTACCCGAAGCCGGAGGCGCTCGCATCGCTCATCGCCGGGTTCGACGGCGCGGTGGCGGAGCTGGGCGAGGACGTCCCGTTCGCCTGCTCGGTCGTGGAGTTCACCGACGGCAGCATCTGCGAGATGAACAACCCGGTGCCCACGTGGGACTGGGGGCGTCTGCTCGTCAAGGGCCAGAACAACGTCATGGTGACGGCATGCTCCTTCGTGTCGGTTCTGATCCCTCGATGGGCGATCGCCGAATACGGCCTGCCGTACTCCGAGTACTTCATCTGGTTCGACGACCGCGAGTACACCCTGCGCCTCACCCGACGGTGCCCCGGTGTGCAGGTCATGGACAGTTTCGTCGTGCACGACATGGGTGACAACCGCGGTGTGAACTTCGCGATGGTCGACAGCAAGAGCCTGTGGAAGTTCTCGTACGGAGTGCGCAACGAAGCGTCCTGGCAGCTGCACCACCGCGGATTCCTCTACTTCGTGGAGTTCGGCGCGCGCCTGTTCGTCAGCCTGCACCGCGGTCGTGTTCCCCTGCCGTTGCGGGCGAAGCTCCTGGGCAAATGGTTCCAGGGCATCACGTTCAACCCGAAGGTCCGGTACCCCGAGGCCACTCGATGAGCTGGGTATCGGCGGTCCTGCCGTCGATCATCGCAGCGGCGCTGCTCTTCGTTCCGGGATACCTCATCGCCCGCATCATCACGTTGCGCGGGCTGTGGGCGTGGGCATTAGCCGCGCCGGCGTCGGTCACCGTGGTCGCGCTGGCCTCGCTGTGGACACCGCTGGTCGGCATGCGATGGACGGTGATCCCCGTCGCCCTCACGGCTCTCGTCGTGATGGGGGTGGCTTTCGCGATCCGCAAGGCGCTGCGCGGAGCGTCGTCCGTCCTGTCGCCGGAGGATTCCGGGAGGACGACGGTGTGGGCGCTCGTCGCGTCCGGCGTCATCCTCACCGTCCAGCTGGTGCTGATCGTCGGCGATGCCAACAACATCTCGCAGAGCTTCGACAACATCTTCCACCTCAACGCCGTGCGCTACATCATGGACACCGGTTCGGCGTCTCCGATGACGATCGGTGCGATGACGAGCCCGAACGGCGGTCTCTGGTTCTACCCGGACGGCTGGCACGCCCTCGTCGCGCTCGTGGCGGAGACCAGCGGCGCGTCCATCATGATCGCGTCGAACGCGACGATGCTCGTCGTCGCCGCACTCGTGTGGCCGGCGTCCGTGCTCCTTCTCACGAGGGTGATGATCGGCGCCCAGCGGGCCGTCACGCTCACAGCGGGCGTCGTGGCGGCGATCATCCCGGTGTTCCCGATCCTGATGATCGACTACGGGGTCCTCTATCCGTACTTCCTCGCGGTGAGCCTCCTTCCCGCAGTCCTGGCCGCGACGGTCGAACTGCTGGGTCTCGGCTCCGCCGCGTCTCCCGTGCATCGGGGAATCCTCTCCTTCGCACTCCTCGGCGCACTCCCCGGCCTGGTGATCGCGCATCCCGGCGCCTTCGTCGCGTGGATCGTCCTCGCCATGGCCGCGGCCACGCTCGCCTACGCGCGTTTCGTTCGCGACAAGCCGGAGCGCGGAGTCCTCATCCGCACCACTGTGTTCTTCGTGGTCGCTCTCGGAGTGGCTGCCGTGGCCTGGACGGTTCTGAAGCCGGCGGCCGAAGCCCGCGGGTGGCCCGTCGAGCAGTCGGTCGGGCAGGCGATCGGGCAGGCGCTCACCCTGTCGCCCACCTACGGGAACGTGACCTGGATCGCGGTAGTGCTCCTGATCGTGGGCGGGGCCGCGCTGCTCCGGCGGCAGACGCTGTCGGCCGCCCTGCCGATCGTGTTCTACGTGATCGTGGCGACCCTGTACGTGGTCGCGAGCGCCATGGTGTGGCCAACGCTCCGCGACCTGCTCACAGCCGCGTGGTACAACAACTCGCCACGCCTCGCAGCACTGCTGCCGATGCTCGTGGTGCCGATCGCGGCGTATGGGGGCTACGTCGTCTCCGAGTGGGTCCGACGGATCACGACGGGCGAGGCGGGGTCGCGTCGAGCCGTCGTCGCGGTTCTCGGCGCGGTCGGAGTCGTGCTCCTCGGCGCGCAGCTCTACACCAACCAGCAGGCGATCCGATTCGTGTCCGCCGTGTACGCGTACAGCGACGAGTCACGGCTCGTCTCCACGGACGAGCTCGAGCTGATGGAGCGGCTCCCGGAGGAGGTCCCGGAGGACGCCGTGATCGCCGGCAGCGGCTGGACCGGGGCGGGCATGGCATACGCCTATGCCGACCGCCGCGTCACGATGCCGCACGTGCTGATGGAGCTCACGGAGGACGAGCAGCTCATCCTCGATGATCTGGCGGGCGCGAAGCCCGGCTCGGCAGTGTGCGACGCGGTGGAGCGCACGGGGACGAGATACGTTTTGGACTTCGGCGCCGACGAGATCCACGGGGCGAAGCACGACTACGACGGTCTCCGCCGTCTCGCCGTGTCCGATGCGGTGACCCTCATCGATTCCGAAGGGACCGCGAAGCTGTACGAGGTGACGGGATGCTGACGCTGTGACTCATGAGATCTTCGTGCCGTTCTGGGGCGACCCCGGCCTGTTGTACGAGACCGTGGACTCCGTGCGAGCGCAGACCGTTCAGGATTGGCGCCTCATCGTCATCGACGACTGCTATCCCGACTCCACGGTGGCGGAGTACTTCGCGGCGATCGAGGACCCGCGCATCGAGTACGTGCGCAACGAGGTGAATCTCGGCATCACGGAGAACTATCGAGAGGCGATCCGGCGGGCGACGAGCCCGTTCATCACGATCCTGGGGTGCGACGACCTCATGCATCCCCGCTATCTGGAGGTCATCCGTGCGGTGATCCGCTCGGTACCCGACGCCGATGTGATCCAACCCGGCGTGGTCGTCATCGACGAGAACGGTGCGCCGGTGACACCGTTGGTGGACCGAGTCAAGCAGGGCCTGCTCGCACCGCGTCGTCGGCAGGGCATCGCGGTGCTGCGGGGCGAGCAGATGGCGACGAGCCTGATCCGCGGCGATTGGCTGTACTGGCCGTCGCTGACGTTCCGGACCGAGACTCTCAAGCGCATCGACTTCCGGGACGGCCTCCCGATCATCCAGGACCTGGCGCTTCTCATGGACGTCGCGTTCGAGGGCGGTGTGCTGGCATACGACCCCCAGGTGGTCTTCTCATATCGCCGTCACGGATCGAGCGCTTCGCAGAAGACGCTTCTGGACGGTCGCCGGTTCAGGGACGAACGCACGTACTACCGGCAGGCCTCGGCTCTGGCGGCGGGTCACGGGTGGCGCCGCACCGCCCGCACCGCCAGAGTGCGCCTGATGTCGCGTCTCCACGCCATCGCCGAGCTGCCCGGCGTACTCAGGCACGGCAACAGCGCTGGACTACAATCGACGCTGGCGCATATCTTCTCCATCTGAGCGGACGCCCGGCGTGAACGTCTCGCCGAACGACTTTCTGGAGGGCCAACCGATGCCTGAGCACGTCTTGATCACCGGGGGAGCGGGCTTCATCGGCACGCGCCTCGCCGCCCGCTTCGCGAAGGACGGACACCGGGTGACGGTCCTCGACGCGCTCATCCCGCAGGTGCACGGCGAGGACCCGGCGACCACGTCCCCGCTCCTGCGCTCGCTGGACGGCATCGCCTCGGTGATCGAGGGGACGGTCACCTCCGTCGATGATCTGCGTCGGGCACTCGAGGGGGCGACCATCGTCGTGCACCTGGCCGCTGAGACCGGCACCGGACAGTCGATGTACGAGATCGACCGCTACGTCGAGGCCAACGTGGGCGGCACCGCGAAGCTGCTCGACCTCCTCGCGAACGAGACCAACACCGTCCGTCGCGTCGTGATCGCGTCCTCCCGGTCGATCTACGGCGAGGGCTCGTATCGCACGGACGACGGTCGTCTGGTGTATCCGAGTCACCGCAAGGATGCCGACATGGCGGCCGGCGACTTTGACGTCCACCACCCGGGTGAGGGTGCGCTGACGCTCGTACCGACCGACGAGAACGCGAAGCTGCACCCCTCGAGCGTCTACGGCATCACGAAGCAGATGCAGGAATCGCTCGTCATGACGGTGGCTCCCACCATCGGCAAAGAGGGGGTGTCGGTCCGCTATCAGAACGTGTACGGCCCCGGTCAGTCGCTGAAGAACCCCTACACCGGCATCCTCTCGATCTTCTCCACACTGATCCGCCAGGGCAAGGACATCAACATCTTCGAGGACGGCGAGGAAAGCCGTGACTTCGTCTACATCGACGACGTCGTCGAAGCGACCTATCTCGCATCCACGGACGAGCGCGCTGCCGGGGAGACCTTCAATGTCGGCTCCGGTGTCGCGACGACGGTCAACGAGGTCGTGGCCGCGCTGTTCGAGGCCTTCGGCCGGGAGGTGCCCACTCGCATCTCCGGCAATTACCGGCTCGGGGACATCCGTCACAACGTGGCCGACACCGCACACCTCGAAGAGGTCCTGGGATTCCGCCCGGCGACCGACTTCCGCGAAGGCGTCGCATCCTTCGTCGAGTGGGTGCTGACGGAGCCCGTGGAAGAAGACGGCTACCAGCGGTCGCTGGATGAGATGAGCAAGCGGAACCTCCTCAAGTGAGCACGGAGACGCTCTCGCGGCAGGGCGGCTTCAGGCCGGCGAGCGCGCCTCCGAAGGCCGGTGCCGGCGGCAAGCGCCTCGACATCCAAGGACTGAGGGCTCTGGCCGTCACTCTCGTGGTGGTGTTCCATCTGCTGCCTGCGCTGCTCCCTGGCGGATACATCGGCGTCGACGTCTTCTTCGTCATCAGCGGATTCCTGATCACGGCCCACCTGGTGCGCGAGCTCGAAGCGACGGGCACCGTGCGTGTCACCGAGTTCTGGGCTCGCCGCGTGCGGCGCCTTCTTCCCGCCTCGCTTCTCGTGCTCGCCGTCTGCGCAGTGCTGACCTTCACCGTGATGCCCGGGATCACGCGAGTGCAGAACTTCACCGAGATCGCCTTCGCCTCCGGATACATACTCAACTGGAATCTCGCGGCGAGTGCGGTCGACTACCTCAACGCCAGCAACCCGGAATCGCTGGTGCAGCACTACTGGTCGCTCTCCGTCGAGGAGCAGTTCTACCTCGTCTGGCCACTGCTCCTCGTCGTCGCGGTCTTCCTCGCCTTGCGGGGCAGGCCTTCTCACGGTGATCGACGGAGCGCCCGCGCCACCACCGTGACGACGAGGCGGGCGGTGCTCCTCGTACTGCTGCTCGTCTTCATCGCATCGCTGGTGTTCTCGATCGTCGAGACCGCGAGGTCGCAGCCGTCCGCGTACTTCATCACCACCACCCGAGCGTGGGAGTTCGCCCTGGGCGGGATCGTGGCACTCGTCCCCACGGTTCGTCTCGCCAAGACCGTGCATGTGGCATTGTCGTGGGCCGCCCTCGCAGCGATCGTCGGCTCCGCCTTCGCCTTCGGAGCAGGCACTGCCTTCCCCGGGGCGATCGCCCTGATACCGGTCGGCGCCACTGCGCTGCTGATCGTGCTCGGTGACAGCGACTTCGGGCTGTCGCCGCAACGGCTGAGCCATATCGGTCCGGTGCAATGGGTGGGGGACCTCTCGTATTCGATCTACCTGTGGCACTGGCCCCTCATCGTCGTGGTCGCGGCGAACGTCGGCGAGTGGCCGTCATGGGTGCGCATTCCGCTCATCCTCGCGGCGACAGGCGTTCTCGCCCTGCTCACCGAGCGCTATGTCGAACGACCGTTCCGGCGTCCCAAGGGCCTGTTCCGCCGGCGCAGCGTCACTTTCGGTGCGATGGCCGCGAGCATCATCCTGATCGTCGGTGCGGTGATTCCGGCGGCGTACGCTCTTCAGGCAGCCGTGGACCAGCGTCAGCAGGACCTCCAGGAACAGCTCGAAGGCAGCGGGACCGGGGCTGACGACTGCGTCGGAGCGCAGGCGGTGTACAACGACTGCGACGATGCATTCGCCTACACCGAATACGTGGATCCGACCTTCGCTCAGGGCGACGGGCCGTGGGCGTGGTTCGATGCGGGGGCTGCCGCCGATGCGTGCTCGAGTGAGACCGTCGGCAGCTGGGTGGAGCGATCGTGTGCGTTCGGCGCCGCCGAACCGGCATCCGCCAACGTCCTCCTCATCGGCGACTCCCACGCGGACCACATCGTGGCGCCCCTGCAGAAGGTCTCCGAGGAGAACGGCTGGGATCTGCGGGTCGAGACGCGCCAAGCGTGCAACCCTTTCCGTGTCGCGTCGAGTGCCGATGACGAGAATGCCGCACGATGCGCCGCGTGGGGAGCCGAAGCCATCGACGCCGCGGCCGCCGACCCCGATCTCCAGGTCGTCATCGTGAGCACCCGCGGCGACAGCGGGGAATGGCCCGAGAACGCGGCCGGCGCATTCCGAGAGCTCCGCGCTGCAGGCAAGTCGGTCATCGTGGTCACCGACACCCCCAACGTGGATGGCCGCGACGTGCGCGACGGCGACCTGATAACGGGACCCGCGTGCATTCTTGCCGCAGGGGAGGTGACCGATGCGTGTGCATGGACGGATTCGCCCACCGACACATGGGTCGAAGACGTCGCCGCCGGCGAAGGGATTCCGCTGCTCGACCTCCGCTCGGTGGTCTGCCCGGAGGGCACCTGTCACGCCGTGGTCGGCGGGCTGATCGCGTTCAGCGACGAGAATCACCTGAGCGGGTCGTACGCGCTCTCACTCACCGGGTGGTTCCAGCGCGAGCTCGCGCCCCTGGTTCGCGCCGCGGTCGGCGGCTGAGCCACTCTCAGGGACGCGCGGCGCTGCGCCGAGCACGCCGTCGGAGCGCTTCGCGCCACAGTCTGACGAGCAACACGCGTGAACGAAGCGCCGCAACGATGCCTCGAGGTCTCGCGGACGACGCGTTGTCCTCATGCACGCGACGCATCACGGTGGGTGCCTCGACGTGAGCGAGCTCCCTGGCGACGTTCGCCGATGTCGCGATCCACAGGTCGTGCGACTCGTCGAGGAACCCGGGGAAGGGCAGCACGAAGTCGAGCGCATCGCGTCGTACGGCCATCGCGCACCCGAAGTACGGAGCGTTCCCCGCCAGGATGCTCAGTTCGTTGCGCACGACGTGTCCGCCGGCGTCGGAACGCAGCATCCACGGACGGGCCGTGAGGGGCGAGCGCAGCGGCTGTCCGGACTCGAGGAGAACGAGATTGGACGCGACGACCGCTGAGGTCTCGGTGGCGCCGAGCAGCGCGTCGACGCGTCCCTCGGTCCAGATGTCGTCCTGATCCGCGAGCAGCAGGACGTCGCCGCGAGCAAGGCCCATCGCACGCTCGAACGATCGGACGTATCCGAGATTCCGCTCGTTGCGGTGGATGGTGATGAGGGGGCTCGCAATGGACTCGGCGATCGCGACGGAGTCGTCGGAACTGGCGTCGTCGACGATGACGAGCTCGTCACCGGGATGCAGCTGTTCGAGGATCGAGTCGATCTGCTCGCGGAGGAAACGGGCGCCGTTGTAGGTGGCCATGCACACGCTGACGCTCGGTCTGTCTGTCAAGGCTCAGGTCTCTCTTCATGAACACGGGCGCATACACTGGGGGGGATGCGGTCACTCATGCTCAGGCTCGCGGGCTTCACGGGCGCCCCGGTTCTCTCAGCGCTCGCACCTTTCATCATACTTCCGGTCATCTCGCGGATCGTGGGAGACGAGGGGTGGGCGAACTTCTCAGCCGGTCAGTCGATCGGGATCCTCGGCATGGTGGGCGTGCTCTTCGGCTGGGGGATCCTCGGGCCGGTCCGCGTCGCCCGCAGCGACTCCCGGGCCGAACGGGCCGTCATCCTGCATGAGAGCCTCCGATCGCGTCTGATCCTGGCCGCCGTGGTGATGCCTCTCGCGGGCATCGTCGCCGCAGCCGTCTCCGGACCGGCGTACCGCGTCGAGACCATCGCCGTGGCTGTCGCCATGACCGCGTCCGGGCTCACGCCTGCCTGGTTCTGCATCGGTCAGGGGGATGCGCGCGGGCTGATGATCTTCGATGCGCTGCCGAAGCTCGCTGCATCCCTCATCGCCCTTCCGCTGATCGCGTTCTGGGGGGCGATCCTCGCGTACCCGGCCCTGCTGCTGGCTCTCTGTCTTCCCGCGTATGCGATCCACGCGTGGCTCAATGCACACGCCCGTCTGCGCGAGGAGCGGCGGACCCCCGCGTTCCGACGCATCATCAGGATGCTCGCTCCGACCGCCGCGATCGACGCGACCGGCAACGCGTACGGCTCGACCTCCATCCCGATCGCGACCGCCGGCCTCGACGCCGCCGACGCCAGCGCGTTCGCGTCGGCGGACCGTGCCTACAGGATCGGCACCCTCCTCATCGTCGCCGTCGGGAATGCCCTCCAGGCCTGGGTCCTCGACCGCTCCGCCGTCGACGCCCGCGCGCGCCAGAGGTTCGCCCTCATCGCCCACGGGGCGCTGGGGATGCTGGGAGGATTCGCCATCGCCCTCCTGGGGCCCTGGGCCACCGCCCTCGTCTTCGGTCCGAAGGTGGCTGCCGATCCGCTGCCGTGCGCGTTCTTCGGCATCGCGTTCTTCTGCATCTCGATGGCGACGCCGCTCATCCGGAACCTCCTGATCCCGGCGAACCGCGCGCGTGTGGTCTTCATGGCGACCATCACCGCGGCGGTGGTCGGTCTGACCATCATGCTCGCGGGATCGTTCCTCGGCGCGGCCGAGGTCATCGCCATGGGAGTGGCGGCATCCGAATTCGCGGCGCTCGTCGTGCTCGCGGGGCCCGCGCTGTCGACCTATCGTCGGGGTGCGTCGGAGGCCGACGGAGTCACTCCGGCTGCCGTTCCGCCCGCCATGTGATCGCCGCGGCCTGAGCCGCCAGATCGGCCGGCATCCGGCCACCCCTCCCCGCACGGCCGTCCTGAGTGCCCCGGCGCAGCAGGACCCACATCGGTCTGCGCGGCTTCGCGAGGGCGAGGGCCACCAGGAAGTAGATCCGGTCAGCGAGTCCTTCCCGGATCAGCCGGGAACGGAAGCGGCGGTGGCGCCGATCGATGATGATCCGATTGCGAGCCCGGTAGTAGTACCGGAAAGGGGTACTGAGCGTCACCGCCGGAAGCAGGGCGCCGAGCGGACCGCGCAGGCGATAGCGTGCGCCCAGCCGATGCTCCAATCTGGATCCTCGCGAGACGATGCACGGGAGCCCGGCCGCTGCGCAACGGAGTTCGAAGTCGGTGTCCACGAGGTCGATGAAGAGATGTTCGTCCATCATGCCCACGCGATCGAGGACGTTCACGGGGATCAGCATCCCTGACTGGATCGCATGGGAGGCCAGAACCGGCGACGATGCGTCGGAGGCCTCGGCTTGGCTGACATCGGCGAAGTACTCCGGCACCACCGGTCCGGCGGCGAAACTCGCGGCGGTCGCCGCGTCGTGAGCGGTCATCAACTCTTCGACGTAGGTCGAGGAGACCTCCGAATCCTGGTCGAAGGTGACGATCAGATCCGCCCCGGCTTCTCGCGCGCGACGGATGCCGGCGTTCAACGCCGCGCCGATTCCGGAGTTCTCCGTCAGTGCGAGAACGTCGTGGCCGAGGCGGCGCACAGCCTGGAGGACGTCTTCGACGTCGGGACCGCTGCCGTCATCGACCACGACGATGCCATCGACCTGCGGCGCGAGCTGCGCGAGGAGGGGCGGGGTGCTGTCGGGCCGGTAGACCGTGACCACCGCCCACGCGCTCGCCCGCGACGGCACGGGTACCTCCGTGCTCACGAGACGGGCGGCGGCGCGGAGCCGTCGTGACCGGCCTGCAGACGGGATTCGAGGGCTTCGAGGCGTTCGCTCAGGACCTCGATCTGCGTCCGGGACAGAGCGGCTTCCTCTGCGACTCGTCTGATCTCGTCCTCAGCCTGGGAGATCTCCCACGACAGGTGCAGAGAGACACCGAGCAGCAGCACGATGGCGAGCGAGAAGAGGAGGTTCGCCGGGACTTGTACGCCGAGCGTCGCGGTCGCCCACAGGAGGAGTTGCGGGAAGAGTCCGAGGATGAGCACGCAGAGAGCGATCACGATCCACATGACCGCGTACTTCTCTCGGATCCGACGGGCGATGAGCATCCAGAGGACGAGCACGAGAATCGCCAGCGAGAGAGCGATTCCGACGAAGATGATCATGCGGGGGTCTCTCCCGAGATGCTGCGCGGCCGTGTGATCGAGCCGCGGACGAGTGCGAGGCCGAGTGCGAACACCGACCTCAAGAGGTAGATCGATGCGCCGATGGGGCCTTGGCTGGGCGTGCCGTGCGTGCGCGGTCGCATCGCCACGGGGATCTGGGTCGCCGTGAGGCCTGCATGACATGCGGCGACGAGGGAATCGATCGTGTCGCCGAGATACTCGGCCGGGTAGTAGTCGACGTACTGGGCGATGGCGCGCCGGTTCGCCGCGCGGAAACCGCTGGTCACGTCCGTGAGGCGTGTCTTGGCGACCTTGGAGACGGTCCTCGCCAGGAAGACCATCGCCCACCGGCGCGGTCCCTTCACCGAGTAGTCGCCCACGTCGGCGAAGCGCGCTCCGATCGAGATGTCGGCAGCCTCCAGCCCGCTGAGCACCCTGTCGATGTCGGCGGGATTGTGCTGTCCGTCGGCGTCGACCTGAATGGCCCGCTCGTACCCCATGCGCTGGGCGTACGTGAATCCGGTGCGCATCGCGCCGCCCACCCCGAGATTGAACGGCAGCGTCATAACGCGTGCGCCGGCAGCCCTGGCCACCTTCGCGGTGTCGTCCGTCGAGCCGTCGTCGATCACGAGCACATCGTACGAAGGGCTCGCCTGCAGGATCTCCGTGACGGTCGCTCCGACGTTCCTCGCTTCATTCCAAGCAGGCACGATGACCAGCGTCTGATCCTTCGCAGAGTTCATGCTTCTACGATCCCACAGTCGCGGAGGTTCTCCGGCTCACGGAATCGGGGTGCCGATCGAATACCCGGCCTTGAGGTCGGCAGCGAGCGTGATGATCGGCGGCAGGCTTCCCTGACCGAGGCGCACGAGGCTCGCGTACGACTGGACGTGGTGGAGCTGAGCGTCGGTGTACCGGTACACCTCGCCCTCTCCGGCGAACTGCACGAAGGTGCCGCTCGCGAGGACGGGAGACCCGAACTTGTACATCGACTTCCAGTCCGACTTGAGCTCGAGGACCGAGGGGACGCGGCCCCCGTTCAGCGTCAGAAGCGTGGCGTAGTCCCGGACGTGGCGAAGCTGACCGGCGGAGTTCTGATAGACCTCCGACTGTCCGGTGAACTTCACGAAGACACCGTCCTCGAGGTGGGGGCCCGTCAGGAAGTCGTTCACAGTGGCACGCGACCAGTTCACGAGAGTGAGCGGGCGCGACCCGTTGAGCTGCTGCAGAAGCGCATAGCTCCGGACATGACGCAGCTTGCCGCCCTCCAGTGCGTACACCTCGGGGGACGCGGGCACCTGGAAGAACAGCGGAGAGGCCTGGGACGACGACGAGACGGTGAAAGCGCCGCAGTCCGGGGCTGAGAGCTTGACGGGGGTGACGCCGCCCAGCGCAGTCCCAGAGACCGCCACGAGTCGGCCGGCGGAGGCCACATACGTGGTGGCGCCGCACTGGACGATGGGCGTCAGGCTGCCGGCGAGACGGGGATTGGGCGCCAGCGACGCATCCGGCAGGATGGCGTAGCTCGTCGCTCCGAACTCGCCGGCCAGCGCGAAGCTGGGGATGCGCAGCAGGCTGCCGCTCGGGAGAGCCACCTGCACGTCGCCGGACGAAGCCGCGCGCACCAGGGTGTTCGCCGCGATGATCGCGGGACCGTGCGGAAGGGCCTTCGCGGGGGCCGACGGCATGTAGGCGACGTAGCCGGGCGTGCCCTTGGACACCGACTGCCAGGTGGCGTAGGTCGCGATGTGGCGTTTGGTGCCCTTGTCGAAGAGGTAGAGCTCTGGGCCGTCCCACACGCGGAAGAAGTCGGCGACGTCCGCGCCCGGGGTGAACCGGTCGAGCAGCGACGCGTCCACGTTGACGTACGACGGGAAGGAGTACCCGAATCTCGTGATCTGGTCAGGGCTGGTGAACCGATGCTTGGTTCCGTCGGGATCGAGGATGTAGAGAGTCCCGGTGCGCGCATCGTGCACGTAGCGGGAGACGTCCGACCCGGTGGGAATCCGGTCGACGTACGAGGCCGGAACCGATGCGACGCCTCCGAGCCGCGACTGGAAGGCGGCCAGGTCCTCCAGGTTGCCGACTCGCCACTTGAGCCCGCCGGAGAGCAGATACACATTCGTCTGCCCCACGCCCTGCACGAGCGGCGCGGACTGGGTGCTGCCGAACCAGTCGGTGAAGAACTGGTAGAAGTTCCGGTTCCCGTGCGCGGAGCAGTTGTCGCCCTCGCCGTATCCCGCGAGGATCGCGGCGCGGTTCGGCTGGTACGGCGTGTAGTAGTACAGTGCGGCCGTCGCCGTGTTCTCGACGTACACGGGGGAGGAGCCGCAGGCGCGATCGGGGTTGTACAGGATGTTCCACGTCTTGCCCGGCGCGTAGTAAGTGAACCAGCGGCCCTCGGCGTAGATCTTCATCTGACGCGCGGCGCCGTACACCTGATAGAAGAAGCCGGCGTAGTTGGGGTCGCAGCCTGCGGTGTCGGGGCATCCCTGGCCCATCGCGGCGTTGAAGCGGCCGATGCCGGGGTAGGTCATCGTGACGAGGCTCTGCTCCTTCTCGAGCATGACGATGAGCACCTGCGGATTGATGCCGCACGATTGCGCCACCTTGTAGATGATCGTCGCGGCGGACTCGTTGCCGGCGCCTGCATACCCTCGGCAGTAGTTGTCGGCGGGCCGCGTCGGCGTGTTCTGGCGCCAGTCCTTCAGACACGTGTACCCGGAACGGCACGCCTTCACCTTGCCGCGCAGGAAGCTGTCGATCTGGCCGACATCCATCGTCGCGGGATTGAAGAACACGGCGTCGGCGATGATGTTGCCCGGTCGGAAGAGCGCGAGATTCGCCGTCTTGGCTATCCCGGTCGCGGCTGACCCCTGCGCGGCCGCGACTGTCGCGCTCGACGCCACGGTCGAGAGGGCGCCGGAGGACGGCACCGGCGCAGCGCTCGCTGCGGTCGGGGTCGCGACGAGGAGCGAGACGGAGAAGACGATGGCCGCCGCGCTGGCGATGAGGCCGCGCACACGTGGGGATTTTGAGCCGGTCACCTGCTCATTGTGACGGAAATCAACTGATGATGCCAGTGTGATCAGTGTGGCGCAAGTCCACCGTGGCTTTGGGGGCTCCCAGTCGGGGTGTGGCACGATATGGGGGTGAAAGGCATAATCCTCGCCGGCGGCTCCGGAACCAGACTGCACCCGATCACGATCGGCATCTCCAAGCAGCTCATTCCGGTGTACGACAAGCCGATGGTCTACTACCCGCTCTCGACGCTCATGCTTGCGGGGATCAAGGACATCCTGATCATCACCACCCCGCACGACGCGGAGCAGTTCGAGCGTCTCCTCGGCGACGGATCGCAGTTCGGAGTGAACCTGACGTTCGCTCAGCAGCCGTCTCCGGACGGACTCGCTCAGGCCTTCGTGATCGGCGCCGACTTCATCGGCGACGACAAGGTCGCTCTGGTCCTCGGCGACAACCTGCTCTACGGACCCGGTCTGGGCACTCAGCTCAAGCGGTACACCGACGTCGACGGGGGAGCCGTGTTCGCCTACTGGGTCGCCGAGCCCTCCGCCTATGGAGTGGTCGAGTTCGACGCGGAGGGGCGCGCCGTGTCCCTCGAGGAGAAGCCCGCCCAGCCGAAGAGCAACTACGCGGTTCCCGGACTCTACTTCTACGACAACGACGTCGTCGAGATCGCCCGGACGCTCGAGCCCAGCGCCCGTGGCGAGTACGAGATCACCGACGTGAACCGCGCCTACCTCGAGCGCGGGAGCCTGCAGGTGGAGGTGCTTCCGCGCGGGACGGCGTGGCTCGACACCGGGACATTCGACCAGATGTCGGATGCCGGGGACTACGTCCGCACGATGGAGCGCCGTACCGGCCTGCGCATCGGCGTACCCGAAGAGGTCGCCTGGCGTCAGGGCTTCCTCACCGACGGGCAGCTGCGCGAGCGCGCCGAGAAGCTCGTGAAGTCGGGCTACGGAACCTATCTGCTCGAGACACTGGAAAGAGGTCGCTGATGTCGAACATCCTCGTCACCGGCGGCGCCGGCTTCATCGGGTCCAACTTCGTGCACTACGCGGTCGCGAACACCGAGCACACCGTCACCGTCCTCGACGCGCTCACGTACGCCGGCAACCGGGCGTCGCTCTCCGGGCTGCCCGAGGACCGGGTCCGCTTCGTCCACGGCGACATCACTGACGCAGAGCTCGTCGACCGGCTCACCGCCGAGGCCGATGCGGTCGTGCACTACGCGGCCGAGTCGCACAACGACAACTCGCTGCACAGCCCGCGGCCGTTCCTCGACACGAACATCATCGGGACGTACACGCTGCTGGAGGCCGCGCGGAAGCACGGCACGCGCTTCCACCACATCTCCACGGACGAGGTGTACGGCGACCTGGAGCTCGACGACCCCGAGCGTTTCACCGAGCAGACTCCGTACAACCCGTCGTCGCCGTACTCGTCGACCAAGGCCGGCAGCGACCTGCTGGTGCGCGCCTGGGTGCGGTCCTTCGGCGTGCAGGCGACGATCTCGAACTGCTCGAACAACTACGGCCCGTACCAGCACGTCGAGAAGTTCATCCCGCGGCAGATCACCAACGTCATCCGCGGCATCCGCCCGAAGCTCTACGGCGCCGGCGAGAACGTCCGCGACTGGATCCACGCGAACGACCACTCCTCGGCCGTGCTGACCATCCTCGAGAAGGGTGAGATCGGCGAGACCTACCTGATCGGCGCTGACGGCGAGCGCAACAACAAGGAGGTCGTCGAGCTGATCCTGGAGGAGATGGGGCAGCCGCGCGACGCATACGACCACGTCACGGATCGAGCGGGGCACGACCTGCGCTACGCGATCGATTCGACCAAGCTGCGCACCGAGCTCGGCTGGTCGCCGCAGTTCGCGGACTTCGAGTCGGGGCTCGCCGCGACGATCCGGTGGTATCGCGACAACGAGTCGTGGTGGGCGCCGTCCAAGGATCAGACCGAGGCCTTCTACGCCTCGAAGGGACAGTG
Organism: Microbacterium sp. 3J1; assembly: GCF_001049495.1. Taxonomy (GTDB): domain Bacteria; phylum Actinomycetota; class Actinomycetes; order Actinomycetales; family Microbacteriaceae; genus Microbacterium. Next base: position 501,325 of record NZ_CDWI01000011.1, read on the forward strand.
AAGCGTGGGTGACATCGAGTTCGGCAAGCCGTTGAGCAGGACGGAGACGACGATCCCCGGGCTGGTGGTCTTCGATCTCCCCGTGCATGGCGACTCGCGAGGCTGGTTCAAGGAGAACTGGCAGCGCGAGAAGATGACCGCCGCCGGGCTCCCGGACTTCGGTCCCGTGCAGAACAACGTCTCCTTCAACGACGCGGTGGGGACAACTCGGGGCATCCACGCCGAGCCCTGGGACAAGTGGGTCTCGGTCGCCACCGGACGCATCTTCGGCGCCTGGGTGGACCTGCGCGAAGGGCCGACCTTCGGCGCCGTCTTCACGACGGAGCTGGACCCGTCGAAGGCGATCTTCGTGCCTCGTGGCGTCGGCAACTCGTACCAGACGCTCGAGCCGGACACTGCGTACACCTATCTCGTGAACGACCACTGGTCGCCGGACGCCGCATACTCGTTCCTCAACCTCGCGGACGAGACCGCAGCCGTCGAATGGCCGATCCCTCTGTCGGATGCCGAGGTCTCGGCGAAGGACCTCGGTCACCCCCGCCTCGCCGACGTGCAGCCGATCGCCGCACGGAAGACGCTGATCGTGGGCGCCGGCGGACAGCTGGGCACCGCACTGCGTGGCGAGTTCGACGGACTCGACCACGTCGAGTGGACCACTCGCGACGAGTTCGATCTGGGCGCGCCCGATCTCGCCGGCGCGCGGCGCTGGCGCGACTACGACACGATCATCAACGCCGCCGCCTATACGGCGGTGGATCAGGCGGAGACGCCCGAAGGACGCACGGCGTCATGGGCGGTGAACGCCGCCGGCCCCGCTGCACTGGCTCGGATCGCTGCAGAGAACGGCATCACGCTCGTGCACGTGTCGAGCGACTACGTGTTCGACGGGTCCTCGGAGCGGCCCTACCGGGAGAGCGATCCGCTCGGCCCCCTCGGCGTGTACGGGCAGTCCAAGGCGGCGGGAGACCTCGCGGTCTCCACCGCGCCGCGGCACTACATCGTGCGCACCTCGTGGGTGATCGGCAGTGGTGGCAACTTCGTGCGCACCATGGCTTCGCTCGCCGAGCGGGGCATCGACCCCAAGGTCGTGGACGACCAGCGCGGGCGGCTGACATTCGCATCGCAGATCGCCGCGTTCATCCGGCACCTCCTCGAGGTCCGTCCCGACTACGGCGTGTACAACCTCACGTCGGAGGGCGACGTCGTGACCTGGGCGGACATCGCCCGTCAGGTGTTCGAGCTCACGGGCCACGATCCGGCTCGGGTGACCGGAGTCTCCACCGAGGACTACTTCGCCTCGGCATCCGCTCCCGTCGCTCCACGCCCGCTGTACAGCGTCCTCGATCTCGCACGTACGCGGTCCTGCGGATTCGTCCCCCGCCAGAGCGACGAGCTGCTCCGGGAGTACCTCGTTCCGTGAGCTCGCCGCTGCAGACTGCGGAGCGTGCGGCGTCGACACCCAAGGCGCGGGTCTTCCGCACCGATATCCAGGCGCTGCGAGCCGTGGCGATCGGTCTAGTCGTCCTGAACCACCTCTGGCCGCTGCGGCTGACCGGCGGGTACGTGGGCGTCGATGTCTTCTTCGTGATCTCCGGCTTCCTCATCACGGGGCACCTCGTGGGAGAGATGACCAGGACCGGAACGGTGCGGCTGGGTGCCTTCTACGCCCGCCGCATCCGCCGTCTGCTGCCGGCTGCGTTCCTCGTCCTCGTCGCCTCGCTCATTCTGGTGGTGGCATTCCTGCCATACCCCCGGTGGGGCCGGAACGCCTGGGAGATCGCCGCCAGCGCGGGATACGTCGAGAACTGGTTCCTGGCGTCGATGTCGGTCAACTACTCCGCACTCAACGATGCGGCGAGCGTCGCACAGCACTACTGGTCGCTGTCGGTCGAGGAGCAGTTCTACATCATCTGGCCGCTGCTGCTGCTGGGCGCGCTCGCTCTGTCGAAGCGCTCATCGCAGCCGGCATCTCGTCGTTCGGCGCGAGCTCGGACGTCGACGGCACTGATCGTCGTCGTCGCGGGCATCGGCATCCTCTCGTTCGCCTCGAGCATCGTGTACACGGTCATCGCTCCGTCCCAGGCGTACTTCGCCACGTTCACGCGAGGTTGGGAGTTCGCGATCGGCGGGGCCGTCGCGCTCGTCGGCGCTCGCATCCGGTTCTCGCGCCTGACCGCGAACGTCCTCAGCCTCGTCGGCTTCGGGCTCATCGCCTACTCCGCGCTGGTGTTCGACCATGCGACACCCTTCCCTGGCCACGTCGCGCTCATCCCGGTGCTCGGCACTGCGGCGGTCATCATCGCCGGCAATTCGAACGCGTCCCTCTGGCATTCCACTGTGACGGCCTTGCGACCCGTGCAATGGGTCGGCGGAATCTCCTATTCGCTGTATCTCTGGCACTGGCCCCTCATCGTCGCGGCGCCGTTCGTGATCGGCAGCGAGGCAACCACGCTCTCGAAGGCGGCCGTACTGCTTCTCGCGCTCGCACTGGCGGCGCTGACGAAGCGCTACGTCGAGGACGCCGGTCAACGGTGGCGGTTCTGGAGCGGGTCTTCCGCGCGGGCTGTGGGGCTCATGCTCGCAGGAATGCTCGTCGTCGCTGCCCTCGTCACCGCCACCCTCACCTGGTACCACGCGCGGGTCGAGGCCGACAAACCGCCGACGGAGGTGGTCGCGTCGTCCTGCGAGGGGCCGGCGGCCCTCGCCCCCGGCGCCGAGTGCGACGATCGGTTCGGACCCGCCGACTACTCTGTGATGACCTCGGCGAACGAGTACTTCTACACGCCCGAGGAGTGCGGGGAGTTCCTTCCCATCCTCGCCTACGGCGACCAGAAGACCACCCTCGAATGCGACTTCTCCGGCGGCGCGGCGGACCCGACCAGGGTGTGGCTCGTCGGCGATTCGCATGCGCAGCAGTGGCAGGGCGCGATCTTCGATCTCGCCAGAGAACGTCAGTGGATCGTCACCACGAGCTACTACGGAGGGTGCCCGGTGGCGGACGTGTCCTTCGTGGGCTTCCGGGGGGCGTGGGCGCCGGAGGACGCGCAACGATGCGAGACCTGGGCGGGCGACCTTTCGCGGACGATCGAGGAGGAGCGCCCCGACCTCGTCGTCACCGCGATGGCGTCGAGGCTGCAGACGGCCGACGACGGGAGCGGAATCCCGTCTGCGCAGCAGATGGAGGAGGGGCTCGCGGAATACTGGAGATCGTGGGCGTCTGCCGACACCCGGGTGCTCGCGCTCGCCGACCCGCCCTTCAACGGCGAGGTGCGGTCTCCCGATTGCGTGCTCCTGAACGAAGCCGACCCTCTCGTGTGCGCACGCCCGCGCGCTCAGGCGCAGCCTTCCGACCCGGTCGTCGCGGCGGCGCTCGTGGCTGATTCGCCGCTCGTGCGATCCCTGGACCTCACGTCCTCCTTCTGCGACGAGGAATCCTGCTACGCCGTCATCGGAGGCATCCCCGTCTACTACGACGCGGATCACCTCAACCTGGAGTACGTGCGGATGCTGCGGCCGCAGATCGAGGAGTCGGTCGACGCTCTCCTCGATACGGCGGCCTGACAGGTTCCTCGGGGCGGCCTGCCGCTAGAGTGGACTGCTGTGTGCCGCGGCCAGAACCGCGCGTCCCTGAGCCCCAGGCAGAAAGCAGCAATATGGATCTCCTCGTCGTCGGATCGGGCTTCTTCGGCCTCACCATCGCAGAGCGCGCGGCTGATGCCGGCCGCAAGGTCATGGTCATCGACCGTCGTCACCACATCGGCGGCAACGCTTACAGCGAGGCGGAGCCCGAGACTGGGATCGAGGTGCACCGCTACGGTGCCCACCTGTTCCACACCTCGAACGCGACCGTGTGGGAGTACGTCAACCGCTTCACGTCGTTCACGAACTACGTGCACCGCGTCTACACGACGCACAAGGGCACCGTGTTCCCGATGCCCGTGAACCTCGGCACCATCAACCAGTTCTTCCAGTCGGCCTACACACCGGACCAGGCCCGCGCTCTCGTGAAGCAGCAGGCGGGCGAGTTCGATGCGAAGACCGCGGCGAACTTCGAGGAGAAGGGCATCGCCCTCGTGGGTCGTCCGCTCTTCGAGGCGTTCTTCCGCGACTACACGGCGAAGCAGTGGCAGACGGACCCCCAGAAGCTCTCCGGCGACATCATCAGCCGCCTTCCCGTGCGGTACACGTACGACAACCGCTACTTCAACGACACGTGGGAGGGGCTCCCGACCGACGGCTACACGGCGTGGCTCGAGCGCATGGCCGACCACCCGAACATCGACGTCAAGCTCAACGTCGACTACTTCGACGAGTCGCAGCCGCTGAGCAAGAAGGCCACCGTCGGCCAGCTGCCCGTGGTGTACACCGGCCCGGTCGATCGCTACTTCGACTATGCCGAGGGCGCACTGAGCTGGCGCACGCTCGATTTCGAGCAGGAGGTGCTCAACGTCGGCGACTTCCAGGGCACGAGCGTCATGAACTACCCGGACATGGACGTGCCGTACACGCGGATCCACGAGTTCAAGCACTTCCACCCGGAGCGCAAGGACGTATACGAGTCCGACAAGACCGTGATCATGCGCGAGTTCTCCCGGTTCGCGACCCGTGACGACGAGCCTTACTACCCGGTGAACACGGACACCGATCGGCAGGGTCTGCTGGCCTACCGCGACCTCGCGAAGGGCGAGAGGGACGTGCACTTCGGCGGGCGTCTCGGGACGTACCAGTACCTCGACATGCACATGGCCATCGGCTCGGCGCTGTCGCTCTGGAACAACTCGCTCTCGTAGACTCGACACCGTGAGTCACGATGCTGTCGGGGCGCCGGGCACCCCGCGGCGGTACCTGCATTCGCTGTGGCTGCTGTCGGCCCGCGACCTCAAGGTCCGGTACGCGACGAGCTTCCTCGGCTACCTCTGGTCGGTGCTCGATCCGCTCGTGATGAGCGCGATCTACTGGTTCGTCTTCACGCAGGTCTTCCACCGCAGCGTGGGGGAGGACCCCTACATCGTGTTCCTCATCGTGGCGCTGCTGCCCTGGGTGTGGTTCAACTCGTCTGTCGGCGACTTCACCCGTGCGTTCCGCAAGGACTCGCGTCTGGTGCGATCGACCGCGATACCGCGGTCGATCTGGGTGAATCGCATCGTGCTCAGCAAGGGCATCGAGTTCCTGTTTTCGCTCCCGGTGCTCGTGCTGTTCGCCGTGTTCAGCGGTGCCACCGTCACCTGGTCGCTGCTGTGGTTCCCCGTCGCGATGGTGATGCAGACCGTGCTCCTCGTCGGGCTGGGGCTGCTCGTGGCTCCGCTGTGCGTGCTGTACGCCGACCTCGAACGGACGACCGCCCTGATCCTGCGGGCACTCTTCTACGCCTCGCCGGTCATCTACAGCTTTAACGACCTGCCCGCCCCGTTCGACACGATCGGTGCCTTCAATCCGCTTGCCGGGATCTTCACGCTCTACCGGGTGGGTTTCTTCCCCGACCTCTGGGAGCCGATCCCCGTCCTCATCAGCGCGGTGATGTGCGTCGCCATCCTCGCGCTGGGAATGTGGACGTTCCGCGGGCTCGAGCGACCCGTGCTGAAGGAGCTGTGATGCCGCCGGCCATCGAGGTGCGCGGGCTGGGAGTCCGCTTCCGCCGCAACCGCCGGGGACGGCGGAGCTTCAAGGACCTGTTCTCCGGAGCCTCTCGACGATCGCGTCCCGGTGAGTTCTGGGCGCTGCGCGACGTGACGTTCACCGTGCAGCCGGGGGAGTCGATCGGGGTCGTCGGGCGTAACGGCCAGGGCAAGTCGACGCTGCTGCGCCTCGTGGCCGGGGTGCTGCTCTCCGACGAGGGGACAGTGAAGGTCAACGGCGGTGTCGCCCCGCTCATCGAGATCACCGGCGGCTTCGTCGGCGACCTCACGGTGAGGGAGAATGTGCGGCTGACCGCCGGCCTGCACGGCATGTCGCGCGACGAGGTCTCCCGCCGCTACGACGGCATCATCGCGTTCGCGGAGCTCGCCGGTTTCGAGGACACCCCCTACAAGCACCTCTCCAACGGGATGAAGGTGCGACTGGCCTTCTCCGTCGTCTCGCAGCTCGACGAGCCGATCCTCCTCGTGGACGAGGTGCTGGCGGTCGGCGACAAGGCCTTCCGAGACAAGTGCTACAAGCGCATCGACGAGCTGCTCGCCGAGGGACGCACGCTGTTCTTCGTCAGCCACAACGAGCGGGACCTGCGGCGCTTCTGCACGCGCGGGCTCTATCTCGACAAGGGGGAGCTCGTGCTGGACGCGCCGATCACGGACGTGCTCGACCGGTACAACGCGGACTACAACTCCTGAAGCCGGAGGAGTGGGCGAGGGAGCGGGACGCTCATTCTCCGAGCTTCTTCTGCTCCACGTGCGCGTTGATCGACGCGAGCGCCGGATGCTCGTCCAGGATCGCGATGATGTCGGCAGCCCCGAGGGCCGCGGCGTCATGCTTCTCGATGAGCTCCCGTACGACGACGAGGTCGTCGGCGGTATCGACGGTCAGACGGTAGTGAGACGCGTCCGAGGCGTGCAGGACGGCGTGGAGCCGGGTGCGCCCGCTGCGGTTGCGGTACAGGTAGGGCGTCACGTGCTCGCGCTCGGTCGGGTCCGACGATCGGGCGTCGGCGTCGAGGAGCGCGGCGGTCGAGAACACCTCGAAGTCGAAGCCGCGGGGGTAGGTCCGCTCGATCACGTTGGAGACGTACGCCGTCGGGTCATCCAGGTCGGTGTAGCGCCGGACCCCCTCGTCGATGAGGGCCGGGTCGATGAGGGGGCAGTCCGACGTCACCCTGACGACGGCATCCAGGTCGCTCTCGGTCGCCGCTCCGGCGAATCGACTCAGCACGTCCGCCTCGCTGCCGCGGAACACCTCGACGCCGCGGGATCGGGCCAGCGACTCGATCGGGTCGTCCGTCGTGTTCGTGGTCGTCGCCACGACCACGGGAAGGCCCGTTCGGAGCAGCCGGTCGATGTGATGATCGAGCAGTGATCGGCCGCCGGCGGGGAGCAGCACCTTGCCGGGGAGGCGGGTGCTCGTCATCCGCGCCTGCGTGATGATGCCGATCCGTGTCAACGAAGCGCCTCGGTGAGCGCGTCGACGACCTGGTCCACCTGCGAACCCGTGAGCTCGGGGTGGATCGGCAGCGACAGCTCCTCCTGATAGAAAGCCTCCGCATTCGGGCACATGCCGCGGCGGTAGCCGGCGTCCGCGTAGACGGGGTGCCAGTACACCGGCATGTAGTTCACCTGGACTCCGACACCGAGCTCCCGCATACGATCGAAGACCTCGCGACGGCGACCCTCGAGGATCCGCACCGGGTAGAGGTGGCGCATCGCGTCGACATCGCCGCGCTGGACGGGCGTGGTGACCCCATCGATGCCGGCGAGCGCCTCGTCGTACCGGCGGGTGATCTCGGCCCGGCGACGTTTGAAGGCCTCGAGTCGAGAGAGCTGCGAGAGCCCCAGCGCGCACGCGATGTCGGTCAGCCGGTAGTTCACCCCGAACTCGTGCACCTCCTGGTGCCAGCTTCCTTCGCCGAGTACTCGGAAGCGCTCGGGATCACGGACGAGGCCGATGTTGTGGAACTCCTGCGCGCGCTGCGCGATCTCCGGGTCTCTTGCCACGACCGCGCCGCCCTCGCCCGTGGTGAGGTTCTTCGTCGGGAAGAACGAGAGCGTCGTGATGTCGGCCAGGTCGCCGACCGGTCGGCCCTTGTACGTGCTGCCGATCGAGTGCGCTGCGTCGTCGAGCACGAGCGCGCCGACACGCGAGGCGGATGCCGCGAGCCGGTCGTAGTCGGCGGGGTGGCCGGCATAGTCCACCGCGGCGATCACCCGGGTGCTCTCGTCCACGAGTGCATCGACGGCGTCAGGATCGATCAGGGCGGTGTCCGCCTCGACGTCCGCGAAGACTATCCGCGCGCCGAGCATGGATGCCGTCGCCGTCGTCGCGATGAAGGTCATGGGGGTGGAGATCACGACATCACCGGCGGTCACACCGGCGGCCGCGTAGGCCATGTGCAGGGCCGCGGTGCCGGACGTCGCCGTCACTGCCCGGTGCCCGCCCGTGATCTCACCGAGCCGCTTCTCGAACGCGGCGACGGCGGGTCCGGTGGTGAGCCAGTCGCCACGGAGCACGTCGACGACCGCCTGGATGTCGTCCTCGGAGATGGACTGCCGACCGTAGGGGAGCATCGTCAGATCCCCGCCTCGATGATCTCCGCGATCTCCTGCTGCGAATACCACTCGTCGTTGCTGTCGGATCGGTACGCGAAGCCCTCGGGCACCGGCACCGCGTCCCGCGGCACCTGGTAGCCCCAGGAGGCGAGGTCGGGCTGGATGATGAAGTACTTGCCCTCGGCGACGACGACCGCGCGACGTCCCTCTTCGGGGCTGATCATCTCCTCGTGGAGCTTCTCACCCGGTCGCAGGCCCACGTCGACGAGCTCCGCTCCGGGCACGACGGCGTGAGCGAGGTCGGTCACCTTCATCGAGGGGATGCGCGGGACCAGCAGCTCGCCACCCTGCATCAGCTCGAACGTGTCGACGACCATCTCGACGGCCTGGGGCAGCGTGATGAAGAACCTCGTGCACCGCAGGTCGGTGATCGGCAGCGGCTTGCCCTCCGCGCCGAGTCTCTCGAAGAAGGGGATCACCGAGCCGCGGGATCCCATCACGTTGCCGTACCGGACCACCGCGAAACGCGTGTCGTAGGCGGCTGCGTAGTGGTTGCCGGTGATGAACAGCTTGTCGGCCGTGAGCTTCGTCGCTCCGTACAGGTTGATCGGGCTCGACGCCTTGTCGGTCGACAGGGCGACCACGCGCTTGACTCCCGCGTCTATCGACGCCTCGATCACGTTCTGACTTCCGAGGACGTTCGTCTTCACGAATTCGAACGGGTTGTACTCGGCGGTGTCCACCTGCTTGAGCGCGGCGGCGTGCACGACGTAGTCGACGCCGTGCAGCGCCCGGGCGAGGCGGCGCTCGTCGCGGATGTCGCCGATGAACCACCGCAGACGCGGGTCGTCTCCGAACTGCTGCCTGACCTCGTACTGCTTGAGCTCGTCCCGCGAGAAGATGACCAGACGGCGAGGATTGATATGCGTCAGGGCATGGCGGATGAAGGCCTTGCCGAACGATCCGGTGCCGCCGGTGATGAGGATGCTGGAGCCCTCGAGAACCGACACTCTGTCTCCTCAGCGTTGTCGTGTGGCGCGGATTCTCGGGTTGAATCACGCCCGGCCTATCCTATCGGGTGGGTGCGAGCGCGCCCCGGAGCCGGTGATGAAGGGCGAGCCATGGGTCAGCGACGAGCCGTCCTCCACTGCAACGCGAGCACCGAGACCGGCATGGGCCACCTCATGCGCACCCTGACGATCGCCCAGACGGCCAGACGTCGTGGGTGGTCGGTGCGCATCATCGGCGACATCGACGAGGCAGCGGCGGGTCTCGCGTCGCGTGCGGAGCCCGGAGTGGACGTCGAGAGCGTCGCGGGGGCTGCGCTTCCGGCCGCGCTGACGGCTGCGACGATGCAGGCGGACGTCGTGCACGTCGACAGCTATGCAGAGGTGCCCGACCTCGCTTCTTCTCCCGCGCTGATCAGCAACATGCAGGACGGCCCGTTCGGGGTGCGCGCGGCCGACCTCTCCATCGACGCCAATCTCGGCGCGGAGGCCTCGTTCGAGCGGCCGGACCTCAGCAGGAACCCGCTCGCGGGTGTCGACCTCGCGGTGGTCCGCGAACAGGTGCTCCGGCAGAGGGATGCACCGCGCCGGGAGTCGGCCCTGCAGCGGGTCCTGGTCGTGATGGGCGGATCCGATCCGCAGGGACTCACCGCTCGCGTCACCCGCGCGCTCGACGGCATCGCTCGGCCGCTCGCGGTGACCGTGGTGGATCCCCGCGGTCGAGGCGAGGTGCACGCCGCCGCGCAGCACTCCGCGCACGACGTTCGTGTCATCGGATTCGTGGACGACCTGCCCGCCGTGGCGCGCGAGCACGATCTGGTCGTGACCGCCGCAGGGACCTCGGTCTGGGACTTCGCGTGCATGGGACTCCCGATGGCGCTCGTGTGCGCCGTGGACAACCAGCGCCCCGGGTACGACCATGTCGTCTCACGCGGCTTGGCGGTCGGACTCGGTGCCCCGCCCCACGACGACCTGGAGGAGCGGATCGGTGCGCTCGATGCGCTTCTCGCGGACGGCGGTGCGCTCGCCGCTCAGGCCGCGCGGCTTCGACAGACGGTCGACGGGCGGGGTGCCTGGCGGATCGTGGCGTCCTGGGAGCAGCTCGTCGACACCGCCTCGGACACAGTCCCGGACACCGGGCCGGCTCCGGCGTCCGCCGGCTCCCGATCGCCGAGTCCGATGATGGCCAGGGCCGCGACGCTCGACGATGCGCGGATGCTGTTCGACTGGCGCAACGACCCGGCGACCCGCGCCAACTCCCGCACGAGGGGAGCGGTCGACTGGGACGCCCACGTGGCCTGGCTCGCCCGCGTCGTGGGGCACCCCGATCGTCGTCTGCTCATCGTCGAATCCGAGGGGCACCCCGTCGCGACCTCTCGCTGGGATCGGCACTCGGACACCGATTGGGAGCTGTCGATCACGATGGCGCCGGAGTACCGAGGGCGAGGGCTGGCCTCGGCCGTGCTCGCGGCGTCCGAACGCGCGCTCTCGGTCGACGCGCCCACCCGGCTGCTCGCCATCGTGCACGGCGAGAACACGGCATCCCTGCGCCTGTTCCGCGCGAACGGCTACCTGCCGCACCTGCCCCCAGACGGCGACGGCTTTCTCGCCTTCGCGAAATGGCGGCTGGTCGGCAGCAGGACTACAGCAGATCCCAGGTGAGGGGAGTGCCGCGCTCGGCGTCTCGGGTGAAGCGGCGACCGGCGACGAGATCGAACTGATCGGCGGCCAGGCCTCCCGCCGGACGGATGGAGCGCACGTTCGCCGGGCCGACGACGTCTCCGGCGCGGACGTCCGATGTCACGTACAGCGAGCGCCGCAGCGCGAGGACAGCATGCTCCTGAGGGGTCGGTCCGAAGGCGGTCCCGCTGGCTGCGGCGATCCGCGCCTGCTCGGCGGCGTCGACCAGCGCGGCGAACTCGCTCGGACTGAGGGAGAAGTCGGCGTCGACCCCGCCGTCCCCCCTGTCCAGCGTCACATGCTTCTCGATGACGACGGCACCCAGAGTGGCGGCTGCGACGGCGACACCGATCCCCAGGGTGTGGTCCGAGAGACCGATCGGCACGTCGAATGCCTCACGGAGGGTCCGGATGTTGCCGAGCCGTGCTTCCTCCGGGACGGCGGGGTAGGCGGCGGTGCAGGCGAGGAGCACGAGCTGCGTGTTGCCGGCGTCCCGGATCGCGGTCACCGCGGCATCGATCTCGGAGAGCGTGGCCATCCCCGTCGATACGATCATCGGCTTCCCGGTGCGTGCGACCTCTCGCAGGAGGGGAAGGTCGACGATCTCCGCCGACGCCGTCTTGTACAGCTCGACGCCGAGGTCCTCGAGGAACGCGACGGAGCTCGGGTCGAACGGTGTCGAGAACGGGATGAGCCCGTGGGACCTGGCCCGATCGAAGATCTCCGCATGCCATTCCCAGGGGGTGTGCGCCTCCTGGTAGAGGGAGTAGAGGTTGCGTCCGCCCCAGAGATCGTGGTCTCCCGCCACCCGGAACGCGGGGAGGTCGGAGTCGATGGTCAGCGTGTCGGCCGTGTAGGTCTGGATCTTGAGGGCGTTGGCACCGGTCGTCGACACGGCGTCGACGATCGCGAGCGCACGCTCGATGTCTCCGTTGTGGTTCCCCGACATCTCCGCAATGGTGAAGACGGGAGAGCCGGCGCCGATCGTCGCCGCGGAGAGATCGATGGTCTGTGCAGAGGTCACGCCGACAACTCTAGACGCGATGAGTCGCGGCGGTCCCCGCGCCGGTTCCGCTGTTCCTCGCTGACTGCCGCGTCCCCTAAGCTGAGGATCTATGGGGCGTGTGACGGGGCTCGTCGGTGGCGAGCAGGCTACGGCTGAAGAGGCGGCGTTCTACGACCGTCTTCGGCCGCTCGTGGAGTCCTACGGTTCGGCCGCCGGCATCCGGCGTATCGCAGTGGTCGGCAATCAACCCCTCGACCCCTCTGACGAGCGCGCCGCAGTGATCGACTCGGCTGATCTCGTGATCCGGGTCAACGGCTTCCGCATGGACGACGACGAAGGCCCCGCCGCGGTCGGCAGGAGAGTCGACGTGGTCGTCTTCAACCGCGGCGTGCGTCCGACGCCCTGGTTCTTCGCGGACTACACAGACCGGGTGTACCTGATGATCGAGCCCGGGCGGCTCCTGTGGGAGAACCCGAAGCTCCCCGAGTTCTGGCCCGCGGACCTCGGGATCGTGACGATGCCGAATCGCGAGGTCATCCTGCCGTTGGGTGAGGCTCTGGGCGCCGATCCCCGCGCGGGCGGACAGTGGGCGACCACCGGCACGGTCATGCTCTGGATCGCGACCAGGCTCTTCCCCCACGCGACGATCGATGCGACCGGATTCTCGTTCATCGATGCTCCCGACCAGACCTCCTGGAATCATGCGTACGGCGACCCGTCCGCCGTCGGCGCTGAGCATCGCATCGACCTGGAGTCCGCCCTCATGCGCGGCTGGATCGACTCCGGACGCATCAGCTACCACCACTGATCTTCTCCCGATACCCGACCATCGCAATCACCCGAATGATTGAGGACTGAATGCTGAACCGACTCCGCCGCCGCCTTGACACTGTCGTCGAACGCCGCGTGGATCCTCGTGTGGACGCCCGCGTCGATGCGCGCGTGGATGCACGGCTCGCCGAGGCGCTCGCCGCCGTGGACCGCTCCCAGCGCGACTACGACGCCCGCCTGGGCGGCACTCAGGCGGATTTCTCGTACATCCGCTCGGAGTTCGACCGCATCGCGCCGCAGCTGGCCGCGCTCGAGCAGCGCTTCGAGTGGCTCAGGAACCGCCTCGAGCTCGACGAGCCCGACCCGGAGAACGCACTCGTGAGAGCGAGGCTCGAGCATGAGCGGGCGCGACTCCGTCTCGAACTCGCCTCGCACTACGAGGAGCGGCTGCGTCGCCTCGAATCCGGCGAAGCCTGAGCGGCGGTCGCGGCTCCGTTCGCTGAGCGACGCACTCGGCGAGGATCAGAGCCCGACGATGTCGCGAAGCGTCTCCGCCGCGTCGCGGGCCGCGTCCACCGCCGCAGGAACACCGCGCCCCGCGTCGACCGCGTCGCGCAGGTCGGTGAGTCGCTGCGCGTAGGTGCCGAGGGCGTCGCCCCACTCCGCCGCGATCGTGGAGGGTGCGGCTGTCTCCGCCAGGCGCTGCGCATCGGCCTCGAGTGTGGCCACGACGGCCAGAGCCTCATCGCCACTCGTCTCCGAGACGATGTCCAGTCCGACCAGCGCGTCATCGAGGTACACCTGCACCTGACCGCGGAACGCCTCGACCGTGGGGTCCACGGGTGGCGGCGGGGTCGTGATCGGCGTCATCGTCGGCTCAGGGGCCGCCGTCGGCGATGACGACGGCGACACCGATGGGGATGCGCTCGCCGTCGGCGACGCGGAGGGCGAGGCGCCGGGGTCGGGCGACCCTCCGCGCGGCAGCAGGAGGAAGACGAGCACCGCGGCCACGACCAGTCCGGCGACGATGAGTCCGACGATGAGCCAGATCCGCCAGCGGTTGCTCGGCGTCGGATCCGTCGGCGCCCATCGCAGGTCGGGCTGCTGCTCGTCGGTCATGGCTGTCAGCCCTCCAGGGGTGCCATCGGCTGCCAGGAGCGGTCGCGGCTGAGGCGACCGCCTTCCTTGAGCCCGCGGAAGAGGTTGCTCGTCCCGCGCACGGTGCGCTCGACGAAGAACAGGCGGATGAGCTCCTTGGCGAAGGTCATGGCTGTGCCGAGTCCGAACAGCACCGGGTTGTAGGTGCCGTGGACCCGGTAGTACTTCTTGATGTACGCGCGGTTGCGCATGATGTAGAAGCGATAGGCGTTGCTCGAGGCGTTCATGTGGCGGATGCCCATGTCCCATTGCTTGATCTCGCGGGTGCGGCGCAGGACGAACTCGTCCACGATGACGGCCGTGGTCTTGCGCGAGGCGAGCCAGCCGTACATCTGGTCATCCCAGTAGATGAAGAACCGGGGATCCGGGAGGCCGATCTGCTGCACGATCGATCGGTGGATGAACATGCCCTCGAAGCATCCGCTGTTCATCTCCTTGTATCCGGAGTCGTCGAAGCCGGACGGAGCGAACGGGATCGGGATGCCCATGCGCTCCGCGATCCGGTACTGCCAGTAGAACTCACTGCCGTCGTAGTCGTAGCGGCGGCCCTGGATGCTCTTGAACCGCGGTGCCCACTTGCCCATCTTCGCGAGGCCGTCGGGCACGACCTCGACGTCGTCGTCCATCATCCAGATCCACTCGGACCCGAGCTCGTACGCGGTGCGCATGCCCTCGCTGAACCCGCCCGAGCCGCCTGTGTTGGTCTCGAGGCGCCGGTAGACGATCTCGGTCCCCAGCCGCTCGCGGAAGGACTCGACCACGTCGGTGGTGTCATCGGAGGATGCGTTGTCGATGATCACGACGTGGCCGGGCTTCGGGTCCATCGCCGTGATGCTCTCGAGGAGGCCGGTCAGCAGATGCGATCGATTGAAGGTGACGATGACGATCGTCGCGGACGCCGGGTCGAAGGGGACGTGTGTCACGAGGTGGGATCTCCGGAAGCTGGGGGCCCCGCGGGTCGCCGCGAGCAGATCCCAGCCTACCTGCCCGAACTCGGAATCCCCCGAGGGCGGGCGTGAGCCTCAGTGTTCCGATCGCAGAGTGGGGATCGCTCCGGTGTGCGCCGCGTCGATCTTCTCCCGCCACGACCGGGACTGCCCGGCCCGCAGCGCGCAGAGCACGAGCAGGAACCAGCCGGCGTCGACGAGCGTGAAGCTCTCGAACATCGAGTCGACGGCGAGGGTCACCAGCATCAGGGGCGTCCACGCGTAGACGACCGAACGGCGCACGCTGGCGACCAGCCACGACCGCACCAGGGCGATGCCGCCCAGGAGCAGGAACAGCACGAGTCCCGCTGCGCCCAGCTGCAGCAGCACATCGAAGTAGGCGTTCAGCGCGCTCTGATGACGATCGTCGAGCTGGAAGTTGATGTAGGTGAACGGGTACTCGCCGCGCGCCCATGAGCCGAACCAGCCCCAGCCCTCGATCGGCTTCAGCGCCACGAAGTCGAGGATGGTGTTCCAGAGCGTCGCCCTGATGGAGAAGTCGGATCCGGCGTTCATGAGGGCGATGATCGGATGCCGGAGGGCGAATGCCGCAGCGAGGGCGAGGGTCACCAGGACGCCGAGTACCCACTGGACGAACGTGCGCCGCTCCGGAGGGGCGTGGCGCACGATCGTGAGAGCGGCCACGGCGACGGCGACGGCGGCGGCGAGGACGAGCACCGTGGGCGATGCCGAGAGGACGGCGAGCAGGGCCGCGAGCGCCATGGACGGCACGGCGATCGGCGCCGTCACGGACTGCGACCGCCATTCGATGAAGAACGTGATCAGTGCGATCACGGCGATGAAGCCGAGCATGTTGCGGCTGCCGAAGATGCCCTGGACCGGTCCGCCCGCAGCGAGGTCGCCCTGGATGCCGAGGAACACGAACGGCACGTCGAGCAGGACGCCGGAGAGGATCTCGAGCCCGAGCGAGAGGGCGAGCAGGCCGCGGAGCGTGTCGCCGAGTGCGCGGACGGTCTGGAGGGTGTCGCGGATGTGGCCGACGGTGATCGCGAGGAACGCGTACCCGAGCAGCGAGAGCCAGGCGAGGAGCGAGTCGCTCCGATCGGTCGTCCAGGCGACGCTCACGAGCGCCCACGCGAGGAAGGCCAGCAGCGACGACGGGGCTATGCGCAGCAGCGACAGCTCTTCGCGCCTGACCCACAGGATGCCGGCTCCCAGCACGCAGAGTGCGGAGATGACCGTCGCGAGGGTGACCTGCGAGGCCATCCTCTCGATCGTGAACGAGCCGAACACCGCGGTCAGGACCGCGATCGTGAACGCGCGGGCGAACTCGGCCGATCCGAGGAGGCGGGCCAGACGACGTCGCGGCGTCACGGAACCCGCCGTGTTCTCTCTCCGCGCTCGATCACTCGCTCGCGCTCGCCGACGCCCACGAGAGGAACGGCCTTGATCTTGAACGAGAGCACGACCAGCAGCATCCACCCCCACAGCATGATCGGCGTCGACTCCGTGAAGCCCTGCACGAGCAGGACGATCGTGAAGAGGCTCGGCAGCAGGGTGAGCGGCGAGTACGGGCGGGTGGAGTCCAGGTCCCAGCGAGGACGGTCGATCGCGAAGAACCACGACCGCCAGAGAAGGCTGAGGTACGCCAGACCGACCAGCAGGAGGCCGAGCACCCCGAGCTGCATCAGGACGTCGAGCCACATGTTGTGCGCGTGGAAGACGGTGATGCCGTGGTCCTCGATCCACCCGGCGAAGGCGGGGTCGAACGGCACCCACGGGCTCGAGAACCCGTTGCCGAAGAGCGGATGCTCCGCTGCGCGGTCGAGCACCTTCTCCCAGATCTTGTCGGAGCGGCCCGTGAGGTCGGAGCTGCGGCCGAGGAGGGCGAGGAGCGGCTTCTGCAGCAGCCACACGGCGGCGGTGAGGACGACGGCCCCTCCGATGACGACGACGTACAGCCTGGTCCGCCCGCCGGGGGTGGTGGTGCGCCGCATGAGAAGTGCGACGACGAGCACGACTCCGGCGGCGGCGGCGCATGCGTAGGCGGTCGCGGAGCCGGCGCGGAGCAGGAAGAACGCGGCGAGGAGCCCCCACAGCGCGAGGGTGGTGCGCCAGCGGGCACGGGCTGCATAGAGCACGCCGAAGGTGATGATCGCGAAGAGGCTGATGATGGCGAGCAGATTCGAGTTGCCGACGATGCCCTGGATGCGGTCGCCGTCGAAGAGATTCCCGCGCACCCAGTACCAGTGCGGGTCGATCTCGCCCTCAGGGCGGTCGAAGAAGTTCGGCAGGATCGGGCCGTGCACCACCAGCGCGACCCAGAGTTCGAGAACGAGCGACAGCCCCAGGATCCACTTGAACGCCGACGCCAGCGCGCGGACGATCTCGTGCCAGGTGAGCACATGCACGATGAACAGCGCGTTGACGGTCACCGTCGCGAGCAGGACCCAGGTGATCAGGGTCGCCCCGCGCCACTGCGACCAGGCGACGGACACGAGCGCGAGGACCGTGTATGCGATCGCCGCCCAGGGGAGTCGTCGCCAGGCGAAAGGCTGCGGCCTGTTCCGCGCCAGCAGAGGCACGCCGATGGCCACCGTGGCGAGAAGGAACACCACGAGGGCGATCACCGCGCCGACCTCGCCCACGAGGTTGTAGACCGCTGAGTGCGCGAACGTCGTGAACAGCACGAGGATGATGTAGCCGCGCAGCAGGAGATGCCCCGTCGACTCGCGCTCGGGTGCGCTCGGCGGGGCCGCCACGGGATGCTTCGTGTACTGGGCCATCGCGTTCAGGCTACCGCGCACGACCGGCGGCGCAGCTGAGGGCGCGTGTCGGGCGGACGGCTGCCTCTACGCTGGTGGCATGCTGCTCAGCCTCTCGAACGCGCCCCGTGACTACGCCTGGGGCTCGCTGACCCTGCTCGCCGATCTCGAGGGTCGCGGTCCGTCGACCGCACCCGAGGCGGAGGTCTGGTTCGGGGACCACCCCGGCGACCCCGCCGACGTCGAGGGCGGGGGCACGCTCGACGAGGTGACGGGCGGCTCGCTGCCCTACCTCCTCAAGCTGCTCGCGGCGGCGTCGCCGCTGTCGATCCAGGTCCATCCCACTCTCGAGCAGGCACGCGAGGGCTGGGCGAGAGAAGCCGGGCTCGACCCCGCCGATCCCGCCCGCAACTATCGCGACGACAACCACAAGCCTGAGCTGATCGTCGCGCTGAGCGATCGATTCGAGTCGCTCAGCGGTCTGCGTCCGGTGCCGGACACCCTGCGTCTCCTGCAGACGCTCGGCGAGGGCGAGGGTGTGGCAGCGCTCGCCGCCAGGCTGGGTGCCGCCGGCGATGCGCTGCGCGACACGATCGGGTGGCTTCTGTCCGGTGAGGCGCAGGCAGAGGTCGATCAGGTGATCGCATCCGTGCTCCGAGCGGCTCGCACGGACGTGGGGGAGTGGACGACGACGATCAGAGGCGTCGCCTCGATCGCCGAGGCGTACCCGGGCGACCCCGGCGTCGCAGTCGCCCTGCTGATGAATCATGTCGTGCTGCGTCGCGGCGAGGGGATCTTCCTGCGCGCCGGACTACTGCACGCGTACGTCTCCGGTCTCGGCGTCGAGATCATGGCTGCGAGTGACAACGTGCTGCGGGGCGGACTCACGCCCAAGCGCATCGACGTGCCGGAGCTCCTGTCGATCCTCGACACCACCGCGGGGGAGGTTCCCGTGCTCCGCCCCGCCGATGACGGCGTGGTCACCACCTACCCGGTACCGGTCGTCGATTTCGCTCTGGGCCGCGTGACGCTCGGGAGCACCGACGTCGTGGTGCCTGTCGCCGGCCCGACGATGGTGCTCGCGACGGCGGGCGATGTGCGGGTGAGCGGAGCCGACGGCGAGGCGCGCCAGGTCCGTGTCGGTTCCGCCGTGTTCGCGTCGGCTGACGAGACCTCGCTGACGCTGAGCGGTGCCGGGGAGGCCTTCGTGGCCTCACCGGGCTCTGTTCGCGCGTGATCCGACCGGGTTCCGGGAACACGGAGCCCCGTCCGGTCGGTCTCCGGGTCACGACGCGACACGCCGTGCAGAGTTCAAGAACCTTCAAGACTTGCTTGAGGGTTTACGATCTGCGACTTGACCGAATCGAATGACACGGGTGTAATTAGTGGTGCACGGCCCGCCGAGGGGGCGGAACAATGGGTTGGAGATCGAGATGACGGGTTACCGTTCGGACGTACCGGAGAACTGGTTCGTCGATCCGATCAACCTCGGTGTCCCCGGGGTGCGGAAGATCGAGGCCGACGACGACAACGCCCTCGCCTGGCAGGCTGATGCGCTGTGCGCGCAGACCGACCCCGAGGCCTTCTTCCCCGAGAAGGGCGGGTCGACCCGCGACGCGAAGCGGATCTGCACCTCATGCGACGTGCGCGGCGAGTGCCTCGAGTACGCACTGAACAACGACGAGCGCTTCGGCATCTGGGGCGGTCTGTCCGAGCGCGAGCGTCGCAAGCTCAAGCGACAGGCCAGCTGACCCGCGACATCCGCTTGGGGGCCACGCCGCGGCCACTGCTCGGGCGTCCGGCATACCGCGCTTAGGCTTGCCACGTCATGCCAGCCCGAGTTCATGCCATCATCGTGGCCCGCCCCGGTTCGTCCGCCCGCGCGCAGCTGCTCCGCACACTGGACGCCCTGCGATCCCAGACCGCTCCTCCCTCCGCCATCACTCTCGTGATGTGCGGCGACGCACGGACCGCTCGGGAGAGCGAGACCGTCGCGAGCATGGTCGAAGGAATCATCGAGGCGCGAGGCGGCACCTCGTACGCCGACGCCGTGGAGCTGGCCAGGCCCCGCGTCGCCGACGGCAGCGCGGTGTGGCTGCTGGCGCACGACACGGCTCCGCACCCCCGTGCTCTGGAGCGGCTCATCGGCACACTGGAACGCTCACCGTCTGCGGCGATCGTCGCACCCAAGCTGGTACACACCGACAACGACCGCGAGATCGTCTCGCTCGGCGTCAGCATGACCACGCTCGGCCGCTCGGTCGAACTCGCCTCGGGCGAGCTCGACCAGGGACAGCACGACGGGCGGGACGACGCGCTGGGCGCGGACGTCCGGGGAATGCTCATCCGCGGCGAGGTCCGTGACGCACTGCGCGTCGACCCCGCGCTCGCCGGAGCGGACGAGGGACTCGATCTCGGCGTCCGCGCACGCCTCGGCGGTGGTCGAGTCGTCCTCGTCCCGTCCGCCCGGATCTCGGTATCGCCCGACGGGCCGGCAGCGCTGCCGACCGGCCGCGGTCGTCGTGCCTACGCCGTCAGGGTCGCCCAGCTGCACCGCCGGCTGGCCTACGCGCCGGCGTTCGCCGTGCCGCTGCACTGGCTGACTCTGCTCCCACTCGCTCTGTGGCGGTCGATCACGCACCTCATCGGCAAGCGCCCCGAGGAGGTCATCCCCGAATGGGCTGCCGCGCTGACGGCGATGGTGCGATTCGGAGCCATCGCGAGGTCTCGACAGCGCATCCGCGCCTTCCGCACGTCGAGCTGGTCCAGCATCGCGCCCCTGCGCGTGAGCAGGTACGACCTGCGGCGACGGCTGGACGACGGCCACGGCAGCGAGGGGCATGCGGTGAGCGAGCTCCGCTTCTTCTCGGGAGGCGGGGCCTGGGCGGTCCTGGCGGCACTGGTCGTCAGCGTGGCGACGTTCACGACGCTGCTCGCCTGGCCCGTGCTGGGCGGCGGCGCCCTGCTCCCGCTCCGCACGACGGTCGCGGCCCTCTGGGAGGACGCATTGTGGGGGCTGCGGGGTCTGGGAGTCGACGTCATCGGTCCGGCAGACCCGTTCGCCGCCGTGCTCGCGGTCCTCGGTTCCCTCTGGCCGGCCGGGCCGTCTTTCGCTCTCGTCCTGCTGTGGATCCTCGCACTCCCGCTCGCCGTGCTCGGCGGGTGGTTCGCGGCCACACGGGTGACCGATCGCGCCGGACTCCGCATCCTCGCGGGCATCGTCTGGGCCTTGGCGCCGACGTTCCTCACCGCCCTCATCGACGGCCGTCCCGCCGGAGTGCTCGCGCACCTGCTGCTGCCGTGGCTGTTCCACACCGCGGTCGTGGCGCATCGGTCCTGGGGCGCGGCGGGCGCGGCATCCATCCTCTTCGCGGGCGTCGTCGCCTGCGCACCCTCGCTGATCCCGGCTCTCGTCCTTCTCTGGGTCGTCGCGCTCGGCATCACGCTCGGCGGTGGGCGCTTCCGCGGTGCCGTACGTCTGCTCTGGGTCCTCGTTCCGGCCGCCGCACTGTTCGCGCCGCTCGTCGTCTGGCAGCTCCGTCACGGCAGTCTGATCGCGGTGCTCGCGGATCCCGGCCTCATCTGGGCGGGACCCCAGGCCTCGGCCGACGCAGCGGGGCGTCTCGCACTCGCGTCCGGTTTCCCGACCACCGACTTCGCCGGCTGGGCGACCGTGGTCGGGGCAGAGCTCGCTCCCTGGGCGGGCGTCCTGCTCGCACCTCTCGCGCTCCTCGCGCTCCTGTCCGCCGTCGCCCCCCGGTGGCGAGCCGGGATCACGCTCCTCGTCGTCGCCCTCAGCGGCCTCGCCACCGCTTTTCTCGCGGTCGGGATCACCGTGTCGTTCGCGCAGGGCGTGCCGGTGCCGATCTGGCCGGGGGCGGGCCTCAGCCTCGCGTGGATCGGCATCACGGGCGCCGCTCTGGTTACGCTCGACACGGCCCTCACCATGCCGCGCATCCGGCTCGTCAGCGCCGCAGTCGCCGGGCTCGCCGTCTCGGTGTGCGCAGTCCCCGCCCTCGCCGCCTTCCACACCGATCGAACGGTCCTGCAGGACGGTCCCGCGTCGTCGCTTCCCGCCTATGTCGCCGCGCAGGCCGTCGACGATCGGCCGGTGGGCACGCTCGTGCTCACGCCGCAGGACGACGGCGGCCTGGCGGCAGAGGTCGCCTGGGGCGCGAGCGAGACTCTCAGCGCTCAGTCGACGATGCTCAGCACGGCGACCGAACCCCAGGGCACCGACATCACGACCCTCGCCGTCGACCTGCTCTCGGCCCGGGACTTCGACGGTGCCGCGGAACTCGGAGAGGTCGGAATCGGCTACGTGCTCCTTGCCGAGCTGTCGGACGACGGATCCGACCGCGCGCGCACTCTGCACACGGCGGCCGTGACGTCGCTCGATCAGCGCCCCGGGTTCGTCCAGGCCGGATCGACCGATCGTGGCGTGCTGTACCGGCTGGAGGCGGAGGCGCAACCGCGCGGCGCTCTGTCTGCGGGCCAGCACGCGACGGCGCGTCTGGTCGTCACGGTGCAGCTCGTGCTGATGATCGCGGCGCTGCTGCTGTCGATCCCCACGCGGGCATCCCGCAGAGCCGCCAGAGCGAAGTCACGCATCGTCGGGCGAGCCCCTGACGAGCCGCTCGTGCTTCCTCGGCACACGGAGGACCTGGAGGACGACCATCCTCACGCGGTTCCCGCAGGTGCCGCAGAGCTGGATGAGTCTTCCCCGGACCCGCTGCCCGAGGCCGAGCCCGAGCCGGAGCTCGACCCACAGCGCGACCCCGAGTTCGAGCCCGCATCGGGCGAGGTGTCCGCCTCGGACCTCGATGCGGACGGCGCCGACATGCGGCCCGCAGACACTTCGGAGGACAAGCGATGAACGGCACCCGAGCATTCCGCGTCGCTGCGACGAGCGCCCGCGTCCTCACCGGCGCCGTCGTCGCAGCCGCCTGCGTGGTCGGTGTGATCGTCGCCGTCGGGGCTCCCTGGCCCACGATCGCACATGAGCCGGCGCAGGCGGAGGTGACCCCTCTTCCCGGCGACACCGTACTGGTGTGCAACGGAGACCTCAGGGCGATCGGGCGCACGACGTCGCGGCCTCTCGAGATGGTCTCAGCCGCTTCTCCGCGCGTGACGGTCGACGGGACGAGCGGCGCCCCCGAGTCGACCCCTCTCGCCGTCGAAGACCTCGTCGACGGCGGTGATGTACAGCGCCTCACCGGCGTCGTCGAAGGACGCACGGCGCCCGAACTGGCAGCGACGGAATCGGTCTCCATCGCCGCTCCCGACCTGTTCGGATTCGCCTCCGCCCCGTGCCGTCCGGCGAGTACCGAGTCCTGGCTGGTCGGCGGCACGGTCGCGACGGGGACCGAGGACCTCGTCGTACTCACGAACCCGGGAGCCGTGCCCTCCACGGTGACTCTCGAGGTCTTCGGATCCGTGCGGGGATCGAGATCGGTGATCGTGCCCGCCGAGACGCAGCTCGCCCTTCCGCTCACGTCGATGGCCACGGGGGCCGGGATCCCCGTCGTCAAGGTGACGGCGACTGGTTCTCCCGTGCGGGCGGTGCTGCAGTCGTCGCTGACGCGCACCCTCGACCCTGCGGGCGTCGATCTGCAGGACGCCGTCGCCGCACCGCAGAAGCGACCGGTGATCGCCGGTGTGCAGATGTTCGAGAGCGAGGGAGACAACGCCGAGATGACCGTCCTCCGGATGCTCGCGCCCGAGGCCGACACCCAGGCATCGGTCACCGTGCGTGAGGTGGGCGAGACGACTGCGGCCGACGAGTTCTCGGTGCCGCTCATCGCCGGCCAGCCTCAGGAGCTGTCGCTGTCTTCTCTGTCACCGGGCACCTACAGCGTGCACATCGATGCTGAGGCTCCCGTTCTCGCCGCGGTGAGGGTGCAGGACGGTGCGGGACCGCAGACGGACTTCACCTGGATCACCCCTGCCCCCGAGCTCGAAGAGCAGGTGCTGGTGGCCGTACCCGACGGGCCCGCCGCGGAGTTGATGATCGTCAACGACGGCGACGAGGAGGCGACCGTCCGCATCGAGACCGTCGACGGCGGCGAGCCGCAGGAGCTGACGGTCTCCGCACAGTCGTCCGCATCCGTCGAGGTGACGGACCGCACGGTCTACTCGGTGAGCGCATCGTCGCCGGTGCACGCGGCAGTGACGATGACCGCCGCGGGGGCGCTCGCGGCTTGGCCGGTCTGGCCGGCGGCCGGCGCGCAGCAGAGCATCACCGTCTACCCCTGAGTCAGGGGTGCGGCCGGCGCGGTCAGTGGTCGTGGCCGCCGAAGTCCCACGGCTCGCGGCCGACGTACTCCGCCGCTGCACGGAAGACCGCGCTCTCGATCGCCATCTTCCGGTGGGCGCCGTCGTCGTGACCAGGAGGCAGAAGGCGCTCGATCGGCAGGCGGAACAGGACGATGCGGCGGTTCTCCCGGTCGAGATACCAGCGCGGCACCTCCACCGAGGCGTCGAACGCGGGCATCGCGCCGATCTCGAACCGCACGTCCTCCAGCTCGGGCCAGGTCCCTCGCAGGAACTCCACCGCGGTGCCGACGGTCAGATCGAATCGGTCGATCCTCCCGTCGAGCGGAGCGAGAGGAGGCCGCACGACCTCGCTGCGGCCCAGGCGTCCGTGCCGACCGTGGCGAGCCCCGCGACGGGGCGCGGCGGAGGCACGGGAGCGACGAGGCATAGCGAAAGTCTACGACGTGGGTCGCCGCGAGCGGCGCGGCCTCCGGCACATCCGCCGCGGCGGTCGTAGCCTGGCGGAGATGGACGGAAGACTCTGCTCGAAGGTCGGCTGCGCGCGAGAAGCGGTGGCGACGCTCACCTACGACTACGGCGACCAGATGGCGGCCCTCGGCCCGCTCGGCATCGCCCACCACCCCAACGCCCACGACCTGTGCTCTCCGCACGCTGATCGGCTGTCGGTTCCCGCAGGCTGGCTCGTCGTGCGGCACGAGGCGCTGCGCGCCTGACGTCGGACTCCCGGTCACGCCCCGCACGAGGCTGACGGTGTCGCGTCGTCAGACGCCGACGTGCCGGCCGCTGAGCTTCTCGGCGCGACGATCGGCGATCTGCAGCGCTCGACGCTCGCGCTCCCGACGCAGCACGGTGATGCCGACGAGCACCAGCTCCGGCGGTGCGGACGGCATGGGCGATACGAAGGGCGCGGCCTCGGTCAGGAGGTCCTGCGCGACGCGGGCGCGCGCGGCGGGGATCATGCGGGGAGCGCTCTGCAGGAACTGGGAGATGCGCCGAGCCAGGCGGTCGGGGAGACGTGCCACATCGGCGATCTGCGCCCAGCCTGCGAGCGTCGGGGGGAGGACCGGCGCGGAGGCGACCAGTCTCGGCGTGCGCACGCGTTGGCTGTAGGTGCCGGCGACCATGTCGCCGAGTCGCTGCGAGCGCGCGCTGAACGCGCCCGCCAGGACGGCCACGCTGCCGAGGGTCATGTAGATCTCGAGCACGCCCAGGAGGGCGCGGATGAAGGCGTGACGGAAGCCGGTCGCGCCTCCGTCGAGGCGCACGATGCGTCCGCCGACCGCCAGCTTGCCCAGGCTGCGCCCCTTGAGGAGCATCTCGACCGTGATCGGCAGGACGACGAAGCTGATGACGAGCGACGAGACCAGTGCGATCCGGTCGGTCGTCTCATCCAGGACGCCGATGTCGGACAGCCAGACGCGCAGGAGGATCGTGAGGAGGAAGACGCCGAGGCTCAGCAGCATGTCGATGATGGCCCCGGCCGCCCGCAGCACGAAGCCGATCGGCTGGACGTCGATCGCGACCGCCTCGCCGGAGAGGACCTCGTCGGACGTATCGAGCGGGGCAGACATGAGTACAGTAAATCAGGTGGATGCCGATGCGCTGACTGATGCACGCCGAGCCGAGTGGGAGCGGCTCGAAGAGCTCAGTCATGCACGACTGGACGGCGCGGGCGTCGATGAGCTCATCGTCCGCTACCGCGCGGCATCCGCCGATCTCGCGGATCTGAAGACCTCCGTCGGAGAGTCGCCGCAGGGCTCCTACCTCTCGACGATCCTGGTGCGCGCGCGTCTGCGCCTCACCGGGGCTTCGGACAGCATCCTCACCCAGACGGCCCGGTTCTTCTCGCAGCAGCTGCCGGCCGCGCTGTATCGCCTCCGCTGGACGACGCTGGTCATCGCCCTCTGCTTCGTAGCGGTCGCCGTCGGGACGGCGGCGTGGATCTCGTCCGACCCCGCGCTGATCGCGACTCTCGGTCCGCCGGACCTCCTCGAGCAGTATGCCGACGAGAGCTTCACCGGGTACTACACCGAGAATCCCGCTGCGGTGTTCATGGGGATGGTGTGGACCAACAACGCGTGGATCGCGCTGCAGTGCGTGCTGTTCGGGATCACCGGCATCTGGCCGATCAACGCACTGGTGCAGAACGCCATGGGCCTCGGGGTCTCCGGGGCGGTCATGGCCGCGCACGACAAGGCCGACATCATGGTCCTGTACATCCTCCCGCACGGGATGCTCGAGATGACCTGCATCTTCGTCGCGGCTGCGGGCGGCCTGCATCTGTTCTGGTCGTGGGTCGCGCCCGGGCACCGCTCTCGGGGAGAATCGCTGGCGACAGAGGGTCGTGCCCTCGCCACGGTCGCGATCGGCCTCGTGTTCGCGCTTCTCCTCGCCGGTCTCGTGGAGGGCTTCGTGACGGGCTGGGCGCTCCCGTGGCCGATCAAGATCGGGATCGGCGCCGCCGCGCTCGCGGTGTTCCTCATCTACATGCTCGTCATCGGCGGGCGCGCCCACCGCCGGGGCGAGACCGGCGACCTCCTGGAGTACGAGGCGGGGACGCCGCGCCTGGTCGCAGGCTGACGCCCGCTCGACCCCACCCGACTGCCCGGTTGGTCAGAGGGCCAGATCGCCCGGTGCGACCGCGGCTTCAGAGGCGTCCGGCGGCCTTGAGCTCGAGATATCGATCCGCGATCCGTGGCGGCAGGGACTCCGGGTCGGCGGCGATAGCCTCCCCGCCCGCGCGGCGGATGGCATCAGCGACGTTCTCCGCATCGCGCATCGTGCGCTCCGCAGCAGCGGCGAGGTAGACCTCCTCGCGAGAACCACGCCGCCGGGCGAGATCGGCGATCCCGTCGTCCGTGACGGATCCCACCAGGATGGAGGTCGCTCTGGATGCATCGGGGAACGCGCCGAGGAACCCTCGCGCCGACTCGGCGGCGTCCTGAGCGGTCAGCACGACGATCAACGAGGGCCGGGTGGTCAGGGTACGCACCGCGGCGAAGGCACCCGCCCAGTCGGTGTCGACGAGTCGTGCATGCACCGGAGCCATCGCATCCGTCAGCGCCGGCAGCAGCGCCGTTCCCTCGACACCCGTCACCCTGGCCCGCACGACGCGGTCGAACATCAGCAGGTGCACGTGGTCGCCGGCGCGGGCCGCGAGCGCGGCGAGCAGCAGAGAGGCCTCGAGCGCTGCGTCGACCCTCGTCCCGTCGCCGACGCGGGCCGCGGCGGTCCGCCCGGTGTCGATGACGATCACGACGTGACGGTCGCGCTCGGGTCGCCAGGTGCGCAGCATGGTGGTGCCGGCGCGCGCCGTCGCCCGCCAGTCGATCGAACGCACGTCATCGCCGCGCACGTACTCCCGCAGCGAATCGAACTCGGTGCCCTGTCCTCGCACCTGGATGCTCGTGTTGCCGTCGAGCTCCCGCAGCCGGGCGAGCCTCGAGGGGAGATGCTTGCGCGACGAGAAGGCGGGGAGCACGCGGATCGCACCGCGAACCCGATGCGTCGCCTGACGGCCGGCGACCCCGAGCGGGCCCCGCGAGCGGATGACGACGAACTCGCTCACGAGCTCGCCGCGGCGGCGCGGCAGCAGCGGCATCGAGACGCGCCGACGCTCGCCGGCGGGGACGGTGAGCTGCTGGCGCTCGGAGCCTGCGCCGGCCGTGGGCTGCCAGGCGTCACGGATCGTCGCGTGGAGGGTCCGGCGTCCGTGGTTGTGCAGGGCGACGCTCACCGTCGCGGTCTCTCCGAGACGTGCACGGGCGGGGACGCGTCGGGTGACGGTCACCGCGCGGGGGCTCGGAGCCAGCACGGCGTCGAGGATCACGAGCGCCGCGCACAGACCCGCCCAGATTGCGAGCACGGCGTACGCCGGGAAGCCCGCGAGTCCGGCGAGGACGAGCGGGACGACGCCGACGGCGACGGCGAGGGCGAGGCGACCGGTGACGAACACCTAGATCGGGACCCGGGTCTGCTGGACGACCGACGTGAGCACGGCGTCCGCCGAGACGCCCTCCATCTGCGCGTCGGGCCGCAGCTGCAGACGGTGCCGCCAGACCGGCACGAGCATGGTCTGGACGTGGTCGGGGGTCACGGCGGAGGAGGCGTTCAACCAGGCCCACGCCTTGGCTGCGGCGAGCAGGCCGGTCGACGCGCGTGGGCTCGCCCCGAGCTCCACCGAGGGGGACTGCCTGGTGGCTCGCGCGAGGTCCACGACGTAGCCGAGCACATCGTCGGTGACCTCGACGTTCGACGCGGCTGCTTGGGCCGCGCGGATCTCGTCGGCGCTCACCACCGCCTCGACGCCGGTGAGCTCGCGCGGCGAGAAGCCGGACGCATGCTTGCGCAGCACGGTCACCTCGGCGTCGCGCTCGGGCATGCCGACGACGAGCTTCATGAGGAACCGGTCCAGCTGGGCTTCGGGGAGCGAGTACGTGCCCTCGTGCTCGATCGGGTTCTGGGTGGCGGCGACGAGGAAGGGATCGGGCAGCGGTCGGCTGACGCCGTCGGCCGAGACCTGACGCTCCTCCATCGCCTCGAGCAGCGCCGCCTGCGTCTTGGGAGGGGTGCGGTTGATCTCGTCGGCGAGCAGGATGTTCGTGAACACCGGACCCGCACGGAAGTCGAACTCGCCCGTGCGCGCGTCGTAGACGAGCGAACCGGTGACGTCACCCGGCATGAGGTCGGGCGTGAACTGCACGCGCTTCGTGTCGAGACCGAGAGCCCGCGCGAACGAGCGCACGACCAGCGTCTTCGCGACCCCGGGGACGCCCTCGAGCAGGACGTGGCCTCGAGCCAGAAGCGACACCAGCAGTCCGGTCACCGTTCCCGCCTGCCCGACGACGGCCTTGTCTACCTCGGTCCGCACCCGGTGCATGGCCTGACGCAGCTCGGCGTCGGTGGAGTTCTCAACAGTCACGTGGTGTCCTCGGCTTCGATGGTGATGGGTGGACAGGGACAGGGGCGGGGGCAGGGCGGTTCACTCCGGCTTCCCCAGTTCTCCGGTGGATCGCTCGACCGCGCCCTCGAGGTCGTCGAGCCGACGCGCGAGCTCGACGAGCGACGCGTCGTCCGAGGGAAGCCGGCCTCCGAGCAGCTCGTGAAGTGCGCCGCGTGGAACCCGCAGCCTGTCGGAGGCGGCATCGGCGACCTCTTCGGGCTTCGCCGTCGCTGCGAGCCCGAGACGACGAGCGAGGCGGCGCCGGCTGCCGTCGCGGATCGCCTCGGCGGCGTGGGGCGCGTCGGCGGCTTTCGCGGTGAGTCGGGCCCTGCCGTGCATGGTCTCGGAGGCGCGGACGGTCACGGGAAGCGTCTCGGCCACGAGCGGGCCGAATCGCTGGCCTCGCCACACGGCGGCGGCGATCCCCGCGAGGATCAGGAGCAGGATCGCGGGCGTCACCCATCCAGGAGTGAGCGAGCCGAGCGTGTCCGGCGTCTGCGCCTCGATGTCGGTGTCGGCGAAGCTGGGCACGTACCAGACCACTCGCTCCGTCTGCCCGAGCAGGGCGATCCCGAGCGCGGCATTGCCGTCCTCCGCGAGGTAGGCGTTGCTCAGCAGCCGCGCGCCTTCGACCACGATGCGCGTCGTTCCGTCGCGCTCGTCGATCAGCACGGCCGCGGCGTCGGACGTGTCGGAGCCGAAGCATCCCTCCACGTCGTCGGCGGGAGCGAAGAGACGGTCGGGTCGGATCTCGCCGACCGTGGAGAACTCACGGGACTCGCAGCCGGCCGTGACCGGAGCCGAGTCCGGTGACGCGTTGTCGCCGATCTCGAGGACGTTGAGCAGGTGGGTGCCGGAGGAGAGGAACACGACCCGCTGCGCCGGCTCCAGGAGGTCGAGGAGGCCCTCGTCGGTGAGGGTGTACGGGTTCGCCATGACCAGCGTGCTGTCTTCGTCGACGGCGGCCCTCGCCTCGGTGCGAGACCGGACCACCTGGATCTCCACTCCCTGGTCGGCGAGGATCCCGGCGAGGGCCCCGGCACCCGAGTCGCCGACGCTCTCGGGGTCGAGGGACCCGCGTTGCGCGGGCATCTGCACGCTGACCTGGATCGCGATGTAGACGCCGACGAGGACCAGCACCACGAGAACGGCCCAGCCTCCGAGCGACCGCAGTCTTCTCCCACGCGGAAGGCGCTCTGCGGTGGTGGTGGTGCGGGTGGTGCCGGTGGTTGCGGCCCCCGTGGTTCCGGTGGTGGCGGACGAGGATGCGCGTTCGCCGAGCACCGTCATGCCGTCACCGCTTCCGGGCGAGCCGCGACGAAACGGTCGTCGGTCGCGGCCAGCTCCGCGTAGCGCTCAGCGGTGGCGGGGTGCCTCAGGTAGCGCACATCGTCGAAGGAGGCGGCGGCGCTGCGGACGGCCGAGGCCTCGGTCGGCAGCACGTGCGACACCTCGCGCGCGATCGCCTGTGCTGTGGCGCCGGGGGAGGGGTCGATGAGGTCGCGCTCGAGAAGGCCGCGGGCGAGGGCGCGGAAGCGCAGGATGGTGGCCTCGTCCCAGTCGCCGGCCCGAGCGCTGCGTTCGGCGTCCGCTCGCAGCTGGGCGGCAGTGCGGTCGTCCGTCGCGCCGAGGAGGTCGGTACGTCGCCCGGACACCGCACGCGACCGTCGGGGGCGCCCCCAGATGATCAGCGCTGCGACGAGCGCCGCGAAGACGACGACGCACACCACGATCAGGGCGGAAGGTCCGACGTTCGCACCGTTCTCAGGACTGAAAAGGTCAGCGAGGAAGCGCCCGATGTCGCGCGCCAGCAGATCGAACCACGTCGGCTTCGCGTCGGCATAGCGCGGGTTCGAGAGCTCGACCTCGGCCCACTCGCGCGCCTCGTCCCCGTCCGGGATGAGGACTTCGTCGAACCGACGGATCATGCCGACCCTTCGCCGCCGGATCCCGGGGCCGTCCAGAGGGGAGGAGCAGGTGCAGGTGCAGGGGCAGGCGCGGGCCTCGGCGGCGCAGACGCGAACGGGGGTGGCTGCACCGGTTCGGGCTGCATGGGGGCGGGCGGCGCCGGGTACTGCTGCACGGGGTTCGCCTGCACCGGATACTGCTGCGGCTGGTACTGCGGCGGCTGGTACTGCTGCGGCTGGTACTGCGCAGCGGGATACTGCTGCCCGGCGTACGGCTGAGAGGGGTCGTACCCGACCGTCATCGTCGTCCACTCCGGTGCCTGCTTGGGGGGCGGAGCGCTCGTCACCGCGCGCGCGGGATCGACAGTGAACGGGTCGCCGAGCTGTTCGTCCGTCCACCCGAGATCACGCCGCTCGACGTGGCTGATGAGCGCCTGGTCGAGGCCCTCGTAGCGCATCCGGCTGTCGAGGTAGACGAGGGTTCCCGCCGTGCTCTGCACGACCAGGGTGATGGCCTGCAGCACGAGAAGCAGAATCTGCGGAGCGAGCAGCGCGAAGACGAAACCCATGATCGCGGACGTGTCCATCGATCCCGTCGGAGCGATGACGCCGCCGAGCATCGAGCTGAGCAGCGTCACCGGCAGGCTGACCAGCTGCATCGCGACGCCCATGATGGCGCCGATGAGGAACGTGACGCCCCAGGCGATCCAGAAACGTCCGCGCGTCAGACGCCACGACCGCACCAGTGCATCTCGCAGCTTCGCGCGTTCGAGCACGAGGATCGACGGCACGAGGAGCAGCTTCGTGGTCAGCCACACCATCAGCGGGATCGTCGCGAGCAGGACCAGGAAGACGAGGATCACGATGCCGCCGATCCCCTCGGCGGAGCCCCCGAGACCCCCGGCGACGAACCCGGCGATGATCAGGAACAGGATGACGATCACGCCGAAGATGAAGATCACCGAGAGCGATGCGAAAGCGGCGAGACGCCAGAACGACGGGACCATTCGTCGCCACAGCGTCCCGAGCGTCGCCTTGACCCCGACGGCCGCGTACCCGATCTCCGCTGCGACGACGCCCTGCATCAGGGCGGTGAAGGCGATCGAGGCGAGCCCCACCGCGAGCCCCGCGACGATGTTCATGGCGATGGTGCCGGCGAACACGGCCTCGAAGTCCGAGGAGGCCGGGGAGAGGGACTCCAGACGGGTGAACGTGGTGACGAAGACGAAGCCCATGACGGTCGCGCTCAGCACGACCACCGCGAGCTGGATCACGACGCCGAAGCCGAACAGCACCTTCGGATTGTGGCGCAGGGCCGAGAAGGAGCGCCCCAACAGCATCCCGAAGGTCAGCGGATGCAGCGGGATGATGCCCCTCTTCGGGGCGGGGGTCCACGTCTGGCCGGTCACCGGCACTCCCTCCGTCGTGCGCTCCCATCGTGTCACAACACTCGGGCGATTCGCAGACATGGGGGCGGTGGTACTGAGTGCCATAAGGTAACAGTTATGACCTCACGCATTCTTGTGGTCGACGACGACACCGCGCTCGCCGAGATGATCGGCATCGTGCTGCGCACTGAGGGCTTCGAGCCGGTGTTCTGCGCAGACGGTGCGCGTGCTGTCGAGGAGTGGCGCACCCTGCGTCCCGACCTGGTGCTGCTCGACCTCATGCTGCCCGGCATGGACGGGATCGAGATCTGCACCCGCATCCGAGCGGAGTCGGGGGTCCCCATCATCATGCTCACGGCGAGGAGCGACACGGCCGACGTGGTCCGCGGACTCGAGGTCGGCGCCGACGACTACATCGTCAAGCCGTTCAACCCGAAGGAGCTGGTGGCGCGCATCCGCACCCGCCTGCGTCCCACGCCGCAGACGGTGGGAGAGCAGCTCCGCGTCGGCGACCTCACGGTCGACGTCGACGCGCACGAGGTGCGCCGGGGTACGGCCCCGATCGCCCTGACACCGCTGGAGTTCCAGCTGCTCGTCGCTCTCGCATCGAAGCCCCAGCAGGTCTTCTCCCGCGAGATGCTGCTCGAGCAGGTGTGGGGGTACCACTACAAGGCCGACACTCGCCTCGTGAACGTGCACGTGCAGCGGCTGAGGGCGAAGGTGGAACTCGATCCCGACAACCCGAAGATCGTGATGACCGTCCGCGGCGTCGGCTACCGCGCCGGGAGTGCGGGCTAGAGGCAGCATGGCCGCGACGACAGCGACCACCACGGCGGTCGCTGTGATTCGCGACTGGCGAGGATGGCCGACGGTGCTCGGCGCGCTGTGGCGCCGGTCCCTGCGCTTCCGCACCCTCACGATCACACTCCTCCTCACCTCCACGGCGATCCTCATCACCTGCGTCACGATGGCGCTGGTGATCCAGAACGACCTCTTCGAGTCGCGCAAGAAGGAGGCGCTCGAAGATGCCGCGCGTGCAGTGAACCAGGCGCAGACGACGCTGGACGCCACCGCGCTCGGCGACGATGCAGGCGCACTCGTCGAGCTGTGGGACAGTGTCCAGGAGGACCTCGGCCGGAACTCCACCGCTGAGGGGCTCGCAGGCCGACGGATCAACGTCGGCCTGGACGCGGTGTCGCTCAACGGCTTCACAGCCGGCCTCAGCTTCAACTCCGTGAGCCCGAACCTCAGCAACCGCGTCGTGCAGTTCGACGACTGGCAGTCATGGCAGTCCGTGTCTCTGGATATCGGCGGGCGCTCGGTGCCCGGGATCATCGTCGGACAGCAGCTCCAGGTGCCGGAGGCGGGCCCCTTCGAGATCTACTTCGCCTATGACCTCGCCGACGCGGACAACACGCTCACCTTCGTTCAGCGCACACTGTGGATAGCCGGTATCGGGCTCGTGGCGATCGTGGCCGCGATCTCGTTCATCGTCCTCCGCACGGTGTCGACCCCGATCGTGGAGGCCGCGGAGACGAGCGCGCGCCTCGCCGCCGGAGATCTCGGCGTGCGCATCGACGTGCACGGCGAGGACGAGATCGCCACTCTCGGTCGCTCGTTCAATGCCATGGCCGACAGCATCGAGGCGCAGATCAAGGAGCTCGGCGAGCTCTCCCTCGTGCAGCAGCGCTTCGTCTCCGACGTCTCGCACGAACTGCGGACACCTTTGACGACGATCCGCCTCGCGGCCGACATGCTCAACGACCAGCGGACCGAGTTCGATCCGACCACCGCACGGACCACGGAGCTGCTGCACACCCAGGTGCAGCGCTTCGAGACATTGCTCTCCGATCTTCTGGAGATCAGCCGCTACGACGCGGGATCCGTCCAACTCGAGCTGGAGGCGACGAGCCTCGCTCACCTCGCCGAGGACATCATCGAGCAGATGAAGCCGCTCGCCGACGAACGAGGCACCGAGCTGCGACTCGTCGCGCCCGGAGGCTACTCTCCGGTGGACATGGACCCCCGGCGCGTCAGACGGGTTCTGCGCAACCTCATCGGCAACGCCATCGAGCACGGCGAGGGACGGCCCGTCGTCGTCACCGTGGACAGCAATCAGCACGCGGTCGCCGCCGGAGTGCGCGACTTCGGCCTGGGAATGGATCCGGCCGACGCCGAGCGCGTGTTCGATCGCTTCTGGCGGGCCGACCCCTCGCGACAGCGCACGATCGGTGGCACCGGACTCGGGCTCTCGATCGCTCTCGGCGATGCGACGCTGCACGGCGGCGTGCTCGCCGTGTGGTCGGAGCTGGGAGTCGGATCGAACTTCGTGCTGACGCTGCCGCGAGGAGGCGACGTGCTCGACGGGCCGTCACCGATCTCCACCGAGCCGCAGGAGCCGCTGTCAGAGCTCGGCGACGCGACGCAGCCGATCCAGCTCGCCGACCTGCCTGCCGAGCTCTTCGACCGAGGGAGCATCGAATGACGTCGCGTGGATCCCGCACTCTTCGGGCGCTGGCCGTCGCGCTCGGCGTCGTGCTGCTGTCGGCGTGCACGGGACTCCCGACCACGGGCGATGTGCAGCCGGGACTCGCACTCGGGGCCTCTCCGCAGGACCCGGACTTCCTCCCGCTGGCCTCGGGCCCGGTGGACGGGGCGGGACCGGCAGCGATCGTCGAAGGGTTCATGGAGGCTGCGATCACGCCCGCGGACAACTGGGACACCGCGCGCGGCTTCCTCACGCCCGAGCTCGCGACCACATGGCGGCCCAACACCGGGGTGTCGATCGACGCGAGTGCAGCCACACGATCCTTCTCGTCGACTCTCGGTGAGGGCGTCGAGGCGGAGGACGGCGACACCGCGGACGTCCGGGTGCGCTTCGACCAGGTGGCGAGCGTGGATGGCACCGGGGCGTACGCGGAGGAGCTCAGCGCGTCCAACTCCGCGTTCGTCGTGACCTTCCGTGACGGCCAATGGCGGATCTCCGAGGCGCCGGACGGAGTGGTGATCGACGAGTCACGGTTCTCGCGCGTGTACGACGACTACGCCCTGCAGTACTACGACCAGACGTGGGAGCGACTCGTGCCCGACGTCCGGTGGTACCCCCGGCGCGCGACGATCGCGACGACGATCACCCAGTCGCTGATCGGCGGGGCACCCAGCCCGTGGCTCGATCCGGCCGTGCAGAGCGCGTTCCCGCCGGGTGTGCAGCTGGCGAGGGATGCCGTGCCCATCGACGCCGATCAGGTGGCCGACGTGGCCCTCAGTCGGGCCGCTCTGGGCCTCGACCCCACCACGCTCGCGCGCATGCGCACCCAGCTGCAGGCGACCCTCGTCGAAGCGGGTCTGCAGATCAGCCAGGTGCGGTTCAGCGTCGACGGCCGCGCTCTGGACGCCGGGGTGGTCGAGCTCATCGACCAGCCGATGGATGCCGGGAGCCTCGTCCTGAAACAGGGGGAGTTCGGCACCGTGGTGGGCAGCGAGGTCACGCCCATCCCGGGGGTGACCGAGGAGATCCTCGCCCTCCCGCAGCAGATCCTCTCCATCGACGTGGCCGTGGACGACTCGCACGCGGCGGTGCAGCTCGCTGACGGGCATGTGTATCTCGTCGGCGACGGGCGACTCGACGAGCTCGATCCGCGCGCGGGGCTGGTGCGTCCGTCGATGGACCCGCTCGACTTCACCTGGTCCGTTCCCGGCGGCGCGCCGTCGGGGCTGCAGGCGATCGGCAGCGACGTCGTCGCGCATCCGGTCGCCGGCGCCTGGCCGGAGGCCTCACAGGTCTCCGCGATCCGGGTCTCGGCAGACGGTGCTCGCGTCGCCGCCGTCGTCGTGGTCGGAGGCGAACGCTGGCTCGTGATCTCTGCGGTGGTCCGCGATGACGCGGGGGTTCCGATGGAACTCGGCGAGACCGAGCGCCTGACCCAGCTCGACGGCCCGGTCACTGGCCTCGTCTGGCTCGGTGCCGACCGGCTGGGACTGCTCGCCGACGATGAGGGCCGGGTCGTGGTGACGCAGATCGTGGGCGGATCAGGCAGTTCCGAAGCCGCGCCGACGGGGGCGGTGTCGATCGCTGGTTCTCGCGCTGCGGCGGGGGTGCGCGTGCTCGGGGCCGAGGGCGCCGTGTTCGCACGCAGCGGCTCGGCGTGGAGCGAATCCACCGTCGGCGTGATCGTGCTGGCGACGAGGGCGGGCCGCTGACGCTGACCCGCTCTCCCCATGATGCGACGATCGGCTCGGCATCCACACGGGTGGGAGGATTCGCAGCGTTCCCGGCGCTGACGGATCCTCGGTCCGTCAGGATCGACGGATGCCCTCGTCCCGCCCGTTCCGCACCATCGGTGCTGAGCTCCTCTCGTTCCTGCTCGCCGCGGACTGCGCGGGGTGCGGGAGCCCCGAGACGCTGCTCTGCGACGACTGCCGCGAGGCGATTCGACCTCGGCCGGTAGACGTCCGCACGCCGGGCGGCCTCCCGGTGCGGGCCTCGCTGCCGTTCGAGTCGGTCGCGGCGCGCTGCATCCGCAGGCTCAAGGATGAGGGGGAGACCCTGCTCGCTCGGCCTCTGGGGGCGTCGCTGGGCGCCGTCCTCCGCGACACGGCTGGGACGGGAACGAAGGCGCTCGCGGTGCCGGTGCCCACGTCGCGATCGTCATTCCGTCGCCGTGGCTACCGGGTACCCGAGCTGCTCCTCCGCCATGCAGGAGCCGAGCCCACCCGGCTGCTCTCGACAGAGCGCGGGGGAGCCGACCAGCGCGAGCTCGGCGTCGCGCAGCGTGCGCGCAACGTTCACGGTCGCATGTGGTCCACGCGGCGCGGGCGGGGCAGGCCGGTGATACTCGTCGACGACATCGTCACCACCGGCGCCACCCTCGATGAGGCAGCCCGGGCGCTCGACGTCGCCGGGTTCCGCGTC
Source organism: Microbacterium sp. 3J1 (assembly GCF_001049495.1). Lineage (GTDB taxonomy): Bacteria > Actinomycetota > Actinomycetes > Actinomycetales > Microbacteriaceae > Microbacterium. The sequence goes on from NZ_CDWI01000011.1 coordinate 538,276, forward strand.
GTGGCGGCGGTGGCGCTCGCCGCCACACCACGTCACAGCGAACGCACCGTGAACACATCGGAGACACGGAGTAAATGACCCGTGACTTCCGTCGGCATGCGGACTACGGTTGGGGGTCACAAGGCGACCACGGTCCGCCCTTGGCCGGGAGGACCGGGACAAGGAGGCAGCAATGGAAACGAGCATCGTCGGCGTCGGGGTGGGTATCACCGACCGCTTCCGAACCGTTGTCGAGGAGAAGATCGCCAGAGTCCAGACGCTCGCAGCGCGAGCGCAGAGACTGGATGTGAAGGTCACCCACCGGGTGTATCGAAACGGCCGAGTGCCGGACGAGACGGTCGAGCTGACGCTGGTCGGCAAGGGACCGGTCGTTCGAGCGGAGGCCACGGACGGCGACAAGTTCGTCGCGCTCGACTTCGCTGTGGACAAGATGTCGGAGCAGTTGCGTCGAGCCAAGGAGAAGCGCGTCGACGGTCGACAGCACCCTCGCGGCGCGCATTTCGAGAAGGGCAGCGGTGCCCTCGAGGGGATCGACGTGCAGCCGGCGTCCGCCGACGTGCTGCAGGCCGTCGCGACGGGCAGCATCCCTGTGCAGAAGAGTGATGACGAGGTCTACTCGCCCGTCGTCATCCGCACGAAGAGCTTCGACGCGGAGTGGATGACGGTCGAGGAGGCGGTCGACCGCATGGAGCTGGTCGGCCACGACTTCTTCCTGTTCGTCGACGTGCGCACGGATCACCCGAGCGTCGTCTACCGTCGCAAGGGCTGGGATTACGGCGTGATCGCCCTCAGCACCCAGGCGCCGCCCTCCGAGGCTCTCGCGTCCTGACGGCACACGCAGAGCGGCCCGGTCCTCCACAGGACCGGGCCGCTCTCACGTTCGGGGACGGTCGGTCAGTCGAACATGCCGTCGAGAAGGCTTCCGATGACGAGCCCGCCGAGGAGGCCGGATGCGATGTCGCCGCCACCGCCGCCGCGTCGACCGCCGCCCCAACCGCCGCCTCCGCCCCAGCCGTCGCCGCCCCAGCCCTGATCCTGCGGCCGGGCGGAGTCGATGTCCCGCTGCGCGAGCTGCAGCGCCTCGGAGGCGAGGTGCGCGACACGCCGGGCGCTCGCGAGCGCCTGCTCGCGAGTCTCCTCTGCGGGAAGCAGGTCGGACAGGTCCACCCGCAGGCGCTCGGCCTCAGCGAGTCGGGTGCGCGCATCCGCGCCGATCCATCCGCGGTGGCCGGCGATCAGGCCGCGTGCCACGCCGAGCTGGCGGTCGGCGTCGTCGATCGCGTGCTGGACCTGGGGGATGCTCGGCAGGGGGTGCTCCGCGCGGTGCCGTGCCGTCGCGATGGCGTCGTCGAGCGCCGTGTTCGCGTCGCGCAACTGGGACAGCTCGGCGAACGGGTCTCCCGGAGTGCCTGCGGGGGAGAGCGCGCTGAGGGCCGCCTGCAGGGCGCTCACCGCGGACGCCACAGCGGGGACCTGGGGTGCCGAGCGCGCCGCGATGAGGTCGTTGCGCGAGTCCGCCACGACCTCGGCCAGCGTGGACTCCGCTCGCAGCGCCTCGATCTCGAAGTCCTCGACGGCGTCGAGCAGCGCCGACGCGCGTCGGGTCGCCTCGGTCGCCGTCTCCAGGGCCAGGTTCGCCTCTTCGTTCTGCTTCGCCTCGCGACGGCGCTCCGAGACATCCGCGCCGTGCGTGGCGAAGGCGATCAGCTGCTCCGCCTCTGCGGCGCTCGCGGTGATCTGGTGCATCGCCGAGTCCGAGTACCGTGCGGACAGGCGAGCCACGGACTCATTGGTGTGCGGGATCCTGCCGCTCAGCGCAGCGGCGTCCGCGCGCACCTGAGCGATGATCTCCGGGGCGCGGCGCACTTTCGCGATCGATTCGGCCAGCGCCGAGGTCTTCTCGTCGAGCAGATCCTGTGCCCAGTCGCAGAGCTGGATGATGCGCGCGTTGCGGGTGCGCAGCTCCTCGGGCGTGTCCGGGATCTCATCGTGGTTGAGCTGGTGGAGTTGGAACGCTTCCCGCAGATGGGTGCGCACGGCGCTCAGGGCCTTACGAAGGTCGCCGGTGAGCGACTCCCCGAGTTCCGCCTCCGCGAAGACGAGTTCGTCGGAGGTCGAGCGGATGCGCTCGTCTGCGCCGACGAGAGCCTGCTCCGCACGTCGCGCCAGGTCGGCATCCTGTGCGGCCAGCTCTTCCTGTTCGCGCTTGCGTCTGCCCCATATTCCAGCCATAGGACTGATCCTAGTTTCCCTGACGAGAGCGCTGGCTGTGCATCCGCTTCAGGCGAACGGGAATCAGACGAGCGCAGCGCCGACCGCCCGGGAGGGGCGACCACGTTTCGGTCGATCGGGGTTCAGCTCCAGTGCCAGCGCGTGCGGGGGGTGGTCTGTGAGACGCTGCTCGACGTGGTCGAGCCAGCGCAGCTCCGCGTCCGCGGTGAACAGCATCGCGTCGAGGACGAGTTCGCGGGCGAGCCCCTGCGGAGTCCCGTCCTCGGGGGACTCGCGGAGGCGCCGCAGCGCGTCGCGATGACGGGACGATGTGATGCGCTGGACCGCGAGGACCCCGCTGACGTCGGCCCCGGGAAGAGTCGCCGCGACCGCGACCTTGATGGCGAGCTCGTCCCGTGTCGCCTGGCTGCGCTCCACGGCTGTCGCGAGCCATCGCTCGACCTCGCGGGTCCCCGCCTCGGTGATCTCCCAATAGACGTGGCCGCGCTCATCGGGCTCGCCGCGGAAGACCAACGCATCGCGCTCGAGCCGCTCGAGCGTGTTGTAGATCTGACCGACGTTGAGCGGCCACACCGAACCGGTGCGCCGATCGAACTCGTGCCGCAGCTGGTAGCCGTAGCAGGGGCCCTGCGCGAGTATCGCGAGCAGGCTCTGGCGCACCGACATGTCGACCTCCTGTGTCGAGGCCAAATATATACATACCGGGAAAGTATCGGCGGCGCGCCATGCAGGCGACGTGGAGGTCACGGGCCGATAACATGACAGGGTATGTCTGGTGCGCGCCCGATCGGCGGCGGTGCCGGAACCACCGACAGGGAGATGACATCTGTGGCGAATCCTCTTGAGAAGCTGCTGCGCGCCGGGGAGGGGCGGGTCATCCGCCGTCTGAACCAGGTGGTGAAGGCCGTCAACGCGCTGGAAGAGGACATCTCGAAGCTCACGGACGACGAGCTCCGCAACGAGACCGTGGAGCTCCGCGAGCGCTACGCCAAGGGCGAGACGCTCGACCAGCTCATGCCCGAGGCCTTCGCAGCGGTGCGGGAGGCGGCCAAGCGCACGCTCGGCATGCGTGCCTACGACGTCCAGATCATGGGCGGTGCGGCGCTGCACCTCGGGAACATCGCAGAGATGAAGACCGGTGAGGGCAAGACCCTCGTCGCCACGTTCCCCGCGTACCTCAACGCCATCGCGGGCGAGGGCGTGCATGTGATCACGGTCAACGACTTCCTCGCCAGCTACCAGGCGGAGCTGATGGGACGCGTGTACCGAGCCCTGGGGATGACCACGGGCATCATCGTGTCCGGTCAGACTCCGGCGGTGCGCCGCGAGCAGTACGCCGCGGACATCACCTACGGGACGAACAACGAGTTCGGCTTCGACTACCTCCGCGACAACATGGCGTGGCGCAAGGACGACCTCGTGCAGCGGTCGCACTTCTTCGCCGTGGTCGACGAGGTCGACTCGATCCTCATCGACGAGGCGCGTACGCCGCTCATCATCTCGGGACCGTCGTCGGGTGAGGCCAACCGCTGGTTCGCCGAGTTCGCGAAGATCGCTCGCACGCTGGAGCCCGGCGTGGACTACGAGGTCGACGAGAAGAAGCGCACCGTCGGCGTGCTCGAGCCCGGGATCGAGAAGGTCGAGGACTACCTCGGCATCGACAATCTCTACGAGTCGGCGAACACCCCGCTGATCTCGTTCCTGAACAACTCGATCAAGGCGCTGGCGCTGTTCAAGAAGGACACCGACTACGTCGTGATGAACGACGAGGTCATGATCGTCGACGAGCACACCGGACGCATCCTGGTCGGACGCCGGTACAACGAGGGAATCCACCAGGCGATCGAGGCGAAGGAAGGCGTGCCGGTCAAGGCCGAGAACCAGACCCTCGCGACCGTCACGCTGCAGAACTACTTCCGCCTGTACGACAAGCTCGCCGGCATGACGGGTACCGCCGAGACAGAGGCGGCCGAGTTCATGTCCACCTACAAGCTCGGCGTCATCCCGATCCCCACCAACCGGCCGATGATCCGCAAGGACCAGTCCGACCTCGTCTACAAGAACGAGACGGCCAAGTTCGCGCAGGTCGTCGAGGACATCGCGGAGCGGCACACCAAGGGCCAGCCCGTGCTCGTCGGAACGGTCAGCGTCGAGAAGAGCGAGTACCTGTCGCGACTCCTCGCGAAGAAGGGCGTCAAGCACGAGGTCCTCAACGCCAAGAACCACGCGCGTGAGGCCGAGATCGTGGCACGTGCCGGGCGCCTCGGCGCGGTGACCGTCGCCACGAACATGGCGGGGCGCGGAACCGACATCATGCTCGGCGGCAACGCGGAGTTCCTCGCGGTCCAGGAGCTCAAGGGCAAGGGCCTCGACCCCGTCGAGACTCCCGAGGAGTACGAGGTCGCGTGGGACGAGACCTACGAGTCCATGAAGGGCGTCGTCGCCGAAGAGGCGGAGAAGGTCATCGAAGCCGGAGGTCTGTACGTCCTCGGCACCGAGCGTCACGAGTCCCGACGCATCGACAACCAGCTGCGCGGTCGCTCCGGTCGTCAGGGCGACCCCGGAGAGAGCCGTTTCTACCTGAGCCTCACCGACGATCTGATGCGTCTGTTCCAGTCGGGCGCGGCCGAGGCGATCCTCTCGCGGACCAACTTCCCCGACGATGTCCCGATCGAGTCCGGTCTGGTGTCGCGAGCGATCCGCAGCGCGCAGTCCCAGGTCGAGTCCCGCAACGCGGAGATGCGCAAGAACGTCCTCAAGTACGACGACGTCCTGAACCGCCAGCGCGAGGCGATCTACGCGGACCGCCGTCACATCCTCCAGGGCGACGACATCGCGGATCGCGTGCAGCACTTCATCGAGGATGCCATCAGCGGCGTCGTCCGCGACCACACCGGTGAGGGCCACAACGAGAGCTGGGACTTCGACGCGCTCTGGACCGAGCTCAAGACCCTCTACCCGGTGAGCGTCACGATCGACGAGGTCGTGTCCGAAGCCGCGGGGCGCAAGGGCGGCATCACGGCAGACGGGCTCACCCGCGAGCTGCTCTCCGACGCCAAGATCGCCTACGAGGCGCGCGAGCAGTCGCTCGGCGAGGCGGCGACCCGTGAGCTCGAGCGGCGCGTGGTGCTGCAGGTGCTCGACCGCCGCTGGCGGGACCACCTGTACGAGATGGACTATCTCAAGGACGGCATCGGCCTGCGGGCGATGGCCCAGCGTGATCCGCTCATCGAGTACCAGCGCGAGGGCTACGCGATGTTCCAGTCGATGATGGGACAGATCAAGGAGGAGTCCGTCGGCTACCTCTACAACCTCGAGGTCGAGGTGCGCCGTGCCGGCGACTCCGAGGCCGCCGAGGTCGAGGCCAAGGGGCTGTCGGAGGGTGGAGACGAGCAGCGGCTCGAGTACTCCGCGGCCAACGACGCCGGCGAGGTCGAGGTCCGCAACGAGCGGGGGCAGGTGCAGCAGGCCGCCACGGACCGACTGCGTCAGGCCGCCGCGGCGCGTACTTCGCAGCCGGAGCAGGCCGAGCCGGAACAGGCGGCCCGCGGCGCGTTCGGGCAGCGGACGGATGCGGCGGCTCCCGCCGCAGGCAACCGCGAGCAGCGTCGCGCTCAGAGCAAGAAGAAGAAGTAGTCCGAGTCGAGAAGAGGGGCCGATCCGTCTGGATGGGTCCCTCTTCTCGTCGCTGTAGGCTTGCTCAATGACACCATCGCGCCACTTCGACCAGTCGTCGAAGCTCAAGAACGTCCTGTACGAGATCCGTGGGAACACGCTCGTCGAGGCGGCGCGACTCGAGGCGGAGGGCCACCGGATCCTCAAGCTCAACACGGGGAACCCGGCCATCTTCGGCTTCGAGGCGCCCCACCAGATCGTCCATGACATGCTTGCGGCGCTTCCCTCGGCGCATGGGTACAGCGACAGCAAGGGCATCGTCTCGGCCCGGCGTGCCGTCGTCAGCCGGTACGAGGAGATCGACGGCTTCCCTCGCTTCGATCCGGAGGACGTCTTCCTCGGCAACGGCGTCTCCGAACTCATCACGATGACGATGCAGGCGCTGCTCGACGAGGGTGACGAGGTTCTCATCCCCGCACCCGACTATCCGCTGTGGACCGCCATGACGAGCCTTGCGGGCGGCACGCCCGTGCACTACCTCTGCGACGAGGACGACGGCTGGCAGCCGGACCTCGAGGACATCCGCTCGAAGATCACACCGCAGACCAAGGCGATGGTGATCATCAACCCGAACAACCCCACGGGTGTCGTGTACTCCCGTGAGGTACTCGCGGGGATGGTCCAGATCGCCAGGGAGCACGAGCTGCTGCTGCTGTCGGACGAGATCTACGACCGCATCCTCTTCGACGACGCGGTGCACATCCCGACCGCGACGCTGGCCCCCGATCTCCTCTGCCTGACCTTCAACGGGCTGTCGAAGACCTACCGGGTCGCCGGCTACCGCTCGGGGTGGCTCGTGATCACCGGGCCGCAGTCGCACGCCAAGGGGTTCCTCGAAGGGATCAACCTGCTGGCGTCGACCCGTCTGTGCCCCAACGTCCCCGCGCAGCACGCCGTGCAGGCGGCCCTCAGCGGTGTGCAGTCGATCGATGCTCTGATCGCCTCGACCGGTCGGCTGCATGAGCAGCGAGACATCGCCTGGGAGGGGTTGGAGTCGATCCCCGGTGTCTCCTGCGTCAAGCCCCGCGGCGCGCTGTACGCGTTTCCGCGTCTGGATCCGGAGGTGCATGAGATCCGGGATGACGCCAAGCTCGTGTACGACCTCCTCGTCTCCGAGCACATCCTGCTCGTGCAGGGCACCGGGTTCAACTGGCCGGCGCCCGATCATCTCCGTCTCGTCACCCTCCCGGAGCCTCGCGTGCTCGCAGAAGCCGTCGAGCGCCTCGGGAACTTCCTCTCGAGCTATCGCCAGTAGCCGCCGGCGCTGACTCGGCCCGCATCGGGACCAGGGTTCGGACAGCGGCGACGAGGGACGACCTCGGCGTGACGTCCGCCATCGGGCGAGCGTGCAGCAGAGCGGCATCCGCCGCCCGCTGGTCGAAGGGTACGAACGTGATGTCGGTGATGCCGGCGAAGCGATCGAGCGTGCGACGGATCTGCCCGCGGGCATCGAGACCCAGAGGCCCTGGTCGCAGCCGGTTCACCACGACGCTGATCGGCGTGGAGGGGATCAGACGGCGCAGCTCGGCGTGATCGCGAATGAAGCGACTGATTCCCAGCGGGTCGGCCGACGCGACGGCGATGATCGCATCGGCCTCCTGCAGCGCCGCGACGGTGGCCGCGTGGCGTCGGGGTCCGGCGAGATCGTAGGTGGCTTCGTCGTCGGCATCGAAGTCGCTCGCGACGTCCACGACCGTCTCCTCGGTCCACGACCTGCAGGCCTGGAGCGCCGAGCGCAGACGCGCCGCGGAGAGCTCCGGCCAGCGCGACGGGCGATTGATGCCGCCGAGCACGTCGATCTCTCCGGCCGCCGTCTCGAGCGTCGCCGACAATCGCGACAGCTCGGCGGCATCGAGGGCGCCGAGCTCGGCACGGCGGCACGCACCGGCGATGCCCGGGGCCTCATCGCTGAGGCCCAGGAGGAGGGCGATCGAGGGAGCGACCGTGTCGGCGTCGACCAGGGCCGTGCGGCGCCCCGCCCTGCGAAGCTCGACCGCCAGCTGAATCGCGAGCGTGGTGCGTCCCGGAGCGCCGTGAGCACCCCACACCACGGTGACACGGTGCGGTCCGCCGGCATCTCGCAGGGTGGCCTGCGGGATGTCCGCCGACAGTGCCACGGCGACCTCCCATCCGCTGGCTCCATCGGGCAGCGCCGTCGGCAGGCCGTACCGTGCCAGGAGCCGTGCGTCGCCGTGGCCACCGACCGGGATGATCCTCACCCCCGCGCGGTCGCAGGCAGTGAGGAGGGCCGGGGTGAGCACCGCGCGTTCCGCTCTGACGACGAGTGCCTCCGTCCCTTCGGGGAGAGGCAGGATGCTGCCGGGGGCGACGACGGCGACGCGGATTCCCTCGATCTCCAGCTCCGCCGCGAGAGTCGATGCGCGAGGCTCAGCCATCGCGACCACGACGCTCGTCACGGGGCGGCCCCGATCGGGACGATCGACAGCAGCGAGCCGCCGGTGATCGCGGCGAGGACGTCGGCGACGTCGGCGCGCTCGACCACCAGCTCCACGGACGTTCCCCCGGCCGCGAGGACTCCCTCGGACGACGTCACCTCGGCGACGGTGACATCGGCGACGAGAAGTCTCGGAACGTCCGTCTCACCGCTCTCGTCGAGCGTCGGGGCGTGCCACAGCTCGACGACGGATCCGGTCTTCACCTGAGCGGGGATGCCGGTGCTGCTCTCGACCACGACGGTCGTGGTGCGGCTGGTCTCGGCGTCCGTCGTTCCCCTCGACGGGAGGAGCTCGCCTTCGGACACCGTTCGCGCCGCGACGAGCCCGGGAACGAGATCCTGCGGGGCGAGGTACGTGTCGACGATCGCGCCGAGGTTCACCTCCACGACCCGGAAGTCGTTCGAGACGAGCGCTTCGCCCTGGACGATGGTGCGGTTCGCCTGGAGCACGGGAGAGGTCGCGGATGCCGAGGAGACGACCAGCCACACCCCGCCGATGGAGAGAGCGACCATCACGATGCCGACCAGGAAACGTGCGTCGCCCCAGACGGCGCGACGACGACGGGTGGCCTTGTTCATGTCGCCATGCTCACAGATCCCGGCATCCAGGGGCCGAAGTTATCCACAGCGCTCTCGTGGGCTGGGCCTGCCGTCGCCTTCGCGACAGAATGGGAGTATGACCGACTCGCTCCCTGCTGCTCCGCGCTTTCTCGCGCCGGCACAGGTCGCCGAGCTGCTCTGCATCGATGTCGACGAGGTCATCGACCTCGTCTATCAGGGCCGTCTGCGCGGCTCGAAGCTCGGGTCGCCGTCGCGGTGGCGCGTCGAGGAGTCGAGCCTGGCGGAGTATCTCGCCGAGCAGTCGGAGGAAGCGCGTCGCATGGCTCTGTGGCGGCAGGCGAGCGAGGCGAGCTTCCCGGAGGTCTGGGGCACGTCGCGGGTTCACGGCATCTGATCTCCCAGCGCCTGCACCGAGACCAGTGCGGTGAAGGGGAGGATCCGGAATCCTCGCACCGCGCCCGCGAGTCTCGCCTCGCCCGGATCGTGCAGCGCGAGATCGAGATGATCGGCACCGGCGCGATCGATCGTGCCGTGCAGGTCAGGACCGTCGAGTCCGACTATCCTGACGGCCACTCGGCGGCGTGCCAGGTCGCGGAGGACGAATCCGAGGGTCATGCGCTCTCGGAGGTCGGCGCTCGACGCCTCGCCCTCCTCGAGACTCGCGAGGAGCAGGCCGTGGTCGGTGGTCAGGCCGCGAACGGCTGACAGCGGGAAGAGCCGAGTGGTGCGAGCCGTGGAGACGCCTTCGGCCTCGATCATCGCGGCCGCCATCCAATCCGCCCCGAGAGCGTGCAGCCGCGATCGAACCCGGCGCCCGCCCGGCAGATCGATCGTCGCCGGAGCCTGCATCACGCACAGAGCCCGCAGACGGCTCCGCAGGTCGAGCCTCGAGATGCGCAGTCGCTCCGACTCCGCGTCCAGCGCCGCGCGCTCGCCCTCCCATTCCGAGGCGAGCTGTCCTTCAAGGTCTTCGAACAGCCGATCCCAATGCACCGCCCCACCGTAGGCGAACCTCAGCCGACGATGTACGAGTTATCCACATTCCTCGCCGAACCCGCCGGGACGGCTGCGGAGTGCGTGCTCTACTGAGCCGAGTCTTCCCCGATCGAGAGTTCTGCAGATGACGCTTCATGAGTATTTCGCACCGCAGCCCACGCCGTCCGCCGAGCTGCCGGATCCGCAGCCGCTCCTTCGCAGCCTCACTCATGGTGTCCTCGAAGTGCTCGCCGGGGTCAGAGAAGTCGATCAGCTCGCCCGGTGGTTCAACGAGGACGCCTACCGCAATCTGGTGGCACGGGCGAACCTGTCGGCGAGGGCGCGCAGCGCGAGGGGGGTCTCGCCTGCGCGCCCGACATTCGAGGTCCGCTCCGTGCGGGTCACCGAGCCCGCCGACGGCAAGGTCGAGGCGGTGGTGGTCGTCGCAGGGCCGGGCCGCACACGCGCTGTGGCGATCCGCCTGGAGGGGTACGACCGCAGGTGGCGGGCCACGTCCCTGGCCGTGCTCTGATCTCGGGCGCTCTAGGCTGGTGGGGTGTCAACCCTCAGTGATCTCGCGCATGCCCAGGGCCGACTGGCCGACAATGATGTGGAGTGGCTGCATCGTCTCGCCGGCGACGGCCAGCTGCTCGCCGACCTCGCCTCGGCGGACATCGTGGTGTGGGTCCAGACCGAGGACGGTTCCTTCGTAGCCGTCGCTCACGCTCGCCCGAGTGGCGCGGCGACGCTGTTCTATCGCGACATCGTGGGGGAGCGGGTGCGTCCGCAATGGCGCACGCAGGTGCAGGGCGCCTTCGAGTCGGCGCAGATCGTGGACTCGTCCTCGCCGGACTGGTTCGAGGAGACCCCGACCAGGGTGCGGGCCGTTCCCATCGTCAGCGAGCGTCAGGGCGGTCAGCGCCCGGCATCCGTGATCGGCGTCGTCACCCGGCACACGAACCTCGGTGAGGCACGCACGCCGTCTCGCCAGCAGATCACCTTCGACGAGTGCGCCGACGACCTCTTCCGGATGATCGCCGACGGGAGCTTCCCCGACCCCGCCGCTCCGACCTCCCCGCGTCGCGGGGCGCCGCGCGCATCCGACGGGCTGATCCGGATCGACGTCGACGGGATCACGACCTTCGCCAGCCCCAACGCGCTGTCGGCATTCAACCGGATGGGCTTCGACGACGAGCTCGAGGGTGAGTCGCTCGCCGAGGTGACCACCCGGCTCGTGCCGCCGTCGCGTCAGGTCGACGAATCGCTGCCGGTCGTCGTGACGGGCCGGGCCCCGTGGCGCACCGACATCGAGGCTCGCGGGGTCACGGTGTCCCTCCGCGCGATTCCGCTGAAGGATCGGGGAACCCGCATCGGCGCCATCCTGCTCTGCCGGGACGTGTCGGAGCTCCGTCATCAGGAGCAGGAGCTCATCACGAAGGATGCGACGATCCGGGAGATCCATCACCGGGTCAAGAACAACCTGCAGACGGTGGCCTCCCTGCTGCGCATCCAGGCGCGTCGCACTCATTCGGACGAAGCACGGGATGCGCTCACCCAGGCCATGAGGCGCGTGGACTCCATCGCCGTCGTGCACGACACGCTGGCCCAGGGGCTCACTCAGAAGGTCGACTTCGACGAGGTCTTCCATCGAGTCCTCAAGCTCGTCGCCGAGGTCGCCTCGGCCCCCAACACCCGGGCGCGGACGCAGTCGACAGGACGCTTCGGCGTGCTCCCGAGCGAGTATGCGACCCCGCTGGCCCTCGCGCTCACGGAGGTCGTCACCAACGCGGTCGAGCACGGGCTCGCGGGTCAGGAGGGCATCGTCACGATCGACGCCGCCCGCACCGAGGAGAACCTGCGCGTCACGGTTCGCGACACCGGGCACGGACTGCCCGAGGGACGCATCGGTCAGGGGCTCGGGACGCAGATCATCCGCACCCTCATCCAGGGCGAGCTGGGTGGGTCGATCGAATGGCGGGGGAGCGAAGGCGAAGGCACGGAGGTCGTGATCGACATCCCTCTGCGATGGCTGACGGCGTGACGCCGACATGAGAGAAGGGCCCGAGACATCGTCTCGGGCCCTTCTCTCATACGTCAGGAAGCGCGGCGGGCGCGAGCGGCGCGACGCTTGAGAGCGCGACGCTCGTCTTCGGAGAGGCCGCCCCACACGCCCGAGTCCTGGCTGGTCTCCAGGGCGTACTGCAGGCAGATCTCCGTGACCGTGCAGGTGGCGCAGACGGTCTTCGCCTTCTCGATCTGATCGACGGCCGGGCCGGTGTTCCCGACCGGGAAGAACAGCTCGGGGTCGACAGTCAAGCAGGCGGCCTTGTCGCGCCAATCCATGGGGGCTCCTCGGTGTGGATGTTCGAGAGACGTCGCCGCGCGACGTCTCGATTTCGGGTGGCAGTTCGGGTTCAGCTACCCTGTTGAGATACGGACGGATGCCCGCATTTGTGATGCGGACACGAAGCCCGCCCCACGCCGCTGTGGGAGCACATGACGCTGTCCATTCTGTTACATGAATCCGGCGAAATCAAGGGTTTTTTCGCTTCTCATTCGATTCTCAGGAGACATCGTGCGCTCACCCGGTCTGGCTCTCGCGGCAGCAGGCGTCCTCGCCGCGGAAGGCATCGCCCTCGTGGTGTTCGCTCTCATCGAGATCGCCGGGCTCGGCGCGGGGAACGCGGCGTCGATGTCCACCGCCATCGCGCTCATCGTGCTCACACTGATCGGCGCGGTCGCGCTGATCGCCTTCGCGGTGGGCACGCGGTCGGGGCGTTCCTGGGCACGGTCGGGAGGTCTCGTGTTCCAGGTGCTCGGCGTCGCGCTCGCGATCGCATCCCTGACGGTCCAGCCGATCGTGTGGCTCTTCACCATCGCCGTGGGGCTTCCCGCGCTCCTCGGATTCGGACTCCTGATCGCGACCACCCGTGCGGAGAACCAGGCGGCCGCGGAGTAGGTCCGCCGTGACTCAGTCGTCGATGCCCAGGAGCTTCCGCAGACGTGCGACGTGCCCGGTGGCCTTGACGTTGTACTGGGCGAGGGCGATCGACCCGGCGGCATCGATCACGAAGGTCGAGCGGATGACGCCTTCGACGACCTTGCCGTAGTTCATCTTCTCTCCCCACACGCCGTAGGCCGTGTGCACCGCATGGTCGGGGTCGCTCAGGAGAGTGAAGGTGAGTCCGTCGCGATCACGGAACTCGGCGAGCTTCGCCGGCTCGTCACGAGAGACGCCGATGACGCGGTACCCGGCTCCCTGGAGTGAGGAGATGCTGTCGCGGAAGTCGCAGGCCTGCGTGGTGCATCCTGGCGTCATCGCGGCCGGGTAGAAATACAGCACGACCTTCTCACCCCGCAGGTCGGAGAGCCGGACGGTCTGGCCGTCCTGGTCGAGGAGTGAGAAGTCGGGGGCAGCGGTTCCGGGTTCCAGGCGCACAGTCACGCTCTCAGCCTAGCGTCCGGGGGTCTGCTCGGCCTTGTCTGCGAACGTCTGCAACAGCCGTTGCAGGGAGTCGAGACGGGCCAGCCCCGTCTCGGTGAGCTCACCCCGCTCGGCGGCCTCGATGAGCGCGCAGTCCGGCGCGTCGGGAAGGTGGGTGCATCCGCGAGGGCAGTCCTCGGCGATGGTCGCGAGTTCGGTGAAGGCGGCGAGGATGTTCTCGGGGTCGACGTGCCCGAGGCCGAACGAGCGCACACCCGGGGTGTCGATCACCCATCCGGTGCCCTCGGCACCCTCGTAGCGGAGGGAGACGGTCGACGACGACGTGTGCCGCCCGCGCCCGGTCACCTGGTTGACATGGCCGGTCGCCCGCAGGGCGCTGGGGACCAGGGCGTTGACCAGGGTCGACTTGCCGACGCCGGAGTGCCCGACGAACACGGTCGAATGGCCGACCAGCGCTGCGCCGATCTCGTCGACGGGCATCTCGTCGCGCGCGCTGGTGAAGACGCGCAGGTCCAGGCCGTCGAAGTGCGAGAGGAAGGAGGACGGGTCGGCGATGTCGGTCTTGGTCACGACGAGCAGCGGACGGATGCCGGCGTCGAGGGCGGCGACCAGGTAGCGATCGACGAGACGCGCGCGGGGCTCGGGGTCGGCCGCGGCGACGACCACGAGCATCTGATCGGCGTTGGCGACGATGACGCGCTCGACCTGATCGGTGTCGTCGGCACTGCGACGCAGCAGCGAGGTGCGCTCGACGATACCGACGATCCGGCCGAGGGTTCCGTCGTCGCCCGTGGTGTCCCCGACGACGCGCGCCTGATCGCCCGTGACGATCGGCGTGCGCCGGAGCTCACGCGCACGGGAGGCGGTGAGGGTGTGCTCGTCGTCCGTGCCCTCATCGAGGAGCACGGAGTAGCGCCCGCGGTCGACGCCGAGGACGCGCCCGATGCGAGCGTCGTCGTGAGCGGGCCGTCGCTTCGTGCGCGGGCGATTGGCCTTCGGGTTCGGACGGGTCCGGATGCTGCTCTCGTCGTAGTCCTCGAAGTCGCCCTCGAGGTCGTCCGGGTCGTCGAGCCAGCTCACGCGGCGGTGCCCCTCAGCATCCGCTCCCACAGCATGGTGAATTCGGGCAGCGTCTTCGCCGTCGTGCCGATGTCGTCGATCTCGACGCCCGGAACGCGGAGACCGATGAGGGCGCCCGTCGTCGCCATGCGGTGGTCGTGGTGGGCAGCCCACGCACCCCCGTGGAGATCGCGCGGGACGATGCGGAGGCCGTCCGAGAGTTCCTCGGCCTCTCCGCCGAGAGCGCGGATGTTGCCGATGAGGGCGGCGATGCGATCGGTCTCGTGCAGTCGGATGTGACCGATGCCGCGGATGGTGGTGGGCCCCGACGCGAACGCCGCGAGTCCGACGAGCGTCGGCGTGAGCTCGCTCGCCGCCGAGAGGTCGAGGTCGAGACCGCGGATCTCGGTGCCCGCCCTGACCGTGAGGACGCCGCTGTGCCTACCGACGTGCGCGCCCATCGCCTGGAGGATCTCGGGCAGGAGGGCGCCCGGCTGCGTCGAATGCACCGGCCATCCGGTGACCGAGACAGACCCACCGGTGACGAGCGCGGCGCCGAGGAAGGGCGCGGCGTTGGAGAGATCCGGCTCGATCGCGATCTCCTTGGCCCGGGGGACGCCCGCCTCGACGAGCCACTCGCCCGTCGCCGGGCGCTCGATGCGGATGCCGCGCCGGCTCAGCGCCTCGATCGTCATGTCGATATGCGGAAGGCTCGGCAGGTGCTCGCCGGTGTGGACGAGATGCAACCCGACGTCGAAGCGCGGAGCGGCGAGGAGCAGACCCGACACGAACTGGCTGGAGGCCGAGGCGTCGATCTCCACTCGCCCGCCGCGGATCCGGCCATGACCGCGGATCGTGAAAGGCAGCGCCCACGTGCCCTCGTCGTCGATGTCGACACCGAGGTCGCGCAGGGCTGTGATCAGCCCGCCCATGGGGCGGTGAAGCGCCGTCTCGTGCGCCGTCAGGTGGACGTCGTGCTGCGCGAGCCCGGCGAGGGGGGCGATGAAGCGCATGACGGTGCCCGCCTGACCGCAGTCGACCGTAGTGCCGCCGACGAGCCTCGCAGGGGTGACCACGAGGTCCGGCCCGAACTCGCCCGCTCCGTCGACCTCCTCGATCCCGACGCCGAGCGCGCGCAGCGCCTCGACCATCCGACGAGAGTCGTCCGAGTGCAGAGGGGACGTCAGCCGCCCGGGTCCATCGGCGATCGCGGCGATGATGAGCTCGCGATTCGTGAGCGATTTCGAGCCGGGGACGGTCACGGTGGCACGAACGGGATCGGCGATCGTGGGCGCCACGTAGGCGCCCTGGACAGGGGAGGGGGAATACCTGTTGGCGCTCATCGGTTCCCACCTTAGTAAACGCGAGTCGCAGGCCCATCGAATGGCGTGTGCTCGCCGAGAAGGAGACAGAATGCTCGCCACGATGGAACGCGGGTCGACGGACCTCAGCGGCCTAGACTGGCCGGTGATGGATGACACCGCAACCGCAGCCTCGGTCGACGACCCTCGGCGCGAATTCGAGGAACAGGCGATCCCGTTCATGGATCAGCTCTACGCCGCTGCCATGCGCATGACCAGGAACCCCGCGGACGCCGCCGACCTCGTCCAGGAGACGTTCGTCAAGGCGTACGGCTCGTGGTCGACGTTCACACAGGGCACGAACCTCAAGGCGTGGCTGTACCGCATCCTCACCAACACGTACATCAACATCTATCGCAAGAAGCAGCGCGAGCCCTTCCAGGGCACGATCGACGAGCTCGAGGACTGGCAGCTCGGCGGGGCCGAGTCGACCACCGCCTCGCACAGCCGTTCCGCCGAGGCGGAGGCGATCGACCACATGCCGGCATCCGTCGTCAAGGACGCGCTGCAGGCCGTGCCCGAGGACTTCCGGTTGGCGGTGTACCTCGCCGACGTCGAGGGCTTCGCGTACCAGGAGATCGCGGACATCATGAAGACGCCCATCGGCACCGTGATGAGCCGACTGCACCGAGGCAGGCGGATGTTGCGGGAGCTGCTGGCTGATTACGCCGCGGAGCGGGGATTCTCCGCGGCCGAACCGAGGAGCAAGAAATGACCGACTGCGGCTGCGACAAAGCCCGGAAAGACCTGGAGGAGTACCTCCGCAACGAAGTGTGCAACACCGAGCACACCGAGATCCGCGAGCACCTGGAGAACTGCCCCTCGTGCCGCGACGAAGCACTCGTCGCCACCACGCTGACCGAGGTCGTGGCGCGCGCGTGCAAGGAGACCGCTCCCGAGGAGCTGCGGGACCAGGTCTTCGCGCGCCTGCGCGAGGTGCAGGCCGCGCAGCACTGACCTGCGCCCACCCGACGACGTCGGCGTCCCCCGTAGGGTGGGGACATGACGAGCATCGATTCACGCGACACTCCCGTCGATCCGACCTCTGCCGAGAGGCTTGCGGCCCAGTCCCTCTCGTACCGGGTGCTGGACCTCGACGACGCTGTGCGCGTCGAGGGATTCCAGCGCACGATGTCACGGGGATTCCTCGGGCCTGAGCCGTCTGCCGAGGCGCTCACCTTCGGACGCTCCGCGATGGAGGCGCGACGCAACATCGGGGTGTACGACGCCCCCGAGTCCGCGGAGGCGCGACCCGTCGCCACGATCGACTCCTGGGTGACCCCCCTCGCGGTCGGCCGGGGGACGCACATTCCGATGTGGGCGATCAGCGGGGTCACGGTCGCGGCGACGCACCGCCGGCGCGGAATCGCGAGAGCGCTGCTCGAGGGCGAGCTCCGGGCGGCGGCGGGCGCGGGCGTGCCGATCGCCGGTCTGACGGTCAGCGAGGCCACGATCTATGGCCGCTATGGGTTCGGTTCCGCCCTGCCGATGTCGCACGTCGCCGTCGACACGCGTCGAGCCGGATGGGCGGGGCCGTCGACGGAAGGAACGTTCGAGTACGTCGACAGGGAGATGCTGGCAGCCGAGCTGGGCGAGGTGCACGAGCGTGCCCGCCTCGGTCGTCTCGGGCTGATCCCCGGGTGGGACGCGCGGTGGAAGGGCATGGCCGGGCTCTCGCCGAGCGACACCGAGCGCGACCAGGTCCGCGGCGTGCGGTTCCGAGACGGCTCCGGCGCGGTGCGCGGTGTGCTGGCGTTCACGCTCAGCGAGCGGAACGGCTCGTTCCGGTTCGCGCTGAACGTGCGGCTGCTCGTGGCGGAGACGGCGGAGGCTACGGCCGCGCTGTGGGGCTTCGCCCTGCAGCACGATCTCGTCGACGAGGTGACCGCCGACCTGCGTCCGGTTGACGACCCGCTGCCCTGGCTGGTCCGCGATCCGCGCGGGGTCACCCAGACCGTGCACGACCACGGATGGCTGCGCATCCTCGACGTGCGGGCCGTCCTCGAGAGCCGCACCTACTCGGCGCCACTCGATCTCGTCATCCGCGTGAACGACCGGCTGGGCATCGCCGAGGGTGTCTGGCGCCTGCGCGTCGACGGATCCGGCCGCGCCGCCGTAGAGAACGTCGCCGACGCCGCGAGCGACGTCGATCTCGACGTCGCCACGCTGTCGGTCCTCTTCGCCGGCGCCGTGAGCGCATCCACATTGTCGGCGGCCGGGCGAATCGCCGCCGGCGTCACTGCGATCGAGTCGCTCGACCGGGCGTTCGCATCGTTCCCCGCGCCCGCTCTCGACATCTGGTACTGACCGCATCCCGACGACGAAGGGGGCGTCCCGACCTCGGTCGGGACGCCCCCTTCTGTGCGTTTGTCCGCCCGGGTCAGGACGTCGTCAGCGCATCGCGCAGAAGCTTCGCCTGCTCGGCCGCGTGCACCTTCGACGACCCGGTCGCGGGCGACGCGGAGGCCGGACGCGAGAGCGGACGGAAGGACCGGTCTCCGGGGACGTCCGCGAAGGCGAGAGCGAGGAACGGCCAGGCTCCCTGGTTCTCGGGCTCCTCCTGGACCCATACGAGCTCGGCGTTCGGGTAGGAGTCCGTGATGGCCTTCAGCCCGTCGATCGGCGTCGGGTACAGCTGCTCGAGCCGCACGAGGGCGACCTCGGGGTTCGGCTTCTTCTCGAGCTCGGCCCGCAGATCCCAATGCACCTTGCCCGAGTGGACGAGCACGCGCTTCACGGCGGACCGGTCGAGGTCGCGGGCGTCGTCGATCACCGGCTCGAAGCGGCCCTGGGTGAAGGCCTCGACGGGGCTCGTCGCGCCGCGAAGACGCAGCATCGCCTTCGGCGTGAACACGATCAGCGGCTTACGCGGACGTGCGTAGGCCTGGCGGCGCAGCAGGTGGAAGTAGGAGGCCGGCGTCGACGGACGTGCGACGATCATGTTCTCCTGAGCGCACAGCTGCAGGAAGCGCTCGATGCGCGACGAGGAGTGGTCGGGTCCCTGACCCTCATATCCGTGCGGCAGCAGAAGCGTGACGCTGGACTGCTGACCCCACTTCTGCTCGGCCGCCGAGATGTACTCGTCGATCACCGACTGCGCACCGTTGACGAAGTCACCGAACTGCGCCTCCCACAGCACGAGCGCCTCGGGCGCCTCGACCGAGTAGCCGTACTCGAAGCCGAGGGCCGCGTACTCGCTCAACAGGGAGTCGTAGACGAAGAAGCGTCCCTGCGACTCGGAGAGGTTCGACAGCGGCAGCCACTCCTGGCCGTTCGCCCGGTCGTGCAATGTCGCGTGGCGCTGCACGAAGGTGCCGCGTCGCGAATCCTGACCGGCCAGGCGCACGGGGGTTCCCTCCACGAGGAGCGAACCGAACGCGAGCAGCTCGCCGAAGCCCCAGTCGATGTTGCCGTTGCGGCTCATGTCGAGGCGCTTCTCGAGCTGCTGCTGCAGCTTCGGGTGCACGGTGAAGCCCTCGGGCTTGTTGACGAAGGCGTCGCCGATCAGCTGGATGACCTCGTTCGACACGCCGGTGACCTCCGGCGCGCCCACCTGCTCGTCGAGGGGCGGCAGATCCTGTCCGATCGACATCGCCCCGGTCTCCGCGGCGTGGGTCTCGGCGAACGCGATCTCGAGGCGGTTCTGGAAGTCGGCCTTGGCCTCGTCGTACTCCTCTTCGGTGATGTCACCGCGCCCGACCAGGGACTCGGTGTACAGCTTGCGCACCGAGCGCTTCGCCTGGATGAGGTCGGTCATGAGCGGCTGGGTCATCGAGGGATCGTCGCCCTCGTTGTGACCGCGTCGGCGGTAGCAGACCAGGTCGATCACGACGTCGCGGTGGAACCTCTCGCGGTACTCGAACGCCAGCTGCGCGACGTGGATGACGGCCTCGGGGTCGTCTCCGTTCACGTGCAGCACCGGCGCCTGGATCGTCTTGGCGACGTCCGTGGCGTAGACGGACGTGCGGGAGTCGTTCGGCAGGGTCGTGAAGCCGACCTGGTTGTTGACGACGATGTGGACCGTGCCGCCGGTGCGGTAGCCGCGGAGCTGCGACATCTGCAGCGTCTCCACGACGACGCCTTGACCTGCGAACGCGGCGTCGCCGTGCACGAGGATCGGCAGCCAGGTGAAGGTGCCGATGGGCTTGCGGTCCTGCTTCGCGCGGACGATGCCCTCGAGCACGCCGTCGACCGTCTCGAGGTGCGACGGGTTGGCGGCGAGGTACACCGGAAGCTGCGATCCGTCGTCGGCGATGAAGGTTCCCTCGGTGCCGAGGTGATACTTCACGTCGCCCGAGCCGCGCTGGTTGCCGGGGGTCTGCGTGCCCTCGAACTCCTGGAAGACCTGACCGTAGGTCTTGCCCGCGATGTTCGTGAGGACGTTGAGCCGACCGCGGTGGGCCATGCCGATCGCGGCGCCTTCCAGGCCGGCCGTGGCCGCACCCTGCAGGATCTCGTCGAGCAGGGGCACGAGCGACTCGCCGCCCTCGAGCGAGAATCGCTTCTGGCCGACGAACTTCGTCTGCAGGAAGGTCTCGAAGGCCTCGGCCTCGTTGAGCTTGCGGAGGACGCGCAGCTGCTCGTCGTGGCCGGGCTTCTGGTACTTGACCTCGACCTTCTCCTGGAACCACCGGCGCTGCTCGGGGTCCTGGATGTGCATGTACTCGATGCCGAGCGTGCGGCAGTACGAGTCGCGCAGCACGCCGAGGATGTCACGGAGCTTGGCGACGCGTCGCCCACCGAAGCCGCCCGTGACGAACTCCCGGTCGAGGTCCCAGAACGTGAGTCCGTGGCTCTCGATCTCGAGGTCCGGGTGCGAGCGCTGCACGTACTCGAGGGGATCGATGTCCGCCATGAGGTGTCCACGCACGCGATAGGAGTTGATGAGCTCCTGGACACGGGACTGCTTGTCGACGCGCTCGGCGAGGTCGACGGCGATGTCGGGGTTCCAGCGGATCGGTGCGTAGGGGATGCGCAGAGCCGCGAAGATGTCGTCGTAGAAGCCGCGCTGGCCGATCAGCAGCTCGTGCACCTTCTTGAGGAACTCGCCGGAACCCGCGCCCTGGATGACGCGGTGGTCGTAGGTGCTCGTGAGCGTGATGGTCTTGCCGATGGCCAGCTCGTTCAGCGTCTTCTGGCTAGCCCCCTGGAACTCCGCCGGGTACTCGAGGGCACCGGCGCCGATGATGCAGCCCTGCCCCTTCATGAGGCGCGGCACGGAGTGCACCGTGCCGATGCCGCCGGGGTTCGTCAGCGAGACCGTGGTGCCCTGGAAGTCGGCCGCGGTGAGCTTGTTGCCGCGGGCGCGGGTGACGAGGTCCTCGTACGCCACGAGGTACTCGCTGAACGTCATCGTGTCGGCCCGCTTGATGCTGGGGACCATCAGAGCGCGGGT
Organism: Microbacterium sp. 3J1; assembly: GCF_001049495.1. GTDB lineage: Bacteria > Actinomycetota > Actinomycetes > Actinomycetales > Microbacteriaceae > Microbacterium. The sequence continues at coordinate 559,434 of NZ_CDWI01000011.1, forward strand.
GCCGTCGGGCTTGGGCAGGTCGATGGCGATGCCGAGGTTGACGTGAGCCGGTGCCACGACCGAGGGCTTCCCGTCGATCTCGGCGTAGAAGACGTTCTGGCTGCGGAACTCGTCGAGCGTGCGGATGAGCGCCCACCCGATCAGGTGGGTGAAGCTGATCTTGCCGCCGCGGGTGCGCGCCATGTGGTTGTTGATGACGATGCGGTTGTCGATCATCAGCTTCGCGGGGACCGTGCGCACGCTGGTCGCGGTCGGGACGGTCAGCGATTCGTCCATGTTCGCGGCGAGGGTCTTCGGGAGACCGCGGAGAGGGGTGACCTTGTCCTCTTCGGCCGCGTCCTGTGCCTCCTTGGTCGCCGGCTTGGGCGCTTGGGCGGGGATGGGAGCGGCGGCGGCGGGCTTCGTCGTCGTGCGGGCGACCGGCTGAGCCCCGATCACGGGGATGGGCGCGGTGACCGGATGCGCGGGCTGCTCGGCAGCAGGTGCGGGGGAGGAGGCGGGAGAGCCGGCGGCCTCGGAGTGGTACTTCTCGAGGATCGGCCACCATTCCTTGTCGACGGAATCGCGGTTCACCTTGAACTGCTCGTAGAGCTCTTCCACGAGCCAGGAATTGGCTCCGAACCCCCCGTCGCCCCCGACGCCGGTCACCTGGTTCGACACGCTCGATCGCCCTCTTTCATCGCTGAATTCCACATGTGCACACCGCGACGCAGGATGCGTCCGGGCCCGCACACTCTCGACTGACAAGCCTAACCTGTTTCGCTGCGCAATCGGCCAAGAGGTGCAGCCCTGTCGCCGTGACCTGGGTACCGTGGGCGTATGGAGTTCTCCGGCGAATCACCCGCAGTCGACCTGACCTACTCGGACGTGTTCCTGGTGCCGCGGCGCTCGGCCGTCACCAGCCGCCTGCAGGTCGATCTGTCGCCCCGCGACGGCACGCCGGCGACGCTTCCGCTCGTCGCGTCGAACATGAACTCGGTCACCGGGCCCCGGCTCGCCGCCGTGCTCGCGCGGCGCGGCGGGCTCGGGGTGCTTCCTCAGGACATGCCGCTGCAGAGTCTCGACGCCGCGATCCGCGAGGTCAAGGCGCAACCGGTGCCGTGGGACACCCCGATCGTGCTGCCCCCCGAGGCGACCGTCGCGGACGCTCTTCGGCTGATGCCCCCGACTGCCGGGCAGGGGATCGTGGTGGCGTCGGGAGCCGCACCCTACGACGTCGACCGGATCATCGGAGTGCTCCCCGCGACCAGGCTCGCCACGGCGCTCCCCGACGCGCAGCTCGGAGACCTGGTGCACTCGGGCACCCCGTCGCTCGACGCCGACGACATCGGCTCCGAGCGGCACGCCTTCGACGTGATCACCGACGCGGGCGTCGAGATGGTCACCGTCACCCACCACGGACACCTCGTCGGAACGCTGAGCGCCCGCAGCGCCCTGCGCTCGACGCTCTACGCGCCCGCCCTGGATCGCGACGGACGTCTCGCCGTCGCGGCCGCGGTCGGGATCAACGGCGACGTCGCGTCGAAGGCCAGAGCCCTCGCCGCCGCCGGCGTGGACGTCCTCGTCGTCGACACCGCGCACGGCCATCAGGAAGGGATGCTGCGCGCCCTCGGCGCGGTGGCCGAACTCGGCCTCGGCATCCCGATCGTCGCCGGCAACATCGTGACCGCCGACGGCGTCGAGGATCTCGTGGCAGCAGGGGCCTCGATCCTCAAGGTCGGCGTCGGCCCCGGGGCGATGTGCACGACGCGGATGATGACCGCGGTCGGCCGACCGCAGTTCTCGGCGGTCCTGGAGACCGCCGAGGCAGCGCGCGAGCTCGGCGCCCACGTCTGGGCCGACGGGGGAGTGCGGTATCCGCGAGACGTGGCACTGGCGCTCGCCGCCGGTGCGGCCTCGGTGATGGTCGGCTCGTGGTTCGCGGGCACCATCGAAGCCCCGGGCGAACTGCAGAGCGACGCGGAGGGCAGGCTCTTCAAGGAGTCATGGGGAATGGCCTCGACGAAGGCCGTGCAGGCGCGGTTCGGTCGTCTCGACGCGTACGAGCGCGCCCGCAAGGAGCTGTTCGCCGAGGGGATCTCCTCGTCGAAGATCTATCTCGATCCGTTGCGTCCGGGCCTCGAGGATCTCCTCGACATGATCACCTCGGGGGTCAGATCGTCGTTCACGTACGCGGGCGCCTCGTCGGTGCCGGAGTTCCACGACCGCGCCCTCGTGGGGCTGCAGTCGGCGGCCGGATACGAGGAGGGCAAGGCGCTGCCGGTCAGCTGGTAGACGGTCATCCTCCCCGCCCGTGCTCCTAGGGTGATCCCGTACAATCGACACACTATGGACGACCCTCCCAGTTGCAGTAGATCGCCCCATCGCCCGCCTCTCCGAGTCGAGGGGAACCACTGATGGATTACATCCTGTTGGGCGTGGGGCTGCTGCTCACGGTCGGCACCGGCCTGTTCGTGGCGAGCGAGTTCGCGCTCGTGAACCTCGACCGCGCCGACCTCGAGGCCCGTCAGGCCCGCGGAGAATCGCGTCTGTCGCTGACGATCGGCGCTCTCCGGCACACGTCCACCCACCTGTCGGCCGCACAGCTGGGCATCACGCTGACGACGCTGCTCACCGGCTACACGATGGAGCCGGCGCTCTCGAACCTGCTGCGGCCGACGCTCGTCGCCTGGAGCATCCCCGAAGCGGCGATCGCGCCCATAGCGACGGTCGTGGCGATGGTGGTGGCCACTGCTTTGTCGATGATCCTGGGCGAGCTCGTGCCCAAGAACTTCGCACTCGCGCTGCCCCTGGCGACGGCGAAGCTCGTCGTGCCGTTCCAGGTCGCTTTCACGACCGTCTTCAAGCCCGCCGTCGTGGTGCTCAACGGCAGCGCGAACGGCGTTCTGCGCAGCATGGGCATCGAGCCCAAGGAGGAGCTCTCGGGCGCACGCACGGCCGAGGAGCTCTCATCGCTCGTCCGGCGCTCGGCGAGCGCCGGACTGCTCGAAGCCGACACGGCGACCCTGCTCGACCGCACCCTCACCTTCTCGCGCCTCTCCGCTGCGGACGTCATGACGGCCCGCCCGAGCATGCACGCGATCGCCGCCAGTGACCCGGCGGACGAAGTCGTCCAACTCGCCCGACGCACCGGCCACAGCCGCTTTCCCGTGTACGGCGAGGATCTCGATGACATCACCGGCGTCGTCCACCTGAAGGCGGCGATCTCGGTGCCCCGGGATCGCCGTGCCGAGGTCCCGGTCGGCGCTCTGTCGACAGAGCCGCTCCGAGTGCCCGAGACCGCGCACGTCGACGGTCTCATCACCGAGCTCCGAGCACGCGGATATCAGCTCGCGGTCGTCGTGGACGAGTACGGCGGCACAGCCGGGCTCGTGACACTCGAGGACCTGGTGGAGGAGATCGTCGGCGAGGTGTCGGACGAGCACGACCGCACCAGGGCCGGGGTCGTCGTCGGACGCGGCGGGGTGACGTTCCCCGGCGAGCTGCGCCCGGACGAGCTCCGACGCCGTGCCGGCGTGGACGTGCCGGAAGGCGACGTCTACGACACCGTCGCGGGTTACATCATGAGCGTGCTCGAGCGCGTCCCGGTCGTCGGCGACGAGGTCGCGCTCGACACCGGCACGCTGCACGTCGTCCGCATGGACGGTCGCCGTGTCGATCGCATCCGCTACATCGCGAGCCCGCAGGGCACGGACTCGGAGGTGACCCGATGAACGATTGGGCAGGAATCGCCTGGCTCGTCGTCCTCCTGGTCGCGAACGCGTTCTTCGTGGGGGCCGAGTTCGCCGTCATCTCCGCACGACGCTCGCAGATCGAGCCGCGGGCGGAGCAGGGCTCGCGTGCGGCCAAGACCGCTCTGTACGCCATGGAGCACGCGACGCTCATGCTGGCGACGTCTCAGCTGGGCATCACCATCTGCTCGCTGCTGATCCTGAACGTCTCCGAGCCGGCCATCCACCACCTCCTGGCGGCGCCGCTGCACGCGGTCGGCTGGTCGGACGGCGTCGTCGACGCGGTGTCGTTCACCATCGCGCTGCTGATCGTGTCGTTCCTGCACGTGGTGTTCGGCGAGATGGTGCCGAAGAACCTCGCGTTCTCGGTGCCGGACCGCGCGGTGCTCATCCTCGCCCCGCCGCTCGTCTGGGTGTCGAAGGCGTTCATGCCCGTCATCTGGGTGCTCAACGCCGCCGCGAACGGCGTGCTGCGCCTGTTCCGGGTGGAGCCGAAGAACGAAGCGGCCTCGACCTTCACCCTGGGCGAGGTGGCGACCATCGTCGATCAGTCGCGCCGTGAGGGCGTGCTCGCCGACACGGTGGGAGCGGTGGCCGCCGCGGTCGAGTTCACCGACAAGAAGGCTCGCGACATCGCGGTCCCGCTCGGCGATCTCGTCACCCTGCCGCAGACGACCACCCCGGACGACATCGAGAAGGCGGTCGCCCGCTACGGGTTCTCCCGCTACGTGATCGTCGACGGCGAAGGCCTTCCGGTCGGCTACGTGCATCTGAAGGACATCCTCCGCGCGTCGGAGGGCCCGGACGCGGCGGCGAAGCTCGTCGAGCCGCTGCCGTCCAAGCGCATCCACCACATGGTCCCCGTGCAGGAGGACACCGATCTGGAGGATGCTCTCGCCGTGATGCGCCGCGCCGGTCGCCACCTCGCGAAGGTGCGCGACGCGCAGGGGAACACGACGGCCGTGCTGTTCCTCGAGGACATCCTGGAAGAGCTCGTGGGCGAGGTGCAGGACGCGACGCGTCGGGTCCGCGGCCACTGACGCCCCACAGCACGAAGCCCTCCGTTCCCGCAAGGACCGGAGGGCTTCGTCGTGTCAGCGCCAGTGCGCTCTGTCGTACTGCGGCGGCCAGGCGATCTCGGCTCCCAGCTCGTGCGCCGCGCGGAGCGCGAAGTGCGGGTCGCGCAGCCACTCGCGGCCGGCGAAGATCGCGTCGGCAGCCCCGTCGGCGAGCACCTTCTCTGCCTGGGCTGCGGCGGTGATGAGCCCGACCGCGGTGACGGGGATGCGCCCGCCCTGCCGCACCGTCTCGGCCAGGGGCACCTGGTAGCCGGGGAAGACGTCGATCTGCTGGTGGGCGACGAGTCCGCCGCTCGACACATCGATGAGATCGGCGCCGTGCTCGGTGGCCCAGTGGCCCACGAGCGCGGCCTCCTCGGCGGTGAAGCCTCCCTCGGCATGGTCGGTGGCGGAGATGCGCACGAACAGCGGCACGCCGTCGCCCGCCGTATCCCGCACCGCGTCGATGACTCGGAGGAGCAGCCGTGCCCTGTTCTCGAGGGTTCCGCCGTACTCGTCGTCCCGCAGGTTCGACAGCGGCGAGAGGAACTGGTGCAGCAGGTAGCCGTGCGCGCCGTGGATCTCCAGCACGTCGAATCCGGCGTCCAGCGCGCGGCGCGAGGCCGAGGCGAAGCCGTCGACCACGGCGTCGATCCCGGACCCGTCCAGCGCGATCGGCTCGGCGAATCCGTCGAACGCGATCGCGGACGGGGCAGTCGTCTGCCATCCGCCCTTCGACTCGGGAACGGAGCCCCGGTCGTCCGCCCACGGCCACCAGGTCGACGCCTTGCGGCCGGCGTGGGCGAGCTGGATCCCCGCGGCGGCCCCGCGGTCGTGGATGGCCCGCACGATCGGGGCCCAGGCGTCGCGCTGCTCGTCGTTCCAGAGGCCCACATCACGGGGTGAGATCCGGCCCTCCGGCACGACCGCGGTCGCCTCAGCGACGATCAGACCGGCACCGCCGGATGCGAACTGAGCGAGATGGGTGTGGTGCCATTCCTGGACGACGCCGTCCACGGCGCTGTACATGCACATGGGCGAGACCCAGAGCCGGTTTCGGAAGTCGACGGACCGGATGCTGACGGGGGAGAAGAGAATGCTCACCCTCCGACGCTAGTGCGCTGCTGGGTGATGGAGGGCCGCCGCACTAACGTGGAGTCATGTTCGAGGTGCGCGAGTGGACCCGCGAAGACACGGCGCGCTTCGTGCGCGTCCCCGGTGCTGACGACGACAAGTACTCGCGCGGCGTCGTGGGACTGCGCACCGGCTCGCCCGCCTACCCCGGAGCAGCGGTGCTCGGTGTGGAGGCGGCGTGGCGTGCGGGCGCCGGGTACGTGCGCTACATCGGCGAGGGCCGAGCGGCGGATGCCGTCCTGGCGCGTCGTCCGGAGACCGTGGTGAGCCCGGATATCGAGGGCGCCCGTGTCGGGGCGTGGGTCATCGGCTCCGGAACGAGCTCCGAGCACCGCACCGAGGGCGAGGAGGAGGAGCTGCGGCAGCTTCTGCTCGGCGACGAGCCGGTCGTCGTCGACGCCGGTGCCCTCGATCTGGCGCTCGATGCCGCCACCGCACCCGTGCTGCTCACGCCGCACCTGCGCGAGTTCGCTCGACTGCAGGCCCGAGCCGGGATGGGGCCCGATGTCGACGCCGACCGGGCATGGTCGGCCGCACGAGCGGCCGAGGCGCTCGAGACCGTCGTGCTGCTCAAGGGAGCGAACACTCTGATCGCCTCGCCGGACGGTGCGGTGCTGCAGGTCTCGGGAGCAACGGGGTGGCTCGCGACGGCCGGGACCGGCGACGTGCTCGGCGGAGTGCTCGGCACGATGCTCGCTGGGAACCCGGACGCGCCGCTCGCCGAGGTCGCCGCGGCAGGAGCCTGGCTCCACGGCTCGGCGGGTCGGATCGCAGCCGGGGTCGATCCCGAGCGCGGCCGCCACGGTCATCCGATCGTCGCGCTCGACGTCGCCGAGGCTCTTCCGCTCGCGGTCGCGGACCTCCTGGCGTGAGCCGCACCCCCGTGCTGCATGTCGCGCTCCTGTGGTGCGCGTTCATCGTCGTCCACGCGCTGACGGCGACCGCCGGGTGGCTGTACCCGAGCCAGCCGATGGGCGACGTCGTCCTCGTGTACGAACCCTGGGCCGCCGCCGCGCTCGCGGGGGAATCTGTCGTGGGGATCACCGAGATCTGGGTGTACCCGCAGGTCGCCCTCGTCCCGATGCTGGCCGCCGAGGTCCTGGCCGCGCCGCTCGTGGGAGCAGTCGGCGTCTCGACGGCTTATCTGATCGCGTGGGCGGCGCTGGTGACGGCCCTGGACGCGGTCGCATTCGGCGTGCTCGTCGGACGCTCGCCCTCGCACCCGCGCCGACGCGCGGCGTGGTTCTGGATCGTCGCACTCCTGCTGCTCGGTCCGGTCGCTCTCTACCGCATCGATGCGGTGACCGTGCCCCTCGCCGTCATCGGCGGTCTGTGGTTGACTCGACGCCCCGCGCTCGCCGCCGTGCTCTTCACGGTCGGAGCATGGATCAAGATCTGGCCGGGAGCGCTCCTCGCGGCCGCTGTCGTCGCGGCTCGGCACAGGATGCGGATGCTCGTCACCGCCGCCGCGGTGACCGCCGGCATCGTCGCGATCATGTTCCTTCTCGGAGCGGACGCCGAGATCTTCGGCTTCCTGACGGAGCAGGCCGGGCGGGGACTCCAGATCGAGGCGGTCGCCGCGACGCCCTTCCTCTGGCTCGCGGTCGCCGGCGCGGCGCGTATCGAGTACAGCTTCGACATCCTCACCTTCCAGGTCTCGGCGGCGGGCACGGATGCCGTCGGCGCTGTGCTCACACCCCTCATGATCGTCGTCGTGCTCGTGATCGCGGTGCTCGGTGCCACGAAGTCGATGCGCGGGGCGGCGCTCTCGCGACTCTTCCCTCCGCTCGCCCTGTCGCTGGTCGTGGCGCTGATCGTCGTGAACAAGGTCGGCTCGCCGCAGTTCCAGACGTGGCTCATCGCACCCGTCGTGATCTGGATCGTGCTCGACCGAGCGAGGGCGGGTGTGCCGGCCGTCCTCGTGCTCGCGTCGTGCGCTCTCACGTTCCTCGTGTACCCGCTGACCTACGATGCGCTGCTGCGTGCCGACGCGCTCGCCGTCGGCATCCTGAGCGTGCGGAACGTGCTGCTCGTCGTCCTCCTCATCGTCGGCATCCGCTCTCTGGCGCGGGTGCCCGTCCTCCGAAACACCGACACCCGGGAGTGAACCCATGCTGATCGCCTTCTCCGTCGCCCCGAGCGGCGCCCCTGCCGATGGCTCCGACCGCGCCGACGCCTCAGTGCACGATGCGGTGGCCGCCGCCGTGCGTGTGGTGCGGGAGTCGGGTCTGCCGCACCGCACGACGAGCATGTTCACCGAGATCGAGGGCCCGGACTGGGATTCGGTGATGGATGTCGTCAAGCGCGCGACCGAGGCGGTGATGCCGTTCGGCTCGCGGGTCTCGCTCGTGCTGAAGGCCGACATCCGTCCCGGGTACTCGGGCGAGCTCGACGCCAAGATCGAGCGCCTGGAGGCGGCGATCGACGACTCCGCCGACCGGTAGCATGGACGGGTGAATCCCTCGACTGAATCGAGGGGTGCGGCGAAGTGGGCGCTCCTCTCCCTCGCCATAGGCAGCTTCGGCATCGGCATGACCGAGTTCGTCATCATGGGGCTGCTGCCCAACATCGCCGCCGAGCTGCTTCCGACGCAGTGGGCGTCGAGCCCTGAGGACGCGCTGAGCCAGGCCGGATGGCTGATCTCGCTCTACGCACTGGGTGTCGTCGTCGGTGCACCGTCGATCGCCGGCTTCGTCGCGCGCTTCCCTCGTCACCGCGTGATGATCGGGCTGGCGCTCGCCCTGACCCTGTTCAACGCGCTGACGGTCGTGCTGCCGACGTTCGAGCTGGTCGGGATGTCCCGGTTCCTCGCCGGGCTCCCGCACGGTGCGTACTTCGGCATCGGCGCGCTCGTCGCCGCCGACGTCATGGGCCCGGGCAATCGCGCCAAGGGCGTCGCGTTCATCCTCACGGGTCTGACCGTCGCCAACGTCGTCGGCGTGCCGCTCGGCACGTTCCTCGGGCAGCAGTGGGGCTGGCGGGTCGCGTTCGCTGTGGTCGCCCTCGTCTTCGCCCTGGCCACGGTCTGCATCGCGTTCTTCGTTCCCGAGCACCCCGGTTCGCCCGGGCGGACGATGCGGCAGGAACTCGGCGTGTTCCGCATCCCGCAGGTGTGGTTCGCGCTCGGGATCGGCTCGATCGGATTCGGCGGCTTCTTCGCCGTCTACAGCTACATCGCCCCGCTGGTCACCGACGTCGCGGGGTCGCCGGAATGGGTGGTGCCGATCGTCCTCGTGCTCATGGGCCTCGGGATGACCGCCGGGAACCTGGTGGGCGGGCACCTCGCCGACATCGACCTGAAGCGCACGCTGCTGTTCGGACTCGCTCTGCTGGCGGTCGTCCTCGGCCTGCTCGCGGCGCTGTCGTTCTGGATCGTCAGCCTGTGCATCCTCGTCGTGATCGTCGGGTTCGTCTCCTCCGTGCTGAGCCCCACGATCCAGACGCGTTTGATGGACGTCGCCGGCGACAACCAGTCGATCGCCGCGGCGCTCAACCACTCGGCCCTCAACATCGGCAACAGCCTCGGGGCCTTCCTCGGGGGCGTCGTCATCGCGATCGGCTGGGGATTCACCGCTCCGTCGTGGACGGGGGCGGCGCTCGCCGTCGCCGGGCTACTGATCGCCCTGCTGTCCTACCGGGTCGAGGCGCGACGGCGCGTGCTCACGACGGTCTGAGCTCCACCACCGGCGGGCCACGGTCGCTTGCGGCGCAGTCATCCCTCGGCGGCACGCGGACGTAGGGTGTCAGAGTGGATGAGGTCGACCGGATGCCCGTGGCGGGCACCGTCGTGCTCCTGCGTCCTGCCGACCGGGGTTTCGATGTGCTCGTGATGCGGAGGCCGGATCGCGGGTCCTTCGCGGGCGCCTGGGTGTTCCCGGGCGGACGGGTCGAGGATGTCGATCGCGAACCGGGATCGGCCGAGGTCGACGACGCGCGCAGAGCAGGAATCCGGGAGACCTGCGAAGAAGTGGGCCTCGAGATCGCCGAGCCGGTGGTCCTGTCGCGGTGGCAGCCGCCCCCGGAGGCTCCGGTGCGCATCCGCACCTGGTTCTTCCTCGCCGAGGCGCCCTCGGGTGACGTCCGCACGTCGCCGGCGGAAGTCGTCGACGCGGTATGGATCAGTCCGGCGGAGGCGCTGGCGGCGCACGGATCGGGGGAGTGGACGCTGTATCCGCCGACCTGGGTGACCCTTCACCGGCTGAGCCGGTACGACAGCGCGGCAGCCGCCCTCGCGTCCGCGGGGGTGGCGGAGGAATTCTCCACGCGCGTCGTGCGCTCGCCTTCGGGGGCGGCGTTCGAATGGGGGCCGCTGCGGCTGGAGGCCGGTTCGCTGCCCTGGCGGCTCGTCGAAGACGGCGACTAGGCCGCGAGCAGTCGTCGCAGGTGCCGACCCACGGCGTCGGTCTCGATGAGGAAGCCGTCGTGACCGAAGTCGCTCGTGAGCACGACCGCCTCGTCGCCGTCGAGCGTGTTCGGGATGCCGCGGGCGATGCGGTGCTGACCGTCGACCGGGAACAGCCGGTCGCTGTCGATGCCGAGGACGAGTGTCGTGGCCGTCACGGACGCGAGCGCCTCTTCGACGCCGCCGCGCTCGCGGCCGACGTCGTGCGAGTTCATCGCCTCGACGAGGGTCACGTAGCTGTTCGCATCGAACCGGCGGGTGAACTTGTTGCCATGGAAGTCGAGGTACGACTCGACGGCGAAGCGACCGCCATGACCGAGCGGGGAGACGTCGGACTGCCACGAGCGCTGGAACCGCTGGTTCAGCTCGATCGGGCTGCGGTAGTTGAGCAGCGCCATGCGGCGGGCGAGGGCCAGGCCCCTGTGCGGTCCGTCGCCGTCGCCGAGGTCGTAGTACTCGCCACCCTGGAAGCGCGGGTCCATGCGGATCGTCTCGAGCTGCACGGTGTTCAGAGCGATCTGATCGGCGGTGGTGCTGGGCGGTGATGAGAGCACCGCGAGTCGCTGCACCCGGTCGGGATGGGAGACCGCCCACTCGAGGGCGTGCATGCCTCCCATCGACCCGCCGACGACGGCCGCCCAGGTGTCGATGCCCAGCGCGTCGGCGAGGCGCACCTGCGCGGCCACCTGGTCGCGGATCGTCAGATAGGGGAAGCGTGAGGCCCACTCGTAGCCCGATGGCGCGATGCTCGCAGGACCGGTCGACCCCTGGCATCCGCCCAGCATGTTCGGGGCGATCACGAACCAGCGGTCCGTGTCGAGGGGCGCGCCGGGCCCGGTGACGTCCTCCCACCAGCCCGCCGTGGGGTGCCCGGCCCCGGCATCGCCGCGGACGTGGCTGTCACCTGTCAGCGCATGCAGCACGAGGACGGCGTTGTCGCGGGCGGCGTTCAACTCGCCCCAGGACTCGTAGGCGATGCGGATGCCGGGCAGCTCGGCGCCGCTCTCGGTGTGGAACGCCCCGAACGCGGCGAAGCGCCGACCGCCCACAGCATCGCCGTCGCGCCAGGCGCCGGTCGCGGGTGGGCGTGCGCGGAGCAGCCGGACGTCGGCCTCCGTCACGGGTGCCGACGGCACCGTGTCCTCAGAGGTCGTCTGCCAGTCCATGTGTCCATTCTCGCCCGGCACGCGCCGCGTCGGTCGAACGTTACGCTCCGGGTGCGCCGCGAACGCAGCGATGCCCCGGACCCGGTCCGGGGCATCGCTCGATGTTCCGCGGTCAGGCGCGGGCGGCCTCCGACACGCGCCGTGCAGCGGCGAGAGCCTGGTCGAGGTCGGCCTTGAGGTCGTCGATGTTCTCGATGCCGACGGAGAGGCGCACGAGGCCGGGCGTCACACCGGCGGTGAGCTGCTGTTCGGGCGTGAGCTGCGCGTGGGTCGTCGACGCCGGGTGGATCACGAGCGAGCGCACGTCGCCGATGTTGGCGAGGTGACTGAACAGCGACAGGCTGTTGACGAACTCGCGTCCCGCCTCGACGCCGCCCTTGAGCTCGAAGGACAGCACCGCTCCGACGCCCTTCGGTGCGTACTCGTTCGCCTTCGCGTACCAGGGCGACGAGGGTAGACCGGAGTAGTTCACCGAGGCGACGTCATCGCGACCGTCGAGCCACTCGGCGATCTCCTGCGCGTTCTGCACGTGACGCTCGATGCGCAGCGACAGCGTCTCGATGCCCTGGATGAGGTTCCAGGCGCTCTGCGGAGCGATCGCCGATCCGAGGTCGCGGAGCAGCTGCACACGGGCCTTGATGATGTAGGCCAGCGGGTCTCCGACCGCTGCGGTGTAGCTCGCGCCGTGGTACGAGGGGTCCGGAACGGTGAGGCCGGGGAAGCGATCGACGTTCTTCGACCACTCGAAGGAGCCGCCGTCGATGATGGCGCCTCCGATCGTGGTGCCGTGTCCGCCGAGGAACTTCGTGACCGAGTGCACGACGATGTCGGCGCCGTGCTCGAAGGGGCGGATGAGGTAGGGCGTGGCGATCGTGTTGTCGACGATCAGCGGGACGCCGCCCTCGTGCGCCACGTCGGCGACGGTGCGGATGTCGAGGATGTTGATCTGCGGGTTGCCGATCGTCTCCGCGAAGAACAGCTTGGTGTTCGGGCGGACGGCGCGGCGCCACTCCTCGGGGTCGTCCTGGTTCTCGACGAAGGTGACCTCGATGCCGAGCTTCGCGAGCGTGTACTTGAAGAGGTTGTACGTGCCGCCGTAGATGGAGCTCGACGAGACGATGTGGTCGCCCGCCTGGGCGATGTTGAGCACCGCGAAGGTCGATGCCGCCTGGCCGCTGGCGAGGACGAGGGCGCCGGTTCCCCCCTCGAGGGCTGCCAGACGCTGTTCGAGGACGTCCTGGGTGGGGTTCTGGATACGGGTGTAGATGTTGCCGAACTCGGCCAGGGCGAAGAGATTCGCGGCGTGATCGGCGCTGTCGAAGACGTAGGACGTCGTCTGATAGATCGGGGTGGCCCGCGCCTTGGTGACGGGGTCGGGCGCTGCGCCGGAGTGGATCTGCTTGGTCTCGAAGCGCCAGGTCTCGGGTGCGGACATGTGTTCCCCTTGAACGGTTGGAAGGTCGACACGGCTGATGCCGTTGCAGCGAGAGTACGGAACATCGCTCCGTGTCAACAACGGCCGGGAAATGTGACGTAACAGTGTGCGCCCGCGATTCGGGCTGGAACATCGTACGGTGGAGGGATGGTGATCAGGCGTGCAGTCGTGACCGGTGCGAGCTCGGGGATCGGGAAGGCGACGGTGCGTGCGCTCCGCGCCAGGGGCTGGGAGGTGGTCGGCGTGGCCCGACGCGCTGACCGGCTGTCCGCCCTCGCGGAGGAGACCGGAGCGTCGGCGATCTCTTGCGATCTCACCGATCCTGATGCCGTCGCGGCGTTGGTGCAGGAGCTCGAGCGGTCGGGACCGGTCCATGCCCTCGTGCAGGTGGCTGGCGGGGCACGAGGCACCGACCGTGTCGAGGATGCGTCGACCGACGACTGGCAGTGGATGTACGACGCCAACGTGCTGTCGAGTCAGCGGCTGGTGGCCGGCCTGCTTCCCCTGCTGCGTCGTGCGGCAGCACAGGACGGTCATGCCGACACGCTGTTCGTGACCTCGACCGCGGCGCAGGTGGCCTACCCGGGCGGCGGCGGATACAACGCGGCGAAGGCCGCGCAGGCGATGCTCGTGCACGCGCTGAGGCTCGAGCTGAACGGCGAGCCGATCCGCGTCTCCGAGATCGCACCCGGAATGGTCCACACCGAGGAGTTCACCCTGAACCGCCTGGGCGGCGATTCGGTCGCGGCCGAGGCCGTGTACTCGGGCGTCGAGGCGCCGCTGCTCGCGGAGGACGTCGCGGACGTCATCGCCTACGCGCTCGACGCGCCGGGCCACGTGAACCTCGACCTCATCACGATGCGTCCCGTCGCGCAGTCCGCGAACCACCTCCTCGCCCGCGGTCCGCTGCGCGTGCGTCCCGTCGGCTGAGCCATGCCTCCGATGACTCTCGCCGAGCTCGCCGCCGACGGGCTCATGGATCCGGGGTGGGCAGAGGCGCTCGCCCCCGCGCAGGATGTCATCTCCGCGCTGGGGGAGAGGCTGCGTGCCGAGCAGGCCGCGGGTCGCGGATACCTGCCGGCCGGGGATCACGTGCTGCGGGCGTTCCAGCGTCCTCTCGACGAGGTCAAGGTGCTCATCACCGGACAGGACCCCTACCCGACCCCGGGGCACCCGATCGGGCTCTCCTTCGCCGTCGACCGTGACGTACGGCCGCTCCCACGGAGCCTCGGCAACATCTACCGGGAGCGCGAGAGCGATCTCGGCATCCCCCCGGCGCCCCACGGCGATCTCACCGCCTGGAGCGACCAGGGGGTGCTGCTGTTGAACAGGGTGCTCACCGTCAGGCCCGGTGCTGCGGCGTCGCATCGGGGATGGGGCTGGGAGACGGTGACGGAACTCGCCATCCGGACCCTCGCCGCCCGCGAGCAGCCGCTCGTCGCCGTCCTCTGGGGGCGGGACGCCGCGAACCTGCAGCCCCTCCTCGGCGACACCCCGGTGATCGCCTCCGCGCACCCGTCGCCGCTGTCCGCGAGCAGGGGATTCTTCGGCTCACGGCCGTTCTCGCGCGCCAACGCCCTGCTCGACGATCTCGGTTCACCTCCCGTGGACTGGCGCGTCGAGGGAGAGCGCCCCCTAAGCTGATCGCATGCAGTTCGAGCCCGGTGATCGCCGCCGGGTGCTGCCGCGCCATCTCCGGCCGCAGTCGGCCCCCGACGTCTTCGCCTACGCGATCCGGCCGGCCCGGTCCACCGACCTCCCGTACGTCAGGGAGATCTACAACCACTTCGTCTCCAACTCGGTCGTGACTCTCGACGAGCGGCGCAGCAGCATCCCGTACTGGCGCGAGAAGTTCGCACTGCTGACCAGGCTCGGGCTGCCGTTCCTCGTCGCGGTCTCGCCGTCCGGCGTGGTCCTCGGCTACGCACTCGCGCAGCCCTGGGCGGGGAAGAACGCCTACCGGTACACGGTCGAGGACTCCATCTACCTCGGTCCCGGCGCGGGTGGCAAAGGTCTCGGCGCAGCGCTGCTGCAGGCGCTGATCGACGCGTGCGAGCAGCTCGGCATCCGCGAGATGGTGGCGGTGATCAGCGACTCCAAGGCGGACGCCTCCATCCGTCTGCACGCGAAGCTCGGCTTCGAGGAGGCGGGCCGCATGGGACGGGTCGGGCACAAGTTCGGCCGTGAGCTGGGCACCGTGTACATGAAGCGCGTGCTCAAGCCGGTGCGCCGGCGCAAGCTGTTCGGCTCGTCCGCTGGGCGCTGACGCCGCTCAGGCCGGGGGAGCGGGGATCACCGGGACCGCTGCCAGCAGCGCCCTGGTGTAGTCGTGTCGGGGATCGCGGAGCACGCTCGCCGTCGCGCCGCGTTCGACGATCGCGCCGTCTTTCATGACCACCACCGTGTCGCAGAGGTTCTGCACCACGCCGATGTCATGTGACACGAGGATCAGAGTGAGGTCGGCGGTCCGGCGCAGCTCGACCAGCAGCTCGAGGATCTGCGCGCGGACGGTGACATCGAGCGCGGACAGCGGTTCGTCGCCGACGAGGATGCGCGGCCGGTGGACGATCGCACGCGCGAGCGCGATCCGCTGCCGTTGGCCGCCGGAGAACTCGTGTGGATAGCGGTCGGCCATCTCGGGCTCGAGCCCCACCTGACTCAGCACCTCGAGAACCCTCGCGCGGCGGTCGCCGGCGACGTCGAGCGCCCACAGCGGCTCTCCGACGATCTGCCCCGCCGTCATGCGCGGGTCCAGCGATGCGTACGGGTCCTGGAACACGAGGCCGGTCAGTCGGCGCAGCCAATGCAGCGTTCTGGCCGAAGCACCCGCGTCGACGGTCCTCCCGTCGACGGCGACGGTGCCTGCCGTCGGGCGGTCGAGACCCAGCAGCAGCCGGACGAGCGTCGACTTGCCCGACCCTGATTCGCCGATGATGCCCACGGAGGAGCCTGCGACGATGTCGAGGTCGGTCGGCTCGAGAGCGGTCTGCACGCGAGCGCGTCCGAATGTCGTCGGCCGGGGGACGACGAAGTCCCTCTGCAGCCCCCTCGCCTCGATCAGGTTCATCGCTCGTCTCCCTCGGGACGCCAGAGCGTCGCGGTCGCGTCTCGGAGAAGGGCCTGGGTCACGGGTGCCGTGGGGGCGGTCAGCAGAGTGCTGATCGGCGCCGCCTCGATCACCCGACCTCCGTCGAGCACGACCGCGTCGGTGGCGACCTGGGCCAGCACCGCGAGATCGTGGGTGATGAACACGAGGGACATGCCCTCCTCTTCGACGAGCCCGAGCAGAAGCGTCAGGATCTCGGCCTGGATCGTGACGTCCAGCGCAGTGGTCGGCTCGTCGGCGATCAGCAGCCGAGGGCGGCAGGCGAGGGCCATGGCGATCGCGACGCGCTGCCGCTGGCCGCCGGAGAGCTGGTGCGGGTAGCGATCGACGATGGACGAGGGATCGGGCAGGCGCACGCGAGCCGCTTCCTGGACAGCGCGAGCGCGCGCCTCGCGGCGGCCCACCCCCTCGTGGATGCGGATCGACTCGGCGATCTGCCTGCCCACCGTGCGGATGGGGTTCAATGCCGTGCGCGGCTCCTGGAACACGATGCCGACGTCGTCGCCCCTGAGCGTCGCGAGCTCCCGATCCGGCATGCCGATGAGCTCGGTGCCGTTCCAGCGGATGCTGCCGCTCGCCACTGCCCCGTCGGGCAGGAGACCCAGCACGGCGAGGGCGGTGAGGGACTTGCCGGATCCGGACTCTCCGATGAGCCCCAGACGGGTGCCATCCGGAACGTCGAAGGACACTCCGTCGACGACGGGGCGCCCGTCGATGCGGACCACGAGGTTGTCGACTTCGAGGCTCATGCGATCACCGCCGGGGTGTGGGTCTCTGCGGCTCGGTGGCGCAGCGTCGGGTCCGTCGCCTCGCGGAGACCGTCGCCGAGCAGGTTCAGGGCCAGAACGGTCACCGTGATCGCGAGCCCGGGCCAGATCACCGACAGGGGATGAACGCCGATGTAGCGCTGCAGATCTGAGAGCAGGAGCCCCCAGCTCGGCTCGACCACGGATGCGCCGAATCCGAGATACGACAGGCCGGCCTCGGCGAGGACGGCGACCGCCATCGACCACGACAGCTGGACGATGAACACCGGAGCGACGTTGGGGAGCAGGTGCCGTACGAGGCTCTGACCGCTCGTGAGCCCGGAGGCGCGCGCGGCGAGCACGAAGTCGCTCCGCTGCACCCGGCGCAGCTCCGGTCGTGTCACGCGCGCGATGTTCACGCCGAAGCCGATGCCGACGGCCCAGATCACCACCCAGAGCGACCCGCCCCAGACAGAGGAGATCATCATCGCGATGAGGAGCACCGGAAAGGCGATGAGGATGTCGACGAGGACCGCGACCGATTCCCGCACCCAGCGCGCGGTGAGAGCGCCGAGAGCCGCGAGGGCGACGCCGAGCAGCGTCGCGATGATCCCGGCGCCGACGCTGACGAACACCGTCGTGCGCGCACCGGCCATCAGGAGGCTGAAGATGTCGCGGCCGGTGTCGTCGGTGCCGAGGAGGTGCGGCCAGCCGGGCGTTCCCCATCGGCTGCGGAGGTCGGACTCCTGGGGATCGAACGGTGTCCAGAACAGAGACACGAGGGCGGCCGTCGCGACGATCGCCACCACGATCAGACCGAACCGTCCGGTCGACGTGCGCCAGAGCCTCGACAACCAGCGCGGCATCATGTCTCCCTCTGTCGCGGGTCGACGGCGCGGTGCAGGAGATCCACGAGGAACCCGACGACGAGCACGAACCCGGTCAGCACGAGCAGCTCGCTCTGCACCTTGATCAGGTCCCGAGTGCCGACGTCGGCGACCAGCATCCGTCCGATCCCCGGCAGGGTGAACAGCTGCTCGATGACGACCGATCCGACGATGATGCCCGCGACCTGCAACCCGAGCACCGTGATGATCGACAGCCCGACAGCGGGGATGCCGTGCGAGATGAGCGCCCGCGTGCGGGTGAGGCCCTTGGCCGCGGCCGTGCGCACGAAATCCTCGCTGGCCGCCTGCAACGTGGCGCTGCGCACGAAGCGCATGAGCATCGCTCCCTCGACGATGCCGATCGTGAGAGCCGGGAGCAGCAGGGATTCGATCGCGTCTCCCGGGGTGCTCCAGCCGGTGCGGGGGAATCCCTGCGGGGGGAGCCAGCCCAGCCACACCGAGAACACCACGATCAGCATCATGCCGGCCCAGACGACGGGCACGGCGGCCAGCGCCTGCGCTCCGACGCTCAGCGTGGTACCGCCCCTGCTGCCGCGACGCAGAGCGGAGAGGATGCCGAAGGGTACGGCGATGAGCACGGCGATGAGCAGGGACATCAGGCCGAGGGGGACCGTCACCTGGGACTTGAGGAGCAGCTCCTCGCCGACGGAGGCGCCGGACAGCAGCGAGGTGCCCAGGTCGCCCCGGAAGATGCCGCCGATCCACTCCGCGTACTGCGCGGGGAGGGGGCGATCCAGGCCCAGCGATTCGCGAAGCGCGTCCACCTCGGTGGCGGAGGCCTGGGTGCCCGCGATGAGCTGCGCCACGTCGCCGGGGAGCACGCGGAGGGTGAGGAAGATCAGCACGCTCGACACGAGGAGCCCTGCGATGAGCAGAGCTCCTCGTGCGAGCGCGTAGCGGATCACGACGTGCGCGTCGTCACTTCTCGCCGGCGACCGTGACGCCGGAGAGGTCGATCCGCGAGTTGACCGAGTCCTCGGGGAAGCCGGACACGAGCGGGCTCACGGCGGTGATTGTGGCACCGTTGTAGAGCCAGTCGGCCGCGTGGTCCTCGGAGACGATGCGTGCGGCCTCCGCCAGCAGCTCTGCCGACTTCTCGGGATCGACCTCGGCCAGAGCCTCGGTGTACAGCGACTGCACGTCGGCGTTGTCGTAGCCGAAGTAGTAGTCCGGGTTCGCGAAGTTGCCCAGGTCACGCGGCTCGACGTGGAGCACGAAGCTCAGGTCGTAGTCCTTGTTCGTGTAGACGTCCTCGAGCCAGGTGGGGAACTCGACGGAGTCGACCTCGAGGGTGACGCCGACCTTCTGGAAGTCGGAGATGAGCACCTTGGGGACAGTCGTGCCGTAGAAGCCCGGGATGGTGAGGGTGAGCTCGAGATCCTCCTGCCCTGCCTCGGCGAGCAGTGCCTTGGCCTTCTCGGGGTCGTAGGAGATGACGTCGGAGAGGTCCTCGTAGCCGGGGTCGAGCTCGGGGATCGGGCCGTACAGCGTCGTGCCCGATCCGACGGCCTCGACCAGCGCCTCGTGGTCGATCGCCAGGCGCAGCGCCTCGCGTACGCGCACGTCGTCGAGCGGAGCCTTGGCGTTGTTGAACGCGAGGGTGGCCTTGTCGGTCGTCTTGCCGGTGGTCAGCGTGAAGTCGCCGGTCTCCTCGAGCTGAGGCGCGAGGTTGGGGTCCACCGCCGTGAGGACCTGGACGCCGCCGTCGAGTGCCGTGTTGACCCCGGCCGTGAAGTCGGGGATGTACTGGAACTCGACCTCGGCCACGCCAGCCGGCTCGCCCCAGTAGGCGTCGTTGCGGGCGAACGTGATCGCGCTTCCCTTGTTCCACCGCGTGAGGGTGAACGGGCCGGTGCCGTTCTCCGCCGTCTTGAGGTCGGTGGTGTCGCCGGTCTGGAACACCAGGCCGGCCGGACCGGTCAGGGAGAAGAGGAAGTTCTGGTTCGGCTCCGAGAGGACGATCTGCACCGTGGTCGGATCAGGCGCCGTGATGGACGCCACGGGAGCGAAATCGGCGTTGCCCTGCAGAGTGGCGTCGGTGCGCACCGCCTCGTAAGAGGAGACCACGTCGGCGGAGGTGAGGGCGGTTCCGCTGTGGAAGGTGATCCCCTCGTTCAGCGTGAACGTGTAGGTGAGTCCGTCGTCCGAGACCTCGTAGTCCGAGGCGAGCCGCGGGACGATCTCGTTCTCCGGCGTGCGAGTGACCAGGCCCTCGTAGATGTTGTCGATGAGGATCTGCTCGAGTGCGGCACCGCTCGTGCGCCGGATGTCGAGGTTGGTCGGTTCGAGGACCAATCCCACCTGGAGTGCGGCGTCGGGGTCGGGTTCGCCGATCGGCGTCGTCGCCTCGGGCTCCGCGGTGCCGGAGCAGGCGCTGAGGATGACCGCGCTCGCCGCGAGTGCGGAGATCAGCGCGAATCGTCGCGTACGTCGGAACATGGTGTGTTTCCTCTCGGTGCGGCAGGTGCTGTGTGCCGATGGATCGAGCCTAGGGATGTCGGGGGTGGTGCGGGCGGATGTGGAACGGAACGTCACAATCACGCGGCCGCGGCGGATGCCCTGATCAGAGCGGCGAGCTCGGCCGGCGCCGTCTCCTGGACGTTGTGCGTCGCCTGCAGCACGACCGTGCGGGTATGGGGGAGCCGGGTGGCGAACTCGTCCGCATCCGCCTCGGCGACAAATCCGTGCGTCGCCCTGACGAGCGTGAGCGGCGCGGAGACGCCGAACAGATCCTCCCAGCCCGACCCGTCGAGCACCGGAGCCGCGGCCGGGTCGGCGGCGTCGGACGTCGCGAGGGCCTGCGCCGCGAGGTGGGCGAAGTGGTGCTTCCACTCGACGCGCCCGTCGGCGCGGACACGGGTGTTGAGGAAGACCCCGCGCTCCGTATCCGACCGCGTACCGCCGAAACCGAAGGAGATCGCCCGGTCGACGAGTTCGTCGCGGGTGGCGAAGTCGGTGGGGCCGGCATAGAACTCACGAAGAGCGGCGGGGCCGGCCGAGGTGTCGATGCCCGGCGTGATGTCGACGACCACGAGCTCGGCGACGAGATCCGGCCGTGCCGCCGCGACCGCTGCACCGGTGAGCCCGCCCAGCGACTGGCCGACGATCACCTGCGGCACGTCCGTCCACACGTCGAGCGCGGCCGCGACGTCGGCGGCCAGAGTGCGAGGGGTGTAGTCGACATCGGACCGCCAGGAGGAGTCGCCATGGCCGGCGAGATCGATCGCGAGGACGGGTCGCTGGAGCGACAGGACAGTCGTGTCCCAGGTGTGGGCGTTGAGTCCCGCGCCGTGCAGCAGGGTGATGCGCGGCGTTCCGTCGCCGAAGCGCAGAGCGCTGAGTCGGCGCCCGTCGGCGAGATCGAGCCCGATCCTCTCGACGCGGGGCACGGGGACTCCCAGCGTTTCGGCCTGCGCGGGGAGATAGCTGAACTCGTCGATGTCGATCGCCACGCATTCATTCTGCTCCGGAGAGAGCACTGGTCGGAAACTCGGGAGCAGTGTGCCAAGCCACACCGGGTCTTCACGTTGCAGAAACCACAGAATCCGCGCCTCGCGAAGAGCGTTCTGCATTCCCGACCGGACGGCACCTCTCCGCGAGCAACCCTGCACTTCGGAATATCATGGAGCCATGAGCGAGACGCGAGTGCACCTGTCCAAGACCGAGCCGGCCGCGTACCAGGCGCTCGACGCGTTCTCGCGCACAGTCGGTCAGATCTGCGCGGCGAACGGCATCGACGATCGCCTCAAGGAGATCGTGATGATCCACTGCTCGCAGCTCAACGGGTGCGGATTCTGCACGCGCATCCACGTCGACCGTGCGCTCGCCGCAGGCCTCGACACCGACACCCTGATGCAGATCGCGACGTGGCGCGAGAGCGGCGTGTTCAGTGAGCGCGAGGAGGCGGCGCTCGAGCTCGCGGAGGCGTTCACGTTCATCTCCGAGGAGGGGATCTCGGACGACGTGTACGACCGGGTCGGCGCGATCTTCACAGAGAAGGAGTACGCAGCCCTCAGCTGGGCGTGCGTGTCGATCAATGCGTTCAACCGCGTGGTGATCGCCGGGCGCTATCCCGTGCCGCCGCGCGTCCCGCAGGCTCGCGCATGAGCGTTCTCGACATCGAGGGGGTCAACAACGTCCGCGACGTCGGCGGCATGCCCGCGGCCGGCGGGCGCATCCGCCCGGGCGTCCTGCTGCGCTCCGGTCAGCTCTCCGCGGTGACGACAGCCGGAGCGGTGGAGCTGCGTCAGCGAGTGTCCCACATCGTCGATCTCAGGGACGGCGAGGAGGTCGCCGCAGAGCCGACGGAGATCGAAGGGCCGGATACCACGCATCTCCCGCTCTTCCTCGGTTCGGTGCGGTCGTTCTTCGAAGCGGACACGAGCCTGGACGACCTCTACCTCCACCTCCTCGAAGAGAGCGCGGAGCGGCTCGTCGCGGCCATTCGGATCATCGCGGAGGGCGAGCCCACCCTCATCCATTGCACGGTGGGGAAGGACCGGACGGGGGTCACGGTCGCCCTCGCGCTCGCAGCCGTCGGCGCGGATCGAGAAGCGATCATCGAGGACTATGCGCTCACCGAGTCGCAGCTGCCTCCGGAGCGGTCGCGCCGGATCCTCGCCTATCTCCGGGATCGGCATCCTGACGCCGTGCACGCAGCAGCTCTCGCGACGCAGTCGCCGGCGCCGGTGATGCGCGCACTCCTGGAGCAGGTCGACGAGCGCTGGGGGTCCGCTGCCGGATATCTGCGCGCGAACGGGATGACCGACGCCGAGCTGACCGCCCTGCGAGACACTCTCGTCGAACCGAGCGATTCGGTTCAGCAAGGTTAGGCAACCCTTCTTCTGGTGTACGATGGAGGCACGATGAGCACCTCCCTCGAAACCCGCAGCACGCGCGCTGAGCGTCGCGCAGCGCGTCGTCGTGCGCACAATCTGGTCACCGCGGACGAGAACTCCCTGGCCGAACTCGAGGCGTTCCTGGCGACGCTTCCGCTGTGCGCCTCCGGTCGTATCTTCATCGAGGTCCCCGAGAAGTCGGACATCGGTGTGATCGATGCTCCCGCGAGGATGACCGTCACGTGGCTCGCTCGCGGGGACCGCTCCGGCGCTCCCGGCACCGGGCGCTCGTGCGCGCCGGGTCAGGCCCTGTCCCGCGCGACCTGCGCCTGGGCCGACGAGATGCTCTGCGACGACGAATTCGAGACGCGGGTCACCCTGCTCGGCGGATTCCTCGGGACCGCAGACATCGTCGAGCACCTCACGGGCAGCCTCGACGTCAGCGCGAGCCGGATCTACGCGCCGGAGCGCTTCGGACTGCTCCCCGCCGACCGCTGACCGTCGGCGCGTCGCACGTAGTTCCCGTCTTCGAGTCCCGCTTCGATCTCGAAGCGGTTGCGCAGAGGGTCGCGTCCGGCGAAGAGATAGAGCACCGGCATCAGGGCGCCGTACCGCAGCCACTGCTCCTTGTGCACGGCTTCGTGCCGCAGCACCGCGTCTGACGGACGACGAGAGCCGGTGAGGAAGCATCCGCCGACGCACACGCCGCCCCTGTTGAAGGTCCAGTTCGGCATTCCCTGGAACACCCAGAGCCCGTTGCGACGCTCGACGGGGCCTGTGCTCCACAGCGAGCCCCAGATCCATCCGACCGCCGTGCCCCACCAATAGCCGGCGCGGCTGACGGGAGACCGCAGCAGGAACGAGGGGATGCGGCGATCGAGTCGTCTTCCGCGGGTGAGCGCCTGCTCCGCCGCGGGACGCCAGTCGTGTGTCATGCGACGGCTCCGACGAGACGGAGCAGCGCACCGAGGTCGTCGACCGCGTCGGCGGGGGTGCGCGGGGCGAACCCGGCGATCGTCGCGCCCGCCAAGGGGACGCGGTGCCGAAGAGCGCGGATGGCCGCGCTGAGGGCGGCAGGCGCGAGGCCGAACGGCGCGGGAGAGGAGACCCCTGTGATGGCGGCCGGATCGAGGACGTCCACGTCGATGTGCACCCACACCCGTGCCGCCCCGGTGGCGGCCACGGCGTCGGCCAGTGCGTCGGGATCGTCGAGGTCCTCCACCGTCAGCCCGCGCAGGTCCTCGGTCGCCGTGACCTCGGCATCGTCGAGGTTCCTCAGACCGACCGTGACGATCCGGTCGCGGGGGATGGCGGGGGAGAGCGCGAGCTGCGGTTCGCCCTCACCCAGTACGGCGCGAAGAGCCATGCCCGAGAAGGCTCCGGAGGGGGACGTCTCGGGAGTGTGCATGTCGCCGTGCGCATCGCACCACACGACAGCGAGGTCGTCGGTGCCGCCGGGGAGGGATGCCAGCGCAGCCACGGTGACGCTGCAGTCGCCGCCGATCACGACCGTGTCGGTCGTCATGCTCTCGGCGACGAGCTCGCGGGTGCGCAGGAGTGCGCTGAGCCGGCGGACACCCGTGCCGAGGGACTCCCCGGCTTCGATCGGCACGTCGAGCACCGATGTCGCGGCGCGCGGGAGATCACCCGCGATCGCCGATGCGCCGTCCATCAGCAGCATCGCCCGGGCGGCGGGGGAGCCCTGCCACTGCGGAACCACGAGGAATCGCACCATGAGTGCCTCCAACTACGAACGAGCGGATGCCCCGGACGAGGTGTGTCCGGGGCATCCGCGGGTGGTTCAGGAGCCTTCGATGGCCTGGCGAGGCGCGGAGCCTCCGGCCTTCAGCTCGGCGAGGCGAGCCTCGACCTCGGTGAGCTCCCCGAGGTCCTCGAGGCTCTCGAACTGCGCGTCGAGGCTGGAGGCCGCGAGCTCCGCCTTGCCCTGTGCGAGGGCCTCCTGGCGGCGGACCTTGTCTTCGAACCGGCCCAGCTCGCTGGTGGGATCGAGCACGTTGATCGACGACACCGCATCCTGCACCTTGGTCTGCGCCTCGGCGACCTTGGCACGGGCGAGGAGCTCGCTGCGCTTGTTCTTCAGCTCGCCCAGCTTGTCTTTCATACCGTTGAGGCCGGTCTTCAGCTTGTCGACGATCTCGGTCTGCGCGGCGATCTGCGGCTCGGCGCCCGTGGCCTCGCGCTCCGCGCTGATCTGACGCTGCAGGGCGATCTTGGCGAGGCTGTCGAACTTGTCGGCGTCAGCCGCGTTGCCGCTGGAGCGCATCTCGTCGGCCTTGCGGCTCGCGGCGAGGGCCTTGTTGCCCCACTCGGTGGCCGCCTGGACGTCCTCTTCGTGGTCGCGCTCGAGCAGGCGCAGGTTGCCGATGGTCTCGGCGATCGCGGACTCGGCGTCGGAGATGCTGTTCGTGTAGTCGCGAACGAGCTGGTCGATCATCTTCTGCGGGTCTTCCGCAGAGTCCAGGAGCGAGTTGATGTTCGCGCGGACGAGGGTCGAGATACGTCCGAAGATGGACTGCTTGGTCATGCGTTGTTCCTTTCAGAGGGTCGTAGTCGAGGTCTGTGAGTGGTCGCGGGGGGAGTCAGAAGCGTCCTCCTCCGGAACGGCCGCTGCGACCGCTGGAGCGGCTGCCGCCGCCGAAACCGGAGCTGCGGAATCCGCCGCCGCCGCTCGAGCGCCAGCTGCTGCTCCGTGACGAGCCTCCGCCGCCTCCACCGCCGGACAGGAGTCCGCCGATGATGCCGCCGAGGATGTCACCGCCCAGGCCCGATCCGCCGGAGCTGCCGCCGAAGATGCCACCGCCGCCCCAGCCGTCGCTCTCGTATCGGCTCGGGCTCATCGCGGTCACGTCGGCCTGCGCCGACGCCGTGGCCTGACGTGCGAGGTCGAGGGCGCGGCCGGCGTCGGTCAATGCGGCGTCGGGGTCGGACGCACGCAGGTCGAGCGCGCGCGTCAGCGTCGCCTCGGCCTGCGACAGTCGCGTGCGTGCGGTCGAGCCGACGGTGCCGCGACGCGTCTCGATGAAGTCTCGGGCAGCCCGGATCTCGGAGCCGGCCTGCGACAGGGTCTGCTCGAGCATCTGCTGGACCCGGCGCGCGCGTTCCACGGCCTGGGTCCCCTGGGCGATGGCTCCGTCGATCTGCGCGTTGGCGGCGGTGAGGGCCTCGAGCACGAGCTGCGGACTCCGCGACGCGCCCGCGAGATGGGCCTGGGCGCGCTGCAGTTGCTGAGTCGTGGCGGCGGCGGCCGTCGCGATCACCCCTCCGACGTCGGGGATCCGCTGTGCCGTGACGAGGTCGGCCTGCAGTTCGGCGACCAGCGACTGCGCCTGCGCCTCGATGGCCGAGAGCTCGCCCCCCAGCGCGCCGATCGCCTGGATGAGCTGGGTCGCCTGCGCCACGGACTGCTCGGCGGTGCGGATCGCGAATGCGGCCTCTCCGGAGCGGCCGGCGGCGAGGGCCTGCGCCGCCGCACCGATCGCGCGATCAGCCAGCGCCGCTCGTTCCTCCGCCTGAGCAGGATTGTCGGCGATCGTACTGAGCGCCGCCGGGTCGTACTCCGCGGAGAGCGCCGCCAGCTGCTGCGGAGCGTCGGTGAGCAAGGGCTCGAGCGCCTGTCGCTCCCTGCGCACCCGCTCGAGCTCCTGCGGAGCGTTCTCCTGCAGCTTGCGCAGGGCGTCGAACGCCTCGGTGTTCTCATCGAGGATGTCGTCGATCTCGTCGCAGAGGCCGATGATCCGGATGTGCCAGGCGCGGCGGTCGAAGACCGTGTCCTCGACTTCGTCGTCGAGCTTCTGCTTGAGGTCGAACGCCTCGGCCATCTTCGCCTCGGCGGCCTCGACGGCGCCGCTGAACTCGGACGTCGCCGCCTCTCCGAACTGGGCGACGGCGAAGCCGAGCTCCTCGCGGCTCGAGGTGATCGCGTCGTCGGCCTGCACGAGAGCGGCACCCGCCCTGGTCTGCACCTGATCGTCGGTAAGGGTGGAGAAGGGGTCGTCGGGGTCGGGGGTCTCCGGCATCGCACCCCGACGTCGGATCTCGGCGGCACGACGCGATCGCCGGACCAGAGCGATCACCAGCCAGAGGATCAGGCCCGCGGCGATGATCCCCGCGACGATGAGCGTCGCCCGGATCGCGCCGGCCCCGCCGTCGCCCTGTATCTCGTCTGCCGCGAGGAGGATCGCGCCGTCCCAGTCGTCCTGCGCCAGGAGCGGCTGGATCTTCTCCTCGACGTCGTCGAGCTTCCCGTCGCTGAGCGGCCCGCCGGCGGCGGCCGAGATGTAGTAGCTGCGCCCTTCGACCGCGATCGCGAGCAGGTACTGCTCGGGACCGAGGTTGTTGTTCTCGGCGACGGTGTCTGCCCATCCGACGTTGTCGGAGGGCGAGGTGAACTCGTCGACGAGAACGACGAAGAGGTCGGCGTTCGAATTCTCGGTGAGGGTCTGGAGCCGCGACTCGACGGCGGCCTTCTCGGAGGAGCTGAGCGCCCCGGCGTCGTCCGTCACATATCCGGCGTCGAGCGTGACCGGGTCGGTCGCCGAGGCCGATGACGCGGACAGCACTCCGACCGCCGCAGCCGCCACGACCGCGGTCAGCGTGAGCCACCGAGTCTTCATCGTGTTACCTCTGACAGACAGCCGCCCCATGGCACGAGTCTATGCACAGAGTCCGACACGCGACAGCTTCAGCGCGCTGATCGCCGTTCGCCCTCAGCGGAGACACATACGCTGGAGGGCATGGACGACAGGTACGGATCGGATGTGCTCGCGGCGGGCTGGCGCGAGCGGGCCGCGAAGCCGGTTCCTCAGGTGCCCGCCGAACTCGACCTCGTCGTCGAGGTCGCCGACGACGGCTTCTGCGGTGCCGTCACCCGGGTGCAGGGCGGTACCGTCGAGCTCGAGGACAGACGCGGACGCAAGCGGCTGTTCCCCCTGGGCGGCGGGTTCCTCATCGACGGATCGCCGGTGCGGCTCTCCGTTCCGGCGGCCAGGACGCAGGGACCGAGGCGCACGGCATCCGGATCGTTCGCCGTGGGCGAGCAGCGGGCGCGGGTCGCGCTACCGAGCCGCATCCTCGTCGAGGGCAAGCACGACGCAGAACTGGTCGAGAAGGTGTGGGGCGCCGACCTCCGCGTCGAAGGAGTGGTGGTCGAGTTCCTCCAGGGCGTCGACCTCCTCGACGAGCTGCTCGCCGCGGAGCCTCCGAGCGCCACTCGTCGCTACGGGGTGCTCGTCGACCACCTGGTCACCGGCTCGAAGGAGACGAGGATCGCCGAAGCCGTCGCCCGCGGACCGCACGGCCGGCACATCCGCATCGTCGGGCACCCGTTCGTGGACGTCTGGCAGTGCGTCACCCCGCGCGCCCTGGGGATCGCGAGATGGCCGGAGATCCCGCGCGGCACCGACTGGAAGACCGGAGTCTGCCGTGCTCTCGGCTGGCCGCACGAGACCCAGGCCGACACGGCCAGGGCCTGGCAGCACATCCTCTCGAAGGTGCACACATACCGTGATCTCGAGCCCGCGCTGCTGGGACGGGTGGAGGAGCTCATCGACTTCGTCACGGCTCCGGCATCCTGACCCCGCCGTCGGCGGCGCGAGAGACCGCCGACTACCCTGGGAACATGCCCGAACCCCGTACCTTCCGTGACGAACCGGTGTCCTTCGTACGCCGCAGCGGCCGGATGTCCGATGCGCAGGAGCGCGCCTTCGACGAGCTCGGCCCGCACTACCTCCTCGACGTTCCCCGTGACGTCGCGTGGACCTCCGTGCACCCCGAGGCGCGGCTCGTCCCGACCGTCGAGTACGGCCGGGAGGCAGACCTGTACGTCGAGATCGGCTCGGGGCAGGGGCATGCGATCGTGGCGGCCGCATCGTCGCGCCCCGACGACGACTTCCTCGCGGTCGAGGTCTTCCGGGCCGGCCTCGCACGGACGATGCTCGACGCCGATCGCGAGGGTGCGCGCAACATGCGGGTCGTGGAGGCGAACGCCCCCGAGGTCCTCTCCTCCTACCTGCCTGAGGAGGCGGCGGCGGAGGTGTGGATCTTCTTCCCCGATCCGTGGCACAAGAAGAAGCACACCAAGCGACGGCTCGTCCGCACCGGCTTCGGCGCATCGGCGGCGCGGGCTCTCCGTGACGGAGGTCTGCTCAGGCTCGCCACCGACTGGGAGGACTACGCGCTGCAGATGCGCGAGGTCCTCGACGAGGATCCGCACTTCGAGCGCGCCTTCGACGGCGAGTGGGCGGAGCGCTTCGACGGACGCGTCATGACCGCCTTCGAGCGCAAGGGGATCGCCAAGGGACGCGACATCCGCGACCTCGTCTACCGGCGGAAGCCCCGCGGATGACCGACCTCGGCCGCGCCACGGGTGTGCGCATCGAGCTCGTGCCCGCGGTGCTGGTGTGTGCGGCGGCCCCGGCGTTCTTCGTGCTCGAGACGGCGTGGCTCGGCTGGCTGCTCCTGGCGCTCGGCGTCGGCTCGGCCTGGGTGGTCGAACGCGGTCGGTCGCCAGGGGTCGTTGGGGCCGCGGGTGGCGACGCTCGACCGGGGACATCGCCGGTCGGGGGCGCCCGCCGCCAGCCCTCGTTGACCCGCGATCTCGCCCTGATCGCCCTGGGCCTGCTGATCGTCAGCATCATCCCTCTGGCTGCCGAGCTCGACAACCTGGCGATGCTGCGCTTCACCCTCGCGCTCGGCGGAGCGGTGGCGGTGCCCTACCTCGTGTCGCGGTTCGCCTTCAAGGACCGCGCGATCAGCTTCCCGTGGCGGGCACATCGGCGTTGGGGGAGGCTCCAGTGGGGCTGGCTCGCGGCCGTCCTCCTGCTCGGATGGCTGATCCTGCCGTTCTACTTCATCACCAGCGGCGTGTACCAGAACTGGCCGGTGGTCGACACGCCCGATCTCATCGCGCGGCTCTTCGTGGGTGTCGGCGCGGTCGGAATCTGGGATGAGCTCTTCTTCATCTGCACGGTGTTCGCACTGCTCCGCCGGCACTTCCCGGATGCCGTGGCCAACCTGCTCCAGGCTGTCGTGTTCGTGTCCTTCCTCTGGGAGCTCGGCTACCGCGAGTGGGGCCCGCTGCTGACGATCCCGTTCGCGCTCCTGCAGGGATTCATCTTCCTGCGCACGCACTCCCTCGCCTATGTCGTCACGGTGCATCTGCTGTTCGACGCGGTCGTCTTCGGCGTGCTGGTGCACGCTCACAACCCCGGACTGCTGCCGATCTTCCTCGTCTGAGCTCCCGGTCGTGGCGCGGCCGGTCGGTACGATCGACACATGCTCATCGTCGGACTCGTCCTCGCAGCGGCCGCCGCCGCCTTCCACGTCTTCATCTTCGCGCTGGAGTCGCTCAAGTGGACGGAGCCGGAGACGAGGAAGATCTTCGGCGTCGCCAGCGAGGCGGATGCCGTGACCATGAAGCAGCTCGCGTTCAACCAGGGCTTCTACAACCTCTTCCTCGCGCTGACCGCCCTCCTCGGTGTCGGATTCGTCATCATCGGCCTGCAGACCGTCGGCCTCACCCTCGTCTTCGCGGGAACCGGGATGATGCTGGCGGCGGCTCTCGTGCTCGTCCTGTCGGACCGCACGAAGGCCCGAGCAGCCCTGATGCAGGGCACGCTCCCGCTTCTCGCCGTCATCGCGACCGCGATCGGCGTCGCGGTCGCCTGACTCCCGGGCGCATCGCCCGCAAGGGGATGACACCGGGCGGTGGCTCCCGGCAGACTCGGTGCATGGCCGACTGGGTGCTGCACGTGGACATGGACCAGTTCATCGCCGCCGTGGAGGTCCTGCGACGGCCCGAGCTGGCCGGCCTGCCCGTGATCGTCGGCGGTCGGGGTGACCCCACCGAGCGTGCGGTCGTCTCGACGGCGTCGTACGAGGCGCGGGTCTTCGGCATCGGATCGGGGATGCCGCTCAAGATCGCGGCACGCAAGGCGCCGGAGGACGCCGTCTTCCTGCCGGTCGATCACGCCGCGTACGAGGAGGCATCGGACCGCGTCATGTCGGCCCTGCGCGCGCTGCCGGGCATCGTGCTGGAGGTCATCGGCTGGGACGAGTGCTTCCTCGGCGTGACCACGGACGACCCCGAGGAGGTCGCGCGGTCCGCACAGGCCGCCGTGCTCGCGGCCACCGGGCTCCACTGCTCCGTCGGCGTCGGCGACAACAAGGTGCGGGCCAAGATCGCGACCGAGTTCGGCAAGCCGCGCGGCGTGTTCCGGCTCACCCGCGACAACTGGTTCGCGGTCATGGGGGAGAAGTCGACCCGTGACCTGTGGGGAATCGGCCCCAAGGTGCAGAAACGACTCGCCTCCCAGGGGATCACGTCCGTCCGCGAGCTGGCCGATGCCGACGAGACGCGGCTGGTGGCGGAGTTCGGACCGAAGATGGGCGTCTGGTATCGGGAGCTCGGCTCCGGGGTCGGGCCGGCGGTGGTCGACGATTCACCGTGGGTGGCGCGGAGCCACAGCCGCGAGACCACCTACCAGCAGAACCTCACGACCGTGGAGCAGGTGGAGCGGGCGCTCGTCGAGCTCGCCGGCCAGGCGTTCGACGACTGCGCCGCCGAGGGCCGCCCGGTGGTGCGCGTGCACCTCAAGGTGCGCTACGCGCCGTTCGAGACGAAGACCTTCGGTCGCAAGCTCGACGCTCCGACGACCAGCAGGGGCGATGTGGTCGCGGCGGCCGTCGCCCTCGGCGCGACGCTCGACCGGGAGCGCGAGGTCAGACTGCTCGGTGTGCGGGCCGAGATGGCCATGCCGGAGGGCGGCGACCCGGTCGAGCGCACTCCCGTACGCGGACGGATCTGACGCCGGACATCACTCCCGGATGACGGCGGCGATCGCACTGACCTCGATGACCGCGCCCGGCACCGCGAGACCAGCGACCAGAGCCGCCGTCACCAGCGGCGGTGCGCCGTCACGCGCCAGCAGCGAGGCCACGGCTCCGTAGGCGGCACCGAGGTCGGCGTCCTGGTGGATGAAGAGCGTCCAGCTGATGACGTCGTCGAGGCCGACACCGACGGATTCGAGCGCGATGCGGGCGTTCTCCACCGCGCGCACGGCCTGCTCTCCGGCATCGGTCGACACGACGGCTCCGGTGTCGTCGACGCCGTTCTGGCCGCCGACGTAGACGGTGGTGGCGCCGGGAGGGACGACGGCCACATGACTGAACGCGGGGCTGACGACGAGCCCCGCCGGTTGCGCGAGTGTGATGTCCATGACGCCGAGTATGCGCCCGGCCGCCGACACGGGCCAGGGGGTGCGGGGCGGACCGCTCGGATCCGCCCCGCACCCTCTCAGCCCGCCTTCTTGACCGTGTACTGGAACACGTCGGTGCGCAGCACGTCGCCAGACGCCTTCACGATCTCGATCGTGTGCTCCTTGTCCTTGAGGCCTGAGATAGAGAAGAGCACCTCGTTCGAGACGCGGGATCCGTGGTTCGTGTCCACGGTCTCGACCTTCTTGCCGTCGATGAAGACATCGACGGTGCCCTGGTCCGGTCCCTTCGGCGCGATCCACGACACGGCGGTCCCGCGGAACGTCAACGACACCGAGTCGCCGTCGGCCGTCACGGCGTGGACGTCGCCCAGGTGATCGCCGACGAAACCGAACTCCAGCGTCGCGTCGCCGACCGCCAGGGTCGCGAGGTACCCCGAGGACAGGGTCACCGTGCTGCCGGAGACGGTGTAGTCCGTGTCGCGCACCAGGGTCTCGCCTGCCACGCTGATCGACGTGAACTGGCTCGGGTCACGGAGCACGTCGACCGCGATGTCCGCAGGAGCCGCCTTGTTGAACGCTCCGGACGTGCTGCTCAGCAGGCTGTCCAGTGTGACCACCAGCTTGTCGAGCAGCATGAACGATCCCGACTTCTTCACCACGCGCAGGGTGTGGCTGCCGGAGGGGAGGTCCGACACGTCGTACACGACCTGCTGCGAGATGCGACCGTCGGCCGGCGCGAGGTATGTGCTCACCGTGTCGACGAGCTGTCCGTCGAGATAGATCTCCACATCGCCCTGCGACTCGTGCTTCTCGGTGACGTACTGGATGCCGGTTCCCTGGAAGGTGTACTCGAAGGCCGCGCCGTTCGCCTCGGCGTAGTGCACGTCGTCTGCGTGATCGCCGAGCCCGCGGTTGTTGCTGTCACCCCATGAGCCGCTGTAGGCGATCCGCGGGTCGTCGTCGTTCAGGGTCACCTGCAGCCCCGTCGCGGGCGGCGCCGGAGTGCCCCCACCCGGCGTGTCCGTGACCGCGACGGTGAACGGCTGCGACGTCGCGGCGACCTCGTAGCCGGAGTTGCGAACCCACTCTCCGTCGTACGCCACCCGGAGGGCGTCGTCATTGACCGTGATCACGGACTGCTTCTCGGGCGTGACCTTGAGGAGCCGGACGCCGTGGATCGGCACGCTCTCGGCGGTGAAGCCGCCGTCGGCGCTCCCGAGGTTCTTGCCGGCCCAGAGGTCGCGGACCTTCGCCGAGCCGTCGAGTCCGATGTCCGACCAGTTCACGGTGATGTCCGCATCCGCGCGACCGAGGTTGTAGAGCGCCACCGTGTAGGTGCCGTCGGGGTTGAGCGCGTACCAGACCTGGTGCTTGGTGGCCGTCGAGACGGGTCGCGCCGGCACACCTGCCTGGTTGACCGCGATGACCTCCTCGTTCGTCACGAGCTCGAGCCCGTACTCGTCGAGGTCCGTGAGGTCGTTGCCCAGGTAGAAGGGGGCGGCCGCGGTGGCCCAGAGCGTGGCGGCGGTGCGGCGCTCATCCTTCGTCAGGCCGTCCATCCGGCCGTTCCCGACGTTGAGGGAGTCGAGGTCGTTCCAGCCGGCGGGTCCTGCGTGGCGCCACCAGTCGGCGAGCCGCGGGAACAGTCGGGCGACGTTCTCCCAGGTGGTCAGGGCCTCGTCACCGCAATAGCACTCGACGTCCCAGTCGATCCGCCACCCGTCGGCGTGCTGCTTCCAGTAGTCGGCGTACTCGATGTCCACCGCCCACGAGAGCTCGAACCAGATGTCGTTGCGCTCGAGCGCCTGCGACCACGCGGCGACCTCTTCGCGAGCATCCATCGACAGATCGCTCACTCCGGATCCGGGGGTGACGCTGTCGAACTTGATGAAGTCCACACCCCACTCGCCGAGCAGGTCGGCGATCGAGTCGATGTACTTCGTGGTGCAGGGGTTGTCGAAGTCCAGGCGGTAGCCGAACCCCCAGTAGTCGCCCTGCTGGAGAGGCTGCTCGAGCGGTTCTCGGTCGTGCACCCGGGAGCGCCGTAGACGGGGAGAGCCTTCTGCGCGGTCTCCAGGCTCATGCCGGGGATGAGGTAGAGGCCGACCTTCTGGCCGTTGTCGTGGATGTGGTCGATCACGGCGTCGAGGCCGTCGGGATACAGCGTCGCGCTCGGGATCGGGCGACCGTACTCGTCCTGACCGCCGTTCCACCCCGCGTCGATGTTGATGTACTCGTACCCGTACTCCTGCAGCGTGTCGTGCATGGCGTCGGACTGGGCGATGATCTGGTCGGCCGTGATCCACTGGCCGCCCTCGTAGACCTGCATGCTGTAGCTGCTCCACCCCATGTACGGCTTCGTGGAGAGCTCGGAGATGCCGTCTTCGCCGTTCCGTGGCGGTGCGGCATCGCGTGCGGCATCGTCGGGCTCGGTCTGCGGCGTCGGCGCCGTGGGCGTCTCGGGTGCAGGGGTCTCGGGCGCAGGGGTCTCAGCGGGGGGCGGCGCAGGCTCCTCGACCTCCTCGCTGCCGGGAGACACCTCCTCCGGTGGCGTCGAGGGCTCCGGTGCGGGCGCCTCGGTCGGCGCGGGCGCGGGCGTCGTCGCCCAGGCGGCGCCCGGTGCGAGTGTCAGCGCGAGCGCGGTGGCGGCGAGGGCCGCCGTGATCCGTGCGGCGCGCCGTCTGGGACGGTGAGTGCTCATCATGTTCCTCTCGTTCGACTGCTCTGTCGGGGATGGGATGGGATGGGATGGGATGGGATGCGATGGGTCGGGTGGCTCACGGGTCGGGCTCAGGCGTTCGCGCGGCGCACGTCGATGAGCATCGCCTGCTGCGGGTTGAGAGTCGGCAGCGGAACGCCCGCCTGTGTCAGGACCGAGCCGGAGAGACGCACGGGCCCGGCGACGGCCGCGGTCACCCATGCCGGGTCGTCGCCCTGGTGCCTGCTCGCGCGTCCGAGGTCCTCGCGGACGACGACGTCGTACGCCGACGCGGGATCGAGCCCGGGAATGCGGATGCGTCCGGACTGACCCGCGGACGATGTGACGAATCGACTCCACGTGTAGAGCGCCGCCGAACCGTCCTGCGCGACGATGCCGGTGAGGGCGGTCGCGTCGTCCGCCAGATCGCCGTTCACCACCCGGCCGGTGTGCAGAAGGCCGCGGAACTCGCGGTACAGCGACGCCCAGTGTGCGATCACGGCGAGCTCCGCCTCGTCCACTGCGGTCAGGTCCTGCTCGATGCCGGCGTGCGCGGTGAGGGCGGTGACCAGGCGGAAGGACAGGTCGGTGTTCCGGGCGGTCGTGTGGGAGCGCGCGGCGCCGAGGTGCGAGCCGATGAGCTCCGGCGGCACGACGGTTCTCGTCCAGCGCTCGATCTGCACCCGCTCGACGGGGTCGTTGCAGTCCGAGGCCCACACGCGGTCGGTGCGGTCGAGGATGCCGAGGTCGATGCGCCCTCCGCCGCCCGAACAGGTCTCGATCTCGAGCCCCGGATGCCGCAGACGCAGTTCGTCGAGCAGCCGGTAGAGGGCGAGCGTCTGACGATGCACGCTCGGCCGGTCTCCGTCGTCGCCACGGGCGACGGCCTCGAGGAGGTCGCGGTTGTGGTCCCATTTGAGATAGTCGATCGAATGCTCGGCCACGAGACCGTCGATGCGCTCGAGCAGGTACGCGTACGCATCGGGTCGCGCGATGTCCAGGACGTGCTGGTTCCGTGACTCCGGTCCCAGTCCCTCGGCCGGGCCCAGCACCCAGTCGGGGTGCGCGCGGGCGAGGTCGGAGTCGAGGTTGATCATCTCCGGCTCGACCCACAGCCCGAATTGCATCCCGTGGGAGCGGACGACATCGGCGAGCGGGCCGAGGCCCTGCGGCCAGACATCGCCGTCGACGTACCAGTCTCCGAGCCCGGCATCCGCCTCGCGACGGCCTCGGAACCACCCGTCGTCCAGGACGATGCGCTCGACGCCGACCTCGGAGGCCTTCTCGATCAGGGCGGTGAGGCGCTCGAGATCGTGGTCGAAGTAGACCGCCTCCCAGGTGTTGAGGACGAGGGGACGCGGCCTTCTCGGATGCGTGGGGCGTGCGCGCAGGCGTCGATGCAGGCGGTCGGTGACCCCGTCGAGTCCGTTGTCAGCCCACACGAACAGCGCGGTGGGAGCGTCGTAACGATCGCCGTCGTGGAGGATGATCTCGCCGGAATGCAGGCCCTCGCCCGCGCCGAGCACCGACGAGAAGGCGCCGGCTCCCTCGGTGAGGCGCTCGGCGAGGTAGCGCTGGTCGCCGCTCCACGCGAGGTGGACCGCCCAGATCTCGCCGTGCCCGAAACCGAACCCCGCCGTGCCGGTCGCGACGAGGAACGGGGAGTCGTGGCCGGGCTTGCCGCGGTACGCCGCGCGCAGGTGCGTCCCGAATCCGAACGGCGTCCGCTGCGGCGAGCGCTCGCGGCACCACTTTCCGGTGAAGTCGAGGATCTCGGTCGCACGCTCCGGGAGCGGCATCAGCGCGAGCACGCCGTCGAGAGAGTACGCGGTCGATCCGATCCGGGGGCTCAGCGCGGCCTCCCTCACCAGGGACGAGTCCACCGCGAGCACCCCGTGCGCGTCGAGGCGATAGCGCAGCTCGGTGCGGATGCCGGAGACCGCATCCTCGAACTCGAGCGTGATCGAACCGCCGGCACCGTGCGCCGGGACGGTCACGTCATGGCGCACGAGCCGCGGCCGCGGGGTCGTTCCCCGGCCACCGGCGTTGCCTGCGATCGCCGCGGTGCCCGACCACCCCTCGTACTCGGTGGGGAGCACCGAGAAGGCTCGCGGGATGTCGGGTGAGTTGTTCAGCTGAGCCGGGCCGGCGGTCAGAGCGAGGGCCGATGCCGTCGACTCGGTCAGCTCTCCGAGATCCGTGCCCCAGTGCAGGATGCGGGGGATCGGATCGGTGATCTCGAGGACGAAGGCGACGCCAGAGGCGCGGAGTGCGACGACGGTGTCGGCACGGGAAGTCATGGGATGGAGACCCTCCGGTAGTTACTTGACAACGTCAATAAACCACGTTTGGAATGGACGTGCAAGCAGTGGCCGCACATCGGGGTGTGGAAAACCCATCGTTTACATTTGCCCGACGTCGTGGTTTTATTACGACGTAAAGTAATCATGCCCAGGAGGGCGATCATGAAGCTCAGTGCTGAGCACGCACCACCCACGGAGGTCTCGCCACCGAGTCCCCGCCGCTCCACCAGACGGTCGAGACTCGTACGGAGCCTGCGCCGCTACTGGCAGCTCTACCTGCTGCTCCTTCTGCCGGTGATCTGGTTCATCGTGTTCCGGTACGTGCCCATGGCGAACGCCATCATCGCGTTCAAGAACTACAACCCGATCGACGGCGTGTGGGGGAGTCCCTGGGTCGGATTCGACAACTTCACGAACCTCTTCGGCAATCCGGTCTTCCCGCGACTGGTGGGCAACACCTTCATCCTCGCGGCGTACACGCTCATCGCCAGCTTCCCGTTGCCGATCATCCTCGCGCTCGCTCTGAACGAGGTGCGCCTGCGCTTCTTCACGCGCACCGTCCAGCTGGTCACCTACGCCCCGTACTTCATCTCCACGGTGGTCGTCGTCTCCATGACGATCCTGCTCCTGTCCCCGCGGGTCGGCCTCCTCGGCCGCACGTTCAGCTTCTTCGGGGCCGGGCAGGTGGATCTGCTCGCCGATGCCGACTTCTTCCGCCACATCTACGTCGCGACCGACATCTGGACGACGACCGGCTATTCGGCCGTGATCTACCTCGCGGCCCTCGCCTCGGTGGACACCTCGCTCTACGAGGCCGCGAAGATCGACGGAGCGTCCCGGCTGCAGAAGATCTGGAACGTCGACATCCCGGCGCTGCTGCCGACGGCATCCATCATCCTCATCCTCGGCGTCGGCAACATCATGGCGATCGGCTTCGAGAAGGCGTTCCTCCTGCAGAACGCGTTGAACCTCTCGACCTCCGAGATCATCCCGACGTACGTGTACAAGACCGG
Source organism: Microbacterium sp. 3J1 (assembly GCF_001049495.1). Classification (GTDB taxonomy): domain Bacteria; phylum Actinomycetota; class Actinomycetes; order Actinomycetales; family Microbacteriaceae; genus Microbacterium. The sequence goes on from NZ_CDWI01000011.1 coordinate 597,208, forward strand.
CATCCTCAACGCGAACTTCAGTCTGGGAGCGACGATTGGACTCTTCAACGCCGTCATCAGCCTCGTGCTCCTGCTCGTGGTGAACACGGTGTCCAAGCGAGTGACGGGAAACGGACTGTGGTGACCACGATCAACACCGAGGCGCTTCTCACCGAGGAGATCGTCGTCGCGAGGAACGACAGGCGGCGCCCCAGACGCGATCCGCTCACCCGGGGCGTCAAGGTCAGGGAGACGAGGGCCGACCGCGTCTTCGTCGTCGCCGCGTACATCCTGCTCACGGTCTTCCTCCTCGTGGTGCTGCTGCCGCTGCTCAACATCCTCGCCAGCTCGCTCTCGAGCCCTCAGGCCGTCTCCTCGGGGCGGGTGCTGTTCTGGCCGGTCGAGTTCACGTTCCGCGGCTACGAGGAGGCACTGGGCAACCCGGCCATCCTGCGCGGATTCGGCAACTCGCTGTTCTACACCGTCGTGGGCACGCTCATCAGCGTCCTGGGCACGGTGGCCATCGCCTACCCGCTGTCCCGTGCACAGCTCTTCGGACGCAAGGTCATCACCGGGGGCGTCGTCTTCACGATGCTCTTCACCGGCGGCGTGATCCCGATGTATCTCGTCGTCCAGTCCCTCGGACTGCTGGACACGCGCTGGTCGATGCTCCTGCCGAACGCGATCGGCGTCTGGCAGGTCATCATCGCGATCGTGTACTTCCGCTCCTCGGTGCCGGACGAGGTCTACGAGGCGGCCCAGCTCGACGGGGCATCGGAGCTCCGCATCCTCTGGACCATCGTGGTCCCGCTCGCCAAGCCCCTGCTCGCGGTCATCGCCCTGATGTACGCCATCATGCAGTGGAACTCCTACTTCGACGCCCTGCTCTATCTGCGCAACGCCGACCTGCAGCCGCTCCAGCTCGTCCTCCGAGGTCTGCTGATCCTCAACGACGCCGGCGGCGGAGGGGACGTTGCCGAGCAGCTGCGTCGCCGCGAGCTCGCCGACCTGCTGCGGTACTCGACCGTCGTGATCGCCACGATCCCGATGCTCGTCGCCTACCCGTTCGTCGCGAAGTACTTCAACAAGGGGATCATGGTCGGCGCCGTCAAGGGCTGACACGACCCCTCCCACAGACCCACCACGCACACCCGCACACAGGAACCGGTCAAAGGAGATTCCGGCATGACACACCGCATCACACGAGGCGCGATCGCTGCGGCGACCGTCGTCGCGACGGGACTGGCGCTCGCCGCCTGCACCCCGCCCAGCGACGACAACGGTCAGCTCGTCGCGTTCGGCCCGCAGGGCGAGAACGGCTCGCTCGAGGACAACCAGTTCACACAGCTGCTGGAGGAGAAGCTCGACATCGACTTCGACTGGCAGACGACCACCTACGACGGAAGCGTCGCGGGGGAGAAGCGTCAGGTGTCGCTCGCCAGCGGCGACTATCCCGACGCCTACTTCCTCGTGCCGTGGGTCGACGCGTTCTCGCGCGCCGAGATCCTCAAGTACGGCCAGCAGGGCGTCCTCCTCCCGCTCGAGGACCTCATCGACGAGTACGCACCGAACCTCAAGGAGCGGTTCGAGGAGAAGCCCGACTGGAAGCAGTCGGTCACCGCGCCCGACGGTCATATCTACGCGATCACGCAATGGACCGAGTGCTACCACTGCAGCTACCCGTCGAAGCTCTGGGTCAACAGCACCTGGCTGGACAAGCTCGGGCTCGAGCAGCCGACCACCACGGAAGAGCTCCGCGACATGCTGCGCGCCTTCAAGAACGACGACCCGAACGGCAACGGGCAGCCCGACGAGGTCGCGCTCAGCGCCTCCGCGTCGGAGCCGGTCATCAACTACTTCATGAACGCCTTCACCTACGCTCCGTACGGCTCGCCGTCGAGCCCGCCGCCGCTGGTGCTCGACGGCGACGAGGTCACGCTCTCGGCCACCACCGACGGCTGGCGCGCCGGACTCCAGTACATCTCCTCACTCGCCGACGAGGGCCTGATCGACACCGCGTCGTTCACGCAGAACGGCGAGGCGCTGCGCGCTCTCGGCGACAACGCCGGGGCGGAGATCCTCGGGGCGGCGGCGGTCCTGCATCCGTACGAGATCGTCACCGCCGATTCGCCGGACGGCCGGGACACGCACTACGACGCCGTGCCGCCAGTCAAGGGCCCCGACGGCACGCAGTACGCGACGTACCGATCGCCGGTGAGCCCGCTGGGCATGTTCGCGCTGACGAACAAGTCGACAGAGGACGAGCGCATCAAGGCCATCAAGGTCATCGACTACCTCGTCACCGACGAGGGCGACCGCCTGGGTGCCATGGGTCCCGAGGGCGAGGCGTGGGTCCCTGCCGAAGAGGGCGACGTCGCACTCGACCCGGAGCTCGAGCCGACGTTCACACCGCTCACCTACGACGAGACGTCGAACGCCGCCTGGCGCTCGATGGGGCAGTACTGGGATTCGCTCGAGTACCGCAACTCGCAGGTCGTCCCGGAGGACATCTACTCCCCGGACGGCTACGAGCGTCGTCTGCTCTACGCATCGCAGGCGTACGAGCCCTACGCACCGGACGAGAGCCTGCTCTTCCCGGTCGAGAAGCTGTGGCCTGATCCCGAGACGTCGGCCGAGCTCGCCGAGCTGCAGACCAACATCTCGACGTACATCACGCAGGCTCAGGCGGAGTTCGTCACGGGCCAGCGCGACATCGAGGACGATGCGACGTGGGACGCCTACGCGGCCGACCTCGAGGGACTCGGCCTCTCCCGCTACCTCGAGCTGCTGCAGGAGCTGTACGAGGCGATCTGACGACGGGAGGTGCGTGGGGCGGACGATTCCGCCCCACGCACTTCTGCGTGGGGAAGGCGTGCGACGTGCGACAGCGGTGCGCTCGGACGACGGGTCAGCGGACGAGGGACTGGATGGCCGCTGCGGCGGCGCCGCGGGCCCAGTCCTCGAAGGTGTGCGGCCGGGTCACGATGCGGCAGCGCACCGCGGCACCGAACGCGTGGGCCTCGAAGGCGTCGCGCAGTGTCTTCTCGAAGAGATCGAAGTCCGAGACCCCCTCGCCGCCGATGATGACGACCTCGGGGCCGGTGAGGTTCACGAGCGTGGCGATGGCCGTGCCGATGAGCGCGGCCGCCGCACGGAACGCGGCGTCGGCATCGGGGTCGCCGGCGTGTGCGAGCGCGACAGCCTCGGCGATCGCGACCGGTCGTCCGAGGGCGGTGGAGACCGCGTTCTCGATCGCGCCGGTCGATGCCGCGGCCTCGACGCAGCCGCGCCGACCGCAGGGGCAGACCAGAGCGGGGTCGGCGAGGGGGAGGTGGCCGATCTCGCCGGCGACACCGAAGGCGCCGCTGACGACCTCGCCGTTCAGATGCAGGCCGCTGCCGATGCCGCGGCCGATCGTGACGATGGCGAAGGATGCCGTGCCGAGACCAACGCCGAACCAGTGCTCGCCGATCGTCAGCGCATGGACGTCGTTCTCGAGCGTCACGGGCCAGGGCAGGCGCTCCTGCAGCAGGTCGGCGAGAGGGACGTCGGCCCAGCCCATGATGTTGGACTCCCGCACGATGCCGCTCGAGCCGTCGACGTCTCCCGATACGGAGACGCCGACCCCGGCGATGGCGGATGCTGCCGCACCCAGCGCCGTCTCGAGATCGGTCACGACCTCGACGATCGCTTCGATCACCGCGTGCGGATCGTCTTCGGAGAGAGCCTTTCTTCCGCTGGCCAGGACGGTGGTCGCCAGGTCGGTCGCCACGGCGATCACCTCGTCCACGTTGACCTTCACGCCGATCATGACCATCGACTCGAGGACGATCGACACGGGGCTCACGGGGCGTCCCGGAGTTCCGTCCCGGTGCGGGGCCGGGGGCGCGTCGACCAGTCCTGCCGCGACCAGCGGTGCGACCGCCTTGGTCACGGCCGCCTGAGAGAGTCCGGTCTCCCGTGCGATGTCGATGCGACTGATGGGGCTGCGCGTGAGGATCGTCTCGAAGACCCGCGAACCCGCGTCGGAGGCCGAGCGGATGAGGGTCGTGCGCGCGGCGGTGTCGTGGTCCATCAGGTCCTTCAGTCGGTGTCGGCTATCGTAGCGAATCGGCCGATTCGCGCGCCGGTACGGCCGGCGACAGATGTCGGGCCGCGAACTCCAGGGCGTTCTCCTCGTCGAGGTCGCCGCCGGCTTCGTGGCCGTTGTGCGGCCACAGCACGATGGTCTTCTCGCCCCCGTACGCCGTGAACGCCGGGAGGACCGTCGAGGGAGGGGCGATCCCGTCGAGGAGGCCCGTGCTCAGCAGGGCCGGCGCCGTGGCGCGCTTCGCGTGGTTGACGCCGTCGAAGTAGCGCAGCGTGTCGAGAGCGACGGAGGTGTCTGCTCGACGGTCGGCGAAGTACTGCCTCAGAAGGGTGTACGGATGCTCCGAGCTCAGCGTCGCGGCCGTGTCGAGTTCGCAGAGGAACGGCGCCTGCACGATGGCGACGGCGATATCGGGAACGAGAGAGGCGATCGCGAGAGCGATGCCGCCGCCCTGGCTCGCGCCTACCGCTCCGACCCTCGCCGGGTCCACGAACTCGATCGCCCGCAGTGCATCGACGGCGCGGGCCGCATCCGCGTAGACCCGTCGGTAGTAGTACTCCTGCGGGGAGCGAAGGCCGCGGGTGAGGAATCCGCCCGCAGACGGACCGCCGTCGGCGTGGTCGTCGTCGGTGTCGCCATGACCCTGCCCGCGCGCGTCGACCACGAGGTGTGCGTACCCCGCCGACGCCCAGCGAAGGTCCCGCAACGCGTGACCGCGACCGTTGCCGTATCCGAAGAACTGGACGATGCCGGGCAGCGGTCCGCTGGCGCCGCGGGGGAGGCGCAGCCACGCGCGGATCGGGGTGCCGCCGAAGCCGCGGAACGACACGTCGTAGACGTCGATCTGCGTCAGACGGGTCGAGTGGGGCGCCAGCCTGAGGTCGAGGGGCAGGCTCCGTGTCACAGCGAGCGTCTCCGCCCAGAACGCGTCGAAGTCGTCGGGCTCGGTCTGCGTGGTGGGGACGTCGACCGTCGCCGGCTCACCGCGCACGCGATTCCTCCTCGACGGAATCGGCGGCGGGTTCGGTCTCTCCGAGACCGGGGATCGCGACGGATGCGCCGGCGGGCACCTCGACGGTGATCCGCCGTTCGCCGTCGAGGACCTCGATCGTGCGGGATCCCGGTGCGGGGTTGTGCAGCACGGCGTCCAGGACGCGACTGTGCTCCCACGAGAGATCGAGCAGGAGCCCCGGTCTGACGGCTATGCCCTGCGCTCGCCCTTCCGTCCATCCCGAAGGCAGTGCGGGCAGCAGACGGAGGATCCCGCCGTGACTCTGCACGAGCATCTCGGTGATGGCAGCCGGGAAGCCGAGGTTGCCGTCGATCTGGAAAGGCGGATGCGTGCTGAAGAGGTTGGGCAGCAGTCCGCCCCACTCCGAGCCGTCGACCGGCCCGTGCCGGGACGCGTCGCCGTCGAAGGGCGTCAGCGCCTCCTCGAGAAGAGCCGCGGCCGTCTCGCCCTGACCGGCGCGCGCCCGGAGGGCGACCTTCCAGGCCCACGACCAGCCCATGGCGCCGGGGCCGCGCCCGTCGAGGAAGCGCACCGCGGCGACGAACAGTTCCGGGGTGCCGTCCGCGGTGATCGTGTCGAGCGGGTACAGGCCGGTCACGGGGGAGAGGTGGCGGTGGAGCGGCTCATGCTCGACCACCTCGTCGGACCACTCGAGGAGGCGCCCGTCGGAGCCGATGCGGAGCGGCGCGAGGAGGGCGAGAGCATCGCGCACCTCCGCCTCGATCGCATCGTCGAGCTCGAGGTCCGCGATGGCGACGAGCGACCGGGCGAAGAGCGAGCCGATCAGAGTCAGGTCCGACTGCGCCGTGAGGCCGAGCGGCGTCGGGTGGCCGTCGGCCGAGCGGTACGAGTTCTCGGGCGAGGTGGAGGGTGAGGTGCGGAGGGCTCCGTCGGAGTCGGCGACCAGCCAGTCCAGGCAGAACTCCACTGCGCCTCGGAGGAGCGGCCAGATCCGAGTGCGCAGAAGCTCTCGGTCCCCGCTGAACTCGTAGGCGTCCCACAGGTTGTGCGAGAGCCAGACGCCGCCCATCATCCAGATGGCCCAGCTCGCGGCTCCGCGACCGTTGCCGACCGGCAGACTCCACGCCCACATGTCGGTGTTGTGGTGGGCGACCCATCCGCGCGCACCGTACAGCTCGCGCGCCGTGTCGGCCCCGTCTCGCGCCACTCGCTCGACCAGAGCGATCAGCGGTTCGAAGACGTCCGGCGAGAGCAGCACGGGTGCCGCCCAGTAGTTCATCTCGGTGTTGATGTTGATCGTGTAGTTCGACGACCAGGCGGGGCGCAGCTGATCGTTCCAGATCCCCTGCAGGTTGGCGGGGGGACTGCCGGCGCGGGAACTCGAGGCGAGCAGGTACATGCCGTATTCGGCCGCGACCGTGGCGCGCAGCAACGGGTCGTCGCCGTGCAGGACCTCGCGCTCGGCATCCCAGGTGCCCTCGCGCCGACTGCCGATCGCGAACCGCGCCCGAGTGGTGCGTCGCCGGTCGGCGACGTGCTCGGCGAGAAGCGAGGCGCTGTCACGGCGTGACGCGGCATCCGCTCTCTCTCGGGCGCGATCCCGGATCGCCTCGCGTGAGGCGGTCCGCCAGTCCCCGTCGGCGTCGGCCCACCACGACTCGGCGCGCGACGATGTGGACAGGGCGATCAGCAGGCGGCGGGCTCTGCGAACGACGAGGCGACCAGGTGTGGTCTCCCTCTCGCCGTCGGAGTCGAGAGAGACGGCGACGGCGGCGTACGCGTCGTACTCGTCCTTCGCGTCAGGGTCTGCGTACCGGTGGCCGGGCTCGATCGACGCTTCGTGCAGCGGCGCGCCGTCGACCGGCACCTGCACGTCGAGCAGCATCCCGCTCGTCGACACGATGGCTTCGCCGCGCAGCGGCGTGGAGAGCTCGAGCGTGACGTCGAACTCCACGTCGCCCTCGAGCGACACGATCAGCGCCTGGGCGGGGGCCGATGCCCACGAGCGTCGCCGGACGCCGCCTTCGGCGACCCGGAACGACTCGGTGACCGTCGCGTCATCGAGGTCGAGGACGCGGGACGGGGTCTCGGGTGCGGCTGCCTCGACGGTCACGCGAAGGTCGGCGAGGGGCAGGAACTCCTGGGAGTACGGACCTTCGAAGGCCATCAGGAGGTCTTCCGCGCGGCGGACATCCCCGGCGTCGAGGGCTGCGCGCACCTCGGCGAGCCGCCGGGGGCCGGCACCCCGGGCGAGCACGCGTTCGCGAGCCTGCGCCGGGGCGTCCGGATGACCCGACCAGACGGTCGAGTCGTTGATCTGGAAACGGCCGTCCGCGCCGCCGAAGACCATGGCGCCGATGCGGCCGTTTCCCAACGGGGTTGCCGACTCCCAGCGAGGAGCGGGGGCATCCCAGCTGAGGCGCAGTGTGTCGGTCATCGCACTCCGGTGTGGTCGATCGATTCGATGGCACCGTCAGCGTATGCGGTATTAATTACCGATGTCAAGTAATACCGCGTGCGACCCGTCTCGGGGGTTTCAGAACGAGAGGAGAACCTTGCCCACGCGCCCGGCCGTGTTGCTCGCGCGCACGGCGTCCGCCGCATCGGCCGCGTCGAAGACCCCGGCCACCGGAAGAGTGAGCGTGGCATCCGTGACGCGCTGGATCAGCTCGCCGAACAGGGCGCCTCGCGTCGAGGCATCCATGGTCTGGATGACCTTGCTGCCCCAGAACCCCTTCACCGTGGCCTGCTTGAAGATGACGTCGCCGGAGGCGATCTCCATGGTCGGGGAGGACATCGCGCCGAAGGCCACGAGGGTGCCGCCCTCTCCGAGGAGGGAGAGCACGTCGCCCGCAGACGTTCCGCCAACCGAGTCGATGCCGAAGGCGATATGCGCGCCGCCGGTGATCTCGGCGACGCGGTCGCGCCAGCCCTCGTCGTCGGTCGCCACGACGCGGTCGATTCCCTGCTCGCGGAGCTCGTCGACTCCCGCAGAGCGGCGCACGAGGCCGATCACGTTCACTCCGCGCGCGGCTCCGAGCTGCGCCAGCATGCGTCCGACCGCGCCGTTCGCCGCGTTCTGGACGATCCAGTCGCCTTCCTTCGCGCTCAGGAACTCCAAGAGGCTGATGGTGCTGAAGGGCATCGAGACGAGCTGGGCCGCGCTCTCGTCGCTCAGCGACTCCGGCACGGGGATGAGCCCGGCGGCTGTCGCGACGACGTACTCGGCCCATGCTCCGAACGTGCCTCCGGTGGCGACGCGCTGCCCGACGGTCAGTCCGTCGACGCCCTCTCCGAGAGCGTCGACGATGCCCAGCGCCTCGGTGCCGGATGCCGCGGGCAGGTCGGGCTTGAAGCCGTACGTGCCGCGGATCGTCCACAGGTCATGATTGTGGATCGGCGACAGCACGATCTTCAGACGCACCTGGCCGGGGCCGGGCTCGGGCAGGGGGCGATCGGCGATGTGGAGGACGTCTTCGGGTTCGCCGAAGCTGTCGTGGATGAGTGCGCGCATAAGGTTTCTCCTTGAAAGGTCGGGGGTGTGTCTGTTCGCGGCGGGTCAGTCGTCGGAGACCGTGATCTGGACGTCGATGTTGCCGCGAGTGGCGTTCGAGTACGGGCACACCTTGTGCGCAGCGTCGGCCAGCGCCTGAGCCTGATCGTGCGGAAGGTCGGGGATCACGACCTCGAGCTGCACGGCGAGTCCGAAGCCGCCCTCGCCATTCGGGCCGATCTGCACGCGAGCGCCGACGGAGGTGTCGGTGAGCTTCACCTTCTGCGCCCGCGCGACGGTCTGCAGGGCGGAGTGGAAGCAGGCGGCGTATCCGGCGGCGAAGAGCTGCTCGGGGTTGGCGCCGTCGCCGCTGCCGCCCAGCTCCTTGGGGACGGCGAGGTCGAGCTCGAGTCGTCCCTCGCTCGTGGCGACGCGTCCGTCTCGTCCTGCGCCCGTGGCGAGTGCCTCGGCGGTGTACAGAGCTTCCATCGTGTGGATCCTTCCGTGTGTCATCGACACAGATCGTGGGTGGTGGTCAGAGATCGTCACGGGCGATCGCGGCGGCATCGGAGGCGACGCGCTGCAGCAGTTCCGTGAGTCCGTGCAGTTCGCCGATCAGTCGTCGGCGGTGCGCGTCGTCGTGCACGCCGGCGAGCTCGGCCACGCGCGTCTGGATCGGGGCGACCTCGGCGCGCAGCGCCTGACCCGCGTCGGTGAGCTGCACGAGGACGACCCGCTCGTCGTGGGCGCTGCGCGTCCTGCGCACGTAGCCCGCCTGCTCGATGCGGCGGACCAGGGGAGACAGCGTGCCGGAATCCAGCTGCATGGCGTCTCCCAGCGAGCCGATCGTCTGCTCTCCCTCGTGCCACAGGATCGCGAGGACGAGGTACTGCGGGTAGGTGAGGCCCCACGGTGCGAGCAGCGAACGGTACGCCTGGGTCGTCGCTCGCGCGGCGGAGTACAGCGAGAAGCACACCATCTCATCGGTCACGGCCATCAGACGAGTATTGCAGGCTATTGAATTGTGCACAATCTATCGGCGGTGGCTCGAGCGACGCCTCGGGCTGGCGGGCTCACGACCCGAGCTGAGACCGGATCAGGGATTCGGTGTCGGAGCTCGTGTACTCGATGATGCGCCCGTGTTCGACTCGGGACATCGAGAACTCCGCGACATTGACCCTCCGCCGGGTGGCGGCCATGCCCCGGAAGTCGCTGAGATGCGTCCCGCCGCCGCGGAGGTGCGCGGCGAGACGGTCGTCCTCGATGACGAGCCGGATCCGCTTCCACTGCCAATCGGGGAAGGCGTGGAAGAGGTCCGCGAAGTCCGAGATCCAGGCGTCGACCCCACCAGGAAGGTGTGCGCGCCGCACGGCGGGGGCCACGAACTCGCGCACGGCGTTCAGATCGTGCCGGTTGCAGGCGTCGATGAAATCGGCGTGCCACTCTCGCAGTTCCCACGGCTCCACTCGCTCATCCTCTCGCATCGCCCCGCAGTGGGGTCGATAGTTGCGCTTTCGCAACTATCGAGATATAGTTGATCCAACTCAACTAGTACGCGGGAGCATCTTCACAGTGACATCCATCTCTTCTTCACCCTCCGAGGCGGCGCGCTCGCCCCGCGAGGTCTTCACCGCGATCTCCGGACTCGTCGTCGGCATGTTCGTCGCCGTGCTGTCGGGCACCGTGGTGTCGACCTCGATGCCGGTCATCATCGCCGACCTCGGCGGCACGCAGTCCCAGTACACCTGGGTCATCACGGCCAGCCTTCTGGCGACCGCCGTCTCGACGCCCATCTGGGGCAAGCTCGCCGACCTCGTCGATCGCAAGATCCTCGTGCAGCTGTCTCTCATCATCTTCACCGTCGGCACCGTGATCGCCGGCTTCTCGACCGACACGAACATGCTGATCGCCGTCCGGGTGATCCAGGGCATCGGCGTGGGCGGACTGATGTCGCTCGTGATGATCGCGGTCGCTCTCATCATCTCGCCGCGTGAGCGCGGCAAGTACATGGGCGTCGTCGGCGGCATCATGGCGCTCGGCACCATCGGCGGCCCGCTGCTCGGCGGACTCCTCACGGACGTCTGGGGCTGGCGCTCGAACTTCTTCGTCGGCGTGCCCTTCGCGATCCTCGCCATCGTGCTGCTGCAGTTCACCCTGCACCTGCCCAAGCCCCAGCGCGACAGCAAGGTCTCGATCGACTACTTCGGTATCGTGCTGCTCGCCGTCGGCGTCTCGACCCTGCTCATCTGGGTCTCGATGGGCGGCAGCGAGTTCGACTGGGACTCCTCGACGAGCATCATGCTCGCCGTCATCGCGGGTGTCGCGATCGCGGCCTTCATCACCGTCGAGTTCTTCGTCAAGGAACCGATCGTGCCGATGTCGCTGTTCCGCAACCGCACGTTCACCCTCTCGGTCATCGCCTCCATCGCCATCGGCGTCTCGATGTTCGCGACCTCCGTGTTCCTGGCGCAGTACTTCCAGCTCGCGCGCGGAGCCACGCCCACCGAGTCGGGTCTCATGACGATCCCCATGATCGTCGGGCAGATGGGCGCGTCGATCATCATCGGTCAGCTCGTCAGCCGGTTCGGCAAGTGGAAGGGCTGGATGCTCACAGGCTCCGTGCTCACCACGGTCGGCGTCAGCCTGATGGCCACCCTGCGCTACGACACCCCGTTCCCGCTGGTCGCCGTCTACATGTTCGTGCTCGGCGCGGGCCTCGGCATGGTCATGCAGAACCTCACCCTCATCGTGCAGAACGACACCGCTCCGCAGCAGTTGGGCGCCGCCTCGTCGAACGTCAACTTCTTCCGCACGATCGCCGGCACCATCGGTGTCACCGTCATGGGCGCGTCGCTCTCGACCAGCGTGGCGAACTACATTACCGATGCGCTCGACGGCTTCACGCCGACCACGCCCGAAGAGGTCGACGCACTCAAGCACCTCGCCTCGGGCGACGTGCCGAAGGTCACGCAGCTGCCTGACACGATCCGCTCGATCGTCGAGGGGGCCTACGGCCACGGCATCGCCGACGCCTTCATCATCGCCATCCCGCTCGCGGTGATCGCCATCATCGCGATCGCGTTCATCAGGAACAAGCCGCTGTCGACGAAGAACGCCGCGGAGCAGCTGCGCGAGCAGGCTGAGGAGTCGGTGCTCGAGGTCTCGGAGGCCGAGGTCGGCGCCACCATGTCGACGGGGACCATCCGGATCGCCGGCGAGTCGTCGACGCCCGCCACGGGTTCGGTCACCGTGCTCGAGCGCGACGATCGGAAGAAGGGACGCTGAGGTGATCGCCTCCTCGGACGCGATCCCGTCGCACGACGTGGACACGGCGCTCGGCGACCTCCAGGCGCATCTCAACCTCATCTTCGTGAGGACGAGGTCGCTCTGGAAGGAGTCGGCCGTGCGCGTCCATCCCGACCTCGCGGTCGCGGGCTACAAACTGCTGACGTTCATCGATCGCGCGGGAACCGCGAACGCGCATGAGCTGGCCGAGAGATTCGAGATGGACAAGTCCATGGTCAGCCGCCAGGTGCGGATGCTGGAGGAGTTCGACCTGATCGAGTCGCGGCCCGACGAGCGCGACGGTCGGCTGCGTGTGCTGTCCGCGACGCCGGCGGCGTCGGAGGTGCTCATCGAGCTCCGGCGCGAGCACGCCGCGCGGCTGCGCACCGTGATCGGCGAGCTGACTCCCGACGAAGTCTCTGCGGCGTCGAAGGCGTTCCGGCTCCTCGCCGAGGTCTGAGGCGCATTCTCGACGCCCCGCTGCCGCGATCGGCAGCGGGGCGTCGCCGTAAGCTGGCGGGTATGAGCGCCGTGCCCGACGACATCGCCGATCCCGGCCTACCGATCGCCGATCTGGACGACGCAGTGAACCGGGTCGAGCAGGAACTCGGACGACTGTTCGCCCGCATCCGCGTCAGCTGGCGTGAGGCGGCCGCGACGGTGCATCCGGACCTGCAGCCCTTGGGCTACCAGGTGCTCACGTCGATCGCGTCGGGCAAGGCCACCTCGGCCGGCGCCATCATCGAGCGCCTGCAGACCGACAAGTCGGCAGTGAGCCGGCACGTGCGCCAACTCGAGCAGCTGGGACTCGTCGAGAGCGTGCACGATCCGGAGGACCGCCGCGCACGGGTGCTCGTCGCCACGGACCTTGCGCAGGAGCGGATCGCAGTGGCGCGCGCCCGGTACGAGAAACGCCTCGGGGATCGGCTGCGCCGCTGGACGGCCGCCGACCTGGAGCACTTCACCGCGCTGCTGTCCTCGCTGGGCGCAGACCCGGCATGACATGTGAGAACCCCGTTCGGAAGAGCGGGGTTCTTCTCTGTGCACGGCGAGGCGGGCGACGCGGCGTTCGACGGCGGACCTCGACATCAGGGATCGTGGCGCCAGTAATACCCCCGGGGGGTATAGTGGGTCCGACAGGGACCGCGAAGACATCGATCTCGTCACAAGCGAAGGAGGCTCCTCATGAGCCCGCACGATCACACCGCGATGACGCATGGGGCGCCCACCCCAGGTCACGAGAGCCACGAGGCCGATCAGAGCGCGCACGCGCATCACGGCGGCCACGACGGTCACAGCGGTCACGGGGACCACGTCGGGCAGTTCCGTCGCCTGTTCTGGATCATGCTCGTGCTGGCCGTGCCGGTGGTGGGCTTCTCCATGATGTTCTCGATGCTGCTGGGCTACCCGTTGCCCGATGCGGCGTGGGCGACCTGGGTGTCCCCGGTGCTCGGAACCGTCATGTACGTGTGGGGCGGCGCCCCCTTCCTGACGGGCGCGGTGAGCGAGCTTCGTGCGCGCAAGCCCGGGATGATGCTGCTCATCGCCCTGGCCATCACCGTCGCGTTCCTCGCATCCTGGGGCGCGAGTGCCGGGGTGCTGCATCACGAGCTGGACTTCTGGTGGGAACTGGCGCTGCTGATCGTCATCATGCTCCTCGGCCACTGGATCGAGATGCGCTCCCTCGCTCAGACGACCTCCGCGTTGGACTCGTTGGCCGCACTCCTGCCCGACGAGGCGGAGAAGCTCGAGGGCGACGGCACGATCACGGTCGCACCGTCCGACTTGCGGGTGGGCGACGTCGTCGTCGTCCGCCCCGGGGGCCGGGTTCCTGCGGATGGTCGCATCGTGCAGGGCTCTGCGAGCATGGACGAGTCGATGATCACGGGGGAGTCTCGCCCGGTGCGTCGTGTCGGCGGAGACCAGGTCGTCGCGGGAACCGTCGCCACCGACTCCGGAGTGCGGGTGGAGGTCACCGCCGTCGGGCCGGACACCGCGCTCGCCGGCATCCAGAAGCTCGTCACCGAGGCCCAGAGCTCGTCGTCACGAGCGCAGCGCCTGGCCGACCGCGCCGCCGGATGGCTGTTCTGGTTCGCGCTGGGAGCGGGCGTCGTCACGGCCGTGGTGTGGACGCTCGTCGGGCTGCCGGACCAGGCCGTGATCCGCACCATCACAGTGCTGGTCATCGCCTGCCCGCACGCGCTCGGCCTGGCGATCCCCCTCGTCGTGTCGATCGCGACCGAACGCGCCGCTCGCGCCGGCGTCCTGGTGAAGGACCGCCTCGCGCTGGAGAGCATGCGGACGGTCGACACGGTGCTGTTCGACAAGACCGGCACCCTCACGAAGGGCGCTCCCGCCGTGACCGCCGTCGAACCGGCCGGCGACATGACCGCCGACGAGCTGCTGGCTCTCGCTGCCGCCGCGGAAGCGGATTCCGAGCACCCTTTGGCGCGCGCCATCGTCGCCGCGGCGACACAGGAGGATCTCGCCGTCCCCGGTGCCCAGGACTTCGAATCGTCTCCGGCCGTGGGCGTGCGCGCCCGCGTGGACGGCCGTACCGTGCAGGTGGGTGGGCCGAACATGCTCGAGCAGGAGCACGCGTCTGAGCTCGGCGTGGCGGACGCGTGGCGCACGGAGGGCGCCATCATCCTGCACGTCCTCGTCGACGGCACGGTCGTGGGGGCCCTGCGTCTGTCCGATGAGATCCGGCCGGAATCCCGAGAGGCCGTCAGCGCGCTGCGTCGTCGCGGTGTCCAGGTGGTCATGATCACCGGTGACGCCGAAGCGGTCGCAGCCTCCGTGGCCGCCGATCTCGGCATCGACCGGTTCTTCGCGGGTGTCAGGCCGGAGGACAAGGCCTCCAGGGTGAAGCAACTGCAGTCCGAGGGGCGCAAGGTGGCGATGGTCGGCGACGGCGTGAACGACGCACCTGCTCTCGCACAGGCTGACGTGGGGATCGCCATCGGCGCGGGCACCGATGTCGCCATCGCCTCGGCCGGAGTCATCCTCGCCAGCGACGACCCCAGATCCGTCCTGTCCGTGATCGAGCTCTCCCGGGCCAGCTACCGCAAGATGACGCAGAACCTGTGGTGGGCCGCAGGATACAACCTCATCTCCGTGCCGCTGGCCGCCGGTGTCCTCGCGCCGCTGGGCTTCGTGCTGCCGATGTCCGTCGGCGCGGTCCTGATGTCGCTGTCCACCATCGTCGTCGCGCTCAACGCTCAGCTCCTGCGCCGCCTGGACCTCACCCCGGGTGCCGTCATCGATCGGTAGCCCCTGTGCGCACCATCGCCCTTCGCGCCATTCTGGCGCGTCCATCATCGAACCTCGGAGGATCACCATGAAGAACCGTTCTGGGGCGAGCGCCGCCCTCACCCTCACCGCCCTCCTCGCCCTGGTCGGCTGCGCCGGCGGGGGCGCCGGCGACGGCGACATGCCGGGCATGGACCACGGGGGCGGCAGCAGCAGCGCTCCGGCATCCGCGGAGGCCGATGACGCCGACATCATGTTCGCGAGAATGATGAAGGAGCACCACGCGCAGGCCGTCGAGATGTCCGACATGCTTCTCGGCAAGGACGGCGTCGACGATCGCGTCGTCGCCCTGGCCGAGGAGATCAAGGCCGCCCAGGAGCCGGAGATCCGGACGATGAACGAGTGGCTCGAGGAGTGGGGCGCCGATGTCTCCGGCGCAGACGGCATGGATCACGGCAGCGGGATGATGTCCGAGACCGACATGCAGGAGCTCGCGGATGCCAGCGGTGAGGATGCCGGTCGGGTGTTCCTCGAGCAGATGATCCGTCACCACGAGGGTGCCGTCACGATGGCGCAGGAGGAGGTCGACAACGGCCGCGATCCCGACGCCATCGCCCTCGCGCATACCATCATCGAGACGCAGACGACCGAGATCGCCGCAATGAGGGATATTCTCGCGACCCTCTGAATGGGGGAAAGACGACCTTCCCTTCTTGGGGAGGCGTCCCCTAGAGTTGCGGTCAGCACCGCTGGGGAGCGCTGACCGTTCTGGGGGAACGATGGGGAGCATGACGTCGCGTGCGTTCGCGCGCGAAACAGACTCGGCGAGGAGTCGAGTATCCACGCAACACCGCATCGAAGGTCTGGACCTTCTCCGAGGCGTCGCGATCCTGCTCGTGCTGATCCGACACTCGTGGCCCGAAGCGGTCGGCGGCGGTGGCATCGTCGGCGTCGTCATCTTCTTCACCCTCAGCGGGTACCTGATCACAGGACTGCTCGTCGCCGACCTGCGCCAGTACGGGAAGGTCCGGTACGGACGCTTCTACCGCAACCGTGCGATCCGACTCATCCCCGCGCTCGTGTTCCTGCTCATCGGGTTCATCATCGTCGAGGGAATCCTCGACGTCTCCGGCACCAGAGGCTCCGTCGTCCGGTCGGTGCTCGTCTCGCTGACCTACACGATGAACATCCCCGGGTTCGATCACGGCAGTGCGAACCTCAGCCACCTGTGGACGCTCGCGAACGAGGAGCAGTTCTACCTGATCTGGCCGCTCATCCTCGCCGTCGGCATCCGGTTCCGCCGAATGCGGATCGTCATCGCGCTCGCCTCCGGAGGACTCATCCTGTGGCTCGTCGCCACGGTGCTGAGCACATCCGATCGGATCGACCGGGCCTATGACCACCCCGCCATCTGGACCATCGCCATGGTGATCGGTGCAGCCGCACAACTCGGGCAGGCGTCCATCGACCGTCACCTCCGTGGCCGACGCGCCACCATCGGCGCCATGGTCGGCGGCGCGGGTCTCGCGGCACTCGCCCTCGTTCCCGGAGCGAAGGAGTCGGTCGTGTTCTATCTCGTCGGCGGAGCCCTCATCGGAGCCCTGACCGTCCTGGTGATCTGGAAGCTCCGCGTGATCCCGACCGTCACCGCCGTGTGGAAGCCGCTGCTCGGGCTCGGCGTCATCTCCTACGCGGCCTACCTCTGGAACTACCCCATCACCTGGTGGCTCCGCGACGCCGGGGTCGATGCGTGGGCACCGCTGGCCGTCGTGCTGACGATCGTCGCGGCGACGGTGAGCTGGTTCGCCGTCGAGCGGCCCATGAACGCCTGGAAGCGCCACCTCGATGCACGTGCGCGCCTCCGGAACCTGGACCCGGTCCTCGCCGGCAGCACCGCCCGCTGAGCCCGGCGCCGACACCGGCGCCCCGTACGACGAAAGGCCGCTCCGAAGAGCGGCCTTTCGCTGATGTGGGTTGTACGCATAAGGTGGTTTGCCGCGTGATTCCGGGGCATTCTGGCGCAGTGATTCGCGGCAATCCTCTACGGGCCGGGAGATAATCCTCTAAGTTCCGTCGACCGTCGAACAGGTGGCCTCAGCCCGACGTTCCGCGGAGCTACTTCATGGCCGCGGTGCTTATGCCGATTGGCGGGTACGAGCAGTGATCCTGATAGTCATGGGCGAGTGTGGACGCGGGCGATACGCGCAGCCAGGGTTTCGGTGGCCTGCCGATAAGTCGTCATCGCGGCAAGTAGGGAGGTGGTCGTGTTGCCCAGATCCATAGAAGCAACGACGTAGAGGGTGCCATCGTCGTTGTCGACGGTGTCGCCATGCTTGCTGGTGCTCATCATGCGGAGCGGGGAGGGGTGAGTGAGGCCCGAGATCAGACGCCAAACTGTCGAGGCGTTGGCGCCGTTGAGGTCGGGGTAGTCGGTCGCTTGTTCGACGATGTCACCGTACCCCGGGGCACCGTTGATGTATTCGGCTGAGTCGATGCCCGCGGCACTTGCTATCTTCGACATCTGCTCCAGATGGCGCTTCCGTCGGGCGACCGCACCGCGGATGGCGGCCTGTGAGGTCGATCTTCCTTGGGATGTGCTGAGGTCAACGAGACCCGCTGCAGCTTTGACGAGGGTCAGGTCGAACTCGATGTCGGTGGCCCGGACTTGGAGGAGCCGAACGATGCGCTCGCGTTGAGAGTCCGGTCGCAGGAGCCACAGCGCAGTGGCGGCGGATTCGAGCGCGCTGCGCAGAAGCGGAAACTGGGCGGTGACCCGGTGTTCGAGTTGCTCACCATCTGGGAGGAGGAGCTGCTTCGTCGAGGCGAGCGAGTCGGTAGCCATGGACATGCAAGAGGAAACGAAGTGGCTGAGGTGAAGCCAGCTTGTGCGTCGGTCGTCGTCGCCGAGCTCGGAAGTAGGCTTGGCTCGAAGCTGGGCGATGGTCGCGTAGCGCTCTAGGAGCGCATCGACTTGATGCAGCCGCTCGGTGAGAACGCGCGAAGCATCGAGTTCGTCTGCGTCAGTGACTGGAACGCGGATGAGGCCTCTCTCGAGCCGGGGCGGGTGCTCCATGGCTCGACCCTATCGGCGCGAGCACTTCCCGGTGCCGAGCTAGTCGGCGGCATCTTCACTTGAGTCCCTAGTGGCCGGGAAACGTTCGTCATTCAGAGCGCGCGGTGGGCGCAGGTCATCGGATCGAGGCGTCACCCTTGGCGGCGCTGACCTGGACGAGCCGCAGTGCTGCGAGTTCACTTTTGCTCGGGGTGCGTCACTCCGAGCAGACTATGGTGAGTCGGCTCAGGCCGCCGACCGCGTTGTGCAAGAACGTCAGGTACTCGCGAACCTGGCCTGCGCGATAGTCGCCATTCTGCAGCTTTGTTCGCAGCTTTGAGATGCTCAGCCCGGGTTGAACCACCACGATTCTGGATTCGAGCATCGGCGGGTTGTCAGCCACGGACTCGTTGGCGCGAGTTGGATCCAGCCCGCTCAGCGCGCGAAGGGAGTCGAGGTCGCCGGATAGCAGCCTCATAGCCGGGCCCTCCTGCCCATCGAGCCGCCGACCGACTCGATGCCAGAATCCCCGATCTGTGATGTGCCTGCGGCTCTTCGCAGCCTGCTGTGCGACCTGCTCGATATCCCGCACACGAACACCCGCCGCCGCCTTGGCAGCCGGTTTTGAGTGCCACAGCTCGACGCGCAGCCGTCCGTTGGAGCGCCTTTCGATGACAACGTGATCCGCAATCTCCCCGCTGCCATCATTGAGGAGCACCCATCGATCCCCACCGGCGGGAGAGGGAGCGTCGACTAGGTCCTGCTCGACCCGGTAGTGCACGGAAGCTTCCTGGGCATGACTGTAGGTTTCGACTGTGATGTTGGTGTTCATCCAATCGAGTGGGACGTATTCGATGTCAGGCAAGAAGCGGTCGGGGCGGGGCGGATCGAACGTCGTACCGCCGGCGACAGAGATGCCGTTCAGGAAGTAGATCGTCGGAGGTTGTGCACCGAAGAGTTCGGGGAAGGTGGTCTGGTTGCCAGCACCTCGCTGAAGGAGAGGCTCCCCGCGGACGGTGGCAAAACGCCCATCGATGGTTTGTCGTCCAACCCAAATGTCCGTCTCCGGGGCATGTGGATTGAACACCCGAAGATAGAGCTCCGAGGCGCCGTTCGCGCCCTCGGGGCTTGGCTCGATGTCCACGCTCTCGATGGGAGTGCCATCCGGTGTTGTATACGCGGCTCCGAACAGCGCGGGATTGATCTCCGCGGAGATGGGGTCGGGCGGGAAAGCGTCGGTGCGTTTGCCCTTGGACACGTTGGGCAGGAGGGGCCCGGTATCTGCTTCGACCGGAAACCAGTAACGGCCAGCCAGATCTGTCGCGAACAGGTCGTACTCGCGTAAGCCGAGATAACGGGTCTCCCAATACTTCGACTTCTCCGCTGCGAGTCCCGCAGTAGTCGACTCACCGGTCGATGACCTCACCTGCGCCATCGCATGTCCGAGGGCGCGCGAGCTCGTGTCGGTCTCGCGGAGACCGCGGTCGATTCCGCTGCCTGCGAAGGTCGCGTAGGCGGGAGCGCCGCGTGCAGCTGCATAGGTGTTCCTCACCCCGACAGACGATACTGACAGCCGCTCCAGGGTGTCGAACGCAGCTTGAAGCCCGGCAGGGTTCGCGTTCCTCAGAATCTCGCTCGGGTCGAGAGTTCCGCGGACGGCGTTCAGAAGGCCTTTGTCTTGGGCGTTGACGAAAAGTAGGTGTGGCTTGTCGACCTTGGAGCTCGCAAGCCACGTCACGACGGCAAGGTCGTAGACGTCACGTCGTAGCTCCGCTCCGGCATACCACTTCGGCTGGTCCGGCTCGGCGGTGATGACAACCAATTGCGAGCCGATGTCATTCAACCCGGAATACACAATCTGTCGGCCTATGATCCTTTCTCCGGCCCGCAGCGCCACTGGGACGCCGTCGCTGAAGCCCGGCGTCCAGTCCATCGCGAGGGGTACCTCATACATACTTGCCCGGGCCAGTGGGCGAACCGAGCGTAATGAGAGTGACAGTGGAACATCGTCGAACGCAGCAAGATAGGTCCGGTCCTGCTGCTCGCGCCGAACGTCGTCATCGATAAGCGTCGGAAGAATCTCTACCCAGTCTGAGTCTTCGAGATAGAGTTCACGGAGAGCACCCTTGAGCGCGGGGTAGACGTCTTCGTCGTGCACGGTGATGAGAACCGATTCCTGGGGGTAGGTCTCGTTGGCTCGTGCAAGCCGGCCGATGAACTGCATCGTCGCCGGCACGGACTTGTGCTTGTCGTGATAACCGACGACTCTCAGCCCTGGGATATCGACGCCTTCGCCCAGCATGTCGACCGCTATGAGCGCTCGAAGCGTCCCGTCAGTCCACCGTTGGATCATTGACTCGCGGTCCTTGGGCGAGGTGGTCCCCGTGATGAGTTCAACTGCGAGGCCGCGCTTGGTGTATATCGTGTAAAGCAAGGTGCCGCGGTGCACGGTGCGTGCTCGGATCAGCGCGACACTCGATTCATGCTCGGGTCGTGACAGTGTCTCGACGACTGCATCAGCGATGGCGATGTCTTTCGCCTCATCGGTCAGCGGCTCTGGGGCTGGCAAGATCGCGGGGCGGATCGGGTGGAACAAGCCATCAGCTATTGCCGCGCGTAAGGGGAAGTGGTACGCGTGAGTGCCGGGTAGGAGCTTGCCGTCGGCTCGGCGCGGCGTGGCGGTGAGGAGCACAGCGCGCGCCATCGGAAAGTGCTCCAGGATCTTCCTCCACGTGTCGGCCGGCGTGTGGTGAGCCTCGTCGAAGATAAGCAGGTCGAAGAAGTCCGGGGGTGGGAGCTGCTCTGACGTCATGTGGTGTGGGCTGATAGAGGCGGGAAGCGCTACGACCACATCGTGGTGTTCGAGTTCAGTCCAGTCGATGTTTCGGCCGCGAATCTCCTTGACCGAGGGGCGAGGGCAGGATCCTGAGACAGCTCCGACACGATGTAGGTCCCGTTGAGAGCGGAAAGCGTCTGCGATCTGGGTGCGCAGCTCTGTGCTCGGCACGATGACGAGCACTCGACGCGACCGCGCTATGTGGGGAAGCGCAGTAGCCACGCCTGTTTTCCCAGATCCGGTCGGCAGGGAGACAAGCAGCCGTTCCTCCGGCGCGATGGTCCACCTGCTAGTGACTGCGGTGAGCGCGCCGATCTGTGGACGCCGCCATACGGGCACGTCAGGACTCCGCAGGAGGGTGAACTCCGCAAGGTCGCTCTCATATAGCGACGTGTGTGACGAGTGAGCGTTGGCGTCGGGTTGCGCGCTGGTGTCCGTCATCTCGGGCCCCCACGTATCTGCACTGGCACTTGGACAATAGCGACTTTAGCTACATAACGCGCCCCCTGAGCCGGGATTATTTAGATCTAGGTTGACTGCCTAGGAGAACCGAGCGAAGGCGAGCGAGATCGCCGCGAGCCCGACGGCGATGAGGGCCATGGCGGAGTACGAACCGGTGGCTACTGCGAGAAGCGGACCGAGTGCCGGGCCGAACGCTCCGACGAGCGTGATCGGAGCAGCGAAGATCCCGTTGATGGCGCCGTAGTTCTGGGTGCCCCAGCGATCCGCGACGGCGGAACCCTGGACAAGCGTCTGAGCGCCTCGCACAGCACCCGCAGCGATACCTATAGAGATCAGCAGCCACGGAGGCCCGGGAATCAGGGCCAGCAAGGTGAGAGAGATGACGCTGAGGCCGGCGGTCACCATAAGGGGAACCCATGGTGGGGCAGTGTGCGGGACGGCGACGTAGAGGAGTCGCCCGATCACCTGACCGGCGCCGAGGAGTCCAAGGGCCCAGGCGGCGAGCTCGTAGCTCATGCCCTTCTCCGTGAAGAGCGGGATCAGCGCGAGGGTCACGCTGAAGAGCGCAGCAGCCAGGGTGAACATGGAGAGCTCGAGCATCCAGAATCGTCGGGTGCGCACGACCGTGCCCACCGTGTGAACCTCCGCGGCGTCGTCGTGGCGAACGGGTGACCAGGTGCGCTCCAGGCTGAACCAGTGCAGCGGCGCGGTGGTCAGAAGCAGGAAACCGGCGAGTATCAGGAACACGGTCCGCCAGTCGGTTACCCCCAGCAGCCCGGCGACAATCGGCGCGAAGATCGTCGAAGCGAGCCCGCCGGCCAACGTCAAGATCGTCATCGCCCCGCGGCGTCGAGCCCCGTACCGGCGAGCGATAACAGTGAACGCCGCTTGGTAGAGCACTGCCGATTGTGCGAGTCCCGCGATGACCCACCCCACTGTGAAGACTGCAAGGTTTGGTGCGAGAGCGACGAGCACGATGCCGAGCGGGCCGACGACGCTGCCAACAGTCATGATGAGGCGCGGCCCCCGCTCGTCGAGCCATCTCCCGACGAATACGCCAGCGACGGCGGAGGCGACCAGGCCCGACGAGAACGACAGCGTGACCAGGGCCACCGGCCACCCGGTGTCATCCGCGACCGCGGGAGAGGCGACGATCAGTGCATAGAACAGGATTCCCCAACTGATGACCTGCCCCACCGACAGCGCGGCTAGCCGACCGCCCAGGTGTGGCGGAGGGGCACTCGCTGAGGTCACACCGCGCGGAGCGAGTCGGCAGCGGCATCCATCGCGTCGCCGTTGAGAGCGAAGTACGCCCACTTGCCGCGCTGTTCACGCGTGACGAGGCCGGCGTCGGCGAGGAGCTTCATATGGTGCGACACTGTGCCCTGCGAAAGCCCCACGGGCTCGGTCAGATCGCAAATGCACGCCTCACCGCCAGCCCCGGCGGCGATGAGAGACAGGAGCCTCACCCGCGTTGGATCGCCGAGCGCCTTGAACACGCGTGCAACCCGCTCGGCATCCGCGACGGTCATGGAGGGGGTGATTGGCGGGACGCAGCAGCTGGTCGATTCGATTGTCGTTGGCAAGCTCACGGGACTAGTCTGGCACGTATTGACAATCTTCGATAGATAGACGACAGTCTTCATATTGAAGTTTTTCGATTTGAGGAGATGTGATGTCTGAGCTTCCTGTCGTCGTCATCGGAGCAGGGCCGCAGGGCCTCGCCGCAGCGGCACACCTGGTCGAACGGGACGAGAATGTCCTCGTCGTCGAGCGCGGGCACGGCCCAGCAGCTGCAGTCTCCGAGTGGGGACACGTGCGCTTGTTCTCGGCGTGGCCAGAACTCACGGACGCCGCGGCGCGCCGCCTGCTCGAGCCCACGGGGTGGAACGCACCCGCCTCGGGGTATCCGACCGGCGCGCAGTGGGTCAGCGACTACCTGACGCCACTCGCGGATGTCCTGGGCGAGCGGATCCGCTACGCGACGACCGTCACCGGAGTCGCCCGCCAGGGCCGCGACAAAGTCGTCGACGCAGGCCGCCGGAGCCAGCCGTTCGTCGTCCACACCGTCGATGCCGCGGGCAACGAATCCCGCCTCCTCGCCCGCGCGGTCATCGATGCCAGCGGCACCTGGGGCCTCCCGAATCCCGCTGGGGCGGATGGGTTCCCAGCCCTCGGCGAAGCCGCGGCGTCCGATCTGATCTCGTACCGCATCCCATCCGATGTGTCGGACCTCGCCGGTTCGCACGTCGTGGTGGTCGGGGCGGGGCACTCAGCCACGCATGCCGTGCTGCGTCTGAGTGAGTTGGCCCGCCGGTCGCCGGGAACGCGCGTGACCTGGCTGCTGCGCCGAGGGAGTGCCGCCAACGTCTTCGGCGGCGGAGTCGGGGACGAGCTGCCGGAGCGCGCCGCGCTCGGCTCTCGCGCCCGCAAGGTGATCGACGAGGGGATCGTCGACCTGGTGACAGGCTTCCGTGTCGCCGAGTTCCAGCACGGAGTCGATGGTCTGACACTCGTCGCCGAAGATGGGCGCGAGGTGACGAATGTCGGGCGAGTATTCGCACTCACGGGCTTCCGCCCTGACACCGGGATGCTGCGAGAGCTCAGGATCGACCTCGATCCCACTCTCGAGGCGGTCGCAGGTATCGCTTCCGAGATCGACCCGAACATCCACTCCTGCGGATCGGTGTCGGCGACGGGAGCGAAAGAACTGGCGCAGCCGGAGCAAGGGTTCTTCATCGTCGGAGTGAAGTCCTACGGGCGAGCCCCAACGTTCCTGGCGTTGACTGGTTTCGAGCAGGTCCGTAGCGTCGCAGCGCACCTCGCTGGCGACCACGAGGCGGCCGCACGCAACGAACTCTCTCTCCCCGACACCGGTGTGTGCGGTGGATCCGGTGACTTCGATGACAACGCGGGCAGCTGCTGTGCTGCTCCCGCAACCATCCAGATCGGTGCGCGGCCTGTCGCTGTCGGCTGATTGCAACTCATGAGGGGTGGGGCTCCCGAACCGAGCCCCACCTCTCAGCACTTAGCTGACGAGCCGAGCCGCCAAACCACGCACTTTCGCGTCGATGGCGTCGCGGAGCTCGCGCACCCCGTCGGCCTCCCCGTTCGAGGGATCCGGGAATGACCACTCGACCAGCTCTCCGCGCACCGTGCCCGGCAGCGGGAGGCCCGGCTTCATCAGGACCACGACATCGGCCGCGTCGAGGTCTTCCGCTGTCACTGCCCGGGGCGTGGCCGCTGCCGTGTCGATTCCGAGTTCGTGCAGCGATGTCGCGACGGCCGGGTTGATCGTCTCGGCTGGCGTGATTCCCGCACTCGTCGCGACAAGTCGCGCATCGCCGATGTGTGTCAGGAGATGGGCGCCGAGCTGGGAGCGCCCCGCATTGTGCTTGCATATGAACAGAACCGTCTTGGGGTGGGTCATCTGTGGTCCTCTGGTCTCTTGACTGTCTCGAATGCTCCACCTGCATGATCTGTTCGCCAGGTGAAGAGCAAGTGAACTCCGTTAGCAACAGTTGCATTCGGTATCGACGGATGTCAATATAGACACATGTCGATTCAAGAGGTTGAGCTGGTCATCATCGGGTCCGGGCCTGCGGGCTACACCGCCGCGGTCTACGCCGCGCGTGCAGGCCTTGCCCCCGTGGTCCTCGCCGGTTCCGTGACCGCGGGCGGGGCGCTGATGACCACGACCGAGGTCGAGAACTTCCCCGGTTTCGTCAACGGCGTGCAGGGACCCGAACTGATGGAGTCGATGCGCGCTCAGGCCGAGCGCTTCGGTTCCCGCATCCTCCTCGACGACGCCATCCGGGTCGACCTCGACGGGCCTATCAAGACGGTCGAGACCGGCGCTGGGGAGACCTTCCTCGCCCGCGCCGTCATCCTCACCATGGGCTCCGCCTATCGCAAACTCGGCCTGCCGGACGAGGATCGACTCACCGGTCACGGCGTCTCCTGGTGCGCCACCTGTGACGGCTTCTTCTTCCGTGACCAGGAGATCATCGTCGTCGGCGGCGGAGACTCCGCGATGGAGGAGGCTCTGTTCCTCACCCGCTTCGCCTCGAAGGTGACCGTCGTGCACCGCCGGGAAGAGTTCCGGGCGTCGAAGATCAGGGCACAGCGGGTGCTCGACCATCCCAAGATCGAGGTCGCTTGGAACAGCGAGGTGTCCGGGCTCGTGGGCGCCGAGAAGGTCGAGGCCGTCACGCTACGCGACACCGTCACAGGCGTAGAGCGACAGCTCTCGGCCACCGGAATCTTCGTCGCCATCGGCCATGACCCGCGGTCCGAGATCGTCACCGGCCTCGTCGACACGGATGCCGACGGCTACGTGCTCGTGGAGCACCCCTCCACCCGCACGAACCTCGCGGGAGTCTTCGCCGCCGGCGACCTCGTCGACCACACCTACCGCCAGGCGATCACCGCCGCAGGCACCGGATGCGCCGCAGCACAAGACGCCCAGCACTACCTCGCTGCCCTTGACGAGTCCGTACCAGTACCGACCGAGACCGAGGAGGTCTTCGCATGAGCGCGCCCATCACCGTCACCGATGCCACCTTCCAGGCCGAGGTCATCGACTCCGAGATCCGCGTCGTCGTCGACATCTGGGCAACCTGGTGCGGGCCGTGCAAGCAGGTCGCACCCCTCTTGGATCAGCTCGCCGCCGAGTACGACGGCCGTGTGAAGATCGTCAAGCTCGACGCCGACCAGAGCCCTGAGACTGTGACGGCAGTCGGTGTCACGTCCATTCCCACCCTCGGGTTCTACATGGGAGGCACGCGGGTCGACACACTCATCGGCGCCCACCCGAAGCCCATCATCGCCACGAAGATGGAGGCTCTCCTCGCATGAGCACCGCCACCGCACCCGCCACCGTCCCGACCACCACGCGCCGTCTGTCGACCCTCGACCGCTGGTTGCCGCTCTGGATCGGTCTCGCCATGGTCGGCGGCATCGTCATCGGTCGCTTCATCCCCGGCGTCTCCGGTCTCCTGGCCGATCTTGAGGTCGGTGGAATCTCGATTCCCATCGCCCTCGGCTTGCTGGTGATGATGTACCCGGTTCTCGCCAAGGTCCGCTACGACAAAGTCGCCGCGGTCACCGGAGACAAGAAGCTCCTCATCTCCTCCCTGGTGCTCAACTGGCTCATCGGTCCGGCGCTCATGTTCGTTCTCGCTTGGACGCTCCTCCCGGACCTGCCCGAGTATCGCACCGGGCTCATCATCGTCGGCCTCGCCCGCTGCATCGCCATGGTCGTCATCTGGAACGACCTCGCCTGTGGCGACCGCGAAGCCGCGGCAGTGCTCGTCGCCATCAACTCGGTACTCCAGGTCATCGCCTTCTCGCTGCTCGGCTGGTTCTACCTGACGGTTCTGCCCGACTGGCTCGGCCTCGACTCCCAAGGCCTCGAGATCTCGGTCTGGCAGATCGCGCTGAACGTGCTGATCTTCCTCGGCATTCCCCTCGTCGCCGGATTCGCTTCCCGCTTCATCGGGGAGCGGACGAAGGGACGCGACTGGTACGAAGACCGCTTCCTCCCGAAGATCGGCCCCTGGGCCCTCTACGGTCTCCTCTTCACCATCGTGCTGTTGTTCGCGCTCCAGGGCGAACAGGTCACGAGCCGCCCCTGGGACGTCGCTCGCATCGCCCTCCCATTGCTGGCGTATTTCGGGATCATGTGGTTTATCGGCCTCTTCACCGGCAAGGCACTGGGGCTCGGATACGCACGCTCGTCGACGCTGGCGTTCACGGCGGCCGGCAACAACTTCGAACTCGCCATCGCCGTCGCCATCGGCACCTTCGGCGCCACATCCGGCCAGGCCCTCGCCGGAGTCGTCGGCCCGCTCATCGAAGTACCGGTTCTCGTCGGACTCGTCTATGTCTCTCTCTGGGCAGCCCGGCGCTGGTTCCACACCGATCCATTCACCGCTGAAAGGATGTAGACATGAACGCCGTGCTGACCACCCAGGGCGACACCTGCAGTCCCGTCGCCAGCCACGCAATCGGCGTCGATGTGGCAACCTCGGTCGCCTCCACTCTGAAGGCGCTGTCGGATCCGCTCCGTCTTCGGATGCTGTCTGCCATCGCATCCGACCCTCGAGGGGAGTCGTGCGTCTGTGATCTCGCCGAGCTCGCCGAGGTCTCCCAGCCGACGGTCTCTCACCATCTGAAGGTGCTCAAGGACGTCGAGGTCCTCACCTCGGAGCGGCGTGGAACCTGGGTCTGGTATCGAATCAACCCGAACCGGCGAAGCGCCGTCACGGCCCTGCTGGAATCCTTCGCGCCCGCGACGCTCGCACCATGGAGTGTCTCTGACGGCCGCGATGAACCACGCCCCGACTTCGACGCCCGGGTGACCCATCTCGCGGATGAACTCGCAGCAGAAGTCCCCGAACTCGACCCCAACGTCGTGCTCACCATCGTCCGCGAGTCCTACACCGCCCTCGCCCGCACCGCGAGAGTCACCTCAGCACTCGTGCCACTGACCGAACGCTTCGCACGTCAGCGACTCACCGACCTCACACGCGACCGCGACTCCGCTGTGCCCCAAGTTCTCTTCGTCTGCGTTGCCAACGCTGGACGTTCGCAGCTCGCCGCCGCGCTCGTCAATAATCTGGCGGCCGGCAAGGTCGTGGCTCGCTCGGCAGGATCCGCCCCCGCCAACGTCATCCACCCTCACGTCCGGTCGATTCTCGCCGAGATCGAAGGTGACGCTGCCGTCGAGCGCTTTCCGAAGCCGCTCACCGATGATGCCGTCCGCGCGGCAGACGTCGTCATCACGATGGGATGCGGAGACGTTTGCCCGATCATCCCCGGGGTCCGCTACGACGACTGGGCAGTCGGCGACCCCGCCCTCGCCTCACGCGAAGGTGTCGAAGCCATCCGCGACGACATCGCCGGCCGCGTGCGCGCGCTCGTCGACGACCTTCTTCCTTGACCACCACCTCTCACCAGGAGCAACCATGACTGACACGACCACCAAGCCCTCCGTCCTCTTCGTCTGCGTGCACAATGCCGGACGCTCGCAGATGGCCGCCGGCTTCCTCCGCGACATCGCCGGCGACCGCATCGAGGTGCGCTCCGCCGGCTCCATGCCCGCCGACCAGATCAACCCGACCGCCGTCGCAGCGATGAATGAGCTCGGGATCGACATCACCGCCGAGCAGCCCAAGATCCTGACCACCGAGGCCGTGCAGGCATCAGACGTCGTCATCACGATGGGATGCGGCGACGCTTGCCCGTTCTTCCCGGGCAAGCGCTACGAGGACTGGAAGCTCGACGACCCGGCCGGCCAGGGAATCGACGCGGTGCGTCCCATTCGTGACGACATCAAGGCGCGAATCGAGCAGCTGGTGAGCGAACTCGTCTGACGGCACAGTAGTCCTGCCGTTTCGTCGATCCCTCTATCCGAGCTTTCGGCGGGAATTGAGCAAGCGCACTTGAAGCGGAGCGTGGGGTGATGGGCTCTTCGTCAACGAGCACGACGAGCGCACCAGCTTGGTTAATGGTCACCGTTCGATGTATAGTCATTGAATGCTGACCATTGCTTCACGTCTCGATGTGATGAACCGCCTGGGCCGCGCTATGGCCGACCCCACTCGTTCTCGCATCCTCATGTCCCTGCTCGACGAGCCCAGTTATCCGGCGGTGCTGTCGCGAGAACTCGAGTTGTCGCGGTCGAACGTGTCGAACCACCTGACGTGCCTCCGCGACTGCGGCATCGTGGTCGCGGAACCCGAAGGTCGTCAGACGCGGTATGAAATCTCTGATCCTCATCTCGCGGCGGCCCTCAAGGCGTTGGTTGACGCGACTTTGGCCGTTGATGCCAACGCGGAGTGTCTCAACGCATCCTGTGAAGTCCCGGGTTGCTGCGCGCCGGGGGCAGACGCGTGAGCGCTCCGTTGACGGCGGCTCGGCGGTCAACGCTTCATCGTCGCGTGCGCTTCATTGTTGCATTCACGATCTCGTACAACGTGATTGAAGCGATAGTTGCGATCTGGGCCGGCGCCCTCGCCTCATCCGCCGCGCTCATCGGTTTCGGTCTTGATTCGGTCGTCGAAGTTCTCTCAGCAGCCGCAATTGCCTGGCAATTCACGCGGAAGGATCCAGAGCGCTGGGAGAAAGTCACCGTCCGTGCAATCGGTCTGGCGTTCTTCGCCCTTGCCGCATATGTCACGGTCGACGCGGTGATGAGTTTGATCGGTCGGGAGGGACCGGAGCACAGCCCGCTGGGGTTGGGGATCACCGCACTCAGTCTCGTCATCATGCCACTCCTTGCATGGTTCGAAGTCCGCACAGGGCGCGAGCTCGACTCGAAGAGCGTCATGGCCGACGCCAAACAGCTCATCCTGTGCATCTACCTTTCCGGTGCGGTGTTCATTGGCCTCATCCTGAACACATTGTTCGGCTGGTGGTGGGCCGACTCTGTAGCGGCGCTAGTTGTCGCGTTCCTGGCGGTGCGTGAGGGGATCGAAGCGTGGCGAGGAGACGTGGAGTCCCCGTTCGAAGTTCTTGAGGATCTCGAAGGCGAGACGGAAGAGAGGTAGCGGCCGCTGCACTCCGGTGTGACCAGCCCTGCGTTCGAGGACGGAACCCTACCTCTGCCGAGACGTTTCGTGACGACGACTGGTGTTGGAGCCTCCCTGTCCATGTCGCCGCGTTCGTCGCTAGCTTGCCTTGACAATTCGAGGGATGAGGCGCACGAACAGCACCATCGCGATTAGCTCGACAAGCGTCTGCGTGACCACTGCGAGAGGGGCAAGCGCAAAGCTCGCGGGTAGAGCGAGCGCAAGAGGCAGCACGACTAGAGAGTTCCGAGTGGCTCCGGAGAACACGACGGCCCGGGTACTGGCGGTGTCGAGGCGCGCGACTCGGCTAGCCAGCACGCTGATCGGGACCATCACCGCGGCGAACGCGGCGTATATCGGGATGGCCGTGATGAGAGCAGGAAGTTCGCGGCTGACTCCGAACACCTGTGATGCGACGACAACAGCAAGCGTGAGCATCATCAGCGGGACCATCGCTGCCAGCGCGACGTCCTGGGTTATTCGTCCCCAGCGCGTCCGGGACGCTGTGTATTGGGTGGCTCCCGCCGCGGCGAGCGGTAGCACGATCAGCAATAGAAACGCGTCGACGAACGGCGCGAGGTCGACAGCATCGATAAGTTCGGGCCCAGCAAATAGCCACAGGTAGAGGGGCAAGAGAAGCATCTGGCCCAGCATGAGGATCGGCGCGGCCGCGAGCAGTCGATCCTTCGCCCCTCCCGCAAGGCCAGTGAACACGATGACGTAGTCGACGCACGGCGTCAGCAGCACGAACAGCACGCCCACCAAGAGCGCCCGGTCGTGAGCGACGAATCGCGAAAGGCCGAACACGATGACCGGCACGATGACGAAGTTCACGAGCAGCACGACGGTCAGGAAGCGGAGGTCGCGGAAGGCGCGCCCGATCATCGCAAACGGGACACCCAGAAAGGTTGCGTACAGCAACAACCCCAGAACCGGGTTGATCGCGATCTCCAAGGGGTGCGCGATGTCGGGGGCCACCAGACCGACAGCGGCGCCTGCGGCGATTGCCGCGAGGTAGAGACCAATCTGGTGGCGTTCCCCCCAGGCGACGAGGCTGCTCATAGTCCAAGCATGTCGAGTCACACGCAACCGCGCGAATCGGTCGAAGCGTGCACCTGATTGCTGGCGCTCTCGCGCGCGGGGCGGGGCGCACCTCGACATCACTTACAATCGGACAAGGATGAATGCGGCAGCTGGTACACCTGCGTCTGCAATGCCTACGTCCCGCTGGTTGATAACGAAGATCATTACTGCGGTTGTCCTATCGCTTCTGGTCGTTTTGGGCACGGTCATCGGCGGCCACCACGAAGGCGAGAAGTCGCTCTCGGTCGCAGTGGCGGCCAGCACCCCGTCGGACGCGGACCACTCGTCTCCTCTCGTCACGGCGTCGCATTCAATCGCGGCGGAACAGTTCGCCGACGGCGCGGTCGATGCCGCGCTGCTGGGGTCGGTGGGGTGTCTGCTGGGCATCTTCTGCTGCATCCTCCTTTTCGTCCTCCGACGTTGGATGCTTCTTCGTCGATCTGCGCGATGCCTCGGTCATGCACCACGACAAGCCGCACGCGTGTCATCGACCGGCCTCGCGCTGCCCTCGCCCCTCTCACTCGAACAACTTTCACTGTCCCGCACCTGAATCACGCGAACGTCTTCGCCACTTGATGTCGAACGCTCGGCCTACGCCGGGCTCCCTGTCGTTCTGCGTGTTTGGAGTGTGTGCTGTGAAGATTTCTACCAAGGTGACCCTCGCGACTGTCGGTGTCGTCGTGCTATTGCTCGTGGCGGCGTTGGTCTACGTCCTCGTGAGTCAACGGAATGCCGAACCGGTCGCAGCCGGTGACCAGAACTCTGTCGTCGTTCGCGAGAACTCGCACGTCCTCGATGAGGGCGGCGAGGACGCGGTCACCGTCGTTGAGTTTCTCGACTTCGAATGCGAGGCCTGCGGAGCCTTCTACCCGCTGGTCGAGGACATCCGGGAGAAGTACGACGGCCAGATCACCTACGTTGTTCGATACTTCCCGCTCCCGGGCCACATCAACTCCATGAACGCCGCTATCGCCGCCGAAGCGGCCGCACAACAGGGACGGCTAGAGGACATGTATCACCGGTTGTTCGAGACGCAGGCGCAGTGGGGCGAAGGGCAGGAGTCCCGACCGGACATCTTCCGAGGGTTCGCGACCGAGCTGGGTCTGGACATCGAAGCGTACGACGCTGCCGTCGCCGACCCGGCAACAGCGGAGCGGGTAGAGGCAGACATCGCCGACGGTGAGGCGCTCGGTGTGACATCTACTCCGTCCTTCTTCATCGATGGCGATCCCGTGACCTTGGAGCGCTGGACCGACCTCGAGGACAACATCTCGACCGCGTTGAGCGGGCGTTGAGGCTTTTCACCACAGAGAGAGATCGCACATGTCTTCTGGTCACACGCACGGTGGTTCCGGTGAAAGCACGCCGCGCACTCGGCTGATAATCGCCTTCTCAATCACCGCATCGGTGTTTGTCATCGAGGTCGTCGGCGCCGTCATCACGGGAAGTCTGGCGCTCCTCGTCGACGCGGCTCATATGCTCACCGACGTCGTCGGCTTGGCGATGGCGGTGACCGCCGCCAGCCTGATGAATCGTCCGCCGAGCTCGAGATACACGTTCGGACTACGACGCGCGGAAGTGCTCGCCGCGCTCGCGCAGGCGACGCTTTTGCTCGGCGTGGGTCTCTTCGCCCTCGTGGAAGGCATCCGCCGGCTCTTCGCACCTCCCGAGATCGCGTCGGGCAGCCTGTTGTTCTTCGGAATCGTGGGGTTGATTGCCAACATCGCGTCGCTCCTCGTGCTGATGGGCGGGCGCGGGCGCAACCTCAACATGCGAGCAGCCTTCCTCGAAGTCGTGAACGACGCACTCGGCTCAGCCGGAGTGATCCTCAGCGCTGTACTCATCGCAGTCTTCGGGTGGTACCAGGCCGACGCCGTAGCAGGGGTCCTGATCGCCCTACTGATCATCCCGCGCACGCTGGTGCTGTTGAAAGCCTCGGGTCGCGTGCTCCTCGAATCCACCCCCGCCG
This sequence comes from Microbacterium sp. 3J1, assembly GCF_001049495.1. Taxonomy (GTDB): domain Bacteria; phylum Actinomycetota; class Actinomycetes; order Actinomycetales; family Microbacteriaceae; genus Microbacterium. Next base: position 630,255 of record NZ_CDWI01000011.1, read on the forward strand.
GACTGGATCTGGACAAGGTTCGCCGACACATGCTCGAACTTCCCCACGTCGTCGCCGTCCACGACCTCCACGCCACACAGGTCTCGACTGACCTCCCGACGTTGACCGCTCACGTGGTTGTCGAAGACGCGACGACCATGGATGACTCTGCGGCGTTGCTGCGCTCCCTTCAAGAGTGCGTCAGCCAGCATTTCGCCATCAGCGTGGAGCACTCCACATTCCAGATCGAAACCGAATCTCACTCCGGAGAACACTCCACACATGTCTAAGAACCGCACAGCAGCAGTCGCTCTCGCCTCACTGGTGCTCTCCGTCCTCGCCGTCGTCGGAATCGCCGCACCCGCCTCCGCTCACGATGAACTGGTCAGCTCCTATCCAGCGACAGGCAGCAGCGTCGTGTCCTCGCCCGACGAGATCACGTTGGAGTTCAGCGCCACGTTGACTGATCTGGAGGGGAGCGCCGTCATCGAGGTCATAAACGAGGCGGGTATAAACGTCGCCGAGGATGCCGCGGACGTCAGCACCAACTTCGTCACCCAGCACCTCTCACAGCGAGCGTCACCCGGGACTTACACGGTCCGCTGGAAGGTGGTCTCCAGCGACGGGCATCCGATCAGCGGCGAGTACGCATATTCGGTGGGGAGCCCGTCCAGCTCCGTCACCGCCCCCGCGCCTACCGCGGACGCGGTGGCTTCTCCCACCCCTGCTGCGACAGAGAACCCGGAAGCTGCTACTCCTTCACCCTCCGCCACGGCGCAGACCTACGGTGGAACAGCGTCCGGGGGTGGGCAGTTCCCGCCGATGCTGTACCTGCTTGCACCGATCCTCATTCTCGGGTGTGGAGCCATCGGTGTCGTGATGGCCGGGCGTCAGCGCCGTCGGCGTGATCAGCAGCAGGCGGAGGGATCGGATGTCTGATCGCCTGCGGCGGTCCGGCCTCGCCTTCGTCATCGCCGCAGTCGTCCTCCTCGTCGACCAAGCGACGAAGGCTGCCGCGCTGAACACCCTGAGCCAAGAGGAACGGATTCCGTTGCTCGGTAATCTTCTCGGCCTCCGACTCGCCTTCAACCCGGGCTCCATCTTCTCCCTGGGGGCTAACAGCACTGCTGTCATCACACTCGTCGGCGTCGGGGTGACAGTGTGCTTGATCCTCGCCGCCACCCGCACCCGCACCGCATCGTCGGCAGTCGCATTCGGCTTCCTCGTCGGTGGCGCGCTGGGCAACCTCACCGACCGTCTCTTCTCGCCACCGGGCTTCGGGAGGGGACATGTGACGGATTTCTTGGCATACGGCGACCTCTTCATTGGCAATCTCGCTGATGTAGCCCTTGGTGTCGGTGCTGTGATCCTGATCGGTTCCAGCCTGCGAGCCAGACGCCCGCCTCGTGACGCACAGCGCCAACTCCACCCCTCGATGAAAGAAACGCACACCTGACATGGCCCAGAAGCACCGGACTCCCTCGGAGTATCAGCGCAATGCCCTCGCGCCGAGCCTCATCGCCGCCGCCATCCTTTTCCTTGCCCCGACACTGATCCTTGCCGACTGGGCGCCACTCGTTCAGTTCGTTGCAGCAATCTTCGCCCTCATCGTCGCCTGGTTCGCTTTCCAGGCGCGCCACTGGTGGTGGATTCCCGTGTTCCTAGCGATTGCCGTTCTCTGGAACCCCGTGGCTCCGTTTCCATTCTCGGGTCCGATATGGACCGCCGCGCAACCGGCCGCGGCCGTGATCTTCTTGGTCGCGGGTGCCACGATCAAGGTTGTCCGCAAGTGACCACTGCCCGCTCCAACTTTCCCCGGTGGACAGTGAGTGTCGTGTCGAAGTCATCGTGACCGCCGCAGCGAGTATCCGGCTGGCTGTCGCGGGAACCTGCCGGCACCGGGCCGAAGCCTTTGAGATGGGTTCGTCCGCGTGAAGATTGAGCTTCCGGACGCACCGCCGACCCTCGAGACGTTGCTGGCCCCCGTGGCCATCGATGTGCCGGTGCTACCCCTGGTCGCCGCGCTGCTCGCCACCGGCTACGTCTTGGGGGCGATCACGCTCTGGAGAGAAGGACGTCGGTGGCCGGTGTGGCGAACGATCTGCTTCGTTTTGGGGTGCGTGGTGCTGGCGGCGGTCACCGGCCTAGGTGTAGAGGCCTACGGGCACTCCCTGGTATCGGTGTTCATGTTTCAGCAACTGACCCTCATGATGACGGTGCCCCCGCTCCTGGTCCTCGGTTCTCCCGGGTCGCTCCTGCTCCGGGCGACACCTCACCGCGGGGTGGGGCGGACCGTCCTCGCCGTGGCGCACAGTGGCTTGCGTAGCTCCGCGGCGAGATGGGCGCTGAGCCCATGGTGCACAGTCCCGCTCTACCTGCTCGCGTTCTACGGCCTCTACCTCGCCAACGCGGCGGATGCGATCTTAGGTTTGCCAGGCGGTCACGCGGCGCTGGAAGTCGCCTTCCTGCTCGCTGGGGTTCTCTTCACGATTCCGATCCTCTCGTCTGATCCGTTGCCGATCCGGCTCAGCCATGCGGGCCGAGCGCTCGACGTCTTTGCCGAGGCTGCACTTCACGCCTTCTTCGGGGTCTTCCTCATGATGGGCAGCACGGTCCTCGTCGCGTCATTCGTCGCACCGACCGAAGCACTCGGGATCAGCCCGCTTGAGGATCAGCGACTGGCCGGCGGCCTGGCATGGTCGTACGGGGAAGCACCCACGGTCTTGATGCTGATGTACGTCATGCATCGGTGGTTCCGCGACGATACCGCGAAGGCGTCCGCCGCTGACCGGTACCGAGATCTCCACGGGGACAGCGATCTCGACGCGTACAACGCGTACCTTCGGAAATTGGACGCCGATGGTCCGCAACGTTGAGACGCAAGAGGTCGCACTCACTCGCGCCGGTGCGATGTCGAAAAGCGTCGGCGCGCACAGCAACGGCAGACACCTCCGTCTACCGTTCCCCGTCGCGCTGGCCGCATCCGTCCTCGCAGGCGCGGCGCTCGATCTCGCGTACCCGCAGGTGGGCTGGTGGCCACTTGCATTCGTCAGCGTGGCGGTAGCCCTTTGGACACTCGTCGGGCGTTCGCTCCCTTCGGCGTTCCTCATCTCCGTTGCCTTCGGCGCAGCCTTCTTCCTCTTCCACCTCTCGTGGGTGTCGACCTTTCTCGGTCCGCTCCCGTGGGTCGCGCTTGCGGGCCTACAGTCCATCCTCTTCGGCGCGGGCGGGCTTCTCATCACGCTCGCTTACCGCCACGGTCGGCACCTTCGTCGCCTGAGCGGGATCCTGCTTCCCGCATGGGTTGCAGGGTTGTGGGTGCTTCGCGAAAGCGTGATGGGGTCATGGCCGTATGGAGGGTTTCCGTGGGCCCGGACAGGTCTTGTGCTCGTAGACTCGCCCTTTGTCGAAACTGCGTCGTGGCTTGGGACTACAGGCCTCTCGTTCCTGCTCGTGTTCACGTGCGCCAGCGTTCTGGAAGTGGCTCTTCGACGACGGTGGCAACTCATCATTGCGCCGGCAGCGGTGCTCCTAGTGATGCTCGTGATCCCTTTGTTCCCTACGCAGGCCACCGGCAACTTGCGACTCGGATGGGTTCAGGCGAACGGTCCCAGCGGATACTTCGATCACAAGGCGCCCGGAGACATCCTTATTGCCCAACTCGACGCGACCGAGCCACTATTGGGGCAGGACATGGACGTCCTCGTCTGGCCGGAGGGATCAGTCGACGCCGACCCGCTCAACGACACACCCGCGGCTGCCCGACTTGATCGCGTCGTGAAAGCCACAGGCGCGGAGTTGCTCGTGAACGCAGCGACCACCCGCGGCACACAGACCTTCAATACCTCTTTGCTGTGGAACTCCCGCGGTGCCGACCAGCTTTATGACAAGGCCCATCCCGTCCCCTTCGGCGAGTACGTTCCAGACCGCTGGTTCTTCGAGAAGCTCGCGCCCGATCTCTTGCGCTTGATCCAACGGGAGTACACGCCGGGATCGAACCCTCCGACAATGGACCTCGCGAAAGCCCGAATCGGTCTCGCCATCTGTTTCGACGTCATCTACGACGATGTGATCCGCGACGGGGCGCTCTCTGGGGCAGAGCTCTACGTGTTTCAAACCAACAACGGAGACTTCCGCGGAACCGACGAAAACCTGCAGCAACTGGCAATCGCACGCATGCGTGCCATCGAGACCGGGCGCACGGTAGCCAATGTCTCCACCACCGGCACCAGCCAGATCATCAGCAAGGACGGCACCACGATCTCCGAGCTCGGAGAGAACACGACCGGCGCTCGAATAAGTGAGGTAACGCTGAACACCGGAATCACGGCCGCCGTCCTACTCATGCCCTGGATCGCCCCAGTACTGGGCGCCCTCAGCATCCTCGGTTTCGCCGCAGTCCGACTCGCGCCCACACTGCTTTCACACACGACACTGAAGGATCGACGAGCTCGATGAATCTTTCTCGTACCCTGCTTGCCGGCGCTGCAGCACTGGGAATCGCTTCGGCACTCGCCGGGTGTGCGCCAACCGTTCATATGGAACCGGCGATCTCCGCCAATGACCCCGCGTGCGCGGAGGTCATCGTCCGCCTCCCGGCGTCGCTCGGGGAACAGTCGAGGGTGTGGACGGACGCGCAGGCAACCGCTGCGTGGGGGACGCCGAGCGCAGTCCGCCTCACCTGCGGGGTCGGAGCTCCGCCGCCGACGGATCAGCAATGCGTCAGCCTCGGTGGAGCGGAATGGATCGTAGACGAATCGGAAAGCCCGAATCTGCTCATGACGACATATGGACGAGAGCCCGCCGTGCAGGTCTCCGTCGACACGACCACAATCTCAGCCGACAGCGTTCTCGAGTCCCTCGCCGGGGCCGTGCAACAGATACCGGCGACGAGCGGATGCGCCGTCGCCACCACCGGCGATCCCACGGACGCCGATGCAGGAGCGGACGCGCCGTGAGTTACTCCGTACTTCGGGTTGCCGGCCCCACAATTCTCATCGTCACTGCAGTCCTCGCCCTCGCTCTCGCCTTGGTCATCGGCCACGGTGCTGCTCCACGACTTATCAGCGACCCCGGACCGCTGGTTCGATGGGGACTTCCCCTCGCCAAGCTGCTCGTCAATCTCTCTGGGGCTTTAATGGCGGGCTCGCTCGTGCTGGCCTCCTTTGCGCTCGTCGCTGGAACGAAGCCCTTCATGGTGAGCTTGGACACGGCGTCAGCAGGCGCGGCCGCTCTGACCCTTGCCAGTGCTGCCGTCGCGTTTCTGACATTCCTGTCTTCCTTTAATGCGAAGGTGGATCTAGGGGCAGAGTTCGGTGCACAGCTCGGTCGATATCTTTTGGAAACCGAGCTCGGCCGCGCTTGGCTCGTCACCGTGATCTTCGCCGCCGTCGTCACCGTGCTCGCGTTCGCCGTGCGAGGGTACGGCTCAGTGATGTTCACGACAATCGTCGCGTTGATCACGTTGGTTCCGATGGCGACTCAAGGTCACTCCGGGGAGCTGGCGAATCACGACGCTGCGGTGATGTCACTGGTGCTTCATGTCCTCGCCGCCGCCATCTGGTTAGGAGGACTGCTCTTGCTCGTCCTCCTGCGACCAGCGGTCTCACCAGCGCTGCTCGGCAACCTGCTGCGCCGATACTCGACAGTGGCCCTGGTGACATTCGTCGTGGTCGCGATCTCCGGCTACTTTCGCGCGCTCACCGCCCTGGGGCGCTGGGACGAGCTTGCAACTCCCTACGGTGCAATCCTCATCTCGAAAGTGCTCGCTCTGGTAGTGATGGGCGTTCTCGGCGCGCTGTACCGGCGGCGCCTTATCGCAGCGGCGAGTGGCGGCTCGCGAGTGTTCTGGGTCTTCGTCTGCATCGAACTCGCGTTCATGGGTATCGCCAGCGGTGCGGCGGCGGCGCTCGCGCGCACGGCGGCTCCGGCGGACATAGCCCCCGCCGCGCAGTCCACTGCCGCCGAGATCCTCACCGATGGACCAGTGCCTGCGCCGCTCACAGGCGTCCAATGGTTCGTGGCCTGGAGCCCGGATCTGCTGTGGCTGTTCGTCGTCGGTTTCGCATCGCTCCTCTACGCCATCGGCATTCGGCGATTGCTGCAGGCGGGGCAGCGATGGCCCGCACGGCGCGTAGCGAGTTGGGTCGCAGCCATGATGCTGTTGTTGTGGGCTACCAGCGGGGCGCCGGCGGTCTATGGCCACTACCTCATCAGCATGCGGATGCTCGCCGTCTGCCTTCTGCTCGTCGCTATCCCGCTTCTTCTCTCTTTCGCAGCTCCTGTCTCACTTGCCGGCCGAACCATGCACCCACGCAGAGATGGCTCTCGTGGACCCCACGAGTGGTTGTCGCTCGTCGAGGGTTCTCCTGTGATCCGCTGGATGCTCCGCCCAACCAGCGCAGGCTTGCTGTTCGCTGTCACCTTGTGGGGACTCTTCGCGACAGACGCCCTGCGCTGGTCGCTCTACGATCAACTGGGTTATGAACTCGTGATCGCCTTGCTGCTGGCGGTCGGGTATCTACTCATGGCCTCTATGACCACCGCGAGCGTGGATGATGAACGACCGCGCCGCTGGGCCGCTCTCATCCTGGTGGGAGTCGCCGCGACGACGACAGCCCTCGCCGTTCTCGTCGCCGGTCGTCCGGACCTGATGGCCGCCGAATGGTACGGAGCGATGGGGCGGACATGGGGGACTGAGCCTCTCGAAGATCAGGCTCACGGCGGAAGGATTCTGTTGTCCATCGGTGTGGTCCTAGTTCTTCTGGCTGCAGGGCAGCAGGTCAGCTGGGTTCACCACCAGAAACCCCTCCCATCAACGCCTACAACGAACGGAATCAAGAAATGACACACAGCAGGGCACCGTGGTATGCCGCCGCAGTCGTAACGGTTGCCGCGATCTTGACGTGGGGACCCGCGTCCGTGGCTATCGCCCACGACAATCTCTCGGACGCGTTCCCCGCCGCGGATGAAACCGTCACGCAAGTCGACGCTGTTGTTCTCACGTTCAGCGGTGAGCTCATCGACTTCAGCCAGTCGAGCTTCGCTCAGGTCCAAGGTCCTGACGGCCTGTACTACGAGTCGTCTTGCTCCACCATCAACCAGAACGTGCTCTCCACTCCGGTCAGCCTCGGCCCCTCCGGCCTGTACTCCGTTGTCTGGACAGCCGTGTCCAGCGACGGTCACCCTATCTCCGAGGGATACACGTTCACCTACGTAGCGCCCGATTCCAGCGCCCCGGGCCTCGGATGGGACCTGCCGGCGTGCGGCAACGAGACAACCCGCGCGCAGCCCCAGCTGGAAACGGCTGAGCCGTCGCCGTCCGCAAGCCCGGGCATCACCGATGCAGCCTCACCGCCGACTTCGCCAGCAGCGACGCCGTCGAGCTCCGAGAACGCGGCTGCAATCGTGGTGCCCATCGTTCTGACGGTTGCGGTCGTCGGCGCGCTCGTCGTCGTGACGACGTGGGTCGTGGGTCGTGTGCGCCGACGGCATCCTGGGGAGGAGTAGCGGTTATCCGTCGCGGCGGATGGAAGCCGTCCGCTCCGCTAGGGCGTCGAAGAGATCGTCGGTCACGAACGCCAAGCCCAGGCGTCGTGCTCGGCATCGCGCAGCACCTCGTCGAGGCGTCCGACGCGTAGCGCATCGATGGCGCGCGGCGGATCTTTGTCAGGGAGCGCGATGTTCAGCCACTTTGCCCAGGTCCAGTGGCCTGCGGTCCCTGTCTGCAGTACCGCCAGGACGTCGCTCAGCCCGTCCACAACGCGACCGTCGTGGAGCTGGAATGCCGGGTACAGCGTGACTCCGTCACCGGTTTCGAGCACGAGCAGCTGCAGAGTCTCGCCTGCGTCAGCGACCTTGGCCTCCGTCCATCCGAGCGTCCGCGCAAGACCCGTCGTCGTGTAGCAGGGACCGATAATCTTTGCCCACGGGTTCGGCGATTCGTCATCGGTCATAGCTTGCCCTCGGGGTCACCCTTCGGGGGACGAGTGTGACGGCGACGGACGTCTTCGATGAGTTCGTCGAGGGTACGCCGCCCGTCGACGTAGTCTCGGGCATCGCGGATGGCATCCGGAGTTGGCGCGAGCCCGTCCAAGGCCCCTGAGTGCAGCGCTTCAGCGGCGCCCTTCGCACGCTTCTCACGCGCGAGGTAGTCGTCCTCCCACTGGTCCGCCATGCTGCGGATGATGGCAAGGCTTGGCGTCGCCATCCTCAACGTCTTCATATCGAGGATTGCGAGGTTCGCCTCCTGACCGTCTTTTCCCAGGCTCGCGACCCGGCGACCGTCTTCAGTCTTGCCGCCGCCCGGTGCATGCAGGTGCCCATGAGCAAGCAGCTCGGGACGCACCGCATCCCACACTTCACTGATTCGCGCGCGTGACGCGGCGGACGCCTCGAGCGCAGTCTTGGTGAACCAATTCGGATTAGTGCGGAGGATCTTCTGAACGGATCGAACCGGGGTGTTGGCCGGGGACTCATGGGTGAGCATCAGGTCCGCGGCGCCGCCGGCGACTGCTGCCGAGACGTTTTCGTCGGTCACTGCCTCATCCGGCCACCAGGTCAGCCCTTCCTGTCGGGACTCACGGTCAACGGATGAAGCACCCCCGAGGGCGAGAACTGAGCGTCCGCCGATGGTGAGGCGTGCCGGCCGCGGGAGTATCCAGGTGAACTTCGAGACGCGGACCGCTTCGCCGGGGTGCTTCTCGAGGAGTGGCGTGATTTGGCCAAAATCCTCGTGGTTTCCGACTACGACGTAGAAGCGGTCGATGCTGGTGTCGGCGAAGATCTCGTCGATTGCGCCCGGCGGCATCCACCAGTCGCCGAGGTGCAGCATCGTTTTGACGTCGGGCGCGAGGGTGGGCAACACCCGGGATATCATCCGAGCCCACCCCTGATTCCCATGCCAGTCCCCGCACACCGCGACTCGTTGATCGGGGAGGTCGATGGCGGGCGTGTGCTCGAGAGTTCTCACGCGTGGCCTTTCTGCCCAGGCTCGTTCGACGCCTCAAGGGCTCGGTGATGGATCGAGAACCATTTCGATAGTTGTCGTCACCACATTGCCGAAGTCCTCCATCCAGAGCGCGGAGAATCCGCATCAAGTGCGAGCGAGCCGCTGTTCGAAACTGTGAGATGGACCAGTATGTGCGTGTTTGGATCAAGTTAGCAGAATTTGTGATCACTAACGTCACATGTTCGCAGAAGTGGGAGAGTGCCGCGCACAAGTCAGACATGAACAACTCAGCTATCAACATGACCATCAACAACTCCGACGCGTTCACCGCTGTGAACGACCGATTCCTTCAGCTCGACTCTCGTCCGCACGCTCCCATCCCAACCGCGACCCTTCAGGAAGCCATGGCTCTCGTCGATGCATCGGGTGTCGCAGACCTCTTCGTCGAATGGGCCACCGAGGACGGGAAGACGGTCCGAGCGACGCGCCTGTCTGCTCGACAGGTGCTCGCCGTATGGATCGCCCTTGAGCTCGCCCAGAGGGAGTCGACCATCTCGAACGTGACTTCGGCGCTGAGTGAGCACCTGACGCCCGCACGCCGCCGAGCGCTCGGCTTGACGGACGACTTCTTGAAGCACAGCCGGGAGCAGGTCGCGCGCATGGTCCGCCGTGCGACGGTCGCCCTCACCGACCTCATGGACGCGTTCCCGACCTCCACCCGCGGACGACGTCTCACAAAGGGTGAGTGGGATGGTGTTCTGGCAGAACGCGCCAGCATCTCGGTCGAACTCGAGCAGCGGCGCAAGCGGTTTCTTGCCTTCGCCAACAGGCTCCTCGAAGCCCAGCACAAGATCGCAGCAGTGAGTGACTCACAGCAGGGGGTGAGTGTCGTGGTCGACAGCCGCTTTCGGAGCGCCGGGGTCCGTGGGGTCGGACAGCGGCGCATGGACGCACTCGGTGACACCGGGCGCGTCTCGCTGGAGCCTGACGCCGGCTTCTGGGTCCAGGACCCGACGGGTGCGGACCGCCAGGCGCGGTATGGGTGGGAGGACGAGCTCGCCGTGCTGATCTCCAGCGATCCTGGCCAGCCGCGCTCCGTGCCGAACATCGTCATCGGCTTCAACCCGCACCTGCCGAGCTCCGGCTTCGCGACCGCGGCGGCGGAGATGCTCCACGACATCGCAGGACGCGGTGCTGGACTCGACCACGTCGTCCTCGACCGTGCATACATGGCAACTCGCCCGGATGTCCTGCGCACCCCGCTGATGAATCTCGGGGTGAAGCTCGTCGCGGACTACCCGACGAACAGACTCGGGGTTCAGGCGTTGTCGGACACGGGAATCCTCGTCGATGGCACTTGGTATGCCCCGTCGCTACCGGTCGAGTTGCAGGATGCGGGGAGGGAGTTCGCCAGCGTCCGCGGCGGTGCCGCACTCAGTGACCGTATGGAGGCGGCGAAGGTGTTGAAGAAGAAGGTGACCGCCCGCGCAGAGTTCTCCCGGCAGCATCCCCGTGCTACGGATGTGAGCGACCGCGACGAGCAGCACTACCCGTACAAGTCCGAGCAATGGAACAAGGTGAACGGCATGGGCCGGGGAGCATTCGAGACCTACGCCGCAGCGTTGTCCCGCACCGAGCAGAATCGGCCCGGACGTCGACGGATGCGGGGCGCCACTGCTCTCGCGTTCCTCGGCTTGCTCGAGGTCGTCGGAACGAACGCACGCATCCTGGAGGACTTCCGTGCAGCCCAGCAGCGTCCTCGCACTCGCACAGTGGTGCTTCCCCCGCTGGCACCGGCCGCCGCGCCGCCGGTGTCGCGTGAGTCGTCGGACTGCCGACCGAAGCAGTTGCGGCAACCGGTTCTGATGTGCCCGGCCGTCGGCAAGACGTCGTCATCCCCATGCAAGAAGCGAGAAGCCGGCAACTAGCGCCAACCGAGAACGGGCTGTCCACCGCGGACAGCCCGTTCTTGCATTCCCGCCAAGGCGAGGCGCGTGGTCGCTCCTTTCAGAGTGTGCGCGTCGCGTAACCGAGAAGTCGGGCGCGCTCAGCCGTGAGCCGGCCCGCAGCTTCTGCGACGCGCTGTCGGGAGAACCAATGGGCTAGGGCTGACTCGCCGGGGAGTGCGCCTCGAATCCGCGGTGCTCGGCCTTCGGTCGCGATGAACCGACGCAGCTCGTCTGCTCGCTCCTCCCAGGCATCTGCGCGTGGGCGTTCGCTCCACCCGGGCAACGCCGCGAGCGCGACCTTCTGATCCGCGGTCAAGGTCGTTGCGCGGCGCTGGCCGGACGCCCATCCGACGATGTCGGCGGGAACGCCGTCGCTGAGACGCGGAAGGCGTCCGAGGGCGTGCGCCTGCTCCGCGACCTTTTCGTAGTTGGCCCACCAAGGGCCGCGGTCTCGTCCCGATCCGGGGGTCTTGCGTGGTGTGTGCATGCGTTAGGCATGCGCGGTCCTGATCCGCGGGAGTGACACGCCGCGGGCGATGCCCGTGCTCGCAGTTGATGCGACGTGTCCGCGAGCGGGAGTCCTACCGTTGCGGAGTCGCAGGTGCCGAGCTCGAGTGCAGGGGAGTGGATCATGACTTCGCCGAAGCCGTCCATGAAAGGTGAGAACGCCAGCCCGCCCGAGGCCGATGCGCTCCGGTTCGCCGAGAGCGTGGTCGACGATGTCGCGCGGAGGTTGTCATATCGAACAGCTGATCTGTTGACGGCGGTGCAGCACCACGCGCGGTGGGCGCATGTGGTTTCGGGGTTGCCGTTGGAGCGGGAGTTCCTCTTTCGGAAAGACGTCATCGCCGTCGCTGTACAGCAACTGCCCATGCGCTCCGAAGCCTCGCTCGGTCGGCGGCGCGCTGTGTTGCTTCGGGTTGCGGAGGAGCTCGGAGTCGTGGAGCGGTCACTACCCCCGCTGTACGGGTCGGAGCCGAGCGCACCCTATACAGGTCTCGAGGTGGCGGAGCTCCGCCTGTGGGCGGCCGTGCAACGTGAAAGCCGACGGCGGGACGCGTGGGCGCTACTGGCTCTCGGGGTAGGAGCCGGACTCGCCGCATCAGAGGTCTGCGCGGTCAACGCGCGGGACATCACGGAGGATGGCGCGCGGGTGCACGTCTTCGGTCCGCGTGAACGAGTTGTCCCTGTCGATGAAGAGTGGACCGTCACCCTGGCCGAACTCGTCGCCGGCCCCGACTGTGGTCCGCTGTTCGTCCCGGGCGTTCGCTGGTACAAGAACAAGATCGGCGACTTCGTGCGAGTGACTCACGGGGACCAGCTTCGACCGATGCCGCAGCGGATGCGCGCCACCTGGCTCGTGCGGCGGATGGCAGAGGGGATGCCGGTTCAGGATCTCAAGTACGCCGCGGGGATCAGGTCGTTGGGCGCTCTCGCTCGATTCGAGCGATATCTTCCTGCACCTTCTGTTGCGCCTGCGCCAAGTAGTCCCGCACGTCGGTGAGTCGTTGCCGTTCTCGATGCCGCTCTTCGGACGCGGGCCACGCAACCGCCGAGAACGGGACTCCGGCAGCATCGAGCAGAAGCATCAGATCGTCCAGGCCCGCGGGAGTGTTCCCGTTCATCAGGCGCGACAACCGTTCGCGTCCCCACCCGGTGCGCTCAAGAAGATCTACGCGCTTGAATCGCCCCGCCTTGAGCCCGGCGAGCACCAGTCCGACCGCGGAGTCCTGAAGCTGAGCTGCGCGGCTCCGGGCTCGTTCGACCGGATCATCGGGGAGCTTGCTCCAGGTTCGTCGTACTCCGTGGTGGCCGAACCGACCGGGATTGGGTGCATAGGCCCGGGGAGTGCGTCGAGTCGTAGGCATACCTCCATCCTTGCAGTTCGAGTGACGGGAAGGATCACATCAGCGCGATCTATGACTGCAAGAGTCATACTTTCGCGAGCGATGCGAAAGGGCCGCGCACAGGGGCGGCATGACGAAATCCTCTCCAGTCACCAACTCCCACTACAACCCGATGCTCGGATCGGCGACTTGGACGCGCGTTCAGCCCTTCGTCGACGAAACCATCGCCGAGCGATGCACCGATATGAGTGAGCGTCAGATCGACGAGCACCAGCGGTCGCTCGCGTTCTTCGGAGACTGGATCGTGCAGACAGGCATGGTGGAGCTCCACGAGGCTCTGTCGGAAGACATCATCGACGTCTACACGGTCGACCGCGCGAAAGAGGTCGTTCCGGTCATGGCCGAACGGGAGCGCAAGATGCTTCGGCGTCTGGCTGGGATGACCCCGTCGGTCGAGAAGCGGGCGGTCTCGACCGCGTCGGAGCCTGAGCGCCCGTACTCCGACGATGAACTCGCGACCTTCCACCACTGGGCTTCCTACCAGCGCACTGACCACCAGCGGGCAGCGTGCATGGCGATCTTCGCCCTCGGCGTCGGGTGTGGCTTGACCTCTGGCGAGATCCTCGCCGTGCGAGGCAGGGACCTGCTCGACCTCGACGGAGTCCTCGCCGTCCGCGTTGCGCGCGACGGGCGAATCGTTCCTGTCGTCGACCGCTGGGAGGAGTGCATTGCCAAGGTCATGGCTGATAACCCGACCGATGCACTCGTCGTGGCGCCTCATGCAACTCACCGGTATGGGGCGATGCAACATGTCCTTCGGACGTCGAAGGGAGAAGTGAAGCCCACCGCGGCACGCCTGCGGATGACGTGGCTGGTCGCCCATCTCGACGCCGGAACGCCCCTCGCCGCACTGTTGCCCGCATCCGGGATGACGTCTACGGACTCGCTCCGTCGGGCGATGAGCTTCGTCCGGCCAATTTCGGCCGACCGGTCCTACGAGGCGCTCCGCATGACGGGTGCGGGCCGATGAGAACGGACAAACCCAAGAAGAACGATCTCTTCCTCGACGACAACGCTGAACTCGAGGAGATGCTCTTCGACCCTCGTGCTCGCGGACCGGTCGCGACCGGAATGGTGCAGCAATGCGCCAAGCTCATCGACAGCGTCGGCATTCCTGAGCTGCTCGCCCAGTGGGACCACGAAGTTCATGCACCGATCCGAGGGGGCAGGCCGGCCTCCGTGCCCATGCGGGGGATCCTCATCCTGTGGCTGGTGCTGGCCTGGGAGCACCAGCCCCTGCAGCTCAAGAAGCTGCGGGACATCATCACCGAACGGTTGACGCCCGAGACTGCCGCCATTCTCGGCATCACCCTTGATGCGACAGTCAGCCCGGACGGCTGGTACGAGCGCGCCCGCCGGTCGACCAACCGCATCATGAGCCTCATCGACTACCACCCCATCTTCAACAGGCATCGCCGCCTCCAGAAACAGGAGTGGGACCGCGTCCGCGCGGATCGCGAAGAGATCGCCGAGGTGCTCTCCGTCCGCGCGCACCGCGCCGACGAGCTGATGAACCTGCTCCTGCACGCCACCTACCTGTGGATGCCCAAGCGCCTGCGCTCCGACAAGGTCTCCGTCACCATCGACGCGACGGCTGTTCGCGTCCATGCGCGAGGTGTCGGCGTCACCCGACTTTCCAAGCTCGGAGCCGAGGAGACCGTCTCCATCGAACCCGACGCGGCGTTCTGGGCGCGGGAAACCGATGACCACTCTGATGATGGCAAGACGTCCATCAGGAAGATGAAGTACGCCTACGAACTCGAGCTGGGAGTTCTCACGAGCAATGACCCGACGCGTCCCGAGGACATCCCGCACATCGTTGTCGGCATTGGACATCACGCCCCGGCGTTTGGACCGGGCAAAGCGGCACGAGCGATGTTCGAGAACATCGTGAGTCGCGGTCTCCAGCTCGACCACGTCATCGGGGACCGCGCGTACCTTCCAGGCGCCAAGGAAGCCGACCTTCAGAACTATCTTCGCTCCACCGGTGCGAAACTCGTCATGGATTACCACAAGAACTTCCTCGGCTACCAGGACAGCTACGCAGGGGCCATCATGGTCGACGGCAACTGGTACTGCGCCTCGATGCCGCAGACGCTCATCGACGCGAGCAAGCGCTACCGGGCCGGCGAGGACGCTGACGACAAGAACCGTTCGTTGACGAAGTCGCAGCGCGCTGCTCGGGCCAGACAGCGGCTCGAGCAATGGCTCAGCGATGTCGAAGCACGAGCACCATACCTCTTCAGCACGAAGGGTGCGCAGAAGGCAAACGGGAAGAGGCCGTGGTCCTGCCCAGCGGGCGCCAACACCCCCACCGCTTCCTGCCCGCGCAAGCCGAACAAGATCGCGTCGGGCAAGGTGCCTCTCACGATCATCAGGCGCCCCGTGGAGGGCCCTGCGAAGGTGTGCGACAACGTGACCAGTGTTCACTTCCCGGCCGAGGCGGGCGGCAAGTTCGCCCAGGAGTATCAGTACGGCTCCAAGCCGTGGCGCGAGATGTACGGCCACGGCCGGAACAGCGTCGAGTCCTTCAACGCCTATCTCAAGGATGGCGGTACACACGCCCTTGAAGACGGTTCGCGCCGTCGCCTCCGTGGCTCCGCTGCACAGTACTTCCTCGCGACGATGACCGTGGTCGCAGCGAACCTCGACAAGATCCGGGACTTCGCCGCTCAGAAGATCGAAGACGGTCTCGACTACGAGGCGGGGATTGAAGCTCCGCGCGCCAAGAAGCGCAAGCCACGCCGCAGCTCCCCTCAGCAGCGCGTCACGCACCAGCGCGGTCGAGCAACACGTAATCCCGTCCGTACATAGCCCACGGCTCCGCTCCACCAGTTAGATCACCGGCTCGAAGGTCGGCGTCAGCATGCCCAACTCCGGGTTCTGACGTCGCCCCCCGGGCCTTTTCTGTGGTCGGCGGTCGTCAGACTCCCTATGACTGTGCCCCTCGACCGGCACGAACGAGAAAAGCCGCCTGAAACCAGGCGGCTTTTCTCGTATTTGGGGGTTGCGCGTACGTATTCACATACCATCCGCGTACAACCCGATGTGCCCCCGACAGGAGTCGAACCTGCGACCTACGGTACCGGAAACCGGCGCTCTATCCACTGAGCTACGGAGGCGTACCGAACGACGATATCACTGCTCGGGTGCGGTCTCCGACCCGGCCTCGGTCACGGGCGCGTCGCCGAGCTCCGCGAGGGCGGCCGCGACCTTCTCGGCGAGGTAGCGGTGGCCGTCCGTGGACGGGTGCCGCCGCCCGAGGTCGACGTCGATGACGGAGAGGTAGTTCTGCGTGCTGATCCAGCCATCGGCGATGGGGGAGATGTACCACCAGCCGCGTGCGGCGGCGAGCTCGCCCAGATCGACGTCGATGCGTGCCGTGCCGGCCCCGACGGGCAGCTCGTGCGGCGCCGGGCCGAGGATGACGATCGTCGCGTCGGGGTACTTCGCCGACATGGCGTCCCACGCGGCGTCGACCGCCTCGCGGTAGCCCGCCGCACCCTGCTCGCGATCGTTGATGGATCCCTGCATCACGACGAGGTCGGGCGCGAGGCCGGGGTCGAGGGCGGCGATTCGCTCTCCGAACGCGGGACCGTCGAGCCCGGGCTTCAGGTATCCGCTGCCCCGGACGCCGTTGACGATCGTCTCGCCGTCCAGCAGGTCGGCGAGCACGTAGGCGTACCCGAGCGTGGGTTCCGTGGCCGCGGATCCGTACGTCCACGAATCGCCGAAGACGAGGACGGTCGGATCCTCGGGGAGGAGCAGGGGAGCAGGGGCGATCGCGACGGCAGAGTCGTTCGAGGCCGCGGCGCCCACGGGGTCGGACGAAGGGGCACCGGACCACGGTCGGAGGATCCCCAGGACGAGCGCCGCGATCGCCAGGATCACGGCGACCGTCACCCCCGCGAGGGGCAGGCGACGGCGGGTCGAGGCGGCGGTCATGGCATGACTGTAGATCAGGAATCGGCCGCCGCAAATTCCGGCAGGTGACGCGCCGTAAACTGGGAGGCCTATGAACCCTGAAACGCTCGCCGAAGCCCTCCTCGCCGTCCTCGCACCGATCGCCGAGGAACGACGTCCCGGCGAGCCGCTCGCGCTCGCCGCATCCGACATCGTGCTCGAGCGCCCTCGCAATCGCGACCACGGCGACTGGGCATCGAACGTCGCGATGCGGGTGGCGAAGCAGCTGGGCACCAACCCGCGCGAGCTCGCCCTGCAGATCGCCGACGGTCTGGCACAGGTCGAGGGCGTCGCGAGCGCCGAGGTGGCGGGGCCGGGCTTCATCAACATCCGTCTCGACGCGGCAGCCGCGGGCGCGCTCGCGAAGGTCATCGTCGACGCCGGTGAGACCTACGGGCACAACCAGACCCAGGCCGGCCGCAGCATCAACATCGAGTTCGTGAGCGCGAACCCGACCGGTCCGCTGCACATCGGGCACACGCGCTGGGCCGCACTCGGCGATGCGATCGCCCGCGTCCTCGCGGCGTCCGGCGCGACGGTGGCCAGGGAGTACTACATCAACGACGCCGGCGTGCAGATGGAGCGCTTCGCCCACTCCGTGCTCGCGGCGGTCAAGGGTGAGCCCACGCCGGAGGGCGGCTACGCGGGCAGCTACATCGGAGACCTCGCAGTGCGCGTGCAGGCGGCGCGTCCGGACCTGCTCGACCTCGACGCCGAGGAGCAGGTCGTCGTGACCCGCGAGCTCGCCTACGGCTTCCAGCTCGAGGAGCAGAAGGAGTCCCTCTCGAAGTTCAACGTCGATTTCGACGTCTGGTTCTCCGAGCGACTCCTGCATGCGAAGAACGACGACGGCGTGAGCGTCGTCGACGAGGCCGTGGAGCGCCTGCGCGAGCAGGGTCACGTCTTCGACGACGAGGGCGCCGTGTGGGTGCGCACGACCGACTTCGGCGACGACAAGGATCGGGTGATCCGTCGCTCGAACGGGGAGTACACGTACTTCGCCGCTGACGCCGCGTACTACCTCAACAAGGGCGACCGCGGTTTCGAATACAAGCTCTACCTCCTCGGTGCCGACCACCACGGGTACGTCCACCGTCTCAAGGCGATCGCCGGCGCCGCGGGCGAGGACCCCGAGAAGAACGTCGAGGTGCTGATCGGACAGCTCGTATCGGTCGGCGGTGCACGCCTCAGCAAGCGCGCCGGCAACATCATCGAGATGGACGACCTGCGGGAATGGCTGGGCACGGATGCTCTCCGCTACTCGCTCGAGCGTTCTCCCGCCGACTCTCCGCTGGCGCTCGATCCGGAGCTGCTCCAGAAGCGCACGAACGACAATCCGGTCTTCTACGTCCAGTACGCCCACGCCCGCACGCACAACGTGGCGCGCAACGCCGCCGATTCGGGAGTCGACCGGTCCGAGTTCGAGCCGCAGACGCTCACCCACGAGACCGAGGCCGCTCTGCTCGGAGCGCTCCAGGAGTTCCCGCGCATCGTCGCGTTCGCCGCGGAGGTGCGTGAACCGCACCGCGTCGCCCGCTACCTCGAGGAACTCGCAGGCCTGTACCACCGCTGGTACGACAACTGCCGTGTGATCCCGCAGGGCGACGACCCGATCGAGAGCGTGCACCGCACTCGACTGTGGCTGAACGATGCCGCAGGTCAGGTGTTCCGCAACGGACTTGACCTCCTCGGAGTCTCGGCGCCCGAGCGCATGTGACCCGTGGTGTCGTCAGCCGTGTAAGGCAGGATGGCAGCATGAGCGACGACGACCACACACTCCCGTATCCCGCCGCGGACTCGGAGCATCCGACGCTCGTGATCCCCGGCGGGGGAGACGGGGCGGATGCTGCGGTCGAGCCCGCACGGAAGCGCCGCCGGTGGCCCTGGGTGCTGCTGATCGTGGTCGTCGTCCTCGCCCTGCTCGCCGTCGCGGCCGAGCTCATCGCCCGGGCGGTGCTGCCGGGGATCGTGCGCTCGGTCGTGATCGAGCAGCTCGACCTACCCGCGGACCAGGAGCTCGAGGTCGCGGCCGACGGCATCCTGATCCCGCAGCTGCTCGGCGGAAGCCTCGACAGCCTCCATCTGTCGACCGACTCCGTCACGCTCGAGGGCATCACCGGCGCCGCCGACGTGACGGCCACCGGTGTGCCGTTGCGCGGCGGCGACCTCGGCGGGGCGTCGGGCACGATCCGCATCGACGAGTCGCAGTTCACCGCGCTTCTCGCCGACACCGACCTGCCCATCGAGACCGTCACGCTCGAGGCGCCGAACGCCACGGTCGGCGGATCGGTCACCGTGCTCGGCATCTCGATCCCCGTCTCACTCACCGTCACACCGGGCATCGCCGAGGGCGACCTGGAGCTCACACCGGTCGGCCTGACCATCGGCGGACTCGAGGTCGACGCCGATCAGGTGGGTGCGTCGCTCGGGTCGCTGGGCGAGCGCCTCACCGAGACGCAGCGGATCTGCATCGCCGACCAGCTTCCCGCCGGAATCCTCATCACGGGCCTCACGGTGCAGGGGAGCGACGCAGTGATCGATGTCGACGTCGACGGCGACATCGCCACCGACGAGACCCTGCTCGAGAAGGGCGTGTGCCCGCAGGGCTGACAGACCGTCAGCCCTCGGTGGGCGCGCCCCTCGACTCGCGCTCGGCCTTCTGCGCCGTGCGCAGCGTGGCCGTCGCCAGCGCGACCTCGGCTTCGGCGCGCTGCACGCGACGCTGCTCGAACGTCGTGGCGCCGAAGCGCGCATGGACGCGGTCGTGACGTTCCTCCTCCGAGGTGACGATGTACGCGCACGCGATGAGGATGACCTGGGTCGACAGGTTCAACCAGATCAGCAGCGCGAGCAGCGATGCGAATGACGCAAGCAGCGGATTGCTCGTGGCTCCGCCGACGAACAGACCGGACAGCTCCTGCAGCACGAGCAGTCCGGCGCCGCCGATGAGCGCGCCGATCCACAACGATCGTGCGGAGGCTCGGACACCGGACAGCAGACGGAACACCGCGGCGATGAGGACGGTGTCGAGCGCCAGCACGACGATCAGCGAGACGGCGCGGATGCTCCACGTGGCGACCGCGGAGTCGTCGCCGATTCCGAGCAGGCCCGCGATCCACGTGATCCCGATGCGCCCGACGAAGGTGACCGCTGCCGCCGCGACGAACAGGACTGCGACGCCGACCGCGAGCAGGAGGTTGCGGAGGAGGACCCAGATCCAGAGGATGTCGTCCTGCGCGGTGCCGGAGAGGACGCGCACGGCTGTGCGCAATGAGCCCACCGCCGCGAGCGCCGAGCCCGCGAGGGCCACCGACGAGATCGCGCCGGCGATGGACAGCGACAACGGCACGCGCAGGTCGGCGGGATCGATCACGCCTCCGTCGCCGATCAGGCCGGGCACCACCGACTGCACGGCGTCGATGATCGCTCGCCAGGCATCGGGATTCCCCGAGAGCCAGAGCGCGGCGATGGAGAAGCCGAGCAGCACGGCCGCGAACACGCTGAAGAGTGCGCGGTACGTGACGCTGTCGGCGAGCATGGCCCCTCGCCGTTCGCTGTACAGGAGGAAGGCCCGGACCGGGCGCCGCACCAGCGCCCACCGGATCGTCGCACTGCTCACGCGCTGGATCAGGCCGGGGCGCTTCGGTTCGGAGGTCGTCTTCTCGTCGCTCATCACCACTCACCCTAGGAGTCCGGCGCGCCGCGCCACAGGGGCTTGACGCCGGGCGTCACCATGACGGATGCGGAATGGGCAGTGCCCTAGAATCGGGGTCGACCTCGCCGTGCCCGAAACCGCGGCGCGCCCCATCCCACGATTGGTGTTCCGTGCTTCCTCCTGCCGACTCGCTGGCCCCGGAGTGGCTCGTCGTCCCCGAGGACGCGAACGATCTCCCGCCTGCCGTGTGGCCCGCATCCGCCGCGCGCGACCGCGACGGAGCCCTGGTGCTCGCCGGCGTCGCCGCCACCGACCTGGCGCGGACGTTCGGCACGCCTCTCCTCGTTCTCGACGAGGACGAGGTGCGGTCCCGCGCGCGGGCGTTCCGATCGGCCTTCGACGCCGCGGCGGCGGACAGCGGCACGACCGCCCAGGTGTATTACGCGGGCAAGGCCTTCCTGAGCACGACGGTCGCCCGATGGGTCGTCGACGAGGGTCTGCGTGTCGACGTGTGCACCGGCGGCGAACTCGAGGTCGCTCTGGCGGCAGGCGTCGCGCCGGCCTCCCTCGGGTTCCACGGGAACAACAAGTCGGTGCGGGAGCTCGAGCGGGCCGTCGAGGTCGGGGTCGGCTCGATCATCGTCGACAGCGCGATCGAGATCGAGCGGCTCGCGGCCATCACCGCCCGCACCGGGGCGACGCAGCGTGTGCTGGTGCGAGTGATCAGCGGCGTCCACGCAGAGACGCACGAGTTCCTCGCCACGGCTCATGAGGACCAGAAGTTCGGCTTCCCGCTGCCTGACGCCGCACAGGCGGTCGCGCGGATCAGGGAGATCCCCGGCCTCGACTTCGCCGGACTCCACTGCCACATCGGCTCCCAGATCTTCGGGGTCGCCGGGTTCCGCGAATCCGCCTCCCGCATCCTCGACCTGCATGCGGCGCTGCTCGACGGCGGCGCGGTGCCCCAGCTCAATCTCGGCGGCGGCTTCGGCATCGCCTACACGAGCGTCGACGACCCCACGCCGATCGAGACGCTCGCGGGCGAGATCGTCGCCGCGGTGGCCGAGGGCTGCGCCGCCCGAGGCATCGACGTCCCTGCGCTGTCGTTCGAGCCCGGGCGTGCGATCGTCGGCACGGCGGGAGTGACCCTCTACGAGGTCGGCACCACCAAGGACGTCGAACTGGGCTCTGGGATCGTGCGCCGGTACATCAGCGTCGACGGCGGCATGAGCGACAACGCGCGGACGGCGCTCTACGGGGCGCAGTTCTCCGCTCGCCTCGCCTCGCGGGTCGGCGACGGCGATCCGCAGCTGAGCCGAGTGGTCGGCAAGCACTGCGAGTCCGGCGACATCGTCGTGGACCACGAGTACCTCCCGGGCGATGTCGCACCCGGAGACCTGCTCGCGGTTCCGGCGACCGGCGCCTACTGCGCGTCGCTCGCGAGCAACTACAACCACGTCCCTCGACCCCCGATCGTCTCCGTCCGTGACGGCAGGGCGACGGTCATCGTCCGAGGGGAGACGGTCGCAGACCTCCTCTCGAGGGATGCCGGGATCGACGCCGCAGGATCCGCCCCGAGCGACCGGTGACCGGCGCTTCGCGCGCCACGCCGACGAGACCACCGATCCACCCTCCGAAGGAGAACCAATGACGACTGAGTACCGACGACTTCGCGTGGCGCTGCTGGGCGCCGGAGCGGTCGGCTCCCAGGTCGCGGCCCTTCTGCTGCGTCACGGCGATGAGCTCGCGGACCGCGCGGGTGCCACGCTCGAGCTGGCGGGCATCGCCGTGCGCAACCTCGACGCGCAGCGCGACGTGGACCTGCCGAGGGAGCTCTTCACCACCGATGCGGAGTCGCTGATCCTCGGATCCGACATCGTCATCGAGCTGATCGGAGGCATCGAGCCGGCGCGCACCAACATCCTGCAGGCCATCGGCTCCGGAGCCGACGTGGTCACCGCCAACAAGGCGCTCCTCGCCACGCACGGTCCCGAGCTCTTCGAAGCGGCCGACCGCGTCGGCGCATCGGTATACTACGAGGCGGCCGCAGCGGGAGCCATCCCCATCATCCGTCCGCTGCGCGACTCGCTCGCGGGCGACCGCGTCGTGCGCATCATGGGCATCGTGAACGGGACCACGAACTACATCCTCGACCGCATGGACACAGAGGGCGCCGACTTCGCCGACGTGCTCGCCGACGCCCAGCGCCTCGGATACGCCGAGGCCGACCCGACGGCGGACGTCGAGGGCTACGACGCGGCGCAGAAGGCCGCGATCCTCGCGAGCCTCGCCTTCCACACCGCGGTCCCGCTCGATGCCGTGCATCGCGAGGGCATCTCCTCGATCACCGCATCGATGATCCAGGAGGCCCGCGCGGCGGGCTTCGTCATCAAGCTGCTCGCCGTGTGCGAGCGCCTCGAGGCGAACGGCACCGAGTCGATCTCCGTGCGCGTCTACCCGGCACTCGTGCCGCAGTCCCACCCGCTCGCCTCCGTGCACGGCGCCAACAACGCCGTGTTCGTGGAGGCCGAGGCAGCCGGCTCGCTGATGTTCTACGGCGCCGGCGCGGGTGGCGTGCAGACGGCCTCCGCGGTGCTCGGCGACGTCGTCTCCGCCGCGCGCCGCCACATCGCAGGCGGCGTGGGCGTCGGCGAGTCCACGCGGGCGAACCTTCCCGTCGTCCCGATCGGCCACGTCACCACCCGCTATCAGATCACCCTCGAGGTCTCCGACGCTCCGGGCGTGCTCGCCACGGTCGCCGGCATCCTCAGCGACGGCGGAGTCTCGGTCGCGACCGTCGTGCAGACCGTCGAAGGAGAGGACGAGCCCACGGCCCGCCTCATCATCGGCACGCACCGGGCGACCGATGAGGCGCTCTCCGCCACCGTCGACGCCCTCGCCGACAGCTCCGTCGTCGAGCGCGTGGTCTCCGTGCTGCGCGTGGAAGGCGAGTGACGATGGCGCAAGGGCGAACGGTCGAGGTGACCGTACCCGCGACCAGTGCGAACCTCGGTCCCGGCTTCGACACGCTCGGCCTCGCCCTCAGCGTCTACGACGCACTGCAGGTGACCGAGCTCCCCGCGGGCCGGCTCGAGATCGAGGTCGCCGGGTCGGGCGCGGGCGAGATCCCGCGCGACGAGTCGAACCTGATCGTTCGCACGATCGCCCATGTGTACGCGGACGTCGACCGGCCGCTGCCGGGTCTGCGCATCGTCGCCGAGAACGGCGTGCCGCACGGCCGCGGGCTCGGATCCTCCGGGGCCGCCGTCACCGCCGGCATCCTCGCGGCCAAGGGACTGCTCGCGGGTGACGTGGACATCGACGACACGGACATGCTCCGGCTCGCCACAGAGATCGAGGGTCATCCCGACAACGTGGCACCCGCGCTGTTCGGCGGTCTCACGATCGCCTGGACCGGCGAGCGAGGGCCGCAGCACAAGAAGCTGCTGGTGCACCGGGGTGTCTCGCCCCTCGTGCTGGTGCCGTCGTACACGATGTCGACCTCCAAGGCGCGATCGCTGCAGCCCCCGCACGTCTCCACGGCCGATGCCGTCTTCAACGTGTCCCGCTCCGCACTGCTGATCGCCGCTCTCACCCAGAGTCCCGAGCTGCTGCTCGATGCGACCGCAGATCGGCTCCACCAGGACTATCGGGCCGAGGCCATGCCCGAGACGCAGCGCCTCGTGCAGGCGCTGCGAGCCGCCGGCTTCGCCGCCGTCGTCTCCGGAGCAGGGCCCAGTGTCCTCGTCCTCGCCGACGGTCCGGGCAGCCGCCAGGATGCCGTCGAGCTCGCCGCCGCGACGACCGACACCCCGTGGGATGCACTGCTGCTCGCGGTCGACGTCCGTGGTGGTACAGTGGGGAACCGAGCGGAGGGCTCCACGTAACTACGTGACTCTGGCCCCATTGCAACTCTGCAAGACCCGCACGTTAACCCCTGATGCACTGTTCTCTCTGAGTACCCAGTGCCCAGGCTGGCTGGCGCCGAGCGTCAGCCCGTGCGATCGCGCGCAGCACCCGTTGTGCGCGTACCGCTCATGTCTCCGAGACCAAAGAGGGAGTACTCGTGGAGAATTTCTCCGAGACCCAGAACGATCAGGCGGCACCGGCCGCCGAGGCTCCGGCGAAGGCCGTGAGCTCAGACGCCGCAGCCGCCACGACGACCGAAGCGGCACCGGCCCGCAAGCGCGCCCCGCGCCGGGCGACCACCGCGACGGCAGCGGCGAAGGCTGAGAAGCCCGCCGCCGATTCCGCCGCGGCCCCGTCGAAGGCCCCCGCGTCCGAGGCGCCTGCCACGGACGCAGCGGAGGCCCCCAAGGCCAAGGCTCCCCGTCGCTCGCGCGCGAAGAAGGCCGACGCCGAGCCGGCGGCCAGCAACGAGGAGTCCGCTGCTCCCGCAGCGAAGACGGAGGCTCCCGCAGCCAAGGCGGATGCTTCCGGCGCGGAGACCTCCGACGCCGCCGATGCTTCCGATGAGCCCAAGAAGACGGGACGCGGACGCCGCACCGTCAAGAAGCCCGTCGCCGAGGCCGAGACTCCCGCGGCCGAGAAGCCGGCAGAGCAGTCGCAGGCTCCCGAGGCCGCGCAGAACAACGACTCGTCCGACCAGTCCGCCGACGGCGACGAGCAGGGCGGTCGTGGCCGCAGCCGCAACCGCAGCCGCAACCGCGGACGCGGCCAGAACGGCAACGGTCAGTCCGATGGCCAGCAGCAGCAGCAGCAGCAGCAGCAGCAGGCCCCGCAGCAGCAGAACGCGGCTGCGGACGACGAGGGCGGCAACGGTCGCAACCGTCAGCGCAACAAGCGCCGCGGCGGAGCGCCGACCGACGAGTTCGACACCGAGATCGGCGAGGACGACGTCCTCATCCCGATCGCCGGAATCCTCGACGTCCTCGACAACTACGCCTTCGTGCGCACCACCGGCTACCTCGCCGGCCCCAGCGATGTGTACGTGTCGCTCGGACAGGTGAAGAAGTACAACCTCCGCAAGGGCGACGCGATCGTGGGCTCCATCAAGCAGCCCCGCGAGGGTGAGCAGCAGGGGCGCCAGAAGTACAACGCCCTCGTCAAGGTCGACTCCATCAACGGTCTGTCGATCGACGACGCCGCCACCCGTGTGGAGTTCGGCAAGCTCACGCCGCTCTACCCGCAGGAGCGCCTCCGTCTCGAGACGGCCCCCGAGAAGCTGACCCAGCGCATCATCGATCTGGTCGCGCCGATCGGCAAGGGCCAGCGCGGCCTCATCGTCGCACCGCCGAAGGCCGGCAAGACGATCGTCCTGCAGCAGATCGCGAACGCGATCGCGCAGAACAACCCCGAGGTCCACCTCATGGTCGTGCTCGTCGACGAGCGCCCCGAAGAGGTCACCGACATGGAGCGCACGGTCAAGGGCGAGGTCATCGCGTCGACGTTCGACCGTCCGGCCGAGGACCACACCACGGTCGCCGAGCTCGCCATCGAGCGTGCGAAGCGCCTCGTGGAGCTGGGTCGCGACGTCGTCGTCCTGCTCGACTCGATCACCCGCCTCGGCCGCGCGTACAACCTCGCGGCACCGGCATCCGGTCGCGTGCTGTCCGGCGGTGTCGACGCCTCGGCGCTGTACCCGCCCAAGCGCTTCTTCGGCGCTGCGCGCAACATCGAGAACGGCGGATCGCTCACGATCCTCGCCACGGCTCTCGTCGAGACCGGCTCCAAGATGGACGAGGTCATCTTCGAGGAGTTCAAGGGCACCGGCAACAGCGAGCTGCGTCTGTCGCGCCAGCTCGCCGACAAGCGCATATTCCCGGCGGTGGACGTCAACGCGTCCAGCACCCGCCGCGAGGAGATGCTGCTCTCGGCCGACGAGGTCAAGATCACCTGGAAGCTGCGCCGCGCGCTCGCGGGTCTCGACCAGCAGCAGGCTCTCGAAGTGGTTCTCGGCAAGCTCAAGGAGACCCACTCGAACGTGGAGTTCCTCGTGCAGATGCAGAAGGCCATCCCCGGCCTGCCCGCGGGCGGCCACGGGCACGACAGCAACATCCGCTGAGCGGAGCCGCCGTGTTCGAGTCCGTCCAGACTCTCATCGACGAGCATCGCCGGGTGCAGGAGGAGCTCTCCGACCCGGCGGTGCACGCCGACGCCGCTCGGGCGAAGCGCGTCAACCGACGCTACGCCGAGCTCTCGAGGATCGTCGCCGCGCACGAGGCGTGGGTGGCGGCGACCGACGATCTGGACGCGGCCCGCGAGCTCGCTCGCGAGGACGACGCCTTCGCGGCTGAGGTCCCCGCTCTCGAGACCGGGCTTCAGGCTGCGCAGGAGCGGCTCCGTCGACTGCTGATCCCGCGCGACCCCGACGACGCCCGTGACGTGATCATGGAGATCAAGGCGGGGGAGGGCGGCGCCGAATCCGCGCTCTTCGCCGCCGATCTGCTCCGCATGTACGTGCAGTACGCGGCGTCGAAGGGGTGGAAGACCGAGTTGCTCGAGCGCAACGAGTCGGACCTCGGCGGCTACAAGGACGTCCAGGTCGCGATCAAGGGCTCGTCCTCCGACCCGGCACAGGGCGTCTGGGCGCACCTGAAGTACGAAGGTGGCGTGCACCGCGTGCAGCGGGTTCCGGCCACGGAGTCTCAGGGACGCATCCACACCTCGACGACCGGCGTGCTGGTGTTCCCCGAGGTCGACGAGCCCGACGAGATCGAGATCAATCAGAACGATCTCAAGATCGACGTGTTCCGTTCGTCCGGCCCTGGTGGCCAGTCGGTCAACACCACCGACTCCGCGGTGCGCATCACGCATGTGCCGACCGGCATCGTCGTCTCGATGCAGAACGAGAAGTCGCAGCTGCAGAACCGCGAGGCCGCCATGCGCGTCCTGCGGGCGCGCCTGCTCGCGAAGCAGCAGGAGGAGCTGGATGCCGCGGCCTCAGACGCCCGCAGGTCCCAGATCCGCGGCATGGATCGCTCGGAGCGCATCCGCACCTACAACTTCCCGGAGAACCGGATCGCGGACCACCGCACGGGTTTCAAGGCGTACAACCTCGATCAGGTGATGGACGGCGCGCTCGAGCCGATCGTCCAGAGCGCGATCACGGCGGATGAAGAGGCACGCCTCGCCGCGGTGGGCAGCGAATCCTGACCTGACGTCGGAGCACGGGCGAGCGCTAGGCTCGGGCCGTGATCACCTTCCTGTTCCGTGCGCTCATGTACGTCGTCTCGGCGGGCCTCGGCCTCATCGCCGCCGATCTGCTGCTCGACGGCTTCCAGATCCAGTGGGACCGCTGGTGGGGGTTCGTCGTCTGCATCCTGATCTTCGCGGTCCTGCAGAGCGTCCTCGCACCGTGGGTCGGCAAGATCGCAGATCGCTATGCGCCCGTGCTGATGGGAGGGATCGGCATCGTCTCCACCCTCATCGCGCTCGTGATCGTGGTGCTGCTTCCGATCGGCGGTCTGCGCATCGTCGACGCGACCGGGTGGCTGCTGGGGGCCGTGATCGTCTGGCTCGTCACCGCACTCGGCAGCGTGCTTCTCCCGCTGATCTTCCTGAAGAAGCGGGTCGAGAAGTCTCCGCGCCGACGCTGACGTCCTGCCCGCGGGCGCGTCTCAGATCGAGTAGTCCGGGGCCGTCAGCAGCGCCCGGGTGTCCTCGCGTGCCGCGCGTGCTCGCGGTCTCGCGGGAATCCCCACCAGCACGCTGTCTGCCGGTGCGTCCTTCGTCACGACGGCGTTCGCGCCGACGACCGAGTGCGCACCGATCGTGATCGGGCCGAGGATCTTCGCGCCGGCGCCCACGGCGACGCCGTCGCCGAGCGTCGGATGCCGTTTCCCGGCGTCGCGCGTCCGGCCGCCGAGCGTGACGCCGTGGTACAGCATCACGTCGTCCCCGACCTCCGCGGTCTCGCCGATGACGACGCCCATCCCGTGGTCGATGAAGAAGCGGCGACCGATCCGGGCGCCGGGATGGATCTCCACGCCGGTGAGCCACCGCGAGATCTGCGAGGTGGCCCGCGCGAGCAGGCGGAGTCTGCGCTGCCACAGGCGGTGCGACACTCGATGCGCCCAGATCGCATGCAGCCCCGGGTACAGCAGGGCGACCTCTGCGGCGGTGCGCGCGGCGGGGTCGCGGAGTCGCGCTGCGGCGATGTCCTCGCGCATCCGGTCGATCATGCTCATCTGACGATCAGGCCTCGCGCAGATCCTCGAAGAGGGCCGTCGAGAGGTAGCGCTCACCGGTGTCGGGAAGCACGACGACGATCGTCTTGCCCGCGTTCTCTGGACGAGCGGCGACCTTCAGGGCGGCCGACACGGCCGCACCGCACGACATGCCCACGAGCAGGCCCTCCTTGGCCATCAGATCGCGGGCGACGCGCAGCGACTCGTCGAACTCGGCGGTCATCACCTCGTCGAGGACGTCTCGGTCGAGCACGGGAGGCACGAAGTTCGGTCCGATGCCCTGGATCTTGTGCGGTCCGGGGTGTCCCTCGGTGAGGACGGGGGAGTCCTTCGGTTCGACGGCGATCACCTGCACGTCGGGCTTCGCGGCCTTCAGGGCCTGACCCGTCCCGGTCACCGTGCCGCCCGTGCCGACGCCCGCGATGAAGATGTCGATGTCGCCATCCGTGTCGCGGAGGATCTCCTGCGCGGTGGTCTCGCGGTGGATCTGCGGGTTGGCCTCGTTCTCGAACTGCTTGATCCAGATGGCGCCCGGGGTCTCCTCGACGATCCGCTTGGTCTCCTCGATCGCTCCGCTCATCCCCTTCGTCGGGTCGGTGAGCACGATCTCGGCACCGAAGGCCTTGAGCAGCAGGCGGCGCTCCTTCGACATCGAGGCCGGCATCGTGAGGATGACCTTGTACCCGCGGGCGGCGCCCACCATCGCGAGGGCGATGCCGGTGTTGCCGCTCGTGGACTCGACGATGGTCCCCCCGGGCTTCAGCTCTCCCGACGCCTCGGCGGCGTTGATCATCGCGATGCCGATGCGGTCCTTGACGCTCGACGCCGGGTTGTAGAACTCGAGCTTGGCGAGCACGGTCGCCCCGAGCCCTTCCGTGACCCGGTTCAGCCGGACCAGCGGGGTGTTGCCGAACGCGGTCGTGATGTCGGAGTGGATGCCGGGCATGGTGACGCCTTCCTGTGCGAGGTGACTGCGGCTCCAGCCTAGGCGAGCGCCCCCACCGGGCGGGCCATGTGACGCGTCGACGCGCTCTACGCTGGGAGTCATGCCCGACACCTCTCTCGCGACGCTGGTGCGCGCCGCGGCCCAGCGTCTGAGCGACGCCGGCGTCACCGATCCGCTCGTCGACGCGGAGCTGCTCGCCGGTCATGTGCTGGGTGCCCGTCGCGGCGAGGTGCAGGCGGCGATCATCCGCGGCGACACCGCGTCCGACGCGCAGGCGGCCGCCCTCGACGGCCTCGTCACCCGACGCGTGACCCGCGAGCCGCTGCAGCACATCACCGGCACGGCGCCGTTCCGGCATCTCGAGCTGGCCGTGGGGCCCGGCGTCTTCGTGCCGCGGCCCGAGACGGAGACGGTCGTGCAGTTCGCGATCGACGCCCTGCTCAACGCCGGCGAACCCGCGCCGATCGGGATCGATCTGGGCACCGGAAGCGGGGCGATCGCCCTCGCCATGGCGACCGAGGTGCCGCACTCGCGGATCTTCGCGGCGGAGCTGTCACAGGACGCCTACCCCTGGGCTCTCCGCAACACCTCCCAGGCCGCCAACGTCACGCTCGTCAACGAGGACCTGGCTCACGCCTTCCGCGAGCTCGACGGAACGGCGTCCGTGGTGATTTCCAACCCCCCGTACGTCCCTGACGCCGCAGTGCCGCGGGATCCTGAGGTGCGGCTCTTCGACCCGGCGATGGCGCTGTATGGGGGAGAGGACGGACTCGACATCGTGCGCGTGCTCAGCATCCGGGCTCAGGAGCTCCTGCGATCCGGCGGACTCCTCGTCATCGAGCACGGCGAGCTCCAAGGCGAGTCCATCCGCAGCATCCTCACCCGCGACGGGTGGCGGGCCGCGGCGACCCATCGCGATCTCACGCTGCGCGATCGCGCCACCACGGCGCTGCGCCCCTGAGCGTCCTCATCACGCGTCCAGACACCGCCCGGTTAGAATCGGATCCTCATGTCCTCCATCTTCGATTGCGGCGACGAGGATCAGCTCCTCGCCGGAATGCGTCACGCGCGCCAGGCGATCCGCCGCGGCGATCTGATCGTGATGCCCACCGACACCGTGTACGGCGTCGCCGCCGACGCCTTCTCCCCGGCAGCGGTCCAGCGACTGCTCGACGCGAAGGGACGCGGACGAGACCAGCCGCCCCCCGTGCTCATCGGCACGAAGGAGACGCTCACGGCTCTCGCCGAGTCGGTGCCCGAGCCTGTGCAGAGACTCGTCGACGTCTTCTGGCCGGGCGGACTGACCATCGTCCTCCCCGCCCAGCCGTCGCTCGTGTGGGATCTGGGTGAAACCGAGGGGACCGTGGCGGTGCGCATGCCGCAGGGGCGCGTGGCCCTCGAGCTCCTCGCCGAGACGGGGCCGCTGGCCGTGTCGAGCGCGAATCTCACGGGGCAGCCCTCGGCGACATCCGCGGAAGATGCCGAGCGGATGCTCGGTGACAGCGTGTCGGTGTATCTCGCCGACGGCGCGAGCGGCCAGGGCGTCGCATCCACGATCGTCGACGCGACCTCTCTGGTCGCGCGCGGCTCCGAGCAGGTCACGGGAGGCGTGCGCATCCTTCGAGAAGGAGCCATCGGACGGGAGCGTCTCCGGGAGGTGCTCGGCGATCTGCTCGAGCCCGAGCCCGAGCCCGAGACGGAGCCCGCGTCCGAGTCGCGGTCCACGGACGCTGACGAGGATTCGTGAAGCAGTACCTCTTCACCGTCATCCTCACCGCCGCGATCACGTTCGCACTGACCTGGGCGGTCTGGCGCCTGAGCCTGCGGTACAAGCTGTACCCCGCCATCCGCGAGCGCGACGTGCACAAGACCCCGACGCCGCGCCTCGGCGGGGTCGCGATCTTCCTCGGCATCGCGGCCGCCATCGGCGTCTCCGCCGCCAACCCGTTCTTCGCGACCATGTGGACGCCTCCGCAGACGATGTGGTCGATCCTCGCCGCATCACTGCTCATCGCGATCATCGGGGTCGTCGACGATCTCTGGGATCTCGACTGGATGATCAAGCTCGGGGCGCAGTTCCTCGCCGCCGGGATCATCACGGTCGGGGGCGGGCTCCAGATCCTGTCGCTGCCGTTCGGCGATCTCATCGTCTTCTCGAGTTGGCTGAGCATCACGATCACGATGTTCGCGATCGTCATCGTCATGAACGCCGTGAACTTCATCGACGGCCTCGACGGACTGGTCGCCGGCGTATGCCTGATCGCCAACGGCGTGTTCTTCGCGTACAGCTACATCCTGACGCGCGACACCGGAGCCTCGAGCTACTTCAACCTCGCGTCGTTCCTCGCCGCGGTCCTGATCGGCGCCTGCCTCGGCTTCCTGCCGTTCAACTGGAGCCCGGCGAAGCTCTTCATGGGCGACTCCGGAGCCCTGGTGCTGGGCCTGTTGATGGCGACGTCGGCGATCGCCGTCACCGGGCAGCTGGAGCCCTCGGCGCTCGACCTCGAGCGGCTCGGGCGTTCGCAGCTTCTCGGAGCGTTCATCCCGATCCTGCTCCCGCTGCTGGTCGTCCTGCTCCCGCTCCTCGACTTCGGCCTCGCCGTGCTGCGACGCATGAATGCGGGCAAGTCCCCGTTCTCACCCGATCGCAAGCACCTGCACCACCGGATGCTGGATCTCGGTCATCGCGACCGGGATGCCGTCCTGATCTTCTACGCGTGGACCGCGATCATCTCGTTCGCCGTCCTCCTGATGTACGTGGGCGCCAGGGAGGACTGGCCGGGCCAGTACCTCCCCGGGGTCGCGTTCGGCATCGTGGGCATCGCCGCCTGCCTCGTCATCACCCTCATGCCTTCCCGTCGCAGGAGATCTGCGGCGGGTGCAGAACCCGATCCGACATCCGTGGAGTCCCCGTGAGCCCCAGCCCCGTTTCCAGCAATCCGATCCTGCGCAGGACCCTGATCTGGTCCGCTCTGTCGATGGTGATCCTCGCGGTGGTGGCCGGTACCGTCGGATTCCTCGTGGGTGGGGGAGAGGGTCTCGTCAGCGGGCTCCTGGGCGTCGTCCTCGCGATGCTGTTCCTCGGGATCACCGGTCTCAGCATCCTCATCGCCAACCGGTGGTTCGGGGATCCGCTGTACGTGCAGCTCTTCTTCGCGATCGTCCTCGGGGGCTGGCTGCTCAAGCTCGGGCTCTTCGTGGTGGTCATGATCGTGCTGAGCGGTCAGCCCTGGATCCACCCGATGGTGTTCTTCCTCTCGATCGTCGCCGGAGTCATCGTGTCGCTGGCGATCGACGTCCTCGTTCTGACGAAGATGCGCCTCCCGAACGTGAGCGACGCGTCGCTTCCCACCGAGGCGCCGGAGGATCGTGCGCCGGGCGTGCAGCTGCCGCCCGTCGTTCCCGAGGACCGCGCGCCGGGGCGGCATCACATCGTTCCCGAGAAGCCGGTCGACGAGGATCCTGCGGCTCCCGGACGGTCTTAGGGGACCCTCAGGTCTGATAGTGTTGGAGCGTGCCCGCCGCTCGCCCGCGAGCGCTTGCGCCTGAAGCACACCGACCATCGTCGCCCCGGTTCTGACCGGTGCCCCGAAGCTGGAGCCCGCGCTGTTCAATCTTGCTGCGACCCTGATGCCCCGACTCGCCTCTGACGGCGAGTTCCACGGACCTTCGATCGACGAGTTCTTCCCGGAGATCCTCTTCAACGCGTTCGGAGTCATCCCCGTTCACCGGATCCACCTGGTGCAGTTCCTCGCCGTCATCGTGGTGGTCCTGCTCCTGGTTCTCGGAACCCGTCGCATGAAGATCGTCCCCGGGCGCTTCCAGAGCGTCGTCGAGATGGGCCTGGACTTCGTCCGCAGCAACATCGCGCACGACCTCCTCGGTCGCAAGGACGGAAACCGGTTCCTGCCGATCCTCACCACGATCTTCTTCATGGTGCTGTTCATGAACATCACGGGAATCATCCCGTTCCTGAACATCGCGGGTACGAGCATCGCGGCGGTCCCGCTGACGCTCGCCCTCGTGAGCTACGTCACCTTCATCTACGCAGGCATCAAGAAGAGCCCCGTCGGCTTCTTCAAGAACGCGCTGTTCCCGGCGGGCGTGCCGTGGCCGGTCTACATCATCGTGACGCCGATCGAGTTCCTCTCGACCTTCATCATCCGTCCGGTCACGCTGATGCTCCGACTCCTGATGAACATGGTCGTCGGCCACATGCTGCTGGTGCTGTGCTTCGCAGCCACCCAGTTCTTCTTCTTCACCGCAGGTGGCGGCTGGGCCGCTCTCGGTGTCGGAACCCTCGCCTTCGGCGGCGCCTTCACTCTCTTCGAGATTCTGGTCGCCGTCCTCCAGGCATACGTCTTCACCGTCCTCACCGCGGTCTACATCCAGCTCGCGGTCGCAGAAGAGCACTGAGCGGGTCGGCAACTGCCGTCCCACCCAACGAAAGGAAAAACCCGTGGACGCTACTACGGTTCTCGCAGACATCAACGGTCACCTCGCTTCGGTCGGCTACGGCCTCGCCGCAATCGGCCCGGCCATCGGTGTGGGCATCGTCGTCGGCAAGACCATCGAGGGTGTCGCTCGTCAGCCCGAGCTGGCCGGCCGCCTCCAGGTCCTCATGTGGATCGGTATCGCCTTCACCGAGGCGCTTGCATTCGTCGGCATCGCCGTCGGATTCATCCCCTTCCCGTAATCCGAACCGACTTCTGAAGGAGACAGGATGCTGAACGCTCTTGTCACGAACCTCGCAGCAGAGGGTGAGACGCCCAACCCGCTGATCCCCGCGTGGTACGACATCATCTGGTCGGGTCTGTGGTTCCTCGTCATCCTCATCGTCGTGTGGAAGGTCGCCCTTCCGAAGTTCACGGCGATGCTCGACAAGCGGTCCGCCGCCATCGAGGGCAACATCGCCAAGGCCGACGAAGCCCAGAAGCAGGCTGAGGCCGCTCTCGAGGAGTACACCCGGCAGCTCGCCGAGGCTCGCACCGAGGCTGGTAAGATCCGTGAGGCCGCCCGCGAGGACGGCAAGAAGATCGTCGCCGAGGCCAAGGATGCCGCGTCGAGCGAAGCCGCTCGCATCACCGCGACCGCGCACACGCAGATCGAGGCCGAGCGTCAGACGGCGCTCGTCTCGCTCCGCAGCGAGGTGGGTTCGCTCGCGATCGACCTCGCCGGCGGCGTGGTCGGAGAGACGCTCTCCGACGATGCACGTGCGACCGCGGTCGTCGATCGCTTCCTCGCCGACCTCGAAGCATCCGAGAAGGCGGCTCAGTAATGGGCAGCGCGACCACTCAGGCACTCGCGGCATCCATCGAGACGCTTGCCGCAGCGACGGATGTCACCCTCGACACGGCGCAGGAGCTCTTCGCGGCTGCCCGGGCCGTGGGTGAGTCGTCTCAGCTGAGCGGCGCGCTCGCTGACCCGTCGGCTCCGGCCGAGGCTCGTCAGAACGTCGTGGCAGCGGTCTTCGGTGGGTACTCTCAGAACGCGCAGCGCGTCCTGAAGACCGTCGTCGCCGAGCGCTGGTCGAACGCCGACGAGCTCATCGACGGCATCGAGGAGCTCGCGATCCGGGCAGCTGCGATCGCGGAGCCGGCAGCGGACATCGAGGGAGAGCTCTTCGACTTCTCCCGTGTGGTCGCGGGCAATGCCGAGCTCGAGCTCGCCCTGGGCAGTCGCCTCGGGGGAGCGGACGCGAAGGTCACCCTGGTCGAGCGTCTGCTCGACTCCGGGGCCAGCGCGCCGTCGAAGCTCATCGTCTCGTCGCTTGTGCGTCAGCCTCGCGAGCGCCGCGTGCGTCAGCTGCTGAGCCGCGCGATCCGCATCGTGTCCAGCCAGCGCGACCGTGTCGTCGCGACGGTGCACAGCGCCTCGCCGCTCAGCGAGTCGCAGCGCACCCGTCTCAGCGACGCACTCTCGCGGCGTTACGACGGACGCGTCTCGCTCAACGTGGTCATCGACCCCTCCGTCGTCGGAGGTCTGCGCGTGCAGATCGCTGATGACGTCATCGACGGCAGCATCTCCGCTCGACTCGCCGATCTTCGCCAGAAGCTCGCGGGCTAACACGACTTCGCGCGGGGAACCGCGCACCCAGATACAAAGGGAAGACAATGGCAGAACTATCGATCAGCCCCGACGTCATCCGTGACGCGCTGAAGGACTTCGCCGCAGCATACGAGCCCACTGGGGCCGCGGCGACCGAGGTCGGCACCGTCATCGACGCCGCCGACGGCATCGCGCACGTCGAGGGGCTGCCCGGGGTGATGGCGAACGAGCTCGTCACCTTCGCGGACGGCACCAAGGGTCTTGCGCTCAACCTCGACGAGCACCAGATCGGTGTCGTCGTGCTCGGTGACTTCACCGGCGTCGAGGCCGGCCAGGAAGTCACCCGCACGGGTGAGGTCCTCTCCGTCCCGGTCGGCGACGGCTACCTGGGCCGCGTGGTCGACCCGCTCGGAAACCCGATCGACGGCCTCGGCTCGATCGCCACCGAGGGTGTGCGCGAGCTCGAGCTCCAGGCTCCCGGCGTCATGCAGCGCAAGTCGGTGCACGAGCCGATGCAGACCGGCATCAAGGCCATCGACGCGATGATCCCCGTGGGTCGTGGTCAGCGTCAGCTGATCATCGGCGACCGCCAGACCGGCAAGACGGCCATCGCGATCGACACGATCATCAACCAGAAGGCCAACTGGGAGTCGGGCGACGTCAACAAGCAGGTTCGCTGCATCTACGTCGCCATCGGTCAGAAGGGCTCGACGATCGCTTCGGTGAAGGGCGCGCTCGAAGAGGCCGGCGCTCTGGAGTACACCACCATCGTGGCGGCTCCCGCGTCCGACCCCGCCGGCTTCAAGTACCTCGCCCCCTACACCGGTTCGGCCATCGGCCAGCACTGGATGTACGGCGGCAAGCACGTCCTCATCATCTTCGACGACCTGTCGAAGCAGGCCGAGGCCTACCGTGCCGTGTCGCTGCTGCTGCGCCGTCCGCCGGGCCGCGAGGCCTACCCGGGCGACGTCTTCTACCTGCACTCCCGTCTGCTCGAGCGGTGCGCGAAGCTGTCCGACGAGCTCGGCGCGGGATCCATGACCGGTCTTCCGATCATCGAGACCAAGGCGAACGACGTCTCGGCGTACATCCCGACCAACGTGATCTCGATCACGGACGGCCAGATCTTCCTCCAGTCCGACCTCTTCAACGCCAACCAGCGTCCGGCGGTCGACGTGGGTATCTCGGTCTCGCGAGTCGGTGGCGACGCCCAGGTGAAGTCGATCAAGAAGGTCTCCGGAACGTTGAAGCTGGAGCTCGCGCAGTACCGCTCCCTCGAGGCGTTCGCGATGTTCGCGTCCGACCTCGACGCGGCTTCGCGTCGACAGCTCTCCCGCGGTGCGCGTCTGACCGAGCTGCTCAAGCAGCCGCAGTACTCGCCGTACCCCGTCGAGGAGCAGGTCGTCTCGATCTGGGCCGGAACCAAGGGCAAGCTCGACACCATCGAGGTCGAGGACGTCCTGCGTTTCGAGCGCGAGCTGCTCGACTACCTCCGTCGCAACACGAAGGTTCTCGACACGCTGCGTGAGACGAACGTCCTCGACGACGACACGGTGGCTGAGCTCGACAAGCACACCGACGCTTTCCTCCTGGAGTTCCGGGGTGGCAAGGGACACGCCATCGGCGCTCCCGGTCACGAGGAGCACGCTGCAGCCGAGGCTGAGGACGTCAACCAGGAGAAGATCGTCAAGGGTCGTCGCGCGTAATCGCGTGAGGAACTGATTCATGGGCGCTCAACTCAGGGTCTACAAGCAGAAGATCAGCTCTGCTCAGACGACCAAGAAGATCACGAAGGCGATGGAACTCATCGCGGCTTCGCGCATCCAGAAGGCGATGGCACGCGTCAAGGCGTCCAGCCCCTTCGCGCGGGCCGTGACGAGGGCAGTGTCGGCCGTCGCGACGCACTCGAATGTCGATCACCCGCTCACCCGTGAGCCCGAGACGATCCGCCGCTCCGCGGTCGTGATCTTCTCGTCGGACCGCGGTCTCGCCGGAGCCTTCAACTCGCAGATCCTCCGTGAGGGTCTCGAGGTCGCCGAGCTCCTGCGCGGGCAGGGCAAGGAGCCGGTGTTCTACCTCGTCGGTCGCAAGGCCGTCGGCTACTTCCAGTTCCGTCGCATCGCGGCGGCCGCGGAGTGGACCGGCGACACCGACACCCCGTCGTTCCACACGGCGGAGGAGATCTCGGCCACGCTGCTCGAGGACTTCTCGCGCGGTGCGGACGAGGGCGGCGTCGACGAGATCCACCTCGTGTACAACCGTTTCGTCAGCATGATGACGCAGACGCCGGAGTCCGTGCGCCTGCTTCCGCTGGAGATCACGGAAGCCGATGACTCGGAGGCCGGTAGCGCCGTCTACCCGCTGTACGAGTTCGAGCCGGATGCCGAGACCGTTCTCGACGCGATCCTGCCGGTGTACATCCAGAGCCGCGTCTTCAACGCTCTCCTGCAGTCGTCCGCCGCCAAGCAGGCCGCGACGCAGAAGGCGATGAAGTCGGCCAGCGACAACGCCGACAAGCTCATCACCGACTACACCCGTCTGCGCAACAACGCGCGTCAGGCGGAGATCACGCAGCAGATCGCGGAGATCGTCGGCGGCGCCGACGCGCTCTCGTCGAGCAAATAGACCATCAGGAAAGAGACGAAGAAATGACCCCCACCGCTACGGCTGACCAGCCGGCGACCGCGGTCGTCGGGCGCGTCGCGCGCGTCAACGGTCCGGTTGTCGACATCGAGTTCCCGCACGACTCGATCCCCGACATCTACAACGCTCTGAAGACCACCATCGTCATCGGCGAGGAGTCCACGGAGATCACCCTCGAGGTCGCTCAGCACCTCGGCGACGACCTGGTTCGCGCCATCGCGCTGAAGCCCACCGACGGCATCGTTCGCGGCCAGGAAGTGCGCGACACGGGCGAGGCCATCTCGGTTCCCGTCGGTGACGTCACCAAGGGCAAGGTCTTCAACGTGATCGGCGAGGTCCTGAACCTCGAGCCCGGCGAGACCATCGAGGTCACCGAGCGCTGGCCGATCCACCGCAAGGCGCCGAACTTCGACCAGCTCGAGTCGAAGACCACCATGTTCGAGACCGGTATCAAGTCGATCGACCTCCTCACGCCCTACGTGCTGGGTGGGAAGATCGGTCTGTTCGGTGGTGCCGGCGTCGGCAAGACCGTCCTGATCCAGGAGATGATCCAGCGCGTCGCGCAGGATCACGGTGGTGTGTCGGTGTTCGCCGGTGTCGGTGAGCGCACCCGTGAGGGCAACGACCTGATCCACGAGATGGAGGAGGCGGGCGTCTTCGACAAGACCGCCCTCGTCTTCGGCCAGATGGACGAGCCGCCGGGAACGCGTCTGCGCGTCGCGCTGTCGGCTCTGACGATGGCGGAGTACTTCCGTGACGTGCAGAAGCAGGACGTGCTGCTCTTCATCGACAACATCTTCCGCTTCACGCAGGCCGGTTCCGAGGTCTCCACGCTGCTGGGTCGCATGCCCTCCGCCGTGGGATACCAGCCGAACCTCGCCGACGAGATGGGCCTCCTCCAGGAGCGCATCACGTCGACGCGCGGCCACTCGATCACCTCGCTGCAGGCGATCTACGTGCCCGCCGACGACTACACCGACCCGGCTCCGGCGACCACGTTCGCCCACCTCGACGCCACCACGGAGCTCTCGCGTGAGATCGCGTCGAAGGGTCTGTACCCGGCCATCGACCCGCTGACCTCGACGTCGCGCATCATGGACCCCCGCTACTTGGGCGAGGACCACTACCGCGTCGCCACGACGGTCAAGCAGATCCTGCAGAAGAACAAGGAACTGCAGGAGATCATCGCCATCCTCGGTGTCGACGAACTCTCCGAGGAGGACAAGATCGTCGTGTCGCGTGCACGTCGCATCCAGCAGTTCCTCTCGCAGAACACCTACATGGCGAAGAAGTTCACCGGTGTCGAGGGTTCGACCGTCCCGCTCAAGGAGACCATCGAGTCGTTCGATGCGATCACCCGCGGTGACTTCGACCACGTCGCCGAGCAGGCCTTCTTCAACGTCGGTGGCATCTCTGACGTCGAAGAGCAGTGGGCGAAGATCCAGAAGGAGAACGCCTGACCATGGCGAACGGCTCCAGCTCCCTGCACGTCAGCCTGGTCTCCGCGGACGCGGAGGTCTGGACGGGCGACGCGAGCCTCGTGGTCGCCAAGACCGTCGAGGGTGAGATCGGCTTCATGGCCGGCCACGAGCCGGTCCTGGCGATCCTCGCCGAGGGCCAGGTCAGGATCACCCAGACGGACGGCACCAAGGTGCTGGCCAACGCGCAGGACGGCTTCCTCTCCATGGAAGGCGACGTCCTGACGATCGTGGCCGGCAACGCCGCACTCATCGCCTGAGCAGTTCTTCACATCGCGTCCGCCTCGGCACCTTCGGGTGTCGAGGCGGAGGCGTCTGCGTGATCGAGGTTTCATGAAGATCCTTCTTCCACCGTCCGAGACGAAGCATCCGGGGGGAAGCGGCCCGGCATTCGAGGTCGCGGCTCTGTCCCTCCCCGCACTGCGGCGTCAGAGAGATGACATGGTCGACGCGCTCGTAGACCTCGCCGCCGACGAGGAGGCTGCCCGTCGGGTGCTCAAACTGAGCGCCAGGCAGGCGGGTGAGGTCGAGCACAACCGGATGCTCCGCTCCGCGCGGACCATGCCCGCGGTCGACAGATACACGGGGGTGCTGTACGACGCCCTGGACGCGGCCTCGCTGACGGCGGCCTCTCGACGCTGGCTCGGTGAGCACGTGTGGATCCACTCGGCGCCATTCGGTCCCGTCGGCGCACTGGACGGCATCCCCCCGTACCGACTCGCTGCGGGGACATCCGTGCCGGGAATGGCATCGCTGCGCAGCCACTGGGCGACGGCGGCCACAGCAGCGATCGCGGGGGAGGAGCCCGACTTCGTGCTCGATCTGCGAAGCGAGGCATACGTGGCGCTCGGACCCGTCCCCGCGCACGTCCCGTCGGCGTACGTCCGTGTCGTGACTGAGCACGGACGTGCGCTCAACCATTTCAACAAGAAGTCCAAGGGTCTGCTGGTGCGGCGCCTCGCCGAGAGCCGCCCGCGGGTGGGGTCGCTCCGCAGCCTGCGTCGGTGGGCAGGGGGTCACGAGATCGTCCTCCGTGATGCCGAGGAACCGGGAGTGGTGGAGCTCGTCGTCGCGGAATGACCCGCGTCGCGCACGCACGGCGTTCGTCGCGTCTGTCGTTGCTCCGAATATCGGCACACCGATATGGTTGGTGACGCGGCGCG
Source organism: Microbacterium sp. 3J1 (assembly GCF_001049495.1). GTDB lineage: Bacteria > Actinomycetota > Actinomycetes > Actinomycetales > Microbacteriaceae > Microbacterium. Next base: position 671,086 of record NZ_CDWI01000011.1, read on the forward strand.
CACAGCGTCCGCTCCATCGGATCCGGAGGGGATCATGTACAACGACTATTACGACAACGGGGCGGCTATCGCCGGCATCTTCGCTGTCTTCTTGATCAGTCTGCTCTTCGCAGCGGCGTTCTATGTGATCTCGTCGATCTTCCTGATGAAGATCTTCGAGAAGGCGGGCGTCCAGGGCAAGTGGCGTGCGTGGGTTCCGGTCTACAACACGATGGTCTTCGCGAAGCTCGGTGACGTGTCCCCATGGGTCGTGCTGATCGGCATCGCCCTCTCGTTCATCCCGTACCTCAACTTCCTCACGGGTATCGCCCTCGCGGTCGTGCTGGCTCTCGCCGCTTGGCGCGTGGGACTCAAGCTCCAGAAGGACGCCGTGTGGGTCGTCCTCTTCGTCCTGCTCTCGATCGTCTGGTACGGCATCAACGCGTTCGACAAGTCGCGGTGGAACCCGAACATCGCACCCGCGCCGTGGGCCGGCAACGGCTTCCTCGCCGACACGACGGTCTGGCAGGGTGTGCCGGTTCAGCCGAGTGCCGCCGCCGCACCGGGCTACGGTGCGCCCCAGGGCTACGGAGCACCGCAGGGCTACGCGCCCCCGGCGCCTCAGGGCTATGCTCCTCCGGCCCAGCCCGGCTATGCTCCTCCGGCGCAGCCCGGCTACACGCCGCCCGCCGCTGCTCCCGGTCAGCCTCCGGCGGCACCCCAGGTTCCGCCGCCTGCGCCGTCGGTACCGCCCGCAGCACCGCAGGTCCCGCCGGCACCGCCCACGGCACCTCCGGCAGCGCCGCCCGCTCCGCCGACCGACCCGAACCAGCCGCCGGCCTGATCGTCGAACCACAGAACCCCCGACTCCGGTCGGGGGTTCTGTGCGTGTACCGTCCTGGACGAGTGCACGGTGGGCGCGCTGCGAGGCGATAGCGTGGACGTATGGTTCGTGTCATCGCGGGATCGACGTATCCGCCCTCTCGCATGGCGCGAAGTGGCGATATGTCGGGAGCAGGGTCCACTACGATGTGTGAGTACTGTGAGACCCCCCGACTCACGGTCGATTCGGAGGCGACGAGTGTCTGACACGACGACGAAGACGCACAGCGTCACGGTTGCGCAGCGCCCGCTGGTGCTGTCGTGGGCAGGTGTGACCGATGTCGGCCGTCGCCGCGAGACAAATCAGGACGCGTTCTTCGCCGAGTACCCGCTGTTCATCGTCGCGGACGGGATGGGCGGGCACGCCGGCGGCGAGATCGCCAGCCGGAGCACCGTCACGCGCCTCGAGGCCATCGTCGCGGACGGAACGGTCGAGCGCGGATCGATCGAGGGGGCGCTGGCGCTGGCGGTCGGCGACATCGCCGATCACCCCGAGACGACCGACGAAGGAACGGGCACGACGCTCACCGGTGTCTTCCTGGAGTTCGGCGACGGCGACCCGCACTGGGTCGCTCTCAATATCGGCGACTCCCGCGTCTATCTGCTGCGTGACGACCGACTGGTGCAGGTGACGACCGACCACTCCGTCGTGCAGGAACTCATCGCGTCCGGCAAGATCAGCCCCGAAGAGGCCGAGGGGCATCCGTACAGCAACGTGATCACGCGCGCGGTCGGCGCGAGCGAGCTGACGGCGCCCGACTACGTCTCACTCGACGTGCGCGCGGGCGACCGTTTCGTCATCTGCTCCGATGGCCTCACCAAGGAGCTCACGGATTACGGGATCCAGCACTTCCTCCGTGAGAACGCCGACCCCGGCGCAGCGGTGGATGCGATGCTCGCGGCGGCTCTGGAGAACGGTGGCCGCGACAACGTGACGCTCGTGGTCGTCCAGGTGACCGACGAATCCTCCTCCACAAACGAGCCCGCCGCCGAATAGCAGCCTCACGCCTGTGAGGAGCAGCCTGCGGCACCGCGACGTGGGGTCGACTGGTCGGCATGGACTCCTCCCCGATCGCCGCACCTTCGGAACCGGCCCCACCGAGACGACCTCCGATTCCCTTCGTCGCGGCATCCGTCCCCGTGGCGGCCGGCGTCATCCTCTGGGCGGTGACCGGCTCCATCTACTCCCTCTGCTTCGCCGCTCTGGGGCCGCTCATGCTGCTCGCGTCTGTGATGGACGGTGCGCGTGCACAGCGGAAGGCCCGGCGTTCGGCGCAAGAGGACTCTGACGGCGCCTGGTCCGTCGCCGAGGCGGAGCTCCTGCGACGGCAGGACCATGAGCGGCAGCTGCGGTGGCACAGGCAGCCGGACGCGGCGCACTGCCTGACAGACCCCCCGCTCAGGGGTCCGGAGCGCCCCGATGCGGCAACCAAGGTCGTGGTGGGCAGCGGCTCCACGGCGAGCGGCATCCGTGCGGCGGGCGGAGACGGCGAACGCGAGAGGGACTTCCAGCGCCGATGCGCCGTGCTCGACGACACGCCCGTCAGCGTGACGCTGGGCGGTGGTATCGGGCTGCGTGGGGCTCGGCCGGTGACGGAGGCGGTGGCCAGGGCGCTGGTCGTCCAGCTCTGCCTGAGATTCGGTGCCGCAGAGCTCTCGGTGATCGGAGACCGGCTCGACGATCTCGGACTCGCCCCTTTCGCGCGGGAGGGTGTCAGCCGTCGACGCCGGGATCCCTTCGCCCTCGGCGTCTCTCGCGCGGGCGATGTCCGCCCCGAGGTCGACGCCGTCATCTGGCTGCTCGGACGCGAGGAGGAGGTTCCTCCGGGGGTGACGACGGTCCTCGAGGTCATGGAGCCCGCCCGAGCACGGCTCCGGACTCCGGATGGGCTCGTCGCCCTCTCCGTCGAGGGACTCTCCTCGGCGCAGAGCATCGCTGCCGCGGCGATGCGGACGAAGGACGACGACGAGCTCGGCGGGCTGCCGGACTCGATCCAGCTCGGTGATCTCGTACAGCCGCCGATGCCGCCAGGGCTCTCCGCGGTGATCGGCCGAGGAGAACGGGAGGACCTCGTGCTCGACATCGTCGACGACGGACCGCACGCGATCGTCACCGGGACCACGGGGACGGGCAAGAGCGAGCTGCTCGTGTCCTGGGTCACCGCCATCGCGAGCGCACACGGTCCCGATCGGGTCACGTTCGTCCTCGCGGATTTCAAGGGAGGCACGGCGTTCGAGCCGTTGCGACAGCTTCCGCAGGTGGCCGCCGTCATCACGGATCTCGACGAGGCGGGCGCACGGCGCGGCGTCTCGAGCCTGACGGCAGAGCTCCGTCGCCGAGAGGCGGTGCTGTCGTCCGCCGGCGCACGCGATGCGAGCGAGGTCGACCTGCCGCGATTGGTCATCGTTGTCGACGAGTTCGCAGCCCTCCTTCAGGAGCACGCCGAGCTCGGGTCGGTGTTCACGGACATCGCCGCGCGGGGGAGGGCACTCGGGATGCACCTCATCATCGGGACCCAGCGCGCGTCGGGCGTGATCCGCGACGCACTCGCCACGAACTGCCCGCTGCGCCTGAGCCTCCGGGTGAGCGATGCCGCCGACAGCAGAACCGTCCTCGGAAGCGACGCGGCCGCAGACCTCCCGGGCGGTGTCGGGTCACGGGGAATCGTGCTCGTTCGTCGTCCGCAAGATGGCGACCCGCGACCCGGGCGAGTGGCTCTCACCGGCCCGGCCGATCTCCGGCGGGTCTCGACGCGATGGTCCGACGCCGCGCGTTCTCGCAGTCCCTGGCTCCCCGCGCTGCCGACCCTGCTTCCTCTCGATGACGTGGCCAGAGAGGCAGCCGCGGGAGAACTGGTGCTCGGACGCGCGGATGACCCCGCCAACCAGCGACAGCCGCTGGAGGTCATCCGCCCCGGAACCGACCGGGGCCTCGTCCTCCTCGGGGCACCGGGATCGGGCCGCACCTCGGCCCTGCGCTGCCTGCGTACGCAGTATCCCGAGGCGGTATGGATCCCGCGCGACGCCGAGCTCGCCTGGGACGCCGTCGTCGCTCTCGCAAGGCACGGTGACCCGGCGCCGCTGCTGGTGCTCTGCGACGACATCGACGCTCAGATCGGCGATCTTCCTGCGGACTACGGCCAGCATCTCGTCCAACAGTGGGAGCGGATCCTCCGCAGCGGCGCCGGTACGACGTTCGTGATCACCGCTGCGCGCGCATCGGGGGCGGTCGGAAGGCTCATCGACGCCCTGCCCCGACGGGGGCTGCTGCGCATGCCGAGCCGCGTGGATCACCTCGCCGCGGGTGGCGATGCATCAGGGTTCGACGCCGATCGACCGCCCGGCCGCGCGCGCATCGGGGAGCGTGAGCTGCAGCTCGCCTGGATGCCGCCGGAACGATCCGTGACCGCGCCGAGTGCGTCGTCTGACGTTCTCGAGCAGCCCGGGTGGATCCCCACCGCGCCCGTCACGGCGCTGATCACGGCGGGCGCACGATCGGTGATCCGAGCGATGAGTGCTGCTCATCCGGAATGGAGGGTCATCTCGGCGACCGATGCGCTCACCGCGGAGGCGGATCACGAGCGTCCGACCCTTCTGGTGGGGGAGCCGGACCTGTGGCAGCGTGAATGGGGACTGTGGCAGTCGGTGCGCCGCGAGGGGGAGGTGCTCATCCGGGCGGAGAACGCCGTCGAGCTGAGACAGCTGTGCGGTGTACGTGAGCTGCCGCCCTACGCGCGACCGCACGCCGGAAGGGCGTGGTCGATCATCGGCTCCGAGGCACCGCGACGCGTGGTGCTCGCCCCTCTTGCGTCCCTGTGACGGATTGCGGAAGCCGCAGGAACCTCCAGGGAGCCGGAGGAGGCTGGGCGCCGTCAGATACCGCTCCCGGGGCGGACGGCGCCTACGGGCAGGCCTCCGCCGAGCACCTCCAGGGAGAGCTCGTCGGCGAGGGCACCGACCGCTTCGTCGGACAGCGACCCCGCTCGGGCCAGCAACGTCGCGGCGACGATGGTCGAGGCGCGAGGCGCTCCGTCGAGCATCTTGAGAGCGACGGTCGTGCCGTTCGGGGCGACCATCACCATGACGCCTTCCGCGCCGCCCTTCGCGAACACGCCGAGGCGCTCGATGGCGAGGGTGTCCGCGCGGCCCGGGCCGTCGATGGTCCACGGATGCTCGCGCACCGCCCGCACGAGGGAGCCCGCGACGCGGTGCAGGGCGAACGGGGACCGCTCGGAGGCGCTGCCGATGCGGTGGATCGCCCGCGCGAGACCCGTCAGGGTGAGGGCGTGGACGGGAGCCCCGCATCCGTCGATCGCCGTGTGGGCGATCTTCTCTCCGGCGAGGCGCTCGACGACGTCCCTGATGTGCGCCTGCAGCGGGTGGTCGGGGTTGAGGTATCCGGTGGTGTCCCATCCGGTCGCCACGCACGCGCGCAGCATGGCGGCGTGCTTGCCCGAGCAGTTCATCCGCAGGCGCGTCGGCTGTCCGTGCTCCCGGACCAGCTCGTCGCGTGTCGTCGAGTCGGTCGGCCACGCCGGAGGGCAGGCGAGGTGGTCCTCGGTGAGTCCCCCCTCGGTGAGCATGTCGCGCACGACGGACGCGTGTCTGTCCGTGCCCGCATGACTCGCGGTCGAAAGGGCGAGCTGCTCGCCCTCGAGCGCGGCGCCCGCCGTGATGCACGCGACGGCCTGCAGAGGCTTGAGGCTCGAGCGGGGGAGGACCAGCGCGTCGGCGTTCCCGTGGCGTGCGATCACGTCGCCGTCGGGCGAGAGCACAACCGCGACGCCGGCATGACGGGATTCGACGAATCCGCTCCGTTCGACGACGGCGAGTTCCACGGCATCCTGAACGGTGAGAGTTTCCGGCACCTGGCAAGGATACCGTCCGATCGTGCGTCGTCCTCGCGGGCCCGCACCGGCCCCGGCGAACGGTCGTCCGGCGACCGAGCACCCCGCGGCCGAGCCCCCCGCGGCCGAGCCCCCCGCGGCCGAGCACTGGCAGACTGGAGGGATGGCACACTCCGCCGCTCTCGGTGAGCACCACTACTCCCTGACCTCGACCTGGACGGGCAACAGCGGGACCGGCACCAGCGGATACCGCGACTATCGGCGAGACGTCCTGCTCGAGGTCGACGGCAAGCCCGACATCCTGGCATCGTCCGACAAGCCGTTCCGCGGAGACGCGACGCGGTGGAACCCCGAGGATCTGCTGCTGGCGTCGCTCTCCGAGTGCCATCTGCTGTCGTACCTCCATGCCTGCGTGACCGCCGGCGTGGTCGTGGTCTCCTACCGCGACTCGGCGTCGGGGATGATGCGTGAGAACGGGGCCGGCGGGGGAGCCTTCGTCGAGGTGATGCTGCGACCGGAGGTCGTCGTCGCGGATCCCTCGATGATCGAGGCCGCCGAGCGGGCGCATGCGCAGGCGCGCGAGTGGTGCTTCATCGCCAACTCGATGAACTTCCCGGTACGGCACGAGGCGACGGTCACGGCCCTCGGGGCCTGACCGGAACGCACCGGACCGGGAAGCGTCAGAGTCGGGGCGAACTCAACGGCGTTCGTGCGGCAGAGCCTGCTTGATCTTCTCGATCGGTCCCTGAGCGGGTGCTTCGTTGTAGGAGCCGGCGAGCTCCTGACCGGACAGGGCGTGGATCGCCGCCATGATCTCATCCGTCGCCAGGCGGCGCGCACGCCCGCTCGATGCCGGACCGTGCGGAGACAGGTCGAGCGGTTCCCCGAACCGCACGGTGATGCGCTCCGCGAGCGTCGGGATCTTGGCTCCGACCGGCATGACCTTGTCCGTGCCGATCAGTCCCACCGGCACGACCTGCGCCCCGGTCTGCAGCGCGAGGAAGGCGACACCCGTACGTCCCTTGTACAGACGGCCGTCGGTGGAGCGGGTGCCTTCGGGATACAGCGCGACCGCGAGTCCCTCGTCGAGCAGCTGACGCTGCTGGTCCAGTGCGTCGAGCGCGGCCTGGCCGGCGCCGCGACGCACCGGGATGGCGCCGATCGACTCGAAGAAGTTGCGGCTCAGCCAGCCACGCGCCCCGGTGCCTTCGAAGTAGCTGGACTTGGCGAGGAAGTGCACCGGTCGCGGAGCGGCGACCGGGATCGCGATCGAGTCGATGAACGACAGATGGTTGCTCGCGAAGATGACCGCGCCCTCCTGGGGCACGTTCTCCTTGCCCTCGATGCGGGGGCGGTAGATCGTCCTGGCGAGGATGCTGATGAGGCTGCGGCCCAGAACATAGGTGAGCCCTGCGTGACGAGGCTTCGCGGTCTCTGCGGGCGACGGTTCGGGCTCCACGGACTGCTCTGACGTCATCAGAGCAGGTTACTCCGGAATCCATGCCGGCATCGGAATGGAGCTCCGGCGCGCGTCTCCCAGCGCGGACAAAGGGGTATGGGGGATGATGGGGGTTTGTCCCGCCCGCGATCTCGAGGTCTCACTGTGCGCAAGCGTCCGCTCATCGTCCTGTCCACCGTCGCCGCGGCGACCCTGCTCCTGGCCGGATGCTCCGGCGATGCAGCGCCGGAGTCGACGGGCACGGCCGCTCCGTCGGCCGACGCCTCGTGCCTCGCGGATCTTCCCTCCGGCGCGGGCTCCGACGCCGTCGCGGTCGAGGGTTCCGGCGCTGGTGCCACAGTCTCCGTCCCGGCGGGCACCGAGATCACAGAGGCGCAGCGGAGCGTCGTCGTCGAGGGCGATGGCGATGAGGTCCTTCCCGGCGATCTCGTGTCGCTTCGCTACCAGCTCGTCGACGCGACGACGAACGAGGTGCTGAGCACGTCCGAGCGTGGCCCGGACGGCGTTCTGTCGGCTCTGCTCTCGACGCAGAACCCGCAGCAGATGGTCGACCCCACGCAGTCCACGGTGTTCACGGTCGCGGCCGAGTGCCTGCCGATCGGCTCCAGCGTGGTCCTGACCCTTCCGGCGGCGCAGGAGGGCTCGCACGCGAGCATCCTGTACGTCGAGACGATCGAGCAGCTGCCCGTCATCGCCTCGGGTTCCGAGCAGGAGCCGGCCGATGGGGCTCCCGCGGTCGAACTCGACGACGCCGGGTCGCCGTCCATCACCATCCCCGACGGGGATGCGCCGGCGGAGACCGAGGTCGTCGTCCTCAAGCAGGGTGAGGGTGCTGAGGTCGCACCGGGCGATCTCGTCACCGTCCAGTACCGGGGCGTGAAGTGGTCGGACGGCAGCGAGTTCGATTCGAGCTGGGGCCGTGACGCCGTGCCGGCGCAGTTCCAGACCAGTGGCGTGGTGACGGGATTCCGTCTCGCACTCGAAGGACAGAAGGTCGGCTCGCAGGTGCTCGTCACGATGCCTCCGAAGGACGGCTACGGCGCCTCTGAGGGCAACGAGCTCCAGAACGAGTCGCTCGTGTTCGTCGTCGACATCCTCGCGACCACTCCGATCGAGCAGGCTCCGTAAGCCGCGTCGAGCGGGCCGAGGGCGTGTCATAGGCTGGCGGCATGCGTCGCATCATCGTCCTCGGCTCCACCGGCTCCATCGGCACCCAGGCGCTCGACGTCATCAGGGCCAATCCACGGCGGTTCGAGCTCGTCGGGCTCGCTGCGGGCTCCAACAGCGAGATGCTCGCGGAGCAGGCGGCCGCGTTCCAGGTGGAGGACACGGCGCTGGGGGCCGACCAGGCCGAGCAGCTGGTCCGTGACGTCGAGGCGGACGTCGTCCTCAACGCCATCACCGGATCGATCGGACTCGGTTCGACGCTCGCCGCGTTGAAGGCGGGGCGGACGCTGGCGCTCGCGAACAAGGAGTCGCTCATCGTCGGGGGCGAGCTCGTTCTCGCGGCGGCGGCACCCGAGCAGATCGTCCCGGTGGACTCCGAGCACTCCGCGCTCGCGCAGGCGCTCCGCAGCGGAACGCATGCGGAGGTGCGGCGGTTGGTCGTGACCGCATCGGGCGGTCCGTTCCGCGGTCGCTCCCGCGAGACGATGCGTGACGTGACGCCGCAGGAGGCCCTCGCCCACCCGACCTGGGACATGGGGCGGATGGTGACCACGAACTCTGCCACGCTCGTGAACAAGGGGCTCGAGGTGATCGAAGCCCACCTCCTCTTCGATGTGGCCTACGACGACATCGAGGTCGTCGTGCATCCGCAGTCGATCGTCCATTCCATGGTCGAGTTCGTCGACGGGTCGACGATCGCCCAGGCCTCGCCCCCGGACATGCGGCTTCCGATCTCGCTCGGGTTGGACTGGCCCCACCGGGTCGGCGGGGTCGGACGACCTCTGGACTGGACGACGGCCTCGTCGTGGACGTTCGAGCCCCTCGACGACGCCGCCTTCCCCGCGGTCGACCTCGCCAAGTCGGTGGGACGCGCCGGATCCACCTTCCCGGCCGTCTACAACGCGGCCAACGAGCAGGCGGTCATCGCCTTCCATGAGGGGCGCATCCCGTTCCTCGAGATCGTCGACACGATCTCGCGCGTGGTCGATGCGCACGAGCCGCCGCAGACGCTGACGGTCGAATCCCTCGCGGAGGCCGAGACGTGGGCCCGGCGCACGGCCGACCGATTCATCGACCGGGCCTGACCGCGGCGCGAGCGAGCTCCGTGCTCCGCGAGGTCAGTCCTCGTCGGGGTAGGGGACCGGCCAGCGGGAGTCGGGCACGGGCCATCCGGCAGCGCGCAGCGCCCGGCGGGCCAGCTCCCGCGCCGAGTACGGAGTGCGCACTCCGCGGATGTCGCGGTAGTCCTGGTGGCCGGGGCCGGCCCACAGGATGGCGTCTCCCTCACCCACGAGTCCGACCGCCGCGGCGATGGCCTGCTCGGGCGGCGAGTACTCGTGGATCTGGGCGTCCGGCCGTGCCCTGCGCGCGCCCTCGACGAGCGTGGCCCTGATCGAGTCCGGGTCTTCGAAGCGGGGGTGGTGATCCGTGACGACGAGGATGTCGCTGCCCTCGACGGCCGTGCGAGCCATGTCGAACCGCTTGCTCGCGTCGCGATCGCCGTCGGCGCCGAACAGCATGAGGACCTTGCCGGGCGTCACGCGGCGGACAGCGGCGAGCGTCTTCTCGAACGCGTCGGGCGAGTGCCCGAAGTCGACGAAGACCGCCGGGCCGGATTCTCCGGAGACGAGCTGCGTCCTGCCGGGCAGATACGCGCGGATGCCGCCGTCGCGCTCGAGCGCGTCGACGATGCGGTCCCAGGCGTAGCCGCCCTCCAGGAGCATGACGATCGCGAGCGCCGCGTTCGCCGCCATGTGCTGGCCGATCACGGGAACCGTCGTCGTGAGGGTTCCCGAGGGGCCGGTGAGAGTGAACGTCGTTCCTGAGGTCCGCTCCTCGTCGATCACGACCACCCAGTCGGCGCGTGCAGAGCCCTCAGGGTCGGCGGCGATCGACGGCGTGCCCACCGTCACGAGAGGGATCTCCGCGCGCTGGACGACGGCTGCACCCGATGGGGAGTCGATGCACACGACGCCACGCCGCGCGCGGTCGGGGCGGAAGAGCGGCAGCTTGGCCTCGAAGTACTCCTCCATGTCGGCGTAATCGTCGAGATGGTCGTGGCTGAGGTTGGTGAACCCCGCCACGTCGAACAGGATCCCGTCGACGCGGTGACGGGAGAGCGCCTGAGCGCTGACCTCGACCGCCACGGCCTCGACCTCGCGCTCGCGCATGAGGGCGAGCAGCGCATGCATCTCGGACGCCTCGGGGGTGGTGAGCCGCGACACGATGACCTCGCCGGCGATATGGCGCTCCGCCGTAGAAGAGAGACCCGTCACGACGCCGAGCTGATCGAGGATGCCCTCGAGAAGGTGCGACACGCTCGTCTTGCCGTTCGTGCCCGTCGTGGCGAACAGGGTCGGCAGCGGTGCACCGGCACCGGTCCCGTATACCCAGGCGCTCAGCGCTCCGAGGATTCCACGCGGATCGTCGACGATGAGGACGGGCAGGCCCGCAGGCGCGGCGATGGCCGCCCCCGCCTCGTCGGTGATGATCGCGACGGCGCCCTTCTCCGCGGCCGCAGCCGCGAACTCGGCGCCGTGGCGGTTGACGCCGTGGATCGCGACGAAGGCCTCCCCGGGGCGAAGGTCGGCGGTCGCGAGAGTGATGCCGGACACGATCACCCCGTCGACGTCGCCGCGGACGTCGCGAGCGAATCGGGAGGCGAGTTCGGACAGCTCACGCCGGGGTGGGTTCGCGGGGCGGAGCACGGGAGGCAGGCTCGGTTGTTGTTCAATCGACATGTCGCATCCATGTTCTCACGGCTCGCACGTCGGTCCCTGGTGCGGCGCGTCTCCCGGCTGCGGAGAACGGCTGGGAGACGCGCCGCAGAAGGGTGTCAGGCCTTGCGTCGGTATACGAGGACCGAGACGACGAGCGCAGCGACCCCGGCGACGAGCCCGCTCGCGCCGAGAACGGTTCCGAGCGCGTCGGTCGCCGGTGCCTCGGCGTCCGACTCCTCACGTGTCGCCTCCGCCGTGGCTCCGTGCTCGCCGTGCGACCCGTCGGCCGCGGCGGCGACCTCGACCACCGGCGCGGGGGCGTCGAGGCTGTGCGGGTCCTGGCCGTCCTCGGCGATCTCCGTCCACTCGGTGCTCCCCTCGACGCACGTCTGGATCACCGGGAAGGCGAGGCTGTCGGGGGTGTCCTCGTCGAGGCCGACCGACATGCTGACGGCGCCGCGGAGGTCGTTGGGAACGGGGGTGACTGCGGTGTATGTCACGGCGCTGACGAGGCCGTCGTCTCCGCGCTCGATGTCGATCGTCCAATCGCTGTCCGCAGTGGGCGCGACAGACGCGAGCCCCTCCGGCATCGTGATCTTCAAGGAGGTGGTCGGCGACGTCTCGCAGCCGTGTGCGAACGAGAAGGTGAGGACGCCGTGGTCGCCCGCGACGAGCTCGTCAGGGCTGACGCCGACGTGCGCGCTGGCCATGGCGGGGATGGCGAGGGCGAGGACTGCGCCTCCGATGAGTCCGGCGGCGAGGGTGCGGGGCGTGGTGAGGGAACGCATGGTGATACTCCTGAATGCTCGTGTGCGGGCGCGCGAGAAGGCGCGGAGGTCCGCGGGGTGGAAGATCCGCCGTGCAGGCGGTGAGTCGATCAGACGAGCGAGGGAGGTCCTCTGCGGGATATCGACGAGGCGAGTCCCGCGGAGAGGGGGAGGAAGAGCGAGGAGATCAGAGAGGCGGGACGCGCATGGTCCGGGAGGTGAGTCGCGGAGACGCGGAGGAGCCGTGCGCGCACCCAGTCGGCGATCGCGCGCACCATCGACTCGCCGTGCCAGAGCAGCATGGTGGTGACGATCGCCGCGGCGATGTGGGCCGCGACCATGAGTGCGCCGGGCGCCGCCGATTGCGTGACAGGGCCGAAGGCGGCGAGATCGACGTGATGGTGGTGGGTGTCGACGGCCCGGATGCCGGTGGGCGAACCCAGCATCTGGAACACGACGTGGAACGCCGCCTGGCTGACGAGCACGGTGAGCGCGACCCGCCGACGGGAGGCGCGGACGCCGATGAGCACCGCGGCCACGGGAACCAGAAGAGAGGCGACAGCGAGCACGAGGAGCGGATGCGGTGCCGCCCCGCCTGCGACCGTGTGCGACGCCGCCGCGAGGAGGGTGGCCACCGTCGACGCCGCTGCCGCACGCAGAAGTCGCAGCTGGCGGGAGGTCACGCTCTCAGCCTAATCGGTCGTCTCGGTGCCGCCCGTCGCGGGCCGGGCGGATTCCTAGCGGGAGGGCAGTACCGTAGGCACGTGGAAATCCTGCTCTATCTGGCCGGCATCTTGTTCATGCTGATCGGCCTCGGCCTGTCGATCGGTCTGCACGAGATCGGCCACCTCGTGCCGGCGAAACTGTTCGGCGTGCGCGTGGGGCAGTACATGATCGGCTTCGGGCCACGCCTCTGGTCGAAGCGGATCGGTGAGACCGAGTACGGCGTCAAGCTGCTGCCCCTGGGCGGGTTCATCTCCATGTCCGGCATGTATCCGGCATCCCGCAACGCCGGTCCGGCGCGGGGGATCTTCCGCGCCCTCGTCCAGGACGCGCGTTCCGCCAACGACGAGACGATCGCAGAGGGCGCCGAGGACCGGGTGTTCTACCGTCTTGCGGTCTGGAAGCGGGTGGTGGTCATGCTCGGCGGGCCGTTCATGAACCTCATCCTCGCCGTCGTGATCTTCACGGTGCTGGTGTCGGGGATCGGCGTGCAGCAGGGATCCACGACGATCGCCTCCGTGAACGAGTGCGTCGTCCCCGCCGATTCGACGGCCACCGAGTGCTCGCCGGGCGACCCCGCGACGCCCGCCGCCGAGGCCGGGATCGAGCCGGAGGACGTGCTGGTCTCGATCGATGGGGCCCCGGTGTCGACGTTCGCGGAGGCGACTTCGATCGTGCAGGCGTCGCCAGGCACGGCGCTCGATGTGGTCGTGCTGCGCGACGGTGCCGAGAAGAGCCTCATGGTGACGCCTATCGCGGCCGAGCGGACGATCACGGACGCCAGCGGACAGCCGGTGCTCGACGCCGACGGCGAGCAGGTCGTGAAGACCGTCGGGTACGTCGGCATGGCGGCGCAGATGGCCTTCATCCCGCAGCCTCTGAGTGCGGGGCCGCAGATGACCGCCGAGAGCGTCGGTCGCGTCGCCTCCCTGATCGTCACCCTTCCCGTGCGACTCTGGGACGTCGGGGTCTCTCTCGTGACCGGCGGCGAGCGTGATCCGAACGGCCCGTTGAGCGTGGTCGGCGTGGGGCGCCTGGCAGGCGAGGTCGCGGCCACCGACGCACCCGTCCTCAACCGCTTCTCGGTGCTCCTCGGTCTCCTCGGATCACTGAACGTCGCCCTCTTCGTGTTCAACCTGATCCCGTTGCTGCCGCTCGACGGCGGTCACGTGGTGGTCGCTCTGTGGGACGGCATCCGTCGAGCATGGGCGAAGGCGTTCCGCCGCCCGCCGCCGGCGCCCGTCGATGCGACGCGTCTCGTTCCGCTCACGGTCGTCGTGGCGACGCTGCTGATCGCGATGGGCGCTCTGCTGCTCGTCGCCGACCTGTTCAACCCGGTGAAGCTGCTGGGCGGCTGACCGGGTCAGGCCAGGGCGTGTTCGACGAGACGCTCCAGGGTGCGGATGCCGTCGCGCGACAGGATCGACTCGAGGTGGCCCTGCACGGACGCGAAGTGCTCACCGCGAAGCGCGTACACGTCTCCGCTGGAGGGGTCGGCCGACACCTGCGCTCCGCCGGCCTCGATCGCGCCGGGGGAGACCCGGGCGGTGAAGGTGTTGTAGAACCCGATCGAGGGGTCCTCGCCGAACACGGGCACCGACTTCTGAAGGCCCTGATGCGGTGACGCGAGCGGCGTCAGGTCGATGCCGAGACGGTGCGCGAGGATCTGGTGGCTGAGGCAGACCGCGAGAAGCGGGGCATCGGCCTCGAGGCGGCGCGTGACGATGTCTCTCATGCGCGCGATGCGCGGACTGCTCGTGTCGCGCGGATCGCCGGGGCCGGGGCCCGCGACCACGAGGTCCGCCGCGTCGACGGCCGCCTCCTCGACGTCGCTCCAGGCGCTGATCGTCACGTCGAGACCGAGGTGGCGCAGCTGATGGGCGAGCATCGTCGTGAAGCGGTCCTCCGCATCCACGACGAGCGCGGAACGTCCCGCGAACGGCCCGACCGCGTCCTCGCCCTGCGGGTTGAGCCAGAACTCGGCGAGTCGTGCATTGCGCGAGGACAGCAGGGCGGAGACGTCCGGGTCCTCCGCGAGCGAGAGAGGCCGTCCGGGTGCGTCGGGGTCCGAGCGCGTGACTGCGGCGCCGTCACGCGGGATGGCGCCGATCGCCCCGAGCACGCCTGCGGCCTTGCCGTGGGTCTCCGAGACCTCGCCGAGAGGATCGGAGTGGCGGACGAGGGTCGCTCCCACCGGGACGTTCAGGCGACCGTCGCGGAGGTAGACGGTGCGGATGAGGATGGGCGCGTCGAGGTCGTGCCCTCCGTCGCCGTCCGGCGTGAACAGCGCGGCCACGCCGGAGTAGTAGCCGCGGGGCTTCTGCTCGTGCCGGCGGATCACGGCGCAGGCGTTCTGCATGGGGGAGCCGGTCACGGTCGGCGCGAACATGGTCTCGCGCAGGATGTCGCGCGGGTCGAGACGGCTGCGTCCGCGGAGCATGTACTCCGTGTGGGTCAGCCGCGACATCTCCTTGAGGTGCGGGCCGGTGATGCGCCCGCCGTCGGAGCACACGGCGCTCATCATCTTGAGCTCCTCGTCGACGACCATGAACAGCTCTTCGGTCTCTTTGGTCGAGGAGAGGAAGTCGACCAGGGTCTCCTTCGTCGCCCCTCCGACCGGGTGACGGAAGGTGCCCGAGATCGGATTCATCGTGACGACGCCGCCCCTCGCGACCACGTGCGCCTCGGGACTCGCGCCCACGGCGATGTGACCCGGGGTCACGACGGCGAACGTCCAATATGCACCGCGCTCGTGCGTCAGCAGCGCCCGGAACCAGGTGAGCGCCGCGGTGCGGTCGTCGACGTCGATCTCCGCGGTGTAGTCCCGTCGGATGACGAAGTTCGCGCCCTCTCCTCGTCCGATCTCGTCGGAGATCACCGTCTCGACGATGGCGGCGTAGTCGTCGTCCGTGATGTCGAAGCCGCCGCCGCGCAGTGGCACGGCGGTGCTCGGCAGGCTGTCGAGCAGATCCCGGGTCGGCGCGTGGATGTGCTCGTCCACCACGATGCAGCGCAGCGGTGCCCCGTCGTCCTGCGCGACGAATCCGCGCTCCCGCACCTGGCGATACGGGACCATGGCGAAGACCTCGCGCGGCGCACCGTCGATGCTCAGCGGAATGTCCGCGAGCAGGTCGACGTCGACGACGTCGCCGGTGAGCAGCTCGACGGTATCGGTGCCGTCGCGGGCGATGAGCACGAACGACGCCGTGGGATCTGCGGTGAGCTCGGCGAGGCGGGTGAGGGTCATCGGGGTCTCCTGTGCGTGGCTCCGGCTCGGCTCAACGAAAAGACCGCCCCGGAGGCGGTCTGGATTCGTGGGAACGCGAACACACCGCCTAGGAGGCGGGCCACCAGGTGAGGTTCGCGAGCATGGGGTGAAAACTATCACACCGGCGTCCCGGAGAAACGGCGGGTGACGCGGGGGCGACATCCAGCCCCCGCGCATCCTGGCGGCGTAGGCTGGGGGATGTGCCAGCAGTGAATATCGGGATGCCGAAGATCCCCGAAGTCCTCGCCCCTCGCCGCAAGTCTCGTCAGATCAGAGTGGGCAAGGTTCTCGTCGGCGGTGATGCGCCGGTCAGCGTGCAGTCCATGACGACGACGAAGACCACCGACATCAACGGCACCCTGCAGCAGATCGCTGAGCTCACCGCATCCGGGTGCGAGATCGTACGCGTCGCCGTTCCCTCGCAGGACGACGCCGACGTGCTGCACATCATCGCGAAGAAGAGCCAGATCCCGGTCATCGCCGACATCCACTTCCAGCCGAAGTACGTCTTCCAGGCGATCGACGCCGGGTGCGCGGCGGTCCGCGTGAACCCCGGCAACATCCGCAAGTTCGACGACCAGGTCGGCGAGATCGCGAAGGCCGCGAAGGATGCCGGGGTCTCCCTCCGCATCGGAGTGAACGCGGGCTCCCTCGACCGACGTCTGCTCGAGAAGTACGGCAAGGCGACGCCCGAGGCGCTCGTGGAGAGCGCCGTGTGGGAGGCCTCGCTCTTCGAGGAGCACGACTTCCATGACTTCAAGATCTCGGTGAAGCACAACGACCCGATCGTGATGGTCAAGGCGTACCGCCAGCTGGCGGCGCGCGGAGACTGGCCGCTGCACCTCGGAGTGACCGAGGCCGGTCCTGCCTTCCAGGGCACGATCAAGAGCGCCACGGCGTTCGGCATCCTCCTCGGCGAGGGGATCGGCGACACCATCCGCGTGTCGCTGTCCGCCCCGCCGGCCGAGGAGGTCAAGGTGGGCCACCAGATCCTGCAGTCGCTGAACCTCCGGGAGCGCAAGCTCGAGATCGTCTCGTGCCCGTCGTGCGGTCGCGCCCAGGTCGACGTCTACACCCTCGCGGAGGACGTCACCGAAGGGCTCAAGGACATGACCGTGCCGCTCCGCGTGGCCGTCATGGGCTGTGTCGTGAACGGGCCCGGCGAGGCGCGAGAGGCCGACCTCGGCGTCGCCTCCGGCAACGGCAAGGGGCAGATCTTCGTCAAGGGCGAGGTGATCAAGACCGTCCCCGAGGCGGACATCGTCGCCACCCTGATCGAGGAGGCCAACCGGATCGCCGCCGACATGGGTCCGGAAGCCCCCCTCGGCACCGCGCAGGTCGTCACGGTCTGAGCTACTGCGGCGCGCCACCGCGCCGCGTATCCGATCGCGCGGTCGTTGCGCTTCTGTGACGAATGGACGACTCGCTCCTGGACGAGCGGCTCCTCGACGCGATCCTCACCGCGACCGAAGGATGACAGGCTGATCTGACCGGCATCCGCCATGTGCCACAGTGGAGGCATGCTCGTATCGACTTCCGCCACCACCGTCACATTCGCCTCGGGGGCCGGTTCCGGCTCCAGCACGGTGCAGCGGGTCGACGTCACTCCGAGCGGCGGGACCGTCGTGGTCGTCGAGTCCACACCGTTCCACCCCGTGGATCACACCTGGCCCGATCAGCCGGGCGACAGTGGCCAGATCGCGGCCGACGGGGTGTCCGTGCGGGTCACGGAGGCCGTGATGGCCGCGGTGTCGGACGAGGGTGTGTTCGCCGTCGGAGCGGACATCCCGGTGAAGCGCGGAGCCGAGGGCTGGACCTGGCTCGTCGGGCACCCGCTCGACGGTGATGCACCCGCATGGCTCGCCGAGGGAGCGCGCGTGGACCTGTCGGTGGACGTTCCCCGGCGAGCGGGCCTCAGCCGCGGCCACACCGCCTGCCACCTCGCATCACTGGCTCTCGATCTCGCACTCGCCGACCTCTGGCGCAAAGACCCGGGTGCCGACGCTCTGGGCGCCCCGAACTTCGAGGCCAGGGCCAACCAGTCGAGCCGCATCCATGAGGACGGCTCGGTCGACGACTACCGGCTCGGCAAGAGTCTGCGGCGAGCGGGATTCGACACCGAGACCTTCGCGGCGACGCTCGCGGACCGCGAGGTGGCGATCAATGCGCGACTGGCGGAGTGGGTCGGGTCCGGTGCGCCGAGTCGTGTCGTCCCGGAGGGGCCGACCATCGTCGATCGGCGCAGCTGGCACTGCGAGCTTCCTGAGGGCACGGCGGAGATCCTCTGCGGCGGCACACATGTCGCATCCCTCGCCGAGTTCGTGTCGATCTCGGTCTCACTCGACCTGACCGATCCGCAGCTGCTGGTGATGACCACGACCGCCGTCCCGGCGGCCTGACGCCCTCTCAGCGCAGGCGCGGTGCGTCGACGCCTCGCTCGTCTTGTCTTCGGGTTCGAAGAGCCGGTCTCCGATGGGCAGCAGATCGATGTCGCTCGCGGTGACGAATCGTTCGGCGACGGCGAGGTGATCCGCGCCGACAGCGTATGTCAGACGGCGAACTCGATCTCACCGCGGGCGATGTCGGCGCGGATCACGCGCAGCGGCACGACGTCGCCCGGGGCAGCTCCCGCCGGGATCGGCGCCGATGCCGTCACCGCCGGATCCGCGATCTGGACGGTCGCGCGTTCGCCGCGTACCTCGATGACGGTCGCCGTGACCTCCTGACCGACCAGCGGACTGAGCAGCGCGGCCTCGACGCAGTTGACGGTGGCGGAGTCGAGCCGTGATGCCCGCTGGCCGGACTCCTGCATCAGACCCGGGAGGTCGTTCAGGGACTCGCGTGCCCACGACGGCACAGGTCGATCCTCGGAGATCGCGAGGCAGATCGCCAGCGTCCAGCGGTCGACGAGTCGTCGCAGAGGTGCGGTGGCGTGCGCATACGGCGCCGCGATCGCCGCCTGCTCGGCGTCGGACGGCACGGCGCCGTCGAACGTCACGTATCCGGCGCCGCGGAAGAGAGAAGCCGCTGCCTCGAGCACGGGCAGGGTCATCGGGTCCGCGCGGTCGAGCCCTCGCAGGTAGTCGCCGTATCGACCAGCGGTCCACGGTCGGCCGAGCGCCTCGGTCTGCAGACGGAAGGCGGCGAAGGCGCTCTCATCGGGCTGCGGCATGGTGCGGAGGATTCCGATCCCGGCCTCGAGCATGAGCGACGCGGCCGCCATCCCCGTCATCAGGGAGAGCTGGGCGTTCCATTCCTCGACGGGGAGCGGATGGCCTCGCTCGATCGCGTATCCGCCGTCCACCGTGCGGATGACCTCTTCATTCGGCATGTTGAGGCTCGCACCGCCGCGGAGCGCCTCCTGCTCGACCCTCAACGCGCCGATCTCCGGGAGGAGCGAGGCCGGGCCCTCCTCACCACGGTCGAGGGATTCCTGGACGCTCGCGTAGTCGAGCTGTGCGCGGGATCGGACGAGTGCCCGTTCCAGGCGGAACCGTGTGACGACTCCCTTCGCGTCCAACGCGAAGCTCCAGACGAGCGCCGGCCTGTCGACGTCCGGCAGCAGTGAGGCGCGGCCCTCGCTGAGGACCTCCGGGTGCAGAGGGACCTTCCCGTCTGCCGCGTACAGCGTCTGGCCACGTCGCCGCGCCTCGGCATCCACCGCCCCACCCGGCGCGACGAAGCCGGGCACATCGGCGATCGCATAGCGGACGGCATAACCGGAACCCTCGCGTTCCAGGTGGAACGCCTGGTCGAGGTCACGGGAGCCGAGCGGATCCAGGGTCGCGAACGGGATCTCGCGGAGATCGAGATCGGGCGTCTCGACCGTCGTCGCCTCCGCCTCGTCGAGCACCGCGGCGGGAAACTCGGTCGGCCCCTCGAGCGACTCGCGTAGCGCGGCGAGTGCGGCAGCCAGCTCGGTCTGCGCTGCGGAGGGGGCGACATGGGATCGACGCTGAGGCATGCCCCCACCCTACGGGGCGAGCCCGACACGGCTCGGGGTGCAGACCGCGCGGTCCGCGGGGTCTTCGGCGGCGTCCGGCCCTCGCGTCGGAAGAGGGCGTTAGCGTGGGGGCATGACCACTGCTGCAAAGGCCAAGACCCTCATCGGACTGTACGAAGCCCCGGAGATCCTCCGCGTCGTGAACGTGTGGGACGTGGTGTCCGCGCGTGCCGTCGCGATGCTTCCCGAGACCACCGCGATCGCGACCGCCGGACACGGCATCGCCGCATCGTTCGGGTACGACGACGGCACCATCCCGCGGGACATCATGATCGACATGGTCGGGCGCATCGCCGCGTCCGTCTCCGTCCCGGTCACGGCGGACCTCGACGACGGCTACGGCGATGCGGGGGAGACCACGCGACTCGCGATCGGGGCAGGCGTCGTCGGCGCGAACGTCGAGGACCGCCTCAAGCCCTTCGACGAGTCCGTCGCGGCCGTCGAGGCGATCGTCAAGGCGGCGGAGGCGGAGGGAGTGCCGTTCGCCCTGAACGCGCGCACCGACGCCTTCGTCCGCGCCGGTCACCGTCCCGTAGCCGAGAGCGTCGCCGACGCGATCCACCGAGGCCGTGCCTTCCTGGACGCGGGAGCGACCGCCGTCTTCGTGCCGGGGATCCTCGACGCCAGCGTCACCCGTCAGCTCGTCGAGGGTCTGGGCGAGGGGAAGCTGAGCGTGATCGGACTCCCCGGAGCGCTCGCGGCGTCGGAGTACGAGAAGTTGGGTGTCACCCGGATCTCCTACGGTCCGCTGCCGCAGCGCGTCGCCCTGACGGCCGTGCAGGAGCTCGCGGCGAGCCTCTACGGCGGCGGCGTCATCCCGAACGGACTGCCCGCGCTCAACTGAGACGCATCGTGAAGGCGGGTGACCACCGGTCAGTAGACTGGGCGCGTGGTCACTCGTCTCTCCAATTTCTTCCTCCGCACACTCCGTGAAGACCCTGCCGGCGCAGAGGTCGCCAGCCACCGGCTGCTGATCCGCGCCGGCTACATCCGACCGCAGGCCGCAGGCATCTTCGCCTGGCTGCCTCTCGGGCTGCGGGTCAAGGCCAAGATCGAGACGATCGTCCGCGAGGAGATGTCCGCGGCCGGTGCGCAGGAGGTTCACTTCCCGGCGCTGATGCCCCGTGAGGCCTACGAGGCGACGGGGCGGTGGGAGGAGTACGGCGATCTCCTGTTCCGTCTCCACGACCGCAAGGGTGGGGACTACCTGCTCGCGCCGACGCACGAAGAGGCCTTCACGCTGCTCGTGAAGGACCTGTACTCCTCGTACAAGGACCTCCCGCTCACGATCTATCAGATCCAGGACAAGTACCGCGACGAGGCACGCCCGCGCGCCGGCCTGCTCCGCGGTCGCGAGTTCACGATGAAGGACGCGTACTCGTTCGACGCATCCGACGCCGGACTCGACGCGAGCTACCAGGCACAGCGTGATGCCTACGAGCGCATCTTCCAGCGTCTCGGACTCGAGTACGTCATCGTCCAGGCGGACGCCGGCGCGATGGGCGGGTCCCGGAGCGAGGAGTTCCTGCACCCCACGCCGGTCGGCGAAGACACCTTCGTCCGCAGCGCGGGTGGGTATGCGGCGAACGTCGAGGCGTTCACGACTGCCGTCCCCGACGCGGTCCCGTTCGACGACGGCGCATCCCCCGTCGTCTTCGATTCGCCGAACACGCCGACGATCGAGACCCTCGTCGCCCACGCCAATGCCCATCTCGACGGCGAGTACACGGCTGCCGACACGCTGAAGAACGTCGTGCTCGCACTGACCCACCTCGACGGGACCCGCGAGCTCGTCGTCGTCGGCATCCCCGGTGACCGGGAGGTCGACGAGAAGCGCGCCGAGGTCGCTTTCGCACCCGCAGAGGTCGAGACCGCCACCGCGGACGACTTCGAGAAGAACCCCCTCCTCGTGAAGGGCTACATCGGTCCCTGGTCACCCACCGGCGCCGTACTCGGCGAGGAGTCCGCCACCGGCATCCGCTACCTGGTCGACCCCCGCGTGAGCGAGGGCACCTCGTGGATCACGGGCGCGAATCTCGACCAGAAGCACGCCCACTCGGTGGTGGCAGGCCGGGACTTCTTCGCGGACGGCATCGTGGAGATCGCGAACGTCCGCGCCGGTGACCCGGCACCCGACGGCTCCGGACCGGTCGAGCTCGCGCGCGGCATGGAGATCGGCCACGTCTTCCAGCTCGGTCGCAAGTATGCCGAGGCGCTGGGGCTCAAGGTCCTCGACGAGAACGGCAAGCTCGTCACGGTGACGATGGGATCGTACGGAATCGGCGTCACCCGCATCCTTGCGATCATCGCCGAGCTGAACAACGACGAGAAGGGGCTGATCTGGCCCGCATCCGTCGCGCCGTTCGACGTGCAGGTCGTCGCCGCGGGCCGCGACCAGCTGGCGTTCGACGTCGCAGCCGACCTGTCGGCGCAGCTGGAGGCCGCGGGTCTCGACGTGCTCTACGACGACCGCCCGAAGGTGTCGCCCGGCGTGAAGTTCGGCGACGCGGAACTGGTGGGCATCCCGAAGATCGTGATCGTCGGACGCGGCGCCGCCGACGGCCAGGTCGAACTCTGGGACCGCACCACCGGGGGCCGGGACACTGTCTCGGTCGCGGACGTCCTGCAGCGACTGTCGCCCCGACGCTGATCCGAACCGACGGGCGTCGTCTTCAGCAGACGATGTACCCGTGGCTCACCGTGTCATCGTCGGGGGTGTCGCGCGTGACGAGGGCCTTGAGGGCGCCCGCCGCGAGCGCCACCTTGCCCTTCGCCGGTTCCCAGAACTCGGCGATGGTCGGGGTCACCTTGAGCAGTGCGATTCCCGGAGTGTCCAGCCCCTCCGTGAACCAGATGTCGAGCGAGGGGGAGTAGAGCTCCTCCATCTTCGCGCGGTCATGCACGATCGAGGCGGTGCCGGCGATCGACACGTAGCGCATGCCTTTGGCATCGCAGTACGACAGGCCGACCTGGTGATGGTGCCGCGCCTCCTCGACCTTCTCGGTGTCCTCGGCGGTGAAGAACCAGATGTCGCCGGCCTCATCCATCTGCCGGGTCGACATCGGCCTGCTCACCAGGTTCTCGGAGTCGTCACGGGTCGTGAGCATCGTGAAGTCGATGTCCTCGACGAGCTCCTTGACGCGGACGAGTGCTTCGGATCCTGTGATCTCTGTCATGCCCCCATGGTGCGCGCTCGCCCCGTCCACGCCATGGGCGTTGACACGGATGCCGCGGCGTGATCGCGACTCGGCGCCACCGAGGGCCCGCTCCGGGTGCCCGGCATGCGACGCTGGTGCCATGACAGAGGAACCGCTGCCCGAGGCGCTCAGTGCCGAGATCAACACCGTCCTCGACGAGGCGGGCGTCCGAACGGATCGCCGTCTGGTGATGCGCCTGCTGCGCACCGCCATCCTGCTCGGCGAGGACGGAACCGACCGCCTGGATCTGAAGATCGCCTCGGCCGCTCTCGCGGAGATGCGCGACGCCTTTCGGCTCTTCGCCCCGTTCAAGGGCGTGCCGAAGGTCACGGTCTTCGGATCCGCGCGCACGCGACAGGACGATCCCCTCTACCTGCAGGCCCGGGACGTCGCGGCCGCGCTGGCGACGGACGGGTGGATGGTCGTCACGGGTGCAGGCCCGGGCATCATGCAGGCGGCGGCGGAAGGTGCCGGTCCGGCGCTGTCGCTCGGGGTGTCCATCCGGCTGCCGTTCGAGGAGAAGGCCAACAGCCTCGTGGCAGGCAGCGACCAGGTCGTCGCGATGAAGTACTTCTTCACCCGCAAGCTCATGCTCATCAAGGAGTCCAGCGGCTTCATCTGCCTCCCCGGCGGTTTCGGGACCCTCGACGAGATGTTCGAGCTGCTGACTCTGCAGCAGACGGGCAAGGCCGAACCGACTCCGATCGTGCTCCTCGACCAGCAGGGCGGCACGTTCTGGAACGGACTCAAGCGCTTCATCGACGAAGACCTCGCACCCACCGGCGTCATCTCACCCGGTGACTTCGACCGCGTGGTCGTCACCGACTCCGTGGCGGCGGCCACGGCGGAGATCGCCGGATTCTGGCGCAACTACGATTCCTTGCGGTGGGTGGGGGAGACCTTGATCCTGCGGCTGCGCCAGGAGCCGACGGACGACGAGGTGGCGGACCTGAACGAGCGATTCGCCGGGATGCTCGCGAGCGGCCGCATCGAGCGCTCCGCGCCGCGCCCGCCCGAGGTGGCGGACGACGAGCTCCTCCATCTCCCGAGGCTCGCGCTCCACCTCGATCAACGCCAGGTCGGCAACCTCTTCCGGCTGATCGAGGCCATCAACACCCTGGATTCCGCTCCCGCGATCTAGGGCACGACGTTCACCGGGCATACACCTCGCCGTCACCTGCGCCGACCATGCTGTCGGCACTTGTCTTCGAGGATGGGATGACTGTGGACGACACTCGATACCGGCTTCCGTTGGTGGACCACGCGCGGGGAAAGCGCTCGGCTGTCACCTGTGAACTCAAGTGCGCGAACGCGTGTATGGGCCCGGAATGCAACACCTCGTCGAACGACGACTTCCGTTCGATCGCATCCGCGGTCTTCTCACGACGCGCCCTGTTCGGGCTGGGGGCAGCGGCCGCCGTCGCGATCGCGGTGGGCACGGGCCGGACGGCGCCGGTGTCCGCACCCGCGGCGGCTGGTGCGGCGTCGGCCGGAGTCGGACTCGGCAGACCAGGGACCGCAGGGCTCGCGTTCAGCGCGATCGCCCCGGTTCCTGCACATGTGGACGCACTCACGGTTCCCGACGGATTCACCTGGGCGCCGCTGATCCGCTGGGGCGACCCTCTCTTCTCGGCGACCCCGGCATTCGACATCGCCGCCCAGTCTCCGCAGGCTCAGGCGGGACAGTTCGGCTACAACAGCGACTACCTCGACATCGTCCCCGATCCGAGTGGCAAGACCGGCGTCCTGGTCAACAACCACGAGTACGTGAACCCGGGCATCATGTTCCCGCCGACGTCCGACGCGGCCGAGCTCCGTCGACGGGGTGACATCTACAAGGCTGCCCAGGGCATGTCCGTGGTCGACATCCGTCGTCGCCGCGTCGGCGACCCGTGGACGTACGTCGTCGACGGGCGCCGCAATCGTCGCATCACCGTCGAGACGGTGTTCGAGATGACCGGCCCGGCAGCGGGCACCGACCTCGTCAAGACGGCGGCGGATCCTGAAGGCCGCTGGGTGCACGGCACTCTCGGCAACTGCGCGGGCGGAACCACCCCCTGGGGCACGATCCTCTCGGGCGAGGAGAACTTCAACGGATACTTCGCCTGGGCTGCGGACACTGTCGAGCAGAGACGGTACAGCGCCACGAGCACCACCGCCACCTCCACGGGATGGGAGACGTACGACCCGCGCTTCGACGCTCACGATCCCGCGTTCGTCAACGAACCGAACCGGTTCGGCTACATCGTGGAGATCGATCCGCAGGATCCGACCTCGACGCCGCGCAAGCACACCGCGATGGGGCGCTTCAAGCACGAGGGCGCGAACGTCCACGTCGCCGCCGACGGCAGGGTCGTCGCGTACATGGGCGATGACGAGCGGAACGACTATCTGTACAAGTTCGTCTCGAAGAACAGGATCTCCGGTTCCCGCAAGAAGAACCTCGCGCTGCTGAGCGAAGGCGACCTCTTTGTGGCGAAGTTCGCGGGAAATTCTCCCGTGTCGGAGATCAGCGGATCGGGAGCGCTGCCCGCGGACGGCGCATTCGACGGCACCGGCACCTGGCTGCCTCTCACGCGGAACGGCCGCAGCGTGGTCCCGGGCTTCACCACCGAGCAGGTGCTGGTCTATACGCGCCTCGCTGCGGATGCCGTCGGCGCGACGAAGATGGATCGCCCCGAGGACGTCCAACCGAGTCCGTCCACGGGCAAGGTGTACGTCGCCCTGACCAACAACTCCAGCCGCAAGGCCGTCGACGAGGCGAACCCGGTCACCGGCAACCGCTACGGTCATGTCCTCGAACTCACGGAGACGTCGAGTCACAGCGGCACGACCTTCGGGTGGAGTGTCCTGCTGCTGTGCGGAGATCCGGCGTCGTTCGACAACGCGTACTTCGCGGGGTTCCCCAAGGAGTCGGTGTCGCCCATCTCGTGTCCCGACAATCTGGCGTTCGACTCGGCGGGCGACCTCTGGATCTCGACCGACGGCGCCCCGAGCACCATCGGCCTCGCGGACGGTCTCTTCAAGGTCCCTCTCACCGGGGCGGAACGCGGGCACGTGCAGCAGTTCCTCGCCGTGCCGCGCGATGCGGAGACCTGCGGTCCGGTGATCCACGACGAAGAGGGACTCGTCTTCGTCGCGGTGCAGCACCCGGGGGAGGACGGAACGTTCGACGCGCCGAACTCCCTCTTCCCCGACTACGGTTCGAACGCGCCGGGCGATGTTCCGAATGCTCCGCGTCCGGCCGTGGTGCAGGCGTATCGGCTCTGACCTGCGTCGCGTCCGGCGAACGTGGCAGCTCCCCCAGGGGCAAGGTATCGTAGTACGGATGTCGTGCGTGCACACCCGTGCGACGAGAGCTGAATAGGGAGCCGTCATGGATATCGAACTGAGTCTGCTGCGTGGGATCGAGAAGGAGAAGGCGATCCCCTTCGACGAGCTGGTCTCGATCATCGAGCAGGCCATCCTGACCGCCTACTCCAAGCACGTCTCCGCCGACGGAGCCACCCCCGAGGGTGTCCGTGTCGATCTCGATCGCCGGACCGGGCACGTCGCCGTGCTGCAGGTCGTCAAGGACGAAGAGGGCGCGATCGTGGGCGAGGAGGATGCGACCCCCGACGACTTCGGTCGCATCGCGGCCTTCGCCGCCAAGCAGGTCATCAGCCAGCGTCTGCGGGACATCGCGGACGACGTGGTGCTCGGCGACTTCAAGGACAAGGAAGGCGACATCGTCGCCGGTGTGATCCAGCAGGGGCCGAACCCTCGGATGATCCACGTCGACTTGGGAGCGGTCGAGGCGATCCTCCCGCCCGAGGAGCAGGTCCCCGGCGAGGAGTACACCCACGGCTCGCGCCTCCGCGTGTACGTGACGAGCGTGGCGAAGGGGCTCAAGGGCCCGCAGATCACCGTCTCGCGCACGCACCCGGGCCTCGTCCGCAAGCTGTTCGCGCTCGAGGTGCCCGAGATCGCGGCGGGACTCGTGGAGATCGTCTCGCTCGCCCGCGAGGCCGGTCATCGCACGAAGATCGCGGTCAAGGCCAATGATCCGGCGATCAACGCGAAGGGTGCCTGCATCGGGGAGATGGGCCGCCGCGTGCGCGCGGTCACCGAGGAGCTCGCCGGCGAGAAGATCGACATCGTCGACCACGACCCGGAGCTCGCCGCCTTCGTCGCCAACGCGCTCTCGCCCGCCAAGGTCACGAGCTCGTTCATCCTCGATGCGAACACCAAGGCCGTGCGCGCGCTCGTGCCCGATTACCAGCTCTCGCTCGCGATCGGCAAGGAAGGGCAGAACGCCCGTCTCGCCGCCAAGCTCACCGGCGCGAAGATCGACATCCAGCCGGACAGCGTGCTGGACTGACCTCTCGTGACATCCGACTCGCGCGACCGGCGCGAGTCGGATGGGAACACAGGTGTAAGATGGAACCCGTACGAACGTGCGTCGGCTGTCGCACGCGTGCTCCCCGCTCCACTCTGCTCAGGGTGGTGTCCCAGAACGACATCCTCATCATCGATGAGCGAGCCGTCCTGCCGGGGCGCGGCGCGTGGGTGCATCCGACACCGGAATGCATGGATGCCGCGCTGCGGCGCCGGGCTTTCGGACGAGCACTGCGCGTCTCCAGCGACCTGGACACGCGGAACATCGCACAGCACCCACCAAGAAACAAAGGCTGAACGGCTATGGAAACAAAGTGAACGGCTCGAAATGAGACCCGTCCGCGACTAGTGGTCTGCCCTGTCTGGGTGGACCGACCCTGACAGGAGAATTGTGGCTGGAAAACCACGCGTACACGAGATCGCCGCTGAACTCGGCGTCGACAGCAAGATCGCACTTGCGAAGCTCAAGGAACTCGGGGAGTTCGTCAAGAGCCCCTCTTCGACCATCGAACCGCCGGTGGCGCGCAAGCTGCGCGCGGCGATCGAGGCCGACTCGTCGCTGAAGTCCTCCGCTGACGCAGCCCCGGCTGCCGGTGGAGCGAACGCCGGCGGCGCCAAGCCCGGTGCTGCCAAGCCCGGTGCTGCCAAGCCCGGTGCTGCGAAGCCCGGTGCTGCCAAGCCGGGTGCTCCGACTCCCGGCCCGAAGCCCGGTCCGAAGCCGGCACCCGCGCCCGAGGCACCCGCCCCCGCGCCCGCCGCACCCGCATCCGAGGCTCCGGTCGAGCCTGCCGCTCCGGCCGCCTCGCCCGCCCCGAAGCCCGCCGACGGCTCTGCCCCGAAGCCCGCTGACGGCTCGGCTCCCAAGCCCGGGGCGCCTCGTCCCGGCAACAACCCCTTCTCGTCTGCGCAGGGAATGGGCCAGCGTCCGACGGGTCCTCGTCCCGGCAACAACCCCTTCGCCTCCGCGCAGGGGATGGGCCAGCGTCCGACCCCCGGCAACATCCCGCGTCCGCAGGCTCCTCGCCCCGGCGCACCGCGCCCCGGCGCTCCTCGTCCCGGTTCCCCCCGTCCCGGCGCTCCGCGCGGCGGTCAGGGCGGTCGTCCCGGCGGCGCGCCGTTCCAGCAGCGTCCCGGCGGTCCCGGTCGTCCCGGCGGTGCCGGCGGCCCCGGTGCCGGTCCCGGCGCTCGTCCTGGCGGCGGCGGATTCGCCGGTCGCCCCGGTGGTGGCGGCGGTCGCGGCCGTGGTCCCGGTGGAGGCACCGCAGGTGCGTTCGGCAAGGGCGGCGGCAAGAGCAAGCAGCGCAAGTCGCGGCGTGCGAAGCGGCAGGAATTCGAGATGCGGAGCGCCCCGGTCGTCGGTGGCGTCAACGTCACCCGCGGTAACGGGGAGATCATCCGCATGCGCCGTGGTGCGTCGATCGCGGACTTCGCCGACAAGATCGAGACGCTGACCGGTTACACGGTCCAGCCCGGAACCCTCGTGACGATCCTCTTCAACCTCGGCGAGATGGCCACGGCCACCGAGTCGCTGGACGAGGCGACGTTCGAGGTCCTCGGCGAGGAGCTCGGCTACAAGATCCAGATGGTCTCGCCCGAGGACGAGGACAAGGAGCTCCTCGAGGGCTTCGGTCTCGACCTCGAGGCCGAACTGGAGAGCGAGAGCGAGGACGACCTCGAGATCCGTCCCCCGGTCGTCACCGTCATGGGTCACGTCGACCACGGTAAGACGCGACTCCTCGACGCCATCCGCCAGACCAACGTCATCGAGGGTGAGGCCGGCGGCATCACCCAGCACATCGGTGCGTACCAGGTGTGGACGGAGCACGAGGGCATCGAGCGTGCGATCACCTTCATCGACACCCCGGGTCACGAGGCGTTCACCGCCATGCGTGCCCGTGGAGCGCAGGTCACCGACCTCGCGATCCTGGTGGTCGCGGCCGACGACGGCATCATGCCGCAGACGGTCGAGGCGCTCAACCACGCCCAGGCGGCGAACGTGCCGATCGTGGTCGCGGTGAACAAGGTCGACAAGCCCGAGGCGAACCCCGCCAAGGTCCGTCAGCAGCTGACCGAGTACGGTCTGGTCGCCGAGGAGTATGGCGGAGACGTCATGTTCGTCGACGTGTCGGCACGGGCGAACACCGGCATCCAGGAGCTCCTGGACGCGGTGCTGCTCACGGCTGACGCCGGTCTCGACCTCACGGCCAACCCGAACAAGGCCGCTCGCGGTGTCGCCATCGAGGCGAAGCTCGACAAGGGTCGCGGTTCGGTCGCCACGGTGCTGATCCAGTCCGGAACGCTCCGCATCGGTGACGCGATCGTCGCCGGCACCGCCTACGGCCGTGTGCGTGCGATGGCCGACGAGAACGGCGAGCAGGTCCTCGAGGCCTACCCGTCGCGTCCGGTGCAGGTGCAGGGTCTCAACTCGGTGCCGCGTGCCGGCGACGTCTTCATCGTCACCGAAGAGGACCGCATGGCCCGTCAGATCGCCGAGAAGCGTGAAGCGGTCGAGCGCAACGCCCAGCTGGCCAAGGCTCGCAAGCGCATCTCGCTCGAGGACTTCACCCGCGCTCTCGAAGAGGGCAAGGTCGAGTCGCTCAACCTCATCATCAAGGGTGACGTCTCCGGTGCCGTCGAGGCGCTCGAGGAGTCGCTGCTCAAGATCGAGGTCGACGACTCGGTGCAGCTCCGCATCATCCACCGCGGTGTCGGTGCGATCACGGAGTCCGATGTCAACCTGGCGACGATCGACAACGCGATCATCGTGGGCTTCAACGTCCGCCCCGACACGAAGGCGCGCGAGCGTGCTCAGCGTGAAGGCGTGGACATCCGGTTCTACTCGGTGATCTACAACGCGATCGACGAGATCGAGAGCTCGCTCAAGGGCATGCTCAAGCCGGAGTACGAAGAGGTCCAGTCGGGTGTCGCCGAGATCCGCGAGGTGTTCCGCTCCTCGAAGTTCGGCAACATCGCCGGTGTCATCGTGCGCTCGGGAACGATCACGCGAAACGCCAAGGCCCGCGTCATCCGCGACGGTGTGGTCATCGCCGATGGCCTCGCCATCGAGTCGCTGCGTCGATTCAAGGACGACGTCACCGAGGTGCGGACGGACTACGAGGCCGGTATCGGCCTCGGCAAGTTCAACGACATCCAGATCGGCGACGAGATCGAGACCACTGAGCTGGTCGAGAAGCCTCGCGGCTGATCGAGTTCGATATCTTCGGGCGAGGGTGCGTCATGCACCCTCGCCCGAAGGGTACGTAGAGGGAGTGAACAATGGCTGGTGAACGACAGGCACGACTCGCGGACCGCATCCGCGTGATCCTGGCCGAGCGTCTCGAGAAGGGGTTGCGCGACCCGCGCCTCGGTTTCGTGACGATCACCGACGTCCGGGTGAGCGGCGATCTGCAGCACGCGTCCGTGTTCTACACGGTGCTCGGGACGGAAGAGGAGCGCGTCTCCAGCGGCGCCGCGCTCGCCTCGGCGACGGGCATGCTGCGCACCGAGGTGGGCCGTCAGCTGAGCACGCGTCTGGTCCCGACGCTGGAGTTCATCCCGGACGCACTGCCGGAGAACGCCGATCACATCTCGGCTCTGCTCCGTGAAGCGCAGCAGCGTGACGCGGACGTGGCGAAGCTCGCGTCCTCGGCGTCCCACGCCGGCGACGCGGACCCATATGTGCGCCAGGACGACGAACCAGAATCCTGATGTACTGGGGGAGGCCGCCTAAGGCGGCCTCCCCTCTTGCTACCCTCAGCAGACGAGCGGATGCTCGTGCGAACTGGGGGGTTCAGCATCGACGTGTTGAGTGCGCACAGAGCGACGGAGGTCGCTGCGGCCACGATGGAGGACGTCCTCGACGCCCTGCTCGAGAATGATCTGGCCTGCGCGCCCCACGTCGTGGCGCGCATCGTGGCGGAGGTGACCGCCGACCCGCAGGCCGTACGAGCAGTCGCCGGTCTCCTCGACGCCTCTCAGCGGCACGGGCTGAAGCCGCTTCCGTCGCCGCTGCCCCTGATCGAATCGGTGCGGGTCCTCTTCGCCGACCTCACGCTCGACCAGCGGGACCGGGAACTGCTCGTCGCCGCCTCGCTGCGACTCGACGACCGCCTCGACCCGCTCCTCGATTTCGACGGGCGCACGGCGGATGCTCTCGCGCAGTGCGCGGTCGCGGAATTCCTGCTCATCCACGCAGGGCGGGTGCGGATCGCCGACCCTCGTCTATCGATCTGGCTGCGCGCGACGACGACGGCATCGACGGTGGCCGCCGTGCATTCCCGCCTGCATGCCATCTTCCTCGCGCGCGGCGAGAAGGTCGATGCCGACTGGCATCGGGCCCGTGCCTCGCTGTACGGCGTCCCCGAGACCGCGGAGGAGCTCATCCGCATCGCATACGAGCATTCCGCGGCCGGTCTGAGCGAGCGGGCTCTGGATCTCGCCCGCGAGGCGGCTGCGCATGCGACGGGCGGACGCCGAGACGAGGCCTTGGTCGTCGCCGGAGTCGCGGCGATGTCGGCGGGGTATCCCGTCGAGGCCGTCGACCAGCTGTCGGGTCTCTTCCCCGACGCCGAGGAAGGCTGGCGCCTCCGCAGTCTGAGCAGTCTCTTCATCGCTCAGGCGCATCTGCAGGGCGCGGTGCCCGACGTGCCCCTCGAGATGCTCGCACCACGGGACGACGTGAAGGAGCACTGGTACCGGTGGGCGCGGGCGTCAGCGTTCGCCGCCGTGCTGAGTGCCGAGCGCGGCGAGCGGCAGTCGATGCGCGTCTGGCTCGACGAGATGCGCGAGGCGTGCAGCAGGGGCGGGGTGGAGCGCGGACTCCGGGATCCCGTCGTCGCACTCGCATGGCTGATCGTCGGAGAGCGCGATGTCGACGACGCGGAGGGTACCGGCCCGCTGACCGGAGGTGTGCTCCGCGCGATCAGAGCGGCCAGGAACGGAGACATCGACCGCGGTCTCCGCGTGCTCGCCGCCGGGGACTCCGGCATCGGCATGGCGGACGATCCGTTCGTGGCGGGTCTCGAGCGCAGCCCGCTCGTCGCGGCCTACCGCGCTGTCACCGAATCGCTTCTGCTCATGTGGCGAGGCGACATCGCCGTCGCTCGAACGCGGCTCCTGCGCGCGTCGCTCGAGCTCCCGGTGGCTCTGCCCTTCGGCGGTCTCGCGGTGGTGATGGCCCGGCGTCTCGACCTGGCCGTCCTCGGGCATCTCGGCCCCTTCTCGCGGGCTCTCACCGCCGTACTGCCCCCGGCGCTGCGGATCGATCAGCTCGTCGACCGCGGCATCCAGGCCTACCTCTCGGGAGCCTTCGACGAGGCGGCGTCGTTCATGCGGCTGTGGCGAGACCGCGGGGCCCGACAACCCGCCCTGTCCGTGCCCGGCCTGGAGGAGGTCGCGGACGCCGCGGGACTCGCACCGCCGACGGGGCGGCGCATCGAGCCGCCGGAGATCTCGCTCGCACAGGAGCTGCGCTCGCGGATCTCGACCTGCACGGATCGGGACTGGCTGTCGGAGTACCCGCGGATCAAGGCCGCCACGCGCTCGATAGGGTCCCCGTTCACCCGGGGTCGGGTCGAGGCGATGCTCGGCGCCCGCTCGCTCATCCGCGGCGACGCGGCCGCGGGGGCGGGACATCTCGAGGCCGCCCAGAATCTGTTCGAACTCTGCGGTGCGGATGCCTGGTCGAGGGCCGTGTCCGAGCGGCGGCGACGCGCGGATGCCGGGGAGCGGCGTGTCTCCGCGCCCGGTCAGGATCCGCTCGCCGCCTCTCGGCGCATCTGGGAGCCGATCCTCACGACGCGCGAGCTCGAGGTGGCCATGCTCGCGGTGGAAGGCGCGGCCAATCGGCAGATCTCGTCGACGCTCCACCTGTCGGTGCGGACCGTGGAGGTCCACCTCGGCCGGGTGTTCGCGAAGCTCGAGGTGAAGACGAGGGTCGAGCTCACCGTGCTCGCGCATCGGATCGGTCGCTACGCGTGAGCCGGTAGGGTGCGCAGCGGCGACCGCTCACCGGGGCAGGGAGAGCAGCTCGCCGTCCGCCTCGGCGAGACCGTCGCCGATGAGCGAGTCGATCGCTCTGTCGCGTTGCAGAGGGTCCGGCCAATCGGGGAGCACGCCGACGAGGGGGACGGAGTCGGGTGCCGCGTTCCGCAGGGTTCGGAGAACCGCGCCGCGCGCCTGTCGGTCCGAGCCCTCGAACGTCGCCTGACGTCTTCGGGTGTCTTCGGTCTCCGGTCGGCCGGCGGCGACCCAGGCGCAGGTCTCGAGGAGGGGACAGATCTCGCAGCGAGGAGCCCGCGCGACGCACACCGTCGCGCCCAGCTCCATCGCTGCCGCGTTGAACACCGCGGACTCGTGATCAGAGTCGGGGAGGAGCGCATCCATGCGCTCGAGGTCGTGTCGGGAGGGCGGGCCGGGCTGAGCCTGACCGAGGACAGCCCGTGCGATGACCCGCCGCGTGTTCGTGTCGACCACGGGATGTCTGTCGCCGTATGCGAAGACCGCCACCGCTCTCGCTGTGTAGTCCCCGATGCCGGAGAGCTGCAGCAGAGCCTCCACGTCACGGGGCACCACGCCCGCGTGACGCTCGGTGATCTCCTTGGCAGCCCGATGGAGCCAGAGCGCGCGACGGGGATAGCCGAGATTCGCCCACTGCTGCACGACGTCGGCGGGCGAGGCGGCCGCGAGGGCACGAGGGGTGGGCCAGCGGGCGAGCCAGGCGTCGAGGTGAGGGATCACTCGATTCACGGGCGTCTGCTGCAGCATGAACTCGCTGACCAGAGTGCCCCACGCGCCGAAATCGCGCCGGAAGTCCGCCCTCCGCCAGGGCAGGTCGCGCGCCGCGCTCCGATACCACTCGCCGAGCGGCAGCGATTCCGCGGGAGCGGACGACGACGGGGACACCCAGACAGCCTAGGCGAACGTCGCGGGCAGGCCGCGTGCGGTGCAGGACCGGCCGACGGCCATCGTAGGCTGGGGGGATGGTCTCGCCCGGCATCCTCCTCGTCGACAAGCCCGCTGGACTGACCAGCCACGACGTCGTCGCGCGCGTCCGTCGTGCGTTCGGCACGCGCAAGGTCGGCCACGCCGGCACTCTGGACCCCATGGCGACGGGGCTGCTCGTCATCGGTCTCGAAGGGGCCACTCGTCTCCTCACGTACGTCGTCGGCGTCGACAAGACCTACGAGGCGACGATCCGGCTCGGACAGTCGACGGGGACCGACGATGCGGACGGCGAGATCCTCGCGCGGGCGACCGAGGCATCGTGGACCGGGGTCACCCCGGAACGCATCGCCGAAGGCGTGCGCGCCCTGACCGGCGCGATCTCACAGGTGCCCAGCTCGGTCTCGGCGATCAAGGTCGATGGACGACGGGCCTACGATCTGGTCCGCGCCGGCGAGGAGGTCGTGCTCAAGGCCCGCTCGGTGACCGTCTCGCGCTTCGACGTGACCGACCGGCGTGCAGGAGACGGCACGCTCGATCTCGACGTCGTCGTCGACTGCTCCTCCGGCACCTACATCCGATCGCTCGCACGCGATCTGGGTGCCGATCTCGGCGTCGGGGGACACCTGACAGCACTGCGCCGCACCAGGGTCGGCGATTTCGACGTGGCGGATGCGGTCGACCTCGACGGTCTCGCCGACGCGCGATTGCTGTCCCCTGCTGCCGCAGCCGCCCGGGTGCTCGACCCGCTGTCGGTGTCGGCCGCGGATGCCCGTGACCTGCGCCACGGCAAGCGCCTCATCGGTCAGGCCACCCGCCTGCGAGGGTCGCTGGCGGCGGCCATCGACGAGGACGGGGTGCTCGTCGGCGTCGTGGAGAAGCGCGGCGACGACCTGAAGAGCACGATGAACATGCCCGAGGTGGCGCAGTGATCCTCTGGTTGACCCTCACGCAGGTCGTCGTGGCCGCCTCGGCCGGCGCATTCTGCGTGGCACTCGGGCTGTTCGGCCGTCGTCCCAGCGACTACACGGTCGGCGCGCTCGCCCTCGTCGAGCTGCTGCTGATCGTGCAGGTGGTCGTCGCGATCGTCGCGCCCTTCGCCGGCAACCCGCCCACCGGAGACCTGCTCGAGTTCTGGGTCTACCTCGTGTCGGCCGTGCTGCTCCCGATCGGAGCGGTGCTCTGGGCGCTGATGGAGCGCAGTCGATGGAGCACCGTGATCCTGGGCGTGGCTGCGATCGCGGTCGCGATCATGGTCTGGCGGATGCACGTCATCTGGACGGTCCAGGTCGCCTGAGCCGCGTCCAGGGCGCATCCCTGATCGTCCAGCCCGACCTAGAATGGGTGGAGCTATGAGCACCACCGTCCCCAGCACCCGTATGACCGGCATCGGCCGTGTCCTCGTGATCGTCTACGCCGTCATGGCGTTGGCCGCGACGGGTCGCAGCTTCGTCCAGATCGTCCGTCAGTTCGATGAGGCACCACTGGCCTACGCGCTCTCGGCGCTCGCCGCCGTCGTCTACGTGCTCGCGACGATGGCTCTCGTGCTCGCCCGTCGGCGAGGGTGGTACACCGTGGCGTGGATCGCGATCGTCTTCGAGCTCACCGGCGTCCTCGTGGTCGGGGCGCTCAGTCTCTTCCTCCCCGATCTGTTCCCGCACGACACCGTCTGGTCCATGTTCGGCCGCGGCTATCTCTTCATTCCCCTCGTGCTGCCGGTGTTCGGGGTCTGGTGGCTTCGGACGCATCGTCCCGCCGCCGCGGCCCAGCCGCGCGAGACCGCCGGAGCGACCGCGTGATCGTCTTCCGCGACCCTGAGACCGTGCCTGCGGACTTCGGGCCCTCGGTCGTCGCCATCGGCAAGTTCGACGGCGTGCATGCAGGGCATCGCGCCGTCATCCGTCGACTCAAGGAGAAAGCGGCGGAGACGGGGGAGCGCTCCGTCGCCGTCACCTTCGACCGGAATCCGCTGGCGGTGCTGCGGCCGGACCGCTGCCCCGAGAACGTCGTCACGGTCGAACGCAAGCTCGAACTGCTCGGCGAGCTCGGACTCGACGCCACGCTGCTGTTGACGTTCGACGCCGCACTCGCCGCTCGCAGCGCGGAGGACTTCGTGACCGACATCCTCGTCGGCGCTCTCCACGTGTCGACCGTTCTCGTCGGCGAGGACTTCCGCTTCGGGCGAGGCGGAGCAGGCACCCCCGAGCTGCTGCGCGAGCTCGGCCCTCGACTCGGCTTCGACGTCGAGGTCGTGGACGACGTCTTCCTCGACGGCTCTGAGCGTCGCGTCTCATCGACCTGGATCCGCGAGCTGCTGATGGCGGGCGACGTCACGACGGCTGCTCGGGTGCTCGATCGCAACGTCGACGTCCGCGGTGAGGTCGTGCACGGTCTCAAGCGCGGACGCGAACTCGGATTCCCGACCGCCAACCTGTCGGCGTCCGTCGATTCGTTCGTGCCGGCCGACGGCGTGTACGCAGGCTGGCTCTTCGATCACGAGACGGGCATCCGTCATCGGGCGGCGATCTCCGTGGGCACGAACCCGACGTTCGACGACGTGCTCGAACGCCAGGTCGAGGCCCACGTGCTCGGCGGCGAGACCGACCTCGATCTCTACGGACACGATGTGACCGTGGAGTTCGTCGAACGGCTCCGCGGCATGGTCGCCTTCGAAGGGATCGAGAAGCTGAAGGTGCAGATGGCCGCCGATGTCGCGGATGCCGAGCGAGTGCTCGCAGATCGGGCCGTCTGAACGACGCGCCAACTCTCCGTGACCGGATCCGCACCGGCCGATTCGGATGACATAGACTGGGCAACGGTTGCCGTCGGGTCCGCGCGTACGTCGCGCATCGATGGAAACCGGAACCACTGTTCGTACGGTCCTGGCTCACGCCACACGCGGACATCGAGAACGGCCAGCGCATCCGACGGATGCCTCGGCCTTCACGCTCAGGAGGAGCATGCCGACCACGGCAACCGCCGCCACGCGGCGCAAGAAGACCTCACGTCGCGACGACGAGGCACCCCTCATCCCGATCCTCGCGCGCAAGGTGCGCGAGATCGAGGCGAAATCGCAGAGGGGCAAGCTCGGCCCGACGAACCGGGTCAAGTTCCAGGTGATCGCCTTCCTGGTCCGCGAGGAGCGCGCCAGGGTCAAGGCGGATTCCGAGATCGCCGATGCGGCGCGCGCAGAGCTGCTCAAGAGACTCGACGGCGTCGCGACGATCCTCGCCAAGACGGCCGCTCGCGACACCTCGCTCATCCAGCTGCTGGAGGCCGACCAGGCCACATCGCCGGTGGCGAAGCGCATGCGCCGCGACTGGCTGCTGGAGTCGGGCGCAGAGCTCGCGCCCGAGGAGCTGATCATCGCCGACGTCGCGCCGATCCAGGTCCCGGTCGTGTCCGCGGCGATCGCCGAGCGTCAGGTCACTCCGCCGTCCGTCGAAGCGCGGCAGCTGGCGAACCCCTTCCTCGCGCCCGACCTCACCCCTCGCGCCACGAGCACACCACGTCGTCGCCTCGACGGCTGGGAGCTGATGGGCCCCCTGTACAAGGCGTTCGAGACGGGGGCCGGCGGGTCCGCCGCGAGCATGGAGCTGCCGCCCGCTCCGGAGTTCGACCACATCTCGCCGAAGGGGCTGGAGGTGATGGTGCACCAGTCGCGCTTCCTCGAGGCGGTGCGTGCCGGTCACCGCAGGTTCCTGCTCGCCGACGAGCCCGGTCTCGGCAAGACTGCGCAGTCGGTCCTCGCGGCATCCGTCGCGGGCGCCTATCCGCTTCTCGTCGTCGTGCCGAACGTCGTCAAGATGAACTGGGCGCGTGAGGTCGAGCGGTGGACGCCGCAGCGCCGGGCGACCGTGATCCAAGGCGACGGCGACGATATCGACGCCTTCGCTGACGTGTTCATCGTGAACTACGAGATCCTCGATCGGCACATGTCCTGGCTCGCGTCCATCGGACTCCGCGGCATGGTCGTGGACGAGGCGCACTTCATCAAGAACCTCAACTCCCAGCGGTCCCAGAACGTGCTGTCGCTCGCGAACCGCGTGCGCGAGCGCACGCCCGGCGGCAACCCGCTCCTCCTCGCGCTCACCGGAACGCCGCTGATCAACGACGTCGAGGACTTCGACGCGATCTGGCGGTTCCTCGGCTGGACGACCGGCGAGAAGCCGGGACCGGAGCTGATGGAGAAGCTCGACGCGACCGGATTCACCCCGGCCGACAAGGCGTTCTACCCCGAGGCACGGGACGCGGTGATCTCGATGGGCATCGTGCGTCGCAAGAAGAAGGACGTCGCCGCCGACCTGCCCGACAAGCTCATCGCGGATCTGCCTGTGCAGTTGGACGACGAGTTCGGCCGCGGGATCCGTCAGGCCGAGCGCGAGCTGGGGGAGCGGCTCGCCGCTCGCTACCGCCGGATCATCGATGCCCGCGGCGATCGCGGACTCGCGGCGGGCGAGATCGACGACGACATCGTTCGTCTCGTCGCCCAGAACGAGCTCGAGGAGTCGAAGGCCGCCGGCACCGGGGGCGACAACGTCTTCACGATGGTGCGCCGGATCGGTCAGGCGAAGGCGCATCTCGCGGCGGACTACGCCGCGCAGCTGCAGCGCTCGGTCGGCAAGGTCGTCTTCTTCGCCAAGCACATCGATGTGATGGACCAGGCGGAGGCGCACTTCGCATCCGCCGGCATCCGGTCGGTGTCGATCCGCGGCGACCAGACGACGACGGCACGTCAGCAGGCGATCGACGACTTCAACGGCGATCCGGGGGTCGGCATCGCCGTGTGCTCGCTGACCGCCGCGGGCGTCGGGCTGAACCTGCAGGCGGCATCGAACGTCGTGCTGGCCGAGCTGTCGTGGACGGCCGCGGAGCAGACGCAGGCGATCGATCGCGTCCACCGCATCGGACAGGACGAGCCTGTCACCGCGTGGCGGATCATCGCCGCTCACACCGTCGATGCGAAGATCGCGGAGCTCATCGATCAGAAGCAGGGGCTCGCGGCGCGGGCCCTCGACGGTGAGGCGCTGGACGAGGCCGCGGCCGAGCCCGTGCAGCTGGGCGCGCTCATGCACCTGCTGCGGGAGGCTCTCGGCGCCGCCTGAGAACGCATCGAGGATCCGCGTTAAGAACCAGTGTTCTTGACGCGGATTTCTCGTCTCACGAGCCGATCGGACGTATAACCCTCGAATCGTCGCGGAACCGCCGCAAGATCCTCGGTTTTCACCCCCTCGAATGGCGCCCTGTCGGGGAGCGCGCTAGTGTCGATCGCAGGCACCGTCGCCTTTCCCCCTTTCACCGAACCGTCTGAGGCAAGCATGAAGATCGGCATCCTGACGAGCGGCGGCGACTGCCCCGGACTCAACGCGGTCATCCGCGGAATCGTGCTCAAAGGCACCACCACGTACGACCTCGAGTTCGTCGGCATCCGCGACGGATGGCGAGGCGTCGTGGACGGGGACTTCTTCCCCCTCACCCGCCACGAGGTGAAGGGGCTCTCCAAGGTCGGCGGGACCATCCTCGGCACCAGCCGCACCAACCCGTACGAGGGTGCACGCGGCGGGGCCGAGAACATCGCCAAGACGCTCTACGGCCACAAGATCGACGGGATCATCGCGATCGGCGGCGAGGGGACCCTGGCCGCCGCGGACCGCCTGGCGAAGGACGGCATCAACGTCATCGGCGTGCCGAAGACGATCGACAACGATCTCCGCGCCACCGACTACTCGTTCGGCTTCGACACCGCGGTCAACATCGCCACCGACGCGATGGACCGGCTGCGCACCACCGGCGACTCTCACCAGCGCTGCATGGTGGCAGAGGTCATGGGCCGTCACGTCGGCTGGATCGCCCTGCACGCCGGCATGGCAGCGGGAGCGCATGCCATCCTCATCCCCGAGGTTCCGCAGACCCTCGAGCAGATCACGGCGCTCGTCACCAGCGCCCACGACCGCGGCCGCGCGCCGCTCGTGGTCGTGTCGGAGGGCTTCAAGCTCGAGGGCATGGACGAGGCCTACAGCGACAAGGGCCTGGACGCGTTCAACCGTCCGCGCCTCGGCGGCATCGGCGACCAGCTGGCGCCGGCCATCGAGCGGATCACGGGCATCGAGACG
Organism: Microbacterium sp. 3J1; assembly: GCF_001049495.1. Lineage (GTDB taxonomy): Bacteria > Actinomycetota > Actinomycetes > Actinomycetales > Microbacteriaceae > Microbacterium. Next base: position 711,530 of record NZ_CDWI01000011.1, read on the forward strand.
CGCGCCACGATCCTCGGGCACATCCAGCGCGGCGGTTCGCCCTCGGCCTTCGACCGCGTCCTCGCGACCCGCCTCGGCCTGCACGCGGCGGATGCCATCGTCGAAGGCGCCTGGGGGCAGATGGTCGCCATGCAGGGGACCGACATCGTGCGGGTGCCCTTCGCGGAGGCGCTCGGCGAGCTGAACACCGTGCCCCGCAGTCGGTACGACGAGGCCGCCGCGCTCTTCGGCTGAGTCACCGAGGAGTGCGGCGGCGCGCCGTCACTCCGCGGCGAGTCCGACAGTGTCGAGGAGCCAGGCCAGTTCGAACGCCCGCTCCTTCCAAGAGTTGTAGCGTCCGCTGACTCCGCCGTGCCCGGCCACCATCTCGCACTTCAGCAGCACGTCGGAGGCGCCGGCCACCCGGAGCGCCGCTACCCATTTCGCCGGCTCCACGTAGAGCACCCGCGTGTCGTTGAGCGAGGTCACCGCGAGGATGCGCGGGTAGTCGACGCCTTCGCGGACGTTCTCGTACGGCGAGTAGGACTTCATGTACTCGTACACCTCGGCACCGTGCAGCGGGTCTCCCCACTCGTCCCACTCGATCACGGTGAGGGGGAGGGACGGGTCGAGGATCGTCGTGAGCGCGTCGACGAACGGCACCGCGGCGAGGATGCCGGCGAAGAGCTCCGGCGCGAGGTTGGCGACGGCGCCCATGAGCAGCCCTCCGGCGCTGCCGCCTTCGGCGACCATGAGGTCTGGTGCGGTGATGCCGCTCTCGACGAGGTACTCGCCGCAAGCGACGAAGTCGGTGAACGTGTTCCGCTTCTTGAGCAGCTTCCCGTCCTCGTACCACTGCCGGCCCATCTCGCCGCCGCCGCGGACGTGCGCGACGGCGAAGACCACCCCTCGGTCGAGCTCCGACAGTCGCGCGACCGAGAAGCCGGGGTCGATCGAGTGCTCGTACGAGCCGTATCCGTAGAGGTGCACGGGCCGAGGCTCGGCACCCGGTTCGCCGAACGACCGCTTCCAGACGAGGGAGATGGGCACCTGAGTGCCGTCGGATGCGGTGGCCCAGGCGCGACGCTGTCCGTAGTCCTGCGCGTCGTAGCCGCCCAGGACGGCCACCTGCTTGCGCAGCACCAGCTCCCGCGTCGCGAGGTCGAGCTCGTACACCGTGCCCGGCGTCACGAACGAGGTGTAGCCGAGCCGGAGGAAGGGGGAGTGCCACTCGGGGTTGCCGCTCACCCCTGCCGAGTACAGCGGCTCGTCGAAGACGATGTCCTCGACGGCATCCGTCGCGTAGTCGAGCAGGCCCACCCGCTCCAGTCCTTCGCGGCGGTACTCGATGGTGGCGAAGTCGCGGAAGGCGTCCATCCCGAGGAGTCGGCGCCCCGCTTCGTGAGGGAGCACGACGCGACGCTCGCCCTGCGGATCGGATGCCGCGACGGAGACGAGCTCGAAGTCCAGCGCGTCGTCGTTGTGCAGGATGAAGAGGCGATCCTCGCCGTCGACCACCGCGTGGTCGAGCGAGTACTCCACCCCTTCGCGTCGAGGCCAGACGACCTCAGGGGTCGCGGTGAGGTCGCCGGACAGATCGACGAGGTGCTCCTCGCTCGTGACACTGGAGCCCATGGCGATCACCAGGTACTTGCGGCTCCGGGTGATCCCGGCTCCGAGCCAGAACTTCTCGTCGGGTTCGTGGAACAGCTTCACGTCGTCCGAGACCGGCGTCCCCAGCCGGTGCAGCCACAGCGTGTCCGGTCGCCAGGCGTCGTCCCGGGTCGTGTAGATGATCCCGGTGCCGTCGGGAGTGAAGAACGCGCTCCCGGTGTCGGGGATCTCGTCCGGCAGCGTCTGCCCGTTGGCGAGGTCGCGGACGCGCACGGTGTACAGCTCGTCGCCCTCGAAGTCCGTAGACCATAACAGCATCGTCGCGTCATCGGACGTGTCGAACGCGCCCAGGGAGAAGAAGTCGTGTCCCTCGGCCTCGGCATTGCCGTCGAGCAGCACGACCTCGCCTGGCACGGGGACGCCGGGCTCCAGCACCGGGGGAGTCCAGTCGCCGTCGGTTGCGGCCGTTCTGCAGTGGATGCCGTACTGCGACCCCTCCTCGGTGCGGCTGTAGTACCACCAGTCCCCGCGCCGGGTCGGCACCGAGAGGTCGGTCTCCTGCACGCGCCCCTTGATCTCCTGGAAGAGAGTCTCGCGCAGCCCGGAGAGGTGGTCGAGCTCCGCCTCGGTGTGGGCGTTCTCAGCCTCGAGGTGGGCGATCACCTCGGGTGAGTCCTTCTCACGGAGCCACTCGTACGGGTCCTCGAAAGAGTCACCATGGTGCGTGCGGAGGGTCGAACGGCGGTCTGCGATCGGGGCATCAGTCACGGATCCCACGCTAGTCGAGGTCGAGTTGACCGGCACTCGACGCGGTGGGAGGATTCAACGGGGCCGGTTAACGGAAGTCAAACCCACGGTGAACTCTTCGTTCGTCACGTCGATCACGTCGACATCTCCCTCTTCCTCAACGACCGAAAGCGAACGGTGGAAACCGCAGCCCTCATCGTCGTGCTGGTGATCCTGCTGGCACTCTTCTTCGACTTCACCAACGGCTTCCACGACACGGCCAACGCGATGGCCACTCCCATCGCGACAGGCGCGCTGAAGCCGAAGACCGCCGTGCTCCTGGCCGCGGTCCTCAATCTCGTCGGGGCCTTCCTGTCCACCGAGGTCTCCAAGACCGTCTCGCACGGCATCATCCGCGAGGAGACGATCCAAGGAGACGTCTTCCTGCCGATGATCTTCGCCGGACTCATCGGCGCGATCACCTGGAACATGCTGACCTGGCTGCTCGGCCTCCCGTCGAGCTCTTCCCACGCGCTGTTCGGTGGCCTCATCGGCGCTACGCTGGTGGGCGTCGGCGTGGGCGGCATCGACTTCGGCATGGTGCTGTCGAAGATCATCCTCCCCGCTCTGATCGCTCCGCTCACGGCCGGCATCATCGCGTTCGCCGCGACCAAGCTCGCGTACTCGCTCACCCGCCGCTACGACGGCAAGCCGGACGGTCGCGACGGCTTCCGCTGGGGTCAGATCTTCACGTCGTCGCTCGTGGCACTCGCGCACGGCACCAACGACGCGCAGAAGACCATGGGTGTGATCACCTTGGCCCTCATCACCGTCGGCTGGCAGAGCAGCGATCAGGCCGATCCGTACCTGTGGGTCATCGTGGCGTGTGCCGTGACCATCGCGCTCGGAACCTACCTCGGCGGCTGGCGCATCATCCGCACCCTCGGCAAGGGGCTCACCGAGGTGAAGCCCGCGCAGGGCTTCTCCGCAGAGAGCTCCACGGCAGCAACGATCCTCGCATCGAGCGCCTTCGGGTTCGCCCTGTCCACCACCCAGGTCGCCTCCGGCTCGGTGATCGGCTCGGGACTCGGGCGCCGCGGCTCGACGGTCCGCTGGCGCACAGCCGGTCGCATCGCCATCGGCTGGCTGCTGACGCTCCCCGCCGCCGGCGCCGTCGGCGCGCTGGCCGCGCTCCTCATCACGTGGCTCGGCAACTGGGGCATCGCCATCGACACGGTGCTCGCGCTCGCGATCATCATCGGTCTCTTCCTGCGTTCCCGCCGCGATGCCGTGACGCACGCCAACGCCATGAGCGACGTCGCGGAATCGGGACTCGCGGTCGAGCTTCCCGACACGCCTCCGCCCACGCGGCGTCAGCAGCGCGCGGCCCAGGCGAAGGCCGAGGCCAAGGCGCGCGCAGAAGCGCGCGAGAAGGGCAAGGCCAAGTCGAAGGCGCGAGTCGACACCGCCGTCGCCGAGAGGCCTGCGGCGGACGCGCCCGCCCGGAACGACGACCCGGCCCACTCGACCGACGGAGAGGAGTCGAAGTGAGCGTCGACATCGATTGGAGCGCATTCCTTCTGGTCTTCGGGGCCGCACTGCTCGGCGCGTGCGCCGTCGTGTCCTTCTATGCGCTCGGGCTCAGACTGCTGGTCCGCAGCGGACACGCGCCGGTCGTGAGCCCCGCCGAGTTCACCGACGCGATCACCGTGATCTCCGAGAAGGAGCTCAAGCGCGCGTCCAAGCAGGCCGCGAAGGCCGCGAGGAAGAGCCCCCTGACCGAAGGGCAGAAGCGACTCGCTCTGGCCGGCGCCTACGCGTGCTTCGCGCTGTGCGCCGCCGCGGTCGTCATCGGCATCCTCGTCATCGTCGTCGGACACTGACTCCGAACCGGTCAGGTCAGCAGACCGGCGACCAGATCGTCGATGATGTCGTCGGTCGATCGATCGGGGTCGATCGGCGTGGTCAGTCGATCGAGCAGCAGACCGTCGACGGCGTAGTGGAACAGGGCGATCTCGCGCCGCCCGCCGGGGAGCCCTGCCGACGCGTTGAACGCGACGTCGGCGTCGAACCCCGCCCGTTGCCATGCGCCCATCATCGCCGCGACCTCCGGGCGACGGCTGCTCTCCAGGCGCAGTTCGAAGAGTGCGATCGTGACATTGCGGTCGTCGCTCAGCCGCCGGACGATGTCGCGCAGGTAGTCCGCGAAGAGGGCCTTGTCCGGTGCGCCGGTGGACCGTCGTCGAAGATCTTCGTCCGAGGGGGCGAGTCTCTCGCCGATGCGCTCGACGAGGCCCTCGATGAGGGCATCCCTGCTGCGGAAGTAGTTCGACGTGGTGCCGACAGGAACCTGCGCGGCGACGTCGATCGCGCGATGCGTGAGGCCGCGGGAGCCTTCGGCGGCCAGCACCTGGAGCCCCGCGTCGGCGATCGCCCGTCGTCTGGTGTCGTTCTTGGCCATTCCGGAACTCTATCGCCGGTACTACAGGTGAGGTGGTCGCGGTCGGTCCGCGATCGCGGTCGGGACCCTAGGCTGGGGGCATGACCGAGCCCACCGGGGAGCACGCCTTCGGGCGTCATGCGCCGGCCTCCCACGTCCTCATCCACGTCAGCGATCCGCATTTCCTCGCAGGGGGCGCGAGGCTCGGCGGCCGTTACGACGTCGAGTCGAACTTCGCGCGCACGCTCGACGCCATCCGTGCAGTGCACCCGAATCCGGCGGCGATCGTCGTCACGGGCGACCTCGCCGACCTGGGCGAGCCCGATGCCTACCGGCGGCTGCGGGCCGCCGTCGAACCCGTCGCGGCGGCGCTCGGCACGGTCGTCGTCTGGGTCGCCGGAAATCACGACGAGCGTCCCGCGCTTCGCGAGGGCCTTCTCGATCTGGCGCCGACCCAGGAGCCGGTCACGGGAGTCTGGGATCTCGACGGGCTGCGCGTCATCGCCCTCGACACCAGCGTGCCCGGCTGGCACCACGGCGATCTCGACGACGGCCAGCTCGCCTGGCTCGCGGAGGAGCTCCGCGAGCCCGCGCCTCACGGCACACTCCTCGCGATGCACCACCCGCCGCTCCCCAGCCACCTTCCCCTCTTCGACATCCTCGAACTCCGGCACCAGGACGAGCTCGCCGAGGTCGTCCGGGGGAGCGACGTGCGCGGCATCCTCGCGGGTCACCTCCACTACTCATCCCACGGAACCTTCGCCGGTGTCCCGGTGAGCGTCTCGTCGGCCACGTGCTACACGATGAACGTCGCCCGCCCCGCCTCCGAGGTGAACGGCATGGATGCCGCTCAGGCCTTCGGACTGGTCCACGTGCACCCCGACACCATCACGCACACCGTCGTGCCCGTGACCGACGCTCCGACCGGTGACTACTTCTCGCCGCAGTGGGTGGAGAAGATGGCGCGCCTGAGCCCGGAGGAGCGGCTCGAGGCCTTCTCGCGCAAACGATGACTCGCGGTCCCATCCCGTTCGGGGAATGAGCACGGGCGTAGAATGGTGGCATCCCCCGCCCTCCCACACTCGCCACTACCCACAAGGATGTGACATGGCTTCTGCCGCGCCTGCCCCCACCCGCACCGAGACCGATTCCCTCGGAAGCATGGAGATCCCCGCCGACGCGTACTGGGGTATCCACACCGCTCGCGCCGACGCGAACTTCCCGATCACCAAGCGTCCGATCTCGGTGTATCCCGACCTCGTGGTCGCCCTCGCGATGGTGAAGCAGGCGAGCGCCAGGGCCAACCGTGAGATCGGCGTCCTCGATGCAGAGCGGGCGGACCTCATCGACCGGGCTGCCCAGCGGGTCATCGACGGCGAGTTCCACGACCAGTTCACCGTCGGGGTGATCCAGGGCGGTGCCGGGACGTCGACCAACATGAACGCGAACGAGGTCATCACCAACGTCGCGCTCGAGATGGCGGGACGCGAGAAGGGCGACTACGCGTTCCTGTCGCCGATCGACCACACCAACCGCAGCCAGTCGACGAACGACGTCTACCCGACTGCCGTCAAGATCGGCCTCTCGCTCACGCTGCGGTCGCTGCTGGAGGAGCTCGACCTGCTGCGAGTGTCGTTCCTGCACAAGTCGCACGAGTTCCACGATGTTCTCAAGGTCGGGCGCACCCAGCTGCAGGATGCGGTTCCCATGACGCTGGGGCAGGAGTTCCACGGCTTCGCATCGACGCTCGGGTACGACCACACCCGCCTCACCGAGAACGCGTCGCTGATGTTCGAGATCAACATGGGTGCGACGGCCATCGGCACCGGCATCACGACGCACGTCGACTACGCGGCGGCCGTGCTCAAGCATCTGCGCGAGATCACCGAGCTCGACCTCGTGACCGCAGGTGATCTCGTCGAGGCCACCAGCGACACCGGGTCGTTCATGTCCTTCTCCTCGACCCTCAAGCGCAACGCGATGAAGCTGTCGAAGATCTGCAACGACCTGCGGCTTCTCTCCTCGGGTCCCCAGGCAGGGTTCGGCGAGATCAACCTCCCCGCGATGCAGGCGGGATCGAGCATCATGCCCGGCAAGGTGAACCCGGTGATCCCCGAGGTCGTCAACCAGGTGGCCTTCGCCGTCGCGGGTGCCGACATGACGGTCACGATGGCGGCGGAAGCAGGACAGCTCCAGCTGAATGCCTTCGAGCCGGTCATCGCCCACTCGATCTTCCAGTCGATCACGTGGATGCGCCAGGCCATGTGGACGCTGCGGGTCAACTGCGTCGACGGCATCACCGCGAACCGCGACCGCCTCGGCGCGATGGTCGGGGCGTCGGTCGGCGTGATCACGGCGCTCACGCCGTTCATCGGCTACGCGGCGGCCGCCGCGCTGGCCAAGACGGCACTGCTGACGAACCGCAATGTCGCCGATCTCGTCGTCGAGGCCGGTCTGATGTCCCGCGACGAGGTCACGAAGCAGCTCTCGCCGGCTCGTCTCTCGGGTCTCGAAGCGATCACGTCGGCGATCCCCGTCATCACTCCCGAGGACCTCATCGAGATCTGAGACGAAGACGAGAAGGGGCCCCGGCGATCATCGCCGGGGCCCCTTGTCGTCTCGGGTGTGTGAGCGGGGTGGGTCAGTCGAGCATCCGGCAGTGCGTCGTCAGCTCGCCGATGCCGTCGATCCCGACGGTGACCGTGGACCGGTCGCGGAGGAAGATCTGCGGGTCGCGGGAATAGCCGGCACCGCCGGGGCTGCCCGTCGAGATGAGGGTGCCGGGCAGCAGGGTCAACGACTGCGAGAGGTGGGCGATCAGCGTGGCGACCGAGCGCACCATCTGATCCGTGCTGGCGTCCTGCACGGTCTGCCCGTCGACGACGGCCCAGATGTGCAGATCCTGCGGGTCGGCGACCTCGTCGGCGGTCACGACGAACGGCCCGGTGGGGGTGAACCCGTCGAAGGACTTGCACCGGGACCACTGCGCCTCGGAGAACTGGACGTTGCGGGCCGTGATGTCATTCACCACGGTGTAGCCCCAGACGTGCGACAGGGCATCGGCTTCGCGGACGTCCTTGGCGGGGGTGCCGATGAGCACGCCCAGTTCCGCCTCATAGTCGACGGCCTCGCTCAGTGCCCGCGGCCAGGACGTCGTCTGCTCGTGCCCCGAGAGCGAGTTGGGCCAGAGGGTGAACACCGTGGGCGCGGCATCGGTCTTCAATCCGAGCTCGCTCGAGTGCGCCGCGTAGTTCAGGCCGACGGCGAGGACGGCCGGGGGAGCGATGACGGCCGAGGCGAACGCCCACCCCGAGAGCGGATGCCGCGGGGCTCCGCCCTCCGCGATCGCGGTGCGAAGGGCGTCGAGCGCGGGCTGGCCACCCTCGATCAGCTGCTGCAGAGTCGCAGGCGGGTCGGGAAGGAGGTCGGAGACGAGGATGGCGTCGGCGCCGTCCACCACCGCGAGGTTCGCAGCGGGGGAGTCGGCGCGACGCAGATGAGCGAACCGCATGTGTCTACGCTATCCGGTGGTGCGCGAGATCGGCTGGAGGAAGTCGCCAACCCCGAGGGAAGTCGGTTGTTCCCCATATGCTCTTGGCTATGAGTTCCGGAGGACCGTCCCAGCCATCGCCGTACACGCCCCCGCCGTACCAGGGCCAGCCGAGTGCGGGATCGCCGGACCCTCAGGGATACCCGCAGCAGCAGGCCCCGGCAGGGTACCGGCCGCCTGCTCCGCAGCAGTACTCGGCTCAGCAGTACGCGCGGTCGGGGTACACACCGGCTCAGTTCGCGCAGGGACCCGGCTACGAGTCCGTGCTCGCCCAGCCGACTCCGTACTCCCCGCCGGCCCCGGTGGCGCCCGCTCCGGCACCCGGACTCCCCGCGCTGCCGCCCGCTCGTCGTGGTGGTCGGATCGCGCTGGGGGTGCTGTTCGGATTCCTCGGGCTCCTGATGCTCGCGCTCGTCGCCTACTTCGGTCTCTTCCTCGGTCCTCTCGCCTCGATCGTCGGTCTCGTCCTGGCGCTCGTCCCGCTCGCCATCGTCTTCTTCGTCGTGCGCATGATCGACCGGTGGGAGCCGGAGCCCCGGACGCTGGTGTTCTTCGCCGTCGCCTGGGGCGCGATAGCCGCCGTGGGGCTCACTCTGCTGGTCGACCTGGGGCTGTCGTTCCTGTTCGGACCCCGCGGAGAGGTCTCGAGCGCCGTCATCCAGGCGCCGATCGTCGAGGAGTTCTGGAAGGGCGTCGGAGTCTTCCTGATCTTCCTGATCGCGCGCCGCTCGTTCGACGGCCCCGTTGACGGCGTCGTCTACGGCGCCCTCGTGGGTGCGGGCTTCGCCTTCACCGAGAACATCCAGTACTTCGCCATCAGCCTCATCGAGGGCGGGAGCGGGCAGCTCACCGTCACCTTCATCCTGCGCGCCGTCATGTCGCCCTTCGCGCACGCGATGTTCACCGCGCTGACGGGTCTCGCGATCGGACTGGCGGCACGTCGGCAGGCCTCGCCGGGAACGGCGCTCGGCGCCGGACTCCTGGGGATGCTCGGGGCGATGGTCCTGCACGGCCTCTGGAACGGCTCGTCGTTCGCCAACTTCTTCCTGCTGTACTTCGTCCTGCAGGTGCCGCTGTTCATCGGCTTCATCCTCGGCATCATCGCTCTGCGCCGCGAGGAAGCCCGCCTGACGAAGGCGCGTCTGGGGGACTACGCGGCAGCCGGGTGGTTCACCCCCGAGGAGGTCACCATGCTCGCCACTCCTGCCGGACGCAAGACGGGTCTCCGATGGGCTTCGCAGCTGCGGGGCGACCGCCGTCCGCTGATGCGCGAGTTCATCAAGGATGCGACGATGCTCGCGTCCGTGCGCCAGCGGGCGATCACGGGACGCGACCCGCTCGCTCCGGCAGACGAGCAGGCGCTGCTCGCCCGCACGCGTGCGACGAGGGCGGCGCTGCTCGCCTACTGATGAGGTGCTGACACACTCAGCGCCCGGTGCTGCGGCGATGCCTGCATGTCTCCCGGGCGCTGAGTTGGTCTGTAAACAGGGTGCACCCGGGTCTCCGAAGGTGTCAAGGGGTTCGCCGAAAGCCTCTGCGGAGGGCGCCACCGTCGTGTTCGCTGTGAGCAGGCGCCGTCGCGTTGACCCGCGGGGCGGCGCTCGGGTTGGATGGAAGCATGACTGATCGTACGAAGCCTGAGTTCGACGCCCCCACCGGTCCCGCGCCCGCGGAACTCGTGATCCGCGACATCATCGAAGGTGACGGCACCGAGGCGAAGCCCGGCGACACCGTCACCGTCCACTACGCCGGTGTCGAGTTCGAGTCCGGCGAGGAGTTCGACTCCTCGTGGGGACGCGGCGAGACCATCCAGTTCCCGCTCCGCGGCCTCATCCAGGGCTGGCAGGACGGCATCCCCGGCATGAAGGTCGGTGGCCGCCGTGAGCTCGTGATCCCGCCGCATCTCGCCTACGGGCCCGTCGGAGGAGGGCACTTCCTCTCAGGCAAGACCCTGATCTTCATCATCGACCTCGTCGCCGTCGGCTGACCTGCCTCGAGTGAGCAGAAGGCGCCGTACCCGTAGGGGTGCGGCGCCTTCTCGCGTCTCGCGCCGATCTCTCGTTTCGTATTCAGGGGAATACATGCGCTCGCATGTAAGTTGGGGGAAGTGACGCCGCGGACGCGGCCCCTCATCCGTTGCCGCACATCGCGGCCGATGTCTCCAAGGAAAAACCATGACCAGCATCGACATCCCCGGCTACCGTCCCGGCACCTGGGTGCTCGACCCGTCCCACAGCGAGGTCACCTTCAGCGTGCGCCACATGATGATCTCCAAGGTGCGCGGCACCTTCGGCGTCAAGAGCGCCACGCTGATCGCTCCTGAGAACCCGCTCGAGGCTCGCGTCGAGGCGAGTGTCGACGTGACCTCCATCGACACCAAGGACGAGGGGCGCGACACGCACCTGCGCTCGGGCGACTTCTTCGACACCGAGAACTTCCCGACCATGGACTTCGTCTCGACCGGCGCCCGCGCCGAGGGCGGTGAGCTGTTCGTCGACGGCGACCTGACGATCCGCGGCATCACGAAGCCGGTGAGCTTCGAGCTCGACTTCGGCGGCTTCGGCTCCGACCCCTGGGGCAACTACAAGGCCGGCGCGTCGGCGAAGACCGTGATCAACCGCGAGGACTTCGGCCTCACGTGGAACGCGGCTCTCGAGACCGGCGGAGTGCTGGTCGGCAAGGACGTCACCATCAGCCTTGACCTGCAGGGTGCGCTGCAGCAGGACTGATCGCCTCCGATCGACAGGACCCCGGGCCCTCAGGGTTCGGGGTCCTCTGCGTCCTGCAGTCGGGCGACGAGGGTGATCGGATGACCGCGATCGCGGTCGCGGCCGCGGTCCGTGGACCGGCCGGATGCCTGGTAGACTCTACAGGTTGCCGTTCGATCGGCCGCGGATAAAGAGAGCCCTCGCATCAGGCGTCGGGCGCCGCGCAACAAGCAGAGAGGGGATCGAATCTATGGCACTGGAAGCAGACGTCAAGAAGGCGATCATCGAAGAGTACGCGACGCACCCCGGTGACACCGGATCCCCCGAGGTGCAGGTCGCGATGCTGACGCAGCGCATCAAGGACCTCACCGAGCACCTGAAGGAGCACAAGCACGACCACCACTCGCGTCGTGGTCTGTTCCTGCTCGTCGGTCAGCGCCGCCGCCTGCTGGGTTACCTGCAGGACATCGACATCAACCGTTACCGCTCGCTCATCGAGCGTCTCGGCCTTCGTCGATAACGCATCTCGACCCTGCGTGCAATCGCGCAGAACATTCTTGAGAAGGCCGCCCCACGGTGTGGGGCGGCCTTCGTGTGTTCGGGGGGAGTGCACGGCGTCGCGCGGCGCGGACGCCGGCACGGACGCCGCCGTTGTCAGGCTCGCACGGCCACCAGGTCGGGGTGATGGATCGCGGCGACGTCGGGGTGCGCGCGCAGCCGGGACTTCATGGCGTTCTCGCCGTAGGTGGCGTGGATGGGATTGCTCGGGTCCTCAGTGATGCCGGTCGCCTCTGCGGCCAGGTCGGCAGGGAGCTCGAGAAGCGGCAGCTGCTGGTCGAGGGCGGGGTTGAAGAAGAACGGGATCGAGATGCGCTCCTCCGGTGCCTTCGGTGAGATCACCCGGTGGTTGGTGGCCTTCAGATATCCGCCGGTCGCGTACTCCAGCAGCTCGCCGATGTTCACGACGAACGCGCCGGGAACGGGCGGTGCCGACACCCATTCACCGTCCCTCTCCACCTGGAGCCCGCCCTTGCCCGGCTCGACCCAGAGCAGGGTCAGCACGCCGGAGTCCTTGTGCGCGCCGACGCCCTGCTGGGGCTCGGGCTCATGGGTGCCCGGGTAGCGGACGATCTTGATCAGGGTCGACGGGTCACGGAACGGCTCGTCGAAGTACGACTCCTCGGCTCCGAGCGTGAGCGCCCAGGCGCGCAGCAGCTTGCGTGCGATCTCGGTCAGCGTGTCGTGCCACTCGGTGACGACCGCCTTGAGCTCCGGCTGGGCAGCAGGCCACAGGTTCGGCCCGACCAGGCGATGGAAGGCGGGACCGCCCTCCACGGGCTCGCGCTCGGGGCCGATGTCGATCTGCTCACGCCAGTCCACGGCGCCCTGCGTCCGCTCGCCCCCGATGCGGGTGTAGCCACGGAAATGCGGACTGTTCACGTTCTCGATCGCGAGCTTGTCCGCCTCGGGGAGGGCGAAGAAGTCCAGCGCGGCCTGGTGGAGTCGCGCCTCGAGGTCGGGGGAGATGCCCGTGCCCGTGAGATAGAAGAATCCCACGTCATGGGTGGCCGCCCGCAGCTCGTCGCGGAATCGTGCCGCGGCCTCGGGGCCGGCGTCGAGCTGGGACAGGTCGAGGATGGGGAGCGAGAGATCAGCCATGCCACGAGAGTAGGTCGGACATCGCGCAGTGACGACGAGTGTTGCGTCGGATTACCGCCCGTGCGCGCTCGCGGGTCTCGTCGTAACCCGGGCGCTCGCGGTGCTACCCTTTCTGAGGTAAGGGATGCCTTACCTCAATACGTCTGCAGAGAGTCCATCCCGTGCTCGCCACCTTCCTCATCGGTCTTCGCGAAGGCCTCGAAGCCGCCCTGGTCGTCGGCATCCTCGTCGCCTACCTCCGGAGGCTCGGCCGACAGGACGCGCTGCCGCGAATGTGGGCCGGCGTGGCGCTGGCGATCCTGCTCGCACTCGGCATCGGCGCGTTCCTCACGTTCGGCGCGTACTCCCTGACGTTCGAGGCGCAGGAGCTCATCGGCGGCCTTCTCTCGCTCCTCGCCGTCGCCATGGTCACCGGGATGATCTTCTGGATGCAGAAGGCCGGCCGCACCATGAAGGCGACGCTCGAAGGGGGTCTCGATCGGGCGCTGACCCAGGGAGGCGTCTGGGCCCTCGTCGCGATCGGCTTCGTCTCCGTGGCCCGTGAAGGCATCGAGACCACGCTCCTCCTCTGGTCGATGGTCCAGTCGTTCGGCGACGCGCCGTCGGCCCTGCTCGGAGCAGTGCTGGGGCTGCTCGCCGCAGTGGTGATCGGGTGGCTCCTCGCCCGCGGCGCGGTGCGGCTCGACCTCCGTCGCTTCTTCACCTGTACGAGTGGCTTCCTCGTCGTGGTCGCCGCAGGCGTGCTCGCCTACGCGGTCATGGACCTCCAGGAGGCCGGAGCCCTCCCGGGTCCGTTCACCGGGGCGGCCCCCCTCGACGACGCCACCGGTGCCGTGGCGCTCGGATGGGCCGCGTTCCCGTTCGGCTGGGCATTCGACGTGACAGCGGCGATCGCACCGGACGGCGTGTGGGCCACGGTGCTGCAGGCGACGGTCGGTTTCATGCCGCGGATGACCTGGCTCCAGGTCGTCGCCTGGGCTCTCTATCTGCTCGTCGTCGGCACCCTCTTCGTCCGCGGTCTCCGCGCGGGCCGACCCCGTTCACCTCTCACGGCGCCGCGCGTCGACGCACGCGACACGGCCATCGCACCCACCCATCAAGGAGCAGCATGACCACCACTCGACGAATCGTCGGAGCCGTTGCGGCTGCCGGCGCGACCGCTCTCGTCCTCTCGGGCTGCGTGGCCAAGAGCGACGTCGCAGCGGGTGCCTCGTTCGACGTCTCGTCGACCGATTCGGCGTGCGCCGTGTCCGAAACGACCGCGCAGAGCGGCACACTGACCTTCGATGTGACGAACGAGAGCGGTCAGACCTCGGAGTTCTACCTGCTCGCGGACGACGGCCTCCGCATCGTCGGCGAGGTGGAGAACATCGCTCCGTCCGCGTCGCGGACCCTCACGGTCGTGGCTCAGCCCGGCACGTACTTCACGCTGTGCAAGCCGGGGATGATCGGCGAGGGCGTGGGCAAGGCCGAGTTCACAGTCACCGGCGATCGGGTCGCAGTGGCCGGAGAGGACGCCGAGCTGAAGCAGCAGGCGGTCGACCTCTATGCGGCCTTCGTCAAGGACCAGGTCGGGCAGCTCATGCCTGCCGTCGAAGACTTCGTGCGTGCCTACGAGTCGGGCGACGACGCGACCGCTCGCGCGCTCTTCCCGCAGACCCGCGCCTTCTACGAGCGCATCGAGCCGGTCGCGGAGGCACTGGGGACGCTCGATCCCCGCATCGACTACCGCGAGGTCGACGCGGTGGCCGAGGAGCTCGACTGGACGGGCTTCCATCGGATGGAGAAGGACCTCTGGGTCCCCGCGCAGGACGCGCTGAACGCCGATGGCGAGACGCCCGCGTGGCAGGATTGGGCTCCGTCGACGACGCAGGAGCGCGTCGGCTACGGCGATCAGCTGCTCGCGGACGTGCAGGAGCTCTACGACTACGTGCACTCCGATGACTTCACCACGGCGCTGGAGGACCAGGGCATCGGCGGGATCTCGAACGGGGCTATCGCGCTTCTCGACGAGGTCGCGACCGGCAAGATCTCCGGCGAGGAGGACTGGTGGTCGGGAACGGATCTGTACGACTTCGCGGCGAACGTCGAGGGGTCGAAGATGGCGTTCTCCCTCGTGCAGGACTTCGCCGGGGCTCAGGGCGCGGACGGCGAGGCACTGGTGGCCGAGATCGAGGGCGGCTATTCCGCCCTCGAGGACGCTCTCGCCGCGCATGGATCGCTCGCTCAGGGCTTCGTCGGATACTCCGCACTGACGGATGCCGACAAGCGCGAGTTCACCGATCTGATCAACGCCCTGGCGGAGCCGCTGTCGCAGCTCACCGGCACGGTCCTCGAGTGACGCGACCGAGACGACCTCGAAGGTGAACGACAGCCCGATCGACGACGCCGCCGCCGAATCCGCCGCGGAATCGGCGGGGTCCTCGCCCCCGCCCCCGGGGCTCAGCAGACGCGGCCTGCTCGGTCTCGCGCTGGGCGGGGGAGTCGCCTCTCTGACGGCGGGCTTGGGCGCGGGGCTCGCCGGGGGAGTCGCACTGGGACGGGCGAGGGCGGCCGCCGACACGCAGACCGCCTTCGACTTCTTCGGATCCCATCAGGCGGGGGTCACCACGCCGGTGCAGGAGCATCTCCATTTCGCGTCGTTCGACATGATGCCCCGCACCGACAGAGACGACCTCGTCACGCTGCTGCAGGACTGGACATACGCCGCGTCACGGATCACCCAAGGACTCGAGGTCAGCGCCACCGGCGCCGTCGGCGGCGACCCCGAGGTGCCGCCGGACGACACGGGCGAAGCCATCGGACTCCCGGCCTCGGGCCTCACGATCACCTTCGGATTCGGTCCGAGTCTCTTCGAGAACGAGGAGGGGGATCGCTACGGGATCGCCGCGCTCCGTCCGACGCGACTCGAGAGACTGCCGGCGTTCCTCGGCGACGACCTGATTCCCGAAGCATCGCACGGCGATCTGTGCATCCAGGCCTGCGCGGACGACCCGCAGGTCGCCGTCCACGCGGTGCGCAACCTCAGTCGGATCGCCTTCGGCCGCGCCAAGCTGCGCTGGTCGCAACTCGGTTTCGGCAAGACGTCGCGCACGACCGCGGATCAGGCCACACCGCGAAACCTGTTCGGGTTCAAGGACGGCACGGCGAACATCCTCGCCGACGACATGGCGGCTCTCGACGAGCACGTGTGGGTGTCGGCGTCCGACGAACCCGCGTGGATGACCGGTGGCTCGTATCTCGTCGCCCGGAAGATCGCGATGCTCATCGAGACGTGGGATCGCGTGCGGCTCTCGGAGCAGGACGCCATCGTCGGGCGCGACAAGGGAGTGGGCGCACCGCTCTCGGGAGGCGACGAGTTCACGCCTCCGGACTTCTCCGGGGCGAGCATCGACCGGAACGCCCATGTGCGGCTCGCGCATCCCGACCAGAACGACGGCGTGCGGATCCTCCGCCGCGGATTCAACTACGTCGACGGCAACAACTCCCTCGGGCGCCTCGACGCCGGACTGTTCTTCCTCTCCTACCAGCGCGACCCGGCCCAGTTCATCGCCCTCCAGCGCCGACTCTCGACCGATCTCCTGAGCGAGTACATCCGGCACGTCGGCTCAGGCGTGTGGGCGGTGCCCGCCGGCGCGACCCCGGGGTCCTTCGTGGGAGCCGACCTCTTCGCGTGACGGGCGCTCTCAGCGTTCGAGAGCCTCCGCCACGAACGACGCGAACGCGTCCGCGCCGAAGTGGTCGGCGGCGCTCACGGTGACGACGGCGCGGTCATGGAAGATGATCATCTGCCCGTAGGCCCCGTGCACCCGCCACGTCCGGCCGGGACCACTCCATCCGGAGAGCGCGTAGCGGTCGTACGCGGGGTTGGACCCCGCGACGACCCAGTCCGAATGCATCGCGTCGATGATCTCGGAGGATACCAGGCGCTCGCCACGCCATTCGCCCCGGTCACGGATGAGCCGCCCCAGGCGGGCCATCTCCTCCGTGCGCAGGGAGATGCCCTCGCCGGCCAGGATCCGCCCGTTCGCGCAGCGCTGCCAGTCGAGGCCGCCGAGACCCAGTGGTGAGAACAGCCGCGTCTCGAGGTAGGCGGGGATGTCTCCGATGCGGGCGGACAGGACGGTCATCGCCGTGTAGGTGCTCGCGTTCGAGTACTGGAACACCCGGCCGCGAGACGGGCGGGAGAGGAACTCGCGAGCGAGGTCAGGCCAGTCCGTCATCATGGTCGCCGACCACGGCAGGTCGATGCCGCTGGACATCGAGAGCAGATGACGCAGCGTGATCTCGCCGACGCCTGACCCCGGCGAGAACTCGGGCACGTATTCGACGACCGGTGCGTCGAGCGAGATCAGACCTTCGTCCTGAGCGATCCCTGCGGCCAGCACGCTGACGGCTTTCGCGACCGAGTGGATCTCCTCGGGCTCATCCGCCGTCCATCGGTGCGCGGCGACGGAGTCGCCCGCTAGCACGTGCAGGCCGTGCGCCCCGAATCCCGATCGGTCGACCTCCTCCACGAGCTCGTCGCGGATCTCGTCGGCGTCGGTCACCTGCCCGAACCGTCCGTCCGCACCTCACGCGGTCTTCGTGAACCCGTCGGGTCGCTGCGGTGGCCTTCTCGGCGGGCGAGCTCCGGGTCTTCGAAGAGCCATCGGGGCCGCGGCTCCACGAGCGGCCGGAAGACGCGGCGCACCGGCCGGGTCGCGAGAGCGAGGGCGAGGAGCACCGACAGGAGGGTCACCAGCGGCAGCCACAGCCAGGTCGGATCGAGGTCGCGCAGCAGGCCGGACTCCCGGAACGGGTACAGCACGAACGAGTGCAGCAGGAAGACGTACATCGTGTACTGGCCGAATTTCGTCCACCAGAACGTGCCGCGCGGGACGAGCGCGAAGAACGCCGCACTCAGCACGACGGCGAGAATCATGAGGAGCACGCGCACGCCGCCCGCCCACCACTGCTCGCCGCCGAGGTCTGCGTAGGCGTCCTCATAGAACAGCCAGTGCCTCAGATCGATCGCCTTCCACACGTCGATCCAGTTCCAGGCGGTGAAACCCGCAGCCCCGAGTGCGGCGAGCGCGGCCAGGCGGATCCACCAGGGACGGACCTCGAGCAGACGGAACCGCGCGACGATGTCGCGGTCGCGAAGCCACCAGCCGAGTGTGAAGAAGGGCAGCAGCCCGAGTGTGCGCGAGAGGGAGAAGGTGCTGTCGACGTTCGGGAGGTAGCCGACGCCGATGGAGATGAGGACGGTCCACAGCAGCGGCCATCGCAGCAGGGCCAGGTAGGGGAGGACCAACCGGAAGATGCCGAGCGCCAGAAGGAACCACAGGGTCCACGAGGGCTTCGTGAGGTTCGGATCGGCCTGGCCCTCGACGAGCCACTTGGTCAGTGTCCACAAGAGCTCGAAGATGACGTACGGCAGCAGGATGTCTGTGATGACCCGCGCCATCTGGACGCGGGTGGGCGACCCGGACTTGGAGAAGTAGCCCGAGATGATTGCGAACGCCGGCATGTGGAAGGCGTAGAGAGCGAGGTACGACGCGAGCGCGATGTCGGAGTCGTAGATGAGACGCTGGATCGCGTGCCCCAGGACCACCAGCACGATGCACGCGTACCGGGCGTTGTCCCAGAAGGGCACGCGTCGACGCGGCTTCGGGACGGGCGCCGTGGCGGGGGTCGTCGGGTCGGCGCCGGCGCTGTTCATGCTTCGAGGCTACTCCCGGGAATAAAGTTGCTCCGACCGCGTTGACTCAATTACATTCAAGTGAATAGAACCGGATGCAGGGCACCCGATTCGGAGAAGACGGAGCAATCATGAGCGAGCAGTCAGGCGTACCGGTGCAGTTCGGCATCATGTCGGTCAGCGACATCACCCGCGACCCCACCACCGGCATCACGCCCAGCGAGCAGGAGCGGATCAAGGCGACCCTCGCGATCGCCAAGCACAGCGAGGAGGTCGGGCTCGACGTCTTCGCGGTCGGCGAGCACCACAACCCGCCGTTCTGGTCCTCGAGCCCGTCGACCTTCCTGGCCGCACTGGCGGCTCAGACCGAGCGGCTGATCGTCTCGACCTCGACCACGCTGATCACGACCAACGACCCCGTGCGCATCGCCGAGGAGTACGCGATGCTCCAGCATGTCTCGGACGGACGCATGGACCTCATGCTCGGCCGAGGCAACACCGGCCCTGTCTACCCCTGGTTCGGTCAGGACATCCGCCAGGGCCTCCCGCTCGCGATCGAGAACTACGCGCTGCTGCACAAGCTGTGGCGCGAGGACGTCGTCGACTGGGAGGGTAAGTTCCGCACCCCGCTGCAGGGCTTCACCTCCACGCCCCGCCCCCTCGACGGCATCGCGCCGTTCGTCTGGCACGGGTCGATCCGCACCCCGGAGATCGCAGAACAGGCCGCGTACTACGGCGACGGATTCTTCGCGAACAACATCTTCTGGCCGAAGGAGCACTACCAGCGTCTGATCGAGCTCTACCGGCAGCGGTACGCGCACTACGGCCACGGCACCTCGGAGCAGGCGATCGTGGGACTCGGCGGACAGGTCTTCATGGCCGCGAAGTCGCAGGATGCCGTGTCGCAGTTCCGCCCGTACTTCGACAACGCTCCGGTGTACGGCCACGGCCCCAGCCTCGAGGACTTCACGGAGATGACCCCGCTCACGGTGGGTTCGCCCCAGCAGGTGATCGACCGCTACGCCGCGATGCGCGAGCACTTCGGCGACTACCAGCGCCAGCTGTTCCTCATCGACCACGCCGGTCTCCCGCTCAAGACGGTGCTCGAGCAGCTCGACATCCTCGGCTCGGAGGTCGTCCCGGTGCTGCGCAAGGAGCTCGCGAAGGATCGTCTTGCATCCGTTCCGGACGCACCCACCCACGCGGCCAGGGTCAAGGCCGAGTTCGGCGACGGTCCCACCCGCCAGGCGCGCCCCGGCGCCAACCGCGGCGACAACCTGACGGGCGACTCGCCCTATCAGGACACCCCCGCGCCCGCCGGTGCGGCGTTCGGCCTCGCTCGCAAGGAGGCGTGACATGACGATGCGCCGCATCGCCGTCGTCTCGGCGGGGCTGTCGAACCCGTCGTCGACCCGGATGCTCGCAGACCGGCTGGCCTCCGAGACGCTCAAGGCACTCGCGAACCGTGGCGTCGAGGCGAGCGTCGACGTGATCGAGCTGCGCGACTACGCCCACGACATCACGAACAACCTGCTCACCGGGTTCGCTCCGCCCGCGCTCGAGACGGCGATCAACACCGTCATCTCGGCCGATGCGCTCATCGCCGTGACACCGATCTTCTCGACGAGCTACTCAGGTCTGTTCAAGTCGTTCATCGACGTGCTCGACCCCGACGCGCTCACCGGGACACCGGTGCTCATCGGAGCGAACGCGGGCACGGCTCGTCACTCGCTCGCGATCGACTACGCCATCCGCCCGTTGTTCGCCTACCTGCACGCCGAGGCGGTGTCGACAGGAGTGTTCGCCGCCTCGAGCGACTGGGGTGACGCGGGCGACGACGTCGCACCGCTCGCGAAGCGCGTCGAGAAGGGCGCGAAGGAGCTGGCGGAGGCGATCTCGAAGCGCGAGGCGTCGTCCTCCGTCGATCCGTACGACCCCGCGACCTACCTCGGCGAAGGACGGTCCTTCGGCCACATGCTGGGCGGTCTCGCCGGGGAGTGAGCGCGGTTCGTCGGGAAGACCCGCGAAACCTGATATCAGGGCCATGATCCATCGACAATGTCCGTAGGGCATCGTACGGTGACGTCATGGCCCTTCTCCCTGTGCTCGAAACCGCGCGAGACACACTCCGCGGAACCCTGATCCTGCCATCCGACGATGCATTCGCGTCCGCCGCGCGACCCTGGAACCTCGCCGTCGAGCAGCGCCCGGTCGGCGTCGCCCTCCCTGCCGATGTCGACGACCTCCGCACGCTGCTGCGCGCCGCAGCCGATTCGGGAGCGCCCGTCGCGGTCCAGCCGAGCGGGCACGGCGCGTCCGGCGATCTCGCCGGCACCGTGATCGTACGCATGGCGGCGTTCGACGAGCTCGAGATCGACGTCGCCGCGGGCATCGCGCGGGTGGGCAGCGGCGTGCGCTGGGGCGCCGTGGTCGAGGCGCTCGAGGGATCGGGCTGGGTGGCGCCCGCGGGCACGAGTCCTGTCGTCAGCGTCGCGGGATACACGCTCGGCGGTGGCCATTCGTGGTTCAGCCGCACCGGGGGCCTCGGTTCCGACAATCTCCGGGCGGCATGGGTGCTGCGCGTCGACGGTACCCATGATCGGGTGGACGACGAGAGCGACCCCGATCTCATGTGGGCCCTGCGCGGCGCCGGAGGAGTCGTCGGCATCGTGACCGCGCTCGAGATCGATCTCGTGCGGGCACCCGCCGTATGGGGAGCGTCGCTCACCTTCGACGCATCCGATGCCGAACGGGTGATCCGGGCGGTGCGCGATCTTGCCGAAGATGCCCCGCGGTCCGTGAACGTCTTCGTCGACTCCCTGCGCATGCCCGATGCGCCCGAGATGCCGCCCGAGATCCGTGGCCGCAGCTTCGTCACCGTGCAGGTGCTCTCGGTCGATGGGCCGGCCGACGCGCTGGTCGACCGCGTCCGTTTCTCGGGCTCCGTCCAGCGCGAACTGTCGGGACCGACGTCGCCGGGCGCCGTCGCGGCCGCGTCCAACGAGCCGACGGAGCCGACACCCGGGCGTGGCGCGTCCGCGGCGCTCTCGCGCCTCGACGACGCCCTGATCTCCGACCTCCTACGGTTCCGCGAGCACCCGGACCAGTGGCCCATCATGGGCATCGGCATGCGGATGCTCGGCGGCGCTCTCGGTGCTCCGCGGCGACCCGGCTTCGCCTCGATCCAGGGCGCCGAGTGGCTGCTGCATGCACTCGTCCCGATCTTTCCCGGTGGCCCGAGCGAACCCGGAGATGCGAGCATCGCGGGATTCGAGCGGGTGGTGGCACCGGCGCTCGCGCCGCAGACGGTGCCGACGTTCCTCGGACCGGGGCAGACCCTCGCGCTCTGCGGTGACGCGGACTCGGTCGAGAGGCTGCGCACGGTACGCGACGCGGTCGACCCGAGCGGCGTCCTCCACGAGGGCCGTCTTCCGCGCTGAACCGGCACACCGGAGGCATCCCGACGCGAGCGCGCAGCGGGATGCCGAAGGGATTCGAGCACGACGCCGATCACGTCCGGGAGGCGGTAGGTCAGAGATCCGGATCGGCCCGGCGGTTCCAGCGGTACTCGGTCTCCGGTCGCCCGCGGGCCCCATATCGCGCTCCGCGGGCGACGATCCCCTCGGCCGCGAGGTGCTCCAGGTAGCGGCGGGCCGAGACACGGGACATACCGAGGCGGTCGGCCGCCTCGCTCGCCGACAGGGCAGCGCCGGCGCGGAGCTCAGCGGTCACGGCCTGGAGGGTGGCGGCGGACAGGCCCTTCGGGAGGGCGATGGTTCCTGTCCCTCGACCGAGAAGCGCATCGATCTCCGCTTGCGTGGCCTCTCCGTCGGTCGCCCGTGCGTGCTCGCGGTGCTCCCGATACGCGGTCAGGCGTTCGCGGAACACGGCGAAGGGGAACGGCTTCACGAGGTAGGTGTGGACGCCGAGCGCCGCCATCTGCCGCACGGTGTCCGCGTCGCGAACGCCGGTGATGGCGATGACGTCCACGGCCGCCGACCGTGCCCGCAGGGTGCGCAGGACGTCGATGCCGGAACCGTCCGGCATCGTGATGTCCAGGAGCACCAGGTCGAAGGGCTCGTCGCGCGGCTGCTCGAGCACCGCATTCAGTGCGGCTCGGGCCCCCGAGCACTCGCCGCGCACGACGAAGCCGTCGATCCGCTCGAGGTACGTGCGGTGGAGCTCGAGCGTCAGGGCGTCGTCGTCGACGATGAGTGTGCGGATCATGATCGTCCTCGCCCGCGCGCAGGTGGCAGCAGCACGCGGAAGGAGGTGGGGTCCGACGTGACCTCGACCGTCCCGCCGACGCCGATGACGATCGAGCGGACGAGTGCGAGACCCACGCCGCGCCCGTGAGCGTCAGCGGGCTTCGTGGAGAAGCCGTTGGTGAAGATCCGCTCCCGCAGCTCCGGCGGCACGCCCTCTCCGCTGTCGGACACCCGCAGCACGATACCCCGCTCGGCGGACGGCTCGATGACGACCTCCACCCATCTCTCCACGGCGTGCGCCGCCGCGTCCATCGCGTTGTCGATGAGGTTCCCGACGACGGCGACGCTGTCGACGGGCGAGAGGGGCGACGGCGGCGTGTCGGGTTCGATGCGGACCCGCCAGTCGATTCCGCGTTCCTTGGCCTGCGATGCCTTGCCGAGCAGAAGGGCACCCACGACCGGATCTCCTGACCGTCGAGCCGTCACCTGGTCGACGAGCGACTGGCTCTGGCGCGACGTCTCGGTGAGTATCTCGATGGCCTCGTCCGTGCGACCCAGTTCGAGCAGCGCGACCGCCGTATGCATCCGGTTGCCGTGCTCGTGGGTCTGCGCCCGAAGGGCCTCGCCGAGCGTGCGCAGCGATTCGTATGACGCCACGGCGTCCCGGACCTGACCGGGAGGGAGATCTCCCGCGATCCGTCGGGTCATCCTGCGCGCGGCCCAGGCGCCCAGCGTGCCCAGTGCCACGAGACCCGACGTGATGCCGAGCGTCAGCGGAAGGCGGCGCAGCAGGGTCTCCGAGATCGTCTCGGTGGTCACACCTGCGGAGACCCACCCGATCAGCGCGTCGTCCGACGAGAGCACGGGGACGATGGTGCGGACGGAAGGCCCCAAGGTCCCGGTGAAGACCTCGGTGAGGGTCTGGGGCGACGAAGGTATCGTTCCGAGGTACCGCCCGCCGATCCGCTCGGGGTCGGGGTGGGTGAGTCGCACGCCCGACGTCGTCATGGTGGTGATGAAGTCGAGGTCGGCGGCCTCGACGATATCCATCACGTACGGCTCGAGGATCTGCGTGGCAGCGGCTGCATCCCCGCGCTCCAGAGCGTCGATGACGAGCGGCGAGGTGGCCAGTGACACGGCGGAGACCGACGTCGCCCGTTCTGCCTCGGCGTGCGTCGCTCGCTGCGCCTCGATCACGAGGAACACCGCCACCAGTGCCCCCACCAGCACGGTCGTGACGAGGAGCACCACGAAGACCCGCGAGGCGGTGCTGCGGGTCTCGCGCGCGCGTCTCATCGCATCCTCCCGATCATTCTCGACCTCGGATCCTGATCACGGTAGTGACCAATACGACCACAAATGGCGCGGCGATGCGAAGTCGGCGACGGTGAGCCTACCGACGGCGACGACGCCGGCGGACATGAGACGACGACGTTCATGATCGAGGAGGAAACACATGGCCATCACGACGGGGTTCTCACTTCCCGGATTCCACTGGCGGCGTGGCAAGCAGGCCTGGGATCGGCACACGTGGCTCTACGTGTCCGTGATCATCGCGGTGGTGCTCGGCGCCGCCGTCGGGCTTCTCGCCCCGGAGGTCGGGCAGTCGCTCGAGCCGATCGGGAAGGGCTTCGTGTCGCTGATCAAGATGATGATCGCGCCCATCATCTTCTGCACGATCGTGGTCGGCGTCGGGTCGATCGCCAAGGCGGCGACCGTCGGCAAGATCGGCGGTCTCGCACTTCTGTACTTCATGGTGATGTCCACGTTCGCTCTGGCGATCGGGCTGGTCGTCGGCAACATCATCCACCCCGGTGCCGGACTCGACATGGCGAGCTCGTCGTACGACGCGACCGAGACCGAGGCGAAGACCACCACGGAGTTCATCCTCGGCATCATCCCCACCACGTTCTTCTCCGCCTTCACGGGCGAGAGCGTCCTGCAGGTGCTGTTCGTCGCGCTGCTGGTGGGCTTCGCGCTGCAGGGCCTCGGCGAGAAGGGCGCGCCGATCATGGACGCGGTGAAGAACCTGCAGAAGCTCGTCTTCCGCATCCTCGGGATGATCCTGTGGCTGGCTCCGCTCGGCGCGTTCGGAGCGATCGCCGCCGTGGTGGGGAAGACCGGCGCCGCGGCGATCTGGAGCCTCGGGGTCCTGATGGTCGCGTTCTACATCACGTGCATCCTGTTCATCGTCGTCGTGCTCGGTGTGCTCCTGTACGCGGTGACGCGCGTGAACATCTTCAGCCTCATCAAGTACCTGGCCCGGGAGTACCTCCTGATCGTCGGCACGTCGTCGTCGGAGTCCGCACTGCCGCGGTTGATCGCCAAGATGGAGCACGTCGGGGTGTCCAAGCCCGTCGTGGGCATCACGGTGCCTACCGGCTACTCGTTCAACCTCGACGGCACGGCGATCTACCTCACCATGGCGTCGCTGTTCATCGCCACGGGGATGGGGCAGCCGATGTCGATCGGCGAGCAGATCGGTCTGCTGGTGTTCATGATCATCGCGAGCAAGGGTGCGGCCGGTGTCACCGGTGCGGGACTGGCCACGCTCGCCGGGGGTCTGCAGGCGTACCGACCCGACCTCGTCGACGGTGTCGGCGTGATCGTGGGGATCGACCGTTTCATGTCCGAGGGGCGGGCGCTGACGAACTTCACGGGCAACGCCGTCGCCACCCTCCTCATCGGCACCTGGACGCGGCAGATCGATCGTGATCGAGTGGGCCAGGTGCTCAGCGGTGAGCTGCCGTTCGACGAGTCGCTCCTGGACGGAGTCGACGAGCACGGGATGGCCGATGAGAAGCAGGCGGTCGACATCCAGGGACTCAAGGACTCGGCTGTCGACGAGATGGCCGCGAAGGAGGAGCGGGCCCGACTGCGTGCCGACCGGCGCTGATCCGGCCGAAGAGGGGATGCGGGAGCCGGCTGTCCGGCTCCCGCATCCGTGCGGTCAACCGCTCTTGCGTCGGAACTCGCGCCGCGTCTGCGGGGCGGGCGCACCGTGGACGGCGGAGTCGCCGTCCAGATGGGCCTCGCCCTGCCGGTGGTGCGCGTTCTTCTTCTCGAGCGCTTCCTTGAACTTGCGCTTCATCTCCTCGGAGGAGGAGGCGCCTTCTTCGGTGCTCATGCCCGCCAGCCTAGGGCACGCCTCCGACGTGCGTCAGGCTCACCTGCGCGCTCGCCGCGTGGCGAGGTCGATCACCGCCCCGAGGCCGACGGCCACGACCACCGACACGATGACCGCGACCACCGGCCCTCCGGGGACCAGAGCGGCCACGATGGCTCCCACCGACGCCTGATACGCGGCCCAGCCGAGAGCGGCGAGTCCGACGAGGCAGAGATAGCGGACGGGGTGGATGCCCGAAGCGCCGGCGACCAGATTGATGGCCAGACGGGCGAAGGGGACGAAGCGTGCGGTGAAGAGCACGGTCGCGGTACCGCCGTCGAGTCGCCGCCGTGCCCATTCGAGGGCCTGACGCACCTTGCGCCCCCGCATCCAGCGCCAGCGCTCGGTCCCCACCGTACGGCCGATCAGATAGCAGGCGGCGTCTCCCGCCGCTGCAGCCGCGGCAGCGCAGACGATCACCGCCCAGAGGGGAGGAGATCCCGATGCAGAGGAGATCGCGCCGAGCGCCGTGACGGCGATCTCACCCGGCACGATCACGAAGAACGAGTCTCCGAGCACCAGCAGCCCCATGACGGCGAGAGCCCAGGGGCCCGTCAGCAGGTCGGTCGGCACCCCTCCACAGTGCGCGGCGGAGGTGAACGGGAACCAAATCACGGATAGCCGGTGACCAGCGCTCCAGCATCCGGTGAACTTCTGGTGCCCGCGACCGATTCGCGCCTCCCTCGTGACGCCGTCGCTGCATCCTGAGGGGGTGAGAGTCGCGATCGTGACAGAGTCCTTCCTTCCGCACATGAACGGTGTGACGGGATCGGTGATGCAGATCCTCAGGCACCTCGAACGAACAGGCCACGACGCGCACGTCATCGCCCCGGATGCCGCGGGCATCCCGGCGCACGTGCACGGCGCGGCCGTCGAGAGCATCCCCAGCCTCGCGCTGCCCGGGTACCGCAACGTCCGCGTGGGGACCTCTCCCGCGCATCGGGTAGCCGCCTCCCTCCGCAGATTCGAGCCGGACGTCGTGCACCTCGCATCGCCCTTCGCGCTCGGTTGGCGAGGGGCGCTCGCCGCCGAGCGGCTCGATGTCGCCGCCGTCGCGGCCTATCAGACAGACGTCGCCGCCTACACCGAGCGCTACCGGATCCCGGCGACGACCGGGATCGCCCAATCCCACATCGCACGGCTGCACCGCCGGGCGACACTCACGCTCGCACCGTCGGAGGATTCCGCGCAGCAGCTCGCCTCGCTCGGCGTCGACAGGGTGCGTCGGTGGGGGAGAGGCGTGGATGCCGAGCGCTTCCACCCCTCACGGCGCAGCGCCGCCCTTCGTGCGCACTGGGGAGCCGAGGTCGTGATCGGCTACGTCGGACGTCTCGCCCCCGAGAAGCAGGTCGAGGATCTCGCCGCTCTGCGAGACATCCCGGGCACTCGGCTGGTGATCGTGGGCGACGGGCCGAGCCGCGCGAAGCTCGAGGCCGCTCTTCCCGGAGCGCTCTTCCTCGGGCACCTCGACGGCGACGCGCTCGCCGCGGCGCTGGCCTCCTTCGACGTGTTCGTGCACCCCGGCGAGAGCGAGACGTTCGGCCAGACGCTGCAGGAGGCCCACGCGAGCGGTGTCCCCGTGGTGGCGACCGGACGGGGCGGCCCGCTGGACCTGGTGCGCATGGGGATCGACGGCTGGCTCTACCGGCCGGGTGACCTCGCCGATCTCCGCATGCGTGTCGCAGATCTCACCGGAGACGGTCGCAAGCGTCGGGCCTTCGGTCAGGCGGGCCACGAGGCGGTCCAGGGTCGGAGCTGGGCCAGCGTGTGCGACCAGCTCCTCGGACACTTCGAGGAGGCACGGACCCTCAGAGGAGTCGACGCCGCCCTCCGTGCTCGGCGCGCGACCCGCCCCGAACGCACACCTCCCGTGCAGCAGCGCCGATGGCAGCGCTACGTCGCGCTGGGGGACTCGCTCACGGAGGGGCTGTGCGATCCCGCCCCGGACGGTGCACTCCGCGGCTGGGCCGATCGCCTCGCGCTTCTCCTCGCCGCCCGCGGCGGCCTCCACTACGCGAACCTCGCCATCCGCTCGAAGCGGGTGCGGGATGTCTGCGGCCCGCAGCTCGCGCGAGCGCTCGAACTCCGTCCGGACCTCGTCTCGATCCTCGTCGGGGCCAATGACCTCGTCGGTCGATCGGCGGACGTGCGCTCGCTGGCGGCTCAGATCGAGGATGCCGTCGCGAAGCTCCGCGAGACCGGGGCCGATGTTCTCCTCGTGACGCCGTTCCTGCCCCGGCGGCGAGCGGCAGGCATCTACACGCGGCGATTCTCGGCCTTCGCCACGGCTCTGGCCGGGGTCGCGAAGCGCACCGGAGCGATCCTCATCGACACCGACATGCACCCGACGCTGCCCGACCGGCCCAACTGGGGCGAGGACCTCGTCCACCTCAGCAGCCGCGGACATCGTCTGCTCGCGTACCGCGCAGGCGAGGTCCTCGGGGTTCCGGACGCGGACGCTCTCGGCGCGCTGGACGCAGCCCTCCACGAGAACGAGTCCCTCGGGGCCGGTCTCTGGTGGCGGCGACACGCGCTGCCCTGGGTGTGGCGGCGATTGCATGGGCGCGCTGCGGGGGACGGGCGGGTGGCCAAGCACGACGACTACGTGTACCTCGGTCGCTCCTCGTCGCGGAGCGATGTCCCGGTGTCCTGACCGGTGCAGTCCGACATCCGCGCCACCGCGGTTTCTGGACGGTCGCTGGTAGGGTGGGAGGGATCGACGCGTGTCGATCGCACAACTTCATATCGACTCATGGAGCGATCGGCGGAGAGCTGGTCCCCTGTGGTGGGTTCCTCGGCGGGTCGTCGGGTGGCTTTCTACTGGTGGCCAGCGCAGGTGACATTCGCGGGATTGCCCGCGCGCCCGTATCCGGCTGCATCCGCTCCTTCATGAACACGCTCGCGCGTCACACGGATTCGCGAGTCTAAACAAAGAAGGAGAGACCTCTTGGAAGGTCCTGAAATCACCGCCACCGAGGCCGTTCTCGACAACGGCCGCTTCGGCACCCGCACCATCCGCTTCGAGACCGGCCGCCTCGCGCAGCAGGCTCAGGGCG
This sequence comes from Microbacterium sp. 3J1, assembly GCF_001049495.1. GTDB lineage: Bacteria > Actinomycetota > Actinomycetes > Actinomycetales > Microbacteriaceae > Microbacterium. The sequence goes on from NZ_CDWI01000011.1 coordinate 740,319, forward strand.
CAGTCGCCGCGTACCTCGACGGCGAGACCATGCTCCTCTCGGCCACGAGCGCGGGCAAGCACCCGCGCGAAGGCTTCGACTTCTTCCCGCTGACGGTCGACGTCGAAGAGCGCTCCTACGCCGCCGGCAAGATCCCCGGCTCGTTCTTCCGTCGTGAGGGCCGCCCCTCCACCGAGGCGATCCTCGTCTGCCGTCTCATCGACCGTCCGCTGCGCCCGTCGTTCGTCGACGGTCTCCGCAACGAGGTCCAGATCGTCATCACGGTCCTCTCGATCGCTCCCGGTGAGTTCTACGACGCACTCGCGATCAACGCGGCCTCCGCGTCGACCCAGATCTCGGGTCTGCCGTTCTCCGGCCCCGTCGCCGGTGTGCGCCTCGCGTTCATCCCGGGTCACGGGGACCACGCGGACCAGTGGGTCGCGTTCCCGACGGCCGAGCAGGTCAGCGAGGCCGTGTTCGACCTCATCGTCGCCGGCCGTGTCGTCACCAAGGCCGACGGCTCCGAGGACGTCGCGATCATGATGGTCGAGGCCGAGGCCACCGAGGGCAGCTGGAACCTGATCAAGGCCGGCGCCACGAAGCCCGACGAGGCAGTCGTCGCGCAGGGCCTCGAGGCGTCCAAGCCGTTCATCGCCCAGCTCGTCAAGGCTCAGGCAGAGCTCGCCGCCACCGCGTCGAAGGAGCCGGGTGTGTACCCGGTCTTCCCGCCGTACTCCAGCGAGGTCTACGACTTCGTGGCCGAGCGCTCCTACGACGACCTGGTGAACGTCTACCAGATCGCCGACAAGCAGGAGCGTCAGGCCGCCGACGACGCCGTCAAGGACCGCGTCAAGGCACAGCTCATCGAAGCGGTCGAGGCAGGCAACCTGCCCGCGGGCGCTCCCCTCGAGTTCTCCGCGGCCTACAAGTCGGTCACGAAGAAGATCGTCCGCGGTCGCATCCTCACGGAGAGCGTGCGCATGGACGGTCGTGGCCTGGCGGACATCCGTCCGCTGGACGCAGAGGTGCAGGTCATCCCGCGCGTGCACGGCTCGGCGATCTTCCAGCGCGGCGAGACCCAGATCATGGGCGTCACCACGCTGAACATGCTCAAGATGGAGCAGCAGATCGACTCGCTGTCGCCCACGACGAGCAAGCGCTACATGCACCACTACAACTTCCCGCCCTACTCGACCGGTGAGACCGGCCGTGTCGGGTCGCCGAAGCGTCGCGAGATCGGGCACGGCTTCCTGGCCGAGCGCGCACTCGTGCCGGTGCTGCCGAGCCGCGAGGAGTTCCCCTATGCGATCCGCCAGGTGTCCGAGGCGCTGAGCTCGAACGGCTCGACGTCGATGGGCTCCGTCTGCGCATCGACCCTGTCGCTGCTGAACGCGGGTGTGCCGCTGCGCGCAGCCGTCGCCGGCATCGCGATGGGTCTCGTCTCCGACCAGGTCGACGGTGAGACGCGCTACGCCGCACTCACCGACATCCTCGGTGCCGAGGACGCGCTCGGCGACATGGACTTCAAGGTCGCCGGCACCAGCGAGTTCGTCACGGCGATCCAGCTCGACACGAAGCTCGACGGCATCCCGTCGTCGGTGCTCGCGGGCGCGCTGACCCAGGCCCGTGAGGCCCGCCTCACGATCCTCAACGTCCTGAACGCCGCGATCGACGCCCCCGACGAGATGGCGCCGACCGCGCCGCGCGTCATCAGCGTGCAGATCCCGGTCGACAAGATCGGCGAGCTGATCGGCCCGAAGGGCAAGACGATCAACGCGATCCAGGACGAGACCGGCGCTCAGATCTCCATCGAGGAGGACGGCACCGTCTACATCGGCGCGACCGACGGCCCCTCGGCAGAGGCCGCCCGCGCTCAGGTCAACGCGATCGCCAACCCGACCAACCCCGAGGTCGGCGAGCAGTTCCTCGGAACCGTCGTGAAGATCGCGACGTTCGGAGCGTTCGTCTCGCTGCTCCCCGGCAAGGACGGCCTGCTGCACGTCACCGAGGTGCGCAAGCTCGCCGGTGGCAAGCGCGTCGAGAACGTCGATGACGTCCTGTCGGTCGGCCAGAAGATCCTCGTGAAGATCACGAAGATCGACGACCGCGGCAAGCTGTCGCTGGAGCCCGTCATCGACGAGGCTCCTGCTGCGGCCGATGAGGCTCCTGCAGAGGATTCCGCCGCCGAGTAAGCGCCACGGCTGCACCGGGAGCCCGGGTCCATCCACGTGATGGCCCCGGGCTTCCGTCGTCTTCGATGTGACCAAACCGTTATGCGGAGTTTTCCCGCCGTTCCCCGGATTGGTCGGCGCGTTCGGCGATCTCGCATACCCTCGAAGTACGCACCGGGGGGTGCAATTCCAGTTGTGACGCAGGTCGGAACGCACCGATCGACGCGGGGGTGAGGAAATGCGGTTGTTCAGCGTAGGCGCAGGAGCCTCGGACGAGCGTGCGCCCGAGACGACCGAGCACCCGTCCGCTCCCATCCCGATCGTCGGCCCCGGCATAGGAGAGAGCATCCGCGTCCCCCTGGGCGAAACGGGCCACGATACCTTCCCCCTCATGCTCGGTGCGGCCGAGTTCGGCTGGAACGTCGATCTCGAGACGAGTCACGGAATCCTCGACCGCTACGTCGAGTTCGGGGGCAACGCCGTCCACACCGCCGACGGCTTCTCGGGTGGGCGCAGCGAGCACATCATCGGGCAGTGGCTGCGCTCGCGAGGACAGCGCGACAGGACGCTCCTCAGCGTTCGGATCGGAGCCCACGCAGACAACCCGGGTCTCGGGTCGGTCAACCTCGTCCGCGCCGTCGAAGGGTCACTGACCAGGCTCGGCGTCGATCGCATCGATGTCCTCTATCTCGATGCGACGCTCGATGTCACGACCAACCTCGAAGACACGCTGGCGACCGTCGAGTGGCTCACGGAGGCGGGCAAGATCGGAGCGGTCGGGGCGTTCGGCTTCGCGCCGGAGCGCCTGGTCGAAGCCCGCATCCTCGCCTCAGCGGGCTATCCCCGCATCGAGGTGATCGACTCGCCGTACAACCTCGTGCGTCGCCAGCCGTTCGAGGGCGACCTGCGACTCGTCGCGGGGGCGCAGAACCTCGCGGTGACTCCGTCTCATGCCCTCGAGCACGGGTTCCTCTCCGGGCGGCACCGCAGCAGGGCGGTGGCTTCGCGGGGCGTGCGTGGGGAGCAGCTGCGGGGGCAGCTGAATCGGCGGGGCATCAAGATCCTGCGGTCACTCGATCAGGTGGCCGACGAGCTCGACGTCCCGGTCGCGGCGGTCTCCATCGCCTGGCTGATCGCCCAGCGGACCGTCGTGGCACCGATCGTGAACACGTTCGCGACGGAGCACGTCGACGAACTCATGCAGGGTGCCGGCGTGACCCTCTCCCGCGCACAGGTCGCCGAACTGACCCGGGCGGGCAACTGAGCGTCCTCCCGGCTTCTCCGGCCACCTGACATAGGGTGGAAGGGATCCGGCAAGCGCTGTCGATGAAGCGAGCGAGTTTGTGACGCATTACATATATCTGGTCAGGCATGGCGAACACCAGGACGCCGAGCACGGTCTCACCGACGGTCCACTCTCGCCCCGTGGTCGGAGGCAGGCTGAGCTCATCGCAGACCGCCTCTCGGGACTGCCTCTCGACGCCGTCTGGCACTCGCCGCTCCTGCGTGCGGACGAGACCGCCCGCGCGATCGCGGAGCGGCTGCCCTCGGTGGATCCCGAGCCGACCGCCCTATTGTTCGATTGCGTGCCGACGGGGATGACCGAGGAGACGCCTGCCGCCTTCGAGCCGTTCTTCGGCTCGGTCACCGAGGCGGAGATCGAAGCCGGACGTGCGCAGATGTCCGACGCGATGAACGAGTTCCTGGTGCGCAAACCCGGGGATGTCCATGAGGTGCTCATCACCCACAACTTCGTGATCTCCTGGTTCGTCCGAGAAGTCCTCGGAGCTCCCGAGTGGCGATGGATGACCCTGAACCAGGCTCACTGCGGTCTGACGATCATCGCGCAGAAGCAGGGGAGACCCTGGACTCTGCTGACGCACAACGACACGGGGCATCTGCCCGTCGAACTGCGCACGGGCATCCCCGACACGATGCCCGTCTGATTCCCGCGCCGACCGGCCAGCCGCCCCAAGGCGGGGCCTGCGCGGGAAATAGACTGGATCCATGACCACGCAGGTAGCACTCGTCGGCGGATCCGGGAAGCTCGGCTCCATCATCCACGGAGTGATCGGAGACCTCGACGGATTCGAGGTCACCCGAGTGCTCACCTCACGCAGCGATCTCGGCGAGCTCGACGGTGCCGACCTGGTGATCGACGCGACGACACCGCAGGTCAGCATCGACGTCGTCCGGGCAGCGATCGAGCGCAGGATCAACGTCCTCGTCGCGACCTCGGGCTGGTCGGCGGAGCGGATCGCGTTTGTCCGACCGCTCGTCGAGGAGGCAGGCACCGGTGCCGTCTTCATCCCGAACTTCTCCCTCGGCTCCGTCCTCGGGTCTGCGCTGGCGGCCGCGGCGGCTCCCTTCTTCGACTCTGCGGAGATCGTCGAGGCGCACCATGAGAAGAAGGTCGACTCGCCGAGCGGCACAGCCGTGCGCACGGCGGAGCTCATCGCGGCGGCGCGCGCCGACGTGGGACCGGTGAGCGCTCCGCACGCGGACCAGCGCGCGCGCGGTCAGCAGGTGGGCAGTGTGCCGATCCATTCGCTGCGTCGGCCGGGCGTGATCGCCAAGCAGGAGGTCATCCTCTCCGGTCCCGGCGAGTCGCTGACCTTCACCCACGACACCGTGGAGCCGGCGCTGGCGTACGCGCCCGGCATCCGTCTCGCCGTCCCTCACGCTGCCCGGGCCGAGGGCGTCGTCATCGGCCTCGAGAGCATGATCGACCTCGGCCTCCGCTCGTGATGTCGCGCATCGGCGTCGCTCTCATGGGTGCCGCGCTGCTCGTCTACCTGGCGGTGGCCGTATGGCTCGCCGTGATGTTCTTCGCCGTCGGCACCGCGGTGTCGATCGGGATGGGTGTCGCGCTGATCGTCCTGGCCCCGGTCGGCGCATGGGCCCTCGTTCGCGAGATGCAGTTCGGGTTCGCCGCGGATCGCCTGGGGCGACAGCTCGACGGGGAAGGCGGCATGCCCCCGGTCGAGACGGAACTCACCCCGAGCGGACGCGTCGCGCGGTCAGACGCCGACGCGCTGATCGCGAGGTACGCGGCTGACGCGGATGCCGCCCCCGACGATTGGCGTGCACGGTACCGCCTCGGTGTGGTCCAGGACGCGTCCGGTCACCGCAAGGACGCTCGCGCCAGCATCCGCGAAGCGATCCGTCTCGCCCGCTGATCTCAGGCGAGCGTCGCTTCGAGCGTGATCTCGATGCCGGCCAGGGCCTGAGAGACCGGGCAGCCGGTCTTCGCATCGTCCGCGATCTCCTGGAACGCTTCCGGCGAGAGTCCCGGCACGGTCGCGTTCACGTTCAGGTGGCTGCCGGTGATCCCGACCCCGGGCTTGAACGTCACGGAGGCGCTGGTGTTAACGCGCTCGGGAGGCGTGCCGTTCTCGGAGAGCGCGTGGGAGAGCGCCATGCTGAAGCAGGAGGCGTGCGCCGCGGCGATCAGCTCCTCCGGCGTGGTCGTGGTGTCGCTGCCCTCGCTGCGCGCCTTCCAGTTGATCGGGAAGGTGCCGAGCTTCGAGGAGGAGAATGCGACGGTTCCCGACCCTTCCGCGAGGGAGCCGGTCCAGGTGGTGGTCGCTTCGCTGGTGACGGTCATGATTCCTCCGGTTCTCCACGCGCCGCTCGGTGTGCGGACCGCATCTGCGGCCAGCCTAGCGAGCGGGTGCCTCGCGCGGAACCGTACTCAGGCGGCGGATGCGGGACGACCGAGGAGGCCCGCGCGCTGCAGGAGGAGATAGATCTGGCATCCGAGGCAGAAGGCGAACGTCGCGTTGAGGAAGGCGGCGACGAAGGCGGCGGCCGTCGCGACGGGCAGGGCCCACGGCACACCGAGCAGGTGCAGGGCGAGGCCGACACCGACCACGACGAGTCCGACGCCCTGAGCGAAGCGCGGCGGGCGAGGATCCTCCAGCTCCGTCGGCGGGGCGAGGTGCGGCCGCACGAACCGACGGAAGATGACGCCCCAGGGTGCGGTGCTCGGCGAGACGACGCTCCACAGGAAGAGCAATGCGATCACGACCGTGAACAGGAAGCCGGGGTCTTGGGCCCGCTGGAGCGGTGATGCGGCGGCGACGGCGGACCCTTCGGCGACGATGAATCCCGACCGTGCCAGCGGCTGGTAGGCGAACCAGCCGTAGGACATCGCCGTCGAGATGCCGGTCAGAGCGAGGAAGGTGGCTGCGAGGAGCAGGACGGACGTGATCGTCGCGGCGAATCGCGGACCACGGGGGTCGATTCCGGCGGGTGTGCTCATGTCTGCTCCGTTCGGTCCGCCTCAGACGGCGGCGAGGGCCTCGGTCAGGGCATCCTGCTGCGGGACGCCGTGGAATCTCGCGCGCACCGCCCCGTCGCGATCGACGACGAAGGTGGTCGGGGTCTGGATCACTCGATAGCGGGCGGAGAGGTCGGGACGACGCGTGAGGTCGATCTCGACGTGTCGCACTCCGTCGATCCCCGCTGCGTGCGATGTGAGCACGCGGCGCACCTGCGGGCAGCGCGCGCACATCTCGGTGCTGAACTGCACCAGCGTGGCCCGGGAGCCGAGCGGCGCGCCCGCGGCGTCAGCCGTGTCGAACCGCAGGTGACCCGCGCTGCGCCGACGGCCGTCGCGCTTTCTGAGCAGCAGCCCGATCGCGACCGTGAGCGCGAGAAGCGCGGCGGCGATGGCCAGGGCGACAGCGGGCGACATGGATAGAGAGTACGTCGCTGTGTGGGGGCGGAAGGTCGATGTGTCGGAGCATGACGATCGGCCGGATGCGGCGGTGGGCGGGTAGTCTTGCTGGCATGAGCGAAGCCGTCCCGACGCCGTACGAAGACCTGCTCCGTGACGTGCTGGAGACCGGCACGCACAAGTCGGATCGCACCGGCACCGGGACCACGAGCGTCTTCGGTCGGCAGATCCGCTTCGACCTCGCCCAGGGATTCCCCCTCGTGACGACCAAGCGCGTGCATTTCAAGTCCATCGCCTACGAACTGCTCTGGTTCCTTCGTGGTGACTCGAACGTCCGCTGGCTCCAGGAGAACGGGGTCACGATCTGGGACGAATGGGCCGACGAGTCCGGTGACCTCGGTCCGGTGTACGGCGTGCAGTGGCGCTCGTGGCCGACTCCGGACGGGGACAGCATCGATCAGCTCTCCGACGTCATCGAGCAGATCCGGCGGTCGCCGGACTCCCGTCGCCTCATCGTCTCGGCCTGGAACCCGGCCGACATCCCGGACATGGCACTCGCGCCGTGTCACGCGCTCTTCCAGTTCTACGTCGCAGACGGCAGGCTCTCGTGCCAGCTCTACCAGCGGAGCGCGGACCTCTTCCTCGGCGTACCCTTCAACATCGCGTCCTACGCCCTGCTCACCCTCATGGTGGCGCAGCAGGTCGGTCTCGAGCCCGGGGACTTCGTGTGGACGGGCGGCGACTGCCACATCTACGACAACCACGTCGATCAGGTCCGCGAGCAGCTGACGCGGGAGGCGTACCCGTATCCGACGCTGCGCTTCGCGCGCACGCCCGAGTCGATCCTCGACTACCGCTACGAGGACTTCGTCGTCGAGGACTACCAGCACCACGCGCCGATCAGGGCGGCGGTGGCGGTATGACGTGGGTGGGTCTCGTGTGGGCTGAGGCGCGCGGGGGCGTGATCGGCGCCGACGGTGGCATGCCCTGGTACGTGCCCGAGGATCTCTCCCATTTCAAGGAGGTCACGCTCGGCGCACCCGTCATCATGGGGCGCAAGACGTGGGACTCGTTGCCCGAGCGGTTCCGCCCTCTCCCCGACAGGGAGAACATCGTCATCACCCGCCGACAGGACTGGGCCGCCGACGGCGCTCGTCGCGCCTCGACGGTCACGGACGCCGTCCGCGGACATGAGAAGGTCTGGATCATCGGCGGAGCGGAGATCTTCCGGCAGGTGATCGCCGACGCCGACCGGCTCGAGGTGACCGAGATCGACCTCGAGGTCGACGGCGACGCCTACGCTCCGTCGACGGAAGGATGGCGCCTCGTGGACACGGGGGAGTGGCAGACATCTCGCACGGGCATCCGCTATCGATTCCTCGGATACGAGCGCTGATGCCCACCGCACTCATCACCGGAGCCAGTGCCGGACTCGGCGCCGAGTTCGCACGCCAGCTCGCACGACGTCGCGCGGACCTCGTGCTCGTCGCGCGTTCGGAACAGCACCTCTCGGAGATCGCGGCCGACATCCGCAGCGAGTACGGGGTCGCGGTCGAGACCATCGCCGCAGACCTCTCCGACGAGGGTGAGGTGGAGCGCGTCGCGGCTCGCCTGCGGGACCTCTCGGATCCGATCGACCTCCTGATCAACAACGCCGGGTTCGGCCTGCCGCTGCAGTTCGCCGACAATGACATCGATGACGAGGTACGCCACCTCCGGCTGCACGTCGAGGCATCCATGCGGCTCATGCACGCCGCGCTGTCATCGATGCGCGGCCGCGGCGGCCGCATCATCAACGTCGCGTCGGTCGCCGGCTTCATCTCGCGATCCACCTATTCGGCATGCAAGAGCTGGCTGATCGGTTTCAGCCGCTGGGCGAACACCGAGTACGCCGCCGACGGCGTCAGCGTCACCGCGGTCTGCCCGGGCTTCACCCACACGAGCTTCCACGAGCGCATGGGGTTGGCGCCGGGACAGGAGGGGGTTCCCGCCTTCATGTGGCTCGACGCCTCCGCCGTCGTCCGAGAGGGTCTCCGTGACGCCGCACGAGGCCGCGCAGTGTCGGTGCCCTCGATCCGCTACAAGGCTCTGGTCCTGCTCGCCGGACTTCTGCCCAGCTCGCTCACGTCGCGCATCGCACGGCGCGGCAGGGTGTGAGTCACGACGGGATGGTCAGCGGAATCTGCCGAGCCTGATGCCGGCGTACGCGACCGCGGCGATCGTCTCGCCGTCGCTGATCCGGCCGTCCGCGATCATGTCGAGGACCTCGGGGAGCGGAACCCAGAGCACGTCGTCGATGCCCTCCTCATGCTGCGACCGGACGTCGGCTCCCGCGGCGGGACGAGCGCCTCGTGCCAGGAAGACATGCTCGGGTGCCTCGGCGATGCCGTTGAGCGCGTTCATCGTGCCGAGATGCGTCCACTCCTCGGCCTCGAACCCCGTCTCCTCGAGCAGCTCACGGTGTGCCGCCACGAGCGGGTCCTCGCCATCGGTCCCGCCGGCGGGCACCTCGAGTGACGCTCCGGTGGTGTACCTCTCGAGCGCGACGAGACCGACGCGGTCCTCCGAGTCCAGTGCGATCACGAAGACCGCGGGGTTCCTCATCGACACGACGCCGTAGATGCCGTCGCCACCGGGACCGGTGACGGTGTCCTCTCGCACAGATATCCACGGGTTCTCGTACACGGTCGTCGATTCTCGTGTGATCCATGCCATGGATGCGAGCCTAAACGTCATCAGCCCGGCCGCGTCTGCGTGAGCGGCATCCGACCCGATACGCTGGGTGCATGACGCACTCGGGCAACCCCTTCGGACAGGTTCTCGTCGCGCTCGTCACTCCGATGACGGCCGATGGCGAAGTCGACTGGCCCGCCGTCGAGAAGCATATCGATGACGTCATCACCGCGGGTGCCGACGGAATCGTCGTGACCGGAACGACCGGCGAGACCTCGACGTTGACGGACCCCGAGAAGCTCAAGCTCGTGGAGGTCGGCAAGTCCGTCTCCGCCGGGCGGGCGAAGATCATCACCGGCGGCGGGTCCAACGAGACCGCCCACGCGATCGAGCTCTACAAGGCCAGCGAGAAGGCCGGCGCCGACGGCATCATGATCGTCACGCCGTACTACAACAAGCCCACGCAGGCCGGCATCCTCACGCACTTCCGCCTGGTCGCAGACGCGACGGATCTGCCCGTCATCCTCTACGACATTCCCGGTCGCACCGGAGTGCCGATCAAGTACGAGACGATCCTGCGCCTGGCCAAGCACCCGAACATCCTCGCTGTGAAGGACGCCAAGGGCGACTTCTCCGAGGTGAGTCGCGTGCTCAACCAGACCGATCTCATGTACTTCTCCGGCGATGACGCCAACGTGCTGCCGCACCTGGCGATCGGCGCCTCGGGGCTGATCGGCGTCACGGCGAACATCGCGGCGACGCCGTATCGTACGATCATCGACGCGGTGAACCGCGGCGATCTCGCGACCGCCACCGCTGAGCACCGGCGCCTCGAGCCGCTCGTGCGCGCCGTGATGACGCACGTGCCCGGCACGGTGGCCGCGAAATACATCCTGCACGGACTCGGGCGCATCTCGAGTCCTCGTGTGCGTCTGCCCCTCGTCGGCCCGGAAGAGTGGGAGGCCGCCCTGATCGAGGACGAGCTCGATCTCGTCGAGGGCGTGCCGGGGGCCGACTTCTCCAACTTCCGCCCCGACCGCAATGCGGCCGCGGGCGGTGCCCTGCCCAAGGTGCACGGCACGACACGCTGAGACCGGTCGCGCTGAGTCGCGTCACCATGAACGAACGGACGCGTGGAGTGTCCGACAGAGGAGACCGCATGTCCATCCCACTCGCAGATCCCGCCCCGCTCGAACAGGGGACGCTGCGCGTCATCCCGGTCGGCGGCCTCGGCGAGATCGGCCGCAACATGACCATGTTCGAGTTCGACGGGAAGATCCTGATCGTCGACTGCGGCGTCCTCTTCCCCGAAGAGCATCAGCCTGGTGTCGACCTGATCCTCCCCGACTTCGAGCCGATCAAGAACCGGCTCGACGACATCGTCGGCGTCGTGCTGACCCACGGGCACGAGGACCACATCGGCGCGGTGCCGTACCTCCTGCGTCTCAAGAGCGACATCCCCCTGATCGGGTCCGGGCTGACCCTGGCGCTCGTCGAGGCGAAGCTCAAGGAGCACCGGATCAAGGCGTTCACGCTCACGGTGGTCGAGGGGCAGCAGGAGCGCGTCGGACCGTTCGACCTCGAGTTCGTCGCGGTGAACCACTCCATCCCGGATGCTCTCGCCGTCGCCATCCGCACGCCGGCGGGCATGGCACTCGCCACGGGCGACTTCAAGATGGACCAGTTGCCGCTGGATGGCCGGATCACCGACCTGCGCGCGTTCTCGCGCCTCGGCGAGGAGGGAGTGGACCTGTTCCTGGTCGACTCCACCAACGCCGACGTGCCGGGGTTCACGCCCACCGAGCGTTCGATCGGGCCGGTGCTGGATCAGGTGATCGGCAAGGCACCGCGCCGCGTCATCGTCGCCAGCTTCTCGAGCCACGTCCACCGTGTCCAGCAGGTCATCGACGCCGCCCACGCGCACGGGCGCCGCGTGGCGTTCCTCGGACGCAGCATGGTCCGCAACATGACGATCGCGGAGCAGCTCGGGTATCTCAAGGTGCCCGCCGGCGTCCTCATCGACTACAAGAAGGCGCGCGACCTGCCCGACGACCAGATCGTCTACATGTCGACCGGTTCGCAGGGCGAGCCGATGGCCGTGCTCAGCCGCATGGCGAACCTCGACCACGCGATCGAGGTGAGCGAAGGCGATACCGTGATCCTCGCCTCCAGCCTCATCCCCGGCAACGAGAACGCGGTGTACCGGGTGATCGACGGGCTGACGAAGCTGGGGGCCCACGTGGTGCACAAGGCCAACGCCCGCGTTCATGTGTCGGGCCACGCCGCCGCCGGAGAGCTGCTCTACTGCTACAACATCCTCAAGCCCCGCAATGTCCTGCCGGTGCACGGCGAGTACCGCCACCTGATGGCGAACGCCAAGCTCGCCCAGGACACGGGAATCCCTGAGGAGCGCACGATCATCGCCTCGAACGGCACCGTGATCGACCTCAAGGACGGCGTCGCGCGGATCGCCGGCCAGCTCGACCTCGGCTTCGTCTACGTCGACGGCTCGAGTGTGGGCGCGATCACCGACGCCGACCTCAAGGACCGCCGGATCCTCGGCGAAGAGGGCTTCGTCTCCGTGATCGTGGTGGTGGATGCCGCGACGGGCCGCATCATCTCCGGACCGGAGATCCACGCGCGGGGTATCGCCGAGGACGACGCCGTCTTCGATGATGTGGCACCGAAGATCATCGCAGCGCTCAAGGAGGCATCCGGCAACGGAGTCCGCGACACGCACGCGCTGTCGCAGGTGGTGCGCCGCACGATCGGTCGATGGGTCAACCAGAAGCTCCGCCGTCGGCCGATGATCGTGCCGCTGGTCATCGAGGCCTGATCCCGTCGGCCCGATCGAGGGCGATCACCCCGGAATGCCGCGTCATTGCGGGGTGATGTCGGCTGCTGGCCGTAACGTGAGAGCATGGCCAGGAGCACCACGAAGTCAGCGCGCGCGTCCGAGAGCGCCACGCCTCGCCCGAAGAGGCAGGCCGCTCCGAAGTCCCAGGCTGCGCCGAAGAAGTACATCGACGAGCTCGACAAGCCGCCCGTCGCGGTCCGCGCCTGGACGGGCCTCGCCCACGGAGTCGGCGGATTGTTCCGTGCGTTCGGTCCCGAAAGCCTCGAGAAGGACGACCGGCGCGACGGATTCCCGTTCCTGCTCGTGCTGCTGGCGGTCGCCGGAGCGGTCAACGAGTGGTTCTTCATCGGCAACGACGTGGCCACGCAGATCAGCGCCTACACGTTCGGGCTGGTCATCGGCCGGGGCGCGTTCATCTTCCCGGTCCTGCTGCTCATCCTCGCCGGCTGGCTGTTCCGCCATCCGTCCTCGGTGCACGACAACGGACGCATCGGCATCGGCTTCGGCCTGTTCTCCGTCACGCTCGCGGGCATCCTCCACATCGCCGGCGGACTGCCACAGCCGAGGGAGGGCATGGTCGCGCTGAGCGCCGCCGGAGGGCTCTTCGGATGGCTGCTCGGCCAGCCGCTCAGCTATCTCACCCCGATCCCCGCGTACATCGTGCTCGGGCTTCTCGCAGGACTCAGCGTCCTCATCCTCACGAAGACGCCGCCGAATCGCATCGGTGAGCGACTGGGCGATCTGTACGCCTGGATGTTCGACGCGCAGCGTGTCGAGAAGCCCGCTGCGGATGCCGCCGCCGTCGACGACGCCGACAAGGTGGACGACCCGGATGTGCTCCCGTGGTGGCGCCGTAACAAGACGGGCCGCGAGGAGGACCCCGACGAGGGCACCCTCGGCTCGGACGACATCACCGCGCTGCTCACGACGACCGACACCACGCCGGCCTACGACCAGGCGGTCACCGTCGCCGATCCGTACGACGCTGCGACGGAGGTCCTGTCGGACGTGCGGTCGGTGACCGATTCCCTGGCTGAGCAGCAGACGACCGCTCTCCTCGACGACGAGTCCGACACGGGTGAGATGCCCGAACTCCCAGGGCTCGACGGCTTCGGCACCGAAGGCCCGGGGGACCGGGGCCCGCAGGCACCGGTGGCGCCGTACATCCTGCCCTCGCCCGGCGTGCTCGCCGAGGGGCCGCCGTCCGTCGCGCGCTCCGAGGCGAACGATCGCATCGTCGAGCAGATCACGAGCGTGCTCTCACAGTTCAACGTCGACGCGAAGGTCACCGGGTTCTCGCGCGGACCGACGGTCACGCAGTACGAGGTCGAGGTCGGTCACGGCGTCAAGGTCGAGAAGATCCTCCAGCTGAGCAACAACTTCGCGTACGCGGTCGCGTCGAACGACGTGCGCATCCTGTCGCCCATCCCCGGGAAGAGTGCGATCGGCATCGAGATCCCGAACACCGATCGCGAGACGGTCGCACTGGGCGACGTGCTCCGTTCGCAGGCCGCGCACAAGAGCACGCACCCCCTGACGATCGGCGTGGGCAAGGACGTCGGCGGCAACTTCGTCACGGCGAACCTCGCGAAGATGCCTCATCTGCTCGTCGCCGGTTCGACCGGATCGGGTAAATCCAGCTTCGTCAACAGCATGATCACGAGCCTGCTCATGCGCGCGCGACCGACGGACGTGCGCATGGTGCTCATCGACCCGAAGCGTGTCGAGCTCACCAGCTACGCCGGGGTACCGCACCTCATCACCCCCATCATCACGAACCCCAAGAAGGCCGCCGAGGCGCTGCAGTGGGTCGTGAAGGAGATGGATATGCGGTACGACGATCTCGCATCCTTCGGTTTCCGTCACATCGACGACTTCAACCGTGCCGTCCGTGCCGGCGAGGTCGAGGTGCCGGTGGGCAGTGAACGTGTGCTGAAGCCGTATCCCTATCTGCTCGTGGTCGTCGACGAGCTCGCCGACCTCATGATGGTCGCCCCGCGCGACGTCGAGGACTCGATCGTGCGCATCACGCAGCTGGCTCGAGCCTCGGGCATCCACCTCGTCCTCGCGACGCAGCGTCCGAGCGTCGACGTCGTCACCGGCCTCATCAAGGCGAACGTCCCCTCACGTCTGGCCTTCGCGGTCACCAGCGTCACCGACAGCCGGGTCATCCTCGACAGCCCCGGCGCCGACAAGCTGATCGGTCAGGGCGACGCGCTGTTCTCGCCGATGGGGTCCTCGAAGCCGTTCCGTCTGCAGGGCGCCTGGGTCGACGAGAAGGAGATCGATGCGGTCGTCAAGCACGTCACGCGTCAGGCGCGGCCCGAGTACCGCTCCGACGTGCAAGAGGCGATGGAGCCGAGCAAGAAGAAGGAGGTCGACGAGGACATCGGCGACGACCTCGAACTCCTGCTCGCGGCTGCCGAGCTGATCGTGTCGTCGCAGTTCGGATCCACGTCGATGCTCCAGCGGAAGCTGCGTGTCGGATTCGCCAAGGCCGGGAGGCTCATGGATCTGCTCGAGTCCCGCGAGATCGTCGGCCCCTCGGAGGGGTCGAAGGCCCGCGACGTGCTGGCCACCGCCGAGCAGCTGCCCCAGGTCATGGCGAAGCTGCGCGGCGAGGACGCACCGCCCGCGCCCGCCGCGCCCGCGCCGTCGGCGGCGCCGTCCGCGGCGGCCGCCGGTGGGGCGCCGTTCGATCCGACCGAGGCGCAGTTCGAGGGCCTTCCGGTCGTCGAGGCTGAAGGCGACGAAGACGCCTGGGGCCTCACGGGGCGCGACTGATGACGATCCCTCGGCAGCTCCCCAACGCGATCACGGTCGCGCGCATCCCTCTCGCCGTCATCTTCTTCGTCCTTCTGCTCCTCGGGGGCACCTTCGGACTCACCGACGTCACCGTTCGCTGGATCGCCGGCATCCTGTTCGTCGTCGCGATCTCCACTGACTGGGTCGATGGCTACCTCGCTCGTAAATACGACATCGTCAGCGATTTCGGCAAGCTCTGGGATCCGATCGCCGACAAGCTCCTGACGGGAGCGGGCTTCATCGGACTCGCCATTCTGGGCGAGCTCCAGTGGTGGGTCGTGATCGTCATCCTGGTGCGCGAATGGGGCATCACCATCCACCGCTTCATGGTCGTGAAGCAGCACGTCGTCGCTGCGGCGTGGATGGGCAAGATCAAGACCGCCGCCCAAGGCGTGGCTCTCGGATGGGCGCTGCTGCCGCTGCACGTGTTCATCGGGCTCGGTCCCTGGGTCGTGGTCACTGCCGTGCTCATGATCATCGTCCTGATCCTCACCGTGGCGAGTGGTATCGACTACATCGTCGCCCAGGTCCGGGGTTCTCGGCAGGCGACGTGAGCGTCGCCGAGGAGGCTCTGCGGGGGCTTCGTGGGCGCGGCTGGACCCTGGGGGTCGCCGAGTCGTTGACCGGTGGTGCCGTGACGGCCGAGATCGTCTCGGTGCCCGGCGCCTCTGTCGTGCTGCTCGGGGGCGTGGTGGCCTACGCGACGCCGGTCAAACACACCCTGCTCGGTGTCGACGACGAGCTGCTCGCCCGCCACGGCCCGGTGCATGCGGACGTGGCTCTGCAGATGGCCGACGGGGTGCGCGCCGCGGTCGGTGCCGCGGAGCTCGCGGCGGATGTCGGCGTCTCGACGACCGGGATCGCCGGTCCCGATTCTCCGGACGGTCAGCCGGTCGGCACCGTCCACGTCGCGGTGGTCACTCCCGATGAGGCGGTGAGCGAGGCTCATCTCTTCGCGGGCGGCCGCGATGAGGTGCGGGCACAGGCCGTGGCCGCGGCGCTCGATCTCCTTCTTCGGATGACGAGGGAATAGTGTCCCGTACGTCGCGGTTTAGTCCTTTGTGCTCACACCGAAACCACAGCGTGCGAAGGTAGGTTCTGTGAAGGTCGGTTGGACTAGACTGGCGATCTCATCGGGGGAGACCTCGGTGAAGCGATCTGGGAGGAGGTTCCGATGATTCTCGTACGGCAGGAAATCGGCGATGTACTGAGGGACTTCCGCCTGCAGAAGGGGCGAACGCTCCGCCAGGTCGCGAGCAAGGCCTCCGTCGCCCTCGGATATCTCAGCGAGGTCGAGCGCGGTCAGAAGGAAGCGTCGAGTGAGATCCTCGCATCCGTTGCCGACGCTCTCGATGTGCCCATCTCGACGATCATGCGCGAGGTCGGCGACCGTATCTCGGTCCTCGAGGGCATCCAGGTCTTCCCGGACGTCGTTCCGGACGATCTGGTCGCATCGGTCGAGCCTGAGCTCTCGCTGCACTGACCCGCGGCGTCTCCTTCTCACCCATGCGACGCAGCGAGTTCCTCCGTGCGGTCGACGCGGAGTTCGGGGGAAGGGCCTCGTCCCTCGTGAGCGACCTCGTCCTCCCGCAGATCGGCGACCGCACTGCTGGCGAGGCATTGGACGCGGGAGTGCCGCCACGCGACATCTGGGCCGCGCTGTGCGTCGAGGCTGACGTCCCGGTGGAGCGCCGCCATGGCGCCGGTCGGCTGGAGCCGCGCGCGCGCTGATCCTCCGCTGTGTTCGACGAATGCGGACGTCGGGGTTGCGATCTCGGCGTGTCGTCGAAGATGTGTTCGATATCGGCGTAGTGTTCTGCACAAGTGGTTCGGGAATCTCGTTCTCCCCGTTTTCCAGCGCTCATGACGCAATGTCGGTGGTCGCTTCTACGGTGATAGCAGGCCGAAGAGCCATACGCCTTGTCGGAGAGTTCCTCCCATCCGGGATGACCGCGACAGCCTACAGGCGGCACCACGCGAGCAACATAGGAGCACGACATGCCATCTCCCGCAGACCGCGAGAAGTCCCTCGAGACCGCACTCGCCCAGATCGATCGTCAGTTCGGAAAGGGCTCGGTCATGCGGCTGGGCAGTGATGAGCGCGCACCTGTCGCCGTCATCCCGACCGGCTCCATCGCCCTCGATGTCGCGCTCGGCGTCGGAGGCCTTCCGCGTGGTCGCATCGTCGAGATCTACGGTCCCGAGTCCTCGGGTAAGACCACTCTCACCCTCCACGCCATCGCCAATGCGCAGCGCGCCGGCGGAATCGCTGCCTTCATCGACGCAGAGCACGCGCTCGACCCCGACTACGCGGCGAAGCTGGGTGTCGACATCGACGCTCTGCTGGTCTCGCAGCCCGACACGGGTGAGCAGGCCCTCGAGATCGCCGACATGCTCGTCCGGTCCGGAGCCATCGACCTGATCGTGATCGACTCCGTGGCCGCTCTCGTGCCGCGCGCCGAGATCGAGGGCGAGATGGGTGACTCTCACGTGGGTCTGCAGGCGCGACTGATGTCGCAGGCGCTGCGAAAGCTCACCGGTGGACTCAACCAGACGAACACCACCATGATCTTCATCAACCAGCTGCGCGAGAAGATCGGTGTGTTCTTCGGCTCTCCGGAGACCACGGCGGGTGGAAAGGCCCTGAAGTTCTACGCATCCGTGCGCATGGACATCCGACGCATCGAGACGCTGAAGGACGGTACCGATGCGGTCGGTAACCGCACTCGCGTCAAGGTCGTGAAGAACAAGATGGCCCCGCCCTTCAAGCAGGCGGAGTTCGACATCCTGTACGGGGTCGGCATCTCCCGTGAGGGCAGCCTCATCGACTTCGGTGTGGACCACGGCATCGTCAAGAAGTCCGGCTCCTGGTACACCTACGACGGCGACCAGCTGGGTCAGGGCAAGGAGAACGCACGTTCGTTCCTCATCAAGAACCCTGACATCGCGCTCGCGATCGAGACGCAGATCAAGCAGAAGCTGGGCATCGGCGGTGCGTCGGAGGCTCCGGCCGACGAGCTCGCCGAGCGTCGCCCGGCGTGATCATGACTGTAGGAGAACGCTCCCCGGCGGGAGCGTGCCGTGCGTGATGGTGGGGGCGAGTCCGACGACCTCGCCCCCGTCATCCCTCTCTTCGGCCGCGGTGCGAAGCGAGTCGCTCGCGCCGACGGTGAGGCTCCGAACAGAGACGGCGCCTCTGCGGATGCTGCTGCGGCCTCCGAAGAACCGGACCCCTCGATCGAGCGGGTCTCATCTCCCGACGCAGACTCGCGGTCGGCCGACGATGCCGCGGCATGGCGATCGACCTGGAGCGGTGATGTCTCGGGCAGGATCCCTCGTTCCACAGCACCCGTCGACTCGCTCGGACCGAGTGATCGTCACCCGGCCCGTGGAGCAGCTGCGAAGACCGCACCTCGACTGAGGGCGCTGGTGTCCGAAGACCCTGCTGCATCCGACGTGCAGGGGCCTGACCCTGCGCGCCTGAGGACGGAGGCGGAGGAGCTGCTCGTGCGGAAGCTTCGGACGAGATCGCTCTCGATGTCCGAGGCGCGGCTGGTGCTCAAAGGATTCGGTAAAGACGCGGACAGGCTCGACGCGAGCGCGATCGACGACATCCTCGACGACTTCTGCCGGCGGGGCTATCTCGATGACGTGGTTCTCGCGGGGCAGCTCGTGACCTCCGGGGTCGAACGCAAGGGGCAGGGCAGAGTCGCGCTCTCGCGAGCACTCGCGCAGCGAGGCATCCCTCGCGAGGTGATCGATGCGGCGCTCGACGAGTTGCCGGACGATGACGCGGAGCGGGCGCTCGAGTACGCGCGGACCAAGGCGCGGGGGCTCGCACGCCTGGAGCACGACGCGGCTCTCCGCCGGCTGGTCGGACAGCTGTCACGACGGGGGTACAACGGATCCGTCGCCATGACGGCGGCGAAGACCGCACTCGCAGAGGCGTCCTTCGGGCGGCCGTCGTCCGGAGTCCGCTTCGTCGACTCGGACTGACACCCGACGCGAGAATCCTCGCGGCGGCTGCGATCGTCGGCCCGCGGGATGGACGCCCGACACCGCTTCGCGCAGCAGATGACGCGGAAGCGCGCTCGTACAATGGATCAATCATGACTATCCCGCGCAGTGAACCGACGATCATCACATCGTCGTCGGCAGCAACCGACCTCGACGGGCGCCAGCGCTCCTACGAGGTGCGCACCTTCGGGTGCCAGATGAACGTCCACGACTCCGAGCGCCTTTCGGGGTCGTTGGAGAGCGCGGGCTACATCCGTGCCGACGAGGGCGCCGAGGCCGATGTGGTCATCATCAACACCTGCGCCGTGCGCGACAATGCGGCGGGCAAGCTCTACGGCACCCTCGGCCAGCTCGCGGCGGTCAAGAGGCGCAAAGGCGGGATGCAGATCGCCGTGGGGGGCTGCCTCGCACAGATGGACAAGCAGGCGGTGCTCGACAAGGCACCCTGGGTGGATGTCGTCTTCGGCACCCACAACATGGGGTCGCTCCCCGGACTCCTCGAGCGGGCACGCCACAACGGCGAGGCCGAGCTGGAGATCCTGGAGTCGCTCGAGGTCTTCCCGTCGACGCTGCCGACCAAACGGGACTCGGCGCACAGCGGCTGGGTCTCGATCTCGGTCGGCTGCAACAACACCTGCACGTTCTGCATCGTGCCCAGCCTGCGCGGCAAGGAGAAGGATCGCCGCCCTGGCGACATCCTCAACGAGATCCGCCTGCTCGTCGAGGACGGCGCGATCGAAGTCACCCTGCTGGGGCAGAACGTCAATTCCTACGGTGTCGAGTTCGGTGATCGACAGGCCTTCGGCAAGCTTCTGCGGGCGGTGGGGGAGATCGAGGGTCTCGAACGCATCCGTTTCACGAGTCCGCACCCGGCAGCGTTCACCGACGACGTGATCGACGCGATGGCCGAGACGGCGAGCGTGATGCCGCAGCTGCACATGCCTCTGCAGTCCGGGAGCGACCGGATCCTGAAGGCGATGCGTCGCTCCTATCGGAGCGAGCGCTTCCTCGGCATCCTGGATCGCGTGCGCGAACGCATTCCGAACGCCGCGATCACAACCGACATCATCGTCGGCTTCCCGGGGGAGACCGACGAGGACTTCGAAGACACGATGCGGGTGGTCGAACAGGCGCGGTTCGCCAGTGCGTTCACGTTCCAGTACTCGATCCGCGAGGGCACCCCGGCGGCGACCATGGAGGACCAGGTCCCGAAAGCGATCGTCCAGGAGCGCTACAACCGTCTTCTCGCACTGCAGGAGCGCATCTCGTTGGAGGAGAACCAGAAGCAGGTCGGCCGCGAGATCGAGGTGCTCGTCTCCACAGGCGAGGGCAAGAAGGACGCGGCGACCCACCGACTGACCGGTCGTGCGGAGGACAACCGGCTCGTCCACTTCGAGGTGACACCGGGTTCTGCGGTACCGCGCCCCGGCGACGCCGTCACCGTGACGATCACGCACGCGGCGCCGTTCCATCTGCTCGCCGACGATCCGACGGCTATGCCGCTGCGTATCCGGCGCACCAGGGGAGGCGACGCGTGGGATCGCTCGCAGTCCGATTCGTGCGCCGTTCCCGCTCCCTCGGGTGACGGTGCACCTCGCGCGGTCTCGCTGGGGCTGCCCACCCTGCGTGTCGGCGTGTGACCGAAGAGAACGCCGTCTCCTCGCCGTCGGCGCCGCGCCTGTGGGCGATCGTCGGCGCGACGGGTACAGGTAAGAGCGACCTCGCTCTCGATCTCGCCGAGGCGCTGCGGGCGCGCGGCAATCCGACCGAGATCGTGAACGCGGACGCCATGCAGCTGTATCGCGGTATGGACATCGGCACGGCGAAGCTCGCGCCGGCAGATCGCAGAGGCGTACCGCACCATCTGCTCGACGTCCGCGATGTAGACCAAGAAGCCGCCGTCGCGTGGTACCAGCCCCTGGCGCGCGCGGCGGTCGCGGACATCCAGCACCGCGGCGGAGACGCCATCCTCGTGGGGGGCTCCGGCCTGTACGTCTCCAGCGTCGTGTACGACTTCGCGTTCCCGCCGAGGGATCCGGAGATCCGCGAGCGGCTGGAACGTGAACTGGACGCGCACGGCACCGGACCTCTGCTCGCACGCTTGCGGGTGATGGACCCGGCTACCGCAGATCGGGTCGACCCGAAGAACGGACGAAGGGTCATCAGGGCGCTGGAGGTGCTCGAACAGGGGCAGCGGACCCATGGCGCAGCGTTGCCCGACAAGCCCGTGCTCTGGCATCCCGACACCCGTGTGATCGGCCTCCATGTGCCACGGGACGAGCTCGTCCGCCGCCTCGACGAGCGAGTCGTGCGGATGTGGGATGCCGGCCTCGTGGAGGAGGTCGAAGGGCTCGGCGCTCAGGGACGGGAGCTCGGAGCGACCTCGAGTCGTGCCATCGGTTACGCGCAGGCGCTGGCTCAGATCGAAGGCCGCCTCACCCGCGGCGAGGCGATCGCCGAGACGCAGGCGCTCACCCGCAGGTACGCCCGTCGCCAGGTGTCCTGGTTCAAGCGCTACGCGGATCTGACCTGGCATGAGCCCCCGGTCCACGTCGAGGCGCTTGTCGCCGACTGAGGCTCGGCAGCACTGACCGTCGAGATCTCACCTCCGCAATGTCGGCAGGTGGTGAGACGCTGGAGACATGACGACCCACTTCTACACGGCATCGAGCCTGGACGGCTTCATCGCGACGTCGGAGCACTCTCTCGACTGGCTCCTGAAACAGGACGTCGATCAAGACGGTCCCATGGCCTACCCCGAATTCGAGAAGAGGATCGGCGCACTGGCCATGGGATCCTCGACCTACGACTGGGTCATGCAGCACGACGAGGGACAGTGGGGCTACACGCAGCCGACGTGGGTCTTCACTCACCGAGCGCTCACGGTTCCCGAAGGGGCGGACATCCGGAGAGCCGAGGGCGACGTCACATCGGTGCACGCAGCCATGATCGAGGCTGCCGACGGCCGCGACCTCTGGGTCGTGGGCGGCGGCGACCTCGCCGGACAGTTCGCCGATGCCGGGCTTCTCGACGAGGTGTGGGTGCAGTACGCGCCCGTCACCCTCGGGTCGGGGGCGCCGTTGCTCCCGCGCTCCCTCGACCTCGAGCTGCTCGATGTGGCGCGCAACGGCAGCTTCATGTGCGGTCGCTATCGCGTCGTGGGCACGCGCGCCGTCGCCGGCGCGTAGACGCTCTCCCTAGACTGGGTTGATGGTCGCATTCACCAAGGGGCACGGCACCGGCAACGACTTCATCATCATCGCCGACCCCGACGGCACGCTCGAGCTGACTGCCGAACAGGTCGCGGTCCTCTGCGATCGCCACTTCGGCATCGGAGCAGACGGAATCCTCAGGGTCGTGCGGTCGTCAGCGATCCCGGAGGGCCGAGCAGCCCTCGACGAAGAACCGGATGCCGAGTGGTTCATGGACTACCGGAACGCCGACGGTTCGATCGCCGAGATGTGCGGGAACGGCATCCGCGTCTTCGCCCACTACCTCGTGCGGTCCGGGCTGGCGACCATCGAGCACGGCTCGACGCTGCCCATCGGAACACGAGCCGGCGTTCGGGACGTCACGCGCAGTGAGACCGGCTACCAGGTGGATCTCGGCCTCTGGAAGCTGTCCGGCGACGATCCGCTGGTTCGGGCCGACGGACTCCCCGTGACCCGGCCAGGACTCGGCATCGATGTCGGCAATCCGCACGTCGTCGTCGCGTTGGCCTCGGATGCGGAGCTGGCATCCGTCGAGCTGCACCGCGCTCCCGACCTGGAGCCGATGCTCCCAGCCGGCGCGAATGTGGAGTTCGTCGTGCCCGGCGAGCCGCTGGTGCGCGACGGCATCGGTCACGTCCGCATGCGGGTCTCCGAGCGTGGCGTCGGCGAGACTCTGAGCTGTGGCACAGGAGTCGCAGCGACGGCACTCGCTGTGCGGTATTGGGCGGGGGAGAAGGCGCCCTCCCACTGGCGCGTCGAGGTACCAGGCGGCACGCTCGGTGTGCGCATGTTCGCGGCCGAAGACGGAGAGCACGTCGCTCTGTCCGGTCCCGCTCAGCTGGTCTTCAGCGGCGACGTCGAGCTCATCTGACGACGGCCGCGCCCTCGGTCACTCCGAGGGGACGGCCAGCGAGATCGGCTCGGTCGGGGGTGTTCCGTGCTTGCGGACCTTGAGCACACGGTACCCCTTGGCCGTCGCCGTCCGATACACGCTGAAACCGGGGTGGAACGTCGCGCCGATCCAGCGCTGCAGCGAGTCCGCACCGAGGTTGCGCTGCACGACGAGCCAGGCGTCGCTGCGGTCGTCCAGCCGGGGAATCCACTTCTCCAGAAGGCCGTGCAGCTCGTTCTTGCCCACGCGGATCGGCGGATTGGACCGGATCGTCCGGAAGGTCACATCCGCGGGAACATCATCGGGCAGCGATGCGTTGACATTGGTGAGGCCAAGTGCGGCGGCATTCCTGCGCACGAGGTCGAGCGCCCTCTCGTTGACATCGACCGCCCAGACGGTCGCATGCGGAGCAGCGAGGGCCATCGACAGCGTGATGGGTCCCCACCCGCTTCCGAGGTCGAGAAGGTTGCCTCCCGGCGGTACGGGAGGCATGTTCGAGAGAAGGACGGCGGTTCCGGCATCCAACCGATCCGGGCTGAAGACGCCACCCGCGGTGGTGACTTCCAGCTCACGGCCTGCGAGCGACACACGAATCGAACGCAGATTCTCAGGACTCGCCGGGGCCGCAGTGAAGTAGTGGTCTGACCCCATACCGCGAGCGTAGCGGACACCGCGGGTAAGGTTAAGGCTCGCAACAAACCCAGAGACAAGGACCGGATGACGGAAACCACCACACACTCCACCGACGACGAGGCTGTCGAGCGCGTGCTCGCGAATTCCGAGAAGCGCACGGAGCCGCGCGTGTTCGGGGCAGCCCAGGCGCTGCAGGACGAGTCCACCGCCACGCACGCGTCGTCCGATGGAGAGCAATGGGATCTCGAAGATCGCCACGCCCTTCGCAGGGTGGGTGGTCTGTCGACCGAGCTCGAAGACGTCACCGAAGTCGAGTACCGGCAGCTGCGGCTGGAGAACGTGGTGCTCGTGGGCGTCTATCCCCAGGGGGCGCAGGAGGACGCAGAGAACTCGCTGCGCGAGCTCGCTGCTTTGGCTGAGACGGCAGGAGCGGTGGTTCTCGACGGCGTGCTCCAGCGCCGCCCTCACCCGGACGCGGCCACATACATCGGCCGGGGCAAGGCCCAGGAGCTGAAGGACATCGTCGCTGCGACCGGAGCCGACACCGTCATCGCCGACACCGAGCTTGCGCCCAGCCAGCGGCGCGCACTCGAGGACGTCGTCAAGGTGAAGGTCATCGACCGCACCACGGTCATCCTCGACATCTTCAGCCAGCACGCGAAGAGCCGCGAGGGCAAGGCCCAGGTCGAACTGGCTCAGCTCGAATACCTCCTCCCGCGGTTGCGTGGCTGGGGTGACTCGATGAGCCGTCAGGCCGGTGGGCAGGTCGGCGCCGGAGGCGCGGGCATGGGCTCGCGTGGTCCTGGTGAGACCAAGATCGAGCTCGACCGTCGCCGCATCCGTACGAAGATGGCGCTGTTGCGCCGGCAGATCCGTGACTTCGGTCCGGCGCGCGAGGCGAAGCGTGCGGAGCGCCGGCGGAACACCATCCCGTCGGTCGCGATCGCCGGCTACACCAATGCGGGCAAGTCGAGCCTGCTCAACGCGCTGACCAGCGCCGGGGTGCTCGTCGAGAATGCCCTGTTCGCGACGCTCGACGCCACCGTGCGGCGGTCCGAGACGGCTGACGGACGCGTCTACACCCTCACCGACACCGTCGGCTTCGTACGCAATCTGCCGCATCAGCTGGTCGAGGCGTTCCGGTCCACTCTCGAGGAGGTCGGCGACGCCGACGTCGTGCTTCACGTCGTCGACGGATCCCACCCCGATCCGGCCGGTCAGCTGCAGACGGTGCGAGACGTCATGGGCGATGTGGGTGTGCGGGACATGCCCGAGCTGGTCGTCTTCAACAAGGCAGACCTCATCGATCCCGATGAGCGCCTCGTACTCCGCGGCCTCGAGCCGTCGGCCCATTTCGTGTCATCGCGATCGGGTGAGGGCGTCGAGGAGCTGCGGGCAGCGATCGAAGAGGCCCTTCCGAAGCCCGCGGTCGAGGTGCACGCGGTGGTTCCGTATGACCGGGGAGACCTGGTGGCCGCCATCCATGAGACCGGGATGCTGTTGTCGGTCGAGCATCGCGAGGACGGCACCCTGGTGCATGCCCGTGTGTCCGAGAGGCTCGCGGCCGATCTCGCTCCGTTCGCCGCGGCGAACTGACGCTCAGCGGGCGACGAAGCGCGCCTCGACGGTCGCGGAGATGACGATCTCCTCCGGCTCGTACTCCATCGCGGCGTCAGAGGTGGGCGAGGCAGCGAGCATCGCGCCCCGAGATTTCGTCATCCCCGCGAAAGCCTGGTTCGGCGCGGGGGCGATGAGTCCGACGTCGGCGATCTCGACGGGGGTCACCTCGTGGAGCCCGAGGGCGGCCGCGTACGCCTGAGCGCGCGCGACGGCCACCGAGACGGCCTGCGCGGCGACGTCGCGTTCCACACGCGCGGTGGTCTCGGGCGTGAGGTGCCAGTCGACCCACCCGACCTCGACGCCGTCCCACGACGAGATGTCGGAGACCCACATCGACAGATCGGACACGTCGGTGAAGGTCGCGCTCAGATCGATGCCGGCATAGTACACGGGGGCGAGTCGCTTGCCCTCGTTGTTCCACGGGCGCTCGGCGCGCACCGAGAGCCGCTTGCTCGACCAATCGACGACCGAGCCACCGGCCCTGCGGTCGGCGATGCTCTCTCGTACCGGCTCGGCGAGCCGCATCGTCAGCTCGACCACCGCCGCGCGCTCGGGTCCGTCGGCGCGGACGGACACACGGACGGTCGCGCGTTCGGGGGTGATGCGGGCCTCGTGCTCGCCGCGTACGGTGACGGTGACTTCGCTCATGCCGCGACTCTACGCCAGCGTCAGGACATCGCGGGAATGGCGTCGGCGCCGAGGACGTTGTAGTCTGAGATGCTCGGGCGCTCCGGTTCCCGAGATGGTAATTCCACAGAGTGACAGCGGCTCCTTCGAGAGAAGGACCACGGGGCTGATCGGTTTCGACAGCGCCTGTGAATCCACGAGAAGCGGGCCGAGGATGCAGAGTTATCTCGTAAACGCTCTCTGCAAAAACATAGTTGCCGAAACCAAGCGCAACGACTTCGCCCTCGCTGCCTAAGCGAGCCCGATAGTCCGTCAGGCCGTACGTGATTCCGGTACGGATCCTGGCGTCATCTAGGAATCTTGCTGTGTGACGGCGTCTGGACGTCACATGGGACTCTTGCCAGGCTGGGCTCGTCGACTTAGGTGTCTGTGACAAAGGTCGGAGCCGAGTAGAACGTCTTCACAGACTGCGCCCGGAGAAGGCGTGGAGACTCAGCGTTGGACGGGGGTTCGATTCCCCCCAGCTCCACCAGGTCGCTGTCACAAGCAAAGAGGCCCGCCTCCCTAGTAATCACTAGGGAGGCGGGCCTTTTTTGCGTTGTGGATAACTCGTCAGGCGGCGAGCCCTGCCCACACTTTGCCCACATCTGCTGCTGTCGCGCGCTCGTCGAGCCGGTTCGCGACGTCGTCGAGGTCGTCGTCGAAGAGGTCGGCGTAGGTGTCGAGGGTCATGGCTGCGGACTTGTGGCCGAGCATCCGCTGCACCGCCTTGACGTGTGCGCCCGAGCTGATCGCGAGCGACGCGGCCGTGTGGCGTAGGTCGTGTGGGGTGAGCCGCTCGATCCTCGCCTCGTCGGTGGCGCGTGAGAACCAGGAGCCGGCGCCCTCGCTCGTCTTCGCCCGGCGGAGGAAGTTGCCGCTCGCGTCGCCGAACACGAGATCGCCCTTCGACTTGCCGGCGCACTGTCGCTCGAGCGCGGCCGCGAGGAAGGCCGGGAATGGGACGGTGCGCTTCTCCCAGGACTTCGGGGCGCCGACCTCGATCACGCCGTCGACCTCGACCGCGGCACGGTTCACGTGCACGCGCCGGCGCAGCATGTTGATGTCGGAGACGCGCAGCCCGATCGCCTCGCTCCATCGCAGCCCGCAGTACGCGAGCACGAGGGTGAGCGTCGCCAGCGTGTGGTCGTGCGTCGCGGCCGCGAGCCGGACGACCTCGGCATCCGTGAGGTACCGGCGTTCCTTCTGCGAGATCTTCTTCGGCAGGTTCCGCGCGCCCCGTGCGGGGTTCTTCGAGATCCGGCGATCGCGGACGGCGACGTCAAGGATCCCGGCGAGTACTCCGAGCGCCCGCAGCACCACGGTCGCCGACCGCGGCCCGGTCGTGTTGCGCCGGACGCGCTGCCGATCGGTGACGGCCGTGCCGGCGCTCATCTCTGAGATCCAGGACTCGACGGCCGACGGCTTGATGTCGCCGACCGGGGTCGCACCCCATCGCGGCTTCACGTGGACGTTCCACGACGTCTCGAGCGAGTGGTACGACGAGGGCTTCAGGCCCTTCTTGGTGAGCAGCCAGGCGTCGCCGAGCGCGCCGACGTCGACGCGCGAGTCCTTCGGGTCGAAGTACTCGCCGGTCGCCTTCGACACAGTGACCGAGGCGAGGAACAGCTCAGCGTCTTTCTTCGTGCGGAAGCCGCGCTTGTCGGTCTGCGACTTGTCCGGCTTCCGGTAGCGCACCCGGTAGCGGCGTCCCTGCGCGGTGTCGTACGGCGTGATCGATCCGGCCATGGTCAGGCGACCTCGACGCGGTGAGCGAATTGGCCGGCGCCCATCCTCGGGTCGACATAGACGGCGGTGTCCGTGCGCAGGAGCGTACTGCGGTAGACGACCACGAGCTCGTCGGGCACGTTGAGGTCGATCGCCATCGACGTCACGTGGCCGTCGCGGTGGCGCTCGGCCTCGGCATAGGCCTCGGGCGTGATGAGCGTCTGCGCGGCCCAGATGTTCGCGGCTGCCTCTTGCCGCTTCCGGATGAGGCCGAAGTCGGTGGGCAGGTGCCCGAGTACGTGGTGCCCGATCTCGTGGCACATGACGCCGCGGAGGATGCGGCCGCGCATCCCGGGCGTCAGGTCGATGTGGTTGTTGCCCGGCGCGTACCCGCTCCGGTGTATGCCGCGGCGCTCTCTGACCGTGAGGCCGAGATCAGCTGCGAGGTTCCATACGTCCATGCGGTACCCCCTCGGTGGGCATGGTTATGCGTTGTCGAAGTCCGCGTCGTGGCCGGCGGGGAACTCGTCGATCGACTCATTGGCGACCAAGTCGTAATCCTGCTGGTGACGTGCGACATTCTCCGCGCGCTGCATCAGCTCGACCTCGGAGACACCGAGCGCTTTCGCGATTGCCGAGATATCCCAGACGTTGAGGATGACGCGGCGGCCGGTCTTCGTGTTGCCGCCGTCGAGGCGGTCGGACATGTACTGCGACGACTTGCCGATGAGGCGCCCGAGCGCGCGCGACGAGAGCGACTGGCGTCCCATCTCCGCCTTGATCTCGGACACGAGAGCAGCTGCGAAGCGCTCGGCGAACTCGGTTTCGGTCATGAGCCCATCATGGCAGACTGCATGAATTTTGCACAAGCTGCATGACGAGGTTGACAGTGCATGAACATCCATGCGACGTTAACTGCATGGAACTTCATGCATCTACTCCCGAGGATGCGAACACCGCTCGACGCTTCGCCGATGAAGTCCGCGGCGAACTCGCTCGGCAGCGTCGCACCGCCGCGGAACTCGCTCTCGCGATCGGCACTTCTCAGCACACCATCGGCCGTCGGCTGAGCGGCGCGAAGCCGTTCAACGCCGTCGAGATGGTCCTCGCCGCACGCTTCTTGGGCATCGGACTTCCGGTGCTCTGGGAGCGGGCGACGGCCCCTCAGCCTGCCGAGGTGGCGTCGTGACCGCGTCGCACCTCGCGCCGTCGTCGTGCTTCATCTGCGGTCGCGCACCGCACGAGCCGCTCAGCGATGAGGACGGCACGCACGCCTACTGGTCGAACGCTGACGCAGACGCGGAAGCGGCCGAGCACGACCGTCAGGTCGTTGCAGCTGGCGGTCCGACCTATCCGAGCATGACCGACGTCGAGACCCTCGACCCCCGAGAGGCGGTGTACTCGTGAGCAACGTCACCCCGATCAAGCCCCGGCCGGTCACCGAGACCCCGCGCTACCTTTCGCCCGAGCAGGTCTGCGAGCTCGTCCCCGGGATGACGGTCGCGAACCTCAAGGACCTCCGCGCGTCGGGGAAGGGCCCGCGCTACAGCAAGCCGACCGGCGACCGCGGTCACGTCACCCTCTACCGCGAGGTCGACGTCGTCGCCTGGGTCGAGGCGGCGTTCGTGAAGACGCGGGATCAGTCATGACTTCCGGATCGTGGGGATCCGGAGAGCCCACTGGGGAGCGGGCGGAGGTGGACCGGGGCTCCGCTGGGGCGGCAGCTCCGGCCACCGGCTCCGCCCGGATCGTCATCGGCATGGCGGCGCTGAACCTCACCATCCTCTGCGTGGTGCTGGCCTGCTTCGCCGGCGTCGCCAACGGGCTTCTCGTCCTCGCCACCATCTTCGCCGCGGTGTTCGCGTGGGCCGCCGGCGCGTTCACCAGGAGCTTCTGGGACTAGACCACCGCGCGGCATCCGCACCTCTCACTCATCCATTCATCAGGAGTCACCATGTCAAGCACCACTGTCGTCCGCGTCGATCCGAAGACCTTGCTCGTCGGGCCCAACGTCCGCAAGGAGGTCACCCTCCGCCCGGAGTTCGTCGCCTCCATCCGTGAGCACGGCGTCCTCGTGCCGATCCTCGCCCAAGAGACCACCGACGGCCTCGAGGTCGTCGACGGCCAGATGCGCACCCTCGCCGCCGTCGACGTCGAACTCGCCGACGTGCCCGTGTTCGTGCAGCCGCCGACCGCCGACGAGGCCGCGCGCATCGTCGAGCAGATCGTCGTCAACGAGGACCGCGCCGGGCTCACCATGCCCGACCACGTCGCGGCGATCGCGCAGCTCGCCCTCGACTTCAAGATGCCGGCCGCGGAGATCTCGAAGCGCACCGGCGCGAGCAAGGACGCAATCGCCGCCGTCGTCACCACCTCGAAGTCAAAGGCCGCCACGGCCGCGGTTGGCCGCGAGGGCATCACTCTCGGGATCGCTGCGCAGATGGCCGAGGCCGAGCTGACCGAGGAAGAGATCGAGCGCGTCGCCCGGCAGGGCTACAACAAGGACTACGCGGTGCGGCAGATCGTCGCCGAACGCAAGGCCGCCGCCGAGGTCGCCCGCCTCACTGAGAAGGTGCAGGCCGACGGTGTCCTGATCGCTTCCAAGCCCTCGCTCGGCGAGTACAACGCGACCGAGAAAAACAAGCACCGGTATCTCGGCGACCTGGTCGACGCGACCACCGGCAAGAAGGTCACCACCGTCAACCACAAGACGTGCGCCGGCCATGCCGCATTCGTCGGCGTTCGCGGGTACGGCAACGCCGTCGAGGTTCACTACCTGTGCACCGACCCATCGAAGCACGGCCACCGCGACGCGAACCGCGCAACCCCCGTCAAGCTCACCGCAGCCGAGCGCGCCCGCAAGGAGATCGAGAAGCAGCGCACCGCCGCCTGGCCGACCGCGACCGAGGTCCGCCTGGAGTGGGTGCGCGAGCAGCTGCTCGCACGCCGCACCGCCCCCGCCGGATGGGAGCTGCTCGCCGTCCACGACTTCGCGCAGCGTCACCAGCGCACCTGGCAGTCCGGGGCCCGACCCGCGCTCGCGCTCTTGCAGCGCCCCGCCGCCGACAACGACTGGGGCACCGAGAAGACCATCGCCGACTGGGCGGCCGAGAAGCCGATCAACGGATGGCGCGCGGCGCTCGCACTGATCATCGCCCGCCATGAGGAAGAGATCGCGACGAAGGCCAGCTGGTCGAAGGCGTCCGCGACGTACCTGCAACTGCTCGCCTCGTGGGGCTACGAGCTCAGCGAGGTCGAGCAGGGCGTCATCGATGACGCAGCAGCCACCGCCGTCGCCGACGCGAAGGCCGCAGCATGAACCGCCTGCAGGTGCGCCGCCCGGCCACGCTGCGACGTCGCCCGCTGCGCGCTCGTCGGCTTGCTGTCGTGCACGACGAGCCGATGGAGTACTCGACGCAGCGTCCCGCACCCCGGTGGCTCGTCATCGGCACCGGAGCGCTCGGCGCTGGCGTGATCGTCGAACTGCTCGTCGGCCTGGTGGTGATGTACGCATGATCGCTGTCGGCCTGGACCCGTCGCTCACCTGCACCGGTGTGGCGATCGCCAACGGCTCCGAGATCACCACCCGCCGAGTGATGTCGCCGAACCTCGGCAAGAGCCTGCTCTCTCGCCGCAACCGGATCCGTCGCGCGGTCGAGGGCATCCTCGCCCCGATCCCGGCGCGTGTCGATGTGAGCGTGATCGAGGTGCCGCATTCGCGCCAGCAGTTCGGCGCGCAGAACGAGCGCATCGCTCTCTACTGGTTCCTCGTCGACCAGCTGCTCGCCCGCGGGCCTGTGGTCGAGGTTGCCCCGTCGCAGCGCGCGAAGCTCGCCACCGGCAACGGGCGCGGGACGAAGGACGACGTGGTCGCGGTCACCCGTGCTGCGTTCCCCGAGGCCCAGATCCCGGACGACAACGTCGCCGACGCGATCGCCCTCATGTGGGCCGGCGCCCGCTGGGCCGGCGACGAGACGCCCACCTACCTCCCCGGCCAGGAGGAAGCGTTCGCGCGCCTCGCCTGGCCGATCCGCTCCACGACACCGACCCACTGAGAGGAACTCACCACCATGGTCAAGCTCGCCCCCGCACTCCCCAAGGAGTACGACGACAACGGCCTCGAGTCGAACACCCGGCATCTGCTGGAGGTCTACACGAGCCAGAAGTACATTCCGATCGTCGCGCTCGTGCGCACGAAGGAGATCACCCAGAACGAGCACTTCGAGCGCGTGCCGAAGATCGAGCTCGTGCACGTCGAGATCGCTACGGACTCTGACGACGCCGATGCCGTGCGCGAGATCATCCGGCAGCTGCACGATGCCCGTGTCCAGCACATCAAGCAGCCACTGGACCTGCCTGACACCGAGGAGCCGCCCGTCCTCGCTCAGCCGCTCGAGCTGACCTCAGGCGGCGGCGAGTACTACGTGCGCCTCATCGACCAGGACGGCAGCAAGTTCTCGATCGAGCTGCACGCGGCATCCGGCGCGCTCGTCCTCACCCGCAGCGCCTTGCCGCGCGAGGACTACGGCGAACTCGTGCCCGGCGACTACCCGGTCGCGCAGCTCGGCGGCGAGATCGGCGAGCTCGCGACGCTGCTCGTCCAGGAGTTCGAGCAGGGCTTCACCAGCGACGACGTCGTCGACGCCGAGGTCGTCGACGAGGCGACCGCAGAGGACCAGGACGACTGATGTCTCGCTCTCGATTCGCCGACATGTCGCTGGCTCTCGCCGTCGTCTGGGGCCTCATCGCCATCAGCTTCGCGCTGTTCGGCCAGTGGGTATCCATGGCGGTCGTCGGGGGCGCGGCAGTCGTCATGTTCGTCATTCATCTGATCCAGAACCACCACGAAAGGAAGAGCAATGGGCGATATCGGAAAGCCCCTGAAGCACATCGAGCTGGAGCCGGTCGAAGCGCCGGCGACGGTGCCGGAGCCCGCGCCCGTCGAGGCGCCCCAGGAACCGGTGCCGGCATGAGCAACCCGTTCGCGCGCGGCGGGATGGTGCCGTCGTCCCGGCAGGCGATCGAGTCGATGGTGGCGCAGATGCTGCAAGGCGGCTCCGGCGCGATCCAAGTCTCCGGCACCTACGTCGCCCCTCCCGAGGGGCCACCGAAGCCTCGTCCCGCCGGCGAGTTCGACGGCAAGCAGGCGGAGTTCGCGCCTGGTGTCGTCACGGGCACGCGGTCGTTCGAGGTCGACAAGCTCGGCCGTCTGCTCGGCGTCGCTTACAGGTCGGTCTGGACGCCGGGAGAGAACGTCGCGAAGTGCATGGAGCGGGGGAACCCGTTCATGCTCTACGACCTCGACGACCGCCCGCAGGTGCGCGAGTCCGCCCGCTCGGCTCACTCGATCGCCGAGTGCGCCCACGGCTTCTACGGGTACTACGAGGGCTCGAACGACTACTACGAGTCCGGCCGCGTGATGGGCGTCATCGAAGCCTATGGCGAGACCATCATCGGCTCTCGCGGGTTCCGCGCCTCGAAGGCCCGGATCGTCGCGCTGCACATCCCGTCCGAGATCTCGTTCGGCCGACGCCGGCTGATCACTCGCAACTACCCGGGCCTCGCGATCTTCGACTCGTTCGACGCGATGGTCGCCGAGTTCCCGCCCGATGACGCCGGCCACGGCCTCAACCCCGACAACGACCCCAAGTTCTGGACCAGGAAGGCATGACCATGAGCAACCCCGCACCCATCACACCGATCGACGCACGCGTCCCGAAGTCTCTCGAGATCAAGGAGCGCCTCGTCGCCCGTCGAGCCGTGCTGAAGGCCGACGCCGAGTACATCGCCGGTGAGATCCAGGCCATCGACAGTCAGCTGCTCGAGCTGCTCGGCGGCGAGGTCGGCACGCACGACATCGCCGGCACAAAGGTCCAAGTTCGCGAGTACTCCCGCCTGGACACGGCATGGATCGAGGAGCAGTACCCGCCGTCGCAGTACCCGCAGCTCTACAAGGTGACGACCGCGGTCGACAACGTCGCGGTGAAGAAGCAGTTCGCGCCGAACGTGCTCGAGGAGCACCAGGTGCGCGGCGCGAAGTCGGTGGTGATCAAGTGACCGTCGGCACGTTCACCACTGCGAAGGCCGGCGACAAGCTCGAGCAGATCTCGGTGAAGCGGGACGGCACTCGCCTGACCCGCGTGATCCAGCTGCTCAGCGCACCGTCGCTCTCGTCGCCGGCCGCGTACCGGATCCTTCGCAACGACGCCCATCCGCACCGCGTCGGCAAGACGGCATCGATCCGTCGCGCCGACCTCGAGCGCAAGTACCGCGCGGCCTGACCGCGCACCGCCGCAACGGCATACACCCGGGTTCGAGTCCCGGGGCGGCACCAACCCAACACCGAAGAAAGGACGGGGACCATGGCCACATACGCGAGGGGCGAGTACGTCGTCGCAAAGCGCAGCGGCTCGGGCGCGCTGTACCAGGGGTACGGGCGCGTGTCATACGACGCCGGCGCCGAGCTGGAGATCACGAGCATCCGGAGCAGCGGCATGCTGAACGTCCGCCACGCTGGGGGCGGTCGCGTGTTCGTCGTCGGCGCCGATGCCGTCCGGCCCGTGCCGCGATTGATCGGGCAGATCCCCGAGGGTGGCATCGCCCCTGAGGATCCGCGCGTCGCCTGGGTGTTCGAGGACGCCGGCCGGATGGCCGACCGCCTCGGGCTGTGCAAGGACTACGACCGGCTCTGCGACGCACTCGGCATCCCGGGGCGGGTGCGCTCGTTCACGATCTCAGTGTTCTCTGCCGAGGGCATCGAGGTCACGGCGAAGGTCCAGGCGCGCAGTAAGCGCCTCGCTGAGATCCAGGTGCGCGAGCAGCTCTCCCGCACCGCGGCCGCCGGGCCGATCGCACTCGAGGCGGCACGCGCATGAGCGTCGGCGGCATCCTGACGGAGATTGGTCGCGAGCGCGGCGCGCAGGACGCGAAGTGGGGCGCACCGAAGAACGTCCCCAACGGCACCGGTCTCGACGGAAGTCTGCTCGGCTACTCGTTCGGCGAGCTGCGAGACATGCTCCAGTCCACCGTCGACCGGCTGGCCGAGCGCCGCGAGTCGACGATGGCGGCCGTGCTGCTCGAGGAAGTGTTCGAGGTCCTCGCGGAAGACGATGACGAGCGCGTCCGGGAGGAGCTGATCCAGGTCGCAGCCGTCGCCGCGAAGTGGGTCCAGATCATCGACGAGCGCAAGCAGGCAGGTGCGGCATGACCTCCGTCGAAGACCTCTACCTCAACGTGATCAAGGACGGGATCACGCGGCATCCGCGGTCGCTGCAGAAGCGCATCGGCCCGTCCGAGATGGGTCGGCCGTGCGATCGCTGGATCCTCCACAAGCTGAACGGCGACGGTGAGCCTGACCGTGGTCCCGCGTGGAAGCCCGCTGTCGGGACCGCGATGCACGACCAGCTCGAGCGGTGGTTCGATGCGGCGAACCGTGGCGGGGGAGAGGTCGATCGCACGGAGTGGATCACCGAGTGGGAGGTGACCGTCGGGACGATCGGCGGGCAGCCCATCACCGGGCACTCCGACCTGTACCACGTGCCCACCGGCACCGTCATCGACCACAAGGTCGTCGGCCCGAAGCAGCTCTCGAAGTACCGGCTTCACGGTCCCAGCGAGCAGTACCGCGTGCAGGCTCACCTCTACGGCAAGGGCTTCACCGACGACGGGGGTTGGGGACCGTGCCGCGCCGTGGCGATCGCGTTCCTCCCTCGTGATGGTGAGCTCTCCAGCGCCTACTTCTGGAGCGAGCCGTACAACGGCCACATCGCGGCCGAGGCACTGCTCCGCACGAACCGGCTGCACACCATGCTGACCGTCGTCGGGATCGACGCTGCGCTCGCCGCATCGCCGCTCTGCGATGACCAGTGGTGCACCTGGTGCCGCGCGGAGAAGCGTGCTCAGGACCGTGCCGCGGGTGCGTCGCTGTTCGACATCGGCGAGCTGCACGTCGTCCCCGAGCCGGTCACTCCCGCCCCGGTGCGCGCGCTGCCGGCCTTCGCGCCGCCGGTGCCAGAGCCTCGTCCGATCGCGCTCCTCTGCGACGACTGCGGGCTTCCGCTCGCACCGTCCGTGGTGGCCGATGGTCACACGATCCACCCGTCCTGCATTCCCGCATTCCCGCCGGCCCCTCGGCCGGTTCCCGCGACGCCGCAGCCAGCGGCGCTCGCACCGGTTATCAACCTGTTCGACCGCTGAGAAAACCAACCAAGGAGAAGACATGTCCCTTTTCGAATCCAGCAGCAAGGGTGTCAAGTTCGACACCATCGGCGCCAGCATCCAGGGCACCGTGAAGTCGGTACCGCGTGAGCGGCAGCAGACGAAGTACGGCACGCAGGAGCCGGACTTCTGGCCCAACGGCGACCCGAAGATGCAGATCCTCGTCGACCTGCAGACCGAGCAGCGCCTCGACCCGAACGACGACGGCGAGCGCACGCTCTATGTCGCGTCGAAGAACATGAAGAAGGCGATCGGTGAGGCGATCCGCGCTGCCAACGCGACGGACATCGCACCGGGCGGCGTGCTGACCGTGACGTACGTCGGGAACGACCCGGCGTCGAAGAACCCGGCCAACCCGGCGAAGCTCTACCAGGCGCGGTACACGGCGCCGACGTCGGCGTTCGTGGCGCAGCAGCCCGCGGTCGCGGCACCCGTTCAGCAGCAGACGATGCCGCCGCAGCCCGCCGCGAACGCCTACGTGCCGCCGGTGCAGCAGCAGGCACCCGCGTTCGTGCCGCAGCAGGCGTTCGTCCCGCAGCAGCAGCAGGCGCCCGCTCAGGTCCCGTCGACGCCTCAGCCCGTCCAGCAGCAGCCCGCACAGGAGCCGTGGGCGGCATCCGCCGCACCTCAGCAGCACGCCGGCGGGCTCACCAGCGATCAGGTTGCGCAGCTGAACCAGCTCCGCGCGGCCGGCATCCCCGAGGCGACGATCGCGACCGCGATCAACGCGTCGCCCCAGGCGATCGCGACGTACGACAACACCCCCTTCTGAACGAAGCGCCCGGATGGTCGCAGGCACGGTTCGACTCCGCGCCCGGGCACATGAGCACCAACAACACGGATCACCCGATCATCGTCATCGCACGCCACCAAGGCACCTGCTCGGACTGCGGCGGCCAGTACGAGGGCGGCGACCGCATCACCCGCCCGAACCACTTCGAGCTCTGGAGGCACGCCTCGTGCCCGCGCACGAAGTTCGACTTCGACCCGGGCGACGTCTGCCCCGTCTGCTTCACCGTCCGCGCCACCTCCGGAGCCTGCTCATGCTGATCTACGTCGCTGGCCCCATGACCGGCCTGCCCAACTTCAACTACCCGGCGTTCCGTGCCGCGGCCGCGCTGCTCCGCGAGGCCGGTTTCGACGTCGAGGACCCGTCGACGAACGACAACCCGACGCCGGACGACTACCACGGGTGGCTGCGGGCCGGGCTCGCTCAGCTGATCCGCTGCGACGGCGTCGCGCTGCTCGGCGGGTGGGAGGCGTCTGGCGGCGCCCGCCTCGAGGTGAACGTCGGAGCGACGCTCGGGCTGCGCGTCGCACCGCTCGCCTGGTGGCTCGCCCACGCTCGTAAGGAGAACGCCGCGTGACCACCCTTCTCGCCACCGCACTCGAGCTGCACGCGGCCGGGCTGTCCGTCGTGCCCGTCGCTGCCGACGGCACGAAGCGACCCCGGATCGCGTGGAAGGAGTACTCGGCCGCGGCCGCCGACGAGCCGCAGCTGCGCGCCTGGTTCGACAACGACCTGGAGCAGGGCGTCGGCCTCGTCACCGGCTTCGGCGACGTCGAGCTGCTCGAAGTCGAGGGCGTCGCCATGCCCATGATGGGCGACGTGCTGGAGCTGCTCGACGGCACCGGCCTCCGCCCCCTCTACGACCGCCTCGTCGCCGGCTGGTCGGAGCAGTCGCCCTCGGGCGGCTTGCACCTCATGTACCGGGTCGAGGGCGGCGCAGTCCCCGGCAACCAGAAGGTCGCCCAACGACCGAAGGCCGAGCCGCCGTACCGGGAGACGCTGGCCGAGACGCGCGGCACCGGTGGGTTCGTCGTGCTGGCTCCGTCTGCCGGTGCCGTGCACCCCACCGGGCGGCCGTGGCTGCGTCTCGTCGGCGGGCCGACCGCGATGCCGACGATCACCCGCGAGGAGCGCGACCAGCTGCACGCCGTCGTGCACGCCGCGCTCGACACGATGCCGCCCGAGGAGACTGTCACCAGCGGGGGACCGGTCGACGCGAAGTGGTCGACGACGTTCCACGCGGCCGCCGGCGACATTACCCCGGGTGACGACTTCGAAGCGAAGACCGACTGGTCCGAGATCCTCGTCGGCTGGGTGCACGTGTTCTCCCGCGGCGCGACGAAGTACTGGCGCCGGCCCGGCAAGAACGACGGCATCAGCGCGACGACCGGCCACGCTGGCGACCGCGATCGCCTGTTCGTGTTCACGTCGTCGACGGAGTTCGAGCCCGAGGTGCCGTACACGAAGTTCGGCGCGTACACCCTGCTCAACCACCGCGGTGATCACGCGGCGGCGGCGAAGGCGCTCGCCGACGCCGGCCACGGCTTCCGTGCCCCGCGCGAGCTCACCCCGGCGACGCGCACGACGTCGACCGGCACGCAGATCGCCGCCGTCGGCGCGACAGCAGCCGCGACGGCTCCGGCCGCGACGATCGGGT
This sequence comes from Microbacterium sp. 3J1, assembly GCF_001049495.1. GTDB lineage: Bacteria > Actinomycetota > Actinomycetes > Actinomycetales > Microbacteriaceae > Microbacterium. The sequence continues at coordinate 778,917 of NZ_CDWI01000011.1, forward strand.
CGGACAGTGCGGACCTCACCGACGACGGCAACGCCCGCTTGCTCGTCGCCGAGTACTCGGGCGAGCTGCGCTACGTCCCGGATGCCGGCAAGTGGGTGACCTGGGAAGGCACCCGGTGGGCGTGGCACCCCGACGACGGGCCCGCGATCGAAGCGGCCCGCGACGTCATCCGCCGCATCCCGACCGACAACGCACACCTGAAGGCGTGGCGGCTGAAGTCGATGCGTGCCCGCGCGATCGCCGACGCCGTCCGCCTCGCCCGCTCGGCGCCGCCCATGCGCATCGCCGCATCCCAGTTCGACCGCCACCCGTGGCAGCTGAACACTCCGGGCGGCGTCGTCGACCTGCGCTCCGGCGCGATCGCCGCCCCGACGCCGGCACTGTTCCACTCGAAGCAGACCGCGGTCACCCCCGACGCGACGATGAAGACCCCGCTGTGGGACAGGTTCCTGCAGACCACGTTCCAATCGAACGCGCCGCTCGAGCGGTACATGCAGCGCCTCGCCGGGCTGATGTTCATCGGCGAGGTCATCGAGCACGTCCTCCCGTTCGCGCACGGATCCGGTGGCAACGGCAAGGGCGTGTTCGCCGAGGTCCTCTCGGCGATCGCCGGCGACTACGCGACATCCGCCCCGCAGGGCTTCCTCGTCGTCGGCCCGACCAAACACCCGACCGAGCTCGCGATGCTGCAGGGCCGCCGGCTCGTCATCACGTCCGAGATCAACGAGGACACCAAGTTCGACGAGGCGAAGATGAAGGCCCTCACCGGCGGCGACACGATCACCGCCCGATTCATGGGGAAGGACTTCTTCGACTTCGCCCCGTCGCACACGTTCCTCCTGCTCGGCAACAGCCAGCCGAAGGTCGAGACCGGTGGCGACTCGGTGTGGCGGCGGCTGCGGCTGATCCCGTTCACGCACTCCGTGCCCGACGCCGAGAAGATCGACAACCTGCAGACGCGGCTCGTCGACGAGGAGGGCCCCGGCATCCTCGCCTGGATCATCCAGGGCGCGGTCGACTACGCCGCCGATGGACTCCGCACACCCGACGTCGTCTACGCGGCGACCGACGCCTACCGCGCCGAAGAGGACCAGCTCGGCCGGTTCGTCGAGGACCGCTGCCGCGTCGGCGGCGGCGACACCGCACGCGTCGAGATGAGCGAGCTCCGCAAGGCGTACGACGCCTGGTGCCGGGAGCAGCACGAGGACGCCGTCACGACCACCGCGTTCGGCCGGTCGCTGAAGCAACGGTTCGACATCGGCACCGCGAAGTCCAACGGCCGCCGCTTCTACACGAACGTGATGCTCTACGCGCCCGAGGTAGAGGACGAGGGCGACGACCCGCGCGAGACCAGGTGGGACCAGCGATGAAGACCAAGGCCCCGCTGTTCATCAACTGCCCGCGCTGCAACCGCCGAGTACTCGAGGTGCGAGAGGACTTCGAGCTCGGCGTGCTCGTCGGCACACCCCGCCTCGACGCCGTGCAGCTCAAGCCCGACCACATCGTCGCGTGCATCATCACCGGCATCCGGCTCTGGCAGATCCAGGAGCGCGCTGGCCACACGATCACCAGCGGCCGCTCCCGGTGGTGGCCGCGCGAACCGGTACCGGGCTTCACGGTTCCCGAGCACTCCTGCGGCCGCGTCTGGGATGCGCCCGCCATCGACCTCGCACCCGACGAGATCGTCTACCCCGACCAGCCACCGTTCTGAGGAGATCACCATGACCATCACCCGCCCGCACGTCTGCGAGATCGCCCTCGCGATGGCCGAAGCAGACGACCACGGCAACGTGGCGATCGCCATCTCACCCGGCCTCCCGTTCTCGATCGAGGAAGCCCGCGAGTTCGCGGCCGAGATCACCGCGGCCGCCGACGAAGCTGCCACCTACCGCGCTGAACAGACCGCTCGAGGTGAACGATGACCGAGGAACGCATCGTCCCCGTGAAGGCGTGGCTACGTCCCACCACCTACCGCGCACTTCTGCAGCAGGCTCACCGGCGCGGGCTCGCTGACGTCGGCGACCTGCTCGGCCGAGTCGCAGAGCAGATTGTCGCACCACCAGCGCTGCAGAAGCGCCCGCGCGCGTCGAAGTACACACCGGCCGAACTCGAGCAGCGCCGCACCGCCCGGCGCGCTGCGTTCGCTGCCAACACCAGCGACCCGCGCCACGGCACCCACAACGGCTACGTGAACCTCGGCTGCCGCTGCGACCCATGCCGGGAGGCGTCCGCAGCGTACGAGGCGGCAAGGAAGGCACGATGACCACCATCCCGCTCGACGCGATCGACCCCGACGCCGCGTACCGCGAGTGGGTCGACCGCTTCCTCTGGCACGTCGACCAGCTGCCCGCCGTCGTCGAGACCACCGGCACGATCGCCCTCGCCGTCCGCGGCGTGCAGGCCTCGCAGCTCAAGGAGCGCGTCACCGGAGGCGGCTTCTACGACAACATCCCGCTCGTCGACGGCCCCGAGTCCCGCAACGCCCGCGCCGTGTGGGACGCGCTCCGCGGCTACCTCGTCGTCGCATCATCCCGCCTCGGCCTCGAAGCACCCACCATGCCGGCAGGACTTCCCGACGACGTCGAACTCGCCCGCGAGTGGGCGTTCGCCGCCAACGCGTGGCTCTCCGACGTCGTGCACGAGATCCAGTCCTGGCCCGACCTCGACGAGCTCGAGGAGCAGCTCTTCCGACTCATCCGCCGCGCCCGCCACCGCCTCGACACCCACACCGCCCGCCGCACCCCGGCCGAGCTCTGCACCCGCTGCGGCGAGAACGGCGTGATCGTCGACTGGATCGACGGCCCCGGCGGCCAGGCGCTGCTCTCCAAGGTCTGCGTCATCTGCCGCACCAACTACACACCCGCGGCCCCGGCCGCACCCACCGAAAGGACAGAGTCATGACTGAACCGACCCTCACCACCGAACGGGAAGCGCTGATCGACCACGCCCTCGCCCTCGCATCGAAAGGCGTGCAGGTCAACGACGGCCACACCTACGGCGTGCACGCCCACGACCTCGTCGACTATGCCGATACGATCCGGGCGCTCGTCGAGATCCTCCAGCGCGAGTGCGAGATCGAGTACGGCATCCGTGGGGACGTCGACTCGCCGATGGCATCTCGCGAGGCCGCAGAGCAGGCGATCGAGCGCATGGCGAAGGCTCCGCGCGGATACCGGCTCACTCGCCACCTGGTCGAGCGCCGAGTGTCGCCGTGGGCGCTGGTGGGAGCGGACCAATGAGCGACGAGGCCCGGATGATCACCGTCCGCAACCCCTGGGCCTGGGCCATCATCCACGCCGGCAAGACCGTCGAGAACCGCACGACGAACGTCGTCGGCGACTACCGAGGCCCGCTGCTCATCCATGCCGCGAAGGCTTACGCCGACGACTGGAGCTCGCCCCTGCTCGCCGGCATCATGAACCGCCACGAGGGCGTGCACCAGGAGCCGCAGCCCTGGCACGACCACGCCGGCATGATCATCGGCGTCGTCGACCTGGTCGACTCCCACCCCGTGGACTCGTGCATCAAGCAGCAGCGCGACGGCGACTGGCTCGTCTGCTCCGAATGGGCAGAGCGCGCCGGCCACCACCTGGTGCTCGCGAACCCGCGCGCACTCGACGAACCGATCCCGTACACCGGCATGCTCGGCCTCCGCCGCACCGACTTCTTCGTCTCCGGCGACTGGCTCGGCCAGTACATCGACCCGCGGCACTCGTCATGCACGCCGTACGGATGCCCGCCCTCGTGCTACTCGGAGCCCGTCGCTCGACTGGTGGCCACGTCATGACCGTCGCGACCTCGCTCCGCGAGCAGCTGCAGGAGCACACCGACGTAAGCTCCACCCGCGCATGGGCCGCAGGCGACAACGCCGCCATCCCCGGCGACTGCTGGCGCGCCTGCCTCGCCTCGCTGTTCGAGGTGCCGATCGCCGACGTCCCGCACTTCGTCGCGCTGCACCCCGACGTCGACGACGGACTCTGGCCGACGCTCGGCCCCCAGTGGTGGCGCGCCTCGATCGAGTGGGTCGGCAAAGTGCGCCCCGGATGGACACTCGCCGCATGGGACGTCCCCGACCCCTGGACGCCGATCTACCCGCTCAACAGCGACGCACCCGACCGCGTCATCCTCTCCGGCCGCAGCACCCGCGGCGACTGGTCGCACGCCGTCCTCGTCTGGGACGTCGACGGCGCCCTCGCCCACGACCCGTACCCGGGCGGCACCGGCGTCCGAGCACCCTACGCCGACCGCATCACCATCATCCGGAAGGAGCAGAACCGATGACGAGGACACCCCCGAGGCCGACGCTGCCGCCGTGCGCTCGCTGCGGCATCGCCCACGACCTCATCTACACCCGCGCTCACCGTCGCGAATGCGACCGTCCGGGACGTCGGGAGGAGCGCCGGGCGCAGCGCGAGAAGGAGCGGCTCGCGCGTGCCTGGCTTCGCGGCCGCCGCCGTCCCATACCACCGACGATCGGGCCGCGAGGCGGCGCCGGCGACTCAGGAGCGGCCGACCGATGATCGAACTCATCCAGCTCGCACTCACCGCCCTCCTCGGCGTCGGCGTGCTCATCCTGCTGCTCGACGACCGGCGCCGCTGATGGGTGCTCCGGCCGGCGCGCTCGTGAAGCTCTACGTCGACTCCCGCCACCCACTCGACGTCGGACACGTCGTCATGACCCAGACCGGCCGCCGCTACCTCGTCCAGACCCGCCGGCTCCAGGAGCGAGGCAAGTGGGCCGGCATCCGCCAGCACCTCACCGCGATCGTCCTCGCCGACGACGAACCGACCCCCGAGGATGCCCCGGTGCTCGAGATCCGCTGGTACCGCCGATGATCGACGCGCGCGACGCCGCCGGCGTTCCTTGCATCACCACCTGCCCGATCACCGTCCCGCGAGGCTTCCTCGTCGTGGCCGGCGCCGAGCTGCACGAGTGGCAGGAGCGCCTGCTGCGCGCGCGCGGCTTCATCATCACCGACCAGGAGCCCCGCCCATGACGATGCTCAGCTACCGCGAAGCAGCCCACCGCGTCCGCCGAGCCCGCCGCACCATCCGCTACTGGAAACTCCAGGGCATGCCCATGAGCTGGGAGCTCCGCGGCGGCCAGATGGTCCGCGTCGTCGACGAGGACACCCTCATCGCCTGGTGGGTCGAGCGCATGGACAACGACCCTGTTTGGCAGAACCGGATCCGCGCCAAGATCCGTGACCGCGAGGACCCGACTTCTACATCTCCAAGCACCGCGACCCCATCGTCGACGGAGCGGGGATAACCCCGTTTTGACTTTCCCGAGCTTCTACACACGCCCATTTCGGGTCGCATCCTTCGAGCACCGGTTGAAGCTTCTTTCTATCCACACCAGTGGAGAGCCCCCAGGCCGCGGAACTACGCGGATGTTGTTCGTTCTCCACATCCTGTGAAGAACCTTTTCCACAGGAGTCCGAACACCCATACCGGCGTTTCTCCGCGCGCTCTCCACACTCTTATCCACAGGGGACGTTGCGTACACATCGCCATCAGTGGATTCTTGATTTCGCCACCGGTGACGGTGGCTGCTGATACAAAAAGGAGCGGCTCCGAGACGCCAATCACGGGAGCCGCTCCATCACCCACCAGCCTGAGGAGGCAGCGATGAGCGGTTTACAGCCTAACCATGGATCCGACGGTGCGAATCAAATCGCAGAGGCGATCCGACGCGAAGCGCGCAAGTCGAGAGTCAGCCAGGCGCGCTACGCGCAACTGGTCTTCGACCGCTACGGCTGGGAGCCGGTCCGCATCGCCGAAGCCCTTGAGGTCACCACCGACCTGGTGGTGCGGCTGCTCGCCGCGGACGGTGTCGTGAGGTGCGTCGAATGCTGCTTCAACCTCCACGGATCCTGCATGGGCGAACTCAACTTCGACCTCGAAGGGATGAGCGCTCCGTGCGGCTGCGGATGCCGACACGCCGATCGCGAATCAGAATGTTGACACGGCTCCGTTTGCCACCCCTACATTGATGGTTGTACAGGTGTCGGACGCAGGACGCCACACCGATCACTAACGTTGAGGGCCCCGGAGCAGACCGCTCACGGGGCCTTCGACGTCACCGACCAAAACGGCCCCGACGCGCGCTACCAACACACGCCGGGACCTAACCCCTCATCGACTCGAGATCGATTGGAGGGCTACGTGGACTCTATCCGCGAGCCCGGACACGGCACCACCGCCGTCAACCGCCGCAACATCACCCACCTCCGCGACCAACGCGACCGCGCCGGCCTCCTGCAGCTCGCCGACACCCTCGCCGCCCAGACCTACCCCGACGCCGCCGAGCTCGCCGACGAAGCCCGCGCGGCCGCCGACTGGATCGACGAAACGACCCCGCGCACCCACACCGCCGGCGACGCCGCCACCGCCCGCGTCGGCGACATCCTCCGCTACAACCACGACGGCCGACCGCGCGAGAGCGTCATCAGCACCATCGACGGCCGCACGGCCACCACCACCCACGGCGATACCGTCGCCCTCTGATCCCTCGACCGGGAGTCCGAGCACCCCAGCGGCGCAGAAGCGTTGTCGGTGGCGCGCGCCTGCTCCTCCCGGTCGAGGCCCCCGACCGGTGTCAACGCGAGCCCCGCCATTGGTCGCGAAGGACTCCCTCTTCGGAACCGCCCGCTGACTCTTCGGGCGAGGAGTACCTGCACCGCACGAGGGGCGCCAGCCACACCCGCCGGCGCCCCTCGAACACCCCACCGCAAACCGCGCCCTGAAACCCCGCCCTGCCCGCCCGAGCGGAGGGCGCAGTTCCACCACCAGGGCGCAGTTAGGGCGCAGTTGAAAAAGCCAACCGGACCCTCAAACTTCCCCGTCATTCCGCCGAACTACCCACCACAGGGCGCAGTAGGGCGCAGTTATCTGAATCGCCACAGCTCTTTGATTAGTAACTAAGTGACCTGGCTATACGCGCGCACGGCACGACCAACCTGCTCAGCCACCCAAACTGCGCCCTGCCCGACCACCAGGAGGCACCCCGACGTGAGCAGCCAGCGCACCAACACCCGCCGCGACCACGAGCTCCGCCAAGCCTTCTTCGAAGAAGGCCAACGACTAGACGCCGCCGGCGACCCCGAAGCCGACTGCTGGCTCTGCCACCAACCCATCGACTACACCGCCGCCCAAGGCAGCACCCCCGACTCGCACAACCTCGACCACCTCCACCCCGTCTCCACGCACCCCGAGCTGCAATCCGACCCCGACAACTTCCGCCACTCGCACACCCTCTGCAACCAGCAACGCGGCGCCGGCGCACCAGCCCTCGACCTCGGCGAACAGATGCCGCCCTGGTGGCTATGACGAACGGAGATCCCATGACCCTCCCGCACCGCATGATCGGCTCGCCCCTCGACATCGACCCGTCGCCCGAGCACCGCGCCGCACTCGAGGAGTCCCGGGCAGACCGCCGCCAGTTCGAACGTGCCGACATCACCGACGGCCCGCACCACGTCCTCGTCGACGAGCGCCAGACCGGCAAGACGCACCTCTCCATGCGCTGGCTGCTCGCGGCGCCCGACGGCGTCACCCGCGTACTCATCGTTCCCTCGGCGCAGATGGCCGACCACTTGCGCCGCGAGTACGACCTCCGACCGCGCGACCAGCGCATCATCTCCGTCGACCAGCTGCGACGTCAGGGCGGCGGACACGCCGGCGTCGAGTACGGCATCGATGAGACCGTCGAGGTCCTGACCCGGCTGCTCGGCCTCCGAACCTCCCCACGCCTGCTCAGCGTCTGCACCGCCACCGATTGGCAGGCGTGAGACCCCCACCCCTCGGAAAATCCAGCATCCCGGCCGGGGGCGGACCACAGCCCGGGGGAGTGGTCCTCTCTCCCCGGGCATTTTTGGGCACCCCCATCGCGCGCACGCGCAGGAAGTGAGGCATCCGCATGGCCGATTCGACCGTGACTCGCCTCGAGGTCACCTCCTTCGACGTCGCGGAGCTGCAGGTGTTCCATCGGAACCCGCGGCGCGGCGACGTTCGGGCGATCGCGGAGTCTCTCGCGTCGCATGGCCAGTATCGGCCGATCGTCGTGAACGTCGGCACGCACACCGGACGCGCGAACGAGATCCTCGCGGGCAACCACACCTACCTCGCGGCGTGCTCGCTCGGATGGGCGACCGTGCAGGCGACGACCGTCGACGTCGACGACGCGACCGCGCACCGCATCGTGCTCGCCGACAACCGGCTCGCGGACCTCGGTGCCTATGACGAGGTCGACCTCGTGGCCGCGATGAGTGCCGCCGGCGACCTCGCCGGGACCGGGTACGCGGCGTCGGATCTCGACGAGCTGCTCGCGCAGCTGTCGACGCCGGTGTCGCTGACCGATCCTGACGACGTGCCGGCGCTGCCGGATGCCGACTCTGCGATCTCTCGCGCCGGCGACGTGTGGATGCTGGGACCTCACCGGCTCCTGGTCGGCTCGTCCGGCGACCTCGAAGCGGTGCGCGCGGCGATGCCCGCGGGCGTCCTGTGGGATTGCATCTGGACGGACCCACCGTACGGGGTCGACTACGTGGGCGGGACCGGCATGACGATCCAGAACGACGGGCCCGCCGCAGCGATCGCCGTGTCGATCGCGTTCCTCGAGGTGGCCGTGCAGATGGCCCGCCCGGGCGCTCCGGTCTACGTCGCTCACGCTGACGCGCTGCGCGTGCCGCTGCAGACGGCGATGGAGCACCTCGGCATCCGCTACCGCCAGACCCTGATGTGGGTGAAGGACCGGTTCGTCCTGTCGCGCGCCGACTACCACTACCAGTCGGAGCCGATCCTCGCCGGCGAGATCGACGTCGAGCGCGACCATGATCCGATCGCCTACGGCTTCGCGCCGGGTGGCGAAGGTCGCCTCGGCCGCGGCGGCCCGCACTGGCACGGCGACAACCGTTCGGCGACCGTGTTCGACGTCCGCCGTCCGTCGCGCTCGGCTGAGCACCCGACGATGAAGCCCGTTGAGCTCGTCGAGCGGATGCTCGTCAACTCGTGCGCGCCCGGTGCCTGGGTCGCTGATGGGTTTGGCGGTTCCGGTTCCACGCTGATCGCCGCGCACCGGCTCGGCAGGAAGGCGTTCCTCGTCGAGCTGGACCCTGCCTACGCCGACGTCATCTGTCGGCGCTTCCAGGAGCACACCGGCATCGTCCCCGTTCGTGACGGTCAGCCGGTCGACTTCACCACGGTCGACGCATGACCGAGCGTGAGCAGTGGAAGATCGCGCTCACGCTCTTCAAGGCCGGAGCGACGTACGAGGAGATCGCGCCGAAGGTCGGCGTGAAGAACGCGGCCACCGCGCAGCGCATCGTCCAGAAGGCGATCGACGCGTCGACGATCGCGCTCGATCAGACCGCGTCGCGCATCATCGACCTTGAGCGGCTGGAGACCCTTCACCGGGTCTACTGGCCGAAGGCTCTCGGCGGCGATGTCGCCGCGTTCGACCGTGTGCAGAGGATCGCGGAGGATCGCCGGCGCCTGATCGGTGAACCGACGCGCATCAAGAACGCGATCACCGACGCGCTGGAGAAGTCGCTCGGCGCGCTCGATCTGCAGGACGCCGACGAGGCGCTCGTCGCGTCATGTCGGCAGGTCGCTCGTCAGATCGATCACGCGGTCGCGAATGGCACCTCGCTCGAGGCGACGAAGGCCCTGTACCTGCTGCCGCACCTGTGGAACGGGTTGCGCGAGCTCGGCGCGACGCCGGCTGCGCGAGCTGCTCTGCAGGCATCCCTGCCCGCGCCGGATGCGCCGGCCGACACGGATGCGCCGAAGGGGGGTCCCGTTGACCTTGGTGACTTCAAGCAGCGGCGTCGCGGAGGCGGAGGAAGCTGACTTCACCGGCCTCGTCGGCTCGGAGGAGCCGCGGCTGTGGACGCGCCCGCTGCGGCCGCTGACCGAGGAGACGTCGCTCGGCTTCGAGGTGATCGAGTTCGCGCTCGTGTTCCTGGGCATCGCGCTGTACCCGTGGCAGAAGTGGTTGCTGATCCACGCGCTCGAGCTGAACGTCGATGGAACCTTCCGTTTCCGTCGTGTCATCGTGCTCGTGGCGCGCCAGAACGGGAAGAGTCTGCTCGCTGCGGTGCTCGCCGCCTGGTGGCTGTTCGTCGATTCCGACCGCTTCGAGGAGCGGTTGCCGCCGTTCCGTTTCAAGGTGCTCGGCACGGCGCAGAACCTCGACACCGCGCAGGACGTGTGGAACCTCACCGGCCGCTGGTGCGACCTCGAGAACGACGGGCACGTGCCGGCTCTCGCCGCCCTGGTGCAGAAGGTCCAGCGGAAGAACGGGCAGCCCGGCATCTACCTCCGCAACGGAGCGCACTACGAGGTCCGCGCTGCGTCTCGGAAGGGCGGCCGCGGCAAGGCTGCGGCCCGCGTTCTCATGGACGAGATGCGCGAGCAGCAGACGTTCGACGCGTGGGACTCGGTCGCGCAGACCACGAAGGCCATCTTCAACTCGCAGCTCTGGGGGATCTCGAACGCCGGTGACGTGCGCTCGGTCGTCCTCCGCAAGCTGCGCGCGAACCTGCTCGTCGAGATCGAGGAGTGGCTGGCGCGCGGGCTCGACGAGCTCGAGGCCTACGCGAACGGCGAGATCGCCGCATCCACCTCGGCGCTGTTTGAATGGTCGGCTCCTGACGGGTGCGCGCTCGACGACGTCGACGCGATCCTGCAGGCGAACCCGAGCATCGGGCACGGCGAGATCACTGTCGAGATGTGCCTCCAGGATTCCCGGGACATGCTCGAGGCGAGCTACCGCACCGAGGTGCTCTGCCAGTGGGTCACGTCGAAGGTGCATTCGTTCATCTCGCCGAAGGAGTGGAGGCCGCGGCACACTCGCGTCGCTGACATCGAGATCCCGCGCGGGGCCCGCACCGTCTGGGCGATCGACACCTCGACACCTGACCGCTCCACCACCTGGATCGCTGCGGCCGTCATGACCGCTGACGGACGCCCGTTCACCACGGTGCACGCTCGCCGCGCCGGCATGCTCTGGGTGCCCGACTACATGGCCGAGCTCGCCGAAGCCTCCGGCCACAACGAGGTCGTGATCCAGGCGCGGGGCACCGCGGCGGTGGAGTTCATCGAACCGCTGAAGGCGCTAGGCATCCAGGTTCACGCGCTCGACGGAGGAGCGTTCGCCATGGCGACAGGCCGGATGCGCGATCGCGTCCGCGATCGCCGCCTCGTCGTCCTCGAGCAGCCTCCCATCGATCTCGCGATCGAGGGCGGCGTCGTCACCCAGTACGCGGAGAACCTCGCCTGGTCGCGGCACAAGTCGCAGCCGATCGACATCGCGGGACTCGTCGCGATGACCGAGGCGCTCTACGGGCTCGAAGTACTCGAGCCCGCCCCGCCGGTCGTGATCCCGCCTCCGCCTCCGAAGGCGACGACGCTGCAGCGCGCTCGAGGCGGTGATGACATCCGGGCACGGGGCGAGAGCCTCCGCACCCTGCAGTTCTGAAAGGAGGCCCGGCGTGGCTAAAGAAATCGGCTACCAGACGACCTCGCTCCCGACGTGGGCGGCGCTCGCTGGACAGGCGCACGAGACGAACGCGCAGCTGGTGTGGCCGCTCTCGATCGAGGCGTACGACAAGATGCGGCGGGAGGAGCCGCAGGTCGTCTCGGTGCTTCGCGCGATGATGTTGCCGATCCTCTCTGCGCGCTACCAGCTCGAGCAGGGCAACGCTCGCGACGAGGTCGTAGAGCGCATCGCAGCCGACCTCGGTCTCACGATCAAGGGCAAGGACCCGATCCCGCCGCATCGCACGCGTGGCCGGCTGTCCTTCCGGGAGTACCTGCGCCTCTCGCTGCTCTCGCTCGTCTACGGCCACTCGGTCTTCGAGCAGGTCTACGAGCCGGACGCATTCGGACTGCTGCGGCTTAAGAAGCTGGCATGGCGACCGCCGCGCACGATTTCGCAGTTCATCGTCGCACCCGACGGCGGGCTCGAAGCGATCACGCAGCACGGACTCCTGTCGGGCCAGCGGAGCGCGGTGAAGATCCCGATCAACCATCTCGTCGTGCACGTGAACGAGCGCGAGGGTGCGAACTGGATCGGTCAGTCGCTGCTGCGCTCGGCGTACAAGATGTGCGTGCTGAAGGATCGTGTGCTGCGCGTGCAGACGATGTCGATCGAGCGCAACGGTCTCGGCGTGCCGGTCTACACGAGCGCGCCCGTTCCCACCGGCGCGGATCCGGATGCGCACAAGGCGTGGGTCGAGTCCGAGAAGGACGCCGGCCTGCAGATCGCGCAGGACTTCCGTGCGGGAGACGACTCCGGTGCGTCGATCCCGCACGGCGCGAAGCTCGAGCTGCTCGCCCTCACAGGCAAGCTCCCGGACACGAACCGACCGCTGCAGTACTTCGACGAGCAGATCGCCCGTGCCGTGCTCGCTCACGTCCTCAACCTCGGCGGCGACGACTCGACGGGGTCCTACGCTCTCGGTGACACGCTCGAGTCGATCTTCACGAACTCGCTCAACGCGGTCGCCGCGGAGTTCGTCGACGTCACTCAGCAGCACGTGATCGAGGACTACGTCGATCTGAACTGGGGACCGGACGAACCGGCACCGCGGCTCGTCGTCTCCAAGATCGGCGCAGAGAATCCGGTCACCGCGGATGCGATCCGTGCTCTCGTCGACGCGAAGGTCATCACCCCGGACGAAGCGCTCGAGGGTCACATCCGCGAGCTGCTCCGTCTCCCCGCTCGGCTCGCCGAGATCATCCCCGACCCTGATGGCCCGGCCGTGACGCCCAGTGGTACCGACGAGCTCGTCACCACGATCGCCACCGCGACCGACGCCGAGCAGGCGCGCTTCGCCGCGGAGACGCTGCAGAAGGCGTACCTCGGCGTCGACAAGGTGCTCACCCGCCGAGAGATCCGAGAGCTCGTGCGCCGCTCCGGCGCCGACATCGACCCGGACGCCGCGCCCGACCAGGAGCCAGACCCGGTTCCCATCGTTCCCGAGGAGGAAGCCGCATGAACCCCTTCAAGCCGAACCGGCCGCCGGCTGCGGCACTCACCGCACGCGCCGAGATCCCGACTCCCGTCGTGGCGAACGGTGTCGCGACGCTCCGGCTCTACGACGTCATCGACGCATGGGGTGGCGACTGGGGTGTGTCGGCCGGCGAGTTCAACGCCGCGATCGACGCGCTGCCTGACGGCATCACGGAGATCCGCCTGCTGATCAACTCGCCCGGCGGGGAGGTATGGGACGGGCTCGCGATCCTGAACGCGCTGCGATCGCATCCCGCGCGCACCGTCGCCGTCGTCGAGGGCATCGCCGCATCCGCCGCGTCGTTCGTCGCGGCAGGCTGCGACGAGATGGTGATGTCGCGCAATTCCGAGGTCTACATCCACAACGCGATCGGGTATGCCTCCGGCGACGCCGAGGTGATGCGCGCTGCCGCTGAAGACCTCGAACGGCTCGACCGGAACATCGCGTCGATCTACGCGGAGAAGTCCGGCAAGAGCATCGAGTACTGGCTCGCTGAGATGCCGAAGGACCGGTTCATGACCGCCGAGGAGGCGCTCGAATCCGGGCTCGCCGATCGGATCGAAGGAGCCGACGCTGCACCCGTCGCCCGCGCGCGCTTCGACATGTCCATGTTCGCGCGGCCTCGAGGCGATCGCTCGCCGCAGGCCACGCTCCCTGAACTCCCGAGCTCAACCGAGCCGGGTGACCCCAACCGAAAGGACGATCTCGTGGCTTACGAAGATCTGACGGCTGGCCTCCGCGAGCGGCTCGGTGTGACCGAGACCGCCCTCACGGATGAGCAGCTCCTGGCCGCGCTTGACGAGTCTCTCGCCGAGCGCGCAGAACCCGACGAGGCGGCCGCCCCGGCGGCCGAGGCGACTCCGGCCGCCGCCCCCGTCGCCGATGGCTCGGTCGTCGTCGAGGCCGGCGCCTTCGCCGAGCTGCAGCGACAGGCCGCGCTCGGCGCGACCGCCCACGCGACGCAGCAGACTCAGCGCCGCGAGGGCATCGTGCAGAACGCGATCAACGAGGGCCGCATCGCCCCCGCGTCGCGTGAGCACTTCCTCGCTCTGCTCGGGAAGGACGAGGCCGGCACGGTGGCGGCTCTCGCGTCGTTCCCGAAGGGCACCATCCCCGTGGCCGAGATCGGTCACAGCGAGTCGGAGGCCGTCACCGACAACCAGCGTCTCGCCGCGAAGGCCGGCTGGGGCACGACCAAGAAGGAGGCCTGAGATGGCTGACTACCTGCCCAAGTTCAACCCCGGCGCGCAGGTGCCGCTGACCGTCGGCGCCACGCCGGTCGTCGGCGGACGCCTCGTCGAGGTGTCGACCGCGAACGCGATCGTCCCCTCGGGCGCCGACTCCGCCAAGGTCCTCGGCGTCGCCGCGGAGGACGCCGCCGTCGGCTCTCGCGTGACTGTGTTCGCTCGCTCCGGCGGCGTGCACCGGCTCACGGCATCCGGCGCGATCGCCGTCGGCGCGCGCGTGGTCTCGGCCGCGGCCGGGAAGATCGCGACCATCGGCGCCGGCACCAACGCCATCGGCATCGCCCTCGAGGCCGCTGCCGCCGACAACGACGTCATCGACGTCCTGTTCATCTGAGGGAGATGACGTGTCCTACACCTACCCGGTGAAGCACCCCGAGGGGACTCTCACCACCGCGGAGCTGCACCTGCTCCTGTCCAACCCGACCGTCATCGCGCACCGCGTCGCCGAGCTCGCCGACCAGAAGTTCATCGCGGACTTCCTGCTCTCGGGCCGCTTCTCGGCGCAGGGCGGCGGCGTGTTCTACGAGACCGGCGAGCAGATCTTCGCCGGCGAGGACCCGGAAGCGATCTCGCCCCTCGGCGAGTACCCGACCGTGGTCCTCGAGTCGGGCGAGGTCGTTTCGGCTCGCACCGTGAAGTGGGGCCTCGACTCCGTGGTCAGCGACGAGAAGATCGCCCGCCAGGGCATCGCCTACGTCAACCGCGGCATCACCCGCCTCGTCAACACGGTCGTTCGCCACGTCGACCGCGTCGCGATGGCCGTCATCGCCTCCCGCGTGACGAGCACCTTCGCGTCGCTCGAGACGTGGACGACCGCAGGCAGCGCGGTCGAGGCGCTCATGACGATCCAGGCGGAGCGTGCGGCGCTCGGCTTCGGCATCGACCTCGACACGGTCGTCCTGCGCCCGGCGCAGTACGCGAAGGTCATCGGCATGCTGATCGACGACAAGTCGCTCCCGCGCGAGTCGGGTGCCACGGCGATCCAGGGCAACCTGCCCGTCGACGCGCTCGGCCTCACCTGGGCGACCACGCCGCACTTCCAGGGCGCGAACCCGCTCCTGGTCGACCGCGAGCAGCTCGGCGGCATGGCCGACGAGGATCTCGGCGGTCCGGGCTACGTGCGCACCGAGGCGTTCGGCGTCGAGGCGAAGACGATCCGCGAGGAGAAGCCCGAGGGCTACACCCTGCGCGCTCGTCGCGTCACCGTCCCCGTCGTCACCGAGCCGCTGGCCGGTGTCGCCCTGACGAACACGGGCCTGTGATGAGCGCGCTCATCGTGACGGCCGCAGTCGCCGTCCTGCCCACCCGTGACGGCCGCGAGCAGTACCTCTACGAGGGGGCGGTCTTCGACTCCGACGCGATCACCGAGGAAGGTATCGAGCACGCCCGCACGCAGGGCCTGATCGACGACGCCCCCGAGGTCGTGGAGGAGGAGCCGATCGAGGTTCTGACGCAGGCCGACATCGACGCCGCGGTGAAGGACGCCGAAGAGGCGAAGGACGCCGAGCTCGCGGAAGCGCGCCAGGCGGTCGTCGACAAGGCGCACGAGGTCGCGGAGGCGGCCAAGCAGCTCGAGGCCGACAAGGCGGTGTTCGAGACGGCGCAGGCGGATGCCAAGAAGGCCGAGGCCGCCAAGGCTCCGGCCGCGAAGACGACTGCTGCGAAGCAGTCCTGATTGAGGGGAGCGATGATGCCGATCACACACGAGGACATCAGCTCGGACGAGGATCTCGGCCGGCGTGTGCTGGTGCGGGCTCGCATCATCGCTCCCTGCCTCGACACCCTCGACGCGGAGGACGACACCGGCAAGGATGCGATCGCGATCCTCAAGGGCGTGATCGCCGCTCTGCCCGCCGCCGGGTACGAGCGAGCGAAGTCGTTCAGCCGCAACGGCACCGCAATGACGTGGCGGGAGATCGACGCCGCGTTCAGCGAGGACGCGCGCGTGTCCCTGCAGTCGCTCTGCGGCGCGGATAGCGCTTCCGGGCTACCGCGGGGCCACTTCCCGAAAGCGCGGCCTCTGGCGCGCGTCTGGCCCGAGGGGGAGTACACATGAGCTTCCCCGGAGACTTCTTCTTCCCGGATGTCGTCGATGTCCAGGACCGCACAGCCGGCGCCGGCATGGGCGCCGGGCTCGGAGCCAAGCGGCGATTGCGCTCCGAGACGATCGACGTGCAGCAGCTCGTCCGCGATGACGACGGCCAGGAGGTCGTCTCGTCGTCGCGGGTGACGGTGCCTCTCGAGTCGAATGTGTCGGTTGGCTCCCTGGTCACGGTGTGGCCGGGCGGATCCGCCGAGCGCACAGCACGAGTGCTGCGCGTCGGCCGTGATGAGAACCCGCCGCCGCTGCCCTCCCACCAGATCCTCTGGCTGGAGTAGGCCGACATGGTGCGAGAGCTCAATCCCGTCCTGTCGATGGTTGAAGCCGCCGCGCAGGACGCTATGAAGGAAGCCGCCCGCAAGATCCTCAAGCGCTCGAATCAACTCGCGCCGAAGGACGATGGCGACCTCCGCCGCTCAGGTCGCGTCGTCGTCGACGACCTCAGCGTCGCGGTTCGCTACACCGCCCCGCACGCGGTCTTCCAGCACGAGCATCTCGACTGGGACCACGACGACGGCGGGGGAGCGAAGTTCCTCGAGATCGCAGCTGACGAGACCGACATCGCCGAGATCGTCGCGGCGGCGGTAGAGGAGGCCCTCGATGGCTGACGCACCCGCGAACCTGACCCTCGACGTCGAGCTCACAACTCGGCTGGCCGAGATCCTTGGACGGGTGCCGACGTTCGAATGGCGGCCGCACGGTCCCGCCTACCAATCGTCCGAGGTCGCGATCTTCTACGGCCGCGTCCTCGACACACCAGACCGGGCAATCGGCGTGCGAGTCTACAGCCCCGCTGACGAACCTCATCTGTCCCGACGCCGCGTGCAGCTCCACGTACGTGGCCGCCGCGACGACATCGCCGACGCCGACCGGCTCGCCGATGTTCTCTTCATCGTGCTGGACAACCGTCTCCGCGGAGACGGCATCGCCAGCATCATCCGCACCTCGTTCTCGCAGCTCGGTGCAGACAAGACCGGTCGCGAAGAGCGCACCGAGAACTACCTCATCACTCTCGACAACCTGGAGGCCTCATCATGAGCAACCGCGTCCCTCTTCCCGCCGGCACCGTCCTCGGGAAGTCTTTCGAATACGGCATCGACTGCAACCTCGGCACGCCCGGCGCGCCCGTGTGGCAGCCGTTCCGACGCATCAGCGCCTGGCAGCCGACCCACCCGCCGGTGAACACCGACGTGCAGACGTACGACGACATGGGCAGCCCCAACGAGGAGGTGACCGGCCGCGGCTTCGCGACCTCGTTCACCATCCAGGGCAACCGCAACGTCAACACGGGCCTCTACCTGCCCGAGCTGGAGGCGCTCGTCGCCGCATCGAAGGCCAAGGGTGAAGGCGCCGTCCTCGACGTGCGCTGGTACCACAAGCCCGAGGTCGGCACCCCGAACCCGAACGACGCCGGTCGCGCGCTGGTCACGGTGGAGATCACCCGATCGAACACCGACAACTCGGGGATCGAGGTGAAGTCGGTCACCCTCACCGGCAAGGGCGAGTTCGAGCCCATCGTCAACCCGTTCCCCGGGTGGGGTCTCACAGCTCCGCTGATCACCACGATCAGCCCGGCTGGCGAGGTCACTGGTGGCCTCATCACCATCACCGGCAGCGGCCTGCTCGACGCGACCGCGATCACGATCGACGGCGACGTCGTATCGGAGTTCGAGGTGATCAACGGTGCCTCGATCATCGCGGTCCTCCCCGCTGGTGACGCCGGCGCCGTGCCGGTGGTCGTCACGACCGCAGGCGGCGCGTCGACGCCGTACACGTTCGAACGCGGCGCCTGACGTGCCTACCGCTTCCGACTTCGCGTCGTGGGCGGTGCCGGACCTCGTCATTCCGCTGGGCGACCGGGAGTACATCATCCCGCCGCCCAGCGTGGACGACATGGGCAAGCTGATCGCCTGTGCCGTCCGTGGCGAGGTCAAGCTCGGCATCGTCGACGGCCCCATTCCCGACCAGGTGCAGGCCGTGCTCGACACCATCTCACCGGACGAGCACCCCGCCCTCGGCGAGGCGACGTACGCACAGATGGTCGCCGACGGCGTGCACCCTACGACCATCGACCGCATGGCCTACTACTCGGTGTTCTTCTGGACCCGGGGCAAGGACTACGCAGACGGACTCGCTGTGCTCCTGTGGGGGCGCGAGGAGTCCGAGCGGGCGGAAGCCGAGGAGCCGGCCCCAAAAGACTAGAGACGGCGGAGGACTGGGCGCCCTACGCGGCGCCCGGTGCGGTGCTCGGGCCGGACGGCTGGTACTCCGACTATCGGCGGCCGCCAGCCAACCTCGCCCCCGAGCCCTCCGCTCCGCCGTCGACAGCGAAGCCCTCCGACATCGACGGGTCGTGGCTCGCGCTCGTGCTCCACTGGCGCATCGTCGTCGCCGAGCTCATGGAGCGCGGCGTCGATCTCTACGATCCGGCCGTCCGCGCCCGGCCCTGGCCCGGCGTCCGCACCCTGATCTTCTCGCTCCTCGACACCAGCCCCCGGCTGCGAGCAGCCCTCCGAAAGGGGAACGATGCCGAAGCTGACGATCGCTGACCTGGAGCTGCTGTTCACCGCGAACACGGACCGCGTCGCGAAGGCGGAGAAGCAGGTCCTCGCGATCGGCAAGAAGATCGAGTCGAACCCGATCAAGGTCGGCGCCGATCCCAAGGCCGCGCTCGACGGGATGGACCGCGTCGAAACCGCGGCGAAGAAGCTCGTCTCTGAGCGTGCCGTGCTCAAGCTCGACGCCGACGTCACCCGTGCAGAGAAGAACCTCGAGCGGGCAGTCAACCGTCTCGAGGACCTGCACGTCCAGGCGGAGGGTGGCCTCGACGTTACGGCCGACGTGAAGCGCGCCGAGGCGTCGATCCAGCGCATCGAGCGGATGCTGGACGGGCTGAAGAGGGCCCGTACCGCCGTCGACGTGGAGGTGGACGAGGAGCCCGCCGAGACGGGGCTGAAGCGCTTCCTGTCGCTGTTCAAGCGGCGCACCGAGGAAGCTGGAGATGAGGGCGGGCGTTCGCTCACCCAGGGGCTCGACGCCGCCACCCGCGGCGCGGGGCAGAAGGTCGGCGACGTCGTCGGTGGCGACATCGAAGACACGCTCATCGACGCCCTCTCCGCGATCCCGATCGCCGGTGGAATCATCCTCGGTGGGTACGCGATCGGCAAGGCCATCACTGGCGCGATCGAGGATGGGCTCGCCGTCGAGAAGAACACCGACCGATTGCAAGGCCTCACCGGCATCAGCGAGGCCGACGCGCTCCGCCTCGGCCGCGCATCGGGGGAGGCGTACGCGAACAACTTCGGCGACTCGATCGAGTCCAACATGGACGCGACTCGCCTCTCCCTGCAGTTCGGAATCCTCGACCCGTCCGCCACCACCCGCGACGCCCAGCTGGTCGTGCAGGGACTCGCCGGCATCTCGGACGTCCTCGAGGAGGACGTCCGCCCGACCGCTCAGGCGGTCGCGCAGCTGCTCAGCACAGGCCTCGCGCGCAGCGCACAGGAGGCGTACGACCTCATCGCCGCCGGTGCCCGCAACGGACTGAACCGCAACGAGGACCTGCTCGACACCCTCACCGAATACCCCTCGCTGTTCCAGCGCCTCGGGCTCTCCGGCGAGGAAGCCCTGGGTCTGGTGTCGCAGAGCATGAAGGCCGGGGCGCGCAACAGCGACCTCGCCGCAGACGCTCTCAAGGAGTTCCAGATCCGCGCGACCGACGCGTCCGAGGGATCCGCGGACGCGTTCGAGGCCCTCGGGCTCAACGCCGAGGAGATGACGGCGAAGATCGCCCGCGGTGGGCAGGAAGCGCGAGACGGACTCGCCGAGGTCCTCACCAAGCTCCGCGAGACGGAAGACCCTGTGCTGCGGAACGCGGCGGCCGTCGGGCTCTTCGGCACCCAAGCCGAGGACCTCGGCCAGTCGCTGTTCGCGATGGATCTGTCCACCGCCGTCGAGCAGCTCGACGGCGTGACCGGATCCGCGCAGCGCATGTTCGACACCCTCGCGGGCAACGACGCGTCAAGAATCGAGCAAGCACAGCGGAACATCGAGGTCGCCGCAGACGGCATCAAGGGCGCGCTCGCGTCCGTGTTCGCCGAACCTCTCGGCGACTTCGCAACCTGGGTGTCGCAGAACCGCGGCCCGATCTTGCAGTTCTTCCAGGACCTCGTGAACGGTGCGATCGACTTCGGGATCTCCGCGACGGAGTCCTTCGGCTCGTTCGTTTCCGGACCTCTCGCCGAGATGACCGACGGACTCGCCGGCCTCATCGACTTCTTCAACGGCGCCGAGGAGCGCCCCAAGGAACTCGATGACCTCGCCGAGAGTATGCGCGGATTCGAGTCCACGACGGATGACGCCGTGCAGCGACTGGAGGAGATGCGCGGGCAGTTCAACGAGTTCACCGACCCGCTCGTGCAGCTCGGCTTCGTCAACGACGCCGCCGTGCGCACCGCGGAGGCCGTCGCCCAGATCGGCACGGCGGCCGACGGCACCTCGGCGTCGACGTCGCAGATGGAGTCTCAGACGCGGACGGCGGTCGAGGCGCTGCAGAACGAGCTCGAAGCAGCGGCCGCAGCGGGGGAGTCTCAGCAAAATCTCACAGATCGGTACAACGCGACAACGGAGGCGCTCGTCGCGCAGCTGACCCAGATGGGGTACACCGACCAGGAGGCACGCGATCTGATCGCGACCTACGGCGCCGTCCCCGAGCTCGTCCAGACGACGATCGATGCGAACACGGAGACCGCGCAGGCCAAGGTGAACAACTTCATCGAGACCAACCAGCAGCGGAACCTCCGCATCAAGGTGATCGCAGACGGCTCGTCGTTCGTGATCCCCACCGTCACCGGTGGCCGCACAGTGACGGCGCAGGCCAGCGGGTCGGTCCTGGAGTTCATGGCCCAGGGCGGGCTCACGCCGATGGCGCCGCTCGCGCAGATGGTCCCGCCGAACACCTGGCGGGTCGTCGGCGACCGGTCCGACGTGCCGGAGCTGTTCGCCCCGCTCGACGGGTCCGCGCGCTCGTGGGCGCTGCTCATGGAGGGGCTGCGCCGGATGCCCGGTGTGATGCCCATGGCTGACGGCGGCGTTCTCGCGCCGACATCGGTCGCAGCTCAAGGGCGGCGAGGAGTGGCCGTCGAAGCCACGTTCGTGATGCCCGCAGGCATCGACGAAGACGCGCTCGTCCGCGCCGCGATGGCAGATCTCAACGACATGGTCAGGGGGGCCGAATGATCTCGGATCAGACAGTCGCCCGCATCGACGGGGTGTCGTTCTTCGGAACGCGCCCCGTCGACGGCTTCGCGCTCGTACGCATGGACGGGTGGAGCAGCCCGACCGCCGTGCGAGGGGAAACCATCGAACGGCCAGCTGCGGACGGCGAGTTCGACATGCCCGTGTACCGCGGAGCCCGCCTGATCACAATGTCCGGTTGGGCCCGCGTGACTGCCCTGAACGACCTCGCGGACCTCGAGTCGCGGTTCGCTGCCATCCTCGCGGATGGCAAGTCGGGGCGACTCGTGGTGAGCGAGTACGGTCGCACCCTGCACGCACTCGTCCGCGTCTACGGTCAGTCGACCTTCGCGCGCCGGGGGAGTACCCGCTACGCCGACTGGTCTCTCAAGCTCCGCGCCGCGGACCCCTGGCGATACGGCAAGCTCCGAACCTTCGCGGCCGGAGTGCCAGCTGCGCATGCTGGCAACGCTCCAGCATCGCCGGTCTTCACTGTCGTCGGCCCGCAACCCGCCTACTCGATCTCCGCGGGCTCGCGACAGTTCGCGGTGAGCACTGCCCTCCCCGCCGGATCGACCGACGTCATCGACCTCTCGACGGGTTGGGTGCGGCGCAACGGCGCGGTGCTCGTCGACGGGGTATCGCGGGCCGAGACCTGGACGATCCCGCCCGGGCCGACCGGCGTGATCCACGGATTCTCGGGGACGGCATCCCGGTTCTCGGGCGCGGTGCGCGACACACACACCTAGGAGGTGAGCGAAGATGCGGCTGCAGATCCATAGCACGTTCACCGGCGCCCACCGGTGCCGGCTGACGCCATCCGCCGGACCATGGACCCGACGTCTGACAGGTGGGAGTAACGCGCAGCACACGTTCCTGCTGAACGCCGCCGGTTGGCCGCTGTCGCCCAGCCAGAACCGGGACGTCTTCGAGGACACCCGCAACACGGTCGTCGTCGCTGACGACACCGGAGCGGCGTATGCGGGCATCATCCAGCGCTCAGACTACGCACGCTCGAACGGGGCGCTCAAGGTGCGATCGGTCGACATCCGGTCGATCATGAAAGATCGCCTCCTGCACGGAGTGAACGCCTATCCGCTGGGCAACCTGACGATCGTGAACCGGTCGAACGAGGGTGCGGTCCGGGCGATCCTCCAGCGTGCGATGCAGTGGGGTCCACTGTGGGAGTTCCCGCTCGACCTTCCGCCGGACGGTCCCGGCGACTTCAGTGCCGACTGGCGCAACTACCAGGGTATGACGATCGAGGACTGCCTCAACGCGGTCGAGGAGCGCGGCGTCGAGATCGACTTCCATCCGACACTGAATGCGCAGAACGTCCTCCGGTGGCAGGTTCGGGTCGCGCCGAAAATCACGAGCGGAGCGTTCGACCTGCCCGTGACCTCGCCTAAGTCGCCCATATCGAAGCTGAGCATCGCGCGTGATGCGTCGCGTCGACTGACGGGCGCGATCGTGTTCGGCAACGGCATGGACGAGGACATGGTGACCGCCTGGGCGGGTGTTCCCGGGTTCACGATCCCAGTGCGTGACGCCTCGCGGTCCGCGAAGGACGAGCGGGATGCGGCGCAGCTGCAGCAGATCGCGAACGCATACGTGGCGGAGTCTGCCGACCCGATCGAGGAATGGTCGTTCACGGTGGACACGACCAAGGTGCCGCTTCCCAACCTCCTCCCCGGTCGAGTGCTGAACCTCGACGTGCGTGGGGATAAGTGGATCCCCGACGGGTCGTACAGAAAGCGCGTGATCGCGCTTTCTGGCGACGCGCTCGGACACGTAGTGACGCCGGAGGTGCAGGATGCTTGACAACCTCGGTGATGTCGCCGCCGCGCTGAAGTCATTGATCCGTCGCGTCCGGCGACTCGAGACAGCAACCCCGCTCCAGAACGCCGCCATCACCCGCGGTTCTCTGCGGGTCGCATCCGAGGAAGGGCTGATCGTCCAGGGGTCCGCGCTCGTCAACGGCCTCCTCTCCGTCCTCGGCCGAGTCCGCATCCACGGCCTCGGCCTCCTCGAAGTGCTCAGTCTCATCGACCTCCTCGGCAGCATGCGCGTCCGCGGCGGTGGCACCATCGATGTCGAGTCCGGCGGCGCGATCGTCGTCGGCAACGTCCGCATTCAGGACGGGAAGATCGCGGTCAATGGAAGCGCGATCGTCATCGACGGCGCCACCGGCAGAATCTCCGTCAACGGGAACGACATCGTCATTGACGGCGCCACGGGAAAGATCACAGTGAACGGCGGGTCATCGCCGGCCACGCTCGAAGAGGGCAAGATGTCATTCGGCACTGGCGGTGCCGTCGAAGCCGACACGAGCGTCGGCGGCGTGAAGATGACCGCGGGCGACGCTGTGGTCAACGCCGGTTCGACAGCGTCGATCCGGAAGGGATCCTCGTCGATCATCGTCGGAGCGTCGGGAATCACGATCAACCCGGCAGGATCCGGCGACATCGATCTTCTCGGAACCGTCCAGTTCGACCTCAGCACCATCCCGCAGATATCCGGAACGGGTCTCTACGCCGGGGCGCTGATCATCAACGGCAGCGGCTACCTCCGGCGATCTGACGGAACCTAGCAGAGGTGCTTGCTGGCGATTGCCACGATGATCATGCTCTCCCGGTAGTCCCCCATCTGCTCATCGAGTTGCTCGCCGTCAACGACGCGCACGTCTGCTTCGGGGGTGCCGGCGGCAAGCTGCTCGCATGCGTCCTGACCCGCCTGAACAAGCTGTTCGTCTGTCGCGTTCGGGATCGTGGTCTCGCGTCCGTTCGTCAGCGCCGTGCGCACGTCGGTCAGGTACTGAGCGTCTGGACTGACAGCACCCTCGGGTTCCGGCTCTGCCGTCTCGGCGGTGAGCGGCGCGGCCGTCTCGGTTGACTGCTGCCCGTCTGACGTCGTGTCCGTTGCCCCGCTGCAGCCCGCCAGGGTGAGAGCGCCGAGCAGCGCCAGACCGGCGACAGCGGCGGTGATGCGAGCGATCATGACTGGTTCTCCTTGGCGTACTGGATGAGGGCTCGGCGGATCACGACGGAGATGGTCTCGCCGTTGGCCTTCGCTGCGGCGTCTGCGGGTTCCCAGATCTCGTCTGCTACCCGGACCCGGCGGATCGGTGTCTCTGCCAGACCCAAACTGTAGCCACACTGTGGCACGAGTGCAACAGGAGATCCGCATGACTTCCCCCCTGCCTACCCGGCGATGCCGAGTCATCGACCCGGATGCCGCGATGGACGAGATCCGCGCGTTCCTCTCCGGCCTCGAAGCCGAGGGCGAGCGGCCGTGGTGCGAGGTCTGGTACCCCGCGCCGGAGCACCTCAGCGCCGCCGATTGGTCGGACTGGGAGGCGCGCCAGGGCGAAACGTACGACGCCGTCGAGCTCCTCGACGGGGAGATCGTCACCCTTCCGTCGTACGCCGAGCTGACCGGGGGTGCGTGATGCCGGTCTTCTGGCCGAACGGCTCCCTGTCGATGCCGACTCCGACCTCTGAGTTCAACGCCGCGCGGAAGAACCCGGTGACCGGGATCGTCCAGCCGCACAACGGCATCGACCTCGTCGGCTGGGCGGACGTCTGTTCACCGGTCGACGGGACGGTCACCTTCGCCGGTTACAACGGCGGCGCAGGTAATGAGGTGCGGATCCGCGCCGACGGCCCGACCGCCTTCCACGTCGGCGACGTCTTCCGCCTCATGCACCACGCGCGCCTCTACGTCCGCACGGGCGACCGGGTCACCGCGCGTCAGCCGGTCGGACGGATGGGCACGACCGGCAACTCAACCGGCGTGCACTGCCACTTCGAGACACACGAGTTCCGTCTCGGGAACCCGATCAACCCTCGCGACTTCATGCGTCGCGCCAACGCGAGTCCCGCCTCCGGTGGCGGGGGAATCGAGATCGTCATGGACAAGGAAACGTTCATCGCCTACCTGTGGGAGTTCTTCAAGTACCGCTCCCGCGACGGCGGCAACGAGGGCACGTGGGAGAAGGGCCCCACCATCTTCGAGCGCCTCAACGGCGCGCTCGATTCTCTCGGCAAGCTCGCGAAGCTGGTCAACCCGACTGACGAGTCCACGGATGCCAAGACGGGCGCCGGCGGATGGTTCCCCTTCCGGAACGCGATGTCGCGGTGGCTGATCTACCACTCCCGCATCGACGGCCCGGACGGCAAGGGAGCCACGATCCACGAGCGCCTCAACCAGCTCGACGGCAAGCTCGACAAGCTCGTGACGGCGGTCTCCGCGATCCCTGGTGACACCGTGAGGATCAGTCTCGACGCCGCGACTCTCGCGACTGCGCTCGCGGATCCAAAGGTCGGCGCGGCACTGGCGGGACCGATCGCGAAGGCCGTGAATGACGACGCCGCGAAGCGCATGGTGAGCTGATGGACCGCCACCCGGTACCCAAGGAGAAGCGGATCTTCCTCGAGGCGATCATCCGGATCATCGACATCATCGCCTACTCGATCATCGTGATCGGCGGCGGCTACGCCTTGTTCTTCACGCCTGATAGCGTGCAGCGCGAGTTGTCCGCCGCGGACTGGCTCGTGCCCATGTGGGCGGCCTTCCTTCTCATCGGAGGCGGCCTCGGCATGGTGGGCCGCATCTCCAGGATCTGGGTGCTCGAACCACCGGCGCTCGTCGCGGCGATCTTCGGCGCCGCGATCTACTTCGTCGTGCTCGGCGGGACGCTATTCCAGTCGGTGACCGCGGGCGTCGCAGCCGCGTTCATGCTGTACGCGACGATCCAGATGTTCCGCCGCTACATCGAGCTGCAGATCTTCGGCACCGATCCGAACGTGCATGGCTTCGCCGACCGCATGGCTGAGGCACTACGGAGGCGAACGGGCAACGTCGCTCCCCGAGAGGAGTAGGCGTGGAGAAGGCCAGCCTCGTCACCATCATCGTCGCCGTCCTCGGCGCCGGCGGCCTTGGGGCGTTCGCCCGAGAGATCGCCGACATCGTCTCGAAGGTTCGCCGCGGCGTCTCCACACGGGAGTCGAACCGCAAGAACGACATCATCGGCCAGCGCGACGCCGCCGTGGAACGCGCGAACGCTGAGCAGGCGCGGGCCGACAACGAACGGACGCTGCGCATCGCCTGGCAGGGATACGCCGGGATGCTCGCATTCCGCCTCCGCTCAAGCGGCATAGCACCCGACACCCTTCCGGACGACCTGGAAGACACCCTCAAGCCCAAGAAGACCTAGGAGGTCACCGTCATGCATCTCTCCCTTCTCACGAACCGCGCCTGGTGGCGCAGCGCAGGCCTGCGCGCCCTGTACACCGCTATCGCGATCGGGCTGCCGTACGTCGGTGGCGCGCTCATTGCAGACATCGCGTGGCTTACCGCGGCATCCGCGGCTCTGCTGGGCTTCCTCGCATCGCTCGCGACCTCGCTGGCGGGTCTCCCGGAGACGGAGGGCGTCAACCTGCCGTGGTGGCTCGCTGCCGTCGAGCGCGTCGTGAAGACCTTCGCGCAGGCCCTCGCCGCTGGCTTCCTCGGAGCAACGCTCCTCGCCGACGTCGCTTGGTCGACGGTCTTGCAGGCCGCGATCATCGCCGCATTCACCTCGCTGCTGCGCCTGATCCTCGCCACCCTCCCGAACGACCCGACTCCCACCGTCGTGCTCGCTCAAGTGGACGACGGAAGTTGGCGGCTGCCGGAAGAAACCGTCGGTGTCGACGTCGAGCAGGTCGCGGATCTCGCCACTCAGGAGCGCTACCCGCTGCGCCGAGACCGTCAGATCGACTAATGGCGACGTTCACCTACACCGGCACCTTGACCGACATCGGTCTCGGCGACCTGGACGGGTGGCTCCCCGAGATGACCGTCCGCCCGAAGGTCTCGGCCTTCGGACCAGACGGGCTGGTGTCCGATGTGCGCGTGGCCGTCGCCCTCACCGGGGACACGTTCTCGATGAATCTCACCCCGTCCGCAGAGCTCACCGCGGCCGCAACCCGCACGCCGAACGTCCTCTACGTCATCGAGGTCGGCCGGTACGAGCTCGCCGACGACCTCGTCAAGATCTGGCACGGGACCGAGGCGTGGGAGTTCACGGCGGTCGTCGGCGGCGGCAGCATCGGCGAGATGCCCGGCGTCACACCCGAGTCGCTCGTCCCCTTCGGCTTCGGCCCACCCGATCCGGACATGCCCGGTCTCTACTACGACGCAGACACCGGGATGATGTACGGCCAAACAGGAGGTAACTGACATGCCGATGATGCCGATAGGGAAGCCGCAGCTCGCGTCCGACGTGACCACAGCCGGGGTAATTAGCGCGCCTGGCTCCGCGGCCGGCGCCGCGGTCGATGCGCGCTTCCAGGGCGTCGCAGCTGAGATCATCGGGGCGGACCCGACCCTCGCCGCAGCCGCGGCGCTCAAGGTGGAGGAGTACGCGCCCGCGGCCGTGGCCTCGGCGCTATCCTCGGTCCTCACGCAGGGCGTCATGGCGGTGTCGTACGGCGACTCGATCACGCAAGTCGGCGGCTACCAGCCGTACGTCACCGCCCGTCTCACCCTCGCCGCGTACGTGAACCGCGGCGTCTCCGGACGGTCGATGGCGGACGGCACCGCGAACGGCGCGGGCACGGTGACCACGGTCCTCGCCAACAACGATCACGCCGCGTACGGGCTGGTGACGATCGCGGCGGGCACGAACGACTTCCGCCTGAACGTGCCCCTGGGGACGCTCGGCACGTGGGCGACGACACCGCTCGATCGCAACACGTTCTTCGGCGCGTACCGGACTGCGATCGACCACGTCCTCGCTCAGAATCCGCGGGCGCGGATCGTGCTGTGCACGCCGCTCAAGCGGAACAACGCCGGCTACACGGACGAGTCGACGAACACCGCCGGGCACAAGCTCCGCGACTACGCCCAGGCCGTCCGAGACATCGCCACGATGTACGGGCTGCCGATCTGCGATTGGTACGCCGACTCGGGGTTCAGCGAGCGCACCCTGGCCGCGCTGACCCTCGACGGCCTACACCCGAACGACGCGGGGAACGCCCGACTCGGACGATTCATGGGGGACTACCTCGCCTCCATCCTCGGCATCGTCCCGCCGAAGGTGCTCGTCTCCGACACGTTCACGCGCGGGAACGCCACGACACTCGGGAACGCAGAGTCCGGGCAGCCGTGGTTGCTGCAGACGACGACCTCGGCGACCTGGGGCATCACGGACGGGCGCGCGCACCAGATCGCGGGAACCACAGGGTTCTGCTCTGTCGACAGCGGCGCGAACGACGTGCGCGTGCGCTCGACACTGGGTGCCGTCCCGACGAGCGCGGGCGTCGGCGGCATCGCCGCCTGGGTCGGCGACGGCAGCAACGGCCTGTACCTCGTCGCCACCGCGACGTCATACGTCTTCGGCCGACGCTCCGCCGGAGTGAACACGAATCTGCAGACCCTGAACACCGCCCCGCAGGCCGGAGACGTGCTTGAGATCGTGACCGTCGGCACCGTGGTCCGGGCGCTCGTGAACGGTGTCCTCATCATCGAGCACCCGAACCTGACCGCCCCGGCGCCGACCACCAAGGTCGGCTTCTACGGATCAAATCCGACCGGCGGCCCTCGGTTCGACGACATCACCGTCTACGGACTCGCAGCCTGACTTCCCCCGCACCGCCACGGACCCCCACTCGCCCAGGGCGGGTGGGGGTCTTTCGCGTGTCAGCGGTCGCTCGGGTAGAGAGTGTCCTCCGCTGAGCCAACGCCCGCCGCGCATGCAATTCCATTTGCTCCGATCATGAGGCCACTATGCTCAGGGCGTGAAGAGAAAGACCGCCAACTACCGATACGTGCATTTTGATTCCGCCACCATCAAGCGGGCGGTGAGCGAGATGCAAGACATTGGCCGCGCGGAGCTGAAGGCGGTCGGTTCGACGCAGTTCACGGAGCCAGTACTCACCTTCAACATGATGTCTGTCGCTCGCTACGACGAGGAGTGGACATTCGATTCGATCGACGAGTTCCTCGCGGATCTGACGAAGGCTGGCGGTGACCCTATCTTCGAGGGCGCGACTGTATGGGTCGACTCAGCGCCGCCGCTTGCGGGAGACGGATCTGTGTTCCTCAGACTCAACCAATATCCCGAGTATGCCAAGGTCCAGGTGGAGGCTCACGAGCGGGCGTACATCGAGCGTGTGCACTCGATCTTCGGAGAAGCCGCCGCAACTCTGCGGAAGGAGCCGCCGGCGGTTCCCGAGCCTCCGACAGTCAGACCACGGATCTTCATCGGGCACGGGGGGGCGAGCACGGCATGGCACGACCTCCTGCATCATCTGAATCAGCAGCACGGGCTTGAGGTCATTGCCTACGAGACGGGGAGTCGAGCCGGGCACAGTATCCGCGACATTCTCGAGGACATGCTCGCAGAGTCGACCTTCGCGATCCTCGTGATGAGCAAGGAAGATGAGCAGGTCGCTATCGAGGGAGAGAAGCCCCGGTTCCGCGCGCGGCAGAACGTCGTTCACGAGGCTGGGCTGTTCCAGGGGCGTCTCGGATTCTCGCGCGCGATCATCGTGAAGGAGGACGACGTCGAGATGCTCTCCAACGTTGAGGGCGTGCAGTACGTTCCGTTCACCTCTCACATCCGCGAAACGTACGGCGAGGTGCTCGCCGCGATCCGCCGCGAGTTCGGCGCGTTCTAAGCCGATCGCACGGAGAGCACCTGCCAGCCGTCAGGCACCCTCGCCTCAAGCGCGGCCATGTCGTCGGCTTCTATCTCGCGGATCCCGTCGACGCGGCGAAACGTGCCAGTTGCTTCCATCTTCGCCTCACCCTTCAGCATCCGGACCGGGGACGACACAAGATCGAAGCCGGGTTGCCGCTGCGCGGCGAGTTGCTCGGCCACGTCCTCGAGTGTCGTCCCGATGACGTCGGCGGTGGCGGTCTCACGGGGGCGGATCATGGCGACGAGCATGGCCCCAGCTTACGAGCGGTGACGGATGCCGAGCGGCGGCGTCGAGTGATCTTTCAGCGATCGCCGGTGCGCGCCGAGAGCGAGCCACGGGTCGAGTCCGGGGAGCTCACGCAGCGCGGTGCACAGGACGCGCGTGTAGTCGTCCTCGAAGAACCCGACCCACGTCCCTACCGACTCGGTGAGAATGTCGACTCGGTCGCCGGCCGCGGCGTATAACTCGGCGATCACCGGTTCCGGATTCTTCGTGTACCGGTTGCGGGAGCAGATCGCGTCGAGATGGATGGTGAGCATCGTCTCGCGGGAGAGTCTGGTCATGGCCGGTATGTTCCTTCCTCCGGCCGAGAGGAATCGATTCTACGTGAGCGCGCTGACGTCGAGGAGTCGGTGTCGGTGGTTCACGGCAGGATCGGAACCGTGACGCCTGAACGACTCCTCGCCTTTGAAGCCGCCCATCCGACACATTCGCCCGCTCGTGACGAGCTGATCCGCCGCGAGCTTGGCATCACGCCGATCCGGTACGCCGTGCTGCTGATACGCGCGGCCGAGTCCGTCGACGGGATCGCCGCTCAGCCGATCACCGCGCGCCTCGTGCGCGAGCGGGCGCAATGGCGTGCAGAGGTCCGGGAGCGGCGGACGCGGCTGGCGGCGTGACCTGGGCGCGTGCCCACATTTTGCCCACGCCTCCGCCCACCAGGCGCCGGAAGCCGCCGTCACTTACCAACGCTTTCGCCGCGTTATTCCGCGGCCGCGACGTTCTGATGCGGGTCGAGGCATAGTTCGATTCCCCCCAGCTCCACCAGGTCGCTGTCACAAGCAAAGAGGCCCGCCTCCCTATAATCACGAGGGAGGCGGGCCTTTGCGTGTGTGTGAGCTTTTTCTGCACCGTCGTCACGTCGGCACCGTCGCCGCCGGTATGTTGGTCACGAGGAGCCCGATGGGCACCAGGGGAGGCATCGCATGTCGACGACCACCGCCCGCACGGAGTCCGGATGGATTCGCTTCTGGAACCAGGGCACCTGGTGGAAGGCGGTGCTCCTCGTCGTCGTCTACTGGCTCGTCTACCAGGGGATCGCTCTCATCACGAGTACCGTCTTCGCCAGTTCGATCGACACGTCGGACCTGTTCGGGACGCCGCAGAGCATCTTCGTCGCGATGGCGCTCCCGATCCTTCTGGCGGGTCTTCTGCTGGTGCTGTTCATGCGGTCGGTCGGATGGCTCGGTGACTCCTTCGCGCGGCAGCCGCGCTCGGCACGGCCGTGGATGTGGGTGGCGGTCGTGCTGGTGCTCATCCCGAACGCCATGCGACTGTTCGGCACGGAATGGTCGCAGTGGACGATCACGCAGGTTCTGACGATCCTGTTCCTCGGCCTCTGCATCGGGTTCGCAGAAGAGCTGCTGACCCGTGGCGCGGTGGTCACGATGCTTCGCCGCGGCGGATACGGTCAGCGCGCGGTGATGGTGCTGTCTGCGTTCCTCTTCGCGATCCTGCACTCCGGCAACGCCATCACGGGCGAGGGGGGAGCGGCCGTCATCTTCACGGTCGTCTACACCTTCGGGTTCGGTGTGCTGATGTACCTCTCGATGGTGGTCACCGGTCGTCTGATCTGGGCGATCCTCCTGCACGCCTCCACCGACCCGACCACGATGCTCGTCATCAGCGGCGTCGACGGGCACGGACACACTGTCGGACACCCGGACGGTCTCGTCTCCATCGCGGGACTGTTCAACTTCGTGTACGTCGCGTTCGCGGTCCTCGCCATCTTCCTCGTGAAGAAGCACAGCGACGCGAAGAACGTCTCATCCGGGTCCCACTGAAGCACTCACCCGCGTCGCGTGATAAGGATGACCGTGGAGGCGTGCAGGTAGTCGTCCCGCACGACACCGTCCTCGACGCCGTTCGGGTGACGGTGCCATCGCCTGTCTCGAGGTCAGTCCGAGGGCACCCTCACCGGTAAGGTGCCGACCGAAGGCGAGTTCTGCGGGGCCGAGGTCAGCGCCGTGACGGCAGAGCATCCAGTGCCTGCTGCGCCTTCTGGACAGCCTTCTCCGTCTCGCCGAGGGTCTTTGTCGCGTCCGTACGTCGGTTGTCCGCCTGCTCCGCGTCAGCTCGCGCGCGCTCCGTGTCCCGGCGCACTCCCGCGAGCTCGGCCTCGAGCTCTGCGGCGCGTGTCTCGAGCTCTCGGATGCGCGTACGCGACTCTGTCGCGGAGCGCTCGGCGCTCGTGACATCCCGCGTCGCGCGATCGTGCGCCGCTTCGGCGTCGCGCAGGGCGCGTTCGGCCTCTCGGCGTCGTCTGCGCGCCGCCACCTCGTCCGCCGGCTGTGCGGGGGCCGGCGCGGCATCCGGTGCTCCGCCTGCGACCAGGGTGTCGGCGATGTCGGAGAACGTCCCCGCGGGCTCAAGCTCTCGTACCAGACGTCCGGATGCGACGGCGGCCGCGGCCGTCTGGTCGAAGAAGGCGGCGGCGATGGTCTGCGTCACCGCCTCGAGAGTCGACGCCGTGACGGTCTCGCCGCGGGCTTTCGCCAGCTCCGCCGCGGCGGAGGCGAGCCTGCGCGTGAGGGCACGGCGATCGCGGCCGAGCTGTGCCAGAGCTCGAGCATCGAGGTCCGCCTGCGCCTCTCTGAGCTCCTCAGCCAGGTGCAGCGCCTCGCCGAGCTGAGAGGCGCGCTCCCGCGCGAACACATTCACCACCCACGCTGCGACCGAGGGCTTGCGCAGAGCGCGGATGCTCGCGGCGAGTTCCGCGTCGGATGTCTCCTTGGCGCGGGCATTCCGCGCGGCGACGAACTCGCCGAGGGGCGCGGTGTACAGCTCCGCGGCGATGCCCTCGAGAGTGGTGTCCCCGCTCATGCGAGCGACACTACACCGCGACGTGGGCGAGAGCCGCGACGCATCGTGGGCCGATCAGCTCGTCCATTCGATGAGGATGAGCCCCTGACGGGTGTCGGCGAACTTCACCCAGCCATC
Source organism: Microbacterium sp. 3J1 (assembly GCF_001049495.1). Lineage (GTDB taxonomy): Bacteria > Actinomycetota > Actinomycetes > Actinomycetales > Microbacteriaceae > Microbacterium. The sequence goes on from NZ_CDWI01000011.1 coordinate 812,422, forward strand.
GCCGAACAGGTAGGTCATGCCATAGCCGTCCTCGTCGGTGCCCATCGCGAACTGCGGATTCTCGGTGATGTAGATCCCGTCGGGACCGTCCTCGCGCGTCCAGCCCTCACCGAGGAGCGAGCTCTGTGCCTGCGTCGCGTCCTCCGCACTGATCTCAGACCACCCGTACAGCTGGCCGTGGTCGGAGGCGACGGTGTAGTCCGCCCAGAAGCACAGCAGACCTTGTTCGAGGGTCACGTCGCCGATGACAAACGGCTGCTCCTCGAAGGTCCATCCCTCGTCGGTCAGCGCCTTCACCGTACCTGCGGAGACGATCGTGTCGCAGGTGGGTTCGGTCTGCGACGTAGCCGGTGCCGCGGTCTCGATCGGCGTCGCCGTGATCGTCGGCGTCGGCCGGGGAGCGTCGGGCGTGGGGGATGCCGATTCGTCCGGGGCACCTGCGCAGGAGGCGAGTACGAGGGCGAGCATGAGCGCGCCGGCGGCGGCTGTGGTGGTGCGGAGGGTCATCGCTGGCCTTCGTCTGGGTGTCAGTCGTGCAGGAGCTCGAGGAAGGCGTCGTGGAGGATGCCGTTGGTGGCGAGTGTCGAACGGTCGGAGATCGTCTCTTGGCCACTGAAACCGGTCATCCGGCCGCCGGCTTCGCGGACGATGGGCACGGCCGCGGCGACGTCGTACTCCTTGACGTCGAACTCGGCCACCATGTCGATGCGCCCCTCGGCGAGCAGCATGTACGCGTAGACGTCGCCGTAGGCCCGGTCACGCCAGACGCGGTCCGCGAGGGTCAGCAGCTGCTCGAGGTGGCCGGAGCGTGCCCACTGCGCGATGCTCTGGAAGCTCACGCTCGCATCGTCCAACGAGGAGACCGCAGACGTCCGGAGACGCCGCGGCCCGGCATCCGTCGCCGTCCACGCACCGGCTCCTGCCGATGCCCACCAGCGTCTCCCGAGGGCGGGCATGCTCACCACGCCGACCTGAGGGACGCCGTCGATCGCGAGCGCGATCATGGTGCCCCACAGCGGCACGCCCCGGAGGAAGTTCGCGGTGCCGTCGATCGGGTCGATGATCCACTGCCGTTCGGTGCTTCCCTCCGCGCCGAACTCCTCACCGAAGATGCCGTCGTCCGGACGCTCGGCCGCCAGCAGCTCGCGGATGGCGCGTTCGGTGGCGAGATCGGCGTCGGTGACGTGCGAGCGGTCGGGCTTGGTGGAGATCTGCAGGTCGGAACTGTCGAACCGCGGCAGCGACTGCGCATCGGCCAGGTCGGCCAGCCGGAGGGCGAGTTCGAGGTCGCGCGAATGGTCGTCGTCGCGAGGGGAGGCGGCGCTGGGGGAGGCGGTCACCCTCTCAGGATAACCGCCCCGCGGCGCGCGCCCGTGAGCGCCGACTCACGGCGACACGCGCGGACGGATGGAAGAAGTCGCCCCGATTTCCACTCGCGGCTGTCGGCTGGTAATGTAATTCCTCGGCCGGGGGATTCCCGGGCCACGCACCTCTAGCTCAATCGGCAGAGCAACTGACTCTTAATCAGTGGGTTCTCGGTTCAAGTCCGAGGGGGTGCACGGAACAGCCTCGATGACTCTCGCCAGTCCTCGGGGCTTTTCTGCATCCAGGAGGCATTCCCCGCTCCGCACGTGTGCGCTAGCGTGTTGCCAACGCGAGGGGGACGGCGATGCGGGATGGGTTGAGACTGTACGTCGCGGGTGCGGTGGCCCTCCTCGGCCTGTGCTTGAGCGGTTGCGCCGCCGCCGCCGAGCAGCGCGTCGATCACACGACATCGTCGGTCTCCCTCACCCCCGGGGAGGCACTCGTGGTCGACTTCGGCACGATCAATCCGACGGTCGGCGACGCCTGGGTGATCACCCGGGAGCCCGACCCCGAGGTCCTCGGACCGGGGGAGGAGCGCTCGCGCTATCTGGGGCAGGACGGCGAGGCCGGCGCGCCGAGCGAGGTGTCCTACAGATTCCCACCGGCAGGGCAGGGCACCACCGTGATCCAGTTCGAGTATCAGTTCCGCGGCGAGGCCCCGGATGATGCGGAGGATCGCCAGCGCGCGGAGATCACGGTCACCGTGAAGTGAGGGTCAGACCACGGCGATGACCCGACCGCCGGTGAGACCGCGGAGAGACGAGAAGGTCAGCGGCATGACGGTGTGCGGATGTCCCGCCGCTGCCCAGATCTCGGCGTGGGTCTCCAGCGCCTCGTCGATGTAGGTGGGGAGCGGCGCGGGATGCCCGACGGGAGCCACGCCGCCGATCGCCTGTCCGGTCGCTGCGCGGACGACCGCTGCCGGCGCCATGACGACGATGCGCGCGCCGATCTGTCTGGCCACGGCATCGAGGTCGGCGCGGTGCCCGCCGCTCGTGAGCACCAGCACCGGGGAGTCGTCGGCGAGGAAGACGAGGCTGTTCGCGATGGCCGTCACATCGCATCCGATCGCGGCTGCGGCTTCGGGGGCTGTGCGCGCCGAGTCGGGGAGGACCCGGATCTCCGTATGGATCCCCGCCGCGCGAAGGTGCTGCTCGACGATCCGGCTGCGTTCGGGAAGGGCGTCCATCCGCCCACCGTATCGAAGCCGGGATGCGTTCCGTCAGGCGGCACGTCCGGTCACGCCGCGTCCCCGAGCAGGATCGCCTGAGCGTCTTCGGCGGCCGCATCCTCCGGCTCGTCGTCGATGTGGGCCAGGACCCCTCGCCCGAGGAGGACCGTGAGCGCCGACAGGAGGACCGCTACCGCTGCGACGAGGTACGGCACCGTGGCATCGAAAGCGTGCCAGAGGGCCGCGGCGAGCGGCGGCGCCATCGCTCCGCCGAGGAAGCGCACGGAGGAGTATGCAGAAGAGGCGACGGAACGGGGGAGATCCGTGGCCTCCATCACGGCCTCCGTGAGGACGGTGTTCATGATGCCGAGCAGCAGACCGCCGATGACGATGCACGCCACGAGCGCTGCGGCGGAGGAGACGACGAGTCCTGCGACCACGAGGTCGACGGCGAGCAGAGGCAGCACGACGAGGATCACGCGCGTCCGTGGCATCCTGCGCATGAGGAACGGCGCGACCCAGACGCTCGTGACGGCGAGAGCGACGCCCCACCCGAAGAACGTGAAGCCGATGCCCATGGCGCCGAAGCCGAGCGGGAACGGCGAGAAGGCGAGCAGGATGAAGAAGCCGATGTTGTAGAAGAGCGCGGCGATGGCGAGGACCGCGAGCGCCGGACGGCCGAGGGCCTTGAACGGGGCGGAGAAGGGCACAGGGGTGCGCGTCTCTTCCGGGCCGCGGAGCAGGAGGAGGACGGCGAGGAACGCGATCGCCATGAGCACGACCACGCCGAAGAACGGGGCGCGCCAGCTCTGCTCCCCGAGGATGCCGCCGAGAAGCGGGCCGATCGCGATCCCGAGTCCCAACGCGGCCTCGTAGAGAACGATCGCCGCTGCGCTGCCGCCCGACGCCGCACCGACGATGGTGGCCAGCGCCGTGGAGATGAACAGCGCGTTGCCCAGGCCCCACCCGGCACGGAAACCGATGACCGCGTCGACGCTGCCGCTCAGGGCGCAGAGCAGGGCGAAGACGACGATGAGTGCCAGACCGATCAGCAGCGTCCGCTTGGCGCCGATGCGGCTGGAGATCCAGCTCGTGACGAGCATGGCGAGGCCGGTGACCGCGAGGTAGCTCGTGAAGAGCAGCTCGGTCTCGAACGGGCTGGCCTGCAGTGACTCCGCGATGGCGGGGAGGATCGGGTCGACCAGGCCGATGCCCATGAATGCGACGACGCACGCGAAGGCGACGGCCCAGACCTGTGCGGGCTGCTTCCACACTGAGGGGGCGGGGGTGTTCACCGTGTTTCTCCTGTCGGGTCGTTCGTGGTGTGCGCGGCGAGGATCTCCGCGGCGCGAGTGAGGATGCGCCAGTCGTCGTCGTCCACGTCGACGAAGCGCGGCGCGAGCGTGTCTCGGAACTCGGAGCGCCACGCCGTGAGAGCAGCGGCGCCGGCGTCGGTGATGTCCACCGCGATGGCGCGCGAATCCTCGGGTACGGGGGAGCGCTGGACCAGACCGTCCCGCTCGAGGTGACCGATGAGCCTGGTCATGCCGGGCTGAGTGGTGCGGGCGGCCGAGGCCAGCTCGCCCACGCGCTTCGGCCCGGTCTGCTCGAGCAGGCTGAGCACCCGCCATTGGGCGGCGGGAGCGTCGTTTCCGGCGTCCTGTGCGGCGATACGGCCGAGCGCGTACCCGGAGAGCACGAGCGACGGGATGACATCCTGACGATTCATATCACCAAGTATATACCCGGTGGTATGAATATGAACGATCGGTCAGCGTCGGGTCGCGGCGATCCGTGCAGAGAGCTGATGCGCATGCGCAAGCAGCGTGCGGCCGAGATCGGCGATGCGGTCGGGGCCGAAGCGGAAGCCGACACCGGTCAGGCTCAGTGCCCATTCGGGTCGTCCCGCGCGATCGAACACCGCCGCGCCGAGGCCCCAGCTCCCTTCCACGATGAGCCCGGGATTGACGGCGTAGCCACGCGCCTTCGTCTCGGCGATGCGCGTGCGGAGCGACGGCTCGGCATGCGAGCGCCCCCAGTCCTGCGGCAGCTCGGGGTGTCGGGCGAGATACGCATCCACATCGTGGTCAGGAAGGAACGAGAGGATGGCGAGTCCCGCGCTGGCGACGCCGAGAGGGAACCGCACGCCCTCGCTGAGGACGAAGGATCGGATCGGGAACGCCCCCTCCTCGCGCAGCAGGCAGACGGTCTCGTCCGCTCTGCGCACCGAGAGGAACGCGCTCTCCTCCGTCGTGACCGCGAGAGACCGCACGATGTCCCGAGCGAGCGTGGTGACGTCGTATCGAGCCGCCGCCACGGACCCCATGAGGAAGAGCTCAGGGCCCGGAGTCCATCGCGCGCTCTGCTCGTCGCGATCCACCAGGCCCTCGACCCGGAGAGCAGAGAGCAGTCTGTGGACGGTGGACCGCGTCAGCCCGGATGATCGGGTCAGATCCTGTACGGTGGCGCCCTGCGCGCCGCTCGCGCTCACCAGACGAAGAAGAGCAGCGGCGCGCGCGATGGCCTGCGCACCGGGCACGGATCGAGACTGGTTGTCCATGATGTGGACGCTACGGGGAGCGGGGACCACATCGCAAGCACCGTCTTCGTGAAGTGACGGGTGATGACGGATGCTGGGAGAGCGCACGTCTTCGAAGGAGCACACGTGATCGACAAACAGTGGGCATCGGCGGCTGAGGCCGTGGCCGACATCTCGGACGGATCGTCCCTGGCCGTGGGCGGGTTCGGGCTGTCCGGCAACCCGATCGCCCTCATAGAAGCGCTGCTCGCGCAGGGGACGAGCGACCTCAGCGTCGTGAGCAACAACTGCGGCGTCGACGACTGGGGGCTCGGGATCCTGCTGGCCGCGCACCGCATCCGCAAGATGACATCTTCATACGTGGGGGAGAACAAGGAGTTCGAGCGACAGTTCCTCTCCGGCGAGCTCGAGCTCGAGCTCACCCCGCAGGGCACGCTCGCCGAGAAGCTCCGTGCCGGCGGATCGGGGATCGCGGCGTTCTTCACACAGACGGGAGTCGGCACGCAGGTGGCGGAGGGCGGCCTCCCGCGCCGATACGCCGAGGACGGCACGATCGCGGTCGCTTCCCCCGTCAAGGACGTGCGGACCTTCGACGTCGACGGGACGCCGCGGGAGTACGTCCTCGAGGAGGCGATCACGACCGACTACGCCATGGTGCACGCGCTCGTGGGGGATCGGCACGGCAACCTGATCTTCAACAAGGCGGCGAGGAACTTCAATCCACTCGCGGCCATGGCGGGACGCGTCTGCATCGCACAGGTCGAGCAACTCGTGGAGCCTGGCGAGCTCGACCCCGACCGGGTGCACCTGCCCGGCGTCTTCGTGCACCGGATCGTCGAGGTGGGTGCAGACATCCCCAAACGGATCGAGCGGCGCACCGTCGCCGCGGAAGGAGCCTGACGTGGCGCTCACGAGAGACGAGATGGCGGCGCGCGCCGCCGCCGAGCTGCAGGACGGCTCGTACGTGAACCTCGGGATTGGATTGCCGACACTCGTGCCGAATCACGTCCCGCACGGTGTGACGGTCGTGCTGCAGTCGGAGAACGGCATCCTCGGCGTGGGTCCCTACCCGCGCGAGGACGCCGTCGACCCCGACCTCATCAACGCCGGCAAGGAAACGGTGACGGTCCTCCCCGGCGCTGCCTTCTTCGACTCCGCCACGAGCTTCGGCATGATCCGCGGAGGCAAGATCGACGCGGCGATCCTCGGAGCCATGCAGGTGTCGGCCACCGGTGATCTGGCCAACTGGATGATCCCGGGCAAGATGGTCAAGGGGCCCGGCGGAGCGATGGACCTGGTGCACGGCGCAGCCCGCGTGATCGTGCTCATGGAGCATGTGGCGAAGGACGGCAGCGCCAAGATCGTCGACCAGTGCTCGCTGCCCCTGACGGGTCGTGCGGTCGTCGACAGGATCATCACGGACATCGCCGTGCTCGACGTCACGGAGGACGGGCTGGTGCTCGTGGAGACCGCACCCGGCGTGAGCGTCCAGCAGGTCGTGGACGCCACACAACCGCCCCTGATCATCCATGAATCCCTGAAGGACCGAAATGAATGAGGATGCCGAGATGAGCCACCACGAGACCGACCAGGACATCGTCATCGTCGCCGCCGCCCGCACGCCGCAGGGCAGACTCAAGGGTCAGCTCGCGAGCTTCACGGCGCCGCAGCTCGGCTCCTTCGCCATACGTGGAGCGCTGGAGCAGGCGTCGATCGATCCGGGCGCGGTGGACGCGGTGATCCTCGGGCAGGTTCTCGCCGCCGGCTCCGGACAGAACGCGGCGCGGCAGGCGGCGATCGGCGCGGGGATCGGCTGGGACGTCCCCGCACACTCCGTGAACAAGGTCTGCCTGTCCGGGCTGACGGCGGTCATCGACGCGGCACGCATGATCCGCACGGGCGATGCGTCGGTCGTGGTCGCCGGGGGCATGGAGTCGATGACCCGGGCACCGCATCTGCTCATGGGCTCGCGCGACGGGTGGACGTACGGCAGCGTCGAGGTCCTCGACCACATGGCCTACGACGGGCTCACCGACGCCTACGACCGCGAGAGCATGGGGGCGTCCACCGAAAGGCACAACGCGCGCTTCGAGCTGACGCGGGAGGCCCAGGACGCGGTGGCGGCCCTGTCGCACCAGCGCGCGGCCGCGGGGCGGGCCTCCGGCGTCTTCGACGATGAGATCGTCGCCGTCACGGTGCCGCAGCGGCGGGGCGAGCCGGTCGTGGTCGACGCGGACGAGGGCATCCGCCCGGACACCACGGTGGAATCGCTGGCCGGACTCCGAGCCGCCTTCGCCGAGGGCGGCTCGATCACGGCGGGCAACTCCTCGCAGATATCGGACGGGGCGTCGGCGGTCGTCGTCACGACCCGTGCCACGGCCCGGGCCGAGGGATGGGCCGTGCTCGTGACGGTGGGCGCCAGCGGGCAGACCGCGGGACCGGACAACTCCCTGCAGGCGCAACCCGCCCGTGCCATCGAACGCGCCTGCGCGAAGCAGGGCATCACGCCCGCTGATCTCGATCTCGTAGAGATCAACGAGGCCTTCGGGGCCGTCGTGGCCCGCTCGCAGACCGAACTCGGTCTCGACGCCGAGATCGTGAACGTCCACGGCGGCGGTATCGCCATCGGTCATCCGATCGGCGCCTCAGGGGCACGTCTCGTCGTCCACCTCGCGCATGAACTGTCACGACGGGGGCGCGGAGTCGGCGCCGTCGGCCTCTGCGGTGGCGGTGGTCAGGGCGAGGCGCTCATCCTCACCCGCTGACCTCACCGCTTCTTGCGCTTGAGCTCCTTGTTGAGCTGCTTCGCGTCCTTCTCCTGCTCCTTCTGCTGCTTCGCGTAGACGGGGGAGTCGTGGGCGATGGGCTTGCCCTGCTTGAGGCGGCGTGTGTCGACGATCGCGCCGACGGCCAGGGCGAGCGTGATGCCCCAGCTCGCCCACGAGAGGATCGCCCGCCACGTGAGCGGCTCGTCTCGAGACCCACGCAGAAGCGTGCGTCCCGCCGTGATCGCGCCGATGAGTCCGGTGCCGAAGAGGTAGTTCATGGCCCTCACGCTACCCGGCGTCGACGGCGCGGTGCCCCGCCTTGACAACCGGTGCGGATCCTGAAAGGTGGCTCTCGGACACCGGCGCTATCATGGGGGAGCCGCGGTTCGCCGCGGCCGCACACCCGTGTATCTACCGGCCGCCGGCTCTCCGGCGGACAGCGGCGGCACCCGACCCGCGTCGGCTGACGCGCGAGAGCCATGACACACGCAGAATCTCAGATCCAGTCCTCCTCGCCGTCGACGGACCAGCCCGGTCTGCTCCGCATCGCCGGCCTTCCCTACTTCGTGATCGCCTTCATCGCGCGACTTCCGTTCGCGATGATGGTCGTCGGCGTCCTCACCGTTGTCGTCTCCGCACGGGGCTCCCTCGCGCTCGGCGGCCTCACCTCAGCGGCGGTCGGGCTCGGCACCGCCTGCTTCGGACCTCTGCTCGGCGCCGCGGCCGACCGGTTCGGCCAGCGCGTGGTCCTGCTCATCCTCGCCCTCGCGAACGGGACGACGCTCATCCTGTTCACGCTCGTGGTCTACGGAGGGGCGGCCGACGTCCTCGTGCTGCTTGCCGCGTTCGGGATCGGCGCGACGGCTCCCCAGGTCGCGCCTATGTCGCGATCCCGGCTCGTCACGATGATCGCCGACCGCATGCCGGAGGCCGTGCGCGCGCGCACCGTCTCGGGCACGATGGCGTACGAATCCGCGGCAGACGAGACCGTGTTCGTCTTCGGACCCTTCATCGTCGGCATCCTCGCGTCCGCGCTGGCCCCCTGGGCCCCGCTGGTGGGCGCTGCCGTGCTCACCGTGGTGTTCGTCGGAGCCTTCGCCCTGCATCCGAGCGCTCGGGTCGTCTCCGCGCACCGCGACGGTGACGGTCGGGCTCCGTCCGCGGTCTCGGAGCTCTTCCAGGCGCGGCTCCTCGTCGTGGTCGTCGGCATCCTCGGCGTCGGGATGTTCTTCGGCACGATGCTCACGTCTCTCACGTCCTTCATGGCGGACCGCGGGGCATCGGAGCAGGCCGGGCTCCTCTACGGCGTCATGGGCGTAGGGTCGGCCATCCTGGCGCTCGGTGTGGCCTGGCTCCCGGTGCGCTTCTCGCTGCGTGCGCGCTGGCTCGTCTTCTCCGGCGTCCTCCTCGCCGGATCGCTGCTGCTGCTCCTCGTCGACACTCCCGCGATGATGATGGTCGCCCTGGCGATCATGGGCATCGGAATCGGCCCGACCCTCGTCACCCAGTACAGCTTCGGCGCGGCGCGGAGCCCTCTCGGCCGCTCGGCGACGGTCATGACGATGCTGGGCTCCGGCATCGTCGTGGGCCAGTCGCTCGGTGCCGCCGTCGCCGGCGAGCTCGCGGAGAACGCGAGCACAGGGACGGCGCTGATGCTTCCGATCGTCGCGGCGGCGGTAGCGTTCGCCGCTGGGCTTGTCAACTGGCGGCTGAGTGCGCGCCCCCGTCGCGTAGCCTCGGTCTGAGGCTTCTGTAGCCTGAGGAGAATCCCCACAGCACCGTCAGGAGCGCCACCCATGCCAGCCGCAGATTTCGTCGTCGTCGCCAACCGACTCCCGGTCGACCGAGTCGAAGGGCCCAACGGCGAAGAGGTCTGGCGCACCTCGCCCGGCGGACTCGTCGCCGCGCTCGAACCCATGATGCGCAGCGCCCACGGAGCATGGGTGGGATGGGCGGGGCAGCCGGACGTCGCACTCGACCCGTTCGAGATCAACGGCATCGACCTCGTCCCCGTGCCGTTGAGCGCGGAGGAGATCGCGGATTACTACGAGGGATTCGCGAACGACACGATCTGGCCGCTGTACCACGACGTGATCGCGCCTCCGCAGTACCACCGCGAGTGGTGGGACGCGTACGTCCGTGTCAACCGCCGCTTCGCCGAGGCCGCGGCGTCCGTCGCCGCCCAGGACGGCACGGTGTGGGTGCACGATTATCAGCTCCAGCTCGTCCCGCAGATGATCCGGGAGCTCCGACCGGACGTCACGATCGGATACTTCCACCACATCCCGTTCCCGCCGCACGGGCTCTATGCCCAGCTTCCCTGGCGCGACCAGGTGATCAAGGGCCTGCTCGGCGCCGACGTGATCGGCTTCCAGCGCGCTCAGGACGCGACGTACTTCCTCACCGCCGTACGCCGCCGGCTGCGGTACGAGGTGAAGGGTTCTTCCGTCACCGTGCCGACCGACGACGGAGGCAGGCGGACGGCGGTGGCCCGCGCCTTCCCGATCTCGATCGACACCACGCCTTATAAGGAGCTCGCGGCGAGTCCGGAGATCCGGGCACGGGCCGCAGAGATCAGGGCGAGCCTCGGCAACCCGAAGAAGATCCTGCTCGGCGTCGACCGCCTCGACTACACGAAGGGCATCAACCACCGTGTGAAGGCGTACGGAGAGCTGCTCGAGGACGGACGCATCGGCGTCGAGGACGTCACCCTCGTGCAGGTCGCGAGCCCGAGTCGTGAGCGCGTGGACGCCTACGTGCACCTCCGCGATGAGATCGAGCTCGCGGTCGGGCGGATCAACGGCGACCACGACACGATGGGGCACACGGCGATCCGCTACCTGCACCAGGGATACCCCCGCGAGGAGATGGTCGCGCTGTACCTCGCGGCGGACGTCATGCTCGTGACCGCCCTCCGCGACGGGATGAACCTCGTGGCGAAGGAATATGTCGCGACGCGGGCGGACAACCACGGCGTCCTGGTGCTCAGCGAGTTCACGGGCGCTGCGGACGAGCTGCGCCAGGCCGTTCTCGTGAACCCGCACGACATCGCGGGATTGAAGGACGCGATCATGAGGGCCATCGAGATGCCTCCTGCCGAGCAGTCCAGGCGGATGAGGGCGCTTCGCAGACGCGTCCTCGAGAACGACGTGAGCGCCTGGTCCGCGTCGTTCCTGCAGGCGCTCTCGGACGTCCGCCGACCGTGATCCCTGCAACGCCACCGGCCGCGAAGCCCTTCGGATCGGAGATTTCTGTGACACGCACCTGGACCCCCGGAACAGCGGATGCCGCGCTGAGCGCGATCGCTGCCACGCCTCGTCTCGTCGTCGCACTCGACTTCGACGGCACCGCGTCACCTCTCGTGCCCGACCCCATGGCTGCCCGCGCGCTCCCCGAGGTCGCCGAGCAGGTCGCGCGACTCGCCGCGCTGCGCGACACCGTGGTCGCCTACGTCTCCGGACGCAGCATGCACGATCTGCGCGTGATCACCGAGCACACCGACGATTCGCTGATCGCGCTGGCGGGTTCGCACGGGGCACAGTACTGGTACCCGGGGATCGGCGATGCCGCCGCGACCGGGCCCGACACCGACGACGCCGAGCGGGAGGCGCTGTGGGCGGCGGCCCGGCCGATCATCGATCGCTATGACGGCGCGGAGTTCGAGCCGAAGACCTTCGGCATGGGCGTGCACACGCGGACCGCGACGGCGGAGGTGGAGCGCGCGGTGTTCGCCGAGATCGACGCGCTCGTCGCCGAGCGATTCCCGCATTGGCGCCGCCGCTCGGGGCATCGCGTGCTGGAGTTCTCGTCCAGGTCCGAAGGCAAGGATGCCGCCATGTCGGCCCTGCGCGATCACTTCGCCGCCACAGGGATCCTGTTCGCCGGCGACGACGTCACCGACGAGGACGCGATGCGGGTGCTCACCGGGGACGACCTGGGGGTCCGCGTGGGCCCGGGGGAGACCGCGGCCGCGCTGCGTGTGGAGAACCCACAAGAGATGGCCCGGCTTCTGGAGGCCGTGGCGGACGAGAGGGCCTCGCGTCGGGAATAGACTCTCGTCATGTCCTCGCATGATCCCTCCCGCAGCGCGCCCATCGACATCAAGCCCCGCAGTCGCGTCGTCACCGACGGCATCGAGGCGACCACCTCACGCGGCATGCTCCGTGCCGTCGGCATGGGCGACGCGGACTGGGACAAGCCCCAGATCGGCATCGCTTCCAGCTGGAACGAGATCACACCCTGCAACCTGAGCCTCGACCGTCTCGCGCAGGGCGCGAAGGAGGGCGTGCACTCGGGCGGCGGCTACCCGCTGCAGTTCGGCACCATCTCCGTCTCCGACGGCATCTCGATGGGGCACGAGGGCATGCACTTCTCGCTCGTGTCGCGCGAGGTCATCGCCGACTCGGTCGAGACCGTGATGATGGCCGAGCGCCTCGACGGCTCGGTGCTCCTGGCGGGCTGCGACAAGTCGATCCCCGGCATGCTCATGGCGAGCGCGCGTCTCGACCTGTCGAGCGTCTTCCTCTACGCCGGTTCCATCGCGCCCGGCTGGGTCAAGCTGTCGGACGGCACCGAGAAGGACGTCACGATCATCGACTCGTTCGAGGCCGTCGGCGCCTGCCGCGCCGGTCTCATGAGCGAAGAGGACCTCAAGCGCATCGAGTGCGCGATCGCGCCCGGTGAGGGCGCCTGCGGTGGCATGTACACCGCGAACACGATGGCGTCGGTCGCCGAAGCTCTGGGTCTCAGCCTCCCGGGTTCCGCAGCACCGCCCGCGGCCGACCGCCGCCGTGACTACTTCGCCCACCGCTCCGGCGAGGCCGTGGTGAACCTGCTCCGCCAGGGCATCACGACCCGCGACATCCTCACCAAGGAGGCGTTCGAGAACGCGATCGCCCTCGCGATGGCACTCGGCGGCTCGACGAACGTCGTGCTGCACCTGCTCGCGATCGCCCGTGAGGCCGAGGTCGAGCTGAGCCTGCACGACTTCAACCGCATCGGAGACAAGGTCCCTCATGTCGCCGACATGAAGCCGTTCGGCAAGTACGTCATGAACGACGTCGACCGCCACGGTGGCATCCCGGTGATCATGAAGGCGATGCTCGACGAGGGACTGCTGCACGGCGACGCGCTCACCGTGACGGGAAAGACGCTCGCCGAGAACCTCGCGGAGCTCGACCCGCAGCCCATCGACGGCGAGGTCATCCACACGTTCGACAACCCGATCCACGCCACGGGCGGCCTGACGATCCTGCACGGGTCGCTCGCTCCCGAGGGCGCCGTCGTCAAGACGGCAGGCTTCGATGCCGCGGTGTTCGAGGGGTCGGCGCGAGTGTTCGAGCGGGAGCGCGCCGCCATGGACGCCGTGGCCAACGGCGAGATCGAGGCGGGCACCGTCATCGTCATCCGCTACGAGGGCCCGAAGGGCGGACCCGGTATGCGCGAGATGCTGGCGATCACCGCGGCCATCAAGGGCGCGGGGCTCGGAAAAGATGTACTACTCTTGACGGACGGACGATTCTCAGGCGGCACAACCGGCCTGTGCATCGGCCACATAGCACCCGAAGCGGTGGACGCAGGTCCTATCGCCTTCGTGCGCGATGGTGATCTGATACGGGTCGATATCGCAGCTCGCTCTCTCGACCTACTCGTCGACGAGGCGGAGCTCGCCTCCCGCCGTTCCGGCTGGGAGCCGCTACCCCCGCGCTATACCCGTGGCGTTCTTGCCAAGTACTCGCGTCTCGTGCGGTCCGCCGCAGAGGGCGCGACGACCGGCTGATCCGCGTCGGCCCCCGGCCCCCGGCCCCCGGCCTCCGACGTCGCCAACAGACCATCAGAAGGAGTGTCATGACTGCTGACACCGTCTCGGCTGTGCCGAGGCCGCCCGCCCCCAAGTCCGCCGCACCGGAGATCTCCGGAGCCGAGGCCGTGGTCCGCACGCTCGAGCTCCTCGGCGTCAAGGACGTCTTCGGTCTGCCCGGCGGCGCCATCCTCCCGGTCTACGACCCGCTCATGGACGCGTCCGAGCTCCGCCACATCCTGGTGAGGCATGAGCAGGGCGCAGGACACGCCGCCGAAGGGTACGCATCCTCGTCGGGCAAGGTCGGCGTCTGCATCGCGACGTCGGGCCCCGGCGCGACGAACCTCGTCACCGCGATCGCCGATGCGTACATGGATTCCGTGCCGCTGCTCGCGATCACCGGTCAGGTGTTCTCGACGCTGATGGGAACGGATGCGTTCCAGGAGGCCGACATCGTCGGCATCACGATGCCCGTGACCAAGCACTCGTTCCTCGTGAAGGACGCGTCGGAGATCCCGGGGGCGCTGGCAGCGGCGTACGAGATCGCATCGACGGGCCGCCCCGGCCCGGTGCTCGTCGACATCACGAAGGATGCGCAGCAGCAGATCGCACCCTTCGTGTGGCCGGCGAAGATCGACCTCCCCGGCTATCGCCCGGTGACCAAGGCGCACGGCAAGCAGATCCAGGCCGCAGCGGCCCTGCTCGCCGAAGCCAAGAAGCCGGTGCTCTACGTCGGCGGCGGCGTGATCCGCGGTCGGGCTTCGGCGGAGCTGCTCGCCCTCGCAGAGACGACCAACGCTCCTGTCGTGACGACGCTCATGGCGCGAGGCGCCTTCCCCGATTCGCACCAGCAGCACCTCGGCATGCCCGGGATGCACGGCACCGTCCCCGCGGTCCTGGCGCTGCAGGAGGCAGACCTCATCGTGTCGCTCGGCGCGCGGTTCGACGACCGCGTCACCGGCAAGGCCGCTCTGTTCGCGCCGCACGCGAAGGTCGTGCACGTCGACATCGACCCCGCCGAGATCTCGAAGATCCGCACGGCCGACGTGCCGATCGTGGGCGACGTGCGCGACGTGCTGGTCGATCTGGAGTCGGCCTTCCGCACCGCGGCCAGCGCCACGACGCCCGACATCGAGGAGTGGTGGTCGTACCTCGACGGTCTGCGCACGGAGTTTCCGCTCGGCTACGCGCCGACGACCGACGGCCTGCTCGCTCCGCAGTACGTGATCCAGCGCATCGGCGAGCTCACCGGCCCCGAGGGCATCTTCGCCTCGGGTGTCGGACAGCATCAGATGTGGGCCGCGCAGTTCATCAAGTACGAGCGACCGAACGCATGGCTGAACTCGGGCGGCGCCGGCACGATGGGGTACTCGGTGCCCGCGGCGATGGGTGCCAAGGTCGCCGAGCCCGACCGCGCCGTCTGGGCGATCGACGGCGACGGGTGCTTCCAGATGACCAATCAGGAGCTCGCGACCTGCACGATCAACAACATCCCGATCAAGGTCGCGATCATCAACAACTCGTCGCTGGGCATGGTGCGCCAGTGGCAGACGCTGTTCTACGACGGCCGCCACTCGAACACCGACCTGAACACCGGTCACGGCACTGTCCGCATCCCCGACTTCGTGAAGCTCGCGGAGGCATACGGCTGCCTGGCGATCCGCGTGGAGAAGGAGGAGGAGGTGGACGCGGCGATCACGCTCGCCCTCGAGACGAACGACCGCCCCGTCGTCATCGACTTCGTGGTCAGCGCGGACTCCATGGTGTGGCCGATGGTGCCGCAGGGCGTCAGCAACAGCTACGTCCAGTACGCCCGCGACCACGCGCCCGCATTCGACGAGGAGGACTGACCATGTCGACTCACGTGCTGAGCCTCCTCGTGGAGAACACCCCCGGGCTCCTGACCCGCGTCGCCGGCCTGTTCGCCCGCCGAGGATTCAACATCGACTCGCTGGCGGTGGGCGTCACCGAGGTGCCCGGCATCTCGCGGATCACCGTCGTCGTCGACCTCGACGACCTACCTCTCGAGCAGGTGACGAAGCAGCTCAACAAGCTGATCAACGTCATCAAGATCGTCGAGCTCGACTTCTCGACCTCCGTGCAGCGCGAGCACATGCTGATCAAGGTGCGCACCGACAACTCGACCCGCTCGAACGTCATCGAGGTGGTCAACCTCTTCCGCGCATCCGTCGTCGACTACGCCTCGGACGCGCTGGTGGTCGAGGTCACCGGCGATCGAGGCAAGATCGAGGCCCTGCTGCGCGCTCTCGAGCCGTTCGGCATCAAGGAGATCGCCCAGTCCGGCCTCCTCGCGATCGGACGCGGCGGCAAGAGCATCACCGAGCGCGTCCTGCGCGGCTGACGCGTTCCAGAACCCTTACAGACTTCCACGAATCACAATCAAGGAGAGAAACCAGTGAGCACCGAGATCTTCTACGACGCAGACGCCGATCTGTCCATCATCCAGGGCAAGAAGGTCGCCATCGTCGGCTACGGCTCGCAGGGCCACGCGCACGCGCAGAACCTTCGCGACTCGGGCGTCGAGGTCGCGATCGCCCTCAAGGAGGGCTCGAAGTCGGCGGCCAAGGCCGAAGAGGCCGGCTTCCCCGTCAAGACCGTCGCGGACGCGACCGAGTGGGCCGACCTCATCATGATCCTGGCGCCGGACCAGCACCAGCGCACGATCTACAGCGAGTCGATCGCCCCGAAGCTGACCGCAGGCAAGACCCTCGCCTTCGCGCACGGCTTCAACATCCGCTTCGGGTACATCGACGCTCCCGAGGGTGTGGACGTCATCCTCGTCGCGCCCAAGGCCCCGGGCCACACCGTGCGTCGCGAGTTCGTCGCAGGTCGCGGCATCCCGGACATCATCGCGGTCGAGCAGGATGCATCGGGCAACGCCTGGGCTACCGCGCTGTCGTACGCCAAGGCGATCGGCGGCACCCGCGCCGGCGTCATCAAGACGACCTTCACCGAGGAGACCGAGACCGACCTGTTCGGCGAGCAGGCCGTGCTCTGCGGCGGCGTCAGCCACCTCGTGCAGGCCGGCTTCGAGACGCTCACCGAGGCGGGTTACCAGCCGCAGATCGCGTACTTCGAGGTCCTGCACGAGCTGAAGCTCATCGTCGACCTCATGTGGGAGGGCGGCATCGCCAAGCAGCGCTGGTCGATCTCCGACACGGCCGAGTTCGGCGACTACGTCTCGGGCCCGCGCGTCATCGACGAGCGCGTCAAGGAGAGCATGCAGGGCGTGCTCGCCGACATCCAGTCGGGTGCCTTCGCGAAGCGCTTCATCGAGGACCAGGACAACGGTGCCGAGGAGTTCCTCGCGCTCCGCGCCAAGGAGGAGACGCACCCCATCGAGGCGACCGGCAAGGAGCTCCGCGCTCTCTTCGCCTGGAAGCAGCAGGACGAGGACTACGTCGACGGCAGCGCCGCGCGCTGATCCCAGTGACGAGAGAAGAGGGGCCCGATGCGATCGCATCGGGCCCCTCTTCTCGTTCGTCCGCCTGTCACTCCGCCGTGGCGTCCTCCACCACGATGGGGGCGTCGGTCGGGTCTGCCCACTCCGGGGCGGGAAGCGGGGTGTCGATCTGCCCACCCTGGATCGCGCGCAGAGCCTCCTCGATCTCGTCCGCGTTGTCGGGCACAGTGAGACCGCAGGCGGTGAGCTCCGAGGCGAACTTCAGGGTCAGCCGGATCTTGCCGGCCTCCACTGCTTCGGCGGTGGTGCCGAAGCGCTTCTCGCTGCCCGTCTGGATGTCCGACACGTCCTCGCACACGTGGTAGACGGCGCCGCCGTCTACCCAGACGACCTCGTCCTTGCCGAGCAACTGGATCACCGCCGACTGATCGGCGGTGTACTGCTCGACGGACGGCGGGTCGAAATCGATCCCCAGCGCGACCGCGAGGGCTGCGAGAACGACGCCGACGACGCCCGCCGTCGCCTTCTGCCCCTTGTCCATGTCCTTGTTCAGGAAGACCAGGATGATCAGCGGCAGGAAGGCCACCACGGCGATGATCGCGCCGAGCTGATTCTGCACGAAGAAGCGGGTCGGCTCGGATCTGCGGGCGGGGTCGAGGCGATTCGCCTTCTTCCACAGCACCGAGCCCGTGATCGACAGGACGGCGATGAGCATGAGGAGTCCGAGGAGTGTCAGGAAGGCCCACTGCGGGAACTGCGCAGTGACGCCCTGCTCCTGGAGAAGGCCGGTGTCGGGATCGCGCACGAGCGTACCGTCCTCGCCGACGTACTCCCGCTGGCGCAGAAGCCAGAAGATCCCGACCGCCTCGGCAGCGATGGCGACGACCCACAGCACTGCGGCGATCCAGCGGAACGTCCTCGCCTTCGACTTCGCGGCAGGCGTCGGCGTCCAGCCCGCAGCGGGATCGACCGTCGCGTCGTCCGGAGCGCTGCGCTCCGCGTTCTTCCTCGGCTCCAGCACGACGTTCGTCCCCTCCCGGCGCAGGCCCCAGCGGCCCGGATGCCCCGAGCCTAATGGACGCCGTGTCCTACGCTGGAGACATGACTCCCGATTCCGACGCCCTGAACTGGGACGGCGATGAGGATGCTCCGCCGCACCGCCCCGAGCCGGAGAAGGTGCCTCGGACAGCGCCGCCGGTCACCGTGCCGCCGCCGGCCGACGGCGGGGATCTCGACCGCCAGGAGAGCGAGGAGGCGGAGACCGAGGCTCTCGATGCGGATGGGGATGCGGAACTTGACGAGCGCGCGCCGCTCAGCGCCGCGATGCTGCTGGTCGCCGGTGTCGTCGGCGGCATCTTCCTGCTGTACAGCGCGGGGTGGGTGGCCGGGGGTCTGCGGCTCAAGCCTCTCGCCAACCTCATCGTGGCCGACGCCATGTACGTCCCGTGGTTCGTGCTCGCGGTGGCGGCGCCTGCCCTGTGGTTCCTCGCCGTCTGGGTCCTCACTCGAGGCAGAGCGAGCTGGGTGCGCATCGGTCTGCTGTTCCTCGGAGTCGTTCTGCTCGTGCCCTGGCCCTTCGTGACCGTGGGGGTGGTCGGAGTATGACCCGCGCAGCGGCATCCGTCGAAGGCGTGCGGTCGCCCCGCTGGCTGCGCGGCCTCATTCTGGGGCTCGCCGGTCTCTTCTACGCGTACGCGGTGTGGAACGCCGTCGCGCATCTCGTCTCGATGGCGCAGAGCGGTCTCACCGGACTGGGGTGGGTGACCCTGCTCTTCGGCGTGGTCTTCCCCGCTCTCGTCTTCGTCTTCGCCACGGCGATCGGTCTCCGCCGCGGCGTCGGTGAGCTGGCGCTCGTGCTGCTCGCCGGACTCGGGGTCGTGGCGGTCTTCTGGCTCAGCCTGATCGGCTACAGCATCCTCAACATGGCCGATCTGGTCGTCCCCTCGGCGTGATCGGCGACGTCACACGGCACGGAGCAGCGGGCGCCCTCGGGTACAGTTGAGGTGATCGCGCCCCCACGGTGTGCGGCGCATCGGCCCCCTGTCGCGCTGCCCCGAAGGATCCCTGTGCCGAAGCCCGTCGTGCTCATCGCCGAAGTTCTCTCTCCCGCCACGATCGAGGCCCTCGGCCCCGATTTCGACGTCCGCAACGTCGACGGAACCGACCGCGAGGCACTGTTCGCCTCACTCGCGGACGCGGACGCCGTGCTCATCCGGTCGGCGACTCGGATCGATGAAGAGGCGCTGACCCACGCGCCGAAGCTCAAGGTCGTCGCTCGTGCCGGCGTCGGTCTCGACAACGTCGACATCAAGGCCGCGACGTCGGCCGGTGTCATGGTGGTGAACGCGCCGACGTCGAACATCGTGTCGGCGGCCGAGCTCACCGTCGGTCACATCCTCAGCCTCGCCCGTCGCATCCCCGCGGCCCACGCATCGCTGGCCGCCGGTCAGTGGAAGCGCAGCTCGTTCACGGGCGCAGAGCTCTTCGAGAAGACAGTCGGCATCGTCGGCCTCGGCCGCATCGGTGCACTCGTCGCCGCACGCCTCGCCGCATTCGACATGCGCGTCGTCGCCTACGACCCCTACGTCACCTCGGCACGAGCGCAGCAGCTCGGAGTGCAGCTCCTCTCGCTCGACGAGCTCGTCGCCGAGTCGGACTTCCTCACCATCCACATGCCGAAGACGCCCGAGACGACCGGCATGATCGGCGCCGAGCAGTTCGCGGCCATGAAGCCGACCGCATTCGTCGTCAACGTCGCCCGTGGCGGGCTGATCGACGAGGAAGCCCTGCACGCCGCGCTCGTCGCCGGTGAGATCGCCGGTGCGGGGCTCGACGTCTTCACCTCGGAGCCTCCGGCAGAGGGCGGCACCGCACGTCCGCTGCTCGACCTGCCGAACGTCGTCGTCACGCCCCACCTGGGCGCGAGCACCGACGAGGCTCAGGAGAAGGCCGGGGTGTCGGTCGCTCGCTCGGTCCGCCTCGCCCTCGGTGGCGACCTGGTTCCCGACGCGGTCAACGTCGCCGGGGGAGTCATCGACCCGTACGTGCGTCCCGGGATCTCGCTCGTCGAGAAGCTCGGTCAGATCTTCGCTGCCCTCGCGACGTCGCCTCTCACGAGCCTCGACGTCGAGGTGCACGGCGAGTTGAACGACTACGACGTCAGCGTGCTGAAGCTCGCGGCCCTCAAGGGGGTCTTCACGAACATCGTCAGCGAGACGGTCTCGTACGTCAACGCCCCGCTGCTCGCGGACCAGCGCGGCATCGCGGTGCGCCTGCTCAAGGACGACGCGAGCGACGAGTACCGCAACGTCATCACCCTGAGCGGCGCGCTGTCCGACGGCTCGCAGCTCTCGGTGTCCGGCACCCTCACCGGTCCGAAGCAGTCCGAGAAGCTGGTCGCCATCAACGACCATGCGCTCGAGCTGCCGATCGAGAAGCACCACGTCGTGATGCTCTACACCGATCGGCCCGGCATCGTCGCGGTCTACGGTCAGAAGTTCGGCGAGGCCGGCATCAACATCGCAGGCATGCAGATCTCGCGCCTCGGCGCGGGCGACCAGGCGCTCAGCGTGCTCACGCTGGATTCGCCGGTACCGGACGAGCTGCTCGACGACCTCCGCAGCGAGATCGACGCCGACCTCTTCCGTCAGATCGAGATCACCGAGATCTGATCGGGGGAGACCCCGACACGAGAGCGGGAGGAGCGACCGTGAGGTCGCCCCTCCCGCTTCGTCGTTCCGTGGCGCGTCAGGGCGCCGTGGCGCGGAGTACGAGCGCGATCAGGTCGGACAGCTCGTCGCTTCTCGGGACCAGACGCTCAGGGCCGTGCACATCCAGGGAGTTGTTGAAGTACAGGCCGTCGCTCAGCAGCATCACGAGGTCGAGGCTCGCGGCATCCCGCACGTGAGGACGGATGGTGTCCTCCCAGCGATCCCGATTGCGGCGCAGCGCGTCGGCGGCGGGTGCCGACCCGCCCTGGGCCAGCCGAGTGGCGGCGATGAGGGCGCGGTCGAGCGCGTCGTCCTCCATCACCGAGGTGCGTATGTAGTACGCCACCGGCCCTTCCTCGGCCGTCGTCATACGCTCGAGGTCGAGTGTGGTGAGCGCATCGAGACGCTCGATCAGACCTGCCGCGAGCTCCTCCTTCGAGCCGAAGTGGTACAGCAGCCCGCCCTTCGAGACGCCGGCGGCCTTGGCCGTCGCGTCGAGCGTGGCCGCGCGTTCACCGTCTTCGATGACGATCTCTTCGAACGCGTCGAGAACGCGTTCGCGGGCCAGGGGAGGTCGGGGCATCGGGAATCCTCTGTTCGTCGCGCTTCACAGTATCGCGACCCTGTGACGGTTCTGTTACTATACCATCTGGACGGTTTAGTAACGAGGCCGTCGTGATCCTGAGAGGTGTTCCATGACCCGTACTGCGTCGATCCCGACGACAGAGACGGATGCTCCCCGTGTCGGAGCCCGCGGCTGGGCGGCGCTCGTCGTCCTGATGCTGCCGGTGCTCCTGGTGTCGGTGGACAATACGGTGCTGAGCTTCGCACTGCCCGAGATCTCCATCGCGCTCGCGCCCACCGGCGCCGAGCAGCTGTGGATCATCGACGTCTACCCCCTCGTGCTCGCCGGCCTCCTCGTCACCATGGGAACCCTCGGCGACCGCTTCGGCCGCCGGCGGATGCTGCTGATCGGCGCCACGGGCTTCGCCGCGGTATCGGCTCTTGCGGCGTTCGCCCCGACGGCGGGTCTGCTGATCGCGGCCCGAGCGCTGCTCGGGTTCTTCGGCGCGATGCTGATGCCGTCGACACTCTCCCTGCTGCGCTCGATCTTCACGAACCGCGACCAACGAAGGCTCGCCATCGCCGTCTGGGCCTCCGCCTTCTCGGCCGGATCGGCTCTCGGACCGATCGTCGGCGGCTTCCTGCTCGAGCATTTCGACTGGGGCTCGGTCTTCCTGATCGCCGTGCCCGTGCTCATCCCGCTCCTCATCGCCGCGCCGCTTCTGGTCCCGGAGAGCCGCGACCCCGCGCCGGGCCGGATCGACCTCGTGAGCATCGTGCTGTCGATGGCCGCGATGATCCCCGTCGTGTACGCGATCAAGTCGCTGGCGGTCGACGGTCCGAGCCTCACCGCGGGGATGTGGGCGCTGCTCGGAGTCACGATGGGCTACCTCTTCGTGCGCCGTCAGCTTCGTGCCGACGTCCCCATGCTCGACATGGCTCTGTTCCGCCGCGGGTCGTTCTCCGGTGCGATCCTCGTCAATCTGCTGAGCGTCGTCGCGCTCGTCGGCTTCCTCTACTTCGTGTCCCAGCACCTCCAGCTGGTCCTCGGTCTCTCACCGATGGCCGCGGGCGCGGCACTCGTGCCTGGCATGGCCGCGATGATCGTGGCCGGGCTCTCCGTGGTGCCGATCTCCCGGCGCGTCCGTCCGCATGTGCTGGTGCCGGCGGGACTCGCGTTCTCCGTGGCGGGATACCTGCTCGTGGCCTTCACGACCGCCGACCACGGCGTCGCCCCGTTGATCATCGCCTTCGTGGTGCTGGGCATCGGCATCGGTGCCGCCGAGACGATCTCGAACGAGCTGATCCTCTCGAGCGCTCCGGCGGAGAAGGCAGGGGCTGCCAGTGCCGTGTCCGAGACCGCCTACGAGCTCGGAGCCGTGCTGGGCACCGCCGTCCTCGGTGGTCTCATCACCGCGTTCTACCGTGGCGCGCTGGTGATACCGACGGACATCCCCGCAGAGGCTGCGCGTGCCGCGAGAGAGACGCTCGCCGGGGCCTACACCGCTGCTCAGGACCTCCCGGCGCAGCTGGGTGACGCGCTGTGGGATGCAGCGTCGGCCGCGTTCGGATCGGGTGTCATGGTGACCTCGCTCATCGGTGCCGCACTGGTCGTCCTGGCCGGTGCGATCGCGGCCGTCACACTGCGCAAGGCCCCCTCGCACTGACCAGTACGCTGGGAGAACCGGCCGGTTCGGCGTCCGTCTGAGCGTCGGCCGGTTCATCCCGATGCAAGGAGTGTCATGTCGCGTGTCGTGAAGCTGGCCGTCATCCCCGGTGACGGCATCGGTCCCGAGGTCGTCGCCGAGGCGGAGAAGGTCCTCGACGCGGTCACCGCCGAGAGCGACGTGACCTTCGACAAGACCCGGTTCTCGCTCGGCGCTGCCCGCTACCTCGAGACCGGCGACACGCTCACCGACGACGACCTGAAGGCGATCGCGCAGAACCACGCGATCCTCCTCGGCGCCGTGGGCGGCACCCCCGGGGACGTCCGCCTCAAGAACGCCAACATCGAGCGCGGTCTCCTGCTGAAGCTGCGCTTCACTCTCGACCACTACGTCAACCTGCGCCCGTCGAAGCTCTTCGTCGGCGCCCCCGGCCCCCTCGCGAGCCCGGGGGAGATCGACTTCGTCGTGGTGCGTGAGGGCACCGAGGGGCCGTACGTCGGCAACGGCGGGTCGATCCGACAGGGCACCCCGCAGGAGATCGCCAACGAGACCTCGGTCAACACCGCCTTCGGCGTCGAGCGCGTCGTCCGCTACGCCTTCGACCTCGCCGAGCGCCGCCGCCGGAAGCTCACGCTGGTGCACAAGACCAACGTGCTCGTCCACGCCGGAGCGATCTGGCAGCGCATCGTGAACGAGGTCGCTGCCGACCACCCGGACGTGGAGGTCGACTACCTGCACGTGGACGCCGCCACGATCTTCCTCGTGACGGATCCCGCGCGCTTCGACGTGATCGTCACCGACAACCTCTTCGGGGACATCCTCACCGATCTCGCCGGCGCGGTCACGGGCGGGATCGGCCTCGCCGCCTCGGGCAACATCAACCCGGACGGCGCGTTCCCCTCGATGTTCGAGCCCGTGCACGGGTCTGCTCCGGACATCGCGGGTCAGCAGAAGGCCGACCCGACCGCGGCCATCCTCTCTGTCGCCCTGCTGCTCGATCACCTCGGTCTGACGGAGGAGGCCGCGCGGGTGAGCGCGGCGGTCGAGGCCGACATCGCGGCTCGTTCCACCGCCCGCACCACGGCGGAGATCGGCTCCGCGATCGCTGCACGCGTCTGAGCGACAGGCGTAGGCTGAAAACGGCGCGAGGATGCGCCCACACCACAACGAACGGAAGACAGATGACGACCATCGACGCCCAGGCCACCGTGGCTCCGCTGGAGTTCGCCGTGACCAGGAACCTCAACGCGGCCACTCCTGCGCGAGTCGCCGAGGTGCATGAGAACCCGGGATTCGGCGTCGTCTTCACGGATCACATGGTCGACATCTGCTGGTCCGTCAAGGGCGGGTGGCACCGACCCCGCGTGCAGCCCTACGGTCCGATCCCGCTCGACCCGGCGGCCTCCGTCCTGCACTACGCGCAGGAGATCTTCGAAGGGATCAAGGCCTACCGCCACGAAGACGGATCCGTGCACACCTTCCGTCCCGACCGCAACGCGGCGCGGATGCAGGAGAGCGCCCGCCGCCTGGCCCTCCCCGAGCTGCCGACCGAGTACTTCATCCAGTCCCTGCGCGAGCTCATCGCGGTGGACGGGCGATGGGTGCCCTCCGGTGCCGACCAGAGCCTCTACCTGCGTCCCTTCATGTTCGCGAAGGAGGCCTTCCTCGGCGTCCGCGCCGCGCAGAAGGTCGCCTACTACGTGATCGCCAGCCCGGCGGGGGCCTACTTCACCGGTGGCGTGAAGCCCGTGCGCATCTGGCTGTCGGAGGAGCACTCCCGTGCCGGTCGCGGAGGCACCGGCAAGGCGAAGACGGGTGGCAACTATGCGTCGAGCCTGCTGCCGCAGGCCCTGGCGAGCGCGAAGGGCTGCGACCAGGTCGTGTTCCTCAATGAGAACCGCGACGTCGAAGAGCTGGGAGGCATGAACGTCGTCTTCGTGTTCAAGGACGGACGCGTCGTCACGCCCCAGTCCGACAGCATCCTCGAGGGCATCACCCGCGACTCCCTGCTGCAGCTCGCCGAGGACCGTGGCTACGCGGTGGAGAAGCGACCGATCTCGATCGACGAGTGGCGCGACGGCGTGGCCTCCGGCGACATCGTCGAGGTCTTCGCGTGCGGGACGGCAGCGGTCGTGACTCCGATCGGCGCTCTCGTGGGCGACGGCTTCGATGAGCCGCAGCCGCTCGGCGAGCTCGCCCTGTCGCTGCGCGAGGAGCTCACGGACATCCAGTACGGACGCCGGGAGGACAGGCACGGCTGGCTCGTGCGACTCGACGCCTGACTGCTTCGACTCCGAGACCCCGCTCCGCCCCGTCGGCGAAGCGGGGTCTCGTCGTCGGTGCCGCTGGCTAGGCTGGGAACCATGAAGATCGCCCGATTCAGCCATGATGACGCCATCCTCTTCGGGATCGTCGATGACACCGACCTCGTCGTCCTCGTGGGAGACCCGCTCTTCGCGGGGTACGAGACGACGGGCGATCGGGTGCCGATCGCGGATGCGGTGATCCTGGCTCCCGTCATCCCTCGCTCGAAGATCGTCTGCGTGGGCAAGAACTATCACGACCACGCCGCCGAGATGGGCGGTGAGGCACCCGAGGAGCCGCTGCTGTTCCTCAAGCCCAACACCTCCGTGATCGGTCCGGGAGACGCCATCGTGCGCCCGGCGATCTCGGAGCGCACCGAGCACGAGGGCGAGCTCGCCGTCGTGATCGGGAAGGTCGCGAAGAATGTGACGGCCGAGCGTGCCCTCGACCACGTCCTCGGATACACGATCGCCAACGACGTCACGGCGCGCGACCTCCAGCGCAAGGACGGGCAGTGGGCTCGTGCGAAGGGGTTCGACACGTTCTGCCCCCTCGGCCCGACGATCAACACCGATTTCGACCCCGCGACCGCGACGCTCGAGACCCGGGTCAACGGAGAGGTGCGCCAGAAGGCCCCGCTGACGGACATGATCCACTCGGTGGCCGACATCATCGCGTACGCGTCTGCGGTGTTCACGCTGCTGCCCGGCGATGTGATCCTCACCGGCACCCCGGCCGGTGTCGGTGAGTTCGGCGCCGGAGACACGGTCGAGGTGGAGATCACCGGCCTGGGGATCCTGCGCAACTCCGTGGGCGACGCACCACGCGCCTCATGACCGTCGTCGCGCTCACGGCCGCCCAACAGGCTGCCGTGCAGCGTCGGACGGTGCTCGTGCTGTCCCTCGGCCAGGTGCTCGGCGGGATCGCCTTCGGCGCCACGGTGTCGCTCGGTGCGCTGCTCGCAGCCGATCTCTCCGGCAGCGATGCGCTCTCGGGGCTCGCGACGGCATCCGTCACCCTCGGTGCGGCGCTGTGCGCGATCCCGCTCGCCCGCCTCGCGGCGAAGGTGGGTCGACGCCGGGCGCTCACCCTCGGCAACCTGTTCGCCCTCGTGGGCATCGCGGTGGTGATCCTCGCGGCATCGCTCAGAGTGTTCCCGTTGCTGTTGGCGGGGATCCTCATGATCGGCGCCGGGAACGCCGGGAACCTGCAGTCCCGTTTCGCCGCGACCGATCTCGCTGCTGCACAGCACCGGGGTCGTGATCTGTCGATCGTCGTGTGGGCGACGACGATCGGCGGAGTCGCCGGCCCGCTGCTGCTCGGACCCGGCGAGATCGTCGGTGCGGCGATCGGCATGCCGCCGCAGACCGGGTCTTATGCGTTCTCCTTCGTGGCGCAGTGCGCGGCGCTCATCCTCTACCTCGTCGCCCTGCGACCGGATCCCCTGCTCGCGGCCCAGCTGCTCGCGACGGCGGCTGCGGCGGCGACAGGGAAGGCGATCGTCGATCGTCCGCTCGTGGCGCGGTACGCCATCTTCGCCGTCGCCGGCTCGCACGTCGTGATGGCGTCGGTGATGGCGATGACGCCCGTGCATCTCGCGCACATGGCGCACGGCAGCGAGGGCATGGCGCCGACCCCGGCCGATGTCTCGGCGCTCGTGGGCATCACGATCGCTCTCCACGTCGGCGGGATGTACGCGCTGTCGCCGGTCTTCGGCATCCTGGCCGACCGTTGGGGGCGCCTGCGGGTCGTGCTGCTGGGACAGCTGCTGCTCGGCGGAGCGCTCGCGTTCGCCGTGTTCGCCAACGACAAGGAGTGGGGAGTGATCGTCGCGTTGATCCTGCTCGGACTGGGCTGGAGCGCAGCGACGGTCGCCGGAGCCGCCCTGCTCACCGAATCGAGCGCCCCCGAACTGCGGACGCGTCGACAGGGCCGCAGCGACTCGCTCATGAGCCTCTCCGCTGCGGCGGGCGCGGTACTCGCCGGTGTGATCCTGTCGAACTTCCAGTACGCAGGCCTCGGTATCGCGGCATCCGTCATCGTCGTCGCGATCGTCGCGCTGTCGCCGCTGGCCTCCCGCGGCCGCGCGGGGGCGAGCCCGGCCGCGCCGTAGAATCAAAGGGCTATGGCTACTCCTCACCCCCTCACCACGACTGCCAGTGGTGCCGACGTCCGCGTCCGCTTCTGCCCCTCGCCGACCGGTCTGCCGCACGTCGGCATGGTCCGAACCGCTCTGTTCAACTGGGCGTACGCCCGCCACACCGGCGGGAAGATGGTGTTCCGCATCGAAGACACCGACGCCGCTCGCGACAGCGAGGAGAGCTTCCGCCAGCTCGTCGACGCGCTCACCTGGTTGAAGATCGACTGGGATGAGGGTGTCGAGGTCGGCGGCCCGCACGCGCCGTACCGTCAGTCCGAGCGCCACGACATCTATCGCGGCGTGATCGAGAAGCTCATGGCCACAGGGGCGCTCTACGAGAGCTTCTCGACGGCAGAGGAGATCGACGCCCGCAATGAGGCCGCAGGCCGAGCGAAGCAGCTCGGATACGACAACTTCGACCGCACGCTCACTGACGAGCAGAAGGCCGCCTTCCGGGCCGAGGGCCGTGAGCCGGCTCTGCGTCTGCGCGTGCCGGATGAGGACCTGACGTACGTCGACCTCATCCGCGGCGAGGTCACGTTCCCGGCTGGGTCCTTCCCGGACTTCGTCGTGGTGCGGCCGAACGGCATCCCGCTGTACACCTTCGTCAACCCCGTCGACGACGCCCTGATGGGCATCACGCACGTGCTCCGAGGCGAGGACCTCATGCCGTCGACGGCTCGTCAGCTGGCCCTCTACGCGGCGCTCATCGATGCCGGCGTCACGACGTTCGTCCCGCGTTTCGCGCACATGCCCCTCGTGCTCGGCGAGACGGGCACCAAGAAGCTCTCCAAGCGCGATCCGCAGGCGGACCTCTTCCTGCATCGCGAACGCGGGTTCATCCACGAGGGACTGCTCAACTATCTGGCCCTGCTCGGCTGGTCGATCGGGCCGGATCGCGATGTGTTCTCGCTCGAGGAGTTCACCGAGGCGTTCGACATCGTGAACGTCAACCCGAACCCGGCGCGTTTCGACCAGAAGAAGGCCGAGTCGATCAACGGCGACCACATCCGCATGCTGGGGGAGAAGGACTTCGCCGAGCGCACGATCCCGTACCTCGCCGCGGCCGGGCTCTTCGACGAGCCCTCTCACGACCAGCTCGTGCTGGCGTTCCGGGTGGCGCCTCTCGTGCAGGAGCGTGTGCAGATGCTGGGCGAGGTCCCCGGAATGGTGGGCTTCCTGTTCACCGATGAGGTCTCGTACGACGCCGATGCGCTCAAGGGCCTGCCTGCGAATGCCGCGCAGGTGCTCGACGCCTGCGTCGCGGCACTGGAGCCGGTGAAGGACTTCACGCCCGAGAAGGTGCAGGAGGCGCTGGCAGCGGCGCTCGTGGAGAAGCTCGAGCTGAAGCCGCGCGTCGCCTACGGGCCTCCGCGTGTCGCGATCACCGGCCGCCGCATCTCGCCGCCGCTGTTCGAGTCGATGGAACTGCTGGGCAAGGACGAGTCGCTGCGCCGCCTTCGCGCGCTGTCGGAGTTCCTGACGAGGTGAAGGCGCGCCCGGGCGGCGAGCGGCTGTCGGCCGTTTTGGTATTCCTGTCGCCGCTCGGGTAAGCTTGACTCTCGGTGCGGAACTCCGGTTTCGCCCTTGGGGTATGGTGTAATTGGCAACACGGCGGTTTCTGGTTCCGTTGTTCTTGGTTCGAGTCCAGGTACCCCAGCACGATGAGAAGCCCGCGGATATCCGCGGGCTTTCGTCGTTCACGGACGATGCGAGGTCGCGACGACAGGCCCCGTGCGCCCCTGCATAGCAGGTTGCTTCCGCTCGGCGCCATGCCCTTCTCCGCTCGGCCGCATCTGCGCAGGCTGTTCCCGTCGGCACGCGGTGATGGTCGGCAGGGAGAGGAAGCGGATGGCACTGACACGAGTCGTTCCGGGGGAGGAGCCGGGGTTCCGGAGAGTCCGCTCGGGGTCGGGATTCCGCTACCTGGACGCCGCGGATCAGCCGGCCGGTGAGGCCGATCGCGAGCGCATCCGCGATCTGGCGATCCCACCTGCCTGGACTGACGTGTGGATCGCCGCCGAACCGCTCGCGCATATCCAGGCTGTGGGCACAGACGGTGCCGGCCGGCGCCAGTACCTCTACCACCCGCTGTGGCGAGCCGGGCGTGACCAGCGCAAGTTCGCGCGCGCTCTCAAGCTCGCCGCGGCCCTCCCGTCGGCGCGCGCACAGGTCACCCGTGCGATCAACCAGCCCGGGCTGACGCGGGAGCGGGCTCTCGCCGTGGCCTTCCGGCTGCTCGACGACGCGGCGCTGCGGATCGGCTCCGAGCGCTACCTCGTCAAACACGGCAGTCGCGGGCTCAGCACCCTCCGCCGGCGCGACGTGCGCGTCGACGGAAGCACCGTCGCGCTGAGCTTCCCGGCGAAGAGCCGCCAGCTCGCGTCCATCGAGATCACGGACGGGCCGCTCGCCGATGCGCTGTCGGAGTTCGCCGTCGGCGCTCCCCGCGCGCCCCTCCTGGCCTACCGCAAGGGCCGTCGCCGGGTGCGTCTGACGTCCGGAGAGGTCAACGACTACCTGCGAAAGGTGGCGGGATCAGCATTCACGGCCAAGGACTTCCGCACCCTGCACGGGACGATCCTCGCCGCCGACGCGCTGGCGCGGATCGGACGACTCGAGACCGCGAACGAGCGGCGACGCGCCGAGCGCCTGGCCGTCCAGGCCACGGCATCCGCTCTCGGCAACACGATCGCCGTGGCGCGCAACAGCTACATCGATCCGCGGGTGTTCCGTCTCTATGCGCGCGGTCGGATGCTCGACCTCAGCGTCTCTCCGGAGACGGCGATCAGAAAGCTCCTGGGCAGATAGTTCCTCCGGCTGGAGCCGGGCGGTGGTGACCGACGCCATCGAACCCGACAGCCACTCGATGACAGGATGGTGGCATGCACACAGCCAACCTCACCCGCGGCGAGACCGCCACACGATCCGCCGCGGTCTCGGTGCGCAGCATCACGGTCGAACTCGACCTGACCGGGGCGCCGGAGCGCGCGCGGTCGGGATTCTCGACCGTCACGACGCTGGACTTCGCGTCCACCGAGACCTCGACGTGGCTGGACTTCATCGGAGAGTCCGTCGACCGCGTCGTCGTCAACGGGGCCGAGCAGGCCGTGGTCTGGGACGGAGCCAGGATCACGCTCTCCGGACTCTCGGCGCAGAACGTCGTGCGCGTCGAGGCGATGGGGGCGTACAGCCGGTCGGGCGAGGGGATGCATCGGTTCCATGACCCCGCCGACGACCTCACCTACCTGTACACGCAGTACGAGCCCGCGGACTCCCGGCGGGTGATGGCGTGCTTCGAGCAGCCTGACATCAAGTCGCCGTACACCTTCGTGGTCGACGCGCCCGCCGGCTGGGAGGTCCTCTCGAACCAGGCCGCGGCCTCGGTGGACGTCGGTGTCGGTGTTCAGCGCGTGACGTTCCGGCCCACCCTGCCGATCTCCAGCTACATCACGGCGGTCGCCGCGGGGCCGTACGCGCGCGTCGACGGCGAGTGGCAGCGCGACGACCAGCGCCTCCAGCTGGGACTGCTGGCACGCCGCTCGCTCGCGCAGTACCTCGAAGCCGAAGAGATCCTCGAGATCA
Organism: Microbacterium sp. 3J1; assembly: GCF_001049495.1. Taxonomy (GTDB): domain Bacteria; phylum Actinomycetota; class Actinomycetes; order Actinomycetales; family Microbacteriaceae; genus Microbacterium. Next base: position 843,459 of record NZ_CDWI01000011.1, read on the forward strand.
CCCGACAGGGGCTCGACTTCTTCACCGACGCGTTCGCCCACCCGTATCCCTGGGGCAAGTACGACCAGATCTTCGTGCCCGAGTACAACCTCGGCGCGATGGAGAATCCCGGGCTCGTGACGTTCACCGAGTCGTACCTCTCGCGCGGTGCCGCGACCGAGGCGCAGCGGGCCGCGCGCGCGAACACGATTCTCCACGAGATGGCGCACATGTGGTTCGGGGACCTCGTCACCATGAAGTGGTGGGACGATCTCTGGCTCAAGGAGTCCTTCGCCGACTACATGGGAGCGCACGCCTCAGCCGTGGCGACGCGCTTCCATGACGCCTGGGTGAAGTTCGCCGCCAGCCGCAAGGCCTGGGCGTATCAGCAGGACCAGCTGCCGACCACGCATCCGATCGTCGCCGACATCACCGACCTGGAGGCCGCGAAGCTGAACTTCGACGGCATCACGTACGCGAAGGGTGCGGCGGTGCTGAAGCAGCTCGTGGCGTTCGTCGGCGATGACGCGTTCTTCGAGGGCGCGCGCAGGTACTTCGCGGCGCACGCGTTCGGCAACACGACGCTCGACGACTTCCTCGTGCAGCTCAGCGCCGTGTCCGGACGGGACATGACCGAGTGGTCTCAGGCGTGGCTGCAGACGACCGGTGTGTCGACGCTTCGGCTCGAGCGGGACGCGGATGGCACGGCGACCCTCGTGCAGAGCGAGCCTCGGCCGCACCGCCTCCGCATCGGTCTGTACGACAGGACCGAGGGGCGGATCGTGCGGCGCGACCGCGTCGAGCTCGACGTGCACGACGAGCGCACGTCGATCGAGCTCGCCGAGGCCGATCTGGTTCTGCTCAACGACGACGATCTCACCTACGCCAAGGTGCGCCTGGACGGGCGCTCTCTCGCGACCGTCGAGGAGTCCCTGTCATCCATCGAAGACCCCCTCGCAAGGGCCGTCGTCTGGTCCGCGCTCTGGAACGCGACTCGTGACGGAGAGCTCGCGGCGGCTCGATACACCGCGATCGTCCGCGCGCATGCCCCGCACGAGCCCAACATCGGATTGCTCACGGGGGTGCAGGCGAACGCACTCTTCGCCATCCGGCACTTCATGCCCGAGGAGATGCGTGCGCAGGAGCACCGCGAATGGGTGGAGGCGACGTGGCAGGCGCTGCAGACCGCTCAGGCGGGCAGCGACGCGCAGCTGTCGTGGGCTCGCGCGCTCGCTACGGCGTCGGCGTTCGACGACGAGCGTCACGAGGAGCTGCGGGCCCTGCTCGACGGCGCGGTACCCGCCGGGCTGACCGTCGATCCCGACCTGCGCTGGCAGCTGCTCACCGCGCTCGCGACCACCGGTCACGCCGATGCCGCGGCGGTCGCGAGCGAACTGGAGCGCGACGACACCGGAACCGGGCGGACGGCTGCGCGACGCTCTCTCGCGTCCCGGCCCGAGGCCGCCGTGCGCGCAGCGGCGTGGGACGCGGCGTGGACCGACGAGTCGCTGAGCAACGATCACCTCGACGCCGAGATCGCCGGGTTCCGCGCGGGCGGGCGACGAGATCTCGTGGCCCAGTACGACGGGGAGTACTTCGAGCGTATCGAGGGCGTCTGGCGCACTCGGAGCATCGAGCTGGCGCAGCGCCTCGTGGTAGGGCTGTTCCCCGCGGCGGAGTCGCTCGACCAGGTGGATGCGTGGCTCGACGGGCACGAGGATGCCCCCGCCGCGCTGCGCCGAATCGTGATCGAACAGCGCGACCACCTCGCACGTGATCTCCGCGTCCGTGCGACGGGGTCCTAGGCGAGCTGCATGCCCATGACCGTGCGCACGATCCAGGGGTGCGCACGGTCATCGTCGATGTGCGTCATGCCGAGGTTCTCGGCCACCCTCCGCGACGCCGTGTTGTCGGGGTGGATGATCGCCGTGAGCAGCGTCGGGGCGAGCTCACGGCGCACCAGGGCGACGCATGCGGTGGCGGCCTCCGTGGCATAGCCTCGCCCCTGCAGATCCGTGCGCACGTGGTAGCCGACCTCGAGGACGGGACGACCGTTCGACGACTGCCAGGTGATCCCGCAATCGCCCACGAAGTCGCCCTCCTGGGTCTCGACGATCCAGAGGCCGTGCCCGTGCTCCTCGTAGCTGCGACGAGCACGGTCGATCCAATCGGCGCTCTCGCCGCGTGTCTTCGGTGCGGGGTAGAAAGCCATCACGGTGGGATCGCCGAGCATCTCGGACATGCGGTCGAGGTCGCCGTCGATCATCTCGCGGAAGCGAAGGCGAGCGGTCGGTTCGGGCAGCAGCCTGCGTGGGCTCACGATCAGACGTCGAGGGAATCGCCGGGCTCGAGCGTGAAGAACTCCCCGCCGTCCTGCTCGGTCGCCCACTGCAGGCGCTGACGGTGCATGGTCTTCCCGGCGACCGACAGCGTCATGTCGTGCGTGCCGAACGCTCGTCGGGGCTTCACGGCGAGCACGTAGTCCATCGCTTCCCCGATCTTCAGCCACGGAGCTCCGAGCGGAGCCGCGAGGGTGCCTACGTCGATGCCCTCGGGGATCGCGTAGGAGTCACCGGGATAGTAGAACGCGTCGTTCACGAGCACGCCCACGTTCTCGACCACCGGGAGGGAGGAGTGGATGACCTCATGCGTGCCGCCGAAGAATCGCAGCGTGAAGGCGCCGACCTCGAGGACATCGCCGGGGGCGACGACCGTGATGTCGTAGCCGTCGGCCGCTCGCGCGACGCCGGAGGGCGCGTAGATCGGGGTGCCAGGCGCGGCGCGCAGGATGCGGTCGAGATGCTCGGGGGTCCAGTGATCGGGATGCTCGTGGGTGATGACCACACCGACGAGGGCGCTGAGGTCGCTCAGGGGAGAGGTGAAGGAACCAGGATCGACGAGGAGGACGTCGGCACCCTGTTCGATGCGGAGGGCGGCATGTTCGAATTTCGTGACGCGCATGGCATGAGTCAACTCCCTCATCGCCCGGGAGGCAAACGCCCGTCACGGCGCGCCACGCCCGGGAATCGTATGGCTCCGGCGTCGATTTGGCGAGGTGAGAATCGCCGTGGCATACTTGAACAGTTGTCGCGCGGAGGAATCCTCCGCCAGACGGCCCCATCGTATAGCGGCCTAGTACGCCGCCCTCTCACGGCGGTAACGCGGGTTCGAATCCCGCTGGGGTCACACAACACCAAGAAAGCCCTCCGGCACGCCGGAGGGCTTTCTTCATTTCTGCACTGCTCCATATTCCACGGAGCAGCGGCGGGCGCTGCTCCGCGGACGGAGGGTGACGGGGGCGAACGTCACTCCTCGGAGCGCGGCTCTGCGACCGCGCGACGGGTACGACGCGCACGGCGGATGAGCCAGACCACGAGGACGACCACGCCGGCGAGCGCGAGCCATGGCAGCAGGAAGCCGGCTGCGATGACGACCGCGTTGAGCGAGACCACCAGCCCGTTCCACCCCGCGAGGAGTCCGTCGCCGAAGCCCGCCGGATCTGCGGTGGTCGGCTCGGCGGTGCGTGTGAGCTGCACCTGCAGACTCGACATCGACACCTGATCCTCGAGAGCCGTGAGCTGTTGCTCGTACGACTCCAGCTGGGCCTGACGGTCCGTCAGGGCCACTTCGGCTTCGATGAGCTCGGCGACCGTCCCAGACTGGGACATGAGCTCCGTGAGCCGCTGAACCGAGGCGCGCGTGGCATCGACCCGCGCCCGGAGGTCGATCGCCGTCGACGTCACATCCTGCTTCGTCACTGAGGATGAGACGACGTCCCCGGTGTCGGAGAGCGCGTCGATCACCGCGGTCAGATCCGCAGAGGGCACGCGGATGCTGATCCACCCGTAGCCCGGGTCCGCGGGCATCGGTGCGGAGGCGCCGTCCACGGCGACGCTCTTGCCGACCTCCGTGCTCTCGACGTAGCCGCCGCGGGACTCAGCGAGAGCTGCGACAGCGTCGGCGGCCGCAGAGATGTCGTCCACTTCGACCGTGGCGTTGGCGTTCGCGATGATCTCGCGGTTCACGTCCTCGGCGGCGCCAGGGACGACGGTCGACATCTCCGCCTCATCCGATACCGATCCGGGGAGGCTGCGATCCGCAGAGCCGACCGCGGACTCCGGACCGCTCTCCTGCGTCACGGTGTATGCGCCGTCCGCGGTGCTGCTGCTCCCCGATCCTCCGACGGAGGTGAGGATCGGGGGAGTGATGAGCACGCCCGCGACGAATGCGGCCGCGATGCCCGCTCCGGTGAGCCAGTTCCGGCGTCGCGAGCGCGCACGGACGGAGGGCGCTGTGGCCTGGGGCCGTCCCTTCACGATCTCTGCGAACACGGCGTCCTCGATCCGCCTCACACGGGCGTCGGACAAGGGGGGCAGGTCGGTGTTCGTGGTGTCGTCGCTCATGCGTCGCTCGCTTCCTTCACGGCACCGCGCAGTCGGGTGCGGACTCGGGAGAGACGGTTCCGGACGATGGCGTGGCTCACCCCGAGCTCCTCGGCGGCAGCCTGATAGGCGTAGCCCTCCGCCGCGCACAGCCGGAAGATCGCTCGATCGAGATCGCTCATCGTGCCGACCTCGACGGCGATGCGCTCCGCCAACGCGGCCGTGATCACCTGCTCCTCGACGCTGACCGTCGAGGGCACGCTGTCGTCGACCGCCTCGGCGGTGTGCGCCTGATCCCTCCTGCGCTGTCGCAGTCGATTCGCCGCCTGGAAGCGGCAGATGGTGGCCAGCCACGGCAGGATCGACTCGCCCCGCAGCTCGAGATCCGGAAGCTTGCGCCACGCGGTCACGAAGGTCTCCTGGGCCACGTCCTCGGCATCCGCAGGGGAGCCGAGGATGCCGTGGGCGATCCAGTAGACCGGCCGCACGTGGAGGCGGTACAGCTCGCGGAAGGCGCTCTCGTCACCTGCCGCGGCCTGTGCCGCCCATCTCTGATCACTCGTCTGCACGGGCATCCCGATTCCGTTCGGTGTCTCTCACCAGGAAGTGTCGGACGACGCCCCATCGTCTCAGAATCGGTGCAGACCCGCCGACATACCGTTCATGCTCCGCTAGCATGGGTCACGCGAGAGGGAGTATCCCGCAAGCGCATCCACCGTCATCACGAGCACCGTCATCGCTGCTCCGGTCGTGCGACGCACTCTGTGCGTGGGAGAGACTTTCGGTACTTTTCATACCCATCCTCCCGAAAGGCCCTGAGCGCCCTTGGACATCCCCGTCTGGTTCGAGATCACCTCGATGATCGTCCTCACGATCATCCTGATCGGCGACCTGCTTCTCATCCGCCTTCGCCCGCACATCCCCTCGACCAGGGAGTCGACCCTGTGGGTCGTGTTCTACGTGGCGCTCGCTCTGCTCTTCGCGGTGCTGCTGGGCAACGTCGCGGGCTGGCGGAATGCGGGGGACTTCATCACCGGCTGGGCGCTCGAGTACAGCCTGTCGATCGACAATCTGTTCGTCTTCGTGCTGATCATGGCGCAGTTCGCCGTGCCGCGGCGCCTGCAGCAGCAGGTCCTGATGGTCGGCATCATCATCGCGCTCATCCTGCGCGGCGCGTTCATCCTCGTCGGCGTGACGATCATCGAGCACTTCTCGCCCATCTTCTACATCTTCGGCGCGTTCCTCATCTGGACGGCGATCCGCCAGGCGATGCCGGAGGGCGATCACGAGGGCGAGGTCAAGAGGGAGAACTTCGTCGTCCGTCTCCTGCGCCGTCGGATCGACATCAGCGAGGACTACGACGGATCGAAGATCCGCACGACGGTCGACGGCAAGCGCATGTGGACCCCGATGGTCATCGTGTTCATCACGATCGGCGTCACGGACCTCATCTTCGCGATCGACTCCATCCCCGCCATCTTCGAGATCACCACGAACGGCTTCCTGGTCTTCGCGGCGAACATCTTCGCTCTGATGGGTCTGCGACAGCTGTACTTCCTCCTCGGCGACCTGCTCGACCGCCTCCGCTACCTGCATTACGGCATCGCGGTCATCCTCGGGTTCATCGGCGTCAAGCTGATCCTGCACGCACTGCACGAGAACGAGCTGCCGTTCATCAACGGCGGCGAGCACGTCGAGTGGGTGCCCGACATCGACAACCTCGTCTCGCTCGCCGTGATCCTGGTCTCGATGACGGTGGCCACCGTGGCCAGCCTCATCGCGTCGTCGCGGGAGCGACGGGCCGAGAAGCGCGCCGCGATCGTGGAGTGAGGCCGGGGAGGCCGACCCGGCGCCTACCCGGCTGACCAGAGCTGCTCGGCTCCGAGCGTGAGGTCGATGACCTGACCGAGCAGCGCTCCGATCGTCGTCGACTGCAGCAGCGTATACCGGTCGTACTCGCCCAGGGGCGCGATGGCGGCGAGCTGCCATGCTGCGGCCACCGGGTCGTCCGAGAGCTCGGTGTCGGCATCCCAGCCGGTCTCGGTGCGGGCGAGCACGCGCCGCACGATGGCCTCTGCCTCCGTCCGCAGCGGAGCGAGCGCGTCGTTCCAGGTGAGCTCGGGAAGCGGGGTGACCTCGGCGCGGGGGAACGGGGCGTCGTCCATCCACCGGTCGACGGTGAAGCGCCCCGTCCCGACCGCCACGGCATGGAGCACCTCGGCACCCGCCGAGACGGTCAACAGCCGGGCCATCGTGCCGGCGCGGCTGCGTCGGTCGCCGCCGCCGACCTCATGACCGCGCTCGATGAGCACGACGCCGAACTCCGGGTCGTCCTCGTCGAGCAGATGCCCGATCATCGTGAGGTAGCGCGGCTCGAACACGCGCAGCGGCAGAGGCGTGTACGGGAAGAGCACCGACCCGAGGGGGAACATCGGTTGAACGGCCATGCCCCCAGTCAACACCGCGCGACGTACAGTGAACAGATGCGCAGACCTCGACCTCTTGCTCCCGCCCCCGGTCAGGAGTCGGTATGGGACTATCCGCGGCCGCCCCGGGTCGAGCGGGTGCCGGAACGCGTCACGATCCGTCTCGGCGGTGAGCTGATCGCCGACACGCGCGACGCGCTGCGCGTTCTCGAGACCAGTCATCCGCCCGTCTACTACCTGCCGATGGCCGATTTCGTCGCGGGTGCGCTCACGGAGGCCTCCGGCTCCTCCTTCTGCGAGTTCAAAGGGGCCGCGCGCTATCTCGACGTGCGCGGCGGTGGCCTCGTAGCCGCCGGTGCGGCGTGGAACTACCCGCAGCCGTCGGCGGGTTTCGAAGAGCTCGACGACCGGGTCGCGGTCTACGCGGGGCCGATGGACGAGTGCACCGTCGGCGGCGAGGTCGTCTTCCCGCAACCCGGCGGCTTCTACGGCGGGTGGGTCACGTCCTCCGTCGTCGGACCGTTCAAGGGCGTGCCGGGCTCGCTGGGGTGGTAGCCGGTCCGCAGGGATCGGTCAGAAGGCCCGGAGGTTCGCCTGGAGACCGCCGTCGGCGTACTCGCGGCGCAGGATGCCGCGGCGTCGGAGGACGGGCACGAGTTCGTCCAGGGTGCGGTGCAGCGTCACGGGGTGGAAATCGCCCCACAGCAGCACGCCGTCGTTGCCCCAGTCCCCGAGCTCCTCGATGAGGTCCGCGAACTCCTCGGCGGTGCCGACGAAGCCCGTGCGATCCGTGAATCGACCGGCGCGGGCGAGCGCGGTGAGATGGGCTCGCAGCGGTGCGCCCTCTCCGCGGTCTCCGATCAGCCGCTGGATGCTGCCCCGTGAGACGTGGGTCCCGAAGATCGACGGATCGAGGGGCCTGTCGAGGTCCAGGGCGGTGAGGTCGGTCTCGAGGTCGCTGGACTGCTTGCGTGCGATCTGTACGAGCACCGCATCGTCGGGGTCTGCGGATGCCGCCACGATGCGGTCTGCCTCCTCAGCGGACGCGGTGATGACGGGCTGGATCGCGAACAGGATCTTGATGTCCTGCGCGGATCGTCCGGCCGCGACGGCCGCGTCGTGGATCCGCGCGCGGTAGCCGCGGACCGACTGCTCGTCGAGCGGGGCGAGCGCGAGCTGCACGTCCGAGTTCGCCCCGGCGAATCCCAGACCGCGGCCGGAGCCGCCGGGGGAGACGATCGCGGGTTCGCCGTCGTCGAAGGGGATCGCATTGAGAGGACCGTCGAACGCGAAGTGCTCCCCGCGGTGTCGGACGGCCCGGAGCCGGGAGCCGTCGGCATACACTCCCGTCGAGCGGTCCGCGACGAGCGCTCCGTCCTCCCAGCTGCGCCACAGCGAGCGGATGCCGTCGAGCCACTCCTCCGCCCGGTCATAGGCGGCGTCGTGCCCCAGCTGCGGCTCGGCCGAGAAGTGGCGGGCGCTCCCGGTGTCGGTCACGACGTTCAGGCCGAGCCGGTGCCCGCTGAGATGCTGGAGAGATGAGAACTGCCGCGCCGCGGTGTAGGGGAGGTACGCGGCGGGGTTCACCGTCGGGACGACCCCCAGGTGCCGTGTCGCCTGGAACATGTAGGGCGCCAGCAGCAGCGGGTCGTGCTTGGGCCCGCCGAAGGCGTGGCGCACCCTGAGGTCGATGGTCTCCGCGGACCCGAGCGAGGGCGCGTCCTCGATGATGACCAGGTCGAAGCCGGCCTGTTCGAGCGTGCGCGCCGCCTCCTGATAGATGTCGGGCCTCGTCCAGTCGTAGTCCCAGTCCAGCGACGGGTAGCCCCAGCCCTGGGGTCCGAATCCGCGAGCGAGGAACCATCCGAAATGCTGGAGCCCGGTCACGCGACGGCCTCCCGCACGGGCTCGAGCACCCGAGCGAGGTCGGCGATGAGATCGGCGACGTCTTCGATGCCGATCGACAGGCGGAGGGTCCCCGGCGAGACTCCGAGGATGTCGCGCTCCTCATCGGTGCGATGCGCGTGGCTGGTCGTGCCGGGATGCAGGACGAGAGACCGCACGTCGCCGATGTGCGTCATGTGGGTGAACACCGAGACGCTCTCGACGAAGTGCCTGGCCGCCTCGATCCCACCTCGCAGGGTGAATGTGAAGATCGAGCCGTATCCGCCGTGCAGGTACCTCGTCGCGAGGGAGTGGTCGGGGTGCGTCTCGAGCCCGACGTAGTCCACGCTCTCGACCGCGTCGTGGGCGGCGAGCCAGCGAGCGACCGCGAGGGCGTTGCGGGACTGACGCTCGACGCGAAGGCCCAGCGTCTCGGCGCCCTGTCCGATGAGGAAGGCGTTGAGCGGGGAGGGCGACGCTCCGAAGCGGGGTGCAACGGATTCCCGCGCGTAGGCGATGCGGGCACGACCACCGTGGCGCGCGGCGACGCTCGCGACCCCGCCTCGGCCGGGCAGCACGAGGTGCGGGGCGTTGTGTCCGGCGCGTATGGGGTCGAAGCGGCCGTCGTCGACGATGACGCCTCCGAGCACGGATCCGTGACCCGCGAGGAACTTCGACGCGGAATGGACGACGATCGCCGCTCCGTGCTCGAGCGGCCGCACCAGGAACGGCGTGGCCAGTGTGTTGTCGACGATGAGCGGGATGGCTGAGGAATCGGCGACCGCACCGATCGCCGCGATGTCGAGGATGTCGTTGCGCGCGTTCGCGATCGACTCGGCGAAGAGGGCGCGGGTGTTGGGACGGATGGCGGCGCGCCAGGCGTCGACGTCGCCGATGTCGTCGACGAACGTCGTCTCGATGCCGAGACGTGCGAGGTTGTCGAGGAACAGGCCGCGGCTGCCCTCGTAGATGTGCGTGGACGAGACGATGTGGTCGCCGGCGCCCGCGACAGTGAGGAGCGCGGTGACGACGGCCGCCTGACCGCTCGCCACGAGCACGGCGTCCGCACCCGACTCGAGTGCCGCGAGCTGGCGCTCGACGGCGTGCACCGTCGGATTGCCGGTGCGCGTGTACCCGAAGCCCGCGCCTGTGCCGAAATGTCCGGCGGCGTGGTCGAAGTCGTCGAACTCGAAGCCGGCCGTCAGGTAGATCGGTGTCGCTCGAGAGGATGCGGCGCCTTGGTTCCGGGCGGCGTGCACGGCCCTGGTGGCGAAGCCGGTGGTGTCGACGGTCATCTGGATGCCTCTCGGAGCTCGGGTCACAGAAGAGTGTCACGCCGCGACTCCGACCGCGGAAGCGATGGTAACCTGACGTCATGCGGACCGTGCTCCTTCTTAGCGGCCGCGACGAGACCTCGTTCTGAGCCCCTCCTCGTCGCGGAGTCCATCGTGGGCCGAACCGCCATCCTCAGGAGAAACGCAATGAACACCCCCGCAGCAGACTCTGCGTCCGCACGCAGCAGGACCCTGGCAGAGAAGGTCTGGGACGACCACCTCGTGGTCAAGGGCGAGAACGGCGAGCCCGACCTGCTCTACATCGACCTCCACCTGGTGCACGAGGTGACGAGCCCCCAGGCGTTCGACGGTCTGCGGGCCGAGAACCGGCCGCTGCGTCGCCTCGACCTCACCATCGCGACCGAGGACCACAACACGCCGACGTGGGAGATCGACAAGCCGATCGCCGACCTGACGAGCCGCACCCAGATCGAGACCCTCCGCCGCAACGCCGCGGACTTCGGCGTGCGGCTGCACTCGCTCGGCGACGCCGAGCAGGGCATCGTCCACGTCGTCGGACCGCAGCTCGGCCTCACCATGCCCGGCATCACGGTCGTGTGCGGCGACTCGCACACCTCGACCCACGGTGCCTTCGGCGCGATGGCGTTCGGCATCGGCACCAGCGAGGTCGAGCACGTCATGGCCACGCAGACCCTGCCGCTCAAGCCGTTCAAGACGATGGCCATCACCGTCGAGGGCACGCTGCGCGCCGGCGTCACCGCGAAGGACATCATCCTTGCCGTCATCGCCAAGATCGGCACCGGCGGGGGGCAGGGCTACGTGCTGGAATACCGCGGCAGCGCGATCAGAGCGCTGTCGATGGAAGGCCGCATGACGATCTGCAACATGTCGATCGAGGCCGGCGCGCGTGCCGGCATGGTGGCGCCGGACGAGACGACGTTCGCCTATCTCGAGGGGCGTCCTCACGCTCCGAAGGGCCAGGACTGGGACGACGCGGTCGCCTACTGGCGCACGCTGCCCACCGACGACGGTGCGGTGTTCGACGCCGAGGTGTTCATCGACGCCGACCAGCTGGAGCCGTTCGTGACCTGGGGGACCAACCCGGGACAGGGCAGCTCGCTCTCGGCATCCGTGCCGGACCCGGCCGAGATCGCGGACCCGAACGAACGCGCGGCCGCCGAGCGGGCGCTCGAGTACATGGACCTCGCCCCGGGCACCCCGCTCAAGGAGGTGCCGGTCGACGCCGTGTTCATGGGCTCCTGCACGAACAGCCGTATCGAGGACCTGCGCGCGTTCGCCTCGATCATCAAAGGCAAGAAGAAGGCGGAGGGCGTGCGGGTCATGGTCGTCCCCGGCTCGGCTCGGGTGCGGCTCGAGGCTGAGGCCGAGGGCCTCGACCGGGTCATCAAGGATTTCGGGGCGGAGTGGCGCTTCGCCGGATGCTCGATGTGCCTCGGGATGAACCCCGATCAGCTCGCGCCGGGGGAGCGCTGCGCCTCGACCTCCAACCGCAACTTCGAGGGACGCCAGGGCAAGGGCGGGCGGACGCACCTCGTCTCGCCGCTCGTCGCCGCGGCGACCGCGATCCGCGGCACGCTCTCGAGCCCGAGCGACCTGAACGAGATGGCGGAGGTCTGACCATGGAGAAGTTCATCACCCACACGGGCATCGCCGCGCCCCTCAAGCGCTCCAACGTCGACACGGACCAGATCATCCCCGCGGTGTTCCTCAAGCGCGTCACGAAGACGGGCTTCGAGGACGCGCTGTTCCACGGCTGGCGGCAGCAGCCCGACTTCGTCCTCAACCAGGAGGCCTTCCAGGGCGCGTCCGTGCTCGTCGCCGGACCGGACTTCGGCACCGGATCGAGCCGCGAGCACGCCGTCTGGGCGCTGCGCGACTTCGGCTTCAAGGTCGTCCTCAGCCCGCGCTTCGCCGACATCTTCCGAGGGAACTCGGGCAAGCAGGGACTCCTCGCCGCGACGATCTCTGAAGAGGACCTCGAGCGGATCTGGGCCGCGATCGACCGGGAACCCGGGGCGCGGATCACGGTGGACCTCGAAGCGCGAACCGCCTCGATCGCTGACGTCCAGGCCGACATCGGTATCGACGATTACACTAGATGGCGGCTCCTCGAAGGGCTCGATGACATCGGGCTCACGCTGCGCAATGAAGACAAGATCGCGCAGTTCGAGGCCCGTCGCGAGTCGTGGCGGCCCCGAACCCTTCCCGTTCAGTGAACGGTGGGGCGGGGGAGCAGAGGGCGACCCGCCCCGAATTCCGTTGAATGAAGTGAGGCCCGAATGACGACACCTGTGCGCGACGCTCTTCCGGACGGAGTTCCCCCTCTCACCGGAGACGTCCTCGCCATTCGCGGTGGACGCCCGCTTCGCGGGCGGGTGGACGTCAAGGGAGCGAAGAACCTCGCGACCAAGGCGATGGTGGCGACGCTTCTCGGCGAGACCGCCAGCACCCTCCGCGACGTGCCGGATCTCAGCGACGTCGCCGTGGTGCGATCGCTCCTGGAGGTCCACGGCGTGCAGGTCGCCTCGGGCGACGAACCCGGCTCCCTCGTGTTCGACCCCAGCGGGGTCGAGTCGGCGCACTTCGAGGAGATCGACGCGCACGCGGGCGCCTCCCGCATCCCGATCCTCTTCTGCGGTCCTCTGCTGCACCGACTCGGGCAGGCGTTCATCCCCGACCTCGGCGGATGCCGTATCGGCGACCGCCCGATCGACTTCCACCTCGACGCGCTGCGCAAGTTCGGCGCGATCGTCGAGAAGCTGCCCAGCGGCATCCGGCTCTCCACGGGCGGCGCCCGCCTGCACGGAGCGAAGATCCACCTGCCGTACCCGAGCGTCGGAGCCACCGAGCAGGTCCTGCTCACCGCGGTGCGGGCCGAGGGGACGACCGAGCTCCGCAACGCCGCCATCGAGCCGGAGATCATGGATCTCATCGCGGTGCTGCAGAAGATGGGCGCGATCATCTCCTACGAGCCGAACCGGGTCATCCTGATCGAGGGCGTCGAGAAGCTCCGGGGATACGACCACCGTTCGATCTTCGACCGCAACGAGGCCGCTTCCTGGGCCTCGGCCGCGCTCGCGACGGACGGCGAGATCTTCGTCGGCGGAGCGAAGCAGCAGGAGATGCTCACGTTCCTCAACGTCTTCCGCAAGGCCGGTGGCTGGTTCGACATCCAGGAGGACGGCATCCTCTTCCGCCGCGAGGGCGAGCTCAAGCCCGTCGTCGTGGAGACCGACGTGCACCCGGGATTCATGACCGACTGGCAGCAGCCGCTCGTCGTGGCGCTGACCCAGGCGCACGGACGCTCGGTGGTCCACGAGACCGTGTACGAGAACCGCATGGGCTTCACCGAGGCTCTGGTCAAGATGGGCGCCGACATCGTCGTGCACCCGCGCGGTCTGCAGGACGGCCCGCGACGCGTTCCCCGCCGGGACCTCGAGCAGGCAGCCGTCATCACCGGTCCGACGCCTCTGCACGGTGCGGACATCGTCGTGCCCGACCTGCGCGGCGGTTACAGTCACGTCATCGCCGCTCTGACGGCGGAGGGGGAGTCGAAGGTCTCGGGCGTCGACATCCTCAGCCGCGGATACGAGAAGTTCCTCGCCAAGCTCGACGCCGTCGGCGCCGACTTCGACGTCCTCGGGTGACGGCGATGGGTTCCCGGTCTCCGGAGACCACGCGGCCGAGCCTGTTCTGGCCGCTCGCTGCGATCGCCGTGCCCCTGATCTCGCTGCTGGCGAAGATCCGCATCTCGGGCGGCGAGAAGCTGCCCCGTGACGGCGCGTTCGTGCTGGCCCCCAATCACTACTCGGAGTTCGATCCGCTGATCGTCGCCGTCGCGGTGTGGCGGACCGGACGAGCGCCGCGGTTCATGGCGAAGGAGAGCCTGTTCCGCCTGCCCGTGCTCGGGGCGATCCTGCGGGCGACGGGCATGGTGCCGGTCGCCCGGTCGTCGTCGGCGGCCGCCGCGAAGCAGACGCTGAAGCAGTCGGAGGAGCTCGTCGAGCACGGTCGTGGCGTCATCGTCTATCCCGAGGGCACGCTCACGCGCGACCCGGACATGTGGCCGATGCGAGGCAAGTCCGGCGCCGTGCGGCTCGCGCTGGCCGACGGCATCCCGCTGATCCCGATGGCCCACTGGGGCACCCAGGAGATCATGGGCCGCTACCAGAAGGGGCTGAGCCTCTGGCCGCTGCGCAAGCGGGTCGAGGTCGTGATCGGCGACCCCGTCGACGTCTCGGACCTCCGCGCCCGTGCATCGGAGGCGTCGGCGTTGAACGAGGCGACGGACCGGCTCATGAACGCGATCACCGCGCTGCTCGAAGACCTGCGCGACGAGAAGGCACCCGCAGAACGCTGGAACCCCTCGTCGCACGGACAGAAGGAGACGGGTCGCCTTGACTCCTAAACGGACGGCAGCCGCCGGCCCTCGCGTCGCGGTCGTCGGAGCCGGAAGCTGGGGGACCACTTTCGGGAAGATCCTCGCAGACGGGGGTGCGCAGGTCACCATGTGGGCGCGCCGCGCGGAGCTCGCCCACGAGATCCACGAGGCGAAGCGCAACTCCCGATACCTCCCGGGCATCAATCTGCCGCGGACGATGACGGCGACCCACGAGCTGGCGATCGCGATGCGCGACGTCGACCAGGTCTACCTCTCGGTACCCAGCCAGTCTCTGCGGGAGAATCTCAAGGCCCTCCGGCCGCTGCTCGCCGACAGCGACGCGAAGATCGTCAGCCTGATGAAGGGTGTCGAGCGCACATCCGGCCTGCGCATGAGCCAGGTGATCGAGCAGGAGCTGCGGTGCGACCCCGATCGCATCGCCGTGGCATCCGGACCGAATCTCGCGCTCGAGATCGCCCGTGAGCAGCCCACCGCCGCCGTCATCTCGTCGCGGAGCCGGGAGACCGCCGAGGAGGTCGCACGCGCCGCGCGCAACGACTACTTCCGCACCTTCGTCAACACCGACGTGATCGGCACCGAGTTCGGCGGCGTCCTGAAGAACCTCATCGCCGTGGCGATCGGGATCGTCGACGGCGTCGGCTACGGAGAGAACACGAAGGCCTCGATCATCACCCGCGGCCTCGTGGAGATGACCGACTTCGCGGTTGCCAACGGCGCCCATCCCGAGACGCTGCAGGGACTGGCAGGACTCGGTGACCTGATCGCCACATGCCAGTCGCCGCTGAGCCGCAACAACACGGCCGGGCGCCTGCTCGGCCAGGGCTACAGCTTCCAGGACGTCGTGAAGCAGATGCAGCAGACGGCGGAGGGACTCGCGTCCGTCGCGCCGGTGCTGCAGCTCGCCCGCGAGTCCGAGGTGTACATGCCCATCGTCGAGCAGGTGAAGATGGTGCTCGACGGGAAGATGGACCCGCGAGACATCGCACCCCACCTGACGACGGACGACGACACCCCCCAGGGTGAGAGGACCAACCATGGACAAGCAGACGGTGGTGGTGCTCTTCGGCGGGCGCTCCAGCGAGCATTCGATCAGTTCCGCAACGGCGGGCGGGGTGCTGGGCGCGATTGATCGCGGTCGCTACGACGTGATCCCGGTCGGGATCACCCGCGAGGGCGCGTTCGTCCTCGAGGACGACGACCCCGCGAAGTTCCCGCTCGACGCGGCACATCTGCCCGAGGTCGCCGACAACGGCACCCGTGTGCTGTGGCCGGAGCCCGGTGGCGACCGCACCCTCCGCGTCGTGCGGTCCGACGGGACGACGGAGGGTCTCGGAGAGATCGACGTCGTGCTCCCCATCCTGCACGGCCCGCACGGCGAGGACGGCACGATCCAGGGGTACTTCGACACCCTCGAGCTCCCTTATGCCGGCGGTGGCGTCCTGGACTCCGCGTTGTGCATGGACAAGCACTTCATGAAGATCGCCCTGCAGGCGGCGGGGATCGACGTCGCACCGTGGGTGACGGTGCGAGCGCGCCAGTGGGCACAGGACCCCGCCGCGGTCCGCGTGGCAGCCGCGGCGCTCGCTCTGCCGTTGTTCGTGAAGCCCGCTCGGGCCGGCTCCAGCGTCGGCGTGTCCAAGGTCGAGTCCATCGACGCGCTCGATGCGGCACTCGCGATCGCGTTCGCGGAGGACGACAAGGCCCTGATCGAGACCGGCATCACCGGTCGCGAGATCGAGGTGGCGGTGCTCGAGAACGCGGACGGCGTGCGGGCGTCTCTCCCGGGCGAGATCGTGCTCACCTCGCGGGGGTTCTACGACTTCGAGGGCAAGTACCTCGGCGGTGACGGTGTCGACGTCGTGTGCCCGGCCGAGCTGTCGGATGCCGAGATCGCGGCGATCCAGGAGGCCGGCATCCGCGCCTTCGAGGCGGTCGACGGGCGTGGTCTCGCCCGCGTGGACATGTTCCTCACCCCGGCGGGCCGGATCGTCGTCAACGAGCTCAACACGATGCCGGGGTTCACGCCGATCTCGATGTTCCCCAAGTGCTGGGTCGCGTCGGGTCTCAGCTATGGCGACCTGATCTCCGAGCTGATCGAGGCGGGTCTTCGGCGCTGATCGGTGCCGAGGCGGGGGCCGCGCAGCCGACGGAGTCTGCGCGGTTCCCTCAGCCCTGGTCCGACGAGCTCTCCGAGTCCTCGGCAGGCACGCGGTCGGTGCAGCTCGCGGTCGCGGGCTGCATCCCGGCTCGGATGCTGGTCGTGAGGCTCTCGACGACCGTGCGGAAGTCGATCTCCTCGCCGCGACGGATGATCACCTCGATCGCCGGCTCCCGGCCGTACGTCACGAGGCGCTGCCGATCCTCCTCCTGATCGAGGACGAGCCAGTCGACGTTGCCGATGGTCGTGCACACCTCGGTGGACGGTGCGGGGGGCTCGACGCCGCATCGCAGTACGACGGTGGGGTCGCCCCATGCGCCGGTGGCCTGCGCATCCGTCCACACCCGATCGAGGTCACCGACGGCGTCGGGGAGGAGCACGGACACCTCGGCGCAGGCCGGGTCGTTCGCGTCGGCGGCGGGCTCGAGGTGGACGGTGGTCGAGCAGCCGGCGAGGGCGGCGACCACGGCCAGCACGCCCGCGGCGATGGCGAGGCGGCGAGTTCGGGGCATGCATCCAGGCTACCTTTGACAGCATGCCCTCCCGACCCGTCGACGATGATCCGACCCTCGGTGACCTCTCCGAGGGCGAGATCCTGCGGGCGATCCTGATGCGCACCACGCCCGCCAGCCACACGGTGATCGGGCCGGGAGACGACGCCGCGGTGATCGCCGCCCCCTCCGGAACCGTCGTCGCCACGACGGACACGCTCGTCCACGGCCCGGACTTCCGGCTCGCGTGGTCGAGCGGATACGACCTGGGCTGGAAGGCCGCGGCGGTGAATCTCGCCGACGTCGCCGCCATGGGCGCCAGACCGACCGCGCTCCTCGTCGCGCTGGCGGTTCCGCGCGACCTGCGCCTCTCCTTCATCGAGCGGCTCGCCGACGGCTTCCGCGACGCATGCGCCGCGTTGGCCCCCGGCTGCGCGGTCGTGGGCGGAGACCTCACGGTCTCTGACGTGCTCACCGTCGCCGTCACGGCGCTGGGCGACCTCGAGGGACGAACACCGGTGACTCGGGGCGGAGCGCGTCCGGGCGACGTCGTCGCGGTCGCCGGAGAACTCGGCCACGCGGCGCGGGGACTCGCGATACTCTTCGGGCGTTTCCGTGACGGGGACGCGCCGGTCGCGGTGGATCCCGCGCTGCTCGCGGAGGGGGAGAGGGCCGCGCTGACCGCGCAGCTGCGCCCCTCACCGCCGATCGGCCTCGGCCCCTTCGCCGCCACCGCCGGGGCGACCGCGATGATGGACATCTCCGACGGCTTGGCCATCGACGCCGCACGACTGGCGGATGCTTCGGGGGTCACCCTCGCGCTCGACAGCGCAGCCCTGGGTGCGGAACCGCGACGCGCGCTTGCCGGCGGCGAGGACCACGCGCTTCTCGCGACGTTCCCTCCGGGGCTCCTCGCCCCGGGCTTCCGGGTGATCGGACGCGTGCAGGAGCGCTCGACGGACCCTGTGCTCGTCGACGCCGTCGCGGCGGATGTGACCGGATGGGATCCGTACCGCGACTGGGATTCCGCCTCGGGCTGAGGCGTGCGTCAGGCTGCCGGGGCTGCCGGTTCCGCCCACCACAGCGTGGTGTCGCCGTAGGTCTTCTCCCGGATCAGCCCCAACCCGGCGGCGGCGAGGTCGGGTGGCGTCGACCGCTTCGCCCGCTCGATGACGACGAGCGCCGTGGGAGCGAGCAGCGGCGCGAGGGCGACGAGGTCGGCCGTCATCGCATCGTCGGACAGGTCGTACGGAGGGTCGGAGAACACGAGGTCGTATGGTCCGGTCGCCCGCTGCAGGAACGATCGCACGGTGCTCTCGTGCACTCGTGCAGGACTCAGCCCACCGGCCTTGGCGACGACGGCCGCGTTCTTCCGCACGACCGCCGCTGCACTTCGACCCTGCTCGACGAGGTCGGCTGCCGCGGCACCACGGCTGAGCGACTCGAGGCCGAGGGCACCGGACCCCGCGTACAGATCGAGCACCCGTGCGCCGAGGATCGCGTCCGACGACTCCAAGGCTCCGAACAATGACTCCCGCACCCGGTCGCTGGTCGGTCTGGTCCCTGAATGCGGTACGTCCAACCGCGCTCCTCGCGCCTTGCCGGCGATGATCCTCGTCACCCGTTCACGATACGACAGCAGCCCCCGCTGCTCGGTGTCCGCGGCGCCTTCTAGACTCGGAACATGTCGCTCACGCTGGATTCGCCGCTCGAGGAGGCACTCGGTGCGACGCCGGCGAAGACCCTCGACCGCGCCTTCGGGATGAAGATCGTGGGCGATCTGCTCTCGCACTACCCGCGCCGGTACGCGGATCCCGGCGAGCTCACACCCATTCGGGAACTGCCGGTCGGCGAGACCGTGACGATCGTCGCCGAGGTGCTGTCCTCGAGCGCGAGGGCGATGCGCAACCGTCGGGGCGCGATGGCCGAGGTGATCATCGGAGACGGCATCGGCAAGATGTCGCTCACGTTCTTCGCGAAGAACCTGGGCGCCGCCAAGTGGCGCACCGAGGAGCTCGCCGTCGGACGGAGAGGGGTCTTCTCGGGCAAGGTCGGCGAGTTCAACGGAGTGACCCAGTTCTCGCATCCGGAATACGAGCTCTTCGATGACGAGGACGCCGCGCGCCGACGCGCGGATGCTCGGGCGGCCGTGCTCATCCCGATCTACCCGGCGACGGCGAGCCTGCAGACGTGGCAGATCGCGAAGTTCGTCGGTCGCGTGCTCGACGGGCTGTCCGCGGTGCCGGAACCGCTGTCCGACGAGGTGCGCACGCGGGAAGAACTGCTGACGGCCCGAGAGGCGCTGGAGCAGATCCACCGACCGAAGACGCGCAACGACATAGATCCGGCGGTCCGCACGTTGCGGATGCACGAGGCGCTGACCCTGCAGACGGCGCTGCTGCAGCAGCGCGACGCGGTGCGCGCGCTGTCGGCGACTGCTCGCCCGGCGTCTCCGGGCGGGCTGCTCGAACGGTTCGACGCGGCGCTGCCGTACTCGCTCACGCCGGACCAGGAGACGGTGGGGGAGCAGGTCGCGGCCGACCTCGTCGCGGCGTGGCCGATGAACCGTCTCGTGCAGGGAGAGGTCGGATCCGGCAAGACGCTGGTGGCGCTCCGCGCCATGCTGCAGGTGGCCGAGTCGGGTGGGCAGGCTGCGCTCATCGCGCCGACCGAGGTGCTGGCGGGCCAGCATCTGCGCTCGATCACCAAGATGCTCGGCCCCCAGCTGGCGCCCCTCGTGATGCCCACTCTGCTCACCGGGCAGCTCCCTGCCGCCGAGCGCCGCAAGGCCGCTCTGCGGGTGGCATCCGGGCAGTCGCTGATCGTCGTCGGTACGCACGCCCTGCTCGGCGAGAAGACCACGTTCGCCGATCTCGGCCTCGTCGTCGTCGATGAGCAGCACCGGTTCGGGGTCGAGCAGCGCGAAGCGCTCCGCGCCAAGGGCTCGAGCCCGCACGCACTCGTGCTCACGGCCACCCCCATCCCGCGCACGGTCGCGATGACGGTGTTCGGCGATCTCGACACGTCCGTCATTCGCACCATGCCGAAGGGTCGGGCGGGCATCGAGTCGTTCGTCGCCCCGCTCGCCGAGCATCCCGGCTGGTTCAACAGGGTGTGGGAGCGAGCCGGGGAGGAGATCGCGCAGGGGAGACAGGTGTTCGCGGTGTGCGCCGCGATCGATACGACGAAGAAGACGGCTGAGGCGGGGGAGCAGCTCGCACTGCAGCCGGACGGCGCCTCCGGCCCCCGCTGGGGCGTGGTGCAGCTCGACGAGGCTCTCGCGACGCATCCGACGCTGGGAGGTCTGCGACGCGCCGTGCTGCACGGGCGGATGCCGTCGGATGAGAAGGATGCCGTGATGCAATCCTTCGCCCGCGGGGACATCGACCTGCTGCTGGCCACCACCGTCATCGAGGTCGGCGTCGACGTGCCCAACGCGTCGACGATGATCGTGCTCGACGCCGACCGGTTCGGCGTGTCGCAGCTCCATCAGCTGCGAGGTCGCGTCGGCCGGGGTGGCGTGCCCGGTCTCTGCCTGCTCGTCACCGAGGCCGAAGCGGGTTCGGTCGCGCGCGAGCGCGTGGAGGCGGTCGCTGCGACGCTCGACGGGTTCGCCCTCGCGGAGGTCGATCTCGATCTTCGCGGCGAAGGCGACGTGCTCGGCGCCGCCCAGGCCGGAGTCCGCTCGTCGTTGAAGCTCCTCCGCGTCGTCAAGGACTCGCACCTCATCGTGAGGGCGCGGGAGCTCGCCGAGGCCATACTGTCCGCCGACCCGCTGCTGCGGTCGAATCCCGGCCTCCGTTCGGCGATCGAGCGACGGGTCAGCGACGAGGATCGCGCTGCACTCGCGAAGAACTGAGTGCTGCGCGGTGTGCTTTAGGCTGGTGCCATGAGCAGTCGGATCGCCGTCGTCCCGGGTTCTTTCGATCCGCCGACCCTGGGTCACCTCGACGTGATCCGTCGGGCGGCCAGGCTGTACGACGAGCTTCACGTGCTCGTCGTGCACAACCCCGGCAAGGAGGCGATGCTGCCGATCGCGCAGCGCATGGCGCTCCTCGAGCAGTCGATCGCCGAGGACGGTGTCGACGGCAACGTCGTCGTCGGATCCTGGAGCATGGGGCTGCTCGTCGACTATGCGCGTGACGTGGGGGCGGGCGTCCTGGTGAAGGGAATCCGCTCGCAGATCGACGTCGCGTACGAGACGCCGATGGCGATCGTCAACAGGCACCTCGCCGACATCGAGACCGTGTTCCTTCTGCCCGACCCCTCCCACGCGCTGGTATCGAGCTCGCTGGTGCGTCAGGTGGCGGGCCTCGGCGGCGACGTATCGCCCTTCGTGCCGCCCGCCGTGGCGGCATTCCTCGACACGGGGTCACGCGGGATCTGAGGCCCGGCGTGGGTCGCGCGGGCTGCCCGCACTCAGGTCGGAACCAGCTCCAGAGCCTCTCGAGCGGATAGAATCGTCTGGTGCGTTCCCGACTGAATGGTCCTTTCGTCCTCCCCGTCCGCGACATCGTCCGCAAGCCGGGAGAGATGCGCGAGCATGTCTTCCCCGTCACTCTCGCCGAGTCCTGGGGAGAGGGAATCGTGACGTTCGAGGCAGGGTCGACCCTCGATGTCGATGTCCGTCTCGAGTCCGTGCACGAGGGCATTCTCGTGTCCGGAACAGCCGATGCGGAGTACTCCGGCGTGTGCGGAAGATGCCTGATCGACATCGCTCGGCCCGTCGAAGTCGAGTTCCAGGAGCTTTTCGCGTATCCTGGTGAGGAAGAAACTGACTTCGAGGTTCAAGACGACCACGTGGATCTTGAAACTCTTGTCAGGGATGCGGCCGTACTGTCGCTTCCTTTTCAGCCGGTGTGTCAGCCGGATTGCCCCGGGCTCGACCCGAAGACGGGCGAGAGGCTGACCGAGAGCACCGGAACGGAGCAGGCCGCTCCCATCGATCCTCGGTGGAGCGCGCTCCAGCAGATCACAGACCAGGACGGTGGGGCAGAGAGCCGCGCCGCCGAGAAAGAAGAGAGCTAGTCATGGCTGGTAACCCCCCGAAGCGCAAGGTATCCCGTTCCAACACCCGCTCGCGCCGCGCGCAGTGGAAGGCGGAAGCTCCTGCCCTCGTCAAGACCGTCGAGAACGGCAAGGTCGTCTACAGCCGCCCTCACCAGGCGAAGGTCGTCACCGACTCGCAGGGCACCGAGCTCTTCCTCGAGTACAAGGGCCGCAAGGTCGCAGACGTCTGAGTCGCGAGTCATCGTGACTGAGGTCCCTCGGGGGACGAGACCTCTCCCAGCCAAGCTCCGCGTCGATATCGACGCGGAGCTTCTGGAGTTGGCTCTCACCCACCGTTCCTACGCCTACGAACACGGCGGCATCCCGCACAACGAGCGCCTGGAGTTCCTCGGCGACTCCGTGCTCGGCCAGGCGGTGACGGTCATGCTGTTCACCACCCATCCGGATCTCGACGAGGGCGAGCTGGCGAAGCGGCGCGCGAGCGTCGTCTCGACCGTGGCTCTCGCCGAGGTCGCGCGCGGCATCGACCTCGGCAGTCACCTGCTGCTGGGCCGAGGCGAGGAGCAGACCGGCGGGCGGGACAAGGATTCGATCCTCGCGGACACCATGGAGGCCGTCATCGGCGCCACCTACCTGTCGGCGGGTCCTGAGGCGGCCACGGAGCTGGTGCTCCGACTCACGAAGCCTCTGCTGGCCGACCCCGAGAGGTACGGCGCGGCGATGGATCCGAAGACGAGCCTGCAGGAGCTCGCGGCCCGTGTGGGTTCGACACCCCCGCAGTACTCCGTGGAGGCGAGCGGGCCGGATCACGACCG
Organism: Microbacterium sp. 3J1; assembly: GCF_001049495.1. Classification (GTDB taxonomy): domain Bacteria; phylum Actinomycetota; class Actinomycetes; order Actinomycetales; family Microbacteriaceae; genus Microbacterium. Next base: position 866,322 of record NZ_CDWI01000011.1, read on the forward strand.
CCGCTTCACCGCGACCGTCGTCGTCGGCGACGTGACGATGATCGGCAACGGAAGCAGCAAGAAGACCGCAGAGATGGCGGCGGCGCTCAGCGCCTGGCGCCTGATCAACGAGCGTGCCTGAGCTCCCCGAGGTCGAGGTCGTCCGCGCAGGACTGGCCCCCGCCGCGGTCGGATCCCTCATCACTGGAGTGAGCGTCTTCGACGAGCGCGCACTCACCCGCCACGTCGCGGGGGCGGCGGACTTCGTCGGGCGCCTCGAGGGGCGGACCTTCTCGGGTGCAGCGCGTCGCGGCAAGTTCCTGTGGCTCCCTCTCGACACCGGCGACTCCGCGCTCATCGCTCACCTCGGCATGAGCGGGCAGATGCTGCTGCGACCTCCCGATGCGGCCGCCGAGCGTCACGAGCGCATCCGCCTCCACATCGAGCATCCCTCGCACGGCCAGCTTGCGATCGTGTTCGCCGATCAGCGCACGTTCGGCTCGCTCGCCGTCGTCGGACTCGTGCTCGACGGGCCGACGGCGATCCCCACCCAGGTCGTCCACATCGCGCGAGACCCCGTCGACCCGCACTTCGACGATGTGTCCTTCTTCGCAGCCCTCCGCCGCCGGGGCAGCGCGATCAAGCGGGTCCTGCTCGATCAGCAGGTGATCAGCGGAGTCGGCAACATCTACGCCGACGAGTCTCTCTGGGCGGCTCGCATCCACCCCGAGACGCCCGCGAACAGACTGTCCGCCCCTGCCGCCGGGCGACTTCTCGCCGAGATCCGCACCGTCCTCGCACGAGCTCTGGCCGAGGGTGGCACCAGCTTCGATGCGCAGTACGTGAACGTGAACGGTCAGGCGGGGTATTTCGCGCACTCGCTGAACGCGTACGGTCGCGGCGGTCAGCCGTGCCCGCGGTGTGGCGGACCCATCCGGCGGGAGGCCTTCATGAACCGCTCGAGCCACTACTGCCCTCGCTGTCAGCGTCGACGCTGACCCCTCGACCCACTCCTCGTCATCCCCGCTCCGCCGCGTGCATCGGCCCGGCGGATGCTCAGGCATCCGCCGGGCGGCATCGGGCGGGTGACCCTCAGAGCCGCTTCTGCCACGCGCCGGCGTACGACACCGGTCGGAACCCGATCGTCTCGTTGATCGAGAGCATCGGACGGTTCTCCTCGGCGTTGAAGGTCGAGACCGCAGGGGAGAGTGGCATGAGATCGCGCCAGCGCAGCAGGTTCGCGGCCTTCACGAGCGCGCCCAGGCGATGGCCACGATGGTCACGCGCGACGAGCGTGCCGAGCTGGTGCGTCGTCCGGGTGCGGTCGGCGCCGATGAGCAGCTCGTTGTACGCCACGAGGTCTCCACTCGGCAGGTGCTGCGCCGCCGTCACGGACAGGGCCTGACCGGCTCCGGTGAGCCGCCTCTCCCGTCGCACGACGCGGTCGGCGTCCCAGTGCTCGGCGACGAACTCCATGTCCCCGCTGGGCGCGTCGGTCGACAGCCGAGCGAGGATCGCGGCATATCCGTCCTGGAACTCCCGTGGCGTCGGAGCCATCCAGTGCAGAAGGCGGTAGTCGGCGCCTGCGGCTGCGTCGGCCTCGGCGAGCAGGGCGCGCAGTGGCGCGGGGTCGGCGCGCAGGTCGAACTCGCTGTTGCGCTCCACCTGCTCGAAGACGTAGCCCCTCGCGGCGATCGCGTCCGCCAGCGGAGTCGTGGGAATGCGTCCCCAGCCGGTCCGCGGCGTGATCATCTCGCCGGACGAAACGGGTCGGTGCAGAGTCCAGGTCTGGATGAGGGAGCGTCCATGTGCCCGTGCCTCGCTCTCCGCGAGGTCGAGCAACGCGTCCTCGACACCGGTTCCCCAATGGCGCTCCGGTACGAGGAGGTCGATCTCCGCGGCCTGCGCGTCCGCCTCCTGCGCATAGTCGATGGTGATCATGCCCACGATCTCGCCGCGCTCACGGGCGACGAACCCCGTGTGCAGGGTGTCGGTCGCGTCTTGCCAGGAGGCGAGCATCTGCGCGGCATCGGGGGCGATCTCCGGCAGGCCGACCGCCTCATCGCAGATGAGGCGGTTGAGCTCGCCGTAGGCGCGGAACTCAGCGCCGTCGTCGTCGGTCAGCGATGCCGGGACTCTCAGCGGTGAGATCGTCAGGGTGGTGGTGGTCATCTCAGCTCCTTCTTCCAAGCGCCTTCGTATGCGATGGGTTCGAATCCCATCGCTTCGTTGATGGAGAGCATGGGCCGGTTCTCCTCGGCGTTGTAGGTGATCAGTTCCGGTGATCCGGGGTTCGCCTCCCTCCAGGCGAGGAGAGCGGCGCACTTGACGAGCTGGCCCAGCCGGTGGCCACGATGCTCCCTGAGCACGAGGGTGTCGTGCTGATGCGTCGTCGCGGTCGGATCCGGGCCGATGCCGAGTTCAGTGAATGCGGCCAGCTCGCCGGTGCCGACGTGATGCGCGACTGTCACCTGCATCGTCTGGCCCATCTCCGAGATCCGCGCCTCGGCATCGATCACGCGCTGCGGATCCCAGAACTCCTCATCGGTCTCGAGGTCTGCGGACGGTGCGTCGGTCGACATGCGGGATTTCAGCCACGCATACCCCTCGAGGTGCTCTGCAGGTGTCGGGATCATCCACTGCAGCACGCGGTAGTCCGCGGAGAACGTGCGTGCGTCGTCGAGCAGCGTCTGCGCGCGTCGCACGCTCTCGTCCGTCGCCGGGAGCCGGCTCACGCGGTACACCTGCTCCAGGGTGAAGCCGTGGCGTCGGAGGAAACGTGCGACGTGATCGTCGGGGACGCTCCCGTACCCGGTGCGCGCCTCCAGGCGCGCACCATCGCCCGCCTGCTGCTCGGTCCAGTTCTGGATCACCGTCCGCCCGTGGTCGCGAACGACGGCCTCGATGTGCGGCAGGATCGCCGAGCCGATTCCACGTCCCCACACGTGGGGATGGATCTCGATCGAGGCGATGGCGACCCGTGAGCCGTCCTCGAGCGGGATGTCGACGACGGCACGGCCGACGATCTCTTCGTCGACCCGCACGGCCCAGACGACGGTGGTGCGCTCTTTCCGCGAACGGAGAAGCGGGAGAAGGGCTTCGGGAGTGAGGTCCTGCTCGGCGCGGCCGGTGAGTTCTCGGTAGACGGCGTTGCGCACGCGGGCGAGTTCTCGGAACTCGCCCGCGTCGGCTGCATCCGCCCGTGCGGGAAGCACGAGCGGATGCAGCGTGGCATCGGTGGTGAGGGGGATGCTCATCGATGGCCTCCGGGTCAGCGCAGCTGGCGATGCAGGTCGAGGGTGAGCAGAGCCAGGTTCGGGTCGCTCGGGCCGTGGAGACGGTCCAGGAACAGCGGGTCGATCGGGGCCGCAGCGAGGCGGCGCGCGTTTCGTGGACGCTGTGCCCTCTGGAGCAGCCAGAGGCCGATGCGGAGGGAGAGACGATCGGCGAGGGCGAGGCGGCGCAGGTCGTCGGGTGCGGGGATGTGCAGGACCGTGGGGTCCTCGGTATCCGGAGGGTGGACGGTGTGGTGGTGCAACGTGGTGTTCACGATGTGTCCTTCGGTGAGGGTGTGCGGGAGCGAGCCGTCGCACGGCGCAGAACGGCGCCGGACGAGCAGCGGAAGTGAGGCGAACCCGGAGCGTCACGAGTGGACGAGTCGCCGGGGTCGACGGAGATCCGTGATCCGAAGGGATCAGAGGGTGGGGCGCGAGAGGGCGCAGAGGAGGAGCGCCCTCACAGGGCGGAGTCCTCGGGCTGCGGCGCTATGCGAGCGCGCTGAGACGGACGCCGGCGGTTACCGAATACGCAAGGCGCGGCGCGAATGGCGCGGCGAGGCCAGTGGCCTGTGCGTTCTGAGTGATCATCATCGGTAACCTCCTTTCGTGTGGCGATCCGGAGGTTACGGTAGCGAAGCCCGGGCGTGTCCGTCAAGCATCCGGTGTTCGGCTCGGCGTGTCGCACGCCGGACGGGTTCTCTCGAGGCCCGCGCGGGATGCCGGTCCTGACGCGGGATTCCGGTAGCGTATGGGCGTGATTCACCCCGGAAGCGCGGCGCGCGCATGCATCTGAAGAGCCTGACCCTCAAGGGGTTCAAGTCCTTCGCGCAGCCCACCAGTTTCGTCTTCGAGCCGGGTGTGACATGCATCGTCGGGCCGAACGGCTCCGGCAAGTCGAACGTCGTCGACGCGCTCGCGTGGGTCATGGGGGAGCAGGGGGCGAAGACGCTGCGCGGCGGCAAGATGGAGGATGTCATCTTCGCCGGCACGTCGACACGCGGACCCCTGGGGCGCGCCGAGGTCCAGCTCACCATCGACAACAGCGACGGCGCCCTGCCGATCGAGTACGCCGAGGTGACGATCAGCAGGACGCTGTTCCGCAACGGTTCGAGCGAATACGCCATCAACGGCGAGAACTGCCGCCTGCTCGACCTGCAGGAGCTCCTCAGCGACTCGGGGCTCGGGCGGGAGATGCACGTCATCGTCGGGCAGGGGCGTCTGGACACGGTTCTCCAGGCCTCGCCGGAGGATCGACGTGGGTTCGTCGAGGAGGCGGCCGGCATCCTCAAGCATCGGCGTCGTAAGGAGAAGACCCTCCGCAAGCTCGATGCGATGGAGACGAACCTCACCCGCCTGAGCGATCTGGCCGGGGAGATCCGACGTCAGCTCAAGCCGCTCGGCAGGCAGGCGGAGATCGCGCGCGAGGCTCAGACGATCGCTGCGGTGGTCCGCGATGCCAAGGCGCGCATCTTCGCCGACGACGTCGTGGCCCTGCGGACGGCGCTTGCCGACCACACGCGCACGGAGCAGGAGCGGCACACGGAGCGGCTGGTGCTGTCGGACCAGGCCGAGGTGGTTCGTTCCGCCATCGCGCGCCTCGAACAGGATCAGAACTCCGTCGCCGTGGACCAGGCGCGCGGTGTCGCGTTCGGCCTCGAGCAGGCGCAGGAGCGCATGCGGGGGCTCTATACGCTCGCCAACCAGCGCCTCGCTCTGCTCGGCTCCGAGGAGGACGATGCTGCGGTCACCGCGGTGACCGTCACCCAGAGCACGATCGACGAGGCGAAGGACGAGATCACCGAGATCTCCGCCGGTCTCGGAGATGCACAGGATGCCGCGACGGTCGCGAGCCGCGAGGTCGTCCACGCACGCGCGGAGCTCGACACCCTCGATGTCGACATCGCGGAGCAGAGCGCCCTCGTCTCGGAATACGACATGCGCGTGTCCTCGCTGCGCGGAACCGCCGAAGCCGCAGCATCCGCCCTGGCCGCCGTCCGCGGCGCGGTGCTCCGACAGGAGAACGCCCTCGAGGCGGCGAACGCACGCCGTCGCGAAGCGGCGGAGGCGCTGGAGAGAATCGACGAGGCGGAGGCCCCCGAAGGGACGGCCGCCGAGCACTCCGCCGCATACGACAGCGCTCAGCGGGCCGCGACGGCCGCCGAAGCCGAGCGCGAGACGCTGCGCGAGCGACTGCATGCGGCGGAGCGTGAGGTCGATGCGCTGACCGCCAAGGCGGCCGCGCTCAGCAGCGCGCTCGCAGTCTCCGGGGGAGCGGCGGAGATCGTCAGGACCGGAGGCCACGGCATCCGCGGGCTCGTCGGCGATGCGGTGCAGGTCAGGGCCGGTTTCGAGGCCGCCATCGCCGCCGTCCTCGGTCCGCTCGCCGAGGGAGTCCTCGTCGACGCGGCGTCCGACGCGTTCGCGCTGGCGAAGGAGGCAGCAGACCATCGCAGGGGCGTCGTCGACTTCGTCGTCGCCGACGCGCGGCGTCCGAGTGTCGAGCTTCCCGTCCTTCCCGGTGTCACACCCGCGACCGAGACCGTCACAGCGCCGGACGGCGTGATGGGCATCCTGTCGCACGTCCTCATCGCCGACGGTCTCGACGAGGCCCGGGCTGCTCGAGGAGCACTCGACGCCGCCGGCGACACGACCACGACGATCGTCACCGGTGCCGGCGACGTCGTCACGGCGCAGACGCTGCGGACCGGATCCGGGGGTGAGCGCTCGCGCCTCGAGCTCGCGGCGGAGCGCGATGCGGCCACCGAGCGACTCGCCGAGGTCCAGGTGATCGTGGACTCGCTGCGCGAGGCGCGGGAGGACGCGAACGAGGCCGTGGAGACGACGAGGCGGCAGGCGAAGGACGCCTTGCGAGCGCTGCGCGAGCACGATGCCGCCCTCGCCACTCATGCGGAGCAGGTCAACCGCATCACCGTGACCCACGAATCGGCCGTGGCGGAGTGCCAACGACTCGAGACCGGGCTCGCGCAGGCGCAGGCGGCGGTGGAGGATGCCGAGGCGAAGGCGGAGTCCGCGAAGGCAGCCTTGGACGCGGCGGTGTCCGCCCCGCGACCCGTCCTCGACGCCTCCGCGCGCGACGGACTGCTGGAGTCGCTCGAGCTCGCCCGGGAGGGCGAGGTGCGCGCTCGCCTCGAGATCGAGACCCTCCGCGAGCGCGTCCGTGCCGCCCAGGCACGGGTCGCTGCTCTCGAGCGGCAGCGGGAGCAGGAGCGGGACGCCGCCGCCGAAGCCGCGCGACGTGCGGTCATCAGGCGAGCTCAGCGCGAGGCGGCGGCCGGGGTGGCCGAGGAGCTCCCGCGCATCCTCGACTCCCTCGATCGCTCCGTCACGGAGGCACGGATGGCTCTCGCCGAGGCGGAGGCCGCGCGATCTGCGCAGAACGAGGAGCTCACCGCTCTGCGTGCGCAGGAGACGTCGCTGCGCGAGAGGCTCGCGGGTCTCACCGAGAGCGTCCACGGGCTCGAGCTCCAGATCCACGAGAAGAAGCTCCATCTGCACAGCCTGCTCGAGCGCGTGGCGTCAGAGCTCGCACTCGATGAAGATATTCTCGTTGCGGAATATGGACCTGACCAGCTCGTTCCGCGCGATCCGCTGTCCGAGGCGCCCGACGACGAGCTGGTGGACGACACCGCCATCCCGTTCGATCGGCGCATCCAGCAGCGCCGGCTCACGGACGCCGAGCGCAAGCTGGCGCAACTGGGTCGTGTGAACCCGCTCGCGCTCGAGGAGTTCGCCGCGCTCGAGCAGCGTCATGCCTTTCTCACCGAGCAGCTGACGGACCTCACGCAGACACGCCAGGATCTCCTGACGATCATCGCCGACCTCGACGAACGCATGCAGACGATCTTCGCCAGCGCCTTCGAAGACACCAAGGAGGCCTTCGGCGAGGTCTTCCCGCTCCTGTTCCCCGGCGGGTCCGGGAGCATCTCGCTCACCGACCCGGACAACATGCTCACCACGGGCATCGAGGTCTCGGTGCGGCCCGTCGGCAAGAAGATCGAACGACTGTCGCTGCTCTCCGGAGGGGAGCGCTCGCTGGCGGCCGTCGCGCTGCTGGTCGCGATCTTCAAGGCGCGGCCGAGCCCGTTCTACATCCTCGACGAGGTCGAGGCAGCGCTCGACGATGCCAACCTCGGCCGCCTCCTGACCGTGTTCGAGCAGTTGCGCGAGAGTTCGCAACTGCTCGTGATCACGCATCAGAAGCGCACGATGGAGATCGCGGACGCTCTGTACGGCGTCTCGATGCGCCAGGACGGCGTCTCTGCGGTGGTCGGGCAGCGCGTCGGCGATCGTGCCGCGGCGGCCGCCGGCTGAGCCGAGTTGTGCTCAGAGCGTAGGTCACGATCACCGGTCCTCGAGGATGCTGGCCCTAGGCTGGAGTCATGGCGGAGAAGTCCTGGTCCCTCACCCGTGCGCTGCGCGGGATGTTCGTCAAGCCCACCATCGACGAGACCACCTGGGAGGATCTGGAGACGGCGCTCATCACCGCCGACTTCGGTCCGGACATCAGCGAGCGCGTCGTCGAGGAGCTCCGCGCCAAGGTCGAGCGCTTCCGCACGACCGACCCGAAGGATCTGCACCGCATGCTGCGGGAGACCCTCGAGGAGCACTTCGCCAAGTTCGACACCACGCTGAAGCTCACGGAGCGGCCGGCGGTCGTTCTCGTCGTCGGCGTCAACGGAGTGGGCAAGACCACCACGATCGGCAAGTTCACGAAGTTCCTGCGCGGGTATCAGCGCAGCGTCGTCGTGGGCGCGGCGGACACGTTCCGCGCAGCCGCAGTCGACCAACTCGCGACCTGGGCCCAACGCGGCGGAGCGGCGATCGTGCGTCCGCAGCAGGAGGGTCAGGATCCGGCATCCGTCGCCTACCAGACCATCGAGTACGCCCAGCGCGAGGGCATCGAGATCGCCATCATCGACACCGCGGGGCGCCTGCACACCAAGGGCGGCCTGATGGATGAGCTCTCCAAGATCCGCCGCGTCATCGAGAAGCAGGCGCCGATCAGCGAGGTCCTGCTCGTGCTCGACGCCACGACGGGGCAGAACGGCGTCATGCAGGCCGAGGCCTTCCTGCAGCACGCCGGTGTGACGGGACTGGTGCTCACGAAGCTCGACGGGTCGGCGAAGGGCGGTTTCGTGCTCGCAGTGCAGGAACGCACCGGAATCCCCGTCAAGCTCCTCGGACAGGGTGAGGGCATCGACGACCTGACCGGTTTCACCCCCCACGTCTTCGTCCAGTCGCTGGTCGGCTGAGACGGGGCTACCGCCGCGAGCAGGAGGCTGGTTTCATAGCGTTATGGCGATCGAACACGACTACTTCGGACTCCTGTCCTCAGGACCCGACGGCTCGATCTTCTGGTCGGAGACCGTGGAGCTGGGTGACCAGAGCGTCACGGTCGATCTCACCGCGCCCGACCAGGACGACGTCTCCGCAGACGCGCTGGACATCGCCGCATCCCTCATCGCGGGCCTCGAGAGCGTCGATGCCACTGCGCGTCGGGGCATGCTGTCGGAAGTCGACGATCGCACGAGCGAGGTGACCGAGTACATCCTGCAACAGCAGGAGGCGTACGGCGACGAGCTCGAAGAGGTCCTGGTGGACGTGAGCGGCGACGCGGCGGTCGACATCATCCGATCGCTGCGGCTCATGAGCATGACGATCCTCGCCGACGAGCACGGAGGATCGGAGCCTTTCGCCGTGCTCGAGTACGCGCTCGACGCGGACACGACCGATGACGTCCTCCTCGTGAACCTCGGGTCGGACGGCAGCGTCCAATCCGTCATGAGCGCGGACTGAGCCGCTCCTCTCGCGCGCAGCGGTCAGACCGCCTGCGCGAATCCGAGGTCGGCGCTGTCGGCGATGTGCGCCAGGTGAGAGGGGATCTCGCGCCCCTTCGACACCATCGACTGCGCCCACAGCCGTCCGGCGCGGTACGACGAGCGCACGAGAGGTCCAGCGAGGACGCCGAGGAAGCCGATCCGCTCTGCCTCCTCCTTGAACTCGACGAACTCCGCCGGCTTCACCCAGCGCGCCACGGGAAGATGCCTCGGTGACGGACGCAGGTACTGGGTGATCGTGATGATGTCGCACCCGGCGCCGTGCAGATCCTCGAGTGCCTGCACCACCTCCTCCGGTTCCTCTCCCATGCCGAGGATGAGATTCGACTTGGTGATGAGACCCGCGTCGTGGGCCTGCGTGATGACATCCAGGGACCGCTCGTAGCGGAAGGCAGGACGGATGCGCTTGAAGATGCGGGGCACGGTCTCCACGTTGTGCGCGAAGACCTCCGGACGAGCGTCGAAGATCTGCCCCAGGAACTGAGGATCCGCGTTGTGCTCGTTCGCGAGCAGCTCCACTCCCGTGTTCGGGTTGAGATCGTGGATCCTGCGCACCGTCTCGGCGTTGAGCCAGGCTCCGGTGTCGGGCAGGTCGTCTCTCGCGACACTCGTCACGGTGGCGTACCGCAGCCCCATCCGCTGGACGCTCTCGGCGACGCGGCGCGGCTCATCCGTGTCGTATGCGTCGGGCTTCCCCGTGTCGATCTGGCAGAAATCGCAGCGGCGCGTGCACTGCGAGCCGCCGATCAGGAACGTCGCCTCTTTGTCCTCCCAGCATTCGAAGATGTTGGGGCAGCCTGCCTCTTGGCAGACCGTATGCAGGTCCTCGCTCTTCACGAGTGTCTGGAGCGCGGTGTACTCCGGACCCATCTTCGCCTTCGTCCGGATCCACTCCGGTTTCCGTTCGATCGGCGTCTCGGCGTTGCGGATCTCGAGGCGGAGGAGCTTTCGGCCCTCGGGTGCAGCGGTCATGCGAGTGCTCCTGCGTGGTCGGCGTCGGAATAGTCGGAGAGGAAGGCGTCGGACACGGCGTCGTGGATGTCGGCGGGGGAGACGTCCGCCCCGACCACCTCGCTGACCGTCGTGACACCGGCATCGGTGATTCCGCACGGGATGATGCCGCGGAATCCGGCCAGGCCGTTGTCGCAGTTGACGGCGAAGCCGTGCATCGTGACTCCCTGCTGCACGCGGACCCCGATCGCAGCGATCTTGTCCTCGGAGAGCGGTCGGCGGACCCAGACGCCGCTGCGGCCCTCGACCCGGTATCCGTCGACTCCGAAAGGACGCAGGACGTCGATGAGGATCCGTTCGAGACGCCGGACGTGCGCGACCACGTCCATGGGCTCCGGGAGCCTCACGATGGGGTACCCGACGAGCTGCCCCGGGCCATGCCAGGTGATCTTGCCGCCGCGATCGACGTCGATCACGGGGGTGCCGTCCTGCGGGCGCTCATGGCTCTCGGTGCGCTTGCCCGCTGTGTAGACGGCCTCGTGCTCCAGAAGGATGAGGGTGTCGGGACGCGTGCCGTCGACGATGTCGGCATGGATGCGACGCTGCAGATCCCAGCCGACCGTGTACGGGACAAAGTCCGGCGCGAGACCGGGGGTGAGGATGTCGAGCATCTCCGTACCGCCTTCGCTGATAGATGGATTGGGTCCAACAATACTCCTCCTGCGAGCGCCCGCGCCGGAACGGCGCCGCGCGGTACCGTGGGGGCATGAGCAGCACGAACCGGGCGGGGCGCCCGAAGGCCTCCTCCCGCGAGACCCTCGCCGAGGCGGCGTGCGAGCTCTTCCTCGAGCAGGGATACGACGCCACGTCGGTCGCCGACATCACCCGCCGCGCGGGAGTCAGCCGGTCGAGCTTCTTCAACTACTTCACGTCGAAGAGCGACGTGCTGTGGTCGGGCCTCGACGAGCGGATAGGGCAGGCGATCGAGTCGCTCGCCGCGCTCGGGGCCGATGCGCAGGGCAGCGACATACGCGACATCCTCCTGCGCATCGTCGAGGGCTTCGATCCGGATCCACTCGCGCTCGCTCTGCGCAACGCCGGGGCGATGGGGCTGCAGGATGAGATGGTCAGGGACACCGGACTCCGACACGTCAGGCTCGCGTCCGCGGTGGCCGCGTCGGCGACGGCTTCGGGCGTGGACGCGATCAGAGCGGACATCCTGGGGTCCGCGCACGCGGCGGCAGTGCTCTCCACCCTTCGCGTCTGGGCCGAACAGGGTGCGGGCAGGGAGACGCCGGATGCCGTGCTGAGCGACGCGCTCGGCATGATCCACGATCTTCCGTGGCGGGGCTGAGCACCACGGTCCTGCTCGGATAGAATCGGTAGCACCATGGCTACCTTTGGCACGCTCTCCGATCGGCTCACCGAGACCTTCCGCAACCTTCGCACGAAGGGAAAGCTCACCGCGGCGGACGTCGACGGGACGGTCCGCGAAATCCGCCGGGCGCTCCTCGACGCCGATGTCGCCCTGTCCGTCGTCAAGGAGTTCACCGCGAAGGTGCGCGAGCGGGCGCTCGGCGACGAGGTCAACAAGGCGCTGAACCCGGCCCAGCAGGTCGTGCAGATCGTCAACGAGGAGCTGGTCGCGATCCTCGGCGGAGAGCAACGGCGCCTGCGGTTCGCCAAGACCGCTCCGACGGTCATCATGCTCGCAGGCCTCCAGGGCTCGGGAAAGACCACGTTCGCAGGCAAGCTCGCGAAGCAGCTGGAAGGCGAGGGACACACGCCGCTGCTGGTCGCCGCCGATCTCCAGCGTCCCAACGCCGTCAATCAGCTCCAGGTCGTCGCCGAGCAGGCGGGCGCCACGATCTACGCGCCGGAGCCGGGCAACGGTGTCGGCGACCCCGTGAAGGTCTCGCGAGACGGCGTCGAGCACGCCCGCCGGCAGCAGCACGACGTGGTCATCATCGACACCGCCGGTCGTCTCGGCGTGGATGCCGAGCTCATGAAGCAGGCCGCCGACATCCGCAAGGCAGTCGATCCTGACGAGGTCCTCTTCGTCATCGACGCGATGATCGGCCAGGATGCCGTGAACACGGCGAAGGCGTTCCAGGAGGGCGTCGACTTCACCGGCGTCGTGCTCTCGAAGCTCGACGGCGATGCGCGCGGCGGTGCTGCGCTCTCGGTGGCCTCCGTGACCGGTCGCCCCATCATCTTCGCCTCGACGGGCGAGCGCCTCGAGGATCTCGAGCCGTTCCACCCCGACCGCATGGCGAGCCGCATCCTCGACCTCGGCGACATCCTCACCCTCATCGAGCAGGCCCAGCAGGCCTTCGACGAGGAAGAAGCCATGAAGATGGCCGAGAAGCTGGCCACCGAGCAGTTCACTCTCGAGGACTTCCTCGATCAGCTTCAGCAGATGAAGAAGATGGGCTCGATGAAGAAGATGCTGGGCATGCTGCCCGGCATGGGCCAGATGAAGCAGCAGCTCGAGGACTTCGATGAGCGCGAGATCGACCGCACAGAGGCGATCATCCGCTCGATGACCCCGGGAGAGCGGCGCAACCCGAAGGTGCTGAACGGCTCACGTCGTCTGCGCATCGCCCGGGGATCGGGTATGACCGTCACAGACGTGAACCAGCTCGTGCAGCGCTTCGACCAGGCGGCCAAGATGATGAAGACCGTCGCACGCGGCGGTACTCCGAACATCCCGGGAATGGGCGCCATGCCAGGACTCGGCAAGCCCGGTGCGTCGTCGAAGCGCGGCAAGAAGGGCAAGTCGTCGGGCGGTTCGCGTTCGGGCAATCCCGCCAAGCGGGCGGCCGAGAACGCCGGCCTCGCTCCTGCGGCGAACCCGACCGGTTCGGGGTTCGGTCTCGGCGGGTCCGCAGCGCCGAGCGAAGCCGACCTCGCGGAGATCCAGAAGCTGTTCGGCAAGGGCTGAACCGCCCCTGCCCTTCGCCCGCCAGCCGCGCGTCGCAGCCCTCGACGGCGTCGAGCGATGAGAGGGCCCCGCTGAGACGCGAGACGGGCCCGGAGGGGAAGTCCTCCGGGCCCGTCTGCTCAGCGCGCTGAGATCACTTCACGTCTTCGTCGACCCAGTCCATCGACTTGGTGACGGCCTTGCGCCACAGACGCAGCTGGCGGTCGCGCTCGTCCCCGTCCATCGACGGCTCCCAGCGACGGTCCTCCTGCCAGTTGGAGGAGAGGTCGTCGAGACCGCTCCAGAAGCCCACGGCAAGGCCGGCGGCGTACGCGGCGCCGAGCGCCGTCGTCTCTGCGACCACAGGCCGCACGACGGGCACACCGAGGACGTCCGCCTGGAACTGCATGAGCGCGTCGTTGGCGACCATTCCGCCGTCGACCTTGAGCTCGGTCAGATCCACACCCGCGTCGGCGTTCACCGCATCGAGGACGTCGCGCGTCTGGAACGCCACTGCTTCGAGCGCTGCGCGAGCGATGTGGTTCTTGTTCGCGTAGCGGGTGAGGCCGACGATGGCGCCGCGGGCGTCCGCACGCCAGTACGGAGCGAACAGTCCCGAGAACGCCGGCACGATGTAGACGCCGCCGTTGTCATCGACCTTCTCCGCCAGCTCCTCGACCTCCGGGGCCGAGGAGATGATGCCGAGCTGGTCGCGGAGCCACTGGATGAGCGATCCCGTGACCGCGATGGATCCCTCCAGGGCGTAGTGCGTCGGCTGGTCGCCGAGCTTGTAGCCGACCGTCGTGAGCAGCCCGTTCTTCGAGTGGACGATCTCCTCGCCCGTGTTGAAGATGAGGAAGCAGCCCGTGCCGTAGGTGTTCTTGCTCTCTCCGGTCTGGAAGGCGGCCTGTCCGAACGTGGCGGCCTGCTGGTCGCCGAGGATGCCGGCGATCGGGGTCTCACGCAGCAGCGAGGAGCTCTCGGCTGCGCCGTACACCTCCGACGAGGAGCGGATCTCGGGCATCATCGAGCGCGGCACGCCGAACACCTCGAGGATGTCGTCGCGCCACTCGAGCGTCTCGAGATCCATGAAGAGCGTCCGGGAGGCGTTCGTGACGTCGGTCGCGTGCACGCCGCCGTCCGTGCCACCCGTGAGGTTCCAGAGCACCCAGCTGTCGGTGGTGCCGAAGACGAGGTCGCCCGCCTCCGCCTTCTCGCGCGCGCCGTCGACGTTCTCCAGGATCCAGGCGATCTTCGTGCCCGAGAAGTACGTCGCCAACGGCAGACCCACGATGGGCTTGAACCGCTCGACGCCTCCGTCCGCGGCGAGGCGGTCGACGATCTCCTGGGTGCGGGTGTCCTGCCACACGATCGCGTTGTAGACGGGCTTTCCGGTGGTCTTGTCCCAGACCACGGCGGTCTCGCGTTGGTTGGTGATCCCGACCGCGGCGATGTCGTGACGGGTGAGGTCGGCACGGCTCAGAGCGAGGCCGATGACCTCCTGGACATTGCGCCAGATCTCGGAGGCGTCGTGCTCGACCCAGCCGGCCTTCGGCAGGATCTGCTCGTGCTCCTTCTGGCCCGTCGCGATGATGCTGCCCTTCTTGTCGAAGATGATCGCGCGGCTGGATGTGGTTCCCTGATCGATGGCGAGGATGTAGTCAGCCATGGTGTTTCTCCTTTGAAGTCAGGTGTCGGGTCAGGCGAGGCCGAGCAGAGCGGGCGCGGCGACGGCGGCGAGGACGCCACCGATCAGCGGACCGACCACTGGAACCCATGAGTAGGACCAGTCGCTGGAACCCTTGCCCTTGATGGGCAGGATCGCGTGGGCGATGCGCGGACCGAGGTCACGGGCAGGGTTGATCGCGTATCCGGTCGGTCCACCGAGGGACGCGCCGATGCCGACGACGACGAGAGCGACCGGAAGCGCGCTGAGCGGTCCGAGGCCTCCGGGGACGCCGATGTCGGCGACTCCGTAGTCGGCGAACGCGAACACCGCGAAGACGAGGACGAACGTGCCGATGACCTCGGTGACGAGGTTCCAGCCGTAGGAGCGGATGGCCGGGCCGGTCGAGAAGACGCCGAGCTTGTTCGCGGGGTCCGGCTCCTCGTCGAAGTGCTGCTTGTACGCCAGCCAGGTGAGGATCGCACCGACGATAGCTCCGAGGAGCTCTGCGCCGGTCGCCACGGCGAACTGCGAGAAGTCGATCTTCCCCCCGACCAGGAGTCCGATGCCGACCGCCGGGTTGAGGATCGCGCCGGAGTAGGCGGAGGCGAGGACACCCACGAAGACCGCGAGACCCCATCCCCAGTTGACCATCAGGAAGCCGCCGCCGAAGCCCTTGTTCTTCGCGAGGGCGACGTTGGCGACGACACCACATCCGAGGAGGATCAGCAACGCGGTGCCGACGAACTCCGAGAGGAAGTAGAGACCGAGATTCACTTCAGTCATGTCTTCATTGACCTTTCTCATGTGGCGGGGCCCCTCTGCCCTGCCACCCTATGAAATACGCCGCGAGGAGGGCGGCGCTCGTCGTCCCCGTCAGCCGCGGGTGCGGGACGGGATCTGGAGTCCGTGTCGTTCGTTCAACAGTGCGCGCGTCTGCTCGAGTTCGGCGTCGTGACGTGCGCGGTCCCAGTGGAGCAGGGGAGCGAGTGCATCCGCAAGCTCTTCGAGCACATTCGCGTCCGCGCCGCCCGTGAAGGCGATGCTCGTGCGACGCAGGACGACGTCCTGCAGACGCGCGACCATCTCGTTGGAGACGATCCATTCGAGCTCGCGAGTCGAGAGGTCGCCGCCGGCGAGGGGAGCGTCGGGACCCTGCTCGATGTACTCCCAGACCTGCGCCGCGCGGGTGCCGTACCGGGCCAGCAGCGGGTTCGCGCGATCGCCCGCTCCGGGGAGGTTCTCCTGGATCCAGATCCGACGAGCCTTCTCGGTGCGCGGGAAGTCGCGGCCGCCGCCGATCGCGCGACCCGCGGTCGATACGGTGCGGGTGCGTCCGAGGAGCCCGAGCACGACGTCCGAGAGCGATTCCCCGAGAGCGCGGAAGGTCGTCCACTTGCCCCCGACGAGGCTGACGAGCGGGGCTGCGCCCTTCTCGTCCACCTCGATGCGGTAGTCACGCGAGACGAATCCGGGAGCCGTGTCCTCATGACGGGGCAGAGGCCGGATGCCCGAGAAGTTGAAGACGATCTGCTCCCGGGACACATCGATGCCCGGGAAGACGTGGTGGATGAGTTCGAAGAAGTAGTCGATCTCCTCATCCGTGCACACGGGCACCTCGCGGGGATCCGCGTCGATGTCGGTCGTTCCTACGAGGACGCGTCCCTTGAGCGGGTAGATCAGCACGATGCGGCCGTCCGAGTGCTCGAAGAAGATCTCGCGGCCGCGGGTGGCCTCGAGGAGCTCCGGGTGGTCCAGGACGATGTGCGATCCCTTGGTGCCGCCCATGAAGCGGGTGTCGGTGCCGAGAGCGTCGTTGGTCAGATCCGTCCACGGACCCGAGGCGTTGACGACCACGTCGGCGGCGACGGGGAACTCGGTGCCGCTCTCGCGGTCGCGCAGGACGACTTTCTCGCCGTCGCGGGCGATGGCCTCGACGTAGTTGAGCGCCACTGCACCCGGGTGCGCGGCGCGTCCGTCCTGCAGGACGTCGAGCGCGAGACGCTCGGGGTCGTGCATGGACGCGTCGTAGTACGTGGCGGTGTACTTGATCTTCGGGTCGAGCGAGGGCAGTTCAGCGAGCGAGCGCTTCCTGCCGAGGAACCGGTGCCGCGGCACCGAACCGCCGTCGCGCGAGAACGTGTCGTAGATCGTGAGCCCGACCTTGATCAGGAATGCGCCTCGCTCCTGGGGCTTGCCGCTCTTGTGCGTGAGGAACCTCAGGGGCGCCGACAGGATGCCCGAGAACGTCGAGTAGATCGGGATCGTCGTCTGCAGCGGCTTGACGTAGTGGGGCGCGATCTTGAGCAGGCCGTTCCGTTCCTCGACGGATTCGCGGACGAGTCGGAACTCGCCGTTCTCGAGGTAGCGGATCCCGCCGTGGATCATGTGGCTCGACGCGGCGGACGCGCCGGAGGCGAAGTCGCCTCGCTCGACGAGCAGGACGTCGACGCCCTGCAGGGCGAGGTCACGGAACGCGGAGATGCCGTTGATACCTGCACCGATGATGAGAACGCTCGTGCGTCCGGATTCACGGACCGTGCGGACCTCTGCGCGCTCCGGTGATGAGTGTGTCGACTCGATCATCTTCGACCCTTCCCTGTTGCTTGCCCCCAGCATCGACCCCCACGCCCGCCGTGCGCAAGCTCGTTGCACATATGTGCAAGGATCAAGAGCGAGGAGGTCGTCATGGCCCAGTCGGATGCAGGATCACACGACGCGAAGCTGATCGCCGCGCTCACCGCCGCACAGCTCTACTACATGCAGGACAAGACGATGGAGGTCATCGCGCAGGAGCTGAAGACATCGCGCTCGTCGGTGTCGCGCCTGCTGAGCTTCGCGCGCGAGAGCGGGCTCGTCGACATCCGGATCAACTCGCCGCTGGAGCGACTGGGGATGCTGGAGCAACGGATCCGCGACCGGCATCGGGTCGTCGCCCACGTTGTGCCCATCCCGGAGATCGTCAGCGAGGTCGAGCGTCTCGAGCGTGTCGCGCTGACCGCGGGTCGTCTCCTGTCGCAGTTCGTGGACTCGAACATGATCGTCGGCGTCGCGTGGGGATCCACCATCAGCGCGGTCAGCCGGGGGCTGACGCAGAAGGAGACGCACAACACCACGTTCGTCCAGCTCAACGGGGCGGGCAACACGCAGACCAGCGGAGTCGAGTACTCGAGCGACATCCTCCAGCGCTTCGGAAGTGCCTTCGGCGCTCAGGTGCAGCAGTTCCCGGTGCCGGCGTTCTTCGACGATCCGTCCACGCGTGAGGCGATGTGGCGGGAGCGGAGCACGCGCCGAGTCCTCGACCTCCAGTCGAAGATGGACATCGCCGTGTTCAGCCTCGGGTCCCCGGCGGCCGAGGTGCCCAGTCGCGTCTACGTCGGCGGTTATCTGGGCCGGGACGACTACCGGAGCCTGCGCGAGGACCACGCGATCGGCGATGTGGCCACCGTCTTCTTCCGGGCGGACGGCTCATGGAAGGACATCCGGGTCAATGCCAGGGCCACAGGGCCGGGTCTCGACCGGCTCCGACGCGTGCCACGGAGGGTCTGCGTGGTCTCGGGCATCCCGAAGCTCGCGAGCCTCCGCGCCGCGATCGCCGCGGACCTGATCACCGATGTCGTGCTCGACGAGGGTCTCGCGCGGCAGCTGGTCGAGGACTGACCTCAGGGCTCCTCGGTCGACGCCTCGGGTCCGGAGCGGAACTCGCGGATCAGATGCTGGACGACGGCGGCGAGGTCGCCGCCCGTGGCGTTGGCGATCGTCAGCTGTCGTTCGTAGCTGGCGCCGTCGGCGAGGATCGTCTCGATGCTGCCGAACTCGCGCACGCAGCCGAGCTCGACGGCGACGGGGGCGAGCTCGTCGATCACCTCGGCCAGGTGGTCCCGAACGGGGAGCTGTGTGCCTGCGGCATCGATGATCACCCGTGCATCGAGCCCGTAGCGCGCGGCGCGCCACTTGTTCTCGCGGTGGAACCACGCCGGAAGCTCGGCGAGGGTGCGGCCTTCGTCCAGCTGCCGGGACAGGTGCTCCACGAGCACCTGGACGAGGGCGGCGACGGCCGCGAGCTCGGGAAGCGTGGAGAGGCCGTCGCAGGCGCGGATCTCGATCGTGCCCCAGCGAGGAGCGGGGCGGATGTCCCAGCGCACTTCGGTGGCGTCCGCCATCACACCGGTCCGCACCATGTCCTCCAGATAGGACTCGTAGTCCGACCAGTCGCGGAGGGGCCAGGGCAGGCCCGCGGTGGGAAGCTGCTGGAACACGAGAGCCCGGTTGGAGGCGTATCCCGTACGCTCGCCGGCCCAGAACGGGCTCGAGGCCGAGAGAGCCTGCAGATGAGGGAGGTAGGACGCGAGCGCATTGATGATCGGCATGACCTTGCGCTGATCCTCCACGCCGATATGGACGTGGATGCCCCAGATCATCATGTTCCGCCCCCACCACTGGGTGCGCTCGATCAGGGTGTGGTAGCGCGTCTTGTCGGTGACCTCCTGGTCGTACCACTGCGCGAACGGGTGGCTGCCCGCCGAGAGCAACTCGATCCCCGCCGGATCCGTGGCCGCTCGCACGGCGGCGATCGCGTGCGCGATGTCGTCGACGGCGTGTCCCACGGAATCGCCGATCCCGCTCGTGACCTCGATCGTGTTGGTGAGCAGCTCGCCGGTGACCGTATGGCGCTCGTCCTCGCTCTCCGCCTCCAGGGCGGCGAGGAGTTCGGGCGCACGACCGACGAGATCGCCGCTGACCGGGTCGGCGAGCATGATCTCCCATTCGAGGCCGACGGTGGAGCGGGCGGAGGGGGCGAACTCGAGCTTCACGAGCACAGTCTGACATGCCGCCCGCGCGACACGATCACCGTCGTGTCGCCGCGTTTCGCTTGTGGTCGTCGCATCTGGCAGAATAGAGGGTCGGACGTGGTGCTCGACCCTCTATCCAGCACTCGTCCTCCTCATTTGAGCTTCCGCCGGGTGTGCACCCCACTCTCCAGGCGATCGGTTCGTTTCCTTCCACACAATTCAGGAGAATCGTGGCTGTCAAGATTCGTCTCAAGCGCCTGGGCAAGATCCGCGCGCCTTACTACCGCATCGTCGTCGCCGACTCGCGCACCAAGCGCGACGGTCGTGTCATCGAAGAGATCGGCAAGTACCACCCCACCGAAGAGCCCTCGTTCATCGAGGTCGACTCCGAGCGCGCTCAGTACTGGCTCTCCGTCGGCGCGCAGCCGACCGAGCAGGTCGCCGCGCTGCTGAAGATCACGGGCGACTGGGGCAAGTTCAAGGGCGACAAGGACGCGAAGTCCACCCTCAAGGTCGCAGAGCCCAAGCCGGCCTTCGAGATCGACGCGTCCAAGAAGTCCGTCGTCAAGCCGAAGGCCGAGAAGAAGGCAGAGGCTCCCGCCGCTGCCGACGCCGACGCGGAGGCCGCTGAGGCTCCCGCCGCCGACTCGGAGTAATCCGCCGTGCTCGCCGCCGCGCTCGAACACATCGTCAAGGGGATCGTCGATCACCCTGAGGATGTCCGTATCAACGCTTCCACCTCGCCGCGAGGCGATCTCCTCGAGGTGCGCGTGCACCCCGACGACCGTGGTCGCGTGATCGGGCGCGGCGGCCGCACCGCGAAGGCACTGCGTACGCTCATCGGCGCCCTGGCCGATGGGCGTCGAGTACGCGTCGATGTCGCGGACGACTGACGTGGTGGCGAAAGACCGCAATCAGGGCAAGAACCAGCTGCGGGTGGGGCGTCTCGTCAAGGCGCACGGCCTGAAAGGCGCGCTCAAGCTGGAGCTGTACACCGACAACCCGGAGCGACGCTTCGTCCCGGGTGCCGAGTTCACGTTGCAGGTGCCTGAGGCATCTCCGTGGCATGGCAAGACCGTGGTCGTCCGCGAGTACCGGGTGATGAACGGCAATCCGGTCGTGTTCCTCAAGGACGTGGACGACCGTGAGGGCGCGGAGAGCCTCGTCCGGGCGATCCTCTGGATCGATCAGGACGATGAAGAGGTCGAGGAGAACGCGTGGTTCGACCACCAGCTCGTCGGACTCGACGTCGTCCGTGACGACGTCGTCGTCGGCAAGGTGGCGCGGATCGAGCACTTCCCCGCGCAGGACCTGCTCATCGTGAAGCCCGCATCGGGTGGGGACGACGTCATGGTCCCGTTCGTCGAGGCGATCGTGCCGCTGGTGGATGTGAAGGCGGGCCGCGTCATCGTGACACCGCCTCCGGGACTGTTCGAAGACCTGTCGGAAGCGACCGACGCCGACGAGTCCTCGGACTCCGACGCGTCCGCGTGACCGCTGCTACGGTTCCTCCGTGCGCATCGACGTCATATCCATCTTCCCGTCGTACTTCGACGGTCTGACGCTGTCGCTGCTCGGCAAGGCGCAGCACTCCGGCATCCTCGACCTGCGTGTGCGCGACCTCCGAGACTGGACACACGATCGTCATCGCACCGTCGACGACACACCGTATGGCGGCGGCGCCGGCATGGTGATGAAGCCGGAGCCGTGGGGCGAGGCGCTGGACGATGTCGCCACGTCGACGGTGGAGGCGACCGGCCAGCGTCCGACCATCATCTTCCCGTCGCCCGCGGGCGAGGTCTTCACCCAGGCGACCGCCCGCGATCTCAGTACCCGTGAGCACATCGTGTTCGGCTGCGGCCGGTACGAGGGGATCGACGAGCGTGTGTTCGAGTATGCGGCGTCCATCGGCGAGGTCCGACTGATCAGCCTGGGCGACTACGTACTGAACGGGGGAGAGGTCGCCACCATGGCGATGATCGAGGCGATCGGACGTCTCATCCCCGGTGTCGTAGGCAACCCCGAGAGTCTGGTCGAGGAATCCCACGAAGACGGCCTCCTCGAGTACCCGTCGTACACGAAGCCGTCGAACTGGCGCGATCAACCCGTGCCCCCCGTCCTGCTGAGCGGGAATCACGCAGCGATCGCCGCGTGGCGGCGCGAGCAGCAGATCGAGCGCACGCGGCGTCGTCGGCCCGATCTCCTGCCCGAGGAGACAGCGCTCTAGAGGATCGTCTCCGCACCGTGCTCGATCTCGAACACGACATCGTGCGGGTGCCGCAACGACAGGGCGGTGCTGACGTCGAGGCCGCGGAGTTCGGCCCGCAGCATCCGTCCCAGCATCTCGTGGCTGACGAGCACAGGGATTCCGCGCGACGCCCACCCGCAGGTCGAGAGAGCGCGTCGCGCACGCCCTCGTGCTTGCGCATAGCTCTCTCCTCGGGGGAAGGCCCACCCGTAGCGATTCTCTGCGCGTTGCTGACGGGCCGTGGGAAAGAGCTCGTCGATCTCGGCCCTGGTCAGTCCTGCCATCTCTCCGTGGTCGACTTCGGCGAGGTCGGGCACTTCTACGAGATCTGCTCCGATCCGTTCCGCGATGATCTCGGCCGTACGGAGGGAACGGCCCAGCGGACTCGAGCAGACCGATGCGATGCCGCGGCCGGCTAGTCGCGCCGCCATCCGCTGCGCTTGGACCACCCCTTCGTCCGTGACCGGAGAATCCATCCTGCCGTGAAGACGGTGCTCGAGATCCCACGTCGTCTGTGCGTGCCGGACGAGGAACAGGTGCTCCGGCACGTGGCGATCCTGCGGAATCATGCATTCAGACTGGCATAGCCGTGACGTCGCCGCCCCGCCACGGACTGATAGCGTCGCAGCATGGTGGATGGAGTGCTCGCGAGGTCGTTCGAGAGGACCGGCGCGGACTACGACCGCTATCGACCGGGCTTCCCCGCGGAGGCAGCGGACCTGCTGGTTCCGGACAGGGTCGCGAGTGCGCTCGATCTCGGCGCCGGCACGGGCAAGTTCACCGCTCTGCTCCTCGGTCGGGCGGCCGAGGTGGTCGCTGTCGAGCCGTCCGGAGCCATGCTCGACGTGCTCCGAGCGAAGCTGCCCGCCGTCGCCGCGCATCTCGGCAGCGCCGAGCGGATTCCCGTGCCCGACTCCTCGATGAGCGTCGTGTCGGTCGCACAGGCCTTCCACTGGTTCGAGCGTGACGAGGCCTGCACCGAGATCCGCCGTGTGCTGGTGGAGAACGGGAGGCTGGGGCTGATCTGGAACCGCTCGAACCCCTCGTGCGCCTGGGACCGCGCCGCGCACCGTGTCGCCCATCCCGCCGTCTCCGATGCCGACGGGACGACCAGTGCGGCAGCCGCAGACCTCCCCGGGTTCGAACCGGTGGCTCGGCAAGAGGTGCACTGGACCGAGAGGATCAGCAGATCCGACTATCTGCGTCGATGGGCGACCGTGAGCACCTTCCTCGTCGCTGATCCCGATACGCGGGCCGAGATGCTCGCTCAGATCGTTCACATCCTCGATGAGCACCCGGAGACGCACGGGTCGGAGGACCTGGAGCTGCCGATCGTCACCGACGTGTTCGTCTACCGTCGCGCATGAGGATCTGGTCGCTGCACCCGAGATATCTCGACCGCCAGGGGCTCGTGGCGTGCTGGCGTGAGACGCTGCTCGCGCAGGCCGTGCTCGCAGGACGAACTCGCGGGTATCGGAAGCATCCCCAGCTGGAGCGGTTCACGGCCGCTCCCGACCCCCTGGAGGCGCTCGGCGCCTATCTCGCGGCCGTGGCGGACGAAGCGGACCAGCGAGGCTATCGGTTCGACCGGTCGAGGATCGATCGATCGGATGCGCGTGCGACCGACATCCTTCCCGTCACGAACGGACAGGTGGCCTGGGAATGGACGCACCTGACGGCGAAGCTCGCCATGCGGAGTCCGGACGTCCTCGCCCATTGGTCGTCTGTGGTCACCCCGCAACCACACCCGCTCTTCCATGTGATCCCTGGGCCCATCGCGTCGTGGGAGCGTCCCGACGGCTCGGCGTGACGCTGACCTCGCGGCCGCCCTCGCGGCTCAGCGAACGCCGAGGAAGGACCGATCCGTCAGCACGATCGGGCCGTCGGCTGTCACGGCCACCGTGTGCTCCGAATGAGCGCCCCGCGAGCCGTCGACGCTGCGGAGAGTCCACCCGTCGGGATCGGTGACGAGCTCGTCCGTCGTCGCCAGGAGCCAGGGCTCGAGTGCGAACACCAGCCCTTCACGAAGAGGGAACCCGCGGCCGGGGCGGCCGTCGTTGGGTACGTGCGGGTCGCCGTGCATGATGCGGCCGACGCCGTGTCCGCCGAAGTCGGTGTTGATCGAGTACCCCTCGCCGTGGGAGATCGCGGCGATCGCGGCGGAGATGTCGCCGATCCGGTTGCCGACCACCGCGGCGGCGATCGCCGCATCGAGCGCCCGCTCGGTCGTGTCGATGAGGCGCAGATCCTCGTCGCGCGGGGTGCCGACGACGAAGGAGACCGCCGAATCAGCGACCCACCCGTCGACGGAGACCGCGAAGTCCAGGGAGACGAGGTCGCCGTCGCGCAGGGTGTAGTCGTGCGGGAGGCCATGGAGGACCGCGTCGTTGATCGAGGTGCAGATGACCTTGCCGAACGGACTCGCACCGAAGGAGGGGTGGTAGTCGATGTAGCACGACTCGGCCCCGGCCTTGCGGATCATGTCGTGCGCGCGACGGTCGATGGCCAACAGGTTGGTGCCGACCTTGGTCTCGTCCCGCAGGGTCGCCAGCGTCTCCGCCACGAACCGCCCTGCGGCGCGCATCTCGTCGATCTCGGCGGGGGTGCGCAGTTCGATCATCGGGTGTCCTCTCGTCGGATCCATTCTCCCCGATATGTCGGTCTCGGGTCGCCGCGTGCTCACAGCGAACACAGGGGGAGCGCGCGCACCAGGCGTCGTACGATTCAGACATGTGGTTGCGTCAGGCATTCTTCCGCTGGCTTCTCCCGGCGGCGTTCATCCTGCCGCTGTGGCTGCTCGTCGGCTGGGGCGTGTTCCAGGGCGGTTGGGCGATCCTCTGGGTGCTGTTCATCGCCGTACCGTCGGTGTTCGTCGGCCAGCTCCTGCTGACGCTGCTGACGCGGTCGCGACCGTCCGTACGAGCGGAACGTGCGGTGTCCTGGTGGGACGTCGCGGGATTCGCGGTCTGGCATGGCCTCACCATCGCCGTCGGATGCTTCATCGACGGAGCCTTCGGGTGGCTGCTCACGGGGGCGATCGTCGCCGGCATCGGACTCGTCTGGCTCCAGCTCTGGCAGCTGTGGAGCGAGGCCAGGGGCAGCGGCGCCCGGTTGCGGGAGACGATCTCCTGGGCGTCCGTTCCGCGTGTGGACGAAGCCGCTCCCGAGTCGCGACCGCACGAGGTCATCGTCGTGCGGGAGCGCGAGTCGGAGGACTGAGACGGGTCGCCGCCCCGTTTTGGCTGAGGAGGACATCCGTGGCAGAATGGTTGTTTGTGCCGTTACCGGCTCTGCCTCAGGGGAGCCCGCGGACGCTTCGGCGCCGTTCAGCACGACCCTTTCTTGTTCCTTCCTGAAATCATGCATCCGACCTGTGGCGGCTGCAGAGAGAGACGATCATGCAGATCCTCGACGCCGTAGACGCGGCTTCGCTCCGTTCCGACGTTCCCGTCTTCCACCCCGGTGACACGGTCAACGTTCACGTGAACATCACCGAGGGCACCCGCTCCCGTATCCAGGTCTTCAAGGGCGTCGTCATCGGCCGCCAGGGCGACGGGGTCCGTGAGACCTTCACCGTCCGCAAGATCAGCTTCCAGGTGGGCGTCGAGCGTACCTTCCCGGTGCACTCCCCGGTGATCGACCACATCGAGGTCGTCACCCGCGGTGACGTGCGTCGCGCCAAGCTCTACTACCTGCGCCAGCTCCGTGGCAAGAAGGCGAAGATCAAGGAGAAGCGCGACAACTGACGCGCGATTCTCCACAGCACCCCGGGACACGATGTCCCGGGGTGCTGTGTTTTCCCCGGGGTATGCGACCCTTGTTAGTGCCGTCTCACAGCGGTGCGAGACTGCGAAGGAACCTTGATGACGACTGACTCAGCGCCTGCCTCCACGCCGACGTCGAGGCGTCGTCGCGGTCTTCTGATCTTCCTCCGTGACGTGCTCATCATCATCGTCATCGCGGCTCTCGTGTCGTTCGTGGTCAAGACGTTCATCGTCCGCTCGTTCTACATCCCCTCCGCGTCGATGGAGCGGACGCTGATGGTGAACGATCGCATCCTCGTGGACGAGCTCACGCCGCGTTGGACGAGCTACGAGCGCGGCGACGTCGTGGTGTTCAAGGACCCGGGCGGATGGCTTGAAGGACAACCCCAGACGCCTGCGCAGCCGCCCCTCGTCGAGGCCGTCGACTGGGTGCTCAACCTCGTGGGCATCTCGGCCTCCGATTCTCAGGACCATCTGGTCAAACGAGTGATCGGCCTCCCCGGGGACCATGTCGTCTGCTGCAATGCGCTCGGCCAGATCACGATCAACGGTGCTCCGATCGACGAGCTCGACTACCTCGATCTTCCCGACGGTGATACGGCCGCCTCCAACGAGCCCTTCGACGTCGTCGTCCCCGAGGGGTCTCTGTGGCTTCTCGGCGACAACCGTGACCGTTCCCGCGACTCGCGGGCGCACCAGGACCTGCCGACGGGCGGTTTCGTGCCGCTCGACAACGTCGTGGGCAAGGCGTTCTTCACCACCTGGCCGTTCGACCGCATGGGTACGATCGACGGTCACCACGACAGCTTCAACGGCGTCCCGGAGCCGGAATGACCGTCGTCGCACCACGACTGACGCTGGAGCGCAAGCTCCTCACAGAGTGCGAGCTGATCATCTCGCTCGATGAGGTCGGTAGAGGGGCTCTCGCGGGTCCCGTGGCCGTCGGGGCGACGGTCATGGACGCTGCAGGGGCGCGCCGCCGTGTCCCGGAGGGTCTCCGCGACTCGAAGCTGGTGACCGAGAAGCGACGGCCGGACGTGGCAGCGCGAGCAGCCGCGTGGGTGCAGGCCTCGGGCGTCGGCTGGGCGAGCGCAGCGGAGATCGACGATATCGGTATCATGCGCGCTCTTGGCCTCGCCGCTTCCCGCGCTGTGCAGAGCGTCGTCGACCAGGGTGCCGATCTCGCGAACGCCGTCGTCCTCCTGGACGGCAACCACGATTATGTCTCGGTCGTGCATCCCGTGCCGCTGCGCGTTCGCTCGGTCATCAAGGCCGACCGCGACTGCGCCTCGGTCTCCGCCGCGTCGGTGATCGCCAAGGTGGCTCGCGACACCCATATGGTGGAGCTCCACGAAGGGCACTCGGCGTATCAGTGGAACCGTAACAAGGGCTACGCCAGCGTCGAGCACCGGGATGCGATCCGCGCGCTCGGACTCTCTTCGCACCACCGGTCCTCGTGGGCGATCTCGGATGCGCCGACCCTGTTCTGAGTGGTCTGTGCGTCGGTGGTCCGCCGTCCGACTCTAGGATGGAGTCATCATGGATGAGGAAGCCTTCGACGACTACGACCGCGAGCTCGAGCTCGCGCTGTTCCGTGAGTACCGCGACGTCGTCGCGCAATTCCAGTACGTCGTCGAGACCGAGCGCCGGTTCTATCTCGCGAATGAGGTCAACGTCGTGCGGCGGGACACCGAGCACGACTTCTACTTCGAGATATCCATGAGCGACGTCTGGGTGTGGGACATCTACCGCGCAGACCGCTTCGTGAAGGCCGTGCGGGTCCTGACGTTCAAGGACGTGAACATCGAAGAGCTGCAGCGGCGCGAGTTCGAGCTGCCGCAGGAACTCTCGCTCGACGGCGAGTGACTTCCCCTCCACGGCGTCGTCCGTGGAGGTCGTTTCCCGTTCTCCTGGGATTCTGAGGGCAGCGCGAAGCGGCGGCTCGCCATCGGCGGACAGTCTGTCTGCATGGCAGCGAAAGACGACTTCGGCAGGGCAGGTGAGTCCCGTGCGGTCGAGTATCTGACGGGGCGCGGATACGACATCATCGAGCGAAATTGGCGATGCCCTCAGGGTGAGATCGACATCATCGCGTCGACAGGTGCGCATCTGGCGGTGGTGGAGGTCAAGACGCGCCGTTCCTCCGCCTACGGGCACCCGTTCGAGGCAGTGGACGCCCGAAAGCTCCGCCGGCTCTGGCAGCTCGCCTTCGCCTGGGCGGCCGTCCATCCCGACGAGGTGCGCGGGCGCGACATCAGAGTCGAGGCGATCGGGATCACCGGGCCCGACCCCGCGGTCGCCGAGATCGAGCACCTCGAGGATCTGTCGTGAAGACGGCGCGCACCTGGGCCGTAGCGCTGACGGGTGTCGACGGCCACATGGTCGAGGTCGAAGCAGACCTGTCGAATCAGACCCCGGAGTTCAAGATCATCGGCCTGCCCGACAAGTCGCTGGGCGAGGCGGTGCAGCGCGTGCACAACGCCTGCCAGAACAGTGGACTGGACCTGCCTCGGCGGCGACTCACCGTCAATCTGTCGCCGGCCGCTCTCCCCAAGCACGGGTCGGCGTTCGACCTGAGCATCGCGGTGTCCGCCCTGGCCGCAGGTGGTGCGCTGGCGCGACGGTCGATCGCGCGCACCGTGCACGTGGGGGAACTCGGGCTCGACGGACGGGTGAGACCGGTGGCGGGCGTCCTGCCCTCGGTCTTCGCAGCGGCCAGGGCCGGTTTCGACACCGTGATCGTGCCGCACGCGAACGAGGCCGAAGCGCGGCTCGTGCCGGGCGTCGACGTGCGGGCCGCGACGACGCTGGCCCAGGTGGCCGCGTGGCACGGCGCGGACGTGGAGGTCGTGGACACGGATCCTGTCGCCGCGCCCGCCGTCGCCCTGGACCGGCCGGAGGAGCTCGACCTCGCCGACGTGGTGGGCCAGGACGAAGCCGTCGAAGCTCTGATCGTCGCTGCGGCCGGCGGGCATCACATGCTCCTCAGCGGGCCTCCGGGAGCAGGGAAGACGATGCTGGCTCGCCGACTGCCCGGCATACTTCCGCCCCTCACCGACGAGGAAGCCCTCGAAGTCGCGTCCATCCGCTCGCTGACGGGGGAGTCCGTCCGAGCGCTCGATCGCGTTCCCCCGATGGAGACCCCGCACCACAGCGCATCCGTGTCTGCGCTCGTCGGCGGTGGCTCGCGAGTCGCGAGACCCGGAGCGATCGTGCGCGCCCACCGCGGCGTGCTCTTCCTCGACGAGTCCGCCGAGTTCTCGCGGGTCGCCCTCGACGCTCTCAGGCAGCCCCTCGAATCGGGCCTGATCGAGATCAGCCGCACCGGGTTCACCGCCAGATACCCCGCGCGTTTCCAGCTCATCCTCGCGATGAATCCCTGCCCCTGTGGCAACAACGGAGTACGCGGCGCGGAGTGCGTGTGCCCGTCTCTCGCGATTCGTCGCTACGCGACGCGACTGTCAGGGCCGCTTCGCGACCGGATCGACATCGAGCTGCACGTCTCGAGGGTCTCCGCGTCTCGCGCGACGTCCGGCGGGCGCTCGGGAGTGACGAGCGACGCGGCGCGCGAACGTGTGCGCGAGGCGAGAGAGCGCGCCGCGGCACGATGGCGGGGGAGTCCGTGGCGGCGCAACGGGGAGATACCCGGCGCACGACTGCGACAGACCGACATGCGTGTGGCAGCGGACGCCCGTGCGCCCCTCGACCGAGCGCTCGAGAGAGGCGCTCTGACCCTCCGCGGCTACGACCGCGTTCTGCGCCTCGCATGGACGATGGCCGACCTCGCAGGTATCGACCGGCCGGGGCGCGAGGAGATCGGACGCGCACTGTTCCTGAAGAAGGGGTTCGCATCATGATGGGCGCACTCTCCGGCGACGAGGGACTCACAGCCGCACTGGCGGGGGTCGGCCGGAGCGAGATCACCGACGAGGACCTGGCGCGGGTGGCGTGGTCCGTGATCACCGAGCCGGGAGACGGAGTCGCCGGAGTGCTGATCGCCGAGCTCGGTGCTGCCGAAGCACTGCGATTCGCGTTGCGCCCAGGCTCGACGCTGCCCGCTCTCACCGCCGATCGGCGCGCCCTCAGGGAGGGGATGCGTCGGTGGAGAGCGAGAGCAGATCCACTCGCGGTCCGTGCTGCGGTCACCGGGGCCCAGCACGTCGGCGCGCGGCTCATCCTGCCGGGCGACGCCTCCTGGCCGGAGCAGCTCGACGACCTGGGCGCCCACCGCCCGCTGGTTCTCTGGGTGAGAGGAGATGTCGCGCTGCTGCGCCGAGGACCCCGAGTGGCGATGGTGGGCGCCCGGGCGGCCAGCGGATACGGAGAGCTGCTCGCCGCCGAGTTCGCGGGCGACCTCGCGGCCAGCGGTGCCGTGGTCGTGTCGGGCGGCGCCTAGGGCATCGACGGCGCTGCGCATCGTGCCGCGCTGGGCGTCGGCGGGTCCACCATCGCGTTCCTCGCCGGCGGGGTCGATCGCGCGTATCCACAAGGACACCAGCAGTTGCTGCGCAGCATCGTCGAGACCGGCGCAGTGGTGAGCGAGGTGCCGTGCGGCACCGCTCCGACGAAATGGCGCTTTCTGTCGCGCAATCGACTCATCGCTGCGACGAGTCATGCGACCGTGGTCGTCGAAGCGGGCTGGCGTAGCGGCTCGCTCAACACGGCCGGGCACGCGGCGGCTCTCGGTCGACCGCTCGGAGCGGTCCCCGGCCCGGTCACTTCTGCGGCTTCCGCCGGATGCCATCGACTGCTGCGAGAGTACGATGCGCGGTGCGTGACGACGGCAGCGGAGATCCGGGAGCTGTGGGACGCCGGGGCCGCAGAGGGGCCTCGGCGCGAGGCACCCGTCGATCCGGAGCAGGGACGTCTTCTGGACGCGATGAGCAGCCGCGTCCCGATGCCGCTTCTCGAGCTGACCAGGCGCTCCGGTCTCGATCCCGATCGAGTGAGCGCCCTCCTCGGGCTCCTCGAGCTCGACGGTGTCGCGCGACGCGAAGAGGGCGGGTGGAGGAAGGTCGGGTCAGCTGAACGGCGAGGCTGACCCTCCGCCCGTCCGCCCGGAGGCATGCTGGACGCATGGAACTCGCGGCAGCCGCTCAGTCGTTCACCGATCACCTGGATCGCGTGCGCCGACTCTCGCCTGCAACGGTGCGCGCCTATCGCTCCGACCTTCGCGACCTGTCCGACGCCGCCCCGGGCCTCGCGCTGGATCAGGTCACCCTGGAGACGCTCCGGGACTGGCTCTGGCGCGCGACACAGCGGGGAGACGCGCGGGCGACGCTCGCGCGCCGCGCCGCCGCCGCGCGGTCCTTCTTCGCCTGGGCGGTGGAGGAAGGGCTGATCCCCCAGGACCCGAGCTTGAGGCTCGTGGCCCCTCGCCGCGGGCGCTCTCTGCCGACGGTGGCCTCACGCGACGCGATGATCCAGCTGCTCGATCACCAACGAGAAGCCGCCGCGGCCGGCGACCCGATCGCGTTGCGCGACCACGCGATGCTCGAACTGCTCTACGGCGCGGGGATCCGCGTCTCGGAGCTGTGCGGGCTCGATGTCGACGACCTCGATCTCGACCGGCACACCGCCCGTGTCATGGGCAAGGGCGCAAAGGAACGGGTCGTGCCCTTCGGGCGCCCTGCCGGTGACGGGCTGGGGGCGTATCTCACTCGGGGCCGCCCCGCGCTGGTCCTGCGCGCCGCCGATCCCTCCGCAGCGCTGTTCCTCGGGGTTCGCGGTGGCCGCGTCGGGCCGCGTGCCGTCTACGCCCTCGTCGCCGATGTACTCGCTCCGGTGCTCGGGACCGAGACGGTGGGACCGCACGCTCTGCGGCACACGGCGGCCACGCACCTCCTCGACGGCGGTGCAGACCTTCGAGCGGTACAGGAGATCCTCGGGCACGCCAGCCTCGGCACGACCCAGATCTACACGCACGTATCGGCCGAGCGGCTCGCGGCCACCTACCGGCTCGCCCATCCACGGGCGTGAGATGAATCGATCGCGTGGGATCCGTGACCGAGCCCGCTGTCACCGCTGCGGATCAGAGCGGATCGCAGCAGGGCAGGAGCACCGCTCGCGGAACCTCTCCGAACAGGAGCGAGGGATTGATGTAGCTCCCGTCCAGGCGCACACCGATATGAAGCGACCCCGGCGCAGTATGGCCGCCGAATGCGACCGTTCCGATCGCCTCGCCCACTGAGACCGTGTCACCGGGAGCGAGTGCGGAGACGAGCGGTTCGAACGTCGAGACGTATCCTCCGCCGTGGTCGATCGTCAACAACGGGCGGTCGACGACAGTGCCGCGGTAGGCGACGGTGCCGGCGGCCGGGGCGCTGACGAGCGCACCGACCGGCGCGTCCACGTCGATGCCTCGATGGCCGGCGCCGTATTCGTGGGCCGGTGCACGAAACGGAGTCGTGATCGTGTGCGGGTCGGACACCGGCCACGACCACCGCGAGAACACCGGGTCCGTCTTCGAAACCCCGCCGGACGCGGCGGTCGGTCCTCCGAGCACACAGCCCGCCACGATGAGGACCGACAGGAAGGTCAGCGCAGGGGACTCGCGGGCAGGGCGGGTGCGGGTGCTCATCATGCAATGCTCTGCGGCGAGACGCTTCGCAGATGCGCGGGGGAGCCGTAGACGCGAGTACCTGGAACAACACGTGGCTACCCGCGACTGTGCAGGGGAGGTCGGTGCCTGCGGATCCTGTATGCTGGACGAGCACCTCGATCTCGGGGTGACTACGCGTGCCCAGAGCGACTTCGGTCGTGGCATCCGCACCCACAGGTCCTGCTGCGAAGCAGGCGGGTGTGCGCCGGGCACCAGGGAGTTCGATCAATCCGATCGATTCGACAACCTCAACGGCGCGATCTCGTGCCAGAACAAGGAGACGACCATGGCTGTGGTCACCATCCGCCAGCTGCTCGACAGCGGCGTGCACTTCGGACACCAGACCCGTCGGTGGAACCCGAAGGTCAAGCGCTTCATCCTCACCGAGCGCAGCGGCATCCACATCATCGACCTCCAGCAGTCGCTCGGCTACATCGACAAGGCCTACGACTTCGTCAAGGAGACCGTCGCGCACGGCGGCACCATCCTCTTCGTGGGCACCAAGAAGCAGGCCCAGGAGATCCTCGCCGAGCAGGCGACCCGTGTCGGCCAGCCCTTCGTGAACCAGCGCTGGCTCGGTGGACTCCTCACCAACTTCTCCACCATCGCGAAGCGTCTGGCTCGCATGAAGGAGCTCGAGGAGCTCGACTACGAGAACCCCGCCGCTTCGGGCTTCACCAAGAAGGAGCTCCTGCTCAAGAAGCGCGAGCTCGACAAGCTGCACAAGTCGCTCGGCGGTATCCGCAACCTGACCAAGACGCCGTCCGCCCTCTGGGTCGTCGACGCCAAGCGCGAGCACCTGGCGATCGACGAGGCCAAGAAGCTCGGCATCCCCGTGATCGGCATCCTCGACACCAACGCCGACCCGGATGACTTCCAGTACCCGATCCCCGGCAACGACGACGCCATCCGCTCGGTCTCGCTGCTCACGCGCATCATCGCGGACGCCGCGGCCGAGGGTCTGCAGCAGAAGCACAACCCCGAGACCGGCGACGCAGAGCCCCTCGCCGACTGGGAGCGCGAGCTGCTCGAGGCTCCGACCGACGACGCCGCGGCTGCCGAGGCTCCGGCTGAGGACGCTGCCGAGGCTCCGGCTGAGGACGCGACCGAGGCTCCGGCCGACGACGCCGCTGCAGTCGAGGCTCCGGCCGACGACGCCGCCGAGGCGCCCGCAGAAGAGGCCGCCGAGGCCCCTGCTGAGGCAGACGCCAAGTAATTCCGCGACCACCACACACATCACGAAGCAAGGAGCCACCACACATGGCCAACTTCACCATCGCCGACCTCAAGGCGCTGCGTGAGCAGCTCGGCACGGGAATGGTCGACACCAAGAAGGCGCTCGAGGAGGCTGACGGAGACGTCGAGAAGGCCACCGAGATCCTGCGTCTCAAGGGTGCGAAGGGCAACGCGAAGCGTGCTGACCGTTCGACCAGCGAGGGCCTCGTCGTCGCTCGCGAGCAGGACGGCGCCGTGACGCTCATCGAGCTCGCCTGCGAGACCGACTTCGTCGCGAAGAACGAGCGCTTCATCGCGCTGGCCGACAAGGTCGCCGACGCCGTCTCCGCCGTCAAGGCGGACTCGGTCGAGGCCGGTCTCGCCGCCGCAGCCGGCGACAAGAGCGTCGAGCAGGTCATCTCGGAAGAGGCCGCGATCATCGGCGAGAAGGTCGAGCTCCGTCGCGTGCGCACCATCGCGGGCGACAAGGTCGAGGTCTACCTCCACCGCACGAGCAAGGACCTGCCGCCGCAGATCGGTGTCGTCGTCGCCTACACGGGTGACGACGCGGAGACCGCTCGCAGCATCGCGCAGCACATCTCGTTCGCGAACCCGTCGTACCTGTCCCGCGAGGACGTTCCGGCCGACGCCGTCGAGAAGGAGCGCGAGATCGTCACCGAGATCTCCCGCAACGAGGGCAAGCCGGAAGCGGCTCTGCCCAAGATCGTCGAGGGCCGCGTGTCCGCGTTCATCAAGCAGGTCGCACTGCTCGAGCAGGATTACGCGAAGGACAGCAAGCTCTCGGTCGCCCAGGTGGCGAAGGACGCCGGTATCACCGTGACGGACTTCGCGCGCTTCAAGGTCGGCGCGTAGCAGTGTCGAAGGGGTTCGGATCCGAGTGATCCGAACCCCTTCTTCATGCCCATGAGGCATTATCTTGAATCGGGACGAGAGGACACCCACCCATGACCGAACGCACAGGACGCCGACGCGTCCTTCTCAAGCTCTCCGGTGAGGCGTTCGGCGCCGGCCAGCTCGGCGTCAACCCCGATGTCGTCAGTCAGATCGCGCGAGACATCGCTGCGGCTGTCGACCGGGTCGAGATCGCGATCGTGGTCGGCGGTGGCAACTTCTTCCGCGGAGCCGAGCTGAGTCAGCGCGGCATGGATCGTGGACGCGCTGACTACATGGGCATGCTCGGCACGGTGATGAACGCTCTCGCCCTGCAGGACTTCCTCGAGCAGGCCGGCGCCCCCACCCGCGTCCAGTCCGCGATCTCGATGACCCAGGTCGCCGAGCCGTACATCCCCCTGCGCGCTGAGCGCCACATGGAGAAGGGCCGAGTCGTCATCTTCGGCGCGGGCGCGGGACTGCCGTACTTCTCCACCGACACCGTGGCCGCGCAGCGTGCGCTGGAGATCGGGGCGCAGGAGGTGCTCGTCGCCAAGAACGGCGTCGACGCCATCTACACAGCCGATCCCAACAAGCACGCCGATGCGGAGCGCATCGATCGGGTCACCTACCGTGACGCTCTGCAGCGCGGGCTCAAAGTCGTCGACTCCACGGCCTTCAGCCTGTGCATGGACAACAACATGGATATGCGTGTCTTCGGCATGGAGCCGGTCGGAAACGTCACCCGAGCACTGCTGGGCGAGCCCATCGGAACTCTCGTCACCGCCTGAGCGCCTCACCGGGCACCAAGGCCCGGACCGATAGAATCTCACCACACCCCGACGATAGGAGTCACCGTGATCGCGGACGTCCTCGCTGAAACCACCTCTCGCATGGCCCGTGCGGTCGAGGCTGCCAAGGAGGACTTCTCCACGGTGCGCACCGGTCGTGCCAACCCGCAGCTCTTCCAGAAGGTCCTGGTCGACTACTACGGCACCCCCACGCCCCTGGCCCAGCTCGCCTCGCTCGCCAACCAGGAAGCACGGACGCTGATCATCACGCCGTACGACAAGTCGGCGCTGAAGGCGATCGAGCAGGCCGTGCGCGACATGCCGAACCTCGGTGCGAACCCGACGAACGACGGCAACCTCGTGCGCGTGACGATGCCGGAGCTCACGGCCGAGCGCCGCAAGGAGTACGTCAAGCTCGTCAAGACGAAGGCAGAGGACGCGAAGGTGCACGTCCGTGGCATCCGGCGCAAGGCCAAGGACGAGCTCGATGCTCTGAAGAGCGAACTCGGCGAAGACGAGATCGCCCGGGGTGAGAAGGAACTCGACGCCCTCACGCGCCAGCACGTCGACCTGATCGACGACGCACTCAAGCGCAAAGAGGCCGAACTCCTCGAGGTGTAGGCGGCATGTCCGACGATCCCACCGGTGCAGGCACCGACAAGCCGCAGACGCGCCGAGAGGCGCGCGACTCGTCGACCCCGGCCGGCGGCATCCCCGTGGTCGACGGCGCCTTCGCCGAGTTCGACGGCTCGAGCGTCCCACCGCGACCACCACTCCCTGTGGACCCCGCGGATGTGAGCGGCTCCGGCATGGACACGGCCGACCACTACGCGATCCGCGAGCAGTGGCGCGCGGCCCGTGACGAGCTCGGCAGCCACGTCTCCTACGCTCGCGACCAGCTGGATCAGGCGAACGAGCGGATCAAGGAGCGCACCGGGCGCGACCTCGTCCTCGCCATCCTGATCGGCCTGGCGTTCGGCGGCGCACTCCTGGCGTCTCTGCTCTTCATCAAGGTCCTCTTCGTGCCGTTCGCTCTGGCAGCCGCCCTGCTGGGGGTCTACGAGCTCGCGCTGGCGCTCCGGACCTCCGGTCGGCGCATCGACATCGCGCCGCAGCTGATCGCGGCGGCGCTGCTCGTCTCCCTCGCGTTCTTCGTGGACGAGTGGCTGGTCTGGGTGGTGCTGTTCATCTCCGTCGCCTTCGTCGTCGTCTGGCGGTTGGTCGCCCAGATGGTGGCGAAGGACGGGCGCACGTACGGAGATGTCCTGACGGACGCCGTCATCGGCGGCTTCGTGCAGATCTACGTCCCCTTCCTCGCGGCCGTCGCCCTGATCCTCCTCAAGCAGGAGGGCGGGCAATGGTGGGTGCTGAGCTTCATCGCCATCGCCGTGGTCGCCGACACGGGCGCGTACGCAGCCGGTCTCGCATTCGGGCGCCATCCGATGGCGCCCAAGATCAGCCCGAAGAAGACGTGGGAGGGCTTCGCCGGCGCGGTGGTGGCCTCCATCACGGCCGGGGTTCTGCTGGCGATCTTCCTGCTGCACCTGCCCTGGTGGATCGGCGTCATCTTCGGCGTGACCATCCTGCTCTCCGCCACTCTGGGCGACCTCGGGGAATCCATGCTCAAACGCGATCTGGGCATCAAGGACATGAGCTCCTGGCTTCCCGGGCATGGCGGCCTCCTCGATCGGCTCGACAGCATCCTGCCGTCGACCGTCCCGGCTCTCGGTCTCTACTTCCTCTTCTCCTCCTGGGCGGTGCTGTGATGGCTTCCGATGACGTGCAGAACCTGATCGAGACGGAGGATGCCCCGCCCGCCTTCCCTCTCGCCGGCGGCCGGGCGCACGGATATCATCGTGCAGCCGTGGACACCTTCCTGGCTGCCGCCCGCGCAGCTTTCGAGGGCGACGCCGACGACCTCACCGCGGCTGATGTGCGCGTGGCCTCCTTCCCACTGGTCAAGAACGGGTACGTCGTCGCCGAGGTGGATGCCGCTCTCGGACGAGTCGAGGATGCGCTGGCGGCACGCGCCCGTGACCGAGCTGTTCGCTCCCGTGGGGCAGGAGCGTGGGTGGAGAAGGCGCGCGACGACGCTCAGGTGGTCCTCGATCACCTCGCGCGCCCGCCGAAGCACCGGTTCGCCCGCACGGGTGTTCTGACGTTCGGCTACCGCGTCGACGAGGTCGATCACGTCGCCGGGCGGATCGTCAAGTACCTTCGCGACGGCGAGCCGCTGACCGCCGAGCAGTTGCGTTCCGCCGCCTTCCGCATGCAGCGCGGGGGATACCGCGAAGAGCAGGTCGATGCGCTGCTCGATGCGACCGTCGACGTCATCCTGGCCGTTCGCTGAACGTTCTCGTGGCCTCGTCCGACCTCACCCGGTAGACTCGCTCACATCGTGACTTCCCGCAACGACATGACCCTGCATCGAGACGACGTCGCGCCGGTTCCGGCGTCGACGGCGCTTTCGCCGCGTCAGGGCACGCGCCGGCGCGGAGTCGTCGGGTTCGTCAGCGCACTGGCTGTCGTCGGATTCGCTGCAGC
The DNA here is from genome assembly GCF_001049495.1 of Microbacterium sp. 3J1. GTDB lineage: Bacteria > Actinomycetota > Actinomycetes > Actinomycetales > Microbacteriaceae > Microbacterium. The sequence continues at coordinate 903,824 of NZ_CDWI01000011.1, forward strand.
GATGGTGGCTCCGACCGGCGTCGCTCTCGCAGAGCAGCCCGTCGAGGCCGAGCTCGAGTCGGCGTACTCGGTCGCGCTGGAGGACACGCAGAACCTCACCGTGACGACCGAGGGAGCAGCGATCGCCCCGGTGCAGCGCGGCACGTTCTCGGTGTACGTCACGCCGAAGCCGACCCCCACTCCCACCCCGAAGCCCGCGGCGAGCTCGTCGTCCAAGTCGGACTCCGGTGGCAGCGGCCCGCTCTTCTACACAGGAGGCGGCGCACCCGCCGAGTGGATGTCGGCCGCCGGGATCGCGGAGTCGGACTGGGGCTTCGTGGACTACATCGTGTCTCGCGAGAGCGGTTGGAATCCCAACGCGACGAACAAGTCGTCCGGAGCGTGCGGGCTGGTCCAGGCTCTCCCGTGCAGCAAGGTTCCGGGCAACGGCTACGATCCCATCGACAACCTCCGCTGGGCGACCGGATACGCAACCGGCCGCTACGGCAGCTGGGCCGGAGCGCACGCGTTCTGGACGAAGAACCACTGGTGGTGAGCCGCGGTCATGGCCCGCTCGCACCGACGCCGTCCGGCGCGCCCTGACTCGGAGGACTCGCTCGACCGTCTCGTCGCCTCCTGGAAGCGCACGGAGGTGCGTCGGGGAACCGAGTGGACGGTGCAGCCGGTGTCGGCCGTGCAGGCCCAGAAGGAGTACAGCTGTCCGGGGTGCGGTCGCGGCATCGAGCCCGGCACCGCGCATCTCGTCGCATGGCGGGCCGATGGTGTACTCGGCGACGCCGCCGACCTGGCCGCGCGGCGGCACTGGCACACGCACTGTTGGAGGATCGCATGAGCATCGAGATCAGGGGCCCCGTGGAGCTTCCCGCCCGACGCGAGGAGATCGTCCTCGAGACCGCTGACGGGCTCACCCTCGTGGGCGAACTCGCGACTCCGGAGACCGTCGCGCCGGTGGCGACCCTCGTTACGCTGCATCCGCTGCCCACCGCCGGCGGTTTCATGGACTCCCACATCCTCCGCAAGGCAGCGGCTCGCCTCCCCGCGACCGCGGACCTCGCCGTGCTGCGGTTCAACACGAGGGGCACCTCGTCGCCCCGTGGAACGAGCGACGGAGCGTTCGACGGAGGCGCGTCCGAGCACTTCGACGTGGCTGCGGCGATGGATCTCGTGAGAGAGCGAGCGCTGCCGAGGCCGTGGCTGGTCGGTTGGTCGTTCGGCACCGAACTGGCGCTCAAGTACGGGCGCGATCATGACGTCGAGGGCATCATCCTGCTCTCGCCGCCGCTGCACCGCGCGACGGCCGAGGAAGTGGCCGCGTGGTCGACGTCGGATGCTCGGATCGTGATCCTGGTTCCGGAGTTCGACGACTACCTGCGGCCTGACGAGGCGCGCGAGCGGTTCGCAAGCCTTCCCGACGCCGAGATCATCGCCGTCGAGGGCGGCAAGCATCTCTGGGTCGGCGAGACTCAGACACGGCGCGTGCTGACGGAGATCGTGACAGCGGTCAATCCCGCTGCCCTGCCGCTCCCGACCACGTGGCCTGCCGAGTAGGAGCGACCGCGCTCGGCAGCGGCCTCAGAGTTCGTTCATCCGGGGGATGAGCACCTGTCGGTAGAGAATGAGGATGCTCGCTGCGACAGGGATCGCGATGAGCGCGCCGAGCAGCCCGAGCAGGCTCCCGCCCGCCAGTGCCGCCACGACGACGACGGCGCCGGGGACGGAGACTGCGCGGCTCATGATCCTGGGGGAGATCACGTACGCCTCGATCTGCATGTAGATGAGGTAGTAGATGCCCGCGGTGATCGCCGTCGCCGGCGAACCGAGGCCGGGCACGAGGCACAGCAGCACGATGATCGTGGATCCGGTCAGCGTGCCCACCAGGGGGATCAGCGAGAAGAAGAACGCGATCACGGCGAGGACGGCGGGGAACGGTGCGTCGATGATCGACAGGAAGATCATGCTGAGCACGCCGTTGATGACACCCTGCGTCACCTGGCCGATGACGTAGTACCCGACGGAATCCGTGATCTGGTCGGCCAGATCGACGAATCGCTCACGCTTGGATGCCGGGGCGAGCTGGTACACGGCGCGCTTCAGCGACGGCGTGGATGCCGTCAGGTAGATCGTCAGGATGAGCACGACGAACGCCCCGAACAGGCCGCTGAGAAGCGCACCGCTGGCGGCGAGGACACCCTGCCCGATCGATCCGCCGATCTCAGCGAGGTTCGTGTTCAGCCAGTCCTCCACGTAGGCGAAGACCTCGTCGACGCGCAGATTGGGGAAGGTGTCCTGCATCCAGTTCTTCAGGTCGTCGATGGCCGTGCCCCGCTGCACGATCGCGGTGATCTGGACCACCAGCTCGGAGATCTGCTCGACGAGGACGGGGATGACGATGAGGATGATCCCGGCGAAGACGCTCAGCACGACCACGATCGTCACGAGGACGGCGAGCCATCGGGGGAGTCGCCGTCGCTCGAGGAAAGACACGAGCGGATCCAGTCCGAGGCTGAGGAACAGCGCTGTTCCGACGTACAGCAGGACGGTCGACAGGTTCTGCACGCTGCCGATCAACAGGATCCCGAGGCCGACACCGAGCGTCGCCACGAGAGCGGTGCGGAAGGGACTGTGGATCTTCATGCTGCAAGGCTATCGAGCAGACGCGCTCACACCGTCCGCGACGTGCCGCAGCGGACGGGGGAGCCGCTCGTGGGCAACACACAGGCGCTTTCGCTAGTCTGAAATGTCGAGTGTTGCGACTCGGGCGTTCGTCCCGGGGCGCGTGAGGAGACTATTCGTGCGTTTCGTATGGGCCGTGGTGGCCTTCGTGCTGGCCGCGGGACTGATCGGTGCGGGCATCGCTCAGCGAACCATCTTCATGGGGCCGTCGACCGAGAAGGTCGCCGTCGAGGTCGAGGAACCTGCTCCGTTCGTTCTCATGGATGCCGAGGTGCTACGTGAGCACGCCGGTGCTCAGACCCTGTTGATCCGTGGTGAGGGCGACATCTTCGCCGCCTACGGTCGGACGGGGGACATGGAGGCCTGGCTCGCGGATGCCGACTACAACCACGTGACCGTCGGCACGAACGGACGACTGGATGTCGAGTTCGTCCCGGCGTCCTCCGGAGAGTCGACCGAGGAGTCGCCCGCGACTCCGGCCCCCGAGGTGACGCCTGCGCCTGAGGCGACGCCGACCGAGGAAGCAGACGCCGAGGCCACGGGACGAAACCCCGCGGGTTCCGACCTGTGGTTGGACTCGTTCAGCGAGCCGGACAGGCTGATCGCCGACCTCCAGGTTCCCGAGGGAGTGAGCGTCATCATCGCGCACGACGGGACGCAGGACGCGCCCGAGGACATCTCGATCTCGTGGCCCCTCGACACATCGACGCCGCTCGCCGGGCCGCTGATGGCCGCAGGCGGCCTGGTGCTGCTCGTGGGCCTCGTCCTCTACGTGCTTGCCATCCGACACCAGCGCCGCGGGAAGGGGCCGCGCCGTAAGGGCCCTGGCCCGATGCCCGCCACCGAGCCCATCGAGCTGTCGCAGCTGCCACCGGCCGAGCGATCTGCGATCGAGTCCGCGGGTGCCGACCGACCGGGCGCCGAGGGACCGAGCTCGGATCATGACCCTGCCGCACCCGAATCCGGCGCTCCCGAGCGCGATTCCGACAGCTCCGAGGCCGCCGAGCAGGGAAGACGGTCCGAGCTGCGCGCCGCGACACCGACCCGCAGGCGCAGGATGCTCGCAGTCCCCGCGTTGGCGCTGACCGCGCTGCTCGCGACAGGGTGCTCCGCTGACTCCTGGCCCCAGTTCGGTGCGGCCAGCCCCACGCCCTCACCGACCCCCACCGTCATCGCGCCGGACAATCAGAAGCCGCCGGCGGTCACTGAAGCGCAGGCGAAGCGGATCCTTCAGCAGATCTCGACCACCGTCACGGACGCGGATGCGGCGATGGACATCGAGCTCGCCAAGACGCGCCTCGACGGTCCTGCTCTCGCCGCCCGGACCACGGAGTACGCCCTGCGGACCGCGGTTCCGGAGACGCCCGTCCCCGGCGCGATCCCCACCGACGACGTCGAGGTCGTGCTTCCGGAGGCGACCGATCGGTGGCCGCGGACCGTGCTCCTCCTCTCGAAGAGCGAAGGTGACGACACGATCCCGCCTGTCATCCTGACGATGACACAGCAGGATCCGTGGTCGACCTACAAGATCACGAACATGGCCGAGATGTCCGCCGACGCGGTGTTCCCAGACGTGGCTGCGGCGTGGCTGGGGACGTCACTCGTGCCCGACGACTCCGCGTTCCTCAGCATGCCGCCCGGCGAGCTCGCTGCCACGTATGCGGACGTCGTGGATGCCGGAGAGCAGAGCGCGTCCTACGGGCTGTTCGATGAGATCTCGCTCAACCTCGCCAAGTCGATCAGGGACAGCCGTCAGGCGGTCGTCCAGAACCTCGCGGACAACGGCGCCGCCGCGACGTCTCAGACGGCGTTCGACATCGTGCCCTCGGAGGCTGCTCCCGTCTCGATGACCACGCTCGGCAGCGGCGCGATCGTCGCCGTCTCCCTCGTGGACACGGAGACGGTGACGCCCACCTCCGCCGACGCCGTCATCAGGTTCGGTGAGAACGCCCAGGCGAAAGCGCTGACCGGTGTCACCGAGTCTGCGAAGGGTGTGACGACCAAGTACGAGTTCCAGCTCTTCTTCTCCGTGCCCGCTCAGGGATCCACCGAGCAGATCCGACTCCTGGCCGTCCGCCAGGACCTTCTCTCCGTCGAGGTGATCAAGTGACCGATATCTCTCCCGCCGCTCTCCGAGGGGCCGTCGACCTGTCCGCGCTGCGCAATCGGCCGTCGCCGACGGCATCCGAATCGTCCTCTCAGGGGGCGCCTGCGGGTGTCGCGGACGTCGTGGTCGACGCGACCGATGAGACCTTCGGCGAGATCCTGGAGATTTCCCGGACGGTGCCGGTCGTCGTCGACCTCTGGGCGGAATGGTGCGGGCCCTGCAAGCAGCTGAGCCCCATCATCGAGAAGGTGACCCGCGAGCTCGGCGGACGCGTGCTGCTCGCGAAGGTCGACGTGGACGCCAACCCCCAGCTGGCGCAGAGCTTCCGTGCGCAGTCGATCCCGATGGTCGTCGCAGTCATCGCAGGTCAGCCGGTCCCCATGTTCACCGGCGCTGTGCCCGAGCAGCAGGTCCGCGAGGTCTTCGCTCAGCTGCTTCAGGTCGCCGCCCAGAACGGCGTGTCCGGCACGCTGGACGTCGGCGGTGCCGCCGAGGACGAGGCGACGCCCGAGGAGCCCGCGCTGCCGCCCCTCCACGCGGAGGCGTTCGCGGCGATCGAGATCGGCGATTACGCGGCGGCGATCACGGCCTATGAGAAGGCTCTCGCCGAGAACCCCCGCGACGAGGATGCCATCGCAGGTCTGGGTCAGGTGCGACTGCTCGACCGCGTGCAGAGGCTCGATCTGCAGGAAGCTCGTGCAGCGGCCGCCGCAGCTCCTCACGACGTCCAGGCGCAGTTCGACGTCGCGGACCTCGACCTGGCGGGCGGTCACGTGGAGGACGCTTTCGCGCGCCTCCTCGACCTGTTCTCTCAGCTGCCCGCTGACGAGCGCACACCGGTGCGCGAGCGTCTCATCGAGCTGTTCGGACTCATCGGCGCCGCGGACCCGCGGGTCGTCTCGGCCCGTAACCGCCTATCGTCGCTTCTCTTCTGAGTCGCGTGCCGCCGGTCAGCCGTGGGTGACCGTCGGCACGTGCGGCTCGTTCTGGTGGCGCAGCCAGATCGTCGACAGCGCGGGCAGGGTGATGGTGGCGACCGACGCTGATGCGTCCCCATCGGGGTGCGCGACGACCATCCCGAGGTTCCCCGAACCGCGGCCACCGAACTCTGCGGCATCCGAGTTCAGGATCTCCTGCCACACGCCCTCGCGCGGGAGGACGAGCCGGTAGCCGCCGCGCTCGACACCCGAGAAGTTGCTGATCACGACGATGCGTCCGCCGTGCGCGTCGCGCCGCTCGAAGGCGATGACGCTGGGATCCCAGCTCGGTGCTCCGAGTCGCGAGAAGGATGAGGCGTCGTTGTCGCGCTCCCAGAGGGGTGCGTGAGCTCGGTACGTCCGGTTGAGCTGACCGACGAAGTCCTGGAGCTGTAGGTGAGACGGCTGCTCCAGGAGCCACCAGTCGAGTTCCCGAGATTCCGACCATTCCCCGAGCTGACCGAACTCCTGGCCCATGAACAGCAGTTTCTTGCCCGGGTGCCCCCACATGTACGCGAGGTAGGCGCGGGCGTTGGCGAGTTTGTGCCAGTGATCGCCGGGCATCTTCGACACGAGGCTGCCCTTGCCGTGCACGACCTCGTCGTGGCTGATGGGCAGGAGGTAGTTCTCGCCGAACGCGTAGACGAACGAGAAGGTCATCTCGCCTTCATGGTGCGATCGGTACATGGGGTCGCGCTGGATGTACTGCAGGGAGTCGTTCATCCAGCCCATGTTCCATTTGAAGCCGAAGCCCAGACCCGCGTGGTCTGTGGGGGCGGTGACGCCGGGGAAGCTGGTCGACTCCTCGGCGATCATGAGGATGCCGGGGTGCAGACGGTAGGCCGTCGCGTTGACCTCCTGGAGGAAGCGGATGGCTTCGAGGTTCTCGCGACCGCCGTGGATGTTGGGCTCCCACTCGCCGGCCTTGCGTGAGTAGTCGAGGTAGAGCATCGACGCCACGGCGTCGACCCGCAGCCCGTCGACGTGGAACTCGTCGAGCCAGTACAGCGCGTTGGCGACGAGAAAACCGCGGACCTCCGGGCGCCCGTAGTCGAAGATCAGCGTGCCCCAGTCCTGATGCTCGCCGCGTCGCGGATCCGGGTGCTCGTACAGAGGCTGGCCGTCGAACCTGGCGAGAGCGAAGGCGTCCTTCGGGAAGTGCCCCGGGACCCAGTCCAGGAGCACTCCGATACCGGCCTGGTGGAGACGGTCGATCAGATAGCGGAGGTCGTCGGGGCTGCCGAATCGACTCGTGGGCGCGTAGTAGCCGCTGATCTGGTAACCCCAGGAGCCCCCGAACGGATGCTCCGCCAGAGGCATGAACTCGACATGCGTGAAGCCGGCTTCGGTCACATGATCGATGAGGGCGTCGGCCGCTTCACGGTACCCGAGTCCAGCTCGCCATGAACCCAGATGCACTTCGTACACGGAGAGGGGCTGCGCGACGGCGTGGGTCGCCGCGCGGCGGGTCATCCACGCGCCGTCCGACCACGCATAGTCGGATCGGGTCACGACGGATGCCGTCTCCGGCGGGACCTGGGCGGCCTGAGCCATCGGGTCGGCTTTGAAGATCCAGGCGCCGTCCCGCGTCCGGATCTGGTACTTGTAGGTGGTTCCGACACCGAGATCCGGGATGAACAGCTCCCAGATCCCGCTCCCGCCCATCGAGCGCATGGCATGCGACTCGCCGCTCCAGCCGTTGAGCTCGCCGACCACGCGCACCGCGGTGGCGTTGGGTGCCCAGACGGCGAAGGCGACGCCGTCGTCACCCTCGAGATTTCGGGGATGCGCGCCGAGGACCTGCCAGAGGCGCTCATGTCGTCCCTCGGCGATGAGGTGCAGATCCATCTCGCCGACGGTCGGAAGGTGCCGGTACGGATCGCCGACGATCATCTCGGCGCCATCTTCGTACGCCGTGGCGATTCGGTAGGGAACCGGCGCGCCGTCATGCTGAGCCTCCCAGATCCCGTGCGCCACGTGTTCGAGGTCGAGTCGCGTGCCGTCGGGGAAGACAGCCGCGACCGATGCGGCCAGAGGCCGGCGCGCTCGGATGACCGTCGCGGTGCGGCCGCCGGCGTCCGTCACGGGGTGTGCTCCGAGCACCGCGTGCGGATCATGATGGGAGCCGTCCGCGACCGCCGCCCACTCGGGGGATTCCGTCACATCTTCCACGTAGCTCATACCCGCTCCCTCACCTTCAGAATGTGCACCGGCTCCGTGAAGGCGTCGAGGCGCACGTAGTTGTGGTCGGCCCACGTCCACACCGCACCCGTCAGAAGGTCCTCGACCTCGAACGGCTCGCCGGGCACGACACCCCAGACCGACGTATCGAGGTGCACGGTCGTCTCGCGAACCGAATGCGGGTCGACGTTGGCCACGACGATGACGGTGTCGGGCTGCCCGGTGCCGGTGAGTGCGGCGTCGAGATGCTTGCTGTACACGAGTACGGAATCGTCATCGCTCCAGTGCACGGAGAGGTTGCGCAGCTGCCGCAGCGCCGGGTGCGCCTGGCGGATCTCGTTGAGCCTGCGCAGGAGCGGGGCGAGGGAGTCGCCGGCGGCTTCCGCCGCCTCCCAGTCACGCAGCTTGAACTCGTACTTCTCATTGTCGATGTTCTCTTCGGACCCCGGACGAGCGACGTTCTCGAACAGCTCGTATCCCGCGTACACGCCGTAGATCGGCGCTCCGGTCGCCGCGATGCACGCCCGGATGCGGTACGCGGACCGCCCACCGAACTGCAGGTACTCCGTGAGGATGTCGTGCGTGTTCACGAAGAGATTCGGACGCATGTAGTCGCTGGTCTCGTGAGAGACCGTCGTGAGGAACTCCTCGAGCTCGGCCTTGGTGTTGCGCCAGGTGAAGTAGCTGTAGCTCTGCTGGAATCCGACGGCCGCCAGGGCCCGCATCACGGCGGGCCTGGTGAAGGCCTCTGCCAGGAAGATGACGTCGGGGTCCTCCGCGTTCACAGTGGCTATGAGCCACTCCCAGAACTGCAGGGGCTTGGTATGCGGATTGTCCACCCGGAAGATCTTGACCCCTTCGCGCACCCAGTGCTGCACGATGCGCAGCATCTCGCGATAGATGCCCTCAGGGTCGTTGTCGAAGTTCAGGGGGTAGATGTCCTGATACTTCTTGGGCGGGTTCTCGGCGTAGGCGATCGTTCCGTCGGGGAGCGTGGTGAACCACTCCGGATGCTCGACGACCCACGGGTGGTCGGGCGATGCCTGCAGCGCGAGGTCGAGAGCGACCTCGAGCCCCTCGCTCCGAGCTGCCCTCACGAAGGCTCGGAAATCGGCGGCCTTGCCGAGGTCGGGGTGGATGGCGTCGTGCCCGCCCTCCGCCGATCCGATGGCATAGGGGGAGCCGGGGTCGCCGGGCTCCGTGGTGAGAGTGTTGTTGCGCCCCTTGCGATTCGTGGTCCCGATGGGGTGGATCGGCACGAGGTAGATGACGTCGAAGCCCATCGCTGCGACAGCCGGCAGTCGCTTCGACGCCGTGCGGAAGGTGCCGCTCTTGATCGAGCCGTCCTTGAGTCGCCTCGCGCCCTCCGAACGAGGGAAGAACTCGTACCAGGCGCCGACCCCGGCGGCGGTGCGTTCGACGAGCAGCTCATGGGTCGCCGTCGAGGAGCGGAGCGTGACCAGGGGGCGCTCGGCGAAGACGCGCGCGAGCTCGCCGTCGGTGGACAGTGCGAGGGCGACGTCGGCGTCACCGGTCGCGAGCGCAGTGGCGTGGGCGCGCAGCATGGTGCGCTGAGCCGCCGGGCGGTCGCGCTCGGTCAGAGCCCGGTTCATCAGCTCGGCCCCGAGTGCCGCCATGACGGGTACGTCCACACCGGCGGCCACCTTGAGCTCTGCGGCGTGGGCCCATGTGGCGAAGTCGTCGGAGAACGCCTCGAAGCGGAAGGACCACCGGCCCTGGAGGTCGATCGCGACGTCCGCAGCCCAGGTGTCGGTGCCGTCGAGCCGCGGTGTCAGGCGGTGCAGGGTCTCTTCGCCGTCCGGTGAGGTCAGACGCAGATGCACTCCGATCAGGTCGTGCCCCTCGCGGAAGGCGACCACGCTGAACGGTACGACCTCGCCGACATACGCCTTCGGCGCGAAGCCGCCGGGCACCGCCGGGAGGGCCTTCAGCATCGGTATGCGGGTGGCCCGGAGACTCTCGCCGTCCGAGACCTGCGCGAACGGGCGCAGAGGGATCTGAGTGGGGCTCCGGAGAGCCTGGGGGCGAGTACTCGTACGTGCAGCCACCCCCCGAATGTACCGCGACCCGCTCGGAGCGGGTAGCGAGCCGGAGCCCGGCGCGCCGTGCGTCATTCCACCCGGAACAGGCGCATCGAGGTACCGGCGATGGGGAGGACATCACCGGGGGCGAAGACCTCTGAGACCTCTGAGGGTCGGTCTTCGGCACTGGACCAGAGCGACACGAACCGGGTGGCATCCTCGAGGGTCTCCGGCAGCGTGACGTCGATCGGCGACTCCGTTCCGTGGACGATCAGGAGGATGCGGTTCGCCGGCTCGCGATCGGGTGTGGAGGCTGCGACGTACTGCAGCGTCCGGTTGCCCGGATCGGTCCACTGATCGCTCTCCATCGTCTCGCCGTTCTGGTTGAACCAGTCCATGACCGAGGCGTTGGGGATGTGCTCGCCGAGGCGTGCGTATCTGCTGGGTCGCAGGGCAGGATTCTCGTTGCGGAGTCGGGTCAGGCGCTCGACATGGGCGCGCAGATCGGTCTGCCACGGCTCGTCGTCCCAGCTCAGCCAGGTCATCGCCGAGTCCTGCGCATAGGCATTGTTGTTGCCTCGCTGGGTGCGTCCGACCTCATCGCCGGCCGTGATCATCGGGATGCCGGCGGAGAGGAGGAGCGTGCCGAGGAGGTTGCGCATGGCCTTGCGCCGTGCGGCGAGGATCGACGGGTCGTCGGTGGGCCCCTCGATCCCGTGATTGAACGCGCGGTTCGTGTCGGCTCCGTCGCGGTTGTGCTCGCCGTTCGCCTCATTGTGCTTGACGTCGTAGGACACCAGGTCGTGCAGAGTGAAGCCGTCGTGCGCCGTGACGAAGTTGATGCTCGCGAGAGGGCCTCGCTCGTCGGCGAAGGTGTTGGACGAACCAGCCAGCCTCGTCGCGAACCCGCCGATGCCCACCGGGGCGGAGGCGCGTCGCGCATAATCGATGTCGCTGAGCCAGAAATTGCGGACGCGGTCCCGGTAGCGGTCGTTCCACTCGTGCCAGCCATCGGGGAAGTTCCCGGTCTGCCACCCGCCGAGACCGACGTCCCACGGCTCCGCGATGAGCTTGGTCTCGCTGAGGATCGGATCGTTCGCGATCGCCGTGAGGAGCGGATGCTCCGGCGTGTAGGAGTGCGAGGCGTCGCGGGCGATGGCCGTGGCGAGATCGAAGCGGAATCCGTCGATCTGCATCTCCTGGGCCCAGTACCGGAGAGAGTCGAGGACGAGTCGAGCCCCGGCGTCGACCGATGTGTCGACCGTGTTGCCGCATCCGGTGGTGTCGATGTACGCACCGGAACGGTCCTGGCGGTAGTAGCTCGCGTTGTCGATGCCGCGGAAGCTGGAGCGCGGTCCGCCGATGCCCTCCTCGGAGGTGTGGTTGTACACGACGTCGAGGATCACCTCGAGACCGGCCTCGTGCAGGAGCCGCACCATCCCCTTGAACTCCGCGAGAATCGCCTCCGGTCCCATCTTGCGGGCCTCTTCTGTGGCGTAGGCGGTATGCGGCGTGAAGAAGTTGAGGGTGTTGTATCCCCAGTAGTTGGTGAGTCCTCGCTCGAGCAGACGCGGTTCGGGAACGAAGGCGTGCACGGGGAGGAGCTCGATCGACGTGACGCCGAGCGCGTGGAGGTACTCGATCATCGCGGGGTGGGCGAGCCCGGCGTAGGTGCCGTGCAATGCGGGCGGGATATCGGGATGCCGCTTCGTGAGGCCCTTGACGTGCCCCTCGTAGATCACGGTCCTGTCGAGGGGGATCCGCGGTTTCTGCGACTCACCCCAGTCGAAGCCGTCGACGATCACGACGGAGCGCCATTCCTCATAGCCGTCACCCTGGGCCAGCCCCCGTGCGTACGGGTCGAGCAGGAGCGTCTCCGGATTGAAGGTGTTGCCCGGGCCGTGCGGCCCGCCCACCCGGATGGCGTACCTCGTGCCTGGCTGGAGCAGTGGCGTCGTGACTTCCCAAACGCCGCCCGGCAGACGCTCCAGGCTCGCTTGATCGATGACCCAGTCGACGTCGGTCGCGTCGAACACGACGAGCTCCACGGAGGTCGCGTTCTGGGACCAGACCCGAAGGGTTCCGACGCCGTCGTGCAGACGGACGCCGAGGTGGTCGAGTGCAGAACCGCCGGGCGCGGCGGTGTCTCGGGTCTCGGGCATGAGTACACCATAGAGTGCCGCGCTCGGGTCTCAGGACACCTCACACTCAGTTCCACGTGCCGCCGGCCGATCGGCCGCCATCCAGTGCCGGAATGCGCCCTGTACCGTGTCGAGATGGGGGAGCATGGGAGTATGCAGCACTATCTCGATCACGCGGCGACCACGCCTCTGCGTCCGGAGGCGCGAGCGGCGTGGCTGGCGGCGAGCGACATCGTCGGCAACGCGTCGTCGACCCACGGTGCGGGGCAGGACGCACGTCGTCTGCTCGAGGAGTCCCGCGAGCGGACGGCGTCGATGCTCGGGTGCGACCCGATCGAAGTCGTGTTCACTTCAGGGGGAACCGAGTCGATCAATCTCGCTCTGCAAGGGCTCTGGAGGGCCCGGAAGGCAGGCGCCGACGCCGTCGTGATGCCGGACGGCGAGCATCACGCGACAATGGACACGATCGAGGCGCTGGTGAAGACCGGAGCGGTGCTCCGACCCGTCCCGGTGACGTCGAGCGCAGGGATCGACGTGTCGGACTTCGCCCGTCCTCTGCCGGGCGCCGCACTGGCCACCGCGCTGGTCGCGAACAACGAGGTCGGGACGGTGAACGATGCGCCGGGGTTGGCCGCCGCGGCTGCGGATGCCGGGGTTCCACTCCATCTCGACGCCGTCGCCGCGCTCGGACACCTCCCGCTGTCGTTCCGCTCTCTGCGGGGAGACGCCGCCTCGGGAGCGGGACTCGTCGCGATGAGCGTCGCAGGGCACAAGATCGGCGCGCCTGTCGGAGTGGGAGCGCTCGTGACAGCGAGATCCGCATCGCTCGCGGCGCTGCTTCACGGTGGCGCCCAGCAGCGCGGACTCCGTGCCGGCACGCAGGACGTCGCGGGAGCGGCTGCGTTCGCCACGGCCCTCGAGATCGCCGAACAGGAGCGAGAGGCCGAGGTCGCGCGGGTGGGTGGCCTTCGAGACCGGCTCATCGACGGCATCCGTTCGCGAGTGCCCGCCACGGAGCTCCTCGGTGATCCGGAACACCGGCTGCCGGGCAACGCCCACTTCCTCTTCCCCGGGGCGGTGGGCGAGAGCCTCCTCTTCCTGCTCGATATGGCGGGGGTCGCCGCCTCGACCGGCTCGGCCTGTCAGGCGGGGGTCGCGGAGCCGTCGCACGTCGTGATGGCCATGGGGCGCAGCGAGCACGAAGCCCGGAGTGTGCTGCGGTTCACACTCGGCCGCACGTCGACGGATGCCGACATCGACGCGGTGCTGGCGACGATCGCCGACGCGTATGCCCGCGCATCCGGGTCCGGTACAGGCATGCGCTCGTAGACTGGACACATGAAGATTCTCGCGGCCATGAGCGGTGGAGTGGACTCCGCGGTGGCGGCGGCCCGGGCGGTGGAAGCGGGCCACGAGGTCGTCGGCGTCCACCTGGCGCTGTCCCGTGCCGGGGGCACGTTGCGGACGGGCAGTCGCGGATGCTGCACCATCGAGGATGCGCTCGATGCGCGTCGGGCCGCCGACCTGCTGGGAATCCCGTTCTACGTGTGGGACTTCTCCGAGCGCTTCAGGGAAGACGTGATCGCGGACTTCGTGTCGGAGTACCAGGCCGGGCGCACCCCGAATCCATGCATGCGGTGCAACGAGAAGATCAAGTTCGCAGCCCTGCTCGAGAGAGCGATCGAACTCGGATTCGATGGGGTGTGCACCGGGCATTACGCGACGCTCGTGCCGACCGACGCAGGGCTCGAGCTCCATCGCGCCGCGGACAATGCGAAGGACCAGTCCTACGTCCTCGGAGTGCTCACCGCGGAACAGCTCGCGCACACGTACTTCCCGCTGGGGACCACACCGTCGAAGGCCGTGGTTCGTGCGGAGGCCGCGGCGCGCGGGCTCACCGTGGCGCAGAAGCCCGATAGCCACGACATCTGCTTCATTCCGGACGGAGACACCCGGGGCTGGCTGGCCGAGAAGGTCGGCACGGCCACGGGCGAGATCGTCGATCGTGAGGGAGCCGTCGTCGGGTCCCACGAGGGAGCCCATGCGTTCACCGTGGGCCAGCGACGAGGGCTGAAGCTCGGGGTGCCTGCGTCAGACGGCAAGCCGCGATTCGTCCTCGAGGTCCGACCGGTGACCAACACGGTGGTGGTCGGCCCCAAGGAGGCTCTGGCGATCGCCGAGATCGCAGGGCAGCGGTTCAGCTGGGCCGGCGCCGCGCCGGTCGACGCCGAGTTCGAGTGCGAGGTGCAGATTCGCGCGCACTCCGAGCCGGAACCTGCGACGGCGTACGTCGACTCCGACGGTGTCCGGGTGGTGCCGGAGCGTTCGCTCGACGGTGTCGCACCCGGTCAGACGGCCGTCCTCTACGTGGGGACGCGGGTTCTCGGTCAATTCACCATCGACCGCACGGTGTCCGCTGTGCCCGTCGACGCGTAGGGCACTCCCACGCGATGTCGGCACCCGCTCGTAGACTGGCGGGGTGCCGGAGAACATCTCGCTGGAAGACGCCCGTGTCGAAGCAGAAGAACTGACGACCCGCATCCTCGAGGCGAAGGACGCCTACTACGGACGCGACACGTCTCTCGTCGACGACTTCACCTACGACGGGTGGATGCACCGCCTCGAAGAGCTGGAGCGCCTGCATCCCGAGCTGCAGGGCCAGGATTCACCCACGCAGATGGTGGGAGCGGCAGAGGCGACGGGCCTCGCGACGATCGAGCACGCCGAGCGGATGCTGAGCCTCGACAACGTCTTCTCCCTCGAGGAGCTCACGGAGTGGGCGGCGAAGACGCGAGCCTCCGCGGGACGCGACGTGGACTGGCTCACCGAGCTCAAGATCGATGGGCTCGCCATCAACCTGCGTTACGAGAACGGCCGGCTGACCTCCGCGGCGACTCGGGGTGACGGCCGGGTCGGCGAGATCGTCACCGAGAATGCACTGCGGCTCCCCGAGATCCCGCTCCAGCTCGACGGCACGGGCCACCCGCCCATCGTGGAGGTGCGTGGTGAGGTGTTCATCCCGGTCGCCGCCTTCGAACGCCTCAATGCCGCGCAGGCCGAGTTCCGCGAACGCGCATACGCCGACGCACTCGCGCGCTGGGAGAAGAGGGGCGGGGTCAAGAAGCCCTTCGAGGAGGAGAAGGCGCGGTCCGCTGCGGCGCGGCGTTTTCCCTCGTTCGCCAATCCACGCAATGCCGCGAGTGGGGGCCTGCGACAGCAGATCGACAAGAAGAACGGGCTCGAGCTCGAAGCGGGGATGCTGCGGATCGAATCGCTCGCGCTCTACGTGCACGGCGTCGGCGCGTGGCAGAACCCGCCGGTCGCGGCGCAGAGCCAGGTGTACGAGAAGCTGGCCGAGTGGGGCCTGCCGACGAGCCCGCACACCAAGGTCTGCGCGAGCATCGACGAGGTCGCGGCGTTCGTGGAGTACTACGGAGAGCACCGGCACGACATCGAGCACGAGCTCGACGGCATCGTCGTGAAGGTCGACGAGCTCTCGCTGCATGACGAGCTCGGCGCCACCAGTCGTGCCCCGCGGTGGGCGATCGCGTACAAGTACCCGCCCGAAGAGGTGCAGACGAAGCTCCTCGATATCGTCGTGTCCGTCGGCCGGACGGGGCGCGCCACGCCGTTCGCGGTGATGGCCCCGGCCCAGGTCGCCGGCTCCGTGGTGCGCCAGGCCACCCTCCACAACAAGGACGTCGTCAAGGCCAAGGGCGTGCTGATCGGCGACACCGTGGTTCTGCGCAAGGCCGGGGACGTGATCCCCGAGGTCCTGGGCCCGGTCGTCGAGCGGCGCGACGGCTCCGAACGCGAGTTCGTGATGCCTGAGGCGTGTCCTGAGTGCGGTACGCCGCTGCGAGCGATGAAGGAGGGCGACATCGACCTCCGCTGCCCGAACGCGCGGTCGTGCCCTGCACAGGTGCGTGGTCGCGTCGAGCACATCGGCTCGCGGGGGGCTCTCGACATCGAGGCGCTCGGCGAGGTGACCGCCGCCGCGCTGACCCAGCCGACCACGCCTGCCGATCCGCCGCTCGAGACCGAAGCGGGGCTGTTCGCTCTGACCCTCGAGGAGATCGTGCCGATCGAGGTGGTCGTGCGCGACGCCGAGACGGGTCTGCCGAAGGAAGACGAGGACGGTGTCGTCAAGACGCGCGCCCCCTTCCGGCGCAATCCCACCGCTGCCGAGAAGAAGTCCGGCCTCGAAGGACCCCAACCGTCATCTCAGGCGCTCACGCTGCTCGCCGAACTCGAGAAGGCGAAGACCAAAGACCTCTGGCGGCTGCTCGTCTCGCTCAACATCCGCCACGTCGGTCCGGTCGCCGCTCGCGCGCTCGCCCAGTGGTTCGGATCGCTCGAGGCGATCCGGCGCGCATCCAGAGACGAGCTGGCCGCGGTCGAGGGGGTGGGCGGCATCATCGCCGATTCCCTCCTCGCTTGGTTCGAGATCGATTGGCATCAGGAGATCGTGCGTCGGTGGGACGCCGCGGGCGTGCAGTGGGCGACGCCGGGGCATCCGGGACCAGGGGCCGCAGTCGTCGAGGGCGGTGTCCTCGACGGGCTCACGGTCGTCGCGACGGGGTCGCTGGAGGGCTACACGCGCGACGGCGCGCAGGAGGCGATCATCCAGGCGGGTGGCAAGGCCGCGTCCAGTGTCTCCAAGAAGACCGACTTCGTCGCGGCAGGGCCTGGTGCGGGTTCCAAGCTCGCCAAGGCGGAGGAGCTCGGCATCCGGATCCTCGACGCTGCGCAGTTCCACATCCTCGTGACCGAAGGGCCGGACGCTCTGGGATGAAGCGCTACGGACCGTTGATCGCCGTCCCTGGGGCCCTCGCCGTCGGCGACCCGGGGAGGAGCCACCTCCGTCTCACGCCTGACGCACTGCTGATCCGCGAAGGCACAGACAACCGCGGGATCATTCCGTGGACTCAGGTGCAGAGAGTGGTCCTCGATGTGCCGACGACGCGATTCCGTCTGCCGGGTCTCCTCAGCACGCTCGTTCTCGGGGCTCTGACATTCCTCGCCCTCTCAGATCTCGGAGTGGACCCGGATGACGGGGCGGTCGACATGCTGGTGGACGGGCAATCCACCACCGCGCCACTGAGTCGCCATCACGTCGGCGGGTACTGGGCTCCGACCGTCGACGGCGCTCATCGGCTGCTGCAGCACCTCATCGACAACCCGGAACAGCGATCGCTGCTCTCCCACCCAGAACAGCTCATCGATGTGGCGGCACGCCTCGCACGCAACGCGACGACAGGAGCTTCAGGCTCCTGACCGGCTCACGCGGGGGAGAGGGTCGCAGGAACTTCGTGTGATCCCGTGCGTCGATCCGAGCCCCTGAAAGACAGGACGAGCGCGCCCGCTCCACCCCACGCGCGCCAGGCCCGAACATCGTCGGGACCTGGCGCGCTGGATATGCGTTGCTGATCAGCCCTTGTGACGCGGCTTGCGGAACGGCTTCTCGCCACGCTCCTCAGTGCGTGCAGGACGGTCGTCGCGGTCGTAGCGCGGACGGTCGTAGCCGCCTCGTGCGCCGGCGTCGCGAGGTCCGTCAGTGCGTCGAGCCCCAGGACCGCGGTCGGGCTTGATCTCGATCAGACGACCCGAGATGCGGGTGTCCTTGAGCTTGTCCAGCACGGACGAGTCGAGGTTGGCGGGCAGCTCGACGACGGTGAAGTCCGGGCGGATGTTGATCGCGCCGAAGTCGTCACGACCCAGTCCGCCTTCGTTCGCGAGGGCGCCGACGATCTGACGGGGCTCGACACGGTGACGGCGTCCGACCTCGATGCGGTAGGGCTTGTAGTCTCCACGTCCGCGACGCTCACGCGGCTCGCGGGTCTCCCGCCGGTCGCCGCGGTTGCTGTTCTCGCGCGGCGGTCGGTTGTCGTACTCGACGGCCTTCGACAGCGGGTCATCTGCCGGGTCGAGGAGCAGCGGGGTGTCGCCCTGCGCCACGACCGCGAGAGCGGCAGCGACATCCGCCTCGGGCACATCGTGATTGCGGACGTAGTGGTCGATGACGTCGCGGAACTTCTCGATACGCGAGGCATCGCCCAGCGCGCTCGTGATGGCGTCATCGAAACGGGCGAGACGGGTGGTGTTCACGTCGTCGAGGCTCGGCAGCTGCATCTGCGTGGGCGCCTGACGCGTCGCCTTCTCGATCGACTTGAGCAGGTAGCGCTCGCGCGGCGTGATGAAGCTGATCGCATCTCCGGTGCGGCCGGCGCGGCCGGTGCGACCGATGCGGTGCACGTACGACTCGGTGTCGGTGGGGATGTCGAAGTTGATGACGTGGCTGATGCGCTCGACGTCGAGACCGCGCGCGGCGACGTCGGTCGCGACGAGGATGTCGAGCTTGCTCGCCTTGAGCTGGTTCACGCTGCGCTCACGCTGCACCTGAGGCACGTCGCCGTTGATCGCGGCGGCGGAGTAGCCGCGTGCGCGGAGCTTCTCGGCGAGGGTCTCGGTCTCGTTCTTGGTACGGACGAACACGATCATGCCGTCGAAGTTCTCGACCTCGAGGATGCGGGTGAGGGCGTCGACCTTCTGCGCGTACGACACCACGAGGTAGCGCTGCGTGATGTTGGTGCCGGTCGCCGTCTTCGACTTGATGCTGATCTCTTCGGGCTCGCGCAGGTACTTCTGCGCCAGGCGGCGGATCTGCGGCGGCATCGTGGCGGAGAAGAGGGCGACCTGCTTCTCTTCCGGGGTCTGCGCGAGGATCTGCTCGACGTCTTCCGCGAAGCCCATCTTCAGCATCTCGTCCGCCTCGTCGAGGACCAGGTACTGCAGCTGCGACAGATCGAGCGTGCCCTTGGCGAGGTGGTCCATGATGCGTCCGGGGGTTCCGACGATCACGTGGACTCCGCGGCGGAGTGCCGACAGCTGCACGCCGTAGCCCTGGCCGCCGTAGACGGGGAGGACGTGGACGCCCTTCATCTTCGAGGCATACGACTCGAAAGCCTCGCAGACCTGCAGGGCGAGCTCGCGGGTCGGCGCGAGCACGAGCGCCTGCGGCGTCTTCTGCGACACGTCGAGGCGCTCGAGGACGGGGAGCGCGAAGGCCGCGGTCTTTCCCGTGCCGGTCTGAGCCATGCCGACGACGTCGCGACCCGACAGAAGCGTCGGGATCGTGGCGGCCTGGATGGGGGAGGGGGTCTCGTAGCCGAGGTCTCGGATCGCCTTGAGGACGGGGCCGGTGATGCCGAGCTCCTCGAATCCAGGGGTCTCGGGGGCGTCGGTGGGCACAGCGTCTTCAGGAGTCACTGACCAAGGGTAGCGCTTCGCGGGATTCCGCGCCTGTGAGGGCGCCCTCAGGAGCCGTTGGTCAGAGCCAGGAGCTTCTCCTTCACCTGACGACGCAGGACCTTCCCGATGAGCGACTTCGGCAGTTCGTCGACCACGAAGATGCGGCGAGGGACCTTGTAGGGAGTGAGGATGCTCCGCGCGTACTCGCGGACCGCCTCCACATCTACATCCGAGCCGCTGTCGACGACGATCGCCGCGACGACCTCCTCGCCGGAGTGATCGCTGGGGAGCCCGATGACGGCCGCGTCCGAGACCTGCGGATGCTGGCGCAGCGCATTCTCGACCTCCGTCGGAGCGACATTGAAGCCGCCGGTGATGATGAGCTCCTTGATGCGATCGACGATGCGGACGAAACCGGAGTCGTCGATGGTCACGATGTCTCCCGTTCGGAACCACCCGTCGGTGAACACGGCCTCGGTCTCCTCGGGCTTTCCGTAGTACCCGGAGAAGACCTGGGGACCCCGTACGATCAGCTCTCCTGCCGACCCGGCCGGAACGTCTGAGGTGGGATCCTCGGGGTCGACCACACGGCATTCGGTTCCTGGCAGCGGGAGCCCCACGGTTCCGGGCACTCGATTGTCGGCGACCGGATTGGCCATGAGCACGGGGGAGCACTCGCTCAGCCCGTATCCCTCGACGAGGAATCCGTTCGTCGCGGCCTCGAAGGGGACCACGAGGTCGTGCGGCAGCGCCATCGCGCCCGAGATCGCGACATCGATGCCGTCGAGCGACACGCCCTGGGCGTTGGCCGCAGCCAGCAGTCGGTCGGCGATCGGCGGCACGAGCGGCAGGAAGGTCGCCGGGTGCTTCTTCACGACGTCGAGCACGAGGTCGGGATCGAACTTCGGGAACAGGACCAGCCGGGCACCCATGGACATCGCGAAGGTGAGGCAGAGCGTCAGTCCGTAGGCGTGGAACATCGGGAGCACCGCGTACACGACGCATCCCTTGCCGCGCTGGATCGACGGCACCCACGCCTGCGCCTGCGCGGCATTCGCCAGAAGGTTGCGATGGGTGAGGGCCGCTCCCTTCGGAGTGCCCGTCGTCCCGGAGGTGTATTGGATGATCGCGAGGTCGTCGGTCGCCGGCTTCGGGTGCGTCGCCGGGATCGGGGCGGATCGCACGACGGCGTCCCACGTGACGGTTCCGCGTACGCGCTCCGTGAGGGCCGATCGAGACTCGCGCGCCTTGGACACGGGCAGCCCGAGGGCGGCCCGCGTGAGGAACGGCATCGCTCGGGTGACGTCGACGGAGACGAGGTTGGCGACCGCGAGGTCCGCCGGGAACTCCTGCACCGTCGCAACGACCTTGTTCCAGACGATCGCGTGCTTCGCGCCGTGATCCTCGAACTGCTTGCGGAGCTCGCGCGGGGTGTAGAGCGGGTTGTGCTCGACGACCACGGCACCGAGGCGCAGCACCGCATAGAACGCGACGATGTGCTGCGGGCAGTTGGGAAGCACGATGGCGACGGGGTCGCCGGGTCGTACACCGAGATCGCGAAGACCGGTCGCCGCCCGATCGATCGCGTCCTGCAGCTCGGCGTAGGTCGTCTCGCGCCCGAAGAACTGCAGCGCAGGGGCGTCCGGGTAGTCGCGTGCCGATGCCGCGACGATGTCGATCAGCGAACCGGTCACAGGGGCGAGGTCTTCCGGCACGCCGTCCGCGTAGCTGGCGACCCACGGGCGGGGAGGCAGGTAGGTGCTCACGTGCCCAGCATAGGGCGGCGGTCACCCGGCTGCGGGCGACGTCGGGCGCGCTGAGTAGACTTGGCTCGTGTCTGAAATCACCCCTGATCTAGTGCGCCATCTCGGCGTGCTCGCGCGCATCCAGCTGAACGACGACGAGGTGACGCGGCTCACCGGCCAGCTCGACGCCATCGTCGACAACATCGCGAAGGTGTCAACGGTCGCAACGGCCGACGTCGTCGCCACCAGCCACCCGATCCCGCTGAGCAACGTCTTCCGTCCTGATGTCGTGGGGGAGACCCTCACCCACGAGCAGGTGCTTCAGAATGCACCGGATCAGGCCGATGGCCGGTTCCGCGTCACCGCGATCCTGGGAGAAGAACAGTGAGCGACATCATCCGTCTGACCGCGGCGGAGCTGGCGGACAAGCTCTCCTCGCGCGAGATCTCGAGCGTGGAGGCGACGCAGGCGCACCTCGATCGCATCGCTGCCGTGGACGGCGACGTCCACGCGTTCCTCCACGTGAACGAGGGCGCGCTCGAGGCGGCGGCCGCGGTCGATGCACGGCGCGCAGCCGGCGAGGAGCTCGGTCCGATCGCCGGCGTGCCGCTCGCGATCAAGGACGTGCTCGTCACCACCGACCAGCCGACCACCAGTGGGTCGCGCATCCTCGAGGGCTACCGTTCGCCGTACGACGCCACGGTCGTGGCCCGTTCCCGTGCTGCCGGACTCATCCCGCTCGGCAAGACGAACATGGACGAGTTCGCGATGGGCTCATCGACCGAGCACTCCGCCTATGGTCCGACCCGCAACCCCTGGGACCTGGATCGGATCCCCGGCGGTTCGGGCGGCGGATCCGCTGCGGCCGTCGCGGCCTTCGAGGCGCCGCTCGCCCTCGGATCCGACACAGGCGGGTCCATCCGTCAGCCGGCGCACGTGACCGGCACCGTCGGCGTGAAGCCGACCTACGGCGGCGTGAGCCGTTACGGCGCGATCGCACTCGCGTCCAGCCTCGACCAGGTGGGCCCCGTGACACGCACGGTGCTCGACGCCGGACTCCTCCACGACGCGATCGGCGGTCACGACCCCAAGGATTCCACGTCGCTGCGCGACCAGTGGCCCTCTTTCGCAGACGCTGCACGCGAGGGCGCACGCGGAGACGTGCTCAAGGGGCTCAAGGTCGGAGTCATCCGCGAGCTTCCCGACAGCGGGTTCCAGCCCGGCGTCGCCGAGTCGTTCCGCAGCGCGCTCGCGCTCATGGAGGCGCAGGGCGCGGAGATCGTGGAGATCGGTGCACCGCACTTCGAGTACGGGGTCGCCGCGTACTACCTGATCCTCCCGGCCGAGGCGTCGAGCAACCTGGCCAAGTTCGACTCGGTGCGCTTCGGCCTCCGCGTCACCCCGGAGGGGGGCGCCACGGTCGAGGACGTCATGTCCGCCACCCGCGACGCCGGCTTCGGCGACGAGGTCAAGCGCCGCATCATTCTCGGGACCTATGCGCTCTCCGCGGGCTACTACGACGCGTACTACGGCAGCGCACAGAAGGTCCGCACCCTCATCCAGCAGGACTTCGCGAACGCCTTCGCCGATGTGGACGTCATCGCGACGCCCTCCGCGCCGACGACCGCGTTCAAGATCGGCGAGCAGGTCGACGATCCCCTGCAGATGTACCTGAACGACATCACGACGATCCCGGTGAACCTCGCGGGCGTGCCCGGGATCTCGATCCCCAGCGGCCTGGCCGCCGAGGACGGTCTGCCCGTCGGCATCCAGTTCATCGCCCCCGCTCGCGAGGATGCCCGTCTGTACAAGGTCGGCGCGGCGCTCGAGACCGTGCTGCTCGACTCATGGGGAGCGCCGCTTCTGACGCGCGCCCCCCAGCTCGTGGGAGGAACCCGCTGATGGCCGCCGCCGCCAAGCTCATGGACTTCGACAGGGCGCTCGAGCTGTTCGAGCCGGTCCTCGGATTCGAGGTGCACGTCGAGCTCAACACCAACACGAAGATGTTCTCGGACGCTCCGAACCCGGCCAACGAGGCCTACCACGCCGCCGAGCCGAACACACTGATCGCTCCCGTGGACCTCGGTCTGCCCGGATCGCTGCCCGTCGTGAACGAGACGGCGATCCGTTCGTCGATCAGCCTCGGCCTCGCGCTGGGCTGCTCCATCGCGGAGTCCAGCCGGTTCGCGAGGAAGAACTACTTCTACCCGGACCTCGGCAAGAACTACCAGATCTCGCAGTACGACGAGCCGATCGCCTTCGAGGGTTCCGTCGAGGTCGAGCTGGAGGACGGCACCATCGTGCAGATCCCGATCGAGCGGGCGCACATGGAGGAGGACGCCGGCAAGCTCACCCACATGGGTGGCGCGACCGGACGCATCCAGGGCGCCGAGTACTCGCTGGTCGACTACAACCGCGCGGGTGTGCCGCTCGTCGAGATCGTCACCAAGACGATCTTCGACACCGAGCACAGAGCGCCGGAGGTCGCGAAGGCGTATGTCGCGACGATCCGCGACATCGTGCGCAGCCTCGGCATCTCAGAGGCCCGTCTCGAGCGCGGGAACCTGCGTTGCGACGCCAACGTGTCGCTGCGTCCCCGTGGCCAGGAGAAGCTCGGAACGCGCACCGAGACGAAGAACGTCAACTCCATGCGCTCGGTCGAGCGCGCCGTTCGCTACGAGATCCAGCGCCAGGCGCAGATCCTCGCCGACGGCGGCACGATCACGCAGGAGACGCGCCACTGGCACGAGGACACAGGCACCACCTCGCCGGGACGCCCGAAGTCGGATGCCGATGACTATCGCTACTTCCCGGAGCCTGATCTGCTGCCCGTCGAGCCGGCGGCGCAGCTGATCGAGGATCTGCGCGCCGAGCTTCCCGAGCTCCCCGTGGCCCGCCGTCGTCGTCTGATGGCGGAATGGGGCTTCACCGACCTCGAGTTCCAGGACGTCCGCAACGGCGGCCTGCTCGATGTGGTCGAGGAGACGATCGCCGCGGGTGCGACCCCGGCGGCTGCCCGCAAGTGGTGGACAGGAGAACTCACGCGACTCGCCAATGCGCAGGAGAAGGACGTCGTCGAGCTCGTGAGCCCGGCGAACGTCGCAGCGCTGCAGCAGCTCGTGGATGCCGGGACGCTCACCGACAAGCTGGCCCGCCAGGTGCTCGAGGGTGTCATCGCCGGCGAGGGCACGCCGCAGGAGGTCGTCGACGGTCGCGGACTCGCGGTCGTGTCGGACGACGGCGCGCTCATCGCCGCGATCGATGAGGCGCTCGCGGCGCAGCCCGACGTCCTCGCCAAGATCAAGGACGGCAAGGTGCAGGCTGCCGGAGCAGTCATCGGTGCCGTGATGAAGGCGATGAAGGGCCAGGCGGACGCAGCTCGTGTCCGCGAGCTCGTCCTCGAACGCGCGGCGCAGTAGTCGACATCTTCCCTCGGACCCCGTGTCAGGTGTCCGAGGGAGAATGGACTCATGGGACACGGCGACGGCAGAGGGAGGATCGTCTCCGACGCCGACGTCGACGACACCGGGACGCGCATCCTCCATGTGGACATGGACGCGTTCTACGCGGCCGTAGAGGTGCTCGACGATCCGAGCCTGCGGGGTCTTCCGATCATCATCGGAGCTCCGGAAGGACGCTCCGTCGTCTCCAGCGCTTCGTACGAGGCTCGGCGCTACGGTGTCAGAGCCGCGATGCCGGTGTCCCAGGCGATGAGATTGTGTCCGACCGCGCGCATCGTGCCGCCGCACTTCGACCGCTATCAGGCCGTCTCGCGGCAGGTCATGGCGATCTTCGAGTCGTTCACGCCCCTCGTCGAACCGCTGTCCGTCGATGAGGCCTTCCTGGACGTGCAGGGAGTGCGTCGCCTGTGGGGGAGTCCCTCCCAGGTCGCCAGGCTCGTGCGTGCGCGGGTCGAGGCGGAGGTGGGGATCACCTGCAGTGTCGGTGTGGCAGCCACGAAGCACGTCGCGAAGATGGCGTCGACGATCGCCAAACCCGACGGCATGCTGGTGGTGGCGGCGCGCGAGACCCAATCGTTTCTCGATCCGAGGCCCGTGCGGGCCATGTGGGGCGTCGGGCCGAAGGCCGCCGAGGCGCTGGAGGGGCGAGGGATCCGAACGATCAGGGACATCCGCGAAGCGTCGCCCGACGTGCTGGGGCGCGCCGTCGGACCTGCGCTCAGCGCGCGTCTCGCACAGCTCGCCCGCGGAGAGGATGCGAGAGAGGTCGAGACCGAGCGCGTGGAGAAGAGCATCGGACACGAGGAGACCTTCGATACGGACATCACCGATCGTGCCTTCCTCCGTGCCGAGCTGCTGCGGCTCGCCGATCGCGTCGGGTCGCGCCTGCGCAGGGCCGAGTGGGAGACCGCGACCGTCTCGATCAAGGTGCGCTTCGACGACTTCCGCACGGTGAACCGATCGCAGACGCTCGCCGATCCCACCGCTGTCGGCCAACGCATCGGCGAGGCGGCGCAATCGCTGTTCGAGCAGATCGATCGTCGCGACCCCATCCGGCTGATCGGGGTGAGGGCTGAGAATCTGCGGCCCGCGGGCGGCGGTGCTCTGGGGCTGTGGGACGACGACGAGGGTTGGCGGCGCGTCGAGGGCGCGCTCGACGACGCGATGGCACGCTTCGGGACATCGATGATCTCCAGGGCGCGGCACATCGGCCGCAGCGACGGACGCGGTGCGGCACAGCATCCCAAGGCACACGGGCTGGATTGACCACACGCCCACGCCTTGCGTCGACTAGCGTGGGGGCATGTCCAACATCGCACTGGAACTCGGGAAGCAGGTCGCGTCGCTCGGCGTGAAGAGCGCATACGGCGAGCCGCAGGACGTCGACGGCGTCAGCATCACGCCGGTCGCATTCACATACTCCGGTTTCGGCGGCGGCACCGGCGACGGAGCGGAGGGCGGCGGCGGAGGCGGAGTGTCGATTCCGGTCGGCGTCTACGTCCGACGCGAAGAGGGGCTGCGGTTCGAGCCGAACATCGTTACGCTCCTGGTCGTCGCAGTTCCGTTCGTCTGGATCACCGGTCGGGCACTCACGCGCATCATCCGTGCACTCAAGAAGTGACGACCCCGTCGCGGTCGCGCTTTCCCGCGCTGCAGCTCTGATCGTCGACGACATCCGCGCGGTCTCGGCCGCGAACCCGGTCGTCCTCATCGATGGCCGGAGCGGCGCAGGTAAGACGAGTCTCGCGCGCGCGGTGGTCGAACGGTGGCCGGTCACGGGCCGTACGCAGCTCATCGCCTTGGACTCCCTCTACCCCGGCTGGGACGGCCTGGATGCGGGCGCGCAGCGGGCCCTGGACGGCATCCTCCGTCC
This sequence comes from Microbacterium sp. 3J1, assembly GCF_001049495.1. GTDB lineage: Bacteria > Actinomycetota > Actinomycetes > Actinomycetales > Microbacteriaceae > Microbacterium. The sequence continues at coordinate 930,275 of NZ_CDWI01000011.1, forward strand.
GCACGGCCGTGGTCTGTGGGGAACCTGGCAGCGATGGGACTGGACGCGTGGCACCGAAGCCGAGAGTCACGCGGTCGACCCGGCGCTCGGGGTGGTGGTCGAGGGCAGCGGCATCCTCACGCCCGCCGCCGCGCGCCTCGCGGACATCCGGGTGTGGGTCGAATCCGGTGAGTTCGGACGGAAAGCACGGGCGCTGGCCCGCGATGGTGACGCATATCGCCCCCACTGGGAACGATGGGCCCGGCAGGAGGCGCACCACATCGCGCGCGACGATCCGCGCTCACTGGCGACCAGGGTCGTCGAGGTTCCGTAGCGCGGTTCGCCATCAGGGCCGCGTGGCGAGCGTCCGGCCGGCTCGCCTCAGAGCAGCGAGTCGGCAGCCTGCACGACGACTTCGAGCCGGTATCCCAACCACTCATAGACGCCGTACCGAGGGTCGTCCTCGACGTCGACCTCGAGGTCGACGTCGAGGATGTCGAGGCGCGAGGCGATCACGAGCCGCAAGGCAGCGAGGGTGCGGATCCACGCGTCGACGTCCTCGATACTGATCGTCAGCTCGTGTTCGGTGAGAGCTTCCTTCTGAGTCAGCAGTGGGATGTCCGCCGCCAGCTCGGCGAGTCCGGCCCGAACGACGAACGCATCGGCGATCCGTCGGTCGAGCAGATCGCGGCGAGTGGCGTCCGCAAAGGAGGCGGATGCATCGTCGTCCTCCGGGTAGGGGCTGGGAGTGAGTCTCGCGACGGCGGGGTCGCCGGCATCGCGTGCTGTGACCAGATCGCGGAAGTCGTCCACGAGCTGCAGCAGCTGTGCCCCCTCCACCCGGGAGATCCGCATTCGGATGTCGGCGTCGCTCATCCTGCGACCTTTCGCACGGTCGCCCACAGGCCGTAGTCGTGCATGGCCTGTGCATGCACCTCCATGGTCTCCCTCGGTCCGGTGGCGACGACGGCGTGGCCTTCATGGTGGACGGCGAGCATCAGCTGAGTGGCTCGTTCCGCGGAGTAGCCGAAGTAGGTGCGGAAGACTCGGACCACGTAGCTCATGAGGTTGACGGGGTCGTTCCAGACGACGACCTCCCAGGGCTCGAGAGGCGCAGCCGAGAGATGCACCGACTCGTCGAGATCGGGCGTCGCGAGCGGTGTCATGCCCACCCCAGGGTGTGGAGCTGATCGTCGTCGATCCCGTAGAAGTGGGCGATCTCGTGGACGAGGGTCGTGTGGATCTCGTCGCGGAGATCGTCCTCGGTCTCGCACTGGTGCAGGTGCGGCTCGCGATACACCACGATGCGATCCGGCAGCTCGCCGAGACCGTACTGCGTGCGCTCGGTCAGCGCCAGTCCGTCATACAGCCCCAGCAGGTCTAGGCTGCCGTCCTCAGGCCTATCTTCGACGACGAACACGACGTTCTCGAGGCCGTCCACCATGTCGTCGGGCAGGCGATCGAGCTCGTCCACGACGAGCTCCTCGAATGCCGCTGCTTCCATCTCCATCATCTTCAGCCTATTGCCGAGCATGGCCGGGATCAGTCGTTCAGTGCAGGAGCAGCAGCAGACCGGCGACCCCGATGAAGAGGATCCCGAAGATCGTGTTGAGGATCCGCTGGCCGCCGGCCGTGCGCGTGAACCGTCTGAACGGGCGAGCAGCTGCGGCGAAGAAGCCCCACATCACGAGGACGTCGACGATGATGACCGTGATGATGAGGGCGAGGTACTGGGGGAGTTGTGGTTCATCCAAGCGGATGAACTGCGGGATGAACGCGAGGAAGAAGACGATGGCCTTCGGGTTGAGGAGGTTCACCCAGAAGCCCCGGCGGATCATCGACCAATGTCCTTCGAACGCCTCTGCACCGCCCTCGTCGCCGACGACGACGACGGTGGGCCTGGTCAGGATCAACCGGATGCCGAGATACACCAGGTATACGGCGCCCGTGTACCGGATGACGTTGAACAGCACCTCGGAGCGTGAGACGAGAAGGCCGACACCCGCGGCGACGATCACGACATGCACGATGAGGGCGAGCTGCTGCCCGATGATGCCCCAGATGGATCGTCGCCAGCCCTGTGTGAGGGCGTTCGACATCGTGTTGATCGCACCGGCGCCCGGTGTGAAGCTGATCACCACGCAGGCGGTCAGAAGCGAGAACCATACTGCGAGCGACACATCGCAATCCTAGAGTTCCTGCGGGGGCGCAGACGACCGGCGCTGACCTCGCCACCCGGAGCGGGAGCGGAAACCAGAGAAGGTCCGAGTCTCACGACTCGGACCTTCTTCACGTGGGGTGAGTAACGGGACTCGAACCCGCGACATCCGGCACCACAAGCCAGCGCTCTACCAGCTGAGCTATACCCACCATGTGCCAACCGGAGTTGGCAACCAGACGAGTCTATTACATGTTCGGGGTGAACTCTGACACGGTACGCATCGCGATCTCCCGTGCATCGTCGCTGGAAGGGCCCGGCTCGTCGACGAAGACCGCATCGCGGTAATAGCGAAGCTCTCGGATCGATTCCAGGATGTCGGCGAGCGCCCGGTGCCCGCCGTCTTTCGCCGGGGCCTGGAAGAACACCCGCGGATACCAGCGTCGGGAGAGTTCCTTGATGCTGGAGACGTCGACGTTGCGATAGTGGAGCCACTGGTCCACCTGAGGCATGTACTTCGCGAGGAACATCCGATCGGTGCCGATCGTGTTGCCTGCGAGCGGCGACTTGCGCTCGACCGGGGCGAATCTCTTGATGTATGCGAGGGTCTGAGCCTCGGCTTCCTCAAGGGTGAGGCCCTCCGGGATCTCCGTGATCAGGCCAGAGGTCTCGTGCATCTTCGTCACGAAGTCGTTCATGTTCTCGAGAGCCGCTTCGCTCGGCCGGATGACGACCTGGAACCCGGGGTCGACCGGGTTGAGCTCGAAGTCCGTGATGACGACGGCGATCTCGACGAGCTCGTCGACGGCGAGATCGAGGCCTGTCATCTCGCAATCGATCCAGACGAGTCGGTCGTTCTCTGACGCAGATACCATGTCGTCATCCTATCGACGGCACCGACATCGAGCCCGGGGCGGTACGGTAGATTTGCCGCCTCCGTAGCTCAGGGGATAGAGCAGGAGCCTTCTAATCTCTTGGTCGCAGGTTCGAATCCTGCCGGGGGCACTTCCCCGGCGAATGGTCCGTCAGCCGTTCCGCAGCGCAGCGACCGCATCGTCGGGTCGCCAGAAGTCGCCGACCAGCCAGAAGTCGCCGGTGGCGAGGTGCAGGCGTTCGGCGCGGTAGCGGAGGCCGAGCGGGTCGGGGATGATCCTCAGGTGGCCCAGCACTCGTTCATCGCGATCCTGGACGCGCCACAGGTGGGCGGATGCTCTGACGAGGTGCTCGCGAGCGGACGACAGCCGTGGTGTCGCGAACGGCACCTCAGGCGATGACGTGATCAGATTCTCGGACATCTTTCTCCTTCCTGGTCCGAACATACGACCGGCCACCGACATTCATCCGGGTGCGTTCGAGAGCACCTGGCGTCACTGCTACTCCACGAGGTACGACCTCCGACACTTGTGCACAATGGCTGATCGCCGGGCGTTTCGGAGGCCGCCGGCTGCCGCAGGATGTCTTCCATCCGGGCTGCAGCCCCGGGGCCAAAGAGGAGACAACATGCACGACACCATCACGATCGTGGGCAACGTCGCCACCGACCCGACCCAGGGCCGCACGGCGAGCGGAATCCCGGTGACCAACTTCCGCCTCGCAAGCACCCATCGCCGTTTCGACGAATCGACCCAGACCTGGGTCGACGTCGTCACCAACTGGTACTCGGTCGCCGCGTTCCGCCAGCTCGGCGAGCATGCCAAAGCGTCGCTGCGCGCCGGCGACAGCGTGATCGTCACGGGCAAGATGAAGATCCGGGCATGGGAGAACAACGGAAAGCAGGGGACGAGCGTCGACATCGACGCCGACGCGATCGGCCACGATCTTCGCTGGGGCACGACGGCCTACCGGCGGAGCTCCCGCTCGACTGCGACCGATCAGTCGCCCCGCACCCCGGCGCCGGCGGGCGACGATGCGGCGCCGGCCGGTGGCTCCGATGCGGCGTCATCCGAGACGACCGACGAGCGGGTGATCGACACATCGTGGGCGGTGACGGACTCGAACGACGGCGGTGGGGTGGACGATTTCGACGACGCGTTCGAAGCGGCCATTTCCGCGTCATCGTCCACCTGAGCGCCGTCGATCGCCTGCTTTCGGGTCATCCGGTGACGGTCGGCCGCGGGGGAGGGGAAGGGCTGGGCCATAGACTCGTCTCGTGTTTCGACGACCGGCCGCCCCCGTCTCGCTCGCGGCCGTCGTCTCCGCCGCCGCACTGGCACTCGTGCTCGTCTCGTGCAGCCCCGAACAGCTGCCCGATCCCGAGATGACGAGTGACGGGCCGACTCCCGGCCCGTCCGCCGCACCGCAGCGACCGGCGTACGTGGCGGATGGCAGCGCAGAGGACAACCTGCCGCTCTTCGCATCCGTGACGTCGACAGTGTGGCAATCGGATCAACGAGGGTCCGGTCGCGCCTACATCGACGCACTGGTGACCGCGGGTTTCGATCGCGCCGCGATGCAGGTGACGCAGGACGCGACGACCGTCGGCAATGCGGTCGAGAGCCTGCAGTTCTCCGTGCGCTGGGGCGACGCCGAGTGCCTGGTCGGACAGGTCGGGCCGTCGACGGGGGAGCCTGTGACCCTCGTGATGCCGCAGCTGGCCGAAGGGCGCTGTCTGGTCGGCGCCACCCGTGCGATCGACTGGTGACGGACGGGAACACGTCGGCCGCGACAGGGGATCGATCGGGACGCACTGGCTCCGTGAGGATGGCCGGTAGGCTGGAGTGTCGATCTTCGATGCCAACAGAAGGAGCGGTTTTCGGTGGCTGAGTACATCTACTCGATGGTTCGTGCACGCAAGGCGGTGGGCGAGAAGCTCATCCTCGACGACGTCACGATGTCGTTCCTCCCTGGCGCGAAGATCGGCATGGTCGGTCCGAACGGCGCCGGTAAGTCGACGATCCTGAAGATCATGGCGGGGCTGGACACGCCCTCCAACGGCGAGGCGAAGCTCACCCCCGGGTTCTCCGTGGGAATCCTCATGCAGGAGCCGGAGCTCGACGAGTCCAAGACCGTCATCGAGAACATCCAGGACGGGATCGCGATCAAGGCCAAGGTCGACCGGTTCAACGAGATCTCGCTGCAGATGGCTGACCCCGACGCCGACTTCGACGCGCTCCTCGCAGAGATGGGAACGCTGCAGGAGGAGATCGACGCCGCCGACGGCTGGGACCTCGATTCGCAGCTGGACCAGGCGATGGATGCGCTCCGCACCCCGCCAGCCGATGCCGCCATCGCCCCGCTCTCCGGTGGTGAGAAGCGCCGTGTGGCACTCGCCAAGCTGCTTCTCCAGAAGCCCGACCTCCTGCTTCTCGACGAGCCCACCAACCACCTCGACGCCGAGAGTGTGCTGTGGCTCGAGCAGCACCTCCAGGCATACAAGGGCGCGGTCATCGCCATCACCCACGACCGGTACTTCCTCGATCACGTCGCGGAGTGGATCGCGGAGGTCGATCGCGGACGTCTCATCGGCTACGAGGGCAACTACTCCACCTATCTCGAGAAGAAGGGCGAGCGCCTGGAGATCCAGGGCAAGAAGGACGCGAAGCTCGCCAAGCGTCTCAAGGAGGAGCTCGACTGGGTACGGTCGAGCGCCAAGGGGCGTCAGACGAAGTCGAAGGCCCGCCTCGCCCGCTACGAGGAGATGGCTGCAGAGGCGGAGCGGACCCGGAAGCTCGACTTCGAGGAGATCCAGATCCCGGCGGGTCCTCGCCTCGGCAGTGTCGTGATCGAAGCGAAGAAGCTGAAGAAGGGTTTCGACGGGCGGTCGCTCATCGACGGTCTGAGCTTCAGCCTGCCGCCGAACGGCATCGTCGGCGTGATCGGCCCGAACGGGGTCGGAAAGACGACCCTGTTCAAGACGATCGTCGGTCTCGAGCCGCTGGACGGAGGAGACCTGAAGATCGGCGAGACCGTGAAGATCAGCTACGTCGACCAGTCGCGATCCAACATCGACCCGAACAAGACGCTGTGGGAGGTCGTCTCCGATGGCCTCGACTTCATCACGGTCGGCAAGACCGAGATCCCCTCGCGCGCCTACGTCTCGAAGTTCGGGTTCAAGGGGCCTGACCAGCAGAAGAAGGCCGGCGTCCTGTCAGGCGGCGAGCGCAACCGGCTGAACCTCGCCCTGACTCTGAAGGAGGGCGGCAACCTGCTCCTTCTCGATGAGCCGACCAACGACCTCGACGTCGAGACGCTCAGCTCGCTGGAGAACGCACTGCTCGAGTTCCCGGGATGCGCCGTGGTCATCACCCACGACCGGTGGTTCCTCGACCGCATCGCAACGCACATCCTGGCCTACGAGGGCACGGACGAGAAGCCCGATCAGTGGTACTGGTTCGAGGGCAACTTCGAGGCGTACGAGGAGAACAAGATCGAGCGCCTCGGTCCGGACGCCGCCAAGCCGCACCGGTCGACGCACCGCAAGCTGACGCGCGACTGAGCCGTCGATGTCCGAGTCGTCGCCGGGGCCCCGCCTGCACATCCCGATCAACCTCCGCTGGGGGGATCTGGACGCGTTCAACCACGTCAACAACACCTCGATGCTGAAACTGCTCGAGGAGGCGCGGGTTCGCGCCTTCTGGCGAGCGGGTCCCGGTGAGCAGGCCCCTGCGACTGCCGTCCTCGACTCCGGCATCGATGAGGGCGTCCTGACCCTCATCGCCCGCCAGGAGATCGAGTACCTCGCCCCGGTGCCATATCAGCGTCGGCCGCTCGAGGTGCAGATGTGGTTCGGCAAGCTGGGCGGTTCGAGCGTCGAGGTCTGCTACGAGGTGCACAACGACCCGTCCGCCGAACCGCGCGAACTGTACGCACGCTCGACGGCGATCATCGTGCTCGTCGACGCGAAGACCGGCCGACCCACCAGACTGACGCAGGAGATGCGCGACGCGTGGGAGCCCTACGTCGGACCGTCGATCGAGTACACACACCGCTGATCACCGTGCGCCCGGGCCGCTGCGCTGCGGCACCGGCGACAGCCGAGGGTGCGCAGGACATCCCTGCATCGTCAGGCGGCACCCGCCGGGTGATCAGTCCTGCGACGGCACTCTGATCATGATCTCCTGCGCGACCGATGCCACGAGGTCGCCCGCCTCGGAGTAGATGCGCCCCTGTGCCAACCCGCGGCCGCCGCGAGCGTTCGGAGACTCCTGGACGTACAGGAGCCACTCGTCCACCCGTGCAGGACGATGCCACCACATCGCATGGTCGAGGCTCGCGACCTTGAGCCCCGGCAGCGCCCAGTACACGCCGTGCGCGCGCAGGATCGACTCCTGGATCGTCATGTCGCTGAGATAGGCCAGCGCGGCCCGATGGATCCGCTGGTCATCCGGTAGAGGAGCGCGCATCCGCATCCAGACCCCTTGCCGGGGTACACGGGCATCGTCGCTGGGGAGGAACAGCGGTCCTTCGATGTGCCGTATGTCCGCCGCACGATCGCTGAGCATCCGAGCCGTGCCCGGTGGCAACCCGTCGACTCGCTGCTCATCGGGAAGGAGCGAGTCCGGCGCCGGCACGCCGTCGGGCATGGGTATCGCGTGCTCGAGTCCCGGGTCGTCATCCTGGAACGAGGCGATCATCGAGAAGATCGGGACGCCGTTCTGATAGGCCTGCGAGCGGCGCGTCGAGAACGAGCGACCGTCATGGATCCGGTCCACGGCGATCGTGATCCCGTTGCTCGCGTCGCCGGGGCGCAGGAAATAACCGTGCATCGAGTGGACAGCGCGGTTCTCGGGCAGAGTGCGCTCGGCCGCGAGCAGGCTCTGCGCAAGCACCTGTCCGCCGTAGATGCGCCCGGACGGCATCGGATGCGACGATCCGGTGAAGATGTCCTCCGTCGTCCTCGCCTGCGTCGAGTCGAGGTCCAGGACGGCCAGGAGCTGTGCGACGGTGCGGGTCGCGTGTTCGTCGGCGGTCATGACTTCCTTCCCGCGACTGCGGTAGATGCGGCCTTGATAGTTTAGGGGGTGTGCCGCACCAGCTCCTTCTCGCCGACAACGACACCACCCGAGACGTCCTGACCTTCGTCGGTCGAGCTGCCCGCATCTCGGAAGAGGGCGTGCGCCTTCAGGCCGCCCGAGGCGTGTTGGCGCTCACCGCGGCGGCTCTCGCACCGCAGGGCCTGTTCGACCACACGCCCACCGTGCTCGCGATGCGCATCGTCCATGCTGATCCCGAGCTCGAATGCGATGTGGTGGTGGCTTCGCTCTCGCCCACCGAAGACCCGCGAACACTGGACTTCCCGGACACGGGACTGTCGCCTGCCTGGGCGGGCGTGTCACCTCCCCGCGAACGGTGGGAAGTGGTCGCGAGCCTTCCGGCGTCCGTCATCGCGCAGCGGGCGCAGTGGGGCATCAGCGCCGTCGCTCGCGGCGCCGGGCTCGGATCGGGGGAGGAGGCCGTTCGTGCACTGCGGGCCTCGGTGTGGGGCGAACCGGATCCGGACCTCGCCGACCTTCCGCGGGGCGTCGCCTTCGCCGCAGACGCCTTCGGCTTCATCTCCGGGGAGGAGGATGTGGTGGTCACGCGATCGGGTCGCTGGAGCCGGCTCGCATTCCGTCGAGGACACGTCCTCTCTCGAGGCCCGATGGCTACCGGGCTGACCGCCGTGCGGGGCACCGGTTCCGCAGAGCCGGTGTGATCGCGCGTCTCACCAGACCCCGACGTCAGCGTGCGGCCGCTCGCCCGGCCTGCCGGCCGGAGAACAGGCATCCTCCGAGGAATGTCCCCTCCAGCGCCCGGTAGCCGTGCATGCCGCCGCCACCGAACCCGCTCGCCTCACCGGCGGCGTAGAGGCCCGCGATCGGCCGACCGCCCGCGTCGAGGGCACGACCGTCCAGATCGGTGTGGATTCCGCCCAGCGACTTCCGGGTCAGCACATGGAGCTTTACGGCGATCATCGGGCCGGCTGAGGGGTCCTGCAGACGATGGGGCGCAGCCGTCCGGATCAGCTTGTCGCCGCGGTAGCCGCGCATCGACCGCAGCATCCCGATCTGAGAATCCTTCGTGAAGTCGTTCTCCATCTCCAGGTCTCGCGCCACGATCTCGCGTCGGACCTGCTCGATGTCGAGTGCGTCCCCTCCCTCGTGCGCCTTCATCTGCTCGAGCAGCGACTCCAGGTCGTTCTCGACGATGAAGTCCTCGCCTTCGTCGAGGAAGGACTGCACGGGTCCGGTAGGCCCCTTGGCGAGACGGGAGCGGAGGAGGAGTCCCACGTCCTTGCCCGTCAGATCGGGGTTCTGCTCACTGCCGGAGAGGGCGAACTCCTTTTCGACGATCTGCCGTGATGTGACGAACCACGAGTGGTCGTGGCCCGTGGCACGCAGATGGGCGAGCGTGCCGAGAGTGTCGAAACCGGGGAAGAGCGGAACCGGCAGCCGTCTGCCGGTCGCGTCGAGCCACAGCGAGGATGGCCCGGGGAGGATCCGGATGCCGTGCGAAGGCCACACGGGATCCCAGTTCGTGATCCCCTCGACGTAGTGCCACATCCGATCGCCGTTGATGAGCCGCGCCCCCGCGGACTCGGACACCGCCTGCATCGACCCGTCCACGTACGCCGGGACACCGCTGAGCATGTGCTGCGGCGGGGTCCCGAGGGAGGTCGGCCACGCAGCCCGCACGAGGTCGTGGTTGCCGCCGATCCCGCCGGAACTCACGATCGTGGAGCCCGCAGCGATCTCGAACTCGCCGATGACCTCGCGGGACGACTGCTCCCCACGGGAGGCGGCGCTGGAGGCGAGAATGCTGCCGCGTGCGCCGGTCACGGCTCCGTCCGTGGTGACGAGTTCGGTGACACGGTGCCGCGGGAGGATGGTCAGCCGTCCTTCGCGCTCACCCTGTTCGGCCGCCGCGGCGAACGGGGCGACCACCCCGGGTCCGGTGCCCCAGGTGATGTGGAAGCGGGGAACCGAGTTGCCCGGGCCCAGCGCGCCGTAGCCGCCGCGCTCGGCCCACCCGACGACCGGGAAGAACCGCATCCCGCGCTCGTGCAGCCAGGCGCGCTTCTCGCCAGCGGCGAAGTCCAGGTACGCCTCCGCCCAACGCCGCGGCCACTGATCTTCTTCGCGGTCGAATCCGGCTGTGCCGAACCAGTCCTGCGAAGCGAGTGCGAGGGAATCCTTGATCCCCAGACGCCGCTGCTCGGGGGAGTCGATGAAGAACAGCCCGCCGAACGACCACCAGGCCTGACCTCCGAAGTCGGTCCGCGGCTCCTGGTCGACCAGGATCACCCGTCGGCCTGCGCGCAGGGCTTCCCCGACGGCCACGAGACCCGCGAGCCCCCATCCGATGACCAGAACGTCTGCAGACAGGGGCGATTTCGTCATGGGGTCTCCGGTGATTCCTGACGTGAGCGGGTCTCGAGCGTGGGGCGTCCGGCAGCGGCGGTGCCGATGCCGGACGGCTCGAATGTGTTCACCATGGCATACGCCGCGCGCTCGAGGTAGTCCCACAGTGTGGATTCGTGCAGGGGCGACAACCGGGCCTCGTCGAGCGCGGTCCGCATGTGACGGAGCCAACGATCGCGGGCATCGGGGTCGACGTGGAACGGCATGTGGCGCATCCGCAGGCGAGGGTGCCCCCGGGTCTCGCCGTACGTGGTCGGTCCGCCCCAGTACTGCTCGAGGAACAGCAGGAGGCGCTCCTCGGCGGGGCCGAGGTCGTCTTCGGGGTACATCGGCTTGAGGACGGGATCCGCCGCGACCTCGCGGTAGAAGACCGAGACGATACGTGCGAACGTCTCGCGTCCGCCGACCTCGTCGTAGAAGCTCACTTCTGGGTGCTCCCGTCATCGTTGGTCTTCTTACGCCGCCAGATGCCGCGGTCGGGAATCACGGGCACACCGGTCACCGCATTGGGTCGCGTCCTGGGCGGGTTGGCACCGCGCACGCGTCGGGCGCCGTCGAGTCCGGTCGGGATCACCGTCTCCATGCTGGGCAGACCGATCTCCTTCTCGAGCAGCGCCGAGCGGAGACGCTTGCGCAATTCCTGCGCGACATCGTCCTTGGCGTTCGCACGGGCCTTGATGACGAGCCGCACCACGAGTGCGTCTCCGCCGATCGACTCGAGACCCCAGAGTTCGGGCTTCTCGATGATCCGGGTGCGCCACTTCGGGTCCTTCGCGAGAGTCTGCGCTGTCTCGAGCATCGTCTGCTCGACCTGGTCGAGATCGGAGTCCAGCGGGACGCCGATGTCGATGATCGCGCGAGCCCATCCCTGCGACATGTTGCCGATGCGCGTCACCTCGCCGTTGCGGACGTACCAGAGGGTGCCGTTGACGTCCCTGACCTGCGTGATGCGAACGCTCACGTATTCGACGACACCGGTCGCGAGCCCGAGGTCGACGACGTCGCCGATGCCGATCTGGTCCTCCGCGACGATGAACATGCCGTTCAGCACGTCCTTGACGATGTTCTGGGCGCCGAAGCCGAGGCCGGCGCCGACCGCGGCCGTGAGGAGCGTGAGCGAACCGAGCAGCGTCGGAGCGAGATGGTTCACCACGAGCACGATCGCGATGACGACGAGCATCACGTTGACGATGTTCTGCAGGATCGTGCCCAGCGTGCGCGTGCGCTGCACCAGCCTCATGTCCGCGAGCGGAGAGCGTTCGAGGGCCTGCGTGTCGTCGACCTCGGCCTTGCTCTTCGCACTGTCGACGATCCGGTGGACGACCCGGCGGATGACCACTCTGAGGACGAGCCCGATGAGGATGCACCCGCCGATGATCGCCACGACCCCGAGTGCCTGGAATCCGACGTCCCTCAGAATGCCGAGCGTCTGCGTCCACCAGGTGACGACCTGCTCAACAGGGGGTTCGGTGGTGTCGATTGGAAGCATCATCCCCTCCAGGGTAGCGATCGGGCCTCTGCGCAGGCTGGAAGCGCCGCGCAGAGGCCCGATCGATCGAAGCGGGATGAGGCCCGGGGTCTCAGTCCTCCGCGTCGCGCGCCTGGGCCGCCAGGGCACGTTCGACGTCGGCGAGGTTCTCGAGCACGAGTCGACGGAGCGCCGGCGGGGCATCCTGGTGGGCGGCGAGCCAACCTCGGGTGGAATCGCGGAGCTCGACGTCGGCGATCGCGGTCGGGAAGAGGCCGACGACCAGGTACTGGGCGATCTGGTACGTCCGGGCATCCCAGATGGGGAGCAGCATGTCGAAGTACGCGGGCACGAACTCGCGCAGGGCCTCTGCACCCGCCGGGTGCACGAACCCGAGAGCCGCGGACCGCACGATGGTGTTCGGGGCATCGTCCCGTTCGATCAGCGAGGCCCAGGCGGCCTTCTTCGATGCGGAGTCGGGCAGGGCCGCGCGCGCCTGAGCGGCGAACTCCGCACCCTTCGCGGTGTTGTCGGCGGCGAGGGCGGCGTCGATGGTCGCGGCATCCGTCGCGCCGATCGTCGCCAACCCGACGAGGAGCTGCCAGTTCAGGTCCGCGTCGATCTCGAGTCCCGGCAGGCTCTCCTCGCCCGAGCGCAGACGACCGACGATCCCCGCATGGTCGGGGGTGACGAGCGACCCGGCGAACGCCGTGACGAACTGGAGCTGGCTGTCGCTCCCCGACTCGGCGCCCTCAGCGAGGGCCCACAGGCCGTCGGCGACCTTGTGACGCGCGGCGAGACGGTTCTCAGGAGTGACGTAGAGGGTGGCCGCGGTGCGGAGCTGCGCGAGCGTCGTGCGCACCGTCGTCGACTCGGTCTCGCGGCCGATGTTGCCGAGCACGAGGTCGATGTAGTCCGATGCCGCGCTCTCGGCATCCCGGGTCTGATCCCAGGCCGCACCCCACACGAGGGAGCGGGCGAGCGGGTCGCTGATGTCGGCGAGGTGGGCGATCGCGGTCGCGAGGGACCGGTCGTCGAGGCGGATCTTCGCGTAGGCGAGGTCGTTGTCGTTCAGCAGCACCAGGTCGGGCCGCGTGATGCCGTGCAGCTCCGGAATCTCCGTGCGGTCGCCGTCGACATCAACCTCGGCGTAGTGAGTGCGAACCAGCGAGCCGTTCTCCAGCGAGTAGAAGCCGATTCCCAGACGGTGGGGGCGGATGGTCGGGTAGTCGGCCGGAGCGGTCTGGGTCACCGCGAACCGCGAGATCTTTCCGTCCGCATCCTCGGCGATCACCGGCTCGAGCGTGTTCACACCGGCGGTCTCGAGCCACTTCTTCGACCAGGTGCTGAGGTCGCGACCACTGGTGGCCTCGAGCTCCACGAGGAGGTCGCTCAGCTCGGTGTTGCCCCAGGAGTGCTTCTGGAAGTACTGGGAGACGCCCGCGAAGAACTCCTCGATGCCGACCCATGCAGCGAGCTGCTTGAGGACGGAGCCGCCCTTGGCGTACGTGATGCCGTCGAAGTTGACCTGCACGTCCTCGAGGTCGTTGATCTCGGCGACGATCGGGTGCGTGGAAGGAAGCTGGTCCTGGCGGTAGGCCCAGGTCTTCTCCATGGCGTTGAAGGTCGTCCACGCCTCGGTCCACTCGGTGGCCTCGGCCGTCGCGATCGTGGACGCCCACTCGGCGAAGGACTCGTTCAGCCACAGATCGTTCCACCACTTCATGGTGACGAGGTCGCCGAACCACATGTGCGCGAGCTCGTGCAGGATCGTGACGACGCGACGCTCCTTGACGGCATCCGTCACCTTGCTGCGGAACACGTACGTCTCGGTGAACGTGACAGCTCCGGCGTTCTCCATCGCGCCCGCGTTGAACTCGGGCACGAACAGCTGGTCGTACTTGGCGAAGGGATACGGCACGCCGAACTTCGACTCGAAGTAGGCGAAGCCCTCACGCGTCTTGTCGAAGATGTAGTCGGCGTCCAGGTGCTGCCACAGGCTCTTGCGGCCGTACACGCCGAGCGGGATCACGCGGCCCGACGCGCTGGTGAGCTCTGAGAAGGTCGACTCGTAGGGTCCGGCGACGAGAGCGGTGATGTACGACGAGATGCGCGGGGTCGGCTCGAACCCCCACGTCGCCACGGAGGGGTCGTCGTGCACGATGGGCTCGGGAGTGGGGGAGTTGGAGATGACCTTCCATGTCGCCGGCGCGGTGACCGTGAACTGGAACGTCGCCTTGAGGTCCGGCTGCTCGAACACCGCGAAGACACGGCGGGAGTCGGGGACCTCGAACTGCGAGTAGAGGTAGACCTCGCCGTCGACGGGGTCGACGAAACGGTGGAGCCCCTCTCCGGTGTTCGTGTACAGGCAGTCCGCGTCGACCACGAGGACGTTCTCGGCCTGCAGGCCGGCCAGAGCGATGCGAGAGTCGGCGAAGACCTCGTCCGGATCCAGCTGCTCGCCGTTGAGGGAGATCTCACGGACCTCGCGCGCGATCAGGTCGATGAAGGTGAAGCTCTCCGGTGTCGCGGTGAAGCGCACGACGCTGCGGGAGCCGAAGACCTCAGCACCCTTCGTGAGGTCGAGCGAGACCTCGTACGACTGGGTGTCGACGACGTCGCGGCGCTCCTGCGCTTCGAGGCGGGTGAGGTTCTCTCCAGGCACAGCTGTACTCCCAGGGGTGAGGGGATGCTGCCGTAACCGAGCGCAGTTGGCGCCCACGGCAACCATGACAGCCTACGCCAGCATGGCGACCTGTCCCACGTCCGGAAGATGAAAGAATGGATGCGTGACTGCGATCGAGCCGAACATCGTCCCCTTTGCCTCTCCTGCCGCTGCGAGCGGGGCGCCGTTCGTGACGACGCCGACGGCCTACGACGCCATCCTCCTCGCCGGATTCGGCGGGCCCGAGGGCCAGGAGGACGTGATCCCCTTCCTCCGCAACGTCACGCGCGGACGCGGCATCCCGGACGAGCGGCTCGAGGAGGTCGCGCATCACTACCGGCACTTCGGCGGAGTGAGCCCGATCAACGGGCAGAACCGCATTCTCAAGGAGGCGCTGGAGGGCGAGCTCGCGCGTCGCGGCATCGACCTCCCCGTCTACTGGGGCAACCGCAACTGGAGCCCGTACCTCGAGGAGGTCGTGACCGAGGCCGCCGAGCACGGGCACCGGACGCTCCTCGCCTTCGCCACCAGCGCGTACAGCTCGTTCTCGAGCTGCCGGCAGTACCGCGAGGACTTCGCTCGGGTCCTGCAGGAGACGGGTCTGGGCGAGACCGTCACGATCGACAAGATCCGGCCGTTCTACGATCACCCCGGTTTCGTCGAGTCCTTCGAGACCGGAGTGCGTGAGGCGATCGAGAGGTTCCTCGCCGACGGCATCGCGCCCGCGGACATCCAGATCCTGTTCTCCACGCACAGCATCCCCACCGCCGACGCCGAGCGGTCGGGCGCACGGGACATCGACTGGGGCGAGGGCGGTGCCTACGCGGCACAGCACCTCGCCGTCGCCGCCTGGGTGATGGATCGCGTTCGCGCCTCCGTGCCCGAGGCGGCGGACGTGTCGTGGGAGCTCGTCTACCAGTCCCGCTCGGGCCCCGCGTCCCAGCCGTGGCTGGAGCCGGACGTGTGCGATGTCATCGGCGAGCTGCCCGAGCGCGGCCGCAAGGCGGTCGCGGTCGTGCCCGTCGGCTTCATGAGCGACCACATGGAAGTGCTCTGGGACCTCGACACCGAAGCGGCGGAAGCCACGGAGGAAGCGGGCCTGGCCTTCACCCGCACCCCGACCCCGGGAGTGGCGCCCACCTTCGTCGCGGGCATCGTCGACCTCATCCAGGAGCGCCTCGACGGACGTCCGAACGAGGAGCGACCCCACGTCACGGCCCTCCCCGGCGGATTCGACGTGTGCCGTCCCGGCTGCTGCGAGAACGTGCGGGCAGGGTTCAAGCCGGCCGCAGCCGGCGTCGCTCCGTGATGCCGCGCTGACAGCCGCGCTTCTAGGATGGAAGCCATGCGCATCCATATCGCCACCGATCACGCCGGTCTCGACTTCTCCACCCAGCTGCAGGACCACCTGCGCAGCGCGGGGCACGAGGTCGTCGACCACGGTCCGGTCGAATACGACGCGCTGGATGACTATCCCGCCTTCTGCATCCGGGCAGCCCAGGCGGTCGTGACCGACCAGGCCGAGGGCATCGAAACGCTGGGCGTCGTCTTCGGCGGATCGGGCAACGGCGAGCAGATCGCCGCGAACAAGGTCGAGGGCGTGCGCGCGGCGCTCGTCTGGAACACGTCGACTGCCGAACTCGCCCGCGAGCACAACGATGCGAACGTGATCTCGATCGGCGCCCGTCAGCACACGTTCGACGAGGTCATCTCCTTCATCGACACGTTCATCGCCACGCCGTTCTCGCAGGAGGAGCGCCACATCCGTCGCATCGGACAGATCGCCGCCTTCGAGCACGACGGCTCGCTGCTCCCGGATCCTCGGGCCTGACATGCCCGAGGGCCATTCCGTCCACCGCATCGCCCGGCAGTTCGACCGGAACTTCGTCGGCAGGACGATGCGCGCCTCCAGCCCGCAGGGGCGTTTCGCCGAGGGTGCCGCGATCCTCGACGGACGTGAGGCCATGAGCGTGCAGGCGGTCGGCAAGCAGATGTTCCTCGAGGCGGAGGGCGACATCTGGCTGCGCGTGCACCTCGGTCTGTACGGAGCCTGGGATTTCGCGGGCGAGATCCTCGTCGATCCGACCATCGCCTCGTCGAACGGGCGCATGGGCCAGACGAATCAACGGGGGACCACTCTCGATGACGACGCTGTCGAGGACGCCATCCTCGACGATGCCGGGGAGAACTCCCTGGCCTCGATCGGTGCACCACGGCGCACCCGCGTGCACGTACGGATGTCGGAGCAGACGAAGGGCCTCGCCGACGAGGGGACCGAGTGGCCTCCGCCGGTGGTCGGCCAGGTGCGACTGCGGTTGATGACGGATCTCACGGCAGCGGACCTGCGCGGCCCGACCGCCTGTGTGCTGCAGACACCCGACGAGATGCTGGCGACCATCGCGAAGCTCGGGCCGGATCCACTGGTCGGTGACCCGGCGCACAACGAGGAGCGCTTCGTGCGCGCCGTGCGGAAGAAGCAGACCGTCATCGCTCTGCTCCTGATGGACCAGGCCGTGGTCAGCGGCATCGGCAACGTCTACCGCGCCGAGATGCTGTTCCGGCAGCGCCTGAATCCCCATACCCCCGGCCGCGACGTGCCCGAGGACGTGGTGCGGGCGCTGTGGCATGACTGGGTGCGGCTCCTCGCGATCGGCGTCGAGACCGGGCAGATGATGACGATGGACGACCTGACGCCCACGCAGTACCGGGCGGCTATGGCGAGCCGAGACGACCGTCACTGGGTCTATCATCGCGCGGGTCTGCCCTGCCGCGTGTGCGGCACCGAGATCGCCCTGGAGGAGATCGGCGCACGCAAGCTCTACTGGTGTCCTCGCTGCCAAGCGTGACGTGCCGGTCATAGGCTGGGAGGATGCGCCAGAATCCCAGCTTCACGCTCGCCGACGTGGGGGAGATGCGCCGAGTCATCGACGCGAACCCCTGGGCGACCATCGTCAGCGTCGGCGCGGACGGGCTCGTCTCATCCCACTACGTCGTCCTCCTCGACGTGGATCGAGACGACCTGACGGTCGTCGGACACGTGGGCAGGCCGGATGACCTCATCCACGGTCTCGGAGACGGAGAGCTCCTCATCGTGTTCCAGGGGCCCCACGGGTACATCTCGCCGGGCTGGTACGGCGACGTGCCGGCGGTCCCGACCTGGAACTACGTCGCCGTCCATCTGGCAGGCGTGCCGGAGATCCTGAGCGAGGAGGAGAACCTCGCCGTGCTGGATCGCCTCGTCGATCGCTTCGAAGGTCAGATGCCAGAGCCCCGGCGCATGTGGGAGCGACCGAACGATCCGGCCTTCGTCGCGCGCCTGGCCGCAGGCACCGTCGGATTCCGACTGACACCGACGCGGGTGGTCGCGAAGCGGAAACTGAGCCAGAACAAGGCGCCGGAGGTCGTGGAGACGGTCGTCGCCGAGCTGGAGGGCGACGGGCCCTACGCGCACCCGGCGCTGGCGCAGGAGATGCGCCGCGCGCAGCGTGCACGGACGAGGACATCGTCGTGACACAGGTCGGGGATCTGGTGGGCACCATCGTCGCCGTGCGCATCGCTGGAGAAGGGCGCGAGTTCCTCGTCGACGACGAACCGGTCGACATCTTCATCGAGGACGGCACGATCGCGGACATCGCGCCGACGGGGGCACTTCGGACACGAGGAGAGGTCCTCGACACGGCCGGCGCGTGGGCGGTGCCCGGTCTCTGGGACAACCACGTCCACACCGTGCAGTGGGCGCTGGCCGCGGAGCGGGTTTCGCTCGGCTCTGCCGAATCCGCGGCCCAGGCGGCAGGGATCATGGCGGCGGCTCCGCCGCTCCCGGACGGTCGCAAGGTGGGCGCCGGCTACCGCGACGCGATCTGGGCGGATGCTCCGACGCTGGACCTCATCGATCAGAGGACCGGTGAGACCCCGACGTATCTGATCAATGCGGACGTCCACAGCACCTGGCTCAACTCGGCCGCCCTGCGTCTGGAGGGCTACGTGAGCCCCGACGGCGTGCTGCGGGAGGAGGATGCCTTCGAGATCTCTCGGCGCCTCAACGCCGTGGACGCGGCCCGCGGTGACGCGGCTGTCCTGGCGGCCGGGGAACGTGCGGCGATGCGCGGCGTCACCGGCCTGGTCGACTTCGACATGGCCTGGAACGCCGACGCGTGGCCGCGCAGGGTCGCGTCCGGCTTCGCCGCGCACCGGGTCGAGTTCTCGATCTACCCCTTCGATCTTCGACGCGCGATCGACGAGGGCCTCCAGACCGGCGACCTGAGAGAGGATGCGGATGCCCCATCCGCCGGTCGCGGGCTGATCCGGGTCGGGCCGCTGAAGATCATCAGCGACGGCTCCTTGGGAACCCGGACCGCTGCCTGCTCGCACGCGTACTCCGGGGATCCGGGGAACTTCGGAGTGCTCACCGTCCCGCCCGCCGAGCTGACGGCGCTGTTGACCACGGCGACCGCCGCGGGGCTCTCCGTCGCCGTGCACGCGATCGGGGATCGTGCCGTGACCGCGGCCCTGGACGCGTTCACCACGACGGAGGCCGTCGGCACGATCGAGCACGCTCAGCTCGTCAGACACGGTGATCTGGCTCGGTTCGCGCGATTGGGCGTCGTCGCCAGCGTGCAGCCCCAGCACGCCCTCGACGACCGGGACATCGTCGGTCGGCTCTGGGCCGAGCAGACGTCGATCGGCTATCCGCTCGGGGCGTTGCGCGATGCCGGGGTCGATCTCCGCCTCGGATCCGATGCGCCGGTGGCGGCGCTGGACCCGTGGCAGGCGATGGCGGCGGCCGTCACCCGCACGGACGACGACCGCGGACCCTGGCACCCCGAGGAGCGACTGACCGCCGCTCAGGCGCTGCGGGCGAGCGCCCGGACGTCCCTGCGGCCCGGACAGCCCGCGGACATCGCGATCACGGGTCTCGACCCGTTGACGGCGTCCGGCGCGGAGCTGCGCGGGATGCCGGTCACCGTCACGCTCCTCGAGGGGCGGATCACGCACGCCTCGTGATCACCGGGCACGACGAAGGGCACCGGGCGACGCCCGGTGCCCTTCGTCGTGCGGATCTCTCAGGCGGCGATGTGCGACACGAGGAACCAGCGGTCCTTCTCGAGCCCGCGAACGATCTCGATCGCCACGTCCTGGCTCGTGAGGTCGACCTCGTCGAGGCCCTCGATCGCCGACTTCGCGTCGATGAGGATCGCGTCGATGTCGGCGATCACTGCGCGGACGAGCTCGTCGGACTGCGTGAAGCCGGCCGGAACCGAGGTGGAGCTGCCCTTGGCCGCGACCGAACTGACACGCGCGTCGATCGGCAGGCCGAGTGCGACGATGCGCTCTGCGGCGGTGTCGGCGAACTCGCCGGCGTGGTCGACGATCGTGTCGAGCAGCTCGTGCACACCGACGAAGTTGGCGCCGCGGACGTGCCAGTGCGCCTGCTTGCCGTTGATGGTGAGGGCCTGGAGGCCGAGGACGACGGGGGAGAGGAACTGGGCGGCTGCGGCTGCCACGGTCGGGTCGCTCGCGGTGGTGGAAACGGTGTGTGCCTTGCTCATCTTGACTCCTCAGGAGTGGTCGTCTGCATGTCTGATGAAGACAACGCTACTCAGCCTGGAACATTCCGCAAGCAAGCGAAGGCTGGGCTTAGTCCCGCGTAATCACGCGGCAGGACAGGGGTGTGAGGGTAGTCTCACCTCATGACCATCGCCGCCGGAGCATCCGTTCTCGCACTACCCGGAAGAACCCCGACCATCGATCCAGCGTCCTTCATCGCCGACGGTGCGCGAGTCGTCGGGGACGTCGCACTCGGAGCCGAGGCCAGTGTCTGGTACAACGCCGTCCTGCGCGGCGACTCCGCCGCGATCGTCATCGGCGACGGCAGCAACGTGCAGGACAACGTGTCGGTGCACGTGGACGTCGACCATTCGGTGGTGGTGGGCGCGAAGGTCTCGATCGGGCACAACGCCGTCGTGCACGGCTGCACGATCGGTGACGGTTCTCTCATCGGGATGGGGGCGGTGGTGCTGAGCGGCGCGGTGATCGGCCAGGGCTGCCTTGTCGCCGGGGGCGCGGTCGTGCTCGGCGACGCCGTGATCCCGGATGGGAGCCTCGTCGCGGGCGTCCCCGCGAAGGTGCGCAGAGCGCTGACGGACGAGGAGCGAGCGGGGCTGATCCGCAACGCGGAGATCTACCTCTCGCATCTCGCCACCCACGCCGCCGCGACGAAGATCTGAGGCTGTCGTCCCCGCTAGGCTGGGGAGCACGGGGCGGTGGCCAAGCTGGTTAAGGCAGTGGGCTCATAACCCAACGATCGCGGGTTCAAGTCCCGCCCGCCCTACCGTGTGACCGGTGTCACGATTCGTCGGCGGGCTCCGCGAGTTCGAGGTGCTCGTCGATGAGGGTGATGCCGCCGCTCGAGTTGGCCGAGTGGGCGAGCTCCTCGATCCAGCGTCGGCTGAGCTCCGGCGTCTCCGACTCCTGGAAGACGAAGCGCAGCGGGATCGAGGGGTGCAGCCAGATGGTCGATCGCCCCTGCTGCTGGCCGTCCGGGTGCCTCCAGGACAGCGTGAAGCTCTCGTTCCGGCGGAGCTTCGTGGCGACGACGACCTTGAGGTGTGCGAGAGCCCTGTCGTCGATCTGGATCGGCTCTGAGGCGCCGTAAAAGAGAGAACCCATGTCTCGGAATCTACGTGTGCCGCGCGCGCGGGCTGTTTCTCCGCACCACGACGCGCGATCGATGCGAAGAGTTCATTCGCGAAATGTCATCGCCGGTGCGTACCCGCGGTCACCGAGGGGAGCACGCCGAACGCGTCGCGATAGGCGACGGCGAATCGAGACGGGTGGGAGAAGCCCCATCGTCGCGCGATCGCCGCGACGGTCGACGGGGCCCCGGAGCGCAGGTCGCGGTGCGCGCCGTCGAGGCGCGCCTGCTTGAGGCATTCGGCCGGTGTCATGTCGAGCGCGCGACGGAATGCGTACTGCAGGCCCCGGGTCGACATGTGGACAGCCCCGGCGACATCATCCACGGTGATCGGGCGGTGTGCGTTCTCGGCGATGAAGTCCAGCGCCCTCCGCACCGTCGCCGGAGCCGGGGCCGACTGCGCGGAGCGATGCCGGTTCTTCTCGATCGAGGTCGTGAACGACGTCAGGGTGGTCGCGGCGGCGTGTCTGCCGAGTTCCGCCCGCACGACGTGGTCGTCGTCATCGAGGGCGGCAGCGCTGGATTCGAGATACGAGAACATGCGATTCCACGCCGCGGAGGCCTGTTCGCTCTTCGGTGCGAGCTCGGCGACGTGCAGGGAGAGGGTGTCGTCGCCGCTGATCCGTCGAGCCAGCTGCTGGAGCGCGTCCCGCTCGAACACGAGGGCGGTGACCCGCGCTCCGCGTTCCCACTGGGCGTGCACGCGAGGACCGTCGGAGATCCATGGACTCGTGGGGTTCAGGTCGCCGCGATCGGACCAGACACGCACGTCCGGACCGGCGACGCGGCAGGCGAGGAACTGGTCGTGCGGCTCCGCCGTGGAACGCACCTCGGCCGCGAGGTCATAGCGGACCAGGCTGGCGGCGCCGAGGTCGGCAGAGTGCCAGTCGAACAGGAAACGGCGGGGATCCACGTCATGCAGCACGGCGGACGGCACGAACTGCTTCCAGGTGGACTCCACGAGAGAGACGTCTCGGGTTCGGAACTGCATCCGTGTCTACCTCCTGTGTTCACGGTGTGGTGATGGTCGTACCGGCCAGGTCCCGTCGAGCCGATCGTCGGGCTCGATCCGGCCGATCCGGATGAAGTACTCGGTGAGGCTCGCTGCTTGGGCGCGAGCCCATCCGATCTGACTCGTGTGCAGTTCCGCCAGCGTCTCGGGCAGAGCGAACTGACGGGCCAGAGCCTGGGCGACTCGGCCTGCGGCCACCGCATCTGCAGCTGCCTCATGAGCGTCTTCGAGGCTCACGGCATAGAGCGCGGCGACGACCTGGAGCGTGCGCTTTCCAGGTCGGTATCTATCGTACGCCTTGTCGATGACCAGTGGATCGATGATCGGCGACGGATCATCCAGGGGGATCACGCCGTGTCGTCGCGCCTCATTCGCGAGGAGCGAGAAGTCGTAGGACGCGTTGTAGGCCACGACCGGAACGCCCTGCGCCAGCAGGGAGCGCAGGGCCGCGATGACCTCGGCGACGACCTGGCCCACCGGGCGGCCGTGACTGCGGGCCTGCGCGGTCGTGATCCCGTGCACGGCGGTCGCACCCGCGGGGATGTCGATGCCGGGATCCGCGAACCAGTCCCGTGCGGCGATCTCGCGCCCGTGTGCATCGAGAAGACCGACGTGCGCCGTGACGATCCGGTCGCTCTCGACGTCGACTCCCGTGGTCTCCAGGTCGAAGACCCCGACGCGCGTCACCCAGTCGGGAAGGGGCGGGAGCGCGGGCATGGTAGCCACGCTAGAGCCGACCTCGGACATCGCGGAGGAGGCGTGGCCACCGTGCTCGCCACTCGTAGACTGAGCACGTGACTGTTCCCTCGCCCTACGCCGACCGGCTGCGCCGTCTGCCGGTCGTCCGCTCAGAGGTGGAGGTACGGGGAGCGACGACGGCCTACTGGGTGTACGGACCCGCCGACGCGGATACGACCGTGATCGCCGTCCACGGCTTCCGGGGGGAGCATCACGGCCTCGAGTCCGTGCTCGCGTTCCTCCCCGAACTGCGCGTGATCGCCCCCGACCTCCCGGGGTTCGGCGAGAGCGCGCCGGCGGAGGAGCGGACGTACGACCTCGACGAGTACAGCGGCTGGCTCGCGGAGTTCGCAGCAACCGTGGCGCCGGGCGCCGTCATCCTCGGGCACTCGTTCGGCTCGATCGTCGCGTCGGCCGCCGTGGCGGGGGGACTCGACACGCCTCGTCTCATCCTGATCAATCCCATCGGAGCGCCGGCGCTCGAGGGACCCAAGGGCATCATGACCCGCCTCGCAGTGCTCTACTACGCGCTGGGAGCCCGACTGCCCGAGCGGCTGGGCACCGCGGTGCTGCGGAACGGACTGATCGTGCGGGTGATGAGCATCGCGATGGCCAAGACCACGGACCGCGATCTGCGCCGATTCATCCACGACCAGCACGACACCTACTTCTCGCGATTCGCCGACCGCGACGTGCTCCGTGACGCGTTCGTGACGAGCGTGTCGCACGACGTCAGCGAGTTCGCCGCGTCGATCGACGTCCCCACACTCCTCATCGCCGCTCAGCGCGACGACATCACGCCGATCGAGGTCGAGCGCGAGCTCGTCACCCGCTTCCCTGATGCCTCACTCGTGGAGATCGCCGACGTCGGTCATCTGATCCACTACGAGACGCCCGCCGAAGCCGCGGGCGCCGTTCGTCGATTCCTCAGGATTCCCGTCGCGCGAGACCGATGAGCCCCGCCACGCGGAAGGGGATCACCTCGCCCATGGCGAGTGACGTCTCGGTGCGCTCGACGCCTTCGATGGACAGGATCCGCGCGTCGGTGTCGAAGAGGTGCCGCGCGTCGCGGCAGGCCACCCGGGCGAGCAGATCGATCGATCCGCTGAGCCCGTGCGCCTGCACGATCTCCGGGATGCGGGCGAGCTCGTTGATGATGCGAGGCAGCTCGGTCTGACGCACCCCGATGCTCACGAAGGCCTGCAGGGGGAAACCGAGCACGTCGGTCGAGAAGGATCTCTCGTAGGAGAGGAAGATCCCGGTCTGCTCGAGGCGGCTCATCCGGGCCTGGATGGTGTTCCGCGACAGCCCCAGATTCTCGGCGAGAGCGACGATCGTGATGCGGGGATCGTCGGCGAGTGCGGCGAGCAGTTCCAGATCGATGCGGTCAAGTCCGGCCATAGTGCCAAAGAGTAGCAGGGGTGCACCCCTCCGAATTTGGCAACATGCTCAAGCCGCCGCTCATTGCTTGAGCGAGGTGCTGAGCGGACGTACCCTCAGATCAAGCCGGCGACGACGCCGGTGGTCACGTGCGGAGCCTCACGAGGGCGGCCACGAACGAGGAGGACACCGATGTCACCCCAGATCACTCCGATCGTCGATACGGAGCAGGACCTCGAGCTCTCCGAGCGGATCCTCCAGCCCGACGGGACGCGCATCGCGAACCCGCAGCTCGACCGTTTCGTCTCCGACCTGAGCGCCGAGGATCTCCGCGCTCTCCACCGCGACATGGTCGTGCTGCGCCGCATCGACGCCGAAGGCGTGGCTCTGCAGCGCCAGGGGCAGTTGGGTCTGTGGGCGCCGTGCAGGGGCCAGGAGGCGACCCAGATCGGAACCGCCCGCGCTCTCGAGCCGCAGGACTTCGTGTTCCCGAGTTACCGCGAGACCGGCGTCATCTACGCGCGCGGCGCGGCGCCGGGAGATTTCGTGCGGATGTGGCGGGGAGAAGAGGGTGCCGGTCACGACCCGAACGCGCTCCGGGTGGCGCCACTGCAGATCATCATCGGGGCACAGACCCTCCACGCCGTCGGCTACGCGCTGGGCATCAGCCACGACGGCACCGACGAGGTGGCCGTCACCTACTTCGGCGACGGCGCCACCAGCCAGGGAGATGTCAACGAGGCGATGATCTTCGCATCGTCCTACCGCGTCCCCGTCGTCTTCGTCTGCCAGAACAATCACTGGGCGATCTCGGAGCCCGTCGCCGTGCAGTCGCAGTACCCGATCGCGGGGCGCGCCCCCGGCTTCGGCATCCCCAGCCTGAGGGTCGACGGCAACGACGTGCTCGCGTGCCTCGCCGCGATGCGGTGGGCGCTGGAGCACGCGCGGTCCGGCAAGGGACCGACCTACATCGAGGCCGTCACCTACCGGATGGGCCCCCACACCACCGCGGACGACCCCACCCGGTATCGGAACGACGACGAGCTCGAGGAGTGGCGCAGACGGGATCCGATCGCCCGCCTGGAAGCGCACCTGCGTGCGCTCGGAGAGCTGAGCGACGAGCACGTCGCCGAGACCGAGGCCGCAGCCGACGCGATGGCTCGCGAGATGCGCGCGGAGTGCCTCGGCATGGTGACGAGGCCGCCGCTGGCGGTCTTCGACGGCGTGTACGCGGAACCGCACTCCGGTCTCGAGCGCCAGCGCTCGGAGTACGCCGCCTACCTCGCCTCGTTCGACGGCGAGGTCTGACCATGACGGAGCTCACACTCGGCAAGGCTCTCGGGGCGGGCCTGCGGCAGGCCATGCACGATGACGACAGGGTCGTCCTTCTCGGCGAGGACATCGGAAAGCTCGGCGGCGTCTTCCGCATCACGGACGGCCTGCTCGACGAGTTCGGGGCCGCCCGCGTCGTCGACACCCCGCTCGCCGAATCGGGAATCGTCGGTACCGCCGTGGGACTGGCCTTCCGCGGGTACCGTCCAGTGGTGGAGATCCAGTTCGACGGCTTCGTCTACCCGGCCTTCGATCAGATCGTCGCGCAGGTCGCGAAGCTCCACTATCGCACCCAGGGACGCGTCCGGATGCCGATCACCATCCGGATCCCGTGGGCGGGCGGCATCGGTGCCGCCGAGCATCATTCCGAGTCCCCGGAGGCGTACTTCGTGCACACCGCCGGTCTTCGTGTCATCGCCGTGTCGAATCCGGAGGACGCCTACCGCAGCCTTCGTCAGGCGATCGCCTCGGATGACCCGGTCATCTTCTTCGAACCCAAGCGGCTCTACCATCACAAGGGCGAGGTCGACCTCGACGCCCCGCTCGCGGATGCTCCGCCGATGGGCCTCGCGCGCGTCGTGCGTACCGGCACGGACGCCACACTCATCGCATACGGGGCGATGGTCGCGACCGCGATGGATGCCGCGGAGGCCGCCGCAGACGAGGGAGTGTCGCTCGAGGTCATCGACCTGCGGTCCCTGTCGCCGGTCGACTACGACTCGGTGGCGGCATCGGTCCGCAAGACGGGCCGCGTGGTGGTCGCCCACGAGGCGTCGCGCGAAGCCGGCGTGGCAGCCGAGGTCATAGCGAGCCTCACCGAACGGTGCTTCGAGTACCTCGAGTCCGCGCCGCTGCGCGTCACCGGGCACGATGTGCCCTACCCGCCGGCGAAGCTCGAGAAGTTCCATCTGCCGGACCTCGACCGACTTCTGGATGCGGTGGACCGTGTCCTCGATCGCCCGAACAGCCTGACGGGAGCAGACGCATGATCGCCGAGTTCCGACTTCCCGATCTCGGCGAGGGTCTCACCGAGGCCGAGGTGGTGCAGTGGCTCGTCGCGCCCGGTGACACGGTCGCACTGAACCAGACGCTCGCCGAGGTCGAGACGGCGAAGGCCGTCGTCGAGCTGCCGTCGCCGTACGAAGGCGTCGTGTCGACCCTGCACGCCGGTGCCGGTGACACGGTCGCCGTCGGGGCACCCCTCATCGCCTTCGACGTGGAGGGGGCGGATGGCGCTTCGCAGTCGGCGTCGTCCGCTGCCGCCGGGGGAGAGGCGCAGCAGCCGAATCTCGTCGGCTACGGCGCCGCTCCGTCTTCGCAGGGTCGTCCGCAGCGCCGGGCGAGGCGCGCCGCCGCGGCCGGTCGAGCGGTCGACACAGCCGTCCTCGAAGCCGCCCCGCACGATGCGACACCTGCGCCCAGCGTCGAAGAGGTCGTCGAACGACCGCGCTCGACCCCGCCTGTGCGGGCATACGCGAAACGGCTCGGGGTCGACCTCGTTCTCGTCGCGGCCGCTGTCGGCGACCGCATCATCACCCGTGCCGACATCGACGACTACGCGGAGAGGGTCGGCACCGGAGGCGGCGGCACCGCGCCGTCGGTGGACGCCGGCCGACCGTCGCGACCGTCCTTCGTCGCGGGCGACGGCCGACCGGAGACCCGCATTCCCGTTCGCGGAGTGCGCAGGCACACGGCCGCGGCGATGGTCGAGAGTGCCTTCACCGCGCCGCACGTGACGGTGTTCCACACGGTCGACGTGACGGCGACGATGGAGCTCCTCGCATCGCTGCGGGCCGACCGCTCGCTCGACGGGCATCGCATCGGGCCGCTCGCCGTCGTCGCCAAGGCCGTATGCCTCGCGCTGCCCCGCACACCGGGGCTCAATTCGAGGTGGGATGACGCGGCGGGCGAGATCGTCCAGCACGGGTTCGTCGACCTCGGCATCGCTGCAGCGACGGAGCGCGGACTCATCGTCCCCATCATCCGCGACGCGGAGACGCTGACCCTGTCGGATCTCGCCGACGCGGTCGCCGCTCTCGCGACGACCGCCCGGGCAGGGAAGACGCCTCCCTCGGACCTGGCCGGAGGCACGTTCTCGATCTCCAACATCGGGGTGTTCGGGGTCGACGCCGGCACGCCGATCCTCCCGCCGGGGCAGTCCGGGATCATCGCGGTGGGGGCGATCCGACGCCAGCCCTGGGAGCACCGTGGAGAGATCGCCCTGCGCGATGTCATGACGCTGAGCCTGTCGTTCGATCATCGTGTGGTCGACGGCGCAGAAGGCGCTCGATTCCTCAAGGACGTCGCCGACATCCTGCAGGAGCCGGGGCGCGCGATGCTGCTCAGGTAGTCGCGCGGAGTGCGGACTCCGCCATCGCGCCCAGGACCCGCGCGGTGGTGGAGCGCCCGCGCGACGCCGCGCGGGTGCTGTGCGGTGTCGAGTTGATGAGACCGAAGCACGCCTGGACGCGGAGTCGCAGCTCGTCGGGGTCGGCGTCGACGAGGGGCGCGAGCGTCGCGATCCACAGTTCGATGTAGGCGCGCTGCAGACGCCGCACCTCGGCATGGTCGATCGATGCGAGCTGTGCCACCTCCCGGTCATGCACCCGGATCACGTCGGCATGCCCGAGCGCGAACCCCACATGGAAGTCGATCAGTGCCCGCATCCGCTCTTCTGCCGAGCGGTCGTCGGAGGCGACCCGTGCCCCTCCCTCGACGAGGTCCTCGCTGACCTTCACGAGCACGGCACCCAGCAGTGCCTGCTTGCCGGCGAAGTGGCGGTAGACGGCTGGGCCCGACACCCCGACCGCGGCCCCGATGTCCTCCAGGCTGACGCCGTTGTACCCGTGCTCGGCGAAGAGACGCGCGGCCTCGCGCAGAATCGCGTCCGAGCGCTCGGCCTTCGCTCGATCGCGGGACGTGACCGGGGTTGTCATCTCAGTTAATCCTCGCTAACCTGAATGATCGGGTTAGTGAACACTAACCGAAGAAGCATCGCGCGCGCCAGAGCAGGTGGCGCGCCCCGTGGGTCGAGGAGGACACACGATGCCCGTCACCCAGGAATCCCTGGCGGCCGAGCTGCGCGCCCGGCTCGCCGCCGCTGCCCGCGGAGGGTCTGACACCTCACGGGATCGCCATCTCGCCAGGGGCAAGCTGCTGCCGCGCGACCGGGTCGCCCGGCTGCTCGACGAGGGCAGCCCCTTCGTCGAGATCGCGCCCCTCGCCGCCGAGGGCATGTACGGGGGAGAAGCGCCCGGTGCCGGCGTCATCGCGGGGATAGGGCTCGTGCACGGACGGCACGTCATGGTGGTCTGCAACGACGCCACGGTCAAGGGCGGAACCTACTTCCCGCTCACGGTGAAGAAGCACCTGCGCGCGCAGGAGATCGCCCTCGAGAACCGGTTGCCCTGCCTCTACCTGGTCGATTCCGGCGGAGCGTTCCTGCCGAAACAGGACGAGGTCTTCCCCGACCGTGAGCACTTCGGACGCATCTTCTACAATCAGGCACGGATGTCCGCCGAGGGAATCCCGCAGGTGGCCGCCGTGCTCGGATCGTGCACCGCGGGAGGGGCGTACGTCCCCGCGATGAGCGATGAGACGATCATCGTGCGGGGCCAGGGGACCATCTTTCTCGGCGGGCCGCCCCTGGTGAAGGCAGCGATCGGAGAGATCGTCTCGGCCGAGGAGCTCGGAGGGGGCGAGCTGCACGCCCGGAGAAGCGGCGTCGTCGACCACCTCGCGGACGACGACGAGCACGCGCTGGAGATCATGCGCGACATCGTCGCGACGCTCCCCGCCCCGCTCGCTCCGGCATGGGACGTCCAGGAGTCGAGGGCGCCCGCCGTGACGGGTTCCGTCTACGACGTCGTCCCGGTGGATGTGAACGCGGCATACGACGTCCACGAGGTCATCGACCGACTCGTCGACGCGGAATCGCTGCGGGAGTTCAAGGCCGAGTACGGGACGACGCTCGTGACCGCGTTCGCTCGGCTGCACGGTCATCCGATCGGCATCGTCGCGAACAACGGGGTCCTGTTCGGCGAGTCGGCGCTCAAGGGCGCGCACTTCATCGAGCTCTGCGACCAGCGCGGCATCCCTCTGCTGTTCCTGCAGAACATCTCCGGCTTCATGGTCGGATCGGAGGCGGAGGCCGGCGGCATCGCGAAGGACGGAGCGAAGATGGTCACCGCCGTCGCGAGCACACGAGTGCCCAAGCTCACCGTCATCATCGGCGGGTCCTTCGGGGCGGGCAACTACTCGATGTGCGGCCGGGCGTACTCGCCCCGCTTCCTCTGGACGTGGCCGGCGAGCCGTATATCGGTGATGGGCGGAGCGCAGGCGGCGTCCGTGCTCGGCACCGTCAAAGAGGACCAGCTCGAGGCGCAGGGCCGAGGATGGAGCGCCGAGGAGCGCGCCGAGTTCGAGGCGCCGATCCGATCGCAGTACGAGACCCAGGGGGAGCCGTACTACGCCACGGCGCGCCTCTGGGACGACGGCATCGTGGATCCGGAGCAGACTCGCGACCTCTTGGGCCTCGCGCTCGATGTCGTCTCGCGAAGCCCGCTTCCGGACCCGCACTTCGGCCTCTTCAGGATGTGACGGACATGACCGACCTCTTGCACTTCGACACCATCCTCGTCGCGAACCGTGGCGAGATCGCGCGCCGGATCATCCGGACGCTCCGCGCGCTCGGCATCCGCAGCGTCGCCGTGTACAGCGATGCCGACGCAGGGGCGCCGCACGTGCGTGAGGCCGATGACGCCGTGCGCATCGGCGGAGCCTCCGCGTCCGGGTCCTACCTGGACATCGATGCGGTGATCGCCGCGGCCCGATCCACCGGGTCCCGCGCGATCCACCCCGGCTACGGATTCCTCTCGGAGAGCGCGGCCCTGGCGGCGGCGTGCACCGAGGCGGGGATCGTCTTCATCGGTCCCTCGATCGACGCTCTGCAGATCATGGGGGACAAGGCGAAGGCCCGCGAGCACGTGGCGAGATCCGGGGTCCCGGTCGTCCCGGGATTCGATGCCAGGGGACTCTCCGACGCAGAGATCGCAGAAGAGGCCGCCGCGGTCGGATTCCCGCTCCTCATCAAGCCCAGCGCCGGCGGCGGGGGCAAGGGCATGGAGATCGTCGAGGACGCGGCGGCCCTCCCGCGCGCTCTCGCCTCTGCCCGTCGCGTCGCGTCGGCGGCCTTCGGCGACGACGCGCTCATCCTGGAACGGCTCATCCGGCGGCCGAGGCACATCGAAGTGCAGGTGTTCGGAGACGTTCACGGAACGGCGATAGCTCTCGGAGAGCGGGAGTGCACACTGCAGCGACGGCATCAGAAGGTGATCGAGGAGGCTCCGTCGGCGGGCATCCCCGACGCGACGCGGGAACGACTCCTCGAGGCCGCCGTCGATGCCGCGAAGAGCGTCGCCTACGTCGGCGCGGGGACGGTGGAGTTCCTCGTCGATGCCGACCGCCCGGACCAGTTCTTCTTCATCGAGATGAACACGCGTCTGCAGGTCGAGCACCCCGTGACCGAGGAGGTCACCGGTCTCGATCTCGTCGCGATGCAGATCGCGGTCGCCTCTCGGGATCGCCTCGCACCGCCGCCGCCGATCCGCGGGCATGCCGTCGAGGCCCGCATCTACGCGGAGTCGCCGGAGCGGGGTTTCCTCCCCTCCACGGGGCGGGTGCTGCTCTTCGAGGCGCCGACAGGTGTGAGGGTCGACGCCGCGGTGGAGACGGACTCCATGGTGACGGAGTTCTACGACCCGATGATCGCCAAGATCATCGCGCATGCGGCCGATCGGACGACGGCGCTCCGCAGGCTCGACGAGGCTCTCAGCCGTACGGTCGTGCTCGGCGTCGAGACCAACATCGGGTTCCTCAGGCGGCTGTGCCGCGACGAACGAGTGCGGTCCGGCGACCTCG
This sequence comes from Microbacterium sp. 3J1, assembly GCF_001049495.1. Classification (GTDB taxonomy): domain Bacteria; phylum Actinomycetota; class Actinomycetes; order Actinomycetales; family Microbacteriaceae; genus Microbacterium. The sequence continues at coordinate 961,959 of NZ_CDWI01000011.1, forward strand.
ACACGGGCCTCATCGAGACCCTGCTGCCGCTGAGCAGCGAGGCGCCGCCGCCATCCCTGCTCGCCGCGGCACGAGCTCACCTGCTGGCGGAGAGAGAATCCGGGGCATCGGAGCGCAGCGTCGCGCGCGCCGGAGCCGTGTGGCGCGCGCTCAGCACGCCGTCGGCGATCTCCGTGGCGTTCGAGGCCGACGACGGAGAGGTGCACGACGCGCCGACGGGCGTCGTCGCACGCGGACGCGCGGCCACGGACGACGAGGGTGCGGTCTGGGTCAGCCGCGACGGCAGCAGCGTGCGTCTGCGGCCGATCGATCGCAGACGCAGGATGTTCCGCAGACTCGCCGAGCGGAGTGGCACCGGCCGCTCGCACGGTCCCGAGGGCGTCGCCCCGATGCCGGGCAGCGTCGTCGCCGTGCACGTCTCGGAGGGAGCCGACGTCACGGCGGGGACGCCGCTCGTCTCCATCGAGGCGATGAAGATGGAGCACCAGGTGCTCGCCCCGCAGGGCGGCAGGGTGCAGATCCTGGTGGCTGTGGGAGACCAGGTCCGGCGGGATCAAGTGGTGGTTCGAATGACGACGGAGGAAGACCGATGATGGATCAGCTGACCGACGAGGAGCGCGAGCTCGCCTCGATGGTGCGCGACTTCGCCGAGAGCGTCGTCGCGCCGCAGGCGTACGAGGCCGACCGCACGCACACGCTCTCGATGGAGGTCGTGGCGCAGATGGGGGAGCTGGGGCTGTTCGGGCTGCCGTTCCCCGAGGAGTACGGAGGACAGGGCGGCGACTACATGGCGCTCGGGCTCGCCATCGAGGCGCTCGGCCGAGTCGACCAGTCGATCGCCATCACGCTCGAAGCCGGAGTCAGTCTCGGTGCGATGCCCGTCTTCCGCTTCGGCACCGAGGATCAGAAGCAGGACCTCCTGCCCGACCTCCTCGCCGGCCGCGCACTCGCGGGTTTCGGACTGACGGAGCCCGAGGCGGGGAGCGATGCGGGAGCCACCCGGACCACCGCGCGGCAGGACGGCGACGAGTGGGTGATCGACGGCACGAAGCAGTTCATCACGAACTCGGGCACCCCCATCACCCGATTCGTCACGGTCACCGCCGTCACGGGCAGCGAGGACGGTCGCAAGGAGATCTCGACCATCATCGTGCCCAACGGCACGCCGGGATTCACCGTCGAGGCACCGTACGACAAGGTCGGGTGGAACGCGTCCGACACGCATCCGCTCACCTTCGACGGCGTCCGCGTGCCGGCAGGAAATCTGCTCGGGCAGCGGGGGAGCGGGTTCCGCAACTTCCTGAGCATCCTCGATGAGGGGCGCATCGCCATCGCCGCTCTGTCTACGGGTGCGGCGGAAGGCTGCCTCGAAGCGGCGGTCGACTACGCCAAGAGTCGCACCATCTTCGGCAGCGCCCTGGCCACCCGGCAGAACGCGCAGTTCACTCTCGCCCGGATGCGCGCCCGCGTCCACACCGCTCGTCTCGCCTGGCATCATGCGGCTCGGCTCCGCGACAGCGGGCGCCCGTTCGCGGAGCAGGCGGCCATCGCCAAGCTCGTGGCCGGCGAGGCGGCGATGGACAATGCGCGCGACGCCACCCAGATCTTCGGCGGGAACGGGTTCATGAACGAGTTCCCCGTCGCCCGCCACTACCGCGACTCGAAGATCCTCGAGATCGGCGAGGGAACCACCGAGGTGCAGCTGCTCGTGATCGCGCGGGCCCTGGGCCTCGCCGGGTAGCGTGTCAGCATGACCGAGCGGCACGACATCATCCAGCGCGGGCTCTACTTCGAGGAGTTCGACACGGACGCCCGGTACGTCCATCGTCCTGGTCGTACGGCGACGGAGGCCGACAACGTCCTCTTCACGACGCTGACGATGAACACCCAGGCCCTGCACCTCGACGCGGCGTTCGCCGACGCCCAGCAGCCGTTCTCGGCGCGCCTGATCAACTCCATGTGGACGCTGTCGACGATGGTGGGGGCCTCCGTGGCCCAGCTCACGCAGGGGACCCTGGTCGCCCAGCTGGGTCTCGGCGAGATCACCTTCCCGCATCCGATGTTCGCGGGGGACACCCTCTACACCGAGAGTGTGATCGTCGAGAAGCGACTCTCAGCCTCTCGGCCCGGCCAGGGCATCGTGACCGTCGTGCACACCGGGCGCAATCAGCACGACGTCGTCGTGGCCACCGCCACCCGTTCGGTGCTGGTGCACTGCCTGCCTCCGGAGAGAACGCCATGACCTTCGTGCACGGACCCGCCCTTCTGTTCTGCCCCGCCGATCGACCGGAGCGCTTCCGCGGTGCACTGGAGAAGGCGGACGCGGTCATCCTCGACCTCGAGGACGCTGTGCGCGCAGACGCCAAGGCGGAGGCTCGCGAGAACATCATCGCGGCAGACCTGAATCCCGAGCGCGTCATCGTGCGGGTCAATGCCGCGGACACCGACGAATTCGAGGCGGACCTCGCCGCCCTCGCCCGCACCGGGTTCCGCACGGTGATGCTCGCGAAGAGCGAGCGCGCCGCGGGACTGTCGGCGTTCGACGAGCGCTACTCGGTCATCGCCTTGTGCGAGACGGCGCGCGGGATCCATGCCGCCGAGGAGATCGCGGCGCATCCGCGCGTGGTGGCTCTGATGTGGGGTGCGGAAGATCTGGTCGCTTCTCTCGGTGGCACGTCCAGCCGGTTTCCGAGCGGCGAGTATCGCGACATCGCCCGCTACGCCCGGTCACGGGTTCTGCTCCAGGCGGCCGCGCACGGCAAGTCCGCGATCGATGCCGTGCACATCGACATCGACGACATCGACGGTCTCGAGCGTGAGGCGACGGATGCCGCGGCATCCGGGTTCGCAGCGACGGCGTGCATCCATCCCCGTCAGGTGGCGGTGATCCGCGCGGCGTACGCGCCCGGTGCGGAGGCGGTGCGCTGGGCGCGCGCGGTGCTCACGGCCTCGGAGACCGAGCGCGGCGTGTTCCGCTTCGAGGGGCGCATGATCGACGAACCGGTGCTGCGCCATGCGCGGTCGGTGCTCGCCCGCGCGGTGTGAGTCGGTCGGTGTGGGTCTCACGCCGTCCGTTCGCATCACGCGTTCAGAGGAGGACGTTCTGCTCGAGGAGTCGCAGGGATCCGGGTGATGCCTCGAAACGGTGAGCCGACCCGTTGGCGATGACCTCGCCCGGCCGCGGAAGCGTGCCTCCGGAGACGTGGTCGATGAGCGCGCGGATGACGCCTCCGTGGGCCACCACGATCACCGATTCCGCCGCCGGCGTCGATCGTCGACGGGAATCGAGGGCGATGGCGTCCAGGGCGTCCAGCGCGCGGTCCGCGACACCCTCCAGCGTCTCGGCGCCGGGGACGGGCGCCGACCAGTCGCCGTAGCGCTCGATGTACTCCGAGACGAGCAGACCCTCGCCCTCGCCGAACTCGCGCTCCCGCAGATCGGGCACGAGCACGGGCGGCTCGAGGCCGAGCTGGGCGGAGATGATCTCCGCGGTCTCCCTCGCCCGCAGCAGCGGGCTGGCGTAGATGGCGTGATGGACGGCGCCCGTGAGGTGCGTCGCAGCCGCACGAGCATCGGCGCGGCCCTTCTCGTTGAGCGGCACGTCCGTCGATCCTTGGATGCGGCGAGCGAGGTTCCAGTCGGTCTGTCCGTGCCGGACGAGGGTGAGCAGGGTCATTGAAGGATCTCCTGGATCGCGGGGAGGACGTCGCTGGTGCCTGCCGCGATGGTGACATCGGCCCAGACATCCGCGCGCGTCGGCTCGCGGTTGATGATGACGAGGGGGATGCTGCGGCGGCGCGCACGTTCGACGAGACGAACGCCGGAGTTCACGACGAGTGACGAACCCGCGACGATCAACGCGTCGCTCGATCGCAGAAGGGACTCGGCGGCGCGGAAGCGGTCCTGCGGGACGTACTCTCCGAAGAACACGACGTCCGGCTTCAGCATCCCGCCGCAGACCGTGCAGGTCGGCACGACGAACCCGTCGGTGCTCTCCGGGAGCACGTCGCCGTCCGGCGCGAGCTTGACGTTCTCGGGCACCGTGATCCACGGGTTGAGCTCTTCGATCTGCGATGCGATGTCGCGACGGTCGAAGATCTGTCCGCAGTGCAGGCACGACACCCTGCGCATGGTCCCATGGACCTCGATGACGCGGGAACTGCCCGCTCGAAGATGCAGACCGTCGACGTTCTGCGTGATGACGCCGGTGACGAGACCCGACGCCTCCATCTCGGCGAGAGCACGGTGGCCCGGGTTGGGCTCCGCACGCGCGAACGCCCGCCAGCCCAGGTGACCGCCGACCCAGTACCGGCGTCGAGCGGCTTCGTCCCCGAGATACCGCTGGATCGTCATGGGGTCGGAACGGGTGCGTGCCCCCTCGCCGCGGTAGGCGGGGATGCCGGAATCGGTCGAGATCCCGGCTCCGGTGAGGAGGGCGATGCGGCGTCCTCTGAGCAGTTCGGCGGTGCGAGCGACCGTGGTCGACAGCTCGACCGGACTCGTTTCGCTCACAGGACCTCCCTCGGTTCGAGTCTACGTCGTGCGCGGCGACGGGGCCGCCGGGAGACCGACTCCCAGGTGGCAGAGTGGAGCGGGTGGACATCCTGCACGTGACCGACGCCGACGACCCTCGACTCGACGACTTCCGCGGGTTGACCGACGTCGCGCTGCGCAGCGCCAGCGAACCCGCCGGCGGGCTCTACATCGCCGAGTCCGCGAAGGTCATCCGGCGCGCGGTCCTCGCAGGGCACCGGCCTCGTGCGGTGATGGTGCAGCAACGGTGGCTCGACGGCATCCGGGAGATCATGTCCGATCACGACGTCCCTGTCTTCGTGGTTCCCGATGCGGTGGCGGAGAGCGTCGCCGGATTCGCGGTTCATCGGGGCGCCCTCGCCTCCATGCACAGGCCGGCCCTGCCGTCCGTCGCCTCGATCATCGACGGCGCCTCCCTGATCCTGATCCTGGAGGACATCGGGGATCACACGAACATCGGCGCGGCGTTCCGGGCCGCGGCGGGGCTCGGCGCCGACGCCGTCCTCGTCTCGCCACGATGCGCGGATCCGCTCTACCGCCGGAGCGTGCGCGTGAGCATGGGCACGGTGTTCCAGGTGCCGTGGACGCGCATCCCGAACTGGGACGCGGCCGTGTCCGAGCTTCACGCCGCCGGAGTCTCGATCGCCGCTCTCGCGCTCGCTGACGACGCCGTGTCGCTTCGGGACTTCGCGCGAACGCGTCCGGACCACGTCGCTCTCATGATGGGTTCGGAGGGTGAGGGCCTCTCACCCGAGGCGCTCGCCCGCGCCGACACCGTGGTCACCATCCCGATGCGCGGGGGCGTGGATTCGCTCAACGTGGCGTCCGCCGCGGCGGTCGCGCTGTGGGCGCTGTCCGAGAGCTGAACGCCGGAACGGCGCCCCTGGTCAGCGCGGCTCGGGGAAGACCATGGGAGCGGGCTCCGGACGCTTCGCGGCGATGTGATCCCCCGACGACTGATGGCGGAGTCGCCGCAGCACCCACGGCACCAGATGCTCGCGGGCCCAGCCCAGATCCTCACCCCGAGCCTCCCGCCAGGTGCGCAGCGGGATCGGCTCCGGCTGCATCGGCTCGAGGTCGTTCGGGACGTTCAGCGCCCTGAGCACCATCCGGGCGACCTCGTGGTGACCGAGCGAGTTGAAGTGCAGACGGTCGACGTCGAAGAAGCGCATGTCCTGCACGACCTTGAGCGCCCACTGATCGGCGACGATGCAGTCGTGCCGGTCGGCGATCGCACGCAGGTTCTCGTTGTAGATCGCCACCTTGCCACGGAATGGCCGGAGGACGGGGGTGAATCCCGTGTCGATCCCGGTGAAGAGCAGGACTGTGGCGCCCGTGGACGCGAGCCGCGCGACGGCACCCTCCAGCTGGGAGGCGATGGCATCCGGATCCGTGCCGGGGCGGATGACGTCGTTCCCGCCCGCGCAGATCGAGACGAGGTCGGGTCGGAGCGCGACCGCCGGCTCGATCTGATCGTGCACGATCTGCGCGATCAGCTTGCCGCGGACCGCCAGGTTCGCGTACGCGAAGTCGTCGACCTGGCGCGACAGCACCTCGGCGACGCGATCAGCCCAGCCTCGATGGCCGCCCGGCACCGTCGGATCGGGGTCGCCGATGCCCTCGGTGAACGAGTCGCCCACCGCGACGAAGCGTCGCCACGGGTGCACGGTCTCGTTGTCGTCGACGTACGGGGTCCGGGTCGAATCCTGGTCGGTCATCCAGCTCTCCTTCGCGAACGAGCGCTGCCCATCGATGGCGGCGGCGCAGTGACCGAGCCTACTCGGCCCGACGATCGTCCGGGAGGCGCGCGCGGCGGTTCCGGTCGGCGCACCGAGTGTCCGTGGCAGCGCTTATCGTTGACTCGATGCTTTCTCCGTCCTTTCCTCAGCGCGCCCCATGGGGAACCGCGAACAAGCTGCGCGCATGGCAGCAGGAGGCCCTCGAACAGTACTTCCAGGCGGATCAGCGGGACTTCCTCGTGGCGGCCACGCCCGGCGCCGGCAAGACGACTTTCGCGCTCACACTGGCGGTCGAGCTCATGCGCATGGGCGAAGTCGATCGCATCATCGTGGTCGCCCCGACGGAGCATCTGAAGACGCAGTGGGCCGACGCGGCGGCGCGCGTGCACATCCGCCTCGACCCCCGCTTTCGGAACAGCGACTGGGCCCCTGCGAGGCACTATCACGGCGCCGTCGTGACCTACGCCCAGGTGGCGGCCAAGTCGTCGGTGCATCGGCATCTCACAGAGGACGCGAAGACACTCGTCGTCCTCGACGAGGTGCACCACGGCGGCGACGCGCTCAGCTGGGGCGATGCCATCCGCGACGCGTACGGACCGGCCAGACGACGGCTCCTGCTCTCCGGCACGCCGTTCCGCAGCGACACCGCTCCCATCCCGTTCGTGGAGTACCACCCCGACGAGTCCGGTGCCCGGATCTCTCGCACCGACTACAACTACGGCTACGGTCGGGCTCTCGCCGACGGCGTCGTCCGGCCGGTCCTCTTCCACATGTACGCCGGCAAGATGCGATGGCGCACGTCCACGGGCGACGAGCTCGAGACGCACCTCGGCCAGGACAACACGAAGGACGTCACCTCGCAGGCGTGGCGCACGGCGCTCGACCCCGAAGGCGAGTGGATGCCGGCGGTGCTGTCGGCCGCCGACCGCCGCCTCACCGAGATCAGACACCACGTCCCGGATGCCGGCGGGCTCGTTCTCGCGACCGACCAGACCGTCGCCCGCGCCTATGCGAAGATCCTCCACAGCATCACGGGTCAGCAGCCGACGGTCGTGCTCTCCGACGATGCGACGGCATCCGAGCGCATCGAGAAGTTCAGCGCGAGTGACGCGCGATGGATGGTCGCGGTCCGGATGGTCTCCGAGGGCGTCGACGTCCCCCGGCTCGCGGTGGGCGTGTACGCCACGTCGTCCTCGACGCCGCTGTTCTTCGCCCAGGCGATCGGCCGCTTCGTTCGGGCGCGTCGCCGCGGCGAGGCCGCCAGTGTCTTCCTCCCGCAGGTCCCTGTGCTCATGGGACTCGCGAACGAGATGGACAAGCAGCGCGATCACGCGCTCGACCGCCAGTCGAAGGACGACGACGGCCTCGAGGACTCCCTGCTCGAGAGCGCCAACCGAGAGGAGGAGACGTCCGACGCCCTGACGCAGGAGTTCAGCTATCAGGCGCTGTCGTCCGTCGCCCACTTCGACCGTGTGGTGTTCGAGGGGCAGGAGTTCGGGCAGCTCGCCGAGCCCGGCACTCCGGAGGAGGAGGAGTTCATCGGATTCCCCGGGCTCCTTGAGCCCGAGCATGTGCACGAGCTGCTCATGCAGCGGCAGGCACGCCAATCGCGTCTGCGCGAGGCGCGCGAGGCGACCGCACCGCCGACGGAGACCACGACCCTGCCCGCTCCGCTGCATCGCACGCTGCGCGAGCAGCGCCAGCTCCTCAACAGCCTGGTCGGGCTGTACGCCAGGCAGAAGGGCGAGCCTCACGGAGCCGTGCACGCGGAACTGCGCCGCATCTGCGGTGGGCCCGCCGTCGCACAGGCGACGGTGACGCAGCTGCAATCGCGCATCGACGTGCTCCGCAAGCGCGTCCGCTCCTGAGCGCCGACGAGTCGCGAAGCCGGTTCGGAGGCCCGAAAAGCTGGCAATCACGCTCCGGAGGGCTCGACCGCGACCGCCCGCGGCTAGCGTTGAACGGTTGCCCTGTCTCGGGGCCCCATGTCACAGGAGAACGAATGACAGCCCCCGCTGCCGCTGAGCCCACCGCCGCCGACCGCCGCCGCTGGGCGCGCTATCTCGTCGAGGAGCGCGCCGAGGCGGCCGTGTACCAGAACCTCGCCCGCCGCCGCACGGGGGAGGAGCGCGACATCCTCCTGAGCCTGGCGGACGCCGAGCGACGTCATGAGAATCACTGGCTCGACCTGCTCGGCGCCGAGCCGGCCCGGCTGCCGCGTGCGGGCGTCCGCTCCCGTCTCCTCGGCTGGATGGCGGGGCGCTTCGGGTCGATCTTCGTCCTCGCGCTCGCGCAGTCTGCCGAAGCCCGTTCGCCGTACGACTCCGAGGAGTACGCGACACCCGCGATGCGCGCCGACGAGAAGGTGCACTACGAGGTGGTCCGCGGCCTCGCCGCCCGTGGACGCCGGCGGCTCTCGGGGTCGTTCCGCGCGGCGGTCTTCGGCGCCAACGACGGGCTGGTCAGCAACCTCGCCCTCGTGCTGGGCATCGGCGCCACGGGCGCGAGCTCGGGATTCGTCCTGTTCAGCGGGATCGCCGGTCTGCTCGCCGGCGCCCTGTCGATGGGAGCGGGGGAGTTCGTCTCCGTGCGCTCTCAGCGTGAGCTGCTCGCCGCGACAGAGGCCAACGATGACGCGGACGCCTCCGCGGCGGATCTCGACATCGACGAGAACGAACTCGCCCTCGTGTATCGCGCACGGGGCCTGAGCCCGGACGAGGCGCTGGAGCGTGCCAGTCGCATCGTGGCGGCCGCCCGCGCAGGTGTCGAGCGCACGGCGACCGGTCCGGTCCGCGTCCACGGGGCCGACGACCACGACATCGTCGGAAGCGACTGGGCCGCCGCCGTCTCGAGCTTCCTGCTGTTCGCGTCGGGGGCCGTCATCCCCGTCCTGCCGTGGATCTTCGGTCTGCAGGGAACCACAGCGGTGATCGTCGCGCTCGTGCTGGTCGGCATCGCACTCCTCAGCACGGGGGCGATGGTCGGCATCCTCTCGGGCGGGCCGCCCCTGCGCCGGGCTCTCCGCCAGCTCGCGATCGGATTCGGCGCCGCGGCGATCACCTATGCCCTCGGGCTCGCGTTCGGGGTCGGCGCGGTGTGAGCATGGCGGCGCCCGCTCGGCCTGCCTGATCGCCGGGCAACGAGAAAGCCCCGGGAGATCTCACGATCTTCCGGGGCTCATCCTGTGCGCGGAGGGGGACTTGAACCCCCACGCCCTTACGGGCACTACGACCTCAACGTAGCGCGTCTACCATTCCGCCACCCGCGCAGGTGTTGGATGTCCGTTGCCGAACGAAGATTTACATTAGCACGCGCGGACGGGCACTCAGAAACCGACGGCGTCGCCCGGGCGCGCCGACCGGTTTCGATAGCCTGGAGGGTATGACCGAACCCTCGTTGCCCGAGGTCGTCCGCATCGCGAGCGACCTGATCCGCATAGACACGTCGAACTTCGGCGGCGGCAACGCGAAGGGGGAGCGGGAGGCCGCCGAGTACGTGGGTGCCTATCTGGAGGCGCTCGGTCTCGCCGTCGAGTACTACGAGCCCGTCCCGCGGCGCACGAACGTCATGGCTCGCGTCGCGGGCCGCGACCGCAGCAAGCCCGCGCTCGTCGTGCACGGACACCTCGACGTTGTCCCCGCCATGCCCGAGGACTGGACGGTCGACCCCTTCGCCGGCGTCGTCGAAGACGGGATGCTGTGGGGACGCGGCGCCGTGGACATGAAGAACATGAACGCGATGATCCTCACCGCCGTCGCCGACATCCTGCGGGCGGGCGAGCAGCCGGAGCGCGATCTCGTGCTCGCCTTCTTCGCCGACGAGGAAAACGGCGGCGTCGAGGGTTCGGCGCTCGTCGTGCAGCACCGGCCGGAGTGGTTCGAGGGAGCGACCGAGGCGATCAGCGAGGTCGGCGGATACTCGATCACCGTGGACGATCGGCGCGCCTACCTGCTGCAGGTGGGGGAGAAGGCTCTCATCTGGATCCGCCTCGTGGCCAAGGGGCGCGCCGGGCACGGCAGCCGACTCCACGATGACAACGCCGTCACGCGCCTCGCCGAGGCCGTCGCCGCCATCGGACGCACGCGCTGGCCGATCCGTCTCACACCCACGACGGAGGCTCTGCTGCGGGGGCTGAGCGACCTCACCGGGCGCTCCGCCGACGACCCCGACGCGCTGGCGTCGGCGGCTGGTTCTGCCGAAGCGTTCCTCCGGTCCTCGTTCCGGACGACGACGAACCCGACGGCACTGACCGCCGGCTACAAGCACAACGTTATCCCGGAGCGCGCCGAGGCGCTGATCGACGTGCGGGTGATCCCCGGCACGGAGGACGATGTCCTCGCCGAGCTGCAGGAGATCGTCGGGGCCGACATCGAGATCCAGACGGTCGTGCGTGACATCGGGATGGAGACGCCTTTCGAAGGCGACCTCGTCGAGGCGATGGTCGCGAGCCTCGGCAGACACGATCCGGGAGTCCCGGTGATCCCGTACCTCCTGGGCGCCGGGACCGACAACAAGGCGCTGGCCGCGCTGGGCATCACGGGCTACGGCTTCGCGCCGCTGCGCCTGCCCGCCGACCTCGATTTCACGGGCATGTTCCACGGGGTCGACGAGCGTGTGCCCGTAGAATCGCTTGTCTTCGGTCAGCGGGTGCTGGCCGATCTGCTGCGTAGGTACTGAGCTCCTCTCAGCCGCGCTGCTCCTACTCAGAAGGCTTTTCCATGCATCTCTTCGAAGCGCTCATCCTCGGGATCGTCCAGGGGCTCACCGAGTTCCTGCCGATCTCCTCCAGCGCCCACCTGCGCATCCTCGGCACCTTCCTGCCCTCAGGCGAGGACCCGGGGGCGGCGTTCACCGCCATCACGCAGATCGGCACCGAGGCTGCGGTGGTCGTGTTCTTCTGGCGCGACATCGTGCGGATCATCACGCAGTGGTTCCGGTCGCTGACGGGCAAGGCGCCGCGCACGGATCCCGACGCGCGCATGGGATGGATGATCATCATCGGCAGCATTCCGATCGTGATCCTCGGGCTCCTCTTCCAGGACCAGATCGAGACCGTCTTCCGGTCGATGTGGATCGTCGCGATCATGCTGATCGTGTTCGGAATCCTCCTCGGGATCGCCGACCATGTCGGAGCGAAGCGGCGCAAGCTCGATCAGCTGACGTACCCGCATGGTGTCGCCTACGGCTTCGCGCAGGCCCTCGCCCTGATCCCGGGCGTCTCGCGGTCGGGTGGCACGATCACGATGGGTCTGTTCCTCGGATACGAGCGCGCGGCCGCCGCCCGCTACGCCTTCCTGCTCGCGATCCCCGCCGTCTTCGGAAGCGGGTTCTACCAGGTCTTCAAGAGCTGGAACGAGCCGTCGTTCTTCTCGTTCGGCGACACCCTCGCCGCGACCGGCATCGCCTTCGTCGTCGCCCTCGCCGTGATCGCGTTCTTCATGAACTTCATCTCGAAGCGGAGCTTCCTCCCCTTCGTGATCTACCGGATCGCGCTGGGCACCGTGCTGCTGATCCTGCTGGGCACCGGCGTCATCGCCGCCTGAGCGTCGCCCGGGCGATCAGCGCTTGCGGTCGCCCGGCTCGTCGCCGCGCCGCTTCAGATAGCGCTCGAAGGCCTGGGCGATCGCATCGCCGGAGGCATCGGGGGAGTCCCAGGTGTCGCGCGTGCGCTCGAGCTGGCGGATGTACTCGGTCATGTCCTCGTCGTCGGCCGCAGCGGCATCGATCGACGCCTCCCATGCGGCGGCCTCGGTGCGCAGGTGGTCGCGGGTGACGTCGACGCCGGTGAGCTCCTCGAGACGATCGAGCAGGGCCAGGGTCACCTTCGGGGACGGCGTCGCCGACGCCACATAGTGGGGGACGCTCGCCCAGAGGCTCGCGGTGGGGATGCCGGCGCTCTCGGCGAAGTGCTCGAAGACGCTGAGGATGCCCACCGGACCCTCGTAGAGGGAGCGCTCGAGGCCGTGGGCCTCGCGCACCTGCTCGTTCTGGCTGGACGCGAATATCGAGATCGGGCGGGTGTGCGGCACGTCGGAGAGCATGGCCCCGAGAGTGACGAGACCGGTGATGTCGTCGCGGAGGGCGACATCGATGAACTCGGAGGCGAACGACTGCCAGGTCCGAGCCGGCTCCACACCGGTCAGAATCCAGAACTCGGGCCCCGGTCCGGGATCCCGCGGCCTCCAGAGGCCCGCTTCGGGCCAGGTGAGCTGCCGGCGGCCCTCCGCGTCCATCTTCGTCGAGGGCCGCGTGTACTGATAGTCGAAGTACAGCTCGGGGTCGATCGAGTGCACGAGGTCGTAGTCGGAGCTCGCCCGCAGTGCGGCGATCGCTCCGCTCGCGGCCTCACCGGCGTCGTTCCAGCCGTCGAAGGCGGCGATGACGATGCGCGAACCGAGAACATCCATCATGGGCTCCCTCCGAGGATCAGGATCGGTATCCCTCCAGGCTAGCCCGCTCGCGCGGGCGTCGGGCGGCGCCACGGCTAACATGGACCGGTGAGCAGACAGCCCCGCGCGATCCTCTGGGACATGGACGGAACCCTCGTCGACACCGAGCCGTACTGGATGGCGGCGGAGTCGGCCCTGGTCGAGTCGTTCGGCGGCACGTGGACCGATGAGGATGCCCTGCAGCTCGTCGGGAACGGCCTGATCGACAGTGCGATCATCCTGCAGAACGCGGGTGTCGACATGGAGGCCGACGCGATCGTCTCGCTCCTCACCGACGGCGTCCAGAAGGCGCTGCGCACCCAGGGCGTGCCGTTCCGCCCCGGCGCCAGGGAACTTCTGCAGGACCTCAAGAGGGCCGGCATCCCCACGGGTCTCGTCACGATGTCCCTGCGGCGCATGGCGCTCGGCGTCGTGGATCTCATCGAGTTCGACGCCTTCGACATCGTGGTCGCAGGCGACGATGTCGCCAATCCGAAACCGCACCCCGAGCCGTACCTGCACGCGGCGGCTCTTCTGGACATCGACATCGCGGATGCCGTCGTGATCGAGGATTCCCCGACCGGCCTACGCGCGGGCATCGCGTCGGGTGCCGTCGCGCTCGGTGTCCCGCACATCGTGTCGCTAGACGGAGTCGGCGCGCATGAGCTCTGGCCGACCTTGAAGGACCGCGGCGCTGCGGACCTCATCGACCTGTTCGACCGCAAGACCTCCATGACAGGAGTCACCCGATGACGACCATGACCGCCCAGCGACCGAGCGGTCCGTTCCGCGAGGGCGACCGCGTGCAGCTGACCGGCCCGAAAGGACGCCTTCACACGGTGACGCTCCGCGCGGACGGCGAGCTGCACACGCACCACGGGGTGCTGAGGCACCGCGATCTCGTCGGTCTTCCCGACGGCTCCGTCGTCGCGAACAGCTCCGGCCACGAGTACCTCGCCCTGCGACCGCTTCTCCGCGACTTCGCGATGTCCATGCCGCGCGGCGCGGCGATCGTGTACCCGAAGGATGCCGCGCAGATCGTCATGCAGGCGGACATCTTCCCCGGCGCGGTCGTCGTCGAGGCGGGAGTCGGTTCGGGCGCGCTCTCGCTCTCGCTCCTCCGCGCGATCGGCCCTGCCGGACGGCTGATGTCGTTCGAGCGTCGCGAGGAGTTCGCCGACGTCGCGCGCTCCAACGTCGCGACCTTCTTCGGAGCAGCGCCGTCCACCTGGGAGGTGGTGGTCGGCGACCTCGCCGAGGCGCTGCCCGAGCAGTGCCCCGCAGGCTCCGTCGACCGTGTCGTGCTCGACATGCTGGCGCCGTGGGAGTGCATGGATGCCGTTGCCGAGGCGCTCACTCCCGGCGGCGTCGTGCTCTGCTACGTGGCGACGGCCACCCAGCTGTCCCGTGTCGCCGAGTACATCCGCGGCACGGGCCTGTTCACCGAGCCCGAGGCGTCGGAGACGATGGTCCGCGGCTGGCACGTCGAGGGTCTCGCGGTTCGCCCTGACCACCGGATGGTCGCCCACACCGGCTTCCTGCTGACCGCTCGGCGCCTCGCTCCCGGGACGATCGCCCCGTCGGTGAAGCGTCGCGCCTCGAAGAGCAGCTACGGCGATGACGATGTCGAGCAGTGGACCCCGGGTGCCGTCGGCGATCGCCAGATCACCGACAAGAACCTCCGCAAGCGCGCTCGCGAAGCAGCGAAGGCCGCCGATGGAGCGCGCCTTGCGGCGTCATCGCGCGAATCGGACGCCGCGACGGAATAGACTGGAGCGCGTGCGTAAAACGTCCGCCGTTCTGGCAACTCTCAGCCTCGCCGTCCTCGCTCTGACCGGGTGCAGCTCGGCGCCGACGTTCGCGGGTGCGGCGTGCGATCGCGCGGCGGATTCGTCGTCCGTGCAGGATTCGGTCACCGTCGAGGGCGATCTGGGGGAGAGCCCGGACGTCACGGTCTTCGGGCCCGTCAAGGCGTCTGAGACGTCGTTCTCCGACGTGGTCACCGGCGACGGCGAAGCACTCACCTCTCCGTTCCAGCCCATGGTGCTGGACATCGCGTTCTACGGCGGGGAGAGCGGCGAGAAGCTCTACGAGTCCGAGTTCAACGGGGACATGAGCCGGGTGCACAGCATCGACTACTGGTCTCAGCGATCGCCAGGACTCGAGACCGTCCTGGAGTGCGCGACCGGCGGCAGCCGTGTCGTCGCCGTCCTGACGCCGGAGGACTTCGGCGAGAACAACGTCGAGGCCTTCGGCCTGGAGGAGGGCGAGAACATCGTCGCCGTGCTCGACGTCCTCGATGTGCACCTGGCGAAGGCCGAAGGGTCCTCGAAGTTCAACGACGCGCGCGGGCTCCCGACCGTGGTGCGGGCTCCCGACGGCACCCCCGGCGTCATCATCCCCGACGCGGACGCGCCGGAGTCCGCCGTCACCCAGACTCTCATCGAGGGAGACGGCGCGAAGGTCGAGGAGGGGTCGACGATCGTGACGAACATCACGGCCGTGGGCTGGGACGACAAGACCGTCACCTCCACGACGTGGGGCGGCGAGCCGAACATCGGCCCCGCGGCGAACGAGCTCGTCGGCGCGACCGTCGGCTCGCAGCTGCTCGTGGTGGTCCCTGCGGCAGACGGCAATCCCGCGACCGCGATCGTCGTCGACATCCTCGGGATCGTTCCGGTACCGGAGCAGTGATGGCGGCCCGGATTCCCGCGGAGGAGCGCCTGACGAACCTCGTCGTGGCGCTGATGGCCACGGAGATCGGGCTCACCAAGCAGCAGATCCTGGACAACGTCTCCGGCTATCGCCAGCGGGCGGATGCGGGTGCACGCTCCGATGCGCTGGAGAAGATGTTCGAGCGCGACAAGGACGAGCTCCGCGCGCTCGGCGTGCCGGTCGAGACCTTGGGCGACCAGGCCGACCCCAATGACCTCCGAGAGGCTCGGTACCGCATTCCGCAGGCAGAATACGACCTGCCCGGCGACATCGAGTTCACCCCTGCCGAGCTCGCGGTGCTCCAGCTCGCAGGCAGCGTCTGGAGCGCGGAGTCCGCATCGGGCGACGCGAAGGCCGGTGTGCGCAAGATCCGCGCCCTCGGCATCGACGGCGACGAGCCCATCATCGGCTTCGCACCCCGGATCACCGCCCGCGACGCCGCGTTCACTCCTCTCCAGGACGCGATCGAGAGGTCCCGGGTGGTCACGTTCGACTATCTGAAACCCGGCGAGGATGCGCCGCGCCGGCGCAGCATCCGCCCCCTCGCACTGGTCGACTACGAGGCTCGGTGGCATGTCTTCGGCATCGACGTCGACCTCGAGGCCGATCGGATGTTCCTTCTCAGCCGCATCGTCGGGGACGTCAAGGTCACGCCGAAGACGTTCCCCGCCTCGCTCCGCGATGGAGCGGGGGAGCGCGCGCTGGACGGACTCGAGCGCGTGGCCGCGCAGAACTCCGCTCTGCTCGAGGTCACACCGGGAACGGAGGCGGCCCTGCGTCTCGGGCGCCGGGCCACTCCCGCCGTCCAGGGCATCTATGTGCCGTTCGTCGACCTGCACATCCTCGCCGACGAACTCGCGTCCTATGGACCGGAGGTGCGCGTGGTCGAGCCGGCTGCGCTCCGCGATGCCGTCGTGGCACGGCTCACCGCGGTCGTCGCGACGCACTCCGAAGAAGGGGGCGTGCGATGAGCGGTTCCGCGAAGCCACTTCTGGCCGCCGACCGCGTCCGGCTCTATCTCACCCTCGTCCCATATCTCCTCGAGCACGGGCAGGTGTCGCTGGCCGAAGCCGCGGACGAGTTCGGGGTCACCCCGGCCGAGATGCGCCAGATGGTCGAGAAGCTGACGGTCATCGGACTCCCCGGCGACTCCGGGTACTGGCAGCAGCCTCAGGAGCTCTTCGACATCAACTGGGACCTCCTCGATGAAGAGGATGTCATCGAGATCACGAACGACGTGGCTCTCCGGCGGGTGCCGCGGTTCACCGCACGAGAGGCTGCGGCCCTCCTGGCGGGTCTTCAGATGGTCGCGGCGGTGCCGGCGGTCTCGGATTCCGGTCTCGTGAGCGGGCTCATCTCGAAGCTGTCGCGTGGTGCGGCCGACGCGCCGGCGCAGGTCGTCGTCGCGCCGAGCGCGGTCGACGAGGTCCGTCGGGTCGTCTCGAGAGGCGTTCAGGACGGCGTCGCCGTCTCCTTCACCTATCAGGCGCCCGACGCTCAGCCCACGACCCGCACGGTCGACCCTGTCCAGGTGCTGATCACGAACGCGCAGTGGTACCTGCAGGGGTGGTGCCACATGCGGCGTGCGATGCGGACGTTCCATCTCGACCGGGTCAGCGACGCGCGTCTGACGGACATCCCCATCACGCATGCCGGCGATCACGTCCCCGAGGCGTTCTCGGCGACCGAGGAGGAAGGCGAGGTCCGAGTGCGCGTGCCGGAGCGTCTGGCGCCGCTTCTCGGCGACTTCCTGACGGGCGGGAACGCCGAGATCGCGGACGGCATCGTCACCGCGCGTCTGCACCTCGCGGACCCGCGCGGCATCAAGCGGCTGGCTGCGAAGTTCGGGGGCGCTCTCGAGGTCATCGATCCCGAGATCGCGCGGACGGCCGCCAGGGAATGGGCTGTCGCCGGACTCGCCCTGTATCGCGACCCAGACCGCGACGACGCCGGTTAGACTCTACAAAACGACGAAGGAGAATCATGGGCGCTTTCGGTTGGCCACATCTGCTGATCATCCTCGCCGTCATCCTGCTGCTCTTCGGTGCTGCGAAGCTGCCTGCACTGGCGAAGAGCCTCGGTCAGTCCGCCCGGCTGTTCAAGGGCGAGATGAAGGCGATGAAGAACGACGACACGAGCGACGCCGCGAACCCGGGTGCTCCTGCCGCCCCGTCGACGGCAGCACCCGAGGCGACGGCGTCGATCCGAGACACCGACCCGGGTCAGCCGCCGCGATCCGCCTAGTCCGTGTCGGCTCTGGAATCCGCCGACCCGGAGGCTGTGGGCCGCGATAAGCGGATGTCGCTCGGTGCGCATCTGATCGAGCTGCGCAAGCGCCTCTTCATCGCGGCGGCGGCGCTCGTGGTCGGCATGATCGTCGCTTTCATCGTCACCGAACCGGTGATCGAGCTCCTGTCCGTGCCCATCCGCACGATCGCCGAGCAGCAGGGCCGCGAGTACACCGGGCTGAACTTCACGACGGTCACGAGCGGATTCGACCTGCGCATGCGCATCGCGTTCGCCATCGGTCTGCTCATCTCGGCACCGGTATGGCTGTGGCAGGTGTGGGCGTTCATCATGCCGGGGCTCACCAAGAAGGAGACCCAGTACACCTGGGGCTTCCTCGGTGCCGCCATCCCGCTGTTCTTCGGCGGCTGCACCGTCGCGTTCTTCGTGCTGCCGCACGTGATCGAGATCATGGCCGGCTTCGTGCCGACGGGCATGGCGCAGTTCTTCGACTACTCCAGCTACTACGACTTCGTCTTCAAGTTCCTCATCGTCGTCGGCATCGCGTTCGTGCTCCCCGTCTTCCTCGTGGCGCTGAACCTCGCGGGTGTCGTCTCCGGCAGGGAGATCCTCCGAGGCTGGCGCGTGGCGATCCTCGTGTGCACGATCTTCGCCGCGATCACGACGCCGCCCGCCGATGTCTTCTCGATGCTGCTGCTGATGGCGTCGATGATCGTCCTGTACTTCGCGGCGACCCTCGTCTCGATGCTGTTCGACCGCCGGAAGCGCAAGCGCGAAGACGCCGCGGGCCTCCTCCCTGATGCCGTATGAGCTCGCCGGCTGAGCGGTACGCGGCGGCCCGTGAGGCGGCGAGCACGCCGGAGACGACGGCGTTCGCCGAGAAGCAGCGGTTCCAGCTCGATCCGTTCCAGATCGAGGGGTGTCATGCCCTCGAACGCGGTCACAGCGTGCTCGTGGCGGCGCCGACGGGGGCGGGCAAGACGATCGTGGGCGAGTTCGCGATCCACCTCGCGATGCAGACGCCTCGGGACAAGGCGTTCTACACGACGCCGATGAAGGCTCTCTCGAACCAGAAGTTCCGCGAGCTCGTCGATGTGTACGGGGCTGACGACGTCGGGCTGCTGACGGGCGACACCAACATCAACGGCAACGCGAGGATCGTCGTCATGACGACCGAGGTGCTTCGCAACATGATCTACGCGGACTCCTCGGCGCTCCGCGACCTCCGCTACGTCATCATGGACGAGGTGCACTACCTCGCAGACCGGTTCCGAGGAGCGGTCTGGGAAGAGGTGATCATCCACCTGCCCCCGCACGTGCAACTCGTGTCGCTCAGCGCCACGGTCTCGAATGCCGAGGAGTTCGGCGACTGGCTCGACACGGTGCGCGGCGACACCGAGGTCGTCGTCTCGGAGATCCGGCCCGTGCCGCTCGAGCAGCACGTCCTCGTGCGCGACGATCTGCTGCCGCTGTTCGACGATCGGGCGGGTCTCGCCACGGCGAAGGTCAACCAGGAGCTCATGCGCATCCGATCCTTCACGGGGTCGAACTACGACAGCAATCGCGAGGCCCAGAGCTACCGCAGCAATCGCCACGCAGGGCGGCAGGCGCAGCGCCCGCCTCGCGGTGGACGCCGCCCCGTTCGGTCGGCCAATGTGCGGCGGATCGAGCGCATGGACCGGCCCGACGTCATCCAGCTCCTCGAACGCGCCAATCTGCTGCCCGCGATCTTCTTCATCTTCAGCCGCGTCGGCTGCGATGCGGCCGTCCAGCAGGTCCGCAGGTCGGGACTCCGTCTCACCTCTGTGGAGGAGCGGGCGGAGATCCGTGCGATCGTCGAGGACCGTACGCGCACGCTGCAGGACGAGGACCTCGGCGTGCTCGGGTACTGGGAATGGCTCGACAACCTCGAGCGGGGCGTCGCATCCCACCACGCCGGTCTGCTGCCCGCGTTCAAGGAGGTCGTCGAGGAGCTCTACCAGCGGAAGCTGGTCAAGGTCGTGTTCGCGACCGAGACCCTGGCTCTGGGCATCAACATGCCCGCGCGCACCGTCGTGCTGGAGAAGATGGAGAAGTTCAACGGCGAGGCGCGGGTGGCCATCACCTCGGGGGAGTACACCCAGCTGACCGGACGCGCAGGACGCCGCGGCATCGACGTCGAGGGACACGCGGTCGTCCAGTGGACGGAGGGCATGGATCCCCAGGCCGTCGCAGCTCTCGCATCGCGACGCACCTATCCGCTGAACTCCAGCTTCCGGCCCACCTACAACATGGCCGTCAACCTGATCGACCTCTTCGGCAAGGTGCGGGCAAGAAAGATCCTCGAGTCCTCCTTCGCCCAGTTCCAGGCCGATCGTTCGGTGGTCGGACTCGCTCGTCAGGTACGCGAGGCAGAGGAGTCGCTCGAGGGGTACAAGTCGGCGATGACATGCGAGCACGGCGACTTCCTCGACTACGCCTCGATCCGGCGCGAGCTCAGCGACCTGGAGAAGAAGAACCGTCAGGACGCCCAGGGATCCCGAGTCAGCCGCGACAAGCGCATGAAGCAGATCCAGTCGCTCCGCAATCGGATGCAGAGGCACGGCTGCCACGGGTGCCCCGATCGCGAGTCGCACGCGCGATGGGCCGAGCGCTATTGGAAGCTCAAGCGGCAGACCGATCGCACGCGTCGACAGATCGAGAATCGAACCGGCACGGTGGCCCGCGTCTTCGACCGCGTCGTCGAGGTCCTCGAGACGCTCGACTACCTCGAACGCGAGGGCGACGAGACCCGGCTCACGTCCGCAGGGCGGACGATGCGCCGCATCTACGGTGAACGAGACCTTCTTGTCGCGGAATCCCTGCGTCAGGGCCTCTGGAAGGGTCTGGACGCACCCTCGCTCGCGGCCATGGCCTGCTGCCTCGTCTACGAACCCCGAAGGGATGAGGCGAATTCGGGGGAGCGGGGTCTTCCTCGCGGCCCGTTCCGCGCGGCGTACGAGAAGACAACGACCCTGTGGGCGGAACTCGACGACCTGGAGAAGGACCACCATCTCCCGGGCACCGAGCCACTGGCCGCCGGCCTCGCCGGAGCGATGCACGCCTGGGCGCGCGGAGGCTCACTCGACCGCGTCCTCGTCGACGCGGATATGGCCGCCGGCGATTTCGTGCGATGGGCTAAGCAGACGATCGATCTGCTCGACCAGCTCTCGATCGTGGCGGAGGACGGAGCGCTGGCGAGGAACGCGCGCACGGCGCTCGACGGCGTGCGTCGTGGCATCGTCGCGTATTCGTCGATGTGAGAATGGGATCGATGTCCGAATCCCGCGCACGACCGCGCCCGTTCATGCCGCTCTGGGCCGCCGTGCTGAGTGCCGCCGGTGCCGCCTTCCTCATGGATCTGGCCTACCCCGAGGCCGCGATCTGGATCCTCGTCTTCCCTGCGACCGCATTGCTGCTCCTCGCGTTGATCGGCCGGCGGGCAGGGGGAGCGCTGCTGGTCGGCGCGGTGTACGGAATCCTGTTCTTCGGCGTGCTGGTGTCGTGGACGTCCCGGTATCTGGGTCCGGTTCCGTGGGGCGCGTTGAGCGTCGTCGAGGGCGGGCTCACCGCGGTCGCCCTGATCCCGATCGCGCTCGCCTACCGGTGGCTGCCGCGGGCGTTCCCCGGGACGGCCGGCCGGGTGGTGCTGCTGCCCGCCGTGGTGGCTGCGCTCTGGGTCGGCCGGGAGGTGTTCGTGGGTTCGTGGCCCTACGGCGGATTCCCCTGGGCGCGGCTGGCCATGAGCCAGGCACAGAGTCCGCTCGCCCCCGTCACGTCATGGGTCGGGGTCAGCGGCCTCAGCTTCCTGATGGTCCTCCTGGTCGCGATGGGCATCGAGATCGTACGGACACGCGGCTGGCGGCGGCCGGTGATGCTGGTCGCGCCCGCGGCGCTCGTCGTGGTGCTCGTTCTCACCCCGCTCTTCCCGACGACCGCCGCCGGCTCGATGCGCATCGCTGCGGTGCAGGGCAATGGTCCCAGCGGCTACTTCGACACGCGTGAGGACTACTCGATCGTGCAGGCGCAGACTGCGGCGACCGTACCGCTATACGGCGAGGACGCCGACCTCGTCGTGTGGCCGGAGGGGTCGCTCGACTACGACCCGTTCCAGGCCGATGGTATCGCGCGGCGGATGGAGATGGTGGCCTCGCGGATGGACGCGCCGCTGCTCGCCAACGCCGCCACGGAGCGGGACGGTCGCTTCTACAACACCTCGATGCTGTGGACGGAGGACGGATACGCCGGGCAGAGCCACGACAAGCGCCACCCCGTGCCGTTCGGCGAGTACGTGCCCGACCGACCGTTCTTCAACGCCCTCGCGCCCGACCTGATCGGCTTGCTGCAACGCGACTACACCCCGGGGACGAACGATCCGGTGATCGACGTCGACGGCGTGAAGATCGGGCTCGCCATCTGCTTCGACGTGATCTACGACGACGTCATCCATGCCGGTGTCGGAGAGGGAGCGCAGGTGCTGGTGTTCCAGACCAACAACGCGGACTTCCGTGGCACCGACGAGAATCTGCAGCAGCTGGCATTCGCGCGGATGCGGGCGATCGAGACCGGACGCAGCGTCGTGAACATCTCGACGGTGGGCACGAGTCAGATGATCCGCCCGGACGGTTCGACCATCTCCCGCCTGGATGCAGGAGAGGCCGGAGCGTTGCTCGAGGATGTCGAGCTTCGCTCCGGCCTGACTGCGGGGGTCGTCCTGGGCCCCTGGATCCAGCAGCTGCTGCTCTGGGGCGGTCTGGCCGCGCTGGCCTTCGGGTGGCTGCGCGGCCGAGGGCGCTAGGCCCCGATCTTCTCTCTGGTCGGGTCCTCGCCGGCACCGCGGCGGGCGCGGATGAACGCGAGGCGCTCCTCGAGGAGCTCCTCGAGCTCGGCACGGGTGCGTCGCTCCATGAGCATGTCCCAGTGCGTGCGGGCGGCCTTCTCATCGGCCGTGTCGAGCGTGACGGCGTGGCCGTCGACGTTCAGGCGGGCGTCCGCGCCACAGGCACGGCATTCCCAGGTCTGCGGCGGCTCTGCGTCGGCCGCGAACATGAGGTTCGTGACGTGGCCGCAGGTGTCACAGGTGTAGATGGTTTCACGGCGCTCCATGAAGACGACGCCCTCTTCGCTCTGTAGGCTCTGGGCGCCGAGTCGGATGCCGCGCAGGCTGCGATCTGCCATTGTGTGGTCCTCTCGTCGCTGTCAGGTATAACGCTCCAGCCTGTGCGCTTCATCCACGTGGGCGTGATCTCGGCGGGATTCACAGCCGAATCCCAGCGCGAGCGCGTAAGGGCGGCGTGGCGCGGTCAGCGGCCGAGCGCTGCCAGTGCGACGTCCGCCCGGTCGGTGACGACCCCGTCGACCCCGGCTGCGACGAGGCGCCGCATGTCCTCCTCGTCGTTCACCGTCCAGACGTGGACCTCGACATCGTGGGCGTGCGCTGCGCGCAGCAACGCCCCGGTCAGGACGCGCAGGGTGCCGCGGCGCTCAGGGATCTGAAGCGCATCGATGTCCCGAAGGACGCGACCGGGGGAGAGGCGCAGGGAGGAGAGCGCTCGAAGAGCCGCGATCGTTCTGCTTCCCCCGGATGTGGCGGGTCTGAGCGCCGCCCCCGCACGGAGGGTCGCCGCTACGGCCGCTCGTCTGCGGGCGTCGGAGAAGCTCGTCACGAGCACTCGGTGCGTGTGGTCGACGAGGATCCGACCGAGTGGTTCCGCAGCGGCATCCGTCTTGACGTCGATGTTCAGACGCGAGGACGGAAAGGAGCTCAGGGCCTCGCCGACCGTCAGCAGGCCGCCGTGATCGGCGAACATGCTCGCCAGCTCCCGCGTCCGAACGTCTCGGACGGCTCGCGGATCGTCGACCAGGCGTTGCAGCGTCGAGTCGTGGAAGAGCACGACGTCACCGTCTGCGGTCACCTGACAGTCCGTCTCGATGTACTCGACTCCCGCCGCGTGCGCGGCGGCGAAGGCGACGGCCGAGTTCTCCCAGACACCGGAGTCCTCGCCCGCCGCGGTGATCAGACCGCGGTGAGCGAGGACTCGGGGGTGACGGGTCTTCTCGAAGTAGGGGTGGGTCACGCGCCCGGGGTGTTCGTCGGCGGCTGACCTGTCTTGGGGGTGAACGCGGATCCGATTCCCTTGAGCGCCTCGGTGAGCTCGCTCGGCACGATCCACAGCTTGCTCGACGGGCTCTCGCTGATCTTCGGAAGCATCTGCAGGTACTGGTAGGCGAGGAGCTTGTCGTCCGGCTGCCCCTGGTGGATCGCGGTGAAGACGTTCTGGATCGCCTCGGCCTCACCCTGGGCGCGCAGGACGGCGGCCTGCTTGTCGCCCTCGGCACGCAGGATCTCCGCCTGCCGCCGCCCCTCGGCCTCGAGGATCTGCGACTGCTTGGACCCCTCGGCGGTGAGGATCGCGGCGCGACGGTCCCGCTCCGCGCGCATCTGCTTCTCCATGGAGTCCTGGATGGACACGGGCGGGTCGATGGCCTTGAGCTCCACGCGACCGACGCGGATGCCCCACTTGCCGGTCGCCTCATCGAGGACGACGCGCAGCTGGCCGTTGATGTTGTCGCGGCTGGTCAGCGCCTCTTCGAGATTCAGACCACCGACCACGTTTCGCAGGGTGGTGGTCGTGAGCTGCTCGACGGCCCCGAGGTAGTTGGCGATCTCGTAGGTCGCAGCCCGTGCATCCGTCACCTGGAAGTAGACGACCGTGTCGATGGAGACCACGAGGTTGTCCTCGGTGATCACCGGCTGCGGAGGGAAGGAGACGACCTGCTCGCGCATGTCGATGAGCGGACGCAGACGATCGATGAAAGGGACCAGGATGTTCAGCCCCGGCATGAGGGTCTTGTGATACCGGCCGAGGCGTTCCACCACGCCCGCCGTGGCCTGAGGGATGATGCGGATCGATCGCGCCAGCGTGACCACCACGAAGATGGTGATCGCGATGACGAGGATCCAGCCGATCGCTGCGGGGATGAACGAGGTGTCGTCCACGGGAGTCTCCTAGTCGTTGGTGGGGCGTACGGTGGCGGTCGCCCCGTTGATCGTCGTGACGACGACGGGCGATCCTTGCGGGATCGCCATGGGCGCGGCGGTGCGGGCTGTCCAGGTGTCTCCGTTGCTGAGTTTCACCAGACCGGAGATCTGGGTGATGTCCTGCAGAGCGATGCCCCGGAGATCCACCAGGGCGTCGACATTGGACTTCGTGGGGTCCTCGCCGCGATGGAGCCGCTTGAGGAGCGGCGGCCTCAGGAACAGGATGAACAGCGCGGCGGCGGCAGCGGCGACGAGCACCTGCACCCAGACGGGGATGCCGATGAAGTCGGTCACGAGGCCGACCACGCTGCCGAAGCTCAGCATCAGGAACGTGAAGTCGAGGGTCAGCATCTCGATGACGAGGAACAGGGCGATGAGGACCAGCCACCCGACCCAGGCCCACTGATCGATGAACTGGACGAATGTGGAGAAGTCGTTCATTGCTGCCTCCTTTACGGTCAACGTATCACGCAGCCGAGACGCGCTCCGGGTGCTCCAGCGGCCGATTGATAGTCTGGGACGGCCGTGCGAACACGGCGTTCCACGCACACGAGGAGTCACCGTGACCGACGTTCTTCCCGCAGGTTCTCTCGACGGCAAGGTCGCGCTCGTGACCGGGTCCTCCCGGGGGATCGGAGCCGACACCGTCCGCTACCTCGCGGAGGCCGGCGCGGACGTCGTCATCAACTATCGCAACAAGGCGCCGCGCGCGGAGAAGCTCGCGACCCAGCTGCGTGAACTGGGTCGCCGCGTCCTCGTCGTGGGCGCCGATCTCACCGATCCCTCCTCGGTCGCGGAGATGTTCGATGCGGTGAAGTCGGAGTTCGGACGCCTCGACGTCCTCGTCCTCAACGCCTCGGGGGGAATGGAGTCGGGCATGGCCGCGGACTACGCGCTCACCCTCAACCGCGACGCCCAGGTCAACGTCCTCGAGGCGGCGACCCCGCTGCTGGGCGACGGCTCGCGTGTCGTGTTCGTCACGAGCCACCAGGCGCACTTCATCCGCACCACTCCGACGATGCCCGAGTACGAGCCGGTCGCGCTGTCCAAGCGCGCGGGGGAGGACGCGCTCCGTGAGCGCATCCCCGGACTCGCCGAGAGGGGGATCGGATTCACGGTCGTGTCGGGCGACATGATCGAGGGCACCATCACCGCCACCCTGCTCGAGCGGGCCAACCCCGGTGCGATCGCCGAGCGCCGCGAGTCCGCCGGCAAGCTGTACAACGTGTCGGAGTTCGCGGCAGAGGTCGCGAAGGCGTCCGTCGACCCCGTGCCGGCCGACAACACCCGCCTCGTCGGCGACGTGAGCGCTTTCGCCGCCGAATGACCGTCGCCGCATGAGAAGAGCCCCGTCCGCACCGGACGGGGCTCTTCTCGTTGCGGAGGGCGTCAGCTGACGCGGTCGGCGCCGGTCGCAGAGGCGAAGTCCTTCGAGTCCTTGCCCAGGGTCACCGCGCGCACGATCTGCACGATGCCCAGGACCACGAGGGAGATGCCGAAGACGAGCCAGAGGACCGTGGCGGCATACAGCGGAGAGAACAGCACGATGATTCCCGCGATGATGCTGAGGAGCGCGTACAGCAGGGTCCAGACCCGCGACCCGTCCTGTCCGAGCAGGCTCAGGGAGACCACGCCGTCGACGATCCAGCTGATGCCGATGAAGATCACCACGACGAGCGCGAGCGTGGCGGCCGCAGCCCCGAGGTTCGCGAAGGCGATGACTCCGGCGACGATGTACAGCAGACCGAGGGCGATGTGGCCGACACGCGCCCAACCGCCCTTCTTCTGGGAGAAGATCCCGAGCCCGATGTACACGAGTCCGGCGATCACGAGGTAGGTGGCGAAGATGCCGGTGACGATCACGGCCGACTTCACCGGCCAGACGAGCAGGACGATGCCCGCGATCAGTGCGATGACGCCGGACACCGCAAGGGTGATCCGGATGGACTTGAACAGCGACTTCGCCTCGGTGGCGAGTGATTCAGACATGGCTGGGACCCTTTCTGAGAACATCCTGTGAGGGATGACCACAGAGTAGCGCTCCCGGGTACCGAAATGGGGGAGGATTTATGCGGGGCAGTCGCCCGCAGTCATTTCGCGACACCGTGCGACATGTCACCATTTAGTCGTGACTCCTGACGCCGACGCTCGACTCCGCGAGCTCGTCGTCATGCGGAGAGTGCGCGATCGCATCGACAGGGAGTTCGCGCGGCCGCTCGACGTCGAGGCTCTCGCCAGGGGCGTGCACATGTCAGCGGGCCATCTCAGTCGTCGCTTCCGGGACGCGTACGGCGAGTCGCCTTACTCCTACCTCATGACCCGCCGTATAGAGCGCGCCATGGCGCTGCTGCGTCGAGGAGACCTGTCGGTCACCGAGATCTGCGTCGAGGTGGGCTGCTCATCGCTGGGGACCTTCAGCACCCGGTTCACCGAGCTCGTGGGTGTCTCACCCACCGTGTACCGTGAACGCGCAGTCACCACCGACGGGATCCCGACGTTCCACGCGAAGCACGTCGTGCGACCGATCAGGAATCAAGAAGCGCCTCGAACCGACGCACACCTAACCTGAACCCATGAAAATCAGCATCCACTACGCATTCCTCCCGCACACGGACGCGGAGGCGGCCCTCGGCTTCTATCGCGACGCCCTGGGTTTCGAGGTGCGCAACGACGTCGGATACGACGGCCTGCGGTGGCTGACCGTCGGGCCCGAAGGACAGCCGGACACCTCGATTGTCCTGCATCCGCCGGCGACCGACCCGGGTCTCACCGACGCCGAGCGCCAGACCATCCTCGAGCTGATCGCGAAGGGCAGCTACAGCGCCCTCACGCTCGCGAGCGATGATCTCGATGCGCTGTTCGACCGTCTGGTGGAGTCGGGCGCCGACGTCGTGCAGGAACCCATGGATCAGCCGTACGGGGTCCGCGACTGCGCATTCCGAGACCCCGCGGGCAACCTCCTCCGTATCAACCAGGCCGGCTGACTCCTCAGCCACGAAGAACGAGGGACACCATGACGACTCACGCCGCAGACGGCCACGACCTGATCCGCGTCCAGGGTGCGCGCGAGAACAACCTGAAGGACGTCAGCGTCGAGATCCCCAAACGACGGCTGACGGTGTTCACCGGGGTCTCCGGCTCCGGCAAGAGCTCGCTGGTGTTCGACACGATCGCCGCAGAATCGCGCCGCATGATCGACGAGACGTACAGCGCGTTCGTGCAGGGCTTCATGCCGTCGGTCCCTCGCCCCGACGTCGATGTCCTCGAAGGCCTGACCACCGCGATCATCGTCGATCAGGAGCGTCTCGGAGCGAACCCGCGATCGACCGTGGGCACAGTCACGGACGCGAATGCGATGCTGCGGATCCTCTTCAGCAAGCTCGGCCAGCCGTACATCGGCGGGCCGACGGCCTTCTCGTTCAACATCCCGACGCAGAGGGCGAGCGGCGTCATGACGGGTCCCGGTGGTGAGAAGAAGATCGTCAAGGACGCCATCTACCTCGGTGGCATGTGCCCACGATGCGAGGGACGCGGAGCGGTGTCCGACCTCGACCTGGCCCAGATCGTCGATGAGTCGAAGTCGCTGGACGAAGGCGCCATCATGGTTCCCGGCTACACCGCCGACGGCTGGATGGTGAAGGGCTTCTCGGCCTCCGGCTTCTATCCCGCCGACAGACCCATCGCCGAATTCACCGAGAAGCAGCGTCATCTGTTCCTCTACGGCGAGGTCACGAAGGTCAAGATCTCCGGCATCAACATGACGTACGAGGGCTTGATCCCCAAGATCACGAAGGCGATGCTGTCCAAGGATCTCGACGCTCTGCAGCCTCATGTCCGCGCGTTCGTGCAGCGCGTCGCGACATTCGCCACATGCCCGGAATGCGACGGCACGCGACTCACCGAGGGAGCCCGCTTGTCGAAGATCGACGGCATCAGCATCGCCGACGCCTGCCGGATGCAGGTCACCGATCTCGCCGACTGGGTGCGCGGCCTGCATCTCACCGGGGCCGGGCCGCTGCTCGAGGCGCTCAGCGCGAACCTCGACGCATTCGTGACCCTCGGCCTCGGCTACCTGAGCCTGGAACGGCCGTCGGGCACGCTGTCCGGGGGAGAGGCGCAGCGCATCAAGATGCTCCGTCACCTCGGTTCGTCGCTCACCGACATCACCTACGTGTTCGACGAGCCGACCATCGGTCTGCATCCGCACGACATCCAGCGCATGAACACCCTGCTGCTGCGGTTGCGGGACAAGGGGAACACCGTGCTCGTCGTGGAGCACAAACCCGAGACCATCGCCATCGCCGACCATGTCGTCGACCTCGGCCCCGGCGCGGGCAGCGCCGGAGGTGAGATCTGCTTCGAGGGCACCATCGCCGGTCTGAAGGCCAGCGGCACGCGCACGGGAGATCACCTCGACGATCGGGCCGAGCTGAAGTCCTCTGTGTGCGCGAAGACCGGCGTCCTCGAGGTGCGCGGAGCCACGGCGAACAACCTCCAGAACGTCGATGTCGACATCCCGACCGGCGTGCTGACCGTCGTGACGGGTGTCGCCGGCTCGGGCAAGAGCTCTCTCATCCACGGCTCGGTGTCCCGGCGCGACGGCGTGGTATCGATCGATCAGGGGGCGATCAAGGGCTCTCGCCGCAGCAATCCCGCCACCTACACCGGGCTGCTCGAGCCGATCCGCAAGGCGTTCGCGAAAGCCAACGGGGTGAAGCCGGCGCTGTTCAGTGCGAACTCCGAAGGCGCGTGTCCGACGTGCAAGGGAGCCGGTGTCATCATCACCGAACTCGGCTTCATGGACACGATCGAGACGCCCTGCGAGGATTGCGGCGGCAAGCGCTTCCAGGCGGCTGTCCTGGAGTACACGCTGGCGGGGAAGGACATCACGCAGGTGCTGGACCTGCCCGTCTCCGAAGCCCGGGTCTTCTTCTCCGACGGAGAGGCCAAGCTGCCGGCTGCAGCGGCGATCCTCGCGCGCCTGGAGGATGTCGGGCTCGGGTACCTGTCGCTCGGCCAGCCGCTGTCGACCCTCTCGGGAGGAGAGCGGCAGCGCATCAAGCTGGCGATCCAGATGGGGGAGAAGGGCGACATCTACGTCCTCGACGAGCCCACCACGGGGCTCCACCTCGCAGATGTGCAGAACATCCTGGGCCTCCTCGACCGTCTGGTCGAATCCGGCAAGACCGTCATCGTCATCGAGCACCATCAGGCTGTCATGGCTCACGCCGACTGGATCATCGACATCGGACCGGGAGCCGGGCACGACGGAGGTCGAGTCGTGTTCGAGGGACGCCCCGCCGATCTCGTCGCCGCGAAGTCCACGGTGACGGGGGAGCACCTCGCCGAATACGTCGGCGCGTAGTCAGTCCTTGCGGGCGACGATCGTATAGGTGCAGGGGATGAGGTCGCGCTCGGCCTGCGGCCAGGCGTAGCCCCGGGGCACCTCGACCATACGGGAGCTGAACTGCCAGGGGAGCGTGCGACCTTCGTCGAAGTGGATCAGACGCAAGCCTGCGCGGAGCAGCGATCCGATGATCTCCGACAGCGGGTGCGGCCACTCATAGGTGCGAGCGTGGGCGACCGTCCCATTTCCCACATATGTAGAATCATCGTTCCACTGCTGCGCACGCCCATCGCCGAAATACGGGTACCGAGCCGTCAGGGTCGGGGCGTCCTCGTCGAGCGCGAGCATGGCGGGGTGCGCGTCGCGGATGTAGAACGTGCCGCCGGGACGCAGCAGGCCGAAGATCTGCTCGGCCCAGCGGTCGAGGTCTGCGAGCCAGCAGATCGTGCCGATGCTCGTGTAGACCACGTCGAAGTCACCGTCCACGACGGCCCTCGCATCGAGGACGTCGGATTCGACCCAGGTCGCCGACGCTCGCGAGCGCTCCGCGAGAGCCGCTGCGGTCTGGAGGGCCGGCGCCGAGAAGTCCACGCCCGTCACGACCGCGCCGGAACGCGCCAGGGAGATCGTGTCCGTGCCGATGTGACACTGCAGATGACACAGGTCGAGGCCCTGGATGCTCCCGTCGGGCAGGAACCGGTCGAGCACGGGCAGATCGTCGATCACGACGTCGCTGATGTGCGAAGGATCGTCGTACGCCTCGAGCCCATAGGCTGCCTCATGCAGCGGCACGCGGTCGTCCCAGTTCTCTCGATTCGCCTGGCGTGCGGCATCCCAGTCGATCTCGACGTTCTGTCCGTCCACACCTGGAGCCTATCGACAGCCTGCCGACGCTTCATCTCATAGTGCCGATAATGCACATTATGTCAGCTAGCGTCTGGAGGACGCCCCTCCCGCAGGCGCCATTGCTCGAGATTCGCCGCAGGCGCCCCTACCCCGTGCGACGGCTCCGTGGAGCCCGCGACGGATCACGGGGTGACGATGTCGAATCCCGGGTCGCCCGTCGTCAGAACGGACGTGAGTTCTCTCAGCGCCGCCGCGTCGCCGCTGATGTCCACTCCGGGTCCGTCCTGATCTCCACCGACGAGCGCAAGCAGGCGGGCTTTCGTCAGCGACAGGGTCGCCTGCGCCGACGCGGCATCCGCCGGCTTCTCGATGTAGACGAGAACTCCGTTGCGGACGGTCACCCGGAAGTTGCGTCCCTCATCGGTGAGGGTGAAGTCGATCGCGATGTCGAGGTCCCACGCGCGAGGGCCGTCGACCGAGATGGCGACCGAATCCAGGAGCTGCTCGGCCGTGAGCTGGGCGAGGATCTCCGGGGCGTTCGTGGTCGTCGGGGTGCCGAAGTTCCCCGACCGGAGCTCGGTCGCGCCGGACATGTAGAAGTTGCGCCAGGTGCCGTTCTCGGCGCCGTAGGCGAGCTGATCGAGAGTCGACGCATAGAGCTCGCGCACCGCGGCGTTGGCCGGCTCGGTGAAGATGGCGTGATCGAGCAGCGTCGCCGCCCACCGGAAGTCCCCTGCGTCGTACGCTCCCTGTGCCGCGTCGACGATCCGGTCCATCCCGCCGGCCAGAGCGACGTACCGCTCCCCCAGCGCCTTCGGCGGATGCGGCCAGAGGCGCGCAGGGTTGCCGTCGAACCACCCCATGTAGCGCTGATATATCGCTTTCACATTGTGGCTGACGCTGCCGTAGTATCCGCGTGCATGCCACGAGTTCTCCAGGATCGGAGGCAGCTGGATCTCCTCGGCGATCTCGGCGCCGGTCATCCCCTGATTCGTCATGCGGAGCGTCTGGTCGTGAAGATAGGAATACAGGTCCCGCTGAAGACCGAGGAACTCGAGAATCTCGGCGTTCCCCCACGTCGGCCAGTGATGCGAGGCGAAGACGACGTCCGCCTCGTCGCCGTATCGTTCGATCGCCTCGGTGAGGTATCTCGACCAGACATGCGGATCGCGGACCAGAGCTCCGCGGAGGGTCAGCAGGTTGTGGAGGGTGTGGGTCGCGTTCTCCGCCATGCAGAGCGCCCGGTATCTCGGGAACAGGAAGTGCATCTCGGCCGGGGCCTCCGTGCCGGGAGCCATCTGGAACTCGATGACGAGACCGTCGATCGTGTGGGACTCCCCCGTCTCCGCGACCTCGATCGTCGGCGGGATGATGCCGGCGTGACCGGTGGACGTCGTCTGTCCGAGTCCCGCACCGAGCGCGCCTTTCGCGCTGCGCTCGAGTGCTGCACCGTACATGTACCCGGCACGTCGTCCCATCGCGGTTCCCGCATAGACGTTCTCCGCGACGGCTTCGGCGACCGTTCCCTCGGGAGCGATGATCTGGACGCGGCCAGACTCGACATCGTCCTTCGACACGATGCCGAAGATCCCGCCGAAATGGTCGATGTGACTGTGGGTGAAGACGACGGCGACCACAGGTCTCTCGCCCCGGTGCTCGCGGTACAACCCCAGCGCAGCCTGAGCCGTCTCCTTCGAGATCAGCGGGTCGATGACGATCACGCCGGTGTCGGACTCGACGAAGCTCACGTTCGACAGGTCGAATCCGCGCACTTGGTACACGCCCTCCACCACCTCGAACAGTCCGTGCTTCGAGACCAGCCGAGATTGGCGCCACAGGCTCGGATTCACGGTGTCGGGAGCATCCCCGTCGATGAAGTCGTAGCTGTCGGCATCCCAGACCACGTTGCCGTCATCGTCGTGCACGACGGCCGGGCTCAGCGTGCCCAGAAACCCACGCTCCACCGCCTCGAAATCCCGCGTGTCATCGAAGGGAAGTGCAGCCTTCAGATCCTCCTGCTGCTGCGTGATCGCCGCCGTCGCATCGTTCTGCACCATCGTCTCCTCCTGTGGTCTCCCCTGCGCCTCACGCCGGGTCATGCCTCTCAGCCTCGTGCGCCGGTGTCGACCCCTCAAGCGCGGGCTCATCCTTCGGAGGTGAGGGCGGAGCGTCACTCCACGCCGGCCTCGGCCTGGCGCCTCACCGCCTCGGCACGGGCGCGGAGGACGGCATCGCCGACGCGCGCCTCTGCGGGGAAGACGTTTTCGCGGCCGATCTCCTCGCTGAGGCCCGTCATGCGCAACTGGGAGACCACGCGCTCCCCGACCCCGGCGACCATGAGCGTCGCACCGACGGCGGCCAGGTCGGCGGAGTACTTTCGGAGCATCGTGAGGAAGGTCACGCCGAGCTCATCGGTGCCGCGGAGCCGAACGATGACGTACGACTGGTGGGCGTCCTCACCGGCATCGGGCAGCTGTGCGCGAAACGCCTCGGACGAGGCGAAGAACAACGCGCCGTAGGGGTTCAGCACCACGATCTCTCGCGGTCCGATCGACTCGGGCGCGGGGAGTTCACGAGGACGCGTCTCCCCCGCGTCGAACTCCCACCTCGTGACTCTGACGCGGTTGGACTGGCGCGCGATGTGCAGGACGACCGCGAGTCCCACTCCCGCGAGAACGGCGTATTGGAGCGGGATGAACAACGTGAGCACGAACGTCACGAGGAAGATCCCCGCCTGCACGGTGCCCGTCCTGAAGACCAGAGCGATCTGAGCGACCTTGACACTGCGGACTCCGACCACGATCAGCAGTCCCGCGAGAGCCGGCATCGCGATGTAGCCGATCAGCGGGGCGAAGATCAGCACCGTCGCGATCATGACCATGGCGGCGAAGACGTTCGCCGTCGCCGTTCGGGCTCCGGCCGTGGCGACGAGAGCCGTGGCCGACATCGACCCGCCGACCGGAATACCCTGCAGCATGCCGCTGGCGATGTTCGCGACTCCCTGACCTCGGAAGTCCGCCGAGGCGCTGGGATATCGGCCGTCGGGATTGGGCACGGACCCCGAGATCGCCGCCCCCTGCACGAGGCCGACGAGAGCGAGCGACAGAGCAGGGACGATCAGGTCGAACGCCAGGAGCAGACTCGGCCAGGTGAGGGACGGAAGCTGCCGTTCTATCGTCGCGACCTCCCCGATCGTGGCGACAGCACCGTCCGGCAGCAGAAAGGCGACCAGCGATCCTGCGATGATCGCGACCACCATCGAGAGGGCCCCGAGAGGCGTTCTCTCCAACAGCAGGATGAGCGCGACGGTGAGGAGTCCGACGAGCAGCGACCACCAGCTCACCTGCGGCAGATGGAGGAGGGTGTCCCCCGCGCGGCCGATACGGGATCCTGCGTCGCTCTGGTAGCCCGTGAGATTCTCGATCTGGCTGAGGACGATGTTCACCGCAACAGCGTTCACGAAGCCGAAGAGCACGGCGCTCGGAATGAAGCGGACCAGGCTCCCCGCTCCCGCGAGGCCCAGACCGAGCATCACGATGCCCGCCATGACCGTGAGAGTGGCGATCGCTGTCGCCGAGCCCTCGCCGTGCACCTGTGGCACGTCTCCGATGATGACGGCCATCGCCCCTGTCGCTTGGACCGTCATGAGAACCGATCCCGTCGTCAACGCACCGGCGAGTGTCCCGACGATGTACGCATTGAGCCCGAACAGCGGATTGACGCCCGCGAGCACTCCTGCCGCCAGGCCGTCGGGGATGCTCTCCACACCGAGGACCACTCCGGCTCGCAGATCCTGTCGAAGCGTGGCGCGCGAACCGAAGCGCTTCCGGTAGCGCCGCCAGGAACGACGCAGGTTCACGCGAGCCAGCCCTGGACGGCCCTGAAGAGCTGCAGCATCCCCACCGCCGCGAAGATCCCCGCGCTCAGGTACCCGTTGTGGCGGAGCATCCACGAGCGAAGCCGCGTGAGGAGCGGATCCGCGCCGTCACCCCGTGCGAGCACCGTGAAGACGGGAATGGCCACGGGCGCCGCAGACGCCACGACGAAGCCGATCATCGTGGGAACGGCCTGGCGTGGTGGGAGGTCAGCGATGACGATCTCGATCCCGGCCGCAGCGACGAGCGCGATGTTCATGGGGCTGAGGAAGATGGCGAGACCGAGGAGGAAGGCCCGTCGAGGCGTGTAGCCCTCCACCGATCGCACGATCCCGGGGAGCTGCGGGGCCGCATGCACCACTTCTCCGGGTGTGTGAGCGCCCGCCACTTCCGCCACGACCCTTCTGGAGCGCGCGAACGTCCAGACCGCGCCCCCGACGCAGACGACGCCGACGACAGCGTGGACGATGGGCACCCACTCGGCCTGACGATAGGCGCCCGACGCTCCTGCCGCGCGGAATCCGATGACGCTCACGACGGTCAGAACACTGGAGCAGAGCACCCATCCGAGGAGATACGCGGTTCCGATGCGCCGCGCATCGCGGGACAGGAGGATGCCGATCAGAGCCATGACCGCCACCGGGCTCGCCATCACTCCGAGAGCGACGGGGACGAGCTGCCAGACGGTCGGGATCATCAGTCGTCACCCGCGGTGGACCGGTGATGCGGACGACGTCTCGCGCTGCACGGAGTTCGTCCCCGGCACAGAGTCCGTCCCCGGCACGGAGTCCGTCCCCGGCACGGCGTCCGTCCCCGGGAGGGGGTCCTCGCCGTGAGTGGCGTCCGTTTCGGGGCGGCGCAGCAGCTCGAGAACCACGATCAGCCCGAGCAGGCCGAGAGAGACCCCGATGACCGAGCCCGCGGAGACCGGTCGGTTCGCGATCAGAACCATCACCGCGAGGATGGCGGCCACCACCACGATCACGGGCCTGGATCTCTCGACGGCCACCCCGAGCCGTCCGGTGGTGACTCCTCGGCGCTCCCAGAGACTCCGGACCGACGCGAAGCCGCTTCCGACGACAGCCCTGGTCGTGGTGGCCGCGCGACCGGAACCGCTCAGCCACGCCCACAGTGCCGCCACCACGGCACCGAGGGTCAGAGCCACGGCGGTGCTCTGCAACGCCTCGGAGATCTGAGAGAACACCACGCTCGCGGCTTCCGCAGGCATGATCGCCGGGCTCACCGCGGAGATGAACACGGTTCCGCCGATCACGATCCCGCCGGCCAGCAGCCCGAAGACGAGTGCGAAACCGATGCTCGTCCGGACCGTTGCTCGAAGGCGGTCCCGGGACAGGAGGATGCCCCCGAACGTGAGCGCGACGATGAGCCACGGCAACCAGAATCCGGTCGCCACCGCGATCTGATAGATGGTGCGGACCAGTACCAGGGCGTCTGCCTGCGCGATCGGGATCGACCTGTCGACGATCGGGATGAGATCGGCGAAGCCGACCCCACGATCTGCGAGTTCCTCCTTCGCCCGCTCGACGACGACACCGAGGTCGATGGAGATCACCCCGCCGCCGTCGAGCTGGATGGCGATGTCGGGGTCGCTCTGCATCACCGCGACGGCGCGGTCGTGGGTGAACCTCAAAGCCTCGGTCCAGATGGCGGCGAACTGTTCCGAGGCCACGAGGTCGCGCACGATGCTGTCTATCAACGAGGAGATCCCCTGGGCCGCCGGAGTCTCCAGGATCGTCAGGGCGGCTTCCGCTCTCGGAGCGAGATCGAGGTCGCGGATGCCGTCGAAGACGTCGCCGACCAACGCCTCGACGTCCAGCTGATCATCGATCGCATCGATGACCTGGTCGGAGATGA
Source organism: Microbacterium sp. 3J1 (assembly GCF_001049495.1). Classification (GTDB taxonomy): domain Bacteria; phylum Actinomycetota; class Actinomycetes; order Actinomycetales; family Microbacteriaceae; genus Microbacterium. The sequence continues at coordinate 998,624 of NZ_CDWI01000011.1, forward strand.
AGTCCTGCACGTCCGGATCTTCGGCGAGCGGGGCGAAGGACGCCACGAACTGCTCGGTCTCGACGAGCTGGATACGGGCCCAGGTGCCGACCGCTGCGATGGGGGCGAGCAGTACCGCCAGGGCGAGCATCGCCCCGGCGGTCACGCTGCGCCCGGAGAAGCGACGCTGCCGCGGTGATCGGAGTGCGGAGTTCTCCTCTTCCAGAGAGCGGATCCTCGACCTCAGGTCTTCAATCGCTCTCGCCTGTGCGTCGTCGTCGGGGGCCGCTGCGGGTGGTGAATCCTTCGCCTGCATCTCATCGTCTCCGTCTCTGCGCCATGAGGACCGCAGTGATGACGGCGATGACGGCCATGACCACTGCGACGGCGGCCAGCGCGATGCCGGCGATCACTATCGCATCCATAGGAGAGCTCCTCCCGTCCCCCGGGTTCTCGCGTCCGATCAGCCGAGGATCTTCTGCTTGGCGGCGGCGAACTCGGCATCGGAGAGGACTCCCGAGTCCCGCAGCGAAGCGAGCTGTTGAAGCTTGGTCACCATGTCGTCACCAGAGTTGTCCGGAGCGGCGGCCGGTGCATACTGTGCCGCAGCCTGCTGCGCCGCCGCATCCACCTGTGCCTGCTGTTGTGCGGCCTCGTACTGCTGCTGCTCGTACTGGCCCTCTGCACGACGCTGCTGATTCCTCGTCGCAGCGCCCTGCACAGCGGATGCCGTGCCGGCGACGACAGCTGTACGCGCGGCGAGCCCGATGAGCCCCGGTCGGCCGAATCTTCTCAATGGCATGTCTCATTCCCCTTCTTGTTCAAGGATCTCCATCAGTGCGTTCACGACGGGCGCCGCGATCCGCTCCGTCCGCAGGACCTCTCCCCCGGCACTGTTCAACTTCCGGGCCAGTTCGCGCGCATACGTCAGCTCGAGCACGACGATCGCCGCTGACCGACCGGCAGGCACGTTCGCGGCCAACGTGAGGATGTCCTCCTCGCCGGCCAACCCGGAAGCGAAGACCTCCACTCCCTCGAGGGCGGTCGCCGATTGTTCGTCGATCGCCTGGATGTCCACCGCGCCGTCCTCGGACTTCGTGATGACGACGAAGTCCAACAGGCGCACCGTGCCGCTGTCGATCAGGTCCCGCAGAGCGGCGAAAGTCCCTTCGTCGGGGACGACCCCGTCGAAGCCCACGAGATAGAACTCGGCAGGGCCGTACTGAAAATCAGTCATGTGTAGATGCCTCTCTCTCCTGTCGCCCGGAGGCCGGCGACGACCCCTGACGTTCGGTCAGCGCCGCGACTGCGGCCCGATTGGTCTCGAACACCTCTCGGTCGCCCAAGAGGCCGAGGGTCTCGAATCGCGGTCGTGCGGCAGGCCGCAGGCGGCTGAACGAGAGCGTCAGCCCTCTCGCAGCCAGCCAGTCCGCGAGGCTCTCGAATGACTCTGCTGCGGTGACGTCGGCGTCGGTCACTGCCTCCATGTCGATCACCACGTGTCGCACCGCGCCGGAGCCCGCCGCTTGCACAGCGGAACGGACGGCGGAGGCGAACACGTCCCCGTTCGCGAAGAACAGCGGCGCAGCCATCCGGATCACCAGAACGCCGGGCGCCGTCACCTTTCCGGGCGGAGCGTCCTCCAGCAGCGAGGCAGACGGTTCGTTCTCGGCCGAGAGGATATCGATCGCGGGGTTCGACGCTCGGCGGGCGATGTTGATCAACGCGAGCACGAAGGCGATCAGGATGCCGGGTATCGACCCGACGAACAGCGTCACGAGGAAGCACACGGCTCCGATGACGAACTCGAACCGGTCGAGCTTCCAGAGCGTCCGGAACTCGCCGATTCCCAGCAGCGGCAGGATCGCGACGCCGACGATCGCGCCGATGGCGGGCGAGGGGATGTCCTCCAGCAGTCCCGTCCCGAAGAGCAGCAGCAGGAGAGTGCCGCCCGCCAGCACCAGCGACGGGAGCTGCGTGCGGGATCCCGCCTGGTCCATCGCCGCTGTGCGGCTCGTCGACGACCCGACGGCGAAACTGCCTTGCGCGCCGGCCGCGATGTTGGCGACGCCGAATGCGAACAGATCCCGATTGGGACTCGTGGCGTAGTGACGCTTCTCGCCGTAGGAACGAGCGACGAGGAGCCCCTCGGCTGTCGTGACCATCGTGAGGGCCATCGCGGACGGCACCAGGAGCAACCAGGTCTGCCAATCGATCACCGGCCATGTCAGGGTGGGTGGCCCTGCCGGGACCTCTCCGAGCACGGCGACGCCCCGCTCGTCCAACCCGGTCATCAGCACGACGACGGTCGCGACGACCATGACCACGAGTGCCCACGGCACCGCCCTCAGCAGATTCTTCCCGAGAAGCAGGATCGTGACGGAGACCACCGAGATCATCAGCGACCATCCGTTGAGGGTGCCGATCCCGCTCACGAGATCCGCGACCTTCTCCACGAACTCTCCGCCGGAATCGATCGACACGCCGAGCATCTTGGCGATCTGGGAGACGAGGATGTCCAGGGCCAGTCCGCCGACGAATCCGATCAGGATCGGCTTGGAGAGGAAGTTCGCGAGGAAGCCGAGTCTGAACACGGACAGAAGGATGAACATCACTCCGCAGATGATCGCCTGGGCGAGTGCCAGCGTGAGGTAGTCCTCGGATCCCGCTGCGGCCAGTCCCCCGATCGACGAGGCGACGAGCGCCGCCGCGGCTGCGTCGGGAGAGGCCACGACCTGTCGCGAGGAGACGACGAGGACGTACAGGATCGTCGGGATGACCAGCGCGTACAGTCCTGCGGTCGCAGGCAGACCGGCGATCTGGGCATAGCCGATGTTGAGCGGGATCGCGATAGCGAGCAGCGTGACGCCCGCGGTCAGTTCACGCACGAGGTTCTGACGAGTGACACCGACCAACGGTTTCTGCACGTCGTGACCTCCGGCCTCCTCGCCCCACGTGGCGAACTGCCCTCATGCTCGCATCCGGTGGTGCGCCCGCACCGGCACGATCACCCCAACGGGGTGAGCGTCAGGCACCGGCCACTCGGTCGCCCGCTGAGGGTGAGGCTCGGCCCCGGCCGCAACGACACGATGCCACGATCGCACCACGCAATACCTCGACCGTTAGGAGTAGTCGTGTCCATCTGGGAAAGCTTCTGGGCCATCATGTGGTGGTTCCTCTGGGCGTTCGTGTTCGTTTCCTACCTCATGGTGCTGTTCGGCATCATCGCCGACATCTTCCGCGACCATGCCCTGAACGGGTGGGCCAAGGCCGCCTGGATGCTCTTCCTGGTCTTCGTCCCGTTCCTGACGGCTCTGGTCTACCTCATCGCCCGTGGTGGAGGGATGGCGGAGCGGGGCGCGTCCGCGGTGCAGCAGAACCGGGAAGCCACGGATTCGTACATCCGATCCGTCGCCGGAGCGAGCCCCAGCGACGAGATCGACAAGGCCTCCAAGCTCCTGGCCTCGGGTGCGATCACGAACGAGGAGTTCGCATCCATCAAGGCCCGCGCGCTCAGCTGAGTCGGTGCAGGGGGCAGCCGCCATGTCGGATCGTGCACTCCACGACGTCGTCGTGCTCGTCGTGCGCCTCGACAGCGACCGCCCCCGCCCGGCCGTGCTCGAGGCGCTGCTGCAACAGGTCGAATGCGGCGTGCTGCGGCTCGTCGACTTCCTCATCGTCCGTCGGAACCGACAGCCGGGTAGCTTCGACTACGTCGAGATCGACGAGCAGACCTTCGGCCTCGCCGGACTGCGACCAGGGGTACCCGGCCTGGTGAGTCGGGAGGACGCGATGACGCTCTGCGCCGACCTTCCCGTGAACGGCACCGCGGCACTGATCCTGGTCGAGCCGACGTGGCTCGAACGATTCTCGTCGGAGCTCAGGAGGCACGGAGCGGACGTTCTCTCCGCGCAGCCGATCACCGCCTCCCACGCGAACTCCGTCTGGCTGACCGCTGCGACGACGGAGGCGCCCTGACTGCTCGCCTCTCCCCCACTCACACGGTCGTGTGCACAGCCTCCCGACGAGAGGTGACGCCGAGCTTCCGGTAGATCGCACGCTGATGAGTCTTGACGGTGTTGATCGAGAGCTCGAGCTCATCCGCGATCTCGGGCAGTGTCCGGGAGGTCTGCAGTTGCCGGAAGACGTCACGCTCCCGCTCCGACAGGACCGCGACGAGGGATCCGCTCCCCTCCGACGCCAGGCATCGCCCGATAAAGTCCTCGTACTGACTGCCGAAGTGCACGTGTTCGCTGAGCAGCTTGCGGATCGCCGTCTCACGGTGCGCGAACAGGAGCGTCACGTTCTCGCCCGAGGCCACGGCGAGGCCGGCCTCGCACAGCTCGTGCGCGGCCTCGTGATCACCGGCGTGGCGCCGCATGACGGCCGCAGTCATGAGGGTGGCCGCCTTCACGTACGACACCTCTGAGAACAGCCTGAGCGAGCGCAAGGTCTGCAGAGCCTCGGCGTGATTGCCGTCGCGCCGCAGGATCCCGCTCATGGCGACTGCGACGACCGGGAGGTTCGGGCACTGCACATACTTCCGCGCGATCCGAACCGCCCGTTCGTGGTTGCCGCTCGTCTCTTCGAGGAGCGCGATCGACGATTCGCGGAACATGTGCCAGGGTACGCCATGCAGTGTCTCGATCGGGATCTCCTGGATGCCTATGGCCGCCCTGCGGCTCCGCGGCCCGTCTCCCGTCTCTGCGACGCTGTAGGCGATCATCATCCGTGCTATCGCGGAGAAGGAAGGATCGGGGAATCCGCTCTGGAGTATCGCCTCGTAGGCGCTCACGCACCGCGCGGTATCGCCCGCCCAATAGGCGACGAAGCCGGACGCCGCCCAGGCGCTTCCGCTTGCATAGGCCGAGGACAGCGGCGGCATGTGGGGATGGCCGATGGACCGCAGGGTCGACTCAGCCGCCCTCAGGTGCCCTGCCCACGTCTGGGCGAACGCCAGATGCCCGGACGCGCGCACGGATGCTGCGGACGCCGGCTCGCCTGCGAACTCCCGTGACGCCGACGCGAAGTACTCCGCGGGAAGCTCCGGGTTCGAGGGAATCCGTATCTCCGCCCAGCCGAGCAGGGTGTTGATCGCGATTCTGCTGGCGGCTGTCCTCGGGTCGCCGGCAGCGAGCATCCCGCGCAATCGTGTGGCAGCGCGCGACACGAGAAGCGGATCGTTGCAGACGAAGAGCCGTGCGATGTCCGCGATCACCGAACGATCGGACCCCGTCGTCCGGGCGGGCTCCTGTTCGGCCCGCGTCATGATCTCGCGAGCGAGGTGATGCCCGCCGAGCAGATCGGTGGCGCAGGCCAGGATGAACGGGAGGTCCGCATCCTGCGGTGCGTCGCGCATCAGCAGCGTGACGGCACGCTCGACCTCCTCTCCGTTCCCCTCCATGATGAGCGCCACCCAGTGCCCGAAGAGCGTTGCTCTCGCGCCGTCCGTGTCTCCCGCGAGCAGGGAGTGCTGGATGGAGCTCAACTGGTCGGTGTCCTCCAGGAAGGCCGCCGCTCGACGATGGCATGCGGCCGCACGTTCCGGATCCGCTCGCCGGATGTCCGCGCACGTCCGGACGAACGAGCTGTGCCATTGATAGACCATCCCATGAGGCCCGGAGAAGCGGTCGAGGAAGAGCCCGAGCGCCACGCACTCGTCGAGGAGCGCCGCGGCGTCCGGCCGCGCCGACACGGCCGCCGCCAGGGCTGGGGTGAGCTCGATGCACACGGTGGTATCGAGGACGAAGTCCGCGATACCGGGCGGGAGAACGCTGAGGATGTGGTCGCGAACGTAGTCGCCCAGGAACTCCGACGCCGTGGCGGCGCCCGAGTCGGGCCGTCGCCCGCCGATGAGGACCATCCGCACCGCGATCGGCCACCCCTGCGTCTCTTCGAACACGCTCGTGTGCTCGAGACTGCGCCCCTGCGCCGTGTCGTTCAGAGTCCGCATCAACGCCGCGACCTCGTCGGCCGTGAAACGGAGCTCTCGGGACCCGACGAACATCTCCGGTTGCAGCAGCCGTTCCCGGGACATCGTGATGTCGAGGAGGGTCGTTCCGATCAGCAGCACGCGAATCATCTCCGGCGGCTGGTCGACGAGCATCCCGAGGATGCTTCGACGCCAGTGCTCCCCTGCGCGATGGGCGTCGTCGACGATGAGAGTCACGCGGATGCCGGCGGCTGCGGTCGCGTCGCTCAGCGCGGCGTACAGCGCACGCGGGGTCATCTGATCGTCGAGTCGGGGCAGACTGTGGCGTGCTCGTCGGTAGGACGCCGAGAGGGCATCGATGACTCCGCGCTGCAGGCGCGTCTGATCGATGTCCAGCGCGTTGAGGAGCAACCACGCCGGCTCGCCCTGAGCCGCGGCCCAGTCGGCGACCGCCGTCGTCTTGCCGTAACCGCTCGGCGCGCTCACCACCGCGACCGATCTGCTCTCGAGCGCAGCGTCGATGGCGGCGCTGAGTCGAGGGCGTGGGAGTGAGCCCGGCTGAGGGGTCGGCGGCCGGAACCGCACGGAGGGGATGTGTTCGGTCAGACGTCTGGCGGCCGTCATGGCCCCAAGGTAGCGATATACCGGAGCTTTCTCAATGAGTTCTCCGCCGCACTCGATGTCACGTGCGGTCATTCCGCGCCGGGCGAGTGTCGCGAGGTCAGATCTTGACCGGGAAGGTGAGCAGCACGATCATTCCGGCGACGCCGAGTATCGACGCGAGAGCGAGGAAGGTGTATCGCCGCCAACTGAGTCGCTGCGATTGCGACAGAGCCGCGAAGAACAGGACGAGCGCGAACAGGACCGTCAGAAGGGAGTAGTTGTCGCCTCGCTGGTTGTTGACCAACGCCTCCTCGAACTTCTGGTCCGCGCGATCGGCGAACTCAGCGGCCTCCGTGGTTCCGGGCGGGACGTACTCCTCCATCGCGAACGGTCCGGACTCGGTCCTGCCGCCGTCGTCCCACGCGTCGAACGCGACCGCGAACGCGTCGGAGAAGCGCTCCTCGATGTACTGGGACAGTGCCTCGTCGCCATCGGCCTGTGCGAGCACCCACTGGGTATAGATGCTCAGGTCGTACTGGCGCGCCGCCTGCGCCTCCCCCTGTGCGGATGCCGCCTGTATGCGCGCGCTGGACGCCTGGCTGAACGCGATCGACATCTCTCCTCCCCACTTGGATGCCTCGAATCCGCTCCATGCCGTGAGCACCGCCGTCAGGGAGAGGATCACGACTGTGGTCACCTCGACGAGACGTCGTGGTTTCGGGTCATGTACTGGTCGGTCCGTCGCCATCTCTTCATTCTTCGGTGGCGCGCCACTCGGTGAGGTCCGCGAGTCACCCGGGGCGGGTGACCCGAAGACTGTGCGCGACAGGCGGGCACGGCTGATCACCCTGAGAGGGTGACGGCCGAGAGGCGACTCGCGTGACTCGCCACGCGCGCAGCTACTCTGAGCACGTGATCCAGTCTCCGAGGGGTGCAGCGGAGAGGCGTCTCCGGTCGGGTTCCGGAGCTCTCGTCTCTCTCGGGTGCGCGGTTCTCGTCCTCCTCGGGGTGCATCTGGCGCGCAGCGTCGTGGCGCCGCTCGCGCTGGCGATCGTCGTGGTGATCATCTGCCTGCCGATCGGCGAGGCGGTCGCGCGACGTGCCGGCCACCGGTGGGTGGGAACCACGGCGATCATCGTCCTCGCCTACGGCGTCGTCCTCGCGGCCGGTGCCCTCATCTGGCTCGCCGCGGGACAGTTCGCGGGTCTGATCGCGGATCTGGGGCCCGGGGGCGCGCTCGATCATGTGCGAGACTCCCTCCGATCGTGGGGTGCGGCGGTCTTCCACGGCGATGTCGGCGGCGCTCAGCCCGACCTCTCCGTCCTGCTCGACATTCTCGAGACCGCCACATCGGCCCTCGTCTCGGCCGTGGTCGCCCTGTTCTTCGTCTGCGCGTACGTCGTCGTCATGGCCGTCGACGCGGGTCGGTACGCCGGTGCCGCCGACCTCTACGGATCATCGCGGGCGGGAACGATCGCTCGCGCGAGGCGGCTCAATCAGAGCATCCGTCGCTATTACCTCGTGAACGGGGCGTTCGGAGCGATCGTCGCGACCATCGACGGGCTCGCCCTCTGGATGCTCGGCGTCCCGGCACCCGTCGTGTGGGCGATCCTGGCCTTCGTGACGAACTTCGTGCCGTCGATCGGCTTCGTCATCGGGGTGATACCGCCCGCCGTGCTGGCTCTCGCCATCGGAGGGTGGCCCCTCTTCCTCGGGGTGATCGCCGTCTACAGCACCGTGAATGTCGTGCTGCAGGTCTTTCTGCAGCCGAAGTTCGTGAGTGATGCGGTCGGCCTGAGCCTGACGGTGAGCTTCTTCGCCGTCGTCTTCTGGACCTTCGTGATCGGCCCTGTCGGGGCGATCCTCGCCGTCCCGCTGACGCTCCTCGCGAGAACCCTGCTGTTCGAAGGCAGAGCCGACATGACGTGGTGGCGGTGGCTGTCCGGCGACGACCAGGCGTCTTCGGAGGACCCGTCGCAGGTGACGGCTATCGGGCGGACTGCCGCAGCGGAACCGTGACGTCGCCGCCCGATTCCTCGGTGAGTCGCGACCCCATCTGAACGAACGTCGGGTCGGTGATGAACGATCCGACGAAGAGCGCCTGCCCCTGGGTGAAGCCCTGAGCCTGTCGCAGAAGTGCCTCCGGTGCGAATCCGAAGACGTCCGCGAGCTCGGCGAGATCGCGCGGCGCATTGACGCGCATGAGACCGAGGTTGTCGCACTGGGAGAGCACGTTCGGGTGGATCTTGGACGGACGCTGGGTCGAGAGGAAGAGCCAGATGCCGAACTTGCGGCCTTCGGCGGCGATCTGCACCAGCTGTTCGGTGAGTCTGCGCTCCACCGCGGTGTCCGGTTCGGGCGTGCAGAGATTATGCGCCTCATCGATCACGACGAGAATGGGCTGACGGTCCTCGCGTCGAGACCACAGGTGCTCGAGGACGGCGAGTGCGGCGACCTTCGGCTCCGCCGGGTGAGCGAAACCCCCGAGATCGAGGATCGTCGCACTCGGACGTTCGTCGATCACATCATTGACCGACGAACCTCCTCGCGACCACAGATCCCATTCCAGGACCTGCAGGTTCTCCATCCGCTTCGCCAGCTGGGCACGCGTGACATCCCCCGAATCCCTCAGGCTCCGGAGGAGTTCGTCCGTGTCGAACCACGGTGTGTCCTCTTCGCTGTGCAGCAGCACGTTGTACTCGTCGGCATCGCGGACCGGATCCATCTGCAGCACAGCCGCCTTGCTCGCGGTGAGGAGGTCGAGGTAGCGCACGCGAACGGCGTCCTCCGCTCCCCGGCCCGACCGGAAGACTCGGATGTCGAGGGCCGCAAGGTGATCCGCCTCCGCCTTCCCTGCGGTGGGGAGCGTCTCGCGCAGGCGAACGAAGTCGGCGTTCGGGTCGAGGATCAGGAGCGGCAGCTCCGTGGTCAGAAGCAACTGCTCCAGCACGACGCCCAGCGCGTAGGTCTTGCCGCTTCCGCTCTGACCGCACCAGAACGTATGCCGGTTGAACCGTCGGGCGTCGAGGTGCACGGGAGCGGGATTCTCGTCCACCGTGTGTCCGATCGAGAGCGTCGACATGCTTCCTCCACATGGTGCGGCCGGTTCTGCGGCACCTCTCTGTCTAGCGACCCGATGCACGATCGCACCCCGCGCCTCACCCCTCGAGGATGAGGCGCGGAGTGCAGCCGCGATCGGCGAGGTCCTGCAGCAGGAGTAGCGTTGAGGGGTGCAGCAGGACTCCCCCTCCCCCCTCTCGTCGCCGGGGTGGAGAGCCTGGCTGATCTGGTCCGTGGGCGTCGCGGCGTACGTTCTCGCGATCACGAACCGCACCTCCCTCGGCGCCGTAGGCGTCGATGCGGCCGATCGCTTCCAGGCCGACGCCTCCACTCTGGCCCTCTTCGCCGTGGTGCAGCTGGCGGTATACGGCGGGATGCAGATCCCGATCGGCATCCTCCTGGACCGCTACGGATCGCGACCCATCATGACCATCGGGATGCTGCTGATGGCGGCCGGACAGCTCACCATGGCCGTCTCGCCCAGCATCGGGATCGCGATCTTCGCGCGCATCCTGCTCGGTGCGGGCGATGCGGCCATCTTCCCCGCCGTCCTCCGTCTCGTGGCCACCTGGTTCCCCGCGCAGCGCGGGCCCATCATGGTGCAGTTCACCGGCATCATCGGTCAGGCCGGGCAGCTGATCGCGCTCGTCCCTCTGGCCGCTCTGCTGCACGCGACCAGCTGGACCATCACGTTCGGCAGTATCGCAGGGCTCGGCGTGCTGTTCACTGTGCTCGTCTGGTTGCTGATCCGCAATCACCCGATCGAGCGCGGAGCCGATGTCACGGTCGACACCGACACCGGCGTCATCCGCGTGGTGACCTCCTCGATCGACACCGGCGTAGGGATCAGAGCCGCGTGGGCGCACCCCGGGACGCGTCTGGCATTCTGGTCTCACTTCACGACCCCCTTCGCGGGCACCGCCTTCATCCTGCTCTGGGGCATGCCTTTCCTCACCGCCGCACAGGGGTTCGACACGGCCCATGCGGCCGGGATCATCTCGGTCTACGTCGTCGCAGGCATGGCCCTCGGCCCGATCATCGGCGACCTCTCACGACGACTGCCGAATCACCGTTCGCTCGCCCTCGTCCTGCCCGCCGTCGGAGTGCAGCTGATCGCCTGGGTGACGGTCATCGCGCTCCCGGGGCCCGCACCGCTCTGGCTGCTCTACGGGCTCGCGGTCGCGCTCGCGACCGGCGGACCGGCCAGCATGATCGCCTTCGACCACGCGCGCACGCACAACCCGTCGCACCGCCTCAGCACGGCGACCGGTGTCACGAACGCGGGAGGCTTCATCGCCGCGCTCATCGCGATATTCCTCATCGGGCTGGCGCTCGACCTGCAGGGCGCGGGAACGCCGGAGACCTACTCGTTCGAGGCCTTCCGCGTCGCGTTCCTCACGCCGATCCCGCTCTGGCTACTCGGAGTCGTCTTCATCGTCGTGGAGCGCAAGCGCACGCGGATCCGCATGGGACTGGACCCCGATCGCCGGCGCTGACTGCTCGTAGGATGAGGCGCATGCGTCCCGTCTACACCTTCTCGAACGACCGTGCCCTGATCGATCGCGAGCTGGTGCACCGGTGGCTCAGCGAAGAGGCCTACTGGGCGAAGGGGCGGACCAGGGCGGTTCAGGATGCGGCGATCGACGCGTCGCGCAACTATTCGGTCCGTGACGCCGAGAACCGCCAGGTGGCCTATGCGCGTGTCGTCACCGACGGGGTGACGTTCGCCTGGCTGTGCGACGTGTTCGTCGAGGAGGCGACGCGCGGGAGCGGTGTCGGACGAGTGCTGGTCGAGGGAGTCATCGACGACCTCCAGCACGGTTCGACGGTCAAGAGGATCATGCTCGCCACGAGCACGGCCGACGGACTGTACGAGAAGTACGGGTTCGCGGAGCCCTCGGGACCGAGCCGCTACATGATCCGACAGATGCAGCGACCCTGATCGTCGATCGAGCGATGGCCGGTGGCGGTTCGGGTGTCTCAGCGCCGCGCTCCGCGCATCGGCGTCCATCCGAACGGCACCGGGCCGTCGAACGCAGCCCGTTCGCGATCCGCCTGAGCGGACCAGCCCTGGGCTTGGCCGGCGGCGTCGAACGCGCCTCTGGCCACCCTCAGCCCGACGTCCTCGTGGTGCATCCGCGGACCACCGCCCCGACGCACCGACGCCCGGACGCTCCAGGAATCGTCGGCGAACCCTCCTCCTCGGAAGACGCGGTAGTCGTCGTAGCGGGCGGGGTCGAGCAGATCCCAGCACCACTCCCAGACGTTGCCGAGCATGTCGAAGAGCCCGTCCAGGTTCGGCAGCTTGCCGCCGACGTCCTGCGGCGAGGTGACACCATCGGCGCCGGTCCACGCGGCCTCGGCGAGCGGAGCGTAGTGCGGACCTGTGGACCCTGCGCGGCAGGCGAGCTCCCACTCCGCTTCGGTGGGTAGACGGTAGCCCTCGGCGGTCGTGTCCCACTCGACGTGCTCGCCATCGAAACGATAGACGGGGTCGAGTCCCTCCCACTCCGACGCCGCGTTGCAGAAGTGCACGGCACGGAGCCAGCTCAGGTCGGCGGCGGGTCGTCGCGGATGCCGAGAGGGAACGGGCAGGATCTCTGCGAACTGCTCCTCGGTGATGGGGAACACCCCGATCTCGAACGGTTCGATCTCGACCGAGCGCTGCACCTCGCGACGCGCGTCATGCAGAGTCACCTGGCCGCCGGGGATCCGTCGCAGCTCGATGTCCGTCACGCCCGAGGCGTCCGTTCCACCCATTCCGGGTACTTCGCGGCACGGCCGTCGCCGGAGGAGGTCCGTGTGACACGGCGGCGCACCCACGGACCCACGAACTCGCGGTAGTAGGCCAGGCCCGCGGGTCCCGCCGCGCTCAGCGCAGACGGAGACCACCACGTCGCGTCGGGTTCGAATCCCAGCGCGTGGAGCACGCGCGCGGCGACCCGGTGGTGTCCGGCGGAGTTCATGTGCAGTCGGTCCTCAGACCAGTACGTCGACTGGGCGAGCTCGCGGTCCGGCCAGTTGAGCGCCCGCACCACATCGGTCCGCCCCTCGATGCGGCGGAGCACCGCTTCGGAGAGCAGGTCGCCGCGCTTCTGCACGAGCGACCCCATCGGCAGCTGACCGCTCGGATTCGCGCCGGACAGGAGGATGACGGTGACCCCCTGCTCGTCGCACCGCCGGAGCACGCGGCTGAAGGCATCCGCGATGTGCTCGAGGTCAGTCCGCGGCCGCAGCATGTCATTGCCTCCGCCGTTGAACGAGAGGTGTGTGGGCCCCAGGGCGAGCGCGGGTTCGAGCTGCTGCTCGACGATCGGCCATGCGAGCTTTCCGCGGATCGCGAGGTTCGCGTAGCTGATGGTGCGGCCCGACGCATCGGCCCAGCCTTGCGCCACGAGGTCGGCCCACCCCCGCTCGCGTCCGTCGGGAAGGACGTCGCCGACGCCCTCCGTGAAGGAATCGCCGATGGCCACGTAGCGTACGTCTGTCACCGGTTCAGCCTATGCCGCTCCACGGGCATCACGGCCTCAGCGATCATCGAGGGCCTGCCCGCCCCGGTCGACGAGACCCCATGCGGCGGCGGCGGCGACGACGAAGCACGCTCCGAAGACGACGAACACGAGCGGCGCGCCCCCGGCCACGAGCATCACCGGCACCGCCAGGGGCGCGATGATCGAGGCGATGCGCCCCACACCGGCCGCCCAGCCGGCTCCTGTTCCTCGCAGCGAGGTGGGGTAGATCTCGGGGGTGACGGCGTAGAGGGCGCCCCAGGCGCCGAGGTTGAAGAACGACAGAGCCATGCCCGAGGCGATGATGGTCGCTTCGGCGGTGGACGTTCCGAAGAAGACCGCGGATGCGGCGGAGCCGACGAGGAAGACCGAGAGCGTCGTCCGCCTCCCCCACACCTCGATGAGCCAGGCCGCGACGGCATAACCCGGCAGCTGGGCCAGCGTGATGATGAGTGTGAACCCGAACGACCGCACGAGATCGAACCCGGCGTCGACGAGGATGCTCGGGATCCAGATGAAAGCGCCGTAATACGCGAAGTTCACGCACAGCCACACGACCCAGAGACAGGCCGTGCGCACGCGGAACTCGGCGTTCCAGAGTGATGTCAGGCGCGCCCTCGAGGTCACCGCCATCGCACGCGACGCGGGTTCCCGCCGGATCGCAGGAGCGGGTTCGACCCCGGCATCCGCTTCGAAGGTCGAGACGATCCGATCCGCCTCCGCGATCCTTCCTCGCGAGGCGAGCCAGCGCGGCGATTCCGGCAGACCCCAGCGGACGATCAGGGCGTAGACGGCCGGGATGGCACCGAGCGCGAAGGCCCAGCGCCAGCCGTCCGCGGAGGCGGGGATGACGAAGTACGCGATGAGCGCCGCGGCGGTCCACCCCACCGCCCAGAAGGCCTCGAGGATCACGATCAGCCGGCCACGCATCCGAGCGGGTGCGAACTCGCTCACATACGTCGACGCCACCGGCAGCTCGGCTCCGAGGCCCAGCCCGACCAGGAACCGCAGCGCGAGGAGCGCGGCGATCCCGCTGACGAGTGCGCTGGCGCCCGTCGCCACGCCGTACACGAGCAGGGTGAGGGCGAACACCTGTCGACGGCCGAGACGGTCGGCGAGCAGACCGCCCAGCGTCGCGCCGAGCGCCATGCCGATGAAGCCGACGGATGCGATCCATCCGGCGTCCGTCTTCGAGAGCCCCCACTGCTGGGTGAGGGCGGCGAGGATGAACGAGATGAGTCCGACGTCCATGGCATCGAGCGCCCATCCGACCCCCGATCCGGTGAGCAGCCGGAGGTGGCGCCGCGTGAACGGCAGATCGTCGAGGCGCCCGGCGAGCGAGGCACGGCTCGGCAACGAGGTGTTGGCCATGACTTCATGTTAGGGCTCAGCTACGTGACGCCCTGACCCCGGGTCAGTCCCGGTCGGCGAGGAGCCTCCGCACCCGCGGGATGACCTCGGAGCCGTACAGCTCGATGCTGCGCACCATCGCCTCGTGCGAGAGCGTGCCGGTGGCGTACTTGAGGTCGAATCGGCCGAGGTCGAGCGTCGTCACCGTGTCCGCGATCTTGGCCGCCACACGATCGGGCGAACCGACGTAGAGTGCGCCCGCCGGGCCGACGTCGTTCTGGAACCGCGCACGGCTGTACGGGGGCCACCCGCGCTCTCGGCCGATGGTGTTGTTCATCGCCTCGAACCCGGAGTACGCGGCCTCCCACGCCTCCTCGTCCGTGTCGGCGATGTGTCCGGGCGAGTGCACCGCGATCGGATGCGACGGCGTGCCGAACGATGCCACCGACCGGTGGTAGAGGTCGACGAACTGACGGAAGCGTCCAGCCGGACCGCCGATGATGGCGAGCATCAGACCGAGGCCGTGACGCGCGACGCGGACGACCGACTCGGGGCTCCCGCCGACGCCGACCCAGGTCCGCAGACCCTGCTCGGTCTTGGGGAACACGTCCGCGCGGTCCAGGGAGGCGCGCATGCTGCCGGACCAGGTGACCGGCTCCTCCTTCAGGAGCTCGACGAAGAGCGCGAGCTTCTGCTCGAACAGCGCGTCGTAGTCGCGGAGGTCGTAGCCGAACAGCGGGAACGACTCGATGAACGAGCCGCGTCCCAGCACGACCTCGGCACGTCCGTTCGACAGGGCGTCGAGCGTGGAGAACCGCTCGAACACGCGGACGGGGTCGTCGGAGGAGAGCACGGTGACCGCGGTGCCGAGACGGATGCGCTCGGTACGACCCGCGATCGTCGCGAGGACCATCTCGGGAGCGGACACGGCGAACTCCTTGCGGTGATGCTCCCCCACTCCGAAGAAGTCGACGCCGACTCTGTCGGCCATCTCCGCCTGATCGACGACATTGCGGATCGTCTGCGCCGCCGAGAGCAGCTCACCGTCACCGCCTCGCGTGATGTCGCCGAAGGTGTCCAGCCCGAACTCGATGTCCATGTCCGCCTCTTTCTATTCGAGTGAATGAACACCGGTCGGGCCGGACGAATTCCCTCAGCGGGCCAGGAGGGCCGTTCGCAGGGTGTCGAGGCCGACGCCGCCCATGTCGAGCGCGCGCTTGTGGAACTCCTTGATGTCGAAGTCCGCGCCTCGCTCCGCCTGATAGGCGTCCCTCACCTGCTCCCAGATGCGCTGGCCGACCTTGTACGACGGAGCCTGTCCGGGCCAGCCGAGGTAGCGATTGACCTCGAACTGGACGAACTGATCGGACATGTTCACGTTCTTGCGCATGAACGCCAGTGCGTAGTCCGCATCCCACACGCCCTCGCCGTCGAGACGCGGCTTTCCGAGGTGGACGCCGATGTCGAGGACGACGCGAGCCGCGCGCATCCGCTGACCGTCGAGCATGCCGAGCCGGTCGGCCGGATCATCGAGGTAGCCGAGCTGCTGCATCAGGCGTTCGGCGTAGAGCGCCCATCCCTCGGCGTGTCCCGAGGTGCCCGCGAGCAGACGGCGCCAGGAGTTCAGCTCGGCGCGGTTGTAGACGGCCTGCGCGATCTGCAGGTGATGCCCGGGCACGCCCTCGTGGTAGACCGTCGTGAGTTCCCGCCAGGTGTCGAACTCGGTGACCCCCTCGGGGACCGACCACCACATGCGTCCGGGACGCGAGAAGTCGTCCGTAGGACCCGTGTAGTAGATCCCGCCTTCCTGCGTCGGGGCGATCATGCACTCGAGCGTGCGGATGGCCTCGGGGATGTCGAAGTGCGTCGCGCCGAGTTCGGCGACCGCACGGTCGCTCGTCTCCTGCATCCACTGCTGCAGCGCGTCGGTGCCGACGAGCTTGCGGGCGGGATCCGCCTCGAGATGGGCGACGGCCTCCTCGACCGAGGATCCCGGAAGGATCTCGTGCGCGATGGAGGTCTGCTCGGCGACCATGCGCTCGAGCTCCTCGCGTCCCCACTCGTACGTCTCGTCGAGGTCGATCGTCGCCCCGAGGAAGCGGCGCGAGTTCAGCGCATACAGCTCGCGGCCGACCGCGTCGACCTCGCCGGCCGCCGGAGCGAGCTCCTCCGCGAGGAAGCGGCGGAGCTCGTCGTACGCCACGCGAGCGGCAGCCGAGTTGTCGGCGAGCGTCCGAGCGAGCGATGCCGGCAGGTTGCCGTCCTCCGGGCCGGCATCGGCGACGAAGGCGGCGAAGAACCCGTCGTCCGCTGTGTAGCGGTCGATCTGGGTCGCCACCTCGACCACCTGGCGTCGCGCCGGGGTGACGCCGGCCGCGATGCCCGCCCGCAGCGTCTCGGTGTACCCGCGCAGCGCATCCGGCACGGCGGCCAGGCGCGTGGCGATCACCGACCAGTCGTCGGCGGATGCCGTGGGCATGAGGTCGAAGGCGGAGCGCACGTCCTGCGCGGCCGAGGCGATGACGTTCAGGTCGCGCAGATGCCACTGCGCCTCATGCAGTTCGAGGTCGAGGCTGAGCTCGGCGGAGAGGTCGGCCTTCGTCACCTCGTCGATCGCGTCGACCGGCTCGAGGGCGGAGAGCGCGGCGAGGGTCGACCGGGTCGCGGCTGCGATCTCGTCGTGCCCCGCCGGGCTCAGGTCACCGAACCGGTCATTGACCTCGTCACGACCGATGTACGTGCCGAGGGTGGGTGCGAGCACCGCGATGGTGTCGACCCATTCATCGGCGACCTTGTCGATGGCGGAGGGGGTACGCGGAGATGAGGTCATCCCTCCAGCGTAGCCCGCCCCATCGACGCAGCACATGGACCGATGGGGAGGATGCGGTCAGTGCGCGGCCTCGTTCCAGTCGTGGCCGCGCCCGACCTGCACGTCGAGCGGCACCGAGAGATCGGCGGCATCGCCCATGCGCGACCGCACGATGCGCTCGGCCGCGTCCCACTCCCCCGGAGCGACCTCGACCACGAGCTCATCATGGATCTGAAGCAGCACGCGGGATGCGAGACCCTCCGTGCGCAGGTCGTCGTGGATGTGCAGCAGAGCGATCTTCATGATGTCGGCGGCACTGCCCTGGATGGGGGCGTTGAGCGCGGCGCGCTCCGCGTTCTCCCGGAGCACGCGGTTGGGGCTCGCGAGGTCGGGGAAGGGCCGCCGGCGGCCGAAGATCGTCTCGGTGTAGCCGACTTCCTTGGCCTTCATCACCGATGCCCGCAGGTAGTCTCGCACCGCGCCGAAGCGGGCGAAGTACTCGACCATGAGCTGCTTGGCCTCCGACTGCTCGATGCGCAGCTGCTTCGAGAGGCCGAACGCCGACAGCCCGTAGACAAGGCCGTAGGACATGGCCTTGACCTTGGTGCGCATGGCCGCGGTGACCTCGCTGGGGCCCACGCCGAAGACCCGCGCGCCGACGAACCGATGCAGGTCCTCTCCGCTGTTGAACGCCTCGATGAGCCCCTCGTCACCGGAGAGGTGGGCCATGATCCGCATCTCGATCTGCGAGTAGTCCGCGGTGAGCAACGACTCGTAGCCCTCCCCGACCTGGAACGCGCTGCGGATGCGCCGCGACTCCTCCGTGCGCACCGGGATGTTCTGGAGGTTCGGGTCGGTGCTCGACAGGCGTCCCGTCTGGCTTCCCGTCTGCACGTAGGTCGTGCGCACACGGTGGTCGGCGCCGATCGCCGTGTCGAGCGACTCGATGATCTGACGCAGCTTCGTCGCCTCTCGGTGCTGCAGCAGCAGACCGAGGAACGGATGCGGGTGCGACTCCTGGAGGTCGGCCAGCACCGCGGCATCCGTGGAGTAGCCGGTCTTCGTCTTGCGTGTCTTCGGCAGCTGAAGGTCGTCGAAGAGGACCTCCTGCAGCTGCTTCGGCGAACCGAGGTTGAACTCGCGTCCGACGATTCCGAACGCGTCCTGAGCGAGCGCGTCGGCCCGCGTCGCGAGCTCACCGGAGAACGTCGAGAGGATCTCATGAGAGACGGCGACCCCCGCGACCTCCATGTCGGCGAGGGTGAGCAGCGTGGGCAGCTCGATGTCGGTGAGCACGGCGGCCACGGACTCGGGGATGTCGTCGCGCAGCGCCCCGGCCACACGGAGCGCGAACCACGCCTCCTGCGACGGCGTGGCACCCTCGGTCTCGGGGACCAGCTGGGAGGGGTCGGCCTCGGGGAGCTTCTCGCCGAGGTAGCGCTCGACGAGGTCTCCGAGCGTCTTGTCGGGAAAGCTCGGTCGCAGCAGCCAGCCGGCCAGGCTGGTGTCGTAGGCGAGGCCGCCGAAGCGGATGCCGAGCCGCAGCAGTGCCTTCACCTGCGGCTTCGCGTCGTGCAGGACCTTCGGGCTGTCGGATTCGAGCCAGTCGCGCAGTGTCGACGCGGCCTCGTCGTTCCAGTCGAGCTCGCGCAGCTCAGAATCGGTCGCCGCGCCCAGACGTGTCGGCACCCCGCCCTGGGTCAGCACGCGGAGTGCGACGTCTGCCTGCTGGCCCATAGCCCAGGCCACGAATTCGGCCGGTGTCGCCTGCACGGGCACCGGCATCTCGACGACGGCAGCGGGATCGTCGGCGACCTCCCCCGCGCCGACGGCTTCGAAGACACGCGGAAGAAGGGTGCGGAACTCCAGACGCGCGAAGATGTCGCGCACGGCCTGGGCGTCGATCGGGGTGACGACGAGATCGTCGGGCGCGACCGGCAGCTCGACGTCGCGCAGCAGGCGGTTCAGCTTGCGGTTGCGTCGCACGTCTTCGATGTGATCGCGGAGGTTGCCGCCCACCACGCCCTTGATCTCGTCTGCCCGGTCGAGCAGCTCGTCGAGGGTACCGAACTGGGTGAGCCACTTGACCGCGGTCTTCTCCCCCACCTTCGGGACGCCCGGCAGGTTGTCGCTGGTCTCACCGACGAGCGCGGCGATGTCGGGATACTGCTCGGGACGGACGCCGTACCGCTCCTGCACCGTCGTGGGGTCGTAGCGCTTGAGCTGCGAGACACCCTGGACGTTCGGGTACAGGAGCGTGATGTCGTCGGTGACGAGCTGGATCGTGTCACGGTCGCCGGAGACGACGAGGACGTCGTAGCCCTGCTCGGCGCCCTGAGTCGAGAGCGTCGCGAGGATGTCGTCGGCCTCGATGCCCTCCTTCGTCAGAACCGGGATCGACATCGCGGCGAGGCAGTCCTGCAGGAGAGGGATCTGCCCGCGGAATTCCTGCGGCGTCTCAGATCGGGTCGCCTTGTACTCGGGATACTCGTCGGTGCGGAACGAGTGGCGGGAGGTGTCGAAGGCGATCGCCATGTGCGTCGGCTGCTCGGCCTTGATGAGATTGACCAGCATCGACAGGAAGCCGTAGATGGCGTTCGTGTGCTGGTTGTCCTTCGTGGTGAAGTTCTCCACCGGGAGGGCGAAGAAGGCGCGATAGGCGAGCGAGTGGCCGTCGACGACCATGAGGGTAGGCTTTGCGGAGTCCGTCACCCTGTCAGCCTAACGAGGACCACTGACACCCGCTGAGGAGAGCCATGAGCGAGACCACGACCGATCCCGGACTCGACTGGGCGACCGCCCGTGGGATGGGCGCTCTCGCCGAGAAGATGGGGCTGAAGTTCGTCGAATTCAGCGTCGAGCGCAGCGTCGCGACCATGCCCGTCGAGGGCAACACCCAGCCCGTCGGCCTCATGCACGGAGGCGCCTACGTCGTCCTCGGCGAATCGCTCGGTTCCATGTCGGCCAACCTTCACGCGGGGCCCGGACGGCTCGCGGTCGGCGTCGACATCAACGCCACGCACACGCGGTCGGCCACTTCCGGGGTCGTGACCGGCGTGTGCACGCCGGTGCACCTCGGACGCAGCATCACGGTGCACGAGATCGTGGTCACCGACGATCAGGGCCGCCGATGCTCGACGATCCGGATCACCAACATGATCAAGGACGCTCCCGCGGCGAGCTGAGCGGCTCCTCCAGCAGCAGCTGGAAGAGCAGATGGTCCTGCCACTCCCCTGCGATGTGCAGGTAGCGCGGCGCAGTCCCGATGCGTTCGAACCCCGCGCTCGTCAGCACGCGCTGCGAGGCCGTGTTGTGCATCAGCGTCGCGGCCTGCAGACGATGGAGTCCGATCTCCCGGCGCGCGTAGGCGGCGACCTGGGCGACGCCCCGTGACGCGAGACCGCGGCGGAGTCGGGTGCGGTCGACCCAGTACCCGAGGTCGGCGCTCCGGAACGCGCCGCGGACGATGTTGTTGAGATTCATCCGCCCGCGGATGCGACCGTCCGAGGACTCGATCACGAAGCGCGCGCCGCGCCCGTCAGCGGCATCCGCCAGACAGTGGGACACGTGCCGTTCCTGCCACGCGTCGGTGAAGAAGTCCTCGTCACGCAGCGGTTCCCAGGGAGCCAGGTGCTCACGGTTCTCGAGGTACGCGCGCGCAAGTTCCGCGCCGTCGCCGGCACGCACGAGTCGAAGTGTGTGATCCGCGTCGAGCGGCAGCACGGACTACTTCTTCGGTGCCAGCTGCTCGATGATCGCCTTCGCGACGTCCTGCATCGTGAGGCGACGGTCCATCGACGCCTTCTGGATCCAGCGGAAGGCCTCGGGCTCGGAAAGGCCCATCTTCTCGTTCAGCAGCCCCTTGGCGCGGTCGACGAGCTTGCGTGTCTCGAAGCGCTCGACCATGTCGGCGACCTCGGCCTCGAGCGTGATGATCTGCTCGTGACGCGCCAGCGCGATCTCGATCGCCGGAAGCAGGTCGTTCGGGGTGAACGGCTTCACGACGTAGGCGAGGGCGCCTGCTTCGCTGGCCCGCTCGACGAGCTCCTTCTGGCTGAAGGCGGTCAGGAGCACGACCGGCGCGATGTTGCCCTTGTGGAGCTTCTCGGCGGCGCTGATGCCGTCGAGCTGCGGCATCTTGACGTCCATGATGACGAGGTCGGGACGCAGCTCGGTCGCCAGCGCGACGGCGGTCTCGCCGTCGCCGGCCTCGCCGACGACATCGAAGCCGTTGTCGCGGAGGATCTCGACGATGTCGAGACGGATCAGCGATTCGTCTTCGGCGACGACGACGCGTCGGGGTGCGGATGCCGTGGGCTGCTCAGCCTGTTCTTGCTCGGTCACACCACCATCCTAGTGGAGAGCGGCTCGGAGGACTCTGAGGTGCTCCGCGCGTGGCCCTCGTCCGGTCCTGCTCTGCGATACAGTCGAAGGCGCGACACACGAGCCGGCGTGGCGGAATGGCAGACGCGGAGCACTCAAAATGCTTTGTCCGAAAGGGCGTGTGGGTTCGAGTCCCACCGCCGGCACCAGTGATCGAGACGTCGTCAACCCCCGCGCCACTCCGATGAGAGTGCGCCTAGGCTCGCCCGCATGACAGACATCTCGATCGGCGACCGCGTCAGTTGGAACACCTCCCAGGGCCGGACCCGGGGCAAGGTGGTCGAACGCAAGACCCGGGACTTCACCTTCGCGGGACGGCACTTCACGGCATCCGATGAGGAGCCGTCGTACATCGTCGAGTCGGAGAAGTCCGGCGACCAGGCCGCGCATCGAGGGGCGGCGCTGCGCAGACTGAAGTCCTGACGCGTCATTCCTCCGCCACCGCGACGACCTCGGCGATCACGCGGGGATCCGCGAGGACCCGGAAGTGCCCCCCGGTGTCGAGGCGCACGTTCTTCCTCGCCCCGTCGAGCTCGCTGCTCTCAGGGATGTGCGGATCGAACTGGCCGAAGATCGAGACGATCCGCTCGTTCACGGCGACGTTGCGAGCCAGCTCGAGGATGCCTGGGTCGGAGGGCGAGAACGATCGGATCGACGGGATGAGGAACAGTCGGGCGTAGCGGGATCCGCCGAACGGCGTCGCGACGGCGACCATCGCCCTGACCCGCGCTCCGGCAGCCCCGCTCATCACCAGCTTGCCGGCGAGTCCGCCCTTGCTGTGCGCTACCAGCACCACGTCGTCGAGATCCTCCGATTCGAGGAACGCCGCGACGACCGCTGCCGCCTCCGGGACCGGCCTTCTGTTGTGCCGTAGCTTGTCGACGACGAAGACGGGGTGGCCCCGTGCGTGCAGCGTCGTGATGAGAGGCTGCATGAAGCGCCAGGTCTCGTAGACGCCCGGGATGATCACCACCGGCACCCCGTCACCGGTGCGGAACGCCTGTGCGTCGGTCCGGTCCAGTGTCGCCCTCGTCTGCCAGTACGCCGCGTACGCGTAATCGGCGAGCCACCAGCCCGCCGCTCTCACGATGTCGATGCCGGACTCCTCCGTTCGTCGCGCGGCGACACCGCACCTGCGCTGATCGTGGCCACATGACCCTCGATCGCGGCGGCCACCGCCTCCGGTGCCGAGTACTGCACGTTGTGCTGTTGACCTGGCAGCTCCACGAGAGCGCCGTCCACGAGGGACCGCAGACGTCGGCACCAGGCCGGTCCGGCGACCGGATCGTCCCCGCCGCGGATGATGAGCACCGGCGCGGAGAGGCGCACGATCCCATCCTCGGTGGGGTACGCCACCATGTGGCGCGCCTGACGCAGATACCACCGGATGCCGCATCGCACGTAGTCCGTGAAGACGACGGCGTTCGCAGCGGGCGACTCGCCGAGCGTGTCGACCGCGAGGGCGCGACTCTGGGCGACGAGCGTGCGATGACGCTCGTCGACGACCGGCCCGATGAGAACGACGCCCGCGACGCGGTCGGGCGCCGACCTCGCCGCCTCGATCGCCCACTGCACCCCCATGGAGTGTCCGACGAGGATGCAGCGGCTGACGCCGAGCAGCCCGAGCAGCTCTCCCAGTAGCCGCCCCATCGTCGGGACGTCGAGGTCGTCGACGGGCTTCGGCAACCCGCCGAAACCCGGCAGATCCACCGAGATCAGCCGTGCGCTCTGGGGCAGAGCCTCGTGGAGCGGACGCAGGTATCGATGGGACATGCCGACGCCGTGAACGAGCAGATAGGTCACGGCGTCCGACGGTCCGGTCACGCCGCTCTCGTGCAGACGGACGGCGTGACCGCCGACGACGATCCGCCTGCGCAGTGTGCTCATGCGCGCCACCCTATCGTCGGCTCCGCGATCGGGAGGACCGGGTTGACAGCACCCTCTCGCCGCCCCAGTTGACCATCATGAACCGCACGTCCGCGGGCACGCAGAAGGGGCGGGACCGAAGTCCCGCCCCTTCTGACGCACCGTCCGATCAGACGGTCGCTTCCTTGTAGATGGGCGCTGCGCCGTTCACAGCGTCGCCGACCTTGTGGACGCGGATGTCGTTGGTCGACCCGACGATTCCGGGA
Organism: Microbacterium sp. 3J1; assembly: GCF_001049495.1. Taxonomy (GTDB): domain Bacteria; phylum Actinomycetota; class Actinomycetes; order Actinomycetales; family Microbacteriaceae; genus Microbacterium. The sequence continues at coordinate 1,022,381 of NZ_CDWI01000011.1, forward strand.
GGGGAACCGGAGATCACGACGACCTTGTCGCCCTCGGCGGCCAGGCCGCTCTTGAGCAGGTAGTCGTCGACCTGGAGGTACATGAGGTCGGTGTGCTGCACCATGTCGACGAGCGTCGAACGGATGCCCCAGGTCAGCGCCATGCGCCGACGGATGTCGGGCTCCGGGGTGAACGCGAGCATCGGGATACGCGAACGCAGACGCGACAGACGGCGGGCGGAGTCGCCCGACTGGGTGAACACGCACAGGAACTTGGCATCGACGAACTCGGCGACCTCGAGGGCGGCGAGAGTGATCGCACCGCCCTGGGTACGGGGCTTCGTGGTCAGCGGCGCGATGCGCTCCAGCCCGTGCTCCTCGGTCGACTCGATGATCCGCGCCATGGTCTCGACCACGACGACCGGGTAGTCGCCGACGCTGGTCTCGCCCGAGAGCATGACCGCGTCCGCGCCGTCCAGCACGGCGTTCGCGACGTCGGAGGTCTCGGCGCGCGTCGGGACCGGGCTGTTGATCATCGACTCGAGCATCTGCGTCGCGACGATGACCGGCTTCGCGTTGCGGCGGGCGAGCTCGACCGCGCGCTTCTGGACGATCGGTACGGCCTCGAGCGGAAGCTCCACACCCAGATCGCCACGTGCGACCATGATGCCGTCGAACGCGTCGACGATACCCTCGAGCGCGTCGACGGCCTGAGGCTTCTCGACCTTGGCGATGACGGGGACGCGCACGCCCTCCTCGGCCATGATCTCGTGAACCCGGGTGACGTCCTCGGCGTTGCGCACGAAGGAGAGAGCGATGAGGTCGGCGCCGGTGCGGAGGCCCCAGCGGAGGTCGTCCTCGTCCTTCTCACTCAGAGCGGGTACGTTGACCGCGACGCCGGGCAGGTTGATGCCCTTGTTGTTCGACACCGCTCCGGCGACGATCACGCGCGTCGTGACGGTGACACCGTCGGTCTCGACGACCTCGACGCGGACCTTGCCGTCGTCGATGAGCAGGAAGTCGCCGGGCTTGACGTCCTGCGGCAGACCCTTGAAGGTCGTTCCGCAGATGTCCTTGTTGCCGATGATGTCCTCGGTCGTGATCTTGAAGATGTCGCCTTCGGCGAGCTCGTAGGGACCGGCCTCGAACTTGCCGAGACGGATCTTCGGGCCCTGCAGGTCGACCAGGATGGCGACGGCGCGGCCTGCGTCGTCGGCGGCGCGGCGGACGTTCGCGTAGTTGTTCTCGTGCACGGAGTAGTCGCCGTGGCTGAGGTTCAGGCGAGCGACATCCACACCCGCGTCGATCAGTGCACGCACGGTCTCATAGGTGGAAGTTGCAGGGCCCAGGGTGGCGACGATTTTCGCGCGTCTCAACAGATTCTCCAGGGTAGAGGGGGATAGAAATCAGGGCGACGATGCCGGGCTCAGCCTACGCGGGCTGAAGGCCGATCGCGACATCGTGGGGACGCACCGGCTCGGGCAGCACGGTCTCCCCCATGAGGAAGCGATCGACGTTCGCCGCGGCCGCACGGCCCTCGGCGATCGCCCAGACGATGAGCGACTGACCACGGCCGGCGTCGCCCGCGACGAACACGCCGGGGATCGTGGACTCGTAGGACGAGTCGCGCTGGAAGGCCCCGCGGTCGGTCACCTGCGGACGCGTGTCCTCGGTGAATCCGTCCTGCTCGGGACCCGTGAAGCCCATCGCGATGAGCACCAGGTCTGCGGGGATCTCCCGCTCGGTGCCGCTCTTCGGGACGCGTCGGCCGTCGATGTACTCGGTCTCGGCCACGCGCAGCGCGCGGACCTCGCCGACCTCGTTCGAGAGGAACTCGACCGTGGACGCGAGGAACACCCGCTCGCCGCCCTCTTCGTGCGCGGACTGCACCTCGAAGACGGTCGGCATCATCGGCCAGGGCTGGTGACCGGGACGGTCCGTTCCCGGCTGCTTGCCGATGGCGAGGTTCGTCACGCTGAGCGCGCCCTGACGGTGGGCCGTCCCGATGCAGTCGGCTCCGGTGTCGCCGCCGCCGATGACGATGACGTGCTTGCCCTCGGCGGTGATCTGGTCGGTGACCTTGTCGCCGGCGACGGCGTGGTTGGACTCGACGAGGTACTCCATCGCGAAGTGCACCCCGTCGAGATCCCGACCGGGGATCGCGAGTTCGCGGGGCACCGTGGATCCGGTCGCGATCACGACGGCGTCGTACCGCGCGCGGAGGTCCGCCCAGGAGATGTCCTTGCCGATCGTGACGCCCGCCCGGAACCGCGTGCCCTCCTCCTGCATCTGACGGAGGCGCGACTCGAGCTGCCCCTTCTCCATCTTGAAGTCGGGGATGCCGTAGCGCAGCAGCCCGCCGATGCGGTCATCGCGCTCGAAGACCGCGACGGTGTGTCCCGCACGGGTGAGCTGCTGCGCGGCCGCGAGGCCTGCAGGGCCGGAGCCCACGACGGCGACGGTCTTGCCGGTGAGGCGCGCGGGAGGCTGCGGTTCGACCCAGCCCTTCGCGAACGCCTCGTCGATGATCGACACCTCGATCTGCTTGATCGTGACCGGGGGCTGGTTGATGCCCAGGACGCAGGCGCTCTCGCACGGGGCGGGGCACAGACGTCCCGTGAACTCCGGGAAGTTGTTCGTGGCGTGCAGGCGGTCGATCGCAGCGCGGCCCTCGCCGCGCCACGTGAGGTCATTCCACTCGGGGATCAGGTTGCCCAGCGGGCATCCGGAGTGGCAGAACGGCACGCCGCAGTCCATGCAACGGCCTGCCTGACGGCGGAGCACGGCCTGGTCACCGGGCTCGTACACCTCCTTCCAGTCCATGATGCGGACCGGCACGGGGCGTCGCTTGGGAAGCTCACGCTCTGTGACCTTCAGAAAACCTTTGGGATCAGCCACCGGTCACCTCCAGGATGCGGTTCCAGACGATGTCGCCGTCAGGGTCTATCCCCTCGGCGACTGCTTCCTCGCGCATGTTGCGCACTGCGGCATAGTCCCGCGGAAGCACCTTCGTGAACTGACCGGCGATGTCATCGAATCCGGCCAGGATGTCGGCGCCGAGCGGTGAGCCCGTGCGCTCCACGTGCTCCGCGATCAGGCTGCGCAGCACTTCGAGGTCGGCGCGGTCGAGCGGCTCGAGCATGAGCTCGCCGCTGCCCAGGGACTGCGCGTTGACCTTGCCGGTCTCGAGGTTGCGGATGTACGCCACTCCCCCGGACATACCCGCGCCGAGGTTGCGACCGGTCGAGCCGAGGATCACCGCGACGCCTCCGGTCATGTACTCGAGCGCGTGGTCGCCCACACCCTCGACCACCGCGGTCGCACCGGAGTTGCGCACCAGGAACCGCTCGCCGACCACGCCCGACAGGAACATCGTCCCGGCGGTCGCGCCGTATCCGATCACGTTGCCCGCGATGACGTTCTCCTGCGGAGCGATCCGCGCTCCGCGCGCCGGCCTGATCGAGATGTCGCCGCCGGAGAGCCCCTTGCCCACGTAGTCGTTCGCGTCGCCCTCGAGGCGCAGCACGATCCCCGAAGGGAGGAAGGCACCGAGCGACTGCCCGGCCGTGCCGTGCAGCGTGACGTCGATGGTTCCCCGAGGAAGCCCCGCCGCTCCGTGTCGTGAGGTGACCTGGTGCCCGAGCATGGTGCCGACGGCGCGCTCGGTGTTCGCGATGGGCAGCTCGACGACCACGGGCTCCCCGTTGAGGAGCGCGCCCTTGGCGATGTCGATGAGCTGGACGTCGAAGTGCTTCTCGAGCTCGTGATCCTGCGTCCGGCGGCTGCGGCGCGGCTCCCCTGCGGGGAACGCCGGCCCGTCGAGCACGGGGCTCAGGTCGAGTCCCTCCGCCTTCCAGTGCTCCACGGCGGCGTCGACCTCGATGAGCTCGGCACGACCGACGATCTCGTCGATCGAGCGGAATCCGAGCTCGGCGAGGAGTTCGCGCACCTCCTCGGCGATGAACTCCATGAAGTTGACGACGAACTCCGGCTTGCCGGTGAAGCGCTCCCGCAGTGCGGGGTTCTGCGTGGCGACCCCCACGGGGCAGGTGTCGAGGTGGCAGACGCGCATCATGATGCAGCCGCTCACGACCAACGGCGCCGTGGCGAAGCCGAACTCCTCGGCTCCGAGCAGGGCGCCGATGACGACGTCTCGACCGGTCTTGAGCTGGCCGTCGACCTGCACCACCACGCGGTCGCGCATGCCGTTGAGCATGAGCGTCTGCTGGGTCTCGGCGAGGCCCAGCTCCCACGGGGTGCCCGCATGCTTGAGCGAGTTGAGAGGGCTCGCACCGGTGCCGCCGTCGTGTCCCGAGACGAGGATGACGTCGCTGAGAGCCTTGGCAACACCCGCCGAGACCGCGCCGATGCCCGACTGGCTGACGAGCTTCGTGTGGATGCGAGCGTCGGGATTCGCACGCTTCAGGTCGAAGATGAGCTGTTTGAGATCCTCGATCGAGTAGATGTCGTGGTGCGGGGGCGGAGAGATGAGACCCACGCCCGGCGTCCCTCCGCGTGTCCGCGCGACCCACGGGTACACCTTCTGGGGCGGCAGCTGACCGCCCTCGCCCGGCTTGGCGCCCTGAGCGAGCTTGATCTGGATGTCGTCCGCCTCGGTGAGGTAGAGGCTCGTGACGCCGAATCGACCGGACGCGACCTGCTTGATGGAGCTGCGGCGCTCGGGATCCACGAGACGGTCCGCGTCCTCGCCACCCTCACCGGTGTTCGACTTCCCGCCGATCCGGTTCATGGCGATCGCGAGGGTCTCGTGCGCTTCGCGGGAGATGGAGCCGTAGCTCATCGCCCCCGTCGAGAAGCGCTTGACGATCGACGAGACCGGCTCAACCTCATCGAGCGGCACCGGTTTGCGCGTCCCCGTGCGGAGCTTGAACAGTCCGCGCAGCGTCTTCAGCTCCGATGCCTGATCGTCCACGAGCTTCGTGTACTCGCGGAAGAGGTCGTAACGACGCTCCCGAGTGGAGTGCTGGAGCTTGAACACGGTCTCGGGGCTGAAGAGGTGCGGGGAGCCGTCGCGGCGCCACTGGTACTCGCCGCCGGACCACAGGCGCTCGTGCGCACGGGCCGCGGCGTCCTCGGGGTAGGCGTAGTCGTGACGCGCCTGGTTCTCGCGGAAGATCTCCTCGATCCCGATGCCGCCGAGCTTCGACTCGGTGCGGGTGAAGTACTTGTCGATGAACTCGTCGCTGAGGCCGACGGCCTCGAAGACCTGGGCTCCCGCATACGACGACACGGTCGAGATGCCCATCTTGGACATGATCTTCAGCACGCCCTTGCCGAGCGCGTAGATCAGGTTCTTGACGGCCTTCTCAGGGCTGATCCCCGTGATGTAGCCGGTGCGGACGAGGTGCTCGACGGTCTCCATCGCGAGGTACGGGTTGATCGCCGACGCGCCGTAGCCGATCAGCGTCGCGACGTGGTGCACCTCGCGGACGTCGCCTGCCTCGACGATCAGGCCCACCTTCATGCGGTTCTCACGCCGGATGAGGTGGTGGTGGATCGCCGACACCATGAGAAGCGACGGGATCGGGGTCAGGTCCTTGTTGGAGTCGCGGTCCGACAGGATGATGAACTCCGCGCCCTGGGCGATGGCCTCGTCGACCTCGTCGCACATCTCGCTGAGGCGCTGCTCGAGCGTGTTGGAGCCGGCGTCGAAGTGGTAGAGGCCCTTGATGGTCACGCTCGAGCGATCGGGCAGGGCCTTGTCGATGTGGCGGATCTTCGCAAGCTCGTCGTTGTCGATGACCGGGAAGTCGAGCGACACCGTGCGCGTGTGGTCGGGGCCCCACGACAGCAGGTTGCTCTCGGGACCGAGACCGAGCTTCAGGCTGGTGACGACCTCTTCGCGGATCGAGTCGAGCGGCGGGTTGGTGACCTGCGCGAACTGCTGCGTGAAGTAGTCGAAGAGCAGGCGGGGGCGCTTGCTGAGGACGGCGATCGGCGTGTCCGAGCCCATGGCGCCGAGGGGCTCCATGCCGTTCTGACCCATCGGGGTCAGCAGGATGCGGACTTCCTCCTCGGTGTAGCCGAAGGTGCGCTGACGACGAGTGATCGATGCGGGCGGATGCACGATGTGCTCGCGCTCGGGAAGATCCGCGAGACGCACCGACCCGGCATCCAGCCATTCCTGCCACGGGTGCAGGGTCGCGAGGTCGTGCTTGATCTCCTCGTCCTCGATGATGCGTCGCTGCGCCGTGTCGACGAGGAACATCTTGCCCGGCATCAGGCGTCCGCGACGCTTGATGCGCTCGGGCTCGAACGTGAGGACGCCCGTCTCTGATCCGATGACGATGAGTCCGTCGGTCGTCTCGGTCCAGCGCCCGGGGCGCAGGCCGTTGCGGTCGAGCGTGGCACCGACCAGCGTGCCGTCGGTGAAGATCAGCGCAGCCGGGCCGTCCCACGGCTCCATCTGGTTCGAGTGGTACTCGTAGAACGAACGCAGCTCCGGCGAGATGTCCGACTGCTTCTCGTACGCCTCGGGCACCATCATCATGATGGCGTGGGGCAGGCTGCGGCCGGTGAGGGTCAGGAGCTCGAGCACCTCGTCGAAGGATGCCGAGTCGCTCGCGCCGTCGGTGCAGATCGGCAGCAGCGGTGCGACGTCACCGAGCAGCTCGGACTCGAGCTGCGACTGGCGCGCGCGCATCCAGTTGCGATTGCCGCCCACGGTGTTGATCTCGCCGTTGTGGGCGAGCATCCGCAGCGGCTGCGCCAGCGGCCACGACGGGAACGTGTTGGTCGAGTAGCGCGAGTGCACGACCGCGAGCTCGGACATGAACCGCTCGTCCTGCAGATCGGGGTAGAACGGCTCGAGCTGCAGCGTCGTGACCATGCCCTTGTAACCGAGGGTCCTGGCGGACAGCGACACGAAGTAGGCGCCGAGTTCATGACCCGCGCGCTTGCGCAGCCGATAGGCGACGCGGTCGAGCGCGATCCCGGTGAGCGGGGCGTCGGCGTGCGTCGCTCCCCCGGCGCTCACGAAGAGCTGCTCGAAGGCCGGGCGCGCCTCGTCTGCGAGCTTGCCGAGGTGCTCGTTGACGGTGGGGACCTCGCGCCATCCGAGGACGCGGAGTCCCTCGGCGCGGGCGATCTTCTCGATGCCGGCCTTCTGCTGCCGGCGCTGGCTCGAGTCGCGTGGGAGGAACGCCAACCCGGCGGCGTACTCGCCGACCGGCGGGAGCTCGAACTCGACCACGGCCCGCAGGAACGCATCCGGCATCTGCGTCAGGATGCCCGCACCGTCTCCGGTGCCGGCATCCGAGCCGATCGCACCGCGGTGCTCGAGGTTGCGCAGCGCTTCGAGCGCCAGCGCGATGATGTCGTGGCCTGCTTCGCCACGCAGGGTCGCGACCATGGCGAGGCCGCAGGCGTCCTTCTCGAACGCCGGGTTGTACATGCCCTGCTTCGGCGGGTAGGCGCCGGAGGCGCCGTAGGGAGGCTGAAAATACACCAGTACCGTCCTCAGATCTTCGGATGACCCGGGGGCGTCATTGGCCGGGTGGATGCGATGGGGTCCGCACGGACCGATCGGCTATCGGGAGCCTTCGGTGTCCGTGGGAGCGGTGCTTGTGGCGCTGGCTCCTGCGGCGACTTCATCGGACGGAGGCTCACTCAGGTCCACGAAGTCGGAGGGATTGTTCTGCGATTCTACATCAGCGTCCAGATCCTTCCGTCCGCGCCCGGGCTGGTACGGCGAAGGCTCGAGTCCGGGGTGGCGACGCGACTGCACGACGAGGATGACGAGGCCCACGACGATGCCGATGATCGCGGCCCAGACGTTGCTGCGCAGGCCCAGGATGATCTCACTCGGATCGATGCGGATCGACTCCCAGACGACGCGGCCGGCGCTGTACCAGATGAGGTAGATCGCGAACAGGCGACCCCACTGCAGGGCGGTCGCCTTGCGGCTCAGCCACAGCAGGACGATGACGCCGAGACCGTTCCAGATGACCTCGTAGAGGAACGTCGGGTGGAACAGCGTGCCCTCGGGAAGGCCCGGGGGGAAGGCGAGGTTGTCGGACGGGATCTCAAGGCCCCAGGGCAGATCCGTCGGGAGCCCATAGAGCTCCTTGTTGAACCAATTGCCGAAGCGGCCCATGGCCTGGGCGAGCAGGAGTCCAGGCGCGAGGGCGTCGGCGAAGGTCCAGAAGCGGATGCCGGTCCAGCGGCAGCCGAGGTACGCGCCCACCGCGCCGCCGATGAGGGCGCCGAAGATGGCGATGCCGCCCTCCCAGATCGCCCACACGGATCCGGGCTCGAAGGGGTTCCAGGTGTTCTTGCCCTCGCCGAAGTAGAAGCCCGGGTGGGTGAGCACGTGGAAGATGCGCGCACCGATGATCGCGAGCGGCACCGCGAGGATGGAGATGTCGATCACGACCCACGGCTCGGCCCCACGCCGCGTCAGACGGTGGTTCGTCAGCAGGACCGCGGCGATGATGCCGGCGATGATGCACAGCGCGTAGAAGTGGATGCGCAGCGGACCGAGATCGATGTACGAGACCGGCGGGCTGGGGATGCTGGCGAGCACGCCGCTGAAGGTGCTGTGGAGCGCGAGGGACATGAGTGCGATTCTAGTTCTCGTGTACGGGGCGCGCCGACGACGTGCCGACGGCCAGGGTGCGGGTGACCTCCGCGAGAGCGGGGATGCCGCCGTCGCGGAGGGCTCGGACGAGCGCGGTGCCGACGATGGCACCGTCGGCGTACTCCGAGACGCCGGCGATCTGCTCGGCGGTGGAGATGCCGATGCCGACGCAGGCGCGCGTGGCGCCCTGCTCGCGGAGCCGGGCGACGAGCGTGCGAGCGGCACGGTCGAGCTCGGCGCGCTCGCCCGTGATGCCCATCGTGGAGACGGTGTAGACGAACCCGGTCGACGATTCGACGACGAGCTTCAGACGCTCGTCCGACGAGGTCGGGGCCGCGAGAAAGACGCGATCGAGGCCGGTGCGCTCACTGGCGGCGATCCATTCGCCCGCGACCTCGGGTGTGATGTCCGGCGTGATGAGTCCTGCCCCACCGGCGGCGAGGAGATCGTCGGCGTATCGATCGACTCCGTACTGGAACACGGGGTTCCAATAGGTCATGACGAGGACGGGCACGTCGGTGGCCTCGGTGATCGCGCGCACCGCGGTGAACAGATCCTTCATCTTGAAGCCGTTCGCGAGCGCGGCTGTCGTCGCCTCCTGGATCACCGCACCGTCCATGACCGGGTCGCTGTAGGGCGGGCCGAGCTCGATGATGTCGACGCCGTTCTCTGCGAGGGCGATCGCGGCATGGATGCTCGTGTCGAGGTCGGGGAACCCGACGGGCAGGTAGCCGACGAACGCGCTGCGACCCGCGGCCTCGGCCTTGCGGATGGCCTGTTCGACGCGGCTCATAGCTGCGGCTCCCCCTTCGACGCCGCTTCCTCTTCGGCGGATTCCTCGGTCACGTCGTGCTCGAGCGCCTCGGCGTCGTAGAGATCGAAGTAGCGGGCGGCAGTGTCCATGTCCTTGTCCCCACGACCCGACAGGCAGACCGCGAGCACGGCATCCGGCCCGAGCTCCCGTCCAAGACGCAGCGCCCCGGCGAGAGCATGCGCCGACTCGATCGCCGGGATGATGCCCTCCGTGCGGCTGAGCAGGCGCAGCGCTTGCATCGCCTCGTCGTCGGTGGCCGGGATGTAGTCCGCACGGCCGATGTCGGCGAGCCAGGAGTGCTCGGGACCCACGCCCGGGTAGTCGAGCCCGGCAGAGATCGAGTGGGACTCGACGGTCTGACCGTCTTCGTCCTGGAGGACGTAGGTCTTCGCTCCGTGCAGGATGCCGGGGCGACCGCGCTCGATCGACGCGGCATGCTTCGGGGTGTCCACGCCGTCACCGGCGGCCTCGACGCCGTAGAGCTTCACGCCCTCGTCGTCCAGGAACGCGTCGAACATGCCGATGGCGTTCGATCCGCCGCCGACGCACGCGATGACCGCATCGGGCAGGCGTCCGACCTCGTCGAGCAGCTGCTGACGCGCCTCTTCGCCGATGATCTTCTGGAAGTCGCGCACCATCGCCGGGAACGGGTGGGGGCCTGCTGCCGTGCCGAAGATGTAGTTGGTGGTCTCGACCGAGGCGACCCAGTCCCGGTACGCGTCGTTGATGGCGTCCTTCAGGGTGCGGGAACCCGACGTGACCGCGACGACCTCGGCGCCGAGCAGGCGCATCCGAGCCACGTTGAGCGCCTGGCGTTCGGTGTCGACCTCGCCCATGTAGATCGTGCAGTCGAGTCCGAACAGGGCGGCGGCCGTCGCCGTGGCGACACCGTGCTGCCCGGCTCCGGTCTCGGCGATCACACGGGTCTTGCCGAGGCGCTTGGTCAGCAGCGCCTGGCCCAGCACGTTGTTGATCTTGTGGGATCCCGTATGGTTGAGGTCCTCGCGCTTCAGGAAGACGCGCGCTCCCCCGGCGTGCTCCGCGAAGCGCGCCACCTCGGTCAGCGGCGACGGACGACCCGCATACGAGCTGAGGAGCGACGCCAGCTCGTCGCGGAAGGCCGGATCGACGATCGCCTCGGCGTACGCGGCCGAGAGCTCGTCGATCGCTGCGATGAGCGATTCCGGCATGTAGCGTCCGCCGTAGTCGCCGAACAGGGGGCCGTGCTGATCGCGCAGGCTCACGAGACCTCCAGGAAGCTCTTCAAAGTGGCGACGGGGTCGCCCGTGACGAGCGCCTCACCGATCAGGACGACGTCCGCGCCCGCGGAACGATAGTGCGCCACGTCTGCGGGGGTGAGCACCGCGGACTCGGCGATCTTCACGGCCGAGTCGGGGATGCGGTCGACCAGGCGCCCGAAGAGGTCGCGGTCGAGCTCGAGGGTCTTCAGATCACGGGCGTTGACCCCGATGAGCGGCGCGCCGAGGTCGATCGCGACCTCGAGCTCATCTGCCGAGTGCGTCTCGACGAGAGGGGTCATGCCCAGTTCCGCGATGAAGCCGAAGAGATCCCGCAGGACAGCGGGCTCGAGCCCGGCGACGATCAGGAGCACCAGGTCGGCGCCGGCGGCGCGGGCCTCGAGCACCTGGTAGCGGGTGGCGATGAAGTCCTTGCGGAGCACGGGGAGCGAGACCCGGGCCGTGACGGCCTCGAGGTCGGCGAGGCTTCCGCCGAAGCGGCGCTCCTCGGTGAGGACACTGATCGCTGACGCTCCCCCGGTCTCGTACAACGATGCCTGGTGAGCCGGATCGGGGATCTCGGCGAGGGCGCCGCGCGACGGGCTCGCGCGCTTGACCTCGGCGATGATCTTCACGCGTTCGGCGGGAGCGAGGAAAGCGAGGGCGTCTCGGGCGGCGGGGCGCGCGAGAGCGTCGCGTTCCACCTCGGCCAGCGGCCGGGTGAGAGCGCGACGCTCAGCGTCTGCGACTGCGCCGGCCGTGAGGTCGGCGAGCACCATTAGTGCGCCTTCGGCGAGTACTTGGGGCCCTTCACGCCATACCCGGCACGCGCGAGCGCCCAGCCCACGATCGCGCCGATCGGGATGAGAGCCGCGAAGACGTAGATCAGGGTGATCCAGACCGGGCTGAACTCGGCGAGGCAGAAGGCCAGCGTCGCCAGCGTGAAGCCGGCGAGCATGATGATCACGGCCGTCCAGGCTGCAGGCGAGTGTCCGTGGCCGGGGTCAGCGATCGGGTTGGTCATGGTCTCCTCCGGGGACGACGTGCGGGATCTGATTCAGTCTATCGGGGTCAGCGTGTCGGGTCGGTTCCGCGCGACAGGTCGTCCCAGGAGTCGATGGCGTCGACCGGGCCGGCGGTCTGCGTCTCGTGCGCCGCGTCCGTGCGGTAGCGACGGCCACCGGACCTCCACGACCGCCCCGTCACCAGCACGAGAAGGGACACCGCGAGCAGAAGGACCCAGCCGATCAGCGTCACGACGGGCCAGGCGGACAGCTCGATCGTCTGCACCACATCCGCGATCGCCGCGTCCCCGGCGAGTCCGGTCGTCTCCGTCACCGTCGGCGCCACCGCGTCGACCGGCTCCGACAGCAGCAGCTGCACCGTCGTCCAGCCGAGGAACAGCGCCGCAGCGGTCGCCAGCACTCCGAGCACCAGGCGCACGATCGGGCCCACGATCGACAGCGCGAGCCCGAGGGCGAGCACCGCGAGGCTGAGCGGGGCGAGGAGGGGCAGCGCGGAGGCGCCGGGCACCAGGATCGCCTCGCCGGCGTCGGCGCGCTCGACGGTCAGCCAGGTCTGCGTGGACGCGATGATCCCGATGGCCCCCGCGAGCAAGAAGCCGAGAACGGCGATCGAGCGGCCGCGGCGCACCAGCGTCATAGGACGGACTCGCCGTCGACGGCCCCGAGATCGGTCGTGTCGAAGCAGGTCCGCGTGCCGGTGTGACATGCCGGACCCGTCTGGTCGACCCGCAGCAGGATCGCGTCACCGTCGCAGTCGAGACGGGCCTCGTGCACGACCTGGATGTGACCCGAGGTGTCTCCCTTGCGCCAGTACTCCTGGCGCGAGCGCGACCAGTAGACGGCACGCCCGGTGGTCAGGGTGCGACGGAGCGCCTCCGCATCGACCCATGCGAGCATGAGCACCTCCTGGGTGTCCCACTGCTGCACGATGACGGGTGCGAGGCCGTCGGCGTTGAAGGCGACCTGCGCGATGCGCTGCTCGACGGTGTCGCTCTGCTCGGTGTCGCTCTGCTCGGTGTCGCTCATCGAACCAGCACTCCCTCTGCGCGCAGCGCGTCTTTCACGTCGCCGACCGTCAGCGCGCCCGTGTGGAACACGCTCGCCGCCAGCACGGCATCCGCCCCCGCTTTGATGGCCGGCGCGAAGTCAGACGCCTTGCCGGCACCGCCCGAGGCGATCACCGGCACGGACGAGGTCTCGCGCATGAGCGACACCAGCTCCAGGTCGAATCCGTCTCTCGTGCCGTCGGCGTCGATCGAGTTGACCAGCAGCTCTCCGGCACCGCGTTCGGCCGCCTCGCGCGCCCAGTCGAGGGCGTCGAGGGTCGTCTGCGTCCGGCCACCGTGGGTCGTCACCACGAACCCCGAGCGCGTGGTGTCCGCGCGCTTCACGTCGAGCGAGAGCACGAGCACCTGTGCGCCGAAGCGATCGGCGATCTCGCCGAGAAGGTCGGGGCGGGCGATGGCCGCCGAGTTCACGCCGACCTTGTCGGCGCCGACCGACAGCAGGCGGGACACGTCGTCGACGCTGCGCACTCCCCCGCCGACCGTGAGCGGCACGAACACCTGCTCGGCCGTGCGCTGGACGACGTCGTACGTCGTCGACCGCGCGTCGACCGTCGCGGTGACGTCGAGGAAGGTGATCTCGTCGGCGCCCTGCGCCGCGTAGTGGCGGGCCAGTTCGACGGGGTCGCCCATGTCGCGGAGGTTCTCGAAGTTGACGCCCTTGACCACGCGTCCCGCCGCGACGTCCAGGCACGGGATGACGCGACTGGCGAGCGTCATCACAGCCTTGCTGCGTGGATGGCGGTGACGAGGATGGCCCGTGCGCCCAGCGCGTACAGGTCGTCCATGAGCTGGTTGACCCGACGCCTCGGGATCATCACCCGCACCGCGACCCAGGCGGGGTCGCGCAGCGGCGAGATCGTCGGCGACTCGCGGCCGGGCGCGATGGCGACGGCCTGGTCGACGAGCTCCGCAGGGAGGTCGTAGTCGAGCAGCACGTAGCGGTGCGCGACCATCACGCCGCGGAGGCGACGGAGCAGCGTCTCGGTGCCCTCGGCATCGCCCGGACGGCTGATCAGGACCGCCTCCGACTCGAGGATCACCGGACCGAAGATCTCGAGTCCGGCCTGGCGCAGCGTCGTGCCGGTCGACACAACGTCGGCCACAGCATCGGCCACGCCGAGCCGCACGGCCGACTCGACGGCGCCGTCGAGCTGCACGAGCTCGGCGGACACGCCGTGTTCGCGCAGGAACGCGCCGACCAGACCCGGGTACGCGGACGCGACACGCACACCGTCGAGGTCCTGGATCGTCGAGAAACGACCGGGTTCGCCCGCGAAGCGGAACGTGGAGCCGCCGAAGCCGAGCTGCTCGATCTCCCGTGCGGGCTGCTGCACGTCGAGCAGCAGGTCGCGACCGGTGATCCCGACGTCGAGTGCGCCGGAGGCGACGTAGGTCGCGATGTCACGGGGACGGAGGAAGAAGAACTCGACGTCGTTCTCGGCGTCGACGACGTGGAGCGTCTTGGGATCGCGACGACCGGCGTACCCGGCCTCGGCGAGCATCTCGGCGGCGGTCTCCGAGAGGGAGCCCTTGTTGGGAACAGCAATGCGCAGCATGAACAGCTTTCAGATCGATTCGAATGTGATGGCGGGCATCACAGATGTCGATACACGTCCTGCAGCGTCAGGCCCTTCGCGATCATCATCACCTGCAGGTGGTACAGCAGCTGGGAGATCTCCTCGGCCGCCGCGTCGTCGGACTCGTACTCGGAGGCCATCCACACCTCGGCGGCCTCCTCGACGATCTTCTTGCCGATCGTGTGGACGCCGCCGTCGAGCTCCGCGACGGTGCCCGACCCCTCGGGGCGGGTCTCGGCCTTGACGCTGAGCTCGGCGAACAGCTCGTCGAAAGTCTTCACGATTCCAGGCTAGCGGCTCTGGCGCGGTCCCTGAGCCGGGTGACGGCGGCTTCGACGTCGTCGGCACCGAACACCGCGGAGCCCGCGACGAAGGTGTCGGCGCCCGCCTCGGCCGCCTGCTCGATCGTCGAGTCGGAGATGCCGCCATCGACCTGCAGCCACACCGTCGATCCGCGACGCCTCGCCTCGTCCGCGAGTGCGCGCAGCTTCGGCATGGTCTCCGACATGAATCCCTGCCCGCCGAAACCGGGCTCGACCGTCATGACGAGGATCTGATCGAATTCCTCGAGCACGCTGTAGAGCCCCTCGGCGGGAGTGTCGGGCTTGATCGCGACGCCGGCTCTCGCGCCGATGCTCCGCAGCTGGCGCGCGAGCGAGATCGGGTCAGCCGCCGCCTCGAGGTGGAAGGTCACGCTCGCCGCGCCGATCTCGGCATAGCCGGGCGCCCAGCGGTCGGGATCCGTGATCATCAGGTGCACGTCGAGAGGAATGGGGCTGGTCGCCTGGATCCGCTCCACCATCTGCGGACCGAACGTGAGGTTCGGCACGAAGTGGTTGTCCATGACGTCCACGTGCGCGAAATCGGCGGTCGCGATCTTCGCGAGATCACGCTGCATGTTCACGAAGTCGGCGGCGAGGATGCTGGGGTTGATGCGCGGTGCGCCGGGAAGTTCCACGGGTCTAGTCTCCTTCCGCGGCGGTGTCGCCGTCCACCTGGGTCGCGCTCCGCTGGAGGAGCGCCAGGAACATCGCGTCGGTCCCGTGGCGATGGGGCCAGAGCTGCACCCGGCCCGAGCCGTCGTCGGCGAGGTCCATCGGCGATGACGCCGACGACTGCATCACGCTGCGCGCGTCGAGCTCGCTCACGTCGTCGCGACCGCGGAGCGCCTCCTGGACGACGCCCGTCGTCTCGGCGAGATGGGGTGAGCATGTGACGTAGGCGACGATCCCGCCGGGTGCGAGCGCGTCGAGCGCCGCAGTCAGCAGTTCGACCTGCAGCGGCACGAGCTCGGCGACATCGGCCGGGGACTTGCGCCACCGCGCCTCGGGGCGGCGGCGCAACGCTCCCAGCCCCGTGCATGGCGCGTCGACGAGGATGCGATCGAACTCGCCCGGGCGCGACGAGGCGAAGGACCGGCCGTCCTCCTCATGCACGACGACGTCACCGGGAACGGCCCTCAGCGCGTTGCGCACGAGCCGGGCCCGGGTCGGCACGATCTCGTTCGCCTCGAGCGCCGCGCCGCTTCTCCGGGCGATCGCCGCGAGAAGGGCGGTCTTGCCACCGGGTCCTGCGCAGAGGTCGAGCCAGCGCTCCCCCTCGCGGATGGGTGCGGCGCCGGCGAGGGCCAGCGCGACGAGCTGCGAGCCTTCGTCCTGCACGCGCACCGTGCCTCCGGATGCCGCGATCACCCGATGCGGGTCACCACCCGGCGATCCGTAGGCCGTCGGAGCATAGGGCCGACGGGGCTCACCCGGCTCCGCCAGGCCGGGAAGCGCGACGAGAGTGACCTCCGGAGAGACGTTGTCCGCCTCGAGGAGCGCCTCGAGCTCGTCGACGCGATCCTCCGCGGCGAGAGCGCGCCGCAGGGCGCGGATGACCCAGACGGGGTGCGCCGATCGCAGGGAGAGCCGCTCGTCGTCGGATCGGGCGGCGCTTTCGATGCGCTCCTGCCACTCGCCGGGGGTCTCCCGCGAGATCCGCCGGAGCACGGCGTTCGCGAAGCTCCCGGCGCCGCGCCCCTGCGCGGACGAGGCCAGGTTCACCGATTCGTTGACCGCCGCGTGCGACGCCACGCGTGTCGCGAGCAGCTGATGCGTCGCGAGCCGGAGGGCGTCGAGAACGGCCGGGTCGATGTCGTCGACCGACCGGTCGGCAGCCGTCGCGATGATCGCGTCATAGGTGCCCCGCCGTCGGAGGGTGCCGTAGGCGAGTTCGGTCGCCAGCGCGGCATCCTGCGGGTTCAGGCCCGCGTCGGCGATGGCGGTGGGCAGGATGAGGTTCGCGTACGCGTCGGACTCCGAGACGGCGCGGAGGACGTCGTAGGCCACCCGGCGCGCCGGCTGCACGGTGCGGGTGCGCTGCGGTGAGCGGGATGCGCCCGATCGCGCCTCACCGCCGCGCTGATTCCGAGACGGCGCGCGCCCGGGCGTGCGCGGGCCGGATCCCGCTCTGCCCGCTCGGTCCTGGGGGCCGCTCACGCTCCGGCTCGCAGACTCTCGGATCCGCGCTGTCCGCGCCACCAGTCGACGGCGTTCATGGCCCCCTTGCCCGCCGGCTGCACGCGGGTGACGGCGAGCGGATCCGTGGCCGTGCCGATGAGCAGGGCGTCCTTGGTCGGGCGGATCTCACCGTGTACGAGCGTGTGCTCGCTCGCGCCCGGCCGTGCCTCGAGGATCTTCACCCGCTGCCCGCCGACAGTCGTGTGCGCTCCCGGTTCCGGCGTCACTCCGCGCAGGCGTGCATACACCTCGGCCAGCGGCAGGTTCCAGTCCAGGAGTCCGTCGTCGAGCGTGAGCTTCGGTGCGAGCGTCGGCTCACCGACCTGCGGCACGGCCACCGCCGTCCCGGCGGCGATCTCTGCGACGACCTCGGCCGTGAGCTCCGCTCCGTCGACGGCGAGGGCCTCGAGGGCGGCGTCCGCTGTCGCGTCGGCCGCGATGTCGACCGTCCTCATCGCGAAGACGTCGCCCGCGTCGAGGGCCGGCACCAGCTGGAACACGCTGGCGCCGAGCTGCTCGTCGCCGGCGATCAGCGCTCGCTGCACGGGCGCGGCGCCCCGCCACTGCGGCAGCAGCGAGAAGTGGAGGTTGATCCAGCCCTTCGTCGGCGTCGACAGCAGCGGCTCGCGGACGAGACCGCCGTACGCCACGATCACGCCGAGTTCGACATCGAGGGCCTCGATGCGCGCGGTGGCCTCCTCGTCCAGCCGCGCGGCCTTGATGACGGGCAGTCCGAGCTCGGCCGCCGCCTGAGCGACCGGCGAGGGCGTCAGCTGCCTCTTGCGCCCGAGCGGCGCATCAGGGCGCGTGACGACCGCGGCGACGTCGTGCTCTGTCGCGAGGCGACGGAGGGTGGGGACCGCGGCGGTGGGTGTGCCGGCGAAGACGAGACGCATGAAGGTGCTCCGGAGGGATGCGAGGTGGATCGGGAGAGCCGTGACCGGTACGGGTCAGAGCTCTGGGTCGAGGATATCGAGGCGAACCGTGAGCGGGCTCCGAGCCGACCTGGCCCTGCCGCGTCTCGAGCTCACCGCTTCAGCGACGACGGCGGCGCGCAGCGTGGTCGCGACCTTCGTGCCCGCGCCGTAGTCGAACCGCACGAGCGCGCGCACCCGAGGCGGGACGTCGTCAGACTCCACGGGGACCGGCCCCAGCACCGCGTCGGACGGAAGCGCGAGCTCGTCGAGCGCGGCCAGACCGCGGGCGACGGCGGCCGTGGTGCCCTCGACGAGCGCGACACGGGCCGCCGGGGGCATGTGCAGAGGCCCGCGCTCCGCCAGCTCGGCTCTCGCGTAGGTCGACTGCGTCCAGGTCGCGAGCGCCCTGGCCACGCCTCCGTCGACGCCGACCAGGTGCACGGGCGCGCCGGGCGCCGCGAGCGCCGCCGCGTTCGACCACCAGCGCAGGCAGGCCTCGCCGATGCGGAGATCGGGCGCCTGCAGCATCCGGGGTCCGTCGAGGAGCACCACCGCACGGTACCCGCCGTCCGCGATCGGCTCGGCGCCCCGCGTCGCGACGACGAGCGCCGGCTTGTCGGCGACGCGTTCGACGGGGTGGGCGCTGTCGGCGACGATGACCCGGACGCCGGGGAACGCCTTGCCCAGCTCGTCTGCGGTGCGCTCGCTTCCGGATGACGCGAGGCGGAGCTTCGTCGAGGAGCAGGCGGGGCACGCCCACGCCCGCGCTCCCCGCCCGCACCAGCCGCAGACCGGCACCGCGCCCCGATGCGTCGCCCCGAGGGGGCCTCCGCAGTGGGCGCAGCGAGCCGGGGCGCGGCATTCGGCGCACACGAGCGAGGGCGCGAAGCCCGGGCGGGAGACCTGCACCAGCACCGGCCCGTCGGCTGCGGCGTTACGCGCGGCGAGGAACGCGGAGGACGGCATCCGCTGGGCCGTCGGCTGCTCCATCTCGTGCGGAGTGCTGAGCACGATCCGCGGCAGAACCCGACGCGCGGCGCGGACATCCTTCAGCCACCCGTGCGCCACCAGTCGCTCGACGTCGGTCGTGCGCGTGTGCCCGACGAAGAGCAGCGCGGACTCCTCCTGCTCCTGACGGAGAAGGGCCGCGTCCCTGGCGTTGACGTAGGGCGCCAGGGGCTCGCCGAGCAGGGGGTCGCCATCGTCCCAGACGGCGACGAGCCCGGCGCGGACGGGGGCGTACACCGACGAGCGGTTGCCGACGACGATGCACGGCGCGTCTTCGAGGGAGCGCAGGAAGGCCCGGTAGCGCTCGGGGTTCGTCTGGCGCGAGTCGTAGCGCACCACGGCCTCCGCAGGCACCAGGACCTCGAGCGCGGAGAGCAGGCGATCGAGATCGCGGTGATCCGGCACGATGAGGATGCTGGAGCGCCCGTCGCCGAGCATCCGCGCTGCCGAGGCCGCGAGCAGGGCAGACCATCCCTGCTCCCCCTCGTGTGCGACGGGGATGGCCTCGACGGCGGCACGGCCTCCGCCGCCCAGCACCTCTCCGAGGCCGTCGTAGGCGGCGATCAGATCATCCGCCGCGGTGAGGGCGTCCGCATCGGGAGCGACGGGCGTCGAATCGTCGGTCCACGCCTTCTCCACCCGCACCTGGCGCTTGGGGATCACCAGGCGCAGGATGTCGGATTCCGATCCTGCGGCGCGATCGGCCACCCGACGCGCGAGACGATGGAGCCTGTCGGGCAGCACCGACACGGGAGAGACGACGCTCTCCACCTCGGAGAGCGGCCGGTCGGCGTCATCCTCGGAGCCGATCCCGACGACGTAGCCGTCGACCACTCGTCCCGCCGTGCGCAACGGCACTCGGACGCGCACGCCGAGCGGTACGTCGCCCAGCTCGAGAGGGAGGGCGTAGTCGAACAGCCTGTCGAGCTGCGGGAGCGGCGAGTCCAGGAGCACGCGCGCGATGCGCCGGCTCTGCGTCATGGCGGTCGGCCCGTCAGAGACCGGCAGCGCGCCGCAGCTCTTCTGCGCGGTCCGTGCGCTCCCAGGTGAACTCGGGAAGCTCGCGCCCGAAATGCCCGTATGCCGCGGTCTGCGCATAGATCGGACGCAGCAGGTCGAGCTCTTCGATGATGGCCTGCGGACGGAGGTCGAAGACCTCGCTGATCGCGCGGGTGATCACCTCGTCCGACACCTTGCCGGTGCCGAAGGTCTCGACGTAGAGGCCGACGGGTCGTGCCACGCCGATGGCGTAGGCGACCTGCACCTCGAGCCGGTCCGCCAGCCCGGCGGCGACCGCGTTCTTCGCGACCCAACGCGTCGCGTACGCTCCGGAGCGATCGACCTTCGACGGGTCCTTGCCGCTGAAGGCGCCGCCGCCGTGGCGAGCCGCACCGCCGTAGGTGTCGATGATGATCTTGCGGCCGGTCAGACCCGCGTCGCCCTTCGGCCCGCCGGTGACGAACGGACCCGCCGGGTTGATGTAGTAGGTGAGGCCGTCGAGTTCGAGACCGGTCTCGGCGAGGATCGGGTCGATGACGTGCTCGCGGACCTGAGCTTTGAGGTCGTCCTGTGAGATGTCCGGGTTGTGCTGTGTGGAGAGCACGACCGCGTCGACCGTCTTCGGCGTGAAGCCCTCGTAGCCCAGGGTGACCTGCGTCTTGCCGTCAGGACGGAGGAAGGGCAGGAGACCCGAACGACGCACCTCGGTGAGGCGCTCGGCGATGCGATGCGCCGTCCAGGCGGCCATCGGCATCAGCTGCGGGGTCTCGTTCGTGGCGAAGCCGAACATGATGCCCTGGTCGCCGGCGCCCAGCCCGTCGAGGGGATCGACCGACGAGCCGTCGCGGTGCTCCTGGGCGTTGTCGACGCCGTGCGCGATGTCCGTGGACTGCTCGCCCACCGACACGCTCACACCGCAGGAGTCGCCGTCGAAGCCGGTGTCGCTCGACGTGTAGCCGATGCCGTTGACGACCTGCCGCACGATCGTCGGGATGTCGACGTACGCCTCGGTCCGGATCTCACCGGCGACGTGGACGAGGCCCGTGGTGACGAGCGTCTCGACCGCCACGCGGGAATCCCGGTCCTTCGCGATGAGCCCGTCGAGGATGCTGTCCGAGATCTGGTCGCAGATCTTGTCCGGGTGCCCCTCGGTGACGGATTCGGACGTGAACAGACGCAGGGCGCTCATCAGTGCTCCAGAACGGGATCGTACGACGGAAGGGGGTGATCCCCAGTCTGGACCGTGCCGCCGACATCAGATGGCGGCACGGTCATCGAAGGTCACTCCGCGTGACGGAGGCGGAGCTTGTCCTCGTTGATCTCGTGCAGAGCGATGGTGAGCGGCTTGTCCTCGACCGACGAGTCGACGAGCGGGCCGACGTTGTCGAAGAGGTTGCCCTCGTGCAGGTCGGAGTAGTAGTCGTTGATCTGGCGGGCGCGCTTGGCGGCGTAGATCACGAGCTCGTACTTGGAGTCGACGCGGTCGAGAAGGTTGTCGATGGGGGGATCGATGATGCCGTTGTTGTGGTGTCCGGCCATGATGAGACCTCCTGATCAGGCGACGGGATCGTCGCGAAGACGGTGCAATAGGCGCGCGACCCTTCGACAAGCTCAGGGACCCAGGTGCTGCGAGAGCCTCGGAATCGTGTCAGCGCGCAGAGCTTGAAGACAATTCTACGACCTCGGCGGCTGCCGCGGCGACGTCCTCGTTCACGATGAGGTGGTCGAACTCGTTCTGAGCCGCCAGTTCCACCTTCGCGGTGCGGAGTCGCCGGGCTCGTTCCTCCGCGCCCTCGGTGCCACGACCGACCAGTCGCTGCACCAGTTCGTCCCACGTCGGGGGCAGCAGGAAGATGAGCGTCGCCGACGGCTCCGCCTTGCGCACCTGCCGTGCGCCCTGCAGGTCGATCTCCAGGAGCACGGTCTTCCCCGCGGCGAGGGCGGCGTCGATCGGGGCCCTCGGCGTGCCGTAGCGCGAGCGGTTGTGCACCACCGCGTACTCGAGCAGCTCGTCGTCGGCGATCAGCCGATCGAACTCGGCATCGTCGACGAAGTAGTAGTGCACCCCGTCGATCTCGCCGGGACGGGGCGGGCGTGTCGTCGCGGAGACCGACAGGTGGATCTCGGGGTTGTGCTCGCGGATGTGCGCTGCGACGGTGCCCTTGCCCACGGCGGTCGGACCGGCGAGCACGAGCAGTCGGCTGCGGGCGCCTCGCGGCTCGAGCACCGGGAAACGCCCGTCGAGCCACCGCGAGAGTGCGACGCGCTGCCGCACGCCGAGTCCGCCCAGGCGTTTGACGGGAGAGATCCCCAGCTCGTCGAGGATGCGGTCGCGCTTGCCCGCCCCGATCGCCGGGAGGGCGAGCAGGAAGTCGGTGATCCGCATCGAGCCCTCGACCGAGTCGGCATCGGCCACGGCCTTCGCGAGGACCTTCTGCGGGGTCACCACGCGCGTCGTCAGATCGCGCTTGAGCGACGCGCGCGCACGGCGGCGCTCGACCGCCTTGCGCGCCGCGGCGGCGCGGTCGACCTCGGGTACCGGACGAGCTTCAGCCACGATCGACCTCCCTGTACTGCGCGACGCGGGCGTCGATGGCCTCGGCGAGCCCGGCAGGACCGGCCGAGAGGATGCTGCGGCTCTCGCTCGCGATGACGGAGCGACTCATCGAGCCGAACCGATGGCGGAGATCGTCCGGCGTGGCGCCCTGAGCGCCGAAGCCCGGAGCGAGGATGGGTGTGGGTGGCGTGAAGGCCGCGATGCCCGCATCCGTCCAGTCGACCGTCGCACCGATGACGAAGCCGAAGCTCCCCCACTCCCCCGGCGTGACCTGCTCGGCGTTGCGAGCGGACACCACGGAGACGATGTCGGCGGAGACGGCGCGACCGTTGACCGACACCGACCGCTGCAGGACGGTGGCCTCCGGGTTGCTCGTGGCGGCGAGGACGAAGAGTCCCTTCCCGTGCTCCTGGGCCACTCGGAACGCGCCGTCGAGCGCTCCGACACCGAGGAAGGGGTTCACGGTGAGAGCGTCGGCCTCGAGAGGCGACCCCGGGCTGAGCCATGCGGCGGCGTAGGCGTCCATCGTCGAGCCGATGTCGCCGCGCTTGGCGTCGGCGATCACGAGGAGGTCTGCGGCACGTGCAACGGCCATGACCTCCTCGAGCGCGGCGAAGCCCGCGGATCCGAAGCGCTCGAAGAAGGACACCTGGGGCTTGACGATCCCGACCCGACCCGCGGCGGCCTCGACCGTGCGGAGCCCGAACTCACGCACGCCCGCTGCGTCGACGCCGAGCCCCCAGTCGACCAGGAGGCCTTCGTGCGGATCGATGCCGACGCAGAGGGGCCCGCGCGCGTCGAGGACTGCGCGGACCCGCTCACCGAAGTGTTCGCTCACACTGCGGCCCTGCGGTCGAGGGCGTACTCCTGGAGGCTCTTCACCTCGAAGCCCTCGTGCGCGGCATCCATTCCGCTCACCGCGGCGCCGAGAACGGCCATCGTGGTGAACAGCGCCTTGTCGGCGGCCACAGCCGCCGCGCGGATCTCGTAGCCGTCGGCACGCGCAGCGCCACCCGACGGGGTGTTCACGACGATGTCGATCTCCCCGTCGTTGATGAGGTCGACGATGTTCCGCGCACCCGATTCCTGCGTCTCGCTGTACTTCTCGACGACGGTGACCGCGATGCCGTTGCGCGAGAGGATCTCGGCCGTGCCCTCGGTCGCCACGATGGTGAAGCCGAGCTGCTGGAGGCGATGCGCGGGCAGGATCACGGCACGCTTGTCGGAGTCCGCGACGGAGATGAAGACCGTGCCCGACGTCGGCATGCCACCGTACGCCGCAGCCTGGCTCTTCGCGAAGGCGGTCGGGAAGTCGCGGTCGATGCCCATGACCTCGCCGGTCGAGCGCATCTCCGGGCCGAGCACGGAGTCGACGGTCTTGCCGTCAGCGGTGCGGAAGCGCTTGAACGGCAGCACGGCCTCCTTGACCGAGACCGGCGCGTCGAGCGGCACCCGCGAACCGTCCTGCTCGGGCAGCATGCCCTCGGCGCGGAGTTCGGCGATCGTCGACCCGACCATGATGCGGCTGGCGGCCTTCGCCATCGGGATGCCCAGCGCCTTCGACACGAACGGGACCGTGCGGCTGGCGCGCGGGTTCGCCTCGATGACGTAGAGCACGCCGGCGCTGATCGCGAACTGCACGTTCAGCAGGCCGCGCACGCCGACTCCCTCGGCGATCGCCAGGGTCGCCTCGCGGACGCGATCGATGTCGGTGCGTCCCAGCGACACGGGGGGCAGGGTGCAGCTCGAGTCGCCGGAGTGGATGCCGGCCTCCTCCAGGTGCTCCATGACGCCGCCGATGTACAGGTCGGTGCCGTCGTACAGTGCGTCGACGTCGAGCTCGATCGCGTCGTCCAGGAAGCGGTCGACGAGCAGGGGCTTGCCCTCCTCGATCACGACCTCCCCCGCGGTGCGCACGAAGTAGTCGCGCAGGGACTCCGAGCTGTAGACGATCTCCATGCCGCGGCCGCCGAGCACGAAGCTCGGACGCACGAGAACGGGGTAGCCGATCTCCTCGGCGATCGTGACCGCGCCGTCGGCGTCGATCGCGGTGCCGTGACGGGGGGCGAGCAGACCCGCCGAGTCGAGGAGCTGCGAGAACAGCTCTCGCTCCTCGGCGATGTCGATGGCCTCGGGGCTCGTGCCGAGCACGGTGTAGCCTGCGGCCTCGATGCCCTTCGCGAGACCCAGGGGGGTCTGGCCGCCGAGCTGGCACACGACTCCGAGGATCGTGCCGCTCGCCGCCTCGGCGTCGAGCACCTCCAGCACGTCCTCCAGGGTCAGCGGCTCGAAGTAGAGGCGGTCGGACGTGTCGTAGTCGGTCGACACGGTCTCGGGGTTGCAGTTCACCATGACGGTCTCGAAGCCGGCATCCGACAGCGCGAACGACGCATGCACGCACGAGTAGTCGAACTCGACGCCCTGACCGATGCGGTTCGGGCCGGAGCCGATGATCACGACCTTCGTGCGGTCGGACGGCTGGACCTCGGTCTCGAAGTCGTAGCTCGAGTAGTGGTAGGGCGTGAGCGCCGGGAACTCGCCGGCGCAGGTGTCGACCGTCTTGTACACGGGGCGGATGCCGAAGCCGTGGCGCACGCCGCGGATCTCGGCCTCCTTCTCACCCCGCAGCTCGGCGAGCTGCGCATCCGAGAAGCCGTGCTCCTTGGCGTAGCGAAGTGTCGCCGCGTCGAGCTCGGGAGCCGTGCGCACGATCTCGGCGACCTCGTTGATGAGCACCATCTGGTCGAGGAACCAGGGGTCGATCGCCGTCGCCTCGAAGGCCTGCTCGATCGTCGCGCCCTTGCGCAGCGCCTGCTGCAGGGTCACGATGCGTCCGTCGGTGGGGATCCGCGAGATCTCGAGCAGCTCCTCGACCGAGCGGTCCTCGGTGCCCCAGTGGAAGCTGGAGCCGCGCTTCTCGAGCGAGCGGAGCGCCTTCTGCAGCGCTGTCGCGTAGTTGCGGCCGATCGCCATCGCCTCGCCCACGGACTTCATGGTGGTGGTGAGGGTCGCGTCGGCGGCGGGGAACTTCTCGAACGCGAAGCGCGGCACCTTGACGACGACGTAGTCGAGCGTGGGCTCGAAGCTCGCCGGGGTCACGCCGGTGATGTCGTTCGGGGTCTCGTCGAGGCGGTAGCCCAGCGCGAGCTTGGCGGCGAGCTTCGCGATCGGGAAGCCGGTGGCCTTCGATGCGAGCGCGCTGGAGCGGGAGACGCGGGGGTTCATCTCGATGACGATGATCCGTCCGGTGGCCGGATCCACTGCGAACTGGATGTTGCAGCCGCCGGTGTCGACGCCCACCGCGCGGATGATGTCGATGCCGATGTCGCGGAGCTTCTGGTACTCGCGGTCGGTGAGCGTGAGCGCCGGGGCGACCGTGATCGAGTCACCGGTGTGCACGCCGACCGGGTCGACGTTCTCGATCGAGCAGACGACGACCGTGTTGTCGGCGGTGTCGCGCATGAGCTCGAGCTCGTACTCCTTCCAGCCGAGGATGGACTCCTCCAGGAGCACCTCGGTGGTCGGCGAGTCGCGCAGGCCGGCGCCGCCGATGCGGCGCAGATCCTGTTCGTCGTAGGCGAATCCGGAGCCGAGGCCGCCCATGGTGAACGACGGCCGGACGACGAGCGGGTAGCCCAGCTTCTCGGCACCGGCCAGGAGGTCGTCCATCGTGTGCGCGATGACGCTCTTCGCGACGTCCGCGCCCGCTTCGAGCACGAGCTCCTTGAAGATCTGCCGGTCCTCGCCCTTGCGGATGGCGTCGACCTTGGCGCCGATGAGCTCGACGTCGTACTTCTCGAGGATGCCGCGGTCGTGCAGCGCCATGGCGGCGTTGAGTGCGGTCTGCCCGCCGAGGGTCGGCAGGATGGCGTCGGGCTTCTCCTTGGCGATGATCGTCTCGATGACCTCGGGGGTGATCGGCTCGATGTACGTCGCATCGGCGAAGTCGGGGTCGGTCATGATCGTGGCCGGGTTGGAGTTCACCAGGATGACCCTGACGCCCTCCTCGCGGAGCACACGGCAGGCCTGGGTGCCTGAGTAGTCGAACTCGCAGGCCTGACCGATGACGATCGGGCCGGAGCCGATGACGAGAACGGAGCTGATGTCGTCGCGCTTGGGCATTACTTGGCGTCCTTCTGGCTGGCGAGGACCAGGTCGCGGAACCGGTCGAAGAGGTAGTTGGCGTCGTGCGGGCCTGCGGCCGCCTCCGGGTGGTACTGCACCGAGAACGCCGGGATGTCGAGCGCGCGGAGGCCCTCGACCACGTTGTCGTTGAGGCCGACGTGGCTGACCTCGACCTTGCCGTACCCGTTCGGGCTGTCGAACGATCCGTCCAGCGGAGCCTCGACCGCGAACCCGTGGTTGTGCGCGGTGATCTCCACGCGGCCGGTGGACTTGTCGAGCACCGGCTGGTTGATGCCGCGGTGGCCGAAGGGCAGCTTGTAGGTGCCGAGGCCGAGAGCGCGGCCCAGCAGCTGGTTGCCGAAGCAGATGCCGAAGAACGGGAGTCCGTCGTCGAGCACCGAGCGGAGGAGTTCGACGTGGTCGCCCGACGCCGCAGGGTCGCCCGGACCGTTCGAGTAGAAGACCGCGACGGGGTCGATCGAGCGGATGCCGTCGATCGTCACGTCCTGTGGGAGGACGTGCACCTCGAAGCCGCGAGCGGCGAGGTTGTCGATCGTGGCCTGCTTGACTCCGAGGTCGAGCACCGCGAGGTTGCCGACCTTGTCGCCCACCGCAGGCGTGACCGTGGCGACCTCGACCGACACCTGTGCCGACAGGTTCTGCCCGGCCATCTGCGGCGCCTCGCGCACGATGCGCACCTGCTCCTCCTCGGCGATGCGCGCGGCCTCGCCCGAGAAGATGCCGCCGCGCATCGAGCCCGCGGAGCGGATGTGGCGCGTGATCGCCCGGGTGTCGATGCCGCTGATGCCGACGATGCCGTCCTGTACGAGGACCTCGTCGAGCGACGCGTTCGCCCGCCAGTTCGACACGACCCGCGAGGGGTCGCGCACGATGTAGCCGGCGACCCAGATGCGGCGGGACTCGGTGTCCTCGTCGTTCATTCCGGTGTTGCCGATGTGCGGCGCCGTCTGCAGGACGATCTGCCCTGCGTACGACGGGTCGGTCAGGGTCTCCTGGTAGCCGGACATGCCGGTCGCGAAGACCACCTCGCCGAGGGTGGTGCCGAGCGCGCCGTAGGCACGGCCGACGTGACGGGTGCCGTCTTCGAGGACGAGGACGGCGGGTTCGGGGAGCTGGCTCCCTGAGCGTGTCGAAGAGGTCATGACGTTGCTCCTGTGTCGGGGGCGGCGGTGTCGTCCGATGCGCCGGAAGCGGGGACGAGTCGCTGCAGTTCAGAGATGAAGGTGTTCGGGTCGCCGTCGGTGAGGCGGAGGTAGGAGTCGACGACCGTGTCGTCGTCGACGTTCCAGGCCACTCGGACGAGGCCGCCCGGTTCGACGACGCGGTCGATCGTGACGGTCGCCCGGTCGACGGCGGTGAGACGCGACGAGGCGAGGAAGACGGTGGGTGCGCCGTCGAGGCAAAGCGCGAGTCCGCGATCGGTGACGGCCACCTCGCCCCTCGCCCGGTACGCCAGCGGCGGCATGGTGAGGCGCTCGAGCGGCTGGTCGTGCTTGGTGGTCGACACGTACAGGACCCCGTGGCGGTCGAGGACCTCCGCGTGCTCCGGCACACCGAGCGGCGCTGCGAGTCCGGCGTCGCGTCGGAGTCGTCGTCGCCACGCGAACAGCATGCTGAGCAGCACGAGGGCTGCCAGCGCGATCATGAGGGCGATGGCCAGTTCGCGGGGGATCATGCGTTCAGCTCCTCGACCACGGAGCCGCCGACGACCGTCAGCGTGCCTCCGTGCACCGTGTATTCCACGCGACCCGGGAGATCGCGTCCGAGGTAGGGCGAGTTCACGCTGCGCCCGTGCAGGTCGGCCTCGGTGAAGACGCCGGCGGCCGATGCGTCGTACAGCGTGATCTGGGCGGGAGCGCCCACCTCGAGCGGTGTGCCGTGCCCGTCGAGACGACCGATCCTCGCCGGCGCGGCGCTCATCACCCGCGCCACGTCCTGCCAGCCGATGAGGCCGGTCTGCACCATCGACTGGTGCACGACGCGCAGCGCGCTCTCGAGACCGACCATGCCGTTCGCGGCCGCCTGCCACTCGCACGCCTTGTGCTCGCTCGGGTGCGGGGCGTGGTCGGTCGCCACGATGTCGATCGTGCCGTCGGCGAGCCCTTCGCGCACCGCCAGGACGTCTTCCTCGCGGCGCAGCGGCGGATTGACCTTGTAACGGGCGTCGTAGCCGCGAACGAGTTCGTCCGTGAGCAGCAGGTGGTGCGGCGTGACCTCGGCGGTGACGGCGATCCCCCGCTTCTTCGCCCAGCGGATGATGTCGACGGATCCCGCGGTCGACAGGTGGCAGACGTGCAGGCGCGACCCCACGTGCTCGGCGAGGAGCACGTCGCGCGCGATGATCGACTCCTCGGCCACGGCCGGCCACCCGGCGAGGCCGAGCTCGGCAGACACGGTGCCCTCGTTCATCTGGGCGCCCTCCGTGAGGCGCGGATCCTGTGCGTGCTGGGCGATGACGCCGTCGAAC
Organism: Microbacterium sp. 3J1; assembly: GCF_001049495.1. Classification (GTDB taxonomy): domain Bacteria; phylum Actinomycetota; class Actinomycetes; order Actinomycetales; family Microbacteriaceae; genus Microbacterium. The sequence goes on from NZ_CDWI01000011.1 coordinate 1,051,275, forward strand.
GACTTCACGTACTCGAGAGCCCGGCGCATGATCAGCGGATCGAACACGCAGAAGCCGTCGTCGCTGAAGACGCGTACCTGTGCCCGCGATGTCGCCATCGCGCCGAGCTCGGCGAGCCGCTCGCCCTTCTGCCCCACCGTGACGGCGCCGATCGGCTGCACGGTGGCATAGCCCGCGGCCTCGCCGAGGGCGAGCTCCTGCTCGACGACGCCGGCGGTGTCGGCGACCGGCGACGTGTTCGGCATCGCGAAGACTGCGGTGAAACCACCGGCTGCCGCGGCGCGGGTGCCGGTGAGGATCGTCTCGGAGGCTTCGTATCCGGGCTCGCGGAGGTGCGTGTGCAGGTCGACGAGGCCCGGCAGGGCCACGAGGCCCGCCGCGTCGATCACGCGTGCGCCGGTCCGGCTGAGACCCGACCCGATCTCGGCGATCCGGCCGTCCTCCACGATGATGTCGGCGCTCTCGGCACCGAGCAGCTGTGCGCCGGTGATGACGAGGGTCTCGCTCACTGGTCTCCCCCTCGTTCGTCGTCTCGTTCTCCTGCCAGCAGCAGGTACAGCACCGCCATCCTGACGGACACCCCGTTCGTCACCTGTTCCAGCACGGTCGAGCGCGGGGAATCGGCAGCTTCGGAGGAGATCTCCAAGCCGCGGTTCATGGGTCCGGGGTGCATCACAATGCTACCGTCCGGAAGGCCGGCCACTCGCAGTGCGTCGAGACCCCATCGCCTGGAATACTCCCGCTCAGTGGGGAAATACGCGGCGTTCATGCGCTCGAGCTGGATGCGCAGCATCATGACGGCGTCCGGACCGTCCGCGAGCGCGCTGTCGAGGTCGAACACGACGCGCACGGGCCAGAGCGAGACGTTCTGGGGCACGAGGGTCGGCGGCGCGACGAGGGTGACCTGCGCTCCCAGGGTGGCGAGCAGCCAGACGTTCGAGCGGGCGACGCGCGAGTGCAGCACGTCCCCGACGATCACGACGCGGATGCCGGACAGGTCGCGGCCGCGACTCTCCGTTCCGAAGCGCCGCTTGCGGATGGTGAACGCGTCCAGGAGCGCCTGGGTCGGATGCTCGTGCGTGCCGTCGCCGGCGTTCACGACGCCGGCCGAGATCCAGCCGCTGGTCGCGAGCGTCTGCGGCGCGCCGGAGGCGGGGTGGCGGATGACCACGGCATCCGCCCCCATCGCCTGCAGCGTCTGGGCGGTGTCCTTCAGGCTCTCGCCCTTGGAGACGCTCGATCCCTTGGCGGCGAAGTTGATGACGTCCGCCGACAGGCGCTTCGCAGCGGCCTCGAAGGAGATGCGGGTGCGGGTCGAGTCCTCGAAGAACAGGTTGACGACCGTCTTCCCCCGGAGCGTCGGGAGCTTCTTGATCTCACGCGACTGCGTGTCCGACATGTCCTCGGCGACGTCGAGGATGCGCAGGGCCGTCTCGCGGTCGAGGGTGCGGGTGTCCAGAAGGTGCCTCATGCCTCGATCGTCACCTCCTCCGCGCCGTCGTCCTCGGTCAGCCGCACGTTGACGCGCTCCAGGCGGGACGACGGGATGTTCTTGCCCACGAAGTCGGGACGGATCGGGAGCTCGCGGTGGCCGCGGTCGACGAGGATGGCGAGCCGCACGATCGCCGGTCGGCCGATCGACTGCAGTGCGTCGAGCGCCGCGCGGATGCTGCGACCGGAGAACAGGACGTCGTCGACGAGGACGACGGTCTTGCCGTCGATGCCGCCAGCGGGGATGTCGGTCGGTCTCGGCGACCTCGTCGGATGCTTGGCGAGATCGTCACGGAACATCGTGACGTCGAGAGCGCCGACGGCGATGGACGTGCCGGCGATCTCGCCGATGACGGCGGCGAGGCGACGGGCGAGAGTGACGCCGCGGGTCGGGATGCCCAGCAGGACGAGGTTCTCAGCCCCTCGGTTCGACTCGAGGATCTCGTGTGCGATACGGGTCAGAGCCCGCGAGATATCGGCTTCGTGCAGGACGGTGCGTGCACTCATCAGCCGCTCCCTTCTCCGCCTCACAGGACGGTGTTAAAGGTTGCTTGACGAAACCAGTCTAGCGGTGCGAGCGGTGCATCCCGTGCGTCAGCGCCAGCCGAGCAGATCGCGGACGACCTGCTGCGATGCCGGGCACCCGTCGTTCGCGATGCCGCGCATGACCTCGTGGTCCACGAGCGCCCCGGACGACGTCGCCGTCGCCGTGATCGCGTCGACCGCTGCGGTGATCCGCGGCGCGGCCGCCCACGAGTACTCCGGGTCGCCGTCGCGCGAGGCGTGCGGGAACACGACCAGCTCGGTCGTGCCGTCGGCTGCAGGCCGCGCGGTCGCCACGACGAGCGTCGGCGGGATGCTGTGCTGCAGCGCCTTGGGCAGCGGGAACGGGAACTCGTCCGCGATCAGCCCGGTCCAGAACGTCCGCTTCGATCGCTTCGCATCGCCGATCTCGAGCGCGACGGCCTGCCATCCGCCGCCCTGGGCTCGCACGCGTGCGTCGAAGCCGTCCTGCCGCACGACGAACCCCTGGGCGACGAGCTGTTCGACGGCCAGCCGCACCGCATCCTCCGACGAGTAGCGCACGACGAGCCGCGCTCCCCGAAGGGGCCCGCTGTACGCCAGTCGCGAGAATCGCGCGTCGGCTCCCACACCGTCCCGCCGGGGGCGGGCCATCAGATGCTCCAGAGTGCGCCGACTCGCTCGTCGGCGCTCGAGTACGCCTCCGCCGCGGTTCGGGCGGCGTCTGCGGCGGCGTGCAGAGCGCCCGCATGCGCGCCCATCTCCTGCAGCCACCCGGACTGCTGCCCCTGGTACGCGGTGGATGCCTCGCCCAGCCACTGACCCGCCAGGGTTCCTGCGGCGCGGGAGAGGGCGGAGAGTCGATCCTCGATCCCGCTCGCCGCGGCGTCGAGCGCCGTCCCGAGCGCCTCGACCTGTGGCGGCTTCACGGAGTAGTCGGTCATGCCAGGTTCCCTTCGTCTCGTCGCCGCTGCACATCGGCGATCACAGCCTGGATGTGCTGGGCCGCGGCGCGCAGATGAGCCGCCGACTCTCCGCGCGCGCCGTTCAGGAGGTCGAGCGGCGTCGGCTCGTCCGTCTCGTCCTCGCGCTCCTCCCACAGCTCGCGCAGCTGGCTGAGGTTGTCTCGCGCGCGGCCCCGGAGGGTCGCGGCCGCCGTGGTCTCGTCGGCACCGGAGAAGACGTCCTCGAGGGTCGTCTGGTGCAGATCGATGCGCTGCTGGACCGTGCGCCATTCCGGCCCCAGCTCGCCGCTGCGCGCTCGCTCGGCCCGCTCCTCGTCGGCGCGCTGCTCCTCCTCGCGCTCCTCGGCCTCCTGCGCGTCGAGCAGTGCGTGCTCCGCCTGGACCCGGCGCATCAGCTCCATGGTGTACTCGGCGAAGTCGGTCGGCATCGGCGCCTCGTCGGGGATGAATCCGTGTGCCATGTCAGACCCTCGCCGCCGCGCCGCGCACGAGACCCTCGTAGAGGTCCGCCATGCGGAAGTAGTTGTCGGCGACGTCTGCGACGCTCGACGCCATGCCGGAGACGAGATCGTAGATGCGGTTGAGCCACTTGTAGATGGTCATGGCGTAGTTGATGAGGTCGTAGACCGCGAAGCCCGCCTCGACGGCCGCGGCCGCCCAGCCCACGAGAGGCACCGCTGCCTCCGCTGCCATGCGCATGAGCTTGCGTTCGAGGTTCTTGAGCACCTTGAGGATGAGGCCGGCGATCTCCTTGCTCAGCATCACGATCGCCTTGAGCGCCGTGCTCACGGTGCCGGCGGGACCCGCGGCGACCGTGTGCACCTGCGACATCACCCCTGCCGCGGCGAGGAACGCCTCGGAACCCTGTCCGGTCCACGAGGACATCGGCGGCAGCAGGCCCATCGCGTTCTGACCGAGACCCTTGAGCGCGTCGCCGGTGTGCTTCCAGGCGAAGGACGCCTCGCGCATCCGCACCCAGTTGCCGGCGAACGGCTTCGTGGCCTCCTCGAGGAGCGAGAACCCGGCGAGCTGCTCGAACAGCCAGTCCACCGAGCCGAAGATGACGCCCGCCTTCCAGCGGATGCTCTCGATCTCGGGGTCCTCCGCATGCGGAGCGGGCAGATACGAGCGCACGTCGACGATCTCAGAGACCGAGCGCGAGGACGACAGCCCTTCCGGGATCCGTCCACCGGCCCGCTCCCCCGTGCCGTCGGCCCATTCGGCCATCGAGTAGCCGTCCCAGAACGCCTGGTTGAACACGTTGCCGTCGGCGTCGTCGTAGCGTGAGGGTGCCTGCTGCTGCGCGCCCCCGAGCGTCGGAGAGGAGGGCGCGGTGTAGGAGGGCACGTGGGCTCCCAGCGAACTCGCGACCGCACTGGCGGCCTCATACGCCTGGCGGTCCGCCTCGAGATAGATCTCGCGGGTCTGGGTCATCTTCTCCGCGCCGGCACCGAACGCCTTGCCGGAGAACTCCGCGACCTTCTCGCCCGCATCGACCACCGCCTCGTTCAACGGCTGCAGCAGCTGGAGGATCAGCCCCAGATCGCCGTTGGTCAGCCGCGCATACGTGTTGAGGTGCTCGCGCACGGCCTGCGCATGCCCCTCCTGGCGCTCGAGAACCTGCGTCGCCAGCGACATGTTCGACAGGATGATGTCCATGGTCCCCCCCTGGGTGTATCGACAGTCAGCGTAGCGGACGCTCAGGACGCGGCGGGAAGTTCTTCGTCCACTCCGTCGGGATGCACGATCGGCTCAGGGCGTCTCGTCGAGCGGATGGGGTGGCCGCTGGTCGACAGGCAGCGTCCCGACTTCAGGTCCCACTTCCAGTCGTGCATGCTGCACGTGAGGATGCCGTCGTCGTCAACCGTGCCGGTGCGCGTCAGGTCGGCGCGCAGGTGCGGGCAGCGACGCTGGACGACCCAGTCGCCGATCTCCGCGTCCTCGGTCTGGTCCGTCTGCTCCTGGTACCAGTTCTCCACGTACTCGATCCGGTCGACCGACAGGCACTTGAGGAACGTCGTGAGGAACTCGTTGAACTTGCCGCTGCGTCCGACACTGAACTGCATCGACAGGAAGATCGAGTTCGACCAGTCGATCTCGTGGTCGCGGATGTTCGTCGAGACGAGATCGGCGGGGATCGTGTACCAGTAGATGCATTCCTCGCCCGCGTACTCGCGGACCTTGGCGCGGGGGAAGTCCACGACCATGTCGAGGTCGCCGATGCGGAAGCGGACGCATCCGCCGACGCCGAGCCTGATCGTCCGCGACTTCTTCAGGAGCGGCTCCCACCAGCTCTTGAGCGCCTCGAGGATCTCCGCGGGCGGCAGGACGTCGGCACGCGAGGCCTCCTCGTCGCGGACCTCCTGCTGACGGGTCGCACGCTGCTCCTCGAGGTAGTCCCACTTCTCGTCGAAGATGTGCGCGAGCTCGGCCTCGGTGTACAGCGACTGCTCGGTCGTGACCTCGCCACCGTCGACAGTCACCACTGTCCCCGGCACGAACAGGTGCCCGGCGTACTGCGGCGACAGCTCCTTCATGTGGGCGAGGAACTGCTTCTGATCCGTGAAGATCGACTCGCCGTTGCGCCCCATGCCGTTGAAGTCGAACAGGTCGTCGCGCAGGAACATCGGGGGGCCCGCCATCGGGAAGACGTGCGGGGCGTCGACCTTGTCGATGTAGTACATCGCGCGCTTGTTCTGCGCGTCGCGCTTCAGCTTCGCGAAGTTCTGCTTCGCATCGAGGGGCAGGTCGTAGACCATCGGCCACCAGATCGCGCCGGAGACCTGGGTGAAGTACGCATCCGGCTTGCCGAAGTGCAGCAGCTTCTCGAGGTCGAGCGGGTGCGAGTCGTTCTGGTTGAGCACCGACCCCGTTCCGTCGTCGACGCTGAGAGAGGAGTCGCCGATCGGCCCGTCGCTCGGAGCCCGCAGCGGCGTGATCATGATCTTGAGGTCGCCGCGCTCGATGATCTCGCCGGCGGGTGCGTACGTGATGTTCGTGTAGCCCAGAGCGCGGATGTCCCGCTCGAGGTCATCGATCGGGTACTCGGGGAGCAGCACCTCGATGTCCTTGCGGATGTACCGCTCCAGCAGTGCCGGGTCGAAGTGATCGCGGTGACGGTGGGAGATGTAGAGGAAGTCCGCCTCGCGGCCGAAACGCTCCCAGTCGAGGGCGCGGTTGTCGGGGAAGGGGAACCAGGAGCCGAAGAACGACGGCCCGAGGACGGGGTCGCAGATGATGTTCCCGCCGACCGTCTCGATGAACATCCCGGCGTGGCCGAGTCCCGTGATCCGCATGCATTCCTCCTGAAAAGTGAACCGTTCGAGTCTAACGGCGACCCCCTGTGCGGCCGCGGTGACCGGCCGGGAGAAATCACTGCTCGTCGAACAGGCCCTTGATGTCGTCCGCCGTGAGCGACTGGGCGAAGAGCTCCTCATCGTCCATCACGGCCGTGAAGAGCCGCGCCTTGCGTTGCTGCAGCTGCAGCACCTTCTCCTCGATGGTCCCGGTGGAGATCATCCGGTACACGAACACCTGGCTGGTCTGACCGATGCGATGCGTGCGGTCGATCGCCTGCGCCTCCGCCGCGGGGTTCCACCACGGGTCCAGGAGGAACACGTAGTCGGCCTCGGTGAGGGTGAGACCGAACCCGCCCGCCTTCAGGCTGATGAGGAAGACCGGCTGCTCCCCCGACTTGAATCCGTCGATCACGTCCTGCCGGCGCCTCGTCGATCCGTCGAGGTGCGCATACGGGATGCCGGCCGCCCGCAAGCGCTCGGCCGCGAGGTCGAGGAACGACGTGAACTGGCTGAACACCAGCGCGCGGTGGCCCTCCGCCTGCAGCTCGACCACGCGATCGAGCAGGATGTCGAGCTTGCTCGAACCGATCTCGGCGTCGTTCGGATCGACCAGCCCTGGCGCGAGGCTCAGCATCCGCAGCAGCGTGAGAGAGCGGAAGACGATGAAGCGATGACGGTCGAGGTCGTCGAGGAGGCCGAGCACCTTCTGCCGCTCGCGCTGGAGCACGACGTCGTAGAGCGCCCGGTGCTCGGCGTTGAGCTCGACCTCGAGGATCTGCTCCTGCTTGGCCGGGAGGTCCGATGCGACGAGCTCCTTGGTCCGTCGCAGCATGAGGGGCCGGATGCGCCGTCGCAGCTGCGCGAGCCGTCGGGCGCGGTACTCGCCGCCCTCCTCGTTCTCAGGCACCTTGCCCTTCTCGATCGGCTGGATGTAGCGGTCCCGGAACTTACGCGCAGAGGGGAAGAGTCCGGGGGCCGCGAGCTTGAGGAGCGCCCACAGCTCCGACAGGCTGTTCTCCATCGGCGTGCCCGTCACAGCGAAGGTGACGTCGGCGCGGAAGGTCGCGATGGCGCGGTGCAGCTTGGTCTGCGGATTCTTGACGAACTGCGCCTCGTCGAGGATGAGACCGGCCCATTCGATCTCGCGGAACTCGTCTTCGTCGAGACGGGCGACGGTGTACGAGCTGACGACGAGGTCGGCCGAAGCGGCAGCCTCCGACAGCGCCCCCGCCCGCCTGCCGCTGGTGCTGTCGACGATCGCCACGCGCAGGCCGGGGGTGAATCGCGCGGCCTCGGATCGCCAGGTGCTGAGCACGGAGGTCGGGGCCAGCACGAGGAACGGTCGCGTCTCGCCGGTCTCTCGCGTGTGCTGCGCGAAGGAGAGCAGCTGCAGTGTCTTCCCCAGGCCCATGTCGTCCGCGAGGATGCCCCCGAGCCGGTGACGCCAGAGGAAGGCCAGCCAGTCGAACCCCGTCTTCTGGTACGGGCGCAGCTCGGCATGCACGCCCACCGGCAGGGGCGTCGCCGGGACGCCGGTGGCCTCGCGAAGGCCTTGCGCGGTCGCCCGCCAGCTGACCGCGGGCTGCGCCTCGTCCGCGAGGTCCTCGAACTCCTCCCAGAGGTCGGTCTGATAGCGACTGATGCGCGGCCCGGTCTCCCACTCGTCGAGCTCGCCCGCCTCCTCGATGAGGTCGCGGAGGCGGTCGAGTGCGGGGTGGTTCAGCGAGAAGTAGCCCCCATCGGCGAGCAGCAGCTTCTTCTTGCCCTTGGTCAACGCCGTGAACAGCGGACCGAAGGGGATGCGGCGGCCGTCGATCGTCACGAGGATGCCCAGATCGAACCAGTCGGAGTCCGTGGTCTCCACCGTGGTGACCGTGACGTCGGGCGCACCCGTGAGCTCCCGATACTCCTTGCGCTCGCCCGACGTCGTCACCGCGACGCCCGCAGCCTCGAGCGCGGGAGCCAGCTCGGCGACGAACGCGGCCGCGTCGATGTCGTGCAGCGATCCGGCCGGACGGAAGCTGGTGGTGCGGTGCTGCTGCCACACGGTCTCGATCTCGGCACGGATGGTCGCCTCGGCCGCAGCGTCTCGGACCGCGGAGTCGTTCCACGCGAACGGCACCGTGCCGAAGGCGCCGTACGACCACTGGAACGTGTAGCTCACCACGTCGCCCCGCTCGAACGCGATGGCCAGCGTCGGCGTCGGCGAAGGGATGTCGGGGAGGGAGACCGTCCCGACGGTGCGCACCGCTGCGCGCCGGGCGAGAAGCGGATAGGCGGAGTCGATGAAGGCCTGCTCGTCGGATGCCGGAACGACGATGGGCGCAGGACTCGCGAGGAGCGCTCTGGTCTGCTCACTCAGCGGGGCTTCGGCGAGCGTGATCTCCATGCGCCGCCCCACGAGCTCGGCGACGTAGAGTCCGCTGCGTCCGATCGGATGCGCCAGTCCCTCCGGGACCTCACGGCCGTCGACCGTGACCTCCGCCGCGACGGAGAGCGCGCCGTCGTCGGCACGGGCGATGCGTGCCGTGACCTCGGCGGTCGCGGCGAGGGAGACCGTCGCGCTCTTCTGGCTGGAGACGATCGGGATGCCGAGCCCGGCCCCCGAGCGCAGGTGGCCCCAGAGGAGCGCGGACTCGATCTGATCGACCACCAGCCACTCCCCGGCGTTCCCGGAGAGGAGAGAATCGCGGGAGATGTTCAGGAGGTCGCCGAACCACCGGTTCTGCATGCGTCCGAACTGCGCGGCGTCGCGACGCACCGCGTCCCACCCGGCGTGGCCCTGGATCCAGGCTCCCGTCTGCGCGCTCCGCATGAGCGGGCGGATGGCGAGGAGCAGCTCGCCCTCGGGCTTCGCGAGGTCTCGCGGGGTCGCAGGGCGAACGGGACGCGGACCCCAGTGGTTGTCGGCTCGGCTGGCTCGGTGACGCAGTTCGACCCCGAGCGCCAACGGCAGCGCATGCCTCCCGGCAGCCGGATCGATGAGCGTGCGCCACGAGGCCGCAGCGAGCGCTACGGGCGGCGCGGCGGCCGCGGGAGCGGGGCGCGTCTCGAGTGCGGCGGCCTGCTGGGAGTACTCGTTGACGTTCGAGGCGAGAAGCGTCGCGACGACGTGCTTGCATCCCGAGCGCACCGGGCAGGAGCATCCGGTCGTTCGCAGGCGTCGTCTGCCGTTGGAATCGACGAAGACGACCTCCGTCAGGTACTGCGCGTCGTTGCTGCCGCGCACGTGCCCCTCGAGCTCGAGGAGGTCCTCATGCCACACGACGTCGAGGACGTTGCCCTCGCGGAAGTAGGCGAGACCGCGCTTGTAGCCGCCGGCGTCCGTGATCTGCATGAGATCGCGGAGATCGACGTGCGGCGCAGGCATAGCCCCATCCTTCCCGCGGCATCGGACATCGAGGATGCCGCGCCTCGGGTCGTGCTCAGGCGGCGCGAGCCACCCGGGCGAGGACGCCGTGCACGAAGGCACCGGAGTCGTCGGTCGAGAACTCCTTGGCGAGCTCGACGGCCTCGTCGATCGCGACGGCGGTCGGCACGGCCTCGTTGAAGAGGATCTCCCAGACGCCGATGCGCAGCAGCGCTCGGTCGACCGCCGGCATCCGCTCGAGCTTCCAGTCGCGACTGTGGGTCGTGATCAGCTCGTCGATCTCGTCGCGATTGTCGATGATCCCGTCGACGACCTCGCGGGCGTAGAGCCAGGATGCCTCGCGTGCGGGCTCCGACGCGGCGCGCTTGGCCTCGGCTGCCAGAGCGATCGCGACGTCGTCGCCGCGGACGTCGGCGGAGAACAGGATGTCGAGTGCGCGCTTGCGCGCCTTCGTGCGGGCGCCCACGCCTTACTTCTCGCGGCCGAGGTAGTCGCCGGTGCGCGTGTCGACCTTGACCTTGGTGCCTGCCTCGACGAACAGCGGCACCTGGATCTCGTAGCCGGTCTCGAGCGTCGCGGGCTTGGTGCCTGCAGACGAGCGGTCGCCCTGGAGACCGGGCTCCGTGTACGTGATCTCGAGGATCACGGACGCCGGCAGGTCGATGTAGAGCGGGTTGCCGTTGTTGAGCGCGATCGTCACCTGCTGGTTCTCGAGCAGGAAGTTCTTCGCGTCGCCCACCGTGGGGGCGCCGACCGTGATCTGGTCGAAGTCGGTCTGGTCCATGAAGACGTAGCCGTCGCCGTCGGTGTAGAGGTACGTGAAGTCACGGCGGTCGACGTTCTCGATCTCGATCTTCGCGCCGGCGTTGTACGTGCGGTCCACGACCTTGCCCGACACCACGTTCTTCAGCTTGGTGCGCACGAAAGCGCCGCCCTTGCCTGGCTTGACGTGCTGGAACTCGATGACGCTCCAGAGCTGCCCATCGATGCTGAGGACGACGCCGTTCTTGATGTCTGCGGTAGATGCCATGCGCTGGAGATTCCGTTTCGTGAGTCTGCGGGGCCGCTCGAACCAGGTGGACTGGGTGGGCCGACTGTCGATTCTACGGGATGAGTGCTGCGAGCTGCCGCACGGCGCTCGCGTAGCCGTCGACGCCCTCTCCGACCACCCGCACCGTCGCCACGTCGTCGAGGTAGGAGTGGTGACGGAACTCCTCACGGGCATACACGTCTGAGATGTGCACCTCGGCGAAGGGCAGGGCCACCCCGGTCAGCGCATCGCGCAGGGCGACCGAGGTGTGCGTGAGGCCGCCAGGATTGATGACGATGGCCGTGCAGTCCTCGCGAGCCGCATGGATCGCGTCGATCAGCACGCCCTCGTGATTGCTCTGGATCGCGCGGATCGCGAAGCCCTCCGCCGCGGCGGCGTCCGCCGTCAGACGCTCGACGTCTGCGAGGGTCGCCGTGCCGTAGACCTCCGGCTCCCGGCTGCCGAGCAGGTTGAGATTCGGGCCGTTCACGAGGAGGATCCGACGCGTCGTCACGCGCCTACCTCCTGGTACGCGGCGAACAGCAGCGATTCGTCCGGAGCCTGCAGCACCGTCGGCTTGGCGATGTCGTCGAGCAGGATGAAGCGCAGCATCCCCCCGCGGCTCTTCTTGTCACGCTGCATGGTGGCGAGGAGCTGGGGCCAGGCGCCGGCGCGATACGAGATCGGCAGCCCGAGCGACTCGAGGATCGTGCGGTGGCGCTCGGCCGCCGCATCGGACAGCCGCCCGGCGAGGCGCGACAGTTCCGCGGCGTACAGCATCCCGATCGAGACGGCCGCCCCATGCCGCCAGCGATAGCGCTCGGCATGTTCGATGGCGTGACCCAGCGTGTGACCGTAGTTGAGGATCTCGCGCTGGCCCGCCTCGCGGAAGTCCTCGGACACGACCGTCGCCTTCATGTCGATCGCGAGCTCGACCGCGCGGCGGAACTCGTCGGTCGTCGTGTCGACGGCACGTGCCGGATCCGCCTCGATGATGTCGAGGATCTCCGGAGCCCAGATGAACCCCGCCTTGACGACCTCGGCGAAGCCGGCAGTCGCCTCGTTGGGGCTGAGGCTGCTCAGTTCGTCGAGGTCTCCGACGACGGCTCGGGGCGCCCAGAAGGCTCCGACGAGGTTCTTGCCCTCGGCGGTGTTGATCCCGGTCTTGCCGCCGACGGCAGCATCCACCAAGCCCAGCACCGTCGTCGGGACCTGCACGACCTGCACGCCTCTGAGCCAGGTCGCCGCGACGAATCCGGCGAGATCGGTGACGGCTCCTCCTCCGTAGCCGACGACGGCGTCGGTCCGGGTGAAGTCGGCCTGCCCCATCACCTGCCAGCAGAACGCCGCCACCTCGATGCGCTTGCCCTGCTCCGCATCCGGGACCTCGGCGAGAAGCACCTCGCGCTGACCGTTGGAGACGTCGGCGAGGAGCCGGTCACGCAGCTCTGCCGCCCGGGCCGCCAGCGTCGGCGGGTGGACGACGAGCACCTTGCGCGCGCTCGGTTCGAGCGCGGCGGACACCCGATCGAGGATTCCGCGGCCGATGGTGATGTCGTAGGGCGTGTCGCCCGTGACGCTGATGGTTGTGGTGCTCATCTCAGTTCTCTTCTCCATGACGCGATGTCTTCGGCGATGCGCTGCATCGGCCGCCGGGATGTGTCGAAGGTCGTGGTGGCCACCTCGTCGTACCACGCGCGACGCTCCTCGAAGATGCTCCTCCACCTGCTCAGCGGATCCTCTCCGTCGAGCAGCGGACGTCCGGTCCCCGCGATCCGGTCGGCGACGGCCTCAGGGGTCACGGTCAGGAACACGACCGGATGCCGCTGCAGCAACGCCCGCGTGTCGGCGTCCGTGACGGCTCCTCCGCCCAGCGAGATCACGCCGTCCTCGTCGAGCGCCGTCGCCACGGCCGCGCGTTCCCATTCGCGGAATCGAGCCTCGCCGTGCTCGGCGAAGATCGCAGGGATCGGTCCGTGTTCCGCCGCGACCCGCTTGTCCGTGTCCACGAAGGGAACGCCCAGCCGACGCGCGACCCGACGACCGATGCTGGTCTTGCCGGCCGCCATCGGGCCGACGAGCACCAGCGTGAGCCGCTCAGCCTCGCTCGTCATGCGCGATGAGCGCTGCCTCGGACGCCGGGGTCGTCCGCAGCTCCTCCGGGATGCCAGCCAGGTAGCCGTCGAGATTGCGACGGGTCTCGCGGACGCTGTCGCCGCCGAACTTCTCGAGCACGGCACGAGCCAGTTCGATCGCGACCATGGCCTCTGCGACGACGCCCGCCGCGGGCACCGCGCAGACGTCCGAGCGCTGGTGGTGCGCCGTGGCGTCCTCACCCGTCGCGACGTCGATCGTGCGCAGGGCGTGCGGAACCGTGGCGATGGGCTTCATCCCGGCGCGCACGCGCAGGACGGTGCCGGTCGACATGCCGCCTTCCGTGCCGCCTGCGCGGTCGGAGCCGCGCGAGATGCCGTCAGCCGTGGCGAAGAGCTCGTCGTGCGCTGCGGAGCCGCGGCGGCGCGTGGTCTCGAAGCCGTCGCCGACCTCCACACCCTTGATCGCCTGGATGCTCATGAGAGCCTGGGCGAGGCGGGCGTCGAGACGGCGATCCCAGTGCACGTGCGATCCGAGCCCCGGCGGTAGCCCGTAGGCGAGCACCTCGACGATGCCGCCGAGGGTGTCGCCGTCCTTCTTGGCGTCGTCGACCTCTGCGACCATCAGCGCCGAGGTCGCCGCGTCGAAGCAGCGCAGCGGGTCTGCGTCCAGAGCGCCGACATCGTCGGGAGTCGGGAGGGCCGCGTCGTCCGGCACCCGTACGGGCCCGATCGAGAGCGTGTGGCTGACGAGGCGGATGCCGAGCTCTCCGAGGAAGGAGCGGGCCACGGCGCCCAGCGCCACTCGGGCGGCGGTCTCCCTGGCGCTCGCGCGCTCGAGGATCGGACGCGCCTCGTCGAAGTCGTACTTCTGCATGCCGACGAGGTCGGCGTGCCCCGGACGCGGCCTGGTCAGTGGTGCGCTCCGGCCGCGGGACTTGTCGGTGAGCTCGACGGGTTCGGGGTTCATGACCTCGATCCACTTCGGCCATTCGGTGTTGCCGATCCGGAGCGCGATCGGGCTGCCGAGCGTCTTGCCGTGGCGCACTCCCCCGGAGATCGTCAGCTCGTCCTGTTCGAACTTCATGCGCGAGCCCCGGCCGTAGCCGAGCTTGCGGCGCTCGAGATCGGCCTGGATCGCCTCGGACGACACCGGGACGCCCGAGGGCAGACCCTCCATGACGGCAATGAGTTCTGGGCCGTGCGATTCGCCGGCCGTGAGCACGCGGAGCATTGCTCTAGTCTCCCATGCGTTTCGGTGGGCCTCCGCCCGCGTTTCGTCCTAGTCCCGCAGGGCGTCGCGCATCGCGGCGACCACGGCCGACTCGTCGGGCACCGGGAGGTGCGGATCGCCGCGCAGGAAGACGCGGATCTGGCGCACGGCCTGGTGCAGCAGCATCCCCAAGCCGGACACGGAGCGTTCACTCCCCCAGATCGCGGAGAGCGAGGAAGGCCAGGGCGAGTATGCGACATCGAACAGCGTGCCGCCGGACGCGGCCAGCCGGGCCGCCGTTCCCCGGTCGAGCGCTGCGCCGCTCGGCAGTGTCGCGACCGTCAGCTCGACGTCGCGCGGGTGGGCGGTGAGATCGTCGACGGAGATCGCCATCCCGAGTCGCTCGCCGAGGGACACCAGCGACGCTGCGCGCTCGGGGCGCCTCGCCCGTACGTCCACGCTCTGCGCACCCATCTCGGCGACGGCGACGAGCGCGGACGCCGCCGTCGCCCCGGCACCCAGGATCCGCGCACGTCGCACCGCCGTGATGCGCTCGTCCGCCAGCGCGTCGATGATGCCACCGACGTCGGTGTTGAAGCCCGCGGGCCGATCGCCCAGCAGCAGTGTGTTGACCGCGCCGGTGAGCGTCGCATGCGGGTCGAGGGTCGCCGATGCCCGGTGGGCCTGCTCCTTGAGAGGCATGGTCAGGGACAGCCCCCGCCAGGAGTCGTCCAACGAGGAGAACGCGGCTGCGAAGCCCGGCTCGTCCACGCGCTGCCGGGTGTACTCCCAGTCGAGCCCGAGCACACCGTAGGCCGCGGCGTGCAGCTGCGGAGATCGGGAGTGGGCGATCGGGTCGCCCCAGACCGCGAGCCGGTGACGCGTCATCCGGCTGAGCAGCCGCCGTCTGGGTTCTCCTTGCACCACTGATCCCACTTCTCGACGCCCTCGAGGTGCTCCTCGTAGGTCTCGGAGAACTGGGTCTCGCCGGTCGCGAGGTTGACCGTGACGAAGTAGAGCCAGGGGCCGTCGGCGGGGTGCATCGCCGCGTCGATGGCGGCGTCGCTCGGACTCGCGATCGGCGTGGCGGGCAAGCCGGTGTGGACGTACGTGTTCCACGGGTTCGGGTCCTCGAGCGCCTCGGCGGAGCTCGACACGACGCCCTCGTGCAGGGAGCCGTAGCCGTACTGCGCCGTCGAGTCCATCTGCAGCAGCATGTCGATGTCGAGTCGGTTCTCGATGACCCTCGAGACCTTCGGGAAGTCGGCGGTCAGCCCTTCGCGCTGGATGATCGATGCGATCGTCAGCACCCGCTGCGCCTCTTCGGCCGGAACGCCCGCCGCGTCCAGCGATTCGCGGGTTCGGTCGACCATGCGCTGGATGACCTGCGGGGCCGTCACGCCCGGGTCGAACGTGTACACGGCCGGGAAGAGCCAGCCCTCGAGGGTCTGGGCGGTGACGCCGTAGACCGAGGGATCGGCCACCGCCGCCTCGAGCTCCTCGATCGGGATGGCCAGCGATTCGGCGATGCCCGGGAGCGAGGACGCCACGGTCGCGCCCTCTCCGACGCTCGCCGAGTTCTCGAGCTTGTTGTCCGGATTCTTCAGCGCCTCGAGAGCAGCCTCCGCCGTCATCTTCTCCTGCAGACGGTAGTTGCCCGGGTAGAAGGTGACGGCGATCCCCTCGTCGACGAGATAGTCGTAGAAGACGTCCTCCGTGCGGGTGACCCCCGCCTCGAACAGCGCCGTCGACACCGGTCCGCCGGTGTCGCCCTCCTCGATCGTCACGAGCACCTCGCCGGTCGCGATCCCCGGCTCCCAGTCCTTCGGATCGCCCCAGCCGAGCGTCTCGCTGATCCTGTCGCCGTACGTGTTCCAGGCCCAGACGCCCGCACCGGCGATGCCGCCGACCACCGCGAGCACGATGATCAATGCGACGAGGCATCCGGTGCGACGCTTCTTCTTCGGCGGCTTCGCTCCGCCGCCCTCGTCGTCGTGGCTGTGGAAGAGGTCCTCGAGGCGTCCGCCCGATGCGGGCACGTCGTCTGCGAGGGCGCTGTCACGGGGAGCAGCGGTGCCCTCCGTCGAATCCGCGGCCGCGGCGGTCGCGGGCTGCGGCGCCGGGATATCACGCTCGGAGGTCGTGACCGGCAGCGCACGCGTCGCGGGCTGTGCGGCGACCTCGTCCGCAGATCGCTCGGAGGGAGAGGTGGACGATACGGCGTCCGGTGAGGGCGCGCCGCTCCCCCGTGACGCCGCCTCGCGGGCGGCGCGCCGCGATCCCGGTGCGGGTGGAGCGTCGTCCACCGTCGGGATCTGCGGCGTCGGGTCGGGCAGGTTCTCGAACAGATCGCCCAGGCGGGCGTGCGGATCGTGCCGCGGCGTCGCACTCTCACGTTCGGGCATGGTCAGGGTGACTCCTCGTCGAGCGGAACAGTGGCGCCGGGCGGGTTTCCGGTGCTCTTCTCCGTGTCGATCGCCTGCTGCAGCAGAACCACCGCGGCGATCTGATCCACAATGCTACGAGAGTTCTTCTGAGTTCTGCCCGAAGATCGCAATGCGGCGTGTGCGGTGACGGTGCTCAGACGCTCGTCGACGAGCCGCACGGCGATCCCGGTGCGCCGCTGCAGCGCGGCCGCGAACTCCCGCGCGTCGGTCGTGGAGGCGGTGTCCGCACCGCGGAGATTGACCGGAAGCCCGACCACGAACTCGAGTGGCGCGTGTTCCTCGGCGATCGCCGCGAGGCGGTCGATGGCCTCCTCCGCGCGCGGCACGGTCTCGACCGGCACGGCGAGCATGCCGTCGGGATCGCACCGAGCGACGCCGACGCGCGCCCGGCCGACATCGACGCCGAGCCGCACGCCGCGACGGAAACCACTCACGCTGACTGCAGCTCCTGCGCGACGGCCTCGAGCGCAGCCGGGAGCGCGGCCGATTCGGTGCCGCCGCCCTGCGCCACGTCGTCTCGACCTCCGCCGCCACCGCCCAGGACGGATGCCGCGCGCTTCGCGAGCGCTCCGGCCTTCGCTCCGGCGAGCCGCGCGGCGTCGTTGGTGGCGACGACCACCACAGGGCGCCCGTTCACCACCGCGCCGAGAGCGACGACGGCCGCATCGGAGCCGAGCCGATCGCGCACGCCGAGGACCAGTTCCCGCACGTCGTCGGCGGATGCCGCGTCGCCGAGCGACTGCGAGGCCACCCGGAAAGCGCCCACCCGGGCGGCGGCGTCGGCGATGGCCGGGACCTGCCCGGCCCGTTCCTTGGATTCGAACTGCGCGATGCGCTTCTCGGCGGCCTTGAGGCTCGCGGAGAGATCGGTGATCCGCTCCACGAGCTGGTCACGCGGGGTCTTGAGCGACGCGGTGAGCTGGGAGACGAGCGCGCGCTCCGCCGCGAGCTCCCGGAAGGCATCCTGCCCGACGAGAGCCTCGATGCGGCGGTTCGATGCTCCGACTGACGACTCCCCCACGACGCTGACGAGCCCGATCTCTGCGCTCGTGTTCACATGCGTGCCGGCGCAGAGCTCGCGAGACCACGGGCCGCCGATGTCGACCATGCGCACGACATCGCCGTACTTCTCGCCGAAGAGCGCCATCGCGCCGGCTTCCTTGGCCTCGTCGAGCGTCACGATGCGCGTGGTCACCTCGAGGGCGTCCTGCACCGCGCGGTTCGCGATCTCCTCGATCTCGGTGCGCGTGTCGGTGGACAGCGCCTGAGACCACGAGAAGTCGAAACGCATGTACCCGGCGCGGTTCAGCGAGCCCGCCTGGGTCGCCGTCGGGCCCAGGGTGTCACGCAGTGCCGCATGCACCAGGTGGGTCGCGGAGTGCGCCTGTCGCGCGGCGCGGCGGTTGGCCGCATCGACGACCGTCGTCGCGGCGTCGTCGACCGCGACGACACCCCGCGCGACCTCCACCGTGTGGCTGATGAGCCCCGGCACGGGACGCTGCACGTCGAGGACCTCGAGTTCGAAGCCCGGTCCGACGATCACGCCCTTGTCGGCCACTTGGCCGCCCGACTCGGCGTAGAGCGTCGTCTCGGCCAGCACGACCTCGGCGATCTGGCCCTCGGCCGCACTCGTCACGACCTGTCCGTCGACGAGGATGCCCAGGATGCGCGAGTCCACCTCGAGCTCGGTGTAGCCGTCGAAACCGGTCTCGCCGAGAGCGCGGAGGTCGCGGTAGACCGAGACGTCGGCGAGCTGGCGCTTGCGGTTGCGGGCGTCGGCCTTGGCGCGGGAACGCTGCTCCTGCATCAGGGAGTCGAACGCGGCGCGGTCGACGTTCAGGCCCGCCTCCTCGGCGACCTCGAGCGTGAGGTCGATCGGGAAGCCGTACGTGTCGTGCAGGAGGAACGCCTCGCGACCGCTCAGCGCCTGGTCGCCCTTCTTCTTCGTCTCATCGAGAGCGAGGTCGAGGATGGTCGATCCCTGCGCGAGCGTGCGGCGGAAGGTCTCCTCCTCGGCGAAGGCGGAGGCGGACAGCGTCGACCACTCGGTCTCGAGCTCCGGGTACGCGGACTTCATCGCGTCGCGCGAGGTCGCGAACAGCTCGGGGAAGACGGGCTCGTCGACGCCGAGCAGACGCATCGAGCGGACCGTCCGACGCATGAGACGGCGAAGGATGTACCCGCGCCCCTCGTTCGACGGGCGGACCCCGTCGGAGAGCAGCATGAGGGAGGACCGCACGTGATCGGCGATCACGCGGAATCGCACGTCGTCCTCGTGCACGGCTCCGTATCGGCGTCCGGAGAGCTCGACGGCGCGGTCGAGCACCGGGCGCACCTGGTCGGTCTCGTACATGTTCTCGACGCCCTGCTTGAGGAACGCGACGCGCTCGAGCCCCATGCCGGTGTCGATGTTCTTCATCGGGAGCTCGCCGACGATGTCGAACTCCGTCTTGCCGCGGATGTTCTCGATGAAGTCCTGCATGAACACGAGGTTCCAGATCTCGAGGAACCGCGAGTCGTCCGCCGCAGGACCGCCGTCCTTGCCGTACGCCGGGCCGCGGTCGAAGAAGATCTCCGAGTCGGGTCCTCCGGGGCCGGGCTGGCCGGTGTTCCAGTAGTTGTCCGCGCGACCGAGCCGCTGGATGCGCTCGGGCTTCAACCCGATGATGTCGCGCCAGATGGATTCCGCCTCGTCATCGGTCTCGTAGACCGTGACCCAGAGGTCCTTCTCGTCGAAGCCGAGACCGCCGTCGGACTCCGCACTCGTCAGCAGCTCCCACGCGTAGCGGATCGCTCCCTCTTTGAAGTAGTCGCCGAACGACCAGTTGCCGAGCATCTGGAAGAAAGTGCCGTGGCGCGCGGTGCGCCCCACCTCCTCGATGTCGTTGGTGCGGATGCACTTCTGCAGATCGGCGATACGCGGATGCGGCGCGGGGACGACACCCGTCAGGTACGGGATCATCGGCACCATGCCCGCGACGGTGAACAGCAGCGACGGGTCGTCGCTCACCAGCGATGCGGACGGGACGATGAGGTGGTCGTTCTTCTCGAAGTAGTCGAGGTAGCGCTGCGCGATCTCCGCAGTGTTCATAGGGGTGCCAGGTGTCCTTGCGTGCAGGGTGTGGAAGAGGGTCGCGCGAGCGGCGCGAGGGTCAGTCGTCGGCAGGCTCGGTGAGCCGCGCCTGCTCCTCGCGGTATGCGTCGCCGATGATGGCGGTGAACTCGTTGAACCGGGCGTCGACCTCGGCGAGGATGTCGTGACCGCGCGGGTCCTTGTTCATGAAATGCGCCGCGACGAAGCCGCCGATCACACCGATCAGGAACCACAGCACGTTCTTCATGTCGTCATCCTTGCCTTGGACCCGCGAGGGCGCGGTGCCTCCATCGTATGCGGAAACGACAGAAGGCGTCGGGGTGACCCCGACGCCTTCTGCGGAAAAGCTGAACTCAGCGAGCTGCGTAGTACTCGACGACGAGCTGCACTTCACAGGTCACGGGGACCTCGGCGCGCTTCGGGCGACGGACCAGGCGAGCCTGGAGCTTGTCGAGCTCGACCTCGAGGTAGCCCGGAACGGGAGGCAGGACCTCGGCGTGACCGCCGGCCGCTGCGACCTGGAAGGGCTCGGTGCCCTCGCTCTTGGCCTTGACGTGGACGAGCTGACCCGGCTTCACGCGGAAGGACGGGCGGTCGACGAGCTGGCCGTCGACGAGGATGTGACGGTGCACGACGAGCTGACGAGCCTGTGCCGTGGTGCGGGCGAAGCCCGAACGCACCACGAGGGCGTCGAGACGCATCTCGAGGAGCTCGACCAGGTTCTCACCGGTCAGGCCCTCGGTGCGGCGAGCCTCGTTGAACGTGTTGCGCATCTGCTTCTCGCGAATGCCGTACTGCTCGCGCAGACGCTGCTTCTCACGCAGACGGACGGCGTAGTCGCTGTCTGCCTTGCGCTTCGTGCGGCCGTGCTCACCCGGAGCGTAGGGACGCTTCTCGAGGTAGCGGGCGGCCTTCGGGGTGAGCGGGATGCCGAGTGCGCGGCTGAGGCGCACCTTGCGGCGGTCCTGGGACTTCGTGGTCACGAAGTTATCCTTCCGATGACGCGGTCGCGGCTTTCGCGACTCGCGGACGTATCACCCGCGTTCTGCCTTGGAGCGCACGCCGGGGCGCCAGCAAGGTGGGGTGTGAACGAGGAGATGCCCGAAAACTCGGTTTCGAGCCGATCCAGTCTAACAGATACGGATCAGCTGCCGTCGAGGATGCGGCGGATGCGCTCCAGGCGCGCGGAGATGTCGCGTTCCGCACCGAGGCTCTTCGGCTCGTAATAGCGCTTGCCCTGCAGTTCGTCGGGAAGGTACTGCTGCGGCAGGATGCCGAACTCGCTGTCATGCGGGTACGCGTACCCTCGTCCGTGCCCCAACCGCTTCGCACCCGGGTAGTGGGCGTCGCGCAGGTGCAGGGGCACCCGTCCGAAGCCTCCGGCCCTGATGTCGGCGATGGCGGCGTTGATCCCCGCGTATGCGGCGTTCGACTTCGCGGTCGTCGCGAGATAGACGGTCGCCTCGGCGAGCGGGATGCGTCCCTCCGGCATGCCGATGAAGGCGACGGCGTCGGCGGCCGCGACGGCGATCGAGAGCGCCTGCGGGTCGGCGAGACCGACGTCCTCCGACGCGGAGATGACGAGCCGACGCGCGATGAAACGCGGGTCCTCTCCGGCTTCGATCATCCGCGCGAGGTAGTGGAGAGCCGCGTCGGGGTCGGATCCGCGGATCGACTTGATGAAGGCGCTGATCACGTCGTAGTGCTCGTCGCCCTGCCTGTCGTAGCGCAGCAGGGCCTTGTCCACCGCCTGCGCCACGTCGTCGGCCGTGGCCTCGGGCGTCGTGCCGTCCTTCGCGTTCGACAGCGCCACGGCGGCCGCGGCCTCGAGTCCGGTGAGCGCCCGGCGGGCGTCGCCGGAGGCGAGACGGATCAGTGCGGAGCGCGCGTCGTCGGCCAACGAGACGGCGCCGTTGAGTCCGCGGGCGTCCTCGACCGCGCGATCGACGAGCACGGCGATGTCCTCGTCGGTGAGCGGCTGGAGAGTCAGCAGCAGCGACCGCGACAGCAGCGGGGAGATCACCGAGAACGACGGGTTCTCGGTCGTCGCTGCGATGAGGATCACCCATCCGTTCTCCACGCCCGGCAGCAGTGCGTCCTGCTGGGCCTTGGTGAATCGATGGATCTCATCGAGGAAGAGGATCGTCGTCTGACCGTAGAGGTCGCGCTGCGTGATCGCCTCCTGCATCACCTCCCGGACGTCCTTGACGCCGGCGGTGATCGCCGAGAGCTCGACGAAGCGGCGTCCGGACGAACGGGCGATGGCCTGCGCGAGGGTCGTCTTGCCGGTGCCGGGAGGCCCCCACAGGATGATGGACACCGCACCCGGTGATGCGGCCGCCGGATCGGCGAGCGCCACGATGGGCGATCCGGCCCGGAGCAGGTGCTTCTGACCCGCCACCTCGTCGAGCGAGACGGGGCGCATGCGCACGGCGAGCGGCGTCTGGCCGGAGAGCAGTGCGGATGCGGAGGTCATCAGTCCAGGCTAACGCCGGACGCCGACACCGGGCGAGGCGCGGCCGCCGCGACGACGGCCGGTAGGCTCTCAGGCGACGTTTCCCCTCGGCGCGCGTACTCCGGGCGCCGCTCTTCCACTCCAGCAAGGGAGCACGGCATGGCCGCACGCGGATCCAAGAGCGCGCAGCAGCGCACCGAGGCGGAGCGCGCGCGACTCCACACGGCCCGCAAGGAGTGGCACGACGGCCGCATCCGGCGCCGCGTGCGTGACAACACCATCGCGAGCATCGCCGGCGCGGTCATCGTTCTCGCCGCCATCGGCAGCCAGGTCGTGCACGCACAGGTCGCTCCCACGGCGCCCGAGCCCACGCCGACACCGACCGTCGAGCCGACGGACGCGCCGACCCCGAGCGACACCACGGCGCCCGAACCCATGCCCACCGAGAGCCCCGTCGACGAGGCACCCGCCGAGGAGACCCCCGCGGGCTGATCGCCGGGCTGCCCTCGGTTCTCACACAGCCCGTCGTCGGCGTGTGAGCGCTTCGCACCACACATGTAACGCACCGCGCGATCGCCCGAAACCGGTGACGGCGAGCATGGACGCAGTGAGCACGCCGCTCCCTTCGTCCCCGTGGAGGTCGCCCATGTCGTACATCAAGCCCGCCGAGCTCGTCACCCGCATGGTGGATGCCGGTGCCTACAAGATCCAGCTGTCCACCCGTGACACCCTCATCCGCGCCTTCATGGGCGCCGCGATCCTGACGCTCGGTGCCGCCTTCGCCGTGACGGTCTCGACGCAGACCGGGCAGCCGCTGCTCGGAGCCCTGCTCTTCCCGATCGGGTTCGTCCTCCTGTATCTGCTGGGCTACGACCTGCTGACCGGCGTGTTCACCCTCGCCCCGCTGGCGGTGCTCGACAAGCGCCCGGGCGCGACCATGGGAGCCGTCCTCCGCAACTGGGGCCTGGTGTTCCTGGGGAACTTCGGCGGCGCGTTCCTCGTCGCGATCCTCATGGCGATCTACTTCACCTACGGATTCTCGACCGAACCCAGCGCGGTCGGACTCGCGATCGGCGAGATCGGCCACGGCCGGACGGTCGGGTACGCCGACCACGGCGCGGCGGGCATGCTGACGCTCTTCATCCGCGGAGTGCTCTGCAACTGGATGGTGTCCACCGCGGTGATCCTCGCCATGGTGTCCGACAACGTGCTCGGCAAGATCGTGGCGATGTGGCTTCCCATCTCGCTCTTCTTCTACATGGGCTTCGAGCACTCGATCGTGAACATGTTCCTCTTCCCCTCCGGCCTCCTCCTCGGCGCCGACTTCACGATCATGGACTATCTCATCTGGAACGAGATCCCCACGGTGATCGGCAACCTGGTCGGCGGCCTCCTGCTCGCCGGACTGCCCCTGTATCTGACGTACGGCCGTCCCGCGGCTCGCCGGGTGAAGACGCCGCGCGTCCGCGTCAGCCGTGCGCCGCACGCCGTCGCGCAGCCGGAGCGCACTCCCGAGACCGCAGGCGTCGCCTGAGAGCGGACCGGACCAGGCCACCGAACGGAAGGGCCGGACGAGCGAATCGCTCATCCGGCCCTTCCGTGTCGTATCCGTGAGGATCAGTCCTCCGTGACCGCCAGACGGTAGCCGCGCTTGACCACGGTGTGCACGAGCTCGCGGCCGCCGAGCGCCTCACGGAGGCGCGCCACGGCGACCTCCACGGCGTGAGCGTTGCGCTCGGCGCCCGGCAGGACACCGCCGAGATCCGCGCGGGAGAGCACGCGACCGCCCGCGGCGGCGAGTGCTTCGAGCAGCGCCGCCGCAGACCGCGAGAGCGGGATGAACTCTCCCCCGACCACGACTCCCCCGCTGCGCACCTCGACCCTCCCCGGCTCGGTGGGCAGCGACGGCGCGCGACCGCCTCCGAAGTGCGAGATCACCGTTCGCGCCAGCGAACCGAGGCGCCCTCTGTCGGCGATCGTCGTGTGCAGGTCTGCGGCGTGGAGCGGAGCCGCGGTGATGGGACCGACGGATGCCAGCAGCAGTCGACCCGCATGGGAGCGGCGCCGGATGCCGTCGAGCACGCCCGCCTCCTCGGCGACGGCGATCCACGAGGCGGCGCCGGGCGCGGAGGTGAACAGCACGGCATCCGCTTCGCCGGTGGCGGCCTGGATCGCCGAACGGCGGACGACCTCGGGGTTCGGAGGCGGACCCCAGCGATACACCGTGATGCTGAGCACCTCGGCCCCGGCTTCGGTCAGCACCTCGTCGAGCCCGTCTGACCCTGCACCGTGGTGCTGCACGAGGATGCGCTTGCCTGCCACGCCCGAGGCGCGCAGGTACTCCGCGACCTCCGCCGAGGTCTCGCTCTCGGCCACCCAGTCGGCGGTGAACCCGGCCTGCTGGATCGCGCCGTGGGCCTTCGGACCTCGAGCCACGAAATGCGCGTTGCGGAGGGCGTCGGAGAGCGACTCGTCGAGGCCGTGCTCGTGGGCCGCGTCCATCCACCCCCGGAACCCGACGCCGGTCGTCACGACCACGATGTCGGGAGGGTCTTCGATCACGCACTCGGTGCGGGCGAGCAGCTGCTCATCGTCCGCTCCCGTCACGATGCTGAGCGCGGGCGCTCGATGCACCACGGCGCCGCGGCGCTCCAGCGCGGTGGCGAGGTCCACCGAACGACGATCGGCGGCGACGATGATCGTGCAGCCGGCCAACGCCGAGTCGAGGGCTCGCGCGGGCATCAGCCGACGCTCTCGGCGATCATCTCCGGCGTCGGCAGCAGCAGCCCTGCACGCGCCACCTCTCCGATCACGATGACCGCGGGATTCACGACGGCGGCCGCGACGGCATCGGTCTCCAGAGAGGCGAGAGTGGAGCGGATGGTGCGCTGCCGCTCGGTGTGCCCGTTCTCGACGATGGCCGCCGGGGTGTCGGTGCGCACCCCGTGTGCCCGCGCGGCGGCGGCGATTCGGGGCAGTGACGCCACCCCCATGAGGATCACCGTCGTCGCGGTCGGATCGGCGAGCGAGGCGAGCGCACTGTCGGAAAGATCGCCGTGCCCGTTCACGATGTGGACGGCGGAGGCGACGCCGCGGTGCGTCACCGGTATGCCGGCCGCCTGCGGCACCGACACGGCGCTGCTGATGCCCGGGGTCACAGAGACCGGGATCCCCGCGGCCTCGCAGGCCAGCACCTCCTCGCCCCCACGACCGAGGACGAACGGATCGCCTCCCTTGAGTCGCACGACGCGCTTGCCCGCGCGGGCGTGGGACACGAGGATCTCGTTGATCTCCTGCTGCGGCACGGGGTGGTGGCCGGGGCGTTTGCCGACGTCGACCACCTCGACGTGCGATGCGAGCTCATGCCGCAGCTCCTCGAAGGGCCCCAGACGATCGGCGACGACGACATCGGCCGCCATCAGCAGCCGATACGCCCGGACCGTCATCAGGTCGGCAGGCCCCGGTCCGCCGCCGACGAGGTCGACCCGGCCGACCAGAGCGGGGCTCATGATGGATCCTCGTCCGCATCGACGGCACCGACGTACACGACGCTGTCGACGACGGCGACGGGCCACACCCGCAGCGCGGCATCCGGTCTGCCCTGGGTCTCGAGACAGATGCCGGTGCGGAGGTCGAAGACCTGCTTGTGCAACGGTGATGCGACGGTCGGAGCCTCGCCTCTCGTGCCGACGATCCCCCGGGACATCACCTGGGCGCCGCTGTACGGGTCGAGGTTGTCCACCCCGCGCACCGTGCCGTCGGCGAGCAGGAAGAGAGCGACCTGCTCGCCCCCGACGAGCGCTGCGCGACCGCGCTCGACCTCGAGGTCGCGGATCGTGCACACGCGGACGCCGCTCGCGGCTTCGATCGCGACGCTCATCGCCGCACCTCCAGCGCCGTCCCCGCGATGAGCACTCCGCCGCGCCGCTCGTCGGCGGTCGCCGGACGGATCTGCCCGCGCTCCGCGACATACGCGAGCGAGGGATCGGGGGTGTCCGCCGCGTTGACGAACGACCGGAACCGCTCGAGCTTGACGGGATCGCGCAGGGTCGCGGCCCATTCGTCCTCGTAGCGATCGACGTGCAGGGCCATCGCCGCGTCCAGGTCGGCGCAGATGCCGAGGCTGTCGTCGAAGATGACGCTGCGGAGGCCGTCCAGGCCGCCCTCCAGCTCCTCGCACCAGGGCGCGGTGCGCTGCAGGCGATCGGCCGTCCGGATGTAGTACATGAAGAACCGGTCGATCGCCCGGATCAGACCGTCGTCGTCGAGGTCGGAGGCCAGCAGCTGCGCGTGCCGCGGCGAGAACCCGCCGTTGCCGCCGACGTACATGTTCCACCCCGTCTCCGTCGCGATCACGCCGACGTCCTTGCCTCTCGCCTCCGCGCACTCGCGAGCACACCCCGAGACCCCGAGCTTCAGCTTGTGCGGCGCACGCAGCCCGCGGTACCTCAGCTCGAGCCGCACCGCCATGCCGACGGCATCCAGCACGCCGTAGCGGCACCAGGTGGAACCGACGCACGACTTCACCGTGCGCAGCGACTTGCCGTACGCCTGACCGGACTCGAAGCCGGCATCGACGAGACGCTGCCAGATGAGCGGCAGCTGCTCGAGCCTGGCGCCGAACATGTCGATCCGCTGGCCGCCGGTGATCTTGGTGTACAGCGCGAAGTCCTTCGCCACCTGGCCGATCGCGAGCAGCCCCTCGGGAGTGACCTCGCCCCCGGGCATCCGCGGCACGACCGAGTACGTGCCGTCCTTCTGCATGTTCGCCATCACGTGGTCGTTGGTGTCCTGCAGGGTCGCGTTCTCGCCGTCGAGCACGTGGGCGCCGACGAGTACCGAGAGGATGCTGGCGATCGCCGGCTTGCAGACGTCACACCCCCTTCCGCGGCCGAATCGCTCGACGATCCCGCTGAACGTCGTCAGCTGCGCCACGCGCACTGCGTCGAACAGCTGCCGCCGCGACATGTCGAAGTGCTCGCAGAGCGCGTGCGAGACGCTCTGCCCGAGTTTCGTGAGCTCCTGTCCGACGACCTTCTTGACCATCAGCACGCACGAGCCGCAGGTCGCACCCGCCTTGGTGCAGCCCTTGACCGCTGCGGCGTCCGTGCATCCCTCGTCATGGACGGCCTGGCGGATGCGCCCCGCCGTCACATTCGAGCACGAGCACACCACAGCCTCGTCCGGGAGCTCGCCGCCTGGCGCCTCCACGCCTCCTTCTGGCAGCAGGTACGCCGCCGGGTCCGCGCCGAGCGTCGCTCCCACCAGCGGACGCAGTGCTCCGTACGCCGAGGCATCGCCGACGAGGATGCCGCCGAGGAGCGTCTGGGCGTCGTCCGAGAGCACGAGCTTCTTGTAGACGCCGGCGATCGGGTCGGCGTAGACGACGTCGAGAGCGTTCGGCGTCGCGGCCAGGGCGTCGCCGAAGCTCGCCACGTCGACGCCGGACAGCTTGAGCTTGGAGGAGTCGTCGTAGCCGGGGAAGGCCGCGTCGCCGCCGAGGAGTCGCGTCGCCGCGACCTCGGCCATGGCGTAGCCCGGCGCGACGAGTCCGACGCAGCGCCCGCCGAAGCTCGCCACCTCGCCGATCGCGAGGATGTGCGGGTCGGACGTCGCGCAGAGCTCGTCGATGATGACGCCTCCCCGCGGATCGACGGCGAGCTCCGCGTTGCGGGCGAGCTCGTCCCGGGGCCGCACTCCGACCGTGAACACGACGACGTCGGCGCGCTCGACCGATCCGTCCTGGAACTCCAGGGCCGTCACCATTCCCGAGGCGTCGGGGTCGAGGCGCGTCGTGCGCGACTCGGTGCGCACCGACATCCCCCGCCCCTCGAGGAGGCGACGCAGCATCGCCCCTCCCGCCGCGTCGAGCTGCGACGACATCAGCCGGTCCGAGTACTGCACGACCGTCGCATCGACGTGCATGCCCTGCAGCGCTCCGGCCGCTTCCAGTCCGAGCAGCCCGCCGCCGATCACTGCGCCGCGCAGGGGGCGCCCCAGCATCCGCGCTCTGCTCTCGACGAAGGCTTTGAGCCGCTGCACGTCATCGAGCGTGCGGTACACGAAGCAGCCGGGAAGATCCGCCCCGTCCACAGCGACCTTCGCGGCGTACGACCCGGTCGCGAGCACGAGCGAGTCGTATGGCACGACCTGTCGCGACCTCGTGGTCACCGTCTGCGCGGCCCGATCGATGCGCAGGACGCGGTCGTCGGGCAGCACCCGCACGCGGAAGTCGTCGAAGACCGAGCGGTCGAGCTCGAGGTCGCTCGCCGTGGCCCCGGAGAAGAACCCGGTGAGCCCGACCCGGTCGTACGGATGACGGCCCTCGTCGCCGATCACCGTCACATGCAGGGGCGTCTCCGCGCGGCTGAGCAGACTCTCGACGAACCGATGGGCCACCATCCCGGCGCCGACGACCACGATCTCTGCGGGGGTGAGGGCGATCTCGCTCATGCTGCTCCAATCGACGGGTGCCGTGCTGGCGACGATAGGAGCGGGGTGTTTCCCGCATGTGACGCCCCGTGTTTCCTGCGTCGAACGATCTGCTCACAGAACGGTAACGACGGTTGTGAGAACCCGTCGCCACACTGAGAGGAGGCTGCTCGTACTAGGCTGAACATCGTCCTTTCCGCCTCCCGCGGGCCATACCGCGCAAGGAGAATCACCGTGTCTGCCACCGAGTCGTCGAAGCCGACCCCGCCCGTTCCCTCTCCCCCGCGCGTGCCGATGCCGCCGAAGGCGCCCACGCCTGCGGCCGTCGCACCGGCTGCGTCATCCGCGCCCGCCGCCTCGGCCGACTCCGCCACGTGGGGCCGCGTCGCCGACGACGGCACGGTCGAGGTCCGCGAGGGCGACGACTGGCGGGTCGTCGGTCAGTACCCCGACGGCACGCCCGAAGAGGCACTCGCCTACTTCGTGCGCAAGTACGACGACATCGCCTTCAAGGTGACGGCCCTCGAGCAGCGTCACCAGGCCGGTGGCGCGTCGGCGACCGATCTCGCGAAGCAGGCCTCGCATCTGGTCGCCGAAGCCACGGACGCCGCAGCGGTCGGTGACCTCGCCGGGCTCCGCGACCGTCTGAACGCCCTCACGTCGTCGCTCTCCGAGGCGACGGCCCAGGAGGCCCAGCAGGCGAAGGAGCTCGTGGATCAGGCGATCGCCGAGCGCACCGCCCTCGTCGAGCGCGCAGAAGCCATCGCCGCGCGCGACCTGTCGAAGGTGCAGTGGAAGCAGGTCACCGCCGAGCTCGGCGAGCTGTTCGACGCGTGGCAGGCCCAGCAGCAGAACGGACCCCGTCTCTCCAAGGGCGTCTCGCAGCAGCTCTGGAAGCGATTCCGCGATGCACGTGCCGTGGTCGACAAGGCCCGCCGCGCCTTCTACTCCGAGCTCGACGACGCGCACAAGGTCGCTCGTGACGCGAAGACCCGTCTCGTCGAGCGCGCGGAGGCACTGGCCCCGCGCGGCGTCGACGGAATCCCCTCGTATCGCACCCTGCTCGACGAGTGGAAGGCAGCAGGACGCGCCGGTCGCAAGGCTGATGACGCCCTGTGGGCGCGGTTCAAGGCCGCAGGAGACGCTCTGTACTCCGCGCGCGCCGAGCAGTCGGCCGCGGAGGAAGCGGATTCGGCTCCCAAGATCGAGGCGCGTCAGGCGCTCCTCGAAGAGGCCAAGGCCGTCGCGGACGAGCCCAACATCAAGCGCGCTCGTGCGCTGCTCACCGGCATCCAGCGCCAGTGGGACGAGATCGGACGCATCTTCCCCCGCGACAAGGAGCGCGCTCTCGACGACCGTCTGCGCGTGATCGAGCAGGCCCTGAAGGCTCGCGAAGACGTGGACTGGAAGAAGAACAACCCCGAGACCAAGGCGCGCGCGAACGACATGAGCTCGCAGCTCGTCGAGGCGATCGAGAAGCTCGAGGCCGAGCTGGCCGCCGCCGAGAAGGCCGGCGACAAGAAGGCCGCGAAGGAAGCGGCGGATGCTCTCGAGGCCCGTCGCACCTGGCTCAACGCCCTCGGCGGCTGACGCTCTCCACAGATCGTACGCACGACCTCGAACGCGGGATGCCGCACGCCACACTGGCGTGATGCATCCCGCGTTCCTGTATCTGCCCGGTGCCCGCCTCGAGCTGCCGGAGCTCCGCGCGGCGCTGCTCGACGGTCATCTCGTAGCCGTGGGTGAGGCGTTCATCCCCGCCGACCTCGTCGAGGGGCCCGGCACTCGGGCCTCGTCGATCGCCACCCTCATTCCCCAGGACACGGCGGCGTCCGGGCCGACAGCGGCCTGGATCCATGGGGCGGGGGATGCGCCGCCCGCACTCCACCACGTCCGTCGCGTCGTCGATCGACGGATCCGCCCCGTGCTCGACCGCCGCGTCACTCTGCACGATGTGTACGTTCCGGAGTCCGAGCTCGTCCGCCTCGGCGGGGTGGCCGTGCTGACACCCCGCCGGACGATGGTCGACCTTGCGCTCGGCCTGCATCGGGACGAGTCGCTGATGCGCTGGATCGCAGCGCTCACCGATGTATCCCCCACCCTCGCGGACGAGGCGATCCAGTCCCTCGACGACCTCGGGCGGGTTCCCGGCAAGCTCGCGGGCCGCGCCGCGCTGGCACGGATCGCCGTCAGGACGAGGTGACTCGGTAGACGTCGTAGACCGCGTCGATGCGGCGCACGGCGTTGAGCACCCGATCGAGGTGCACCGCGTCGCCCATCTCGAACACGAAGCGGCTGAGCGCGAGACGCTCGTCCGTCGTGGTGACCGTCGCCGAGAGGATGTTCACGTGATGCTCGCTGAGCACCCGCGTCACGTCGGACAGCAATCCCGACCGATCGAGTGCCTCGACCTGGATCTGCACGCGGAAGACGCTCTTGGTCGTCGGCGCCCAAGAGACGTCGACGAACCGGTCCTCCTCGCTCGCCAGCGCCTTGACGTTGACGCAGTCCCCCCGGTGCACCGAGACCCCGCTGCCGCGCGTCACGAATCCGACGATGGCATCGCCGGGGACCGGGGTGCAGCACTTCGCCAGCTTGACGAGGATGTCCGCAGCCCCTCGGACCAGCACGCCGGAGTCTCCGGCGCGCGGCTCGCGGGTCGGGATGGTGCCTTGCGCGTCGTCGGCGCCCGTGGCCGGATCGTCGGCGGCGACGAGTGCCGTCACCTTCTCGAGAACCGACTGGGTGGAGACGTGCCCCTCGCCCACGGCGGCGTAGAGCGCGGAGACGTCTTCGTACTTCAGCTGGTGAGCGACCTCGGTGAACGAGTCCTGGCTCATCAGGCGCTGCAAGGGGAGATTCTGACGTCGCATCGCACGGGCGATGGACTCCTTGCCCTGCTCGATCGCCTCTTCGCGGCGCTCCTTGGTGAACCAGCCGCGGATCTTGTTGCGCGCGCGGGTGCTCTTGACGAAGCCCAGCCAGTCCTGGCTCGGGCCTGCATCGGGGTTCTTCGACGTGAAGACCTCGACCACGTCGCCGCTCTTGAGCTCGGATTCGAGGGGCACGAGCCGCCCGTTGACCTTCGAGCCCATCGTGCGATGACCGATCTCGGTGTGCACGGCGTACGCGAAGTCGACGGGTGTCGCACCGGCGGGCAAGCCGATGACGCGCCCCTTCGGCGTGAAGACGTAGACCTCCTTCGCCCCGATCTCGAAGCGGAGGGAGTCGAGGAACTCGCCGGGGTCGGCCGTCTCGGCCTGCCAGTCGGAGATGTGCGCGAGCCAGGCCATATCGGAATCGGCAGCCCGGACCTCGGCCTTGCCGCCGTTCATCCGCTCCTTGTACATCCAGTGGGCCGCCACGCCGTACTCGGCCTGCTGATGCATCTCGTGGGTGCGGATCTGGATCTCGACGGTCCGCCCCGAGGGGCCGATCACGGTCGTGTGGAGCGACTGATACAGGTTGAACTTCGGCGTCGCGATGTAGTCCTTGAAGCGGCCGGGCAGCGGCGTCCACCGGGCGTGGATGGCGCCGAGCACGGCGTAGCAGTCGCGCACCGAGGCGACGAGCACGCGGATGCCGATGAGGTCGTAGATGTCGTCGAACTCGCGACCGCGCACGACCATCTTCTGATAGACGGAGTACAACTGCTTCGGGCGACCGACCACCTTGCCGCGGATGCGCAGATCGCGAAGGTCCTCGTCGATCTCCTCGACGACCTGCGTGAGATACTTCTCGCGCTGCGGGGTGCGCTGCGCGATGAGGTTGTGGATCTCGTTGTAGATCTTCGGGTGCAGGACGGCGAAGGAGAGATCCTCAAGCTCGGACTTGATCGCCTGGATGCCGAGCCTGTTGGCCAGCGGCGCATAGATCTCGAGTGTCTCCTTGGCCTTCTTCGCGGCCTTCTCGGGCGGGACGAAGCCCCACGTGCGAGCGTTGTGCAGACGGTCGGCGAGCTTGATGAGGAGCACGCGGATGTCCTTGGACATCGCGACGATCATCTTGCGAACGGTCTCGGCCTGCGCGCTCTCGCCGTACTTGACCTTGTCGAGCTTGGTGACGCCGTCGACGAGCATCGCGACCTCGTCGCCGAACTCGGCGGTGAGGTCGGCCAGCGCGTATCCGGTGTCCTCGACCGTGTCGTGCAGCAGCGCCGCGGCGATCGCGCGAGGCCCCAGGCCCATCTCGGCGAGGATCTGGGCGACGGCGAGCGGATGGGTGATGTACGGCTCGCCGCTCTGACGCTTCTGTCCTTCGTGCTTGACCTTCGCGACCGAATAGGCGCGCTCGATCACGGCCAGATCGCCCCGCGGGTGGTTCGCCCGTACGGTGCGGATCAGATTGTCGAGGTCGTTGACCCTGGGCGCACGGGAGAAGATGCGGGGAACCAGCCGTCGCAGGCTCGATCCCTGCGACGTCGTCTGCGGCTCCGCCATCCGCTCACCTCCCGAATCTCAACAGCTTACGCGTGCTCAGCGGGGTGCGGCCCCGCCGAGCGGGACGATCAGGCCTCGACCGAGGCGCGATCGCGGGACTCGCGGATCCTCGCGTCGCGCGACGTGATCTGCGGCTCGTTCTCGCGGAACAGCGAATACAGCGGCGCTGCCACGAAGAGCGTCGAGTACGTCGCGACCAGGATGCCGACGAAGATCGACAGCGAGATGTCGGTGAGGGACTCGGCTCCGAGCCAGAAGGCGCCGATGAAGAGCACCGCTCCGACCGGCAGCGCCGCGACGACCGACGTGTTGATCGATCGGACCAGGGTCTGGTTGACCGCGAGGTTGACCGATTCGCCGAAGAGCCGGGACGACTGTTCACCGTCCTCCGTCGTGTTCTCTCTGATCTTGTCGAAGACGACGGTGGTGTCGTACAGCGAGTACGCGAGGATCGTCAGGAAGCCGATGACGGCGGCCGGCGAGATCTCGAAGCCCGCGAGGGCGTACACACCGACGGTGATGATCAGCACGTCGAGGAGACCGATGATCGCGGCGGCCGACATCTTCCAGGTGCGGAAGTAGATCGCGAGGATGAGGAAGGTCAGCGCGAGGAAGATCGCGAGACCCCACAGCGACTGCCGGGTGACGCTCTCGCCCCACTGCGGGCCGATGAACGACGACGCGACGCTGTCGGGCTCGACCGAGTACGCGTCGGCGAGGGCGTTCGCGACCTGCTGGGTCTCCTCTGCGCTCATCTGGTCGGTCTGGACACGGATGTCCGTGCCGTTCACGACGACGACCTTGGTGGCTGCGCCGTCGACGACCGACTGGACCGCGGTCGTCGCGGTCTCCTGATCGAGACTGTCCGGCGCCTGCACCGTGAACTGCGAACCGCCCGTGAACTCGATCGAGAACTGGATCGGCCGGATGAGCGGCACGAGTGCCGACGCGACGACGAGGGCGATCGCGATGATGAACCACAGGCGACGCTTGCCGACGAACGGGAATGACGTCTTGCCCGTGTAGAGGTTGTTTCCGAACTCGTTCATGGAAGCCATCACGCGTCCCCCTCACTTCCGGTGCTGGTGGATCTGTCACCGGCGAGTGCTTCGGCGCGCTTGCGCTCTGCGATTGTCTGGCGTCGATCAGCCTCGCCCCGGGAGCGCGCGTTCTTCGCTCCGCGGCCGGCGGTGGCGGTCACGACCTCGCGGTACTGGGAGCGGCTGCGGTACACCGCACCGAGGGACTCGGGGTCGAGACCGGACAGTCTGTGCCCGCCGCCGAAGAACTTCGTCCTCGCGAGCAGCTGCATCACGGGGTGGGTGAAGATCACGAAGATGAAGACGTCGATGACGGTGGTGAGCCCCAGCGTGAACGCGAAGCCCTTCACCGTGGAGTCGGCGAGGATGTACAGCACCACGGCGGCGAGGATGTTGATCGACTTGGAGATGTAGATCGTGCGCTTCGCGCGTCCCCAGCCGTCTTCCACTGCGGACGTGATCGACTTGCCGTCTCGCAGCTCGTCACGGATGCGCTCGAAGTACACGATGAACGAGTCGGCCGTGAAGCCGATGGAGACGATGAGTCCGGCCACACCGGCGAGCGACAGACGGAAGCCCAGGCGCCAGGCGAGGATGCAGATGACGATGTAGGTCAGCACTGCCATCACGGCGATGGACGCGATGATCACCGAGCCGAGAGCACGGTAGACGATCAACGAGTAGATCGCGACGAGCGCGAGTCCGATGAGACCGGCGATGAGCCCGATCTGCAGCTGCTGGGTTCCGAGCGTCGCCGAGACGGTGTCGTCGCTCTGCACGGTGAAGCTGAGCGGCAGGGCTCCGAACTTGAGCTGATCGGCGAGCGTGGTCGCGGTCTCCTGCGTGAAGTCGCCGGAGATGCTCGGGCGCCCGTCGAGGATCTGGCCGTTCATGCGCGGAGCGCTGATCACCGACCCGTCGAGCACGAACGCGAACTGATCGCGCGGCGTGAGGTTGTCCAGGCGGTTCTGGTTCAGGCGCGTGCTGACCTCGCCGAACGCCTCGGTGCCGTCGGCGTTCATCGTCAGCTGGACGAGCCAAGCTCCCGAGCGGGGATCGCGACCGCTCGTGGCATCGGTGATGGCCTCACCCGTGAGCTCGGTCGGGCCGAGCAGGTACTTGGCCTGGTTCAGGGGGTCACAGGCGATGAGCGGCTGATCCTCCGGCGCACGCGCCGGGTCGTTCGCCGGATTCTCGCAGTCGTACGCCTGGAACTCCGCCGCGAGCCTGTCGGTCACCCAGGCGAGGTCGCTCGCGTCCGTCGGCTCGGCGGTCGGCGTGGCGTTCAGCGAGTCGTCGGGCGTCGGGAAGGGCGTCTCGATGCCGTCCTCGCCCACGAAGGACGTCGCCGCCGCCGTGGTGGCGAGAACCGGACGGAACTCGAGCTGCGCGCTCGACTGGATCCGCTCGCGCGTCTGCTCGTCGGCCTTGCCCGGGATCTGGACGACGATGTTCGAGCCGCCCTCGGTGGTGATGTCGGCTTCGGCCACACCCGAAGCGTCGACGCGCTGGCGGATGATCGCCGCGGCCTGGTCCATCTGCTCCTGAGTGGGATCGGCTCCGTCCTCGGTCTCGGCGCTCAGCACGATCTGCGTGCCGCCCTGCAGGTCGAGGGCGAGCTCTGGTGTCCACGAGCTCTGCTTGAAGATGTAGACGCCGGCGGCGTTGATTCCGAAGAGGACGCCCGTCACCAGGAGGAGGCCGAGGAGGACCCGCCAGGCATGGCGGACCGGAGAGGATGAAGCCACGTGAGATCAGCTTTCTGAGATGCCGGATGTCCGAGGCAGCCGGGGCTGCCGGGCGGGATTACTTGTCGTCGGCGTCGCGCTCGAGGCGGCGACGCGTCTCCTCGGGGGTCTCGAGCGTCGGAGCGTCGTCGATCACCGGCGCGTCGTGCGCGACCACGTCGTCCGCGACCACGTCGGCCACGACGACCTCATCCTCGACCGTGTCCTTGGGCTCCACGATGCGGAGGATCGCCTGGCTGTGCACCTCGATGACCGTGCCGGGAGCGATCTCCACGAGCGCGGGCGAGTCGAGATCCTCGTGGTCGTAGGCCACGATCGTGCCGTAGATGCCGCCCTGCAGGAGCACCTTCACTCCGGGGACGGTCTTCGTCGCCTTCTCCTCCTGCTCCGCCTTCATCTGCTTCTGACGCTTGCGTCCGTTGACGAACATGAACACGACGAGGACGGCGAGAAGGCCGAAGAGGAGGATTTCCATGGGCATGGTGGCAGTGGGCCTTTCTCAGGTGTGCGCACCGGAAAGAGGGCGCACAGTTCTATCGGGGGAAGTCTTCAGTGATTATAGGTCATCGAGGCGAAGCACCCCGTCCGGGTGCGGCACCCCCAGGTGGGCGTACGCCTCCGGCATCGCGATCCGCCCCCGCGGTGTGCGCCCGAGGAAGCCGATGCGCACGAGGTACGGCTCGACCACGCTCTCGACGGTCTCCGCCTCCTCGCCCACGGCGACGGCGAGCGTGCTGAGCCCTACCGGCCCGCCGCGGAAACGGCGGACGAGGGCTTCGAGCACGGCACGGTCGAGACGGTCGAGACCGATGGGATCCACGTCGTACAGGTCCAGAGCGGCGTTCACACCGGAGAGAGAGGCGACGCCGCCGCCGTGCACGAGAGCGTAGTCGCGCACGCGGCGCAGCAGCCGGTTCGCGATGCGGGGTGTTCCCCGCGAGCGCCGCGCGATCTCCGACAGCGAGTCGGCAGGCAGGTCCACGCCGAGCACGAGCGCGGAGCGCGCCACGACCCGTTCCAGCTCCGACTCGTCGTAGAACTCGAGATGTCCGGTGAAGCCGAAACGATCCCGGAGCGGATTCGGCAGCAGGCCGGACCTGGTCGTCGCGCCCACGAGCGTGAACGGGGCGAGCTCCAGAGGGATGCTCGTGGCACCCGCGCCCTTGCCCACCATGATGTCGATGCGGAAGTCCTCCATCGCGAGGTACAGCATCTCCTCTGCCGAGCGCGCCATGCGATGGATCTCGTCGATGAACAGCACCTCGCCCGGAAGCAGGCTGGAGAGCAGCGCCGCGAGGTCGCCCGCGTGCTGGATCGCGGGGCCGCTCGACATCCGCAGAGGCCGCTCGCTCTCGTGGGCGACGATCATGGCGAGCGTCGTCTTGCCGAGACCGGGAGGCCCTGCGAGGAGTATGTGGTCGGGAGAGCGGTTCTGGATGCGTGCCGCGTCGAGCAGCAGCTGCAGCTGACCCCGGACCTTCTGCTGTCCGACGAACTCCTCGAGGCTGGTCGGCCGGAGGGCGCCCTCGATCGCCAGCTCGGTCTCGTCCACGGGCTCCGTCGCGTCGCGGGCGTCAGACACGCGCGGGTCCCAGGAGCGCGAGGGTGCGACGGAGAAGCGGGGCCACGGACGCACGCTCGGCGTCGGACGCCTCCGCCGCGGTCTGAGCCGCCGCCTCGGCCGCGACCTTCTCGGACCAGCCCAGACCCACCAGCGCGGCCGCGACCTGGTCGACGACGGTCGAGGCGCCGGTGGTCGCGGGTTTCGCGGCGATGCCGACGGGATGCACCTTGCCGGCCAGCTGCAGGACGATGAGCTTCGCGGTCTTCGGGCCGATGCCCGACACCCGGCGGAACGGGGCGTCGTCCTCCGCCGTCACCGCCTCGGCGATCTGGTCGACGGTGAGGTGCGACAGCACCCCGAGCGCCGACTTGGGCCCGACACCGGTGACGCTGATGAGCAGCCCGAAGACCTCGAGCTCGCTGCGGTCCTCGAAACCGTAGAGCGACAGGGCGTCCTCACGGACGATGAGACTCGTGTGCAGAAGCAGACGCTCGCCCACCGTCGCGGTGTGCGCCACGTCACCGGGGACGGCGACCGAGAACCCGACGCCGCCCACCTCGATGACGACCTGATCGGACGACGAATGCAGGACGGTGCCGTGCAGCGAGGAGATCATCCTCCGAGCCTACGCGCCGGGTCGTAGGTATGTTCGAGCGACACGCTCCGCGTCGGCCCAGGCGCGCTGCGCGGGCGTGAGCGTCTCCTGCGCCGACGGACCGGCGGCGCCGCGGCGCCAGGCATGGCAGAGGGCGATCGCGAGAGCATCCGCGGCATCCGCCGGCTGGGGCGGGGCATCGAGTCGCAGGATGCGCGCGATCATCGACTGCACCTGCTTCTTGTCGGCCGAGCCGTAGCCGGTGACGGCGGCCTTGACCTCGCTCGGCGTGTGGGTCGCCGCAGGCAGACCCGACTCCGCGGCGAGGAGCAGCGCGACGCCACTGGCCTGAGCCGTGCCCATCACGGTGTGACTGTTCTGCTGGGCGAACACACGCTCGACCGCGACCGCATCGGGGCGATGGAGCTCGATCACCTCGCGGATGCCCGCGGCCACGATGGCGAGGCGCTCCCCGATGGGCATCTCCGGCGCGGAGCGGATCACGCCGACGTGCACGAGCGTGCCGCGACGCGAGCGGTCGACATCGACGATCCCGACGCCGCAGCGCGTGAGTCCGGGGTCGATGCCGAGCACCCTGAGCGAGGAGGAGGTCACTCCCCCAGGCTATTCGTCGGACCGCAGACGACCGGTCCGGCGCGCCTAGGCGTCGTCGTTCTCGAGTTCGGCCTGCACCTCGGGAGTGAGGTCGAAGTTCGTGAAGACGTTCTGCACGTCCTCGCTGTCCTCCAGAGCGTCGATCAGGCGGAAGATCTTGCGCGCGGTGTCGGCGTCGATCTCGACCTTGAGGTTCGGGACGAACTCGACGTCGGCCGACTCGTAGTCGATGCCCGCGTCCTGCAGCGCACTGCGGACCGCGACGAGATCCGTCGCCTCCGTCACGATCTCGAAGCCCTCCGCGTGCGGCTCGATCTCCTCGGCGCCCGCCTCGAGCGCGGCCATCATCACATCGTCCTCGGTCGTGCCCTCGGAGCCGACGACGATGACGCCCTTGCGGCTGAAGTTGTAGGCCACGCTGCCCGGGTCGGCGAGAGTGCCGCCGTTGCGGCTGAGAGCGGTGCGCACCTCTGCCGCCGCGCGGTTCTTGTTGTCGGTCAGACACTCGATCATGAGGGCCACCCCGTTGGGTCCGTAGCCTTCGTACATGATCGAGGTGTACTCGACCGCTTCGCCGCCGATGCCCGCCCCGCGCTTCACTGCGCGGTCGATGTTGTCCTTCGGGACGGAGGTCTTCTTCGCCTTCTGCACGGCGTCGAACAGCGTCGGGTTGCCGGCCAGGTCGGCACCGCCGAGCTTCGCCGCGACCTCGATGTTCTTGATGAGCTTGGCCCAGGACTTCGCGCGCCTGGAGTCGATGATGGCCTTCTTGTGCTTCGTGGTGGCCCACTTGGAATGCCCGGACATAAGTCTCCGCTCGTCGTATCCGCCCGGGGGCTCGGCCCAGGGCATCGTCCATTCTATCGAACCACGCCGGTGCGCCGTGGCAGCACCTCGTGCGAGACGACGCAGTGCCTCTGGTGCGCGCGGCGGCGCGGGTGTAGTCCGGACGCATGGACGACAACCTCATGAACGACAGAGCCCGCGGGCTCGACGCCGCGCACCGCGCCGCCGTGGAGTTCCTCGGCACACTGGATGACCGCCCCGTGTGGCCGCGCGCGAACCTCGACGACATGCTGGCGGTCTTCGGCGGCCCGCTCGCCGACGACGGCGCAGACGCCGAGGCGGTGATCGAGGAGATCGCGCGTCTGGCCGATCCGGGACTCGTCGCCATCCCCGGAGGGCGATTCTTCGGTTTCGTCATCGGCGGCACGCATCCCGCGGCCCTCGCCGCCGACTGGCTCGTGTCGGCGTGGGACCAGAACTCCGGGTCCGCGACCCTGACCCCGACGACCGTCGCCATGGAGCGCGTCGCCGGGCGCTGGATGCTCGACATCCTCGGTCTTCCCGATTCCTCCAGCGTCGGCTTCGTCACCGGCTGCCAGATGGCGAACTTCACCTGTCTGACGACGGCGCGCAACGCGGTCCTCGCCCGAGCCGGATGGGATCTCAGCGAGCAGGGCCTCCGCGACTCGCCGCCGCTGCGCTTCGTCGTCGGCGCGCACCGTCACGGATCGATCGACAGAGCAGCCCGCTTTCTCGGCATCGGGCGGCAGGAGCTCCTCATCGTCGACTCCGACGATCAGGGTCGGATGCATCCCGAGGCGCTCGAAAGGATGCTCTCCGACGCGTCCGGCCCGTTGATCGTCTGTCTGCAGGCGGGAGAGGTCCACACCGGCGCCTTCGACGATTTCGCCGCCCTGATCCCGATCGCCCACGAGCACGA
This sequence comes from Microbacterium sp. 3J1, assembly GCF_001049495.1. GTDB lineage: Bacteria > Actinomycetota > Actinomycetes > Actinomycetales > Microbacteriaceae > Microbacterium. The sequence goes on from NZ_CDWI01000011.1 coordinate 1,091,413, forward strand.
TGCCTGGGTCCATGTCGACGGGGCCTTCGGCCTGTGGGCCGCCGCCTCGGAGTCGTTGCGTCCCCTGACCGCGGGGATGGATGCGGCGGATTCCTGGGCGACCGACGCGCATAAGACCCTCAACGTGCCGTACGACTGCGGCATGGCGATCGTTCGCGATCCCGCCGACTCCATCGCCGCCTTCCGCACCGGCGGCGACTACCTCCTCTATACGAGCCTCGACCCGTGGGATGTGACCCCTGAGCTCTCCCGCCGCGCACGGGGCGTGCCCGCCTGGGCGGCGCTGCGCGGCCTCGGTCGGCGCGGGCTGTCGGACCTCATCGATCGGCTGCACGAGAACGCCGTGGCGATGGCCGTCGGCCTCGCCGCGATCGACGGCATCCGCGTCCTCAACGAGGTCGACTACACGCAGGTGATGTTCCGGCTGGACTCGGATGACGCGACCACGGCTCTCGGCGAGGCCGTGCTCCTCGAGGGCACGGCGGCGCTGACCGGTGCCGCCTGGGACGGGCACGCCGCGCTGCGGTGCTCGATGTCGTCATGGGCGACCACGCGAGATGACATCGACAGCACGGTCGCAGCCATCCGCGGTCTCGTCGCTCAGGCGGCCGAACGACGGTAGGCGCGCGCGTTCTCGAGGAAGTGCTGGTGGAAGCGTGTGTCCCCGTCCACCTCCGGGTGAAAGCTGGTGCCGAGGAGCGGACCCTGCCGCACGGCGACGATCCCGCCGTCCGGCAGCGCGGCGAGCACCTCCACTTCGACACCCGCCCGTTCGACGATCGGCGCGCGGATGAACGTGGCCCGCACCGGAGCATCCCCGAGCACCGGCACCGACAGCGACGTCTCGAACGACTCGCTCTGGCGACCGAAGGCGTTCCGCCGCACGGCGATGTCCATGCCGCCGAACGACTGCTGCCCCTCGATGCCGTCGAGCACCTCGTCGGCGAGGAGGATGAGACCCGCGCACGTGCCGTAGACGGGGAGTCCGGCGGAGATGGCGGCGCGGATCGGCTCCTGCATCCCGAAGGAGCGCGACAGCTTGTCGATCACGCTCGACTCTCCGCCGGGGAGCACGAGGCCCTGGACCGAGGAGAGCTCCTCCGGTCGCCGTACGAGAACGACGTCAGCGCCCAGCCCGGCCAGCAGGGCGGCGTGCTCGCGCACGTCGCCCTGCAGCGCGAGGACGCCGACGCGGGGACTACCAGCCACGCTCAGCGAGGCGGTGCGGAGCGGGGAGGTCGGAGACGTTGATCCCGACCATTGCCTCGCCCAACCCGCGTGAGACCTCGGCGATGACCTTCGCGTCGTCGAAGAACGTCGTGGCCTTGACGATCGCCTTGGCACGCTCGGCGGGGTTGCCCGACTTGAAGATCCCGGACCCGACGAACACGCCGTCTGCGCCCAGCTGCATCATCATTGCGGCGTCCGCCGGAGTGGCCACGCCGCCCGCGACGAACAGCACGACGGGGAGCTTCCCGGTCTCGGCGATCTCGGCGACGAGCTCGTAGGGCGCCTGCAGCTCCTTCGCGGCGACGAAGAGCTCGTCCTTCGGCAGCGCGGTGAGGGCGGCGATCTCGCCGCGGATGCGGCGGATGTGCTTCATGGCCTCTGAGACGTCACCGGTCCCGGCCTCGCCCTTGGAGCGGATCATGGCCGCGCCCTCGTTGATGCGGCGCAGCGCTTCGCCGAGGTTGGTCGCTCCGCACACGAACGGCACCGTGAAGCCGTATTTGTCGATGTGGTTCACGTAGTCGGCGGGCGACAGCACCTCGGACTCGTCGATGTAGTCGACGCCCAGCTCCTGGAGCACCTGCGCCTCGACGAAGTGACCGATGCGGGCCTTCGCCATCACGGGGATCGACACGGCGTCGATGATGCTGTCAATCATGTCGGGGTCGCTCATCCGCGAGACGCCGCCCTGCGCGCGGATGTCCGCGGGGACCCGCTCGAGCGCCATCACGGCCACGGCGCCGGCATCCTCGGCGATCTTCGCCTGCTCCGCCGTGACGACGTCCATGATGACGCCGCCTTTGAGCATCTCCGCGAGACCGCGCTTGACGCGCGAGGATCCGATGGTGGTGGGCTGGTCGGTCATGCGAGCTCCTGTCGGGTGAGCGGTGTGCGAGATCAGACAGCGATCTCTTTGATCTATGCCAAACAGTAGCACTGTCCGCAACGACCTAGAATCGTCGAAGAGGACCATGACCGACCACATCACCGGAACCACCGCAGCGGACATCGCCGACAGCGTCCGCGACCTTCGCGACCGCGGCGTCCTGCAGGCGGGGAGCCCTCTGCCGCCGGTTCGCGAGCTCGCCTCCACCCTCGGCGTCAACCGCAACACCGCCGTCGCGGCATACCGTCAGCTGGCCCAGGCAGGACTCGTCGTGTCGCGCGGACGCGCCGGCACGATCGTCGCGGGCCTGGAATCCGTGGCGCAGGAGGGCTACGCGGCCGACACCGTGCTGCGCGACGTCGGCACCGGCAACCCCGACCCGCGCCTGATCCCCGATCCGAGCGCGGCGCTCGCCACCGTCGCCGGTCGCCCGGTGCTGTACGGGGAGCCCGTCATCGACCGCGGTCTCGACCGATGGGCCAGGGAATGGGTCGCCGCCGACCTCGGCGAGACCGAGTTCCGCATCACCGTGACCAGCGGTGCGGTGGACGCGGTCGAGCGCCTGCTCGCTCAGGCCCTCATGCGCGATGATGCCGTGGCTCTCGAGGACCCGTGCTTCCTCGCCAGCATCCACACCGTCCGGCTCGGCGGCTACCGGGCCGTCCCGGTGCCGGTCGATGCCGAGGGCATGACGGTCGACGGACTCAGAGCGGCTCTGGACGCCGGCGTCCGCGCCGTGATCTGCACTCCCCGTGCGCAGAATCCCACAGGGGCCAGCCTTACTCCTGCGCGAGCGGCCGAGCTGCGGGCCGTGCTCGCCGATCACCCGTACGTCCTCATCATCGAGGACGATCACTTCTCGATGCTGTCGCAGCGGTCGTACGAGTCGCTCATCGGCCCGGACCACCGGCGCTTCGCGCTCGTCAGGTCGGTGTCCAAATTCCTCGGGCCCGACATGTGCCTCGCGATCGCCGCGACCGACGCCACCACCGCCGAACGCCTCGCGATGCGGTTGAGCCCGGGGACCACCTGGGTCAGCCACCTCCTCCAGCGCCTCACGCTCACCCAGCTGACCGACCCTGCCGTCAGGGTGAAGATCGACGACGCGCGCGAGCACTATGCGACGCGGAACGCCGCGTTCGTGGATCGGCTGCGCGAGCAGGGCCTCGACTCCCCCACCCCCGACGGTCTCAGTCTCTGGATCGAGCTCCCCCGGCCTGCTCGCGTCGTGGCCGAGAGACTCATGCGTCGCGGCTGGCTCGCCCGGACAGGAGACGACTTCGCGCTCGACGACCGCGCGGACCCCTCGCACCACCTCCGTCTCACGGTGCACGACCTCTCCGACGAGGACGCGACGACTCTCATCGCCGACCTCGTCGCGGCCGCGCGATGACCACCCGCCGCGGGAGCTCTCCCGCCCAGAATGAAAGGATCGGGGAATGAAGGTCCTCTCCATCCAGTCCGCCGTCGCCTACGGACACGTGGGCAACTCCGCCGCGGTCTTCCCGCTGCAGCGCATCGGCGTCGAGGTGCTGCCGGTCTACACCGTGAACTTCTCGAACCACACCGGCTACGGGTCGTGGCGAGGCCCCCTCATCTCGCCCGACGACGTGCGCGAGGTCATCACGGGCATCGAGGAGCGCGGTGTCTTCGGCGGCATCGACGCCGTGCTCAGCGGCTACCAGGGCGGCGAGGGGATCGGCGATGTCATCATCGACGCCGTGGCCCGAGTCAAGGCGGCGAACCCTGACGCCGTCTACGCGTGCGACCCCGTCATGGGCAACGCCAAGTCGGGATGCTTCGTCGCCCCGGCCATCCCGGTCCTGCTGCGCGAGAGGGTGGTGCCGGTCGCCGACATCATCACGCCGAACCAGTTCGAGCTCGGCTTCCTCACCGACACCGAGCCCGACACCCTCGAGACCACCCTCGCATCCGTCGACCTGGCGATGGCCATGGGACCGCGTACGGTGCTCGTCACCAGCGTGGAGCGGCCGGACCGCGAAGAGGGCACGATCGAGATGCTCGTCGCGGACGGCACGGGAGCCTGGATCGTGCAGACACCTCGTCTGCCGATGAAGGCGAACGGGTCGGGCGACGTCACGGCCGCACTGTTCACGGCGCACTATGTCGAGTCCCGTGACGCGAAGACCGCGCTGGAGCGCACGGCGTCGAGCGTGTTCGACCTGCTCTCCCTCACCCTCGAGTCGGGTGAGCGCGAGCTGCAGCTCGTCGAGGCGCAGGAGTTCTACGCCACCCCGCGGATGCAGTTCACCGCGCGACAGGTGCGCTGACCGCGGTCTCGCTCAGCCGTCGGTGGGCCAGGCGGCGGCCACTGCCTCGCGCACCTCGCCGAGCAGCTGCGGCAGCGCCTTCGTCTTCGCGATGATCGGGAAGAAGTTGGCATCCGACTTCCACCGCGGCACGATGTGCTGGTGCAGATGCGCGTCGACGCCGGCACCGGCGACGGCACCCTGATTCATGCCGAGGTTGAAGCCGTCGCACCGCGAGACCTCACGCAGCACGCGCATGCCGATCTGCGTGAGAGCACCGATCTCGGCGACCTCTTCGGGCGTAGCCTGGTCGTAGGTGGCGATGTGGCGGTACGGGCAGACGAGCATGTGCCCGGAGTTGTACGGGAAGAGGTTGAGCAGCACGTAGGCCGTCTTCCCGCGGGCGACGACCAGCCGCTCGGCGTCGGGATACTTGGGCGCCTCGCAGAACGGGCACTCCTCCCGCAACGGCTCGGGTCCCGCCTGGATGTACGCCATCCGATGCGGGGTCCACAGGCGCTGGAACTCGTCGGGGACGCCGGCGAACTCGCCGACGTCCTCCCACACCTCACTCACGGGATCCCTGAGCCCGTCGAAGGGTCACGACAGGTCCCCCACCGTCTGCACGAGAGCGTGCCCGTCGATCGCGGCGCGGATGCGTGACACGGCATCGACGATCGGCACGCCGTTCTCCTGGGTGCCGTCGCGGTAGCGGAACGAGACGGTGCCCGCGTCGCGGTCCTTCTCCCCCGCGATCAGCAGCAGCGGGACCTTGCCGGTCGTGTGCGTGCGGATCTTCTTCTGCATCCGGTCGTCCGAGCTGTCGAGTTCGGCCCTGACGCCCTGGCTGCGGAGCGTGTCGATGACGTCTCCGAGGTAGTCGGCGAAGTCATCGGCGACGGGGATTCCCACGACCTGCACCGGCGACAGCCACACCGGGAAATCGCCGGCGTAGTGCTCGAGCAGGATCGCGAAGAAACGCTCGATGGAGCCGAACAGCGCTCGGTGGATCATGATCGGCCGCTTCTTCTGGCCGTCCTTGTCCATGAACTCCAGGTCGAAGCGCTCCGGCAGGTTCGGGTCGACCTGCACGGTCGAGAGCTGCCAGGTGCGGCCGATGGCGTCGCGGGTCTTCAGGTCGATCTTCGGACCGTAGAACGCCGCCTCGCCCGGAACCTCGGTGAGCTTGAGACCGGATGCCACGGCGACGCGTCGCAGAGCATCGGTCGACGACTCCCAGAACTCGTCGGACCCGATCCACTTCGACTTCTCGTCGTCCTTCATCGACAGCTCGAGCTCGAAGTCGGTGAGACCGAAGTCGCGCAGCATCGAGAGGATGAACTCGAGGACCTTCGCGACCTCGCCCTCGAGCTGGTCGGGCGTGACGAAGAGGTGGGAGTCGTCCTGGGTGAACCCGCGCACGCGTGTGAGGCCGTGCAGCGCTCCGGAGAGCTCGTTGCGGTACACGGTGCCGTTCTCGGCGAGACGCAGCGGCAGGTCACGGTAGCTCCGAGCGCGCTCCTTGTAGATGAGGATGTGCATCGGGCAGTTCATGGGCTTCAGGTAGTAGTCCTGGCCCTGCTTGGTGATGTTGCCCTCGTCGTCGCGCTCCTCGTCCATGACGATCGGCGGGTACATGCCCTCCTTGTACGTCACGAGGTGGTTCGAGGTGAGGAAGAGGTCTTCCTTCGAGATGTGCGGCGTGTACACGTAGGTGTAGCCGCCCTCGATGTGCCGCCTGCGCGCGTGCTGCTCCATCTCGCCGCGGACGACTCCGCCGCGCGGGTGCCAGACCGACAGGCCCGAGCCGATCTCCTCGGGGAAGGAGAACAGGTCGAGTTCCTTGCCGAGGCGACGGTGGTCGCGCTTCGCGGCCTCCTCGAGGCGGTGCTGGTACTCGCGCAGCTCGTCCTTCGACGGCCAGGCGGTGCCGTAGATGCGCTGCAGCTGCGGGTTCTTCTCACTGCCGCGCCAGTAGGCGGCGGCGATGCGGGTGAGGTCCCAGCCGTTGCCGATCATCCGGGTGTTCGGGAGGTGCGGTCCGCGGCAGAGGTCCTTCCAGACCACCTCGCCGTCGCGGGTCGTGTTGTCGTAGATCGTGAGCTCGCCCTCGCCGACCTCGACGGATGCGCCCTCTGCCGCCTCCTTGCCGCCCTTGAGCCCGATGAGCTCGAGCTTGAACGGCTCGTCGGCGAGCTCTGCCCGCGCCTCGTCGTCGGTGACGACGCGGCGCACGAAGCGCTGCCCCTCACGCACGATGCGCTGCATCTCCTTGGTGATGGCCTTGATGTCCTCGGGCGTGAACGGGGTGTAGACACCGAAGTCGTAGTAGAAGCCGTCGGTGATGGGCGGTCCGATTCCGAGATTCGCCTGCGGGTTGATCCGCTGCACCGCCTGGGCGAGCACATGCGCCGCCGAGTGACGAAGGATGTTCAGTCCGTCCGGACTGTCGATCGTGACCGGCTCGACCTCGTCGGCGTCGGTCACGGTGGCGGCGAGGTCCTTGAGGACTCCGCCGACGCGCATCGCGACGACGGAACGGTCAGAGAACAGGGCGAAGCCGTCTTTCGGCTGGGCATTTTCGGGCACTGAACACTCCATCTGGGTCTGGATCCAGGCTACTCGCATGCGCGAGGGCGATTGACCGCTACAGAGCGGTCTCGGAGCCGTCGGTCGCGGCCGCCGGAGCGAGGATGATGATCGCGGCTCCCACCAGGGCGACGACGGAGCCGACCCAGTCCCATACGGTGGGCCGGAAGCCGTCGACGATGATCCCCCACGCCAGCGATCCGGCGATGAACACGCCGCCGTACGAGGCGAGGACACGACCGAAGTTCGCGTCGGGCTGGAGAGCGGCGAGGAACCCGTACGCGCCGAGCGCCATGACCCCGACCACCGCGAACAGCCAGCCCCTGTTCTCCTTGACCGCCTGCCAGATCATCCAGGCTCCGCCGATCTCGGCGGCAGCGGCGAGCACGAAGAGGATGCTGATGCGGAGCACGGTCATGCGCCCAGTCTCGCAAACCGGAGTGCAGCCGCCACCGCACGGTAGCGTGAGCGGATGATCAGAGCAGTCGCACGCTGGATCCTCGCCATCGCACTCGGCGCGATCGGCGTCCTCCATTTCACCGGCACCCGGGGATTCCGCGTCGTGGTGCCCGACTGGGCGACGAAGGTCAGCCGCCTCGACAAGGATGCGATCGTCCTCGCATCCGGAGCCGCCGAGATCGCGCTCGCGGCAGGCCTGATCGCGCTCCCTCGTGAGCGACGTCGGCTCGGTGTCGCCACCGCCGGATTCTTCGTGGCCGTGTTCCCGGGCAACGTGCACCAGTGGCTGACGAAGCGCTCGACGCCGGGACTCGACACCGACGGACGCCGCTTCGGGCGCCTGTTCCTGCAGCCGCTCCTCGTGGCGTGGGCCCTGTGGGCCACCCGCGAGGAGCCCCGACCCGTCCTCCGGTCCGGGCGGCGCTGAGGAGCCGAGGACCCGGGCGCAACCCCGGCGACGGAGTTCGTTCCGTGGGTCAGAATGGTGCCATGGCATCCCCCTCGCTCGTCTGGCTCCGCGACGACCTGCGACTCGCCGACAATCCCGCGCTGCGAGCAGCCGTGGACCGCGGTGAACCCGTGATCGTCCTGTTCGTGTTCGATGAGGAGTCGAGCGGCATCCGACCTCTGGGAGGTGCTGCCCGGTGGTGGCTGCACCACTCGCTGGCTTCTCTTCGCGATCGCATCGCCGACATCGGGGGGCGACTGGTGTTGCGGCGCGGGCCGGCGGAGCGGGTCGTCCGCGAAGTGGTCGACGATGCCGGAGCCTCCGCGGTCTTCTGGAACCGCCGCTACGGCGGGGCGGAGCGCGAGATCGATGCCGCACTGAAGTCCTCCCTGCGCGAAGACGGGGTCGAGGTCGCGTCGTTCGCGGGCTCGCTGCTGCACGAACCCTGGACGGTCACCACCGGAGCGGGCACGCACTTCTCCGTCTTCACGCCGTTCTGGCGCGCGTGCCTCGCGGTCCCCGCCCCGCGTGCCCCACTGCCCTCGCCGCGGGAGATCGACGGCGCGACGAGCGCAGCGGCATCCGACGACCTCGATGACTGGGGCCTGCTGCCGACCAGGCCGGACTGGGCCGGCGGACTGCGGGAGACGTGGGAGCCCGGCGAACCCGCCGCGCGAGCACGCCTCCGGACCTTTCTCGCAGACGACCTCCCCACGTACGACACGGCTCGGGACGAGCCCTCGGCGGGTGCCACGTCGCTCCTGTCCCCCCGCCTCCGCTGGGGCGAGTTGAGCCCGTTCACGGTGTGGCACGAGGCCGTCGCGACCGAGGGTGCTGGGGGCTTCCTCTCAGAGCTCGGCTGGCGCGAGTTCGCGTGGCACACTGCGTTCCACTTCCCCGAACTCGCCACCCGGAACCTCCGCCGCGAATTCGACGCCTTCCCCTGGCCACGGTTGAGCCCTCCGATGCTCGAGGCCTGGCAGCACGGGGAGACCGGGATCCCTCTCGTGGACGCCGGGATGCGCGAACTGTGGCACACCGGCTACATGCACAACCGGGTGCGGATGGTGACGGCGTCGTTCCTGGTCAAGAACCTGCTGATCGACTGGCGGCTCGGCGAGCAGTGGTTCTGGGACACGCTCGTCGACGCCGACGGGGCCAACAACGCGTTCAACTGGCAGTGGGTCGCCGGCTCCGGCGCCGACGCCGCTCCGTACTTCCGGATCTTCAACCCCGAGCTGCAGGCGAAGAAGTTCGACCGGAGCGGCCTGTACGTGTCTCAGTGGGCGACGGACGCCCCGACGGAGCCGATCGTCGATCTCGGTGAGACCCGCAGAGCGGCGCTCGCCGCGTACGACGTGGTGAAGCGGTCACCTCGCGACGCCGGGTGACGCCGCGCGGAGGGTGACCGCCGACCACCGTCGTCGTCAGGACGCGTAGCGCTCGACCCGGAGCACGCAGTCGAGCGCCTCGTCCTGGACGGCGACCGTGGTCGCCCAGTCGGCGCTCGCCCCCGGGTCGGTCGGATCGACGTTGACCTGAGTGAGCGAGCGGGTGTCGCCGCCCTCGGTGAGCAGCGAGACGTAGATCCGATACGAGGCGGCGGCATCACTCGAGTTCGTGACCGTGCCGGCGACCTCCCAGTGATCGCCGCTGAGCTCGCAGGTCGTCACCTCGGCGTCGGCCAGGGCCCCGACGAGCCCTTCCCCGGAGCCCGGGGTGTCGACGATGTCGGTGATCCCGGCTTCCGCCGCGTCGGTCTCCGTCGCGGTCGGTGCGGGTGTGGGCTCGGGACCGCCGTCGGTGCAGCCGACGAGGACGAGTCCGAGAGCCAGGGCGATGCCTGCCGCGACCACCCCCGTGGCAGCCGGACGGCGCCCTGCGGTGGTCGAGGAGGAGGTGCGGATGATCTGCATCGTGTCGCCTTTCAGTGCGGAGTTCTAGGAGGAGGAGTTCTGGGGCCGCATCGACCGGCGGCGACGGCCGGTGATCAGCAGCACGAGGCCCGCGAGGAGGAAGAGCGCGGAACCGCCGACCAGCGGGAGCGCGTCCCCGCCGCCGGTGAAGGGCAGGATGCCGCCCGGTTCCGGCTCGGGGAGGTTCAGCGCATCGGATGCCGCGTCGAGCACCGGCACACCGGATGCGGCTTCGACACTCGTCACCACAGCCCGTGAGGTGACCACGGTGCCTTCTATGGCGGCGGTGATCACGACCGTGGCGACCGCGGTCACGCTCTGGCCGGGAAGCAGCACCCCGGGCTCGCCCGGCCAGGTGTAGGTGATGGCGCTCAGACCCGGATACGGGTCGCTGATCTTCACGCCGGTGAGCGTCGTGGTGCCGGTGTTGGTCGCGGTGTAGCGGAACAGCAGCCGGTCGCTGGCGAAGCCCTGCTGGCCGTCCTGCACCGAGATGCTCATGGCGAGTTCGATCCGCGGCTCGTTCGGTACCTCGACGCGGGCGGCGTCTTCTGCCTCGACCACGGTGCCGTCCGGTGAAGAACCCGTCGCGGTCGCGAGGTTGTCGATGTGGCCTCGGTCCACGTCGGCCTGGGTGATCACGTAGTCGGCGCTGACCGAGACGGTCTCCCCGGAGGCGAGGACTCCGGGGAGACCCGGCCACACCACGGTCGGGGATCCCAGTCCCGCGAGCTCGTCGACGACGGCGACATCCGACAGGGTGACGTTGCCGGAGTTGGTGACGGTGATGGTGTACCGCACACCGCCCCCCTGCTGCGCCGCGCCCGTGAGCTCGGCGGTCTTCACGAGATCGAGCGCCGGGGTCGCGGCGATCAGCGTCTCGCCCGCGTCCTGGTCGCTCACGACGATCCCGGATCCGGTGCCGCTGACCGAGGCCGCCGACGCGATGCGTCCCGCGTCGACGTCCGCCTGCGTCAGGGCGTACGAGGCGGTGGCGGAGGCCACCTGCCCCGGAGCGAGGACCCCGGGCTCCCCGGGCCACGTGATCTGCAGACCGGCGAGACCGAACTGGCCGTCCGCGAAGACGATGTCCCGCACCGTGACGTTGCCCGTGTTCGCGATCGTGAACGCGTAGTCCACACGATCGCCGGGACGCCCGGTGCCACCCTCGGCGAAGGCCTGCGTCTTCTCGACGTCGATGGCCGGTGCGGCGCCGATCGTGGGCACGGCGGACTCCGTCGACTCGGCCGTCACCGCGTCACCGCCCGGCGTGAGTGCGCTGACGGTCGCGATGTTCCGCACGACGCCGGCGTCGACGTCCGCCTGCGCCACCGTGTACTCGGCCGTCGCCGCGACCGACTGGCCGGGCGCGAGCGTGCCCTCGGTCGTCGGCCACGCGCCGTAGGAGATCTGCGACAGCCCGTCGAGCGCGTCGGCCAGCGCCACCGACGACAGCGTCAGCGTGCCGCTGTTCGTGATGACGAAGTCGTAGGAGATCCGCGTGCCGACGCCGCCGTCGCCTTCTCGCGCGCCGATCTTCGACACCTCGAGCGCACCGACGCCGCCCGCCAACGGCACGATCGTGGCCGGCGTGCTGAAGCTCACCACCGCCCCGGCGGGGGTCGTGCCGGTGCCGGTCGCGATGTTGCGGACGGTGCCGGCATCGACGTCGGCCTGGCTGACCGGGCGCGTCGCCGTGATCGTCACGGTCTGTCCCGGCAGTAGACGGCCGGGGTTCGCGGCATCCGGCCAGACGAAGGCCACGCCCGACAGGTTGTCGACCGTGTTGCTCAGCGCGACGCCCGTGAGCGTCGTGTTCCCGATGTTCTGGATCGTGAAGACGTAGTCGATCGCATCGCCGACGGCGCCGCTGCCGCCCGGGGCGAGCTGCGCCGTCTGAGTGGTGCGGATCGCCTGCGCCGGAGTGGTCGGGAGGTCGGTGTCCATCGTGAACGGGTCGGAGCTGTCCGACACCACGACGCCGCGCGGGGAGGTGCCGAAGGACGTGGCGATGTTCGTGATCGACCCCGCGTCGACGTCGGCCTGCGTCACCGTGTACCGAGCCACGCCCTTCGCCGAACCGCCGGGCGGGAGGATGCCGGACGTCGCCGGGAACTCGATCTGCGGAGTGCCGAGACCCTCCAGGTCGTCCTGGAGACGCACGAGGCGCAATGTCACGTTGCCGGTGTTCGTGATGTCGAACGTGTACTCGATCACGCTGCCGACGCCGCCGGACCCGCTGACGTACGACCCGCCCTTGATCGTGCGGATCGACGGTGCGTGGTCGGCCGTCGACAGCGGTGCGATGGTCGATGTCGCCGTGAGGGTCTCGCCGGACGGCGTCGTCGCGCGCACCGACGCCGTGTTCTGCACGGTGCCGCGGTCGACGTCCTCCTGGCTGATGGCGTACGACGCCGTCCCCCTGGCCACCTGTCCGGGCGCGAGCACTCCGGCACCCGCCGGCCAGTCGATCGTGAGGGGGCCGATGCCCACGAGCTCGTCCGTGATGGCCACGTCCGACAGGCTCACGGTTCCGGTGTTCTCGATGCGGAAGTCGAAAGTGACACCGTCGCCCGCCGCTGCGGCACCGGGGGCGTCGAGCGACGCGGTCTTCGTGAACACGAGGCCGGGTGCGGGGGCGAGCGAGACGGTCGCCGGAGCGAGGGCGCTCGCCGGAGCGCCGATCGGAGGC
>NZ_CDWI01000012.1 GCF_001049495.1 Microbacterium sp. 3J1
GTGCCGGTTCCGGTGGCGATGCTGGTCACGCTGCCCGCGTCGACATCCGCCTGAGTCAGCACATACGACGACGTCGCAGTCACCGACTGCCCCGGCACCAACACACCCACCGCACCCGGCCACACATACTCCGGCGCCGACGCCCCCACCAGAGCATCCGCCAACGCCGCCCCCGACAACGTCACATTCCCCTCATTGGTCAGCACATACGTCCACGTCACCACATCCCCGGCCCGACCCGACGCCCCCGCAGCCAACGCCCCACCATTCGACACCGACACCACCGGCGCCGCAGCCTCCGTCGCCACCACACTCTCCGGCGACACCACCGTGATCGCCTCCGACCGCGCCGGCACCCCCGACGCCGACGCCGTGTTCACCACACGACCCGCATCCACATCCGCCTGCACGATGACATACTCACCCGTCGCCGTCGCCGTCTGCCCCGGAGCGATCACCCCCGGCGCACCCGCCACCGGCCACACCACATCCGACACCACCACACCCGGCACCGCATCAGAGAGCACCACACCCGACACCGTCACATTGCCCGAATTCGTCACCCCGAACTCATACGACACCACATCACCGACACCACCACCACCGACCAACACACCCGACTTCGACACCACCAACCCCGCAGCCGGCAACACCGTATTCACCCGCACCGTATTCGTGTCCGCAGACACCCGCACCCCACCCGGAGCCGACGCCGCCACCGACGCCGTATTCTCCACGAACCCCGCATCCACATCCGCCTGCGTCAGGTCATACTTCCCCCGACCCACAGCCTGCTCCCCCACACCCACACGACCCGGCACACCCGGATCCGGCCACGAGATCGACACGTCATACAGACCCACCATCGGATCCACCAACACACCATTCGTGACCGTCACATTGCCCGTATTCGTCACCACCACCGCATACTCGACCGTGTCACCCACCACACCGATATCACCCGACGCCAACACCCCCGACTTCACC
>NZ_CDWI01000013.1 GCF_001049495.1 Microbacterium sp. 3J1
GCCGACAACGCGGGAGTCCTGGGGACGGGAACGGTCGTCGCGTCGGCGGCGTCGAGTGCCGAGCCGTCGGGTGCTGTCGCCACCGCCTGCACCACGTTCGCGACAGACCCCGCGTCGATGTCGGCCTGGGTGAGGACGTAGGTGGCCGTGCCCCGTGCTTCGGAGCCCACCGGGAGAACCCCCGCAGCGGCGGCGCTGTCATCCGGCCAAATCATGCTGATCGCGCTGAGTCCGGGCAGCCGATCGGTGAGCGCGACGCCCCGCACCGTCTGGTTGCCCGTGTTCGTGACCGTGAAGGCGAACTGGACGATCTCGCCGACCTGACCGGTGGAGCCCGCCGCCAGCGCTCCCGTCTTGTCGATCGCGATGCTCGACGATGCCGCCACGGTCGCCGTGCGCACCTCATCGGACGCATCCGACACGGGCGCGCCACCCGGCGCCCTGCCTGCGGCGGTCGCGACGTTCACGATCTCTCCCGCATCCACATCGGCCTGCGAGACGGCATAGCTCGCCGTCGCCGTGGCGACCTCGCCCGGTGCGAGCACTCCGGTCGCCTCGGGCCAGCGCACCACGGGCGTCGACAGGCCGGGCAGCGGGTCGGCGAGTGTGATCGCGTTCACGGTCACATTGCCCGTGTTCTCGATCGAGAAGGAGTAGTCGACGATGTCGCCGACGGCGCCGCCGCCGCGCACGGTGGCGCTCTTGAGAGTGAGCAGCTCCGGCACCGAGGCAGCCACATCGGTGGTCTCCGGCGGCGTCGTCGAGGTGATGGTGTCGCCGACCGGCGGCTTTCCGCTCGCCGTGGCGACGTTCGTGACCGAGCCGCGGTCGACGTCGGCCTGCGTGATCGTGTAGTTGGCCGACGCGTCGACGGTCTCCCCCGGCAGGAGAACACCGGGCTCAGCGGGCCAGTCGAACGCAGGATCCGTGACACCGGCCAGCGCATCCACGAGATCGACCAGTGTGAGCGTGACGTTGCCGGTGTTCGTGATCCCGAACGTGTAGTCGATGCGGTCGCCCACGTCGCCGGCACCGTCGACGATGCCGGACTTGGTCGCAGACAATCCGGGGCGGGCGGCGATCTGCACCGATGCCGTGGCCGAGCCGGTCACCTCCGCTCCACGCGGAGGTGCTCCCACGCCGTCGACCGCGCTGACCACGGAGCCCCTGTCGACGTCCGCCTGAGCGATCTCGTACGTCGACACCGCGGTCATGGTCTGTCCGGGCAGCAGGAGGCCGGGTCGAGCGGGGTCGGGCCAGGTGTACACCGGAGCGGTCGCCCCCGTGAGGCGGTCGGTCAGCGAGACCCCCGTCAGGGTCACGTTGCTCGTGTTCTGCATGGAGTACGACCAGGTGACGACGTCTCCGGCGACCCCGGTGGCGTCCGGTGCGAGCGCGCCGGACTCGGTGAGCGCGATCGTCGCCCGGATCCCCTGGGTGTCGACCGTCTCGATGCCGGGAGAGCTCGTGACCACGCCACCGCGGGAGCTGCCGCTCGCGGTCGCGGCGTTCGCGATCGAACCCGCGTCGACGTCCGTCTGGGTGATCGTGTAGTCAGCCGTGGCCGTGGCGGACTGGCCAGGGGCGAGCACCCCTGCCGTCGTCGGCCAGGTGAGTTCCGGGACGCTGAGGCCGGGCATCGGGTCGGAGAGCGTGATCGCGCTTACGGTGACGTTGCCCGTGTTCGTGATGCGGAACGTGTAGTCGACGGGGCTGCCCACTCCGCCGTCGCCGCCGACGATGCCCGTCTTCTCCACCGTCAGAGCCGATGCGGGAAGCGCGGTGTTGATCACGACCGCGTTGGAATCGGCCACGACGGAGGTTCCCTGCTCGGTGCGGGCTTCGACCCCGGCGATGTTCCGGATGAAGCCACGATCGACATCCGACTGCCTGATCGTGTACCACGCCGTTCCCACCACCGTGTCGCCGACGAGGAGCTCGCCCTCCGGTCCCGGCCAGGCGATGTCGGGCAGCGAGAGCCCGGCCAGACGGTCGATGAGCCGGCCCTCCTGCACGGTGACGTTGCCCGTGTTGGTCACGACCAGCCGATACTCGATGACGTCGCCGACCGCGCCGATCCCGCCGTCGAGGATGCGACCGCTCTTCACCGTGGTGAGCTCGGCGTCCTCGACGATCGGCACCTCGGCCGCCGCCGTGCGCTCGATCGTCGTCGCGTCCGGGGCCGCCGCCGTGAGGGTCACGGTGTTGTCGACGACACCCCGGTCGACGTCGGCCTGCGTGAGCTCGTACTCGGCGGTGGCGTCGGCGACGGCGCCCGGAGCGAGCACACCATCGGCATCCGGCCACGTCACCGCGATCGGCGACAGACCGGGGAGCGGGTCAGCCAGCGAGACGTCGGACAGGGTGACGTTGCCCGTGTTCGCGACGCGGAACGAGAAGAGCACGGTGTCGCCGGCGCGGCCCGTGGCACCCGCCTCGAGCGCTCCCGACTTCGACAGCGTGGCATCGACGATCGCACCCGCGGTCGGCACGACCACTCGGTCGGAGGGGTCGTCCACCACGACCCCCGACGGGTCGGTACCCGAACCGGTCGCGACGCTGTCGACCGAGCCGCGGTCGATGTCCGCCTGGGTGAGGACATAGCGGGCGGTGCCGACCAGGACCTGCCCGGGAGCGAGAACGCCCTCGGCTCCGGGCCACACCACCGCGATGTCCGAGAGGTCCTCGAGCTCGTCGACGATACCGACATCGTCGAGGGTCACGTTGCCGACGTTCTCGACGGTGACCGTGTACTCGACCACATCTCCGACGGCACCGGTCGCCCCCGCCGCGAGTTGAGCGGACTTGGTCGTGAGCACGGCAGGAGCCGGATCGTCGAGAGGCGTGATGATCTCTGCGGACGACGCCGTCACGGCCGCTCCGCCGGGTGCGGATGCGGTCGCCGTGGCCGTGTTCCGCACCTCGCCGGCGTCCACGTCGGCCTGACGGATCACATACGTCGCGGTTCCGGTCGCGATCTCGCCGGGCGCGAGCACCCGGTCTGCCGTCGGCCAGGTCACGGTGGGCGCGCTGAGTCCCGCGAGGGTGTCGGAGAGCACGACGCCCGAGAGCGTCACGTTGCCGCGGTTCTCCAGCGTGAACGAGTACTCGATCGTGTCGCCGGCGGCTCCTCCCGTCGCCTCGTCGTCCTTCGTGACGATCAGCGCCGGATCGGGGTCCAGCTGCACGGTGGCCGGGGCGGCCGCTGCGACGGGCGCCCCGCCCGTGGCGGGG
>NZ_CDWI01000014.1 GCF_001049495.1 Microbacterium sp. 3J1
GCCGACAACGCGGCGCCCGGGACGATCGGCACGGCTGCGGATGCGGTCGAAGGGTCCAGGGTGCCGCGCACGGGGGTGCCTGTCACGGTGACGGCGTTCGCCACGGAGCCCGAGTCGACGTCGGACTGCAGCAGGGTGTATGTCGCGAAGGCGGTCGCCTCGGCACCCGGAGCGAGGATCCCGGGTGCGGCCGGGTCCGGCCACCTGATGTCCAGGGGGCTCAGCCCGGCCAGTCCGTCGTCGAACTCGACCTCGCTGATCGTCACGTCGCCGGTGTTGACGACCGAGAAGCGGAACTCCGCCGTGTCGCCCGTGCGACCGGTCGCGCCCGGCGCCAGGGTGCCGCGCTTGGTCGACGTGAGCGCCGGGCCTGCCGCCGCGAGCTCGGTCGTGACCTCGGCGTCCGGCGAAGTGACGTCGATCTCCGCGGCCGTCGACCCGGTGGCGGTGGCGGCGTTGATCACCTCACCGGCATCGACGTCACCTTGGCGCACCGTGTACTGCGCGGTGGCGGTCACCTCCTGCCCGGGCGCGAGGACGCCGGTCTCGCCGCTCGGCCAGGTGCCGAACACGATGCCGGAGATCCCTTCGAGGTCGTCCGCGATCGCGACGTCGGTGACCGTCGTGTTCCCGACGTTCCGCACGGCGAAAGAGTAGGAGATCGCGTCGCCGAGCACGCCGTCGCCCGAGAGCTGATCGTCCTTCGCGATCTCGAGCGCGGGCGCCCTCGTCTCGGTGCCCAGCGTGATCGTGTCCGATGCCGAGACCGCCGCAGCGGCCGGGGTGACCCCTGTCGCCGTCGCGGTGTTGCGAATTCCCGCGGCGTCCACGTCGGCCTGGGTCACGGTGTACTGCGCAGTCGCGGTCACCGTGGCTCCGGGGGCCAGCGAGCCGGGTGCGGCAGGCCACGCACCGAACGTGATCGCCGACAGCCCCGGCAGCGGGTCGCTCAGCGCGATGCGGTCGATCGTGACCGTGCCGGAGTTCGTCACGGCGAAGGTGAACACCACGGTGTCGCCGACGGCGAGGTCGTCGTCCTGCGACGCGGTCTTGACGAGCGTGAGTCCGGCAGTCGAGTCGATGGCCACCGTCGCCGGCGCCGTCGATGTCGCGACCGCGCCCGACGGGGCCGTCCCGCGACCCGTCACCAGGCCGACGATCGATCCCGCATCGACGTCGGCCTGCGTGAGCACGGTCGTGGCGGTCGCGGTGACCGATCCGCCGGGAGCGAGCACTCCCGCCTGCCCCTGCCACTGGTAGGCCGGCGCAGACGTCCCGGCCAGAGCGTCGGTCAGCGCGGACCCCGTCAGCGTCACATTGCCCGTGTTCCGCAGCGTGTACGTCCACGTGACCGTCGATCCCGTGACTGCACCCGCAGGAAGCGAGCCGGCGTTGGTCACCGCCACCGACGGCGTCGCCGCCTCCACAGGCACCGAGCTCTGAGGCGACGAGACCGAGACGGGCCCTCCGGGCGCGTCGCCCGTCGCGGAGGCGGTGTTCAGCACCCGCCCGGCGTCGACGTGCGCCTGGGTGATCTCGAGCGTCGCCGTCGCGGTGACGCTCTGGCCGGGGTCGAGGACGCCCGTGGCCCCCGGCCACTCGGCCGCGATGTCCGACAGACCCGCCAGCGGGTCGCTGATCACGATGTCGCTCACCGTCACGTTTCCGGTGTTGCGCAGGACGAACGTGTAGGTGATGTCGTCGCCTAGTCCGGCCTCGGCTGGGAGCGTAGTGCCGGACTTGGTGAGTCGCAGCTCAGAGCGTTGGGCTCCGGTGGCGACCTCGACGGAGTCCGTGGCCTCCACGCCCGCTCCGGTCGGCGTCGTACCCGTGGCGGTGACGGAGTTCGGGACGGACCCGACGTTGACATCCGCCTGGGTGATCTCGTACACGGCGACGGCGGTGGCCTGGGCGCCGGGCGCGAGGACGCCGGGGGCGTCCGCATCCGGCCAGGTCACGGTGGGAACCAGGCCGGGGATGCTGTCGGCGAGATCGACGTCCGTGAGCGTGACGTTGCCGGTGTTGACCACGACGAAGTCGAAGCGGATGTCGTCGCCGGCCTCTCCGTCGTCGACGCCGTCACCGACGACCGTGCCGTCCTTCGTGACCGAGACGGAACCGGCAGCCGTGATCGGCACCGTGACTTCGGCGTTCTCGGTGATCGTCGCTCCGCCGGGTGCGACGCCGGATCCGCTCACGACGTTGTCCACGCCGCCGGCATCGACGTCGGCCTGTGTGAGCGCGTAGGTCGCCGTGGCGGTGACCACCTGGTTCGGGGCGAGCACTCCTTCGGCAGCCGGCCACGCGAACGTGAGACCCGAGACGGCAGGGTCCAGGTCAGTGAGGGTGACCCCGGTCAACGTCACGTTGCCGGTGTTGCGGAGCGTGAACGCATACCGGACGATGTCCCCCGCACGCGCTGCGGTCCCGGCGGGGAGAGCGCCCGTCTTGGTCACCTCGATGTCGGGCGTCTGGGCCGCGGTCTGAGTCACGACTGCATCGGACGGGTCGGTGACTCCCGGTCCGGTCGGGGGCGTGCCCGTGGAGCTTGCGGTGTTCGTCACCGAACCCGCGTCGAGGTCTCCTTGGGTGATCCGATGGGTCGCCGTCGCGACCACGGATTGGCCCGGCTGCAGGGTGCCGTTCGCGCCAGGCCACGGACCGTAGGCGAGCGGACTCAGGCCGGGTGCGGGATCGGAGATCGCGACCCCGGTGAGCGTGACGTTCCCGGAGTTCGTGGCCCGGATCGTGTAGGTGATGAGATCGCCGAGCTGGCCGCTTCCGCCGACGGCTGCCGACTTGGTGGTGAGGATTGCCGGTGCGGCGGCCGCTGTGTCGAGCACGATGTTCTGCGATGTCGCGGAGACGGCGGCGCCCGTCGGAGGGCGGCCGGATGCCGTCGCGACATCGGCGATCGATCCTGCGTTCACATCGCTCTGGCGCACCTGGTACGTCGCGGTCGCGGTGATGCTCTGATTGGGAGCCAGGGTGCCGGGAGTACCCGAAGCCCATGTGCCGTAGGCGATGGCGGAGAGCCCGCTGTGCGGATCGGTCACCGCCACGCCCGTGAGCGTGACGTTTCCCGCATTGCGCACGGTGTACGTGTACGTGATCGTGTCTCCGACCGACCCGGAGCCCGCCGTGTAGGCACCGGACTTCTGGATAGTGATCGCCGGAGCCGAGCTCAGCGGCACCGTTCCGGACCCTGACGCGGAGGGGGCCTGGCCGCGTGCCGGAGCGCCTGTCGCCGTCGCGGTGTTCGCGATCGATCCCGCGTCCACGTCCGTCTGTCGAACGGTCGAGGTGGCCGTGGCGGTCACCGACTGTCCGGGAAGAAGCACCCCGTCGGTGCCGCTCGGCCAGGTGCCGTAGGTGAGCGCGCTGATGCCGGGCAGGGAGTCCGACGCGGTCACCCCCGAGAGCGTGACGTTGCCGGTGTTGCGGATCGTCACAGTCCAGGTCACGGTCTCCCCCGCCACCCCCGTGGCACCCGACGGCAGGGCCCCTGACTTCACGACCTGCAGGCGCGGATCGCTCGCAGCCGTCGGGGTCGTCACGGTGCCGGATGCCGCGCTGACCCGCGTGTCGTTGGGCGCGAGCGCGCTTCCCGTCGCGACGTTCACGAGAGCACCCGCGTCGACGTCGGCCTGAGTGAGCGTGCGGCTCGCCGTGGCGACGACCTGCGCCCCGGGGGCGAGCACTCCGGCGGCTCCCGGCCAGGCGTAGACGAACGGTGTGAGGCCGGGGAGCGGATCCGTGACCTGGACACCGCTGAGTGTGACGTTACCGGTGTTCGTCACCCGCACGGTGTAGTCGACGACGTCGCCGACGGCGCCGGTTCCCCCGACGGAGGCGGACTTGACGGTCGTCAGGCCAGGACCGGCGGCGACCGTCGCGAGCGTGACCGTCGGGGAGTCCGCGCCGACAGGGGGTCCGGTGGGCGGGGCGCCGGTCACGCGGGCATTGTTGCGCACCGACCCCGAGTCGACGTCGGCCTGGGTGACCGTGTACGTGGCTGTGCCGACGACCTGCTCGCCGGGAGCGAGCGTTCCGGGTGTGGCCGGCCATGTCAGCGCGATCGGGCTGAGCCCCGCGTGCGGGTCGACGACATCGACGCCGGTCAGGGTCACGTTGCCCGCGTTGCGCGCCGTGAAGGTGTACGTGATGACGCTGCCGACCGCGCCGGTGCCCTGCGTGTAGGCACCGGTCTTGCCGAGAGTGAGCAGCGGACCGGCGATCAACGGCAGCGTGGCGGCCGCCGTCGCCTGCACCGGGGCTCCGGAGGGCGGGGTGCCGGTCGCGGTGGCGGTGTTGGCGACCGACCCGGCATCCACGTCGGCCTGCGTCAGGGCGCGGGTGGCCGTGGCCGTCGTGCTCTGCCCGGGCTGAAGGGTTCCCGATGGACCCGGCCAGGCCGAGAATGCGATCGCTGAGAGGCCCGGCAGTGGGTCGCTGAGACCGATGCCGGTGAGGGTGACGTTGC
The DNA here is from genome assembly GCF_001049495.1 of Microbacterium sp. 3J1. GTDB lineage: Bacteria > Actinomycetota > Actinomycetes > Actinomycetales > Microbacteriaceae > Microbacterium. Next base: position 4,484 of record NZ_CDWI01000014.1, read on the forward strand.
CGGGGTTGCGCACGGTGAAGCTGTACGTCACGACGTCGCCTGCGCGGCCGGTCGCGCCGGGCGCCAGGCTCGCGGTCTTGTCGAGGGTCACTCGCGGTGCGGCAGCGGCCGTCGCGGTCTCCACCTCGGGCGAGGAGTCGGCGATCGAGCCACCACCCGGCGCGGTGGCCGTGGCCGAGGCCGTGTTGCGGATCGCGCCGGTGTTCACGTCCGCCTGGGTGATGACATAGGTCGCGCGGGCGGTCGCCGCCTGCCCCGGGGCGAGCACGCCCGCCGTCGCCGGCCACGACACCGCGAGCGCCGAGAGCCCGGGCAGCGGGTCGCTGATCGTCACGCCGGTGAGTGTCTGGTTTCCGGTGTTCTCTGCGCGGATCGTGTAGGTGATGACGTCGCCGACGCGATTGCCTGCACCCGCGCTGGCGCTCTTCGTCACCGTGAGCGCGGGCGCGGGGGTGACCGTCGGCACGACGGCCACGCCTGAGGTCGCACTCACGACGGCGCCGACGGGTGGACGACCGCTGACGGTGGCGGTGTTGCGCACCGATCCGGCATCGACATCCGCCTGGCGCACGGTGTAGGTGGCCGTTCCCGTCGCGGTCTGTCCCGGGGCGAGCGTGCTCGCCGCGCCCGGCCAGGTGATCGTCGGGGTGCCGAGACCGGCGAGATCGTCGGTGAGGGCGATGCCGTTGAGGGTGACGTTGCCGGAGTTGCGGATGCTGAAGGCGAACGTGATCACGCTGCCCACCCCGCCGGTCCCACTCGTGACCGACCCGGTCTTGGCGACGGCGATCGAGGGCACGGGCGCGATGCGCACGGTCGACGGGGCGGTCGACGTCACTGCGGCGCCTCGGGGCGGCGCGCCCGTCGCGGTCGCCGTGTTCACGACCGATCCCGCGTCCACGTCCGACTGCCGCACTGTGTACGTCGCGGTTCCCGCGACGCTCTCGCCCGGCTGCAGGACTCCGCTCGCACCGGTCCACCCGGACAGCGCGACCGGTGTCGCACCGATGAGCGGGTCCACGAGCGAGACCCCCGAGAGGGTGACGTTGCCCGAGTTGCGTACGGTGAACGCGTAGCTGATGGTGTCGCCCGCGGCGCCGGAGCCGTTCAGGGTGCCGACCTTGGAGACCGCCAGAGACGGCGCACTCGCCACCGTCGGGGTCGTGACGACTCCGGACGCCGCAGACACGCTCGAGCCGCCTCCCGACCCGGTCGCGGACGCCGTGTTGGTGATCGCCCCGGCGTTCACGTCCGCCTGCGTGACGGTGTATGCCGCCGTCGCGACCACAGACGCCCCGGGTGCGAGCGTCCCGGATGCGCCGGGCCAGTCGTACTGGAGCTCACCGAGTCCCGCGAGCGGATCGGCGATACGTATGCCGGTGAGAGTGACGTTGCCGGTGTTGCTCGCGCGGAAGCTGTAGGTGATGATGCTGCCGACTCCCCCGCCTCCCCCCGAGGCCGTCTTCGTGATCGCGATCCCCGGTGCCGCCGCGACCGTCGCAACCGTCACCTCGCCGGAGGAGGCGTCGATGGCGGGGCCGGTCGGCGGCGTGCCGCGCACGCTCGCAGTGTTGCGCACAGCGCCGGAATCGACGTCGGACTGCCGCACGGTGTAGGTCGCCGTGGCGGTCACCGTCTGATTCGGCTGCAGCGTCCCCGCGGTGCCGGGCCACGTGTAGGTCAGCGCCGAGAGGCCTTCGTGCGGGTCGCTGATGGCCACGCCGGTCAGCGTCACGTTCCCCGTGTTGCGGGCCGAGAAGGAGTAGGTGACGGTGCTGCCGACGGAGCCGTTGCCCTCGGTCAGCGCGCCGGTCTTCGAGATCACGATGCCCGGGGCGGAGGCGAGTGAGACCGTCGCCGGCGCCGTGCTGGTCACGGCGGCCCCGCTCGGCGGCGTTCCCGTGCCGGTCGCGGTGTTGCTGACGGCTCCCGAGTTCACGTCGGTCTGGGTGATGACCGAGGCGGCGGTCGCGGTCACCGTCTGCCCGGGCTGGAGCACGCCCGTCGTGCCACTGGGCCAGGTTCCGTAGGTCGGGGCCGAGATGCCCGGCAGCGAATCCGTGACGGAGACCCCGCTCAGTGTGACGTTCCCGGCGTTCCGGAGTGTGATCGACCAGACGATCGTGTCGCCCGCACGTCCCGAGGAGCCGCTCTGAAGCGCACCGCTCTTCGTCGTCACGATGCCGGCCGACGCAGGCACGGTGTTCGTCGTGACAGTGCCGGAGGTGCTCGTCACGGGGGTGGCGCCGTAGGACGCGGTCGACGACGCGACGTTGCGCACCGAACCGGCGTTCACATCCGCCTGCCGGATCGTGTACGTGGCCGTGCCGGTGACGGTCTGTCCCGGCGCGAGGGTGCCGCCGGTCCCCGGCCAGCTGTAGGCGAAGGCCGACAGACCGGCCAGCGTGTCCGAGATCGCGACGCCGGTGAGCGTCACGTTGCCCGTGTTCGTGGTGCGGACGGTATAGGTCACGACGTCGCCCACAGCGGCGCTGCCCGAGACCGTCGCGGTCTTGGTGGTCGTGCTCGCGGGCGCCGCCGCGACCGTGTTCACCCGGGTGGTCGGCGAGGTGCCCGCGACGGATGAACCGCCGGGCGTGCGTGCCGACGCGGTGGCGGTGTTGGTCACCGCACCGGCGTCGACGTCGGCTTGACGGATGGTGTACGTCGCTCGGCCCTGCACCGTCTGCCCGGGGGCGAGGGTTCCGGCAGTGCCCGGCCAGCTGTAGGTGATCGCCGAGAGGCCCGCGAGCGGGTCGGCGATCGCGACCTGCGTCAGAGTCACGTTGCCGTTGTTGGTCGCCGAGAACGAGTAGGTGACGGTGCTGCCGACGCCGCCCGTGCCGGCCGTCACCGACCCCGACTTCAAGACGGCGAGTGCGCCGCTCGGGCTGACGGGCAGCGTGAACGACCGCGCCTGGCTCACGCGCGCACCGCTCGGCGGCAGGGCGGTCGCCGTCGCCGTGTTGGCGACGGCGCCGGCATCCAGATCGGTCTGCGTCAACGTATAGGTGGCCACCGCGGTCACGGCCTGTCCGGGCGCGAGCACTCCGGGCGTTCCGGGCCAGGTGTAGGTGAGGCCCGAGAGGCCCGGCAGCGGGTCGGCGATGGCCGTCTGGGTGAGCGTGACGTTGCCGCTGTTGACGAGACGGAACGAGTAGGTGACGACATCACCGGCGCGGCCGGTGCTTCCCGGGGCGAGCGCACCGGTCTTGGTCAGGGTCACGGCGGGCGCAGACGCGGCGGTCGAGACGACCGACTGGCTCGTCGGCACCGTGAGCGTGGCGCCCGCGGGAGTCCTCGCCGTTCCTGTGGCCGTGTTCCGCACGGCGCCCACATCGACGTCCGCCTGGGCGATCGTGTATGTCGCCGTCGCCGTGACGGACTGCCCCGGGGCGAGGGTCCCGGCGACGCCCGGCCATGCGTAGTTGAGAGTCGACAATCCCGGAAGCGGATCCGTGAACGCCACGCTCGTGAGCGTCGTGTTGCCGGAGTTGCGTGCGGTGAAGGTGTAGGTGATGGTGCTGCCCACCCCGCCGGTGCCCTGAGTGACGGATCCCGACTTCGTCGTCGTGAGCCCGGGTGCGGAGGCGATGGTGGGGACGGTGACCTGTGGGGAGGAACCGGAGACCGTGGCGCCGCCCGGTGTACGGGCGGTGGCTGTGGCGGTGTTGCGGACGCTGCCTGCATCCACATCCGCCTGGGTGATCGTGTAGAAGGCGGTCGCTGTCGCTGCCTGGCCCACGGGGATGACCCCGGCTGTCGTGGTGGGCCAGGTGATCACCGGAGGCGAGAGGCCGGGCAGCGGATCGACGAGCGACGCATTGGCGAGCGTCACGTTGCCGGTGTTGCGGATGGTGAACGTGTAGTTGATGCGATCGCCCACACGACCGGTCGCGCCGCTCGCCAGTGCACCCGTCTTGGTGACGGTGACGGTTCCCGCCGCCGCGATCGGAGTCACGCGGTTGGCCGATCCGGACGGCCGGATGCCGCCGTCGTCGTCTGCGGCGCTGACCGTCGCCGTGTTCGCCACCGCACCGGCATCCACGTCGCTCTGAGTGAGGGTGTACGTCGCCGTGGCGCTGACCGACTGCCCTGCGGTGAGGGTCCCCGCTGTTCCCGGCCAGGCTCCGAAGGTGATCGGGGAGAGTCCGACGAGCGGGTCGGTGATGACGATGTCGGTCAGCGTCGACTGGCCGGTGTTCGTCACGGTGAACGTGTAGACGACGACGTCCCCCGCCCGGCCGGTTCCTCCCGGAGCAAGAGCGCTCGTCTTGGAGAGGCTGATGGCGCTGAGCAGCACCGTCGTGCTGTCGCTGTCCTGCGCGAGGAAGTCCCCGACCGCCGTCCGCGCGGTCGCATCGGCGGTCGAGACGTACCCGGTGGCCGACGGAGCGGTGGCCGTGCACGTGTAGGTCGTCGTCTGCAGCGGTGCCAGCGTCACTGCGCCGAGATTGCGGGCGCAGTTCGCCTGATCGTCGGTGATTACGATGTTGCGCAGCGTGCCGGCGCCGGTGTTCGTGATTCGGACGGTGAAGGTGGCGAGCTCGCCGGACGTCCGGGACTGGGTGTCGGCGGTGCCGTTGAAGGTCTTGACGATCTGCAGACCGGCGGTCGGAACCGACAGCATGGCGTTCCGCAGCAGATACGAATCACCCGAGGTTCCCAGACGGAGGTTGACCGTCGAGTCCCCCGCCACGACGTTCGGCAGACCGACGGTCGCGACGTCGACGTTCTGATTGGTGAACGCGGTGCCCGTGGTCCCGGCGTACCGCACCGAGCCGACCGCACGCGAGATGCCGACGTTGCCCGACGCGCCTGCCGCGTTCGGTATCTCCGAGTAGGTCGTCGAGCCGCCCCTCGAGTACGAGGCGGAGTCTCCGGTGATGTTGCGGTCGCCCTCGAAGAGGGTGAAGCCCGCGCGCGTTCCGGCGGCGACGGCGGTGAAGCCGTTGAACGCGACCGTGAGGTCCGCGTCGTTCGCGCCCTGACGAACGTGGCCCTCGTAATAGATGATGTTGTGCGGCACCGACGCCGGGTTGTCGGGGATGAAGGTGCCGTAGTCGTAGACGACGTTGATCGACCAGCCCGCGTAGCAGCCCGCCCCCGTCGGGGTCCAGATGTTGCCCGCGGAGATCGAGATCTCTGACCCGGTCGTGACGGAGGCGAAGGCCGAGGTCACGTCGGCGCTGCCGGAATAGTAGAGCGCGGTCGCCTGCGACGCAGGGTCCTGCAGCATGCTCTGCGGGGAGACGTTGATGATGGGGCCCCCGCCGACCTTCACCTGCACGGCGCGGGAGGTGTACCCGGTGGCGCTTCCCGTCGGCATCGTCGCCACACCTCGCGCGGCGGAGTACTGCGAGCAGAGACGGCGCGTGTCGCCCGTGTAGACGCCCGTGTTGGCGCTCCACGTGAGGAAGGCCTTGACCACGGTCGCCCCCGCGGGGATCGTCATCGTCGCGCTGCTCGAGTTCGACGTGAATCCGGAGACGGCATTTGTCTGGGTCATGACGAAGTTGTCGTTGACGTTCGCGGTGTTGGCGTTCGACGCCGCATGCAGCTCGGTGCAGGTGCCGTTGGCGGTCGTACCGGTCGTGGCCGTGCAGCCGAGCACGCCGTTTCCGGCCATGATGAAGTCGCCGTTGACGTTCGCCTGGTAGTTCGGCGTCGTGCCGGAGTTGGTGCCCCACTGCACGACGGCGGCCTCAGCGGCCTGCGGAGCGCCGAGCGTGAAGCCGGCGGCGATCACGGCGATGGCGGTGGTCATGGCGATGGCGGACCTTCGCCACCCACGCCGAACACCGCCTCCCCCGCGCATGATCCACCCCCCTCAGAGCGACGTCTCCCTCTCCCCGGGAGGACGTTTCACCCACCCTAGGCGAACTCATAGGTGGTGGCAATGGTGCGGATGTGACCAATGGGACGTATCGCGAAGACGGCGTCCGCTATCGGAACAGTTCGGCTTGCCGGGGGCTCTGCGGGCGTCAGGCGTCAGGCGTCAGCGCGCAGCGATCTGGGCGAGGAACTCACGGGCCGCATCCTCAGACACCACGTATCCGAGTTCCGCCGCCTTCGCCACGAGTGTCGACGCCGTCTCGTCGGTGGGCTGCGGGTCGGCCGGGTCGAGGCCGATGACACGAAGGGCCTCGTCACGCTGCTCCGGACCTGCACTCTCCCAGACGTCGCTCATGACCTGCACCTGCTCGACGGCGACCGCGGCGGGATCGTCGGCGGCAGGCGACACGGCCGCCGCGGGCGGAGGGGTCTGCGGGGCCGACTCCGAGGGGGCCGGCGTCGGCGTCGGCGTCGGGGCGCTGCACCCGGCCAGCGCCAGGGCCAGCAGGGTGCCTCCGAGGGCCGTTCGCAGTCTCGAGCTCATCACGGACGCGAGCCTATCGACGCCTGCTGGGAGAAAGCCCGAGCAGGTCACGCCGCGGGACGGTCGTGCTCGCGTCCTGCGGTCCGGATGCCCGCGATGTCGAGACGCACGAAAAAACCCCCGGTGAACCGGGGGTTTTGTCTGTGCGCGATACTGGGATCGAACCAGTGACCTCTTCCGTGTCAGGGAAGCGCGCTACCGCTGCGCCAATCGCGCCCGTGTGGGCTATTCAGTTACAGAGAGGTGGCGACGGGATTCGAACCCGTGTAAACGGCTTTGCAGGCCGGTGCCTAGCCGCTCGGCCACGCCACCGTGTGGATTGACCCCACGTGCGGAAGGCCCTCCGAAGAAGGCCCCTGCACTTGAGCGGATGACGAGACTCGAACTCGCGACCCCAACCTTGGCAAGGTTGTGCGCTACCAACTGCGCTACATCCGCGTTGTCCCGGTTGACTGCCCCGAGCACTTGATAAACATTAGCCGATGATCGGCGGCTCTCCAAACCGGAACCGAATCTCGCGCGTGTCCGTGCCGCTGGTCATCGGCTCGTCCAGGCGTCGGGTAGTATCGGTTGACGTACCCCACGGGTATGGGCGATTGGCGCAGTTGGTAGCGCGCTTCCTTCACACGGAAGAGGTCATCGGTTCGAGTCCGGTATCGCCCACCGATGACAACCCCGCCTGGCTGAGCCGGCGGGGTTCTCCTTTTGTCCGGCACCCGCAGCACGCGAGCCAGGTCCGCGCGTGCGCGCATCTCCAGAAGCCATGTGCGCCTGCGAAGGCAGGATGCGGCGAATCCGGACTCGTGAAGCGCGATCCGACGCGCGAGGCGATCGCGCGTGCCCGGTGAGGCAGAGGGCAGCGTCTGTGACCCCGACTATCGTTCTGCGGGTGAAGAGCACTCCCCTCCCCGGCCCGTGCGGCTGCTGCGGTCGCGTCCGAGGCGTCCGCGTCGGCACGGCCCTGCTCTGCGACTGGTGCGGGTGGCGTTACGGAGACGTCCCCGACGACGATCTCGCACGTCCGGTGATCGAGGTCGTCTACTACATCCGCTACGACCGTCGCGTGAAGATCGGAACGAGCAGGCGCCCCCGGCAGCGCCTGTCGAGCATCCGGCATGAGGAGCTGCTGGCGTTCGAGCGGGGCGGCAGAGACGTCGAGCAGGCTCGGCACCGGGAGTTCGCCGCTATCCGCGAGGGGGGCGAGTGGTTCACGCTGACGACGGAGCTGCGGGCGCACATCGCTTCGCTGCAGAGGGTGTCCGACCCATGGCAGCTGCACGCCCGGTGGACCGCCGAGGCCCTGCGCGGCTGACCGCGGGTGCGCAGAACTGAGGCCCCGCACGGGACCGATACCGTGCGGGGCCTCAGGGTCTATCAGGCGCGGGCCGTGGCCTTGACCGACGCGGGCTGCGGCTGCGAGAACAGCACCACGATGATCACAGCGACACCCACGACGACGTGGGGCACCCAGACGTTCGGCGCCTCGGTGGAGAAGCCGAAGATCCACGGCGACAGCGCCAGGAACAGGCTGGCGACGATGTCGAAGACGAGGTGGACGGGCATCGGGATGAACCCGAAGGGGCCCCACTCGTACTTCGTGAACAGGCTGTAGACGATGAGGCCCACGCCGAGCACGATCGGGATGATGACGGCAGGGCCGCCGACGCCGGCGAAGCCGAACAGCCACGGCGCGACGATCAGTGCCGCTCCGACGACGTAGTCGAGAATTCCGTGGACCTTGGTGGGGATGAAGCGCATGATTCCTCCTTGGTGGCGTCGCCGCTGTCGTGCGACTCACAGATGGTTCGCAGCAGTCAGCGAAACGGATTGGGGGCGTCCGGCTCCTAGGCTGATCGGATGCCGTCAGCAGCCGTGCTTCGTCGAATCGCCGTGGGACGACTCGTCGTCGCCGCATCCGTTCTCGTCGTCCTCGGTGTCGCCTATGTGCTCGGGATACCGGCTGAGGGCGCGAGTCCCTTCGACTACTTCGGGTACTTCACGAATCTGACGTGTCTGCTCGCCGCACTCGTCCTGGCGGTCACCGCCGCGCTCATCCTGTACGAGCGACCCGTCCCGCGCCGACTCGTCGACGCCCGTGCCGTCGTGGTGTCCTGCATCATCATCGTGGGCCTCGTGTACAACGTGCTCGTGCCCGGGACGGGCAGCGCGCCCCCATGGGTCGGCGTCACGCTCCACGTCGTGTTCCCCGCCGCTCTGGTCGTCGACTGGCTGCTCGTCGGCGACCGGCCTCCCCTGCCGTGGTCGCGCCTCTGGATCGTGCTCCCGTACCCGCTGCTCTGGCTCATCGTCGTGCTGATCAGAGGCGTGACAGACGGGTGGGTGCCGTATGGATTCCTGCTTCCGGAACGCGGCGCCGCATCCCTGCTGATGCACACCGCGGGTCTCCTCGCAGCACTCCTGGCCGCCGGCGCCGCCGTCTGGGCGCTCAGCCGGATCCCCGGCGCGGTGCGGTCACCGGGCAGTGATCGTCAGGCTGTGCCCCAGCCGTAGCGTCGGGCGAGTGCCGACGCGATTCGTCCGTAGCGCGTCCGATCCAGCACGGCGGCCTCCCGACGAAGCCCGGTCTCATGCACGCTGTAGAGCTGCTCGATGTCCACCCAGGACTCGCGCCCCTGCGAATCCCACGCGCCGGAGCCGATGGACAGGTAGTCCCGTTCTCCGTCGTGCGCTCTGCTGGTCATCCGCACGGCGAACACGCGATCCGACGAGTGCCTGCCGATCACGAGCACCGGACGGTCCTTTCCGCGGCCATCGTTCTCCTCGTACGGCACCCAGGTCCAGACGATCTCGCCCGCGTCCGGGGCACCGTCGCGGTCCGGCGCATAGCCGATCCGCAGGTCGTCGATCCTCGAGGGGTCCACGCGCACTGTGGCGGTGCCGTTCGCGCCCCCCGACTCGGGTGCGCGGGATGCTGCAGTCGGGCGCAGACGCGAGACCGGGCGTCTCGGACTCTGTGTCCGAGACGCCCGGTCTGATCCGAATGCGTTGCGCAGGATCTCCGCGAGTGCCGTCAGGATGCCGTTCGTGTTGCTCACACGGTCACCCTAACCGCAGGTCACGCGTCCGCGAGTGCGTAACCCTCCTCGCCGTGGACGACCTGGTCGACACCGGCGATCTCGTCTTCGTTGGTGACGCGGAAGCCGATCGTCTTCTCGATCGCGAAGCCGATGATGAAGGCGACGACGAAGGAGTAGATCAGCACGCCGAGCGCTGCGATCACCTGGACGGCGAGCTGGCGGGCGTCTCCGCCGACGAAGAGGCCGGTGCCGGTGGCGAAGAATCCGAGGTAGACGGTGCCGATGAGACCGCCGACGAGGTGGATGCCGACCACGTCGAGCGAGTCGTCGAAGCCGAGGCGGAACTTCAGCTCGACGGCCAGGGCGCAGACGATACCCGCGACGGCTCCGAGCAGGAGGGACCAGCCGGGCGTCAGGTTGGCGCAGGCCGGCGTGATCGCGACCAGACCGGCGACGGCACCCGATGCGGCACCGACGGAGGTGGGCTTGCCGTCCTTGATCTTCTCGATGAGGATCCAGCCGAGGATCGCAGCGGCCGTTGCGCCGAGGGTGTTGAGGCCGATGAGCCCGACACCGCCCATGTCCTCCGCGAGCCACTCGGCACCGGCGTTGAAGCCGAACCAGCCGAACCACAGCAGCGCAGCGCCGAGGAGGGTGAGCGGCACGTTGTGCGGCTTCAGGATGCCCTTCTGGAAGCCGATCCGCTTGCCGAGGACGATCGCGAGGGCGAGGGCCGCAGCACCCGCGTTGATGTGCACCGCGGTGCCACCGGCGTAGTCGATGACGCCGATGCCGCTGTCCTCGCCGAAGAGCGTGGTGCCGAGGTTCATGATCCATCCGCCGCCCCAGACCCATGCGGCGACCGGGAAGTAGCCGACGGTCGCGAAGACGCCGGCGAAGATGAGCCAGCTGCCGAACTTCGCGCGGTCGGCGATGGCGCCGGAGATGAGCGCGACCGTGATGATCGCGAACGTCGCGCCGTAGGCCACGCCGAGCAGGGCGACGTTCGAGCCCTCACCCGAGGCGAGGCTGGAGAGGCCGATGTCGGCGAACGGGTTGCCGGCGAAAGCGGTCGGGCTGTCGACGGCGCTCATCGAGAATCCGAAGAGGATCCAGAGCACGGCCACGAGTCCGATCGAGCCGAAGCTCATCATCATCATGCTGACGACGCTCTTGGCCTTCACCAGACCGCCGTAGAAGAAGGCGACGCCGGGCGTCATGAGCAGGACGAGGGCGGTCGCGGTGATCGCCCAGGAGATGTTGCCTGGAGAATCCATAGTCAAACCTCACATTCGGGAAACTGAGAGCTTCAGTGTGACGAGGCCCGATTTCCGGGATGCGTGAAGTTTGTTGCGATGACGTTACAGGCGCGCTCCGTGTGTGAACATCGCGTTACGCGGCGCTGCGATCCGCGTGTGTAAGTGCATTGAGTCTGGAGATAGCCCGCAGGTACTTCTTGCGGTATCCCCCGCCGAGCATCTCCTCCGCGAACACCTGGTCGAGGCTCACACCGGTCGCGACGATGGGGATCTGCGCGTCGTACACGCGGTCCACGAACGCCACGAAGCGAAGCGCCTCCGACTGGTCGGTCAGGACGCGCACGTCCTGCAGCCCCACGAGATCCAGGCCGGTGATCACACGCAGATAGCGCGAGGGATGAACGCGGGCCAGATGACGGATGACGTCGTCGAAGGAGTCATCGGATGCCGTGCCGGCCGCCGCTCCCGCCTCGAGCGCCTGCGCGTACTCGTCGGCGGAGCTCACGACCGCGTGCCCGTCCAGGGCGCGCTGACGGAAGTCGACCCCGTCGATGCGGATCGTCTGGAAGCTGTCGGACATGGCGTGGATCTCGCGGAGGAAGTCCTGCGCGGCGAATCGCCCCTCGCCCAGCGCGTTCGGCGGTGTGTTCGACGTGGCGGCCAGTTTCGTCCCCGTGGGCACCAGCTCGCCCAGGAGCCGCGTCATGACCATGGTGTCGCCGGGATCGTCGAGCTCGAACTCGTCGATGCACAGCAGATCAGCGCCCTTGAGGAGGTCGACGGTGTTCTTGTACCCCAGGGCTCCGACGAGCGCCGTGTACTCGATGAAGGATCCGAAGTACTTCCGGCGAGCGGGCATCGCGTGGTAGATCGACGCGAGCAGATGGGTCTTGCCCACGCCGAACCCACCGTCGAGGTAGACGCCCGGCTTGACCTCCGGCTCCTTCTTCGCGCGGCTGAAGAACCCTCCGCGCTTGGCCGGCGCCGCGCGTCCCGCGAAGCGGATCAGCGTGTCCTTCGCCTCCTCCTGCGACGGGTAGGCCGGATCGGCGCGGTAGCTGTCGAAGGTCGCGCCGTCGAACTGCGGCGGCGGGACGAGACTCGCGAGCATCTCGGGGCCGCTGACGGTCGGCTGGCGATCGGTGAGGTGCACGATGCCCGTGCGGGTGGGCGTGTCGGTCATCACGGTCCTGAATCGGGTGGGCACCTGTGTCGAAGTCTTACGAATCGGGTGCAGGGCGCACGGCGTGGATCTATCGTCGAAGTGACGGCTCCACATTACGCCGTCGCTACCCGCACCTTCGCCGCTCACCGTCTGAGGAGATCCCTGTGGCCATCGAGTTCGACACCACCTCGTCCAAGTTCGCCGAGTACGCCGAGCCCGGGCGGCTCGTCACGACCGAGTGGCTCGCGGAGCGTCTCGGGACGCCGGGGCTCGCGGTGGTCGAATCCGACGAGGACGTGCTGCTGTACGAGACCGGCCACATCCCCGGGGCCGTCAAGGTCGACTGGCACACCGAGCTCAACGATCCCGTCGTGCGCGACTACGTCGACGGCGAGGGGTTCGCCAAGCTCCTCAGCGGCAAGGGGATCTCGCGCGACGACACCGTCGTCATCTACGGCGACAAGAACAACTGGTGGGCCGCGTACGCGCTGTGGGTATTCTCGCTCTTCGGCCATGAAGACGTCCGGCTCCTCGACGGCGGACGCGACCGCTGGATCGCTGAGGGCCGCGAGATCACCCGCGAGGCGCCGCAGATCACCCCGACGGAGTACCCCGTCGTCGAGCGCGACGACGCCGCGATCCGCGCCTACAAGGAAGACGTCCTCGCGCACATCGGCAGCCCGCTGATCGATGTCCGCTCGCCCGAGGAGTACAGCGGTGAGCGCACGACGGCACCGGCGTACCCCGAAGAGGGCACGCTCCGCGCCGGCCACATCCCGACCGCTCAGAGCGTGCCGTGGGCGAAGGCGGTCGCCGAGGACGGCGGCTTCAGGTCACGCGCCGAGCTCGACGCCATCTACCGAGACGGGGCGGGACTCGCCGACGGCGATGACGTCGTGGCCTACTGCCGCATCGGCGAGCGGTCGAGCCACACGTGGTTCGTCCTGAAGCACCTGCTGGGGTTCCAGAACGTCCGCAACTACGACGGCTCCTGGACCGAGTGGGGCAGCGCCGTCCGCGTGCCGATCGTCACCGGCTCGGAGCCCGGTTCGCTCTGACGTGTGACAATGACAGGGATGACCACCACGCACGTTCCTGACACCCTCGCCGAGATCCGCGACGGATTCCTGGAGACCCCTGAGGCCGACCGTCTGCTGCTCCTCCTGGAGTACTCCGACGAACTGCCGGAGGTCTCCGAAGAGGTCGCGAACCATCCCGAGATGTGCGAGCGCGTCGCGGAGTGCCAGTCCCCCGTCTACATCTACGTCGAGGTGAACGACGGTGTGGTGACGATGCACGCCACCGCTCCGCCTGAGGCTCCGACCACGCGCGGCTTCGCGAGCATCCTCGTTCAGGGCATCTCGGGCCTCACACCCGACGAGGTCCTCGCGATCCCGGACGACTACCCGCAGTCGATCGGCCTCACGAAGGCCGTGTCGCCGCTGCGCATCGGCGGCATGACAGGGATGCTCATGCGCGCCAAGAAGCAGGTCAGGCAGAAGCGCTGAGGCCCTGCGCCGCGAGCCAATCGGTGATGGCGGCGCTCCACTCGGACTCGTCGTAGTTCCACAGCTTGGTGTGGCGTGCGACGGAGAACCGCGGCATCGTCACCAGATCGGGCCTGGCCTTCTGGAGCGCGTGCGACGCATCGGCCGGGACGAAGCCGTCGTCGTCGCTGTGCAGGATGAGGATGGGCACCGTCAGCTCCGCGGCGCGGGCGACCATGTCCAGTCGGTCGAACGGGATCGCGTCCTCGGCACCGCTCAGACGCGCGGTGAGCGGCACCGACAGCGCGCTCATCGCGAGGTCCGGCAGCGGCGCCCGCATCCCGGCCTCCTTGGCCTGGAAGCGCAGCACCGTTCGCCAGTCGATCACCGGGGACTCGAGGATGAGCCCGGCGATCCGGTCGCGGTGCCCGGAGTTCACCGAGGTCTGCAGCGCGACAGCGCCTCCCATCGACCATCCCATGAGGATCACCCGCTCCGCACCGCGTCGCAGCGCGTACGCGATCGCCGAGTCGACGTCACGCCATTCGGCGGCACCCAGCGCGTATGCTCCGGAACGGCTGCGCGGCGCCTCACCGTCGTTCCGGTACGACACGACGAGGTTCGGGAATCCCGCGGCGTGCAGTACAGGCACGGCGCGGAGGCACTCCGCCCGCGTGACACCACGACCGTGCACCTGGATCACCCACGTCGACGACTCCGCCGGGAAGTACCAGGCCGGGCACGGCCCCGCTGGCGACCCGATCAACACGTTCTCCCACCGCAGATGCAGCTCGCTCGGTGAGGAGTAGTACCAACCGCTGAAGCCCGCCGACCTGTCGACGCGGGAGCCCGGCTCGATCTGGGTGAGCAGCTTTCGTCTGACGGTGGTGGCGTCGGCGCTGAGGACCGCGCCGAGCTTCACGTAGCCGTATGTGCCCGAGGTGAAGAGGCCGTACCGGCCCGGGAGCTCGGTGTCGGGCGTGCGGGTGAGCTCGATCGTCTGCGCGCCCGTGTCGACCGCCAGTATCTCGACATCAGCCGGCCGGCGCGCCGGGATGACGACCCGACGGGCCACGCTGAGCACGAGCAGACTCATCGCCGTCCCGAGGGCGAGCAATGCAGGGACAAGAAGCGCAACGGCGTGCCTGAGACTCTTCATCGCCTCCTGACTCTAGCCTGATGCCGTGACCGCTCACCCCGATGCCGGGACGATCTTCGACGCCGCCGTGGCAGAACTGCGCGACACCGCGTTCCGCGCGGACCTCGTCGTCCGCGAGATCCCCACCCCTCAGGGCCTCGCACCCTTCGCGCTGGCCCTCGCTGCGGACGTCCGGCCCGACGACGACGGCGACTCCGTCTACGGCACCGGACGGTTCGTGCTGCTCCACGATCCGGAGGCCCCTGCCGCGTGGGGAGGGTCCTGGCGGACCGTGATCTTCGCGCAGGCTCCGCTCGAGACCGAGATCGGCACGGATCCGCTGCTGGCGGACGTGACCTGGGCGTGGCTCGTCGATGCACTCGACTCCCGGGGCGCGGTCTATCACTCGCCGTCCGGCACGTCGACGAAGACGCTCTCCAAGGGTTTCGGAGGCCTCGGGGACGAGGGCGACGGCGCGCAGATAGAATTGAGGGCGTCCTGGACACCCGAGGGCCCGTTCCGACCGCACGTCGAAGCATGGGCCGAACTGGTCGGAATGCTGGCGGGTCTTCCGCCCGGTTCCGAGGGCATCGCCGTGATCGGCGCGCGAAAGGCAGCACGTGACTGAATACTCCGTGATCTCCGACGTCTCGGAGTTCGCTGCGGCGTGCGCCGCCCTCGCCGAGGGGACCGGCCCCGTCGCCGTCGACGTCGAGAGGGCGTCCGGCTTCCGCTACTCCCAGCGGGCATACCTCGTGCAGGTGTTCCGGCGCGACGCCGGGGTGTTCCTGTTCGACCCGCCGGCTCTCGGGGATTTCAGCCCCCTTCAGGCCGCGATCGGCGACGTGGAGTGGGTGTTCCACGCTGCGAGCCAGGATCTCCCCTCGCTGCGGGAGCTCGATCTTCTGCCGAAGACCTTGTTCGACACCGAGCTCGCCTCCCGCCTCCTCGGCCACGACCGGGTCGGTCTCGCGGCGGTCGTCGAGCGCACCCTGGGCATCACGCTCAAGAAGGAGCACTCGGCCGCGGACTGGTCGACGAGGCCGCTCCCCGCCGCGTGGCTGGAGTACGCAGCCCTCGACGTGCTCCACCTCATCGACGTCTACGAGGCGCTGCATGCGGAGCTCGTCGAGCAGGGCAAGACCGAGTATGCGGCGGAGGAGTTCGCCGCCACTCTCACTCGGCTGCCCAAGCCCCCTCGAGAAGACCCCTGGCGGCGGCTGAGCGGGCTGCACCAGGTGCGCGGCGCACGCAATCTCGCCGTCGCCCGTGCACTCTGGCAGGCCCGCGAAGCCTTCGCGCAGGAACAGGACGTCTCCCCCGGCAGGCTCGTACCCGACAGGTCCCTCGTCGCGGCCGTACTCGCGAATCCGCAGAGCAAGCAGGCGCTCGCGGGTCTGAAGGACTTCCAGGGCCGCGCCAGCCGCACGCAGCTCGATCGCTGGTGGCAGGCGATCGTCGAGGGGCGGGCCTCCGAAGAACTCCCCAGGGAGCGGGTTCCCAGTGACACCCTTCCTCCGCCGCGCGCCTGGGCCGATCGCAACCCCGAGGCCGACTCGCGCCTCAAGGCTGCACGCCCGCTGGTCGAGGCGACGGCCGAAGAGCTGCACATGCCGACGGAGAATCTGCTCACGCCCGACTACCTGCGCCGGATCGCCTGGGATGTGCCGGGAACGACGCCCGAAGCGATCGGGACCGCGTTGATCGCCCTCGGCGCGCGTCCGTGGCAGGTTGCACAGACTGCACAGAAGATCGCCACTGCCTTTGTAGAAGCCGCGCAACCGTCCGACGAGGCGTCCGCACCCGCTTCGTAGGTTCGATCCAACCGATTCCTCCCGGTTTCGGGGCCCTCCATAGACTGAGGCCACCGCACAAACTTGGAGGCAGAGTGGCCGAGATCTCGGACGTCTTCTTCGTCGATGGAGTGCGCACCCCCTTCGGGCGCGCCGGCGAAAAGGGCATGTACTGGAACACCCGCGCAGACGACCTCGCCGTGAAGGCGACGATCGGTCTGATGGAGCGCAACGCGGCCGTCCCCGCCGATCGCATCGACGATGTCGCCATCGCAGCGACCAGCCAGACCGGCGACCAGGGGCTGACGCTCGGTCGTTCCGTCGCCATCCTGGCCGGGCTTCCGCAGACCGTACCGGGTCTCGCGGTCGAGCGCATGTGCGCCGGAGCGATGACGAGCGTGACGACGATGGGCGCCTCGATCGGCGTCGGCATGTACGACGTCGCCCTCGCTGGCGGTGTCGAGCACATGGGCCACCACCCGATCGGCGGCAACGCCGACCCGAACCCGCGGTTCGTCGCGGAGAAGATGGTCGACCCCGGCGCGCTCAACATGGGCGTCACCGCCGAGCGCATCTTCGACCGCTTCCCCCACCTCACCAAGGAGCGCTCCGACCGGTACGGCATGCTCAGCCAGCACAAGGTGCAGGCGGCATACGACGCCGGCAAGATCCAGCCGGATCTCGTCTCGGTCGCGATCAAGGACGCCGACGGCGCCTGGGGCCTCGCCACCGAGGACGAGGGACGTCGACCGCAGACGACGATGGAGGACCTGGCGTCCTTGAAGACGCCGTTCCGCCCCCACGGTCGCGTGACCGCGGGAACCTCGTCTCCGCTCACCGACGGCGCGACCATGTCGCTGCTCGCGGGCGGCGGTGCCGTGAAGGAGTTCGGGCTCGCGCCCAAGATGCGGATGGTGTCGTTCGCGTTCGCCGGCGTGCAGCCGGAGATCATGGGCATCGGTCCGATCCCGTCCACCGAGAAGGCTCTCAAGAAGGCCGGCCTGCAGATCTCGGACATCGGACTGTTCGAACTGAACGAGGCGTTCGCGATCCAGGTCATCTCGCTGCTCGACCATTTCGGCATCGCCGACGACGATCCCCGCGTGAACCAGTGGGGCGGTGCCATCGCGGTGGGCCACCCCCTCGCGGCATCCGGTGTGCGTCTGATGATCCAGCTCGCGGCGCAGTTCGCTGAGCGTCCCGACGTCCGCTACGGCCTGACCGCGATGTGCGTCGGGCTCGGACAGGGCGGCTCGGTCATCTGGGAGAACCCGCACTTCGACGGCAAGAAGAGGAAGTAACGTCCGATGACTGGAACGATCTCCGAACAGTACGCATCGGTCGACTTCTCCCCCATCCAGGCGCTCACCGAGGGCGAGGTGATCACCCGTTCCCCCGTGCGCGACATCCGCCTGGGGTCCGGCCGGGTCCTCGCGCTCATCACCCTGGACAACGGTCGCGACCACACCCGTCCCAACACCCTCGGTCCGGCGACGCTCACGGCGCTGGGCGAGACGCTCGACGGACTGCGTGATCGCGCTGCCGCCGGCGAGATCCAGGCGGTGGCCGTCACCGGCAAGCAGTACATCCTCGCCGCCGGCGCCGACCTGTCGGACATCGGCAAGGTGGGCTCTCGGGACAACGCGCGCCTCATCGCGCAGCTCGGGCACAAGGTGCTCGGCAAGCTCGGCGAGCTGGGCGTCCCGTCGTTCGCCTTCGTGAACGGGCTGGCGCTCGGCGGCGGCCTCGAGATCGCGCTCAACTCGACATATCGGACGGTCGACGCCTCCGCTGCCGCGATCGCGCTGCCCGAGGTCTTCCTGGGCATCATCCCCGGCTGGGGTGGCGCATACCTCCTGCCGAACCTCATCGGAATCGAGAACGCGCTCGAGGTGGTCATCTCGAACCCGCTCAAGCAGAACCGGATGCTGAAGCCCCAGCAGGCTTTCGATTACGGGATCGTCGACGCGATCTTCCCCGCCGCGAACTACCTCGAGAACTCGCTCGCGTGGGCCGACGCCGTCCTCGGCGGCAAGAAGGTCGAGCGCAGGAACGAGCCGGGCAAGATCGAACGCCTCACCAAGTGGCCGATCGCGATCAAGATGGCTCGCGGCATGCTCGAGTCCAAGATCGGCACCGTGCCGAAGTCCCCGTATGCCGCGCTCGAGCTGCTCGACAGGGCGAAGAGCGGCACCAAGGCCGAAGGATTCGCGCGCGAGGACGAGGCACTCGCCGAGCTCGTGACCGGCGACCAGTTCGCCGCCTCCATGTACGCGTTCGATCTCGTGCAGAAGCGCGCGAAGCGTCCGGTCGGCGCGCCCGACAAGGCGCTCGCGAAGAAGGTCACGAAGGTCGGCATCATCGGCGCAGGGCTGATGGCGAGCCAGTTCGCGCTCCTCTTCGTCCGCAAGCTCCAGGTCCCGGTGCTGATCACCGACCTGGACCAGGCGCGCGTCGACAAGGGCGTGGCCTACATCCACGAGGAGATCGGCAAGCTGGAATCGAAGGGCCGCCTCGACGCGGACTCCGCGAACAAGCTGCGTGCACTCGTCACCGGGACCACGGACAAGAGCCTCTACGCGGACTGCGACTTCGTGATCGAGGCGGTGTTCGAAGAGGTCGGCGTCAAGCAGCAGGTCTTCGGCGAGATCGAGAACATCATCGCCGAGGACGCGATCCTCGCCACGAACACGTCGTCGCTGTCGGTCGAGGAGATCGGCGCGAAGCTCGCCCACCCCGAGCGTCTCGTGGGCTTCCACTTCTTCAACCCGGTCGCGGTCATGCCGCTGATCGAGATCGTGAAGACTCCGACCACTTCGGAGGCGGCCCTGGCGACGGCCTTCGTCGTCGCGAAGAACCTGGGGAAGAACGCGGTCCTCACCGCCGACGCACCGGGCTTCGTCGTGAATCGTCTCCTCGCGAAGGTCATGGGCGAGGCAGCACGCGCGGTCTACGAGGGCACGCCGATCACGGACGTCGAGAAGGCGTTCGCTCCGCTCGGCCTGCCGATGGGTCCGTTCCAGCTCATCGATCTGGTCGGCTGGAAGGTCGCAGCCCACGTGCAGGACACGATGGCGCACGCCTTCCCCGAGCGCTTCTACGCGAACGAGAACTTCCACGCTCTCGCGGAGCTCGACGCGGTCATCGAGAAGGACAAGGGCGGTCGCGTGACCGGCTGGACGAAGCAGGCGGAGAAGATTCTCAAGCCCGCGGTCGGCAAGACGCCGGCCTCGGCCGCGACGATCCTGCAGCGGGTGCAGGACGGCCTCGCGGGCGAGATCAAGCTGATGCTCGATGAGGGCGTCGTCCCCGAGGTCGAGGACATCGACCTGTGCCTCATCCTCGGTGCCGGATGGCCGTTCATCGACGGCGGTGCGTCTCCGTACCTCGATCGCGAGGGCGCCTCCGAGCGGGCGTTCGGAGCGTCGTTCCACACCCCCCAGATCCGCGGCGTCGAGAACCGCTGATCCGAGAACCGAAGGGGGCCGCGCGATTCGCGCGGCCCCCTTCGCCGTTCACTGCGGCGGGCGAGCGTCCGGCTTCCCGGCGCGCGGCCAGAGAGACAGGGCCCGTTCCGCGAGTGCCGTGATCGTGAGCGAGGGGTTGACACCCGGGTTCGCCGGAACGGCGGCACCGTCGACGACATGGAGGTCCGGGTGTCCCCACACCCGATGGAACCGGTCGACCACTCCGGTCTCGGCCGACGCCGAGATCACCGCACCCCCGAGGAAGTGAGCGGTGAGCGGGATGCCGAAGACCTCCGGCCACGATCCTCTCGCCTCCGTCGCCACACCACCCGCCTCCTGTATCCGGGCCGCGATGGCCGCGGCCGCTCTGTGCGCCTGGGGAAGATGACTCGGGTTGGGTTCCCCATGACCCTGCGCGCTCGTCATCCGGAGCCGTCCGAAGCGCGTCCGCAGCGACAGGGTGAGCGAGTTGTCAGCGGTCTGCATCACGAGCGCGATGATCCCGCGCTCGCTCCACCGTCGCAGCGACCCCAGCCGCAGCTGCCGGACAGGAGCCCGCAGCAGCGCGCCGACGAGGTGCGCTGCTCGTCGCATCGGCGAGAGATCACCGGGCACGAGGACCGATGCGAGCCCACCCATGAGGTTCGATCCCGGGCCGTACCGGACGTTCTCGACGTGCGTGCGGTCGTCGACGTGGAACGAGGTGGTGATGGCGATTCCGCGGGCGAGCTGGAGAGACGACGGCACCGCGGTAGCCACCGCGCCGTCGAGCGCCTCGGAGTTCGTCCGCGTCAGGCGGCCCACGGCGTCCGAGATGCCGGGCAGGGCGCCGCTGCGCTTCATCCGGTGCAGCAGCTGCTGCGTGCCCCAGGTGCCGGCCGCCAGCACGACCTGCGCGGCGCGCACCGTGCGCCGCTGCTTCCGCAGCCAGGCGCCACTCCGCTCCGTCGTCACGGCGAACCCGCCGCCCGGGAGTGCCCGTACCTCGACCACGGTGCGCAGCGGTTCGATGACCACGCCCCGCCGTTCCGCGAGGTACAGGTAGTTCTTCGCAAGCGTGTTCTTGGCGCCGACCCGGCATCCGACCATGCAGTTGCCGCAGAGCGTGCACCCGGTGCGCTCCGGTCCCTGCCCGCTGAAGAACGGATCGGCGGCACGCTCGCCCGGCCGCCCGAACCACACGCCGACCGGCGCGAGCCGGAACGTCCCGCCGACCCCGAGATCCTCGGCGGCACCCTGCATGATCCTCTCGACGGGCCCCGTGTGCGGATACTGCTCGACGACCCCGAGCATCCGTTTCGCCGTCGCGTAGTGCGGAGCGAGCTCGGGCTCCCAATCGGCCAGCGCACTCCACTGCCGGTCGGCGAAGAACGTCTGCCCGGGCTGATACAGCGTGTTGGCGTAGTTGAGGGATCCGCCGCCGACCCCCGCTCCGGCGAGGATCATCACGTGCGGCAGGCGATGGATGCGCTGGACCCCGAAGCATCCGAACGCGGGCGCCCACAGATACCGACGCACATCCCAGCTCGTCTTCGCGAAGTCGTCGTCCTCGAACCGCCGCCCCGCCTCGAAGACGCGCACGCGGTACCCTTTCTCGGCGAGCCGCAGAGCGGCCACGGAGCCACCGAAGCCCGAGCCCACGATCACCACATCCTCGTCGAAAGAAGCATCGGACGGGCTTCGCCCGGAGTCAGTCACGGGGCACCGCCGTTCCGCCGGGAACCATCATCGTCAGGGCGCCGGAGCGGATGCCGACGGTGCACTCGCGTTCTCCGATCCGCTCCCCGTCGGCGTAGACCACGAGGTCAGGCGCGCTGACCGTGACGGAGCGCGCCCGACGATGCGTCACCTCGGGCCTCGCGAGGTGGCGCCCCCGCAGCAGGAGCGGGAACAGGCGGAGGAGCCGAGCACGGGTCAGAGGCTCGACCTGCACGACGTCGAGCAGCCCGTCGTCCGCCGCCGCTCCGGCGCACAGCGGCATCCCGCCGCCGTAGCTCGCAGTGTTGCCGACGGCCACGAGCGTCCCCGGGGACCGGGTCGCGGTCGAGCCGTCGACGGACACCGTGAAGTCCATCGGACGCAGACGCACCAGCTCCACCACGAGTGCCAGGTAGTAGCGCAGCCGTCCGTGCGGCCAGCGCAGCCGGTTCGTGCGGTCGCTCACCTTCGCGTCGAACCCGAGCGCCGCGATCGTGAGGAAGAGCGCGCGGCGGCTCGGCGTGCGGATCTCCCCGACGTCGATGGCGCGCTGCCGGCCCGTCAGCGCGACGTCGACAGCGGCCGCGGGATCATGCCGCGGCAGACCGAGCGCTCGCGCCAGATCGTTCCCGGTTCCCGCGGGCACGAGCGCGACGGGCACCGCTGCGGCGCACACCACGTCGAGGATGCCCGAGAGGGTCCCGTCTCCGCCCACCACGATCAGGACCCGCGGCTGCGCGGCGATCGCATCCGTCGCCAACCGAACGGTCGCCGCCGCCGAACCTCCCGCGTACACGCGCACCGCGACTCCGCGGGCGTGCAGCTGCGCGAGAGCGCGTTCCGCCGCCGCGGCTCCCCTTCCCTTGCCCGCATGGGGGTTCGAGAGCAGCGCGATGTGTTCGCCCATCTCAGCCCATCCGATCGAGAGGGATCACTGCGCCCGGGTTCAGGATGCCGGCCGGGTCGAGCTCCCGCTTGATCGCCGCGAGTATCCTCATGCCTGTGTCGCCGATCTCCGCCTCGAGCCACGGCGCATGGTCGCGGCCGACGGCGTGGTGGTGACTGATGGTCCCTCCGGCGTCGATGATCGCGTCGTTCACCCTCTCCTTGACGGCCCGCCACACCGCCAGGGGCTCGGAGCGGATGCCGGCCAGCACCGTGAAGTAGAGCGACGCGCCCGTCTGATAGACGTGCGAGACATGGCACATCACATAGGGCTTCGCGCCCGCATCCGAGAACCCGGCGCGCAGTGCGGCCGAGACCGCGTCGCGGAGCCTTTCGAGATTCGACCATGTGGTCGCCGTCTCGAGCGTCTCGCAGAAGACTCCCGCGTCCAGCAGAGCGTCCCGCAGGTAGGGGCCGTCGAATCGTCCGGCGAGCCATGCTGCCGCATCGCCCTCGCCGTCCGACACCCCGCCCGATGCACCGAGGAGGGCGGCGGTCCGCGCGCGACGCTCGGCGACGTGATCGCCCTCGTACACCGTGACGACACCGGCCCCCTTCGCGAGCGCCTTCCCGATGCGACCGACCTGCGCAAGACTCACCGCCGTCTCCGCCTCGTCCGACAGCCGGATGGCCGTCGGACCACCTCCGTTCTGGGCGACGCGGCGGAGCGCCTCGGCACCGGCGTGGAAGTCCGTGAAGGACCAGGCTTCGAAGAGCCTCTCGCGTGGGACCGGATGCAGCCGCACCCTGACCTCCGTGATCACGCCGAACACACCCTCGGATCCGAGGATCACTCGGGTGAGATCGGGACCGGCCGCCGACCCGGGCGATCGCCCCAGGTCGAGATCCCCTGTGGGAGTCGCGACGCGCATGCCGGTCACCATCGTGTCGAATCGGCCGTTGCCTGCCGAGTTCTGGCCGGAGGAGCGCGCGGCCGCGAACCCGCCGATCGTCGCGTACCGGAAGCTCTGCGGATAGTGACCGAGCTCGAAGCCGCGGGCCGCCAGCAGCGATTCCGCCTCCGGTCCCGTCGTGCCGGCTCCGAGCACCGCCTCGTGGCTCACCGCATCGAACCGGATCAGCCCGGAGAGACGACGCAGGTCGAGAGCCACCACGGCGTGATGGAGCCCGCGCTGGGGATCGAGTGCTCCGACGACGCTCGTGCCACCACCGAACGGGATCACGGCGATGTGCCTGGCTGACGCCTCCCCGAGGACCGCAGCGACCTCCTCGTGCGTGGCGGGTCTCACCACGCCGTCCGGCGCGGACTGCATCCGCTGTCGTCGTCGCAGGATGTCAGGAGTCGAGCGGCCCCCGGCATGACGGATCCGCGCCTCGTTCGAGAGGTCGACTCCGTCTGCGCCGACAGCCGCCTCGAGAGCGCCGATGTCGGCGGCGTCGAGCGCCGACGGCGCCAGCTCCACCTCGTCGAGGGCGACCGCAGGCTCGGGACGGCGGATGCGGCCGAGCAGCAGAGGCAGCAGGGTGCGAACGGCCAGTGGCAGCTCGACCGCCTTCGCCGGGTCGCCCCACCCGTTCCAGCGCATCTCGGTGTCGTCGGCCACTCTGCCGAGGCGGTCATCCATGCGTTACAGTGTGACAGATCATGGAAGAACGTCAAGCAGTCGCGTCCGCGCCCGATCCGGCCTTCCCCGTCTGGGACGCCACTCAGACGCGAGTGCTGGATGCGGCCGACGAACTGATCGTCCGGCGCGGGGTGCATGGTGTGACGATCGCCGAGCTCGCCCGACGCGCCGGACTCAGTCGCCCGACGGTCTACCGCAGCTGGAACGACGCGGACGACGTCGTACGCGCGGCGCTCCTCCGACGCATGGCCGGCATCATCGAGCTCTTCTCCGAGCGGCCGGCGACGAGGCGGGAGCTCGTCGACGACGTCCTGCGATTCTCCGGCCTGTTCCGCGCGGATGCCGTCTACGGACAGCTGCTGTCCGAGGAGCCGGAGGCGTTCACCCGCTACACCCTGCAGCGTGTGGGGTCGAGTCAGAGGATGATCCTGCGGTGGCTCGCCGATGCGATCCGCACGGCGCAGGTCGGCGGCACGGTGCGGGATTCGGAGCCGACGGGCATCGCCGTGATGCTGCTGCTGGTGGCGCAGTCGGCCGTGCTATCGCACGGGACGGTCTCCGACCTCCTCCCCGAGGAGACGTGGGAGAGCGAGCTCCGCGCGGCGCTGGACGGACTGCTCAGGCCATGACCGCACACTCCCCCGACCTCAACGTGGCGCGTCGGGCCCTCGAACTCGAGCGATCGGCCCTCGACACGGCCGACGTGCTGGTGGTCGGCGGCGGGATCACCGGAGTGGGCGCTGCGCTGGACGCGGCGTCCCGGGGTCTGCGCGTGGTGCTCCTCGAGGCGGAGGACCTCGCCTTCGGCACGAGCAGGTTCAGTTCCAAGCTCGTGCATGGAGGGCTTCGCTACCTCGCGACCGGCGACGTCGCGACCGCCACTGAGAGCGCGCTCGAGCGGCACCTGCTGATGTCGACGATCGCCCCGCACCTCATCAGGCCGTTGGGGCAGCTGCTTCCCTTCTCCCCCGCCGTGTCGGGCCGGCAGCGGATCGCCGGGGTCGCCGGGATGACGATGGGCGACCTGCTGCGCATGCGAGCCCGCACGTCGCGACGAGTGCTGCCTCGCCCGCATCTGGTGTCGTCGCACCGTGCCCTCGAGCTCGCGCCCGGGCTCGAGGGCGCTGGACTGCGCGGCGGGATGCTGTCGTTCGACGGACAGCTCGTCGATGACGCCCGTCTCGTCGTCACAGTGGCGCGCACGGCTGCGGCCCTCGGTGCCCGCATCCTCACCCGCGTCAGGGCCCTCGAGATCCGAGGCGACGGCGTGACCGCGGAGGACGCTCTCACCGGGGAACGCGTCGAGTTCGCCGCGCGCAGCGTGATCAACGCGACGGGTGTCTGGGCGGGTCAGCTCGATGGGTCGATCCGCGTGCGTCCGAGCAGGGGCACGCATATCGTGCTCGACGCGGCCGACCTGGGCCACCCGACCGTCGCGGTGACGATCCCGCACGAAGGATCGATCAGCCGGTACGTGTTCGCTCTGCCACAGCATCACGATCGCGTGATCGTCGGCCTCACCGATGAAGACGCCCCAGGACCCGTTCCTCGCGTGCCGGAACCGACGGAGCCGGAGCTCGCGTTCCTGCTCACGACCCTGAACAGGGTGATGTCGACTCCCATCCGCCGCGAGCAGGTCCGTGGGGCTTTCGCCGGATTGCGCCCCCTCATCGACACCGGCGCGCTGTCCACGGCGGACATCTCCCGCCGCCACCTGGTGGCGCTGTCCGACCAGGGATTCGTCACCGTGCTGGGCGGCAAGCTCACCACCTATCGGCGCATGGCCGAGGATGCGGTCGATCTCGCGATCGGAACGCGAGCGATCAGCGCGCCGCCGAGCCGCACCCGCTCGCTGCGTCTCGTCGATGGCCGTCTCCCTCCCCGCGCAGAGCCGCTGGTCGAGGGACTCGCCCTCGACCGTGCGGAGGTGGAGTTCGCCGTACGGTCAGAAGGCGCCCTCTCCGCCGACGACGTGCTCGATCGGCGCACACGCATCGGCCTCGTCGCCGAGGACAGGAGTCGGGCGGAG
This sequence comes from Microbacterium sp. 3J1, assembly GCF_001049495.1. Taxonomy (GTDB): domain Bacteria; phylum Actinomycetota; class Actinomycetes; order Actinomycetales; family Microbacteriaceae; genus Microbacterium. The sequence continues at coordinate 30,468 of NZ_CDWI01000014.1, forward strand.
CACGCCGTCGACACCGTCGTCAGGGAGACCCTCGCGCAGCTCGCGTGAACAGTCCGCCGACGGCGTGCGTCCTCAGCGTTTCCGCGGCGGGGCGGCGCGGAGAACGGGCACGGAACAGCGTGTGAACACCGCTCGGGTCGGGGCCTTGACGGCCGCGCGTGCGCGGGCGACGAGGCACAGTGGTGTCATGGACATGCTCCTCACCATGCTGAGCGGTAAAGGGGTGTCGGGTCTGCTGAAGACGGGCACTGCGATCCTCACGATCCTGCTCGTCGTGCCGGCCCTGCTGAAGATCTTCATCGTCACCGTCGACGAGGGGTGGGCGGCGATCCGCACCCGCAACGGGAAGCCGATCATCCGCAATCGCCCGCAGCGCCGCCCGAGCGGCCGCGGTGGTGCGGTGGGAGAGGTCGTCGTGCTGGACCCGGGGTCGCACGGCGCGTTCCCGCTGTTCTACTGGTACAAGCTGATCGACGTGCGCTGCCGGGCGAGCGACCTGCCGGCGCGCGAGATGACCGGTGCGAGCGGGCACCAGCACCGGGTGCATGCATCCTTCGAATGGCGGCCGATACCCACCGGACGAGATCTGCGGGTGTTCGAGCTCGATGTCGTGAACGTCAAGGAGCGAGCCTCGAACATCGTCGGAGCGGCACTCCGAGACGTCATCCGCGGGTTGGAGGGCGCCGAGCTGCCGCACAACGACGAGATCAACACGCGCGTGATCGCCGCCAGCGCCGACGAGGTCCGACGCGCGTGCGGGGTGGAGCTGGTCCGCGTCATGGTCACCGGCGACGCGCTCACCGACGGTTACCTCCTGTCGACCGCGCTGCGGGAGACCGACCGTGAGGCGCAGGCTGTCGCCGCACTGCATGCGCTGAACTGACCGTCGTCCACCCGGAATCCGGCCGAGCCGGCTCAGCGCATCCGGTGTGTCAGCGACGCTCCTGCAGCGGTACGTCGATCGAGCCGGCCTCGCCCGCGTGACGCGCGACCGGGATGCGGGTACCGAGCACCTGGGACACGACGTCCTGCGCGATCTTCGAGGCGGTCAGCCCGGCATCCGCGAGGATCTGGTCACGGGACGCATGGTCGATGAACTCATCCGGCAGGCCGAGCTCGTCGACCGCGGTGTCGATGCCCGCTTCGCGAAGCACCTGACGCACCCTGGTGCCGATGCCGCCGACGCGGATGCCGTCCTCGAGGGTGATGACGAGACGGTGGCGGGCCGCCATGCTGAGGATCGACGGCTGCACCGGGATCGCCCAGCGCGGGTCGATGACGGTGGCACCTATCCCCTGTGCGCGCAACCGCTCGGCGACGTCCATCGCGAGAGCGGCGAAGGGACCGATGGCGACCAGCAGCACGTCCTCGGACTCGCCGCGGGCGAGGACGTCCACACCGTCATGCAGCCGCTCGAGTGCGGGGAGCTCGGGGGCCACATCACCCTTCGGGAAACGGATGACCGTCGGCGCGTCGTCGATGAGCACCGCCTCGTCGAGTGCCTCCTGCAGCCGCACGCCGTCGCGCGGCGCGGCGATGCGGATGTGCGGCACGATCTGCAGCATCGCGAGATCCCACATGCCGTGGTGGCTGGGACCGTCCGGACCGGTGACGCCGGCGCGATCGAGCACGAACGTGACGCCGGCGCGGTGCAGGGCGACATCCATGAGCACCTGATCGAAGGCGCGGTTCATGAAGGTCGCGTACAGCGCGACGACCGGGTGGAGGCCACCGAAGGCGAGGCCGGCGGCGGATGCCACGGCGTGCTGCTCGGCGATGCCGACGTCGTACACGCGCTCCGGGAAGCGTTCGGCGAAAGGTGCGAGCCCGGTCGGCCGGAGCATCGCCGCGGTCATCGCGATGACGTCGTCCCGTCGCTCACCCACCGAGACGAGCGCGTCGGAGAACACCTCGGTCCAGCCGACGCCACCGGACGAGAGCGTCTCGCCCGTGATCGGATCGATGCGGCCGACGGCGTGGAACTGATCGGCCTCGTCGTCGCGCGCGGGCTGATAGCCGCGTCCCTTCTCCGTGATCGTGTGCACGATCACCGGCGCGCCGTAGGACTTGGCGAGCTCGAGGGTCTCCAGCAGCGCCGGGAGGTCATGGCCGTCGACGGGCCCCAGGTACTTGATGTCGAGATTCGAGTACAGCGCCTCGTTGTTCGTGAAGCGAGAGAGGAATCCGTGGGTGCCGCCGCGCAGACCACGGAACATCGCTCGTCCGACCGGACCGAACGCGCGGAACAGACGGTCGGACTTGTGGTGGAGGTCCTTGTACGCCGCAGCGGTGCGCACACGATTGAGGTACCGGGACATTCCGCCGATGGTGGGCGCGTACGAGCGACCGTTGTCGTTGACGACGATCACGAGATTGCGGTCGTTGTCATCGGAGATGTTGTTCAGCGCCTCCCACGTCATACCGCCCGTGAGGGCTCCGTCGCCCACGACGGCGACCACGTGGCGGTCGGCGCGTCCCGTCGCCGTGAGCGCTCGGGAGACCCCGTCGGCCCAGCTGAGCGAGCTCGACGCGTGCGAGGACTCCACCACGTCGTGGGGGCTCTCCCCACGCTGCGGGTATCCGGCGAGCCCGCCCCGGAGGCGGAGCGACGAGAAGTCCTGGCGCCCCGTGAGGAGCTTGTGCACGTAGGACTGGTGCCCCGTGTCGAAGATGAACGGGTCGTCGGGGGACGAGAAGACGCGGTGGAGCGCGATCGTGAGCTCGACCACTCCGAGATTCGGACCCAGATGCCCGCCGGTGCGGGAGACGTTCTCGACGAGGAACTCTCGGACTTCCGCTGCGAGTTCGACGAGCTGGTCCTCGGTCAGCGAATCGAGGTCACGCGGTCCTGAGATGCTCGGAAGAATGGGCATCTGCACCTCCTCACAGGCACCTTGGTCGGCACCCGATTCCGGAGCGGATGCCGGTTCGATCCTACCCCGGGGATCCGGGAAAGCTCGGAGAACCCCGATGCCTTGACACGCGAGAGGGGGCCCGGCTACGAAGAACCGGACCCCCTCTCGATGCGGCGATCAGACCAGCGAACGCAGCACGTACTGCAGGATTCCGCCGTTGCGGTAGTAGTCCGCCTCACCGGGGGTGTCGATGCGGACGACCGCGTCGAACTCCACGACCTGCTTGCCCTCGGGCGAGTGCTCGCTCGGAGTCGCCGTCACGCGGACGGTCTTCGGGGTGACGCCGTTGTTGAGCTCCTCGAGGCCGGTGATCGAGACGATCTCCGTGCCGTCGAGACCCAGCGACTCCCAGCTCTCCCCTGCGGGGAACTGCAGCGGGACGACACCCATGCCGATCAGGTTCGACCGGTGGATGCGCTCGAAGCTCTCGGTGATCACGGCCTTGACGCCCAGCAGGCTCGTGCCCTTGGCCGCCCAGTCGCGCGACGACCCGGAGCCGTACTCCTTGCCACCGAAGATGACGAGAGGCGTGCCCTGCTCCTGGTAGTTCATGCTCGCGTCGTAGATGTACGACTGCGGTCCGCCGGGCTGCGTGAAGTCGCGCGTGAACCCGCCCTCGACGACCTGGCCGTCGTTGACGGCCGAGACCATGAGGTTCTTCAGGCGGATGTTCGCGAACGTTCCGCGGATCATGACCTCGTGGTTGCCGCGGCGCGAGCCGAAGGAGTTGAAGTCCTTGCGGTCCACCCCGTGCTCGGTGAGGTACTGCGCGGCAGGCGTCCCGGGCTTGATGTTTCCGGCGGGAGAGATGTGGTCGGTCGTGACCGAGTCGCCCAGTGTCGCCATGACGCGTGCGCCCTGGATGTCGGCGACCGGCGTGAGCTCCATCGTCATGCCGTCGAAGTAGGGCGCCTTGCGCACGTACGTCGAGTTCTCGTCCCACTGGAAGATGTCGTCATCCGGGGTGGGCAGGCTGCGCCAGCGCTCGTCGCCGTCGAAGACGGTCGCGTACTGCTTGATGAACTGCTCGCGCGAGATCGACGAGTCGACGATCTCCTGCACCTCGTCCGGCGACGGCCAGATGTCCTTGAGGAACACGTCGTTGCCGTCGGTGTCCTTGCCGAGCGCGTCGGTCTCGAAGTCGAAGTGCATCGACCCGGCGAGAGCGTACGCGATCACCAGCGGCGGGCTGGCGAGGTAGTTCATCTTCACGTCGGGGCTGATGCGACCCTCGAAGTTGCGGTTTCCCGAGAGGACAGCGGTGACCGCGAGGTCGTTCGCGTTGATCGCCTCGGAGACCTCTTCGATCAGCGGACCGGAGTTGCCGATGCAGATCGTGCAGCCGTAGCCGACCGTGTAGAAGCCGAGCCCCTCGAGATCCTTGTCGAGTCCGGACTTCTCGTAGTAGTCGGTGACGACCTTCGAGCCGGGGCCGAGCGTGGTCTTGACCCACGGCTTCTGCGTGAGGCCCTTCTCCCGGGCCTTGCGCGCCACCAGACCGGCCGCGATCATGACCGACGGGTTCGAGGTGTTGGTGCACGAGGTGATGGCCGCGAGGGTGACCGCGCCGTTGTCGAGCATGTAGCGCTGCCCGTCGGGCGTGGACACCGGCACCGGCTTGGAGGCCGGGTGCGGCCCGCCGCTGAAGAGCAGCATCGACTCGACGTGCTCCTCCTCGTGCTGGTGCGAGACGCCGTTCTCCGCCACGTGCTCGTGCTCGACGCCGGGTGCTGTGCCGGGGTCGGAGGCCGGGAACGTGCCCTCGACCTCGACGGTCTCCTCGCCGATGGCGGCGTAGTGGAGGATGTCCTGCTCGAACTGCGACTTCGCCTCGGAGAGGAGGATGCGGTCCTGCGGGCGCTTCGGTCCGGCGATCGAGGGGACGACCGTCGCGAGGTCGAGCTCGAGGTATTCGCTGAAGACCGGCTCCTGCGACGGGTCGTGCCAGAGCTTCTGCTCCTTGGCGTAGGCCTCGACGAGAGCGACGGCCTCCTCGCTGCGGCCGGTGAGGCGCAGGTAGTCGAGCGTGACGTCGTCGATCGGGAAGATCGCTGCGGTCGAACCGAACTCCGGCGACATGTTGCCGATGGTGGCACGGTTGGCCAGCGGGACCGACGCGACGCCCTCGCCGTAGAACTCGACGAACTTGCCGACGACGCCGTGCTTGCGGAGCAGGTCGGTGATGGTGAGCACGACGTCGGTGGCCGTGACGCCTGCGGGGATCTCACCCGACAGCTTGAAGCCGACGACGCGCGGGATGAGCATCGACACAGGCTGGCCCAGCATCGCGGCCTCGGCCTCGATGCCGCCGACGCCCCAGCCGAGCACGCCCAGGCCGTTGACCATCGTCGTGTGCGAGTCGGTGCCGACGCAGGTGTCGGGGTATGCGCGCAGCACGCCGTCGACGTCGCGGTCGTAGATGACCTTCGCGAGGTGCTCGATGTTCACCTGGTGCACGATGCCGGTTCCCGGAGGAACGACCTTGAAGTCGCTGAACGCCGTCTGGCCCCAGCGGAGGAACTGGTAGCGCTCGCCGTTGCGCTCGTACTCGATCTCGACGTTGCGCTCGAGCGCGTTCTCGGAACCGAACAGATCCGCGATGACGGAGTGGTCGATGACCATCTCGGCCGGCGAGAGCGGGTTGATCTTGTTGGCGTCTCCGCCGAGCGCCGTGACGGCCTCGCGCATGGTGGCGAGGTCGACGATGCAGGGAACACCCGTGAAGTCCTGCATCACGACGCGCGCGGGCGTGAACTGGATCTCCGTGTTCGGCTCGGCCGCGGCATCCCACGACCCCAGCGCCTCGATCTGCGCCTTCGTCACGTTCGCACCGTCTTCGGTGCGCAGCAGGTTCTCGAGGAGGACCTTGAGGCTGAAGGGGAGCTTGTCGAAACCGGGCACCGTGTCGATGCGGAAGATCTCGTAGTCGGTGCTGCCGACCGTCAGGGTGCTCTTGGCACCGAAGCTGTTCACCGTGGACACGAATCCGTCTCCTTCTATTCGGATGGGAGCGACAGGCGCCTCCATCTTGCTCGCCAGCGAGCCCCTGCGGCTAGCAAGGCAGACCTAACCAGTCTGCTCCGCGTGACGCTCGGGCGAAAGCCTGCAATTTATCTTGATGTCAAGATAAATCTATCATGCCTCGGGCGGTGTCCCGGCATTCGGTTCGCGCGGATAGAGCGCTCGGACGACGAGCCAGGTGACGGCGATCAGCGGAGCGAAGAGCGGCAGTCCCATGATGAGCTTCAGCGTGCCGAGGATCGCGACCTCGTCGGCGAGGTAGAGCGGGAGCTGTACGGCGAGGCGTGCGAAGAACAGAGCCGCCCAGGCGATGCCGAGCCAGCGGAACGCACGCCTCTTGCGGCGGTCGCCGCGCCAGGCCGTCCCCTCGCCCATCAGGAACCCGACGGCGAGACCGATCAGCGACCAGCCGATGAGCGCCGACACGAGCATCGCCGTGCCGTACGCCGCGTTCGTGATGAGTCCTGGGACGAAGTTGTCCGCGCCGCGGCCCGTCCACAGGGCCAGCGCGGCGGCGGCGGCAGCGGCGACGAGCCCGCCGATCGCCGCCGAGGGCGGCGATTTCTGCAGCAGTCGGACGATGGTGAACACCGCCGCGAGTCCGACCGAGACTCCCAATGACAGGAGCAGCGGCTCGGGCCGGATCGTGAAGAGGATGACGAACGCCAGGCTCGGGAGGACGGATTCGAGGATTCCTCGCCAGCCGCCCATCGCCGACCAGACGACCTTGTGCGTCGCCCCGTTGTCGGCCGGGTCGAGCCCCGCCTTCCTGGCCGCGCCTCCCAGCGCTGCGCCGAGGATCTCCGACGCGCTCTGCTCGCGCTCGGGCTCCGGTGCCGACACGGTCACGCGGAGCCGGGTGTGGCGGGCATCTTCAGCGGGATCAGGTCCCGAGGAGGCATGGGCGCTCCCCCACGCACGACGACGATCGAGCGGAACAGGTCCTCGACCTTGGCGGCGGCATCGAGGTCCGACGTCGCCGCGCCGCCGATGACGCCGCGCAGGAACCAGCGCGGGCCGTCGATACCGATGAAGCGCGCGAGGCGGAGCTCGGAGCCCTCGTTCGCCGGCGCAGGCACCTCGGCGAGGAGCTCCTTGCCGAGCGGGCCTTCGCGCTCCTCGACGCGCCCGCCCTGCGAACGGACCTGGTCGCGCAGCTGGACGCGGGTCTCGTCCCACAGACCACCGGAGCGGGGTGCCGCGAAGGGCTGCACCTGCAGCGAAGAGTCCGCGTAGTCGAGGCCGACGGCGACGATGCGCTTGGACTGCTCCTCGACCTCGAGGCGGAGGTTGAGACCCTCCCGCGGGAGGATCTTGATGCCGCCGAGGTCGATGTACGGGCGGACCGGGTTCGCTTCGGAATCGTCGAAGGGCCCTTCGGTCGCCCGGTTGAGGGGCGCCGACTTCGAGGGGGTCGCGTTGTTGTCAGTCATTGACCTGTCCTGCTGGAGATGGATGGAGTCCTGCCTGATACCCGGTCGAACCGAAACCGCCTTCGCCGCGGGTGCTCTCGGGCAGCACCTCGACCGGGATGAACGTGGCGCGCGTCACGGGCATGATGATCAGCTGAGCGATGCGATCGCCGACGGCCACATCGTACGCGCTCCGGATGTCGGTGTTGATCAGGCTCACCTTGATCTCACCGCGGTACCCGGCATCCACCGTTCCCGGGGAGTTGACGATGGATATCCCGTGCTTCGCCGCGAGGCCGCTGCGCGGCACGACGAAGGCGGCGTAGCCGTCCGGGAGCGCGATCCGCACCCCGGTGGCGACGAGGGCCCGCTCCCCCGGCTCGAGGTGCACAGACTCCGCGGCCACCAGGTCGGCTCCGGCGTCGCCCGGATGCGCGTATCCCGGCACGACGGCGGCGCCGTCGAGCACAGGGGCGATAATGGGGACATCAACCGAATCAGTCACCCCCCGAGGCTAATGCAGAACACCGCTCCCGACACACGAACGCGATACCGCGAACGGCTCGCGCCGAGCCTGTGGCTGCTGGTCACGGTGGCGCTGGCCGGGCCGATGGTGTCGCTGATCTTCGTGCCGATCGGATCGACGACCTTCGCGCTCATCGTGGGGGCGGCCGTCTCCGCGCTTCTCGTGCTCGGCGCGATCGCGGTCACGCCGGTCGTACGGATCGACGGAGATGTCCTCCGCGCGGGGCGCGCGCACATCGAGGTCCGCCACCTCGGCGAACCGGTGGCTCTGATCGGCGAGGACGCCCGCAGCGCTCGCGGTCCGGCACTGCCCGCCCGGGGGTGGCACCTCATCCGCGGTGGGATCGACGGCGTGGTCGTCGTCCCGAACATCGACGCCGACGACCCCGTCGACACGTGGACGATCTCCACACGGACGCCCGATCGGCTCGCCGCCGCCATCCGCGCGGCGAAGGCCTGATCCCGGAGGCCTTCCTTCAGCGGCCTCGCATTCCACACCTCTCCAGGCCTGCACTGCCCCGAAGACGACGACGCGCCCCTGACCGGATGGTCGGGGGCGCGAGGTATGTCGGTCGGGTGCGCTCAGGCGGCGCACTCCTTGCAGATCGGGCCGGATGCGTCTTCGTGGTCGAGCTGCGAGCGGTGCTTCACGAGGAAGCAGCTCATGCAGGTGAACTCGTCCTGCTGCGCGGGCAGCACGACGACATCGAGCTCGAGGTCGGACAGGTCGGCACCGGGGAGGTCGAAGCTGGACGGGTTGTCCGCGTCCTCGTCTCCCGTGGAGCCGGAGTTCTTGTCCGGCACACGCTCCTTGAGGGCTTCGATCGACTCGGAGTCGTCTTCGCTCTTGCGGGGAGCGTCGTAGTCGGTTGCCATGTGGTGAATCTCCACTTTCATGCGAGTGGGTGGTGCGCCGTCGGGGTAATCGGCGGCCATAGTTTGCACGACCGCAGAGCAATAAGCAAATGCCGACGGGCGCGACAGAGCAAACTCACGGCACGCCCAGGGTATTCCCGGGTCGACGGCGTGCTGCGTGACACCATGAACGCACACCCATCAGAGGGGCAATCGCATGGAAAACGTCACCATCGTCGGCACCGAGGCAGGAGTCCTCGTACTCGCGACCGAGTCGGGCGAGCGGTTCTCGCTGCCCATCGACGACGTGCTGCACCGCGAGATCCGCCGCGCCACGAGGCAGAGCGAGCCGAGCACGCAGCGACTCGCCGCGAGCCCCCGCGACATCCAGGCCCAGATCAGGGCGGGGCTGACTGCGCCCGAGGTGGCCGAGCTCCTCGGCATCACGGTCGAGGACGTCTCGCGGTTCGAAGGCCCCGTGCTCGCGGAGCGCGAGCACGTCATCGGTCAGGCTCTCGCGGTCCCCGTGCTCATCGGCAGCGAGGTCGAACCCGACGCCCAGCCGACGTTCGGCACCGCCATCCGCGCCAAGCTGTCGGAGGTCGAGGCCACCGCCGAGCGCTGGGCGAGCTGGAAGGAGGAGAGCGGCTGGATCATCAAGCTGGAGTTCTCCGCGAACGAGGTCGAGCATGACGCTCGCTGGAGCTTCGACCCACGACGCAGTGCGCTCTCGCCGCTCAATGCCGACGCCACACAGCTCTCCCGCCAGGGATCGCTCCCCGAGGGACTCATCCCCCGTCTCCGCGCGGTCGAGGCGGAGCGTCCCGCCTCGCCCTACAAGGATGAGAGCCGGTTCGACTCCGGCGCGTTCGGGCCCCGGCTCGTCGCGTCGAGTGACATTCCGCTCGACGACAGGCCCACTCCTGAGCGCTCTTCCTCGTCGGTGCAGGAGGCCGCCACCAAGCGCGCACCGGATGCGCCGACCACGAGCCCGGAGACGGCGGACCTGCTCGAAGCGCTGCGTCGCCGCCGTGGCCAGCGTGAATCCGCTCCGGTGATCGCAAGCGACATCGATGATGCCGAGGCTGCGGACGAGCCGAACCCGATCGCTCTGTTCGACGCCGCCTTCGAGCCCGAGGAGCCGGAACCCGAGGAGGAGCCGCGCCCCTCCGCACCCGAGCAGTCGACCGAGAACGGTGGACGCCGAAAGCGCCGCAACGCGATGCCCTCGTGGGATGAGATCGTGTTCGGCGCTCGCACCGACGAGTGACCGCCGCCACCCGGACGTCCTGAAGAGGACGCTGACGACTCAGCGGGCGAAGGCGCCGAGCCGCAGAAGCGGCACCTGACGCTCCTCTGCGGTGAGCCCGCCATGCTGCCCGACCATGCCTCGGTTGCGCTGATCCGGCGCCGTACCGTCGTAGACGGCGCCGTTGCCCCGTGCGACCACCAGGACGTCGCCGATGCGCGACGCCGCCGCGTCTGTGACGGACGGGCCGAAGAGACCGGCGTCCGTCGCCTCCTGCCGGGTGCCCACCTCGGCCAGTCCCTCCAGGTCGCTGCGCCACCGGGTCGCGAGCTCATCGGCGTCGGCGTCGGGTTCGACGTACACATGAAGCATCCGCGGCTCGCCGCCCAGATGGCGCACGCCGACGAGATGCTCGGCCTCGAGCACGACCTGCCGGTGCGCCGGCACGTCGACCATGCCGTGATCGGACGTGACGACGACCCCGACTCCGCTCGGAACACGCGGTGACATCGCCGCGTCGACCTCTTCGAGTGCGGCGATCCACTGCGGCGAGTCCACACCGTACCGGTGTCCGGCCTTGTCCACCTCAGGCAGGTAGCAGTAGACCACCGAGCCCGGGTGACGTTCGGCGAGCTCGTATGCGACCTCCACCCGAGCCGCGGGCGTCGCCGCGGCCACGAAGTCGGCGCCGCGGAGCGTCGCACGCGTGAATCCGCTGCCCGCGTATGCCGCGACCCCGACCGCGAACGCACGCCTTCCCTCCTGCACCGCACGTTCGAACATCGTCGTCGCGGGCTGCCACGTGAGCGGATCCAGACCCTCGGACTCCCACCCGGTGAGCTGATTCACGAGGACATCCCTCGACCGGTCGAGCACGCGGTATCCCACGAGTCCATGCTCCCCGGGCCAGACGCCGGTCAGGATGCTGGTCAGCGCGGCGGCGGTCGTCGAGGGGAAGACCGAGGTCGCGACATCCTTCTTCGCCATACCGGCGGTGAGAGTCCTCGCATGTCCTGCGTGCTGACGCAGACTTATCGCGCCGAGCCCGTCGATGAGCACGAGCACGACGGACTCCGCTCTCGGAAGATGCGCGGATTCGCCGCGCAGAGCCGCGAACAGGTCGTCCGCCACCCCGACGACGCTCCGGGCCGAGAGCGACTCGGACGGTAGCATGAGGGACATCCGAGCCAGTCTGACACAGGCTCCCGCACGCCCTCAGGATGCCCATGCCGAAAACCCCGCCGCCCGAGCTCGTCCCGGAGAGAATCCAGGACATCGACCTCGAGAGCGAGATGCAGGGCTCGTTCCTCGAGTACGCGTACTCGGTCATCTACTCCCGTGCGCTGCCGGACGCCCGTGACGGACTCAAGCCCGTCCAACGGCGCATCCTCTACCAGATGGCCGAGATGGGACTGCGCCCCGAACGCGGGCACGTCAAGAGCGCGCGCGTCGTCGGCGAGGTGATGGGAAAGCTCCACCCGCACGGTGACTCCGCCATCTACGACGCCCTCGTGCGGCTCGCTCAGGACTTCGCCCTCCGCGTTCCGCTCGTCGACGGCCACGGCAACTTCGGCTCCCTCGACGACGGTCCCGCCGCCGCACGGTACACCGAGGCGCGCCTCGCAGCGCCGGCCATGGCGCTGACCGAGAACCTCGACGAGGACGTCGTCGACTTCGTGCCGAACTACGACGGGCAGTTCCAGCAGCCGGCCGTGCTCCCTGCGGCCTTCCCGAACCTCCTCGTCAACGGCGCGAGCGGCATCGCCGTCGGCATGGCGACGAACATGGCCCCGCACAACCTCATCGAGGTCGTCGCGGCCGCGACTCATCTGCTCGAGAACCCTGATGCCACGACGGAAGAGCTCATGGAGTTCGTTCCGGGTCCGGACTTCCCGTCGGGCGGCATCCTCATGGGTCTCGACGGCGTCAAGGACGCCTACACGAACGGCCGTGGTGCTCTGAAGGTGCGCGGCAAGGTCTCCGTGGAGCCCCTCGGTCCTCGGCGCACCGGCATCATCGTGTCCGAGCTCCCCTACATGGTCGGCCCCGAGCGTCTGATCGAGAAGATCCGCGACGCCGTGCAGGCGAAGAAGCTGCAGGGCATCAGCGACGTCACCGACCTCACCGACCGCAACCACGGCCTGCGGGTCGCCATCGGGATCAAGACGGGCTTCGACCCGAACGCGGTGCTCGAACAGCTCTACCGACTGACCCCGCTCGAGGACTCCTTCAGCATCAACAACGTCGCGCTCGTCGACGGACAGCCGCGCACTCTGGGCCTCAAGGAGATGCTCAGCGTCTACGTGGCGCACCGCCTCGAGGTCATCACCCGCCGCAGCCGGTACCGCCTCGCCCGCCGGGAGGAGCGCCTCCACCTCGTCGAGGGTCTGCTCATCGCGATCCTCGACATCGACGAGGTGATCCAGGTCATCCGCTCGTCCGACGACTCTGAACAGGCTCGCACACGCCTGCGATCGGTCTTCGACCTCAGTGAGCTGCAGGCGGAGTACATCCTCGAGCTGCGTCTGCGCCGGCTGACGAAGTTCTCGCGCATCGAGCTCGAGTCGGAGCGCGATGCCCTCCTCGCCGAGATCTCGGCCCTGACCGAGCTGCTGGGCAGCGACGTGCTCCTCCGCGCAGCCGTCGCCCGGGAGCTGGATGCTGCGGCCGACGCATACGGAACTCCGCGCCGCACCCTGCTGATGAACGCCGCGCCTCCCAAGCCCCGCGCGACCAAGGGCGCCGTCGATCTCCAGATCGCCGACGCTCCGACGGTCCTCGTGCTGTCGACGACGGGCCGCGCCGTCCGCGTCGACCTCGGCGAGGGTCAGGAGCTCGCTGTGCCCGCTCGGCGGAGCAAGCACGACGCCATCCTCGCCACCGCCCGCACGACGGTGCGCTCCGACATCGGCGCCCTCACCAGCGAGGGACGAGTCCTGCGGTTCTCCCCCGTCGACCTGCCCTCGGTTCCCGCGACCTCGGTGCAGCTCGCCGCGGGCACCCCGCTGCGCGACTATCTGGGCATCACCACCCGGGGAGAGCGCATCCTCGGCTTCGTGCGCTTCGACAGCGACACCCCGATCGCCCTCGGCACCGCCCAGGGCACGGTCAAGCGCATCGTCCCCCGCACGTTGCCCGTGCGCCCCGACCTCGAGGTCATCGGCATGAAGCCCGGTGACACGGTCGTCGGCGCGATGGAGGCGCCGGACGACGCTGATCTGGTCTTCGTGACCACCGACGCCCAGCTGCTGCGATTCAGCGCGTCCGCGGTCCGCCCGCAGGGTGCGCCCGCCGGCGGCATGGCGGGCGTCAAGCTCGGCTCGGGGGCCGCAGTGCTGTTCTTCGGCGCAGTGGGCGCCGGCGCCGGCGGTGAGGCCGTCGTCGCCACGGTGTCGGGCGGCGAGAGCGTCCTTCCCGGAACCGACCCCGGACGCGCGAAGGTCTCGGTCTTCGCCGAGTATCCCGCCAAGGGACGCGGAACCGGAGGCGTCCGCGCCCACGCGTTCCTCAAGGGCGAGGATCGGCTGACGGTGGCCTGGGTCGGCCCCGGTCCCGCGCAGGCCGTGGACCCCACCGGTGCCGTGCGCAAGCTCCCCGAGACGGGGGCACGGCGCGATGCATCCGGTCAGCCGATCGACGGCGTGATCGGCAGCATCGGCCGCACGCTGGTCTGAGGCAGCAGGAGCGCGGCGTCAGTCCGGCGCGGCGTCTTCCCCCAGCCGAGCCAGGCCCTCGTCGATGACCCCCGCCAGCAGGCGAGCGTAGGCACCGGTCGGGTCGAGGTCGGGGTCGAACACGGTGATCGCCGCGCCCCACGCCCGCGGCGCGAGCTCTCGGAGCAGACCGACCAGCTCCCCGGGCGCGAGGCCCCCGGGATCCGGGCTGTCGACGGCCGGCATGTGCTCGGGGTCCAACACGTCCACGTCCACCTGCAGCCAGAACCCGCGGCTCAACCCCGGTGCGGCGAGTACTCGTTCGGCCACAGCCGAGGCACCGTGCGAGATGACCTGATCGGCGGGCACGGTCACCGCGATCCGCGCCAGGACCTCTGCGAGCTCCGCATCGTCCTTCCGGCACCCGATGTGCGCCGTGGCCGCTGCGTCGAAGTAGGGACCGAGTCCGTCGATATCGGCGATCTCGGACACGTGCTCGCCGATGGCCGCGGCGAGGTCCTCCCCCGCCAGGGATCCGAACGCGGCGCTGTTCCCGGGGTGGCGGAAGTCGGTATGCCCGTCGATGTGCACGAGGCCCGCGCCTCCCGTCGTCCGGGAGGCCAGCCCCGCTGCGACGATCAGGCTGCAGTCCCCTCCCAGCACGAGCGGCGCGTGACCGCCACCCCGCAGGGCCACGAGTCTGCTCGCTAGACGTCGCGCGTGGTCGATGATCGCACCCTGGTTGCGCAGCGCCCGCTCTCCGCGTCCGGGGTCGTCGACGTAGCGACCCGGGAGGATCGCACCACCGTCGATCGCGCCACGCGCGCTCAGCGCGGCATGGAGTCCCGCCTCGCGCAGGGCCTCCGGCGCCTTCGACGTGCCGGGAACGGCACCGGGCACGGGCGGCCGCAGACCGAGATTCGACGGAGCGGAGACGATCGCGATCATGCTCTCATCATCCCGCGTGCGCCGTTCAGGCGTCGATCGACTCCCGCGAGAGGCGACCCGAGGAGTCGATGATGAATTCGCGACGGGGAGCCACCTCGTTGCCCATCAGCAGCTCGAAGACGCGCCCTGCGGCCTCGGCGTCCTCCATGCGCACCCGGCGCAGCAGCCGCCCGCCGCGGTCCATGGTCGTCGTCGCCAACTGCTCGGCATCCATCTCGCCCAGCCCCTTGTAGCGCTGGATCGGCTCGTGCCACTTCTTGCCGGCCTTGCGCAGCTTCGTCAGCAGCGCGTGCATCTCCTGCTCGCTGTACGTGTAGATCGTCTCGTTGGGCTTGGAGCCCGGGTTCATCACGATCACTCGATGCAGCGGCGGGACGGCCGCGAACACGCGACCGTGCTCGATCAGCGGCCTCATGTAGCGGTAGAACAGCGTGAGCAGCAGGGTGCGGATGTGAGCGCCGTCGACGTCGGCGTCGCTCATCAGGATCACCTTGCCGTAGCGGGCCGCATCGATGTCGAAGCTGCGTCCCGATCCGGCGCCGATGACCTGGATGATCGAGGCGCATTCGGCGTTCGAGAGCATGTCGCCCACGGACGCCTTCTGCACGTTGAGGATCTTCCCCCGGATCGGCAGCAGCGCCTGGAACTCGCTGTTGCGCGCGTTCTTCGCCGTTCCCAGAGCCGAGTCGCCCTCGACGATGAAGAGCTCGCTGCGCTCGACCTCGTTCGTGCGGCAGTCGACGAGCTTCGTCGGCAGCGTCGACGACTCGAGTGCGTTCTTGCGCCGCTGAGTCTCCTTGTGCGCGCGGGCCGACACCCGCGCCTTCATCTCGGCGACGACCTTGTCGAGCAGCTGGGTCGCCTGGCTCTTGTCGTCCCGCTTGGTCGAGCTGAACCGGGCGGCGAGATCCTTGCGGAGGACCTGTGCGACGATCTGCCGTACCGCCGGAGTGCCGAGCACCTCCTTGGTCTGCCCCTCGAACTGGGGCTCGGGGACGTTCACGGTGAGCACGGCGGTGAGCCCCGCGAGCACGTCGTCCTTCTCGAGCTTGTCGTTCGCGCCGACCTTCAGCCGACGGGCGTTCTGATCGACCTGCGCGCGCAGAACCTTGAGGAGCTCCTGCTCGAAGCCCTGCTGGTGGGTGCCGCCCTTGGGAGTCGCGATGATGTTCACGAACGAGCGCGTGAGGGTGTCGTACCCCGTGCCCCATCGCATGGCGATGTCGACGGCGCACACGCGCTCGACCTCGGTGGCGACCATGTGGCCGTCCGCCTGCAGAACGGGGACCGTCTCCTTGAAGGTGCCCTCGCCCTGGATCCGCCAGGTGTCCGTCACGGGAGCGTCGATGGCGAGGTACTCGACGAACTCCGAGATGCCGCCCTGGTAGTGGTACGAGGTCTCGTTGTTCTCGTCCGCCCGCTCGTCGCGGACGACGATCTCGAGTCCGGGGACGAGGAACGCGGTCTGACGGGCGCGTGTCTCGAGGTCTGCGAGCTGGAAGGCGGCATCCTTCGTGAAGATCTGCCGGTCCGCCCAGTAGCGGATGCGGGTTCCGGTCACTCCGCGCGGCGCCTTGCCGACGATCCGCAGCTCGCTCTTGTCCTCGAAGGGCGTGAACGGCGCATCAGGGCGCTTGTCGCCCTTATCGGCGAACAGCCCCGGTTCTCCGCGGTGGAAGGACATCGCGTAGGTCTTGCCGCCGCGATCGACCTCGACATCGAGACGCTCCGAGAGCGCGTTGACGACCGAGGCGCCCACGCCGTGCAGACCGCCGGATGCCGCATACGAGCCGCCGCCGAACTTTCCGCCGGCGTGGAGTTTGGTGAAGACCACCTCGACGCCTGTCAGCCCCGTGCGCGGCTCGACGTCGACCGGGATGCCACGACCGCTGTCGTGCACCTCGACGCTGCCGTCCGCGTGCAGGATGGTGACGATCTTCGAGCCGTTGCCCGCGACGGCCTCGTCGACGGCGTTGTCGATGATCTCCCAGAGGCAGTGCATCAGGCCCGGCGATCCGTTCGAGCCGATGTACATACCGGGACGCTTGCGGACGGCCTCGAGCCCTTCGAGCACCTGGAGATGATGGGCGGAATACTCGGCGGTCACAATCTCCGAGTCTATTCGCGGTGTGGGCCCATGCCCCGCAGACACTCCCCGCGGGGACGTCGCTCGCCGGTGGAGTGTACGCGCTGAGCGAAACACGCCGCAAGACGGGCATCACCACACCTGCCGCGTGGTTGTATTGAACACGCCTAACCAGCGAACCCGACACTCAAGGAGGCACCGAGATGAACGCAACGACCGAACGTGAGACCTCCGCCGTCGAGTTCCGCCTGACCGCCATGGATCGCTGTGATTCGTGTGGCGCTCAGGCCTACATCGCGGCCGAGGTCAACGGCTCCGAACTTCTCTTCTGCGCCCACCACGGACGCAAGTACGAGGAGAAGCTGCGCAGCATCGCCACGAGTTGGCACGACGAGACCTCGCGTCTCATCGACTGAGTGGCGCGGCACGCCAGCCGTCCTCGGAGCCCGTCGATTCGACGGGCTCCTTCTGCTTCCGCCCGCTCCCGGTGCCCCGTTCGCCGCGTCTCAGTCGACGATGACGCGACGCACGCGCGCCGTGAGCCGGGTGAGGATCTCCTCGCCGACCGTGTCGATCCGCTCCGCGAGTGTCGTCGCGCTGGATTCTCCGTGGTCTCCGCCGCCGAACACCCGGACGGGGTCGCCGACGGCCATCCCGGGCCACCCGGCGACGACCGAGGTCACGTCGCCCATGCGGATCAGGTCGCGGCGACCTCCGGGAGTCCCCACGGTCATCCCGGCGAGCGTCGACGGAAGACCGTCGAAGGAACCGAGGGCGAGGGTGGCCTCATCGCCGTGGACGGCCGTGACCGTCGCGACGAGCTCCGCCACCGGGGCGATGCCCTCCAGCTCCGGCCCCTCGGCCGAGCGGATGCCGTAGCAGAAGGCACCGATACGAGAGACGGACCCCCGGAGCTCCGGCCGCCACCAGGACGCGGCGGATGCCGTCAGATGCAGCGCCTCGGGGACCCGCCCCGTCGTGCCGGAGCGTTCCACCGCATCCATGAACACGCGCCGCGCGTCGTCGTCCTCCGCGTCGCTCGCCTCGGCGAGATGGCTCCAGATCCCCACGAGCTCGACCGCTCCGTCGGCTTCCGCCGCTCGGACGACCGTGAGCGCCTCGTCCCATTCCTCGGGCAGCAGGCCGTTGCGATGAAGGCCGGTGTCGATCTTCAGATGGATCCGCGCTCGAGCACCTCGTGCCCGCGCGCGAGCGACGATGCGTGCGAGATACTCCGCAGAACCGACCCCGAGGTCCACATCGTGGCGCAGTGCCGCATCGATCTCGTCGTCCGTCGACGTGACCCAGGCGAAGATCCGACCGTGGCCGCCGAGGATGCGGCGGATCTCGACACCGCTGCGGACGTCGTAGGATCCGAACCAGCCGATCCCGGCCGCGACGCCGGTCTCGACGGCCCAGGTCAGGCCGTGACCGTACGCGTCGTCCTTCAGCACCATCATGAGCTCGGAGGGGGCGATGCGGTCCCGGACCGCGGCGATGTTCCAGGCGAGGCGGCGCGACGAGAGGCGCAGCTCGGGCCGGCTCATGCCTCCCACCCCCGCTCGGCGTGCGCACCCGCGACGCTGATCAGCTCCCCGATCGTCATCCCGGTCACAGCGGACCAGCGCGCGAGCCCCGCGCCTGCCGGACCCGCTCCGCCGAAGTACGTCACCTGGTCGCCCGGTGCCACGCCATGCTGCCCCTCGGTGTCGACCATGCAGACGTCCATCGCCACCCGGCCGATGATCGGTCGGAGGGTTCCGTCGAGCTCGACCGGAGCTTTGTTGCCGAGCGCACGCACGATGCCCTGGGCGTAACCGCCCGTGACGAGCACGGCGGTGGTGTCCGCGGTCGCGCGGTGCGTGTACCCGTAGGAGACGGCGTCTCCGGCCTTCAACGGCTTCGTCGAGAGGACGCGACCGGTCAGGCGCATCACGGGGCGGGTACGGAGCACGCCCTCTGCGTCGGGGAGCCCGTAGAGCAGTCGCGTGTCGATGTCGGCGGCACCTCGCGTGACAGCCTCGATACCTTCGAGCGCCAGGGTCTCCACCTCGGCATCCGAGTCGACCAGGGCTGCGGCGGCGCCCGCTGCGATCACCGCGTGCGCCACTCCGACGATCCCGTGGCCCCAGGCGTCGCGTCGGAGATCGGCGATGCGTCCGCCGCGGGAGACGGCCTCGGAAGACGCCGCCGCCAGCGCCGACCGCGAGATCATGGCGTGCGGGAGGGAGCTGGATGTCGAATCACACACCCCTCCAGCCTAGCTCCGTGCTCTCAGGATGCCCGGGCCCTCCCCCGTAGACTGGAGAGTCCGCCGACCCAGGAGATCCATGTCACGCTTTTCCCTCGCGCCCCGCGTCCGCTACCTGCTGGATCGCGCTCGGCGCATCGACGTCGCATCGGTGATCGAGAGGGCGAAGGAGGCCTCGGCCCAGCACGGCAAGGCGGTGCCGCTCGTCGTCGTCGACATGCTGTGGTCCGCAGGGCGTCACAACGTCGGGTTCCAGGACTACATCGACTACGACTTCGCGATCCTGACGAAGGCCGAGCGCGACACCTACATGACCCACCCGGTGTCGAATCAGATCTCACAGAAGTACGACCACCCCGACTATCGCCACCTGTTCCACGACAAGGCGGAGTTCAACGCCCGCTTCGACGCGTATCTCAAGCGCGAATGGATGCTCATCACCGAGGGCAACGCCGATGAGCTGCGCGCCTTCACCGAACGGCAGGGCACGATCGTGGTGAAGGAGACCCACGGTCAGGCCGGCACCGGAGTGCACCGCTACCACGCGGCGGACGTCACCGATTGGAACGCCTTCCACGCCGACCTGCTGTCGAAGAAGCAGGTGCTCGTCGAGGAGGTCATCCGCCAGCACGCGGACCTCGCCGCCGTCTGCCCCGGCACCGTGAACACCACGCGCGTGACCGCCTTCTTCGACGGGGAGAAGACCCACATCCTCGCGATGGCGCAGAAGTTCGGCCGCGGTGCCGTGAGCGACCAGATGAGCTTCGGCGGGTTCTACACGATGCTCGACGAGGACGGCCACTCGGTCGGCTCCGGCTACGACTCGCACGGACATGTGCACGTCACCCACCCCGACTCGGGCTTTCCGATCGCGGACTTCCAGCTCCCGATGATCGACGAGGTCAAGGAGTTCGTCGATCAGGTCGCGCGAGTGGTGCCGCAGATCCAGTACGTCGGCTGGGACATCGTGGTGACGCCCGACGGACCCGTGCTGGTGGAGGGCAACTGGGGCGCCGGCGTCTACGAGAACAAGCCCAGCGTCACCGGCATCCGCACCGGTCACAAGCCTCGCTACCAGGCGGCGATCGGATTCTGACCGCGCGACGAAGAGCATGAAGAAGGCCCGGATGCTGAGCATCCGGGCCTTCTTTGTGTCGTGATCGGGTGCGATGAGTCAGATCTCGCGGACGATGCCCATCGGGGTCGACTGGGTCGCCTGCCCGAGGGGGTTGTCGCCGAGGATCTGCACGAGGCGGCGCTCGCCCGCCTTGTCGAGGGTCGAACCGAGGATGTTCCCGCCGATGTCGTTGATGTCGACGACGGCCACGTCGACGTCACCGCCGACCAGCTTCTGCACGCGCAACGCGACGTCGCGCGGGTTCTTCGGACCCAGCACCACCGCCTCGTTGTACGGCGGGATGGTGTTCTTCGTCGGGCCGTCGATCGCACGGGCCTTGTCTCCCGCGATGCGGTAGAAGTCGCCACGTCGGCCGAAGGCCTTCGTGATGACCGAGACGCCGGCCGCGAACAGGATCCGCAGCGTGCCGCACTCGCGCAACGCCATCTCCATGGTCTCCGGCATGCCGAGACCGATGCCGTACGACGTGCGCACGACATACCGGGAGAGGAAGCGCGCGAGCGGACGCGGCGTGATCTCGTCGAGGCGATACGAGCGCCCCTGTGTGATCGCCACGATCTTCTCGGTCACGAACAGCAGGTCGCCCGGCTGCACCGCATCCTTCGCGTACTCGGTGATGATCGCATCGAGATCGTCGTCGGGCATGACGACCCGGGTCTTGAGCGGGATGCGGGCGTAGCTCTTGCCGTCGACGCTCGCCTCGAGCGCCTTGCCGTCGTTCGCCTGCATCACTCGAGGTAGTCCCGCAGCGACTGCGAACGGCTCGGGTGCCGCAGCTTCGCCATGGTCTTCGACTCGATCTGACGGATGCGCTCACGCGTCACGCCGAAGGTGTCGCCGATCTGATCGAGCGTCTTCGGCTGTCCGTCGCCGAGGCCGAAGCGCATCCGGATGACGCCGGCCTCGCGCTCCGAGAGCGAGTCGAGCAGCTGCTCGAGCTGACGCTGCAGCATGGTGAATCCGACCGCGTCCGCGGGGACGACGGCCTCGGTGTCCTCGATCAGGTCACCGAACTCGCTGTCGCCGTCCTCACCGAGAGGCGTGTGCAGCGAGATCGGCTCACGACCGTACTTCTGGACCTCGACGACCTTCTCGGGCGTCATGTCGAGCTCACGGCTGAGCTCCTCGGGAGTGGGTTCGCGACCGAGGTCCTGCAGCATCTGACGCTGCACGCGGGCCAGCTTGTTGATGACCTCGACCATGTGCACCGGGATGCGGATGGTGCGCGCCTGGTCGGCCATCGCGCGGGTGATGGCCTGACGGATCCACCACGTCGCGTACGTCGAGAACTTGAAGCCCTTGGTGTAGTCGAACTTCTCGACCGCACGGATCAGTCCGAGGTTGCCCTCCTGGATCAGGTCGAGGAACTGCATGCCGCGGCCGGTGTAGCGCTTGGCGAGCGAGACGACGAGACGGAGGTTCGCTCCGAGCAGGTGGCTCTTCGCGCGCTGCCCGTCACGGGCGACCCACTGCAGGTCGAGTCCGAGCTGGCCGGCCTTCTCGGCAGCGGTCATCGCGGAGAGCTTCTCCTCGGCGAACAGACCCGCCTCGATGCGCATCGCGAGCTCGACCTCTTCGGCCGCGTTCAGCAGGGCGACCTTTCCGATCTGCTTCAGGTAGTCCTTGACGGGGTCGGCCGTGGCGCCCGTGATCTGGGTCGAGTAGACGGGGACGTCCTCGTCGTCGTTCGACGAGATGACGATGGCGCCGGTGGGAAGGGGCTCGGTGAACTTCGGCTTCGAGTCCTCGTCCTCCTCGTCGGCCGCCTCGGCGACGGGGGCCTCGTCTTCTTCGACGATGTCGTCCGACTTCTTCTTCTTCGCCGGGGCGCGCTTGGCAGCGGCCCGCTGCGCAGCCGTCTTGGGCGCCGGCTTCTCGGCCGCCTCCTCCACCGGGGCGTCGACCTCGGGAGCTTCGGCAGTCTTCTTCGTCCGGGTGTTCTTGGTCGTGGCAGGAGTCACGTTTCGCCTTTCACGGGGCCCATGGCGACCCCGGGACATTTCGGACACTAGTAAGACCCTTGTCAAGTCTGATCTTCGAAAAGATCGATTGACAACGGGTCAGAGTCCTAGTATCGCACACGTGAGGGGATGCGAGCGCATTCCGACGAAGTTCGACACATGAAGCCCCGGATCGACCCGTCGGCGTCAGCCGCGTCCCGGCTTGTCCTCGTCGCCGCTGGGCCGTGAGGCGAGGTAGCGCTCGAGTTCGGCAGCCAGTTCATCGGCGCTCGGCAGGTCGCGCTCGTTGAATCCGCCCTCGTCGTACGAGCCGTCCTCGGGGTCTCTGCCGGCCATGTAGGCGTCGTACCGGCGCTCGAGTCCGTGCACCATCTGCTGCAGCTCGTCGTTGCCGATGACCTGCTCGTCGACTCGGGAGATGTAGTCCTCGCGCCGCTCCTGCACCTCGTCGAGCATCAGGACGAGACCCGTCGCAGCCATCAGACGCTCGGCGGCGGTGATCACGGCATCGGGGTTCTCGGTCTCGGCGAGGTAGTGCGGCACGAGGAGCACGAATCCCACGACGCGGTCGCCCCGTTCGGCGAAGCGGAACTCGAGCAGGTGGCCGGCGGTCGCGGGCACCTGGGTGCGGGGGCGCCAGACCGAATGCGCGACGGTGAGGTCGCGGCGGTTGCCGCTCACGGTCGTGCCGATCGGGCGCGTGTGCGGAACCGGCATGGCGATCGAGTGCACCCAGTTCAGGCTGGAGACCTCGAACTCCGTGGCGAGGTCCAGCACCGTCCTCGCGAACTCGTTCCACGCGAAATCGGGCTCGTACCCCGCGAGCAGCAGGAACTTCTGCCCGAGCGCGTCGGTGGCGAGCGAGAGCTCCAGACGTGAGGGGCGGAACTCGGTGAGGTGATCCTGGTCGAACGACACGACGGGACGACGCGCGCGGTAGTCGAGGAGCACGTCATTGTCGAAGATCTCCACCGGCTGCGGCTCCGTGGTCTCACGGAGGTGCTCGATGAGGCCGGAGACCGCGTTGCCCGCGTCGGTGAATCCCGTCAGGAGCAGGACCAGCGGCAGCCCGCGGGGCACGGCCGGGGCGTTCGCCACGCGTTCATGGATGTCTCCGGAGAAGGGCATGCATCCATGCTACGAGCACGGTCGGACGTGGGGGCGTCGGCGGTCATGCTGAGAGCGAACAGCGCGTCGGCGTGCGAACCTGCCGCGCTCCCTAGGATGGAGACATGACGCTTCCCGCGCTCTCGCGCACCTCAGATCAGTTCCCCGGAAGCGCTGCAGACGCCGCAGTGCTCGTTATCCCCGAGATCTCCGACTCCGCGGAGTCGCTGGTCGACTACCCGGGACTCGCCGACTCCCTCACGGGGACCGGATTCACCGGATCCGCCTCCGCGTTCGCACGCGTCCACGCGCCCGAGGTGACTGCGCTCCCGTTCGCCGTGGTGGGTGTCGGTCGCACGCCCGATGCCCTCGCCGTGCGCAACGCGGTGGGCACCGCGCTGCGATCGCTCACCGGATTCGCAACCGTCTCGGTCGCCCTCGCTCCGGGGCTCGAGCAGTTCGCGGACGCCGCGGCCGAGGGCGCGGTGCTCGGTGGTTACCGGTTCGAGAGCTACCGCAAGGACCAGGGCAAGGGCCGGGCATCGTCGGTCATCCTGCACGCGGATCTCGACGAGGATGCCCTCGCCCGGGCGACCGCCGTCGGCGAGGCCGTCGCGCTCATCAAGGACCTCGTCTTCGTGCCGGCCGAATGGCAGAGCCCCGCACAGCTCGCGCAGAGCGCTGCGGACAGCGTCGCGGGCCTCGACGTCGCCGTCGAGATCCTCGATGAGCAGGAGCTCGCCGCGCAGGGCTACGGCGGCATCCTGGGCGTGGCGCAGGGTTCCGACCGCCCGGCGCGACTCGTGCGGCTCGATTACGCACCCGAGAACGCCGCGCGGCACATCGCCCTGGTCGGCAAGGGCATCACGTTCGACACCGGCGGGCTGTCGCTGAAGCCCGCGGCGTCGATGGTCGGGATGAAGTTCGACATGGCCGGCGCGGCCACGAGTCTCGCCGCCGTGCGCGCGATCGCCTCCCTCGCTCTCCCGGTGCGCGTCACCGCGTGGCTGTGCATCACGGACAACATGCCCTCGGGTCGGGCGCTCCGCCCCGGCGACGTCATCCGCATCCTCGACGGCACCACCGTCGAGGTCCCGAATACGGATGCCGAAGGTCGCCTCGTCATGGCCGACGGGCTCGTCGCCGCCAGCCGCGAGAACCCCGACGTGATCATCGACGTCGCCACGCTCACCGGTGCGATCGTGATGGCGCTCGGCCACCGCCACACCGGGGTCTTCGGCGATGACGACACGGTCGCGGAGTTCCTGGCCGCCGCGGATGCGGTCGACGAGCTCGCCTGGCACATGCCGCTGCCCGACCACATGGAGGAGTCCCTCGACTCCCCCATCGCCGATCTGCAGAACGCGAACATGGGAGACCGCATGGGCGGCGCCTCTTACGCCGGGCTGTTCCTGCGGCGCTTCGTCGGTCGCACCGGCGAGGGTGACGACGCACCCCGCATCCCCTGGGTGCACCTCGACATCGCCGGATCCGGCGAGCACAACGGAGCCCCGTACGGTTTCACCGACAAGGGCCCCACCGGAGCGATGGTCCGATCGATCATCGCCTTCGCCGAAGCATCCCACACGGAGGCATAGACAATGACAACCCACACCTTCGACATCGTCGTCCTGGGCGGCGGCAGCGGCGGATACGCCGCGGCGCTGCGAGCCAGCGAGCTCGGCAAGTCGGTCGCCCTGATCGAGAAGGACAAGGTCGGCGGCACGTGCCTCCATCGCGGGTGCATCCCGACCAAGGCGCTGCTGCACGCCGCGGAGGTCGCAGAGCACGTGCGCGATGCGGCTCACGTGGGCATCACCGCGACGCTCGAGAGCATCGATCCGGCGGGCGTCCGCGCGTACCGCGAGGGCATCGTGGCGAAGAAGTACAAGGGGCTCGAAGGCCTCGTCAAGGCACGCGGGATCACGACGGTCGCCGGTACCGGGCGACTCAACCCCGACCGTTCCGTGAGCGTCGGCGACGACGTGTACGTGGGATCCGACGTCATCCTCGCCACCGGCTCGTACAGCCGCACCCTGCCCGGCCTCGAGATAGGCGGCCGCGTCCTCACGAGCGAGCACGCTCTGTCGCTCGACGTCATCCCCGAGCGCGTGCTGATCCTCGGCGGAGGCGTGATCGGTGTCGAGTTCGCGAGCGTCTGGCGCTCCTTCGGCGCCGAGGTCACGATCATCGAGGCTCTGCCCCATCTCGTGCCGAACGAGGACATCGCGATGAGCAAGGGTCTGGAGCGGGCCTTCCGCCGGCGCGGGATCCGGTACTCCCTCGGCGTTCGGTTCCAGAGCGTTACCCAGGACGACAGCTCCGTGACCGTGACGCTCGAAGACGGCACGCAGTTCACGGCCGACTACCTGCTCGTCGCGGTCGGCCGCGGCCCGGTGACCGCCGACCTCGGTTTCGAGGAGGCCGGCGTGCGACTCGACCGCGGGTTCGTCACGGTCGACGAGGAGCTCCGCACCGGCGTCGACGGCCTCTGGGCGGTCGGCGACATCACCCCGGGCCTGCAGCTCGCTCATCGCGGGTTCCAGCAGGGCATCGCGGTCGCCGAGCGCATCGCCGGCCTCTCCCCCGTCAACGTGCCGGACGTGCAGATCCCCAAGGTCACCTATTCGAGCCCGGAGGTGGCGTCGGTCGGCGTCACCGAGGAGGCGGCGGTCGCCGAGCACGGCGCCGACGCGGTGAGCGCGTACGAGTACAACCTCGCCGGCAACGGCAAGAGCGAGATCATCGGGACCGCCGGTCTCGTCAAGGTCGTGCGGCTGAAGGACGGCCCGGTCATCGGGGTCCATCTGCTCGGCGACCGCGTCGGGGAGCTCATCACCGAGGGGCAGCTGGCGGTCGCGTGGGAGGCTCACCCGGAGGACATCGCTCCGCTGATCCACGCCCACCCCACGCAGAGCGAAGCGCTCGGGGAGGCTTTCCTCGCTCTCGCCGGCAAGCCGCTCCACGCCCTCTGAACACCAACAGCCGCACAGTTCACTAAGCTAGACACGCGTCATTTAACTTCTTGAAGGAGACTCAGTCATGAGCACATCCGTCGTCCTCCCCCCTCTCGGCGAGAGCGTCACAGAGGGTACGGTCACCCGCTGGCTCAAGCAGGTGGGAGACACCGTCCAGGCGGATGAGGGCCTGCTCGAGATCTCGACCGACAAGGTCGACACCGAGATCCCCTCCCCTGTGACCGGGGTCATCGAGGAGATCCTCGTCGCCGAGGACGAGACCGTCGAGGTCGGCGCTCTGCTCGCCCGCATCGGCGACGGGAGCAGCCCGGCTCCGGCCGCCGACGCCCCGGCTGCGGCGGAGCCCGCAACCGAGCAGGCCGCGCCTGCCGCCGAAGAGGCCGCGCCCGCGGAGGCCGCACCCGCTGCCGAGCAGGCCGCCCCTGCCGCTGCGGAGGCACCCGCAGAAGCCGCGCCCGCACAGGCCGAGGCTCCTGCCGGCGACGCGAAGGACATCGTCCTCCCCGAACTCGGCGAGAGTGTGACCGAGGGAACCGTCACCCGCTGGCTCAAGCAGGTCGGAGACAGCGTCGAGGTCGACGAGGCCCTCCTCGAGATTTCTACCGACAAGGTCGACACCGAGATCCCCTCGCCGGTCGCCGGCGTACTGCAGGAGATCGTCGCCGCCGAGGACGAGACCGTCGCCGTCGGTGCCGTGCTCGCTCGCGTGGGATCCGGGGCAGCCCCAGCCGCGCCCGCGGCCGAGGCACCCGCGGCCCCCGCCGAGGCACCCGCGCCCGCCGCCGAGGCACCCGCGGCACAGCCCACTCCCGCAGAGGCTCCGGAGGCGAAGGCCTCGGTCTCGGAGACTCCTGTCGACAAGCCCGCCGAGCGGCCCGCAGCGGAGGCGCCTGTCGCGGCTCCCGCCGAAGCGGCCCCTGAGCAGGCCACCGGAGGCGCGGCAGCTGCGGGCGCTCCGGCTCCCGCAGAGCAGAAGCTCGCCCTCCCGACGGAGAGCGACAACCTGTACGTGACCCCGCTCGTGCGCCGTCTGGCGTCGCAGCAGGGCGTCGACCTCGCGACCGTGTCGGGCACGGGCGTGGGCGGACGCATCCGCAAGGAGGACGTCCTCAAGGCCGCCGAGAGCGCGAAGTCGGCTCCGGCCGCCACTGCCACCCCGGCCGCTGCTGCGCCGGCTCCTCTCGAGGTCTCGCCGCTGCGCGGAACCACGCAGCCGATGTCTCGTCTGCGCAAGGTGCTCGCCAAGCGTGCGGTGGAGTCGATGCAGCAGACCGCTCAGCTCACGACGGTGGTGGAGGTGGATGTCACCGCCCTCGCGGAATACCGCGACAGCGTCAAGGCATCGTTCCTCGAGAAGACCGGCGACAAGCTGTCCTTCCTGCCGTTCTTCGCTCTCGCTGCGGCCGAGGCTCTGCGCGCCTACCCGATCGTGAACGCCACGGTCGACGGCGAGCAGATCGTCTACCCGGCGTCCGAGAACGTGTCGATCGCCGTCGACACCGAGCGTGGCCTGCTCACGCCGGTCCTGCGCGACGCCGCATCGAAGAACATCGCGGAGATCGCGCACGAGATCGCCGACCTCGCCGCGCGGACCCGCGAGAACAAGCTGAAGCCCGATGAGCTGGCCGGCGGCACGTTCACGCTGACCAACACCGGGTCGCGCGGCGCCCTGTTCGACACGCCCGTCGTCTTCCTGCCGCAGTCTGCGATCCTCGGAACCGGCACGGTCGTCAAGCGCCCGGGCCTCGTCAAGGTCGGCGGAGCGGACGCGATCGCCGTTCGCTCGTACGTGTACCTCGCGCTCTCGTACGACCACCGCATCATCGACGGAGCGGACGCCGCCCGGTTCCTCGGCGCCGTCAAGGCACGGCTCGAGTCGGCGCAGTTCGCCGCTCAGCTCGGAGCCTGACACCCGCATCATCCTGGCTGGTCCGCGACGTCGTAGGCGTCGCGGACCAGCCATTTCTCTGCCACCCGCACGAGGACCAGCATCCGCTCGGCCACGGGCCCCGCGTCGACCGGCGGCGTGGACGCGCGGATGACCGCGACATCGCCGTACTCGTCGACGAGCGTGAGCTCGACCGCCCCCTCGTCGAGCTCGGCGCCACCCAGCAGGTCGACGATGCCCGAGGATCCGGCTGCCACCGCATCCTCGCACGCGGCGTCTCCCCGTACCGCGCATTCCCTGATCGTCGCGAGCAGAGTCCTGCCCGCAGCGACCGGATCGCTCACCGCGTCCATCCCCCGGTCGCCGGGCGGGGTCTGACGGGGCGTCTCGCGACCTGCCTCGACATCGGTCGGTTCGTCCTGCCTCCGGGGTTGCTCTGTGCGCTCTTCCGCCTGACTCGGCGGCTCCTCGCGATGACCCGACTCGCCGGTCGCTCCCCCGGGCCACATCAGGCCTGCGCCGAGGACGACCACGGCCGTCGCGCCCGCCACGAGGAGGCGTCGTGGTCGGCGGAAGGGCGCCCCCACCGCGCCCTCCCTGCTCGTCACCGACCCGTCGCCGACGCCTCGACTGTTCGGCTCGGAATGCGGTTCTCGGTGCGTGGGACGCAGCGAGAACCGCCACTCCGAGAGGCGCTGCCGCGTCGTCCGCATCCCTCGGGTGGCCGCCATGTACACGCCGCGGAGAACGCCGTCCACTGAACCGCTCGTATCCGGTTCCGGCGACGAGCGTCGAGCGCGGCGGGTCTCGGTCGGCGCGTCGCGGAGGGCGCGGACCATCTCGATGTCCCGCACGCGAGCCGGCGCGTGCGTCTCGCGGTTCACCGCGCGCGGCGCGGCGATCGCGAACAGCTCGGCCTCCCACAGCTCGAGCTGCCGCCGTGGCACGCCCGGTCGTGTCTCCCCCGCCCGGAGACCGTCGCGGATCGCGGCGAGGAGACGACTCAACGCCCTGTCGCTGCAATCCCGGTGCAGCCGATCGACGATGAGAGCGCTGCTCTCGCGGGCGACGCCGCCCCTGCCGATGACGAACATCGGGCGGCCGTCCTCGGTGAGCCACCAGTCGCCGTCGACCAGGCCGGCGCCGTCGCTCGCGCTCAGCTCGTCGAGTGCGCGCAGCATGCTCCCCACGAGCGTGCTGACCTCGCCCGCCGCGAATGCGAGGCCGTCGGCCTGGCGGCGCCCGAGGAACACCGAGAGTCGCTCCGTGCACCACGGAAGAAGCACATCGTGCCCGTCGTGTCGACGCACGAGATCGAGAGGACCGGCCACGTGCTCGTCGCCGGCGTGCTCCCACCCGCCCCACCCGCTGATCGCATCGGCGTCCGTCAGCACGACCACCGACCCGCGATCGGTGACGAGAGAGCCTCCGTAGGGTCCTTCGTCGAGGTCCAGCACCCTGATGACCCGGTGCACCCCGGGCATCAGCGCACCGCGCGACTCTTCACTCCCTGTCATGCCCCCATGACAGCGCATGGGCTCACACGACCGGGACGAATTCGGCCTCTGTGGACGCATCAGTGCCGATTCGCACACGGTGCAGGAGAAGTGACGCGACGCGGATCCGCCCCGCGCGAACGGCGTCATGCCGCGCTCCTGCAGCCGGTATTCTTATGTCATGGCAAAGCCCGCACCCGAGAAGCGCCCCGGGTTCTTCTCCCAGATCAAGTCGCTCTTCCGGTTCACCCGAGAGGTCTATCCCTGGCTGCCCTGGGCGCAGATCGCCCTTCTGGTGGTCGGCGTGCTCATCGGGCTCATCGTGGGCTACCTGATCCCTCCGTTCCAGGTGTGGACGCTCATCCTCTGGGGCATCTCCGGCCTCATGCTCGGTCTGCTCGGTGCCATGTTCCTCATGACCCGCCTGTCGACCTCCGCGATGTACCAGAAGATCGACGGCATGGCCGGTGCCACCGGACACGTTCTCAGCACCAGCCTCGGGCGCAACTGGCAGGCGTCCGAGACGCCCGTGGGCATCAACCCGAAGACGCAGGACGCGGTGTACCGCACGGTGGGTCGCGGCGGCGTGGTCGTCGTCGGCGAAGGCTCGCGCGGTCGCCTGACCCGTCTCGTCAACGACGAGCGCAGCAAGGCCGCCCGTGTGGCCCACGGCGTGCCGGTGACCGTGCTCTACGTCGGCCACGGCGAGGATGACGTCGCGATCGCGGACCTCGCGAAGACCATCAAGAAGCTCCCGAAGGCGATCGACAAGGCCACCATGGGCGCGGTGATCCGCCGCATCGACTCGGTCTCCCAGTCGCTGTCGTCGCTCCCGATCCCGAAGGGCATCGACCCGACGAAGGTCCGCGCGCAGCGCCCGCGCTGATCTGCCGGTCCCACACGCACGAAAGCGCGGCCGTCCTCCTCGGAGGGCGGCCGCGCTTCGTCGCTCACTCCGAGAGCGGCTGACGCGGAAGCCGGCGCACCTTTGCCCGGCGCCGTCGACGTTCCGGCACCATCGAGCGCATCTCGTCGAGCTTGCCGAAGCAGAAGAGCCGATCGTCGGCCTCGAGCACGACGTGTTTCCGCGGGTTCGGGATGACGGAGACGCCGCGGTGGAGGGTGAGCACCGTGATGTCCCGCTCCCACAGACCCGCCTCGCCGAGTGTCTTGCCGACGAGGTCGACGGCACCGTGGACCATGAGCTCGGCGACGCCGTAGCCGGTCGAGACGGTGAGACGCTGGCGGACGTCGATCTCGGGGAACGCCACCTGGCCCGCGATGTAGTCGATGATCGCCCCGGCGACATCGAGCTTGGTGGCCGTCTCGATGCCCTGCAGGCCCGGAGACGAGTTCACCTCCATGACGAGCGGTCCGTCATCGCCTTCGAGCATGTCGACTCCGGCCACGCGCAAGCCCATGATCTGCGCGGAGCGCACGGCTGCGCGCTCATACACCGGGTCCAGCTCGATGGCCTCGACCGAGCCACCCCGGTGCACGTTCGAGCGGAACTCGTCGCCGGCTGCGGAGCGCCGCATCGCCGCGACGACCCGGTCGCCGACCACCAGGGCACGGATGTCGCGTCCGCGGCTCTCCGAGATGAACTTCTGGATCAGCACGTTCTGCTTGGTCGAGTGGAGCGTCTCGATGATGGCTTCCGCGACCTTCACCTGCGGAGCGAGGATCACCCCGATACCCTGCGTGCCCTCGAGGAGCTTGATGACGACGGGTGCGCCCCCCACCCTCTCGATCGCTGGGCGCACATCGGCCCGGTTGCGGACGAATGCCGTGGGAGGCATGGCGATGTTGTGCCGTGACAGGATCTGGTTCGCCCGCAGCTTGTCGCGCGCGCTGGAGATGCCGTTGGCGGTGTTGGGCGTGTAGACGTCCATCTGCTCGAACTGGCGGACGACCGCGGTGCCGAAGTAGGTGATCGAGTTCCCGATGCGCGGCAGGATCGCGTCATAGTCGCTGAGCTGGCGACCTCGGTAGTGCAGATCCGGATCCGGTGAGGTGAGATCGATCGCGAATCTCAGGGTGTTGAGGACCTTAACGTTATGACCGCGCTGGAGCGCAGCCGCGCGCAGTCGCTGGGTGGAGTACGCCTGCGGCGCACGGGAGAGCACTGCGATCTTCACGAAGGAATTCCTGCCAGGATGGTCGGGTGAACAAGACATCCCATTCAAACACTCTTATCGGGTGGCGAGAATGGGTGAGCCTGCCCGATCTCGGCGTCGATTGGCTCAAGGCCAAGATCGACACGGGAGCGCGCACGTCGTCGCTGCACGCGTTCGACATCCACGAGTTCGAGCGTGACGGCGTGTCGTGGGTGCGGTTCCGGGTCAAGCCCTGGCAGCACAGCCAGGAGGACGCCGTGGACGTGGAATCCCCCGTGCACGACCGCCGCGCGGTGCGCAGTTCGTCGGGTCACGCACAGGAGCGGTTCGTCGTAGAGATGCTGATCCGCCTGCACGATCGGGAAGTGCTCGCCGAGGTCACCCTCAGCAATCGGGACGAGATGGGCTTCAGGATGCTGATCGGGCGCGAGGCCCTTCGGCAGGGCTATGTCGTGGATCCCGCACGGTCGTTCGTCGGCGGGCGCGCCCCGCGCGAGACGAGACGCCGCAACCGCGGCCGCGACTGAGCCGTCAGGCGCGGATCAGCGCCAGCCCCGTGAGCTTGTCGTGGATGCCGCGCTGATCCGAGTCCCAGATCACCGCGGGAATGACCACCACGATGAGGAGCGTCCGGACGACGGGACGCCAGAGCCCCACCCAGCCACCGCCCAGGTGGATGACGCGCATGCCGAGGATTCGATGACCGGGGCTGCCCCCCGCCGTCGGGATGAAGACGATCTGCAGCAGCGCGAAGACGGCCATCGGCCCGAACATCGTGAGCCCCGCCTCTGACGGCAGCGCGAACTGGTCGTAGCCGAGGAAGGCCGTCGCGATTATCGTCGCCGCCAGGTAGTCGATGACGAGTGCCCCGATGCGACGCCCGGGACGGGCGATGCTGCCGGTCCCGGTTCGCGGCATTCCGAGTCTTTCACCGGGGTACGTGTTCACAGCATCCGTCACGCATCCAGCCTACCGGCGCGTAACATGCCGGAAACAAAGCGGATACCCCCGGGTAACGCCCCGCACGTACTGTGCAGAATGGCCGTAAGCCATCGATCCGCAATCCAGGAGTCGTAATGTTCAAAGATTCGTCCGAGGTGCTCGCCTACATCAAGGAGAACGACGTCAAGTTCCTTGACATCCGATTCACCGATCTCCCGGGTGTGCAGCAGCACTTCAACATCCCCGCGGCCACGGTCGACGAGGACTTCTTCACGGACGGTCAGCTGTTCGACGGCTCCTCGATCCGCGGCTTCGCCAGCATCCACGAGTCCGACATGCAGCTCATCCCCGACGTGACGACGGCCTACATGGACCCGTTCCGCGAGGCGAGCACGCTGGTCATGATCTTCGACATCTACAACCCGCGCACCGGCGAGATCTACTCGAAGGACCCCCGCCAGGTCGCCAAGAAGGCGGAGAAGTACCTCGCCTCCACGGGTATCGCTGACACCGCGTTCTTCGCCCCCGAAGCCGAGTTCTACATCTTCGACGACGTGCGCTACTCGGTCACCGCGGGCGAGAGCTTCTACAAGGTCGACTCCGAGGAGGCCGCGTGGAACACCGGTCGCGAGGAGGAGGGCGGGAACCTCGCCAACAAGACCCCGTACAAGGGCGGCTACTTCCCCGTGAGCCCGGTCGACAAGACCGCCGACCTGCGCGACGACATCACGCTCAAGCTGATCGACGCCGGCTTCATCCTCGAGCGCTCGCACCACGAGGTGGGCACCGCGGGCCAGCAGGAGATCAACTACCGCTTCGACACCATGGTGCACTCGGCGGACGACATCCTGAAGTTCAAGTACATCGTCAAGAACACCGCCGAGCAGTGGGGCAAGGTCGCGACCTTCATGCCGAAGCCGCTCTACGGCGACAACGGCTCGGGCATGCACACCCATCAGTCTCTGTGGAACGACGGCAAGCCGCTCTTCTACGACGAGGCGGGCTACGGCCAGCTCAGCGACATCGCCCGCTGGTACATCGGCGGCATCCTCGCGCACGCTCCGGCGCTGCTCGCGTTCACGAACCCGACCCTGAACAGCTACCACCGTCTGGTGAAGGGCTTCGAGGCTCCGGTCAACCTGGTCTACTCGGCCGGCAACCGCTCCGCCGCCATCCGCATCCCGATCACGGGCTCCAACCCGAAGGCCAAGCGCATCGAGTTCCGCGCGCCGGATGCCTCGGGCAACCCGTACCTCGCGTTCGCCGCCCAGCTCATGGCCGGACTCGACGGCATCAAGAACCGCATCGAGCCGCACGAGCCCGTCGACAAGGACCTCTACGAGCTGCCGCCCGAGGAGGCCAAGAACATCCCTCAGGTGCCGAACTCCCTGCTGGACTCGCTCGAGGCCCTGAAGTCGGACCACCAGTTCCTGCTCGAGGGCGGCGTGTTCACCGAGGAGCTCATCGAGACCTGGATCTCCTACAAGTACGAGAACGAGATCCTCCCGATGGCCCAGCGTCCGCACCCGTTCGAGTACGAGCTCTACTTCGGGGTGTAATCGGATCCTGCGTGACGTCCGCGAGGACTCCGCAGCGTCTCTCGGAAAGCCCGCTCAGCGTCCCGCTGGGCGGGCTTTCCTCTGTCTCCGGGACGAATCCGCCACCCTCCGGAGAAACACGACCTCGCCACTGCGGGCCGTTGACGGGGGACGCGGACTGCACGCGCTACCTTCAGAGATATGAGTCCCCACATCGTCTCTCGACTGCTCACGAGCACCGCCGCGATGGCCGTCGTCATCGCGGTGTCCGGCTGCGCAGCTCTGCCCGGAGCAACGCCGGTTCCCCGCTCCACCGCGACTGCGACGCCCACCACCTCAGCCCCCACTCCCGCCGCCACCACGACACCGCTCCCCGCCCCCACCCCGACGACCGCCCCTGCGTACGGAGACTTCAGCGGAGATCAGCTGGCGCAGATCTGCGTCGACGAGACCGTTTCGACGTTCAACCCGGACGTGACCTTCGATCTCGGCCGCACCCGCATCGAACGACGCACGGTGACGCCGGAATGGCTCGTCATCGTTCCTGCCCGGACCGGCGGTCTCGACGGGCGTTCACTGTGCACGATCGGCGGTACGCCGGCCTCCCCCGTGATCGAGATGGCCTCGGGATCGATCGACGAGCTGCCTGAGGCCCAGATCCAGCGGCTGATCCGGGGAGAGAACGAAGGGACCAACCCCTGATGTGCGACACCGACGGGGATGCCTCCCCACCGGGCCGGGCACCGCATCGGCGAATGTCCCGCCGGACAGTTCTCCTCGCGACCGGCGCTGCGCTCGGAGCGGCCGCGATCGGTGCCGACCTGTTCTCCCCGCCCCAGAGTGCAACAGCTGCAGGCACCTATCTCCGTCCGTGCGGAGATGTCCCGATCTCCAGCACGTGGCAGGGACACCGGAACCGGAAACCGCCGTCCGGCGAGCCCGGCACCGACTACGCGGTCGCCATCGGCACTCCCATCCGCGCGGCGACAGCCGGCGTGATCGTCGACCGCAAGGACACCACCGACTCGGCCACCGGCCGCTACATCGCCCTGCGCGCAGACGACGGGAACTACATCCGGTACCTGCACCTCGCCTCGAGCACGGTCCGGAACGGGACCCGGGTCAGCCGAGGACAGGTCATCGCCTACTCGGGTGCCTCGGGATTCGGCAGCGAGACCGGCTACGGATCCCACGTCCACGTCTCCCTCTGGATCGGCGGCACGCCGAACCAGCTGGGATTCACGAACACCGTCAACTTCGAGAACTTCGTCGAAGGCGGCCCACTACCCACATACCCGGAGGACGACCCCGTGCCCACCCATCAGTCGACCGACCTCGCCACCAGCGTCGCGCTCCCCGCGAACACCTGGACCACCATCGCCGTCGCCGCCGGACAGCTCTACCTGGCGATCGTCGGAGTCGGAGTCGTGGAAACCGCTGACGTGTCCCTCAACCTCAAGGCGAACGGTCTCACGACCGGCCTTCAGGTGCGACTCGTCGCAGAGAAGCTCGCGTCGAACTCGGGTCCCGTGGTCTCGACCCACCCCCAGCCCGTGACCGAGATCCGTGCCACCGCCGCCGCCGGCAGCCCGACCCAAGGGCAGCACGCGCAGTCCTACCAGCTGGCGGGCCCGATGCGCCTCTTCGTGCAGGTCATGGCCCTCAACAGCGGAGTGACGCTCACGGGTGTCTCGGTCAGGAAGAACTACTGGATCTCCTGAATCGCTCAGCGCAGAGCCCCGCCCGTTCGGGCGGGGCTCTGTCGTGTGCACGGGAGACCGCCTGCACGAACAGCGTGAAATGCACAAGGCCCATCGGGATATTCGACTCCCGGCATACACTCCTGGGGTGGTTGATGCACATGAACGTACCTCCGACGTCCTCTGGGCGTGTGTAGAGGAAGGATTTCACGTCGGCAGTCGCGGAGGGGACTTCCTCGGCTACGTCGATCGACAGCCCGATGGCACCTACCGTGCGTTCGAGGCCCACTCCGCTCTCGTCGGCGACTTTCCCACCCTCCACGATGCGACCGCCGCGGTCGTCGGCGCATCGTCTCCGGGTTCGACCGGGTCCGCCGCGATGACCGACGACCTGCAGGGGACGGCTCTGTGAGCGTGGAGGACTCGGCGACGATGATGTCGCTCGTCTACACGAGCACGGCGTCGCAGCCCTTCGGCGAGGGCGCTCTCGAGGATCTGCTCTCGACGTGCAGGACGGGGAACGACGCGCGAGGGGTGACCGGCGTGCTGCTGTATCGTGACGGGCGCTTCATCCAGGTGCTCGAAGGGCAGCGCGAGACGGTCCTCTCTCTCGTCGCCACCATCGGGCGCGACGATCGCCACCACGGCATGCGGATTCTCCTGACGGAAGAGCTTCCTGCGCGACGCTTCGCCGCATGGACGATGGGCTACCGTGCCTTCCGGACCGGCTCGGAGGCGGCGCCGGCGGGATACCGCGATTCCTTCGCGGATCTCGAGGCCTCGGATGACGATGCGACGACGCAGCGCGCCCTGTCAGAACTCACTCTGTGGTTCCGCGTCCGCAGTGATCGTCCCGTCGCACCCGCCTCTCTCAACCGCTGACGGGCGCCTCCAGGTCGAGCACCCATTCGTTGACCTCGAGGTCCGCACCGCGGAACGCCTCGATCTGCGTGCCGACCATCTCGAAACCGCTGTGGCGACAGACGCCGTTCGACGGAACGTTGCCCACTGCGGGGAACGCGACGAGCGATCGACGACCGGCACGGTGCTCCCGGAGCTCGGTCACGAGCAGTTCGAGCGCTCGCGAGGCGACACCGCGCCCCTGAGCCTCGGGGAGGGCGAACCACCCCGTCTCCCACGCCGGCTCGCCGCGCCATCGGACGTGCCAGCACCCGATCGTCCCGACCGGTGCGCCATGCTCGTCCTCGATCACGTACATCAGCGCTTCACCCGCAGCGCTCAGTCGCAGATATCTCGCGCTCCGCTCCTCGATCTCCTGCTCGGTCTCGGGGCCGTTCATCTGAGCGGTCATCTGCGCGGTGTTCGCGGCGCGCAGGAGCCCGATGTCATCGGCGGCCCAGGGGCGCAGCGTCAGTGGTTCCATGCCTTCAGCATCCCACCGGGCACGGACACCCGTCCCGCACCGGCGTGGCCTCCCTCGCCCGACCTCGTGGCGATGGTCAACTGAGAGGTCTGAACAACAGAGGGGGCATCATGCGACGGAACAGCACGCGTGCGCAGGTGAAGCAGCTCGAGGCGGCCGAGAGCCTGCCGGCGCAGCCGAAGACGGCGGCGGCCGCACTCGCCCGCATCAACCCCTTCATGTACGGCCTGCTCGGCGCCCTGGGCGTCCTCGTGGCGGTCATGATCGGCGGCATCGTCGATCAGCTCGCGACGGTCCTCGTGTACATCGGGATCGCGATCTTCCTCGCCCTGGGACTCGACCCCATCGTCGCCTTCATCGAGCGGAAGCTCCCCCGCCCGGCGGCTGTGACGATCGTCGTCGCAGCCGTTCTGCTGGCCTTCGCCGGGATCATCCTGGCCATCGTCCCGATCCTCGTCCAGCAGATCTCGAACCTCATCGAAGACGGACCGAAGATGATCGAGGACTTCATGGCCAGCGCGTGGTTCAAGGATGTGAGCGAGCAGTTCGGCTCGACGTTCGACGACGCGGCACAGGGAGTCCTGGCGTTCATCCAGGACCCGGGGAACATCCTGAACATCGGCGGCGGGGTCTTCGCCGTCGGCGCGGGCATCGCCGGCGGACTCACCGGGGTGACCATCGTCCTGATCCTCACCCTCTACTTCATGGCCTCCTTGCGGAGCATGAAGGCCGTGTCCGCCCGCTTCGTCCCCGCCTATCAGCGCGAGACCTTCTCCGGGCTGCTCGAGGACGTCTCGGGAGCGGTCGGCCGCTACGTGATCGGCCAGGCGAGCCTCGCCGCCGTCAACGGCATCCTCAGCCTCATCGTGCTCAGCATCATCGGCGCACCGGTGCCTGCACTGCTCGCTCTCATCGCCTTCATCGGCTCGATGATCCCGCTCGTGGGCACGCTGAGCGCATCGATCATCAACGCGCTCATCTGCCTCATCGTGAGCCCGGTCACCGCGCTCATCGCGTTCGGGTACTACCTCGTCTACATGCAGATCGAGGCATACGTGCTCTCGCCGCGCATCATGAACAAGGCTGTGGCCGTCCCCGGCGCCCTCGTCGTGATCGCCGCGGTGGCGGGCGGGGCACTCGGAGGGATCCTCGGGGCCCTCGTCGCCATC
Source organism: Microbacterium sp. 3J1 (assembly GCF_001049495.1). GTDB lineage: Bacteria > Actinomycetota > Actinomycetes > Actinomycetales > Microbacteriaceae > Microbacterium. The sequence continues at coordinate 68,801 of NZ_CDWI01000014.1, forward strand.
CCTGTGGCGGCGAGCATCATCATCATCGTGCAGAAGGTCGTCTTCCCGACGCAGGACCGCAAGATCGTGCCGCCCGGAACCCTCAGCGAACGGTGAGCGCCCCCGGCTGAACGCGAACGGTGAAACCGGAGACCTCTCCGATCTCTTCGCCGTCGATCTCGAACATCTGCGGCGACGCGAGCTCGACCCGTACCCGCTCTGCGGACACGTGGGTCGTGGAATCGGTGCTGACCGCCTCGTCGACGCTGCCCAGGATGCGACGGATGCCGTTCTCCCAGACCACCGACCGCACCGTGTCGAGCCACTGGAGCGGCCCCTCCGCACTCACGAGGAGCATGTCGAGCAGCCCGTCGTCGAGCAGCGCATCAGGGAGCAGACGGATGCCGCCCTGCACCATGCCGCAGTTGCCGATGAGCATGGTGTGCCCTCGCAGGTCCTGCGGCTCCTGGTCGTCGAGTGTGAGCGTGATGTCCGTCATCTCGGTCCCCGCGAGGGCACGCCCCATGGCCTCGACGTAAGCGATCCAGCCTGCGCGGATCTTCAGATCCTCGTCGGTCTCGATCAGCATCTGCGCGTCGATGCCGAATCCGACCATCACGACGAATGCGTGCTCCGTGCCGTCGTAATCGACCCACCCCATGTCGATCCGCTTCGGCTCGCCGTCACGAACACGGGCGAGCGCGGCGGGGATGTCGTTCAGGGGGATGTCGAGGTTGCGCGCCAGCAGGTTTCCGGTGCCCTGGGGAACGATGCCGAGGGTCGACTCGGTGCCCGCCAGCGACTCGGCGACGGCACGCACCGTGCCGTCACCGCCGACGGCGGCCACGACATCGCATCCGGCTGCGACGGCCTCAGCCGCCATGCCTCTGCCCGGGTCCTCGATGCTCGTCTCCCACCACTCGACGGGGAGGTCGGGCTGCTCCGATGCGAACGTCGCTGCGACCGCTGCTCGAAGCGGTTCCCCGTCCACCTTCGAGGGATTCCAGATCACACCGAGTTTCGAGATCGCCATCTTCTCAGGCTAGCCGTAGAACAGGGTCTCGAACGCCCGGCGGGCGCGTCGCGTCACACCCAGGTAGTCGTCCTCCAACTCGCTCGCCGAGCGGTCGGGGTAGCCGAGGAGCCGACCGATCGCGTCGAGGTCCCGCGGGTCGGTGGGCAGCACGTCGCTCGTCTTGCCCGTGTACAGCGTGATCGCCGAACGCAGTCTGCTCGACAGCCGCCAGGCGTCGCGGAGCAGATCAGCTGATGCGGCCGGCACCAGGTCGGCCTCGACCGCCGCGTCGAGCGCCGCGATCGTCGATGTGGTCCTCAGTTCAGGCACATCATGTGCGTGCTGCAGCTGAAGGAGCTGGACGAGCCATTCCACGTCGCTCAGGGTGCCGGGGCCGAGCTTGAGGTGGCGGCGCGGGTCGACTCCCTGAGGAAGCCGCTCCCCTTCGACGCGCGCCTTGATGCGCTTGATCTCCCGGGTGCCCTGCAGGTCGACCTCGCGCGGGTAGCGGATGCTGTCGGCGAGCTCCGTGAACGTCGCGATGAGCTTCGCGCTGCCGGCGACCCCCCTGGCGCGCAGCAGCGCCTGCGCCTCCCAGGACAGCGACCACCGACGGTAGTACTCGCCGTAGGCCTCGATGGTCCGGACGATCGGACCGTTGCGCCCTTCGGGACGGAGATCGGCGTCGAGGTCGAGCGGCACGCGGTGGTCCGTGAGGTGCTCTCGGAGCCCTGCGACGATCCGCGTCGCGAGGGCCTGGGCACGCTGCGGCTCGACGCCGTTCGCGTCGTAGACGTACAGGATGTCGGCGTCGGAGCCGAAACCCAGCTCGGCGCCTCCGAACCTCCCCATGCCGATGACGGCGAAGTCGAGAGCGTCGTCTTCGGGCGGGACGATCTCGCGGCGCACGGCACGGAGGCCGGCCTGGATCGTGGCGTCGGTGATCTCGGTGAGCGATCGCGCGATCTCCTCGATCGACAAGACGTCGAGCACTCCCCCCATGGCCGTGCGGAGGAGCTCGCGTCGACGCAGGGCGCGCACCGCCTGCATCGCGTCGCCGACGCCGCGCTGCCTGGTCTGGATCGCTCGCGCCTCTTCGTCGAGCGCGGCACCGCTGCGCGGGCGCAGCAGGTCGCTGCTGTCGAGCCACGCGACGGACTCCGGTATCCACTCCATGAGCTCGCCCACGTAGCGGGACGACGACAGGAGCCGCGTGAGGCTCTCTGCAGCCCCGGACGAATCGCGCAGCATCCGGAGGAACCAGGGGGTGTCTCCCAGCCGCTCGCTGATCCGCCGGAACGCGAGCAGGGCGTAGTCGGGGTCGCTGCCGTCGGCGAACCAGCGCACCATGACCGGCATGAGGTGACGCTGGATGGTGGCCTTGCGGCTGAGCCCCGTCGTCAGCGCCCCGATGTGACGGAGCGCCCCGGCGGGGTTTCGGAACCCGATGGCCATCAGACGATCGTGCGCCTGTTCGGTCGAGAGCGTCCGCTCCCCCTCGGGGAGAGACGCCACCGCACTGAGCAGCGGACGGTAGAACAACCGCGTGTGGATGTCACGGACCTCCCGCCGCACGCCCTCCCAGCGGGCCCACACGGCCTCGCCCGAGTCCGCGAGACCGCTACTGCGGGCGAGGACGCGCAGCCCGGCCGGCGTGCGAGGCATGAGATGGGTCCTGCTGAGCTCCCGCAGCTGCAGCCGGTGCTCCATGAGGCGCAGGATGCGGTAGTCGTCGGCGAAACTCGCCGCGTCCGCCCGACCGATGTATCCGCCCTCGACCAGCGCGTCGAGGGTCTCGATCGTGCCGCGTGTGCGCAGCCGGATGTCGGTGAGACCGTGCACCAGCTGCAGGAGCTGGACCGTGAACTCGATGTCGCGCAGCCCGCCCGCTCCGAGCTTGAGCTGGTAGGGAGCATCCGCAGGGTCGATGTGCTCCATGACGCGCTCGCGCATGCGCTGCACGCTGTCGACGAAGTTCTCGCGCGCCGCGCTGGAGAAGACCTTCGGCTGCAGAGCGGCGATGTACGCCTCCCCGAGTTCCGGGTCGCCCGCGAGCGGCCGCGCCTTGAGCAGCGCCTGGAACTCCCAGCTCTTCGCCCAGCGGTCGTAGTACGCCAGGTGCGACGCCAGAGAGCGCACGAGGGCACCCTGCTTGCCCTCCGGCCGGAGAGCGGCATCGACCTCCCACAGCGGGGGCTCGACCTCGATCCCGCTCAGCCCCCGCATCGCCTCACGGGCGAGCCGCGTAGCGATGTCGATGGCGCGGGACTCCTCCAGGATCTCCTCGTCGCGAGTGCCGCCGACGAAGATGACGTCCACGTCGCTGACGTAGTTGAGCTCGCGAGCGCCGGCCTTGCCCACCCCGATGATCGCGAGCTGGGTGGCGGCGACCTGATCGCGGCTGATCGATTGGGACAGGCGCGTGCGGGCGACGGCGAGGGACGCCTCCAGCGCGGCACCGGCGAGGTCGGCGAGTGCCGCGGCCACCTCGCTGACGACCATGATCGGATTGTGCGCCGTCAGGTCGAACGCGGCGATGGCCGCCAGCGAGCGCCGATACGCCACGCGGAGTGCGACGACGGTGGCGTCGTCGCCCGAGGCGGCGAAACCGTTCAGGGCGCCGACAGCGCCCCGCATCCGATCGCGCAGCTCGTCGGCACCGGGAAGGACCGAGACGCTCTCTCCGAGGACGGCGACCTCCGACGGATGCCGCGAGAAGAAGTCGGCCAGGCCCTGCGAGGCCCCGAACACCCGCCACACCTGCGCCCTCGTCGAGCGATCCTCGAATAGGGCCCGGAGAGGCGCCGCATCGCGCCGTGCGACGCGCAGCAGACCGTCGACGGCCGCGTCAGGATCAGCGGCCACGGCGCCGTCGAGCAGAGTCGCGCGGTCGAGCTGCAGCAGCGTCTCCAGCTCGGCCAGGTTCGCCGCCGCCTCGCTGAGCTCAGCGAACCCGAGCCTGGCCAGTGCGGACAGGGAGACGGAGACGTCCGAACGGGCCATGCGCGACGCTCAGAGGAGCTCGAGGTTGTTCTTCAGCTCCAGCGGAGTGACCTGGCCACGATAGGCCTCCCACTCCTTGCGCTTGTTGAGCAGGACGTAGTTGAACACCGACTCGCCCAGCGTCTCGGCGACGAGCTCGGAGCTCTCCATGTACTCGAGCGCGTGGTCGAGGCTCGCCGGCAGGGCGGAGTAGCCGAGAGCGCGCCGCTCGGCGTCGCTGAGCGACCAGACGTTGTCCTCGGCCTCGGGCGGGAGCTCGTACTCCTCTTCGATGCCCTTGAGCCCCGCGGCGAGCATGAGCGCGTACGCGAGGTACGGGTTCGCCGCCGAGTCGAGGGCGCGGTACTCGACCCGCGAGGAGCCGCCCTTGTTGGGCTTGTACATCGGGACGCGCACGAGGGCGGAGCGGTTGTTGTGTCCCCACGTCACGAAGCTCGGCGCCTCGTCACCGCCCCACAGGCGCTTGTAGGAGTTGACGAACTGGTTCGTGACCGCAGCCATCTCATTGGCGTGGCGCAGGAGGCCCGCGATGAAATGACGACCGGTCTTCGAGAGCTGGTACTTCGCGCCCTCCTCGTAGAAGGCGTTGCGCTCTCCCTCGAAGAGCGACATGTGCGTGTGCATCCCGCTGCCCGGGTGGCCGCTCAGAGGCTTCGGCATGAACGTCGCGTACACGCCCTGCTCGATGGCCACCTCCTTGATGACGGTGCGGAAGGTCATCACGTTGTCGGCCATCGTCAGCGCATCCGCGTACCGCAGGTCGATCTCGTTCTGGCCCGGGCCGCCCTCATGGTGGCTGAACTCGACCGAGATGCCGAGGTCCTCCAGCATCCGCACGGAGCGACGACGGAAGTCGTGCGCGGTGCCGCCGGGCACGTTGTCGAAGTAGCCTGCGGAGTCGACGGGCACGGGGCCCTCGGGCCCGTACGACGACGACTTCAGCAGGTAGAACTCGATCTCCGGGTGCGTGTAGAACGTGAACCCGGCGTCGGCGGCCTTCGCCAGGGTGCGCTTGAGCACGTGGCGCGGGTCGGACACGGCCGGACGACCGTCAGGGGTCGTGATGTCGCAGAACATGCGCGCGGTCGGGTCGATCTCGCCGCGCCACGGAAGCGTCTGGAACGTCGTCGGATCGGGCTGCGCGAGAAGGTCGGACTCGTAGGTGCGGGTGAGCCCCTCGATCGCGGAGCCGTCGAATCCGATGCCCTCGGCGAACGCGCCCTCGACCTCGGCGGGAGCGATGGCCACCGACTTGAGCGTGCCGATCACGTCGGTGAACCACAGGCGGACGAACTTGACGCCGCGCTCTTCGATCGTCCGGAGGACGAAGTCCCTCTGCTTGTCCATCGTCACTCTGCGGCCTTGCCGGTGCCAGCGTCCCAGCCGTTCTCAGCGGCTTCCTCTTCGGCCCAGGCGCGCGAGCGCTCCTTGAGCTTCTCCGGCGCATGCGCCGCCTCGTGCTCGGTGTCGAACGGACCGACGCGGTCGGCGGAGGCCGAGATCATGCCGAATTCGACCTGACCGGTCTGCAGGTTGTACCAGTACTTCTCGTCGCCGTCCGACATGGCCGCTCCCCTTCATCACGTGGTGTCATCGATCCTACTGGCGCTGACGGCGGTCGCTAAGCTATCGACCATGGCAAAAGCGATCGGCGTCGACATCGGCGGCACGGGTATCAAGGCAGGCATCGTCGACCTCGAGCACGGCATCATGGCATCCGACAGGGTGCGCGTACCGACTCCCGAGGGAGCCTCGCCGCAGGACGTCCTGCAGGCGGTCCAGACCGTCCTCAAGACCCTCGACGTCCACGACTCCACGCTTCCGCTCGGCGTCGCATTCCCCGCGATCGTCAAGCGCGGCAAGACCCTCTCGGCGGCGAACGTCTCGAAGGAGTGGCTGGACTTCGATGCCGAGCGGTTCTTCCGCGACGGACTCGGCCGCAACATCGTCTTCGTGAACGATGCGGATGCCGCCGGTGTCGCCGAGGCGCGTCACGGCGCAGCGCGAGATGTGCGCGGCTTCACGCTGCTCACCACGCTCGGCACAGGCATCGGCTCGGCGTTCCTCTACGACGGCGTGCTGCTGCCGAACACGGAGCTCGGTCACCTGAACTTCGGCGAGTACGAGTCGGTCGAAACGTACGCCGCGACTTCGGCACGCGAGCGCGAGAACCTGAGCTGGTCCGAGTGGGCCGAGCGCCTGCAGGCGTTCTACTCGCACATCGAGTTCCTCTTCAGCCCCGACCTGTTCGTCGTCGGCGGAGGCGTGTCGAAGAATGCAGGCGACTTCCTGCCGCTGCTCGACCTCAAGACGCCGATCGTCCCCGCGATCCACCGCAACAACTCAGGCATCATCGGCGCCGCGTCGCTCGCCGGCGACTGACCCGGTGCCCGTCCGACCCTAGACACGAGAAGGCCCCGCCGATCCGGCGGGGCCTTCTGCACGTCCAGGCGAATGGGCCGACCTGTACGCCGGGTTCTGTTCCGGGGTTCTTCGCCCCTTCGACGGCCATCTCTCTCGGCGACACGTTGCCGTGGCACTCTAGCGGTCTACCCGAGGACTCGGCGAGCCGCGTCAACATCCTCTGTCTGACCTTGCTCCGGACGAGGTTTACCTGGCGGGCCATGTCACCATGGCCCCCGGTGGTCTCTTACACCACCCTTTCACCCTTACCCCTTGCGGGGCGGTCTGCTCTCTGTGGCACTTTCTCGCGGATTGCTCCGGGTGGGCGTTACCCACCGTCCTGCCCTGAGGAGCCCGGACGTTCCTCGGTGCGGTTGCCCGCCACGCGACCGTCCAGTCGACCCATTCGCAGCATCCAGTCTACGCGGGCCGCGTCACTTCTCCGCGGACTCCGCGATCCTGAGATCCAGCGGCACGTCGATCGGGAAGTCGCCGAACAGGCGACGTGTGGCCACCGCCGCCGCCTCGCGCACGGCATCCGCCGCGGCTTCGGCCTGCTCGATCGGGACGTGGAGGATCACCTCGTCGTGCAGGAAGAAGGCGAGATGGCCCCGCCTGCCGAACGGGCCCGATGCCGGCGCCGGACGCTCCGCCTCGGGAAGCCGCTGCAGGCGGTGGCGGATCTCGGCCAGCCAGATCAGCGACCACTCGGCGGCGGTCCCCTGCACGACGAAGTTGCGCGTGAAGCGACCCCAGTCGCGCGCTCGACGACGTGCGACGGCGACCTCGGCGGGTTCGGCGTCGGCGTCGGTGGCTCGCGACTGCAGCTCGGACCACTCGGTGGAGGGTCGCGGTGACGAGCGGCCCAGCCACGTGGACACGACGCCGCCGTCCTCGCCGATCCTCGCCGCCTTGTCGACCAGCGCCATCGCGCGCGGATAGACCTTTCGAAGCCGGGGCACCAGACGCCCGCTGTCGCCCGTGGTGGCGCCGTACATGGCTCCGAGCACGGCGTACTTGGCCTCCTCGCGACTCGCCACCGCACCGGATTCCACGACGCCCGCGTACAGGTCACGCCCCTGCGCGGCGCGCGCCATGGCCCTGTCGCCCGCCATCGCCGCGAGCATCCGCGGCTCAAGCTGGGCGACGTCGGCGACGACGAGGGTCCACCCGTCGTCGGCCCGCACCGCGGCCCTGAGTGCGCGTGGCAGCTGCAGCGCCCCGCCGCCGGCGGACGCCCATCGCCCCGTGACGACCCCGCCCGGGATGTAGACCGGCCGGAAGCGTCCTTCGTGGACCCACTCGGCGAGCCAGGCCCAGCCGTTGGCGCTGAGCAGACGGGAGAGCTTCTTGTATGCGAGCAGCGGCGCGACCACGGGGTGGGTGTGCTGCGCCAGCTCCCAGCGACTCGTCGAGTCGACCGGGACGCCGACGCGGTGCAGGGCCCGCAGGAGCTTCGGCTGGCTCTCGAGGTTCAACGTCGGATCGCCGAGGATCGCTCGGATCCGGTCGCCCTCGTCGACCATGCGACGAGGGGTTCCCCCCGCCACGGGACGAGTGCCCAGGATGTCCGTGAGGATGCCGTCGTGCACCGCTTCATTCCACGGCAGTCCGGCAGCACGCATCTCCTCCGCGATGAGGCCGCCGGCGGATTCCGCGGAGGTCAGCAGGACGAGTCGTCCCTCCTTGCCGGCATCGATGACCCGACGCTGCTCCCGGTACTGGTCGAGGGCATCGGCTATGGGATCATCCGGCTCGTGCTGATGCACGACGTCGAACAGCGCGGGCGCCTCCTCGACCGGGTCCCGGCGCACCCAGGACGCGGAGGGCGCGAGCGGGCGGGCGACCGCATCGGTGTCGCGCAGGATCGCATGGCAGAGCACCAGATCGTGCGTGCGCCCGAGCGTCACACCCGCCTCGAGCAGCATCGGGTAGACGTCACGGGCGCTGCGGATGACCCAGCGCGGCGGGTCGTCGCGCTCCTGAGCCGCCACCCACTCGGGGAGCTCGGCCTTCGGCAGGACCAGCCGACCGGTCTCGTCTCCTCGCGCATCGAGTTCGATCGCCGCGTACGCACCGGACCCGGCCGCCAGCAGCGCGACACGGCGCTCTGTCGGGCGCCGCGAACTCACCGTCGGCGCGCTCGCGGCGCAGCCCTCACAGTCCGGATTCCTCGGTCCGGACGAGGATGCAGCCGCACTCGGGGCAGAAGACCACGGCGTCGTCCGCCGAGCGACGGATGTCGTTCAGGTCGGTGCCGGGGAGCAGGATCCGGCAGCCTTCGCAGGTGCCGCGGGTCAGAAGGGCCGCACCGGCGCTGTTGGCGGCACGGCGGGTGTACTCCGCGAGGAGAGGTGCGGGCAGCGCATCGGTGACCGCTTCACGGTCCCGCGCGAGCTGCGCTCCGAGTTCCGTCGCGGCGGCGACGTCGGCCTTGGCCTGCGCGGTCAGCGCCGTACCTTCAGCGGTCGTGGTGTCGAGCAGAGCCTGCTGCGCGGCGACGGCCGCGTCGGCATCCTCCACCCGCCCCATGACATCGAGCTCGATGTCCTCCAGGTCGCTCTGGCGCCGGGCGAGGCTGGCGAGCTCGTGCTCGAGCGCCTGCGCCTCTTTGGGATTCGTGGCCGTCGCGAGGCGCTCGGCGTCGCGGGCGCGGCGCTTCTCGACCAACGAGACGTCGGTCTCGAGACGGGTGAGCTCGGTGCGGACGTCGTCGCGCGTGCCCGTGAGTGCGGTGAGCTCGCGCAGCTGCTCCTGCCGGATCGCGACCAGTTCGCCGATGCGGGCCGCCTGGGAGGGCTTGGTGCGGGCGCGTTCCGCCTGCGCGATGCGCCGGTCCAGGTCGGCGACGTCGAGCAGGATGCGCTGGTGTTCTGGGCTGGCGTTCACGCTTCCAAATCTACTCGGTACCCGGCGTCCGCCATCACCCGACCCGGCCGTCGACGTACTGCCAGCGTCGGCCGTCGCGCGCGAAACGGCTGCGCTCGCGGAGCGAGCCGCGTTGCGCGCCCTGCGACCAGAACGCCTCGAACTCCACGACGCCCTCGCGATCGAACGGACCACCCGCGACACGGTCGACGATCACGAGCCGTCGCCATTCCAGATCACGGTCGAGCTCGAGCTCGTCGGGGCGCGTGGATGCGTGCCAGCTGTCGAGCAGATAGACGTCATCCTGCAGGACGAAAGCGGTGTACCGCGAACGCATCAGACGCTCGGCGGTGGGGGCCGGAGCGCCCGCGAGCACGGGCCCGCAACACGCCCCGAAGGTGTCGCCGGAGTCGCACGGACACCGCGACGCATTATCGGGCACCGTGTCGTCCGACGCCATGCTCTCCGCTCCCGACATGGCTCCAGCGTACGCTGACGGCATGACGGCTCTTCCTCATTTCACGGCACACAACGGCTTCGTCCTCCCCGCGATCGGTCTCGGCACCTACGCCCTCGACGGCGATGCCGGAGCGGATGCCGTGGCGACGGCCATCGGCGCCGGATATCGCCTGATCGACTCGGCGTTCAACTACGAGAACGAGGGCTCCGTGGGCCGCGGTGTGCGGCGCTCGGACGTCGATCGCTCCGAGGTGATCGTCACGACCAAGCTCCCGGGCCGCCACCACCCGTCGGCGAAGGCCCGCACGAGCATCGAGGAGAGCCGGTCGCGGCTGGGTCTGGATGCCACCGACCTGCACCTGATCCACTGGCCGAACCCGAGCCAGGACGAGTACGTGCAGGCCTGGGCGGCGCTCGTGGAGGCGCAGGAGCGGGGCGTGGTGCGTCAGATCGGCGTGTCCAACTTCCTTCCGGAGCACCTCGAGCGCATCGAACGCGAGACCGGGGTGCGTCCCGTCGTGAATCAGATCGAGGTGCACCCGTACTTCCCGCAGGCTGAGCAGCTGGCCTACCACCGGGAGCACGGCATCCTCACGGAGGCGTGGAGCCCGCTGGGTCGTGCGAAGGAGCTGCTGGACGAGTCCGTGATCGGCGAGGTGGCCGAAGCGCACGGCATCTCCCCCGCGCAGACCGTGCTGGCCTGGCATGTGGCCCGGCAGACGGTCGCGATCCCCAAGGCATCGTCGATCGAGCACCAGCGGTCGAACCTCGCCGCGGGCGAGGTCGTCCTGGAGGCCACCGAGGTCGAGGCGATCACGGCGCTGGGGCGCGGCGACGGGCGGCTGTTCGACGCCGATCCCGCGACGCACGAGGAATCGTGAGGCCGCTCCTAGACTGACGGGATGCTCGTCGTCGCCGGTATCCGCATCACTCCGACGACGGCCCGGGCGTACTTCGGCATCCAGGCGCTCGCCGGCGCGGTGTGGTGGCTCGCCGTCTTCGGGTCGGATGCCGTGCGCACGGCGACCCTCGGGGGGCTCCCGCTCCCGCTCATGGCGATGCTCGACATCCCGTTGTTCGTCGTCGGCTCGGCGCTGACCGCCGTCGGCATCCGCTGGGCGCTGTGGATCACCGTCCCCTGGACCGTGCTGGTCGCCGCCGGCATGGCCCTCTACGCGACCGTCACCACGATGGCGGGATGGGGAGCGCTGCTGATGGTGTGCGCCGCGGGTGCGAGCATCGCGGCCGCGATCGTCATCCTCTGGGGACGTGCACCGGTCGAATGGCTCGTCACGGGCCCACTCGCCTTCCGATCGGCCGACCCGGTGGGTCGCGACCGCCTGCTGGCGCGCACCGGTCTGCAGACGCTCTTCTTCTGGGGCACGTTCCTCCTCCTCATCCCGCTCGGCGTCTCGTTCGTCGAATCGCGATGGCTGCTCGGCATCGAGCTGCCGGTGACCGCGCGGATCGCGGGCGCCGCTCTGCTCGCCGCCGCCACCGCGCTGGGCGTCTGGTCGGCGGTCACGATGTCGACGGACGGCGAGGGCACTCCCCTGCCGTCGCAGATGGCGAACCGACTGGTCGTGACGGGACCGTACCGGTACGTGCGCAACCCCATGGCCGTGGCCGGGATCGCCCAGGGTGTGGCGGTGGGTCTGCTGTTCGACTCGTGGCTGGTGGTGATGTACTCGCTGGGCGGCTCGGTGCTGTGGAACACCGTCGTGCGACCGCTGGAGGAAGCGGATCTCGCGGCCAGGTTCGGGGCGGACTTCGACGACTATCGCGCGCGCGTGTCGTGCTGGGTCCCGGTCAGACCCGCTGCGTCCCGAGCACTCTGAGGAGCTCGAGCCTGCTCGCGGCATCCGTGCCCGGTGCCGCGGTGAGGACGACCAGCGCCTGCGACTCGTCCTCGGTGAACAGCGCCTGACAGTCCACCTCGATCTGGCCGATCTCGGGATGGATCAGCACCTTGCGATCGTCGAATCGCCGCTGCACCTCGTGCACCTCCCAGAGGGCGGCGAACTCGGCGCTCCGCGGCCGGAGCTCACGGACGATGTCGCCCGCCCGGGACCGCTCGCCGAGAGCTCCGTAGGCAGAGCGCAACGAGGCCACGAGAACCCGTCCGCGGTGGGCGTGGTCCGCCTCGGGATAGCGGCGTCGCTCATCGTCCGGGTGCGCGAACCAGCGGTAGATCCCGCTGCGCTCGAGTCCCGTGAGGCCGCTCGCATCACCCAGCAGGGCACGTGCGGCGTCGTTCTGCACGAGTACCTCGTCGAGCACCGACACCACGAAGGTCGGGGTGTCGTCGAGGCGGTCGAGCACCCGCAGCATCCCGGGGTGCACGTAGTCGGTGAAGGTCGTGCGATCGGGCGCACTGTGGCCACACACGCGATGCAGGTAGTCCCGCTCGTCCGGCGTCAGGCGGAGAGCCCGAGCCAGCGATGCCAGGATCTGGGCGCTCGGCTGCGGACCACGCCGCTGCTCGAGCCGCGTGTAGTAGTCGGTGGACATCGCCGCCAGCTGGGCGACCTCCTCCCGACGGAGTCCCGGCGTGCGTCGGCGCGGTCCCGCGCTGAGACCGACGTCCGATGGCCGCAGCTGCTCGCGTCGGCGCACCAGGAACTCGGCGAGTGCGTCTCTGTCCATCCGAGAAGTATCCCCTGGCGCGACCACGGGGATCCAGGGACCGCGGATCCCCGGATCGGGCGTCTCTGGAGCGGGGCCGCCCGGCGACGAAGAGTGGACGCATGGACATCAGCGGAAACACCATCTTCATCCCCGGCGCGACCAGCGGCATCGGCCTGGCCCTGGCGCGCGAACTCGCCACGCGTGGCAACACGGTGATCGTCGGCGGGCGCCGCGCCGAGATCCTGGACGAGATCGCCGCGGCGAACCCGGGCATCGGCACCCAGCGGATCGACACGACCGACCCCGCGAGCATCACGGAGGCCGCCCGCACCGTGCTCGAGGCGCACCCCGACCTCAACGTGCTCATCACGATGGCCGGCATCATGCGCAGCGAGGACTGGACGACGCCCTCGGGCTTCCTCGACACCGCGGAGGCGACCGTCACCACGAACCTGCTCGGACCGATCCGTCTCATCGCGGCGTTCATCGAGCACCTGCGCTCGATGCCCGACGCGACGATCATGACCGTGTCGTCCGGGCTCGCGTTCGCACCCCTCCGGGTCACGCCCACGTACAACGCGACCAAGGCCGCCATCCACATGCTCAGCGAATCGCTGCGACTGCAGCTGGCCGGATCGAGCGTGTCGGTCCTCGAGCTGGAGCCGCCGTCTGTGCGCACCGGCCTCATGCCGGGTCAGGAGACGAGCGACTTCGCCATGCCGCTCGAGGACTTCGTCGCGGAGGTCGTCGACCTGATCGCCACGCAGCCGGACGCGACCGAGATCCAGGTCGAGAACGTGAAGTTCCTCCGCTACGGCGAGGCGCGTGGAGACTACGACCAGGTCGTCGCCACCCTCAACAGCCGCGATCCGCACGGGCGCTGAGGCTCGGCCTCCGTCTCGGAAGCGGTCGACGCGGCGCCCTCAGAGTGCCGCGTCGACCGCCGCGGCGGCCGTCGAGTGGGTGAAGGTGAAGCCTGAGGCCTGCAGCACGGCGGGCTGCACGTCGGCATCCGAGAGGAGCAGCGAATCCGCAGCGTCTGCGCTGAGCGCGAGCCGCAGCGCCCAACTCGGAGCCGGCAGCCAGAACGGTCGCCGCATGCGGCGGGCGAGGGCCCGGCCGATGTCGTCGGCCGACGCCTTCGTCGGGCCCGTGAAGTTGACGGGGCCCTGGAGCTTCTCATCGATCACATGCCGGATGCCGCGGACCTCGTCCTCGAGCGAGATCCACGGCCAGATCTGCGTGCCCCGACCGATGGGGCCGGCGACACCGAACCGGGTGAGCTGGATCAGCGGCTTGAGCACCCCCTGACGGTGGATGATGGGCGCCGTGCGCAGCAGCGCCACCCGCACGTCGTCTCCCGCCCGCCGCGCCTCGTGCTCCCACCGCACGCAGAGTCGCGCGAGGAAGGTGTCGCCCGCCCGCGAGTCCTCGGTGATGATCCTGCCTGGCGCCGACCCGTAGAACCCGACGGCGGATGCCGAGACGAAAGACGGGGAGTCCTCGTGGAGCTCCCGCACGGCGGCGGCGAGCGTGCGGGTGGTCGTGATGCGCGAGTCGATGAGCTCGCGGCGGTAGCGGGGAGTCCACGGCAGCCGCCCGACGCTCGCGCCGCCGAGTGCGACGACGGCGTCCGCGCCGGCGAGGACGTCGGGATGGAGCTCGTGCTCGCCCGGGAACCACTGCACCTCGTCGGCTCCGCGCGGAGGGCGCCGCACCAGGGTCGTGACCTCCACGCCGTCCTGCCGCAGCGACGACGCCAAGGCCGTGCCGATGAGTCCTGATGCGCCGCTGATGACGACTCGCTGTGCCATGGTCGCTCCCGTTCGGATATCGGAATGCTGCTGGTGCCGAGTCTGTCACGGCTGAGCGGTGCTCCGGTGTCGGAGCCCACGGGTACCGTGCCGCACATGACCGAACCCGTGCAGGCCTGGTGGGCGCGACGTCAGTTCTCCCGCGGCCTCGACGTGCCGTACCCCGTCGGCACGTACCGCGCGGCGTGGGCGGCGTACCCCGAGCTCATCCGCCAGTACCACCCCGAGCTCAACCACGGCATCGCGCTGTCGCAGGTGCCGCTCGGCGCAGACGTCCTGCTGTGCTGGGAATGCCGGGTCGGGCACCGCTTCGCGGCGACGCCGACCGAGCAGCGCGAGCGTCCGGGGCGGGTGCGACGACAATCGTCGTGGTGCCCGGACTGCTCCACACTGGCACGACCGCAGCCGGTCGTGCTCGGTGAGGCCCGCGCGATACCTCGGCGCCCGAAACCGCCGGCGCCGCCGCTGTGCACGAAGACGCCGCCGCTCCCGACCGGCGAGGCGTTCGTCAGCGCGTGCGCTCCGGCACCCGCGTCCGCCGCCGAGGCGAGGCTGCGCGCAGGTCTGGCCGCGAGGATCTCCTTCACCCCGGGCGTCAACGCGATCAAGGTCGCGCGGCCCTTCTTCCGTCATACCGAGGTCTGGCCGGACATCGTCCTGCCCGAGCTCCGAGTGGCGATCGAGTACGACACCGTGGGGCGTCACGGTCTGGAGCACGTCGGTCGCCGGGAGGAGACCGATCGTCGCAAGGACCGTGCGATCCGCGCCGCCGGATGGGAGGTGGTCCGCATCCGCACAGGAAAGCTGGAACCCCTCGGACCCCATGATCTGCAGATGCCGACTGTGTCCGCGCGCGGCATCGACCGCATCGTCGAGACACTGCGCGGAATCCGCGGGACGCTTCTGGTCGATGCCTACCTGACGGAACAATGACGCGCCGGGCAGAACAGTGTGCCGATCAGGCAACGACCGTCAGACCGGCGGTGCGTCGCCCTGTGCACGTACCACGGCGGTCCATTCCGACGTGAGGAAGCGCGCCTCCCCCGCCGCGACGATCTGCGCGTTGTCGTTCGGACCGCGCTCCGGGCGCATCGTCAGGCCGCCGACCTCGAGGCTGGGGATGAACTCGCGGACGCACTCGATGCTGCCGCGGACGAGCAGCTCCGCGGTCTGCTCGGGTGACGACGCGGCTCCGATCACCTGATCGTCGTGCGCGATGAGCATCGAGTGCCAGACGCGCCCTTTCCCCGCCGCATCGAGGGTGAACCTCATGAGCCCCTGTGGCGCGGCTTCGACCTCGATCTCGATCTCGCCGACGACCGACTCCTCGTCCCCCGTGGACATGTCCATACCAGTCCCCCGACCGGGCGGTCCCACACCGCTGTCCGCTCAGAATACTGGTCCGGGCGCCTCTGCGGACCCCCGATCGTCGCGAACTCGCGCGCGTGGCCGAGGGGGCGCGACACGCCCGGCGGGCACCTCTTTCCGGATTCGTCTTACGGTTCGAGGGTTCCTGCCGATAGACAGGTACGGGGAGCGAAGGCGGAGGACTGTGACAAGCACTTACATCGAGGCGGGCGGGCACGTCCGCGTCTACGACGATGCCGTGCGCACCCATGAGGTGTTCCCTCTCGGCACGTACCGCGTGCATTTCAGCTCGAAAGAGGGCTTCAGCCTCGTCAAGATCGACGACCTCACGATCGGCGCGGAGAAGATCTACGGAGGTCGCGACCGCAAGGTCTCGAAGATCTTCCGCTCGTACGCTCTCTCGGACCGCAGTCTCGGCGTGATGCTGTCGGGCGACAAGGGCATCGGCAAGTCGCTCTTCCTCCGCATGGTCGCCGCGGCGGCCCGTGAACAGGGGCTGCCGGTGGTCGTCGTCTCCGAGGACCATGACGGGATCGTCGAATTCCTCGACAGCCTCGACGAGTGCCTCATCGTGCTGGACGAGTTCGAGAAGGTGTTCCCCGCGGGCCGCCGAGGACACGGCGACGGATCGAACCGTCAGAACCAGTTCCTGTCGCTGTTCGACGGCCTCTCGTCGGTGAAGCGCATCTACTGCCTCACCGTCAACGACGTGGCGGACGTCAGCACGTATCTCGTGAACCGCCCCGGCAGGTTCCACTACCACATGCGCTTCGAGTACCCCGGCCCGGACGAGGTCAGGCAGTACCTGCTGGATCAGGCTCCGCATGCCGCGCCGGAGGAGATCGAGAACGTCGCGCTCTTCTCGCGCCGGGCGCGACTGAACTACGATCACCTCCGCGCCATCGCGTTCGAGCTCGAGCAGCCGGACACGCTCTTCTCGGAGGTCGTCGAGGACCTCAACATCAAGTCGATCGAGCCGAGCACCTACCGGATCGAGGCGCGCTTCCCCGATGGCAAGGTGTGGTCCGAGGAGGTCGAGATGAACCTCTTCGAGCGCGGGGACGTCGGTCGCACGTTCGAACTCCGCAACGGGACGCGGTCGATCTTCGCGTCGTTCGTGCCCAAGGACCTCATCTTCGAGCCGGACGGCGGGATCTTCGTGCCGATCACGAGACTCGAGCTCCTCGACGACGAGGACGAGGAGCCGGAGATCTATCCGACGTCGGTCGCCCTCACCCTCATCGGGCAGGCGGCGTACGGCTTCGGCCTCTGACGGCCGCTAGACGCCGATGCTCAACGGCATCAGCGCGCGGGTGAGACGCTGGCCGCCCGCGGCGATGCGCTCGAGGTAGGACTCGATGGCAGGCGCCGACGACCGCGACGCGCGCTGCGTCACCACACGGGCGTCGTCCGCGTAATGACGATCGAGGGCGTCGCGCAGCATCCGTATCCCTTCAGCGCGATGCTGCGACACGGCGGCGTGCGAGACCCCGAGCTCCTCTGCGATCTCCGTGACAGTGCGGTCCTCGAAGTAGACGGCGCGGATGATCGACCGCTTGCGTTCGGGCAACGCGTCGATGGCGCGATGCAGCAGGGCATCGCGCTCGGTGGTGAGGGCGAGGTCTTCGGGCAGGTGTCCCGTCCACGCGATCTCGACCTCGTCTGCGGCGTCCAGACTCAGGATGAGACGCTCGGCGTCGGCGAGGCCTTCGCGCACCTCGACGGGATCGACCCCCATCGCAGCGGCGATCTCCGCCACGGTCGGTGTGCGGCCGAGCGTCGTGGTGAGGGTCTCCCTGACCTTGGTGGTCCGCCTGGCCCTGACCCGCACGGGGCGCGGCGCCCAGTCCATCGAGCGCAGCTCGTCTTTGAGCGCCCAGTCGATGCGGCCCCTGGCGAAGGCGCCGAACGGGATCCCGAGACTGGCGTCGTACTTCTCCGCTGCGCGAACCAGGGCGAATGCACCCGCCGACGCGAGATCGTCGCGGGAGACGTGGGTCAGACGCGACGAGACGTGCGCCGTCGCTGCTCCCACGATGTGCAGGTGATCGACCACGAGCTGATTGCGCGCGCGCTGGGGCACCGGATCCGCCTCTTCCCTATCGTGAGAGTCTCCGCCGGCGACTCTCGATACGATCACTCCCCAGCGACCGGTTCCCATTCAACTACATGCCGGAGGGTTCTGACGCACAGAAAATCCCCGACGGCCGAAACCGTCGGGGATTCTCGTTTACGTTCATATCCGGTGCGCTAGTCGTTCACCTTCACGCGGCGGTTCACCTCGCGCGTCGCGGAGAACTTCAGGACGGTGTAGTCGTTGACCTCGCCGGCACCCTCGTCCTTCGAGAACTGCACGCGGTGACCCTTGTGCGTCTGCGGGTAGAACTTGCCGAAGTTGGTGAGTGTCACCGTGTTGCCCTGACCGACCAGATCGAGCAGTTCGTCGATCATGGCGTTGTACGCGGTCTGCGCGGCGTGGACGGAGATCCCTCCCCGCCGTGCGAAACGCTGCACGAATTCCCGCTTGCTCACCCTGTTCGCATCGAGCGCGCGTGTTGTGCTCATGTGCTTCACCATCCCAGTGGTTTCGCTCGTCGCCGAGCGTTTGTGCGCTGTACCCCTACCAGCGGCGTCCGCGACGTGTGCAGGTCCCAATCTCCTGCGACGACGCCGGGATGTGCCAGTACCCCAGCCTGTGCTCCTCGAGGATAAACCCTCTTCCTTGGTATACGCGGTGAATCCGCGTTTCGTCTGATTCAGACGGAGAGGACGTCTCTCGAAGGTTCCTCATGATCGGCGCCCGTACCGCCGGCCGTCCCGGCCGATTCACGGGCACGGCGCGCCGCGCTCATCGACGCGACGATCTGCGAGCGGATGTCGCGACCGGCACCGTCAGGAGCGACCGAGAGAGCCGTCGGCTCGACGGTCCGGGTGTTCACCACGACGTGACCGGCGGCGATGAGCAGGTCCGCGCGAACGCCGTATCCCCGGCCGACGATCGCCCCGTTCGGATCCGTCAACTCCGTGACGTTCGGACCGGCTGCCTCCTCGATCGACGCCAGCTGCGTCGGCGAGTACGCAGCCGAGTTGTCGAAGCCCGAGATCGCCCTGGCGCCCGTCCTGCGGACGAGAGCGAGATCCGTCTCGCCTGGCGCCCGGCGGTCTCCGGGGTGCACCCGCGCGTCGAGATAGTGCGTGGTGACCTCGCCGTCCTCGCCGGCGGCGACACGCTCGTCGTACGCCAGCACGACGAGGTTCACCGCCCTGGTCGCGCCGGCGCCGTGGGTTCTTGCTCGCAGATCGACCACCGGGATCTCCTGTGGGTGTCGGGGCTGCGCGCCTCGGTGCGCGCCGCGGGTGGAATCAGACGGCGGTGTCGTCTGCAGCGCCGAGAAGCGCCCGGATCGGGTACGACTGGTCTTCGAGGATCACCTGAGCAGCCCGACCCGTGTCGCGGTGGATCACGATCGGCGCCCGCAGGTTGAGGTAGACCCCGTCGCCCCCCGGGTTCGCCACGACGAAGATCCGGGCATCGGCCTCGTGCTCCGCGCCGATCTCTGCACGGACGACGTCGGGGATCTGCGGCTCATAGCCGTATCCGCCCGACCCCGCATCGAGCAGGAACAGTCGGACGTCCGCGTCCGCGGCCCGCAGGGCGTACAGCCCCTCGGCACCCTCGATGCCCTCGAGGCGGAAGGCCGTGTACGGGCTGAGGCCCGGCATCGGCGAGGCGAAGTCGACGGGAGCGCCGGAAGCGGCGCTGGCGGCGGCGGCAGTGGCGGGAGTGGTCATCGGAGGAACTCCAGGAGGTTGGTCTGCAACGATTTGGCCGTCACCTGCAGCGCGGATTGGAAGACGAGCTCCGCGGATTCGAGGCGGACGAGCACCTCGAGGCTGTCGACGTTCTCGACCTCTGCCCGGCGCGCCTCGAGGTCGACCGACACCGACTGGTTCTGTGCGGCGGCTCGTTCGATCTGGCTCTGGCGGGCACCTGCCGCACCGCGCGCCGCGACGACGTCCTTCAGGCGCGCATCGATGTCCTCCAGGCGGGCACCCACGTTCCCACCGGCCCGCAGCTCCGCCGCGATGTCCTCGAGGAGGGCGAATGCGCTGTTCGCGCCCACCCCGAACGCCTGCGAGCCGTCGAAGTCGACCCGCACGGTCTCGTTGTCGCTGATGCGTCGCGTCACACCGTCGCCAGGGCTCCCGTTGAACGCGAACGTCCCCTGCTCGAAGGCAGCGGCGGCATCGCTCGTGCCGGCGAAGACGCTGCGACCGAGCACGGTCGTGTTGGCCTGGGCGAGGAGTTCCGCGCTGATGGTCTCGAGCTCCTGGGCGATCGACTCCCGCGCGGTCGGGCTGAGAGCTCCGGAGTTGGCGCCCTGCGCCGTCA
Source organism: Microbacterium sp. 3J1 (assembly GCF_001049495.1). GTDB lineage: Bacteria > Actinomycetota > Actinomycetes > Actinomycetales > Microbacteriaceae > Microbacterium. Next base: position 88,731 of record NZ_CDWI01000014.1, read on the forward strand.
GGTCTCGCGCACGGTTGAGCAGATCGGTGCTGGCGTCGAGCGCGGTGTCGACGGTCGTGACCCACGCCATCCCGTCGCTGAGATTGCGGGCGAACTGCGCCACCCTCGACTGGTCGCCGTGCACGCCGAGCGTCGTCGCCGCGGCAGCGGGGTCTTCGCTGGGCGAGCGGAACGCGCGCTGCGAGGCGGCCTGATTCTGCAGGCGTTCTCGCTCGACGAGGTTGGTCTGGAGCGTGCGCAGCGACTGCTGCGTCATGGTGCTGCTCGTGATGCGTCCGATCATGATGTCTCCGAGGATCAGCGGCCGACGAGGCCGGTGCGGTTGATCAGCAGGTCGAGTGCCTCGTCCATGGCGGTCAGCACGCGGGCGGCGGCCTGATAGGCGGTCTGGTAGGTGAGCAGGTTCACGGTCTCCTCGTCGCCGTCGACAGACGAGTTCGACTGCTGCGCGGTGATGGCGGCGACGGCGCCCATGTCGGCGATGTCCGCCCGCTGCAGGTCTCCGGCCACCGTCACCGCGAATCCGGTGACGAAGCTCGACCAGGTCCTGCTCGGTCCGCCCGCCGCTGTCCCGAGGGTGCTGATGCGGTCGGCGATCGTGGTGTCCTTGGCGCCGGCGCCCGGTGCCGCGAGGGCGAGCTCCTCCAGCTTCGTCGGGACGATGCTCAGGCCGAGGGCGGCCGGTCCCGTCGCCGAGAGGGCGAAGAAGTCGCCGCCCTGAGCGCCCGACGGTGTCACGCCGGTGCGGTGGATGTCGTTGACGGCCGTCGCGAGCGCGGTGGCCGTCTGGTTGTACGCCGCGGCCACGGCGGCCAGCGAGCCGCCTTCCGCTGCGGGCGCGAGGGCGCTGATCGTGCCGCCCACCACTCCCCCGACGACGCCGACCGTCACGTCGGGGCGATCGGCCCATGCGACGCTGATGCGTCCTGCATCGGAGAGGTCACGAGGACCGCTCACGACGAGGGCGCGGCTGGTGTCCGCGGACACGAGTGCATTGCCGTCGAGCCGGAGCGTGAGCGTGCCGTCGGCCTCGACGACGCCCTTCGCACCGACGGCCGTGGACAGCTGCTGGGCGAGCACATTGCGCTGGTCGATCAGCTCGTTGGCGTTGCGACCCGACTGCAGCGCATCCCGGATCTGACCGTTCAGGGCGGCGACCTGCCCGGACACCGCATTCACGTCGGCGATGTCCCTGTCGACCTGGCCGCGGAGGTCGGTCCACTGCCCGGCGATCGTCTCGTATCCGGCGGCGATCTGGCCGACGAGCACCTGCGAGTTCGTGAGAACGACCTGCGCGGCGGCGGCATCCGGCATGTTGGCGAGGTCCGACCAGCCCGACCAGAAGCGATTGAGGTTCGCTGCCAGACCGTCCTTCGTCGGCTCGGCCATCACGTCCTCCGCCTGACCCGCCGCGGTCGCGCGAGCACTCCAGAATCCAGAGGTCGACAGCGCGTCGCGCACGCGGGCGTCGAGCACGTTGTCGCCGAGACGGGCGACACCCGTGACGCTCACGCCGGCTCCGACGCCGAATCCCGTCTTCCACAGCCCGGTCTGTCCGGGTGCGGTGACCGACGCCTGATCGACCCGTTGGCGGGTGTACCCGGTCGTGGTCTGGTTGGCGATGTTCTGGCCGGTGACCGTCATCCCCGCCCGAGCGGCGGAGAGAGCGGACTCGGCGAGCCGGATCCCTGCGAATGAAGACATGATCCCCTCACATCCGAGTGTCGAGAAGCCGGGCGTCCGCGTCTCGCGCGACGTCTCCCGAGTGGGTGTACTCCCCGGTGGGGACGCCGAGTCCGGCGATGGTCTCCTGAGTGACGCGGATCGCCGTGCGCAGTCGCTGCTCGTTGATCTGCTTCATCTGCTCGATCTCGTCGGCGAGAGCGATCATCGTGGTGAGGTGACCGGTGAGCACCTCACGCCACGCGTCTGTCGGTGCGGCGTCGATCAGCTCGCGGAGCGTACGGGCGTCGGGCACGCCCCACTCGTCCGCCACGGCGACGACGAGAGAGTCGCGGGACAGAGCGACCGTCGGCATGGCGGCCAGAACCCGCTCGATCTCGTTGACGGCGTGCCGGATCCATCGGTTGCGGCCGGTCGCGAGCAGCATCTGCTGCTCGTCGAGCTTGAAGAGCAGCAGCTCGAGCAGCTCCCGCTCGCGCATCAGTTGCATGCTCAGGTCGTGAGCGGCCACGGTACGTCACCTCGTCAAGTCGGAGTCGTCGTGACGGGTTCGCCCGTCACATGGACGACTATCGCGACAAGATCACGACGCAGTAACTCCCCGCCCGCAGCCGGGAGGACGATCGGGGTGACTCAGGGGGTGCCGCCGAGGCGCCCGAGGGCACCGAGGAGGGCGGTCTGCGCGGATTCGTCGGAGGATGTCTGCACGGCCTCCTGGTTCGCGTCGCCCACCGCGAGGACGATCTCCGCGCGGTTGATGCGCTTGTCGCGCGGTGCATCGATCCCCACCCGGACACCGCCGGGCGTGACCGCCAGGATGGTCACCGTGATGTCGTCGCCGATGACGATGCTCTCGTTCGCCCGCCTCGTCAGTACCAGCATGCTCGTGTCCGCCTTCCATGGCTGCAGCGCTGTCACGCCGTCCTGCTGCCAACATACTTCATTCCCTCGTAAATGAGCAGAAGGCGCAAGGGCCGAGGAAGACGAGGAAGACGCAGCCTAGCCCGCGGTGCTCGGCAGCGCGGACTGGGTCGCGCGGACGACACCCACCACGTCGGTGGCGAGCCCACCGGCGGCGGCCTCGTCGTACGACAGCACCGGGAGCCCGCTGATCTGCGGCGCGACGAGCCGGCGGACCGCCTGCCTGAGCGACGGCGCGCACACGAGAACCGGCTCGGGCCCCGACTGATCGAGCTCTCCGACCGTGCGGCGCACGTTCTCGAGGACCTGCATCGTCGCCTCGGGCGTCAGCACGATCTGCGGCTGGCCGTCGACGACGCGCATGCCCTCGAGCATCTGCTGTTCCAGCATCGGCTCGAACATGACCACGCGGATCCTGCCGTCCAGGGCGAACCGTGCGGCGATCGCGGGGCCGAGTGCGGCCCGCGCCGCGTCGATCAGCCCGGCCGTCTCGGTCGACGTCCTGCCACGCAGCACCAGCGCCTCGTAGATCCGGGCGAGGTCGTTGATGGGCACGCGTTCGGCGAGGAGCCCGGCGAGGACGCGCTGGATCGCGGCGAGCGACAACACGGCGGGGGTGAGCTCCTCCACCGTCGCGGGGCTGGACTGCTTGAGATGCTCGGTGAGCTGGCGGACATCCTCGAGCGAGAGCAGCCGGTCCGCCTGGCTCTGCACGAGATCGGAGAGGTGCGTGATGATCACGCTGGCCCTGTCGATCACGGTGGCGCCGGCCATGTCCGCAGCGTGCGACATCTCTGCCGGCACCCACTTGCCCTCCAGGCCGAAGACCGGGTCGACCACGGCGGTGCCCGGCAGCTGCTCGAGTCCGGTGCCGATCGCCAGCACGTGCCCGCGAGGGACTGCGCCGCGCCCGACCTCTACGCCCGCGATGAGGATCGCGTACGTCTGGGCGGGCAGGTCGATGTTGTCGCGGGTGCGCACGGGGGGCATCAGGATGCCGATGTCCATGGCGAGCTTGCGGCGCAGCGACTTCACCCGCGTGAGCAGGTCGCCCGATCCTCCGGCCGCGAGATCGACGATGTCGGGCGAGAGCGAGATCTCGAGGGCGTGCACCCGCATCCGCTCCATCAGCTCCTCCGGTCCTTCCGCACCGGCCTCGGCAGCCTCCTGCTGGAGCGCGTCGGCTTCGAGGGCGGCATCACGGTCCTCGTTCGCCTTCACCCGCGAGGCGGCGAACAGGAGCACACCCCCGATCGCCAGGAAGACCAGAAGCGGCATGCCGGGGATGAATCCCATCGCGATGGCCGCGAGACCGGTGATCACCAGTGCGTTGCGCGACTGCAGGAGCTGACGCCCTGCGGCCTGTCCCATCTCCGCCTCGGCGTTCTCGCGGGTGACGATCATGCCGGTGGAGACGGCCATGAGCAGCGCCGGGATCTGCGTGACGAGGCCGTCGCCGATCGTCAGGATGCTGTAGGTCTCGAGCGCGTCTCCGACCTCCATGCCGTGCTGCACCATGCCGATGACGATGCCGCCGACGAAGTTGATGATCACGATCACGATGCCGGCGATGGCGTCGCCCTTGACGAACTTCGACGCACCGTCCATCGCGCCGTAGAAGTCCGCCTCGGCGCCGACCTCCGCGCGGCGCCTGCGCGCCTCGGTGTCGGTGATGAGGCCGGCGTTCAGGTCGGCGTCGATCGCCATCTGCTTGCCCGGCATCGCGTCGAGCGTGAAGCGGGCGCCGACCTCGGCGACGCGCTCCGCGCCCTTCGTCACGACGACGAACTGGATCACGGTGAGGATCAGGAAGATCACCGCGCCGATGACGAGCGAGCCGCTGATCGTGATCTGACCGAACGCCTGGATGACCTGACCCGCATGCGCCTCGCTGAGCACGAGACGGGTCGACGCCACGTTCAGCCCCAGGCGGAAGAGCGTCGCCACCAGCAGGAGGCTGGGGAACACCGAGAAGTCGAGCGGCTTCCTGATGAACATCGCGGTGAGCAGGATCAGCAGCGCGAACGAGATGTTCAGCACGATGAGCACATCGAGCAGCGGCGTCGCGATCGGGACAATCAGGAGGAGGATGATCCCCACCACTCCGACGGGCACCGCCGCCTTGGACAGCAGCTGACCGATCATGCGCTCCACCTTCGATTGTCGTCTCTCACAGTCCCCGCTCCCTCGTGCTCGAGAAGGGCATCGTGTGCGTGCCCCTGGCGGATCCGCGTCGCTTGAGGTGCTCGATGAACGCCAGCACCTGCGCCACGGCCGCGAACAGCTCCTCGGGGATCTCCCGACCGATCTCGACCGCCGAGTGCAGGGCCCGGGCGAGCGGGATGTCGCGGATCATCGGGACCCCGGCCTCCTCGGCGCGCTCGCGGATCTTCTGCGCCACGACCCCCGCACCCTTCGCGACCACGCGCGGGGCGGACTTGCCCGGCTCGTAGCGCAGCGCCACGGCCACGTGGGTCGGGTTCACGAGCACGACGTCGCTGTCGCCCACCGCGGCGATCATGCGGTTGCGGCTCATGGCGATCTGCCGCGACCGTCGCTGCGAGCGCACGAGCGGGTCTCCCTCGCTCTTCTTGTGCTCGTCCTTCGCTTCCTGCTTCGTCATGTGGGTGTGCTTGCGGTTGCGGCGCATGACGACGGCCACATCGATCGCGGCGAGGAGGATGCCGACCACCACAGCCACCTGGAGCAGGGCGACCGTTCCGGCCGCCGCCTGCTCGAGGAGCCAGCTGATGTTGTGGCTGCCGCTCGACATGAGCACCGGTACGAGCCCGGAGACGACGATCCACAGCGCGACGCCGATCGCGACCGTCTTGAGCAGCGCCTTCGCCCCCTCCCACAGGGCGTGCTGCCCGAAGGTCCGCTTCATGCCCGCGACGAGGTTGAACTGCTCGGTGCGCATCGTCACGCCCCGCAGATGGATGCCGCCCTGGGCCACCGCTGTCGCGGTCGTCGCGAGCAACACGACGAGGAGCATCGGCAGCAGGATCCCGCCGAGCGACGAGATCGCCTCTCCGAGGACGTCGAGCGCCGCACCGTCGGTCGGATTCTCTGCCACCCTCGTGACGCCGAGGAACAGCTCGGTCGCGACCTGGGTGCCGGACGCGATCGTCGGGACCATCATCACCGCGGCGGCCGCGATGCACACCCACGCGGTGAAGTCCTGGCTGCGACCGATCTGGCCCTTGCGTCGCGCCTCCTTGAGGCGGCGCTCGGTGGTCTTCTCGGTCCGTTCGCCGCTGCTGCTCGCGTCGCTCATCGGGTCACCCCCAGGAGCATCTTCACGGCATCGTCGGCGATCACGGCCACCACGCCGGGCAGCGCGGCGTACACGAATCCGACGAGCAGCAGCGTGAGGCCGATCTTGATCGGGAAGCCCATCGCGAAGGCGTTCAGTGCGGGGGCGACACGCGACACGAGGCCGAGCCCGACATCGGCGAGGAACAGGACGATGAGCAGCGGACCGGCGATCTGCACGGCGCTGAGCATCATCTGCGACGCCGCGCCGACCAGTGCCTCCGCCGGCTTGCCGAGATCGATCATGCCCGTCACCGGCACGGCGTCGAACGAGCGGAACAGTCCGCTGAGCACCAGCTGGTAGCCGTCGGACGCGAAGAGGAGCACGATCGCCGTCATCTGGAAGAGCCGGGTGAACTGGGCGCCGTTGATCGCCATGCCGGGATCGAAGGCCTGCGCCATCTGGAAGCCGCCGAACGTGTCGACCAGGTGCCCGGCGCCCTGGATCGCGCTGAACAGCACCATAACGAGGAACCCCAGCAGCGCGCCGGTGAGCGCCTGACCCGCGAGAGCGACCATGAAGCCCCCCGTGTCGAGGCGCTCGTATCCGTCAGTCACCACCGGCGAGACCGCGAGCGCGAGGCCTGCGCCGAGCATCGCGCGGATCCGCATCGGGATCGTGCCGTGGCTGAACGGCGGCGCGATGACGAGGAAGGCCGTGATGCGCACACAGGCGAGGGCGGTCGCCTCGAGCCAGGTGAAGTCGATCGGGATGTTCATCGGGCGCCTCAGCCGCCGTTCAGGAGCATCGGGATCCGCGCGAACATCTCGTTCGTGAACGCGATCAGCTCGGCGATCATCCAGTGCCCGCTCACGAGCAGCGCGATCCCGACCGCGATCAGCTTCGGCACGAACGAGATCGTCATCTCCTGGACCTGCGTGATCGACTGCAGCAGCGAGATCGCGAAGCCGACGACGAGCGCGGTGATGAGCATCGGCGCGCACAGCTTCGCGCCGACGATGAGCGCCGCCTGACCGATGTCGATGACCGCCTCGGGGCTCATCCGCCACCCCCGCTGTACGACTGCACGAGCGCCGTGATCACCATGCCCCATCCGTCGATGAGCAGGAAGAGGAGGATCTTGAACGGCAGCGAGATCATGACCGGCGGGAGCATCATCATGCCCATCGACATCAGGGCGCTGGCGACCACGAGGTCGATCACGAGGAACGGCACGAAGATGATGAAGCCGATGAGGAACGCCGCACGCAGCTCGCTGATCATGAAGGCGGGAACGAGCGTCTGCAGCGGGATGCTCGCGGCATCCGTCGGGTTGTCCATCTGCGCCGCCCGGTACATGAGCGCGATGTCCTCTTCACGCGTGTAGGCGAGCATCCATGCGCGCAGCGGTTCCTGCGCGAGCTCGAAGGCGCGTCCGAAGTCGATCTGGCCGGCTGTGAACGGGCCGACCGCCACCGCGTTGATGTCCGTCAGGACGGGCCACATGATGAACAGCGTGAGGAAGAGGCTCAGCCCTGCCAGCACCTGGTTCGGCGGGATCGACGGCAGCGACAGGGCGTTGCGGGTGAGGGCCAGCACCACGAAGATCTTGGTGAAGCTCGACATCATGAGCAGCAACGCCGGAGCCACGCTCAGCACGGTGATGCCGAGCAGCGTCATGATGCTGTCGGACGGCGTGCCGTTGATGCCGTTGATCGTCACGCCCTCGCCGTCGCCGACCTCGGCCGGCACGAGCGGTGTGGCGGCATGCGCGCCGGTGGCGGAGAGCAGGACCAGCACGACCGCGCCGCAGAGCGCGGCGGCGAGGAGCACTCCGCTGCGGCGCGAGAGGCGCCGTCCGCGCGCGGACGGCGCGGTGCGAGGCACGGATGCGGGCACGGAGGCACTCCGAAGATGGGAGATGTGGCCGATCCGTAGCCGGGGTGTCGAGCGATCCGTGCTCGAAGTGGACTATCGCGACAGGAGGGGGCGCGCGTAACCGCGGCCTCCCCGCTCAGGCGACGGAGCGCAGCGCCCGATCGACGATGTCGTCCGGTGGCTCCTCCGCCGACGGGGCGAGCTCCTGCGGCTGCTCGTCGTCGAGCACGGGAGCCTCCTGGGTGTCGACGACGCTGATGCCCTGCTCCGTCACTCCGAGGACGTAGCGGATACCGCCGAATTCGGCGACCACGAGCTGCGCCTTGCCGCCGAGACCGGAGCGGGCGACGACGGTGATCTTCTCGGGACGCGGGCGGGGCACGGCGGTCGGTCGTGACGGCATCCGCTTCGCGAGCGAGAGCAGCTTCTTCGGCACGAGCTCGGACACCGGGCTGGTGCCCCTGGTCTGGCTCTTCTGGAGGCGGCGGCTGAGAAAGAGCAGCAGGCCCAGCACGGCCCCCAGGGCGACGATCGCACGCAGGGCGACGAGCAGGTCGTCCATGGGTCAGACCGTCTCGGCGCCGTCGAGGATCCGCTCGACGCGGATGGCGAAGTCGCCCTCGGCGACCACGACCGTGCCGTGGCCGATGAGCCGTCCGTTGAGCTTGATGTCGGCGGGCGAGCCTGCCGCGCGGTCGAGCTCGACGACCCGGCCGGGCTCGAGCGACAGCACGTCGCGCACGGGCATCCTGGTGCGTCCGATCTCGACCACGAGCTCCATCTCGACGCCGGCGATGCGGCTCAGTCGCTGCGGTCCGGCGGGTGCCGGCGCGCGATCGCCCTCGATGCGCACCGACGTGCGGCCGACGACGGTGCCTGCGGCGTCGACGAGATCGAAGATCTGCGTGCCGGCATCCGTGAACACCTCGGCGGCGTCGACCAGGCGTCCGTCCCCGAGTGATCCGGCACCGAGCACCGCGACCGCGGCCTCGAAGATCGGATGCAGTCGGTCGGCGAGGTCCGCGGCGGCCGAGCCGTCCTCCAGGTGCGACGGGTCGGCGATCTGGATCGCGATGCGTGCGCCGGGGGTGCCGGTGAACGTGACGACGACCGCGTCGCCCGTCGCGCCCGGATCGGTCGAGGGGGCGGGGATGACCGGGTAGCCGAACGGCAGCTTGCCGGCAATCGCCGCGGCGACGGCGGTCTCGTGGAAGGTGCTCATCAGTGGGTCTCCTCGTGGGTGGTCGTGATCTTGCAGGTGAGCCGCGATCCGCGGCTGCCGGGCGTCGCTCGCGCGAGGTGCGTGCGACCGGCCACCAGTTCGTACGGGCTGGTCTCGGGATGCGGGAGGCGGAGCAGGTCGCCCGGGGCGAGGTCGAGCACCTCCCCCGCGCCGATGGTCAGCGGTGCGAGGCGCAGGGTCACCTCGAGCGGAGCGCTGCGCACCTGGTCGAGCGTGTGCTGCGCCGTGTGCGCCGCCGAGGCATCGGAGCCGGTGGCCGCGAGCCGGTCGACGACGGCGGATGCGGGGAGCATGACCGTCGCCGTCGTCTCGGTCTCACCGAGCCGCATCGTGTAGCGCGCGACGATCACGGCGGCTGCGGCGGAGATGACCTGCATGTACTGCGGGTTGTAGTGCACGGCCGCGAATCTCGGCTCGCCCGGCAGCAGCGCGCCGAGGCTCGCGTGGAGGTGCTCGAAGGTGCCGTCCATGAGGTTGCGGACCAGTGCGAGCTCGATCGGGGTGAAGGTGCGGGCCTCGGGAAGAGAGGTGCTGCGTCCGCCCATCATCTGCACGACCCACAGCAGCGCGCTGTCGAGACCGAACTGCACGACGCACGGTTCGTCGCGGTCGGCGAACGCCCCCGCCACCATCGCCGTCGTCCCGGGAAGCGTCGCCGCGTACTCCTCGTACGACACCAGCTCCACGGTCTCCAGCGACAGGTGCGCCCGCACCCGGATCTTCGCGGTGAGCTGCGACGACCAGAGCCGCGCGAACGACTCGAACGCGGCTTCGAGATGGCGGGTGCTCTCGCGGCCCAGCTGCGCGGGGCGGCTGAAGTCGTAGGCGGGGTACCGACCGCGGGGGTCGTGCAGCACGGCGGCTGCGGTCATGGGGGTCTCCTCGACGCTGATGCTCATGTCTTCTCAGTTCGTGTCGGCGGCAGCGAGGGCGGGGATCAGAGCCCGCACCTGCTCCTCCTCGTTCGATTCGACGACGATGTCGACGCGGCGATTGCTCGCCAGCGCCTCCACGCTGTCTCCCTGGGCGAGGGGACGGGTGTCGGAGAACGCCGTCGCCTTCACCCGGGGGCCGGCGACGCCCTCGTGCTCCACGAGGAAGCGCGCGACCTGCGTGGCGCGCCCTCCGGAGAGCTCCCAGTTCGTCGCGAAGGGATAGGCCGACAGGCGGTGATCCGCGTGCCCCTCGACGCTGACCTGGTTGTCGACCGTGATGAGGACGTCGCCGATCGTGTTGAGGACCGCGTCGGCCTTGCCCGAGAGATCCGAGCTGTTGTCGGCGAAGAACGTCTCGGCCCCGATGAGTCCGACCTTGAGGCCGCGGTCGTCGATCGCGAAGTCGACGGTGTTCTGCAGGCCCTGCACGGCCAGCGCCGCACTCATCCGGTCTCGCAGCCCCTCGAGGCTCTCGTACTCGGCCGTGGCGCGAGCCGTGAGATCGACCACGCCGTCATCGTCCTGCAGCTCGGGCGGGATCACCATGCCCTCGGCGGTGTCGGCCCCGCCTTCGGTGGCCTCCTGACCGAATCCGGTGGCGAGGCTGTTCGCGAGCAGCTCGAACTTGGTCTTGTCGACGTTCGACACGGCGAACAGCACGATGAACAGGCACATGAGCACCGTGACCATGTCGGCGTACGACACGGCCCAGCGCTCGTCCGGCTCGTCGTGGGAATCGTCCTCGTGGCCGCGGCGGCCCGAACGACGGGCAGCGCTCACTGCGTCTCCTCCGCGGACCGCTGCTCCTGCTTCTGCTTCTTCGACTTCGGCTTGACTGTCGACAGCGCCTCGAGGCGCTCCTGGAGCAGGTGCGGAGCGCTCCCCGCCTGGATCGCGAGCATCCCCTCGGAGACGAGGGTCATCCGCTCGAGCTCGACCGCCCCGATGCGGTTGAGGCGACCGGCGATCGGGTTCCAGATGAAGTTCGCCGACAGCAGCCCCCACAGCGTCGCCACGAACGCCGCGGCGATCATGGGTCCGAGGTGGTCGGGCTCGTCGAGCTTCTCGAGGACGTGCGTGAGGGAGACGACCGTGCCCACGATGCCGATGGTGGGCGCGTATCCGCCGAGGGAGGCGAAGAACTTGGCCGCGACCCGTGTACGGGAGGTGGCCGCGGTGATCTCGTCGTCCATGGTGAGGCGCAGGTCCTCGGCATCCGTGCCGTCGGCCAGTGCCTGGAGCGCCTGGCGGGTGAAGGCGTCCGGCGCGCCGTCGAGCTCCTGCTCGAGGGAGAGCAGCCCCTCTCCGCGCGCCTTCTCGGCGTATCCGACCAGGAAGGGGATGACGGCTTCTGGCGTCGTCTTCGGGCCGCGCACCATGCGACCGAGGCTCTTCACGGCGAGGATCGTGTCGCGGAGGGTGTGGCTGGCGATGCCGACGCCGATCGTCGACCCGAGCACGAGGATCATCGGCGCGGGGATGAGCAGGGCCTGGAAGCTGGCGCCCTCCATCGTGATCATGGCGACGAGCGCACCGAACGCCAGGATCACGCCGATGATGAATGCGGGATCCACCGTCACTCCCCCGTGTTCCGGCCGAGCGTCCGCGCGGCGTCGAGCACGCGTGCCCGGTAGGCGACGATCAGCTCGATGACCGCATCGAGGCTCTCGGCGACGACGTAGACGTGTCCGTCGAGCATGTGGAGGGTCGTGTCGGGAGAAGCCTGGACGCGTTCGATCAGGTCGGGGTTGACTGCGAACCTCGTCTGGTCGAGTCGGGTGACGGTGATCATCGGATGCGCTCCGGGCGTCGGGATGGAGGGGGAAGTCCACCCGACTATCGCGACGCACTGCCCGCCCGGTAACCCGCGGCCGAGGCAGAGCGCATCGAGACCGGGGGCACCGGAGGACTCCCGCGATGACGCGGAGTCCCCCGGTGCCCGCGGGGTGGAGGCGCGATGGCGCCCAGGATCAGCGCTTGAGCTGCGTGAGTTCCTGGAGCACCTCGTCGCTCGTGGTGATGATGCGCGCGTTGGCCTGGAATCCGCGCTGGGCGACGATGAGGTTGGTGAACTCCTGCGACAGGTCGACGTTGCTCATCTCGAGCGCTCCCGAGACGAGGTCGCCGAAGCCGGCGTCGCCGGGCTCCCCCATGCGCGCCGCACCGGAGTTGACCGAGACGCGGTAGGCCGTGCCTCCGGCCTTCTCCAGTCCCTCCGGGTTGGCGAAGGTCGCCATCGCGATCTTGCCGAGCGTCTGGGTCGCGCCGTTGCTGAAGGTGCCGACGATCGAGCCGTCGCCGGTGATGCTGTACGACTTCAGCGTCCCCGCCGCCGCGCCGTCCTGCTTCGTCACGGCGACGGTCGAGAGGTCGGCGTATCCGGTGACGGCACCGAGGTCCACGCTCAGGGCACCCGCGGTCAGCGTCAGGCCTGCTCCGGTCTGGGTGCCGTTCGTGAAGGCGAGAGCGCCGGTCGCGCCGCTGTTCGGCTCGGTGACGTTCCAGCCCGCGGCGGTCTTCGTGAACGTGAGGCTGAGGGTCGACGGCGTGCCTTGAGCGTCGTAGACGGTGACGTCGCGCACGAGCTGATCGCCCGTCTTCGCGGTCGACGGGAGGTTGCCGGTCACGGTCGCCGACGTGGTCGCCCGAGCAGGCGCGACGGCGTCGAGGGGCAGCACGATGTTGCCGACTGCCTGACCGGTGTTGACCACGCCGTTCTGCGCGGCCCACCCCTGGACGACCGAGCCGTCGGCGGTGACCATCTTGCCGGTGGGGTCGAACGAGAAGCCGCCCGCACGGGTGTACAGGGTCTCCCCTCCGGAGCGCACCGCGAAGAAGCCGTCGCCGGAGATCATGAGGTCGCCGCCCCGGCCGGTCGCCTGGGCCGAGCCCTGAGCGAAGTTGGTGCGGACGCCGGCCACCTGCACTCCGAGACCGACCTGGGCGGGGTTGCGCCCGCCGACCTCGTCGTCGGGGATGCCGGGGTTGCCGATGAGCTGCGAGAGGGAGTCCTGGAACAGGACCGACGAGCCCTTGAAGCCGGCGGTGTTGACGTTGGCGATGTTGTTGCCGGTCACGTCCAGCATGGTCTGGTGCGACCGGAGGCCGGAGATCCCGGAGTAGAGCGAGCGAAGCATGTGATTCTCTCTTCCTGTGTCAGATGGAGGTCAGGCAGCGGCGCTGGGGGCCGGTGCGGATGAGGTCGTGGAGGTGATGCCGGTGATGACGTCGAGGGCGACGCTCTTGCCGCCGATGGTCACCTGTGGGATCGGCCCGTCGAAGGAGACCTTCGTGACGACGCCGGTGACGCTCTTGCCGTCGGCATCCTTGTAGCTCGCCTCCTGCCCGATGAGCGCGGTGGCCGCCTGGCGCATGTTCAGCGCGAAGGCCTCGCTGCCGTTGTCGGCGAGGGTGGTGAGCTGCTCCATCATGGCGAGCTGCGTCGTCTGCGAGATCATCTCGTTCGTGTCCATCGGACTCGACGGATCCTGATGCGTCAGCTGGGTGACCAGCAGCTTGAGGAACACCTCGCTGTCCATGGTCTGCTTGCGTGCTGCGGGGTCGGTGGTGCTCCCGGTGTAGATCGAGCTCGGTGCGCTCACCGCGTCGACGGTCATGGCGATGGTGTCCTCTCAGGCGAAGGTGTCGAGGCCTTCGCCGATGGCGGCGCCGGCGATGGTCTGGATGCTGCGGGCGACGGTCGTCCCGCGCTCACCGGGGCGACGGTCGCCCCGTTCGTCGGGTCGAGGCTCACGGCCCGAGCCCTGGTCGGCGGGACCGCTCCCCTCGCCGGCGGAGCCACGGCCGGCGTCCGCCTCACCCGCCGCGCCGTGCGCGACGCTGAGGGTCGCCGTCGGCATGACGGAGGCGAGGTCGCGGCGCAGGTCGGTGGCGATCAGGCGCAGCGCGTCGCGCCCGGCATCCGTCCCCCCGAACAGCTCGACCTGCACGTCCCCTCCCGCGCTGATGTGCGCACGCAGGGTGACCGGTCCGAGGCTGTCGGGATTCACGGTCATCGTGAGCTGGTGGGTGCCGGCGGGTCGCTGGGCGAGGTTGATCACGGCGGGCGCGACCTGTGCGGCGACGGCACGAGGCGACGGCGCGTCGGACGCTCCGGTCGGCACGGGTGCTGAGGCACCGCCCGCCTGCGCGAGCGGCGGGGCGCTGAGAGTGGGCGTCGCGGACGCGGGAGCGGCGGCGGCCTGTGCAGGAGCCGGGGACTCGGATGCTTCGCGGCTCGGCGCGCCCTCTCCCGGGACGGGCACCGGTGTCTGAGTCCCTCCCGCATGCACGATGCGGAACGCCTGCGGGTCGGCACCGGCAGTGGGCGTCGCGGTGGCGGTGGCGGTGGAGGACGGCAGCGGGGAGACGGCGGGCGTGGCGGTCGTCACGGTGGTCGACGCGGGGGCCGACGCGGTCGCCGGTGCGGCGGGCCCCGACATCGAGGAGTCGCCGTCGGCGTCGGCACCGGCCGTCGCCACGGCATTGGCGGCGATCCGAGAGGCGGGATCGGCATGCTCCGGCGCCGCGGCGTCCGCGACCGGGCCCGGCGCGACCACCGTCGGCGATCGGTCCAGCACCGCGGCACCCGGAGATCCCGCGGGCGCGGCGGACGAGGCAGACGACCCGGCTGAGGGCGTCTCCTCGTGCGCGTCGCCGGTCGGCGCGGGAGCGTCGCCCGTCGGCACCGGTGATCCGGCATCCCCCTCCACCGGCGTCGCGGCCTGCCTTCCGAAGAGCAGGACACCGGCCACGGAGGAAGCGAGGTCGCCGGCTGCGGGCGAGGACTCCGGCTCCCCGGTGGCCTGCTCGGCCTCCGTCGTCTGCGCCCCGGCCGCCGTCCCGCGCTCGCCGTGGGCGAGATCGAACGACTGCTCGGCGCGTCCGAGCGCCTCGCCGAAGGCCGACCCGGTCGACGGCGCTGCGGCTGTCGGCTGGTCGGCGACGGCGGCAGGGCCGGCGCTCGCCATGCTGACCCCGTTCATCGGAGGAGCCCGGTGAGCTTCTGCATCGCCGCCGTCGGGTCGACCGCGCTCGTCGACTCGGTCGTCTGCGCGGAGAAGAGCGTCTGCAGGACCGAGACCAGCTCGGCCCCCGTCACGTCGTCCTTCGCGGTCCCCGTGGTCCCCGCGTCCACCGCTGCGGGACCTGACGCCGCATCGACCCCGGTCGCCGCCTTGGCGGCGTCGAGCACACCGGCGAACGTGGCTGCACTGGACTCGGTCGACGCGGAGGCCTCGGCGACGGCAGCCGCCTCCGCGACCTTCGCCGCGCGCGCCGCAGCGTCGAAGGAGACGATCCGGCTCTCGATGTCATCGACCCTGGCGATCACGGCGTCCAGCCCGCTCATGCCGCGCTCCCCTCTCCCCGCGCACTGCGGGCGACGGCGATCTCGTCCAGAGCCACCTGCTCGGCGGCGAGCTCCGCCGTCGCCGTGTCGAGGCGGTGGGTGTTCTCCAGACGCTCGAGTCCCTTGAGCTCGCGGCGGGCATCGACGTGTGCCGACTTCGCCACCGACTCGGAGTCCCGGGTCAGCTCGGCCAGGGCCTGCAGGTCACCGAGGGCGCTGCGTCCGGCAGCGCGCGCTGCCGCCATCGCCATCAGCGTGTGCCCGTCTCGGATGACGGGGCTGAGTTCCGACAGGCTCGCGACGGCGTTGCGCGTCGCAGCCTCGGCCTGGGCCCGCTCGGCGCTCGCATGAGCGAGCTGCTCCGCTGCGACCCGTTCTTGAGCGCCGCGCACGCGCAGCAGACCAGCCAGGGGAAAGGTCATGAGGTGAGTCCTCCGAATTCGCGGGAGAGTGCAGCGAGCTGCTGCCAGGATTCGATCGGCGATGCGAGCTCGTCCATGGGCTGGGTGAGGAATCGGCTGATCGCCGCGTCGTGGGCGACGGCCGCATCCACCAGCGGATTCGCGCCCGGGCGATACGCGCCGATGTCGATGAGGTCGTTCGCGCTGCGTCTGGCCGCGAGCACGCTGCGCAGCGTGACGGCGTCCTTGCGCTGCTCCGGCGTGGTGACCTTCGAGACCACGCGGGACACCGACCCGAGGACGTCGACCGCGGGGAAATGGCCGCGCACCGCGAGCGCCCGATCGAGCACGACGTGGCCGTCGAGGATGCCTCGCGCCGCGTCGGCGATGGGCTCGTTGTGATCGTCGCCGTCCACCAGCACGGTGTACAGGCCGGTGATGGATCCGGCGGTGCCCGTGCCCGCCCGTTCGAGCAGGCGCGCCAGCACCGAGAACGTGGAGGGCGGATACCCCCGGGTCGCGGGCGGCTCGCCCGCACTCAGGCCGATCTCGCGCTGCGCCATGGCGACGCGGGTCAACGAGTCCATCATCAGCATGACGTCGAGCCCGTCGTCTCGGAACTGCTCGGCGATGCGGGTGGCGACGAACGCCGAGCGCAGGCGGGCCATGGCCGGCTGGTCGGAGGTGGCGACCACGACGACCGAGCGGGCGAGTCCGTCCGGTCCCAGGTCGTCCTCGAGGAACTCGCGCACCTCGCGTCCGCGTTCGCCCACCAGGGCGATCACCGTCACGTCGGCCGTGGATCCACGGGCGATCATCGACATGAGCGACGACTTGCCGACACCCGAGCCGGCGAACAGGCCGAGCCTCTGACCGACGCCCAGCGGCGTCATCGTGTCGAGCACGCGGACGCCGGAGCCGAGCTGCCGGTCGATCCGCCGCCGGTTCATGATGCTCGGCGCGTCGTTGTCGAGGGGCACGTATGCCGCGCCGCGGTCTATCGGTCCCCTGCCGTCGATCGGCCGCCCCAGGCCGTCGAGGACCCGCCCGAGAAGCGCGGCTCCCGTCGGGACCTGCAGCGGTGCGCCGGCATGACGCACGCGGGCCCGCGCGTGGATGCCGTCGAGCGGCCCCAGAGGCATGCACCGTGCCGAGGATCCGTCCACGGCGACGATCTCGGCGTCGACCGGTCGCCCGTCCGCCGCGTCGATGCGCACCCGATCGCCCACCGCTCCGTCGATGCCCCGCACCTCGACGCCGAGCCCGCGCACGGCGCGCACGGTGCCGGAGCGCTCGGGGCGGGCAGCGTGCAGTGCTCGCCCCCAGGCTGCGGTCGTCGGAGAGACCGGGTCAGCCTGAACCGGAGCGGCCGTGGCGGCGAAGGTCGAGCGCGGAAAGGTCGAGCGCGCAGTCATGAGGCCACCGGGGCCGTGTCGTCGTCGGCGTGCAGCGCGGCGGATGCTCGCGCGAGAGCCTGGGCGATGCGCGTGTCCACGGCGCCGTCCTCGATCTCGATCAGCGCCCCGCCGGCATCCACGGCGGGCGACCCGCTCAGCTCCACGCCTCGAAGCAGGGGCTGCGTTCCCGGGTCGGCCGCGAGCGTCGCCGCATCCCGCTCGCTGAAGGTCACCCGCGTCCAGCGGTCGACGGGCATCTCGGCGAGAGCGCGATGCACGGCGTGTCCGGCCGAGCGGGCCGGATCCGACAGCTCCGCGCCGAGGATGGCGGTGGCGAGTTCGAGTGCCAGGCCTTCGATGCGGTCGGCTGTCAGCGCTGCCAGTTCGCCCACGCGCTCCTCGAGCAGCGAGTGCGCCTTCTGCAGGGCGCTGAGAACAGATCCGCGCTGGTGCAGATAGCCGTCGATGAGCTGCTGCATCCGCGCCTGCTCCGCGGCCTGCTCCTCCGCTGCCTGCTCGAGCGCGATCCGTCGGCCCTCGGCGAAGCCGTCGGCGTACCCCCGTGACCGTGCGCGCTCCGTCTCCCCGCGCACGTCGACCGGCTCGTCGCCCACGCGGGGTACGACGAGCGGCAAAAAGGCGGATTCGGACACGGAGGGCACCCCGGCGGTAGATGGCGTGGCCTGTCCGTGGCCCGAAGGGCGAGCGATCCGTGCTCCCTCTCGACTATCGCGACGCGGGGGCGGGTGTGTAACCACGATCGCCCCGGCACCGCCAGGCACGGGGATCACTCGATGAGCTCGTCCTCGTCCTCACGGGAGATCGTGATCTCCTCGGCGGCCTCGAGCTCGCGGATGATGCGGACGACCTCCGCACGCGCCTCGTCGACCTGGCGCATGCGCACGGGCCCGAGCACCTTGGTCTCCTCGGCGAGGTTCTCCTGGTTGCGCTCGGTCATGTTGGTCTTCACCTTGTCGGCGATCTGCTCGTCCGCCCCCTTGAGGGCGAGCGCGAGCATCCGCAGGTCGATGCCCCGGAGCACACGCTGCGCGTCCCTGTCCTCGAGCCGTGCGATGTCGGCGAACGTCACCATGCGGCTGCGGATGTCCTCCGCGAGGGCGAGGTCGCGGCCCTCCAGCGACGCCAGCAGTGACTTCTCGAGGGCGGTGTCCGAGCGGTTGATGATCTCGACGAGCGGCTGCACCCCGCCGATCGACTCGTGGTTGTCGCGCATCGCGAAGATGCCCGTGCGGGAACGGAGCGACTCGGCGACGATCGAGATCGCCTCCTGCGTCGCGGTCCCCATGGTGGCGATGGCCTGCGCGACGTCGGTGCGCAGCGGATCCTGCAGCGCCGCGAGCACCGCGGCGGCTCGATCCGCACGCAGATTCGCGAGCACGACGGCGACCGTCGTGGGCAGCTCGCCTTCGATGATGGTGGCGAGCTGAGCCGGGTCGGCGGCGTTGAGGAAGTCGAACGAGACGGCGCCCTGCGACATGACGCGACCGACGATGCCGACCGCCTTCTCTCGGCCGAACGCTGTCTCCAGCAGTCCCGTCGCCAGCTCCTGACCGCCGCGAGACGGCACGGAGCCCCCGTTCGCGATGCGGCGGAACTCGGTGAGGGCGCGGGCCGTCGAGGCGACATCGACTCCGCCGAGCTGGGTCAGCTCTGCGGCGAGCATCTCGGAGCGCTCTTCGCCCAGATGACGCAGGACCTCCGCGCCGGCCGCGCGGTCCATGTTCATCAGCACGATCGCCGCCTTGCGCAGACCGCTCATGGCCTGAGGCACGACGACCTGCTCCGTCTCGAGCGTCGACACCTCCACCGTGTCGGCCTGCGCGTCGAGCATCTCCGTCAGCATGCTCATACCCTTGCCTCATCCATCAGTTCGGCGAGTGCCGTGGCGGTGGCCTCGGGCTCGCGCTTGGCCAGGTCGTCGATCTCGCGGCGACGGCGCTCGACGAGCACCTTGTCGGGCTCGGGCTCGTCGTCGAGGTCGACCGCCGCCGAGGGAAGGAGCTTGGTCGGTGCCGTGAGGGGGATCGCGTCGGCGTCCTTCAGGCCCCGCAGCGACTTGAGCTTCTGCTCCTCGTTCTCGGTCACGGTGGCGAAGTACTCGATGGGGCCGTCGTCGGTGTACAGCACCCGGCGCTTCATCTTGCGCCGCACCGCGAGGAAGACGACGAGGATGATCACCGCGAGCAGGATGGATCCGCCGATGATGGCCGACCGCAGCAGCTCCTGCTGGAACTGCTGCTCGCGCTCGGCCTCGGCGGCCTGCAGAGCCGTCTGGGCTGCCGTGGCCCCGGTCTCGCTGAACTCCACGAACTCCACGGCGATCGCATCGCCGCGTTCGACGTCGATTCCTGCCGCGGACGCGACGAGAGCCTCGATCTGCCCCGCGGTGACGCCCGTGACCGCGCCCCGGTTCAGGGCGATGCTCACCGTCTGCCTGGTCACCTCGCCGGCCGGGGTGATGGTCTTCTCGGTCGACTTGTTGACGGCGTTGTTGCGCGAGGTCTCCTCGAACTCGTATGCGCCGTCGCCGTCGCCGCCGTTCGGCACGGCGATGTTGTCGGGGCCCAGCACTCCGGTGCCGTTCGCCTGTCCTCCGGTGTACGTCTCGGTCTTCGTCTGCTCCGAGGCGCTGAGCTCCCCCTCAGGGGCGGTGTACGTCTCGTCCATGCGCTCCGACGTCGAGTTCGCGACGTCGGCCGAGACCGTCACCGTCGCGTTGCCCGGTCCCACGATGGTCTCCAGCATCGCGCTGACAGACGCCGCGACCTTCGCCTCGTGCTCGGTGGCCTGCTTCGACGAGGTGCCGGTGAGGCCCGTGCCGACCGCCGACAGCACGGTGCCGTTCTGATCCGTGACCGCGACGTCCTCGGGCGTCATGCCCGGCACGGCCGCGCTCGTGAGATGCACGATGGCCTCGATCTTCTCGTCGCCGAGCGTCGAACCGTTCCGCGTCTTCACGAACACGGATGCCGTCGGGCTCTGCTGCTCGGAGACGAACACGCTCTCCTCGGGGATCGCGAGCTGCACGGACGCCGTGGAGATGCCCTCCATGGCGCCGATGGTGCTCGCGAGCTCGCCCTCGATCGCACGCTTGTAGGTGACGGACTGCTGGAACTCGCTCGCCGTGACGCCCATCTGGTCGAGCAGGGTGTATCCCTCGCTCGTGTCGCCGGGAAGACCGGCGGATGCTGCGGCGAGCCGCTGCGCGTACACCTGGTCGTCGGGGACGAGGATCGTCGCTCCGCCTTCGGCGAGCTCGTAGGAGACGCCGGCGGACTTGAGCTGCTCGACCACGGCCGAGGCGTCGCCGGCGCTGAGCCCGGTGAACAGCGGACTCATCTGCGGGCGGGTGAGCCAGGCGCCGAGGGCGATGGCCCCCATCACGAGCAGGGCGACGCCGATGATGGCGATCGTGCGCTGCGCGAGGGAGAATCCGGAGACGACCGTCTTCGCGCGGTCGTAGTAGGTCGTGAGCATCTTGGGCATGGCTCAGGCCTGCATCCTCATGATGTCGTTGAACGCGGCGACGCTGCGATCGCGCACCGCGACGACGAGGTCGAGAGTGACCGACGCCCGGGTCGACGCGATCATCGCCTGGTGGATGTCCTGCAGGTCTCCGGTGACGGCCTGGACGGCGAGCTCGTTCGACGTCGCCTGCAGCTGCTGCAGGTTCTCCATCGCTCCCGTGAGCGAGGTGGCGAATGCGCCGGCCGACTCCGGGTTCCGGGGTGCTTCGGGTCCGCTCTCGAAGCTGAGGGACGAGAGCGGGGTGACGCCCGTGGCAGCGACCGCGTCGATGGGCGTGCTCATCAGTTGCGTCCGATCTGCAGTGCCGCCTCGTAGGTGGTCTTGGCGCGGTCGACCACGGCCGCGTTGGCCTCGTAGCCGCGCTGGGCGACGATGAGCATGCTCATCTGGTCGCCGAGCTCGATGTTCGGGTACTGCACGTACCCGTCTTCGTCGGCGTACGGGTGCTCCGGGTCGTAGACGAGTTTCGCCGGGGCCTCCGACTCCTCGACACCGGCGACATAGACGCCGGGGCTGTCGGTGCCGGCCTGCACGGTGACGAGCTTCTCGCGGAAGGCGTCCTCCCCCGCGGGGGTCGCGGTGTTGACGTTGGCGATGTTGTCGCTGAGGGCGTCGAGCCACTTGCGGTGTGCGGTGAGGCCCGTCCCGGCGATGCCGATGGCGTCGAAGGTCATGCGGACGCCTGCCCGATGGCCTTGGTGATCGACGCCGCCTGTCCGCCCACGGCCTGGCTGGCGAACTGGAATCGCAGCACCGTGTCGATGTTCGAGAGGGTCTCCGTGTCGAGGTTCACGTTGTTGCCGTTGAGACGCGTCGGTTCGAGCGAGCGCTCCACGGTGGGCGCGACCGATCCGGTGCCGTTCGCGACGGCCGAGCGCAGCTCGTCCTCGAACTGCACCCGCTTGGCGTGGTAGTCGGGAGTGTTGACGTTCGCGATGTTCTCGGCGATCGAGCGCTGGCGCAGAGCCAGGCCGTCGAGGGCGCTGATCAGCGCGGAGGAGGTGACGGATTCGAGCACGGGGGCACTCCGGACGTTGGTGGAGAGGCCGATCCCTGGCCAATCGTCGAGCGATCCGTGCTCTGTGTGGACTATTGCGACACTGCGGCGGCTTCGTAACCTCGCGGGCTCAGCCTTCGACGTCGAGGTACGCGGGCGCGTCCTGTCGGGGGGTGGGGACCCTCCGCAGCGCCGCGATCTCCCGCGCCACACCGGCGCGCGAGGCGGCGAGCCCGTTGATCATCAGCTGCTGGCGAGCGCGCACCGACTCGGCGCGGGCGCGCAGCTCGTCGGGAATCGGCCCGGCCGGCGGCTCGAACGGCTGCGGGTCCAGCTGCTCGTCGGCGGCGTCGAGTGCACGCTCGAACCGGTCGAGCACGGCGAGCCAGGCGGTGAGGTTGTCCGGCACGGGATCAGCCGACGGCCGATGCCGAGCGCGCGGTGTCGGCGACGCTCAGCTCCGCAGCCGCGTGCCAGGCATCCCGCAGCGGTGCGACGAGTTCGCGGCACTCCGCGGTCGCTCCCCTGTCGCGCGAGACGTTCGCGGTGATCAGCCGGCCGGTGAGGTACACGTAGACGCCACGCAGCTCGTCCGAGCCGTCCCACGCGTCGGTCAGGGAGCCGTTCAGCTCCGACACGATCCACTGCGCGTGGGTGAGGTGGGTGCCGGCCGCGACCCAGTCCTCTGCATCCTGAGCGGATGCCGCGCGGTCGATGTCGACGAGCAGGCGGTCGTAGAGCAGGGTGAGGAGGCGCTCAGGCGACGCGGAGGCCACTTGCTGCTCCAGGTACTGCTGCTTGGCCCGGTCGAGAGAGGTGAGTGCCATGGGTGCGAGCTCCGATGCGAGGGGTTGTCACGAGGACGAGGGTCAGGATTCCTTGGTCGACAGCCCGGCGAGCTGGCTGGTCAACCAGGACGACTGGGACTCCAGCTTCGACAGCTGGACCTCGAGCTGCGCGTAGGTGCGCTCGAGGGTGGCGCGACGTTGTTCGAGCCTGACGTCCCACCGCTCGACCTGGACCTTGAGGGTCTTGACCTCTTCCTCCTGGCCGGTGATGCGCGTGGTCAGGAGGCCTTCGTACTTGTCCGAGTACTGGGTCGTCACGGCCTCCAGCCGGGACGACACCGCCGAGAACAGCTCCTGGGTGGACTCGGGGTCCTCCGCGAGCGCCGCGGCGAACTTCTCGGCGTCGAACGTTAGGACGCCCTTGTCGCTGATGCTGATGCCGATGGTCGAGGGCGACACGCCGTCGACGGGATGCTGTACGGCGTTCGCCAGCGCCCCGCGGAGGGTGCGCACGGTGCTGTCGCCTGTGAAGACGCCGAGTGTCGTGGTCTCGCCGACAGCGCCGACGGTCGCCTTCGACCCGTTGTCGATGCGCGTGAGCAGGCTTGCAATCTCCTTGACGAATGCCTCGGCCGTTGCCGTCTGCTTCTTCGCGTCACGCGCGACGCTCACGGTGACCGGGTCGGCGCCGGCCTTCGTGACCGTGATGTCGATGCCCTGGCCCACGCTGATCGTGTTGCTGGCGCTGGTGAGGGTCTGCTCCGCCGCAGTTCCGGCGAACAGCCGGATCCGCGCGTCCGCGCCCTGAGCGACGACCGCCGCACCGGGCTGGGCGCCGAGGTCCGTCGAGGTTCCGGCCGCCACGTCGGCGGCGGTGCCGCGGTGCAGCGTGAATTCGCCGGCCTCGCCGGTCTCGTTGGAGGTCAGCTGGATGCGTGAGAGCGGCTTCCCGTCGGCATCCGAGCCCGCCGGGACCACGGTCGCGGTGACCCCGGCCTTGGAGTTGTTGATCGCGTTCGCGAGATCCTGCGCTCCGGTGCCCGAAGGGGTGATCTCGACGGGATCGCCGTCGACACCCGCGACCGTGAACGTGCCGCCCCATGCGGTCGAACCCGCCGCGGCCGTCACGACCGAGTGCGCCGTCGCCACGGCGTCGATCACGACGCTGGTCGAGAACGCCATCGCCGTGGATCCGGCGGTGACCGTGACGGTGTCGGACGAGGAGGTCGCGGTGAAGGATGCCAGTGAGGTCGCGGACGCTGCGGTCTTCGCCTTCGTGACGAGGTCCTGCAGCGAGGTGTTCAGCGACTGAAGATTGGAGATGACCGTGTTCCGGTCGGTGATCTTGTTGGTGATGAGCGTCTTCGGGATCGCCGAGACGTCCATCAGAGCCTTGATGAGCTCTTCCGTCTTGAGCCCTGATACGAGTCCGTCGAGTTTCATCCCGGTCGTCTTCCGTGCGATGCGGTCAATGCTTCCTACAGGAAGGCGCCCGAACGGAGGTGACTCCGCCCGGGCGCCCTGTGCGCCTCAGGCGCAGCGGCTCAACGGAGCAGCTGCAGGACGCCCTGGCCCGACTGGTTCGCCTGCGCGAGCATGGCGGTGCCGGCCTGCTGCAGGATGTTCGAGGCGGTGTACTTGACCATCTCGGCAGCCATGTCGGTGTCCGCGATGCGGCTCTTCGCTGCGGCCAGGTTCTCGGCCGAGACCTGCAGCGAGTTGATCGTCGACTCGAAGCGGTTCTGGACCGCACCGAGACCGGCGCGAGCCGTCGAGACGCCCGTGATCTGCGTGTCGATCGCCGCGATCGTGGTGAGCGCGTTCGCAGCGGAGTCGACCGTGAGGCCCTTGACCGTGGCACCGAGACCCGCGAAGTCGGTCAGGGCGACCGAGATCTGGTCCTCGGCTGCGGTCGAGCCTGCGCCGACCTGGAACGTCAGGGTGTTTCCGCCGCTGAGCAGCTTGATCCCGTTGAAGTTCGTGCTCGCCGCGACGCGGGTGAGCTCGTCGCCCAGCGAGTCGATCTCGGTCTTGATGGCGGTGCGCGAGTTCGCGTTGTTCGAGTCCGAACCTGCCTGGACGGCGAGGTCGCGGACGCGCTGCAGGATCGAGTGCACCTCGGTGAGGGCACCTTCCGCGGTCTGGATGACCGAGATGCCGTCCTGCGCGTTGCGGGCTGCAACGTTCAGGCCGTTGACCTGCGAGCGCAGGCCCTCGGAGATGGCCAGGCCTGCGGCGTCGTCAGCAGCACGGTTGATGCGCAGACCGCTCGAGAGCTTCTCGAGGGACTTCGACACGTCGTTCTGGTTGACGGACAGGTTGCGGTACGCGTTCAGCGCGCCGACGTTGGTTGCGATCTGAAGACCCATGATGATTCCTCCGTGGATATGGGGTTGGACGCGGGTCCATCCGTGGACCTGCACATCCGACTTTCGCGACACCGTCGGTGTGCGTAACCACGACGAGGAGGATTTCCTCGCGGTCGGCTCAGACCGCCGCGAGAAGCTCGCCCGAGCGGTCTCGCGATTCCGCACGGACGGGTCCGAACAGGCTCTCGAAGAAGTCGGTCCGCGCCTTGGTCGAGCGGTCGCCGTCAGTGCCGTTCTCCCACGCCTCCATCGCCTCGCGCATGAGCGCGAGCCCTCGCGTGCGCAGCTTCGACACGTAGGCATGGCTGACCGACAGCTCCTCGGCGATGTCCTTCACCATGCGGTCGTCGAGGTAGATGCCGCGGATGACGTGGCTCATCGCCTCGGGCAGCGCCTCGATCACGCGGTTCAGCATCGTCCGGGTCTCGGACTGCTCGACGGCGTGCTCGGGCAGGATGACGCTGTCCGTGAGATCCGCTGCCTGGCGGCCGGTCTCGGCGTCGAAGTGCTCTTCGAAGCTCGTCGCGGTGCGCACCATGTCGTCGAGCTGCATCATCTCGACGACGGCGTCGGCGTCGAGGCCGGACTCGCGCGAGATCTCGGCGACGCTTGGCGTCCTGCCGGTTCGCGCCAGGACGGTCTCGGCGGCCAGGCGGACGCGCTCGATCTTGTCGCGCCCGCGCTCTCCTGCAGGATCCGCGCGCCGCATCTCGGAGAGCATCGCCCAGTTGATCTGGCTGCTCGCGAAGGCTCCGAACGGGATGCCGCGCTCCGGCTCGTAGGTCATCGCCGCCCTGGCTAGTCCGAGCCGCGCGGCCGACATCAGGTCGTCGAGGTCGACGTGCTGGGCGGTTCGCGCCTTCTCGATCGCCAGGAAGGTGGCGAGCGGCATGTTGTCGCGAGCCAGCTGTTCGGGGGACGCCGCGGCGAGCGCGGGTGCGAGGGGGCCAGAATCAACAGAAACAGCAGATTTGCTCGGCAATGTGACTCCGGAGTATGAGCGACTTGTATACGAGTGAAAGTAACACGTTCTGCACGTATTCAAGTAAAAAATGTTCGAACACTTGGTGACGTTGCGAGATCGAGATATGGGAGCTCGAGGGCGCCGACCGGCTGCGCCATCGTGCCCGAGAGCCCTTCCCCCTAGAATCAGTGCGTCAGCGCGCCGACCGCCCTTCGGCACCGGAGGACGGCTGTGCTCGGTCGATGCGCGGCATGCCCGACGAGAGAGAGAAGACGAGCATGGCTGTGATCTCACGCGGTTTCGGAGCACGGAGGCGGGAGTCGGACGACCGGCTCCCTCCCGGCCAGTACCTCACGGAGGACTTCCCCGTGCTCTCCGCAGGACCCACCCCGCGGGTCTCCACCGACACATGGGAGTTCGTCGTCGTCGGGCTCGACGGGGTACGGCGCACGTGGTCGTGGGATCAGCTGCAGGCGCTTCCGATCGACACGATCACCACCGACATCCACTGCGTGACCCGCTGGTCCAAGCTCGGCACCGAGTGGCGCGGAGTGTCGCTGGATCACCTGCTCGCGGATGCTGGCGACGGCGCCTTCACGCGCGTGTTCTCCTACGGCGGCTACACGACGAACGTGCCTCGGGCCGATCTCACCGGAGGGAAGGCATGGATCGCCTTCGAGTTCGACGGCGAGCCGCTCGCCGCCGAGCACGGCGGCCCCGCACGTCTGCTGGTGCCGCATCTCTACTTCTGGAAGTCGGCCAAGTGGGTGCACGGCCTCGATCTGCTGGAGCAGGACGAGCCCGGCTTCTGGGAGCAGAACGGCTACAACATGTACGGAGACCCGTGGAAAGAGGAGCGGTACTGGTGACCTCGGCACCGCTCTGGCTGGTGGCGGAGGTCGTCACGGCGCGCTCGGCGACTCCGCACGGGCGCGTCCTCGAGCTGCGCGTAGACGGGTGGCCCGGGAATCTGGCGGGTCAGCACGTGGATGTCCGGCTGACGGCGGAGGACGGATACCAGGCGGTGCGCTCGTACTCGCTCGCGTCGTCGGGCGGGGCGGACGTCCTCGAACTCGCCGTCGATGAGATCCCCGACGGAGAAGTCTCCCCGTACCTCGTCGAAGACGTGCTCCCCGGTGACCAGCTCGAGGTGCGCGGCCCCATCGGCGCCTATTTCGTGTGGACCCCCGACCGCCCGGAGCCCGTGCAGCTCATCGCCGGCGGATC
The DNA here is from genome assembly GCF_001049495.1 of Microbacterium sp. 3J1. Classification (GTDB taxonomy): domain Bacteria; phylum Actinomycetota; class Actinomycetes; order Actinomycetales; family Microbacteriaceae; genus Microbacterium. Next base: position 115,689 of record NZ_CDWI01000014.1, read on the forward strand.
GGGGATCGTGCCGCTGCTCGCCATGGCGCGGGCGCACGCCCGCTCGAACAGCACGGCCCCCATGCGGATGCTGTATTCGGTGCGCTCCGCGAACGACGCGTTCTACGCCGACGAGCTGACCGAGCTCGCGGACGACCGCTTCACGGTCGACTGGGTCTATACGCGGTCCGCCCCCGACGGCTGGCCGCGACCCGCCGGACGCATCGACGCCGCGACCATCGTCGCGAACACCATCCCCGCGGCCGACCGGCCGGCGGTGTACGTCTGCGGACCGACGAGCTTCGTCGAGGCAGCCGCGGATCTGCTCGTCACGGCGGGGCACTCCCCCGACCGCATCCGCACGGAGAGATTCGGGGGCGCATGATGGACGTCGAGCATTCCGGACACCGGGAGAGGGTCGACGGCAACGCCGCCGGCGGATACCTCCTCGACATCTTCGGCAGGGACATGACCGCCGCCCGAGCGTCCTGTGCGCAGTGCGATCACGAGGCCGCGCTCGCCGACGCCGTGGCCGAGCTGGACGACGCGGGCGTGATCCTGCTGTGCCGCGGGTGCGGACACACGCTGTTGACCTCCCTCCGTTCCGGCGCGGAGCAGACCCTCATGATCGGCAGTCTCACCCGCCTCCGGTGGGTCGTCGAGGGAGCGTAGTCGAACTCGCAGCTCAGCCGGTCAGGCGCTGCCCGGGCCGCTGTCGACCCGCGTGATCGCCGGGAAGACGTAGCTCTGGTCGAGCACCGCGCTGTCGGGCTCGTACATGCGCATGACCGGGCGGAAATCACCGGCCGGGCTCGGCAGCCAGTTCGCCGCCGCCTTCGCATCCTCGGGCTTCTCGTGGCTGATCGTGATGGTGAGGGCTCCGTCATCATCGAGGATCACGCCCGGCGTCCGGTCTCCGAGGGAGTACCGTCCGAGGGGATTCTCGACGAGATAGAAGTCCGGAACCGAGTACATCGTGATCGACCAGAACGCACGTACGGGCGGGGGCGGGTCGAGGCGCAGGGTGTATGTCCGCGCGCCCGTCAGCTGCTCGCCACGATCGTCCACGTAGGTCATGATGTAGGCGGCCTCGTAGGGGTGGTTCCCCCACAGGCCCCCGATCGCCGCTGCCGCGCGCTCGACGATCCGGAGCTTCGGATCGTCGATCTTGAACCGGTCGTCGTCGAGCGCACCGACCTCGAAGAAGTCGAGGTTGTAGTCGAAGGCGTGGAACGTGAGCTTCCACCCGTTGACCTCCGGGGAGTGACCGGAGACGAGGGCGGAGTGCAGCGCCTCCTTCGCCGACGCGAGCCCGGAGACGAGCGCAGCGGTGACGTCGGCGGCAAGACCGACGTAGGGAGACGGCCCTTCCGCGGTGAGACCGAGCGGTGCCAGGCTCTGCTGGAGCGGCTCGTCGCGCTCGGCCGGCGGGAACTGCTGCGACCAGATCCGCAGTTTCTCGAAGAAGGCCAGCTCCTCGGGGACTCCGGTGTCAGGCACGGCGAGTCCCGCGGGCGTGGCGTCCGGATCGAGCGGGGTCAGGGTGGTGGCATCCTGCAGGGCGTGCACGACCGGCAGATCGTCGTCGCTGGCCACGGCCCAGCGTCCGACGATGGATGCCACCAGGGTCGGGAAGCGGATGACGGTCGTCCCCGCGTCGGCGGTGCCGCTCCACGTCGGCGGGACGAGGAGGAACTCTCCTTCCCCTGTGCCGGTGGCGCGATGACCGACGTAGGCGAAGTTGTCCGTCCACGCCGAGACGAACTGGAGCACGTAGTAGCGGCCGCCGGTGTCGGGCACGTGCAGCGCGACGGGACCGACGCTGAGATCGATCTGCGCCATCGAGTACACGGTGTCGTTGTTGATCGTGACGAAGGTGTCCGCCGGGCCGGCCAGTGCACGCGCGTGACTGAACGTGTTGAAGGGCGCCGCGGGATTCGCTCCGACGCCGTCGGTGACGTACCTCGTGACCTGGTCGAGGTTGAACACGAGCGGGAACCCGTAGAGATAGGCCTGCGTGATCTGCCCGGGTTGGGGATCGATGATGTTCATGAGTCTCCTGCGCACGTCGTCGGTGAGGGCGGAGTCACTGGGCGCCGAGGTCGTGGATGAGGGCCTGCTCGTCCTCCTCGGACAGAGACGTCTGGACGACGGTTCCCTCGTACGGGGCGAGGGCGGCGGCGAACTTGTCCTGGGTGAGCTTGACGGCATAGACGACGACGGCGGACTTGCCGGCGGAGACCGTGCTCTTGACCCGGTCTCGGAACTGGGCGTCGAGCCCGCTCTTGTCGAGTCCCGCGAACAGAGCCCCGAAGAGTCCGCCGAAGATCAGACCGGCGAACGGGACGAAGAAGAGGATTCCGATCAGGGTCCCGAAGAGCGCGCCGCCCGCCGCACCGGCGCCGATGTTGCCGACCGCTCCGGGGTATTCGACGTGCGTCTTCCCCTCGCCGTCCACCTTGACCAGCGCGAGACCCGCGAGCTGGACGACGAGGTCGTTCTCCAGGGACTGCACTTCGTTGAACGCTGCTTCAGCCTGTGCCTCGTTGTCGAACGCGATGACGATCAGATCGGACATGGGGGCTCCGTCTCTTCGAGCCACGGCCCTGCCGGTCGCGGCGGTGCGACGCAGCCGAAGGCGACCGCGTGTGAGTCGACCATAGGACGCCGTCCGGGTGCCGCGCCAGTGAACGTTTGGGGATGACACCGATCCCGAGGCGACCGCATGCCTGATCGCGGCATGGCGTTCGGCATGACGGACGGAGGAGACGAGGAGAGGTGGGCCCTGCCGGGATCGAACCGACGACATCCACGGTGTAAACGTCCAACTCGGCGGGCAACCATTCTCTTTCCCGGATGCCGACGCGATGTCAGCAATCCTCGTGCTCGCGAACAGGGTTACGCAGTACGGCGTGTTTCGGTTTATCGACTACGCCGGCCACGAGCCGCAACTTGCGGAGCGCCTTCGGGCGACCTCTCTACGCTGGTACGCGCGCATCCCGAAGGTTCCGGGAGCACCCGAACGGCTTGAGGATGTTACTGGATACCCGCCCCCGTGACCGGGTCCGCCAGTCCTGACAGCGGCGAGTGACGATCGAGTCACCGCGTCCGCACTGACCGGCGGTTTCGATAGTTCAGTGCTTCCTTAGCGATCGATCCACTTCTGCATGCTCGCGGGGTACCGCGCGAGCGAGGTGTCGACGAGGCTCGATGCGGTCGTCAGCTGCACGAGTTCGTCATCGTTAAGGGCGACAGCGGATGCTCCGACGTTCTCCTCCAGGCGGTGAACCTTCGTCGTGCCGGGGATGGGCGCAATCGAGGTGTTCTGTGCGAGGAGCCATGCGAGGGCGACCTGGGCGGATGTCGCGTTCCTTCGCGCTGCGATCTGCGCGAGCAGGTCGACCAGTTGCTGCCCCGCGTCGCGACCTTCAGCGCTGTAGCGTGGCAGGGTCGCTCGGACGTCTCCCTCACCGAACGATGTCGAGGTGTCGAGGGTGCCCGTGAGAAGCCCCTTTCCTAAAGGACTGAACGGGACCAGCCCGATGCCGAGTTCAAGCAGGGCCGGGAGGATCACCTCTTCGGGTTCCCGCCACCACAGTGAGTACTCGCTCTGCAGGGCAGTGACCGGCTGGACGGCGTGCGCGCGGCGGATGGTGTCGGCACCGGCTTCGGATAGACCGAAGTGGGTGACTTTGCCTGCGTCGATCAGCTCTTTGACCGTCCCGGCGACGTCTTCGATGGGGACTGCGGGATCGACACGGTGCTGATAGAGCAGGTCGATCTTGTCGACACCGAGACGCTGAAGCGATGCGTCCACGGTCTGTCGAATGTAGCCCGGGGTGCTGTTCAGTCCGGTTTCGCTGGTGCCGTCGAAGTCGAAGCCGAATTTGGTGGCGATCACGACATCGTCGCGGACGGGGGCGAGTGCTTTGCCGACCAGCTCTTCGTTGGTGAAGGGGCCGTAGACCTGGGCGGTGTCGAAGAAGGTCACTCCGAGGTCGACAGCGCGCCGGATCACCTCGATGCCGTGTGCGTCGTCGAGGTTGTGTCCGTAGCCGTGGCTGAGGCCCATGCATCCGAAGCCGATGGCGGATACTTCCAGGCCGGTGCGGCCGAGAGTGCGGGTGTTCATGTGCATCTCCATTTCGATCGGTGATCAGGCGTTGCCACGGACGGTGTTGAGGTCGTCGACGACGCGCTGGGGTTCTTCGGACGCGGGCAGGTTGTCGGTATCCTTGGCGCCGTCGAGGGACCCGGTGGGGTCGGGTTCCAGGGCGCCGAATACCGGTCCGAGGTCGACCTGTTCGGGGCCGTGTTCGGCGACGAGTTCCAGGGTTCGGCGGTCGGCCTGAGGGTTGGTGAGGCTGTCGAGCAGTACGCGGGCGATCTGTCTGCGGGCGATCACGCCGTCTGCGGGGGTACCGGTGAGGTGGGTGTCGCCCTGACGCATGGTGATTTTCAGCTGATCGGGTGCGTTGTAGTCGAACCAGCCGGGGCGAACGATCGTGTACGTGTTGCCGCTGGCGCGCACGAGGCGCTCGCCGCGTCGCTTCCATTCGGATGTCTCGTAGTGTGCGGTGACTCCGATCGTTGTCATCAGCGCGATCCGGGCGGGTCGGCCATTCAGAGCGCGAAGCACATTGCGCACAGCCCCGTAGTTGACGGCCTCCGGCTCGTTGCTGCTGCCGTGTGTGAAGACAACGGCGTCGATACCGTCAACGGCCTCTGCGAGCGTGCTGGCGTCCGTGAGGTCACCGATGACTGTCTCGGCTCCGGAAGCGATCCCGCGGGCCTTGCTGTTGTTGCGGACGAGCGCTCGGGTGTGATGTCCGGCCTGGACGGCTTGTTCGACGACGTGCTGCCCGATGCTTCCTGTTGCTCCGACGATGAGGACGGTGAGGGCGTGGTCGGTCATGGTGGTTCTCTCCGGTGGGTTGTTCAGAGTCCGATGCGTCGAAGCCAGGCTTGGACGTCGGGTTGAGCTTGTGCGGCTGCCTCGCCTTGCACGGCGAGGCCTTCGGCGATCGTGGAATCGGGGCAGAGATCTACGTAGTCGCTGTCGACGCGTCCCATGCCACTCACGGCGTACGTGACGAACGGGTGGATGGTTTTCCCGGCGAGGTCGACGCCTTCGACGAAGGTGCGCATGATCATCGGGGTCTGCACATTCCACACGGGACTGCCCAGCAGGACGATGTCGTAGTCGGAGACGTCGGGGAGCGGGTTCGCGATCGCGGGGCGGGCGTCGTCGTTCTCTTCCCGCACGTTCCGTTGCACGGTCTCTTCGTAGTCGTCCGGGTACGGATCGGCTGGTTCAATCCGATAGACGTCGACGGTGGTTGCGGCGGCGATCATCTCCGCGACGACCTGAGTGTTTCCTACATCGAGGTCGATGCGGTCGCCGTAGTAGTAGTTCTCGCCCGGGCGGGAGAAGTATGCCAGCAGCACCCGGCCCCCGGAATCGGGTGAGGAAGCGCCTTCGGTCGGTTGTGGGGTCGGGGTGGGTGTGGTCATTGTGGTCTCCCGGTTCGGAGTGCAGGCGGCAAGGACGGTCGCAAGCACTGTGCCGCCGAGAACGGCACCGGCAGCGAGGAAATCACGGCGGTTCATGGTGCCTCCTAGGGGCGGGAGGGGCGGGCGCGAACGTTCGGGTCGTTCGCGCCCGCAGCGGGTCACGCCTCGGGGATCGGCTTTCCGAAGTTCTCGAGGGTGATGACGTCGGGCTCGGGTCCACCGCGAACGCCAGTGTCGAGGGCGTCGATCTGAGCGACCTCGTCGGGGGTGAGTTCGAAGTCGAAGACGTCGAAGTTCTCCGCGATGCGGTGCGCTTTGGTCGACTTGGGGATGACCTGTACGCCATTCTGGATGTGCCAGCGGAGCATCACCTGCGCGGCGGACTTGCCGTGCTTCTCACCGATGGTGAGGATGACGGGCTCGTCGAAGCTGCGCTTCGCGGATTCCCGGTAGGACGTGATGCCGCCGATGGGCGACCACGCCTGAGTGGTGATGCCGTGCTTCCGGTGGAGCGCGACGAGTTCCTTCTGCTGGAAGTACGGGTGCAGCTCGATCTGGTTCACCGCCGGCACGACGTCGGTCTGTTCGAGAAGCTGGGTCAGGTGCTCGGGCATGAAGTTGCTGACACCGATCGCGCGGACCTTCCCGTCGGCAAGGAGCTGCTCGAGCGCCTTGTATGCGGCGATGGTCTTGTCGAACGCGGACGGCAGCGCCTGGTGGAGGATGAACAGATCGATCTGCTCGACGCCCAGCTTCGCGGCGCTCTTCTCGAACGCGTGGAGGGTTTCGTCGTAGCCGTAGTCGCTGATCCACACCTTGGACTCGATGAAGATGTCCTCGCGAGGCACACCGGATTCGCGGATGCCCTGACCGACCTCCTTCTCGTTCCCGTAGGCGGCAGCGGTGTCGATGTGGCGGTAGCCGGTGCGGAGCGCTGTCGCGACAGCGGCGACGGTCTCCTCGGGCGGGGTCTGGAAGACACCGAGGCCGATGGCGGGGATCTCCACCCCGTTGTTCAGAGTGATCGTTGAAGTGGTCATGCCTCCACGCTAAGCACCGTCGACAACGAGGTGAGAGTCCCTGTCATTCACCCCCACAATGTGCTTGTCTCTGGGCGCTGGGGGTGAATGACAGGGACTCCCGCAGCGCGAAAGCGCGGGCTACCGTCGAATGTATGGACACCAGGCACGAGGTTCAGGAATTCCTCACCGCACTCCGCGGCCGCATCACCCCCGAGCAAGCCGGTCTGACCTTCTTCGGAGGAGAGCGGCGTGTGCCCGGCCTGCGCCGTGAGGAAGTCGCGCAGCTCGCCGGAGTGTCAACGGCGTACTACACGCGGATGGAGCGTGGTGACCTCGGTGGCGTCTCGGAGAGCGTGCTCTACGCGCTCGTCAACGCGTTCCAGCTCAACGAGGCCGAACAACAGCACCTCTTCGACCTCGCACGGGCAGCGACCGGCTCCCTCCGAGCACCCCGCGCCAAACGAGAGACCCCGGTTCCAGCCCGGATCGTTCAACTCATCGACACCATGAGCGACGTGCCAACCGTCGCCCTCTCCACCCTCGGCACGCCCCTGGCGGCCAACACCCTCGCGCGGGCCCTTCTGCCGTTCATGTTCCCGGAGGGCAAGCCACCGGTGAACAGCGCCCGGTATCTGTTCCTTGACCCGGCATCCCGGGAGTTCTACCTCGACTGGGAGAAGATCGCCCGCGAAATGGTCTCCTCACTTCGCCTCCGCGCGGGACACGACCCCTCCGACAAGGCCCTCTCCGGTTTGGTCGGCGAACTCGCCACGCGCAGCACCGAATTCCGCACCTGGTGGGGCAGCCACACCGTCCGCACCCACACCACCGGCTCCAAACGGATCCACCACCCCATCGTGGGTGAGATGACCCTCGGATTCGAATCACTCACACTTCCCTCCACGCCTGATATTCGCCTCACCACCTACCTCACCGAACCAGGCTCACCATCCGCCGACGCGCTCAACATGCTCCGCAGCTGGATAGCCGAAGCGCCCGCCACCCAGAAGGAGACCCAGCTATGACAACCGAGACCGCCACTCCTCGCGTCGCCGTCATCACCGGAGCATCATCGGGCATCGGCGAAGCCACCGCCCGCGCACTCCACGCCGCCGGGCACATTGTCGTACTGCTCGCCCGCCGCGCAGACCGCATCAACACCATTGCCACCGAACTCGGTGACCGCGCAATCGCGATCCCCGCCGACGTCACCGACCGCGACTCCATCACCGCCGCAGCAGAACGTGTCCTGGCCGAACTCGGCGGCGCCGACATCCTCATCAACAACGCCGGCATCATGCTTCTTGGCCCCTTCTCCGCTGAGCAGCGCGACGACTACCGGCAGATGATCGAGGTCAACCTCATGGGCGCGATCACCACCGCCGAAGTCTTCCTCCCGCAACTCAGGGCCGCGGATGCAGGAGATATCATCAACATCTCCTCCGTCGCAGGCCGCACCGCTCGCGCAGGAAACGGCGTCTACGCCGCAACCAAATGGGGCATCAACGGCTGGTCAGAATCGCTCCGCCAGGAGCTCCTCCCCCAGATCCGCGTCACCCTCATCGAACCGGGCGTCGTTGACACCGAACTCCCGCACCACACCACCCACGGACAAACCAAAACTGCAATCAACGATCTCTACGCCAAAGCAACAGTCACCGCGGACGACATCGCCGAAGTAATCGCCTTCACTCTCGCGCGCCCCCGACACCTCGCCATCAACGAGATCCTCCTCCGCCCGGCTGACCAGGCATAGCGAGGCATGCGGAAGAGCAAGAGTTCACCGGTGTGCAGCATCGGTGCGCCGCGGAGCGCCTCCCACTGCTCGCCCTTCGCGCTCCAGAACGCAAGGGTTCGCGAACTAGACGGCACGAGCACGGTGAATCTCCACTTGCCACCGGGAAGCTCGCCCGAGATACAGCATCGGTTGCAGGCGCCCGGCGATTATGCTCCGAGAGCTAACTGAGGTCACGTGCGACCGGGGGCCGCCGGGGGGGCCGCGCATGATTTCGCGGCGCCGATCACTTTCGGTCGATGCCACTGATTTCTAGGTGGGCCCTGCCGGGATCGAACCGACGACATCCACGGTGTAAACGTGGCGCTCTACCAGCTGAGCTAAAGGCCCTGGTGCCCTCAGTCTACCCACGACCCGATGCGCGCCGATGTCGTGGAAGAGGGCTAGGCTGAGGGCGGCACGCGTTGTGCACAGCCGACAAGGCTGCCCGCGTCGCTTCCCGTTTCATTGGCATGACCTGCCAGCTTGACGAAAGGCTCCCCCGTGACTGTGCACGACCAGGATCCATACTCCCAGGGCCCCCTCGACAGCGATCCCGAAGAGACCGGCGAGTGGCAGCAGTCGCTCGACGAGCTCGTGGACGCCAAGGGGCACGGCCGCGGTCGCGAGATCATGCTCAGCCTGCTCAAGCGCTCCAAGGAGCTGCACCTGAATGTGCCGATGGTTCCGACCACGGACTACATCAACACGATCGCTCCCGAGAACGAGCCCGAGTTCCCGGGTGACGAAGAGGTCGAGCGCCGCTACCGTGCGTGGATCCGCTGGAACGCGGCCATGACGGTGCACCGCGCGCAGCGCCCCGGCATCGGCGTCGGCGGACACATCTCGACCTACGCATCGTCCGCGGCGCTCTACGAGGTGGGCTTCAACCACTTCTTCAAGGGCGCCGACAACGCCGGCGGCGGAGACCAGATCTTCATCCAGGGCCACGCCTCCCCCGGCACCTACGCCCGCTCCTTCCTCGAAGGACGCCTGACCGAGGACCAGCTCGACGGATTCCGTCAGGAGAAGTCCCGCGAGAACGGCATCCCGTCGTACCCGCACCCGCGGCTGATGCCGGAGTACTGGCAGTTCCCGACGGTCTCGATGGGTCTCGGCCCGATCAACGCCATCTACCAGGCGATGTCGAACAAGTACCTCGAGAACCGCGGCATCAAGGACACGTCGGCCTCGCACGTCTGGGCCTTCCTCGGCGACGGCGAGATGGACGAGGTCGAGAGCCGCGGACAGCTGCAGGTCGCGGCGAACGAGGGCCTCGACAACCTCACGTTCATCGTCAACTGCAACCTGCAGCGCCTCGACGGTCCCGTGCGCGGAAACGGCAAGATCGTGCAGGAGCTCGAGTCGTTCTTCCGCGGCGCGGGCTGGAACGTCATCAAGGTCGTCTGGGGCCGCGAGTGGGACGACCTGCTCGCCCGCGACACCGAGGGCGCTCTGCTCAACCTCATGAACGTCACCCCCGACGGCGACTACCAGACGTACAAGGCCGAGTCCGGCGCGTACATCCGCGAGCACTTCTTCGGCCGCGACGAGCGTGCCGCCGCCCTCGTCAAGGACTACTCCGACGAGGACATCTGGAACCTGAAGCGCGGTGGGCACGACTACCGCAAGGTCTACGCCGCCTTCAAGGCCGCGACCGAGCACAAGGGCAAGCCGACCGTCATCCTCGCGAAGACCGTCAAGGGCTACGGCCTCGGTCCGCAGTTCGAGGGCCGCAACGCGACCCACCAGATGAAGAAGATGACGCTGGACAACCTCAAGACGTTCCGTGACGCGATGCACATCCCGATCACGGATGCGCAGCTCGAGGAGAACCCGTACCTGCCCCCGTACTACAACCCGGGACCGCAGGACGAGACGATCCAGTACATGCTCGAGCGCCGTCAGGCCCTCGGCGGGTTCCTCCCGGAGCGGCGTTCGACGCACGTCGGCCTGTCGCTTCCGGACGACACCGCGTACGCCCTGCCCAAGAAGGGCTCGGGCACGCAGGAGATCGCGACGACCATGGCGTTCGTCCGTCTCCTGAAGGACCTGCTGCGCTCGAAGGACTTCGGTCACCGCATCGTCCCGATCATCCCCGACGAGGCACGCACGTTCGGCATGGACGCGTACTTCCCGACGGCGAAGATCTACAACCCGAACGGCCAGCACTACACGTCGGTCGACCGGGAGCTGCTCCTCGCCTACAAGGAGAGCCCGCAGGGCCAGATCGTGCACGTCGGCATCAACGAGGCGGGCGCTCTCGCGGCCTTCACCGCCGCGGGCACGTCGTACGCCACGCACGGCGAGCCGCTGATCCCGATCTACCTCTTCTACTCGATGTTCGGCTTCCAGCGCACGGGCGACGCCCAGTGGGCAGCCGGCGACCAGATGGCCCGAGGCTTCATCATCGGCGCCACCGCCGGTCGCACCACCCTCACGGGTGAGGGCCTGCAGCACGCCGACGGCCACTCGCACCTGCTGGCGGCGACGAACCCGGCGACGGTGTCGTACGACCCCGCGTACGGGTACGAGATCGCGCACATCATGCGGTCGGGCCTCGAGCGCATGTACGGCGGGAACCACGAAGACCCGAACGTCATGTACTACCTGACGGTCTACAACGAGCCGCTCGTGCAGCCCGTCGAGCCGGCGGATGTCGACGTCGACGGCATCGTGCGTGGTATCCACCGCGTGTCCGTCGGTGAGGGCGAGGGCCACCGCGCCCAGCTCTTCGCCTCGGGCGTCGGACTCCCCTGGGCCCTCGAGGCGCAGGCGCTTCTGAAGAACGACTGGGGCGTGATCGCCGACGTGTGGTCCGTCACCTCCTGGACCGAGCTGCGTCGCGACGGTCTCGCCGCCGACGAGCACAACTTCCTGCACCCCGAGGAGGAGCCGCGTACGGCCTACCTCACGCAGAAGCTGGAAGGCGTAGAAGGACCGGTCGTCGCCGTGAGCGACTACATGCACGCCGTGCAGGACCAGATCCGCCCGTGGGTGCCCAACCGTTTCGCGACGCTCGGCGCCGACGGCTTCGGGTTCTCCGACACGCGCGCCGCCGCTCGTCGCTTCTTCAAGATCGACGGCCCGTCGATCGTCGTCCGCACTCTGCAGTCTCTCGCCGAGGAAGGCAAGGTCGACCGCTCGCTCGCCGCGCAGGCCATCCAGAAGTACAGCCTGCACGACGTGACCGCTGGCACCAGCGGCAACGCGGGCGGCGAAAGCTGAGCCATCGGTGACAGGCTCCTCTCCGCGCGGAATGGACAAGGCCGCGACGCTCACCTGGCTGCGCCGGATCTCCGGTGACATCGCCTCGGTGACGATCAAGCGCCTGGAGGACACCCTCCCCTGGTACGCCGACATGCCACCAGCCCGCCGCTCTGCGGTCGGGCTGGTGGCACAGGCCGGTATCACCTCGTTCATCCAGTGGTACGAGGATCCGACATCGACCCCCTGGATCGCCGCCGACATCTTCGCCGCCGCCCCCCGCGAGCTGCTGCGGAGCGTGAGCCTCCAGCAGACGCTGCAGCTCATCCGGGTCACCGTCGAGGTGACCGAGGAGCGCGTCGCCGGCCGGGGCGACGACCTGCGCGAAGCGATCCTCCTGTACTCCCGCGATGTCGCCTTCGCGGCCGCCGACGTCTACGCCAGGGCCGCCGAGGCTCGAGGCCTCTGGGACGCACGTCTCGAAGCCCTCGTCGTCGATTCCATTCTCACCGGTGAGGCGGACGAGGAGCTGCCGAGCCGGATCGCTGCTCTCGGATGGCACGGCCACGGCGAGGTCGCGGTACTCGTCGGCACGACTCCGCCGCAGTTCGACGTCGACCTCGTGCGCCGCACGGCGCGCAAGCTGTCCGTCGACGTCCTCATCGGCGTGCAGGGCTCCCGGCTGGTGCTCGTCATCGGCCGCGCCCGCATCGCGGGGCAGGAGGTGCCGGACGGCGAGGAGGAGGAACTCGGCTTCGAGGAGATCGCCTCGCGCCTCGAGCCCTCGTTCGGCCCCGGATACGTCGTCCTCGGACCCGCCGTCGCCGCTCTCGTCGACGCGAGCCAGAGCGCGCGAGCGGCACTCGCCGGTTTCGCCGTGGCCCGCGCCTGGCGCAGCGCACCGCGCCCGGTCGAGGCCGACGACCTGCTGCCCGAGCGCGCCCTCGCCGGAGATCCGCTCGCCAAGCAGACGCTCATCGAGCGGATCTTCCGCCCCCTGCAGGCGCACTCGACCGACCTCGTCACGACACTGTGGAGCTATCTCGACAACGGCCGTTCGCTCGAGGCGACGGCGCGCGAGCTGTTCGTGCACCCCAACACGGTCCGCTATCGCCTCAAGCGCGTGAGCGAGGTGATCGGCTGGGACGCGACCGGCCCCCGCGAGGCGCTCATCCTGCAGACGGCGCTCATCCTGGGGTCGATCGGCGCCGCCGAGCAGGTCCGCCGCAGGCCCCCGCTCCGTCGACCTCAGCGCTGAGTCCATCCCTCGGCGCGCCGTATCCGCCGCCGCTGTGCGCCACACACAAGGGTTTTCCCGAATCTTGTGATGGATCATCCACCGATCTCGGCCGATCGTTGGCAGACTTGGGGATGTGATTGTCGTCGTATGCCCCGGACAGGGCTCGCAGACCCCCGGCTTCCTCTCCCCCTGGCTCGAGCTGGACGGCGTGGCGGAGAAGCTCGTCGCCTACTCCGATGCCGCTGAGGTCGACCTCCGCCAGCACGGGACGGTGTCGGATGCCGACACGATCCGTGACACCCGCGTCGCGCAGCCCCTCATCGTGGCCGCTTCCCTCATCGCGGCCGACGCGCTGACGGCACGCGCCGGACGCCGCGCCGACGGAATCGCCGGCCACTCGGTCGGCGAGATCGCGGCGCTCGTCGGCAGCGGGGTCATCGACGCCGAGACCGGTATGCGCCTCGTCGGCATCCGCGGTCGGGCCATGGCGGATGCCGCCGCTCAGACCCCGACCGGAATGAGCGCCGTCCTGGGCGGCGACGAGGAGGCGATCCTCGCGCGCCTCACCGAACTCGGCCTCTCCCCCGCGAACTACAACGGCGGCGGTCAGCTCGTGGTCGCCGGCGAGCTCGCGGGGCTCGACGCCCTCGCCGGCGAGCCGGTCAAGGGCTCCCGCGTGATCGCGCTGCAGGTGGCCGGCGCCTTCCACACGTCGTACATGCAACCTGCGGTGGCCGCGCTCCGCGACGCCGTCTCGACCGTGGCCCCCGCCGACCCCGACCTCACGCTCTGGACCAACCGCGACGGCTCGGTCGTCACCGACGGAGCACAGGCGCTGGACTACCTGGTCGACCAGGTCTCGTCGCCCGTGCGCTGGGACCTCTGCATGGCGTCCTTCGCCGACCGTGGCATCACCGGGCTCATCGAGCTCGCCCCCGCCGGCGCTCTGACCGGCCTCGCCAAGCGCGGACTGCGCGGCGTGCCCACGGTCGCCGTCAAGACCCCCGATGACCTCGATGCGGCCGTCGCGCTGCTGAACGGAGAAGCCGCATGAGCATCACCCTGACCCAGGCCACGGGCCCCGCGTTCACCCGCATCTACTCGTACGGCGCCGCGCGCGGCGAGAACGCCGTCCCGAACGAGGACCTCATCGGTCCGATCGATTCCAGTGACGAGTGGATCCGTCAGCGCACCGGGATCGTCACCCGCGTGCGTGCCGATCACGACACCGACGCGATCGACCTCGCCACCGTCGCGGCGACGGAGGCGATCGAGAAGTCGGGCGTCCCGGCCGACCAGATCGACCTCGTCATCGTCGCCACGATCAGCAACCCGAAGCAGTCGCCGTCGGTCTCCGCGATCGTCGCCGACCGCGTCGGAGCCAATCCCGCGGCGGCGTACGACGTCAACGCCGCGTGCGCGGGATACGCCTACGCCGTCACCCAGGCGGACGCCCTCATCAAGGCGGGCGCGGCCCGCTATGCGCTGGTGATCGGCACCGAGAAGCTCTCGGACATCGTCGATCCGGCCGACCGCAGCATCTCGTTCCTGCTGGGCGACGGCGCCGGAGCCGCGCTCATCGGTCCGAGCGACACTCCCGGCATCGCGCCGGCCGTATGGGGGTCCGACGGCTCGAAGGCCGACGCCGTCGGCATGAACGGCACGCTCACCGAGTTCCGCGACGGCGAGGTGCCGTGGCCGACGCTCCGTCAGGAGGGCCCGACGGTCTTCCGGTGGGCGGTGTGGGAGATGGCGAAGGTGGCGCGCGAGGCCCTCGACAAGGCGGGGGTCGAGCCGACGGACATCGCCGCCTTCATCCCGCACCAGGCGAACGTGCGCATCATCGACGAGTTCGCCAAGCAGCTGAAGCTGCCGGAGTCCACGGTGATCGCCCGCGACATCGAGACGACCGGCAACACCTCGGCGGCGTCCATCCCGCTCGCCAGCCACCGGCTGATGGCCGAGCACCCCGAGCTCTCGGGCGGACTCGCACTGCAGATCGGCTTCGGCGCGGGCCTCGTCTTCGCCGCTCAGGTCGTCGTCCTCCCCTGACGACGCGCCACTTTCCCTAGACTGTTCCACGGTTCCGAATACAACCCGCAAGAAAGAGGAAGACCACATGGCTTTCACCAACGATGAGGTCCTCGCTGGCCTCGCAGAGCTGATCACCGACGAGACCGGCATCAACGCCTCCGAGGTCGCCCTCGAGAAGTCGTTCACCGACGACCTCGACATCGACTCGATCTCGATGATGACGATCGTCGTCAACGCCGAGGAGAAGTTCGGCGTCACCATCCCCGACGACGAGGTCAAGAACCTCAAGACCGTCGGCGACGCCGTCAACTTCATCGTCGCAGGCCAGGAGTAATCCACGCAGGATGCCACCCCCGCACCAGCGGGGCGTGGCATCCTCCGCCTTGCCCGCCTTCTGCTCGACCCGCCTGACAAGGAACCACACATGACCAAGCGCATCGTCGTCACCGGCATCGGCGCCACGTCCGCCATCGGCGGGACCGCCCCGGAGAACTGGGAGAACCTGCTCGCAGGGATGTCCGGCACCCGGACCCTCGAGCACGACTGGGTGCAGCAGTACGAGCTGCCCGTGACCTTCGCGGCCGAGGCGATCGTCCGCCCCGAAGAGGTCCTGCCTCGCCACGAGGCGAAGCGGCTCGACCCGTCGTCGCAGTTCGCCCTGATCGCCGCGCGTGAGGCCTGGGCAGACGCGGGCTCCCCCGAGGTCGCCCCCGAGCGCCTCGGCGTAGACTTCGCCACCGGCATCGGAGGCCTCTGGACCCTGCTCGACGCGTGGGACACGCTGCGTGAGAAGGGCCCCCGTCGCGTGATGCCCCTCACCGTGCCGATGCTGATGCCCAACGCCGCGGCCGGTAACCTGTCGCTGCAGTTCGAGGCTCGCGCCTACGCGCAGACCGTCGTGAGCGCCTGCGCCTCGAGCACCGAATCAGTCATCCACGCCTTCCACCACCTGCAGGAGGGTCTCGCCGACGTCGTCATCGCGGGCGGCACAGAATCCGCGATCCACCCGATCACGATGGCGTCGTTCGCCTCGGCGCAGGCGTTGTCCCGCCGCAACGACGACCCTGCGACCGCCTCGCGCCCCGGCGCGATCGATCGCGACGGCTTCGTGATGGGCGAGGGCGCTGCCGCGCTGATCCTCGAGACCGAGGAGCACGCCAAGGCCCGCGGCGCCAAGATCTACGGCTACGTCCTCGGCGGCGGCGTGACAGCCGACGCGTACCACATCACGGGCAACGACCCCGAGGGCAACGGCGCCGCGCGCGCCGTCACCCAGGCTCTCGCCGAGGCCGGGGTCACTCCCGATCAGGTGACGCACATCAACGCGCACGCCACGTCGACCCCGGTCGGCGATCCCAACGAGTACGTGGCGCTGAAGAAGGTCTTCGGCGACCGGATCGACGAGATCCCCGTCTCGGCGACCAAGGCATCGACCGGACACCTGCTCGGTGGCACCGGTGCCCTCGAGGCGATCTTCTCGCTCCTCGCGATCCGCGACCGCGTGGCGCCCCCCACCATCAACATGACCGAGCCCGACCCGGCCGTGCCGTTCCGCCTCTCCGGCGAGCCCACGCCCCTCGGTGACGGCCCGCAGATCGCGATCAGCAACTCGTTCGGCTTCGGCGGCCACAACGCCGTCGCCGTGTTCGCGAGCGCCGACTGACCGGCATCCGCTGCATGAGAACGGCCCCCGGAGCGATCCGGGGGCCGTTCTCATGTGCGGGGGCGAGTCACGCGATTCGCGACAGCTGACGGGAGCGCACCGCACGCATCCGTGTCGCCCAGGGAAGGAACCAGCCGATGAGCGGTCCGACCCCGAACGCGAACAGCACGGTGCCGACGCCGACCGGGCCGCCGAGGAGGAAGCCGATCACCAGGACACTCCCCTCGAGAAGAGTGCGGACGACCCACACGCGCCACCCCGTGCGTGCGACGAGACCCGTCATGAGCCCGTCGCGGGGGCCGGGACCGAAGTCCGCGGCGATGTACAGGCCGGTCGCGAAGGCGAGCAGCAGCAGTCCGGCGACGAACATCGGAGCACCCACCCACACCGAGGGAGGCGCGGGGATGAGCAGGAGAGCGATGTCGGCGCTCGGTCCCACGAGCAGCGCGTTGAGCGCGGTGCCGATCCCCAGACGCTGCCGCAGCGGGATCCACAGGAGCAGCACCACGATGGAGACGAGGACGGTGACCGAGCCGTAGCCGATGCCGGTGCTTCTCGACACCCCGAGCGCGAGCACGTCCCACGGTGCGACGCCGATGCCGCCACGCACCATCAGACCGAGCGCGACGCCGTAGAGGAAGAGCCCGATGAGAAGCTGGCCGACGCGCTCGACGAGGTCGCGACGACCGGTCGAGGCGATCGGGAGGAAGACGGAGCGGAGCTGCATATCTCTATCGTGGACCAGTGCCGCGGCGGCGGAGAAAGTCCACTCCAGGAGAAGTGGCCTGATGCGTTCAGGCCACTTTGCGGCATGCTGGATGCATGACCTCGCGACTCGTCGAACAGCTCGGCGCCGAGAACGTCGCCGGAGCGACCGCGGCGGCCCTCGCCGGACACATCCGTGCCCTGATCCTCGACGGCCGTCTGACGGTCGGAGAGCGCCTGCCGAGCGAGCGCGCCCTCGCCGTCGAGCTGCGCAGATCGCGCTCGACCATGACGAGGACATACAGCCTTCTCGAGTCCGACGGGTTCGTCACCCGAGTGCACGGCGGAAGCACGCGGGTGGCGCTCCCCCACTCGCCGCACGCCGCGGCCGGAAGCGACGACGGAACGGCGATCGACCTCTCCATCGCGTCGATGGATTCGACACCCGGCCTCTACGACGCGACCGTGCGCTCGCTTCCCCGCCTCGCCGCCCTGCGCGGCACGAGCGGATACTCCTTGCGAGGGCTCCCCGAGCTGCGCGCTGCCGTCGCGCAGCGGTTCACCGAGCGCGGCGTCGAGACGGATGCCGACGAGATCATCATCACTTCGGGCGCCCTGAACGCCGTCAACCTCATACTCGCGACGATCGGGCGCCGTGGCGCCGGAGCTCTCGTCGAACAGCCGACCTTTCCGCACGCGCTGGAGGCGTTCCACCGGCACGGGTATCGTCTCGTGCCCACCCCGGTCGATGTCGACGGCTGGGACGAGCGACATGTCACGGACACCCTGCTGCGCACTCGCCCGCATGCCGCCTATCTGATCCCCGACTTCCACAATCCGACGGGCGCGACACTCCCCGACTCGGAGCGCGCCAGGATCGCGACCACCGCCCGGAGTGTCGGAACCCACGTGCTCGTCGACGAGACGACGGCCGAACTCGATATCGATCGCGGATGGACGCCCTTGCCGATGGCGGCGTTCAGCCCTGAGATCATCACTGTCGGATCGATGTCGAAGATCGCCTGGGGCGGGTTGCGGATCGGCTGGATCCGCGCCGACCGGTCGCTGATCGCGCGGCTCCTCGCCGTGCGCCCCTCGTTCGAGCTCGGCACGGCGCTGCTCGAGCAGTGCATCGCCGTCGAACTGCTGCAGGACATGCCGGCACTCACCGCGCACGTCACCCGCAGGCTCCGAGCAGGTCGTGCGGCCGTCGCTGCCGGGCTCGACGGGCTCGACGGCGTCGAGATGTCGCCCACGAACGGCGGACTCTCCACGTGGCTCGACCTGGGGGCGCCCGTCTCCACCGCGCTGTCGCTCGCCGCGCGAGATCGTCAGCTGCTCCTGCCCCCTGGTCCCCGATTCTCCACCGGCGGGGTCCTCGAACGACGGATGCGCGTCCCGATCACGCTGCCACCGGAGCGCACGACCGAGGCCATGACCCGCCTCCGTCTCGCGTGGGACGACGTGCATTCGGGCGGCGCCGCGCGACCCGCAGAGGTCTCCCACGCCGCCGTCATCTGACAGACGAGGACCCCGTCCCTGATCCCAGGGGCGGGGTCCTCGTCGTGTGGAGCGGGGATTCGCCTTCTCAGCGTCCGGGATCGCTCACCGGCATCCGATACTCGCGCCTTCCCGCTCCAGGTCTCGTGGCGGCTCCGGCTAGCCGACCTTGTGCAGCCACACGACGCGCGCATCGTCGCTCGCGTGACGGAACGGCTCCAGCTCCTCGTCCCACGCCGAGCCGAGGGCCACGTCGAGTTCGCGCTGCAGCTCGGTGGCGCTGCCGGCCGCGATCTCCATCGCGTAGCGGATCCTGTCCTCACCGACGACGATGTTGCCGGCGGCATCCGTCTGCGCGTAGTGGATGCCGAGGTCCGGCGTGTGCAGCCACCGACCGCCGTCACTTCTCGGCGTCGGATCCTCGGTGACCTCGAAGCGCAGGTGCTCCCAGCCGCGGATGGACGTCGCGAGCGCGGCACCCGTGCCCACGGGGCCATCCCAGTAGAACTCAGCGCGTCTCGAGCCCTCGAGCACCGGCTGATCGGTCCAGTCGAAGTTCACCGCACGCCCGATGGCGCGTCCTACCGCCCATTCCAGGTGCGGGCAGAGCGCGCGAGGCGCAGAGTGGATGAACACCACTCCGCGTGCGTAAGCCGTCGCCATGATCTCTCCGTTTCATCAGGTGCGTCTTCCCCAACGACCTGAACCACGAGAACTGGCGAGAATATGCGGTTGTGCGCCCATTCTCGCCCAGACCAGGCGAAATCACAAGCGTGTGATCACGCACGAAGAAGGCCCCGGTCGGATCGACCGGGGCCTTCGGACCGTCAGGCGGTCAGGCGTACGACGAGGATCAGGCCTCGCTCATCGCCTGCTTGACCTGCTGACCCTTGGCGGCGTAGTACGCGGCGCGGGCCTCGTCACGACGAGCCTGCTCGGCGTAGCCGGCCTCCAGCACGTCCTGCGGAACCTCGACGTTCGGAACGTCCTGGGTGCCGTGGTACTTCTCGATGTACGCGTCGAGCTCGGGACCGGAGGTCCACGACGTGATGAGGCAGTACCGGGGGTCGGTGCCGACGTGCGTCGCCGCGTGCCACAGACGCTGTGTGTCCACGATGAGCTGTGCGCCCGCAGGCAGGGCGATGCGGTACTCGATGCTGGGGTCGGTGCGGTTCTCGCGCAGGACGAAGAAGCTGTCCTTGTCGTCCGTGAGGTTGAAGAACCCGCGGACGACCCAGCCGGTGCCATCGGGGTTCAGACGGTTGTTGTCGTCCTGGTGGAGGTTGTACAGGCATTCGCCGTACGGGGTCGGCTGCAGCTCGATGACGCGGCAGCGCCCCACATTCGCGCCCGGCTCCTGGGCGCGGCGCGTCAGGTTCGGCGCCTTCGCGGTCTGCGAATCGATCCAGACGCCGTCCTTGTCGGTGCGCGGCGGCTTGTGGTTCCAGAAGCCGTTGCACTCGATCTCGCCCTTGGCGCTCGCGAGCGGAGCGAAGCGGGTGTCACCCGACGACTTCCAGTCGTTGTACTCGATGTCGAGCCACTCCTTGGGGTCGAGCTCCTGGTTGTAGCTGTCGAGAACGACGAATCCCTTGTCCTCGAGAGCCTTCGACTTGATGTATCCCATGATCTAGGTCATGTCCCTTCATCGGGGGCCAGCACGTTTTAACAGGCCCTGATAAGGCAAGCCTAACAGCGCGGTCGAGGAGCGCCTCGGAGGGTCGCCGGGAATAAGCGAATAGACTGATCCGGGCGCCTGGCGACTCCGGGTGCCGGGCGGTACGGGAGGACGAGACACCAGCATGGGCACTGCGACCAACGTCGAGGCGACAGCTGTCAACACGATCGAATGGCTCGCTCAGGACTCCACCACCATCGTCGTTCCGGTGTACCAGCGGCAGTACCGGTGGGACATCGGCGGATGCGAGCAGCTGCTCTCCGACGTTCGCGCGGTGGCCCGGCAGGATGCCTCCCATCGCCACTTCATCGGCTCGATCCTGTCGGCGGCGGACGACTCGGATGCGGACACCGACCTCGTCCTCATCGACGGCCAGCAGCGCCTCACGACGCTCATGCTCCTCGTCGCGGCTCTCCGACATGCCGTCCAGGGCTCGGATCCCGCACTCGCCGCCGAGCTCGACCGTGTGCTCGTCCGGCCGGACGACCCGAGCCGCACCAAGCTGCGTCCGCACGACGCCTGGGCCGACCTCTACGAGTCCGTCGTCCTCGCGCGCGACGACCACGGAGATCGCGAGTCCCGATTCGACGACAACTACGCCTTCTTCCGCAGCCAGGTGCACGCCGACGAGGCGCCGCTGATCTGGAGCGGACTGCAGAAGCTCGAGCACGTGTCGATCACTCTGGGAGCAGAGGCGAACGCGCAGCAGATCTTCGAGAGCCTGAACTCCACGGGCGAGCCGCTGCGCGACCACGAGCTCATCCACAACTACATCCTCATGGGGCTCACCCACGGCGAGCAGCTCGACGTCGAGGCGCGGTTCTGGCTGCCGATCGAGCAGCACACGGGTGAGGCCATCGGCGCCTTCTGGCGCCATTACCTCGTCATGACGACGGGTCGCGAGGTCGCGGCGAACGGCGAGCACGGGGTGTACAGCGCGTTCCGGCAGTCGTTCCCCCGCGTGGACGTCGGGCGGCTGCAGGCGGATGCCGAGGTCTGGCGGCATTACGCCGAGATCTACGGCATCCTGCTCGACCCCTCGCTCGAGCCGGACGCGGAGATCTCCCGTCAGCTCGGCCACGTGAACACGTTCGGCCGCGCGGCATACCCGCTGGTCCTCAGCGTGTACAGCGACCACCTCCGCGGGCTGATCACGCGCGAGGAGCTGATCGAGACCCTCGAGTGGATCCAGGCGATGTATCTGCGGCGCACGCTCGTGAACCTGCCCAACGAGCGACTCGTCGCGAGGCTCTGTCGCGCTCGGCGCAACGGGCGGGACGCACTGGCGCGCGCCTTCGCCCGCATCACACCGTCGGACGAGCGCGTCAGCGCGGTGCTCAAGTACAGCGAGCTCCCGCATCCGGCCTACGTGCTCGCGCGGCTCGAGGGCGTCGACGATGCGACCGACCTCGACGTCGAGCACATCGTGCCCGTGGTCCCGGCCGACCACTGGTCGGGCGGCGGCGACCGCACCTGGCTCGAATACACCGACGACGAGCGCAACGCCCACCGTGCGCTCGCTCCCACCCTCGGCAACCTCACGCTCCTCGAGCAGGGCCTCGCCGAGCGCGTGTTCGGCGAGTCCTTCCCCACGAAACGCGACCGCGCCTACGCCCGCAGCACGGTGGCCGAGACGCGCGCACTCACGGCGACCGAGACCTGGGGCACAGCGGCGATCTCTGCCCGGACCGTGCGCCTGACGACCGACCTTCTGCGGATCTGGGCGCGCCCCGCGCTGCCCGAGATCGACGACGACGGACTCACGCCGATCCTCGACGCCGTGCGCCGCCGTGGCTGGCCGGCGGGCTGGGAGCGCGAGTTCGAGTACGTCGAGTACCGCGGCGAGCGATGGGAGGTCTACGACGTCAGGCACCTCTTCAACCGTGTGTTCCGTCGCGCGTGGACCGACACCCGGGATGCCGCGATCGCGTACTGCGCCGCGCACGGCGGACCGATCTACGACGAGATGGCCTGGAACGGACACTGGGATCAGCTCGACGAGACGCACCACCTCTACATGGGCTGGGACTCGAACTACATGATGAATGCGGTGCAGGGCATCGCGCTCGAGTCCGACATCGCCTCAGAGGTCTTCGTGAAGTACTCCTATATCGGGAATGTGATGTGACATGACGACCACGATCCGCCGCCTGCTCGACCTGACGATCGAAGAGCACACCCTCACGGTGCCGCTCGTCTGGGACGATCCCGCCGACACCCGCACCATCGACATCTTCGCCCGTGTGATCGCGCGGGACGGCGGGGAGAGACTGCCCTTCCTGGTCTATCTGCAGGGCGGGCCCGGCCACGAGGCTCCGCGGCCGTTCCACAGCTCGACCTCACCGGCGTGGCTCGACGAGGCGTTGGCGCACTATCGCGTCGTCATGCTCGACCAGCGCGGAACGGGGCTCTCCTCCCCCGTCGGAGACGCCGACCTCGCACGCGGCTCCGAGGCGGTCGCCGAGCACCTCACGCACCTCCGTGCCGACGCGATCGTCCGCGACTGCGAGGCCATGCGACAGCACCTGAGCGCCGAGACCTGGAGTGTGCTGGGCCAGTCGTTCGGAGGATTCACGACGCTCGCGTACCTCTCGACCGACGCCGACTCCCTGGCCGACGTCTTCATCACAGGCGGACTGAGTGCCGTCGGTCGGCACCCCGACGACGTGTACGCCCTCTGCTACGACAAGATGCGTGTGGCGTCCGAACGCTACTACCGCCGCTTCCCGGAGCACAGAGACGTCATGCGGCGCCTCGTCGACCTCGCGGACGCGGGCGAGATCGTCCTGCCGGACGGCGAGGTCGTCTCACCGTCGCGGCTGCGCTCCGCCGGATCCGCCCTCGGCACCAACGAGGGCTGGCAGACCCTGTGGTCGCTGCTGGAGCGGGATCCCTCATCGAACGCGTTCCGCTACGACCTGATGGCCGCGATGCCCTATGGCGGCCGCAACCCGCTGTACTTCGCCTTCCACGAGTCGAGCTACGCCGACGGCCACGCGACGAGATGGTCGGCCGAGCGCACGGAGCCCGAGGACTTCCGCTCCGACGTGACGCTGTTCACCGGCGAGCACATCCGGCGGGAGTGGACGGAGACCGTGCCGGCGTTCCAGCCCTGGCGCGACGTCACCCTTGCGCTCGCGGAGTTCGAATGGCCGCGCACCTACGACCAGGTGGCCATCGCCGCCTCGGGGGCCACGGGAGCCGCAGCGGTGTACGCCGACGATGTCTACGTGCCGCTGGAGTTCTCGCTCGAGACCGCCCGCCTCCTGCCCGGAGTGCAGCTGTGGGTGACGAGCGAGCACGAGCACAACGGCCTGCGGTCCGGCCCGGTGCTGACGCACCTCATCGACCTCGCCCACGGTCGCCGGATCCGCTGAGGATCCTCCTCCGGGTGGATGCCGGACTCCGGCGCGCACGTCTAGCCTGGAACGCATGACCGAGGCTCTGGGCATGCTCCTGACGATCGCGATCCTCCTCGTGGTGGCGATCGCCGTCATCGTCGTGATCGTCGCCGTGTACTCGAGGATGCCGCTCGAGAAGAAGTACGAGAGCGCCGGCGGGGGTCTCGGCGGATCGTTCGAAGCGGTGTGGATGCCGTCTGCCCACGAGGCCGGCATGGAGCGCGATCGTCAGACGAAGCGCACCGCGCCTGCACCGTCGCCCGGCGATCCGCCGAGCCGGATCGACGGGGATCGAATCACCATCGATCTCTGATCGACCTCCGGCGCGGAGCCTCGCGTTCCCGCCGCAGACGACGAAGGCCCCGGTTCCGAGGAACCGGGGCCTTCGTGCGCGGATGTCGTTACTTGGATCCGCCGAAGCCCTTGAAGCGCTGGTTGAACTTCTCGACGCGGCCGGCCGAGTCCATGATGCGCTGCTTGCCCGTGTAGAACGGGTGCGAGGCCGAGGAGATCTCGACGTCGATGACGGGGTACTCCACGCCGTCGAGCTCGATCGTCTTGTCGCTCGTGACGGTCGAACGGGTGAGGAACGTCTCTCCCGAGCCGAGGTCGCGGAACACGACAGCCTTGTAGTCGGGGTGAATGTCAGTCTTCATGGGATTCCTTAGTTGCTGCCCTGGATTGTGCCAGGGACGAGGGAAGTCTGCGGCGCAGAGAGCACCAAGGGTCCATTCTACCAGCACTTCGACCGGCTCGGCGACCTGGGATCAGGAGGCTGCGCGGGCCGCGTAGCGTCCGTCCTCGCTGCTGAGCGAGATCGGCATGCCGAACGTCTGACCGAGCGCATCCGCGGTGAGCGTCTCCGCGATGGGTCCGGCTGCGACGACCCGGCCCTCGCGCATCAGCAGCACGTGCGTGAAGCCGACGGGGATCTCCTCGACGTGATGCGTGACCATGAGCATGGCAGGGGTCGTCGGCGACGAGGCGTAGCCGCTCAGCAGAGCGAGCAGCTCCTCACGCGATCCGAGGTCGAGCGAGGCCGTGGGCTCGTCGAGGAGCAGCAGCTCCGGATCGGTCATCACCGCGCGGGCGATCTGGACCCGCTTCTGCTCGCCGTCGCTGAGGGTGCCGAACGTGCGGTCGGCGAGGTGGTCGAGGCGCCAGTCCCCGAGCACACGGAGCGCGCGGCGCTCGTCGATGTCCTCGTAGCTCTCGTTCCAGCGCCCGAGCACCGAGAACGCGGCCGTCAGCACGGTGTTGAGGACGGTCTCGTCGCGCGGCACGCGCTTGGCCATCGCCGAGGACGCGAAGCCGATGCGCGGGCGCACCTCGAACACATCCGTCCGCCCCAGGGTCTCCCCCAGCACGGTCACGGTCCCGGAGGTCGGGTGCATCAGCGTGTCGGCGAGCTGCAGCAGGGTGGTCTTGCCCGCACCGTTGGGTCCGAGGATCACCCACCGCTGATCGTCGTCTACCTGCCAGGTCACGCCATCGATGATGTTGCGGCCTTCGCGGCGCACGACGACGTCGGTGAATTGCAGAGCGGTCGGCATGCAATCAGCCTATCGGCTCACTCGGCGAGCTCCGCGTACAGCGCGCGGGTGGTGTCGGCGATCGCGCCCCAGCTGAACTCGTCCCGTGCGCGCTCCCGCCCCGCCTCACCGTATTCGCGCGCCTTCTCGGGGTCCGAGACGACCTCGGTGAGCACTCGGGCCAGATCCGCGACGTACCGCTCGGGGTCCACCGGCGTGCCGGTTCCGTCCTGCACCTGCTCGATCGGCACGAGGCGTCCGGTCACACCGTCCGCCACGACCTCGGGAATGCCGCCGGTCGCGGTGCCGACGACGGCCGCGCCGCATGCCATCGCCTCGAGGTTCACGATGCCGAGGGGCTCGTAGACAGACGGGCACACGAACGTCGTCGCGGCCGCGAGGATCGTCGACAGCTCGTCGCGCGGCAGCATCCGGTCGATCCAGATGACGCCCTCGCGTGTCTGCTGGAGCAGCTTCATGCCCTCCTGCACCTCGGCCAGGATCTCGGGGGTGTCCGGCGCGCCCGCGCAGAGGATCAGCTGGACCTCGGGCGGGAGCAGCCGCGCCGCCTGGAGCAGATAGGGCAGACCCTTCTGCCTCGTGATCCGCCCGACGAAGACGACCGACGGTCGGGACGGATCCATTCCCACGGATGCGAGGAACTCGCGGTTCTGCACCGGACGCCAGCGCTCGACGTCGATGCCGTTGTGGATGACGCGGACCCGAGCGGGGTCGACGGACGGATAGCTGCGCAGGATGTCGGCCCGCATTCCCGCGCTCACGGCGATGACGGCCGCGGCGTTCTCGTACGCGAGCTTCTCGATGCCGCTGGAGACGGCGTAGCCGCCGCCGAGCTGCTCGGCCTTCCAGGGGCGCAGCGGCTCGAGGCTGTGCGCCGTCAGCACATGAGGGATGCCGTGGAGCTGCGACGCGAGGTGCCCGGCGAAGTTCGCGTACCAGGTGTGGCTGTGCACGATGTCGGCCTCGGAGATCGCCGCGACGATCTCGAGATCGGTGCCCAGGGTCTGCAACGCGGCATTGGCGGAGGCGAGTCCGGAGGGCGTGCGGTACGCGAACGTGCCCGGCTCCTCGCGCTCCGCACCGAAGGCCCTGACCTGTACATCGATATTCTGCCGCAGCGCCGCGACGAGCTCGGCGACGTGCACTCCCGCGCCTCCGTAGATCTCTGGCGGGTATTCCTTCGTGATCATTTCGACGCGCATGCCTAGACGCTAGTGACTCGGTTGTCCAGATGCTAGTTACCCGAGCCGCGCGGCATCTATGGTGGGTGCATGTCCGCACCAAAGAAGATCTTCGGCATCATCCTCGCCGGCGGCGAGGGCAAGCGACTCATGCCCCTCACAGCCGACCGCGCAAAACCTGCGGTGCCCTTCGGCGGACAGTACCGGTTGATCGATTTCGCCATCTCGAACCTCATCAACTCCGGCCTGCGCCAGATCGTCGTGCTCACGCAGTACAAGTCGCACAGCCTCGACCGTCACATCTCCCAGACATGGCGGATGTCCGCGCTCCTCGACTCGTACGTCGCGTCGGTGCCCGCGCAGCAGCGACTCGGCAAGCGCTGGTTCTCCGGCTCGGCCGACGCGATCCTGCAGAGCCTCAACCTCATCAACGACGAGAAGCCCGACATCGTCGTCGTCATCGGTGCCGACCACGTGTACCGCATGGACTTCCGGCAGATGCTCGAGGCGCACATCGAATCCGGGGCGAAGGCGACCGTCGCCGGCATCCGTCAGCCGATCGCGATGGCCTCGCAGTTCGGCGTCATCGACGCCGACACCGAGACCGGGCGCATCAAGCAGTTCCTCGAGAAGCCGACCGACGCGACGGGTCTCGACGACGCACCGCACGAGGTGCTCGCGTCGATGGGCAACTACATCTTCGACGCGGATGCCCTCATCGCGGCCGTCGAGGCAGACGGCGAGTCGCCGACCTCGGGGCACGACATGGGCGGCGACATCGTCCCGTACTTCGTAGACCGCGGTGAGGCCGGCTACTACGACATGAAACAGAACGACGTGCCCGGCTCCTCGCCGCGGGATCGCTCGTACTGGCGCGACGTGGGTACCATCGACTCGTTCTTCGACGCCCACCGGGATCTGATCTCGACCCTGCCGATCTTCAACCTGTACAACATGGAGTGGCCGATCCACTCCCAGGCGGTGAATTCGCCGCCCGCGAAGTTCGTCCGCGATTCGGTGGGCCGCATCGGCAACGCGATCGACTCGATCGTCTCGCTGGGATCCGTGCTCTCGGGCACCCATCTCGAACGCAGCGTCGTGGGTCCCTGGACGCTGGCCGGCGGCGGATCCACCATCACGGACTCCGTCGTGTTCGACCACGTCCAGGTCGGCGCCGGTTCGCGAGTGCATCGGGCGATCCTGGACAAGAACGTCGTCCTCGCCGACGGTGCGACCGTGGGTGTCGACCGCGAACGCGACCTGCAACGAGGGTTCACGGTCACGGACTCCGGCATCACCGTGGTCGGCAAGGGCGTCTTCATCGAGCGCTGACCGGCGTCCGGCGGGCGGAGCGGCTGTCGGTAGGCTCGGAGCGTGACCTCTGCGCGTTTCCTCGTCGTCCTCGATGCCGATTCCACCCTCATCCGCAACGAGGTGATCGAGCTCATCGCCGACGAGGCCGGTCGCCGTGAAGAGGTGCAGGCGGCGACCGAAGCCGCCATGAGGGGCGAGGTCGACTTCGCCGCCAGCCTCCGCTCCCGGGTGGCCGCCCTGCAGGGCGTGCCGGTGTCGCGCTTCTCGCGGGTGCTCGATCGCATCGAGCCGACTCCGGGGGTCCACCGGCTCACCGAGGCCGTCCACGCGCGCGGCGGGGTCGTCGGCGTCGTGTCCGGGGGCTTCCACGAGATCCTCGACCACATCGCTCCAGACCTCGGGGTCGACCGCTGGCGCGCGAACCGCCTGGCGGTCGTCGATGAGGCGCTGTCGGGTCACGTCGAGGGGGACATCGTGGACGCCGCGGCGAAGGCCTCGGCGCTGCAGGAGTGGGCCGACGAGCTCGGGGTCCGCCGCAACGCCACCATCGCGATCGGAGACGGTGCCAACGACCTGCAGATGATGGCCGTCGCCGGTCTGGGCCTCGCGTTCAACGCCAAGCCCGCCGTACGCGCCGCCGCGAGCCTCGTGATCGGCCCGCAGGACCTCTCGGAGGTCATCCCGCTGCTGCCGTAGCGAATGTCGGTGGCCCGGTCTATCGTCGGGCCCATGGACATCATCCTCATCCCCGGACTCTGGCTCGACGCTTCCAGCTGGGGCGAGGTGACCACCGCTCTCGAACAGGCCGGGCACACGGTGCATCCGCTCACGATGCCGGGAGTCGGAGCCCCGGCACCGGAGTCGTCCGGTATCGGCATGTCCGCCTGGGTGGAGGCGGCGGTCGCAGCCGTCGACGCTGTCGGGGGTCCGGTCGTGGTGGTCGGTCACAGCGGCGGGGGCAATGTCGCATGGGGCGTCGCCGACGCACGGCCGGCGACCGTGTCACGGGTCGTCTTCGTCGACACCGTCGCCCCGCCCAGCGGCTTCGGCATCGGCGAGTTCGACGATGTCGACGGCGTCGTGCCCTTCCCCGGGTGGGACTTCTTCCCCGCAGAGGAGGTACGTGACCTCGACGACGAGACCCGCGCCCGCACCGCACCGCTCACCCGCAGCGTGCCCGCTCGTGTGCCCGCCGACCAGATCGAGCTCCGAGACGCGGCGCGCCACCGGGTGCCCGTGACCTTCCTCATGGGCTCGTACGATCAGGAGACCCTCGAGTCCGAGCTCGCGGAGTGGGGGCCTTACGCCGATGAGTACCGGGCGATCGACGACGTCGAAGTCGTCCGGATGGGCTCCGGGCACTGGCCGCAGTTCTCCATGCCACAGCGCCTCGCCGACCTGATCGACGCGGCGGTCACCCGCCGACGCTGAACCCCGCGCCCGGACTCGACGATCGCGGCGACCCGCCAGTGCCGCGCTCGAGCGTCAGTGGCCCATGCCGAGGCCGCCGTCGACCGGGATCACCGCTCCCGAGATGTAGCCCGACTCGTCGCTCGCGAGCCAGGTCACGACACCCGCGACCTCGTCGGGAGTGGCGAAGCGCCCGGCGGGGATGCTCGCCTTGTACTGCTTCTGCGTTTCCTCGGGAAGCTCGGCCGTCATGTCGGTCTCGATGAATCCGGGCGCGACGACGTTCGCGGTGATGCCGCGACCGCCGAGCTCGCGCGTCAATGACCGGGCGAACCCGACCAGAGCGCTCTTCGACGCCGAGTAGTTGACCTGTCCGGCGGACCCGTAGAGACCGACCACGCTCGAGATGAGGATGACCCGGCCGAAGCGCGCACGGAGCATGCCCTTGGACGCTCGCTTGACCACGCGGAAGGTGCCGCCCAGGTTCGTCGCGACGACGCTGTCGAAGTCGTCTTCACTCATCCGCAGCAGCAGCGTGTCCTTCGTGATGCCGGCGTTGGCCACCACGATCTCCACCGGCCCGAGCTGCTGCTCCACCTCGGTGAACGCCGCGTCGAGCGCCGCCGCATCCGTCACATCCGCGCGAACGGTCAGCGTCCCCTCGGGGCCCTCTCCGCTGCGCGCAGTGACGGCGACGCGATAGCCGTCACGGACGAAGCGCTCGGCGATCGCTCGGCCGATTCCACGGTTGCCTCCGGTGACGAGGACGACGCGCTGAGAACTCATTTCCACTCCAGATCTGGCCGCAGAGGGTCGTCGGCCGAGTCGACAACGATCCTATCGATGATGGTCAGAGCACCACCTCGGACGTTTGACAGAAGCGGATGCGACTGGAACGCTGTAGCCGACGAAAGGGCGCCACCGTGAGCGACAACAGCATCCCCTCTCCCACGGGTGATCAGCAGCCGATGCCTCCGGCCCCACCTGCGTACCCCGGCGCCGTGCCCCCGCAGCCCACACAGGCCTACCCCGGTGCCGTCCCGTCCGTCGCTCCGGCGCCGCCCGCGTACGGCGCACCCGAGCCGCGGTCGCCCTACGGCGCCGTCCGCGACCAGAACGGCGCGTATCCGATCTATGCAAGCGCGCCGCTCTACCCCGCTGCGCGTCCGGCGAGCGGCCTCGCGATCACGTCCCTGGTCTGCGGCATCGCCGGTGTGGTGTTCGGCACATTCCTCTTCTGGCTGGTCCTGCCGTTCCTCGCCTCCGTCGTCGCGATCATCACCGGACACCTGGCGCTGCGTCGGACGAAGGCCGATCCGACGGTCGGCGGTCGCGGCCTCGCGTTCGCCGGACTGATCATGGGCTACGTCATGGTCGCGATCCAGCTGATCATCCTGGCGATCGTCCTGTTCAGCTTCCTCTTCGTCGGCGCCTTCTCCCTGCCGTTCATCTTCAGCTCCTGAACCGGCGATATCGCGTGCCGGTGCATCCGGACCGGCGTAGGCTTGAGTAATCGTGAAGAACAAGGGTCTGGTTCCTGCCGTCACCTCCCTGCCGCAGTCGCCGCAGGCCGAGGCAGACCACCGTGTGCGCCGCTATGCGATCACGATGACGATCCGCATCGTCTGCTTCGCTCTCATGATGTTCGTGCAGCCCTACGGCTGGTACACCTGGGTCTTCGCCCTCGCTGCCGCCGTGCTCCCCTACATCGCCGTGGTGTTCGCCAACGCCGGCAGCGACAGCACCGAGACGACCGCGGAGTCCCCCGCGCAGCAGATCGACGCGCCTGCGACACTCGCTCCTCAGGACACGAGCCCTCTGGACGACGGGCCGCAGATCTTCACGATCCGCGAGAGCGGCCAGGATCGCGCGTGAGCGAACTGGAGTGCTCGCGGGCCGGATGCCGGAACGCGGCCACCGCCCGAGTGGTGTGGCGCAACCCTCGCATCCATGCGGTCGATCGCGAGAAGATCTGGCTCGCCTGCTCCGAGCACGTCGACTTCCTGCGTGATTACCTCGCAGCGCGGGACTTCCCGGTGACGGTGCGCGACGGGGTTCCCTCGTGAGCGCTCGGCTGACGCGATGGAGCGTGTACGTGCTGATCGCCATCGGGTTCGCGGTCGGCTGCGCCTTCCTCTCGAACTGGCAGTTCGAGCGGAATGAGCACCGTGCCGAGCAGATCGCGCTGGTCGAGAAGAACTACGACGCCGACCCCGTGCCCTTGGACGAGTTGATCGGAAGCGACGGAGAGCTCGACCCCGAGGACGTCTGGCACCCTGTCGTCCTCACAGGCGAGTACCTCGCCGACGACGAGCTGCTGGTGCGCAACCGCCCGCACGGCGGAACCAGCGCGTTCGAGGTCCTCGTGCCCTTCCGCGACTCCGACGGGCGCGTCATCGTCGTCGACCGAGGTTGGGTGCCGCCGGGCGACGGCGAATCACCCGATGCCGTTCCCGCCCCTCCCCGCGGAGAGGTCGAGGTCATCGTGCGCCTGCGGCCCGGCGAGCAGGCTCCCGCATCGGGTCGCGGAGCTCCCGAAGGACAGGTGCCCACGATCAACCTTCCAGCGATCGCCGAACTGGTCGGCGGAGACGTCCTCACGAGCGCGTACGGTCAGATCGTGAGCGAGAGCCCCGCCGGGGACGGCTCCCTCGGGACGTTCGACTCCCCCACCGATGACCCGGGCCCGCACCTGTCGTATGCGATCCAGTGGATCCTGTTCGCGCTGATGGGCTTCATCTTCATCGGGTACATCATCCGCACGGAGATCGCGAAGCACCGCGAGGAGCTCGAAGGCGCTCCCGCCCCGGTGAAGAGGTCTCGACGGCGAGACAGCGACGCCGACGTCGAAGACGAACTGCTCGACGCCCGCTGAGGCCACCGCTCACGCGCGAGCCTCTTCCTCCATCCGGTCAGCCGCTCGGCCGCTGATCGTCCGGGACCACCGGTCGCCGGCGGCTTCGTAGACGAGACGAGTGTGTCGCCGATCGGTCTCGCCCTGCCAGAACTCGACACGGGAGGGAACGATCCGCCAGAGCACCCAGTCCCCCTCGGCGATGCCTGCCTGTGCGGACGCCGAGCGAGCCGCGAGGTCAGCAGCGCTCTCCTCGGGCGTCGCCTCCTCGACCCGACCGCGCACGCGGACCGCGCGGACCTGCGGCTGCCACCAGAAGTTGAGAGCAGCCGCCGGCGCGACAGCGAGCTGAGCGCCCTTGCGCGACGATCTCGTGCTGGCGAACGCCCACCCGCGTGCGTCGATCCGTTTCAGGATGAGTGTGCGCGCATCGGGGATCCCGTCGGCATCGACCGTCGCCAGGGTCACGGTCTGCGGTTCGGCCACGCCTGCATCGGCTGCGTCGCGCAACCATTCGGCGAAGAGAGCCGCCGGGTCATCCGGCACCTCTCGGACGTCCCACGTCGGGGCCACTCCTGTGAGGGCATGCCGCCCTCGCAGCCACTCGTTGAGCGGAGAGAGGTCGAGGTCCGAGTCGTCGCCATGGGTCACGCTCTCGACTATGCCACCCCCTCGCACAGTGGCATACGTCGCGTGCCGGTTACGCCAGCTCGATGAGGTCCTGGTACTCCTGGCTCCAGATGTCCTCGACGCCGTCCGGGAGGATCAGCACGCGCTCGGGGTTGAGGGATTGCACCGCACCAGGGTCGTGCGAGACCAGGACCACGGCGCCCTCGTAGTGAGCGAGCGCGCCGAGGATCTCCTCGCGCGACGCCGGGTCGAGGTTGTTGGTCGGCTCGTCGAGCAGCAGCATGTTGGCCGACGACACGACGAGAGTCGCGAGCGAGAGGCGGGTCTTCTCGCCGCCCGACAGGACTCCCGCCGGCTTCAGGACGTCGTCGCCGGTGAACAGGAACGAGCCGAGCACCTTGCGGGCCTCGGTCTCGGTGATGTGCGGCGCGGCCGAGACCATGTTCTCGAGCACCGAACGATTCACGTCGAGGTTCTCGTGCTCCTGCGCGTAGTACCCGACCTTGAGTCCATGTCCTGGTTCGAGCTGGCCGGTGTCGGGCTTGTCGACGCCGGCGAGCATCCGCAGGAGTGTCGTCTTGCCTGCACCGTTGAGTCCGAGCACGACCACCTTCGACCCGCGGTCGATCGCGAGGTCGACGTCGGTGAAGATCTCGAGCGAGCCGTACGACTTCGAGAGTCCGGTCGCCATCATCGGCGTCTTCCCGCACGGCGCCGGCTTCGGGAAGCGCAGCTTCGCCACGCGGTCCTCCTGCCGGACCTCGTCGAGCCCCGCGAGGAGCTTCTCGGCGCGGGCGATCATCTGGTGCGCTGCCGCGGCCTTCGAGGCCTTGGCGCCGAAGCGGGCGGCCTGCTGCTGCAGCGTGGTCGCCTTCTTCTCGGCGTTCGCGCGCTCCTTCTTGCGGCGCTCCTCGTCGGCGACCCGCTGACGCAGGTAGTTCTTCCAGTTCATGTTGTAGGTGTCGATGATCTGGCGGTTCGCGTCGAGGTAGAACACGCGGTTGACCGTCTCGCCGACGAGCTCGACGTCGTGGCTGATCACGATCAGCCCGCCCTTGTAGTTCTTGAGGAACTCGCGCAGCCACACCACACTGTCGGCATCGAGGTGGTTGGTCGGCTCGTCGAGGATCATGGTCTCGGCGTCGGAGAAGAGGATGCGGGCCAGCTCGATGCGGCGGCGCTGACCGCCGGAGAGCGTCGACAGGGGCTGATCGAGGATGCGGTCGGGAAGCGAGAGGTTGTTGGCGATCGAGGCCGCCTCGGCCTCGGCCGCGTAACCGCCCTGCGCCTCGAACTGCTCGGTGAGGCGCGCATAGCGCTTCATGGCCTTCTCCGCGACCGCGGGGTCCTCCGACCCCATCGCCAGCGAGGCCTCGGTCATACCGAGGTTCAGCTGCCCCAGGCCGCGCGCGTCGAGGATCCGCGTACGTGCGAGGTCCTCCGGGTTGCCGGACCGCGGGTCCTGCGGAAGATAGCCGAGCTCACCCGAGCGGGTCACGCTGCCGCCGGACGGCAGGACGTCTCCGGCGAGCACCTTCGTCAACGTGGTCTTGCCCGCGCCGTTGCGCCCGACCAGACCGATCTTGTCGCCGTCGCTGACGCGGAACGACACGTTCTCCATCAGGAGGCGTGCGCCCACGCGGATCTCGAGTTCGTGCACGGCAAGCACAGCAGGACGTCCGTTCATTCAAAAGGGAGAGCGGCCGATCGGCCAGCCTCCCAGTATAGAACGCCCGGCTGGGCGTCCCGGCGGTCTCCGCTCAGGATGCCGCCGGCCCCCGATCTACCTCTGCGGGTGGATGCGGTCGATACCTGAGGGTGATGTCCCGAAGGCCGCCCGCTTCCTAACCTTCTCGAGTGGATGTGATCAACGAGCTCGTGCTGCAGACCGTCGCCTCGCCCTGGCTGTACCTCGTGCTGTTCGCGGTCACCGTGATCGACGGCTTCTTTCCGCCGATCCCGAGCGAGACGGTGCTCGTCGCCGCCGCGGCCGTGACGGTGTCCTCCGGCGACCTGTGGGCTCTCGTGCCGCTCGCGCTCATCGCCGCAGCGGGTGCCACCATCGGCGACAACGTCGCGTTCGCACTCGGGCGGAGGATCGGGACGGATCGCTGGTCGTGGATGCGCCGACCTCGAGTGGTCGGCGCCTTCACCCACGCCCAGCTCGCCCTCGGGCGGCGCAGCGCGGCCCTCATCCTCGGTGCGCGGTACATCCCCGTCGGGCGAGTCGCGGTGAACATGTCCGCCGGGGCTCTCCGCTTCCCGTGGCGTCGATTCCTGCCGCTGAGCATCATCGCCGGCCTCAGCTGGAGCGTGCTCAGCGTGACGATCGGACTCCTCGCGGGGGCATGGGTCGCGGACCAGCCGGTGGTGAGCGCAGCCATCGGCGTCGCCGTGGCTCTTCTCCTGGGACTCACGATCGACCGGGTCTCCGCTGTCCGGCGGCGGCGAGCGCCCGCCCTCCACCTGGCAGGATGACAGACATGGCACGTCCCCCGCGCACGAAGCGCACCGCGCGCATGAGCCGACGCACTGCCGCTCTCGCGTCGGTGGGCATCGTGGCGATCACTCTGTACTCGATTCTCGTGCCCGTGCAGACGGCCCTGTACGGCACGTCCCTGCCGTTGTCGTTCCTCCTCGGCGCCGCGCTCTGCGTGGCTCCCCTCCTCGCCGTCTCGCACCCGCGCTGGGCGATCCTGCTGTTCTGCTCCGCATCCTTCACCCTTCCCCTCCTCGTCGTCGCGGGACTCGCCACCGAGGCGCCGTGGCCGTGGTCGGTGCCCGTGTTGCTCGCCTTCGTCCTGCTGGTCGGCGTCGTGACCTTCGTGCACGGCGCCCGTCTCGGCGCGTTCCCCCTCGTCATCGGAGCCGCACTGTCTCTGACCGCTCCCCTCCTTCGCGGTGACGTGATGGCGACCGAAGGGGT
This sequence comes from Microbacterium sp. 3J1, assembly GCF_001049495.1. GTDB lineage: Bacteria > Actinomycetota > Actinomycetes > Actinomycetales > Microbacteriaceae > Microbacterium. The sequence continues at coordinate 151,274 of NZ_CDWI01000014.1, forward strand.
GGTGTCGGCCGTCACCGCGAACCTCATCGTGACGACGTCCGTGTCGGCGGCGATGTATCTCGTCGCGGCGCTCACCGCCGGGCGGATGCGCGTGGCTGCCGAGCTGTCGAGGGAGCGCGAGCACTCCGCTCTCGAGGAGTCACGCCGTGCCCTCGTCGAGGAGCGCACCCGCATCGCACGTGAGCTTCATGATGTGATCGCGCACAGCATGTCGGTGATCCAGGTGCAGGCGTCGACCGCGCGCTACCGACTGCCCGGGATCGGCGACGAGGCGTCGGGTGAGTTCGACAGCATCGCCGCCACCGCCCGCACCTCCCTGACCGAGATGCGCCGCATGCTCGGGGTGCTCCGCACCGAGGATCAGTCCGCCGAGCTCACGCCACAGCAGGGCATCGAGGACATCCCCTCCCTGGTCGACACCTTCCGGCGTGCCGGGGTGACGATCGGCTTGCAGATCACCGGGGCGGTCGCGGATGCACCGTCCGCGGCACAGATCGCCATGTTCCGCATCGTTCAGGAAGCGCTGAGCAACGCGGTGCGGCACGCCGCGGGAGCCGCCGTGACCGTGCGCCTGACGAGCGAGGGCGACATGCTGGTCGTCCGCGTGCGCAACGGCACGCCATCGGACACGTCTCCTGCGACCGGTGGAGGCTACGGGCTCCGCGGCATGCGCGAGCGCGTCGAGATCCTCGGCGGCACCTTCACCGCCGGCCCGACGTCCGACGGCGGCTGGGAGGTCGCTGCCGCTCTTCCGCTGTCGGTCGACGCGAATGCCCCTGCATCCATCGAGGAGATCCCATGACCATCAGCGTGCTCATCGCCGACGACCAGGCCATGGTCCGGGCGGGCTTCGCCGCCCTGCTCGACGCCCACGAGGGCATCCGGGTGGCGGGCCAGGCCGCGAACGGCGCCGAGGCCGTCACGCTCGCGGCCCGTCTGGACCCCGACGTCATCCTGATGGACGTCCGGATGCCGGAGATCGACGGCATCGAGGCGACCCGGCGCATCCTCGGCCCGAGCTACCCGGCCGCCCACGTGCCGCGCATCCTCATGCTCACGACGTTCGACATCGACGACTACGTGTACGACGCACTCGAGGCCGGCGCCAGCGGGTTCCTCCTGAAGGATGCCCTGCCCGAGGAGCTCGTGCACGCGGTGCGCGTGGTCGCCGGCGGCGATGCGCTCCTCGCTCCCAGCGTCACCCGCCGGATGATCGAGCAGTTCGCAGGCCGCCGACCGCGCACGTCGACGGCGACGACGGCGCTCGCCGAGCTCACCGACCGTGAGCAGGAGGTCCTGGTGCTGATCGGCAGGGGGCGATCGAACAGCGAGATCGCGTCAGACCTGTTCATCGCCGAGCAGACCGTGAAGACGCACGTCGGCAAGGTGCTCGCCAAGCTCCGACTCCGCGATCGCGTGCACGCCGTGATCCTCGCGTACGACACCGGGCTCGTCGAACCCGCCTCCTGACTACCCCCTCGGTAGGGGTGTGAACGGCCCTGTGGGGTGATGCCCGCCTCCGCACCGCGTCCATACGATCCTCGGACACCCCGACCGAGGAGGACCCATGGCCATCGTGGACGCACCCCCCAGCATCGCTCCCGGAGCACCGATGCCCGCCGGTCGCGACGCCGGGATCGACCTGCTGCGCGCACTCTGCGTGGTCGGCGTCGTCCTGCTGCACGCGATCATGGTGGGCGTCACGGTCGCCGACGGTGCTCCGGTGTTCGCGAACGCGAGTGACGGCGCCTGGTGGATCGTCCCCGTCAGCTGGGCCCTGCAGGTGATGCCGCTCTTCTTCATCATCGGCGGCTTCTCCGGTTTCCTCGCCCACCGTCGGCTGCGAGAGCGCGGGGCGTCCGCCGTCGACTTCGTCGCCGGGCGCGTGCACCGCCTGTTGCGCCCGGCGGTCGTCGTGATCGGGGTCGTCGGAGTCCTGCTCGCGGCTCTCGGCATGAGCGGCGTCCCCGCGGACATCGTGGCGACCGCCGGCTACCGGTACGGGCAGCCGCTGTGGTTCCTGGCCGTCTTCCTGCTATGCCAGTCGCTTCTGCCGGCGCTCGCGGCGGCTCATGCGCGTCGGCCGGTCGTGACCGTCCTGCTGCTCGCCTCGGGCGCCGCGGCGGTGGATCTCCTCCGCGCCGGCACGGGGATGGAGGCGCTGGGCTTCCTCAATCTCGCCTTCGTGTGGCTGACGCTGCAGCAGTTCGGGTTCTTCCTCGCCGACGGCACGGTGGAGCGGCTGACACGACGGACCAGGGCGATCGGCGGAAGCGCCGCTCTCGTCCTGCTCGTCGCCGCCTTCACCGGAGGCGTGTACTCCCCCGACCTCATCGCGAACATCAATCCTCCGACCGGCGCGCTCATCCTCGTGGGCCTGGTGCAGCTGAGTGCCGTGTCGCTCCTCCGGGATCGCATCGCGGCGTTCAGCCGACGTCCGCGCGCAGCGGCTCTCGCAGCCTTCATCAACGCGCGCACGATGACGATCTACCTGTGGCACATGCCGGTGCTCCTCGGCATGGCGGGTGTCTCCGCGGTCGTCGCCCTCTCGACGGGGATCGCCCTGCCCGAGCCGAGCAGTGCGCTGTGGTGGCTGGGTCGCCCCGTCTGGCTCGTCGCGGCCCTGGCGCTGACCGCTGCTCTCGCCGTGCCCCTCACCCGGTTCGAGACGACTCGGACGCCGCGTGCCACGCGCTCGGCACGTCGACTCGCCTGCTCCGTGCTGATCGGACTCAGTGCTGTCGTGCTCCTGCTCGCCGCAGGAACCACCGTGTGGACTGCGGCGGCGGCGGCGGTCGGTGTGCTCGTCGCTCTCCGGCTCGCCCGCCGGTCAGACGAGGCCGCGCGCCACGAGGGCATCCCCGACGTCGTCCGCGTGGCGTAGCGTGCGCACGAGCAGCGGCACGATCGCCCGTGCCCCGATGCGGACGCCCCGCGCGCGATGCGCGTCGGCGATCTCTGCCGCGAAGCCGGAGAACACGGGGATCAGCGTCAGTGCGAGCGAGAGCGTCATCGCGACGGCATCGGCGTCCACACCCCAGCGTCGCAGTGGTGCGAGGAGGCGATGCAGCACGGCGAGCAGCTCCCCCATCGGGGTGGTCATGGTGAGGAGCGTGGCGAGCAGCACGAGGGAGACCACCCTGGCGGTGCTGACCCAGGCCGTGAGCGGTGACACGAAGATCCACAGGGCGCCGCCGAGCACCAGCACGAGCCACCGGAGGCGCCACAGCTCGGTGCCGAGCACCCGGAGCGGCACACGCGCGACGATGAACAGCAGGCCCACACCCAGAGCGACGGCGCCGATGCTGACCGCGTCGTGGGGATACAGAGACACCGCGAACGCGACGACCGCGAGCAGCAGCAGCTTGGAGCCGGCAGACAACCGGTGCATCGGGCTCGCGCCGGGCCGATACAGCTGGATCACGCGCAGCTCCGTCGGTATGCCTCGATCACGGCCGCCGGCTCACCGGACGCGGTGAGCACGCCGTCGTCGAACAGCAGCGCATGATCGCATCGGGCTGCGAGGTCGAGGTCGTGGGTCGCCACCACCAGCTGCGCCGGATCCGACAGCAGCAGGTCGCCGATACGGCGGGCGTTCCGCAGATCGAGGAGAGTCGTCGGCTCGTCGGCGACCAGCAGTGCAGGGTCGGTGATGAGGACCGAAGCGAGGGCGAGCAGCTGCTTCTGCCCGCCCGACAGCGCCGAAGCCGGCACGTCGGCACGATCGCTCAGGCCGTGCTCGCCGAGCGTCGCCCAGACGCGACGCTCGGTCTCGGCCCTCGACGTTCCTCGCAGCGAGAGACGGAGGTCCTCGATCGGCGTCGGCATCAGGATCTGCGCCTGCGGGTCGGTGAACACGAAGCCGACGCGGCGACGAACGGCCGCCGCATCCCGCTGCGTGTCGAGCCCCTGGACCGTGACCCTGCCCGCAGCGGGCAGGACGAGTCCGTTGAGGAGACGCACGAACGTGGACTTCCCAGATCCGTTCGCTCCGATGACCGCGGTGCGCCGAGCGTCGAGCTCTACGGAGACGTCGCGGAGGATCGGTCGGCCCTCGCGCTCGACCGTCACGGCTTCGACGGCGATCCCGGCGACCCGCGTCTCAGGCGGCACGGGCGGACGCGGGAGCATCGATTCCGGCACGCCCGAACGCCGGCGGATATGCGCGGCGCAGCGCGAGCACCAGGGCCGTCGCGGCGGCTGCCTTGAGGAGATCGCCCGGCAGGAAGACGAGGCTGGAGGCGGCCGCGGTCTGAAGGTCCAGGCCCAGCACCAGTGCCTGGACCGGGATGCCGAACAGGTAGACGACGAGGATGCCGCCGACGACCGTGGCGAGGGCGGTGCGCCACCACGAGATGCGGTGCCCGCGGACGAGCAGGCCGATCAGGACCGCGCCGATCACCCAGCCCAGCAGGTACCCGGCGGTCGGTCCCACGAACACGCCGAGGCCTCCCCTCCCTCCGGCGAGCACGGGGAGGCCCAGCGCCGCGAGCACCAGCACCAGGAGCACCGCGAGAGGTGCTCTGCGGGGATCGAGCACCGCGCCCGCCAGCATGACCCCGAGTGTCTGCGCCGTGATCGGCACGCCGCCGGGGAGGGGGAGGGTGACCATGCCGAGCACGACGATGAGCGCCGCGAAGACCGCGATTCGAGCCAGATCGCGACCGAGGTCGTTCTGTCGAGCCATGAGAGATTCCTTCCTGAACACCGTTCACCTGAACGGTGTTCACTATAGTGAGATCATGACCCCGGACCACAACTCGACCCGCCACGACCGTGACGGAGTAGCGAGTGCCGCGCTCGCGCTGCTCGACGAGGTGGGGCTCGCCGACCTCTCGATGCGCCGCATCGCCGGGACCCTCGGCGTCCAGCCGAGCGCGCTCTACTGGCACTTCTCCAGCAAGCAGCAGCTTCTCGCCGAGCTGGCGGACCGGATCACCGCGCCCATCCCGTCCGGCGTCACCGACGTGCTCCCCCTCGCGCGCAGCATCCGCGATGCCCTCTTCACGTATCGGGATGGAGCCGAGCTCGTCCTGAGCACGTACGCGCTCGGCCTCGGATCCGCGCATGCGCAGACCGCGCTGGAGTCGGCCTTGCGTCGCAGCGGCGCAACGGACGCGACGGAGCGCGCCGCCGCCCTCCTCCACTTCGTGCTCGGCCACGCGACCCTCGTCCAGCAGCGCATGCACGCCGACAGCCACGGCGTGGTCGAGATCGATGGTGCCGACGATGTGACGGCCGGTCTCGACCGGATCTTCGATGTCGGCGTCTCCGCGTTGGCCGGACCGGCCGTCAGAGGCGTGTCGACTCCGCCGCGTGGCCGAGCCTGAGGCCGGGGAGGAACGCGAGGGCGACGAGGGCGAGAGCGACCGCGGACACCACTCCGACGTTCTCGACGCCTCCGCCGAGACTGGCGACGGCGAGGCCCGCGACGGCGATGACCACCGCTGAGCCCGTGGAGTCCGAGATCGAGAGCGCCGACGAGTTGAAGCCCTGGTTCCCCTCGTCCGAGTAGGCGAGTGTGAGGACCGTCAGGCGCGGATACAGCAGCCCCATGCCCGCTCCCGCGAATCCCCAGGCGATGACGACGATCACGGGCGACAGGTCACGTGATGCCGTGGCGAGCACACCCGATATCGCGAGGAGCATGAGCACCAGGCTGACGATGGTGATGCGACGGTTGCCGAGCCGCTCGCCGACACGCCCCTGCAGGTGCGACGCACCCGCCCACGCGAGGGCGGCGAACATGAGTCCCACGCCCGCCCACGTGGCCGACCATCCGAATCGCTCGATGAGCAGGTACGGGATGTAGGCCTCGGTCGCGAAGAACGCACCGGCCACCATGCCGCGCATGAGCACGACGCTGGGGAGTCCTCGACCGGCCCGCAGCGTGCGCTTCGGCAGGAGAGGCAGCACGGCGACGGCGATTCCGACTATCGCGCCGATCGCCACCGGCCAGCGAGCTGCTGACAGCATTTCGGGAGTGAGGCCGAGGATCACGGCGAAGGCGGCGACGACGACGGCCAGAGCCAGACGGATGACGAGCGTCCGTCGATCCTGCGGCTCTCCATGCCCGAGATCGACGCCGCGCAGACGGGCGGCGATCGTGAGGAATGCCACGGCGGTGAGCACTGCGACGCCGAGGAACGCCCATCGCCAATCGAGGTATTCGGCGACGGCTCCGGCCAGGAACGGCCCGATCATCGACGGCACGATCCAGGCTGCGGCGAACGCCGCGAAGACGCGACCGTGCAGAGAGGGCGGATACAGGCGAGCGACGACCACGTAGAGCGCCACCGTCTGACCTCCGGCACCGAGCCCCTGCACGAGCCGACCGATGAGGAACTGCTCCATGGAGATCGCGAAGCCGGAGATCACGAGGCCGATGAGGAACAGCGTCACCGCGACGTACAGAGCGCCCCGGGGTCCCCGCGCATCCGACCATGCACCGGCGGCGACCATGCCGATGACGCTGGTCGCCAGGGTCCCCGCGAATGCGGCGGCGAAGAGGTCGCCTCCGTCGAGCGCGTCGCTCACGATGGGCATCACCGTGGTCACCGCGAGCGCCTCGATGGCCGCGAGGAAGATGAGTGCCACCGCCCCGACCGTGACCCACAGCCGGTCGCGATCCCAGATCGAGGCGGCGGTCGCCGCGCTCGTCATCGATCCCTGAGAGACGCGATGCGCTCGATCGCCTCGGTGATGATCTCGGGACTGGTCCCGAAGTTGAGTCTCACGTGTCCCGCACCCTCGACACCGAAGGCGGGACCGTAATGCAGGGCGACCCTGGCGTCCTTGAGGATGCGGCGCGCGGGATTCTCGCCCCATCCGAGGCCTGTGAGGTCGATCCACGCCAGGTAGCCCGCGTCCGGCATCCGATAGCGGGCTTCGGGCAGCCGCGACGAGAGCAGATCCTCGAGCAGCAGGCGGTTCTCATCGAGGGTGCGCAGCAGACCATCGAGCCAGTCGTCGCTCGCCTCCGAGAACGCCGCGACGGCAGCCAGCAGGCCGAACTGCCCGGTGCGCCATTCCACCTCGATGGGGAGGCCGCGCAGCACCGCATGCGTCGTGTCGGATGCGGTGACCATGAGGGCGCACTTGAGGCCCGCGAGGTTGAAGGCCTTGCTCGCGCTCACGACGGCGTAGCCCACGCGCTCCGCGGCCTCGCCGCAGTCGAGGAACGGCGTGAAGCCGGTGCCCGGCTGCGCGAGCGGCGCGTGGATCTCGTCGGACACCACCGCGGCACCGAACTCGTCGGCCAGCTCGGCGAGTGCGCGCAGGGAGTCCCGGTGGTGCACGGTGCCGGTCGGGTTGTGCGGGTTGCACAGCAGGATCGCCGTCGCGCCCTCGTGGAACGCGGCACGGATGCCGTCGAGATCGAGCTCCCACGACGTACCCGTGTCGCAGAGCGGCACTCGCTCGACTTCGGCGCCTGCTTCGGCGACCAGCTCATAGAACGGCGGATACACCGGAGGAGTCACCACGACCCGCTCCCCCGGCTGCGTCACGCGCCGGAGTATCTCCACGATTCCCATGCTGACGTCGGCGGTGCTGCGCATGCGGGCGGGGTCTGCTTCCCAGCCGAAGCGCCGTCGGGCGAAGGCCGCGTACGACGAAGCCAGCGGTGTGCGCGAGGCGATGTAGCCCGTGTCGCCGAGGTCGACCGCGCGGCGAAGCGCCGTCTCGATCTCCGGCGCCAGCGGGAAGTCCGTCTCCGCGACGAACAAGGGCAGGACGTCGGCAGGGTACTCCCGCCACTTCTCGCTGCTGCGCTGACGGAGCTCGGTCAGCGAGAGCGCCCTGACCTCGAGCATCCTCAGATCGCGAAGCCGAGCGCGCGCATCATGTCGCGTCCGTCGTCCGTGATCTTCTCGGGGCCCCACGGCGGCATCCACACCCAGTTGATGCGGAAGCGATCGACGACGTTGTCCAGAGCCTGAGCGGTCTGGTCCTCGAGCACATCCGTCAACGGGCAGCCGGCGCTCGTGAGCGTCATGTGGATCACGAGAGCATCGTTCTCGTCATCCCACGCGAGATCGTAGATGAGGCCGAGGTCGACGACGTTGATCCCGAGCTCCGGGTCCATGACGTCCTTGAGAGCCTCGGTGACCTCGTCGTACTTCGCGTCGGTGAGGGTGGCTGTCATGCGATTCAGCCTACGCCTCGATGGGGGCCGCGGGGTCGAGGAAACGGTCGTATCCCTCTTCCTCGAGCCGGTCGGCGAGCTCCGGGCCGCCCTCTTCCACGATCTTGCCGGCGACGACGACGTGCACGAAGTCGGGGCGGATGTAGCGGAGGATGCGTGTGTAGTGCGTGATCAGCAGCACGCCGAGACCGGTGGACTCCTTGGCGCGGTTGACACCCTCGGAGACGATCTTCAGCGCGTCGACGTCGAGACCGGAGTCCGTCTCGTCGAGGATCGCGAACTGCGGCTTCAGCACCTCGAGCTGGAGGATCTCGTGGCGCTTCTTCTCGCCACCGGAGAACCCCTCGTTGACGTTGCGCTGAGCGAACTTCGGGTCCATGCGGAGGTTCGCCATGGCCGCCTTGACGTCCTTGGTCCAGCCGCGGATCGCCGGCGCCTCGCCGTCGAGTGCCGTCTTGGCGGTACGGAGGAAGTTGGTGACCGTGACGCCCGGGATCTCGACGGGGTACTGCATGGCGAGGAACAGGCCGGCGCGTGCGCGCTCGTCGACGGTCATCTCCAGGACGTCCTGGCCGTCGAAGGTGATCGAGCCGGAGGTCACGGTGTACTTGGGGTGACCGGCGATCGTGTAAGCGAGGGTCGACTTCCCCGAGCCGTTCGGGCCCATGATGGCGTGGGTCTCACCGGTGTTCATGGTGAGCGTGATTCCGTTGAGGATGGGGGTGGTCCCCGCCTCGGTCTCGACCGTCACATGCAGGTCGCGGATTTCGAGAACAGACATTCAGACTTCCTTCGTCACAGTCGGGTCGATGAGCACGTCGTCGCCGTCGATCTCGACGACGTAGACCGGCACGGGCTCATAAGCGGGGAGATTCTGGGGCTTGCCGGTGAGCAGGGAGAACGCCGAGCCGTGCGCCCAGCATTCCACCGTGTCACCTTCGACGAAGCCCTCGGAGAGCGAGATGTCGCCGTGCGTGCAGGTGTCTCCGATGGCGTGGATGACGCCCTCGGAGTCTTTGATCACGGTGATCGGAACGCCGTTCGGCTCGACGCGGATCGGCATGTCCTGCTCGAGGTCGGCAACCCCGCACACGCGCTCCGCGCTCATGCGTTCACCTCGGCGATCTCCGTCTCGATCGCGGCGAGCAGCTCGGCCTCGAGCGCGGGGATCTGCAGACGCTGCACGATGTCGGTGAGGAATCCGAGCACGACGAGTCGACGCGCCTCCTCCTCGCTGATGCCGCGAGCCTGCAGGTAGAACAGCTGCTCGTCATCGAAACGACCCGTCGCGCTGGCGTGGCCCGCGCCGAGGATGTCGCCGGTCTCGATCTCGAGGTTCGGGATCGAGTCGGCGCGTGCGCCTTCGGTGAGCACCAGGTTGCGGTTCGCCTCGTAGGAGTCGGTACCGGTGGCGTCGGCGCCGATGAGCACGTCGCCGATCCAGACGCTGTGCGCGCCGTCGCCCTGGAGCGCGCCCTTGTAGAGGACGTCGCCCTTGGTGTGCGGCCCCTTGTGGTGCAGGTAGACCTGGCTCTCGAGGTGCTGCCCGGCATCCGCGTACGACAGCCCGTAGAGGTAGCCCTCGGAACCTGCGCCCGCGAGCTCGACGCTCGGGTTCACGCGCACGACTCCGCCGCCGAAGCTGATCACGAAGTGCTTGAGCGTGGCGTCGGCGCCGACTCGCGCCTGGTGCGCGGCCGTGTGCACGGCCTCGTCCTGCCACTGCTGCAACGTGATGACCGTGAGCTTCGCACCGTCGCGGACGATGATCTCGACGTTCTGCGCGTACTGGGCGGCACCGGTGTGCTGGAGCACCACGGTCGCCGAGCTGTGCTCGAGGGCCTCGATCACGATGTGCGCGTCCGCGCGCTTCTCGGCGCCCTGACCGTCGATCGTGATGAAGATCGGCTCAGAGACCTCCTCCTCACGCGGGATGCGGATGTGCAGCGCCTCGGTCGCGCCCTGCCAGGCCACGGCGCCGGTGATGTCCTCGGCGAGGAACACCTCGCCACGGGGCGCCGTGCCGGCGGCGAGGAAGGCGGAGAGGTACTTCTCACCCGAGCCGAAGGCGTACGTCACTCCGTCTGCGGAACCCGCGACCTCGAAGAGAGGAGCGAGCTTGGCGACCGGGGTGTGCTTCCAGTTCACCTCGCGGCCGGAGGGCGTGCCGAAGTCGGCGGGCTCGAACGAGTGCGGGCGCTCCGAGCGGGTCTGCACCGGTACGAAACCGGCGTCCGCGACCTGGGCGGCGGGGTCGACGTGCGCGCTCGAATGCTGCGACGCGGTCGGCGTCGTCGTCTGGGCCGTCATATCAGCCGACCGATCCTTCCATGCCCATCTCGATGAGCTTGTTCAGTTCCATGGCGTACTCCATCGGCAGCTCGCGAGCGATCGGCTCGATGAAGCCGCGCACGATCATCGCCATGGCCTCGTCTTCGGGCATGCCGCGCGACTGCAGGTAGAAGAGCTGCTCCTCGCTGACCTTCGACACCGTGGCCTCGTGACCGAGCTGCACGTCATCGACACGGATGTCGATCGCGGGATATGTGTCGGACCGGGACTTCGTGTCGACGAGCAGAGCGTCGCAGCGAACGGTGTTGGCCGAGTGGTGCGCGTTCGCGTCGACGCGGACCTCGCCGCGGTAGCCGGCACGACCACCGCCGCGGGCGATCGACTTCGAGACGATCGACGACTGCGTGTACGGCGCCATGTGAATCATCTTCGCGCCGGCGTCCTGGTGCTGACCGGGACCGGCGAAGGCCACCGAGAGCGTCTCGCCCTTCGCGTGCTCGCCCATCAGGTAGATCGACGGGTACTTCATGGTCACCTTGGAGCCGATGTTGCCGTCGACCCACTCCATCGTCGCCCCCTCGTGCGCGACCGCACGCTTGGTGACGAGGTTGTAGACGTTGTTCGACCAGTTCTGGATCGTCGTGTAGCGCACGCGGGCGTTCTTCTTGACGATGATCTCGACGACGGCCGAGTGCAGCGAGTCCGACTTGTAGATCGGAGCCGTGCAGCCCTCGATGTAGTGGACGTAGCTGTCCTCGTCCGCGATGATCAGGGTGCGCTCGAACTGACCCATGTTCTCGGTGTTGATGCGGAAGTACGCCTGCAGCGGGATCTCCACGTGCACGCCCTTGGGGACGTAGACGAACGATCCGCCTGACCAGACCGCGGTGTTCAGCGCCGCGAACTTGTTGTCGCCCGCCGGGATGACGGTGCCGAAGTACTCCTCGAAGAACTCGGGGTGCTCACGGAGAGCCGTGTCGGTGTCCATGAAGATGACACCCTGCTCCTCCAGGTCCTCGCGGATCTGGTGGTACACGACCTCGGACTCGTACTGGGCGGCGACGCCGGCGACGAGGCGCTGGCGCTCGGCCTCGGGGATGCCGAGGCGTTCGTACGTCTCGCGGATCTCCGCAGGCAGGTCCTCCCAGGACTGCGCCTGCTTCTCCGTCGAGCGCACGAAGTACTTGATGTTGTCGAAGTCGATCTCGCTGAGGTCGGCGCCCCAGGTCGGCATCGGCTTGCGTCCGAACAGCTGGTATCCCTTGAGACGGGTCTTCAGCATCCATTCGGGCTCGTGCTTGAGCGCCGAGATCCCGCGGACCACCTCTTCGGAGATCCCGCGCTTGGCGATGGCTCCGGCAGCGTCCTCGTCATGCCACCCGAATTCGTACACCCCCAGGCTTTCGAGCTCCGGGCGGTCGATCAGCACATCCGACATCACACACTCTCCTCACAGGTCCCAAACGGTGTAATCCGCCCCGACACACCTGATCCCCGTCGAGTCTGCGGGAGCGGGTGCCGTTGGTGGGCCCTCATCACCGGCGCTTCCGTCGCGCCTAAACTGTTGACGATGGTTCAGCGCTGTCAGCGCTCATCGCAACAATCCGATTCTACAGGTTCCGCCTGAAGACAGGGCCGCCCGCCGTGTCCCTTGCGGTTCGGAGACACCCATGCCCCAGTCCACGATCGCCTCCCCCACGAATGCACCGGCAACGTCGACGACCCATGCCGCCCTGTGGGGGCGCGCACTGCGGATCTTCGCGTGGCTGTCGTTCCTGTCGCAGACCATCATCATCGGCACGGGCGGCGCGGTGCGTCTCACGGATTCCGGGCTCGGATGCTCGGAATGGCCGCTCTGCACTCCCGAGTCCCTCGTGCCGATCTACGCCGATCAGGGCATCCACGGGATCATCGAGTTCGGCAACCGCGTCATGACCGGCGTGGTCGGTGTCATCGCACTCGCGGTCCTCCTGCTCGTGCTCGCGCGTGTCGGCGGCAAGCGCCTCGTGTTCTCCGCTCTGCGGTTCGCCGCGGGCGGCATCGCAGCTGCCGCGGTGGTCTTCGCGATCGTCTCGGTGCTCTCGCTGCCTGCGACCCCGTTCGCCATGGGAGCGCTGCTCGTCGCCGTGATCGCCGCGATCATCCGGTCGATGCGCCTGGCACCCGAACGGCGCGATCTCGTGATCCTCGCCTGGCTGGTTCTCGCGGGTGTGGTCGCTCAGGCGCTCGTCGGCGGCATCACCGTGCTGACCGGCCTGAACCCGTTCATCGTGGGCTTCCACTACGTCTCGTCCCTGCTGCTCGTCTGCGTCACCGCCGCGTTCCTGGTGCGTCTGTACGCGACGCCGGGCCTGCGCGAGCGTGCCGTGCCGCGGTGGTTCGCGATCCTCAGCCACGTCACCGGCCTCGCCCTCGCTGTGACGATCCTCTTCGGTGTTTTGACGACGGGGTCCGGTCCGCACTCCGGTGATGCCGCTGTCGAGCGTCAGGGGTTCGACGCCACGGTGCTTGCCCACGTGCACTCGTGGCCCGGGTACATCCTCGCCGCGCTCGTCGCCGCGCTCACCATCTCGGCCTGGGTGCTCCGGCTCGAGCCCCGCAGGTGGCTGCTCGTGCTCGTGCTCGCGATCCTCGTGCAGGTCGGCGTCGGCGTGTGGCAGGCGCGCGAGGGCCTCCCCCCTCTGCTCGTCGGCATCCACATGGTGCTCGCCGCGCTGTCGGCCGCCGCCTACACGGTTGTCGTTCTGCATCTGAAGAAGCCCGTCACCAGCGAGGGCTGATCTCGCGCCGGAGCCTCGACCGGGCACAGTCGATGCATAGCTGCGCCATCAGAGGCTCATCAGTTCGTCGTGCACCGTGGCTGACATGAACAAGTCACTCACTCGCAGCATCGGCTTCTGGCTCCTCCTCGTGCTCTCGCTCGCCTCGGCGGGTGTCGGCGGATGGCTCATCGCCGGTCAGGTCGGCACTATGACGAGCACGCTGCTCGACGGCACGGCGACGGGCATCGAGGTCTACGTCGGGCAGTCGCTGGTCGTGGTCGGCGCGGCTCTGCTGGGCGCCGGAGTCATCGGCATCCTCATCGCCGTGGCACTCACCGCGGTTCAGACCCTCGTCCCGGCATCCGCGCCGGCGGTCGTCGAGCCCATCGACTGGACCGCCGAGAGCTCAGTCGACGAGCGAACGGTCACCGACGACACCACTCCTCGTGAGGATGTCGACCTGGAGGCGGACGACGCTCAGAAGGGCAGCAGCGGGTCGAGCGCGACCGCTACGAAGATCAGCGTCAAGTAGGTGATCGAGGCGTGGAAGACTCGCATCGGCCGCGCCTCGTTCCCCCGCACCGCCTGGTTGTAGAGCCGGTGCGACTCGTAGATGAACCAGCCGCCGAAGACCACGGCGGACACCGTGTAGACGAGGCCCATGTTCGCGATCGGGATCAGGAGCAGCGAGCAGGCGACGGTCGCCCAGGCGTAGAGGATGACCTGGAGCCCCACCTGTGAGGCGTTGCGGGTCACTCCGAGCATGGGCACGTCGACGTCGTCGTAGTCGTCCTTGTACTTCATCGACAGCGGCCAGTAGTGCGGCGGGGTCCAGAGGAAGATCAGGCCGAACAGGATGAACGCGGGCCAGTCGAGCGTCCCGGTGACGGCCGACCATCCGATGAGAACGGGGAAGCATCCCGCGATGCCGCCCCAGATGATGTTCTGCTCGGTGCGGCGCTTGAGGATCATCGTGTAGATCACGACGTAGAAGAAGATGGCGGATGCCGACAGCGTCGCCGCGAGCCAGTTCGTCGTGAACCACAGCCAAACGGTCGACAGCACCGCGAGGGTCCAGGAGAAGACGAGCGCGCCGCGCGGCGTGATCTCTCCGGTCACCAGAGGACGGTTCTCGGTGCGGTGCATGTGCGCATCGATGTCGCGATCGAGGTACATGTTGAACGCGGCTGCCGATCCGGCGCTCATCGAGCCGCCGATCACGGTCGCGAGGACGAGCCACATGTTCGGGAGTCCGCCCTCGGCCAGGAACATCACCGGCACGGTGGACACCAGGAGCAGCTCGAGTACGCGCGGCTTGGTGAGGGCGACGTACGCCTTCACGGTACGACCGATGGACTTCTTCACAACGGTCTGATCAGACATCGTCGAGATCTCGATCGCCTCCTCCGCACGCGTCACGACAGCTTTTCCAGTCTACGGCACCCGCCGGACGCCAGAGACGACGGCGACGCGCCCGGGCGTCGCGGGATCGCGTTCCACGACCGCTGGATCCGGGTCTCAGATCGCACCGGATCCCCCTCGCACGACGGGAATTACCTGCTCGACGCGTGGTTGTAAAGGGGGGTAACGCGAGGACCCGCAGCGCTATGCTGAAAAGACTCGCGCGCCCGGCGCTCATCACATTCCATCCGTAAAGAAGCGGACCGCGATGCTGCGTTCCGGTCGCTCTCGAACAGTTGGAGAAGGGCTTCACCGTGTCGGAACTGCAGTGGGATGAGATCGATCGACGCGCGGTGGACACCGCCCGTCTGCTGGCTGCGGATGCTGTGGAGAAGGTCGGCAACGGCCACCCCGGCACCGCGATGAGCCTCGCACCGGCCGCCTACCTCCTGTACCAGCGGGTGCTGCGCCACGACCCCACCGATGTCGACTGGCTGGGCCGCGACCGTTTCATCCTCTCGGTCGGGCACTCCTCTCTCACGCAGTACGTGCAGCTCTACCTCGGCGGCTTCGGCCTCGAGCTCGACGACCTCAAGGCGCTCCGCACCTGGGGCTCGCTCACCCCTGGCCACCCGGAGTACGGCCACACCAAGGGTGTCGAGATCACCACCGGCCCCCTGGGCCAGGGCCTCGCCTCCGCCGTCGGGTTCGCCTACGCCGCCCGCTACGAGCGCGGGCTGTTCGACCCCGAGGCAGAGGCCGGCACGAGCCCGTTCGACCACTTCGTCTACGTGATCGCCGGCGACGGCGACCTCCAGGAGGGCGTCACGAGCGAGGCCTCCTCGCTCGCCGGCCACCAGGAGCTCGGCAACCTCATCGCGATCTACGACTCGAACCAGATCTCGATCGAGGACGACACGAACGTCGCCTTCACCGAAGATGTCGCGAAGCGCTACGAGGCGTACGGCTGGCAGGTCCAGGTCGTCGACTGGAAGAAGACCGGCGAGTACGTCGAAGACGTCGCCGAGCTGCACGCCGCGATCGAGGCCGCGAAGGGCGAGACGTCCAAGCCTTCTCTCATCATCCTGAAGACGATCATCGGCTGGCCGTCGCCCGGCAAGCAGAACTCCGGCAAGATCCACGGATCGGCCCTCGGCGGCGACGAACTCGTCGCGACCAAGAAGGTCCTCGGCTTCGACCCCGAGGAGCACTTCGCGATCGCCGACGACGTGCTCGCGCACACCCGGGGTCTGGCCGATCGCGCCGCCGAGACCCGCGCCGCCTGGCAGGAGTCGTTCGATGCCTGGGCCGAGGCGAACCCCGAGCGCAAGACGCTCCTCGACCGCCTGGAGGCAGGCGAGCTGCCGGCCGACATCACCTCGGCTCTCCCCGTCTTCGAAGGCGGCAAGGACGTCTCCACCCGTGCGGCTTCCGGTCAGGTCATCAACGCCCTCGCCGCCGAGCTCCCCGAGCTCTGGGGCGGGTCGGCCGACCTCGCCGAGTCGAACCTGACCACGATCAAGGACTCGAAGTCGTTCATCCCCGCCGAGTGGTCGACCCACGAGTGGTCGGGCGACCCGTACGGCCGGGTCCTGCACTTCGGCATCCGCGAGCACGCGATGGGCGCGATCGTCAACGGCATCGTGCTGCACGGTCCGACTCGCGCCTTCGGCGGCACGTTCCTCATCTTCAGCGACTACATGCGCCCGCCGGTACGTCTGGCCGCGCTCATGAACGTCCCCAGCATCTTCGTCTGGACCCACGACTCCGTGGCCCTCGGCGAAGACGGCCCGACCCATCAGCCGGTCGAGCAGATCGCGACGCTCCGCGCCATCCCGAACTTCACCCTCGTGCGTCCGGCCGATGCGAACGAGACGTCGGCCGCATGGCTCGAGATCCTCCGCCGCCACGAGGGCCCCGCGGGCATCGCTCTGACCCGTCAGAACATCCCGGTGTTCGAACGCGGCGACGGCGAGGCATCCGGCGATGTCTTCGCGTCCACCGACGGTGTGTCGAAGGGCGCGTACGTGCTCGCCGAGGCACCGAACGGGAGCCCGGACGTCATCATCATCGCGACCGGTTCCGAGGTGCAGCTCGGCGTGAACGCACGCGCCGCGCTCGCAGAAGAAGGCATCAACGTCCGGGTCGTCTCCGCTCCGTCGTTGGAGTGGTTCGACGAGCAGGACGAGGCGTACCGCGAGTCGGTGCTCCCGAAGGCCGTCACCGCACGTGTCTCGGTCGAGGCCGGTTCCGTCCTCAGCTGGCGCGGCATCGTGGGCGACCGCGGCCGCTCGGTCGGCATCGACCACTTCGGCGCCTCCGCCGACTACAAGACCCTGTTCGAGAAGTTCGGCATCACCACCGAGGCCGTCATCGCGGCCGCACGCGAGACCATCAAGGAGAACGCATGAGCACCCCCACCGCAGACCTCGCAGCAGCCGGTGTCAGCATCTGGCTCGACGACCTGTCGCGCACCCGCATCTCCTCCGGCAACCTCGCCGAGCTGATCTCGTCGCGCAACGTCGTCGGCGTCACCACCAACCCGACCATCTTCGCCAACGCGATCACCGACAAGAACGACACCTCGTACGACGCTCAGGTGACCGAGCTCGCCGCCTCCGGTGCGACCGCTGAAGAGGCCGTCTTCGCGGCGACGACGCAGGACGTCCGCGCCGCGCTCGACGTCTTCCGTCCCGTGTGGGAGGCCTCCGACCACGTCGACGGCCGCGTCTCGATCGAGGTCTCCCCCGATCTCGCGCATGACACCGAGGGCACCGTCGCGTCGGCCAAGGAGCTGTGGGCCAAGGTCGACCGCCCGAACCTGCTCGTGAAGATCCCGGCCACCAAGGCCGGCATCCCCGCGATCACCGAGGCCATCGCCGCGGGCATCAGCGTCAACGTGACCCTGATCTTCAGCCTCGAGCGGTACGCCGATGTCATCGATGCCTACCTCACGGGCCTCGAGCGCGCGCACAGTGCCGACTTCGACCTGTCGAGCATCCACTCCGTGGCCTCGTTCTTCGTCTCTCGCGTCGACACCGAGACCGACAAGCGTCTCAGCGCCATCGGGACGGACGCCGCCGAGGCGCTCAAGAGCAAGGCGGGCCTCGCGAACGCGCGCCTCGCCTACGAGCTCTTCGAGCAGAAGTTCGCCGAGAAGCGCGCTCAGGACCTCCTCGCGCTCGGCGCCAACCTGCAGCGTCCGCTCTGGGCATCGACCGGCGTCAAGGACCCCGCTCTGCCGGACACGCTGTACGTGACTGAGCTCGTGGCTCAGGGCGTCGTCAACACCATGCCCGAGAAGACGCTCGAGGCGACCTTCGACCACGGTGTCGTCACCGGAGACACCATCACCGGCGGCTACGACGAGGCCCGCGAGGTCTTCGCCGGTCTCGCGGAGGTCGGCGTGGACTTCACCGACGTGACCCAGGTGCTCGAGGACGAAGGCGTCGCCAAGTTCATCGACTCGTGGCACGACCTGCTGACGCAGGTGGCCGAAGGGCTCGAGGCGCAGCGATGACCTTCGCGATCCACGCGTCCGGCGCAGCGCGCGTGGCCATCGACGAGACGGTTCCCGCCCTCGTCCACGATCTGATCGCATCGCGCATCACCGGCGGCGACGCAGCGCTGTGGGGCCCCGCGGCCGAGGCCGAGGCAGCCGTGCGTCTGGGCTGGGTGGAGGCGATCTCCGTCTCCCGCCCGCTCGTGACCGAGATCGAGGCGCTGCGCGCCGATCTTTCGTCCCGAGGCATCGACCGCGTCGTCCTGGCCGGTATGGGCGGGTCGTCGCTCGCTCCCGAGGTCATCGCGCAGACCGCCGGAGTGCCGCTGACCATCCTCGACTCCACTGCGCCCGCACAGGTGCTCGCCGCTCTCGACGAGGGAATCGAGAACACGGTGCTGGTCGTGTCGTCGAAGTCCGGGTCCACTGTCGAGACGGACTCGCAGCGCCGGACATTCGAGGCGGCGTTCCGCGATCTGGGCATCGATCCCGCCGAGCGGATCGTCGTGGTGACCGACCCGGGCTCGCCGCTCGACGTGTCGGCCCGCCAGGCGGGCTACCGCGTCTTCAACGCCGACCCGAACGTGGGGGGCCGGTACTCGGCGCTCACCGCCTTCGGGCTCGTCCCCTCGGGCCTGGCTGGGGTCGACATCGACGAGCTGCTCGACGAGGCCGAGGCCTCGCTGCTCGAGGTCGCCGTCGATTCCGCTGAGAACCCGGCACTGCGTCTGGCCTCCGCGATCGCCGCGACCACCCCGCGACGAGACAAGCTCGGCCTCATCACCGACGGCACCCACATCAACGGGCTGCCCGACTGGATCGAGCAGCTGATCGCCGAGTCGACGGGCAAGGATGCCACCGGCATCCTCCCGGTCGTGCTGCTCCCGGTCTCCCCTGAGCTCGACGCGAAGCCGGCCGACCTGCAGATCGTCCGTCTGGTCGATGACGCCAACGAGTTCCACCTGCGCGAGCAGCACGAAGGCGAGATCCTCGTGAGCGGAACGCTCGGCGCACAGTTCATCGTCTGGGAGTACGCCACGGCCATCGCGGGCTACCTGCTCGGGATCAACCCGTTCGACCAGCCCGATGTCGAGTCCGCCAAGGTCGCCGCCCGCGGTCTGCTGGATGCTCGCCCGGCACCGACAGTCCCTGCGTTCGTGGAGAACGGGGTGGAGGTCCGCGTGTCCGACCCGGCTCTCGCTTCTTCGGGAACGGTCGAAGGTGTGCTCGATGCCCTCTGGGCGCGGCTCGCCGACGATGGATACGTCTCCATCCAGGCGTACGTGAACCGTCTCGATGTCCCGCAGCTGCAGGGGCTCCGCGAGCTGGTCGCCGCAGACTCCGGTCGCCCGACGACCTTCGGATGGGGGCCCCGCTTCCTCCACTCCACCGGCCAGTATCACAAGGGCGGACCCGCGCAGGGTGTGTTCCTCCAGATCCTGGAGCGCACGGACGTCGACCTCGAGATCCCCGAGCGGCCCTTCACGTTCGGGCAGCTCATCGAGGCGCAGGCCGCCGGCGACGCCGGTGTCCTCGCCGAGCACGGCCGTCCGGTCGTCTCCCTGACGATCACCGATTCGTCGGCCGACGTCCTCACCCTCTTCGAAGCCGCTCAGAAGTAACAGCCTGGAGATTCCCCCACCGATGTCTGTTCCCATCTCGCGCGGGCACAACCCGCTGCGTGACCCCGATGATCGCCGTCTCAACCGGATCGCGGGGCCCAGCGCTCTCGTGATCTTCGGCGTGACCGGCGACCTGTCACGCAAGAAGCTCATGCCCGCCGTCTACGACCTCGCCAACCGCGGTCTCCTGCCGCCCGGCTTCGCGCTCGTCGGCTTCGCCCGCCGCGACTGGGAGGATCAGGACTTCGCTCAGGTCGTCTACGACGCGGTCAAGCAGCACGCTCGCACCCCGTTCCGCGAGGAGACCTGGGCGCAGCTGCTGCAGGGCATCCGCTTCGTGTCCGGCGAGTTCGACAATCCCGAGTCGTTCCGCAAGCTGCGCGAGACCGTCGACCAGCTGGACGTCGAGCGCGGCACGATGGGGAACCACGCGTTCTACCTGTCGATCCCGCCGAAGTCGTTCGCCGTCGTCGCGCAGCAGCTCAAGGACTCCGGCCTCGTCGGCGACGACGACGATGACGACGACTGCTGGCGTCGCGTCGTCATCGAGAAGCCGTTCGGCCACGATCTCGAGTCGGCTCGTGAGCTGAACGCCGCTCTCGAGGTCGCGTTCTCCGCCGACTCGATCTTCCGCATCGACCACTACCTCGGCAAGGAGACGGTGCAGAACATCCTGGCGCTGCGCTTCGCCAACGAGCTGTACGAGCCGATCTGGAACCGCAACTACGTCGACCACGTGCAGATCACGATGGCCGAGGACATCGGCGTCGGCGGTCGCGCCGGGTACTACGACGGTGTCGGCGCCGCGCGCGACGTCATCCAGAACCACCTTCTGCAGCTCCTCGCCCTCACCGCCATGGAGGAGCCGATCAGTCTCTCCGCCGAGCATCTGCGCGCGGAGAAGGAGAAGGTCCTCGCCGCGGTGCACGTCCCCGACGATCTCTCCCTCGCCACCGCACGCGGACAGTACGCCGGCGGCTGGCAGGGTGGCGAGCAGGTCACGGGCTTCCTCGACGAGGAGGGCATGAACCCCGAGTCGGCGACCGAGACCTACGCGGCCATCAAGCTCGAGATCGACACCCGCCGGTGGGCGGGCGTGCCGTTCTACCTTCGTACCGGCAAGCGTCTCGGCCGTCGCGTGACAGAGGTCGCCGTCGTCTTCAAGAAGGCGCCTGAGCACCTCTTCGGTCGCTCCAACACCTCGGAGCTCGGACAGAACGCCCTGGTGATCCGTGTGCAGCCCGACGAGGGCGTGACGATCCGCTTCGGCTCGAAGGTCCCGGGAAACGGCACCAACGTCCGCGACGTCACGATGGACTTCGGCTACGGCCATGCGTTCACCGAGGCGAGCCCCGAGGCCTACGAGCGTCTCATCCTCGACGTCCTGCTGGGCGACCCGCCGCTGTTCCCGCGGCACGAGGAGGTCGAGCTCTCCTGGAAGATCCTCGACCCGGTGGAGAAGTACTGGGCGGCCGTCGGCGGCCCGGTCGATCAGTATGCCCCCGGCTCATGGGGTCCGGCATCCGCCGACGACCTCCTTGCCCGCGACGGACGAGTCTGGAGACGACCGTGATCATCGACCTTCCCGACACGACCGTCAGCCAGGTCGCGAAGCAGCTCGTCAAGGTGCGCGAAGAGGGCGGCGCGGTCGCCCTCGGGCGCGTGCTCACCCTCGTGATCTCGGCCCGCAACGGCGTCGCCGAGGCCGCCATCGATGCGGCCAACGACGCCTCACGAGAGCACCCGATGCGCGTGATCGTCCTCACCACGGGTGACGGCGACTCACGACTCGACGCACAGATCCGCGTGGGCGGCGACGCCGGAGCGAGCGAGGTCGTGGTGCTGCGCGCCTTCGGCGAGGCGGCGAGCAACGAGGAGAGCCTCATCACGGGTCTGCTCCTGCCCGACGCCCCCGTCGTCGCGTGGTGGCCCGAAGATGCCCCGGTCTCCCCCGCCGCGTCACCGCTCGGCAAGATCGCGCAGCGGCGGATCACGGATGCCGCGACCTCCACCGACGTGCGCGACCGCCTCGCCCTGCTGGGCGAGACCCACGCCCCGGGAGACACCGATCTCGCCTGGACGCGTCTGACGCACTGGCGCGAGCAGCTCGCCGCGGTGCTCGACCAGCCGCCGTTCGAGGAGGTCACGGGCGTCGAGGTGCGCGGGGCCTCCGCCTCTCCCTCGACCGCCCTTCTCGCCGCCTGGCTGCAGATGGCGCTCGACGTCGAGGTGACCTGGTCCTACGAGAACCCGGAGGAGTGGCACGAGGGCATCAAGTCCGTGCGGCTCACCCGCGCGTCCGGCGACATCCTGCTCGAACGCCCCGAGCCGGGCGTCGCGGTGCTCACCCAGCCCGATCAGCCCGATCATGACCTGCACCTTCCCCGTCGCACTCTGCGCGAATGCCTCGCCGAGGAGCTGCGTCGCCTCGACCCCGACGTCCTGTACGGTCGAGTGATCACCGAGGGCTGGGAGAAGCTGGGTCCGCCCGAGACAGGAGAATGATGTCGATGCAGACAGCGCCCGCAGAGAAGCGGGTCGTGGTCGAGACCACCCCGAGCGAACTCGCCGCGAGGGTGGCGGACAGGTTCCTGACCCGGCTTCGCGCGCGCACGCGCAACGGCCGTATCGCTCACATCGCTCTCACCGGCGGATCCATGGGTGGGGCGGTCCTGCGAGCGACCCGCGACGACCCGCGTTCCGCCGGCATCGACTGGTCTCTCGTGCACTTCTGGTGGGGCGACGAGCGGTTCGTCGCCCGTGACGACGCAGATCGCAACGCTCTGCAGTCGCGGGAGGCGCTCCTCGATCACATCCCCGTGCCCGCGGAGAACATCCACGAGGTCGCAGCCTCCGACGACGGTCTGACCCTCGACGACGCCGCGGCGGCGTACGCGGCGGAGCTCGCGCGGTTCGGCACGGACGAGCATCCGTGGCCGTCGTTCGCGGTGTGCTTCCTCGGCGTCGGGCCCGACGGGCACATCGCGTCGCTGTTCCCCGATCGCCCCGAGGTGACTGTCACGGATGCCGCGGCTCTGCCGGTGCGGGACTCGCCGAAGCCCCCGCCCGAGCGGGTCACGCTCACTCGGCCCGTGCTCAACTCGTCGAAGCGGGTCTGGCTCGTGCTGACGGGCGCCGACAAGGCCTCTGCGCTCGGTCTCGCTCTGGCGGGCGCCAGCTACTCGAGTGTTCCGGCCGCCGGCGCGAAGGGCCGCAAGCGCACGGTGTTCTTCGTCGACGAGGCAGCGGCGTCCGAGGTCTCACCCGACCTCATCGATCCCGCCTACTGACCCCAGTCAGCTCTGCGGCTCGTCTGCCGCGGTGCCGTCGCTCCCGCGGGTGATGCCGAGGTCTTGGCTGTCGCTGAGCACCTGCGGGTGGTATCTCGCGAGGCCGACCACTCCCCACACGGCGATGGCGCCGGCGATCCCGAAGATCACGAACACCCACGGCGGCGCAGCGGCGGCCTCGCCGAGAACGACCATGCCGATGAGAACGGCGATGAGCGGGTCGACGACGGTGAGCCCGGCGATCACGAGGTCAGGCGGGCCGGAGCTGTAGGCGGTCTGCACGAAGTAGGCGCCCACCGCCGCGGCGGCGATGAGCGCGACCACGCAGACGATCGTGATCCAGTCGAAGTTCCCCGCCTGGACGCGCTTGATGACGACCTTGGCGAGGGTTGCGACGAAGCCGTAGAGGATGCCCGCGCCCACGATGTAGAAGAGCGCCCGCATGCGGTGACGGAGGATCAGCCAGCATGCGCCGAGGATGATGATCACGACGAGCAGGATCGCCAGGATCGTGAAGAGCTCGGTGTCGGTGACGTCCTTCTCGGTCGCGAAGATGGCAGCGAAGAAGACGAAGAGGAAGATGCCGCCCACGCAGCACACGATGGCGGTGATCGACTGCCTGGTCGGGGCATGCCCGGAGATACGAGCGTTCAGCAGCGTCGTGATGACCAGCGCGATCGCGCCGAGCGGCTGCACGACGATCAGCGGCGCCACCGTCAGAGCCGCGAGCTGACACACGATCGCGAGGGCCAGCATGAGGGTCCCGACGAGCCAGGACGGCCGCGTCAGGAGACCGCGGACCTGCACCATCGAGAGACCGGACGCACCA
The DNA here is from genome assembly GCF_001049495.1 of Microbacterium sp. 3J1. Lineage (GTDB taxonomy): Bacteria > Actinomycetota > Actinomycetes > Actinomycetales > Microbacteriaceae > Microbacterium. The sequence continues at coordinate 175,118 of NZ_CDWI01000014.1, forward strand.
TCCGCGCCACTCAGGCGCTCCATCTTCTCGACGCCGCGGTGCTGATACTGGGCGCCGAGCGACATGAAGACCGCACCGGCCAGCGCCAGCGGGATGCCGAGGAGCAGTCCCGGGTTCTGGAACGCGCCCACCAGCTGGTCGGTGACGTCTTCCGCCCCAGCCATCCATACGGAGATGCTCACCCTTCGACCCTACCCGGCGATATGCGCCGAGTAGGGTTATGGCGTGGCTGTTCTTCCTATTCGCATCATGGGGGACCCCGTCCTCCACTCCCCCGCATCCGTCGTCGAGGAGATCACCGACGACATCCGCACACTCGTCGCCGACATGTTCGAGACGATGGACACTGCGCCCGGGGTAGGCCTCGCCGCCCCGCAGGTGGGCGTGCCTCTGCGCCTGTACACGTACGCCTACGTCGATGACGACGACCGGCCGTGGCGAGGTGTGATCATCAATCCCGAGCTCTGGATGGTTCCCCTCGAACCCGGCGAGCCCGACGAGGACCTCGAATCCGAGGGATGCCTGTCCTTCCCGGGCGAGCGGTTCGCGCTCCGTCGCTCCGAGCGCGTGCGGGTGACCGGCATCGACCTCGACGGCTCACCCGTCGAGATCGCCGTCGACGGATGGCGCGCGCGCATCATGCAGCACGAGTTCGACCACCTGGACGGCATCCTCTACATCGACCGCCTGTCCGACAGCGACTGGAAGACGGTGCAGAAGATCTCGCGGAAGCGCGGGTGGGGCAGGCCCGGTGCGAGCTGGATGCCGGGCATCGACGACCTCGAGGGCTGACGTCCTCCCAGCCCAGTCACAGTCTTCTCGGAGTTGCATCACAGACTCCGCCCCCGATAGCGTTCTAAGGCGGGCCTTACTATGCCCGCGCACCAAGAGGCTCTGGGAGGGGACATCATGATGAAACTGCGCACGCGACGCGCACTGGCGCTGGCAGGTTCTGCTGTGGCGCTGTCGGTCGCACTGACGGGCTGCAGCGCGCTCAACGGCATTCTGGGCGGCGGTTCGGGAGACGCCGACCGCGACGAGGACACGGGTCAGGTCACCGAGAGCTCGAACATCGACATCTTCTCGCTGAAGCTCGGCGACTGCAAGATGGCCAGCGCGACGGGGCTCATCGAGGACGCGGACGTCGTGCCGTGCGATCAGCCGCACGACGAAGAGGTCTACTACGAGATCACGATGGACGACGGCGAGTTCTCGGAGGAGAACATCGACGCTGCCTCGCAGGAGTGCATCGGTGACGCCTACACGAACTTCGTCGGCGTCGCGTTCGACGCCTCGGTGCTCGAGGTCTACCCGATCACCCCGACCCAGCAGACCTGGGACGAACTGAACGACCGCATCGTCCAGTGCGTCATCTCCGACCCGGCCGGACCGACCACCGGCTCGCTGAAGGGCGCAGCTCGCTGATCCGACGCGACTCTCGAAGGGGCTCCGCCATCCGGCGGGGCCTTTTCTGTATCGGCCCACCGTACGACGCGTCCGCACACCGCAGATCGAGACGACACCTCGCTCGGTCTGGCCCCTGCTGCGACGGGAAACGGGAGAAGGCGTCACACTCTCATCGAAACGAGAACGTGACGCCTTCTATTGGCTCCCCGGCTTGGACTCGAACCAAGAACCTGCCGGTTAACAGCCGGCTGCTCTGCCAATTGAGCTACCGAGGAATGTGCTCCGCTGTGCGGGCAACTCGTCAATCTTAGCAAACTCCGGACGATGGTCGTGACACCGGCCGCACATCGGGCGTGTCGACGACAGCACCGCTCAGGGCAGTGAATCCGCCTCGGCGTTGGGCACCCAGAGAAGGTCCTTGCCGACTCCGCGAGCGACCACATGGCCCCCTCGGAGCATCAGCGTCTCCGCGTTCAGCTCGCGGATGAAGTCGGCGTCGTTCGTCACGAGCAGCGCCCCCATCCCCTCTTCTTTGCGGCGCCTGGTGATCGCGTCGAAGACGACGGGACGAACCTCGAGATCCAGGTTCGCGAGGATCTCGTCGGCGATGAGCACGCGAGGCTCGAGGACGAACGACCGTGCGATCGCCACGCGCTGTCGCATACCGGCGCTCAGCTCGTAAGGGAACTTCGCCGCCGTGCCCAGCGGGAGGTGCAGCTCGTCGAGCAAGGTCGCCACGCGGATGGAGAGCGCCTTCGTGTTGACCCGCTTCTCGCGGATGAGGATCGGCTCCGCGATCACCTCGTTCACCGTCAGCTGAGGCGGGAGATCGGCGCCGGCGCCCTGCGGCACGAAACCCGTGCGGTAGGTGAGCAGACGGTGCTTGCGTCCCGGACGCCGCACGTCGACACCGCAGACCTGGGCGCTGCCCCCGACGACGCGCACGGATGGATCGGTGGATCCCGCCAGCGCGGCCACGAGCGTCGACTTCCCCGAGCCCGTCGGCCCGGCGACGCAGATCAGGCCGCCGGGAGCAAGCGTGAAGCTGACACCGTCGATCGCGCGAGTGGGCCCGCTGTGCCCGACGCGGTCGATCACCAAGTCGGAGCAGTCGATCGCATGGGGAGATTCGGGCCGGGAGGACATGATCCCATCCTGCCTTCTCGCGCTCTGCGGCCCCTGTTACGACTCGGTGAACCGCTGACGCTCGACGTCGATGTCGCGCAGCCGCATGCGCAGCGCCCGACCGCCGTCCGAGTCCGCGGGAACCCGCTGCACGGCACCGAGGAGCTCCTGCTTCTCATGCTCGAGGCTGCGGAGGATGAGGCGCCGCGCCAGGTCGGTCGCCGAGGCGCGCGCGCCCTCTTCGTTGCGCGCCGGGAACGGTGTCATCAGCAGCTCGCCCGCGAGCGAGCGGTACGGCTCGCGCACGGAGTTGACGGCATCCGTCACCCATCCGGCGCGCGTGCGATCAGGGGCGGATGCCACGGCCTCACGCACCGCGTCGAGACCCGGCGTCCGGAACGGCGCGGCCAGAGCCCGAGTCAACAGCGCCTGGTCGATCTGGTGGCCGTACTGCAGAGCGCCCATGAGCGCGTCGCGCTCCACCGCGACGTCCGCCGTCCTCGGCAGGCTCGAGAGGGTGACGGGAGCGACTCCGGGTGCGCCGGGCGACGACGCCGACTGCCCTGAATCGTGGCGGGGCTGCTCCTGTCGTCCAGAACCCGCCCCACCTCGCGCGGAGCGCTCCACCTCGTGGTGCACCTCGGTCGGATCCATGCCCAGCCGTCGCGCGAGCACGCGCTCATACCCGGGTCTCAGCAGCCGGTCCCTGATCTCCGCGACGATCGGCGCCGCCGCACGCAGCGCTCCCACGCGCCCCTCGACCGTCGCGAGGTCGAAGCCGCTGAGCTTGCGATCGATGGCGAACTCGAACATCGGCTGCTTGCTCTCCATGAGCGAGCGCACGGCCGCATCGCCGCGCTGCAGACGGAGGTCGCACGGGTCGAGCCCGTCGGGTGCGACAGCGACGAAGGTCTGCGCGTTGAACCGATCGTCCTCGGTGAAGGCGCGCAGCGCGGCCTTCTGACCTGCCTCGTCGCCGTCGAACGTGAAGACGACCTCACCCGAGGCGTTGTCGTCTCCCATCACTCGGCGCAGCACCTTGATGTGGTCCGTGCCGAACGCGGTTCCACACGTGGCGATCGCCGTCGTGAGACCGGCGAGGTGGCACGCCATGACGTCGGTGTACCCCTCGACCACCACGACGCGCCGGGGGTCGCCACGGGCGATGTCGCGCTTCGCGAGATCGAGCCCGTAGAGCACCTGCGCCTTCTTGTAGATCGGCGTCTCGGGGGTGTTGAGGTACTTCGGGCCCTGGTCGTCATCGAACAGCTTGCGGGCGCCGAACCCGATCGTCTGACCCGACACATCGCGGATCGGCCAGACGAGACGACCGCGGAACCGGTCGTACACGCCTCGCTGCCCCGTCGACACGAGACCCGCGGCGCTCAGCTCGTCGCGAGTGAACCCCTGCGCGGTGAGAGCCTTCAGCATCCCGTCCCAGCCGCGCGGGGCGAAGCCCACGCCGAAGTGCGCCGCGGCCCCCGCGTCGAAGCCCCGCTCCCCGAGGAAGCGGCGGCCGGCCTCGGCATCCGCGGTGAGCAGCTGCGCCCGGAAGAACTCCGCGGCGGCGGTGTTGGCCGCGTACAGACGGCTGCGTCCACTCGTCTCCGGGGCCGCTCCGCCGTCTTCGTAGTGCAGCGCGTAGCCGATCTTGCCCGCGAGCCGCTCCACCGCCTCGGTGAAGCTGACGTGGTCCATTTCCCGCAGGAACGAGTAGACGTCGCCCGACTCCCCGCAGCCGAAGCAGTGGTAATAGCCCACCTGCGGACGCACGTGGAAGCTCGGGCTCTTCTCGTCGTGGAATGGGCACAGACCCTTGAGAGACCCGACCCCGGCGGATTTGAGAGCGACGCGTTCACCGACGATGTCGGCGATGTTCGTGCGCGCCTTCACCTCGTCGACGTCGGCCTGACGGATGCGGGGCATCAGCCCGCCCCTTCACTGACCGCCTGACGTGGGGTGTGCATCCGCGCACCCGGCCGTGCGTGCCGCGGCGTCCAGATCCCGACCTCGGCCGGGTCGATCTCGCCCACGAGCCTGTTGTGCCAGTCGATCGCGCTCTGATCGGTGAGGCTCGCGATCTGATCCACCACCACTCGGGCTCGCTGCGCGTCGGACGACGCCGCCAGGAAGTCCGCCGAGAACGCCGGCTCGAGCACGTCGACGCCCGCCGACCACAGGGCGTCGGTCGACCACAGGGCGTCCGCCAGCCTGGTCAGCACCCGACGCTGCTCCTTGTACACGCCCTTGCGGGCATCGATGGTGACGATCGCCTGACCCATGATGCCCTTCAGCACGGCGATCTCGGCCTCCACGACCCGGGGCACGACGACGTGCGCGTTGTACCGGACGAGCGCCGGACCCGCATACGCCGCGCGCGTGGCAGACACCGCGGCCCGGGCGAAACGGCCGATGAAATCGCTCGTCAGGTTCTTCAGACGTGCGAGATCCCGACGGGAACGGTCGAACGACTGCAACCACATCGGCTGCGACGCGAGACGATACAGCGCATCCGCGAGCTCGTCGCGGGTGAAGTCGTACCCCACCCACTGCTGGATGCGGTCGATCAGGGAGTCGTGCGCGGCCGCGTCCGACAGCTGCGCGACATCGACGTAGCCGTTGAGGATCGCGTCCTCGAAGTCGTGCACGGAATAGCCGATGTCGTCGGAGAGGTCCATGATCTCGGCCTCGATGCAGCGCAGACGCCCCGGCGCTCCTTCGCGCATCCAGCGGAACACCGCTTCGTCCTCGGGGTACACGCCGAACTTGAGTCGGCCGCCCGGGTCGGGAACGGGACTGTCGACCGTCCACGGGTACTTGCAGGTCGCGTCCAGGCTCGCCCTCGTGAGGTTGAGCCCCACGGACTGGCCGTCGTCGTCGATCGCCTTCGCCTCGAGCCTCGTGAGGATGCGCAGCGACTGGGCGTTGCCCTCGAACCCGCCGATGTCCCCCGCCCACTCGTTCAGCGCCCGTTCGCCGTTGTGGCCGAACGGAGGGTGGCCGAGGTCGTGACTCAGGCACGCCGTGTCCACCACGTCGGCCGAGACGCCGAGTGCCGTCGCGAGCTCCCGCCCGACCTGAGCGACCTCGAGCGAATGGGTCAGCCGGTTGCGGGCGAAGTCGGCAGTGCTGGCGGGACTCAGCACCTGCGTCTTGGCGGCCAGCCTCCGGAGGGCTGCGGAGTGCAGCACGCGCGCACGGTCGCGGGCGAAGTCGTCGCGCTCGGATCGGTGGGTCTCGGCGAAGAAGCGCTCCGCGTCGCGCGGATCGTATCCGTCCGCGCGAGGGTTCCCGGAGGTTGTCGAAGGGTCAGCCGCCACTGTTCTCGATCTCCGCCCCTCGCATCATCTCGGATGCGGTCGCCGCGAGCTCTCGCGACTCCAGCCACTTGTCCGGCAGCGCCGGGCGCTTCGGGCGACCGGAGCGACCGCGCTGGCCCTCGGCATCCGCGCCCGGGTACGGCGCCGTGTGGTCGAGGCGTCCGAGGAGGTCGTCGATCTCGGCGAGGCTGGATGCGGTGGCGAGACCCGTGCGGATGTCGCCGCCGACCGGGTAGCCCTTGAAGTACCAGGCGACGTGCTTGCGGACGTCGCGGCACCCTCGATCCTCGTCCTCGAAGAACTCGACGAGAAGCTCGGCGTGCCGGCGGAAGGCGTCGGCGACGAAGCCGAGAGTCGCATCGACCGGGTGCGATTCCGCGCCGAAGGCAGCGGCCAGCTCGCCGAACAGCCACGGCCGGCCGAGGCATCCGCGCCCGACGACGACACCGTCGCAGTCGGTCTGCTCCATCATCCGCACGGCGTCGTCCGCCGACCAGATGTCGCCGTTGCCGAGGACGGGGATGCTCGTGACGGCCTGCTTCAGCTCGCCGATCGCGTTCCAGTCGGCGAATCCCGAGTAGAACTCGCTCGCGGTGCGCGCATGCAGGGCGACGGCCGCCACGCCCGCGTCCTCCGCGGCGCGACCGGCGTCGAGGAAGGTGAGGTGGTCGGGATCGATCCCTTTTCGCATCTTCACTGTGAGCGGGATGTCGCCTGCCGCCTTCACCGCCTGCGTGACGATGTCGGCGAACAGCGAGCTCTTCCACGGCAGGGCCGCTCCCCCGCCCTTGCGGGTGACCTTGGGCACGGGGCAGCCGAAGTTGAGGTCGATGTGATCGGCGTGGTCCTCGGCGACGATGATCCGCACGGCCTCGGCGATCGTCTTCGGATCGACGCCGTAGAGCTGGATGGAACGGGGCGTCTCGGACTCGTGGTGGCGGATCAGCCGCATGGTCGTCTCGTTGCGCTCGACCAGCGCGCGCGAGGTGATCATCTCGCTCACGTAGAGCCCGGCGCCGTACTCGCGGCAGAGGCGTCGGAACGCCGTGTTGGTGATACCCGCCATGGGTGCGAGGACGACCGGCACGTCGAGGGCGATCGGACCGATGCGGAGGGTGCGCGGTGAGGCTGTGGCGAGAGTCATGACACCTCCATTCTCCCAGACACGGAGCCGCTCGCGGCGCATCGACCTAAGCTGTGAACATGACCGATGCTGCAGTCCGTTCCATCCCCTTCACCGACGCCGCCGGCAACGAGAAGACCCTCGACGATCTCGGCGCGGATGTGGTCATGGTGGTGAACGTCGCATCCAAGTGCGGTCTCACTCCGCAGTACGAGCAGCTCGAGGAGCTGCAGCGTCTGTACGGCGATCGAGGCTTCAGCGTCGTCGGCTTCCCCTGCAACCAGTTCTTCGGGCAGGAACCCGGCTCGGTCGACCAGATCCTGGAGTTCTGCTCGACCACGTACGGCGTCACCTTCCCCATCAACGACAAGGTGAAGGTCAACGGCCGGAACGCCACCGAGCTGTACAAGACCCTGAGGCAGACCGCGGATGCCGACGGGAAGGCCGGCCGCGTCGAGTGGAACTTCGAGAAGTTCCTCGTGCTGCCGGACGGCGAGGTCGTCCGCTTCCGCCCGAAGCAGAAGCCGAACGACCCCGAGATCGTCGAGGCGATCGAAGCGGCACTGACCCGCTAGACCGCGGCGGTCTCCGACTCGGTCTCGCCGCGCTGAGACCACAGGTCGCGGAGCACGTTCTCGAAGGCTGCCGGCGGCTGTGCGCCGCTGATGCCGTACTGCCCGTCGATCACGAAGAACGGGACGCCCTGAATGCCGTAGGCCTGCGCCTGCGCCTGGTCCTGGCGGACGTCCGCGAGGTGCCGGGAGGAGATGAGAGCGTCGCGCACGTCGTCGGCGTTCAGCCCCACCTCGGTGGCGAGCTCGACGAGGTCGTCGATGCGCCCGACGTGCTTGCCTTCGGTGAAGTACGCCGACATGAGACGCTCCTCCATCTCGTGCTGACGGCCCTGCGACTTGGCGAAGTGCAGCAGCTCGTGCGCCTTCACGGTGTTGGTGTGCTGCAGCAGGTCGAATCGATACTCGAGTCCGGCGCCTTCGGCGACTCCCGTCACGTGCGACAGCATCTGCTCGACCTGCTCGCGCGGCATCCCCTTGTGCCCGGCGAGGAAGTCGATCTCGTCGCCGTCGAAATCGACGGGGGTGTCGGGCGACAGTTCGAAAGAGTGGAACGTGATGTTCACCTGGGGTGCGTCGTCGTCGCCGGAGACGGCGTCGAGTCCCTTCTCGAGATTGCGCTTGCCGATGTAGCACCAGGGGCAGGCGATGTCGGACCAGATGTCGATCGAGATGGGTTCAGTCACACTCACATCCAACCGCATGCACCTGTGCGCTATTCCGTCGTTAGGATTCTCAGATGCTCTCCGCCGCAGATCCGCTGCCTTCCGGGCCTGAGCGAGTGCTCATCGCGGGAGTGACCGGGTCCGGCAAGACCACACTCGCACGGCGAGTGGCTGAACTCTGGGGTCTCAGGCACGTCGAGATCGACGCGTTGTTCCACGGCGAGAACTGGACCCCTCGTCCCGCGTTCCTCGACGATGTGCGTGCCTTCGCTGCGGAGGATCGTTGGGTCACCGAATGGCAGTACACCAGCAAGGGCACCGACGAGATCCTCGCTCCGCGCGCGCAGCTCGTGATCTGGCTCGACTATCCATACCGAGTGGTTCGCTTCCGGCTGCTTCGGCGCACCCTCGGCCGCAGCATCCTTCGCACCCGCATCTACAACGACAACGTGGAGAAGCCGATCTGGAAGATGTTCTCCGGCGATCCGGAGGAGAACATCCTCGTGTGGCAGACAGAGACCCTGCACAAGTGGTCGGAGCGGATGCCAGGTGTCGCGAGCGAGCACCCGCATCTCGCCGTCGTGCGCCTGCGCCACCCCCGCGAGACCGAGAGGTGGCTGCGGACTCAGGCGGAGGCGTCCGGGGTGTCGACCGCCCCGCCGAAGCGGCGATCCCGCGACAGGTAGACGCCGATCGCACGCCAGAGCTCCTCTCGCGAGAAGTCGGGCCACAGTGTGTCGAGGAACACCATCTCCGCATACGCGGCCTGCCACAGCAGGAAGTTCGAGGTGCGCTGCTCCCCCGAACTCCGAAGGAACAGGTCGACGTCCGGCATGTCCGGCACGTAGAGGTTGCGGCGGATCATCTTCTCGCTGATCGCGTTCGGCTTGACCCTGCCGGCCGCGACGTCCGCGGCGATCGCCCGCATGGCATCGACGAGCTCGACGCGCCCGCCGTAGTTCACGCACATCGTGAGGGTGAGCACGTCGTTGCCGCGGGTGAGCTGCTCGGCGTACTGCAGCTCCTTGATGACGCTTCCCCAGAGCCGTGGTTTGCGTCCGGCCCACCGCACGCGCACGCCCCACTCGTTGAGCTGGTCCCGGCGCCGATGCAGCACATCGCGGTTGTATCCCATGAGGAAGCGGACCTCCTCGGGAGATCGCGCCCAGTTCTCGGTCGAGAACGCGTAGACCGAGAGGTGCTTCACGCCGGCCTGGATCGCGCCGGCCACGACGTCGAGCAGCACCTCCTCACCCGCCTTGTGCCCCTCGATGCGGTTGAGACCGCGGCGGTTGGCCCAGCGTCCGTTGCCGTCCATGACGATGGCGACATGCTCCGGCACTGCGGGGAACGCCGGCGGATACACGCCCGTCCAGTCCAGCGGGCGGTATGCCACGGCATCCTTGTGCGTGTAGGGCTTCGGGCTCACCGTGCTCCTTCTCGAGGGTCGTCGGGCACGAGGTGCGCGAGCGAGCGGATGCCGCGCTCCAGGTGCCACTGCGCGTAGGCGGCCACCAGGCCGGATGCTGCGGCGGTGTCGGCGTGAGGGGCGGCGTCGATCACGTCCCACTCCCCTGCCATGAGCGAGCGCAGCAGTGACAGGGTCTTCTCAGCCACGCGCGGACTGCCCGCCGGAGCGCAGTCGCTGCAGACGGCGCCACCGAGCTGCCCGACGAAGTGCACGTGCGGGCCGGGGGCTGCGCATCGGGCGCAGTCACCGAGCGAGGGAGCCCAGCCCGACAGCGCCATGACGCGCAGCAGGTAGGAGTCCAGGATGCTGCGCGGGGAATGCTCGCCGCGTGAGAGCGCCCGCAGTCCGCCGACGAGCAGCAGGTACTGCTCCGGCGTGGCTTCGGAATCGCTCAGCCGGTCCGCAGTCTCCACCATGGCGTTCGCCGACGTGAATCGGTCGTAGTGAGCGGCGATGTCCGTGCCGTAGGCGCCGAGCGACTCCGCCTGCTGGACGATGTCTAGGGAGCGTCCCTGATAGAGCTGCACGTCGGCGACCATGAAGGGCTCGAGTCGGGACCCGAACTTCGAGGACGTCCGCCGCACTCCCTTGGCGACCGCGCGGATCTTGCCGTGCCGCCGAGACAGCATCGTGACGATGCGATCCGCCTCACCCAGTTTGTGGGTGCGCAGGATCACTGCTTCGTCTCGGTAGGTGGGCACACCTCGATTATCCTCCGTGCGAGACAATGGACGGGTGACCGAACCGCTCTTCATCATTCCGTTCTGGGCGGACCTGCTCGGCGTCGGGCTCGGTGGAGTCCAAGGGGCGCTCTTCGCCTCGGGATTCCAAGGGCAGCGCAGGCTCGACTGGCTGGGAGTCGCGATCATCGGGATCATGATCGGCATGGGCGGCGGCCTGATCCGCGACATCCTGCTCGGCCAGACGCCGGCCACGCTGCAGAACCAGTGGTACCTGGTCACGGCAGGCGGCGCAGCGCTGCTCGGCATGCTGCTCGCGGGGCTCTTCACCCGCCTCAACACCGTGATCGTCGTGCTCGACGCCGTCGTCATCGGCATGTTCGGCGCGTTCGGCACGAGCAAGGCGCTCGCCTTCGGCATCCCCGAGGTGCCTGCCGTCTTCATCGGCGTGTGCGCGGCCGTCGGAGGCAGCGTGCTCCGCGACATGCTGATGGGACTCCCGACCGCGATCATGCACGTCGGCTCGCTGTACGCAGTGGCTGCGGGAGCGGGATGCACGTTCATCGTGATCGCCGTGGCCCTGGGCATGCCGATCACGATCGCGGCGGTCGCCGGCATCGCGGTGACGACCGTCATCCGCATCCTCGCCGTCACCTTCGACGTCTCGCTCCCCGAGCAGCGCCGGATCTACCGCCGCAAGGTGGCGGCCGAGACGGGCGTGATCCCCATCATCAAGCCCTGACCCGGGCCGTCGAGCCCGCGCGCGTGCTCGCCCATTCACCTGGCACCTGCGCGCGCGCACACCGATTCAGCTGACACCCATCGCCGCTGTCGGCGCAGCATACCGACACCGGGCGCCATATCGACGAGGCGCCCGCGCGCAGAGATGACACCTGCTGTCGGAATCGCCGGCGCGATCCGACAGCAGGTGCCATCCGAGACTCAGACCGCGGCCAGCTCCTGCTGACGCGTGCGGATCGAGCGGTTCACTCCCGAGACGATCGCCTTGAGCGATGCCGTCGAGATGTCGCCGTCGATGCCGACGCCCCACAGTCGCTGATCGCCGACCTGCAGCTCGACGTAGGCGGCGGCCTGAGCGTCGCCCCCCGAGCTGAGCGCATGCTCGACGTAGTCGTACACCGTGATGTCGAAGCCCTGACCGCGCAGCACCTCGACGAACGCGGCCACCGGTCCGTTGCCGTTGCCGGCGACCGCGAGCTGCTGCTCGTCGTCGCGGAGCACGACGTCGAGCACGACGTCGCCCGACATGTCGCTGCGGGTCTGAGTGGCGAGCAGCTCGAAGCGACCCCACTTGGCCGCCGTGTCCTCTGCGGGCAGGTACTCGTCGTGGAAGATCGACCAGATCTGCTCGCTCGTGACCTCGCCGCCCTCCGCGTCGGTCTTCGCCTGCACGACGCCCGAGAACTCGATCTGCAGCTTGCGGGGCAGGTCGATCGCGTGGTCGGCCTTCAGCAGATACGCGACACCGCCCTTGCCCGACTGCGAGTTGACGCGGATGACCGCTTCGTACGAACGACCCAGGTCCTTCGGGTCGACCGGCAGGTAGGGCACGGCCCATTCGATCTCGTCGACGGTGACGCCCTCGGCATCGGCGCGGGCGGCCATCGCCTCGAAGCCCTTCTTGATGGCGTCCTGATGCGAGCCGCTGAACGCGGTGAAGACGAGGTCGCCGGCCCAGGGGCTGCGCTCGGGCACCGGCAGCTGGTTGCAGTACTCGACCGTGCGCTTGACCTGATCGATGTCGCTGAAGTCGATCTGCGGGTCGATGCCCTGTGTGAACAGGTTGATGCCCAGTGCGACGATGTCGACGTTGCCTGTGCGCTCGCCGTTGCCGAACAGGCATCCCTCGATGCGGTCGGCGCCGGCCATGTACCCGAGCTCGGCCGCAGCGATCGCCGTGCCGCGGTCGTTGTGCGGGTGCAGCGAGAGGATGACGTTCTCGCGGTGTGCGAGGTGGCGGCTCATCCACTCGATCGAGTCGGCGTACACGTTGGGCGTCGCCATCTCGACCGTCGCCGGCAGGTTGATGATGACCTTGCGGTCGGGCGTCGGCTCGAACACCTCGATGACCTGGTTGCAGACGTCGACGGCGAACTCGAGCTCGGTGCCCGTGTAGCTCTCGGGCGAGTACTCGTAGTAGACCTTCGTGCCGGGGATCGTCTTCTCGTACTGACGGCACAGGCGCGCGCCTTCGAGCGCGATGTCGATGATGCCCTGCTTGTCGGTGCGGAACACGACCTCGCGCTGCAGCACGCTGGTGGAGTTGTACAGGTGCACGATCGCCTGCTTCGCGCCGGCGATCGATTCGTAGGTGCGGGCGATCAGGTGCTCCCGCGCCTGCGTGAGGACCTGGATCGTGACGTCGTCCGGGATGACGTTCTCTTCGATCAGCTGGCGGACGAAATCGAAGTCCGTCTGGCTCGCCGACGGGAATCCGACCTCGATCTCCTTGTAGCCCATGCTCACGAGGAGCTCGAACATGACTCGCTTGCGCTCCGGCGACATCGGGTCGATGAGCGCCTGATTGCCGTCGCGCAGGTCGACGGCGCACCAGCGTGGAGCCTCGGTGATGCGGGCGTCCGGCCAGGTGCGGTCAGGCAGGTGGACGGAGATCTGCTCGTGATACGGCCGGTACTTGTGGATCGGCATCGCGGACGGGCGCTGAGTGTTCTGCATGATGGGGCTTCTTCTCTTCGTCAGGAGTGTGAACGGACCAACACAAGCGCCGCGACGAGGAAGGCCCTGGCTTTAGGACTCGTCGCGGCAGCTAAGAAGAAGCAGACCGCCGAATGGCATGCGGCCATGCTAGCAGTGTTGCCGACTCCCGGTGAGTCCCGCGCGAGACGATCGGAGCAGCGCTGACACTCTGAGACATGAGCCGATCGCGCAGTCGTTTGCATCTCGCCGCCGCATCCGTGTTCGGAGTGCTGGGCCTCGCCGCCTGCTCCGGTGGCGCCGGCTCCTCCCCCGCACCGACCAGCTCGGGTTCCGTCACGTGGGACGCCGCGAGCGTCGCACCGCCGGAGGGGCGGGTCATCGGGGCCGGCACCGTCCTCGACGGGGCGGGCGACGCCGAGCTGTGTCTCGGTCCGATCGCCGAGTCGTATCCGCCTCAGTGCGCGGGCATTCCGGTCGACGGCTGGACCTGGGACGGCGTCGACGGGAGCGAGACCGGCGGAGACACCACCTGGGGAAGCTATGCGGTGTACGGCACGTACGACGGCGAGCGGTACACGATCACCGACCCCCCGATCCTGCTCGCGCTCTACGACCCGATCCGCCCTGACGACCCTGCCGGTGGAGTCGACGGCACGAGCTCGGACACCGCGCTCGCCGCGGCCCAGGAGGAGCTCTCGGAATCCCTCGGCCGCGATGCCCTCACGCTCTGGGTCGAGCGCGGGTATGTCTGGGTGCAGGTCGTCTGGGACGACGGATCACTGCAGGATGCCGTCGACGCGACCTACGGCGACGGAGTCGTCATCGTCACGTCGGCGCTTCGCGAGATCGATTAGGAGCCCGACAGCGGCCGATCGGCGCCAGCGCACCATGGCACCTCAGAAGCCGAGACGTCCGAGCTGCTTCGGGTCCCGCTGCCATTCCTTCGCGACCTTGACGTGGAGTCCGAGGAAGACGCGCGTACCGAGGAGGTCTTCGATGCCGACGCGGGCCCGACGACCGACATCGGCCAGCCGCTTGCCCTTGTGGCCGATGATGATGGCCTTCTGGCTGTCGCGCTCCACGACGATCGACGCGTGCACGTCGGTCAGGTCCGTGCCCTCGCGAGGAGCGATGTCGTCGATCACGACGGCGATCGAGTGCGGAAGCTCGTCGCGCACGCCGTCGAGCGCAGCCTCGCGGATCATCTCCGCGATGCGATCCTCCTCCGACTCGTCGGTCGTGACGCCCTCTCCGTACAGCGCCGGCCCCTCGGGCATCAGCAGAAGCACCTCGTCGGCGAGCACCTCGAGCTGGTCGCGGGTGAGGGCGGAGATCGGGATCACGGCGTCCCAGTCCTCGCGGAGCGCGTCGACCTCCATGAGCCGCTCGGTGATCTCATCGCGGCCTGCCGCGTCCGTCTTGGTGACGATAGCGATCTTCTTCGCACGCGGGTAGCCGTCGAGCGATGCCGCGATCCGACGGTCGCCGGGGCCGACCTTCTCGGTCGCCGGAACGCAGAAGCCGATGACGTCGACGTCGCCGAGCACCTGCTCGACGAGGTCGTTCAGGCGCTCGCCCAGAAGCGTCCGCGGCTTGTGGATGCCGGGGGTGTCGACGATGACGAGCTGCCCCTCCGGTCGATTGACGATCCCTCGGATCGCTCGACGGGTGGTCTGCGGCTTCTCGCTGGTGATGGCGATCTTCTCGCCCACGAGGGCGTTCGTCAGAGTGGACTTCCCGACGTTCGGACGCCCCACGAAGGTCACGAATCCGCTTCGCGTCTGCTCAGTCATCGTTTCCGTCTCTCTCATCTGCGGCCGTCTCCGCGTCGTATGCCGCACGTTCCACGAAGACCGTGGCGATCCCGCGTCCTCGACCTCTCGAGGCCCCGCCGGTGAGCGTCAGCCCCTCGACGGTCACGGTCGACCCCGGCTGCGGGACCTGGCCGAGCGACTTGCCCAGCAGTCCGCCGATGGAGTCGACGTCCTCATCCTCGAGTTCGAGGCCGAACAGATCACCGACGTCCTCGAGGGACAATCGGGCGCTCACGCGGTAGCGTCCCTCGCCGAGATCGACGACCTCTGCCAGTACCTGATCGTACTCGTCGGAGATCTCGCCGACGAGCTCCTCGATCAGGTCCTCGAGGGTCACGAGTCCCGAGATGCCTCCGTGCTCGTCGATCACGAGACAGACGTGGACGGCATCCCGCTTCATCTGCTGCAGCAGGGTCTCCGCGCGCATCGACTCGGGGACGAAGGTCGCCGGGCGCGAGATCGGGCGGATGGATGCGGCTCGCCACGCGCTCTCGTCGCGGAACGCGAACTGCACGAGATCCTTCAGGTACAGGACTCCGACGACGTCGTCAGCGTCGTCGTCGACCACCGGCATGCGCGAGACGCCGCGCTGCAGGAACAGCGACATCGCCTCACTCGTCGTCGCGGTCGCGTCTACCGTCACCATCTCGGTGCGGGGCACCATGACGGCCCGGACGAACTGGTCGGTGAAATCGAAGACCGAGTGGATGAGGTCGCGGTCGTCCTCTTCGATGAGATCGTGGGAGGCCGCCTCGTCGACCATGCTGAGCAGCTGGTCCTCGCTCGTGAAGGAGCTGCGTCCGGTGCCCGGCGTCACCCGGTTGCTGAGGACGACGAGTCCCTGCGCGACAGGACCGAGGATGATGCGGAGTCCCCGCACGATCGACGCGCTGCCGCGGATCATCCCCTCGGCGTGGTGTCGACCGAACGAGCGCGGACTCGCACCGACGAGCACGAATGTGATCCCTGTCATGAGCACGGCCGCCGCGAGCATGGCCAGCCAGTTGTTCTCGATCAGGATCGTGAAGGCCACCGTCACGAGCACCGCGGCCGTGACCTCGGCGAGGACGCGGATGAAGGCGACGGCGTTGACGTGGGCGTCGAGGTCGTCGGCGATGCGCTGCAGCGCCTTGGCCCGTCGACCCTCGGTGGCCATCTCGGCGAGATTCGCACGGGAGGCGACACCGTACGCGGCGTCTATCGCGGCCATGAGACCACCGAATGCCACGAGCAGCACCGCGGCGACGAGCAGGAGGAGAGCGGTCATCGGCGACGTTCAGCGGCGGCGAAGCCCTGGATGAGCTCCTTCTGCAGGCCGAACATCTCGCGCTCCTCGTCCGGCTCGGCGTGATCGAAGCCGAGCAGGTGCAGCAGTCCGTGCGTGGTGAGCAGGATCAGCTCGTCCATCAGCGTGTGGTTCGCCGCCTGCGCCTGCGCCTCGGCGACCTGCGGGCAGAGCACGATGTCCCCGAGGAGGCCGGGCGCCGTCGGGCGGTCCTCCGTGCCGGGGCGCAGCTCGTCCATCGGAAAGCTGAGGACGTCGGTGGGTCCGGGCTCGTCCATCCACTGCACGTGCAGAGCCTCCATGGCGCCCTCGTCCACGAGGACGATCGCGACCTCGGCATCGGGGCTCACATGCAGCTGAGCGAGGTTGAAGTCCGTGAGGCGCTGCAGCACCGTCTCGTCGACGTCGATCGCCGACTCGTTGTTGATCTCGATCATGAGAGTCCTCGTTTCGGCATCCGGTCGCGGGGTCCGGGTCGTTGAGCCCCGCGACGCTCGGCGCGGTTGGCGAACCCGGCCGCCTGCTCGCGCTCGAAGCGCTGCGCGGTGCGGCGTTCGTCGTATTCGCTGTACGCGTCGACGATGCGGCCGACGAGCGAGTGCCGCACGACGTCGTCGCTCGTGAGCCGGGAGAAGTGGATGTCCTCGATCCCGTCGAGCACACGCGTCACCAGGCGGAGACCGGATGCGCCCTGCGGGAGGTCGACCTGGGTGATGTCGCCCGTGACGACCATGCGCGTGCCGAACCCGAGGCGGGTGAGGAACATCTTCATCTGCTCGGGCGTGGTGTTCTGCGCCTCGTCGAGCACGACGAACGAATCGTTCAGCGTCCGGCCGCGCATGTACGCGAGCGGGGCGACCTCGATGGTGCCCGTCGCCATCAGACGCGGGACGATCTCAGGATCCATCATCTCGTTCAGCGCATCGTAGAGAGGCCGCAGGTAGGGGTCGATCTTGTCGGTGAGCGTTCCGGGGAGGAACCCGAGCCGCTCGCCCGCCTCGACAGCGGGACGCGTCAGGATGATGCGGGTGACCTCCTTGCGCTGCAGCGCCTGGACGGCCTTCGCCATCGCGAGATAGGTCTTGCCGGTTCCGGCCGGCCCGATGCCGAAGACGATCGTGTTCTCCTCGATCGCGTCGACGTACTCCTTCTGGCCGAGGGTCTTCGGGCGGATCACCTTGCCGCGAGTCGACAGGATGGCCTCGCCGAGCACCTCGCTCGGACGGGGTCCTCCGTCGTTGCGCAACATGCGCGCGGAGTTCGAGACGTCGCTCGGCGCCAGGTCGTGACCGGCGCGAGTCATCGTCAGGAGCTCGTCGACGAGGCTCTTCGCCTCGGCGACGGCATCCTGCGTGCCGGTGAGGGTGATCTCGTTGCCGCGAACGAGCACCTGCACGTCGCGGTGCTCCTTCTCGAGCATCCGGAGGAGTCGATCCTGGGGACCGAGCAGTTGCACCATGGCGACACCGTCGGCATAGATGCGTTCGGTGACGGTGTCTTGATCGTCAGAAGCCAACGAGCTTGTTCTCCTCGATGTTGCCGAGCACATGAGCGTGCACGTGGAAGACGGACTGAGCGGCGCTCGCGCCGTTGTTGAAGATGAGGCGATACTCCCCATTCGCGTGCTCCTCGGCCAGCTGCCTGGCGGCCGCCACCATCTCGGCGAGGAGACCCGGGTCGCCGGCCGCGAGCTCCGTGACGTCGCGATAGTCCTCCGTCTTGGGGATCACGAGGGCGTGCAGCGGAGCCTGCGGGTCGATGTCGCGGATCGCGAACACCCGGTCGGTGTCCAGGAGGATCTCACCCGGGATGTCGCCGTTGAGGATGCGCGTGAAGATCGAGGGGTCGGACATTCTCTCAGTCTACCGATCGCCGCGACGCCCGGCCCAGGGGCCTTGTCACCAGCGCCCGAGCGCCACCGAGAGGACGGCGATCGCGGCGGGTCCGGCTGTCGACGTGCGCAGCACGGTATCGCCGAGCAGCACGCGCTCGGCGCCCGCATCCGTGAGCTTCGCGAGCTCCTCCGGCGAGATGCCGCCCTCGGGCCCGACCACGAGCACGAGATCGCGACCGTCGGAGGCCACCTCGGAGAGCCGGGTCGACGCGGTCGGATCGAGCAGCAGCATCCGCTGGTGCGAAGCCCGTGCGGCGAGTTCGCCCGTGGAGACGGGCGGTGCCACCTGTGGCACCCACGCGCGATGGGCCTGCTTCGCGGCCTCTCGTACGATGCTCGCCCACCGCTCGCGCCCCTTGACCGCCTTGGACCCCTCCCAGCGGGAGACGCTTCGGCTCGCCTGCCACGGGACGATCTCGTCGACGCCCAGCTCGCACGCGGCCTGCACCGCGAGCTCGTCCCGATCGCCCTTCGCAAGCGCCTGGACCAGGACGACGCGAGGAGTCGGCGCGGACTCCACCGCGCGGTCGGAGATACGGACGTCGACGCGAGTCGGCGACACTTCCTCCGCCGCCCCGGTGAGCCAGACCCCTGCTCCGTCGCCCACGGTCACCGCCTCTCCGACTCGGAGCCGCCTGACGACGGCCGCGTGCTTCGCCTCGGGCCCGGTGAGGGAGACGATGTCGCCGACGTCGGCAGCGGACGACGATTCGACGAGGAAGTGAAGAGCCACAGCGCGCCGATCAGTGGGTGCGGAAGCGGTCGCGGAGCTTCGAGAACAGCCCCTGCTGGAACTGCGCGAGCTGAGGAGCCGGTGCCTTCGTCTTCTTCGCGAAGTCCTCGATCAGCCTGCGCTGCGCGGAGTCGATCTTGGTCGGCGTCACGACCTGCACACCCACCCGCAGGTCTCCGCGCTGCGTTCCGCGGAGCGGAGTGATTCCTCGGCCCTTGATGGTCAGCACGTCGCCGGACTGGACTCCCGCGCGGATCTCGAGGTCGACGTCTCCGTCGAGCCCCTGGATCGTCGTCTCGGTGCCGAGGATCGCGTCGGGCATCGACACCTCGAGGGTCGCGAGCAGGTCGTCGCCGTCGCGGCTGAACGTCGGGTGCGCCGTGACGGAGACCTCGACGTAGAGGTCGCCGTTCGGTCCACCCGCCTTGCCGACCTCGCCCGAGCCGGGGAGCTGCAGACGGAGACCGGTCTCGACGCCCGCCGGGATGTCGAGGGACACGGTGCGACGTGAGCGCACGCGACCCTGGCCACCGCAGGTGCCGCAGGGGTAGGGAATCGTCGTGCCGTAGCCCTCGCAGGTGCCGCAGGGCTGCGACGTGACGACGTTGCCGAGCAGACTGCGCACCTGCCGCTGGACGTGGCCGGACCCACCGCAGATGTCGCACGTCACGGGAGACGTGCCCTCCTGGCAGCACGAGCCGTTGCAGGTCTCGCACAGCACCGCCGTGTCGACCTCGATGTCCCGGTGCGCTCCGAAGACGACGTCGCCGAGGTCGAGGGTGACCCTGACGAGGGCATCCTGCCCGCGCTCACGTCGCGACCGCGGCCGACCGCCGCGTCCGCCGCCCTGGGCGGCGCCGAAGAACGTCTCGAAGATGTCGCCGAACCCGCCGAACCCGCCGAAGTTGCCGGCCGCGCCGTCTCCGCCGCCCATGTCGTAGCGGCGACGCGAGTCGTCGTCGCTGAGCACGTCGTAGGCGTGGGTCACGAGCTTGAACTGCTCGGCCGCGTCCTCGCCGGGGTTGACGTCCGGGTGCAGCTGACGCGCCAGACGCCGATACGCCTTCTTGATCTCGTCGGTGGAGGCGTCGCGCGAGACGCCGAGTACCTCGTAGTGATCCGCCACAATGGCCCTTCTGCGTGTGTGTTCTTCGCCGTCCGCGTCAGCGGGCGGCTTCGTCCTCGTCGAGCATCCGCGACAGGTAGCGGGCCACGGCCCGCGCCGCTGCGAGGTTGCTCGGATAGTCCATGCGTGTCGGGCCCATCACACCGACACGCGCCGTGCCGCTGGGGGCGGCGTAGTTGCTGGCGACGATCGACGCCTCACCGAGACCGAACGACGCGTTCTCGGTGCCGATGCTCGCGGCGAGGCCGTGCGCATCCGTCTCCATCTCGCTCATCAGCCGCAGCAGGGTCACCTGCTCCTCGATCGCCTCCAAGAGGGGATGGATGCTGCCGCGGAAGTCCTGCTCGCGGCGGGCGAGCGTCGCTGCTCCCGCCATCACCAGCTTCTCCTGCCGGAATTCGCCGAGCTCGTCGATGATGATCGTCGCGAGAGCGCGGAGGACGCTGTCGTGCGCGTGCTCGTCGGCCGCCAGCAGCGACTGCAGGCGCTCCGCGGCATCGCTGACCGCCCGTCCGGTGATCAGGGAGGAGAGCCGCGCACGCAGCACGGCCATGTCTGCCTCGTCCACGACGTCGGGCAACGGCGCCATGCGCTGTGAGACGCCGCCGGCGTCGGTGACCAGCACGATGAGGAGCCGGTTGGGCGCCAGAGCCACGAGTTCGATGTGCGTGAGGTGGGCGCGGGCGAACGACGGGTACTGCGCCAGGGCGACCTGGCCGGTGAGCTGCGTGAGCACCCGGACGGTGCGCACCATGAGGTCGTCGAGATCGGCGGGGTCGGTGAGGAAGGACTCGATGGCCGTGCGCTGAGCGACCGACAGCGGCCGCAGCTGCGCGAGGTGATCGACGAAGACCCGGTAGCCCTTGTCGGTGGGGACACGGCCCGACGACGTGTGCGGCGCGGTGATCAGCTCCTCGTCCTCGAGGAGCGCCATGTCGTTGCGGATCGTCGCCGCGGACACGCCGAAGGAGTGGCGGTCGACGATCGACCGGCTGCCGACCGGCTCGTGCGTCTCGACGTAGTCCTGCACGATCGCGCGGAGGACCTGGAGGCCTCGTTCGCTGACCATCGCATCACCCCTCATCTGGCACTCACCTGCTGTGAGTGCCAATTCTACCCGCCTGTCGAGCGGCTGCGCTGATCGGGCGCCGTCAGTCCGTGAGCTCCCGCACGACCGCATCCGCGAGCAGCCGACCCCGGAGGGTGAGCTGCACGTGTCCGCGCATCGCCGCAGCGGGCTCGACGAGCCCGTCGGCGATCAGCCCTGCGACGCGCGGCCGCTTGTCCTGGGCGAGATCGTCGACCGCTATGCCCTCGCGGATGCGGCTCAGGAGCAGGATCCGCTCCAGCGTCCGCGAATCCTCGTCGGGCCGCTCGGTCCCCGCCGCCGGGGATTCGGACGCTGCGAGGCGCTGTGCGTACGCGGCCGGGTGCTTGACGTTCCACCACCGCAGTCCCGCGACATGGCTGTGCGCCCCGGGGCCGAAGCCCCACCAGTCACTCCCCCGCCAGTAGGCGAGGTTGTGTCGGGAGCGCTGCTCGGCGGTCCGCGACCAGTTGCTGACCTCGTACCACTCGAAGCCCGCCGCTGCGAGCCGAGCATCCGCCAGTTCGTACATGTCGGCCTGGAGGTCGTCGTCGGGCGTCGGCACCTCACCGCGGCGGATCTGCCTGGCGAGCTTCGTGCCGTCCTCGATGATCAGCGCATACGCCGAGATGTGGTCGGACTCGAGCTCGAGGGCCGCGTCGAGCGAGGCCTCCCAATCCGCCAGGGATTCACCGGGAGCGCCGTAGATGAGGTCGACGCTGACCGCGAGGCCTGCGTCCTTCGCCGCAGCGACGGCCGTGCGCACGTTCTCGGGACGGTGGGTGCGATCGAGCGCGGCGAGCACCTGCGGCACCGCCGACTGCATCCCGATCGAGAGTCGGGTCACCCCCGCATCCGCGAGTGTGCGGGCCACCTCGGGGGTCACGGTGTCGGGGTTCGCCTCGACGGTGACCTCTGCCCCGTCCGCGAGCCCGAACGCCGCGGTGGCGGCGCCGAGCATGCGGGCGAGATCACCGGGGGGCAGCAGCGTCGGCGTGCCGCCGCCGAAGAAGACGGTGTCCATCGGGCGCAGGGCGTCGGCCTCGCCGAGCACCCGGCGGGCCAGGGCGATCTCGGTGATCAGCGTCGATGCGTAGTCCTCCTGCTTCGCGCCGCGGAGCTCGCTCGACGTGTAGGTGTTGAAGTCGCAGTACCCGCAGCGCACGCTGCAGAACGGGACGTGCAGGTACGCGGAGAAGGGGACGTCGCGATCGATCGGGAGGTCGGCGGGCAGACGCCCGTCGGTCGGAGCCGGGTCGCCGAGGGGAAGCGGACCGGCCATCAGAGTTCTGAGACCATCAGACGGGGGTCGCGTACAGCGGTGAGATGGCACGGAGGTACCGGGCGAAGAGCTCGCGACGGCGACGCTTCACCAGCGCAGGGACCATCCGGTACAGCAGGGAGTTCGGGGCGTCGAAGGCGCGCACGGTGAACCACACCTCGTCGTTGTCCTCGCGCCACTCGATGTCGAACGACTCCTCGCCGCGCACGACGGACCCGCTGACCGTGCCGAGCACGAACCCGATGCGACGCTTCTCCTCGGTGACCGAGATCACCCGCAGCTCGGCGTCCGCGCGCATGCCGGCGACGCGTCCGTGCAGGCGCAGGGTCATCCCCGGACCTACGAACGGCGTGCCCTCCGCGTCGAAACGCTGCTCGACGTCGTTCTTGCTCGGGGCGATCGGGTTCCCCTCGGCATCGAAGCTGACACCTGCGTACGCGGGCCCGGGCGCGGGCCGGACGTCTTCGACCGCGAGGCCGGAAGCACGCTGCGCGGTCCACGTCAGCAGTGCCTCACCGGCGCTCTCGAAGCGCTCCGCACCGCTGCCGATCCGCCACGAGTTCTCGGCCGGGATGCTGCGCTCCGGCGGATACTGCATGAGATCGGGCGCGTGAGTGGCACCCACGGCCGCATAGTCCACCGTGTCGTCTCGGAAAGTCCCGCGCCGCATGAGTTCCAGCCTACTTGCCGAACGCTGGACGGTCACTCCACGCGCCGATGCCCCCGCTCGGGATTCGGGTCGAGATGCGCCTCAGCTGGCGCGCGCGACCTCGGAGAGGACGAGCCGTCTGTATCGGGCATGCGTCGAGCGCTGCATGAGTCGCAGCGCGGGCGCGAGCATCCGCCAGACAGGAGAGGACGGCCGCGAGATCGACCTGGCGGTGAAGACGCCGCCTTCCAGTACGAAGGATTCTTCTCCGTAGATCGGATGCCCTGGCCTCGTCTCGTATCCGAATCCGCACCCATCGGCCCAGACCACCCGGATCGGTTCCCGGAAGGTCAGGCCGAGCACCCGCTTCGAGAGGGTCCCCTCCTGCCCGGCGAACGGAGGAGCATCAGGGGTTCCGAACCCGACGCGGCGTTTGAACTCCCACGATCGGATCAGGTCGGCGACGGCATCCTGCGCGCGGGCCGGCACAGGAACCGTCCGCTCGTCGACCCTCATCCCGTCGGGAACCATCACGAGGGGATGCCGCGTCGCCCCGCGCTCGTACCGCGGCAGCGCCACGCTACTTCTTGTCCTTGCCCTCGACGTCACCGGAGAGCGCGGCGATGAACGCCTCCTGAGGGACCTCGACGCGGCCGACCATCTTCATGCGCTTCTTGCCCTCCTTCTGCTTCTCGAGGAGCTTGCGCTTGCGGGTGATGTCACCGCCGTAGCACTTGGCGAGCACGTCCTTGCGGATGGCGCGGATGGTCTCTCGAGCGATGATCCGAGCGCCGATCGCCGCCTGGATCGGCACCTCGAACTGCTGGCGCGGGATGAGCTTGCGCAGGCGCTCAGCCATCATCGTGCCGTACGCGTAGGCCTTGTCACGGTGCACGATCGAGCTGAACGCGTCGACCTTCTCGCCCTGCAGCAGGATGTCGACCTTGACCAGGTCCGCCTCCTGCTGACCGGAGGGCTCGTAGTCGAGCGACGCGTAGCCCTGCGTCTTCGACTTCAGCTGATCGAAGAAGTCGAAGACGATCTCGCCGAGCGGCATGTTGTAGCGGAGCTCCACGCGCTCCTCGGAGAAGTACTCCATTCCGAGCAGCGTTCCTCGACGCGACTGGCAGAGCTCCATCACCGTCCCGACGTAGTCCTTCGGCAGCAGGATCGCCGTCTTCACCATCGGCTCGGAGACCGATCCGATGCGGCCGTCCGGGTACTCGCTCGGATTGGTGACCGTCACCGTCTCGCCGGTGTCACTGGTCAGGACCTCGTAGATCACGCTGGGCGCGGTCGTGATGAGGTCGAGTCCGAACTCGCGCTCGAGGCGCTCGGTGATGATCTCGAGGTGGAGCAGTCCGAGGAAGCCGCAGCGGAACCCGAAGCCGAGCGCGACGGACGTCTCGGGCTCGTACTGGAGAGAGGCGTCGGAGAGCTTGAGCTTGTCGAGCGCCTCGCGGAGCTCGGCGTAGTCGCTGCCGTCGATCGGGTAGATGCCCGAGAAGACCATGGGCTTCGGGTCGGTGTACCCGGGAAGCGGCTCGGTCGACGGCTTGCGCGCCGTGGTGATCGTGTCGCCGACCTTCGACAGGCGCACGTCCTTCACACCCGTGATCAGGTAGCCCACCTCACCGACGCCGAGCCCCTTGGACGGCACGGGTTCGGGACTCGACACTCCGACCTCGAGCGCCTCGTGGGTCGCGCCGGTCGACATCATCTGGATGCGCTCGCGCGGCGAGAGGCTGCCGTCGACCATACGGACGTAGGTGACGACACCGCGGTAGGCGTCGTACACGGAGTCGAAGATCATGGCGCGGGCCGGCGCGTCGGCATCGCCGACGGGGGCGGGGATCTGCTGGACGAGCCGGTCGAGGAGCTCTTCCACTCCGACACCGGTCTTGCCGGAGACGCGCAGGACGTCCTCCGGCTTCCCGCCGATGAGGGAGGCCAGCTCCTTGGCGTACTTGTCGGGATCGGCTGCCGGAAGGTCGATCTTGTTCAGCACCGGGATGATGTGCAGATCGTTCTCCAGGGCGAGGTAGAGGTTCGCCAGAGTCTGGGCCTCGATGCCCTGCGCCGCGTCGACGAGCAGGATCGCGCCCTCGCAGGCGGCGAGAGAGCGCGACACCTCGTAGGTGAAGTCGACGTGACCCGGCGTGTCGATCATGTTGAGGGCGAAGGTCTGGCCGTCGAGCTCCCACGGCATCCGCACCGCCTGGCTCTTGATGGTGATGCCGCGCTCGCGCTCGATGTCCATGCGGTCCAGGTACTGGGCGCGCATGTCGCGATCCGACACCACGCCCGTGATCTGGAGCATGCGGTCGGCGAGCGTCGACTTGCCGTGGTCGATGTGGGCGATGATGCAGAAGTTGCGGATCTGCACCGAAGGCGTCGCGGCAGGCTGAAGCGGAGTGAGGGCGCGTGGTGACATGTCCCGTCGATTCTACGGTGAGGTGCGCCTCATGCCCGATTCGATCGATCCGATGATATTCTGCCCAGGTTGCCCGGGAGCCATCCGTGACACCGGATCCCGTGAGCGATAAGACTCCGTCACAGACCAGGTGCAGGTGTCGTGTCGCGCAGATCGGCTGATGGTGATTGACTGTCTTCCCGGCTCAGCGTTGCGTCGGCACCTTCCGCGCGCGTCTGTAGAAGAGAAAGAATCATCACCTTGATCAAGTATCTCGTGCGCCGAGCGGCCGGCTGGCTTCTCATGATCGTGGTCGCGACGAACATCACGTACTTCCTCGCGTGGGGCTTCCTCGATCCGCGCAGCAACTACGTCGGCCGTCGCCCCCCGCTCACCGAAGAGCAGATCGTGAACACGCTGGCGCCGCGCAACCTCAGCGACACCGTCCCGCTCATCGAGCGATGGTGGACGTGGCTCACCGGCATCGTCCTGCGGTGGGACTGGGGTGTCAGCCCGACCGGCGGATCGGTGAACGAGCAGGTCGCCTACCGCATGTGGGTCAGCGCGGAGCTCGTCCTCGGCGCCACGATCCTCACGACCGTGCTCGGCATCGCGCTCGGCGTGTACACGGCCTCCCGCCAGTACAAGCTGGCGGACCGCATCGGCCAGGCGACGAGCATCATCACGATGAACATCCCGATCGTCGTCGCCGCCTTCGGCATCGTGCTCCTCGCGATCGCGCTGAACGACGCCACCGGCGTCCGCATCTTCTACGTGACCGGCAATGCCAGCAGAGGTGTCGAGGGCTTCTTCCCCGTCCTCATAGACGTGCTCCAGCATCTGACCTTGCCCACGATCTCGCTCGTGCTGGTCGGCTACGCCGGCATCCACTTCCTTCAGCGGTCGCTCCTGCTCGACAACATCGGCGCGGACTACGTGCGAACGGCCCGCGCCAAGGGCCTGACCAAGCAGCAGGCCATCCGCAAGCACGCGCTGCGCACGTCCCTGATCCCGGTCGCCACCCAGGTGGCCTTCACCATCCCCGCCGTGTTCACCGGTGCAGTGCTCACCGAGACGATCTTCGCCTGGAACGGCATGGGCAAGTACTTCATCGACGCGATCACCAAGAACGACATCCACGGCACAGTGGCGATCGCGGCCTTCGGCGCAGTCCTCACCGCGATCGGCGCGATCCTCGCCGATGTCGCCGTCGTCGTTCTGGATCCTCGAGTGAGAGTGAGCTGAGATGACCTCAGAAATGATCGACCCCACCGTCGAGGCGCCCTCCGTCCCGCCGGGCCCCGAGACGACTCGCGTGGCCACCCGCCGGCTGTCCAAGTGGACGCTCTACTCCCGCCGTTTCGCCCGCAACAAGGGCGCGCTCGTCGGACTGGCGATCTTCGTGCTGCTCGTGCTGTTCGCGATCTTCGGCCCGCTGATCGCCCGTTACGATCACGTCGAGCTCGACTTCCTCGCTCTGAGCACGGGACCGACGTCCGAGCACTGGTTCGGCACGAACAACGCCGGGAACGACCTGTTCGCGCAGGTCGCGGTCGGACTCCAGCGATCGCTCATGATCGCCGTGTCGGTGTCCGTCGGCGTGACGATCGTGTCCGCCCTGGTGGGCACGGCCGCCGCGTACTTCGGCGGCTGGACCGAACGCATCACTCTCCTCGTCATCCACTTCATGATGGTGATCCCCAGCTTCCTGATCCTCGCGATGATCTCGAACAAGTCGGGCGGAGACTGGCGGGTCATCGCGCTCATCATGATCTTCGTCATCGGCTGGTACTTCCCCGCCCGTGTCATCTGGACGCTGGCCCTGTCGCTCCGTGAGCGGGAGTATGTGAGCGCCGCGCGCTACATGGGGGTCAAGGGGATGCGGATCGTCCTGCGCCACCTGCTGCCGAACATCGGCTCGCTGCTGGTCATCAACTTCACCCTCGGCGTCGTGAACGCCGTCGTGGCGGAGACCGGACTGTCCTTCCTCGGATTCGGCGTGAAGATCCCCGACGTCTCCCTCGGCGCGCTCATCGGCGCCGGGTCGAGCTCGCTCGTCACGTCACCGTGGCTGTTCTACTTCCCCGCTGCGGCGCTCACGCTTCTCACGGTCTCGATGGCGCTGATCGCCGACGGACTCCGTGACGCCCTCGACCCCACCTCAGCGGCTGGAGGCCGTGCATGAGCAACGTACTCTCAGTCCGAGATCTCACCGTCAGCTTCGCGTCCGAGGCAGGGCGCGTCGACGCCGTGCGCGGCGTCTCCTTCGATCTCGAGGCCGGCAAGACCCTCGGCATCGTCGGGGAATCCGGTTCCGGCAAGTCGGTCACCTCGCTCGCGATCATGGGCCTGCTCGACGAGAACGCCAAGGTGACGGGCTCCATCGTCTACGAGGGCCAGGAACTCCTCGGCATGAGCGACAAGCAGCTCTCGGTGATCCGGGGCAACGGCATGTCGATGGTCTTCCAGGACCCGCTGACGTCGCTGACCCCCGTCTTCACGGTCGGCGACCAGCTCATCGAGGCGCTCACCGTGCACCGCAACCTGAGCAAGAAGGACGCGTGGAACCGCTCCGTCGAGCTCCTGAAGCTCGTGGGCATCACCGAGCCGGAACGGCGGATGAAGTCCTTCCCCCACGAGTTCTCCGGCGGTATGCGCCAGCGCGTGGTGATCGCGATCGCGATGGCGAACAACCCGAAGCTCATCATCTGCGACGAGCCCACGACCGCACTGGACGTGACGATCCAGGCGCAGATCCTCGATCTGATCGAGAAGGCCCAGCAGGAGACCGGCGCCGCGGTGATCATGATCACCCATGACATGGGCGTCGTCGCGCGAACCGCCGACGATGTCATGGTCATGTACGCGGGCAAGCCCGTCGAGCAGGCTCCGGCGCACGAGCTGTTCCACAAGACGCGGATGCCGTACTCGATCGGGCTCCTCGGAGCGATCCCCCGTGTCGACAAGGCCGAGAAGGTGCCGCTCACCCCGATCAAGGGCAACCCTCCCCTGCTCATCAACCTGCCGGATGCCTGCCCGTTCGCCGACCGCTGCCCGATCGCCCTTGAGGCGTGCCGGACGCGGGAACCCGACCTGCTTCCCGTCGCCACCGGCAGCGGCGATGCGCACAAGGCGGCGTGCATCCGCGCCGACGAGATCGAGGACGGAGGGCTGCTCGGCGGCCTCCCCGTCTACCCCATCCGCGACATCCCCGAGAGCCCGCTGGCGACGGTCCCCCGCGAGGAACGGCCGGTCACCCTCGAGGTCAAGAACCTCACGAAGACCTTCCCCCTGCTCAAGGGCGCCTTCCTCAAGCGCAAGGTCGGCGAGGTGCATGCGATCAAGGGCATCAGCTTCGACGTCCGCGAGGGCGAGACGATGGCCATCGTCGGAGAGTCGGGAAGCGGCAAGACCACGACCCTGCTGCAGATCATGGACATGGTGAAGCAGACCGACGGCGACATCGTCATCGCCGGGACCAGCGTCAACGACATCCACAGCCACAAGGTGGAGCGTCGCCTCCGCCGCGACATCCAGATCGTGTTCCAGGACCCCATGGGGGCGCTCGACCCGCGCATGACGGTGGCGGACATCATCTCCGAACCGCTCTTCGCGATCGGCACCCCCAAGGACGAGGCCTACAGCCGCGTCGACGAGCTGATGGATCTCGTGGGACTCAACCCCGCGCACAGCGACCGCTTCCCGCAGGCGTTCTCGGGCGGACAGCGTCAGCGCATCGGCATCGCCCGGGCGCTGTCGACGAACCCGAAGATCGTGGTCCTCGACGAGCCCGTGTCCGCCCTCGACGTCTCGATCCAGGCCGGCGTGATCAACCTGCTCGACGAGCTGAAGGCCAAGCTCGGTCTGTCCTACCTGTTCGTCGCGCACGACCTCTCGGTCGTCCGTCACATCGCCGATCGCGTCGCCGTGATGTACCTCGGAGACTTCGTCGAGCACGGTGATGTCGACGAGGTGTTCGAGAACCCCCAGCACCCGTACACCCAGGCGCTGCTGTCCGCGATCCCCGTGCCCGACCCGGACATCGAGCGCACGAGGACCCGTGTCGTGTTCGATCCGGAGACCATGTCCACCCGTCCCGTTCTCGCCTGATCGCGTCGCCGGACCCGGGGCCTCCGGTCGCGGGTCACTGTCCGATAACGGTTAGGAAGTATTCACTGCGCGCTCGTGTGCTGGCCCTCGAGGCCGAACTAGTCTTCCCCTTATGAAAACGCCGAAAGGCGAAAGGAGCACCATGAAGAACAAGAAGTTGTTGGGGGCGATCGCGATCAGCGGCGTCCTCGCACTCGCCCTCGCGGGGTGCGCGAGCGGTTCCGGGAACAACGGCGGCGGGGAAAGCGGCGGCGAGACCGTCGAGACCAAGGCCGCCGACTACAACCCGCAGCCCCGTGAGAACCTTCAGGAGGGCGGCGAGGTCAATTTCGAGATCAACGAGGTTCCGGAGCAGCTGAACGCGTTCAACAGCGACGCCAGCGCCGACACCGCTCGACTCTGGTACTACTACATGCCGCAGCTTCTCCTTGTCTCGCCGGAGGGCGAGGTCACGAAGAACGACGCCTACCTCGACGAGTACGAGATCGGCGAAGAGGGCGGCAACACGACCCTCACGTTCACCTTCACCGAGGAGTCGCACTTCAACGACGGCACGCCGATGGACTGGACCGCCATCGACGCCACGTGGAAGGCCAACCGCTCGTACGACGAGGGCTTCAACCCCAACGCGACCGACGGATACAAGCAGATCACCTCGGTCGAGCAGGGCGACACCGCCAAGACGGCCGTCGTCACGTTCGACGGGATCTACGCCTGGCCGTCCATGGCCTTCCTCACCGGTGGCGTCCTGAACCCGAAGCACGCCGATGTCGAGACCTTCAACAACGCCTACATCGGCAACCTCAACGCCGAGTGGGGCGCGGGCCCGTACACGGTCGACGAGTTCGACGCGAACGCCGGCTTCGTCTCCTTCAAGCCGAACCCCGAGTGGTGGGGCAACGCTCCGCTCCTCGACAAGGTAACCTTCACCGCTCTCGAGGACGACGCTGCCATCAACGCGTTCAAGAACGGCGAGATCGACCAGGTCGAGGCCGGCAGCCAGGAGCGCCTGAAGCAGGTCGAGGACGTCGACGGCGCAGTCGTCCGTCGTGCTCAGCAGACCGCGAAGACCGTCCTGATGGTCGACGCCGACAAGCCGCAGTTCGCCGAGCTCGACGCCCGCAAGGCGTTCTTCATGGGCATCAACATCGATC
The DNA here is from genome assembly GCF_001049495.1 of Microbacterium sp. 3J1. Lineage (GTDB taxonomy): Bacteria > Actinomycetota > Actinomycetes > Actinomycetales > Microbacteriaceae > Microbacterium. The sequence goes on from NZ_CDWI01000014.1 coordinate 205,707, forward strand.
AGCAGAAGCAGATCGCGTGGAACGGCCTCGGATACGAGGAGGAAGCCGCGGGCTCGCTGAACATGTACTCCTTCCAGGACGGCTGGAAGGATGCATTCGCCGAGGCCGGACTCGAGTACGACGTCGACGGCGCCAAGAAGCTGCTCGACGACGCAGGCTGGGTCGAGGGCGAAGACGGCATCCGCGAGAAGGACGGGACCAAGTTCACGGTCGTCTACCCGATCTTCAGCAACAGCCCCGTTCAGGAGGCTCTCGCGAAGTCGCTGCAGGCTCAGCAGAAGGAGATCGGCATCGACGTGCAGATCGAGGTCCGCGCGTCGGCCGACTTCTCGGACGACTTCACGACGAAGAACTGGGATGTCTTCGGGCTCCGCTTCACGGACTCCGACCCGTTCGGACCCGCGTGGATGTGCCAGATCTACTGCTCCGACAGCGGTCTGAACCTCTCCGGCACCGGCACCCCCGAGATCGACACGCAGATCGCGGACGAGGTCGAGACGCAGAAGGACGCCGCCAGCTGGACCAAGGCTGCGATGGACCTCGAGCCGAAGATCATCGAGGAGACCTGGGGCGTCATCCCGCTCTACAACGGTCCTTCGATCTACGTCACGCAGGAGGGTCTCGCGAACCTCACCCCTGAGCCGTACGTCGGTCTGGACCTCTTCGGAGTGACTCCGGTCGAGGACCTCGGCTGGGAGAAGTAAGCACAGGACACCTGTGTCGAGGCGGGGTCGGTGGTTCATCCACCGGCCCCGCTTCTCTATGCTGAACGCGTGACCGTCCAGATCGTCCTCGTGCACGGCATCCGCACGTCTGCCACCATGTGGCGGTCGCAGCTGGCCTTCCTCGACGCACACGGCATCCCCGCCACGGCCGTCGATCTGCCGGGCCACGGTACGCGCATGGCGGAGGACTTCACCCTGCACGAGGCGCTGCACACGATCGACACCGCTGTGCGGACCGCAGCCGAGAAGGGTCCGGTGCTCCTCGTGGGGCACTCGATGGGCGGACTCCTCTGTCTGGCCTACGTGGGAGGTGCGCAGAAGCCGCCCGTCGATGCCCTGGTCGCCGCCTCGTGCACCGCCCTCCCCCAGGGGGCCGGTCTCACGGCGTACCGCGTGATCGCCCGCGCCGTCGACCGCCTGCCCGACCGAGGGATGTGGCTGACGAAGAGAATGCTCGCGGCGACCATCCCGGTCGAGACGCGGTCGGACTTCTCCGCCGGCGGCTACGCGCTCGACACCCAGGATGCCGCGCTGCAGGCGCTGTCCGCACTCGACCTCGCCACGGCCGTCGCGCGCATCAGGATCCCGCTCTGGTTCGTCAACGGTCAGTACGACCAGCTGCGCCTGAGCGAGAACCTGTTCCGGCGCCTCGCTCCGCACGCCGAGCTCATCGTCGTCCCGCGCACGACGCATCTGGTCACCGCGATGCGGCCCGAGGTGTTCAATGCGGTGCTGCGGCTGGCGATCGCCACCGTCGACGCATCGGACGACCTGTCCGTTCGGGCTGACGCGCCAGAGCGGTGAGCACCCCTCCGGCGAGCGAGAACACGGCAGCGGCGATGAAGACGAGCCAGAAGCCGCCGACGGCGGCGACCAGCCCCGCTCCGAGGACGGGGCCGACGAGCTGGCCGAGGGCGGCCGTCACCGTGACGACGCCGAGGTCGCGAGCGTGGTGCCGCTCGTCCGGCAGCAGATCGGCGGCGAACGCCAGGCCGACGGTGGAGAACGCCCCATATCCCAGGCCCATCAGGGCGGCAGCGATCAGGGTCGCCTCGAATGTCGGAACGACGGCGATCACGACCCCTGACGCCGCCTGCACCAGCGTCGCGAGCACCGTGAGCATGCGGCGGTCCCCGGTGCGATCCGAGAGGATGCCGGTGAACACCGACGCGATGACGACGAAGACGGTGTAGACGACGACGAGGAGGAGCAGGTTGTCCTGCGCCTCGACAGCGCCCTGGCCCAGGCCGTGGAGCAGGAAGAAGAGGAAGAGCGACGTGCCGAGGGCGTTGCCGATGTTCGTGACGAGGCGGCCAGACAGCATCCAGGCGAAGTCGCGATCACGGAGAGCCGAGAGCATCCGCGGCCGTGTGTGCGCTACTGGGCGCGTGGCCGCGACCGGCGCATCGGGCAGGAGCAGCGCGCTCAGCGTGCCGACCACGGCCATGAGCACCGCGAGGACGATGTACCCGTCGCGGATGCCCAGGCCGAAGAGAACCACCACCCCGACGCCGAGCACCACGCCGACAGCCTGACTCGAGCCGACCGCGGCGGATGCCGCGCCCCGCTGCCTCGCCGCGAGCTGATCGGCGATCATGGCGCTGAACGCGGCAGAGGAGACCGCGACGCCGACCGTCACGCCCACCCATGCCGACCCCACAGCCCACGGACCGTCGGCGAATCCGGTGAGGACGAGGCACAGCGCCGTGAACCAGGTGCCGCCCAGCGCCCAGGGACGCCGTCGCCGCCGGCCGGCACCGGCCCGATCGGACAGAGCCCCGGCGACCGGGCCCGCGACCACGCCCGCGAGGCCGCCGACACCGAGGACGAGACCGGACGACACGACGCCGCTTATCCAGTCGGCCTCCGACGTGTCGAGCTGGAGCGGCAGCAGCAGCTGGACCGGGGTGAGCTGCACGGTCCAGATCGCGAGCCACGCGAGAGTGAACAGGGTCATCCAGCGCGCGCCCACACGGGGTGCGGCGGCGGGCGGTGGTTCCGTGGGCATTGCGCTCCTCGACGTCGATGTCCGAGACGTGCATCGGCCGGCAGCGGCCGCCCGGGTCACAGCCGATTGTGCACCCGAAACACCCCCGACCGCGAGCGGTCGGCGTCGAGGGAGACGCGGTGTCGGCATCCGAGACGCACGCACAGGCGCCGTTTAGGGTGAAGGGCCCCACTGCTGGTAGTGTTGTCTCTTGGCTTGCGTGTGGGTTCTTCCCTCACGACCGCCGTGTGGAAGCCCTCTTCTTCTGCCGGCATTCCGAATATCTCCTGTACAGAAAGCGTCCACACGTGGCAAACATCAAGTCGCAGATCAAGCGCAACAAGACCAACGACAAGGCACACGAGCGCAACAAGGCCGTGAAGAGCGAGCTGAAGACGCACGTCCGCGCCGCCCGCGCCGCCGTCGCCTCGGGTGACAAGGCTGCAGCCGAGACCGCCCTGAAGACCGCGTCCCGCAAGCTCGACAAGGCCGTCAGCAAGGGTGTCATCCACCAGAACCAGGCCGCGAACCGCAAGTCGGCCATCGCGAAGCAGGTCGCCGCTCTCTGAGCCGCGTCCCACCTCGTGTGAAGAGCCCGTCCCGTTCTCGGGGCGGGCTCTTTCGCGCGCCCTGAGCCGATGAGGCCCGCCGAGGTCCAGGCCCGCCGAGGTCCAGGGCGCGCGGACGCGCCACGGGTCACTCAGGCGGGGCGGAGCCGCTATTCGCCGAACGGCTGCCGTGTCGCGATGACCGTGAGCATGCGCTCGAGGGCGAAGACCGGGTCGCGCGACGCGCCCTTGACCTCTGCGTCCGCCCTGGCTGTCGCCTGGATCGCCATACCGAGAGAGCGCTCGTTCCACCCGGCGAGGTCGCGCCGAGCGCGGTCGACCTGCCAGTCCTTCATGCCGAGGCGCTGCGCGAGCTGACGGCTCGGCTCGCGGGTGCCGGCGACGCGTGCCATCGTGCGGAGCTTCATGGCGAAGGCCGCGACCATGGGGACGGGGTCGGCTCCCGAGGCGAGGGCATGACGAAGTGCGATCAGCGCCTCCCCGTAGCGACCGGCGATGGCGGTGTCGGCGACGACGAATGCCGACACCTCCACCCGGCCCCCGTAGTACTTGGTGACAGTGTCTTCGGTGATGTCACCCTCGACGTCGCCGATCAGCTGCTGACACGCTGCGGCGAGCTCGGTGAGGTCGTCGGCGAAAGCTGACACCAGGGCCCGCAGCGCGGGTGGTGCGATGCGCTTCTTCGCCGCCTTGAACTCCCCTGCGGCGAAGTCGACCCGGTCGCTGTCTCGCTTGATCGCAGGGCACGGGATCTCGATGCCGTCGCCGGTGCCGGCGCGGAGCGCATCGAGCAGCTTCTTGCCGCGGACGCTCGCTCCGCTGTGACGGAGGATGACCGTGGCACCCTCCTGCGGATGCTCGAGGTAGGACACCGCCTCCTGGAGGAAGGCGTCGGAGCACTTCTCCACACCGGACACGCGCACGAGCCTCGGCTCACCGAACAACGACGGAGACGTGAGCGACAGCAGCGTGCCCGGCGAATAGTCATCGGCTCGGACATCGCTGACCTCGAGCGCCGGATCCTCGGCGCGCAGATAGTCGCGCACCCCGGCGATCGAGCGCTCGGCGCAGACCTCTTCGGGGCCGAAGACGAGGACCACGGGTGCGGGCCGCGGCTCGCGCCATGACACCTGAGGGATCTTGGCCGCTGAGGCTCCACCACGGGAGGGGGTACGCGAAGCTGCCATTCCTCCAGCCTACTCGGGGCGACCGACGCTCCCCCGGCGAGGCCTCGTCCTGCCCGGTCACTCATCCGTCCAGACCTCGAGTTCGCCGTCGCGGACGCCGAGGAGGATGCGGCCCTGCTGATCGGTTCTCAACACGTGGGCGTCGACGCCCTGCAGGATCGCGAGGATCTCGTCCCGCGGATGGCCGTAGTCGTTGTCCACGCCCGCACTGATGAGAGCCACTGTCGGTCGGAGAGTCTCGTACAGCCCCGCGTCCTGATCGGCGCTGCCGTGGTGCGCGACCTTGACCACGGCATACGCCCCGCTGAGGCGGGCGGCACGCGCGAGCGCGCGCTGCGCCTCGGCGGAGAGGTCGCCGAGATACAAGGATCGCGGCACGCCTCCCCCTGCCACTTCGATCACGATGCTCGCGTCATTGCCGTCGGGGAACGCCGGCGAGGAGCGCGGCGGCCACAGCACGCGCCACGACGCCGTCCCCAGCTCGCCCTCCAGCCCCGCTGCGGCGTCGACGAGCTCCGCGCCACCCTGCTCGAGCGCGTTCAGGACGCGCTCGTCCTCGACGCTCACGGCACGGCCGTGGAGCACACGGTCGACCCGGCCGGTCACGGCCGCCGCCCCTCCGACGTGATCCAGGTCGAAGTGCGTCAGGACGAGCACGTCGATCCGGTCGATCCCGAGGCTTCGAAGGCAGTCGTCGAGAGGACCCGGCTCCGGCCCCGTGTCGATGAGCGCGACCTCGCCGTCGGACTTCAGGAGGATCGCATCCCCCTGCCCGATGTCGCAGGCCGCGATCGACCACGCGCTCGGACTCGTCGCGGCCGCCAGCGGCCCGTTCAGCACGATCTGCGCACCGCCCAGAGCGAGAGCGACCGCGAGCACCGACGTCGCCACTGCACGCACGGCACGGAGGGTTCGAGGGCCGTCGGTTCGGGGGCCGTGGGTTCGGGGGCCGTCGACGAGCACGACGCCGACGGACGCGCTCACGAGCGCCACGAGCATTGCGCTTCCAACACCCGGTGTCAGGGCGATCTGAGCGAACGGGAGGTCGGCGCTCACCGACGCCGTCGTCGCGATCCAGGAGGCGGGCAGCCAGGCGGAGGCAGCGAGGAGGTCGGCGAGCGGGGGCACGGGGGCCGCGAGACAGCCGAGCAGGCCGATGATGGTGACGATCGGAGCGGCCGGCGCAGCGAGGAGGTTCGCCGCGAGACCGATGAGAGACTGCTGCTCCGCGAACAGCGCGATGATCGGGCCGCAGACCAGCTGCGCGGCCGTGGGTACGGCGATCGCCAATGCGAGTGTCTTCGGCATCCACCGCTCGAGTCCACGGGCGAGCGACGGCGCGAGGAGGATCAGCGCCCCGGATGCGGCGACGGACAGGGCGAAGCCCGGAGTCGACGCCAGCCACGGGTCCGCGATGAGGATGCCGGTCGCACTCAGCGCGAGCATACCCGCGCCCGCGCTCGGGCGCCCGAGCAGGATCGACAGCATCGCGACCCCGGCCATCACCGCCGCCCTGATGACGCTGGGCTCGGGCGTCACGAGCAGGACGAACGCGGCCAATGCCGTCGCCGCGGCGATCACCCGAACCTCTCGCCCGCCCCCGCACAGAGCCGTGAGCCAGAAGGCGGCTCCGACGACGATCGCGCAGTTGGCGCCGCTGACCGCCGTCAGATGGCTGAGTCCGCTGGTGCGCATGTCGTCGTCCAGATCCTCTCCGACCGCGCGCGTGTCGCCGACCGCGAGACCGGGAAGCAGACCCGCCCCTGGCTCCGGCAGCCGGAGCGACCGTTCGACGAAGGCTCTGCGCGTCTCCGCCGCGAGCGCGAACACCTCGGACGCCGGACGCTCGATCACCGCTTCGCCGACGAACACCACGAGTGCTGTGCGCTCCCCCGCATCCGTCGCCTCGGCTTCGCCCACCACGACCACGCGTGCGCCGAGGTCGAAGCCGTCTTGGGGATCGACGCCGATCCGTACGGGCGCCGACACGGGCACCGCGGCGGCAGGCGCGCCCGGCGGTCCGATGCGCATGATCTGCGCCTCGATCCAGAGCCGTCCGTCCTGGCCGGTGGACGCGGATGACGTGATCTCGGCGGTGAGCTCGACGACGCGGCCGTCATGGGACGCCACGATGTCGCGCGCTGGCCAGGCGAGTGCGATGGAGAACGATACAGCGGCGCCGGCAGCGAGGACGACGAGGAACAGACCGAGCCGGGTGGCACGGCGGTCGGCGCGCCGCAGCAGCATCCCCGACACGGCGACCGCGCCGAGCCCGCAGCCGGCCGCGCACCAGCCAGCCGCTCCGGGGATGTGGACGCAGAGGAGGGCGACCGTCCACGCTCCGCCGGCCACCGGGAGCAGCCGCAGATCGCGTCTCATACCCGCACCGCGTCTCGGATGCCCTCCAGCAGCTTCTCGCCGATCCCCGGCACCGCGAGCAGGTCGTCCACGGACTGGAACCGACCGTTCTCCTCGCGCCACGCGATGATGCGCTCAGCGAGAGCCGAACCGATCCGCGGCAGGGTCTCCAGCGCGGCCTGGTCGGCGGCGTTGAGATCCACCAGACCGTCGGCGGGTGCTCCGCCGGCGGAGGCGACCGGCGACGCTCCGATCGTCGGGACGAGGATCTGTTCACCGTCGGTCAGCGCTCGCGCGAGATTGATCGCCGCGAGGTCGGCCGAATCGGTGGTGCCGCCGGCCGCGGCGACCGCATCGACCAGGCGCGAGTCGAGATCGAGGATGTAGAGGCCCGGGCGCTCGACCTCGCCGAGCACGTGGACGTAGATCTCCCCCGACGACGAACCGGCATCGTCGGCGTCGGCGGGCAGCGACACGGACTCCGACGGCGCCGCCTGCCCGCGAAGAAGACCCAGACCGACCGCGCCCGAGAGCACGACGAGCGCGAGCACGATCGCCGCGCCGACGGTCAACCGCAATCGTCGCGGACGCAGAGACGGCGCTGACGATTCGTGCATCCCGCCACGCTAGATCCACGCAGCCGGTGTCGACGCCGCGATCACCGCCACCCGTGAGGAACCTTCAGCGGTCTGCCGATGTGGAGGGCGCGTCAGCCCTTCACGACGATGCTGACGATCTTCGGGGCACGGACCACGACCTTCACGATCTCCCGGTCGCCGATCGAGCGGATGACCCGCTCGTCGGCCCTGGCCAGGGCCTCCAGCTCCGCCTCGCCGATCCGAGCGGGGACCTCGAGCTGTGCGCGCACCTTGCCGCCGACCTGCACGACAGCGGTCACCGAGTCCTCGACGAGGAGCGCGGCATCAGCCGAGCGCCAGGTGACGAGTCCCACCGACGGCTCGTGTCCGAGGATCTCCCACATCTCCTCCGCCGTGTGCGGAGCGATGAGGTCGAGCATCACGGCGATCGTCTCCGCGGCCTCGCGCACCGCCGGATCGGCAGCGCCGGCAGCACCGTCGATCGTCTTGCGGGTGACGTTCACGAGCTCCATCAGACGGGCGACGAGCACGTTGAACTTGGTCTGCTCGACCAGCCCGGGGGCATCGGCGAGCAGTTTGTGCGTCGCACGACGCAGAGCCGCATCGCCGCCGGCGAACACCACGTCGACCGGGGTCGAGACCTCGTTCGCGATGCGCAGCGCGCGGGCGAGGAACTTCTGCGCTCCCGTCGTCGACACGTCCGCCCAGTCCTTGTCGTCCTCGACCGGTCCGGCGAAGGCAAGACCCACACGCAGAGCGTCGGCGCCGTACGCGTCGAGCTCCTCTTCGAAGAGCACGAGGTTGCCCTTGCTCTTCGACATCTTCGCGCCGTCGAGCAGCACCATGCCCTGATTGATCAGGTTGGAGAACGGCTCGGTGAAGTCGATCAGCCCCATGTCGAACAGGACCTTGGTGATGAAGCGCGCATACAGCAGGTGCAGGATCGCGTGCTCGACACCGCCGATGTACGAGTCCACCGGGGCCCAGCGCGATGCCTGGGTCGGATCGAAGGCCACTGTGTCGCTGTTCGGCGACAGGAAGCGCAGGAAGTACCACGAGCTGTCGACGAACGTGTCCATGGTGTCGGGGTCGCGCAGCACGGGGTCGCCGCTCGCCGCATCGACGGTGCGGACCCACTTCTCCGCCGCACCGAGCGGGGACGAGCCCTTGGGCTTGAGGTCGAGCCCCTCGACGTCGGGCAGCGTCACGGGGAGCTGCTCCTCAGGCACGGGGACGATGCTGCCGTCCTCTGCGTGCAGCATGGGGATCGGCGTGCCCCAGAACCGCTGACGTGAGATCAGCCAGTCGCGCAGCCGGTAGTTCTTCGCGGCCCGACCGGTGCCCGACGCCTCGAGCTGCTCGATGGCGCGCGCGATCGCGTTGCGCTTCGACAGGCCGTTGAGGGCACCCGAGTTGATCATCCGCCCCTCGCCCGTCAGCGCGACGCCCGTGGAGGCGGGGTTCTGCTCGTCGAGCACGGCACCGGTGTCGATCGGCACGCCCTCGTCGTCCACCTCGATGACCGGCATCGCGCCGGTGATCGGCGCCGTCGTGTCGACGACGACCTTGACGGGCAGGTCGAAGGCTCGCGCGAAGTCGAGGTCGCGCTGGTCGTGAGCAGGAACCGCCATGACCGCTCCGTGGCCGTAGTCGGCCAGCACGTAGTCCGCGGCCCAGACAGGCAGCTTCTCGCCGTTGACGGGGTTGATCGCGTAACGCTCGAGGAACACCCCCGTCTTCGGGCGGTCGGTGGCCTGACGGTCGACATCCGTGGTCTTCTGCACGTCGGCGAGGTAGGCCTGGAAGCGCTCGCGCACCTCGGCCGGAGCGTCGCCTGCGAGCTCCGCAGCGAGATCGGAGTCGGGGGCCACGACGAAGAAGGTCGCGCCGTGCAGCGTGTCGGGGCGGGTCGAGAAGACCGTGACAGGCTCATCGCGTCCCTCGATGCGGAAGTCGACGTCGGCGCCGATCGAACGGCCGATCCAGTTGCGCTGCATCTGCAGCACCTTGTGCGGCCAGAAGCCCTCGAGCTGGTTCAGATCGTCGAGCAGCCGGTCGGCGTAGTCCGTGATCTTGAAGTACCACTGCGTCAGCTTCTTCTTGATGACCTCCGCGCCGCACCGGTCGCAGCGCCCGTCGACGACCTGCTCGTTCGCGAGGACCGTCTGATCGTTCGGGCACCAGTTGACGGCGCTCTTCTTGCGGTATGCCAGACCACGCTCGTGCAGCTTCAGGAAGAGCCACTGATTCCAGCGGTAGTACTCGGGATCGGAGGTGTGCAGCACACGCGCCCAGTCGAAGGAGACCCCGTAGTTCTGGAACGCCTGCTTCTGCTGCGCGATGTTCTGGTAGGTCCACTCACGAGGATCCGCACCCTGGCGGATCGCGGCGTTCTCCGCGGGCAGGCCGAAGGAGTCCCACCCGATCGGGTTCAGCACGTTGTGGCCGCGGTGACGCCAGAATCGGGCCACGATGTCGGAGTAGAGGTAGTTCTCCGCGTGCCCCATGTGCAGGTCGCCGGAGGGATACGGGAACATCGCCAGCACGTAGCGGCGGGGCCGCGTGTCGTCGTCGCCGCCGGTGAGGAACGTCTCGTTCTCCGCCCAGTACTTCTGCCACTTGGCCTGGATCGCATGCGCCGACGAGGTCTCCTCGTCGACGGGAGAGGTGGACAGGTTCTCAGACAACGAACGCACGACCAATCAGAAGGGAAACAGGGATCAGTTCAGGATATCGGAAGCCCACGCGGCGGGCATTTCCGCACCCAGGGCCGCCAACGGCGCTCTGGCCTTCGTCGCGACTTCGGCCACCTCGGCATCCGGGAGCGATCGCCAGGTGATGCCGCCCCCAGCGCCGACGACAGCGCTCTCGCCGTCGACGACGATGCTGCGGATCACCATCGCGAGGTCAATGGCGCCGTCGTCGCCGACGTACCCGAAGCATCCGGCGTAGATCCCCCTGGGGCCGCCTTCCAGTTGGTGCAGACGGGTCATCGCGGAGAGCTTCGGCGCCCCCGTCATGCTGCCCGCGGGGAACGCGGCCTCGAACAGATCACCGCTGGTGGTGCCCGCAGAGGCGATGCCGCTGACGGTGCTCACCAGCTGGTGCACGGCCGGGTAGCTCTCGACCGCCCACAGCGACTCGACCCGGATCGACCCCGGTTCGCACACCCGCGACAGGTCGTTGCGCATGAGGTCGACGATCATCACGTTCTCCGCGCGCTCCTTGGGATCCGCGGCCAGCTCTGCGGCGAGCGCTGCGTCCTGGCGAGGATCGGCGCTGCGCGGTCGGGTTCCCTTGATGGGTCGTGTGCGGATCACGCCGTCCCGGACCTCGAGGAACTGCTCAGGGCTGGCGCTCAGCAGCGCCGTGCCGCCGATGCGCACGAACCCTCCGTGGTGGGCGGGCGTCGCACGGCGGAGCCGGCGGTACGCCTCGACCGCGTCGTGCGGCCCGTCCACGGTGAAACGGGTGGTGAGGCAGAGCTGATACGCGATCCCTGCGCGGATCAGCTCGCGGCATTCGGCGATCAGAGCGGCGTACGCATCCGGGGTGTGGCGTGCCCGTGTCCGCCGTTCCGTCGCATCCGCCCGCGCCGGCATCGGTGAAGGGGATGCCTTCGAGCCGGCGTCGCTCGTGAACGCGGCCCACGCCCGGAGAGCCGCCGACGACGCGCTGGCCCACGCCCGACCGGTGGCATGCTCGATCGCGACGAGCCGGGTGATGCGCAGCCACGCGCCGCCTGCGCCCTCCGTCGGCGCGACCACCGGAGCTCCGGCCGCCCGCGCTCCGCTCTCGTAGTCGTACCACCCCACGCGCCCGTCCTGCAGCGGCGGCAGGCCGGGCTTCCGCCCGTCGACGGGGCCCGGGACGTCCAGACGGATGTCGACCGGAGACGGCGCCCGCTCCCCCGTCCCGATGAAGCTCCACCCCTCCGCTGCGTCGGCCCCGGCATCGAGCCAGAACACGTCGGGCGACACCCGTTCGAGCGCGAGGAAGAGCGCTTCAGGATCGACCCGGTCGGGCAGGACGCGGGTGCTCAGACGTTCGGGCACGTTCTCAGCCTAGGCGGCCGCAACTCCCGTATTCTCAAGGAGTGGACGACCTCCTCCTGTGGCTGTTCGATGTGATCCAGTCGATCGATCCGGTCACACGCACGCTCGTCGCGGGTCTCGCGGTGATGCTGGAGACGAGCATCCTCATCGGGCTCATCGTCCCGGGCGACACGATCGTCATCATCGCGTCGATGGGCGTGTCCGGAATCGTCGAAGGCGTCGCGATGGTCCTCGCGGTCGTGGTGGGCGCACTGATCGGCGAGAGCATCGGCTTCTGGCTCGGACGCTGGCTCGGCCCGCACATCCGCCACTCCTGGGTGGGGCGTCGGGTGGGCGAGCACAACTGGGTGCGGGCGGAGAACTACCTCGCGCGCCGGGGCGGCATCGCGATCTTCCTGTCCCGGTTCCTTCCCGTGCTGCACTCGCTGGTCCCCCTCACCGTCGGCATGAGCCACTACTCCTATCGCCGGTTCATCGCATGGACCGCCCCCGCCTGCCTCATCTGGGCGACGGCGTATGTGAGCATCACCTCGCTCGCCGCCGGAAGCTTTCGCGAGCTCGTCGACACCGTGCACTTCGCGGGATACATCTTCGTCGGGATCATCGCGGCGTTCCTCATCCTCATCTTCCTCGGCAAGAGACTCCTGTCGCGTCTGGAGTCCCGTCACCTGGACGTGCACGACGCGAGCGCGCAGACCGGCGCCGACGTGAAAGACTGAAGCAATGGCTTCCGCACATCCGGCGCCCCGGATCCACTGGTTCGCACGCCTCGAGCACCGCCTCCACGTCTGGCGTGAGGGGCGTGCGCGTCGTCGCGGACGCACCGCGACGATCCTCCCCTTCCCGGGCTACGGCGGCCCCGGCTGGGTGCGCGTGGTCGGACGCGTGCTGATCGTGCCGCCGCAGCGGAACACGAAGGACGGCGAACCGGCGAGCGTCCGAGGATGGCGCAGCTTCGTCGGCATCCCCGTGAGCTTCGCGAAGGTCGCCGTCCAGATCGGCGACTCCGTGCACCACGTCGTCGCCGATCGTGGCGGAGTGATCGACTCCGTCATCGACGCCGACCTCGAACCGGGGTGGCAGACCTTCACGTTCTCGGTCGAGGGACAGGATCCCGTCGAGACGACCGCCTTCATCGTCTCCGCATCCACGCGCTTCGGGGTGGTCTCGGACGTCGATGACACGGTCATGGTCACCGCGCTCCCGCGCCCCTTCATCGCGGCATGGAACTCCTTCGTGGTCGACGAGCACGCACGCATCCCCGTTCCCGGCATGGCCGTGCTCCTCGACCAGGTGCTCCGGGAGCACCCGGGGGCTCCGATGATCTACCTCTCGACCGGGGCATGGAACGTCGCCCCCACCCTCCGCCGTTTCCTCGGCCGCCATCTCTTCCCGGCCGGGTCGATGCTGCTCACCGACTGGGGACCCACGCACGATCGCTGGTTCCGCAGCGGGCGGGAGCACAAGCTCACGAACCTCCGCCGACTCGCCGCAGAGTTCCCGGACATGAAGTGGCTTCTCATCGGCGACGACGGTCAGCACGACGAGGCGATCTACACCGAGTTCATGGAGGAGCACCCGACCTCCGTCGCCGGCGTCGCCATCCGCCGCCTGCTGCCCGCCGAGGCCGTGCTCGCGGGTGGGCGCACGGGCCACGAACCGCATTCCGAGGACGTCGCACCGTGGGTGAGCGCGGAGGACGGCGCGGGGCTCCGCGATCTGCTCGGCGAAGCCGGCATCCTGAGCTGAGCATGTCCCTCACTCGCACCGAATGGCGGGCACGCGAGGACGCGCACCACGAACGTGCCGACGCCCTCACCGCCGAGCACCGGGCGCGCGCCGGACGGCGCGAGAAGCATCCGGTCTGGGACTTCCTGTTCACCTATTACAACTACAAGCCCGCGCAGCTGCGCCGATGGCACCCGGGTGCCGATGTCGAGCTCGAAGAGGCCGAAGAGCGACTGAGCTGGCGGTGGTACTCCCCCGGCGCCCTGCCCCGGAGCGCGACGCCGAGCCCCGCTCTCTTCCGTTCCGAGAAGCCGGAGCTCGCGGCGCTCGTCGAACGGATGCTGCGACGCACCGCATCGCGTCCCGGCCAGTTCGGATGCTTCGGACTGCACGAGTGGGCCATGGTCTACCGTGCCGACGAGCGCCGCCATGCTGCGCCGCTCCGCCTCGGCCGGGCCGGCACCGACGAGGTCGTCGAGAGCCACGACCTGCGCTGCACCCACTTCGACGCCTTCCGCTTCTTCACCCCCGACGCGGTGCCCCTCAACCGCACGTCCCTCAGCCGGGACGAACAGCCGCTCTTCGAACAGCCCGGATGTCTGCACGCGGGCATGGATCTCTACAAATGGGCGCTGAAGCTCGGGCCGCTCGTTCCCGGCGAGCTTCTGCTCGACGCTTTCGAACTGGCGCGCGACATCCGCCTGCTCGACATGAAGGCCGCTCCCTACGACCTGTCGGCCTGGGACGTGGCACCGGTGCGCATCGAGACTGCCGAGGGCAAGGCCGAGTACGTGCGTCAGCAGCGTGTCTTCGCGGAACGCGGCGGGGCGCTGCGTACGCGGCTCATCGACGCCTGGCTCGGGTCTCCCGTCGCCGCCCCCGCAGTGATCTGACCGATCACCCGGCGGGGTCGCACTCCGGACACGGCGTCCACACCGCGCTCGCCGCGTTGGACTGCACGCGGAGGGTCATCACGCGGGTCGCGGCATCCGCCAGTCTCTCGGCGGGAAGCGCTCCCGACTCGACGGCAGCCGCGATGCCGGCGGCCGCCTGCCCCGCGGTGTCCGGCGTCGAGCCGGCGATGAGGAGGACGAGATCGCTGCCGGCGGTGATCGCCGCCACCGCGTTCGCGACCGGGTCGGCGTACTCGGGGACACCGGACGACTCCAGCATGCCGAGGTCGTCGGTGACGATGACGCCGTCGAACCCGAGTTCCTCTCGCGCGATCTGATGCCATCGCGCCGACAGCGACGCCGGGGCCGGGTCGACATCGGTGTAGGCGAGGTGTCCGAACATCAGGAGCGAGGCTCCTGCGTCGATGCCGGCCTCGAACGGCACCGCATCCGTCCGTCGCCACTCCTCGAGGGGCTTGGTCGTCGTCGGTATCGCATGATGCGAGTCGCCCGGTGCTGCTCCGTGTCCGGGGAAGTGCTTGAGCGTCGACGCGACGAACTGCTCCTGCGACGCGGTCGCCGCCGCGACCCGATCGGCCGCGGACGCCGGGTCGATGCCGAGGGCGCGGCCGTGGATGAACGACGACGGATCGGCAGGCACATCGGCGACGGTGCCGAAGTTCACGCCGATTCCGGCCTGGGCGACGAGCGACCCTCGGGCGAGGAACGCCGCCGACGTCGCGCTCACCGGCTGAGACTTCAGCGTCGTCGACGCGGCGTACTCGTCGAACACGCGCGAGACGAGACCGCCCTCCTGATCGACGGCGACCAGCGGCGGCACCTCGCCCGTGCTCGTGACAGCACCGACCACGGCGGTGAGCTCTGCGTCGGTCTGCGGGATGTTGGCGCCCATCAGGATGAAACCGCCGAGGCCCTGGGACATGTAGGCGGTGAGCTCCTGCGGATCGGTGGACGGGATGTGGCCCATCACCACACTCCGAGCCTGCTCCGCGATCGTCATGTCCGCGACGAGATCCTCTGCCCGGACGGAGGCGCCTCGAGTCTCCGTCGCCGCGGCGGACGCCGCCGCCGAGGGGCTGAGGACGCCTGCCGGGATCGTCGGCTGAGACTCACCCGACGCCGCGGCCGGACCGAGCAGAGCGGCTCCGCAGACGATCGCGGCCGTCCCGACCGCCCAGGCACGACGCCGGGCCATGGTGTCAGGCGCTGAGAGCGTCGGCGATAGGCACGGCGGAGTCGGTGGTGCCGTTGCCGAACCGGATCGTGCGGCCGAACGTGGAAGGGCTGCCGATGGCCTCGGCGATCACCGCAGCCACGTCGGCGCGTGAGACCTCGGCCTTGCCCTCGGCGTCGATGAGGATCCGCCCCGTGGGTTCCTCGAACGTGAGCGTGCCCGGCCCGAGGATGGTCGCGTCGAGCTCGGTGCCCCGGAGGTGCTCATCGGCCGCCCACTTGGCGTCGGCGTAAGGGAAGAAGTCCGCATCCTCCGCCACTCCGTGGTCGGCCTTGGATCCGATCCAGGAGACCATGACGTATCGGTTGACGCCGGCCTCGACCGCAGCATCCATCGTGCGGATCGCGGCGTCACGGTCGACCGCATAGGTGCGCTCTGCAGACCCGCCGCCGGCGCCGGCGGACCACACCACCGCGTCGTGACCGCGGACGATGTCAGCGAGTTCTGCGGTGTCCAGCGTCTCCACGTCCGCGACGAGTGCCGTGGCACCCGTCTCTTCGACCTCCGGGACGTGGTCCGGATTGCGGATGACCGAGGTCACCTCGTCGCCGCGGGCGACGAGGAGCGGAGCTAGGAGCAGTGCGATGCGGCCGTGGCCGCCGAAGACGATGATTCGCGACATGTCTTCACCCTACGCGCCCTCCCCGACATCGGCTCGGGCCTTCGGCGATCGCGTCAGGGAGATCGGACGGATGCTGTCGACAGGGCGCGCTGCACGCCCTTCGCCGCGGACCGCCCCGCCCTGTTGGCGCCGATCGTGCTCGCCGAGGGACCGTAGCCCACCAACTGGATGCGGGGATCCGCGACGGCGGTGGTCCCTCGTCCGTTCCGGTCGAGCTGAACACCGCCCGCAGCGCTGCGGAGGTGCAGCGGAGCCAGATGCCCGATCGCCGGTCGGAACCCCGTCGCCCACAGGATGGCGTCGACCCGCTCGAAGGTGCCGTCCGCCCAGCGGAGACCGTCGGGCTCGATTCGCTCGAACATCGGTCGCCGCGCCGCGTAGGCTCCCAGGCGCTCCGCCTCGCGCTCCTGCGGCCGCAGCATCAGACCCGTCACACTCACGACGCTCTGCGGCGGAAGGCCCCGCGCGACACGCTGCTCCACGAGCGCGACCGCTGCGGCTCCCGCCTCCGGAGTGAAGTCGTCGTCGCGCCACACCGGCTCGTGACGGGTGATCCAGAGGGTCTCGGTGAGCGGTGCCAGCGCGCCGAGGAACTGGACAGCGGATGCTCCTCCACCGATCACCGCGACACGCTTGCCGACGAAGTGTCGGGGACCCGGATAGTCGACCGTGTGCAGCTGCTCCCCCACGAAGGTCTCCATGCCGGGATAGTGCGGGAGGAACGGGTGCGTCCAGGTGCCTGTCGCGTTGACGACGGTGCGAGTTCGCCACTGCCTGTCGCCGGCATGCACGACGAGGATGCCGCCGTCGTCCTCGACGCGATCCACTCGTACGGGACGCACGACCGGGAGCCGGTGCGCCTTCTCGTACGCCGCGAAGTATGCCGGAACCGCGATGTTGGCCCTCTGTCCGTCTCGCGGAGGGGGTGCATCGCCCGGTAGCTCCGCCACGCCGTGCACGTCTCGCATGGTGAGGGCATCCCATCGATGCCGCCAGGCTCCCCCCGGTTCGTCGTCGGCGTCGAGCACCACATGCTCGATGCCGAGGCGGGTCAGGTGGAAGGAGGCCGACAGACCGGCCTGACCGGCGCCGATCACGACGCTGTCCAGGATGCTCACGCTGGTGTCAACGTCCGCGATCGCGGTGTTGTTCCGTGAGACGTGGTCGCCCCTCTCGGCGCTCCGCGACGCGCCCGAGGAGGCGGTGCCGATTGGTGCTCGGCGCGATCGGTGTAGTACTCTGTTCAAGTTGCTTCGAGCAGTGAGGAAGCAATTCTGGGCCTGTGGCGCAGCTGGTAGCGCACCTGCATGGCATGCAGGGGGTCAGGGGTTCGAGTCCCCTCAGGTCCACAACGAAACCCGCGAGAGATCGCGGGTTTTCTTGTTCTTGCACGAGCGCTCCGAGCCTCCAGCTCGACCCGCGTCCGGAATGCCGTCAGCTCGGACGGAAACCCGGGCGGAACGTTCATCGGGTGACGAGCCAGAGCACCACCCCGGCGACCACCGCGCCCCCGCAGACGAGTGTCCACCCGAGCCCGTCTGCGCGAGGTGGTCGGCCGGGTGCTGCCGGGAGGCCCAGCTCGCGTCGGATGGCGTCGGCTTCGGTCTCGAGCGTCTCCGACCGCTCGCGCAACGTGGCGGTGTCGCCCACGATGAAATGGAGGCGTTCCTTCGCGAGGTCCGCGAGCTCGACCTGCACCTCTGAAAGTCTCCGTTCGAGGGCCACTCGCCGCTCGTCGGACAGCTCGCTCCTCGTCATGCGAGCCGGCTGCCGGTGCTCCGGGCGTATGCCCGGGTGCGGCGGAGTTGGATGATCGTCACGGGGAGGATGGCGATGAGCGTGACACCAGCGACCGCGGTGAACCAGAGCGGCCACGGGTCGGAGGGATCATCGACGATCGTGAACACCTGCTGGGCTACCGCTGCTCCGACCAGAAGCACGAAGCCCGGGACCGAGTAGGCCTGCGCGACCCAGGCCAAGGACGCGTACGTCGGCACGAGCTCCTCGTCCTCAGGTGACAGCTGAGCGTTCTTGCCGCGCACGACCACTTTGCCGATGCGATTCGCTCGGCCCATGTCGCCTCCCACCAGGTCGCGGATCTGCCTGCTGATCCGCCCGGATGCCAGCAGGCAGGCGATGGCGCCGCCCATCGCGGCGAAGAGCGGCGGATACCGGAGCAGACTCACCAGATCTCCCGGAAAGAAGATCGTCAGCACACCGATGAGAGCCGCGACTCCGATCAGGGTGACCAGCATCGTCAGGAGTATCTTGCGCAGATCCCGACGCAACTGGGTGCGCCCATATGCGGAGCGAGGGTCAACCGCAGGGCGGGCGCGATCCATGCGTCGCAACCGGGGCAGCACGGCGACGGCTCCTGCCATCGCTGCCACGCCGACGGCGGTGAACAGCACCGTCAGCCACCATGGCGCACCGGTCAGAACCGTGAACACGCACATGGCCGCCGTTGCGAGGACCTGGAGGCCGACGTTGACGATGAGAGCCCGCCGGAACCCTCGACGCGCGTCCTCCGAAGCGGTCGTGTCCCAGAAGGACATCAGACTTGCGAGGAGCACGGGAGCGAGCAGATACCCGCCGACGGCGAGACTGCTCAACCACGCCATGCCGTGGCCGGGGGGCGTGTTCAGACCGACGAGAATCGCCGCGCCCGCCGACAGTAGGGCCACCACCACCATGGCCCCGACGAATACCAGTACCCGCACTGCTGCCCCCAGTCGTCGTCCCCGAAGTCACAGTGGCATAGTGCGCGACCTCGCCGATACCCCTGGTGGCCGGCGCGGATCGCTGGTTTGCTTCACAGATGGACGACGAGCGAAGCGAGCCGCACGCGCGATCCGCTCGCGACCTCCCCACTCCGTCCCTGATCCAGCAGCGCATGGCTCTTCAGCGACGGCGGAACTGGGGCGCCTACACCGTGGTCTCTTGCGTTCTGATCTCGTCGATGTGGGCCGTCCTCGTCATGCTCGACGGCGTGGATCTCTGGCGCTTGCTCGGCTCTGCCCTGCTGCTGTTCGGAGCCGTCATGGGAATCCGGGAGATCCGGTCCGCATCGCGGGCCACCCGGGTATTCGAGGCGAAGCACGGACGTGACGCCGGCATCCAGTCCTGACTGGACGGGCCGGGCGTCGGCGATCGGCCGCTCACCGTGGACGCGACGTACTCCTCCGCGGCGAGCCGGTCAAGCCATTCGACCGCGGGACGTCGGCGTCCTATCGTGGCCAGCCACACCGCTCGAGAGGAGAGCCATCATGTCCAACCCCACTCCCCCGATCCTCCCGCTGCCCGACGGCGGCGATGATCAGGACATCCCCCAGCAGGAGGTCGACGGCGGCACCGTGCTCGACACGGATGCCGACGCGGATCAGATCGACGGAGCCGAGGCCGACCGCCTGGCGGCGGAAGAGCCCCGCGACGACGACGCCGTCTGACCGCCCTCGCGCGGCAGCCTCCGTGAGGAGCTGCCGCGCGAATCCGTCAGGTCGCGAGCAGAGGAGGCAGGTGAGGAATCGCGATCGGCCTCGTCGCACGGCTGGGATCCTGCACCCGCGCCACCTCCTCCAACACCTCGTAGGGGTTCGAGTAGCGGACGGCCAACGGGAGGTCCCTCAACCAGACGACCTCGACCTCGGTGTCCGCATACTCGTAGACGCAGGCCACCACATGACGTGGATCGTCGGCGGCGTAGCGCCGGTCGTTGATCACCCACTCCGACGGCGTGACCCGGTTCAGTACATATCTAGGATCTGGATCTCCGGTCATTCGACAGCCCTCCAAGACTTTCTCCCCACGGAGATCATCCCCTGGACGCCGACTCCCAGGTAGACCCTTGACAGTTCGCGTAACGAGATCGAGAATCTCGTTTCAGGGCTTCGGGCGCACCGTGAGGTCGGTGAGGACCGCATCCTCCGGAAGATCGAGCGCCGTCAGTATCGTGGTCGCGACGGAATCCGCAGCGATGAAGCGATCCGGCTCATACGCTCGCCCCTCCTGCTGATGCACGCGCTCCTGCATGGGAGTCGCGGTGCGCCCCGGATAGATCGACGTCACCCTGATCCCGTTCTCCCCCTCCTCCGCGCGCAGCGAATCGGCGAGGGCCTTGAGACCGTGCTTCGACGCTGCGTAGGCCGACCATCCCGCATGAGCGTGGAGGCCGGCGCCGGAGTTCACGAACACGACGTGACCGCGCGAGACACGCAACAGCGGAAGCAGGAGTCGCGTCAGCTCGGCCGGGCCGACCAGATTCACGGCGAGCTGGTGCTCCCACAGGGTGGCGGGGATATCCGCCACCGGCCCGAGATCGACCACGCCCGCGACATGGATGACGGAGTCGAGGCGCTCGGGGAGTGCCTGCTTCGACAACGCCCAGGAGAGCCGCCCCGGCTGCGCCAGGTCGCCCACGATCGCGGAGGAGCCGGGAAGCGACTCGGCGATCGCACGAGCGCGCCCCGCGTCGCGCGCCAGCAGCACCACCTGATCACCTCGGCCGAGCAGGCGACGCGCGAGCGCCGCCCCGATGCCGGACCCGGCGCCGGTGATCAGATGCGCCGGCATGTCAGGAACGGTCGGCCGCGGGATCCGCGAGCTCGAACGGGACCACGGGGCAGTCCTTCCAGAGCCGCTCGAGGCCGTAGTACACGCGCTCCTCCTGGTGGAAGACGTGGACGATCAGGTCTCCGAAGTCGAGGAGCACCCAACGCGCTTCGGCACGCCCCTCTCGGCGCACGCGCTTGTGCCCGGCTTCGATGAGCCTGTCCTCGATCTCATCGGCGATCGCGGCGACGTTGCGCTCGCTGTTGCCCGTGACGAGGAGGAAGATGTCCACGAGCGGGAGGGGCTCGGAGACGTTGAGGGCGACGAGGTCCTCTCCGCCCTTCGAGACGGCGGCGTCTGCCGCGAGCTGCAGCATCTCTTCGGCGGTTTCAGGTGACTGCATCAGAACACATTCGTGGTGAAGGCGACGATCAGGGCAACGCCCAGCGCGAGCGCGAGACCACCCGCCACGATCGCGAGGATGAGCATGAGCTTGTTGCCCTTTTCGGGAGCCGGCGGTCGGATGACCTCACCGGCGGGCTTGATGGTGCTGACCGCGGCGCTTGCCGCGATCGGGGTCGGAGAGGATGCCGGCGGCAGCTCTCCGTCGATGAGGACGGAGTCGATGTCCTTGCCGTCCGTGGTCCCGTGAGCGTGGCCCTGGGAGCCGAGCCCCTTGGGGAGTTCGTACGACCCGGTGACGAGGATCTCTCCGGTGGAGGCGACCGGCCCCGACAGCGAGCCGTCGCCGGGAGAAGGATTGAAGATCAGGGTGTTCGGGGCGAGGTGTTGGGAACCCGCCGAGTCGCCGGCCGTCAGCAGCTCGTCGAACGACGGCGTGAACGGCTGCGGCGCAGCCTCTGCGTCCTTCAGGACGCCTCGACCGAACGCCGAGCTGACGGTGGGACGTTCTGCGGAATCAGGATCGTCGGCGTCGACGGACTCGCCGCCGTCTGCGAGGAGGTCCTGCACGGGGGCGCCGCGCTCCTCCCCCTCGGGATCCACCTGCTCGAGCACGAGCGGCACCTCACCGGCGCTCTCGACGGTGGCGGACGCACTGACGGGCGTCGCGGCGACGTCCTCGTCGGCATCCGCGTCGTCGATGTCGTCAGCCGGCACTGCCGTCACGACCTCCGGCTCGATGACGATCTCGTCGGCGGAGGCCGGCGCCGGCGTCTCAGCCGGTGCGTCGCCCTCGGCACGCTCGTCCTGAGCCGATTCGGACCCGTCGTCGGATGAGTTCGGAGTGACGGGCGGGACCGCCGTGGGCGCGGTGTTCCCGCGCTCGCGTTCGCGCACCTGACGACGGGTCAGGGGCGTGTGCGCCCACTGCCCGGCAACGTCTGCTGCCGGGGCTGCAGCCGTCGGTGCCTCCTCCGCCGGCTCTTCGACAGTCGACTCGGGCTCGGGCTCGGGCTCGGGCTCGGACTCGGACTGGGGCTCGGGCTCGACGGCAGACGCGTCGGCGTCCGGCTCATCGACGACCGGCTCGGTCTCGGGTGCCGGTGACTGCGGTGGCGCCGCGGCCGCAGCCGCAGCGGCGGCCGCCTCTTCGGGCGTGATGACGGGGGTGGCCCCGGTCAACCTGATCTCACGCAGCTGCTTTCGCGTCAGCGGACCGTGCTCCTGCTGATCCGATGTACTCATGCCTTGCTCCGATACAGATGATGCTTCGCGATGTACTGGACGACTCCGTCGGGAACGAGATACCAGACCGGCTCACCGTCGCGCACCCGCTCGCGGCACGCTGTCGACGAGATGGACAGCGCCGGCACCTCCAGCTGGCTGACGTCGTCGCTCGGGAGGCCGTCAGTGCTCAGGACGTGTCCTGGACGAGAGACCGCGACGAAGTGGGCCAGCTCCCACAGTTCATCATGGTCCCTCCAACTGAGAATTTGCGCTACAGCGTCGGCACCCGTGATGAAGAAGAGTTCGGCGTCGGGGCGATCCTTCTTGAGGTCGCGCAGGGTGTCGATCGTGTAGGTCGGGCCTTCGCGGTTGATGTCGACGCGGCTGACGGTGAACTGCGGATTCGATGCCGTGGCGATGACCGTCATCAGATACCGGTGTTCGCTCGACGTCACCTCGGACTTCTGCCACGGATGCCCGGTGGGGACGAAGACGACCTCGTCGAGATCGAAGGAGTGCGCGACCTCGCTGGCAGCGACCAGGTGCCCGTGGTGGATCGGGTCGAAGGTACCGCCCATCACACCGATGCGCGTGGGACGCGAGGTCGTGTCGTTCATAGGGGCCTAGTGGCCGTGTCCCGCCTCGTGGCCGTCCTTGCCGTGCTTCGCGGCCCAGGCCTCGGCCTTGGCCGAGTGGCGGTTGGCGACGTTCTTGTACGACAGCGTCACCAGACCGAGGAATGCGAACACGATCGCCGCGATGACCCCGAAGATCAGCGTCTCGAGCGCGACGTTGCCATGGTGCTCGGTCTCGGCGGCGGCCATCGCGATCTGTGCGACGAGGTTCATCCTGACTCCGTTTCGTGGCTGACGGTGAGCGACACCTGAGGCGTCACAGCGCCACCCAGTCTAGCCCTCAGCCGCGTGTCTGCCCCGCTCCACGCGCCAGCCATTTCGTGCTCGTCAGCTCCGGGAGCCCCATCGGGCCCCTGGCGTGGAGCTTCTGCGTCGAGATGCCGACCTCGGCGCCGAACCCGAACTCGCCCCCGTCGGTGAAGCGAGTCGACGCGTTGGCCATCACCACGGCCGAATCCACCTCGGCCAGGAACCTCTCGGCGTTGCGCGAATCGGTCGTGATGATGGACTCGGTGTGTCCGGTGCTGTACCGCCGTATGTGGCTGAGTGCGTCGTCGAGCGTGTCGACGACCTTCATCGCGATGTCGAGACTGGAGTACTCGGTCTCCCAGTCCTCCTCCGTCGCGGGGATGACGTTGGACACGAGACCCGCGACCATGTCGTCCCCGTGGATCGCCACACCCTCGCTCTGGAGCGCGCTGGCGACGAGCGGGACGAGGCGAGGTGCCGCCTGACGGAGGACGAGGACGGTCTCGACGGCGTTGCACACACTCGGCCGCTGCACCTTCGCGTTCACCACGATGTCGCGTGCCCAGTCGTCGGGCGCGCTCTCGTCGAGGACGATGTGCACGTTGCCCGCACCGGTCTCGATGACCGGGACCGTGGACTCCGTCACGACGGTCTCGATCAGCCCCGCACTCCCCCGCGGCACGAGCACATCGATGAATCCGCGACCGTGCATCATCGCCCTCGCGCCGTCGC
Source organism: Microbacterium sp. 3J1 (assembly GCF_001049495.1). Lineage (GTDB taxonomy): Bacteria > Actinomycetota > Actinomycetes > Actinomycetales > Microbacteriaceae > Microbacterium. Next base: position 229,478 of record NZ_CDWI01000014.1, read on the forward strand.
GTCCGAAATCGTCGACGGTCTGGACGGCCTCGGGGGTGATGCCGACGCCGTGCAGCGCGTCGCGCATGATCTCGACGAGCACGGAGTTCGAGGCCTGAGCGGCACTCCCGCCGCGCAGCACCACGGCGTTGCCCGATCGGAGGGCGAGCGCGGCGATGTCGACCGTCACATTGGGTCGTGCCTCGTAGATCGCCCCGACGACACCGAACGGGACGCGGACCTGCTCGAGAGCCACGCCGTTCGGCATCCGATGTCCGCCCACGACGCGGCCCACCGGGTCGGGCAGGGCGGCGACGAGCCGGACCGCTGCCGCCAGCGCAGCCACCCGCTTCTCATCGAGGCGCAGGCGGTCGATCAGCGAATCGCCGATGCCGTCGGCGCGACCGCGCTCGATGTCGCGCCCGTTGGCCTCGATGATGCGCTGGGCGTTCAGCTCGAGCGCTGCGGCGATGGCTTCGAGCGCACGATCCTTCTCGTCGCTCGTGAGGGCGGCGGTGGCGCGAGACGCCTCCTTGGCGCGCTCCAGGCGCAGCTCCGGGGTCTGGTCGGTCATCCGCCCAGTCTAGGAGAGGGCAGGTTCGAACCAGGTCCCTATTTCGGCGCCGCGCAGCGCCTTGTCGACGAGATCGGCGCTGGTGACGAGCACGCCGATCCCGGATGCCGCCGCGAGGCGCGCGGCCGACACCTTGGTGGCTGCTCCGCCGGTGCCGACGCTGTTCACGACGGTCGAGCCGAACTCGAGACCCGAGAGGTCGGCATCCGGAGCCACGGTGTCGATCGGCTCGGCCCGCGGGTCCGACGGTGGCCTGGTGTAGAGCGATTCGATGTCGCTGAGCAGCACCAGTGCATCGGCCTGGGTGAGCTGGGCGACGAGGGCGCCGAGGCGGTCGTTGTCACCGAAGCGGATCTCCTGCGTGGCGACCGTGTCGTTCTCGTTCACGATCGGCAGGACCCTGAGTCCGAGCAGTCGCTCCATCGCGCGGCGCGCATTGCTGCGCGAGGTCGGGTTCTCGAGGTCGCCGGTGGTGAGGAGCACCTGGCCGGCGACGATGTCGAACGGCCGAAGCGCCTCCTGATAGCGGTAGACGAGGATGTTCTGCCCGACGGCCGCAGCGGCCTGCTGCGTCGCGAGGTCGGTGGGACGAGCATCGAGGCGGAGGAACGGGATGCCGCTGGCGATGGCGCCGGACGACACGAGGATGACCTCCGCGCCGCGGGCGTGGGCCGCGGCGAGAGCCTCCACGATCACGGGGATCCGCCAGGAGGATTCGCCGCTGATCGACGAGGATCCGACCTTGACGACGATGCGCGACGCGGTCGCGAGGTCCGCGCGCGAACGCGCCGTCACTCCCCGCCCTCGTCGCGGGTCGCGAGGCGCCGGGTCTCCGCTTCTGCGCGAGCCTCGGCCTTGGCGTCCATGCGCTCGTAGTACTGCTCACGGCGTTCGGAGGTGGTGCGTCGGGCGTTCGGAGCCAGACGGGGGTCGGTCCCTCGCGGAGCCGTCATCAGCTCGGCGGCGGACGTCATGGTCGGCTCCCAGTCGAAGACGATGCTGTCGCCCTCGCCGATGACGACCGTCGAGCCCTGCACCGCTCCGAGGCGGAACAGCTCGTCCTCGACGCCCACCTTCTCGAGGCGGTCGGCCAGGAAGCCGACGGCCTCCTCGTTCTGGAAGTCCGTCTGCTGCACCCAGCGGACCGGCTTCTCACCGAGGATGCGGTAGATGTTGCCGTAGGTGCCGCCCTCGACGCGGATCGTGAACTCCTTCTTCGACCCGCGAGGACGGATGACGACTCGCTCACGCGGCGTCTCGGCAGCGGCCTGCTCGGCGCGGTGCTTGTCGACGATCTTGCCGAGGGCGAAGGTGAGCGGGCGAAGGCCCTCGTGCGAGACGGAGGAGATCTCGAAGACGCGGAAACCGCGCGCCTCGAGGTCGGGGCGCACGAGCTCCGCCAGGTCACGGGCTTCCGGCACGTCGATCTTGTTCAGAGCGATGAGCTGAGGACGCTCGAGAAGGGGCGTCTGCCCCTCCGGCACCTCATACGCGGCGAGCTCGGCGAGGATCACGTCGAGGTCCGAGATGGGGTCGCGTCCCGGCTCGAGCGTCGCGCAGTCGAGGACGTGGAGCAACGCCGAGCAGCGCTCGACGTGCCGGAGGAATTCCAGTCCGAGGCCGCGGCCTTCGCTCGCGCCCTCGATGAGTCCGGGGACGTCGGCGACGGTGTAGCGGAAGTCGCCCTGCTGGACGACTCCGAGGTTCGGGTGCAGAGTCGTGAACGGGTAGTCGGCGATCTTGGGCCGCGCGGCGGAGATGGCCCCGATCAGGCTCGACTTGCCCGCGGAGGGATAGCCCACGAGCGCGACGTCGGCCACCGTCTTGAGCTCGAGGACGATGTCGCCCTCGTAGCCCGGCGTGCCGAGGAGCGCGAAGCCCGGCGCCTTGCGCTTCGGTGTGGCGAGGGCGGCGTTGCCCAGTCCGCCCTGACCGCCCTTGGCGACCACGAAGCGCTCCCCCGGAACGATCATGTCGACGAGCACGTCGCCGTCCGGGTTCTTCACCACCGTGCCCACCGGCACGGGGAGCTCGAGGGTCTCACCGAGGAAGCCGGAGCGGTGATCGCCCATTCCGGGCCCGCCGTTGCCGGAAGAGCGGTGCGGCGAGTGGTGGTACGACAGCAGCGTTCCGGTCTGCGTGTCGGCCACGAGCACGATGTCGCCGCCGTCACCGCCGTTGCCGCCGTCGGGACCGCCCAGCGGCTTGAACTTCTCGCGGTGCACCGAGACACAGCCGTTGCCGCCCTTGCCCGCACGCAGATGAAGCGTCACGGTGTCGACGAAGCTGACCATGTCTCTCTCTCCTCAGAAAAGTGTTCGGCCTGAACGGGAGTTCGGCCTAAAAGCAGAGTTCGGGACGGGCCGAAGCCCGCCCCGAACAGGATGCCTACTGTCGCGCTGTGATCACTCAGCAGCGGCGACGATGTTGACGACCTTGCGGCCGCCCTTCGCGCCGAACTGGACCGCGCCGGCGGCCAGTGCGAACAGCGTGTCGTCGCCACCACGGCCGACGTTCACGCCGGGGTGGAAGTGCGTGCCGCGCTGACGGACGATGATCTCGCCGGCGAGAACCTGCTGTCCACCGAAGCGCTTGACGCCAAGTCGCTGAGCGTTGGAGTCACGACCGTTACGGGTGGAGCTTGCGCCCTTTTTGTGTGCCATGTCCTGGTCTCCTCGGTCTTACTTGATGCCGGTGATCTTGACGCGCGTGAGCTCCTGGCGGTGGCCCTGACGCTTCTTGTAACCGGTCTTGTTCTTGTACTTCTGGATGATGATCTTCGGGCCGCGGAGGTTGCCGATGACCTCTGCGGTGACCTTGACCTTCGCGAGCGAGTCAGCGTCGGTGGTCACCGTGGCGCCGTCGACGAGCAGCACGGCGGCCAGCTCGATCTTCTCGCCCTGGGCAGCCTTGACACGGTCGAGCTGAACGATCGTGCCGACCTCGACCTTCTCCTGCCGCCCACCGGCGCGCACTACTGCGTAAACCACTTCATACCTGTTTCGTTGGGGAGCTCGCGGCTCCGAGATCTCACGGGAAGACTGTTGCTTGCATGCGTCGCGGGGCGACGGGCACGAATGCAAGACTCTCCGCATCGACCGTCGAGGAAGACGCGGCATACGCACCAAGGGACTACTTTACCGGATGCGGGACGGTGTCGCAAAACGCGCTCGGTGGCGTGTCCGGTCATAGGCTGTCGAGGTGACCGTACTCGTCGACGACCCCCGCTGGCCCGCGCACGGACGACTGTGGGCTCATCTCGTCAGCGACGACAGTCTCGACGAGCTGCACGCCTTCGCGCGCAGGCTCGACGTACCGGCTCGCGCCTTCGACCTCGACCACTACGACGTGCCGGAGGAGATGATCCCCCGGCTCGTCGCCGCCGGCGCTCAGCCCGTCGGCGGCAAGGAGCTCGTCCGCAGGCTCATCGCCTCAGGCCTCAGAGTCCCCGCTCGCGACCGGCGCTGACGGCTCGGAGTTCACCGACACCGGCGTGCCGGTGAGTGCGGCCGTCGACACGCGACGGCGACCGCGGCCCTGACCGGGCGCCTTCGGCTCGGGCAGCGCGTCGAGCACGGAGTCGAGCAGCTGCTCGGCCGGCGACTTCGGGCTCTTGCGGTCCGAACCGCGCTTCTTCCGCGGCTTCTTCGGGCGCTCCTGGCCGGCGGCCGGAGCCTCGACCGGCTCGGCGGCCGGCGCCGCGGCATCCGCTGCGACCTCGCCGTTCGGCACGAGCGTCGACTTGGCGATCTGAGCCAGGGCCGACTTGGCCCCCTCGGGGATGCTGTGCGTCGTGCCCGTCGCGAGAGCAGGGCTCTGGTTCTGCCCGTTCCCGCCGCGCTGACGCCGGTTCGAGGAGCCGTTGCCGTTGCCGTTGCCGTTGTTGCTCGAGTTGACCCGGTGCTTCACGACCGGGTCGTGGTGGACGATGACGCCACGACCGGCGCACACCTCGCACGCCTCGCTGAACGTCTCGAGGAGACCGAGGCCGAGCTTCTTGCGGGTCATCTGCACGAGCCCCAGAGAGGTCACCTCGGCGACCTGGTGCTTCGTCCGGTCGCGGCTGAGGCATTCGATGAGGCGCCGCAGCACGAGATCGCGGTTCGACTCGAGCACCATGTCGATGAAGTCCACCACGATGATGCCGCCGATGTCGCGCAGTCGCAGCTGGCGGACGATCTCCTCAGCGGCTTCCAGGTTGTTCTTGGTGACGGTCTCCTCGAGGTTTCCCCCCGAGCCCACGAACTTGCCCGTGTTGACGTCGACGACAGTCATGGCCTCGGTGCGATCGATCACCAGCGAGCCGCCGGAAGGGAGCCAGACCTTGCGGTCCAGCGCCTTCTCGATCTGCTCGGTGATGCGGAACGCGTCGAACGGGTCGGTCTCGTCCTCGTACGCCTCGACGCGCTCCAGGAGGTCGGGGGCGACGCTCTCGAGGTACGCGCGGATGGTGCTCTGCGCGTCCTCGCCCTGGATCAGCATCTTGGTGAAGTCCTCGTTGAAGACGTCACGCACGATCTTCACCAGGAGGTCGGGCTCGGCGTGCAACAGCGACGGCGCCTGCTGGTTCTCGACCTGCGTGCGGATGTGCTCCCACTGCATGGTCAGACGCTGCACGTCGCGCGTCAGCTGGTCCTCGGTGGCGCCCTCGGCCGCGGTACGGACGATCACGCCGGACGACTCCGGCAGGACCTCCTTGAGGATGCGCTTGAGGCGCGCCCGCTCGTTGTCGGGAAGCTTGCGGCTGATGCCGTTCATGGATCCGCCGGGCACGTACACGAGGTAGCGACCCGGGAGCGAGATCTGGCTGGTGAGCCGGGCGCCCTTGTGTCCGACCGGGTCTTTCGTCACCTGCACGAGGACGCGGTCGCCGGCCTTGAGCGCCAGCTCGATGCGGCGCGGCTGGTTGCCGGTCTCCACACCGTCCCAGTCGACCTCACCGGAGTACAGGACGGCGTTGCGACCGCGACCGATGTCGACGAACGCGGCCTCCATGCTGGGCAGCACGTTCTGGACACGTCCGAGATACACGTTGCCGATGAGCGACGCATCCTGATTGCGAGCGACGTAGTGCTCCACGAGCACGCCGTCCTCGAGGACGCCGATCTGCGTGCGGCCGTTCTTCGAGCGCACGACCATCTTGCGGTCGACCGATTCGCGGCGCGCGAGGAACTCGGCCTCGGTGACGACCGGGCGGCGACGTCCGGCATCGCGTCCGTCGCGGCGACGCTGCTTCTTCGCCTCGAGGCGTGTCGAGCCCTTGATGGCCTTGGGCTCGGTGATGTACTCGACAACCCGCTGACGGGGCTGGCGCGGCTCGTCCCGCTGATCCCGCTGGTCGCGCTGGTCGCGCGGGTCTGCGTCGTCGGACCCTCCACGGCGACGACGACCACGACGACCGGATGCAGGCTCCTCCGGCTCGCGATCCGCGATGCGGTCGAAGATGCGCTCGCGTCCGGGGCGCGCCGGGAGCGGGACGACCTCGGGCGCGTAGAAGTGCAGCTGCGTGGAGACCTGCGAGACGAACACCTCGGGAAGCAGTCCCAGGCTGACCGCGGTCACCGGCGCCGAAGACGCGTCGGCGGCGGGCTTCTCGGCCGCAACGGGCTCTTCCGCAGCAACGGGCTCTTCCGCAGCAACGGGCTCTTCCGCAGCAACGGGCTCTTCCGCAGCAACGGGCTCTTCCGCAGCAACGGGCTCTTCCGCAGCAACGGGCTCTTCTGCAGCAGCGGGCTCCTCGGCGGCAGGCTGGTCCGCAGCAGCGGGCTCCTCCGCAGTCGCAGGCTCCTCGGCGGCAGGCTCCTCGGACGTCGGCTGCTCCGATGTCTCCTCGGCAGCGGGGTCGGCGGTGGAACCCGTCTCCGTGGGGGTCGCCTCGGCGTCGGGGGCGTCGGCTGCGCCGTCGCCTTCCGGAGCGTCGGCGACTACTCCCGCGGGTGCGTCAGCATCCGCAGAGAAGTCGAGGGTAGGGGCGTCGTAGTCATTGTTCTCATCGGCCATCTCTGGCGTACTCCTCGCGCGGACACTGCGTGTTCCGCGAAATCTCGTGCGGCACCCGCGGGTGCCGCGAACTCACTCGGTGTGCGACCGGCTCTGGGCTCTGGTCACGTGGGGCATACGGCCCCGAAGTCTGCGGCGATGCGAGACACGACCGGGTCGTGCGGTGCATCACAGGTCATTATCGCACCAAGTGCGCCGGATCGCGGCATCCCCACGATCCCGTCTCGATTTTCCCCGGAGCGGCTCACGCCCGGCGCATAGAGATCGCTGGGATAATCCACACATGAGCGAGCAGCGCACCCGCCCCGTCATCTACGCCGTCTGGCTGATCATCGCGAGCGTCGTGGGCTGGTTCGCCGCCTTCCAGCTCACGGTCGAGAAGTTCGCGCTGCTCGAGAATCCCTCCGATCCGCTGGCATGCGATCTGAGCCCGTTCATCCAGTGCAGCACGAACCTCGAGTCCTGGCAGGGCTCCGTCTTCGGCTTCCCGAACCCGATCATGGGGCTCGCCGGATGGATGGCTCCTCTGGTCGTCGGCGTCGCGATCCTCGCCGGCGCACGTTTCTCCCGGTGGTTCTGGGCCCTGTTCGGCGTCGGAGTGACCTTGGCGTTCGGCTTCGTGTGCTGGCTGATCGGCCAGAGCCTCTACGACCTGTTCGTGCTCTGCCCCTGGTGCATGGTCACCTGGGCGGTCACGATCCCGACGTTCTTCGCCACGATGGTGCATCTCACCCGCAACGGCACCTTCACCCGGAACGAGAAGGTCCGGGGGGCCGCGGACAAGGCGATGGTCTGGGTGCCCCTCGCCACGATCCTCGCCTTCGCGTTCATCATCGTCCTGGCGCAGTTGCAGGGCCTCGACTTCCTCGGCGAGATGGCCAAGCTCCTGTTCTGACCCCCTGCTCGCACGACGAAGCCCGCCGCACGGACTCGTGCGGCGGGCTTCGTCGTAACGCGGGACGGGTCAGTCGAACCAGATGCCGAGCTCCCGTGCGGCCGACTCGGGGCTGTCCGAGCCGTGGACGAGGTTCTGCTGCACCTTGAGACCCCAGTCGCGCCCGAAGTCGCCCCGGATCGTGCCGGGAGCAGCCGTGGTCGGGTCGGTCGTGCCGGCGAGCGAGCGGAAGCCCTCGATCACGCGGTTGCCTGCGAGTCGGATCGCGACCGACGGACCCGACAGCATGAACTCGAGGAGCGGCTCGTAGAACGGCTTTCCCTCGTGCTCCGCGTAGTGCGCGGCGAGGAGGTCGCGGTCGGGCTCGACGAGACGGATGTCGACGAGGGCGTACCCCTTCGACTCGATGCGCGCGAGGATCGCTCCGGTGAGGCCCCGGGCGACGCCGTCGGGCTTGACGAGGACGAGGGTTTCTTCAGTGGCCATGTCATTCACTCTCTGTCTGAGTCTCGGTCGCGGGCCCGGCGGGACGTCGTGCGTCCAATCGAGCCCCCATGATCGTCGCATATCCCCACATGCCGCCGAAAACGAGGACGACCATCAGGATCGCGGGGACGAGGATCGCGGACAGCGCGATGATCGCCTGGATCACCCACCCCGCGGGTATCGCCCACGGCTTCGTGATCATTCCGGCGATCGCGATGCACGCGAGACCGACCACGACTCCCCCGACGATGCCCCACCACTGCGGGATGCCCTCGGGGAGCGTCTTCAACCCGAAGATCGTGAGACCGGCGAGGAAGACCACGATCGACTCGAAGCCGAGCACGATCGGCGCGAGCTTCTGCACGAGTGTCCGTGGCGGCCTCGCCGTGCGAGGAGGACGCGCGGCGGTCGGGTCCGAACTCACGCGCGCCACCCGGACTTCCAGTCCTCTTCCTCTGCCAGGGTGATCGCCTCACCGGCGAGAACGACGGAACCGGCGATGATGACGGCGCGGCGATCAGACGACGCCGCCCATTCGCGGGCCGCGTCCGCAGCCTCAGCGAGAGTCGCGTGCACGGTGGCGCGGCGCCCCGTCGCCTCGACCAGATCGGCGATGACGTCGGCGTCGCTGGCGCGATCCGACTCCGGGATCGTCGCGAACACATGAGCCGTCGCCGGCGCGAGTTCGGCCACGATCCCCGCTGCGTCCTTGTCGGCCAGGATGCCGAGCACGAGGCCCCACTCGTCGAAGTCGAAGCTGTCGTCCATCGCCTGGACGAGAGCACGCGCCCCGTGGGGGTTGTGCGCGCCGTCGACGATGACCGTCGGCGAGATGCCGAGCAGCTGCAGGCGCCCGGGGGACGTGGCTCCCTGAAGACCCTCGGACATGATGTCGTCTGCGATGCGCTGCTCGGCGCCGCCGATGAGGGATTCGACCGCGGCCACGGCGAGAGCGGCGTTGTGGCCCTGGTGCGCTCCGTACTGAGGCAGGTACTCCTCGACGTACTGTCCGGCGAGCCCGCGGATGGTCAGCAGCTGCCCGCCGACCGCGAGCTTCTGATCGGCGAGACCGAAGTCGTCTCCCTCGAACACGATGGTGGCGTTCCTCTCGGCAGCGACACGCCGCAGAACCTCGGCCGCCTCGGCGGGCTGCTGCGCCGAGACGACGGCGGCGCCCTCTTTGATGATCCCGGCCTTGACCTGCGCGATCTTCGCGACCGTGTCGCCCAGCCTGTCGGCGTGGTCGATGGCGATCGGCGCGAACACGGCGACGTCTCCGTCGGCGGTGTTCGTGGAATCCCATTCCCCACCCATGCCCACCTCGAGCACGAGGACGTCGACCGGTGCGTCGGCGACCGCGACGAAGGCGAGCACAGTCAGCAGCTCGAAGAAGGTGAGCGGCTCCTCGCCCGCAGCCGTGAGCTCGTCGTCGACGATCCCCACGAACGGCTCGATCTCGTCCCAGGCATCGGCCACCGCGTCATCCGCGATGGGTTCGCCGTCGATCATGATCCGCTCGGTGAAGCGCTCGAGGTGCGGACTCGTGAACAGGCCCGTGCGGAGTCCGTGGGCGCGGAGCAGGCTCTCGATCATCCGTGCGGTCGAGGTCTTGCCGTTCGTCCCGGTGATGTGCACGACGCGGTAGGTGCGCTGCGGGTCGTCGAGGTACTCGAGGACCCGTGCCGTGCGCTCCTTCCGGGGCTGCACCCACCGCTCCCCCGCGCGGCTCAGCAGCGTCTCGTAGACGGCATCCGCCCTGTCGCGTGCGCTCATGCCGACGCTCCTTCCCTCACGACGGCCGTGGCGTCGATGGTGACGATGATCGGGCCCTTCGAGGATCCCAGCGCCCTGGCGCCGGTGCGGAAGACGCCGTCGCCGGGGCTCCGGATGTCGTCCACCACGGCGTCCAGCCCGTCCGTCGGCTGGGCGGCGAAGGCGATGGCGAGCGTCTCACGGGAGATCAGCTCGGAATGCGCCGTCAGTGCGGCCGCGTCCTCCGGCGTCGCGTTGAGCGCCAGCACGATCCGGTCGCTGACGTCGAGACCGGCGTTCTTGCGGGCCTCCTGGACCACGCGGATCGCGTCCCTGGCCAGACCCTCGGCCTCGAGCTCGGGCGTCGTCTGCGTGTCGAGCAGCACGAACCCGCCGGCGGGGACGATCGCGAGCGCCTCCCCCTCCGGGCGTCCGGCGGTCTCGAGCGCCAGCTCGTACTCCGACGGCTCGAGCGCGATGCCTCCCGCCGTCACGACGCCGTCGACCTCCGACCAGTCACCGGACTTCGCGGCCTTGATGACGGTCTGCACGTTCTTGCCGAGACGCGGACCGGCCGCGCGCGCGTTCACGCTCAGTCGATGACTGATGCCGTAGTCGCCGGCGGTCGACTCGGTGAGCTGCACGAGCTCGACCGACTTCACGTTGAGCTCGTCGCGGAGGATGTCCTCGAATTGCGCCAGCTCCGCCGCCACCGGTGAGACGACCGTGAGGCGGGCGAGCGGCAGGCGGACGCGGAGCTTCTCCTTCTTGCGCAGCGCGTTGCCGACGCTCGACAGGTCCCGCACGGCGTCCATCGCGTCGCGGATGTCGTCGGCGGCGGGGAACACGTCGGCGTCCGGCCAGTCCTGCAGGTGGACGCTGCGGCCGCCCGTGAGCCCCTGCCACACGCGCTCGCTGATGAGCGGCACGAGGGGCGCGGCGACGCGGGTCAGAGTCTCGAGCACCGTGTACAGGGTGTCGAAGCAGTCGATCCTCGACCCCGAGTCTGCCGACGGGTCCCAGAACCTGTCACGCGAACGGCGGATGTACCAGTTGGTCAGCACCTCGGCGAAGTCGCGCAGACGAGCGGATGCCGTCGTGGAGTCGAGTCCTTCGAGATCACTCCGCACGTCGCGGACGAGCTCGCCGAGGCGGGCCAGGATGTACCGGTCGAGCACGTCGGTCGAATCGGTCCGCCAGGTCGCCTCGTACCCCTCGGCGGACGCGGCGTTCGCGTACGTCGAGAAGAAGTACCACGAGCTCCACAGCGGCAGCAGGAACTCCCGCACACCGGCGCGGATGCCCTCCTCTGTCACCGCGAGGTTACCGCCGCGCAGCACCGAGCTCGACATGAGGAACCAGCGCATCGCGTCGGACCCGTCACGATCGAGCACCTCGGACACGTCCGGGTAGTTGCGCAGCGACTTCGACATCTTGTAGCCGTCGCTGCCCAGCACGATGCCGTGGCAGCTCACCCCGGTGAACGCGGGCCGGTCGAAGAGCGCCGTCGACAGCACATGCATGACGTAGAACCAGCCGCGCGTCTGCCCGATGTACTCGACGATGAAGTCGGCGGGGGCGTGCGAGTCGAACCACTCCTGGTTCTCGAACGGGTAGTGCACCTGCGCATACGGCATCGACCCGGAGTCGAACCACACGTCGAAGACGTCCTCGATGCGGCGCATGGTGCTGTTGCCGGTGGGGTCGTCGGGGTTCGGACGGGTGAGGTCGTCGATGTACGGCCGGTGCAGGTCGATCTCACCCTCTGGGTTGCGCGGGAGGGTGCCGAAGTCGCGCTCCAGCTCCTCGAGCGACCCGTAGGCGTCGACGCGCGGGTACTCCGGGTCGTCGCTCTTCCAGATCGGGATCGGCGAGCCCCAGTAGCGGTTGCGGCTGATCGACCAGTCGCGCGCGCCCTCGAGCCACTTGCCGAACTGGCCGTGCTTGACGTTCTCGGGCACCCAGGTGATCTGCTCGTTGTTCGCCAGCAGGTCGTCCTTGATGTCCGTGACGCGGATGAACCAGCTTGACACGGCCTTGTAGATGAGGGGGTTCCGGCAGCGCCAGCAGTGCGGGTAGGAGTGCACGTAGCTCTGCTCGCGCAGCAGCCGACCTTCGCCGCGCAGCAAGCGGATGAGCGGAGTGTTCGCGTCCATCCAGAGCTGTCCGGCCACGTCGGTGACGTTCGGGAGGAACTTGCCGCCGTCGTCGAGCGACAGGATGGTGGGGATGCCCGCGGCTCCCGCCACCCGCTGGTCGTCCTCACCGTAGGCCGGGGCCTGATGGACGATGCCGGTGCCGTCGCTGACCGTCACGTAGTCGTCGACCAGGATGCGCCACGCGTTCTCCGTGCCGTAGGTCTCGGCATCCGCGTAGTAGTCGAACAGGCGGTCGTAGGTGACGTCCTGCAGCTCGGCACCGCGCACGGTCTGATCGACCGCGGCGAGCGCGTCCTCGGCGCTCTCGTATCCGAGGTCCTTCGCGTAGCCGGCGACGAGCTCCCTGGCGAGGAGGTAGCGGTGCGCGGAGGCCTCGACGACGGCATCCGTCGTTCCCGCCGCCGCGTGCACGTCGGCCGCGCCGTGCGGGCCCGCCGGGAGCACGACGTACTCGATGTCGGGTCCCACGGCGAGCGCGAGGTTCGTGGGGAGGGTCCAGGGTGTCGTGGTCCAGGCGAGGGCGCGGACGGCGGTCAGCCCGAGAGCCTCGGCCTTGGCGCCGGTGAGCGGGAACGTGACGGTGACGGACGAGTCCTGGCGGTTCTGGTAGACGTCGTCGTCCATGCGCAGTTCGTGCGCCGAGAGGGGGGTCTCGTCGCGCCAGCAGTACGGGAGCACCCGGTAGCCCTCGTACGCGAGGCCCTTGTCGTAGAGAGTCTTGAACGCCCAGAGGACGCTCTCCATGTATCCCAGGTCGAGCGTCTTGTACCCATGCTCGAAATCGACCCAGCGCGCCTGGCGGGTCACGTAGTCCTGCCACTCGTGCGTGTACTTGAGCACCGAGTTCTTCGCCTTCGCGTTGAAGACGTCGATGCCCATGTCCTCGATCTCGCTCTTCTCGGTGATGCCGAGCTGCTTCATCGCCTCGAGCTCGGCCGGGAGACCGTGCGTGTCCCAGCCGAAGACGCGGTCGACCTTCTTGCCGAGCATCGTCTGGAAGCGCGGGAAGACATCCTTGGCGTAACCCGTGAGCAGGTGCCCGTAGTGGGGCAGGCCGTTCGCGAACGGCGGCCCGTCGTAGAACACCCACTCGTCCGCGCCCTCGCGCTGCTCGATGGAGGCGCGGAAGGTCTCGTCGGCCTGCCAGAAGTCGAGCACCTCCTGCTCGATCTCGGGGAACCGGGGGCTCGGTGCGACCCCCCGGGTCGCTGAGCTTGCCGAAGCGTCGGCGGCGGGGCCGAAGGAGGAACGCGGGTAGGTCATGTCGTCTCGCAGGAGTCGTGGCGGATGCTGCTGCGAGGACGATCCGTCCGGATTGTCGTTCCGGGGAACCGCGGTACCACCTCGCGTGCCGCGCCTCACGGCGGGGCCACTCTCACTGCGGCTGTGACGGGCCTGCCCCGCTCGGTTCTACTGGGTCTCGCGACCGTTCTTCCGAGAGCTCCCCGGTGATGGCCGGATCGATGCTCGTGCGTCCATTGTACGCGCGTGCGCTCCCTGACGCTCGCCTCGTCGCTCCTCTCGTCGCTCTCCCTCGCCGCTCTCGCTCGCCGCTCCTCTCGTCGCGTGCACCGCCGAAGTCCGTGTGCACCTCCGGAGGCCGCTCTCGAGGAATACCGCCTCGGGAAGCGCCCACGGCCTTGCGAGGCGCCCGTCCGCTTCGCCGCCCACAGGGCTTCGCGCTCGATCACACCGCGCGATGCAACCCCTGCGCGACCGCGCGCATGATCAGATCCTGCACGACGTGCCAGTCGTACATGATCTGCGCGTAGGACACGCGGATGACGTGGTAGCCCATGAGCCGCAGTTCGGCATCGTGGCGGATGTCCTCGGAACGCTGCGCTCCGACGTGGTGCGCTCCGTCGATCTGGATGACGAGTCGATCGCCGACCAGCGTGTCGACCCGGTGGCCGGCTATCCAGATCTGCACCCTGATCGCGACGCGCAGCCACCGCAGGCGCTCCCTGACATAGGTCTCCAGCCCGGCATCCGAGAACGGCACCGCTCGATCGATGATTCGGCGCGCGGCGGGCTTCCATGAGTATCCGCGCAGCGCCTCGAGCGTGACCAGCGACCTCGTCAACGCCGATTCCCATGTGGCGAGCGCACGCTCGAAGGGCTCGCACTCGGCGATGAAGCCCAGCACGTTCTCGATCGGATCGACCAGGGCATCCGGATGCCGGGGAACGACCGGCGTGCCCCGGTGCACCCGCGCCTCGAAGGGAATCCGCACGGACGCATTGTGAGCGACCGCGAAATGCGGCGGGCCGGAGCTGTCGTGCACCCAGAGTCCGAGGAGCTCGGCCTGCGTCCGGCAGGTGAGGACGACGCCGAGCCGGGCGGCCGCCACCTGAGTCTTCTCCGCATCCGCCTTCGCGATCCACCCTCGACGAGGTCGGATGATGAGGCCGGTGCGGGCCGCGGCCTCGACGGTCCTCCGTGAGAAGCCGCTGTCCGTGATCACCGCGCTGCGGACCACACCTCCGCGCTCCACGAGCAGCACGGACAGGTCATCGACGGTTCTCATCCACCGAGTCTCGTGAACCGCTTCGGTGGCCGCGGCAAGCGCTGACCGAAACCCCCGGCGACGGTGGACCACGATGCGCCCAGACCGATTGTGCAGGAGCGGTGGACGTCGGCATCCGAGCCCGGATGCCGCGCGCCTCGCGCGTCCTTGTGCGCCTCCGAAGTCCGTACTCGAAGAATCCGGCTCTGTGAAGCGCACATGGCCTCCCTAGGCGCCCAGCCGCAGCCCTCAACGCGCAGCCCGAGTCCGGATGCCGGGCGCAGCCCCGACGCCCGGGGCCGACCGAGTGTCCGGGCCACGGCCTACGCTCGACCCATGCCTCGCACTCCCGACTCCCCCATCGCGCCCCGAGTCTCGCCGCCCGACCTGCCTCCCCGGCTCGAAGACGCCTCGCCGGCCCGCGGCGCCGACCTGCTCGCGGCACGCCTCGATCTCAGCGGAGCAGCCGACCTCGCGCACGCCTCCCTCGAGCAGTGCGAGATCTCCGCCGACGCCGACGAGGTGGACCTCACCGGGGCGACGCTCATCGATGTCTCGATCGCCGGGGCGCGCATCGCCTCTCTGCGGATGCGGGATGCGAGCGTCCGCCGCGTCCGCATCAGCGGCGGCCGCATCGGCACGATCGATCTGAGCGGCGCGCGCATCGACGAGCTCGAGCTCCACGACGTTCGGATCGACTACCTGAACCTCGGCGGCACCCGCGCCACCGATGTGACGGTCTCGACCTGCGGCATCCGTACACTCGACATGCCGCAGGCCGAGCTCACCCGCGTGCGCTTCACCGACACGCGCACCGACGAGGTCGACCCCAGAGGGATGCGGGCCAAGGACGTCGACCTCCGCGGGCTCGACGCCCTGGCCTTCCTCGACGCGAACAGCCTTCGGGGAACCACCCTGAGCACCACGCAGGTGCAGCAGCTCGCCCCGCTGTTCGCAGACGGCCTCGGCATCCAGGTCAGGGACTGACGGGGCCGTTCGCCTCCAGCAGCTCCCTCGTGAACGGATGCTGCGGAGCCGCGAACACGGCACCGACCGCGCCCTGCTCCACGATCGCGCCGTCCTGCATGACCAGCACGTCGTCGGCGACGGCGCCGACCACGTCGAGGTCGTGCGACACGAAGATCATCGTGAGGTCGCGCTCGCGCTGGAGCCGCAGCAGCAGGCGCAGCACGAGCTCTCGAACCGACGGATCGAGGGCCGACACGGGTTCGTCCAGGACCAGGACCTCAGGATCCGCGGCGAGCGCTCTCGCGATGGCGGCCCGCTGACGCTGGCCCCCCGAGAGCGAGATCGGACGACGGGACGCGAGCGCCGGATCGAGATCCACCTCCTCGAGAAGGGCCTCCACCCGCGCGCTCCGTTCCGCCCGCGGCACCCCGCCTGCGGCAAGCGCCTCCCGCAGCGACCGTCCGATGCTCCATCGGGGGTCGAAGGCGCCGAGCGGATTCTGATGCACGAGCTGGACGCGCCGCCTCCCGCGCCAGCGCAGCCCGCCGTCATCGGGCGCCTCGACACCGACGATCATCCGCGCGAGCGTCGTCTTGCCCGATCCGGATTCCCCGACCACGCCGAGGGTGCGCCCTTCGGCGACGGCGAACGATGCGTCGTGGACCGCGGCGATCCCGTCGAAGGTCTTCGTCACCCCCGTCGCCACGAGCACGGGATCGGTGGCGGCCTGCCGCTCCCCGCGCGGCTCATGCATGGTCGCGGCGATGAGCTGCCGGGTGTACGCGTGCTGCGGATTCCCGAGGACGTCGGCGACCGTGCCGGATTCCACGACCACGCCGCCGCGCATCACGAGGACCCGATCGGCGATCCGTCGCACCGCGGCGAAGTCGTGGCTGATGAACACCAGGGCCGTGCCCTGGTCGACGATGTCTCGCAGAAGACCCAGGATGCGTGCCTGCACGGTCGCGTCGAGCGCCGTCGTCGGCTCGTCGGCGACCAGGACCGCCGGATCGGCCGCGAGAGCGGACGCGATCAGCGCCCGCTGCCGCAGGCCGCCGGAGAGTTCGTGCGGGTACTGCCGAGCACGACGGTCCGGGTCCGGCATCCAGACGCGGCCCAGGAGCGCCCGCACGCGCCGGCGCAACTCCGCTCGCCCTCGAGCGAGACGGTGCAGCCGCACCGGCTCGGCGATCTCTGACCCGATGCGCTGCAGCGGATCGAGCGACACCAGCGCATCCTGCGAGACGAGGGCTATGCGTGCGCCGCGAAGGGCCCGCCACCCTCGCTCGCCCAGGCGGGCGGCATCTGTGCCGTCGACGACGAGCCGGTCGACGCCCACCCGCGCTCCCGCCGGCGTGAGGCCGAGCAGTGCGCGCGCCGTCAGGGACTTCCCCGCGCCCGACTCGCCGACGATCGCCACGCATTCTCCGCGATCGACCGTCAGGGAGACACCGTCGACGACCGGGCCCGCGCCGAAGTCGATGCGGAGTCCCTCGAGCTCCAGAGCGGCGCTCACGACCGGATCCCGTCGGCACGGGCTCGCAGCGCGCGGCCCACGATGGTCGCGGCGATGACCGTCAGGGTGATGGCTATTCCGGGGAAGACGGCGATCCACCATGCCTGACCCAGCACGTTGCGTCCTCCGGCGAGCATCAGACCCCACTCCGGTGTGGGCTCGGAGGGCCCGAGGCCGAGGAAGCTGAGGCCGGCGGCGGCGAGGATGCTCGAACCGATCCCGATCGTGGCGAGCACGCTCAACGATCCCAGCACGCCGGGTACGACATGCCGCATGAAGGCGGGAAGGGGCGGCACGCCGAGGATGCGCGCCGCCTCGACGTGCTCTGCGGTGCGCAGCGTCCTGGTCTGCACTCGCGCGAGCCGCACGTACACGGGCACGGCCGCCAGGGTCACGGCGATCGCGATGTTCACGGGTCCGGGGCCGAGCACGGCCACCACGACGAGGGCCACGAGGAACTCGGGGAACGCCATGAGCACGTCGTTCACGCGCATGAGCGCGGCGTCGACGCCGCGCGGGGCGAGTCCGGCGAGCGCGCCGACGAGCAGTCCCGCTGCGAGGGCGACGACGGTCGCGAGCAGGCCGATGCCGATGGAGCGCCCCGCGCCGTGCACGACTCGGGAGTACACGTCGCGCCCGCTCTGGTCGGTTCCGAACAGGTGCTCGCCGCTGGGCGGCAGGAGCGACGCCCGCACGTCCGTCTGCAGCGGATCGTGGGTGGCGAGGACTCCGGGGAAGGCCGCAGCGAAGGCCAGCACCGCCAGGACGCCGATCGCGGCCCAGAGGAGGACCAGCGTGGCCCGCCTCATCGCACACCCCGCCGTGCGCGCAGACGCGGGTCGACGATCGGATGCAGCAGCTCGACGACCACGTTGACGGCCACGAAGACGAGCGCGCTCAGCAGGATGATGCCCGTGATCACGGGGAGGTCGCGATTGCTGATGGCGGCGAGCGTGACCCGCCCGAGTCCGGCCCTCGCGAACACCGTCTCGACGAGCACCGCTCCCCCGAGGATCGACCCCGTGAGGTAGGCGGTCAGGGTGATCGCGCCGGCGGCACCGTGCCGGAGACCGTGCCGCAGAGTGAACCACGACGCACCGGCGCCGCGCGCGCGGACGGTCTCGGCGAACGGCATCCGCTCGGCCTGCGCGAGTCCGTCGCGAAGCACCTGACTGAGCAGGGCGGCCACCGGGAGCGCCAGCGTGATCGCAGGAAGCACGATGGTCGCGGGATTCCGTGCCCCCGACACGGGGAACCACCCGAGCCCGAACGCGAAGACGCTGAGGAGCACGAGCCCGATCCAGAAGACCGGGGACGACAGGATCACCAGCTCCACCCCCGCGGCGACCGCGCGACCGGCGCCGCCGCGCACGAAGACGGCGACGGCGAGGGCGAGGACGACGGCGATGACCAGAGCGAGGATCGCCAGCTGCACCGTCGAGCCCAGCTGACGCCCGATGACCTCGGTCACCGGCATCCGCAGCTGATACGACTCGCCGAGGTCGCCCCGCGCGAGCTGGCCGATGAAGGTCGCGTACTGCTCGAGAGGAGGTCGATCGAGGCCGAGCTCGGCGCGGATGCCGTCTTTGACCTCTTCGCTCACCTGGGCCTGCGGCCCGAGCATGACGGACACCGGGTCTCCGGGGATGACGCGGAAAGCGAGGAACGCGAGCGTCGCGGCTCCCCACAGCACGACCACGACGGATGCCGCGAGGCCGGCGACCCGCACGATCGCTGCCTTCACCGTGTGCGCCCTCTCGCCTGTTCCCGAGCGTCCGCCTGCCGCCCGTGCTCGCTCAGGAACGATATCGCACGGTGACGTCGACGGACGCCCCACGACTCTCGGGTCAGTCGACGCTCACGCCGTAGAAGAGCGGTCGACCGTACAGGTCGTAGTCCAGACCGGAGACCCGCTCGCCCATCGCGGTGATGGCGGAGGGGCTGTAGAGCGGCACGATGGCCGTGTACTGCGCGTTCCACTCCTGCAGCTGCGTGTAGATGGCGTCGCGTTCGGCCTGATCGCCGGATGCGACGCCCTGCTCGAGAAGCGCGTCGACCTGAGGATCCGTGACCTGCGACGCGTTCTGGAATCCTTCGGTGTGCAGGTGCGACCGCAGGAAGTCCGGGTCGGCCCCCGAGAAGCCCCAGTCCGTCAGGTCGAACGTCTTGGGCCCGTACTGCTCGTTGTAGGCGCCGGGCTCGAGAACCTCGCGCACCACCTCGAATCCGATCTCCTTGAGATCCGACTGGACGGCGTTCGCCAGGGCGGCGCGGTCGTCCGGAACGGGAGTCCAGGCGATCCAGCGGGCCGAGAGGCGCTCGCCGTCCTTCATGCGGATGCCGTCGCTGTCGCGCGTCGTCCATCCGGCCTCGTCGAGCAGCGCGTTCGCGGCATCCTGATCGAACGGCCAGCTGCCTTCGAGCGAGGAGTCGTATCCCGGGGTCGTGGATCCGAGGATGCTCCAGGCACGGGGGAACTGGTCGAAGAAGATCTCCTCCACCGACGCGTCGACATCGATGCCGCGGGCGAACGCCTGGCGCACCTTCTCGTCGGCGAAGACGCCGTACTTCTCGTTGAGGTACAGCGAGTACGGCAGGCCGGGGTACTCGATCGAGTCGACCGTGATGCCGTCGCCGAGTTCGCCGGCGAGGTTCGGCGGGATGTTGCTCGCGAGATCGGCCTCGCCGCTCTCGATGACTCCGGTGCGCACCGCCGCCTCGGGCTGGATCTCGACGCGGAGGGTCTCGACCTCGGGGGCCTTCTCGCCGTGCGGGCCCCACGCGTAGTCGTCGTTCCGGGTGTAGACGATCTCCTGATCGGGCGTGTACTCGGTGAGCTCGAACGGACCCGTCCCGACCGTGACCCCGGGCCCACCGGCCTTGAGCTGGTCTGCCGACTCGCTGAGCACGGCCGGCGAGTAGAAGCCCAGCTGCGGCGTGCTCGCCGCCTGCAGGAACGGGGCGTAGGGCTGCGAGAACGACACCGTCACGGTGTGCTCATCGACCACCTCGGTGCCCTCGTAGAAGTCCGCGCCCATCATGCTGGCCGCCTGAGCGGACTCGGTCTCGGGGTCGACGATGCGATCGAAGTTGGCCTTCACCGCTTCGGCGTCGAACGGCTCGCCATCTGTGAAGGTCACGTCGTCCCGAAGGGTGAACGTGTATTCGGTGCTGTCGTCGGAGACCGTCCAGTCCTCCGCAAGCCACGGAGTGAAGGATCCGTCGTCCTCCTGGAACACGAGCGAGTCGAGGACCGCGCGCTGCACCATGCCCGACACGTCGAGCTGGCTGACCTGCGGGTCCATGTGCCCGGCAGAGAGATTCGCCCCCTCGATGGACCAAACGAGCTCACTGTCGGCGGAGTCGGATGCCGGCGCGCACGAGCTGAGCAGAAGGGAGCTCACGGCGGCGACGGCGGCGATGGGCAGGACTCGACGCGCGAGCGGAGTGGGCATGCTGATCCTCAGATGGATGTGATCGGGGTGAGATCCATCGTATCGCCGATTCCTGCACCCGGTCCATTTTCCCGCGGCGGGCTGCCGACGAACTCCTTGCGCGAGGCGGACCCGCCCATATACTGCAATGGTCACCGGAGGAGGGGGAGAACTGTGCCGGCTGATGAAGAACTCTCGGAGACCGTCGCTGCGCTGCACGCGAGGATCGACGCCCAGATAGCGCGATCACGTGCGCTCGCTGAGGAGTCCTCCAGGCTCAATGCCGATGTCGAGCAGACCACGGCGACCGTCACGTCGCCGGATGGCCGCGTCACCGTCGTCGCTCGCCCCAACGGCGCGATCGACGAGGTGCGCCTGTCAGCGACGGAGGGGGATGCCGCGGGCCTGGCCCGGGTCATCACGACCACCATCGCGAAGGCGCAGCGTGCGGCTGCCGACTCCGTGCTCGCCTCGATGGCATCCACGCTCGGGGAGGATTCCCCCCTCGTGGCCGCCGTCAGGCAGGACGTCGACGCCGCATTCCCCGGAGGCCGGGGCGACACGATCGAGTACCGCTGATGGGCGTGATCGAAGTGAACCCCGCGATGCTGGCCGCGGCAGCGGAGTCCATCGGCGACTCGTCGGGCCGGATCGACGAAGAATTGCAGCATCTCAGAAAGGCCGCCTACGCGCTGCAGGATTCATGGACCGGTGAGGCGCAGGCCGCCTTCGACGTCGCGCATGACGGGTTCTCCGCGTCCATGACCGAGCGCGCGGCTCTCGTGCGCGAGATCGCGGACGTGCTCGCCGGTCTCGCCGGGCTCTACTCAGAGACCGACCTCGCCGGACAGCGCGCACTCGGCGGAAGCTGACCGGCGCCCGCACCGGTGGACGCCGCCGACCTTCACACTCACCGACGCGACGGGGGAATGTCATGACAGCCGCAAACCAGCAGATCCGGATCGACGAGGAAGTGCTCAGGGCACATGTGAGATCGCTCGAGGATGCGGCTGAGACACTGCGCGCGGCAGCGTCCGCCGCGTCAGGCGGTGTCGGGGCTTCAGCCTTCGGCGCGCTGTGCGGATCTCTGCTCGGACCGGCGATCTCCTCGCTCGGCGATGCGTCCGAATCGGCGCTCACCACGGCCACCGCGCTGGCCACCGGGTCCTCGTCGGGCCTGAAGTCCACGGTGGACTCGTTCAGCGACGTCGAGGACAAGGCTGTGGAGACCTTCCGCGCGATGGAAGGAACCGGACGGTGACGGCGATCGCGTCCGTCGCGGGGCAGGTCCGCTCGGCATCCTGGGCTGCCGGCACCGCAGGTCCCGGCAGCGCGCAGGCGGACTGCGCGAGCATCCCCGGCTTCGCCGGCCTCCTGATCCAGTACGTCGCGCCGCTTCGCGAGTGGTTCGACGACCTCCTCGGCGACCCGGGCACGGTCGGCAGCTTCGCATCGCGGTGGGAGGATGCCGAACGCGCGCTCGTCACCGTCTCGGAGTCCCTGCGCGACGCCGACCGCTCGATCGACGACCTCGACGGACGGACCGTGCGCGCGCTCCGGTCGCGGTACACCGAGCTCGCGGAGGTCGCCGAGGACGGCGCACAGTGGGCCGGGGCCACGGCGAGCGCGGTGCGTCTCGTCTCGCAGATCATCGAGTCCACCCGCATCCTCATCTGCGACTTCCTGGGCCGGCTCAGCAGGTTCGCGGACGACCTCTTCAGCTTCTCGCTGAACCCGTTGCAGAAGCTCGACCAGATCGAGAGGTTCGCCCACTCGGCCTATGAGTTCGTGAGCTCGGCGGGCTCGCTGGTGAAGAGTCTCGTCGATTCGGTCGTCACACTCGCCCAGCTCCTGTACAAGCTGGTCCCGTTGATCGGCGACGCTCTCGCGCAGCTCAAAGAGACGCTCGTCGACATGCTCCCCTACGTCAGCGTGGTGACGATGGGACCGCTCGGGCTGATCTTCGGGAACGTCGCACACGACCTCCTCACCGGCGACGCGGATGTCAGCGAGATCGACCCGGCGACCCTGACGACGACTGGGCAACGCGAGGCATGGGAGAACGCGCACGACGTCACCTCCTTGGACTCCCTCGCGGACCTCGTCTTGGTGAACGGCACGACCGACGCGATCGGCGGCGAGAACGCGACCGCGATCGACATCAAGCAGGTGATGGCACCCGATGGATCGCTGCACTGGGTGGTCTCGTTGCCCTCGACACAGGCGTGGGAGCTCGGCCCGTCGAGCGGTGCGATGAACGACCGGGACAACAACATCGCGCTCATGCTCGACAACCCTCTGTTCCGCACCCAGTACGAGCGAGCGGTGCTCGATGCGATGCAGCAGGCCGGCATACCGGCCGGTGCCGACGTCGTGCTCACCGGGTTCAGCCAGGGCGGAATCATGGCTGCGAACCTCGCCGCCGACTCGTCCTTCCCGTACAACCCGATCGGGGTCGTGACGAACGGCTCCCCCGTCGACAACTTCCACGTGCCGCCGCATGTGCCGGTCTACGCGTTCCAGCACGCCACCGACCCCGTCCCGATGCTCGACGGGAGCATCGTCGCTCTCCCCGGTCTGCCGGGGCAGAGCCCCGTCGACATCCCGAACACCCCTGCCTCCGTGCTGCCGCCGAACATCCACCAGATCACGCTCTCGGATCCCGACGGGCTGCACGGCTTCGGGGCGCACGACAACGAGGAATACGCACTCTCGGTCGGAGAATGGGAGAGCGGCTACCACGCCGCGAACGATGGTTCGGATCCGTGGAATCTGGCCGGTCTCGGCGGAACCGTCGTCGATCACCAGGTCTACCAGGGGGTGGAGCGCTGAGATGAGACGTACACGAGGCAGGGTCGTCCTGCATGGCCTCGGGATCGGCGCGCTCGCCGTGACGCTCTCCCTCTCGCTCACCGCGTGCGGTCCCGTGGCGAAGGAGCTGTCGAACGGAGACTTCGCGGAGACGATCCCGGCCGCGCTCGCGGAGGCCGGCATCGGCGTGACGGATTCATTCGCAGCCAAAGGCCTCGACGGATTCACGTTCTACATGGGAGTCGGCGTGGATCTGGATCACGACGACCTGTCGCCCGACGACCTCGCCACGATCCTGCGGGTCATCCTCGAGCACAACGACGTACCGAGCGATCAGATCCGACTGTCGGTGGATGACTCCGAGGGCGAGACCATCGATGTGCCAGCCGTGGTCGAGAACATCGACCCGGACCTCGAGACGCGAGCGGGGTCCTACGGCGGCCTCTCCGTCACGAATGATCAGGCCGCCGCCATCATCGAGGCCGTCTGGGGCGAGTGAGCGACGACGCTCCTTCGATCCGCGAGGCGTCTAGACTGTAGGGCACAACCCACACTCAGGCACGCTCACACAGTGCCGCACACATCGCTCGAGGAGACCTTCATGGCCGCGTCCGCATCCGCTCAGATTCCTGACAAGCCCGCACTCGAAGGCCTCGAAGCGAAGTGGGGTGAGACCTGGTCCGCGCAGGGAACCTATCTGTTCGATCGCATCCGCGCCGCGCAGTCGGGCCGCGACGGCGTGTACTCCATCGACACTCCCCCGCCGACGGCGTCGGGCAGCCTGCACATCGGCCATGTGTTCTCGTACACCCACACCGACGTCAAGGCGCGCTTCGAGCGCATGCGCGGGAAGACGGTGTTCTATCCGATGGGCTGGGACGACAACGGCCTGCCCACCGAGCGTCGCGTGCAGAACTACTACGGCGTGCGCTGTGACCCGTCGCTCCCCTACGACGCCGATTTCACTCCGCCGTTCGAGGGCGGCGACAACAAATCCAGCCGCGCGGCCGACCAGGTGCCGATCAGCCGACGCAACTTCATCGACCTGTGCGAGCGCCTGACCGTCGAGGACGAGAAGCAGTTCGAGGCGCTGTTCCGCCAGCTCGGACTGAGCGTCGACTGGACGCAGACCTACCGCACGATCTCCGATGACACCATCCGTCAGAGTCAGCTGGCGTTCCTCCGCAACATCGAGCGGGGCGAGGCCTACCAGTCGCTCGCCCCGACCCTGTGGGACATCGACTTCCGGTCGGCGATCGCGCAGGCCGAACTCGAGGACCGTGACCAGCAGGCCGCGTACCACACCATCGACTTCCCCTTCGCAGACGGTTCGGGGTCGATCACCATCGAGACGACCCGTCCCGAGCTGCTGCCGGCATGCGTGGCCATCGTCACGCACCCCGAGGGACCTCACAAGCACCTCATCGGCACGAAGGTGCGCACACCCTTCTTCGGCGCGGAGATCGAGATCCACGGGCACCACCTCGCCCAGCGCGACAAGGGCACGGGTGCGGCGATGGTCTGCACCTTCGGTGACGTGACCGACATCATCTGGTGGCGTGAGCTGCGCACCGTCGAGGGCGGCGATCTGCCGAACATGACGACGATCGGCCTCGACGGTCGTTTCCTGCCCACCGCTCCGTCGATCGTGGCGAATGCCGAGGCGACCGACTG
Organism: Microbacterium sp. 3J1; assembly: GCF_001049495.1. Taxonomy (GTDB): domain Bacteria; phylum Actinomycetota; class Actinomycetes; order Actinomycetales; family Microbacteriaceae; genus Microbacterium. The sequence goes on from NZ_CDWI01000014.1 coordinate 254,233, forward strand.
GTACGCCGCCGAGCTCGCCGGCAAGACCGTGTTCTCGGCGCGGAAGGCGATCGTCGAGAAGCTGCAGGAGACGGGCGACATGACCGCCGTCGGCAAGCCCTTCACGCACGCGGTGAAGTTCTTCGAGAAGGGTGACCGCCCGCTGGAGATCGTCTCGACGCGCCAGTGGTACATCCGCAACGGCGCCCGCGACGCGGAGCTCCGCGACAAGCTGCTCGCTCACGGTTCCGAGCTCGCCTTCCACCCGGACTTCATGCGCGTGCGGTACGAGAACTGGGTCGGGGGCCTGACCGGCGACTGGCTGGTCTCGCGCCAGCGCTTCTTCGGCGTGCCGATCCCCCTCTGGTACGCGCTCGACGAGAACGGCGAGCGCGACTACGACCGCGTGCTCACGCCCGACCACGCGTCTCTGCCGATCGATCCGACGACGGATGTACCCGCCGGCTACTCGGAGGATCAGCGGGGCGCGGCGGGAGGCTTCGAGGCAGAGGCCGACATCCTCGACACCTGGGCGACGTCGTCCCTCACGCCGCAACTCGCCGGCGGGTGGCAGCGCGACGAGGAGCTGTGGAACCTCACCGCTCCGTTCGACCTGCGCCCGCAGGGTCAGGACATCATCCGCACCTGGCTGTTCTCCACGATGCTGCGCTCCACGCTGGAGGACGCGCGCTCGCCCTGGCGCAACGCCGCGATCTCCGGCTTCATCGTCGATCCCGACCGCAAGAAGATGTCGAAGTCCAAGGGCAACGTGGTGACGCCTTCGGACATCCTCGAGACCCACGGGTCGGATGCCGTGCGCTACTGGGCGGCCTCCAGCCGCCTCGGCATGGACGCGGCGTTCGATCCCCAGAACCCCACGCAGGTCAAGATCGGCCGCCGTTTGGCCATCAAGGTCCTGAACGCGGCGAAGTTCGTGCTGTCGTTCCCCGTGCCCGAGGGTGCGCAGGTCACGCACGCGCTCGACGCGTCGATGCTGACCGCCCTCGACGCCGTGATCGCCGAGGCCACGACGGCGTTCGAGAACTACGATCAGGCCAAGGCGCTCGAGGTCACCGAGGCATTCTTCTGGACGTTCTGCGACGACTACCTGGAACTGGTGAAGGAGCGCGCCTACAACCAGAACGACGTGGGACAGGCATCGGCTGCACTCGCACTGCGCCTGGCTCTCTCGGCACTGCTGCGCCTGCTCGCACCCGTGCTCTCGTTCGCGACCGAGGAGGCCTGGTCGTGGTTCGAGGAGGGCTCCGTGCACACAGCGGCCTGGCCCGAGGCTCTCCTCATCGACGGCGACCCGGCGGTCCTCTCCGTCGCGAGTGAGGCTCTGATCGGCATCCGACGCGCGAAGACGGAGGCGAAGGCCTCGCAGAAGACCCCGGTGTCGCGGGCGGCCATCGCCGCACCGGCGGCGAAGGTGGAGGCGCTGCGCGCCGCCGCCGACGATCTCCGCGCCGTCGGCCGCATCGCCGACCTCGAGATCACCGAGGCGGAGGAGTTCGCCGTCACGGCGATCGAGCTCGCCCCGGTCGAGGGCGCCTGATGCAGCTGGGCACGCGATGGGCGACGGGCTCCGAGCCCCCCGCATCCGTTCCCGCGCTGCTCAGGCCCGCGATCGCCGAGGTCGAGGCGCGCGGGCTCTCCGGACACTGGACCCTCACCTGGCTGGAGGGCCGGGCGATCGCCGAGCTCGACGCCGGGTGGGAGGTCGTCCAGTCCCCCGCCGGTGACGTGATCGCTCGTCCGTTCGAGGACTGACGCCCGACCCCGGCGTCAGCGCAGAGGAAGACCCAGCTGCGCGAGAGCCAGATCGACGGCGCGGGGATCCTGCCGGCGGGCCTGCTGCTCTCGCAGTGTGTCGAGAGCGATCTCACGACGTTCCGCCCGACCGGCGATCCGGCGTTCCACGTAACGGGCGATCCCGTGCGCGGTGCGCTGAAGCACCCGCTCGAACAGCGTCGGGGTGGCGAGACGGAGCGTTGCCGTGGTCATGATCCCTCCTCAGGGCTGCTGCGGCGATCGCCCGCGTCGGGCAGGTCGAAGATCTCCGCCCGCAACGACACGCGGCGCATGTCGGGTCCGGTCTGTCCTCGGAACCGCTCGATCGCGCTCTCGACGAGCGCCTCGATCTCGCCGCGGAGCTTTCTGACCTGAGCCGCTGTCATATCGAGGTGGGTCGTCGTCGTCAGCCCCGCGTCACGCCATTCCTCCGGTTCGTCGCGTTGTGGGCGGTTGAGGTACTCCATCAGGGTCTCGTGCCGCAGGCGGAAGAACTCCGACGTCACGATCTGGGCGGAAGCACGGTTCGCGGGCGACGTGGTGTCATTCGGACCCGGCACATTCACCCGCCCCTTCGGCAGTTCCCACCACCGCTCGCGTGCAGTACCGCGACCGTCGACCTCCGAGATCAGGTCGTGGGCGGCGAGTGCGCGCAGGTGGTAGCTGGTGGATCCGGAGGTCTCATCGAGCAACGCAGCGAGCGAACTGGCGGTCTGCGGGCCGTGCGAGGCGAGCAGGTCGAAGATCCGCACCCGAAGGGGATGTGCCAGCGCCTTCAGCGCGCGGGAGTCCAGAGTTCGAATCTCGGTGTGTGCGGTCATGGTGCAAAGATATCTCGGCAAAGATTTCTTTGCAAGCATTTCTTTGCACTCGGTTCGATCGAGCCCTCACCTTGGCTCGACGAGCAGTGCTCAGCGGGCGAACGGAACCGCGATCACAGCATCAGGGGGCACGCCGCGACGATCGCCCGATCCATGCGGGCGACGCACGAAGAACGGCGGACCGACTACGCGCTCTTGCGCTTGCGCTCCATGACGATCGTGGGGGGAGCTCCCTCGTCCACCGCCGCACGGGTGATGATCACCTTGGCGACGTCCTCGGCCGACGGGATCTCGAACATGACGGGTCCGAGCACATCCTCCAGGATCGCGCGGAGGCCTCGCGCACCGGTCTTGCGCTCCACCGCGAGGTCGGCGATCGAGCGCAGCGCCTCCTCTTCGAACTCGAGCTGGACGCCGTCGAGTTCGAACATGCGCTGGTACTGCTTGACGAGCGCGTTGCGGGGGCCGGTGAGGATGTCGATGAGGGCATCCTGATCGAGCGGCGAGACGTTGGTGACGACGGGAAGACGACCGATGAACTCGGGAATGAGGCCGAACTTGTGCAGGTCCTCGGGCAGCACCTCGCTGAACAGGTCGAGGTCCTTGCCCTTGTCGTGCAGCGGCGCCCCGAAACCGATGCCGTGCTTGCCGACGCGCGCCGAGACGATGTCCTCGAGTCCCGCGAAGGCACCGGCGACGATGAACAGCACGTTCGACGTGTCGATCTGCAGGAACTCCTGGTGCGGGTGCTTGCGTCCGCCCTGCGGCGGCACGGACGCGACCGTGCCCTCGATGATCTTCAGCAGCGCCTGCTGGACGCCCTCACCCGAGACGTCGCGGGTGATCGACGGATTCTCGGCCTTGCGGGCGATCTTGTCGACCTCGTCGATGTAGATGATGCCCTGCTCGGCGCGTTTGACGTCGTAGTCGGCGGCCTGGATCAGCTTGAGCAGGATGTTCTCGACGTCCTCGCCCACGTAGCCGGCCTCGGTGAGCGCGGTCGCGTCCGCCACCGCGAAGGGCACGTTGAGCTTCTTCGCCAGCGTCTGGGCGAGATACGTCTTGCCGCAGCCCGTCGGACCGATGAGCAGGATGTTGCTCTTCGCGATCTCGATGCTCTCGGCCTTCTGCTCGGCCGGCTGGAGCGTGCCGTGAGCGCGGATCCGCTTGTAGTGGTTGTACACCGCGACGGCGAGGGCCTTCTTCGCGGGCTCCTGACCGACGACGTACTCCTCGAGGAACGAGAAGATCTCGCGCGGCTTCGGCAGCTCGAAGTCGGCCGTGCCGTCGGCGGAGGACTCGGCCATGCGCTCTTCGATGATCTCGTTGCACAGCTCGACGCATTCGTCGCAGATGTATACACCGGGGCCAGCGATGAGCTGCTGCACCTGCTTCTGACTCTTTCCGCAGAACGAGCATTTGAACAGGTCAGCGCTCTCACCGATACGGGCCATGCGCGTCCTCCTAGGGGGATCCAGAGATCGTCTACTGAGCCTAACCGCTGCATCCGACACCGGGACGCATTGGCGCGGCGACGCAGGTTTCGAGTCCGTATCGACCCCGCATGCGGAAGGCCCGCCCCGCGCGATGCGCAGGACGGGCCTCGGGTCGAACGGCGTCAGACCATGCTCTTCGTGTGCCAGACGGTCTTGACCTCGGTGAAGGCGGCGATCCGCTCGGGCGAGGCCGTGACGTCGCCGGGCGTGAGCACTCGCTTCAGGGTCTCGGCTGCGGCGATCTGGAGGTCGACCCACTCGAGGCCGCCTGCTCCCGCCAGGTCGAGCGCATTGACGTCCTGGTGGGCCGCGAGCCACGGCGCCATCTCGGCGGGCGAGCCGGTGAGCACGTTGACGACTCCCCCGGGCACGTCGCTCGTCGCGAAGACCTCCGCCAGGCTGATGGCCGAGAGCGGATGCCGCTCGCTGGCGATCACGACGACCGTGTTGCCCGCCACGAGAGCCGGAGCCACGACCGAGACCAGGCCGAGGAATGCCGAATCCTGCGGGGCGACGATCGCGACCACCCCTGTGGGCTCGGGCACGGAGATGTTGAAGTACGGCCCGGACACCGGGTTGGCGTTGCCTGCGACCTGGGCGTACTTGTCGCACCAGCCGGCGTACCAGACCCAGAGGTCGATCGCGTCGTCGACCTGAGCGGCGGCGGCCGAGGACGACACGCCCTCCTGTGCGACGATCTCGTCGATGAACTGCGCCCGGCGGCCCTCCAGGACCTCCGCGACGCGGTACAGGACCTGCCCGCGGTTGTACGCGGTCGCTCCCGACCAGCCCTTGACGGCCGCGCGCGCGGCGACGACCGCATCCCTGGCATCCTTGCGCGAGCCCTGAGCGGCGTTCGCGAGGAACGCGCCCTTCGCGGACAGCACCTCATAGGTGCGTCCCGATTCGCTGCGGGGGAAGGCTCCGCCGATAGCCAGCTTGTACGTCTTCGGCACGCTCAGTCGCTTGCTCATGCTGCAGCCCCCTTCAGGTACGCGGTGAGGCCCTGACGTCCGCCCTCACGGCCGTATCCGGACTCCTTGTAGCCGCCGAACGGGCTCGACGGATCGAATCGGTTGAACGTGTTGGCCCAGACGACGCCCGCGCGCAGACGGTCCGCGACCGCGAGGATGCGCGATCCCTTGTCCGACCAGATGCCCGCCGACAGACCGTAGGGCGTGTTGTTCGCCTTCGCGATGGCCTCCGCCGGCGTGCGGAACGTCAGAACCGAGAGGACCGGACCGAACACCTCGTCGCGGGCGATCCGGTGAGACGCCTCGACGCCGGTGAAGATGGTCGGAGCGAACCAGAAGCCCTTCTCGGGGATCGCGCACTCCGCCGTCCATCGCTCGGCCCCCTCGGCCTCGCCGATGTCGCTGAGCTCGCGGATGCGGGCCAGCTGCGCCGCGGAGTTGATCGCGCCGATGTCGGTGTTCTTGTCGAGCGGGTCGCCCAGACGCAGCGTCGACAGACGGCTCTTGAGCCGGTCGATGACCTCGTCGTGGATCGACTCCTGGACGAGCAGGCGGCTCCCGGCGCAGCACACATGCCCCTGGTTGAAGAAGATGCCGTTGACGATCCCCTCGATCGCCTGGTCGACGGGCGCGTCGTCGAACACGATGTTCGCGGCCTTGCCGCCGAGCTCGAGAGTGAGCTTCTTGTTCGTGCCCGCGACGGCCCGAGCGATGTCACGTCCGACGCCCGTGGATCCCGTGAAGGCGACCTTGTCGACATCGGGGTGGCGCACGAGCGCGGCGCCGGTGGAGCCGGCGCCCGTCACGATGTTGACGACCCCCGCCGGCAGGTCGGCCTGCTGCAGGATCTCGGCGAAGATCAGCGCCGTCAACGGCGTGGTCTCCGCAGGCTTCAGCACCACCGTGTTGCCGGCGGCCAGAGCGGGGGCGAGCTTCCACGCGAGCATCAGCAGGGGGAAGTTCCACGGGATGACCTGGCCGGCGACGCCCAGTGCGCGCGGGTTCGCGCCGAGTCCCGCATAGTCGAGCTTGTCTGCCCAGCCGGCGTAGTAGAAGAACCAGGATGCGACGAGGGGCACGTCGACGTCGCGGCTCTCCTTGATCGGCTTGCCGTTGTCGAGGCTCTCGGCGACCGCGAGCTCACGAGCGCGCTCCTGCACGAGACGCGCGATGCGGAACAGGTACTTGCCGCGGTCGCGACCGCTCATGCGCGACCAGGTCCGGTCGTACGCGCGGCGCGCAGCGGCGACGGCGCGGTCGATGTCCTCGTCGTTCGCGGACGCGATCTCCGCGATGCGCGATTCGTCGGCGGGCGAGATGGTCGTGAAGCTCGAGCCCGAGCCGTCGACGAACTCGCCGTCGATGAACAGCCCGTAACTGTCCTTGAGGTTCAGGACGGCCTTCGACTCGGGGGCCGGGGCGTATTCCAGAAAAGTCATCTTCGGGGTTCCTAGTCGATCGTGACGTAGTCGGGGCCGGAGTAGTGGCCGGTGGCGAGCTTCTGCCGCTGCAGCAGGACGTCGTTGAGCAGGCTCGAGGCGCCGAAGCGGAACAGGTGGGGCTGGAGCCACTCCTCTCCCACGGTCTCGGCGACGGTGACGAGGTACTTCACGGCGTCCTTCGACGCGCGGATGCCCCCGGCGGGCTTCACGCCGATGCGCTCCCCCGTGCCGCGATACCAGTCGCGCACGGTCTCCAGCATGAGAAGCGTTGTCGGCAGCGTCGCCGCAGGCTGCACCTTGCCGGTCGACGTCTTGATGAAGTCGCCGCCGGCGAGGATGCCCAGCCACGACGCGCGCTTGATGTTGTCGTACGTGGAGAGCTCGCCGGTCTCGAGGATCACCTTGAGCGACGCGTACGAGCCGTCTGCGCGACGACACGCCTCCTTGACCTGTGCGATCTGGTCGTACACGAGTCCGTAGCGCCCCGAGAGGAAGGCCCCTCGGTCGATGACCATGTCGATCTCGTCGGCACCTGCGGCGACGGCCTCGGCGGTGTCGGCGAGCTTGATCGCGAGCGAGGATCGCCCACTGGGGAACGCCGTGGCGACGGCGGCGACCGAGATCAGCCCGTCGTCGGGATCCCCGTGCGCGGCTCCGAGCGCCTCGACAGCGCCCGCGACCATGTCGCCGTACACGCAGACCGCGGCGACCTTCGGGGTCGACGAGTCCGCGGCATCCGGGTTCTTCGCCTTCGCGACCAGCGACCGCACCTTGCCGGGCGTGTCCGCTCCTTCGAGCGTCGTCAGGTCGATCAGGGTGATGATCTTGTCGAGGGCCCAGGCCTTCGACGTCGTCTTGATCGAGCGGGTGCCGAGCCCGGCCGCCCGCTGCTCGAGGCCGACCGCGTCGACCCCCGGGAGTCCGTGCAGGAAGCGGCGGAGTGTGGCGTCGTCCGGCTCACCGCCGAGGACGTCCACCGCCGTTCTGCGGCTGAGTTCTTGGGTCGTCATCGTTCCTCCAACAATGCTCGTGCTGTGGTCTCATCTGTCACCAGGACGCTGCACAGGCCGCTCGTCACGACTGTACGCGCGATGTCGTGCTTGGCGTCACCCGCGGTCACGAAGATCGCGCGCTTCGCTGCCCGCAGTCTTGCGAGGTCCACGCCGACCGTCCGCGCATCGAGCTGCGGGTCGACGATGTTGCCGTCGGCGTCGATGTAGCGCCCGAGCACATCGCCGACGGCGCCCCGTCGCGCGAGCTCCTCGACATCGGATGCCGTCAGGTAGCCGTTCTCGACATGGGCGGAGCTCGCGTCGCACGGACCCGCCGTGAACAGGAACGCCTGGGCCTCGGCGGCCTCCTCGAGCACTCCGGCGACGGTGCGATCCGCCTCGATGGCCTGCTTCGTCTCGACCCGCTCGAGGATCGCCGGGCTGGGAAGGAGGGACACCTGTCCGGAGGCGCGCTGCGCGATGGTGACGGCGAGGCCGGCGGCACCGCCGGAGCGGCGGTTGAGGCTCACTCCTCCGTTGAGCTGCACGACGCTCACGCCCGTGGCCCATCCGTCAGGGAGCGCCTCGGCCACGGCGCGGAGAGTCCGGCCCCAGCTGACTCCGAGCGTTCGGGGCACCGGCCGCATGGATGCCAGGTAGTCGGCGGCGGCCTGTGCCACGCGCTCCAGCGTGCCGTCGTCGCCGTCCGGAGCCGGCACGACCACGGCCGCAGTGAGTCCGTGCATCTCGACGAGCTGCCGTTCGAGGCCGAGACGTCGGGCGCGCGGATGGACGATCTCGATCCGCACGATGCCGCGCTCGCGCGCCTGGGTGAGCAGCCGCCCGACCTTCCAGCGCGAGAGCTTGAGGATGGCGCCGATCTCGTCCTGCGTCTTGTCCTCGTCGTAGTACAGCTCTGCGACGCGGACCATGGTGAGATCGTCTTCCACGGCATCCTCCTTCGGTGACCAAGCCTACGCTCGTGTCATCTTTCGCGCACGCTTTCGCTCATATGAGCATCCGCTCGGCATGCACCCGCGCATTCGCCGGGAAACGACGAGAGGACGCCAGCCCTGGGGCTGACGTCCTCCCGGAACCTCGTGCGCTCAGACGCGCTTGCGCGAGGAGAGCACCTGGTCGACGATGCCGTACTCGAGCGCCTCTGCGGCGGACAGGATCTTGTCGCGGTCGATGTCGCGGTTGACCTGCTCGACGGGCTTGCCGGTGTGGCGAGCCATCGTCTCCTCGAGCCAGGTGCGCATGCGGAGGATCTCCGCCGCCTGGATCTCGATGTCGGAGGCCTGGCCGTGGCCCGCCTCGCCCATCGCCGGCTGGTGCATGAGCACACGGGCGTTGGGAAGCGCGAGACGCTTGCCGGGAGCACCCGCGGCGAGGAGCACGGACGCGGCGGAGGCCGCCTGGCCGAGGACGACGGTCTGGATCTGCGGCGCGACGTACTGCATCGTGTCGTAGATCGCGGTCATCGCGGTGAAGGATCCACCGGGCGAGTTGATGTACATCGTGATGTCGCGCTCGGAGTCCTGGCTCTCCAGGACCAGGAGCTGCGCCATCACGTCATCGGCCGACGCGTCGTCGACCTGCACGCCGAGGAAGATCACGCGATCTTCGAACAGCTTGTTGTACGGGTCCTGACGCTTGAAGCCGTACGCGGTGCGCTCCTCGAACTGGGGGAGCACGTAGCGGCTGGAGGGAAGGTCGCCAGCAGAGCGGAAGGTGGGTGTGTACATGAGAATCCTCTCGCTCTCGATTAGTTGACGTCCGTGCCGCCGCCGCCGACCACGTCGGTCGCGGACTCGCGGATGTGGTCGACGAAGCCGTACTCGAGCGCCTCGTCGGCCGTGAACCAGCGGTCGCGGTCACCGTCGGCGTTGATCTGCTCGACCGACTTGCCGGTCTGAGCGGCCGTGATCTCGGCGAGGCGGTTCTTCATCGAGATGATCAGCTGCGCCTGCGTCTGGATGTCGCTCGACGTGCCGCCGAAGCCACCGTGCGGCTGGTGCAGCAGCACTCGCGCGTTCGGAGTGATGTAGCGCTTGCCCTTGGTGCCGGCGGTCAGCAGCAGCTGGCCCATCGACGCGGCCATGCCGATGCCGACGGTGACGATGTCGTTGGGCACGAACTGCATCGTGTCGTAGATCGCCATACCCGCGGTGATCGAGCCACCCGGCGAGTTGATGTACAGGTAGATGTCCTTCTCCGAGTCCTCTGCAGCGAGAAGAAGGATCTTCGCGCAGATCTCGTTGGCGTTGTCGTCGCGCACCTCTGATCCCAGCCAGATGATGCGGTCCTTCAACAGCCTGTCGAAGACGCTCGTCGCGAGGAGGGGTTCTGCAGCCATGTCAGCTCCTGATTCCGTGTTTCAGTGATTCGAATCTACCGGCGTCAACGCGGCGCTCAGGCCGTGTTCGCCGTCGGCATATCAGGCGTCGAGATCAGCGATCTCGTGCGCGTAGGCGGTCATCGAGCGGTGATAGCGCGGAAGGTGCGGCACGAGCGCGAGAAGCGCGACCGACAGCCCCTGGGCGGGTCTGCCCGCACTCGCGAGGATCAGCGAGTGCACGGTGGCGATCGCGTCCCGGTAGGGTGCGTCGACTGAACGCGCCTCCTCAGCGCGGATCACGGCGAGAGCATCGTCGAACGCACCGAGGTTCCGCAGCGAGCTCGCCAGCTGGATCACGCACTGCGGGCGGTGCTCGTCGTCGAGCCCCAGCGCGAGCGCGCGCCGGTACAGTTCGACGGCCTCGGCGGGACGCCCCGCTGAATCGCGGGCGCCGGCGCGCTCGAACTCCGCGCGCGCGTCGTCTCCGCCCCGCTCGGCGGCGAGGGCGTCGATCCGCGCGATGATCTCGTCGCCGACCTCCTCGCCGGACGCGTCTGCCCAGACCTCGTCGATCCGCTCATTCCAGCTCTTCATCGCCACTCCTCATCACGCTTCCTACGCGAAAAGGGGCGGATGCCGCAGCATCCGCCCCTCTCGTCAATCGACTACGATCACTCGGCCTTGTCGGCCGCGTCCTCGTCCGTCTTCTTCTTGGCCGCAGCCTTCTTGGCGGGAGCCTTCTTCGCAGCCGGCTTCTCAGCCTCTTCGGCGTCGTCGGCCTTCGCAGCAGCCTTCTTGGCAGGAGCCTTCTTGGCAGCGGGCTTCTTGGCCGGCTTCTCCTCAGCCTCGGCGGGTGCCTGCTCCCCAGATGCCTCGTCGGCGGCCTCGTCGTCGGTGACGACGAAGTCGGAGAGATCCACGGCCTTGCCGTTGGTGTCGACGACCTTCACCTTGCCGAGCGCGATCGCGAGGGCCTTGTTGCGGGCGACCTCGCCGACGAGTGCGGGCAGCTGGTTCGACGACTGCAGCGCCTCGACGAACTCCTGCGGCGCCATGCCGTACTGCGACGCCGACTGGATGAGGTACTGGCTCAGTTCCTCCTGCGAGACCTGCACGTCCGCCTGCTCGGCGATCGTGTCGAGCAGCACCTGCGTGCGGAACTGCTTCTCGCTGGCCTCGGTAACCTCGGCGCGGTGCACGTCGTCCTCGAGGCGACCCTCACCCTCGAGGTGGTTGTGCACCTCGTCCTCGATGAGCTGCGGCGGCACGGGGATCTCGATCTGCTCGAGCAGCGTCTCGACGAGCTTGTCGCGCGCGGCGGAGCCCTGCGTGAAGACGCCCTGCTGAGCGACACGCTCGGCGAGGCTCGCTCGGAGCTCGGCGATCGTGTCGAACTCGCTGGCGATCTGTGCGAAGTCGTCGTCCGCCTCGGGCAGCTCGCGCTCCTTGACGGCCTTGACCGTCACGGAGACCTCAGCCTCGGAGCCGGCGTGGTCGCCGCCGACGAGCGCGGAGCGGAAGGTGGTGTCCTCACCGGCGGTGAGGGACTCGATGGCATCGTCGATGCCCTCGAGCAGCTCGCCCGAGCCGACCTCGTAGGAGACGCCCTCGGCACGGTCGATCTCGGCGCCGTCGATCGTGGCGACGAGGTCGAGCTCGACGAAGTCGCCCGTGGCCGCGGGGCGGTCGACGGGGACCAGCGTGCCGAAACGGGCGCGCATGTTCTCGAGCTCGGCGTCGAGCGCCGCCTCATCGGCCTCGACCGCGTCGACCGTCACCGTGATGCCGTCGTACGAGGGCAGCTCGATGTCGGGCCGGACGTCGACCTCGACGTCGACCAGGAGGTCGCCGGAGAAGTCCTTCTCGTTGGGCCACTGGGTGATCTCCGCGGACGGGCGGCCGACGACACGGATCTTGTGCTCGACGGTCGCGTCGCGGAAGAACTTGTCCAGGCCCTCGTTGACCGCGTGCTCGATGACCGCGCCGCGTCCGATGCGCTGGTCGATGATCGGAGCCGGGACCTTGCCCTTGCGGAAGCCGGGGATCTGCACGTCCTGAGCGATGTGCTCGTACGCGTGAGCGATGCTGGGCTTGAGGTCGTCGGGGGTGACCGTGATGCTGAGCTTGACCCGGGTCGGGGTCAGCTTCTCGACGGTGCTGTTCGCCATGCTGGTGTGTTCTCCTTGTGATTTCCGCGCTGAGTCGCGGCTGTCAGGCCGATCAAGCCGTGTCGGGGCGACAGGAGTTGAACCTGCGACCTCCCGCTCCCAAAGCGGGCGCTCTACCAAACTGAGCTACGCCCCGGGGAATCCGCACGCAGATTCAGCCCCACCGAGTCTAACGGACGAGAGCACCCTCGCCAGTCCGCTATGATCGATGAGTCGGTACAGACCCCGCTGGGTCACCTCCGATTCGGGGCTGTAGCTTAGTGGTAAAGCCTCTGTCTTCCAAACAGATGATGCGAGTTCGATTCTCGTCAGCCCCTCACTCCGAAGGCCCCCGCAGATACGGGGGCCTTCATCTTTTTGTCGAACCGATGGACCTCCTTCTGGCAGAGTCGACATACGCAGGTCTTGACCGGAGGTCTCCACCGCATGTCCGTCCCCACCGGCTTCGTCGCTCCCCCACTCGGCGGGCACATCCTTCCCGCCCGTATCGGGAGCGCCCCGCCCCCGCGCCGTCGTCCCCGACGATGGACCGGCTGGCTGCTCGGCGGCCTGGCGGTCCTGCTCGTGACCGGCGTCCTCGCGGCCCTGCAGGTGACGGCGAGTCTGGGCTACGACGAGGCAGAGGCAGACTTCGACGCCACGCGCGATGCCACGCAGTCCGCCATGACGATCGTGGCGGAGTCGGCGGATGCCGTGGCCGGCACGGCGGATTCGGCCGACCTCCTCCTGCAGACGGACAGCGGCCTCCTCGTCGATCCGGCGGCGAGAGACGCGCTGACCGCGGCGGCCGTCGACGCCCGGGCGGCTGATGAAGCGGCGCGTGCGCTGCTCGACGAGCCGCTTCCGGACGCAGGGACCAAGCCCTCGTTCTTCTGGGAGCTGTTCGCCGCCTCCGAGCGGATCGCGATCCAGGCCGACGACCTCGAGAGCCTCGATCGAGAACTCACCGAGGAGACGCCCGCGCTGGACACCGCAGACGCCTCGCTCACCGACGCCGGCATCGCGGTCCTCGGCTCGGCGGCGACCGCGGCGAGCTCCTTCGAGGGCGCGCACCTCTCGGCGAAGAACGACGCCGTGATCGCCCTGCGCGACGCCGCGGCATCCGCATCCCTCGCCTCGACGCTCGATGATCAGGCCGTGAGCGCGCTGGCGGCGCTGCAGGACGCCGCGGGACAGGTCGTGGCGTCGGAGCAGGTCGAGCTCGCCGAGAAGGCAGGCCCCTTGCAGGCCGTGCGTCTCGAGATCGAGGCGTTCGCACGATCGCTCGCCCCCGGAGTCCTTCTCGAGTTCGACTGGAACCCGATCGTGAACAACGCCGGCGGCAACGGCAGCATGGGCGGCTTGACCACGTGGTGGTGGGACGAGCCGGACAGGGCGGTGATCGAACTGTCGAACTCGGTCGCCGAGCAGTGGCCGGCCGATCGGAGCAGAGCCCTCGTCGCCCACGAGGTGGGCCATGCCATCAGCGTGAAGTGCGAGGACATGTACGACTCCACGACGCAGGACAGCATCGAGAAGTGGGCGACCGCGTGGGCCATCGGCATGGGATTCACGGACGACGCGAACGGCGTCTGGGCGTACGGATACCCGCCTCAGTCGTACATCGACGCCGCGTACGGCTGCCGCTGAGTCGCTTGGCAGACGCAGAAGAAGCCGCCGCGACGGATCGCGGCGGCTTCTTCGAAGGTCAGACGGAGGTCACTGCCCCCGGCGCTCGCGCAGCTGGGTCAGGGCATCCTCGAGGAGCTGGACGGCTTCCTCGTCGGTGCGCCGCTCCTTGACGTAGGCGAGGTGGGTCTTGTACGGCTCGGGCTTCGCGAGTGCGGGAGGGTTCTCCTTGTCGCGCCCGGCCGGAAGACCCGACTGCGGGTGGTCGATCGTGTCGGGGATCTCGTCTTCAGGCAGGCCCGCAGCGAAGTAGCGCACCGTCTCGTTGCCGAGCCCGTCCCAGTAGGAGACCGCGATGCGGTCGGCGTGGTAGCCGTGGTCCTGCTCGCCCATGGGGCCGGAGCCGACGCGGGTACCGCGAATGGCGTTTCCACCGGTAGCCATCAGATCACCTCGAACTTCGTGATGAGACCGAGCGCGACGATCGCCACGAACCACGCCAGCGCGAGGATCACCGTGAATCGGTTGAGGTTGCGCTCTGCGAGGCCCGACGAGCCGACAGCCGAGGACATGCCTCCGCCGAACATGTCGGACAGGCCGCCGCCGCGACCCTTGTGGAGCAGGATGAGGAGAGTCAGCAGGACGCTGGTTATGCCCAGCACGACCTGCAGGACGAACTCGAGAATTTCCACGAGGAAGAGCCTTTCGATGGGGCAGGACTGCCCCCGTAACGGTCAAGTATACGGTGCGGCGGGGCCGGAGCCCCGCCGCACGCGCTCATACTCCGACGTGCTTCTCGAACCGGATGATCGCCGCGAACTCGTCGACCACGAGGCTCGCGCCTCCGACGAGAGCACCGTCGACATCGGGCTCGCGCATGAAGCTGGCGATGTTCGCCGCCTTCACCGATCCGCCGTAGAGGATGCGGGTGCGCGCGGCCGCGTCGTCGCCGAGGACCTTCGCGATGACCGTGCGGAGAGCGGCGCACACGTCCTGCGCCTGCTGCGGGGTCGCCGCCTGGCCGGAGCCGATGGCCCAGACCGGCTCGTAGGCGACCACGATGTCCGCATCCTTCGACAGCCCCTGCAGAGCCGCCTCGAGCTGGCCCGCGGGGACGGCACTGGCACCGAACTTCTCCAGGTCCTCCGCCGTCTCGCCGACACAGATGACCGGCGAGAGGCCATGCTTCAGCGCGGCCTTCGTCTTCGCCGCCACGACCTCGTCGGACTCCGCGTGGTACTCGCGGCGCTCCGAATGCCCGATGATGACGTACTTCGCGTCGAGCTTGGCGAGGAACGCACCCGACACCTCACCGGTGTATGCACCGGAGTCGTGAGCCGAGACGTCCTGCGCGCCGAGCGCGAACGGGATCTTGTCCGCATCGATCAGCGTCTGCACGCTGCGGATGTCGGTGAAGGGCGGGAACACCGCGACCTCGACCGAGCCGTCCTCGTGCTTCGCATCCTTGAGCGTCCAGTGCAGCTTCTGCACGAAGGCGACCGCCTGCAGGTGGTCGAGGTTCATCTTCCAGTTTCCCGCGATCAGCGGGGTACGGGTGTTCACACCCATCCGAGCACCTCCAGGCCGGGTAGTTTCTTGCCCTCGAGGAACTCGAGGCTGGCGCCGCCACCGGTCGAGATGTGACCGAACTGGTCATCGTCGAATCCGAGCTGACGCACGGCCGCAGCCGAGTCGCCACCGCCGACGACGCTGAGGCCGTCGACCTCGGTGAGCGCCTGCGCGACGGCCTTCGTGCCACCGGCGAATGCAGCGAACTCGAACACGCCCATGGGCCCGTTCCAGAACACCGTCCGGGATCCGCGGATCACCTCGGCGAATCGCGCTGCGGTCTCGGGCCCGATGTCGAGCCCGATCCCGGACGCGCCGAATGCCGTGCTCTCGATCGCATCCGCGGGCACCGTCTCGTGGGCGGCGTCCGCGGAGAACGACTCGGCCACGACGACATCGGTCGGGAGCACGAGCTCGACACCGCGGTCGGCGGCCTCGGCGATGTAGCCGCGCACCGTCTCGAGCTGGTCCTCTTCGAGCAGGCTTGCCGCCACATCGTGGCCCTGCGCCTTGAGGAAGGTGAACAGCATGCCCCCGCCGACCAGGATGCGGTCGACCCGCGGCAGCAGGTGCGAGATGACACCGAGCTTGTCGCTGACCTTCGAGCCGCCGAGGACGACCGCGTAGGGGCGCTCCGGGGTCTCGGTCAGACGGTCCAGCACTTCGAGCTCCGCGGCGATCAGCAGACCGGCTGCAGACGGGAGGAGCTCGGCGAGGTCGTAGACGCTCGCCTGCTTGCGGTGCACGACGCCGAAGCCGTCGGAGACGAGGACGTCTCCCAGTTCGGCCAGCTGCGCCGCGAAGGCTCCGCGCTCCGCGTCGTCCTTCGAGGTCTCCCCCGCGTTGAACCGCAGGTTCTCGATGACGACGACTCCGCCGTCCTCGAGGGACCCCACGGCCTCGCGCGCCGACTCGCCGACGGTGTCGCGCGCGAAGGCGACCGGCTTGCCGAGCAGCTCGGAGAGCCGCTGTGCCACGGGCTCGAGGCTGTACTGAGGATCGGGCGCCCCGTCGGGGCGGCCGAGATGCGAGCACACGACGACGCGGGCACCCGCGTTGATGAGTGCGTTGAGGGTAGGCAGCGAGGCGCGTACACGGCCATCGTCCGTTATGACCCCGTCCCGCAGGGGGACGTTCAGATCACAACGGACGATGACGCGCTTGCCCTCGAGCGAACCCAGTGAATCCAGGGTGCGCAGAGTCATGGGAGGAGTCTCAGAGACGCTCTGCCACGTACTCGGTCAGGTCGACGAGACGGTTGGAGTAGCCCCACTCGTTGTCGTACCAGCTGGAGACCTTGACCAGGTTGCCGCTCACGTTGGTGAGCGTGGAGTCGAAGATCGACGAGTGCGGGTTGTGCACGATGTCGCTCGACACGATCGGGTCTTCGTTGTACTGCAGGAAGCCGGCGAGGCGTCCGTCGGCAGCGGCCTTCTTGTACGCCTCGTTGACCTCTTCGACCGTGAGGTTCTCACGGTCGGTGATCAGCGTGAGGTCGACGATCGAGCCGGTGGGAACCGGAACGCGGTACGACGAGCCGCTGAGCTTGCCCTGGAGCTCGGGAAGGACCTCGCCGATCGCCTTGGCTGCGCCGGTCGAGGCCGGGGTGATGTTGATGGCCGCGGCGCGGGCACGACGGAGGTCGCTGTGCGGGCCGTCCTGCAGGTTCTGGTCTGCGGTGTAGGCGTGCGCGGTCATCATGAAGCCGCGGTCGATGCCGAAGGCGTCGTTGAACACCTGGGCGAGCGGCGCGAGGCAGTTGGTGGTGCACGATGCGTTCGAGATGATGTGGTGCGTCTCGGGGTCGTACGTGTCCTCGTTCACGCCCATCACGAACGTGCCGTCGACGCCCGTGCCCGGTGCCGAGATGAGCACCTTCTTGGCGCCGGCGTCGATGTGCTTCTTGGCCGCCTCCGCCTTGGTGAAGAAGCCGGTCGACTCGATGACGATGTCGACGCCCAGCTCGCCCCACGGGAGGTTGGCGGGGTCGCGCTCGGCGAACGCCTTGATCGACTTGCCGTTGACGGTGATGCTCTCGTCGTCGTAGCTGATCTCCGCGTCCAGGACGCCGCCGACCGAGTCGTACTTCAGCAGGTGCGCCAGGGTCTTGTTGTCGGTGAGGTCGTTGACCGCGACGATCTCGAGGTCAGCGCCCTGCGCGAGAGCCGCGCGGAAGTAGTTGCGTCCGATGCGGCCGAAGCCGTTGATACCGATCTTGACAGACACTCAGGTCTCCCTGTTTCTCGTGCGCTGTGCGCCGCATTCGTGCGGTGCTGTGCGCGGGGGTTTTTGGCTGAGATGGCGTCCCGACGAGACCAGGCCCGTCGGGACGCGACCCGATTACGACAGTACCAGCAGGCCGTTCGTCTTCTCGCGGGCGACCTCGAAGCGCTGGGCGACGTTCTCCCAGTTGGCGATGTTCCACGCCGCCTTCACGTAGTCGGCCTTGACGTTGAGGTAGTCCAGGTAGAACGCGTGCTCCCACATGTCCAGCTGGAACAGCGGTACGGTGCCCTGCGCCGTGTTCGACTGCTGGTCGAACAGCTGCTGGATGATGAGGCGCTGTCCGATGGAGTCCCAGCTGAGCACCGACCATCCGGAGCCCTGGATTCCGAGGGCGTTGGCGGTGAAGTGCGCCTGGAACTTCTCGAAGGAGCCGAAGAACTCGTCGATGGCGGCCTGGAGCTCGCCCTCGGGCTGTCCGCCGCCGGTCGGCGAGAGGTTGGTCCAGAAGATGGAGTGGTTGACGTGTCCGCCGAGGTTGAACGCGAGGTCCTTCTCGAGCTTGTTCACGTTGGCGAGGTTGCCGGTCTCACGGGCCTCGGCGAGCTGCTCGAGCGCGGTGTTCGCCCCGGCGACGTAGGTCGCGTGGTGCTTGTCATGGTGGAGTTCCATGATCTTGCCGCTGATGTGCGGCTCCAGTGCTGCGAAGTCGTACGGGAGGTCGGGGAGCGTGTAGGTCGCCATATCGCTTTCATCCAATCCGCGCCGCGCCGCGGCGCTTGCCGATCCTCCGCGCCACCGAAGTGCGGTGCGGAGCGGACGTAACTCATCCTACCGACGACAACGCGCGGACGCCCCGGATACTTCCGCCGTATGACGAAGAGAGGCGGCCCCTTGACAGGGACCGCCTCTCGTGACTACGGCAGGCGTCAGACGTCGAGCCCGGCGGGCACGGCGGCCTCGGTGCCGGGGATGCCCTCCTGCTGCGCGCGCTTGTCGGCCATCGCGAGCAGGCGACGGATGCGGCCGGCGACGGCGTCCTTCGTCATGGGCGGGTCGGCGTGGTGGCCGAGCTCGTCGAGGCTGGCGTCGCGGTGCGCGAGGCGGAGCTCACCCGCCACCTTCAGGTGGTCGGGGACCTCGTCCGCGAGGATCTCGAGCGCTCGTTCGACGCGTGCGCAGGCGGCGACGGCGGCCTGGGCCGAGCGGCGCAGGTTCGCGTCGTCGAAGTTGACGAGGCGGTTCACCCCGGCGCGGACCTCGCGGCGCTGTCGCATCTCCTCCCACGCGACGGCGGTCTTCTGCGCGCCCATCTCGCTGAGGATGGAGCGGATGGCCTCGCCTTCGCGCACGACGACGCGCGGCATGCCGCGGACCTCGCGCGCCTTGGCGGCGACGCCGAGCTTGTGGGCTGCGCCGACGAGGGCCATGGCGGCCTCCGACGTCGGGCAGGCGACCTCGAGCATGGCGGAGCGGCCGGGCTCGCTCAGGGATCCCGCTGCGAGGAAGGCGCCTCGCCAGAGACCGGCGACCTCGGCCCGTGAGCCGGTGGTCAGGCGGTTGGGCAGCCCGCGCACGGGGCGGCGGCGCTGGTCGAGCAGACCGGTCTGACGGGCGAGGGTCTCGCCTGCGGCGATGACGCGCACCGCCCACCGTGCGCCGTCGTTCGCCGTGCTCGACTGCACCTGGGCGATCTCGGGGCGGACACCGTAGATCTCCGCGAGGTCGCGGGCCACACGCTGTGCGAGGACCTCGGCGTCGACCTCGGCCTCGACGGCGACCCGGCCGGCGATGGAGTGCAATCCGCCGGCGAACCGGAGGATCGAGGTGACCTCCGCGACACGCACCGTCGGGGGTGCATTACGGATGCTGACCAGCTCAGCCTTGACGTCGGTGGTTAGTGCCACGACACTCCTTCACGCTCACGCGCCGGATCGCGACGCAAACCTCCAGCTTACTCCGGCGGAGACGGTTGCTATTCCCGGCCGAGGTCTCGGTGACGCACGTTGACAGCGACTCCCGGCACCGCGGCGAGGCGGCGCGCCAGTTCCTCGGACATCGCCACCGAACGGTGCTTGCCGCCCGTGCAGCCGATCGCGATCGTCGAGTGGCTCTTGTTCTCACGCTGGTAGCCCTCGAGCACCGGGGTGAGCGCCGCCGAATAGGCCTCGAGGAACTCCGCGGCCCCCTCTCGCGAGAGGACGTAGTCCCTGACCGTCTCGTCCTGACCGGTCAGACCGCGGAGCTCTTCGTTCCAGAACGGGTTGGGGAGGAACCGCATGTCGGCGACGAGATCGACGTCCGTCGGCAATCCGTACTTGAAACCGAAGCTCATCAGGGTCACTCGATGGCGAGCGGCGCCCTCGTCGGAGAAGAGCTCCGACACCTGGGTCGCGAGCTGGTGGATGTTGAGCGCGGACGTGTCGATCACCATGTCCGCGGACTCGCGGATGGGAGCGAGGCGAGAGCGCTCCGAGCGGATGCCGTCGAGCAACGTGCCGTCGCCCTGCAGCGGATGCGGACGCCGCACCGACTCGAAGCGACGGACGAGGACGTCGTCGGAGGCGTCGAGGAAGAGCACACGGACAGACCCTCGGGTGCGCAGCGCGCGGGCTACCTCCGGGAAGTCGTCGAAGAGGTTGCGGCCTCGCACGTCGACGACGGCTGCCACCTTGGGCAGCGCCGGGCCCCCCATGTCGGTGAGCTCCAGCAACGGGCGGAGTATCTGCGGGGGGAGGTTGTCGACGACGTACCAGCCGAGGTCCTCGAGCGCGTTCGCGACCGTCGTGCGGCCGGCGCCCGACATGCCCGTGACGATGAGGAACTCGCCCTTGTCCTCGTCAGCCATCGTTACTCCTTCTCCCCCGCCCCCACAAGCCTACCGAGTGCTGGGCTGTCGGGAGGAGAGATGGTTGTGGATGTTCTGGGCGAGCACGGGTCCGATGCCCTGGACCTCTTCGATCTGCCCGGGCTCGGCCGTGCGCAGCGCCGCCACGGAGCCGAAGTGCTTCAGCAGGACCTTGATCCGCGACGCCCCGAGACCGGGGACCTCGGCGAGCACCGTGGTGATGTCGTTCTTGCGGCGCTTGCGCTGATGGGTGATGGCGAAACGGTGGGCTTCGTCGCGCAGTCTCTGCAGCAGGTAGAGCGACTCGCTCGTCCGCGGAAGGATCACGGGGAAGTCCTCGCCCGGCAGCCAGATCTCCTCGAGCCGCTTCGCGATGCCGCATACCGCGATCTCCGGATGCCCGGCGTCGCGGAGTGCGCGTGCCGCCGCCTCTACCTGCGGCTGTCCGCCGTCGACGAGAAGCAGCTGCGGTGGGTAGGCGAACCGTGGTCGCCGCTTCGCCGCCGGCTCCTGCTCGACCACCGCCTCGTCTTCGACCACGACCTCATCGACCTGCTCCTCGGGCCGGTCGAGGTAGGCCAGACGTCGTCGGAGCACCTGGTACATCGAGTCGGTGTCGTCGGTCGTCTCGGGGATGTTGAAGGAGCGGTACTGGTCTTTGCGAGGCAGCCCGTCTTCGAACACCACCATCGACGCGACGACGTTGGTCCCGCCCAGGTGGGAGATGTCGAAGCACTCGATGCGCAGGGGCGCCTCGGACATGCCCAGCGCCTCCTGCAGGTCGGTCAGCGCCTGCGTGCGGGCGACGTAGTCGCTGGTGCGACGCGTCTTGTGGCGGATCAGGGCCTGCTGAGCGTTGATGGTGGCCGTCCGCATGAGGTCGGCGCGCTGGCCGCGCTGCGGGACCGCGATCTCCACTCGCCGACCGCGCCTCTCCCGCAGCCAGACCTCGAGCTCTGCGGCATCGTCGGGCAGTGCGGGCACGAACACCCGCTTCGGTACGTCCTGAGCGTCGCCATAGGCACGCTGTACGACCTGGTCGACGAGATCGGCGGTCGAGATGTCGATCTCCTTCTCGATGGTGGTCGCCCGCACACCGCGGATGCGTCCGCCCCTGATCACGAAATGCTGCACCACCGCGGCGAGCTCGTCCTCGGCGATGCCGAACAGGTCGGCGTCCTCGTCCGAGGGGAGAACCAGCGCGCTCTTGCCGAGCACCGCGTCGATCGCTGTGAGCTTGTCCCGGTACTTCGCGGCCGCCTCGTAGTCCATGGCGGCGGAAGCGGCGAGCATGCGCTTGCGGAGCTCGCGGGTGAAGCGCTCGTCGCCGCCAGCCATGAAGGCGACGAAGTCGTCGACCATCGCGCGGTGCTCTTCGATCGACACCGTCATGGAACAGGGACCGCCGCACTTGCCGATCTGCCCCGGGAAGCAGGGCCTCCCCGTCTGCATCGCCCGCTTGTAGCTCGAGTCGCTGCAGGTGCGGATGGGGAACGCCTTCACCATCAGGTCGATGGTTTCGTGCACCGCCCAGACCTTCGGGTAGGGACCGAAGTACCGGGCACCCGGGATCTTGTGGTTCCTGGTCACGATCACGCGCGGCGCCTCGTCTCCGAGGGTGACCGCCATGAACGGGTACGACTTGTCGTCCTTGTAGCGGACGTTGAAGGGTGGATCGAACTCCTTGATCCACATGTACTCCAGCTGCAGCGAATCGACGTCGGTCGGCACGACCGTCCATTCGACCGATGCGGCCGTCGTCACCATGCGTCTGGTGCGCTCGTGCAGTGTCCTCAGCGGTGCGAAGTAGTTCGACAGTCGCTGCCGGAGATTCTTCGCCTTGCCGACGTAGAGCACGCGACCGTCGGCGTCTCGGAAGCGGTACACGCCGGGATCGGTGGGAATCTCACCGGTCCGCGGCTTGTACGGGAGCACGTCCGCCATCAGCTGGCCTTCTTCGCTGCGCGCCCCTCACCCAGGATCTCGGCGAGGAACTGGCCGGTGTGGCTCTCCTCGACGCGAGCGATCTGCTCGGGCGTGCCGGTCGCGAGGATCTCCCCGCCGCCGGATCCGCCCTCGGGCCCGAGGTCGATGACCCAGTCCGCGGACTTGATCACGTCGAGGTTGTGCTCGATGACGATGACCGTGTTGCCCTTGTCCACGAGCCCGTTGAGTACTTCGAGGAGCTTGCGGACGTCCTCGAAGTGCAGACCGGTCGTCGGCTCATCAAGGACGTAGATGCTGCGGCCGTTGCTGCGGCGCTGGAGTTCGGTGGCGAGCTTGACGCGCTGCGCCTCGCCGCCCGAGAGAGTCGTCGCCGACTGCCCGAGTCGCACGTAGCCGAGGCCCACGTCGACGAGCGTCTTCATGTAACGGTGGATCGCCTGGATGGGCTCGAAGAACTCCGCAGCCTCGGCGATCGGCATCTCCAGGACCTCGGCGATGTTCTTGCCCTTGTAGTGCACGGACAGCGTGTCGCGGTTGTAGCGCTTGCCGTGGCAGACCTCGCAGTCGACGTACACGTCGGGCAGGAAGTTCATCTCGATCTTGATCGTGCCGTCACCGGAGCACGCCTCGCACCGGCCGCCCTTCACGTTGAAGCTGAACCGGCCGGGCTGGTAGCCACGCACCTTCGCCTCGGGGGTCTCGCTGAAGAGGGTGCGGATGCGGTCGAAGACACCGGTGTACGTCGCGGGGTTCGAGCGCGGCGTGCGACCGATCGGCGCCTGGTCGACGTGCACGACCTTGTCGAGGTTGTCGAGTCCGGACACGCGCGTGTGCTTGCCGGGAACCGTGCGGGCACCGTTGAGCCGGGACGCGAGCACCTGGTACAGGATGTCGTTCACGAGGGAGGACTTGCCGGAGCCGCTCACGCCGGTGACGGCGGTGAGCACGCCCAGAGGGAAGTTCACGCTCAC
The DNA here is from genome assembly GCF_001049495.1 of Microbacterium sp. 3J1. Taxonomy (GTDB): domain Bacteria; phylum Actinomycetota; class Actinomycetes; order Actinomycetales; family Microbacteriaceae; genus Microbacterium. The sequence goes on from NZ_CDWI01000014.1 coordinate 277,406, forward strand.
GTTCTTGAGGTTGTTCTCCCTGGCGCCGACAACGCTCAGCATCCGCTTCTTGTCGAGCTTGCGACGCTTCGCCGGAGTCGGTATCTCGCGGCGGCCGGAGAGGTAGTCCCCCGTCATCGAGTCGGATTCCGCCAGCAGCGCGGAGTACGGACCCGAGTGCACGACATTGCCGCCGTTGACGCCTGCTCCGGGTCCGATGTCCACGACCCAGTCCGCGGCTTCGATCGTCTCCTCGTCGTGCTCGACGACGATGAGCGTGTTGCCGAGGTCACGCAGCTTGAGCAGTGTGTCGATGAGTCGACGGTTGTCGCGCTGGTGAAGGCCGATGGACGGCTCGTCGAGGACGTAGAGGACGCCGGTGAGTCCGGAGCCGATCTGGGTCGCCAGACGGATGCGTTGCGCTTCTCCGCCCGAGAGCGAGCCCGCGGAACGGCTGAGGTTGAGGTAGGACAGGCCGACCTGCAGAAGGAAGTCGAGACGCAGGCGGATCTCGCGCAGGACCTGCGCCGCGATCTTCGCCTCACGGTCGGTGAGGGTCAGCGTCTCCATGAAGGAGCGGGCATCGGCGAGGCTCAAGTGCGAGACCTCGGCGATGGAGTGTCCGTGGACCTGGACCGCGAGCACCTCGGGCTTGAGGCGGTTGCCGTCGCAGACCGGGCACGGCACCTCGCGGAGGTACTCGCCCCACCGGGCGCGCTGGGTGTCGGATTCGGCCTGGGCGTACTGCCGCTCGATGTACGGGACCACGCCCTCGAAGCCGGACGAGTAGCGCATCTCACGGCCGTACCGGTTCTTCCACTTGACGGTGACCTTGTAGTTGTCGCCGCGGAGGATCGCGTCCTGGACGTCGACCCTGAGGTCCTGCCAGGGCGTGTCGAGAGAGAAGTTGAGGTCCGCCGCGAGTCCCTCGAGGAGGCGCTCGTAGTACTGGAAGAGTCCCTTGCCCTGCGTCGTCCACGGGATGATGGCGCCCTCGCGGATGGAGAGCTCCTCGTCGCCGAGCATCAGGTCGACGTCCACCGACATGCGCGTGCCGAGGCCGGAGCAGGCCGGGCAGGCGCCGAAGGGGGCGTTGAAGGAGAACGTGCGAGGCTCGATCTCGGTCAGGGTGAGCGCGTGGCCGTTCGGGCAGGCGAGCTTCTCGGAGAACGACTGCCAGGCGGCATCGCCCTCTTCGTCGACGAAGTTCGCCTGGACCACACCGCCGGCGAGCCCGAGAGCGGTCTCCACGGAGTCGGTGACGCGTCCGAGGATGTCGTCCGCAGCGACCAGACGGTCGACGACGACGGCGATGTCGTGCTTGTAGCTCTTCTTCAGCGTCGGCGGCTCGGACAGCTGGATCAGGTCGCCGTCGACGATCGCGCGCGCATAGCCCTTCGCGCCGAGCTCTCGGAACAGGTCGACGAACTCGCCCTTCTTCTGCGAGACGATCGGGGCGACGATCTGGTACCGCGTGCGCTCCGGCAGCTCCATCAGCTGGTCGGCGATCTGCTGCACGGTCTGACGTTGGATGCGCTCACCGCACTCCGGGCAGTGCGGGATCCCGATGCGCGCCCACAGCAGACGCATGTAGTCGTAGATCTCGGTGATCGTGCCGACAGTCGATCGTGGGTTGCGGTTGGTCGACTTCTGGTCGATCGACACCGCGGGGCTCAGACCCTCGATGAAGTCGACGTCGGGGCGATCGACCTGGCCGAGGAACTGACGCGCGTAGGCGCTGAGCGACTCGACGTAGCGGCGCTGGCCCTCGGCGAAGATGGTGTCGAAGGCGAGACTCGATTTTCCCGACCCGGACAGCCCCGTGAACACGACGAGGGAGTCGCGCGGGATGTCGATGTCGACGTTCTTCAGATTGTGCACGCGGGCGCCGCGAACACTGAGTTTTCCTGGGGATGCAACGGGGACGATGGGCACCGAACAAGTCTACGAGGGGCCACCGACATTGGCTCCGTGAGTGCTCCCAGGAAGCACTCGATCCGCCGTCAGCGAGCGGCGGGCCGGCGGCCGGCGAAGGCCGCGAGACCGTCGCGCAGCGTCGCGATCTCCTGCATCTCCATCCCGACGGCCGACATCACCTGCCGCGGCACGTCGAGCGCCCGCTCTCGCAGGGCTCGTCCGGCGTCCGTGAGCGTGATGTCGAGTCGGCGCTCGTCCTGCGAGCTGCGCTGCCGGGCCACGAGGCCGTCGGCCTCGAGCCGCTTGACGAGGGGCGACGCGGTGGCCGGATCCAGAGCGAGATCGGCGGCCAGATCGTTGAGAGGACGCGGCGCCCGCTCCCACAGCGCGAGCATCACGAGGTACTGCGGATGCGTCAGTCCGAGCGGCTCCAGGATCGGGCGGTAGACCGCCACGACGTTCCGCGCCGCGGTCACGAGGGCGAAGCAGAGCTGATTGTCGAGCTTCAGCAGATCGTCGGAGGTGGTCACGTGGTCGACTATACAACGACCCTAATAGTTAGTACACTAATCAACATGTCACAGTCCGGCGACCGTCCCCCGCTTCGCTCCCGCATCAGGGAGGCGGGCGGGCTCTACGCGTGGATCAACACGAATCTCATCAGATTCGCCGGCCCCGCCTCCGTGGGACCGTACGAGAAGACGCCGCCCCCGAGCGCGGCGGAGCGTGCAGAACGCGCATGCCCGCTCTGCGGCGCGCCCATGACTCAGCACGAGATTGACCGCAGCGGCCCCAAGCCGCTCATGCACTGCCCCTGATCGATCCCCGGTCGGTGGCGACCGCACACGCCGCCCGGCCCGAGCCGTCAGTTCGCGGTCGAGGCGTCCTCCCGGGCCACGTCGAGCCAGAAGACCAGATCGTCGTCATCGGCCACTGCCGCCGGCGAGACGTCGAGCCATCCCGTCCCCATCGTCTGGGGCCCCATGACGGCGACGGCCACCCCTGGTCGCATGGCGAGGGCCGCCCCGTTCTCCTCATCGACCCGGACGAGGAGCACACCGCCCTTGCGCGCACCGACGAGGATACGACCGTTCAGCAGGAATGCGCGTGTGCCGAACATCCGCTTCTCCTCGACGTCGGCACCCGAGGTGAGCAGCGCACGCACTCGGTCGGCGAGTTCCTCCTGTGGGGCGTCCATCCGCCCTCCCTTCGGCTCAGGCGTGTCCGGCGCGCTCCATTGCGCGAAGCTCCTTCTTGAGGTCCTGCACCTCGTCGCGCAGGCGCCCCGCCAGCTCGAACTTGAGCTCGGAGGCCGCCGCGAGCATCTGGTCGGAGAGGTCCTGGATGGTCGCCTCGAGCTGCTGCGCCCCCTCCGCGGCGATGCCGGTGCGGCGCAGGTTCGGTGTCGGCGACTTGCCCTTGCCGCTGGCCCGTCCTCGTCCCGACATCATGTCGGCCGTGTCCGCGCCTTCTCGGGCGAGCACCTCGGTGATGTCGGCGATCCGCTTGCGCAGCGGCTGCGGATCGATGCCGTGTTCCTTGTTGTAGGCGAGCTGCTTGTCTCGGCGCCGATCGGTCTCCTCGATCGCCTTCGCCATCGAGTCGGTGATCTTGTCGGCGTACATGTGGACTTCGCCGGATACGTTTCGCGCGGCGCGGCCGATGGTCTGGATGAGGGAGGTCCCCGACCGGAGGAAGCCCTCCTTGTCGGCGTCGAGAATCGCCACCAGCGACACCTCCGGCAGGTCGAGACCCTCTCGGAGGAGGTTGATGCCGACGAGGACGTCGTAGACGCCGGCTCTCAGCTCGCTGAGCAGCTCGACGCGCCGCAGCGTGTCGACGTCGGAGTGGAGATAACGCACCCGCACACCGTGCTCGCCCAGGAAGTCGGTGAGCTCTTCGGACATCTTCTTCGTCAGCGTCGTCACGAGCACGCGCTCATCCCGTTCCACGCGGATCCGGATCTCCTCGAGGAGATCATCGATCTGCCCCTTCGAGGGCTTCACGACGATGTGCGGATCGACGAGTCCGGTCGGGCGGATGATCTGCTCGACCACGCCGTCGGCGATACCCATCTCGTACTTCCCGGGAGTCGCCGAGAGATACACGGTCTGACCGATGCGGTTCTTGAATTCGTCCCACCGCAGCGGTCGATTGTCCATCGCGCTCGGCAGACGGAAGCCGTGGTCGACGAGGGTGCGCTTGCGGGAGGCATCACCCTCGTACATCGCGCCGATCTGCGGCACGGTCACGTGCGACTCGTCGATGACGAGCAGGAAATCGTCGGGGAAGAAGTCGAGGAGCGTGTGCGGCGGCTCGCCCGGCATCCGGCCGTCCATGTGCCGAGAGTAGTTCTCGATGCCCGAGCAGAAGCCGAGCTGCTGGAGCATCTCGAGATCGAAGGTCGTGCGCATGCGCAGCCGCTGCGCCTCGAGCAGCTTGCCCTGTCGCTCGAACTCCTTGAGGCGCTCCTCGAGCTCGTGCTCGATGGTGCCGATCGAACGCTGGATCACGTCCGTCCCGGCCACGTAGTGCGACGCGGGGAAGATCGGCACGGAGTCGAGCTTCTCGATCACCTCTCCGGTGAGCGGGTGCAGCGAGTACAGCCCCTCGATCTCATCTCCGAACAGCTCGATGCGGATCGCGTGCTCCTCGTACACCGGGATGATCTCGATGGTGTCGCCGCGGACCCGGAAGTTCCCTCGCGAGAAGTCGACGTCGTTGCGGTTGTACTGCATGGCGATGAACTGGCGGATGAGGGCGTCACGGTCGTACCTCTCCCCCACCTGCAGCGCGACCATCGCGCGCAGATACTCCTCGGGCGCGCCGAGGCCGTAGATGCATGAGACGGTGGAGACCACCACGACGTCGCGTCGGCTGAGGAGCGAGTTCGTCGTCGAGTGCCGCAGACGCTCCACCTCGGCGTTGATCGAGGAGTCCTTCTCGATGAAGGTGTCCGTCTGCGGGACGTAGGCCTCGGGCTGGTAGTAGTCGTAATACGAGACGAAGTACTCGACGGCGTTGTTCGGCATGAGCTCGCGGAACTCGTTCGCCAGCTGAGCCGCCAGGGTCTTGTTGTGAGCGAGGACGAGGGTCGGTCGCTGAACCTGCTCGACCAGCCAGGCCGTGGTCGCCGACTTGCCGGTACCCGTCGCGCCGAGCAGCACGATGTCGGTCTCGCCGGCGTTGATGCGGGCGGCGAGGTCGGCGATGGCCTTCGGCTGGTCGCCGGCGGGCGCGTACTCGCTGATGACCTCGAACGGACGGACGCTGCGGGTGGTCTGCATTCCTCCAGCGTATGCCGGGCCACGGACATCGGGGGCGGTGTCCGTCAGAGCTGCCCACTGGTCGGGATATGATCGGCCACCGACGGACCCGTGTCAGGTGAGCGGCGTCGCGCCCCCGGCGTTCCGCAGCGAGACGAGAGCAACAGCGGCGGCCGTCGCACACAGCGCGACGATCGCGGCCACGAACCACTGCCAGTCTCCGACGCCGAAGACGATCCCCAGCAGCCACCCGAAGAGGCTCGAGCCGGCGTAGTACCCGAAGTAGTACAGGGAAGAGGCCTGGGCCCTCCCCTCCCGCGCGCTCTCGATCGGGACCCAACCCGACGCCACGGCGTGCGCACCGAAGAACCCGGCAGTGAAAAGCAGGAGACCGGCGAGAACGACGACGGTGATCGGCGTGAGCATCGCCGCCGCTCCGGTCACCATCACGACGATGGATCCGAGCAGCACCGGGTACCGCCCGATGCGCGACGCGAGGGACCCTGCCCAGGGCGAGGAGAGCGTCCCGGCGAGGTAGGCGAGGAAGAGGAGCGTGACCAGCCACGCCGGCAGATCGAAAGGAGGCATCGACAGATGGAAGCCGAGGTAGTTGTACACCGCGACGAATGCGCCCATGAGGAGGAATCCCTGCGCGTAGAGAGCCCGCTGCGCGCTCGATCGGAGAGGCGCGAGAAGGCGGGCTCCGACCCCGGTGGGCCCCGCCTCTCGCATGGGGATGAATCCCTGTGCACGCGGCACGAGCCACAGGAAGAGCACTGCGGCGAGGGCGCACATGCCGGCCACCGTCCCCATGCCGAGCCGCCATCCTCCGAGTTCGCCGACGATCCCCGACACGATGCGGCCGAGAAGCCCGCCGACCGTCGTCCCGGCGATGTAGCTGCCCGCCGCTGCAGCCGCACTCCTCGCGCTCACCTCCTCGCTGAGGTAGGCGAGTGCGACGGCCGGCACGGCACCCAGCGCCACCCCCTCGAGCAGTCGGAGCGCGAGCAGCATCTCCATTCCGGCGCTGAGGGGAGCCATGAGACCGAATGCCGTCGCGGTGAGTATCCCGAGCGCCATGGCCGGCACCCGCCCGACACGGTCCGCCACGAGCGACCACGGGATGACGGCCGCAGCGAGTCCCAGCGTCGCGGCCGACACGCTGAGCGCAGCCGTCGCCGGGGAGATGCCGAGACCGTCCGACAGCTGCGGCAGCACGGCCTGCGGCGAGTAGAGCTGCGCGAACGTCGCGATCCCGGCGAAGAACAACCCGACGATCAGACGCCGATACGTCGGCATCCCCGGCGAGTGTCCGGTGAACGTCACCGCGCGCGGATCCGCTCCCAGAGGGCATCCGTCTGAGCGACGGTCTCGTCGAGCGATCCGGAGGTGTCGACCACCTCGTCGGCGATCGCGAGACGACGATCGTCGGGGACCTGGGCGTCGATGCGCGCCTGCGCGGCCTCCTCCGTCATCCCGCGGAGCTCGACGAGTCGGCGCCTGCGCTCAGCGGCGGGTGCATGCGCCACGACGATGAGATCCCACGGGTCGTCGACTCTGGCCTCCACGAGCAGCGGCACGTCGTAGACAACGACGGCGTGCGGGTCGGCGGCCGACGCCTCGGAGAACCGACGCTGCGACTCCTCGCGCACGGCCGGGTGGACGATCGCGTTCAAGCGCGACAGGAGATCCTGGTCTCCGAACACCCGAGCTCCGAGCGCCGCTCGGTCAAGGGACCCGTCGTCCGAGACGACCTCCGATCCGAAGGTCTGCGCGATCTTCTCCAGCACCGGGGTTCCGGGCGCCTGAACATCGCGGACGATCTGATCCGCGTCGACGATCACGGCACCGTGGTCGGCGAGACGCCGGGCGATCGTGGATTTCCCTGATGCGATGCCGCCGGTGAGCGCGATGAGAGGCATGACGTCAGTCTAGGGTTCGGCGGTCGCGGGCTCAGCGCGCGAGAAGCTGCCGTCGCGAGCTGATGACCCCCGTGTCGAATCCGGCGAGGTGGAGCCCGCCGTGGAATCGCGCATGCTCGATCTTGATGCAGCGGTCCATCACGACGGCGAGGCCTGCGGACTCCGCGATGGCCGCCGCATCCTCGTTCCACGACCCCAGCTGCAGCCACAGAGTCTGCGCGCCGGCCTCGATCGCCTCCTGGGCGACACCGGGCAGGTCGTCGTGGCGGCGGAAGACGTCGACGATGTCGGGCGCCACCGGAAGGTCGGCGAGCGAGGCGTAGACCGGTTGGCCGAGGATCTCGGTCTCGCGCGGGTTGACGAGGTAGACCTCGTATCCGGTGCTCGACAGCAGGTAGGTCGCCACGAAGTACGAGGCGCGCGACGGATTGTTGGATGCGCCGACGATCGCGATCGACCTGGCGCGGCGGAGAACCTCGAACCGCTGCTGCGGCCCCGGCCCGGTCCAGCTCCGCTCCGGTTCACGACCGGTGGTCCCTGGCAGGGCGCATGCCGCAGCATCCGCGACCGGAGGCAGTGCGCAGGCGTCTGCCGAGGCGGAGTTCGTCGAGCTCATCGGTCGTGTCCCGTCGCCGTGGTGAGAGCCTGGTCGAGGTCCCAGATGATGTCCTCGGCGTCTTCGAGACCGACCGAGATGCGGATGAGGTCAGGGCGCACGCCGGCTGCGGCGAGCTGCGCCTCGGTCAGCTGCCGATGAGTGGTGGATGCCGGATGGATGACGAGCGTGCGCGCGTCCCCGATATTGGCCAGATGCGAGGCGAGCTGGAGGCTCTCGATCAGCTTCTCCCCCGCCACGCGACCGTCGTCGGAACGCACACCGAACGCGAACACCGATCCGGGTCCGAGCGGCAGGTACTTCGCTGCGCGCTCATGATGCGGATGCCCCTCGAGGCCTGCCCAGGTGACGTACTCCACGCGAGGGTCCGAGGCGAGCCAGTCGGCGACGATCCGGGCGTTAGCCACGTGCGCGTCGATGCGCTGCGGGAGGGTCTCCACTCCCTGGAGCAGGTTGAACGCGGATTGCGGACTCAGCGCGGGGCCGATATCGCGCAGCTGCTCGGTGCGCAGCTTCGTGAGGAACCCGTACTCGCCGAAGTTGTCCCACCACCGGATCCCGCCGTAGGACTCGACGGGCTCGGTCATCTGCGGGAACCGCCCGTTGCCCCAGTCGAAGGTGCCCTTCTCGATCACGACGCCGCCGAGTGTGGTGCCGTGGCCGCCGAGGAACTTCGTGACCGAGTGGATCACGATGTCGGCACCGTGTTCGAGGGGCCGCGCGAGGTACGGCGTGGCCAGCGTCGCGTCCACGACGAGCGGAACGCCGGCCGCGTGCGCGACCTCTGCGAGTCCCTCGATGTCGGCGATCTCCCCCGACGGGTTGCCGATCATCTCTACGTAGACGACCTTGGTCTCCGGGCGTATCGCGGCGGCGTAGTCCGCAGGATCCGTGGAGGCGACGAACGTCGTCTCCACACCGAAGCGCCGCAGCGTGACGTCGAGCTGGGTGACCGTACCGCCGTACAGCTGTGCGGCGGCGACCACGTGGTCTCCGGCACCGACGAGCGCCGCGAACGTGATGAACTCGGCGCTCATGCCGGATGCCGTCGCAACCGCTCCGATCCCGCCCTCGAGCGAGGCGAGCCGCTCCTCCAGCGCGGCGACCGTGGGGTTGCCGATGCGCGAGTAGATGTTGCCGTACTTCTGCAGGGCGAACAGGTTGCCCGCGTCCGCCGCGTCGTCGAACACGAACGACGTCGTCTGGTAGATCGGGACCGCACGAGCGCCCGTGGATGCATCGGGCGTGCCGCCCGCGTGCAGGGCTCGCGTCCTGAATCCGAAGCGATGTTCTTCCGTCATGATGTCCTCAGTTCTGCCTTCTCGAGCACGGCGGCGATGTCCTCCACGGCCCAGGGGTTCTGCAACGACGTCGTGTCGCCGAGCGGTGCGGCGGCGCGACCCGCCCGACGGTCCTGCTCGGCCTCCCACAGCTGCGCGAGCAGCCTGCGCATGATCTTGCCCGACCGTGTCTTCGGCAGATCGGGGACGACCACGATGTGCTTCGGTTTCGCCACCGGACCGATCGCATGCGCGACCTGGCCGCGCAGCGCCGCCGTCGACACGTCGGCACGACCCGAGGGCGTCACGAATGCGACGACCGCCTGCCCGGTGACGGCGTCGGCGACCCCTGCCGTCCCCGCCTCGCCGACGGTGTCGTGCGCGACGAGGGCAGACTCGATCTCGATCGTCGAGAGGCGATGCCCCGACACGTTGACCACGTCGTCGAGTCGGCCGAGGATCCAGATGAATCCGTCGTGGTCACGCGTCGCGCCGTCACCCGCGACGTAGTAGCCGCCCGTGTCACCCTTGCCCGCGTATGCGGACCAGTACGCGTCGCGGTACCGCTGCGGGTCGCCCCAGACAGTGCGCGCCATGCCCGGCCACGGGCGGCGGACGACCAGCGTGCCCGAGCGTCCGGGTACGACCTCGTCGCCGTTCTCGTCCACCACGGCGGCGTCGATCCCCGGCAGCGGGACGGACGCGGAACCCGGCTTGAGCGTCGTCACTCCGGGAAGCGGCGCGATCATCGCGGCGCCGGTCTCGGACTGCCACCAGGTGTCGATCACGGGCAGCTCGTCACGACCGAAGTTGCGCCGGAACCACACCCACGCCTCCGGGTTGATCGCCTCTCCGACGGTGCCGAGCAGCCGCAGCGTCGTGAGGTCGTGACCGGCGGGCAGGTCTGCACCGAACCACGTCATGAAGGTGCGGATCAACGTCGGCGCGGTGTAGTAGACCGTGACGCCGTAGCGCTCGATGATCTCGAGGTGCCGCTCGCGGTTCGGGGTGTCGGGCGTCCCCTCGTAGATGACCTGAGTGAGCCCGTTCGACAGCGGCCCATAGATCTCATACGTGTGCGCCGTGACCCATGCCAGGTCGGCGGTGCACCAGTGCACGTCGTCCGGCTTGGCGTCGAAGTGCGCCCAGTGCGCCCAGCTCGCATGGGTGAGGTAGCCACCGGAGGTGTGGACGAGGCCCTTCGGCCTCCCCGTCGTCCCCGAGGTGTAGATGATGAACAGCGGATGCTCCGCGTCGAACGCCTCCGCGACGTGCTGCGACGAGGCGCGGTCGACGGCCTCGTGCCACCAGACGTCCCGCCCCTCGGTCCATGGCACGTCCTGCCCGGTGCGCCGCAAGACGAGGACGTGCTCGAGGTGGGGCAGATCCGCGGCCGCGACGTCGGCTGTCGTCTTCACCTCGGTCGCGGTCCCGCGGCGGAACTGCCCGTCGCTCGTCACGAGCAGCTTCGCTCCGGTGTCCGTCAGACGGAACCGCACCGCCTCCGCGGAGAACCCGCCGAACACGAGCGAGTGGACGGCGCCGATGCGGGCGCACGCCAGGGTGATGACCACGGTCTCCACGAGCACGGGCAGGTAGATGACGACTCGGTCGCCCGGCTCGATGCCGAGCTCGATCAGTGCGTTCGCGGCACGCGCGACACGGCGCTGCAGATCGGCGTACGTGACCGTGACCCGATCGCCGGGCTCGCCCTCGAAGTGCAGGGCCACCTTGTCGCCGCGGCCGGCCGCGACATGCCGGTCCACGCAGTTGTACGCCACGTTGAGCCGGCCTCCGACGAACCAGCGGGCCGCGGGCACCGCCCCGTCCACGGGTGGATCCCACTCATGGGCCGTGTGCCAGGGCTCCGCCCAGTCGAGCCGCCGAGCCGCGTCCTCCCAGAACGACACCGGGTCCGCCGAGCCACGACCGTAGGCCTCTGCGCTGACATTCGCCCGAGCAGCGTGCCCGGCGGACGCAGGGTAGCTGCGGGTCTCCTGCAGTCGAGCCTCCACGGCGGTCACGCCCACCGCCGGAGCAGATGCTTCTCGATCAGGGCGAGGACGCCGTTCGTGATGGTTCCGAGCACGGCGAGCAGCACGATCGAGAGGAGGATCCGGTCGACGCGTCCGCTGTTCTGCGAGTCCGTGAGGAGGAACCCGAGTCCCATGGACGACGCGATCAGCTCCGCCGCCACGAGGAACAGCCATGCCTGCGCGAGTGCGAGGCGGAGTCCCGCGACCACGGAGGGCACGACGGCCGGCAGCTGGACGGTGCGGAAGAGCGACCAGCCGCGCAGGCTGAACGACCGCCCTGCCTCGACGAGCTGAGGGTCGACGTGCCGCAGGGCGGATGCGACGGTGGTGTACACCGGGAAGAACGCTCCGATGGCGATGAGCGTCACTTTGGATTCTTCGCCGATCTGCATCCAGAGGATGAGCAGCGGCACCCACGCCAGCGACGGCACGGCGCGCACGGCGGCGAGCGTGGGGCTGAGCAGGACGTCGCCGATGCGGGAGAGTCCGACGATGCCGGCCGCGGCGAGCCCGATCACCGACCCGATCGCGAAGCCGAGCAGCACGCGCTGCACGGAGATCGCGATGTGCGTCCAGAGTTCGCCGCGCTCCGCCAGTTCGACCCCGGCAGTGATGACGGTGGCGGGAGCCGGAAGCCGATAGGGCGGGACTGCTCCGGTCGTCGTGACGACCTGCCAGGCGATCAGGATGATCGCGGGGAGCAGGAAGCCACCCAGGACCCGCACGACCGGACGATCCCACGCACGCCGGGCGACGCTCGCCGGATGCCGACGCACGCCCTTGGCGAAGTCGACCGCGTCCTGACTGTCCGCGGGTACGACGTCGCGCTGATCGATGTCCGTCACTCGCCGCTGACCGCCTTCTTCGCGAAGGTGTCGTTCACGATCGATGACAGCGCCTCGTCGACCGCATCCGCACCGCCCTGCACGTCGCCGGACTCGACGAGAACGGGCGCGATCTTCTCGAGCACGGCGATCTGATCATCACCGGGCACACCGCTCACGTCGAGGTTGGAACGCTCCTCGATGACGGTCGTCGCGACCTCGATGTCGATGCCGGCGACCTCGGCGAGCAGCGCGGCGGTCTCCTCCGGGTTCTCCAGCGCCCACTCGCGAGCCTGCTCGTAGGCATCGACGACGGCCTGGGCGAGGTCGGGGTGGTTCTCGATGAAGTCCTCGGTGGCGTTCAGGAAGCCATAGGTGTTGAAGTCGACGTTGCGGTAGATGAGCTGGTCGCCGGATTCGACCTCGGCCGCGGCCATGATGGGGTCGAGGCCGGCCCAGGCGTCGACGGAGCCACCGTCCAGAGCGGCCCGACCGTCGGCGTGCTGGAGGTTCTGCACCTCGACGTCATCGACCGAGAGCCCGGCCTCTTCGAGGGACTGGAGCAGGAAGAAGTACGGATCGGTGCCCTTGGTCGCGGCGACCGACTTGCCCGCGAGGTCCTCGACAGAGGTGATGTCGCTGTCTGGCCCGACGACGATGGCCGACCACTCCGGCTGGGAGTAGATGTCGATCACCTGGATCGGCGACCCGTTCGAGCGGGCCAGCAGCGCCGCCGAGCCCGCCGTCGAGCCGACGTCGATGGACCCCGATCGCAGCAGCTCGTTCGCCTTGTTCGACCCCGCGGACTGCACCCACTCCACGGCGACGTCGTCGCCCAGGATCTCCTCCAGGATGCCCTGGTCGCGGATCACGAGGCTCAGGGGATTGTAGGTGGCGAAGTCGATCGACAGCGTGTCCGACGACCACCCGTCCGCTGCGGCGGAGTCGTCCGGCGTCGAATCGGAGGCGGAGGCGTTCTCCCCCGCGACGCAGCCGGTCGCCAGGAGCATCATCGACCCGGCGAGGGCGATCGCGGGGATGATTCGGCGGGTGATGGTGCTCATCGGTTCTCCTCGGTGGGTACGCGGTGGTGGGTGTCGACGCCGAGTCCCTCGAGAAGCTCGGCGCGGAGGTCTGCGAGGCCGCGATCGGCTCGATCGCGGGGGCGGCTGCCGGGAACGGCGATGGTCTGCGCGATGGATGCGGCATCCGCTCCGGAGCCGTCGCCGAGCGTGCGCAGGAGCAGCACGCGGTCGGCGAGGTAGAGCGCCTCCTCGACGTCATGCGTGACGAGCAGGACGGTGGTCGGCTCGGCCGCATGGATCTTCAGGAGCAGATCGTGCATCCGAAGGCGAGTCAGGGCGTCGAGCGCGCCGAAGGGCTCATCGAGGAGCAGTACCCCGGGGTTCCGGGCGAGCGCGCGCGCGAGCGACGCCCGCTGAGCCATGCCGCCGGAGACCTCGCGGGGCCGCTGATCTGCGGCGTGGTCGAGTCCCACCAGGTGCAGGAGCTCCTCGACCCTGGCTCGCCCTTCCCTGCGTGGCGTCCCCCGAGGCAGTCCGAGCGCGACGTTCTGCGCGAGGGTGCGCCAGGGCAGCAGCCGGGGCTCCTGGAAGGCGACGGCGGTGCGCTCGTCGACATCCGCGACGGCGGTCTCATCGAGACGGATGCTGCCGCGCGTCGGCGTGTCCAGCCCGCCGATCAGCCGAAGCAGCGTCGACTTGCCGCAGCCGGAAGGGCCGACGATGGCGACGATCTCCCCGGCGGCGATCTCCACCTCGATGTCGCGGAGCACGGGCCGGGTGCCTCGTGGCAGCGGGAACGAGCGCTCGACAGACTCGAGTCGCACGGCCTGTGCGGTGCCGGCGCTCTCCCGTGCGCGCGACGGAGCGGGCGCGTTGAGGAGGGAGGTCATGCCCTCATGGTGTCCGAGACAGGGCGGACGTGACCAGCCGCCTCGTAACGTACGGACACGGAACGCGCCGGCTGGATATGCGGAACGGGCCGCCACCTCCGAAGAGGTGACGGCCCGTTCAGGCAGTGATGCTTAGGAGTTGCCGCCAGAGAGCTTCTCGCGCAGAGCCGCGAGAGCCTCGTCGTCCGCCAGCGTGCCGGCGCCTGCGACCTCGCTGGAGAAGGTCTGACCGCCGAAGTCCTCGCCGGCCGCAGCCTCGGCCTCGGCCGCCTTGGTGACCTGAGCCTTGTGCGCCTCCCAGCGAGCCTGGGCTGCAGCGTACTCCTGCTCCCATGCCTCGCGCTGGGCGTCGAAGCCTTCCTTCCACGCACCGGTCTCGGCGTCGAAGCCCTCCGGGTACTTGTACTCGCCGTTCTCGTCGTACTCCGCGACCATGCCGTAGAGGGCCGGGTCGAACTCGGTGCCGTTGGGGTCGACCGACTCGTTGGCCTGCTTGAGCGACAGCGAGATGCGGCGACGCTCGAGGTCGATGTCGATGACCTTGACGAACACCTCTTCGCCGACGGAGACGACCTGCTCGGCCAGCTCGACGTGCTTGCTGGAGAGCTCGGAGATGTGGACGAGGCCCTCGATGCCGTCTGCGACGCGCACGAACGCACCGAACGGGACGAGCTTGGTGACCTTACCCGGCGTGACCTGACCGATCGCGTGGGTGCGGGCGAAGACCTGCCACGGGTCCTCCTGCGTCGCCTTCAGCGACAGGGAGACGCGCTCGCGGTCGAGGTCGACCTCGAGGATCTCGACGGTGACCTCCTGGCCCACCTCGACGACCTCGGAGGCGTGCTCGATGTGCTTCCAGGACAGCTCGGAGACGTGCACGAGGCCGTCCACGCCGCCCAGGTCGACGAACGCACCGAAGTTGACGATCGACGAGACGACACCCTTGCGAACCTGACCCTTGTGCAGGTTGTTGAGGAACGTCGTGCGCGACTCGGACTGCGTCTGCTCGAGCAGGGCGCGGCGCGACAGGACCACGTTGTTGCGGTTCTTGTCGAGCTCGAGGATCTTGGCCTCGATCTCCTGGCCGAGGTACGGCGTGAGGTCCCGGACGCGGCGAAGCTCGATGAGCGAGGCCGGCAGGAAGCCACGGAGGCCGATGTCGACGATGAGGCCACCCTTGACGACCTCGATGACAGTGCCGGTGACGACGCCGTCGTTCTCCTTGATCTTCTCGACGTCTCCCCAGGCACGCTCGTACTGCGCGCGCTTCTTGGAGAGGATCAGACGGCCTTCCTTGTCCTCCTTCTGGAGAACGAGTGCCTCGACCTCGTCGCCGACCTTGACGACCTCGTTGGGGTCGACGTCGTGCTTGATGGAGAGCTCGCGCGAGGGGATGACACCCTCGGTCTTGTATCCGACATCGAGCAGGACCTCGTCGCGGTCGATCTTGACGATCGTGCCCTCGATGATGTCGCCGTCGTTGAAGAACTTCAGGGTCTTCTCGACCGCGGCCAGGAAGTCCTCAGCAGATCCGATGTCGTTGATGGCGACCTGCTTGGTGGCCGGGGCGGTCGTTGCGGTAGTCATGTAGTGGGTTGTCCTTGTTGAATGGAACTCGGGCTGGAGGCACGGGCCGCGCGCGGCCGGATGCATGCTTCTCAGCGATTGGATTGTGGAGTGCTGACACGAGGGCATGCATGTGCACGCCACGAGTGACGGTTAAGGCTATCAGATCCCGGAGTCGTGCGTCAGAGCAGAATGCTGACCCCGGCGCTCCGCGCTGACAGACTGTCGTCATGCCTCGCGCCGACAAGCTGCTCCTGCTCGACACCGCCAGCCTCTACTTCCGCGCTTTCTACGGGGTCCCCGACAAGGTGACGGCGCCGGACGGCTCCCCCATCAACGCGGTGCGCGGCCTGCTCGACATCGTCGCCAAGCTCGTGACACTGTACGAGCCCACCCACGTGATCGCATGCTGGGACGACGACTGGCGACCGCAGTGGCGCGTCGACCTCATCCCCAGCTACAAGGCGCACCGGGTGGTCGAGGTCGTGCCGGCCGGGCCGGACGTCGAGGAGGTCCCGGATCCACTGGAGGCTCAGATCCCCCTCATCCGTCAGACGCTCGGACTCCTCGGCATCCCGATCATCGGCGTCGCCGAGCATGAGGCCGATGACGTGATCGGAACCCTCGCCACGCACGCCACGATGCCCGTCGACATCGTCACGGGCGACCGCGACCTGTTCCAGCTCGTGGACGACGCCCGACAGGTGCGAGTGGTCTACACCGCGCGTGGCATGAGCAATCTCGAGATCGTGACGGATGCCGTGGTCGTGGCCAAGTACGGAGTCCTGCCCGGCCAGTACGCCGATTTCGCGACGATGCGAGGCGACGCCTCGGATGGCCTTCCCGGCGTGGCCGGTGTCGGCGAGAAGACGGCGGCGACACTGCTCAAGGAGCATGGCGATCTGGTCGGCATCCGCGCGGCGGCCGTAGCCGGCGAGGGCATGAGTGCGGGGGTCCGGGCCAAGGTCCTCGCGGCCGACGCCTATCTCGATGTCGCCCCGAAGGTCGTCGCCGTGGCCACCGACCTCGACATCACCGCTCCGACCGAGCCGCTCCGCCCCCTCGACCCGGCGGAGGTCGATGCGGCGACGGCCGTCGCGGACGAGTGGAACCTGGGCACGTCCATGACGCGAGCCATCGCTGCCGTCGCGACGACCGGAGACTGAGAGGAAGGGCTCAGCTCGTCCAGGCCAGCAGCCGCTCGAGTCCCCACGTCGTGACGATGCGGGAAGCGGGAACCCCGAGACGCTCGGCGCGCTCGGCGCCGTGATCCAGCAGCGACAGCTGCCCCGGCGCGTGCGCATCCGAGTCGATGGAGAAGAGGCATCCCGCGGCGAGAGCGATCTCGATCAGGTCGTCAGGCGGGTCCTGCCGCTCCGGGCGCGAGTTGATTTCGACGGCGACCCCGTTCTCGGCACACGCGGCGAACACGGCTGCGGCGTCGAACTGCGATTCCGGGCGGGTGCCGCGTTCCCCCTGGACGAGCCGCCCTGTGCAGTGCCCCAGGACGTTGACGCGCGGGTGCGAGACCGCGGCGATCATCCGGGCCGTCATCGGACGGGAGTCCATGCGGAGCTTGGAGTGCACGGAGGCCACGACGATGTCCAGCTCCCCGAGGAGGGAATCGTCCTGGTCGAGGGCGCCGTCCTCGAGGATGTCGACCTCGATCCCGGCGAGCAGCGTGAGACCGTCTCCCGACTCCGCCCTGACGAGGGGCATCTGCTCGCGGAGGCGCTCGGCCGACAGACCGCGGGCCACGCGCAGCCGCGGGGAGTGATCGGTGATCGCCTGGTACTCGTGACCGAGCGCGCGCGCCGCGGCTGCCATCACCGGGATCGGCGTGGTTCCGTCCGACCAGTCGGTGTGGGCGTGCAGATCGCCGCGCAGCTTGCCGCGGAGGGCGGAGACGATCTCCGGCTCCACCTCGCCGCGCAGTTCGACGAGGTAGTCGGGCGTCTCCCCTGCCTGCGCCTGCCGGATCACGGCGAAGGTGGATTCCCCGATCCCCTTCGCGGCGCGCAGCCGCGTCGGGTCGTCCCGTACGTCGTCGGGCAGCTGCTGCAGAGTCGCCGCGGCCTGACGGAACGCCTTCGCCCGGTAGCGCGACGCGCGTTCACGCTCGAGGAGCGAGGCGATCTCGAGCAGTGCGGCGACGGCGTCCATGGCTCCTCCTATGCGGTGGCCAGCTCGCGGCTGACGCCGATCCACTCGTCGAGCTTCGCCGCCGCGCGACCGTCGTCGACCGCGGCCGAGGCTCGCTCATATCCTTCGCGCAGCCGCTCGAGGATCGGGCGCTGCACCTGAGTCGCATCCTGCGACAGCTCGAACGCCACGATGCCGGCGGCCGCGTTGAGCAGGACGATGTCACGCACCGCGCCGGTCTCTCCGGCGAGGGTGCGCCGGAGTATGTCGGCGTTGTGCTCCGGAGACCCGCCGATGAGGTCGGCCAGGTCGGCGATCGGGATCCCGAGATCGCGCGGATCGAGGTCGTGCTCGTGGATGTCCCCGCGTGTGACCTCCCAGATCCTGCTGTGGCCCGTGGTCGTGAGCTCGTCGAGACCGTCGTCGCCGCGGAAGACGAGAGCGGTCGCACCCCGAGTTCGGAACACGCCCGTGATGAGGGGGACGCGTTCCATCTGCGCGACGCCGACCGCGTTGGCCTCTGCGCGGGCCGGATTGCAGAGCGGGCCGAGCATGTTGAAGACGGTGGGGACCCCGAGCTGCGCGCGCACGGCTCCCGCGTGCTTGAAGCCGGGGTGGAACGCTCCGGCCCAGGCGAACGTGATCCCCGTGCGGTCGAGGATGGAGGAGACGGATGCCGGGTCCAGGGTCAGCTCCAGGCCCAGGGCACTGAGCACATCGGACGACCCGGACGACGAGCTCGCCGCGCGGTTGCCGTGCTTGACCACCGGGATGCCGGTGGCCCCGATGATGACGGCCGCGGTGGTCGAGACGTTGACCGTGCCGACCCGGTCTCCTCCGGTGCCGACGATGTCGAGCACGTTGGGCGACACCGGCAGCGGCACGGCGGCCTCGAGGATTGCGTCGCGGAATCCCACGATCTCGTCGATCGTCTCTCCCTTGGCGCGCAGCGCCACCAGGAATCCGGCGAGCTGGGCCTCGGTGACGTCGCCGCGCATGATCTGCCGCATGGCCCAGGTCGATTCCCAGACGCTGAGATCGCGACGCTCCAGAAGTGTGGTGAGCAGATCGGACCAGGTCAGGGAATCAGCCATGTGTGCGATCCTATCGGCGTCGAGAAAACGTGCAGATCGTTGCGCGCGCGAGACCGGCTGGGCGGCATCCCCTGTTTCCCGCGGATTCACCGAGGATTCGCAGTGTTTTCTTAGGGTCCCCTAAGTCGCTGCACGTCGAATCGACGGCCCGCGGTGCGAGAATCATGCCCGCGGATCGGCCATAATGGAGGGGTGACGACCTCAGCGACGTATGCCCCGGCGGCAAGAACGATCAAGCGCCCCAATCCGGTAGCTGTCGGCACCATTGTGTGGCTCGGCAGCGAGGTGATGTTCTTCGC
Organism: Microbacterium sp. 3J1; assembly: GCF_001049495.1. GTDB lineage: Bacteria > Actinomycetota > Actinomycetes > Actinomycetales > Microbacteriaceae > Microbacterium. The sequence continues at coordinate 296,262 of NZ_CDWI01000014.1, forward strand.
GGGACTCTTCGCGATCTACTTCACGCTCCGCAGCACCTCCCCCGAGCTCTGGGCCGACCGCACCGAACTGCTGAACGTACCGTTCGCGTTCGTCAACACCGCGATCCTCGTGCTCTCGTCGTTCACCTGCCAGATGGGCGTGTTCGCCGCAGAGGACCTGCAGCCGTACCGCATCGCCAAGGGGCAGAAGAACGGCGCCGGTCGTCGTCGCCTCTTCGGCTGGGGCATGGTCGAGTGGTTCTTCCTGACCTTCGCGCTCGGTGCCATCTTCGTCTCCGGCCAGGTCTGGGAGTATGCGCAGCTCGTCGCTGAGGGCATGCCGATCAGCGCCGACTCGTACGCCTCGGCGTTCTACATCACCACCGGCTTCCACGCGCTGCACGTCACCGGCGGTCTCATCGCGTTCCTGCTGGTGATCGGACGCGCATACGCCGTCAAGAATTTCCGGCACAAGGAGGCGACCTCCTCGATCGTGGTGTCCTATTACTGGCACTTCGTCGACGTCGTCTGGATCGTGCTGTTCGTCGTTATCTACTTCCTGAAATAAGAGCGGAGCTGATCCCCGAGATGGCACGAGAGAAGAAGCGCCGTTCGAACGGCCGACGCAGCCCACTGGCCGCGGCGGCACTCATCGGAGCAGGCCTCATGATCACCGGCGCCGTGTACGCCGGCGCGTCCGCGGCGTTCGCGGCGACCGACACCCCGACGGCTGCGGAGACGACGCTCACGGTCGAGGACGGCGAGAAGCTGTTCACGGCCAACTGCGCCACCTGCCATGGCCTCGACCTGCAGGGCACCCCCAACGGCCCCAGCCTCTACGGCGTGGGCGAGCTCGCGGTCGAGTTCCAGGTCTCGACCGGCCGCATGCCGCTGCAGATGCAGGGGCCGCAGGCCCCCCAGAAGGAGCCGCAGTTCACCGAGGAGCAGATCCTCGCGATGGCCTCCTACGTGCAGTCCGAGGCCCCCGGCCCCACCTTCCCCGCTGACGAGATCCTCGACGGCGAGGGCGACGTGGCACACGGCGCCGAGCTCTTCCGCGTCAACTGCGCGATGTGCCACAACGTGGCCGCCGCCGGTGGAGCGCTCACGGAGGGCAAGTACGCCCCCGCCATCACGGAGACGAGCGCTCTGCACATCTATGCAGCCATGGTCACCGGCCCCCAGAACATGCCCGTCTTCGGCGACATGAACCTGTCGGACGAGGACAAGCGCGACATCATCTCGGCGCTGCTCTTCCAGCAGCAGTCCGTGCAGGTCGGCGGGTTCTCGCTCGGTTCGCTCGGTCCGGTCTCCGAGGGCCTGTTCGCCTGGATCTTCGGAATCGGCGCGCTTGTCGCGATCACCGTGTGGATCACGGCGAAGTCCAACTGACGCTTAATCATCGAAGAGGAACGTACGAGGAGCACCATGGCACACGACGACGACTCGCAGGCTCTTGACAGGGCCTACCAGCCCTCTCCGGGGCTGGGTGTCGCAGTCAGCGATCCCGTGCAGAACCCCGGGCTGCCGCCGCACCGCGAGCGGATGACCGACAAGGACCCGCGTGCCGAGAAGGCTGCGGAGCGCACGGTCTACACCCTGTTCTACCTCTCGCTGGCCGGTAGCATCTGGGCGGTCGCCGCCTACATGCTCTTCCCGATCGAGAGCGGCGCTCTCATCGACATCCGCCAGAACAACCTCTTCATCGGTCTGGGCATCTCGCTCGCGCTGCTCGCCATCGGCATCGGTGCGATCCACTGGTCCAAGGCTCTGATGAGCGACAAGGAGCACATCGAGTACCGCCACCCCACCCGTGGCAAGGACTCGACCCGCGAGGCGGCGGTCAACGCTTTCTCCGCCGCCAATGAGGAGTCCGGATTCGGGCGCCGTACGATGATCCGCAACTCGCTGTTCGCAGCGATCGTCGCCTCGATCATCCCGGGTGTCACGCTGTTCCGCGGCCTCGCGCCGCACAGCACCCCGGACGACCCCACGGCGGGCGACCCGGTGGTTCTGCTCAAGCACACGATGTGGGAGAAGGGCGCTCGCCTCGTCCGCGACCCCGACGGGACGCCGATCCGCGCTGCGGACGTCACCCTCGGCTCCGCCTTCCACGTCATCCCGGAGGAGCTCGCGGAGCTCAGCCACCACGACGGCTACCTCGAGGAGAAGGCCAAGGCCATCGTCCTGATGATGCGCCTGCGTCCCGAGCAGCTCGTCGAGGCTGAGGACCGCAAGGACTGGTCGTACGACGGCATCGTCGCGTACTCGAAGGTCTGCACGCACGTCGGCTGCCCCGTGGCCCTGTACGAGCAGCAGACGCACCACCTCCTCTGCCCCTGCCACCAGTCGCAGTTCGATGTGACGGATCACGCCAAGGTCATCTTCGGCCCGGCTGCGCGACCGCTGCCTCAGCTGCCCATCACCGTCGACGACGAGGGCTACCTCGTCGCACGCAGTGACTTCACCGAGCCCGTCGGCCCGAGCTTCTGGGAGCGCCATTGAGCACCGCAACGCTGTCCAAAGAGGACAAGGACACCAAGGCGCCTCTCGGCGGCCGCTTCGTCGGCGCCGCGTCGAACTACATCGATGAGCGCACCAGCCTCTCCGGCTTCGTCAAGGAGCTCGGCCGCAAGATCTTCCCCGACCACTGGTCGTTCATGCTGGGTGAGATCGCGCTGTGGAGCTTCGTGGTCGTGTTCCTCTCCGGAACCTTCCTGACGTTCTTCTTCGAGGCCTCCATGGTCGAGACGCACTACACGGGTGCCTATGCCCCGATGCGCGGCATCGCGATGTCGGCCGCCCTCGAGTCGTCGCTGAACATCTCGTTCGATCTCCGTGGCGGACTCCTGGTTCGCCAGATCCACCACTGGGCCGCGCTGGTCTTCATCGCCGGCATCGGCGTGCACATGCTGCGCGTCTTCTTCACCGGTGCCTTCCGCAAGCCGCGTGAGCTGAACTGGGTGATCGGCTTCGTACTGTTCATCCTCGCGATGGCCGAGGGCTTCACCGGCTACTCGCTCCCCGACGACCTCCTGTCGGGCAACGGCCTGCGCATCATCGACGGCATGATCAAGGGAATCCCCCTGATCGGAACCTGGACCTCCTTCATGCTGTTCGGCGGGGAGTTCCCCGGCACAGCGATCGTCGGTCGCCTGTACACGCTGCACATCCTGCTGCTGCCGCTGCTGGTCATCGGCCTCATCGTCGTGCACCTGATGCTCATGATCGTCAACAAGCACACGCAGTTCGCCGGCCCGGGCCGAACGAACGAGAACGTCGTGGGCTACCCGATGATGCCGGTCTACATGTCGAAGATGGGCGGCTACCTGTTCATCGTGTTCGGCGTGATCGTGCTGATCGCGACGTTCTTCCAGATCAACCCGATCTGGAACTACGGTCCCTACGACCCCTCCCCCGTGTCCGCCGGTACCCAGCCCGACTGGTACATCGGCTTCGCGGACGGGGCGCTGCGACTCGCACCGTCGAACCTCGACATCGTGTTCCTCGACCGCACGTGGTCGTTCGGCATCCTGCTGCCTCTCGTCGTGCTCGGTCTGTTCATCGTCGTGGTCGCGATCTATCCCTTCCTCGAGGCGTGGATCACCGGTGACAAGCGCGAGCACCACATCGCTCAGCGCCCGCGCAACGCCGCGACGCGCACGGCGATCGGCGCTGCCGGCGTCATCTTCTACGCGGTCCTGTGGGCTGCTGCCTCGTCTGACCTCATCGCGACGCACTTCATGCTCACGATGGAGGGCGTGATCCACACCCTCCAGGCTCTGCTCTTCATCGGCCCGGTGCTCGGCTACTTCGTCACCAAGCGCATCGCGCTCGCTCTGCAGAAGAAGGACCGCGAGATCGTCCTGCACGGTTTCGAGTCGGGTCGCATCGTCCGCCTTCCCGGAGGCGAGTTCATCGAGGTGCACCAGCCGGTCGACAAGTACGACCGGTGGAAGCTCATCGATCACGACGGCTACGAGCCCCTCGTCGTGCGACCGAACGCCAAGGGACGGATCTCCTGGACGCAGAACCTGCGATCCTCGGTCTCCCGCTGGTTCTACGAGGATCGTCTCGCTCCGCTCACGCAGGCCGAGGTCGCGGCTGCCGATGCGCACCAGCACCACGTGCTCGCACAGGACGAGGAGATCGAGCTCGCCGAGATCCAGGGTGCACACGAGCGCGCCGGGTTCCCTGACGCTCCTCTGACGGCCGACGAGACGCACGTGGACGAGACGCCCAACACTCCCAGCACGGTCATCTCGACCGAGCCGGTGAAGCGGCCTCGCAACAAGAAGTCGGAAGACGACGCCTGATCCAGGCCGACTCCCTGAAGGGCCCTGTCCGTTTTTCGGACAGGGCCCTTTCACGTGGGCGTGCAAGGATCGGGGAATGACCTCCGTCCGCCTCATCCGCACGCCGGCGCTCGCCCCCGCTCCCTACGCCCACGCAGCTACGGCTCCGGCGGGCTCACGTCTGATCTTCCTCGCTGGCGCGTGCCCGCTCGACGAGGACGGACGCACGACCGCTCCCGGGGACTACGCTGCCCAGGCCGCGCACTGCATTCGCACGCTCCGGACAGCACTTCGGGCCAGCGGAGCCGACCTGACCGATGTCATCAGCACACGAGTGCTCGTCGCGTCGTCCTCGCAGGCCGACCTCGTGACCGCCTGGGATGTGGTCCACGAGGCATTCGGATCGCACGACGTCCCCAGCACGCTGCTCGGCGTCACCGTGCTCGGCTATGAGGATCAGCTGGTCGAGATCGAAGCGGTCGCGGCCATCTCGGAAGATGCCCGATGAGCGTGACGATCAGGCCAGCCTCGGCATCCGATGCGGAGCACGTCGCGTCGATCGAACGTGATGCGGACGTACTGCTCACAGACAGCTTCGGCGCATCCGAGTGGCCCCCCGCCGGTGACGCCGTCGAGCGGATCGGCGGCCCGGGATTCGTGCTGCTGCTGGAGGATCCGAGTGACGACTCCCCCGCGGGATTCGTGCACGTCCTGGATGCGGACGGTCACGCCCACCTCGAGCAGCTGTCCGTGCGGCCTGCTGTCGGGCGTCGGGGGTTCGGACGGCTGCTCGTGACCGCAGCGCTCGACGAGGCGCGCGCTCGCGGCTACACCCGCGTCACCCTGCGCACCTACGCCGACGTTCCCTGGAACGCGCCCTTCTACGCCTCCTGCGGCTTTCTCGAGAGCATCCCGGAGACGGCATTCCAACTCCGTCTCGTGGACACCGAGGCGGCGATCGGCATCGACCGGTACGGTCGACGGGTGCAGATGACGATCGAGCTCTGAGGCGCCGCTACCGTTCGAGAGAATGGCGGAAACCTGCTCCCCCGAGTCCGTATGCGATGCGCGCAGCCTCTCTGCCGCTTCTAGGCTGAGATCATGATCGATCGAGCCGACTACTACGCAGCCAAGCTCTCGTACGAGACGGATGCCAGCGACGTCCATGCCGCCCTCAGAGCCGGTGAAGACCTCATCGTCGTCGACGTCCGGTCGGATGAGGCCTGGGCGCAGGGACGTGTGTCCGGCGCCGTGCACATGCACTACAGCGAGATCACGACTCGAGCCCCCGTGGAGATCCCCCGGGATGCGGCAGTCGTGGTGTACTGCTGGAGCCCGGGCTGCAACGCCGGGGCGAAGGGAGCGCTCGAGTTCGCTCGGCTCGGCTATGACGTGCGTGAGATGATCGGCGGGTTCGAGTACTGGGTCAGGGAGGGCTATCCCGTCGAGGACGCCGATGGTGTCCACCGTCGCCCCGTGGACCCGCTGACGGGCATCGCTCGGGTGCGCACTCGCGCGTGATTGTGGCATACGACAAAGGCCCCCGGGATTCCCGGGGGCCTTTGTCGTCTGATCAGCGTGCGAAGTTGCCGCGGTAGTACTCGTACACCCAGCCGATGATCGCGATCACGAAGATCGACAGACCGATCGGGAGGAGGAACTGGCCGACAGCGAGTCCCACGACGAAGATACCGGCGGAGGCGGCCAGCACGATCGGCCACCACGACCACGGGCTGAACTCGCCGAGCTCGGGGTCTCCGTCGTCGATGTCGCTCGTCAGGATGTCTTCGGGCAGCTCACCGTTCTGCGCCTTGTGCGTCCGGTCGAGGTAGAACGCGATCATCGCACCCATGAAGGCGGCGAAGAACAGCGCCACGGTGCCGACCCACTCGATGCGCATCGCGAAGTTCTCGGCCGGCGTGGCCAGGATGTGCCAGCCGGTGTAGACGACGCCGACGAGGGCGAAGAACGCGGTGAGGATCCACCAGAGGATGACGTTGTCGCGCATGGCTCAGTGGCCCTCTCGCTCGCCGGGGGCAGTGGTCGCGAACTCGGCCGCCTCGGGGTGGTTCAGGTCGAACGCCGGGCGCTCGCTGCGGATGCGCGGGATCGAGGTGAAGTTGTGCCGCGGAGGCGGGCAGGACGTCGCCCATTCGAGCGATGCACCATAGCCCCACGGGTCGTTGACGGTCACCTTCGGTGCCTTGCGGGCTGTGATCCACACGTTGAGGAAGAACGGCAACATCGACGCACCGAGGATGATCGCGCCGATCGTCGACACCTGGTTGCCCCACGTCCATCCGTCGGCTTCGGAGTAGTCCGCGTAACGGCGGACCATGCCGTCGACACCCAGCCAGTGCTGGATCAGGAACGTCATGTGGAAGCCGATGAACAGCATCCAGAAGTGCACGTACCCGAGGCGCTCGTTCAGCATCCGCCCCGTCCACTTCGGCCACCAGAAGTAGAACCCGGCGAACATCGCGAACACGACCGTGCCGAAGACGACGTAGTGGAAGTGCGCGACCACGAAGTACGAGTCCGAGAGGTGGAAGTCCAGCGGCGGAGCCGCGAGGATGACACCGGTCAGACCGCCGAAGACGAACGACACGAGGAACCCGAGAGCGAAGACCATCGGCGTCTCGAAAGTGACCGAGCCTCGCCAGAGGGTGCCGATCCAGTTGAAGATCTTCACACCCGTCGGGACGGCGATGAGCATCGTCATCAGCGCGAAGAACGGCAGCAGGACCGAGCCGGTCACGTACATGTGGTGCGCCCACACCGCGACCGAGAGGGCGGCGATGGCGATCGTCGCGTAGACGAGGGTCTTGTACCCGAAGATCGGCTTGCGGCTGAAGACCGGGAAGATCTCCGACACGATGCCGAAGAACGGCAGCGCGATGATGTACACCTCGGGGTGCCCGAAGAACCAGAACAGGTGCTGCCACAGCAGGACGCCGCCGTTCTGCGGGTCGTAGATGTGGGCACCGAGCACACGGTCAGCACCGGCCGCGAAGATCGCCGCGGCGAGCACGGGGAACGCCATGAGGATCAGGAGGCTCGTGATGAGCGTGTTCCACGAGAAGATCGGCATGCGCCACATGGTCATTCCCGGGGCGCGCATGGTGATGATCGTCGTGATGAAGTTCACCGCGCCGAGGATCGTGCCGAAGCCGGAGATGCCGAGACCCAGCATCCAGAGGTTTCCACCGGCGCCCGGCGAGAACGACGCACTGGCCAGGGGCTGATACGCGAACCATCCGAAGGATGCTGCACCCTGCGGGGTGAGGAAGCCGGCGACCGCGATCGTGGAGCCGAACAGGAACAGCCAGAAGGCGAAGGCGTTGAGGCGCGGGAACGCGACGTCGGGAGCACCGATCTGCAGCGGCAGGATCGCGTTGGCGAACCCTGCGAACAGCGGCGTCGCGAACATCAGCAGCATGATCGTGCCGTGCATCGTGAACAGCTGGTTGTACTGCTCCTTGGTGGGGACGATCTGCATCCCGGGAGCGAACAGCTCTGCGCGGATCACGAGTGCCATCACGCCGCCGAGCAGGAAGAACAGCACCGAGGCGATGAGGTACATGTACCCGATCGTCTTGTGGTCGGTGGAGGTGATCCACTTGACGACGATGTTGCCCTTCTGCTCGACGCGCGAGGAGCTCATGAGAGCAGCCTGGCGTGCGGGCAGGGTGGTGGGGCGGGAGCGAGGGGCCTCGTCGGTGCGGGGGGCTTCAGTGGTCGACATGGCTTACTCCTCTCCTTCCTCGGAGTCGTTCTGGGGGCTGATGCCGGGGTAGTTCGCGAGACGGTCGTAGGCGTCCGTGATGTCTCCCGTGTTGCCTTCCTCCTCGAGCGTCTGGAGGTAGGCGTCGTACTCGTCCTGTTCGACGACCTTCACGTTGAAGAGCATCATCGAGTGGTACTCGCCGCAGAGCTCGGCGCACTTGCCGGCGTAGTCGCCGACGCGGGTCGGGATGAACGACCAGGAGTTGTCCTTCCCGATGTACATGTCCTTCTTGTAGAGGAAGTCGATGATCCAGAACGAGTGGATGACGTCGCGGGACTGGAGGTTGATCGTGACCTTCTGGTCGACCGGCAGCACCAGAGTCGGCAGCTGGGCCTGATCGATGTTGCCCGCGGCGTCGGGCTGCGCCTGGATTCCCATCGTCCATACGGCGTCGGAGTTGTCCTCCTCCTCGCCGTCGTACTGGAAGTCCCACGCCCACTGCTTGGCGATCGCGGTGATCTCGACGTCGGGCTCATCCCACTTCGTCTCGATGGCCGCCTGGTCGCGAGCGGTGAAGAAGAACATCCCCAGGACGAGGATGAGCGGCACGATCGTGTAGAAGATCTCGATCGGCATGTTGTACCGCATCTGCACGGGCAGACCGGTCTGCCCCTTGCGGCGGCGGTAGGCGATCGCCGCCCAGGCCATCAGGGCCCAGGTGATCACGCCGACGGCGAGCAGGACGATCCAGGAGTTCACCCAGAGCGACGACACGCGCTCGGTCTGGTTCGTGGCTGCAGGTCCGTCGTCCACGAAGCCGGGGAGATACCCGTTCAGCTCTGTGGTGGTACATCCAGCCAGGGCCACGGCGGTCACCACTCCCAACGGAAGAGCGACCCAACGAAGGCGGCGATTCGAGGGCACGATGCACCTTTCAGATTGCGGACAGGGCACACCCAAGTCTAGGGCAACCTCACACCTGATTCATGCCAACCACGCAGGTTGGCGGGGCTCCCGGGCTCAGTGGAAGCTGTCTCCACAGGCGCAGCTGCCCGCGGCGTTCGGGTTGTCGATCGTGAAGCCCTGCTCCGAGATCGTGTCCTTGAAATCGATGGACGCACCGTCGAGGTACGGGACGCTCATGTTGTCGACGATGACCTCCACACCGTCGAAGTCGACGGTCTCGTCGCCCTCGAGGTAGCGCTCGTCGAAGTACAGCTGGTAGATGAGTCCCGAGCATCCGCCGGGCTGGACGGCGACCCGGAGACGGAGGTCGTCTCGGCCCTCCTGCTCGAGGAGGTTCTTCACCTTCGTCGCCGCAGCATCGGTCAGCTTCACGCCGTGCGCCTGGGTGGTCTCTGCCGGGGTCAGTGTGATATCGCTCATGTCGCTCCTTGTGACGGGCCGCGCTCGCACGGCTGGTATCTCGATTTTACCCTCCGCCTCGCATGCGGGGCTCGGGTGATGCGGCTCGGCTCAGATGATGTCGTTCATCCGCGAGAGCAGCAGCGCCTCGGTCGCGACGGCGTGCCGGAACGTGTCGAGGTGAAGCGATTCGTTCGGGCTGTGGGCACGCGAGTGCGGGTCTTCCACGCCGGTGACCAGGATCTGCGCCTGCGGGAACTCGCGCACCAGATCCGCGATGAACGGGATCGAGCCGCCGACCCCGAGATCGACGGGAGCGACGCCGTAGCCGTCGCGCATGGCCTCGCGGGTGAGGGCGACCGCCCAGCCGCTGGTGTCGACGAGGAAGCCGTTGCCGAGATCCACGTCGGAGAATGTGAGCTCCGCACCGAACGGAGCATGTGCGCGCAGATGCGCCTCGAGCGCGGCATAGGCGTCCTCGCCCGTCTGGCCAGGCGCGACACGGGCGCTGATGACGACTGTGACCTCGGGCAACAGCGTGTTCGAGGCAGCGGCCACGCTCGTCGCGTCGATGCCGATGACGGTCACGGAGGGCTTGTTCCAGATGCGGCTGAGGATCGTGCCGTCTCCGATCGGCGAGGTCCCCGGGAGCAGTCCGGCCTCATCTCGGAGCGTCTCCTCGGTGTAATCGGGCGTCTGCGCGTCGCGCTCGATCATGCCCTCGACGGCGACCGACCCGTCGGCGTTCCAGAGGGTCGCGAGCATCGTGACCGTCGCCATCATGGCGTCGGGGACGGCGCCGCCGAACATCCCGGAGTGCGACGCGTGGTCGAGGGTGCGCACGCGGACGGTGAACCGGGCGTTACCGCGAAGCGACACGGTGAGCCCCGGTGTCGACGAGTCCCAGTTCCCGGAGTCGGCGACGACGATCGCGTCGGCGCGAAGGGCGTCCTTGTTGTCGGAGAGGAACTGCGCGAACGACCGCGAGCCGTACTCCTCCTCCCCTTCGACGAACATCGCGATGCCGAGCTCGAGGTCGTCGCCGAGCACCTCGGCGACCGCACGGATGGAGGCGATGTGGGCCATGATGCCCGCCTTGTCGTCGGCCGCACCGCGACCGTACAGACGTCCGTCTCGTACCGTCGGCTCGAACGGCGGCGTCTCCCACAGGGCATCGTCCCCCGGAGGCTGCACGTCGTGGTGCGCGTAGAGGAGGATCGTCGGCTTGCCGTTGCGCGCCGCGCGGGTGGCGAGGACGGCAGGCTGCCCGACCTCGTCGGTCCCGGGGATCGCCGCTCGCAGGATGCGGACATCATCGAAGACGCCTGTTCCGGACGCGAGCGCGGCCACCGCCTCGGAGCTGCGCTCGAGCTGCGTCTGGTCGAACGCGGGCCACGCCATGCCGGGGATGCGGACGAGCTGTCCGAGGTCGCTCAGCGCGGCGGGGAACCCTGTGGCAGCGGCGTCCAGGACGGCGGCCTCGCGATCGCCGGACGGATTCGGGTCACCGGGCAGAGCAGGAGATGTCATGCGAGTAATCTTAAGGTGAACCCTTCACCGAACCGAGGAACGTCGTGGCCATTACCCCCTCCACCCCATCGACGAACGACGACGCCGCCGAGACGCCTGCCGTCGGCAAGGGTCGCGCGACGCCGACCCGTGCGGAGCAGGAGGCCGCCCGTCGCCGCCCCTTGGTCGCGAACACGAAGGAGGCGAAGGCCGCCGCGCGCGCCGAGCTCAACGAGCGCCGCAATCGCGCCCAGGCCGGGCTCGCGGCCGGTGAGGAGAAGTACCTCCCGGCGCGCGACAGGGGTCCGCAGCGCCGCTGGGTGCGCGACTACGTGGATTCCGGATGGCATCCCGCCGAGTTCGTGATGGGCGTGATGGTGCTCGTCATCCTCATCTCGCTGCTTCCGCCGAGCCTCGCCATCGGCGGGTTCGCGATCGCGGGCTGGGCGTACCTCGTGATGATGGCCTACCTCATCCTCGCCATCGGCGGCATGATCCTCCTCGGCATCCGGGTGAAGCGCAAGGTGGCGGCGAAGTTCGGCCAGGATCGGATGGAGCGCGGCCTCGGCTGGTACGCGGCGATGCGCTCCCTGCAGATGCGCTTCATGCGACTCCCCAAGCCTCAGGTGAAGCGGGGCGACCGCCCCGCCTGATCCCTCGCACGTCAGTGGCGTCCCTGCTCCGTGGAGCGTGGGACGCCTCTTTCGTGCCGCGGATCAGCGGCGCACGAGACCGCGGTTGATCTCCCGGCCCCAGAACGGACCGCGATAGAGGAAGGCCGTGTACCCCTGCACGAGCGTCGCGCCGGCGTCGAGCCGCTCCTGCACATCGGAGGGCGTCTCCACTCCCCCGACCGCGATGACGCAGAAGTCCTCGGGAACCGCGCCGCGCACGAGACGCAGCACCTGCATCGACCTCTCCTTCAGCGGCGCCCCCGAGAGGCCGCCGGCGCCCGCGGCCTCGACGATCGCGGGCTCCGTCAGCAACCCGTCGCGGCTGATCGTCGTGTTGTGCGCGATGATCCCCGCAAGCCCTTCATCGACGGCCATCTTCGCGATGGCCGAGATCTCTTCGTCGGCGAGGTCCGGGGCGATCTTGACGAGCAGAGGCGTCGAGCCGGAGGCGGCCCGCACGGCCCGCAGCAGCGGCGCCAGGGTCTCGACCGCCTGCAGGCCGCGGAGACCCGGGGTGTTCGGTGACGAGACGTTGACCGCGAGATAGTCGGCCAGGGGGGCCAGGCGCGTGGCGGATGCGACGTAGTCGGCAGTGGCGTCTTCCACGTCGACGACTCGGCTCTTGCCGATGTTCACCCCGATGACCGTGTCCGGCGCTCCTCTGCGGAGAGCGGCGAGGCGGCGAGCCACCGCATCCGCTCCCTGGTTGTTGAAGCCCATCCGATTGACGACGGCCCGATCGGCGATGAGGCGGAAGAGGCGCGGCCGTGGATTGCCGTCCTGCGGGATGGCGGTCACGGTGCCGACCTCGACGTGTCCGAAGCCCAGCGCGGCGAGTCCACGCACTCCCACGGCGTTCTTGTCGAAACCGGCGGCGATGCCGAACGGAGACGGGAAGGTCAGGCCGAGCGCCTGGACGCGCAGCGACTCGTCCGGCTTCGTCAGCGCCCGCGTCGCCCAGGCGAACGGAGGGGCACCGAGCACGCGGATGACCGCCATGCCGGCGTGATGGGCGAACTCGGGATCGAAGCGCGACAGGACAGCGCGGAAGAGCAGCGGATACATCCCTGCCAGATTACCGGTCTACGGGCTCCCGCTCGGTGTGGTCGGCGCGGAGCTCGGTGATCGCGCTCTCGAAGTCCTCCAGTGACTCGAAGGCCTGGTAGACGCTCGCGAAGCGGAGATAGGCGACCTCGTCGAGGTCGCGCAGGGGTCCGAGGATCGCCAGACCGATCTCGTTGGCGTCGAGCTGCGAGACCCCGGTCTGCCGGACGGCCTCCTCGACCCGCTGGGCGAGGATGGCGAGGTCCGCCTCCGTCACCGGGCGGCCCTGGCAGGCCTTCCTGACGCCGGAGATCACCTTCTCGCGACTGAACGGCTCCATCACCCCCGATCGCTTGATCACGTTCAGGCTGGCCGTCTCCGTGGTCGTGAACCGTCCGCCGCACTCCGGGCATTGACGGCGCCTGCGGATGGACAGACCGTCGTCGCTGGTACGGGAGTCGATGACGCGGGAGTCCGGATGACGGCAGAAGGGGCAGTGCATCTGACCGATCCTACGCCGTGAACCGCGCCTCGACGGCCTCCCCGTGGGCGGGCAGCGCCTCGCTGTCGGCGAGGGCGACGACACCCGCCCTGACCTCGGCGAGAGCGGCACGGTCGTAGGAGATCACCTGCTGCGGACGCAGGAACGTGTACGCGCCGAGACCGGGCGCGTAGCGTGCCTGTCCGCCGGTCGGCAGCACGTGGTTGCTCCCCGCCATGTAGTCGCCGAGGCTCACGGGCGTGTGGTCGCCGACGAAGACGGCCCCTGCGCTGGTGAAGGATGCCGCTGCGGCATCCGCGTCCTCCAGGTGGAGTTCCAGGTGCTCAGGCGCGTAGGCGTTGCTGAAAGCCGTCGCCATGGCACGGTCGTCGACGAGCACGATGGCGGACTGGGGTCCTTCGAGCGCGGCCGAGACCCGGGTGGCATGCCGCGTCGCGACGGACTGGCGCGCGATCTCCTCGCCGACGCTCTCGGTGAGCTCCAGAGAGTCGGTGACCAGCACGGCTGACGCCTGTTCGTCGTGCTCCGCCTGGCTCACCAGGTCGGCCGCGATCAGACGCGGGTCCGCCGAGGCATCGGCGACGACGAGGATCTCGGTCGCACCCGCCTCCGAGTCGGTGCCCACGACGCCGGCGACCGCTCGCTTCGCGGAGGCGACGTAGTTGTTGCCCGGTCCGGACACGATGTCGACGGGGTCGAGTCCGACCGCGTCGATGCCGTGCGCGAACGCGCCGATCGCGCCGGCGCCGCCCATGGCGTAGATCTCCGTCACGCCCAGCAGTCCTGCCGCGGCGAGGATGGTCGGGTGGATGCGTCCGCCCTGGTCGGCCTGAGGAGGCGAGGCGAGAGCGATCTGCTGCACCCCGGCGACCTGCGCCGGCACCACGTTCATGATGACGCTCGACGGGTAGACCGCCTTGCCGCCCGGGATGTAGACCCCGACCCGGTGCACGGGCTGCCAGCGCTGCGTGATCGTCGCCCCCGGACCGATCTCGGTCACCTGCGTGGCGGGCACCTGGGCGGTGGAGGCCTCGCGGACCCGGCGGATCGCTTCCTCCAGTGCCGTCCTCACCGCCGGATCGAGGGAGTCGAGCGCCTCGGTGATGTGCTCCGCGGGCACGCGGATCTCGTGGCCCGAGACGTTGTCGAAGCGTTCCGCCTGCTCACGGAGGGCGTGCTCGCCGCGCTCGCGCACGTCGTCGACGATGCGCACTGCGGTGTCGAGCGCTTCGGCCCGCGCCTGGGTCGCCCTCGGAACGGCCGCGAGCATGTCAGCCGGCGAGAGCTCTCGCCCTCGCAGATCGATGGTGCGCACTGTCAGCCCTTCGTGATGTCTGCGATGTCGTGAAGGTAGCCGAGCCGGCCGTCATCGTGCCGCACGACGTAGGCGCCCCCGCGGTCCTCGATGACGAGCGCCCAGGCGTTCGGACCGATGCGGAAGAGCACGTCGCCCCGCTCGTCGTGGACGTCACGCTCGGTGGGCGCGAGGATCCAGAAGGGCTGCCCGGCGCCGCGCGCCTCCGCGTCGAAGTCCGTCGCCGGCGCCGAGTCCACAGCGGGGAACGCCGTGGTCTCCGTCGCGTCGACGTCGTGCGCCGACATGCCCATGATGGACTCGATGCTGCCGGTGTCGGAGACGATCTCGGGCTCCGGACCCCGCGAGCGTCGGGAGTAGGACGGCACATAATCGTCGTCCGAGGTCGCCTGCTCCGTACCGGTTCCTCCGCCCGACGCGTGAGCCGCGAGAGGCACCTGCTCGGCGAGATCGAGACGGGCGACCTCGTCGGTGGCCTGCTGCCCCGAGAGCTCGACGTCGAGCTCCGCGGGTCCGTTCGTGCGCGTGGTTGCGGCGGCGGGCGGCGGTGCGGCGGCGAACCCGGCATCGTGGGCCACGCCGTGGTCCGGGACTGGCGCGATCGTCGGCGCCGAGGGGCTCTCTGAGTGCTCATCGACGCCTCGAGGCACGTCGGGGTCCTCGTCGGCAGAGGGCGCCGGCTCGGGGCGGGGCCGCGCGATGACCGGACGGACCGGGTTCGCATTGCGATGAGCCAGGGTGACGAGCCGCCCGTGGAAGTCCTCCTTGAGGCTCGGCACGAGCGGCGCGAACACGGTGAAGATGACCAGAGCCAGCGAGGCGATCAGCTGCACGATGCCGTTCCAGCTCAAGGCGACGACACCGAAGTCGATGCTGAGTGCGACCAGGTTCCAGAGATCCGCGACCCAGTACACCGCGGCCACCGAGAAGGCGACGGAGGCGAACTGATCGATGCCGAGGGAACCCACCCGGCGAATTCCGTCGGGCGAGAACCGGCGGAGGACCAACAGGAACACGGCGACCGTGGGGACGCCGATCGGGAGGATCCACTGGATGCCCGTCCCCCAGATCGATGCGTCGCCGCGGTACGGGAAGAACGATGCGACGAAGGCGATCAGCCAGGCGCCGACGATGAGCAGCTCGCGCAGGGTGAATCCGAGGATCCCGTACTCCGGCGTCACCTCCTCGTCGTACAGCACGCCGTCCTCCGGCTCGAACGAGTCGTCGTCGGCGATCGGGTCTGATGCGGCGGTCGCGCCGTCGGCGTATGAATCCTCGTCGTTGCGGAAGGGAGTGTCCGTGCTCATGGGGGTCCTTTCGTCACGGTGCAGGCATCGTAGGCCCTGCACACGACGCATCCTGATTTTACCGGGGTACGTCCTGGGGGACAGTACAGGAATCCGATGACGCGGATGCTCAGCCCAGGCAGGCCGGCCCGAGCAGCGATTTGAGGTCACCGAACAGGTCGGCGGACACCTTCACCGGCATCGGCACGTCGAAGACCTTGGCGGTTCCGCCGCGGTGCACTCGCAGCACGACCTCCGTGTCGCCGTTGTGGCGTCGAAGCACGTCGGCGAGCTCGTTCATCACCCGTTCGGTCGCACGTTGCTCGGCCAGCACCAGCGCCAACGGGCCCGCCGCGTCGAAGGATCCGACATCGGGCGCGAACGCGGACTGCGCATGGAGGTTGAGCCCGTCGTCTCGTCGGGAGACACGGCCGCGGACGGCGAGGATGGAGTCCTGCTGCAGGATGTGCTGGAACTCGGTGTAGGTCTTGCCCATGAACATGACCGTCACCTCGCCGTTGAAGTCCTCGACCGTGATCATGCCGTAGGGGTTGCCGCTCGCTTTGGCGACGCGGTGCTGGACGCTCGTCACGAGGCCCGCGACCGTCACCTGATCTCCGTCCTGGACGTCCTCGGAGTTGTTGAGGTCGTGGATCGAGATCGACGCATGCTTGGCGAGAGGCACTTCGAGCCCGGCGAGCGGGTGATCGGACACGTAGAGCCCCAGCATCTCGCGTTCGAACGCGAGCTTGTCCTTCTTGATCCACTCGGGTCGAGCAGGCACCTTGGCGGGCGCCGCCTCCTCCATGCCGTCGTAGAGGCTGTCGAAGTCGAATCCGATGGCGCCCTGCGCCTCGTTCCGCTTGCGGTCGACGGCGGCCTCGACCGCGTCCTCGTGGATCTCCATGAGTGCACGACGGGAATCGCCCATCGAGTCGAAGGCGCCCGCCTTGATGAGGGACTCGACCGTGCGCTTGTTCGACACGTGCAGCGGCACCTTGTCGAGGAAATGATGGAAGGAGGTGAAGCGCTCGTCCTTGCGTGCCTTGACGATGCCCTCGACGACGTTGCTGCCGACGTTACGCACGGCACCGAGGCCGAATCGGATGTCGTCCCCGACGGCGGCGAAGTAGTTGATCGACTCCGAGACGTCGGGCGGCAGGACCTTGATGCCCATGCGACGGCACTCGTTCAGGTAGAGGGCCATCTTGTCCTTCGAGTCGCCGACGCTGGTCAGCAGCGCGGCCATGTACTCGGCGGGATAGTGGGATTTCAGGTACGCGGTCCAATACGACACGAGGCCGTATGCGGCGGAGTGGGCTTTGTTGAAGGCGTAGTCGGAGAACGGGAGGAGGATCTCCCACAGTGCATTGACGGCTCCGTCGGAGTACCCGTTCGCGTGCATCCCCGCCTGGAAGCCCTCGAACTGCTTGTCCAGCTCCGACTTCTTCTTCTTGCCCATGGCGCGGCGGAGGATATCGGCCTGTCCGAGGGAGAAGCCCGCCACCCGCTGCGCGATGGCCATGACCTGCTCCTGATAGATGATCAGGCCGTAGGACTCGTCGAGGATGTCGGCGAGGGATTCGGTGAACTCCGGATGGATCGGCGTGATCGGCTGCATGCCGTTCTTGCGCAGCGCGTAGTTCGTGTGGGAGTTCGCTCCCATCGGCCCTGGCCGGTAGAGAGCGATGAGCGCCGAGATGTCGCCGAAGTTGTCGGGTTTCATCAGGCGCATGAGCGAGCGCATCGGGCCGCCGTCGAGCTGGAAGACGCCGAGCGACTCGCCCCGACCGAGCAGGTCGTACGCGCCGCGGTCGTCCAGCGCGAGGTGCTCCAGATCGAGCTCCTCGTTGCGGTTCGACCGGATGTTGTCGAGCGCGTCCGAGATGATCGTGAGGTTCCGCAACCCCAGGAAGTCCATCTTGATCAGACCGAGGGTCTCGCACGACGGATAGTCGAACTGCGTGACGATCTGCCCGTCCTGCTCGCGGCGCATGATCGGGATGATGTCGAGCAGCGGCTCGGACGACATGATCACACCGGCCGCGTGCACACCCCACTGGCGCTTGAGTCCTTCGAGACCCAGGGCACGGTCGAACACCGTCTTCGCCTCAGGGTCGGTCTCGATCAGCGCGCGGAACTCGCTCGCCTCCTTGTAGCGGGGGTGAGCGGAGTCGAACATGCCGTCGAGCGGCATGTCCTTGCCCATGACGGGAGGCGGCATGGCCTTCGTCAGCCGCTCCCCCATGCTGAACGGGAATCCGAGCACCCGACCCGCGTCCTTCAGCGCCTGCTTCGACTTGATCGTGCCGTACGTCACGATCTGGGCGACGCGCTCGGAGCCGTACTTCGCCGTGACGTAGTCGATGACCTCGCCGCGACGACGGTCATCGAAGTCGACGTCGAAGTCGGGCATGGAGACGCGATCGGGGTTGAGGAACCGCTCGAAGATGAGGCCGTGCTCGAGAGGGTCGAGGTCCGTGATCTTCATCGCGTAGGCGACCATGGATCCTGCTCCGGATCCTCGACCCGGCCCCACGCGGATGCCGTTGTCCTTCGCCCAGTTGATGAAGTCGGCGACGACGAGGAAGTAACCGGGGAACCCCATCTGCAGGATGATGCCGGTCTCGTACTCGGCCTGCTTGCGCACCTTGTCGGGGATCCCGCCCGGGTAGCGGTAGTGCAGGCCGTTCTCGACCTCCTTGATGAGCCAGCTGTCCTCGGTCTCGCCGTCCGGCACCGGGAAGCGGGGCATGTAGTTGGCGGAGGTGTTGAACTCCACCTCGCAGCGCTCGGCGATCAGGAGGGTGTTGTCGCAGGCCTCGGGGTGGTCGCGGAACATCTGGCGCATCTCGGCGGCGGTCTTGATGTAGTAGCCGTCGCCATCGAACTTGAAGCGGTTGGGGTCGTCGAGCGTGGAGCCCGACTGCACGCACAGCAGCGCCGCGTGGGCATCGGCCTCGTGCTGATGCGTGTAGTGCGAGTCGTTGGTCGCCACGAGCGGGATGTGGAGGTCTTTCGCGAGGCGCAGGAGGTCGGTCATGACGCGCCGCTCGATGGAGAGCCCGTGATCCATGATCTCGGCGAAGTAGTTCTCTTTGCCGAAGATGTCCTGGAACTCCGCCGCCGCGGCGCGGGCCGCATCGTACTGACCGAGCCGGAGCCGTGTCTGCACCTCTCCCGACGGGCACCCGGTCGTCGCGATCAGGCCCTTGCCGTAGGTCTGCAGCAGCTCGCGGTCCATGCGCGGCTTGAAGTAGTACCCCTCCATGCTCGAGCGTGAGCTGAGCCGGAAGAGGTTGTGCATGCCCTCGGTGCTCTGGCTCCACATCGTCATGTGCGTGTAGGCACCCGATCCGGAGACGTCGTCGCTCTTCTGGTCCGGCGATCCCCACTGCACACGCGACTTGTCGCTGCGGTGCGTGCCGGGGGTCACGTAGGCCTCGAGACCCACGATGGGCTTGACCCCGGCCGCGTTCGCCGCCTTGTAGAACTCGAAGGCGGCGAAGGTGTTGCCGTGATCGGTGACGGCGATGGCCGGCATGCCGTAATCGGCGGCCGCCTGGGTCATCGCGCCGATCTTCGCCGCACCGTCGAGCATCGAGTACTCGCTGTGCACGTGCAGGTGTACGAAGGAGTCGGATGCCATGCGTTCGAGTCTACTTTCGGCGTCCGACATCGGGACGCCGCGGCGGGCCGACGGGCTCCGGCGCGGATGGCAGCGCCGGAGCCCTCCCCCCGTCAGGGCAGCGCGTCGACGATCGTGGTCGTCATCGTCTTGCGGATGTCGGGGATGTCGGCCGGCGCGGGGTCGGTGGCCGCATCGACGTCCGTACGGTCTCGGCGTGAGGTGTACTCGACGACCCACCCCGTCGTGTGATCGATCGACACGGTGACGGTCATAGGGTCGCTCATCTCCGTGAATCGGGACCGATAGGTCACGACATCCCCATCGGTAGCGATGATCTCAGCGTTCCCCGAGAGGGTGACAGCCTCGATGAACGTGGCCCGCGTCGCCGCAGGCGCATAGTTCTCGACCAGGACGTCGATGACGTTGCTGAGCGCGAGCTCGTCCAGGGCCGCCGGGTCCGATCCCCACTCCGAGGCCCTGTCCCGGAAGGACTGGAGCAGCGCCTGAGGGTCGTCCGGGTACTGCAGGTACCACTCATCGGATCCGGTGAGCGGTACCGTCTCGCCGCCGATGCCACCCGTGTACGTCCACGTCTGCACGTCGCCCCGATACGGGAGGATCGCATCCCAGCCTGCGCTTTGATCGGCGGGGTACGAGGCGAGCCGTTCATTGGTCGGGCCCGATCGACCGACCCACTCTCCGCTGCGGTCGCCGGGTACGTAGACGGTGTTGACGTTGCGATAGATCGCGGCGGCGACCGGCGCATCATCGTCCGGACGATACGACCATTCGTAGAACCACGGGTCTCCAGTCCCTCGATAGATGATCCGCTCGTCCGTGGTACGGACGCTGAGGTGCTGCCCGGCCTGCGGCGTGGTGTCGGGAAAGGGCTCCGTGATCCCGGTTCCCGCGGTCGGCGCGGGGTGTGGAAGCGCCACCCCGGGCTGGCGTGGGTCCACCGTGGGCGCGGGTACTGCCTCGACCTGCGGCGCGGGTGCCGTGATGTCGTTCACCACGACGACCGCAGCGGTGGCTGCGGCAACCCCGGCGACAGCTCCCGCGATCAGGAACACCGGGCGACGCGCGATGCGCTTCCGCTCCGCTGCGCTGCCCGCATCGATGCCCTGAAGAAGCCGTGACCGTGCTTCCATGATCCGGTCGTCCGCGAGATACACCCCCGCCTCGACCTCACGCACGCGCTCGAAAATGTCCATCGACCTCTCCTTCCTTGCCGTTCAGGTCCCGTCCGCGACTCGCGAGACGAGTCGGGTTCAGTCGCGTGCGCACGCGGTTCATCCGGGAGCGTACCGTCCCCGTCGGCACGCCCAGCGCCTGGGCGATCTCCTCGTAGGTCAGGTCTCCCCAGGCGTACAGCAGAAGCGTCTCCCGGTCCTTGGCCGAAAGAGCGGCGATCCGCGGCGCCAACTCCCGGGTGGAGATCTCGGCGTCCATTCGCGCGATCGTCGCCTCCAGACCGCCGGCGGAGATGTGCTCCTCGCGGTTCATCGACTCCGTGCTCGAGCGGAGGTGCCTGGCCTCCTTCGCCCGGTGCTTCCTGATCAGGCGAGAGGCGATCCCGAACAACCAGGGCAGCGCGCTGTCCCACGACGTGTCGAACGCGGTCCTGCGGGCGAACGCGACGAGGAACGTCTCGCTGAGGATGTCTTCTCCCGCATCCGGTCCCAGCCGTCGGGCGGCGTACCGCCCGACGGCCCCGGCGTGCCTGTCGAAGAGTTCCGCGAACGCCCGGGGCTGCCCGAGCGATCGCTGGATGATCTCGCTGTCTGTGCTCACACTATGTATTGCCGCAGAACGCGAGAACGGTTCACTTTCGGTCACGGAGCGCCGTTCACGACGGTCGTCGAGTACACGCTGCGCTGGTCGGGAACGGCATCCGGCACCAGCGCTGATCCCGAGCCTGTGGTCATCGTGGTCTCCGTCACGAGCCCGCTGGCGAGGTCGATGGTCGCGGTGCGGCGCTGGATCGTAAGGTTCCCCGCGAGGTCGTCGACCGGCGTGTCGAGCGCGACGGTCACGAGGTCGCCGACCGCGGCGATCACGACGAAGCCCTCCAGCATGCTCAGGGACGCATACATCGCTGCGCGGGCCTCCGGTGATCCGCCGTTGCGGGCGAGCAGATCGACGAGCAGCCAGCCGACCTTCGCGTCGTCGGCCTCGGGCGGCGTCTCCTGGTGCTCGTCGATCCAGACGATCAGTTGAGCCGGATCCTTCGGCATGGCTTCGTAGAACGCGGCGAGGGAATCGCCGGCGGTGGTCGGCCACGGCGCGCCTGCGCCCCCGCTCACCCCGTAGGGGTCGTACGAGCTGTGAGCGACCTCCTGGAGATACTTCTGCGATCTCGCGCCCGCATCCGCCCCGTACAGATCGCCGAGCTGGACCGGCCGCCCGACGTAACGCCATTCCCCATACTGATCCGCCGGCAGGTAGGTCTCCGTGTTGCTCGACACGGTCCACGCACTCGTGGCGCTCGACCGGTCGGCGGCGTACTCTCCCCATGTGCCGTCGGCCCCGCTGTACACGATGGTCGCCGTCGCGGTCGTGACGCGCACGTACTGCCCCGGGGCCGCGGTGAGACCGGTGAAGGCTCCCGCAGACGCTCCTGCCGCGCCGAACACGCCTGCCGCCGTCAGCGGTTCCGAAGTCGCCTCCGCGGTCGGCTCGGACGTCGGCAGCGGGCTGGGACCGACCGACGGCCTCGGTGCCACCGGAACGGCTTCGACGCCACCGGTGGTCGGGGTGAGACCGCCGACCACGAGCACACCCGCTGTCACTGCCGCGCCGATGCCCAGCAGTCCCCCTGCCACGATCCACGGGCGGCGGGCGGCGCGCGGGCGCGCCGGCTGCTGCTCCGCCGCGATCGCGGTCAGAAGTAGCGCTCGTGCCACCGAGATGTTCTCATCGGCCCCTTCGACCTCGGGGCGGGTCTCCTGCACCTTCTCGAAGATGTTCACCGCACGCTCCCTGCTGCTCGATCGGCCTGTGTCTGTGCCTTCTCATACGCCTGTACCTTGCGCACCGGGTCGAGACGTCTGCGCACGCGGTTGAGTCGTGAGCGCACCGTTCCCACGGGCACTTTGAGCGCCGTCGCGATCTCGTCATATGTCATGCCCTGCCAGGCGTAGAGCAGAAGGGTCTCGCGGTCCTTCGGGGCGAGGGCGGCGATGCTCGATCTCAGCGCGTGGACCTCGCGTTCGGCATCGACCCTCGTCATCGCGTCGTCGACGCCGCCCTCCGAGGAGTGCTCCCCCCGCGAGACCTCCGCGACGAACGAGCGCCAGTGCTGAGCCTCGACGGCACGGTGCCGACGGATCAGCCGGGAGGCGATGCCGAGCAGCCAGGGCACGGCGGATTCGTGCACCGAGTCATAGTCGGCGCGTCGGCGGAACGCCACGAGGAAGGTCTCGCTGAGGATGTCCTCCGCCGTCTCCCGACCGACTCTGTACGTCGCGAAGGCGTTGACCACGCGTGAGTGTCGATCGAAGAGTTCTGCGAACGCGGGGGGTCGGTCCAGCGACCGCCGGATGATCTCGCTGTCTGTGCTCACGCTGAGTATTGTCCGTGCGCCCTCGACGAGTTCACGTTTTCTTCGGCGACGGTCGCAGATCGAGCCTCATGAGCACTCGGGGAAACCCGTCGAGGATCGATCCCGTGTCGGCCGCCTTCGTGAATCCGGCCTCTTCGAAGAGCCTCCGCGTTCCCACATACGCCATCGTGGGGTTCACTCTCGCGCCCTCGTTGTCGACCGGGTATCCCTCGATCGCGGGCGCTCCCCGTCTTCTCGCGTACTCGACCGCTCCGCCGATCAGCGCGTGCGAGATGCCCTGCTTCCGATGCCCCGGACGAACCCGGATGCACCACAGAGACCACACGTCGAGATCGTCGACGTGCGGGATCAGCCGATTGCGCGCGAAGCTGGTCTCCCGCCGCGGATGCAGCGCCGCCCAGCCGACCGGCTCACCGTCGAGGTAGGCGATCACACCGGGAGGCGGATCCTCCTGGCACAGCCCTCGCACCCGATCGGCGCGAGCCGCTCCCCTGAGCGCCACGTTCTCCTTGCTGCCGATCCGGTAGCTCAGACAGAAGCAGACGTTCGATGTCGGCTTCTTCGGGCCGACGAGGGTCGCCACGTCGTCGAACTCCGTCGCCGGTCTCACCTCGATGGCGGTCATGCGCACAGTCTCGCGCACACCACCGACAGAGGCCAGCGGCAGGCGGCGGCGGGCGGCAGCCGGCGAGTCAGTCGGCGCGAAGGATCGCGAGCGCGCGCTCGAAGTCGGCCGGATACGCCGACTCGAACTGCACCCAATCCCCCGTCGCGGGATGCGAGAACGCGAGCTTGTGCGCATGCAGCCATTGGCGCGTCAGCCCGAGGCGGGCAGACAGGGTGGGGTCGGCTCCATAGAGCGGATCTCCCACGCACGGATGCCGGTGGGCCGCCATGTGCACTCGGATCTGATGCGTGCGCCCCGTCTCCAGGTGGATCTCGAGGAGCGACGCACCGGGGAAGGCCTCGAGCGTCTCGTAGTGGGTCACGGAGGGCTTTCCGTCCGGCACCACGGCGAACTTCCACGAGTGGTTCGGGTGCCGGCCGATCGGCGCGTCGATCGTGCCGGACAGCGGATCGGGGTGACCCTGGACCACGGCGTGGTAGATCTTCTCGACCGTGCGGTCCTTGAAGGCGCGCTTCAGAGCCGTGTACGCGGATTCCGTCTTGGCGACGACCATCAGTCCGCTCGTGCCGACGTCGAGTCGGTGCACCACTCCCTGACGTTCAGCGGCGCCGCTCGTCGCCACCCGGAAGCCGGCGGCAGCCAGCGCTCCGACGACCGTCGGCCCCTCCCACCCGAGGGAGGGGTGCGCGGCCACACCCGTGGGCTTGTCCACGACGACGATGTCGTCGTCGTCGTACACGATGCCGAGCTCGGGGACCGCGATGGGGACGATCTTCGGCCCCTCCTTCGGCTGCCACTCGACCTCGAGCCACGCGCCGCCCCGGAGGCGACTGGACTTGTCGAGGACGACACCGTCGAGGCTCACGCCTCCGGCTTCGGCGACGTCGGCGGCGAAGGTGCGGGAGAAGCCGAGCATCTTCGCCAGCGCGGCGTCGACGCGTGTGCCGTCGAGTCCGTCAGGAACCGGCAGTGACCGGGACTCCACCCTCAGCGTCCGTCCGACACGGGCGTGCCCGCGGCGGCATCCGAATCGCCCCGCTCAGGAGACGCCGTCGTGTTCGACGACGACGATCCCTCCGAGAGCGCCACGGCCTCCGCGTCCTCGTCCGTCTCGACCTTCACGTGATCGCGCTCGCGAGTGCCGTCGAAGCGCAGTCCGAAGACGACGAGGAGGGCGACGGAGATCATGCCGGAGACGATGAAGATGTCGGCGACGTTGAAGATCGCGGGCATCATCCAGGGCATCGAGATCATGTCGACGACATGACCCATCGGGAAGCCCGGTTCGCGCAGAAGGCGATCCGTCAGGTTTCCGAGCACCCCGCCCAGCAGGCAGCCGAGGACGACGGCCCAGAGGCGGGAGCGGAGACCGAACGCCTTCCAGACGATCACGCCCGCGACGACTGCCAGCGCGATCGTGAAGATCCACGTGACGTCAGACCCGAGCGAGAACGCGGCGCCGGGATTGCGCACGTAGTACAGCTGAAGGAACTCACCGAGAACCGGCACCGGCTCCTGCAGCGGCAGGTTCTGGATCGTGAGGTGCTTCACAAACTGATCGGCGGCCAGTACGACCGCTGCGAGAACCGCAACGAGCGCACCGGCCGCCGACCGACGAAGAGGACGGCGTCCTGGCAAGAGGACGACCTACAGTCCGATCGCGGAAACCGGGGTCGAGTCCGTCGACGCCGACTTCTCATCGAGGTCGCGGAGCTGACCCTCGATGTAGCCGCGCAGCTGCGAGCGGTAGTCGCGCTCGAAGTTGCGGAGCTCCGTGATGCGGGCCTCGAGCGTGTTGCGCTCGCGCTCGAGACGAGCCGATTCCTCACGCTGCTTGGCCTCGGCCTCGGTGCGGATGCGGTTGACCTCGCCCTCGGCGTCGGCGATGAGCTGAGCGCGCTTGGCCTCACCCTCGGCGACGTGCTCGTCGTGCAGGCGCTGGGCGAGCTCGATGATGCCGGCGGTGGCGGTGGCGGATCCCGACGGGGCGGGTTCGGCGGGCGCGGCGACCGGAGCGGCCTCGACAGGAGCCGGCGTCTCGGCGGCCGGAGCCGCTGCGGGAGTTGCTCCCGACTCGTACGCGGCCAGCTTGGCCTTGAGCTCGACGTTCTCCTCGAGGGCCTTGCGCCACTCGATGACGATCTCGTCGAGGAAGTCGTCGACCTCGTCCGGGTCGAAGCCGTCCTTGAAGCGGACGTGCTGGAACTGCTTGGTGACGACGTCATCCGGGGTAAGTGCCATGGGTGGCTCCTTCGATGAGTTCGGTTGCCAGTTTCGAGAATGGCGTGGTCGAGATGTGGCGCGAACCCGGGGCGCGCACCTGGGAGCCAAGCATAGCCCCCGAGCCTGGGCGTCGCGATGTCACGACACTCACGCGCGCCGAAGTCACGGCCGTGTCAGATGAAGATCCGGACGATGTTCATCAGGATCAGGACGATGAGGATCGTGATCGAGAATCCGAAGTCCAGGGACAGCGAACCGATGCGCAGCGGCGGGATGATCCGCCGGAAGAACCGGACCGGAGGATCGGTGATCGTGTAGACGGCCTCGGCGGCCACGAGGCCCGCACCCTTCGGCCGCCATTCGCGATTGAACATCGGGATGTAGTCGAGGATGAGACGCGCGAACAGCACCAGCAGGTACAGCAGGAGCATCAGATGGACGATGCTCGCGATGACGGAGACGAACCCCACGGGTTACGACTGGTCGAAGCCCGCGGACTCAGCGTCTGCGTGCGCGATACCCCCGTGCCCGGACACCGCGATGTTCTCAGGCGAGAGCAGGAAGACCTTGGACGTGACGCGCTCGATGCGCCCGTACAGACCGAGCGAGAGGCCCGAGGCGAAGTCGATCAGACGGCGGGCGTCTGCATCGCTCATCTGCGAGAGGTTGATGATGACAGGCACGCCCTCGCGGAAGCTCTCGGCGATGAGCTGCGCATCGCGGTACTGCTTGGGGTGCACGGTGAGGATCTCGTTCACTGCCCCTCCTGCGGGCTGACGCACCGCGACAGGACGACGCAGCGGGGTGACCGGAGCCGGAGTCGGCTCTTCCCGGTCGCGGTCACGGTCGCGGTGGACGCGGGCGGGAGCCTGCGCCTCCTCCTCGTAGACCTCTTCCTCGTCGGCGAGGCCGAGATACACCATGGTCTTCTTCAGCGGGTTACCCATCGTGTCCTCCGGTTCGAACGTCTCGGGCGGGTCTGATTAGAGGTTAACCCCGCTCGGGGCGGGGTCCTGTGATTGCGGAGCCGATCCGCAGGTGTGTCGCACCCGCGGCGATGGCCTCTACGAAGTCGCCGGTCATCCCGGCGGAGATCCAGTCGGCCGCGGGCTCGAGCTCGCGGAGGCCGTCTGAGACCGCTCGCAGTCGCGCGAACGCAGAGGCGGGCTCCTCATCGAGAGGTGCGACGGCCATCACGCCGCGCAGGGCGAGCGACGGCAGGGTGAGGATGTGCTCCGCGAGAGCGCGGGCGTCGCCGGGCGCGACACCTCCGCGCCCCTGATCCTGGGTCAGATTGACCTGTACGAGGACGTCGAGGACGTCGTCGCCGTCTGCGGCGCGATGCAGCGCGTCTGCCAGACGATCACGATCGACGGAGTGCACGGCGTTCGCGCTGCGACGGATCGCGGCGGCCTTGTTCGTCTGCGCCTGTCCGATGAAGTGCCAGCGGAGATCGAGGTCTGCGAGCTCCTCCGCCTTGGCGCTGAGCTCTTGCTGCCGGTTCTCGCCCACCTCCCGCACACCCGACGCGTACAGATCGCGCACGAGGGAGGCGGGATGGAACTTCGTCACCACGATCCGGGTGATCTCCGCCGGATCGCGGCCGGCCAGGCGCGCGGCGTCGGCGATGCGTTGATCGATCGTCGACAGCCGCGCGGCCAGCTCGGTCACTTCAGGAATTCGGGGATGTCGATGTCGTCGTCGGCGAACGCCGGCTCGATGCTGGTCGTGGTGACGCGCTGCTGCTGCGGCTCCGCCTCGACCCGCTCGGGCTTCTGCGTGCTCTCATCGGCGCTGGGAAGCTCGACCTCGGGCAGGGTGGTCGCTGCCGCGGGGCGCGAGACGACCATCGGGTCGAGACGCAGAGCAGGCTCTCCGCCGTCGAAGCCGGCCGCGATCACGGTCACCCGCACCTCATCGCCGAGCGTGTCGTCGATGACGGTTCCGAAGATGATGTTGGCCTCGGGGTGGGCGGCCTCCTTCACCAGGTCCGCTGCGTCATGGATCTCGAAGATGCCGAGGTTGGAACCACCCTGGATGGACAGCAGGACGCCGTGGGCACCCTCGATGCTCGCCTCGAGCAGCGGCGACTCGACCGCGAGTTCGGCGGCCTTGATCGCACGGTCGGCCCCGCGGGCCGAGCCGATGCCCATGAGTGCCGAGCCTGCACCCTGCATCACCGACTTGACGTCGGCGAAGTCGAGGTTGATGAGACCCGGGGTCGTGATGAGGTCGGTGATGCCCTGCACACCGGCGAGGAGCACCTGATCGGCGGTCGCGAAGGCCTCGATCATCGAGATGCCCCGGTCGCTGATCTCCAGCAGACGGTCGTTGGGCACGACGATGAGAGTGTCGACCTCTTCCTTCAGCTTCGAGACGCCGGCCTCGGCCTGGCTCTGGCGTCGCCGCCCCTCGAAGGAGAACGGCTTGGTGACCACACCGATCGTGAGGGCGCCGATCGACTTGGCGATGCGCGCGACGACGGGCGCTCCGCCCGTTCCCGTGCCGCCGCCCTCTCCGGCCGTGACGAAGACCATGTCGGCGCCGGTCAGCGCCTGCTCGATCTCCTCGGCGTGGTCCTCCGCAGCGCGACGACCCACCTCGGGGTCGGCTCCGGCGCCGAGGCCGCGCGTGAGCTCGCGGCCCACGTCGAGCTTGACGTCGGCGTCGCTCATGAGGAGCGCCTGTGCGTCGGTGTTCACTGCGATGAACTCGACTCCGCGGAGACCGAGGTCGATCATGCGGTTGACGGCGTTGACGCCGCCACCGCCGACGCCGACGACCTTGATCACGGCGAGGTAGTTCTGGTTCTGGCTCATGGCCGGCCTCCGAATAATCGAGCCTGTTGTCTGGAAGGGAATCCGTGAGGGTGAACCTTAAACCTCAACTAGAGGTGTAAAGTATTTCCCGGTATTGGTTTCTCTTGTTCGAAGGTAAGCGCCGCGCATCCGCGCGCACGCGAAGACACGGGCGTGTCGCCCGTTTGGCGACGAAACCTATCCGACGACCGCGACCTCGGGCGAGGTGACGTCGATCGTCGACGCGTCCGGGCGCGCGATCAGGGTCTTGGCGAGGGTCGCGCTCTTGAGCGGCGAGTCGTCCGCACTCCCCCAGACCACGGTCAACCCCGTGCTGAGCGTGAGCGTCACGTCGTCAGCCGTCGTCGCCGACACTCCGGTGAGAGCAGCGCGCACGTCGGCGGGGAGCGAGCGCACCACCAGCCCAGCGCTCTCGAAGGCGGTCGAGTCCGTGCCGCCGTCGATGTCGAGCAGCGGCTGGCCTGCAGGCTGATCGCTCGTCGTCGCGAGAGCGACGCCCGCGGCATCGACCAGGGTGTATCCGGCATCCGACCTGATCACGCCGACCGGCGTGCGCTCGACGATCCGTACCGTGAGGTCATGCGGGGGCTTGGCCTCGAGGGCGTAGGTCTCGATCAGCGGGAAGGCCAGCAGAGCGGCCTTGACCTCGCTCGAGTCGACCAGCGCGAGCGGGGTGCCCACCTGATCTGCGAGCGCTGCCTCCACCGCGGCGCCGTCGAGCGTCGTCGCTCCGACGACGGTGATGCGCTCGACGGCGAACAGCGGACTGTACGCCGCGGCGACGCTTCCGCCGACGACGAGGATGACCGCGCCGAGGGCGCTGAGCCACACGATGCGGCGGCGGCGCGAGCGCTGCGTGAACCGTCGGATCTCCGCTCGCAGCGCTCTTCTTCTGGCGCGGGCCGCACGCCAGACGTCCCTGGTGGAGGTGGGCTGCTCGCCAGAATCCGCCGCCGGCTCATACGCACTGGCGACCGCGGCATCGGAATCCTCGCGAGGGCCCCGCCGCGGTGCCGTCCGGGCGGCGGACTCCGTGTCGCTCTCCGCGAGACCCGCGGGCGGGGTGGGAGGCGGAGGCGGGCGACGCATCGCGGTTACGCTCCGGTGGTCCGCAGCGACTCGAGCACCTGCGGGATGAGCTGGTATACGTTGCCGCAGCCGAGAGTGATCACGAAGTCGCCGTCACGGGCCACCGACGCGGTGTAGTCCGCAGCCTGCTGCCAGTCGGCCACGTAGTGCACGTGCGCGGGGTCCTCGAACGCATCGCTCACCAGCTCTCCGGTGACACCGGGCACCGGGTCCTCACGGGCGCCGTACACGTCGAGCATCACCGTGTGGTCGGCGTAGGTCTCGAGCACGTCCGCGAACTCCTGGAACATGTGCTGCGTCCGGGAGTACGTGTGCGGCTGCTGGATCGCGATGATCCGACCCGTGCCGGCGATGGAGCGCATCGCCTCGAGGGCCGCGCGCACCTCGGTGGGGTGGTGGGAGTAGTCGTCGTAGACCGTCACCCCCCGCTCGATGCCGTGCTGCTCGAGACGACGGACGGTGCCGGCGAAGCCTTCGACCGCCCTCACCGATTCCTCGAGACCGAACCCGAGCGCCCGCAGCACGGCGACCGCACCCGTGGCGTTGACGGCGTTATGCACCCCCGGGACCGCGAGCTGCAGGTGGGCGCTCTCGTCTCCGTGCGTGATCGTCGCGGAGACCGGCCCCGCGGCGACGATGCCGGTCACGCGCACGTCGGCATCCTCCGCTTGTCCGAAGGTGATGACGTTCGCATGCGAGAGACCCGCGCTGACGCGCAGCGCCCCGCTGTCGTCGCTCGAGATGACCACGGCCTCCGTGGCCGCGTCCGCGAACCGCACGAAGGCGTCGTGGAAGGCCTCGTCCGATCCGTAGTGGTCGAGGTGGTCGGGGTCGACGTTGGTGATGAGCGCGACCGCCGTGTCGTACAGCAGGAAGGTGCCGTCCGACTCGTCGGCCTCGATGACGAAGAGGTCGCTGGCACCGGAGGCGCTGGATACGCCGAGCTGCTCGATGACGCCTCCGTTGACGAAGTTCGGGTCGGCGCCCAGAGCCTGCAGCGCCGTCACGATCATGCCCGTCGACGTGGTCTTGCCGTGCGCACCCGCGACCGAGACCAGGCGCCGGGAGCCGATCAGCCAGTGCAGGGCCTGCGAGCGGTGGATCACGTGCAGACCCCGCTCCTTGGCGAGGACGAACTCGGGATTCTCGGGCCAGATCGCGCCGGTGTGCACCACCGTGTCCGCGTCCCCGAGGTGGGCCGCGTCGTGCCCGACGTGCACCGTCGCGCCGGCGGCAGCGAGGGCACGAAGGTTGTCGCTGTCGGCGCGGTCGCTGCCGGACACGCGGATGCCGGCGTCGAGAAACATCTTCGCGAGGCCGCTCATACCGGATCCGCCGATTCCGATGAAGTGCGCGGAAGAGATCGTCTCGGGGATCGGGAGGGAGAGGTCAGGTCTGATCATGTCTCGTCCAGTCTAGTTTTCGGTGGGGCGCATCCGGTCCCACGTCGCATCCGCGTCCAGGTGCGTCAGGAGCCGGTGACCGCCCGGTCGATGAGCGCGATGACGTTCTCGGTACCGGTGCGGGTCCCCACTCGCTCCGCAGCGGCGGCCATCGCGTCCAGGCGAGGCCGGTCGTTCAGAAGAGGCACGACGATGCGCCGCACGGCGTCACCGTCGAAGGTGGCGTCGTCGAGGAGCTGCGCGGCTCCGGCGGCGACCGCCGACGCGGCGTTGAGCCGCTGCTCGCCGTTACCGACCGAGTACGGCACATACAGCGCCGGGATCCCGAGTGCACTGACCTCGCTCACCGTCGCAGCTCCGGACCGGCAGACGACGACATCGGCGACGGCGAACGCGAGGTCCATCCTGTCGACGTAGCGACGGAGTGCATAGCCCTCGACCTGGGGATCTTCGAGCTCGCTCCGCTCCCCCGTCACGTGCAGCAGCTGCCACCCGGCATCGAGGACATCGCTCCAGGAGTCCGAGAACGCCTCGTTCAGGCGCTGCGCGCCGAGCGACCCGCCGAACACGAGCAGGACGGGGCGCGCCGGGTCGAGGCCGAAGTGCGCAGCGGCCTCCGCGCGCGTCGCGGCGCGATCGAGCCCGATCACCTCGGAGCGGAGCGGCATCCCCACGACCTCGGCTCTCCGCAGCGGCGTGCCGTCGAAGGCGACGCCGACGGATGCGGCCCGCCGCGCGCCGAGCACGTTGGCGAGGCCCGGCCTGGCGTTCGCCTCGTGCACGATGAAAGGGACGCCCTCGCGACGCGCCGCCATGTAGGCGGGCGCGGAGGCGTAGCCGCCGAATCCGACGACCACGTCGACGGCGTGCTCGCGGATGTGCGTGCGGACCTGGGCGACCGCCCGGCGCAGACGCTGCGGGAAGCCGAGTGCCTGACGATTCGGGCGCCGCGGGAAGGGCACCTTGTCGACGAGGAGGAGCTCATAGCCCCGGGCGGGCACGAGGCGCGACTCCAGCCCCTCGGCGGTGCCGAGGACGAGAACGGATGCCTCGTCGTCGCGGGCTCGGAGGGCGTCGGCCACGGCGAGCAGGGGGTTCACATGACCGGCGGTTCCCCCGCCGGCGAGAAGGTACGTGGTCACCGTGTGACCCTACCCCGGCCTGCCGAGGACGGACGCCCAGCCGAGGACGCGCGAACCGCCGCGCGCTCCTCGGCGACCGGCAGCGTCCGAGCGAACGACAGCAGCACGCCGCAGGCGATCAGCACCGCGAGGAGCGCGGTCCCGCCCTGAGACATGAACGGGAGCGGAACGCCCATCACGGGGAACACGCCGATGACGACGCCGATGTTGAACACGGCCTGGCCCGTGATCCAGACCGTCAGGCCTCCGGCCGCGACGCGGATGAACGGGTCGTCCGTCTTGCGGATGACGTGGAACGCGCCGACGGTGAAGAGGGTGAACAGGGCGAGGACGACGATGCATCCGATCAGTCCGAGCTCTTCGCCCACGATCGCGAAGATGAAGTCGTTGCCGGCAGCGGGGAGCCAGCCGTACTTCTCCTGGGAGTTGCCGAGCCCCACACCGAAGATGCCGCCGGACGCCATTCCCCAGATCCCGTGGATGGACTGGTAGCAGTCGCCCGTGTACGCGGTCATGTCGTCGCAGGTCGCGGTGATGCGGCGCATCCGGTCGGCGCTCGAGAGCGCGTACGCGAGCACGGCCGCGACCCCGAGGATCACGGGGATGATGAACAGCCGCAGCTTGACACCTGAGAAGAAGAGGCAGCCCAGCAGGATGAGGACGAGGACCATCGACGTGCCGAGGTCGTTTCCTGCGATGACGGTGCCGATGGCGAGGAGCGCCACGGGGATCACCGGGATGAAGACGTGGTGCCAGGTGCCGAGCATCGCCTGCTTGCGGAGCAGGACGAAGGCGATCCAGATCGCGAGGGCGATCTTCACGAACTCGGACGGCTGCAGGGTGAAACTGCCGATCCCGATCCAGTTTCGGTTTCCGCCGTCCTCGATTCCGAGAGGCGTGAAGACGACCATCTGCAGCGCGACGGCTGCGAACAGCGCAGGCCAGGCCATCTTCTTGAGGAATGCGATCGGAAGCCGGGAGATGAGGAACATCAGCGGTACGCCGAGGATGGCGAAGACGCCTTGTCTGAGGGCTCCGTCCATCGGGTTCTCGCCCTTGGCCACGGCCGCCGCGCTCGTCGCCGAGAGCACCATCACGAGGCCGAAGATGGTCAGCAGCAGGGCTGCCGAGGCGATCATCAGGAACTCGGTGGAGACCGGGGTGAAACGTCGGCCGAGGGACACCCGGGCGGCGAGGCCGCCCGATGCCGTGCGTCCCGGCTCAGAGCGAGGGGGGCGTGCGACCTGCGTCATCGGTGCTCCCCCGGTCTATCCAGTCCCGCACCGCCTCGGCGAAGCGGTGGCCCCGATCCGCATAGCTGGAGAACTGGTCGAAGGATGCCGCAGCGGGGGCCAGCAGAACTGTGCCCTCTCCGTCGACGATCCCGGCCGCGATCTCCACGACGCGGTTCATGACGAGTCCAGTCTCGCCAGCATCCACCTCGAACACCGGCACCGCCGGCGCGTGTCGCCGGAATGCCGCGACGACGGATGCGCGCTCGACGCCGATCACGACGGCCGCTCGGGCGGTGACGCCTGCGGTGGCGACCAGATCGGCGATGTCGACGCCCTTGAGATCCCCGCCGACGATCCACACCGCCCCGGGGTAGGCCCGCAGCGAGGACGCCGCCGCGTGGGGGTTCGTCGCCTTCGAGTCGTCGATCCAGGTGACACCCGCATGGCGGGCGACGACCTCGATGCGGTGGGCATCGAGCCGGAACTCCTGCAGAGCCTCGTGGATGCGCTCCGGCTCCACGCCCAGCGACCTCGCGAGGGCGCTCGCCGCGAGGACGTTCTGGACCATGTGCGGTGCCGCGAGTCCGGCGTTCTCCAGGTCGGCGACCGTCGTGAGCTCGAGAGCACTGCGCGCGCGGTCGTCGAGGAACGCCCGGTCGACCACGAGCCCGTCGACGATGCCGAGATCACTCGGCCCGGGCGTGCCGAGGTCGAACCCGATCGCTCTGGCGCCCTCGACCACCTCGGCGTCCTCGACCATCTCCCTGGTCGCCTCATCGGACTTGTTGTACACGCACGCGACGCGCGTGTTGCGATAGACGACCGCCTTCGCGTCGCGATAGGCCTGCGCGCTGCCGTGCCAGACGAGATGGTCGTCTGCGAGGTTGAGGCAGACGGACGAGTACGGATACAGCTCGCCCTCCGGGCGCGACTGGCCGAGATACCAGAGCTGGTGGCTCGAGAGCTCGACGACGAGCACGTCGAACCCGGCCGGGTCACGCACCGCGTCGAGGACGGGCACGCCGATGTTCCCGCAGGGCGCAGCCCTGAGACCGCCCGCGACGAGCAGAGACGCCGTCATCCGGGTGGTGGTGGTCTTTCCGTTGGTGCCGGTGATCAGCACCCAGTCGGCCGCAGAGCCGTCGGGCCTCGTGACCTTGTCACGCACCCGCCAGGCGAGCTCGACGTCACCCCAGATCGCGATCCCGGACTCCTGCGCCCAGCGGATCAGCGGATGAGACGGGGAGAAACCGGGAGAGGCCACGACGACCTCGGGGGCGAACGCGGTCAGAGCCGCCGGCACCTCGCCGAGCGGACCGAGCTCCAGCCGAGCGCCGATGACCGGCAGCAGCTTCGCGTACTCCTCTTCGGCCGATTCGCTCAGCACGAGGACCTCCGCCCCGAGCTCGGCGAGCGTGTCCGCCACCGAGAATCCGGTCATGGACAGGCCGAGAACCGCGACCCGGAGCCCTGCCCAGTCGGCGTTCCAGCTGGTGAGGGTGGCCAGTCTCGACTCAGTCGACACGGGTCAGCCACTCGACGTAGAAGAGTCCGACCGCCGACACGGCGAGCAGACCGGCGATGATCCACATCCGCACCACGATCGTCACCTCGGACCAGCCGCGCATCTCGAGATGATGGTGGAACGGACTCATCAGGAAGAGCCGCTTGCCACGGGTCACCTTGAAGTAAGCGCGCTGGAGGATGACGGAGCCGGAGGCGAGCACGAAGACGCCGGCGATGATGAACAGCATCAGCTCGGTGCGGGTGAGGATCGCCATGGCGGTGATGACCCCGCCGATCGCCATCGAGCCGACGTCGCCCATGAAGACCTTGGCCTTCGGCGCATTCCACCACAGGAACCCGATGAGGCTCGCGGCGAACGACGCGGCGATGATCGCCAGACTGAACGGATCGCGCACCTCGTAGCATCCGCCGATGGCCGCCTTCTCGACGCCCTCTCCGACGCAGGACTGCTTGAACTGCCAGAAGGCGATGAGGCTGTATGCGCCGACGACGATGACGCCTGCACCGGCCGCGAGGCCGTCGAGGCCGTCCGTGAGGTTGACGCTGTTCGAGGTCGCGACGCCGATGACCGAGATCCACAGCAGGTACAGCGCCCAGCCGACGATCGCCGTGAAGGCGAACAGGTTCAGCCACGGGATGTCGCGGAAGAGCGAGATCGAGCCGGATGCCGGCGTCTGGTCGAACTGGTTCGGGAAGTTCAGCGCGATGATGCCGAAGGGGATCATGACGAGCAGCTGGCCGATGATCTTGCGCCAGCCCGACAGGCCCAGGCTGCGCTGGCTCCGCACCTTCATGTAGTCGTCGATGAAGCCGACGATGCCGAAGCCGACCATGAGCCAGATCACGAGCAGCGCGGAGAGCGCAGGGGTTCCGCCGCCGACGTAGACGCCGGTGAAGTAGCCGACCATGGTGCCGACGATGAAGATCACGCCGCCCATCGTGGGGGTGCCGCGCTTCGCCTCGTGGTTGGGGTTCTCGATCGCCTCGGGGGTGCGGATGACCTGCCCCCAACCCCACTTCCGGAAGAGCCGGAGGAAGACGGGAGTCAGGAACAGAGTGAAGGCGAGCGAGATCGCGGCCGCCATGATGAGAGACCTCACGAGAACAATTCTCCCAGACGATCGCCGAGATGCCGGAGGCCCACGGAATTGGACGACTTCACGAGCACGCGGTCGCCGTCGCGCAGCTCGGTGCGCAGGTACTCGAGCGCGGCATCCTGGTCGACGAAGAAGATGGCCTCGCTGTCCCACGATCCTTCGCCGATCGCGGAGATGTAGAGCCGGCGCGCCTCCTGGCCGACGACCACGATGCGCTGGATGTTCAGGCGCACGGCGAGCAGGCCGATGCGGTCGTGCTCGTCGCCGGCGGTCTCCCCCAGCTCGCTCATGGCGCCGAGGACCGCGACGGTGCGCTCGCCCGGACCGGTGATCTGCGCGAGGGTGCGCAACGCGGCGGCCATCGAGTCGGGGCTGGCGTTGTAGGCGTCGTTGATGATGCGCACGCGGTCGCTGCCCATCGGCTGCATACGCCACCGCTCCGCGATCTCGACCGTCTCGAGCCGGGCGATCGCGTCGGCGGTGGAGACTCCCAGCACGCCGGCCGCGGCGATCGCCGCGAGGGCGTTGTTCACGTGATGCGCCCCGAGCACGCGCAGCGCGAGTGGGAGGCGTTCCGCTGCCACGACGATGTCGACGGACGTTCCCGACGCGGACACCTCGATGCCCTCGGCGCGGACGTCCGCATGGGGACTCTGCCCGAATCCGACAACGCGCATGCCGCGCGAGCGAGCGAGGTCGCCCATCGCCGCGACGCGAGGGTCATCGATGTTGAGGACGGCGGTGCCGGTGGGCACGGCCGCGGAGACGAGTTCCGACTTGGCCTTGGCCGTCGCCTCGATCCCGCCGAAGCCTCCTGCGTGGGCCATGCCGACCATCAGCACGACGGCGACGTCGGGCTCGACGAGGCCTGCCAGACGCGCGATGCTGCCGGGTGCGTCCGCTCCGAACTCGCTGACGAGGTATCGGGTGTCGTACGTGACGCGCAGCATGGTCACGGGCGCACCGACCTCGTTGTTGTACGACTTGATCGGAGCCACGGTCTCGCCCTCGTCGGAGAGGATGCGCGCGAGGAAGTTCTTGGTCGTCGTCTTGCCGTTCGACCCGGTGATGCCGACGATCTTGAGGTCGCCTGCCGCGCGGACCCGTGCCACGACCTCACGGGCGAGATCCGCGAGGGCGACCACCACGTCCGAGACGACGATCTGGGTGATGGCGTCCTCGACGGGGTGCTCGACGATCGCCAGTGCTGCGCCGGCCTCGAGCGCGGCGCCGACGAAACGGTGCCCGTCGGTCTCGGCCCCGGGCTTCGCGACGAAGATCGACCCCGGTGCCATGGAGCGCGAGTCGGTGTCGACGACGCCGTCGACGACGGTGTCCGCGGTGGCGGTTCCGGCGAGCCTCAGCTCACCCCCGAGGACGGCGGCGATCTCAGCAAGCGACAGGGCGATCATGACGTCTCCAGGCGCGACGGGGCGCCGACTATTCGAACTTGGGAAGCAGTGCGTCCATCGGGGTGGAGGACGGCATCACGCGATAGGTCTTCATGGTCTGGGTCATCGCCTTCTGGAAGGCCGATGCGGTAGCAGCAGACGATGTAACTCTAGTCGGCTCGTCGAGAGTGACCACGACGACGTACTGCGGATCGTCGACGGGAGCGAAGCCCACCATGCTGGTGTAGTAGACGCCCTGCTTGTATCCGCCGTTGCCGTCGGGGATCTGCGCGGTACCGGTCTTGCTGGTCACGCGGTAGCCGGGAACCTGGATGCGCTCCGCGTTGCCGCCCTGGACCGCGACGTTCTCGAGCATCCGGGTGATGTCGGCCGCCGTCTGCGGCTTGATGATCTGCTCGTGCGCGGGCGCGTCGGGTGTGACGACGGTGCCGTCCGCCGCGGTGCAGGACTCGATGAGCGACAGCCCGATCTTCTCGCCGCCGTTCGCGATGGCCTGGTACGCGCCGGCCAGCTGAGGGGCGGTGACGGTGAAGTACTGGCCGAACGTCGTCGTGTACAGGGACTGGTTGTCCCAGTCCTTCGTCGGATGCAGCAGGCCGCTCGTCTCGGAGGGGAACCCGACCGTGGGAACCCCGACGCCGAAGCGCTCCAGGTAGTCGTGGCGGACATCGGTGCTCACCATGGTCCCGAACTTCGACAGGGCGACGTTCGACGAGTCGATGAGCGCGCCGGCGAGCGTGTAGGTGAAGGCGGGGTGCACGAACGCGTCGTTGATCACCGCACCGTTGTCGAACTTCTCGTGCGACGAGGCGACGACGGTCGGGCTGGTCATCGTGACGCCGGCGTTCTCCATCACCGCCGCCGCCGTGACGGCCTTGAACGTGGAGCCGGGCTCGAAGGGGTACGAGAAGAGCTTGCTGACCCAGGTCCCGGGCCCCGAGGCGTCCAGGTCGTTGGGGTCCATGGTCGGCCACTCGGCCGCTGCCCGGATCTTGCCCGTCCCGACCTCGACGACCGTGACGGTGCCGCCCTTGGCTCCCTGCAGCTGCGCCTCCTCGGCGATCATCTGCTGCATGTACCACTGGAGGTCGCTGTTCACGGTCAGCTGCACGGTGCCGCCGTCGACGGCGTCCGTCCGCGTCTCGCTGCCGGGGATGATCACGCCGTCCTTGCCGGTCCGGTAGCTCTCCTCGCCGTCCGTGGGCGCGAGGCAGCGATCGTCCATCTTCTCGACGCCGGCCTGCGCGGCTCCGGTGCCGTCGAGGTATCCGATGAGGTTGCCGGCCACGGCGCCGTTCGGGTAGACGCGGGTCTCGCGAGCCTCGAAGTGGAGGTAGGAGAGCCCCTGAGCCTTGAGCTCTTTGAGCGCGATGTGCTGTTCGGCGGTCAGGCCGCGCTTCACCTCGAACCAGCGCGAGTCGGGGTCTGCGGCGTTCTGCGCCTCGACCGAGCTCCGGAGCGTCTCGGCATCGATGCCGGTGATCTCGGCGATCCGAGCGGATGCCTCCGCCCACCGGATCTTCGGCGGGTTCTCCTCGTCGTCCTCCAGCAGGAACACGACCTGAGGATCCACGTTGTAGTCGTAGACGGTCACGCTCTCCGCGAGGACCGCCCCCTCGGCGTCCGTGATCGACCCGCGGTCGCCGAGGATGGGCGTGCCCTTCGAGATGAACTCGAGCGACTGGCCGACGTGCTCGTCCGCCTTCACGACCTGGATGTCGATGAGCCGTACGACGAACGCCGCGAGGATAGCGAGGATGACCGCCAGGGCGACGACCGTGCGTCGCCGGGGGCTCCGGGTGGCTCTCGTCGTCATGGACTGTCTCCGTCAAATCGTGGTGGTCGGTGGGTCTCAGCGGGTGGTCGGACTCGGCAGGCCGTCGGTGATCGCCGGCGGCAGCTCGGCGGTGGGCGGGGTCACGGCATCCGTCGTCGCCTGCTCGTCCGCCACTCCGTTCGCGATGGCGTTCTGCAGCAGCGCGTTGCTCACCGCACCCGCGCCGTTCGGGTCGATCGTCGACGTGCCGTCCGCGCCTTCTCCCTGGCCGAACACCGCACCGTCGCTCAGCCGGAGATACGCCGGGGAGCCGGCGACGACCATGCCCAGTGCTGCGGCGCCTGTGGCGAGCGACTGCGGCGAACTCAGACCGGTGAGATCCTCCTGCAGCGCGTCCGTGCGCAGATCGAGTTCGTGCTGCTGCGCGCTGAGGCCCGCCAGGACGAAGGAATCCTGCGTGATGGCCAGGGAGAGCCCGATCTGCGCCGCACCGATGGCCATGGCACCGCCGAGCGCGACCAGGGCGTACGCGAGCTTGGGCTTGCGTCGGGCCGGCGTGGTCGTGACCGGCTGGAGGCGTCGACGCGGCTCGCCCGCGGGGGTGCTGGGCAGGCGCTGCGGCGTACGGGCGGTGGCGTTCAGGCTCATGCGTTCTCTCGGACCTTCTCAGCCGCCCGCAGCCGCACGGGGATCGCCCGGGGGTTGCGCGCGCGCTCGGCGTCATCGGCCAGTTCCGCACCGCGGGTGATGATCTTGAAACGAGGCGCGTGCTCGGGGAGCTCCACCGGCAGTCCCTTCGGAGCCGTCGACGCTGCGCCCGCGGCGAAAGCCTGCTTGACGAGACGGTCCTCGAGCGACTGGTACGACATCACGACGATGCGGCCTCCGACCGAGAGTGCATCCATCGCGGCCGGGATCGCGTCGGCCAGGACGTTGAGCTCGGCGTTGACCTCGATCCGGAGCGCCTGGAACACGCGCTTGGCCGGGTGCCCCGCCCGCTGCGCCGCCGCGGGCGTCGCAGCGATCAGGATGTCGACGAGCTCGCCCGATCGCGTGATCGGCTTCTTCTGTCGCGCGTCGATGATGAAACGCGCATAGCGGCCGGCGAGCTTCTCCTCGCCGTAGCGCTCGAAGATGCGGCGGAGGTTTCCCTCGTTGTATGTGGCGACGACCTCGGCGGCGGTGATGCCGCGCGTCTGGTCCATCCGCATGTCGAGCGGAGCGTCCTTCGAGTACGCGAATCCGCGTTCAGCCTCGTCGAGCTGCAGCGAGGAGACGCCGAGGTCGAACAGGATGCCGGCGGCACCCTGCGCGTGCAGGCCGATCTCGTCGTAGACGGTGTGGACCAGGGTGACCCGGTCGGAGAAGCGCGCGAGCCGCTCCCCCGCGATGCGCAGGGCGTCGGTGTCACGGTCGAGGCCGACCAGTCGGATGTGGGGGAAGCGCTCGAGGAGGGCCTCGGAGTGGCCGCCCATGCCGAGAGTGGCGTCGACGAGGACGGCTCCGTCGGCCTGGAGGGCCGGAGCCAGCAGCTCGACGCATCGATCGAGCAGGACGGGGGTGTGGATGTCGCGGAGGTTCATGATCTCTCTCGGGTGACCTCTGTATGTCGGTGACCAGGGCCCTGATCCCCCTCCGCTTCACGACCCGGCACCGGGGAAGTGTGTCGGGGCGGGAGCGGCGGGGCATCACAGCCGTGGTCAGAACAGTCCCGGGATCACCTCCTGCTCGAGATCGGCGTAGGTCTCCTCGCCGGCGGCGAGGTAGGCGTTCCAGCTCTCGGCATCCCAGATCTCGGCGTGGGCGCCGA
Source organism: Microbacterium sp. 3J1 (assembly GCF_001049495.1). Classification (GTDB taxonomy): domain Bacteria; phylum Actinomycetota; class Actinomycetes; order Actinomycetales; family Microbacteriaceae; genus Microbacterium. Next base: position 337,316 of record NZ_CDWI01000014.1, read on the forward strand.
CTCCGGTGACGATGAGCTCCTTCTGCAGCCCCGCGTACTGGCGGAGGTGCGCGGGGATGGTGATGCGGTTCTGGCTGTCGGGCATCTCCGCACTGGCACCGGAGAGGAAGAGACGCATGAAGTCACGCGCCTGCTTGTTGGCGAGCGGCGCCTGTCGGATCCGCTCGTGCATCGCCTCGAACTCGGCCGTGCTGAAGACATAGAGGCAGCGCTCCTGGCCCCTGGTGACGACGATGCCGCCACCGAGGTCTTCGCGGAACTTCGCGGGAAGGATGACCCGTCCCTTGTCGTCCAGCTTCGGAGAATGCGTTCCCAGCAACATCAGCCATCACCCCCTCTGCGTCCGGCCAACTCGAGGTGCACACCACTTTACTCCACTTTCCTCCACAAACCTACGGTCAATTGGCGCGCTGGCGCCCTTCACCCTCGGCGCAGGTGCGCGATTCCGCGGAACGGCGCGGTGGAGGGCAGTGGAGGGAGAGTGGAGGACCCGAAAGGGCGGGGTCCGCCGGGCGCATGCGCGGGGAGACAACGACGAAGGCCCGGATGCTCAGAGCATCCGGGCCTTCGAGGAGGAAGTGCGGTCAGCGACCGTCGTGACGGCGATCCCATCGATCGTTCATGCGATCCATGAAGGACGCCGAACTCTGCTGCTTGGGAGCCCGCTCGCGGGGAACTGCGGAGAGAGGCTTTCGCACGGGGGTCACGGCGAGCATGACGCCTCCGAGCATCGCGGCGAAGCCGATGACACCGACGACCACTCCCCAGACGTCTCCGAGGACCACACCGACGATGAGCCCACCCACCCCGACGAGGAGCAGGAGCGCTCCGTACACCAGGTTGCGGTAACTGAGTGCTCGGTCGCCAGACGGCGCACTCACGACATCGGCGTCATTGTGCAGGAGATGGCGTTCCATCTCGTCGAGCAGACGCTGCTCCTGTTCGGAGAGTGGCATTTCGTCCCCCTCGGGTATTCGTCCATCCATTCTACGCGCGGTATGCGGCATCGGGCTAGCTGTTCGAGGCCCCATTGCCTTTACGTATGCTGGGAGTCGTGCCGTCCCCCACACTCGTCCCTGACGCCGTCGCCGCCCGTCTGGAGCTCTTCATCGAACGGATGCGGGTCGAGTCGGCCGAGTACGGACCGGATGCCGCCGCGCTCCTCGAGACCGCCGCCGAGACCCTCGTCGGCGGCAAGCGCCTCCGCGCGCGCTTCTGCCACGCGGGTTGGCAGGCGGTCGCCCGGTACCGAGACCGCGACGCCGCGGAGTCCGTGATCCTCTGGGACGTCTGCGCCGCCCTCGAGATCTTCCAGTCGGCCGCGCTCGTGCACGACGACCTCATCGACAACTCCGACACCCGTCGCGGCCGCCCCGCCGCGCACCGCGCTCTCGAGGGCGCGCATCGCGAATCGCGGTGGTCCGGCGACGCGGCGGCCTTCGGCCGCTCTGCGGCGATCCTCCTCGGCGACCTGCTCGTCGCGTGGAGCGACGATCTCGTCGAGGATGCGATCGCACCGCTCCCCCACGCGGCCGCCGTGCGTCGGGAGTATGCCCGCATGCGGCGCGACGTCACCGTGGGACAGTTCCTCGACATCGCCGAGGAGTCGGCCTGGAGCGTGAACGCCACGGACTCGCACGTCGAGCGCGCGCTGCGCGTCGTCTCCCTCAAGTCCGCGCGCTACAGCATCGAGCAGCCCCTGGTGCTGGGGGCGGCGATCGCCGACGCCGACCCGGAGCAGCAGCAGGCGCTGCGCCGGTTCGGGCACCCGGTCGGCATGGCCTTCCAGTTGCGCGACGACGTGCTGGGAGTCTTCGGCGACTCCGCGGTCACGGGAAAGCCCGCTGGCGACGATCTCCGCGAGGGCAAGCGCACGGTGCTCGTGGCGCTCACCAGGCAGACGCTCGAGACCTCGGCGCGGAACCTCTTCGACGAACTCCTCGGAGATCCCGACCTCGACGCGGATCAGGTCGGCTTCCTCCAGGCGACGATCGCGGGCTCCGGAGCTCTCGAGCGTGTCGAGGCGATGATCGACGACTTCGCCAAGGATGCGGACCGCGCACTCTCCGGAGCACGTCTCGACAACGCCGCCGTCGGCGGTCTGCGCGATCTCGCGCGAGCGGCGACGAAGCGCTCCGCCTGACGGTCGCGCGTCAGGCGCGCGGCGTCACACGTCGAGCGCCGTGTCAGGCGAGGGTGCGCGCGAGTCGCCTGACCGCGCTCTTGTGCCCGGCGAGAAGAGCATCGATCGGCGAACGCCCGAGCGTCTCATCGAAGCCGAGCAGCCAGTCGACCACTTCGTCGTCGCTGAAGCCGGCGTCCTGGAGCACGATCACCGTGCCGCGCAGCGACGAGAGCGGGCTCCCGTCGACGATGAAGATCGAGGGCACCGCGAACACCCCGGAGCGGCGCGAGCCGATGAGGTAGTGCTCGTCGATGAGGCGTCGCACGCGACCCAGCGGTACGTCGAGCGCCTCGACGAGGTCGGGCATGGTCAGCCACTCGGTGGGGGTCACGGACGGGTTGTTCTCAGACGGCGCAGACACACAGCAACTATCTCACCTCCGGTCTCGCCCCGCATTTCCGTCACTCGCGTTCCTTGCGTCACTCCTGTCACTTGCGTTGACTTCCGTATACATCCGTGTCAGCGTGGACGAACGCCGAGACATGGGAGACACCGTGAGCACGCACACCGCCGCGCGTCGGACGCGCTATCTGCAGTTCGGGGTTCCCGCTGCCGTCCTGGGCACACTGTCGAGCGCCGTGGCCGGGGTCCCCGCCGCCGCCGCCGCCACCACCGCCGTGCCGATCGAGCGTCCGCAGTCGAGTCCGCTGCGAGTGCTCCCCGCCGAGGCCGCACCCGCGAGCTACACGGTGCAGCCCGGCGACACCGTGTCATCGATCGCGACCCGCTTCAGTCTGCGCACGGTCGACGTCCTCTCGTGGAACGCGCTGACCTGGCGGTCGGTGATCTACCCGGGCCAGACGCTCGCGCTCACGGGCGCCGCCGCATCCGCCGCCCCTGCGGCTCCTGCACCGCCCGCGCCCGCCGCTGCAGCGATGCACGTCGTGGTCGCCGGAGACACCGTCTTCGGGATCGCGCAGAAGCACGGCACCACCGTCGACGCCGTCCTGGCGGCGAACGGTCTGACCAGAGCCTCGGTGATCTTCCCGGGTCAGGCACTCGCCGTCTCGGGCTCTCCGGCAGCCGCTCCGGCGCCGACCGCTGCGCCGGCACCCGCGCCCGCTCCGGCACCGGCACCGGCACCCGCCGGTGCGCGCACGCACGCCGTCGTCGCGGGAGACACCCTGTTCGGCATCGCGAAGAAGTACGGCACGTCGACCGCGGCGCTGCTCGCGCTCAACGGCCTCGGCTCCGATGCGATCATCTACCCCGGCCAGAGCATCGCGGTTGCCGCCGCACCCGCGCCCGCCGCGCCGGCCGCCACCACGGCGCCCGCGCAGTCGTCGGCGGCACTGGACGCGGAGCAGGCCGCCAACGCAGCACTCATCGTGCGCGTCGGCCGCCAGCTCGGCGTCTCGGATCGAGCGATCGCGATCGCACTGGCGACCGCGATGGTCGAGTCGAGCCTCCGGAATCTCCCGTGGGGCGACCGCGACTCGCTCGGTCTCTTCCAGCAGCGCCCCAGCACGGGGTGGGGCACGCCCGAGCAGGCTCTCGACGCCGACCGCAGCACCCGGGTGTTCTTCGGAGGCGCCGGCGACCCCAACGGCCAGGCCACGCGCGGACTTCTCGACATCCCGGGGTGGGAGACGATGCGATTCACGGATGCCGCTCAGGCCGTGCAGATCTCCGCCTACCCCGAGCGGTACGGCCAGTGGGAGGCACAGGCATACCAGTGGCTCGCGCAGCACGGGTGAGCATCTTCCCCGGAAACGGTCAGCACCCGAGGGCGAGCCGCTCCCGGAGCTTTCAGGCAGTCCTCAATAGAATCTTGACGTGACGACCAACCAGCAGGCCGATCCCCTCATCGGGCGGCTTGTCGACGGTCGGTACCGTGTGCGGGCCCGGATCGCGCGGGGAGGCATGGCCACGGTCTACGTCGCCACCGACCTGCGGCTCGAGCGTCGCATCGCCCTCAAGGTGATGCACGCACACCTCAGCGACGACTCGGCCTTCCAGAGCCGGTTCATCCAGGAGGCCCGCGCCGCAGCGCGCCTGGCCGATCCCCACGTGGTCAACGTGTTCGACCAGGGGCAGGACGGCGAGCTCGCCTACCTGGTCATGGAATACCTGCCGGGCATCACGCTGCGTGAACTGCTGCGAGAACAGAAGCGGCTCACCGTGCCGCAGACGATCACGATCATGGATGCCGTGCTGGCGGGCCTCTCCGCCGCGCACCGCGCCGGCATCGTGCACCGCGATGTGAAGCCGGAGAACGTGCTGCTGGCCGAGGACGGCCGGATCAAGATCGGCGACTTCGGTCTCGCGAGGGCCACCACCGCCAACACCGCCACGGGGCAGCAGCTCCTGGGGACGATCGCGTACCTCGCCCCGGAGCTGGTGACGCGAGGCACGGCCGACGCACGCAGCGACATCTATGCGCTCGGCATCATGCTCTACGAGATGCTCGTCGGCGAGCAGCCGTACAAGGGCGAACAGCCGATGCAGATCGCCTTCCAGCACGCCACGGAGTCGGTCCCCCGACCGAGCGTGCGCAACCCGGGCGTGCCCGAGCAGCTCGACGAGCTCGTGCTGTGGGCCACGGAGAAGTCTCCCGACGACCGCCCCGACGATGCACAGCAGATGCTCGAGCGTCTGCGCGAGATCGAGCGGAACCTGGGCATCGCCCCGGCGGTCGCGGCCGCGACGACGCCGCAGCGCGCCCAGGCCGACTCCGCAGATCTCACCAAGGTCATGCCGAGCACGATGGTCATCGCGGACCCGACGGCACCCGCACCCGAGACCGTGGACAACGCCACACTCCTCCGCCGCCGTGCGTCCAAGCGCCGTGCGCGTGGCGCCTTCCTGCTCACCCTCGTACTCCTCCTGGCCACGCTCGCGGGTGGGGTCGGCTGGTGGTTCGGTTCGGGTCCGGGATCTCTGGTCGCCGTGCCCGCCGTCGCGGGACTGACGTACGAAGAAGCCGCGAACGCTCTCAGCGCCGAAGGATTCGTCCCCGTGCGCGGCGAGGAGAACTCGATCGACGTCGCGCGGGATCAGACGATCCGTACCGATCCAGACGAGGGAGCCCGTCTCGACAAGGGCGCCGAGGTCACGGTGATCGTGTCGGCCGGCCCTGCGTCGCACACCGTCGAGGCGTTGAACGGCAAGACGGAGCAGGAGGCGAGGGAATTCCTCGCCGACCTCCAGGTCAACGTGACCGAGCAGCCGCTCATCCTCTTCTCGGATGCCGACGCGGGCCGGGTGATCAATGCGTTCGTGACGCCGAGGGACGGAGCCGAGGTCTACGGCTGCGGCGACGGATGCGACCTGTTCGAAGACGACACGGTCGAGCTCTACGTGTCGGCGGGAGCCTTCCCCGACGTCTCGGGCATGTCGGTGGACGAGGCGACGAACACGCTCGCCGAGAAGCAGCTCCAGGTCTCGGGCGAGATCGACTACCGGTTCAGCGAGTCCGTGGACAAGGACCGGGTCATCGGCGTCGCGGACCGCGCCGAGGAGGGCAACTGGCGCCCCGGAGACTCCGTCCAGCTCATCGTGTCGAAGGGCCCGGAGCTCTTCCCCGTCCCCGACGTGACCGACAGGACGCTCGTCGAGGCCAAGGGCATCCTGGAGGACGCCGGGTTCACCGCGAGCTATGCGGCCTGGGGCGATCTTCCTGGATTCGCCGAGCTGGCCCGCGTCACCGGACAGGATCCCGGCGCCGACAAGCAGCTCCCCCGCGGCGGCAACGTGAAGCTGTCGATCCAGCTGACCGGCTGATCGCCGCTTCTCTCAGCCGCGGCACATCGTCACAGCAGAACCGCCCTCCCGGATTCCGGGAGGGCGGTTCTGCTGTCTCGGCGAGACGTCAGCGCTTCTCGAGCTCCTCTGCGACGAGGAAGGCCAGCTCGAGGCTCTGCATGTGGTTGAGGCGGGGGTCGCACAGGCTCTCGTAGCGCGTCGCGAGCGCCGCCTCGTCGATCTGCTCGGATCCTCCGAGGCACTCGGTGACGTCGTCGCCGGTGAGCTCGACGTGGATGCCGCCGGGGAAGGTCCCCACGGCGCGGTGGGCCTCGAAGAAGCCGCGCACCTCGTCGACCACGTCGTCGAAGCGTCGCGTCTTGTATCCGGTCGGCGTCGTGATGCCGTTCCCGTGCATGGGGTCCGTGACCCACAGCGGCTGGGCGCCCGAGTCGCGGACCGCCTCGAGCAGGGGCGGCAGCGCATCGCGGATCTTGCCCGCGCCCATGCGCGTGATGAACGTCAGGCGACCGGGCTCGCGGTCCGGGTCGAGCTTGTCGATGAGCGCGAGAGCCGTCTCCGGCGTCGTGGTCGGACCCAGCTTCACGCCGATGGGGTTCCGGATCTTCGAGAAGTAGTCGACGTGCGCGCCGTCGAGCTCGCGCGTGCGCTCTCCGATCCACAGGAAGTGCGCCGAGGTGTTGAACGGCGTGTCCGTGCGGGAGTCGATGCGCGTCATCGGGCGCTCGTAGTCCATGAGCAGACCCTCGTGGCCGGTGAAGAACTCGACCCGCTTGAGCTCGTCGAAGTCCGCTCCTGCGGCCTCCATGAACTTGATCGCACGGTCGATCTCCGCGGCCATCCGCTCGTACCGCTGGTTCGCGGGGTTCTGCGCGAAGCCCTTGTTCCACGAGTGGACCTCGCGGAGATCGGCGAACCCGCCCTGGGTGAAGGCGCGGATGAGGTTCAGGGTCGAGGCCGCCGTGTGGTAGCCCTGAAGCAGACGCCCCGGGTCGGCGCGACGGGAGCCCTCGGTGAAGTCGTAGCCGTTGACGATGTCGCCGCGGTAGGCCGGCAGCGTGACGTCGCCGCGCGTCTCGTTGTCGCTCGAGCGCGGCTTCGCGAACTGGCCCGCCATGCGGCCCATCTTCACGATCGGCATCGAGGCGCCATAGGTCAGCACGACCGCCATCTGCAGGACGGTCTTGATCCGGTTGCGGATCTGGTCGGCGGTGGCGCCGGCGAACGTCTCGGCGCAGTCGCCACCCTGCAGCAGGAAGGCCTGCCCGGATGCTGCGCGCGCGAGCCGTTCTCGGAGGTTGTCGACCTCGCCGGCGAACACCAGGGGCGGGAGCGTTGCGATCTGAGCCGAGACCTCTGCGACGCGCTCGGCGTCGGGCCACTGCGGCTGCTGCTTGATCGGGAGCGAGCGCCACGCGTCAAGCGCGTCGATGTGGTGCTGGAGCATGGGTCCAGCCTACTGCTCGCGCAGAGGGCCCAGATGCCTCAGGAGCGCTGTGTGACGCGGGCGGGAAGCCGGTCCTTGACCGTCGACGCGTAGACGTCGTCGTACTCCTGCGCACCGAGCCGCTGCAGCGCCACCATGATCTCGTCCGTGACGGAGCGGAGGATGTAGCGGTCGTTCTCCATGCCCGCGTAGCGGGAGAAGTCGAGTGGCTCGCCGATCACGATCCCGACGCGGACGACCCGGGGCAGCCGCTGTCCGATCGGCATCGCGGTGTCGGTGTCCACCATGATCACGGGGATGACGGGGACCTTCGCCTCGAGCGCCATCCGCGCGAGGCCGGTGCGGCCGCGGTAGAGCTTGCCGTCGGGGCTGCGCGTGCCCTCGGGGTAGATGCCGAGGAGGTCTCCGCGCCCCAGCACCTGGAGCCCGGTGTTGAGAGATGCCTCGGAGGCCTTGCCTCCCGAGCGGTCGATCGGGATCTGCCCGGTGGCCTTCATGAAGAACTTCGTGGCCGCGCCCTTGAGGCCTCGACCGGTGAAGTAGTCGCTCTTCGCAAGGAAGGACATGGAGCGGTCGATCATCAGCGGGAGGAAGATGGAGTCGGCGAAGGACAGGTGGTTGCTGGCGAGGATCGCGGCGCCGCTCGCGGGTATGTTCGCTCGCCCCACGACCCAGGGTCGGAAGACTCCCTTGACCAGGGGCCCGATCGCGACGTACTTCATCAGCCAGTAGAACATCGAGGTGAAGTCTAGCGCCGAGTCCGGCATTCGCCAGAGGCATCCCGCGCAGTGGTCAGGAAGGCGACTCAGTGTCACCGATCATGCGACCGGGTCTCATGCTCTAGACTCATGTGCAACCAGTGCCCGACCGGTACCGAAGGAGCTGCCGTGGTCCAGTTTGAAGTCCCCGCCGTCGTCCCCGCCGACCCCGAGGGGAACGTGGCCGACCTGCTGGCGAAGCGCGTCGAGGCCACCCCGGATCGCGCACTGTTCTCCGTGCCCGACGGAGACGGCTGGCGCGACATCTCCGCCGCCGACTTCGAGGCCGCGGTCATCGCGCTCGCCAAGGGCTTCGTCGCCGCGGGCATCCAGCCCGGCGAGAAGGTGGGCTTCCTCGCCCGCACCACCTACGAGTGGACGCTCGTCGACTTCGCACTCTTCTACGCGGGCGCCGTCATGGTCCCGATCTACGAGACGAGCTCGCCGTCGCAGATCCAGTGGATCCTCGAGGACTCGGGCGCCATCGCCCTCATCGTCGAGTCTCCCGAGCACTACGCCAAGGTGGACGAGGTGCGCGGAGACCTGCCGCTCCTCCGCGAGGTCTGGCAGCTCCACCTCGACGCCATCGGCACGCTCACGGCTCAGGGCTCGTCGGTGACGGATGCCGAGATCGCGCGTCTCCGCAGCATCGCGGTGGGCTCCGACATCGCGACACTCATCTACACGTCCGGCTCGACCGGGCGACCCAAGGGCTGCGTGCTCACGCACAGCAACTTCGTCGAGCTGTCACGCAACTCCGCCAAGGCCCTCGACGCGGTCGTGCAGACGCCGGGCTCCTCGACGCTGCTGTTCATCACCACCGCGCACGTCTTCGCGCGCTTCATCTCGATCCTCAACATCCACGCCGGCGTGCGCACCGGCCACCAGCCCGACACGCGCCAGCTCCTGCCGGCACTGGGATCCTTCAAGCCGACCTTCCTGCTCGCGGTGCCGCGTGTCTTCGAGAAGGTCTACAACTCGGCGGAGCAGAAGGCCGAGGCCGGTGGCAAGGGCAAGATCTTCCGTGCGGCGGCGGACGTCGCGATCGAGCACTCGAAGCTGCTGGAGGAGGGCAAGAGCATCCCCTTCGGCATGAAGCTCAAGTTCGCACTGTTCAACAAGCTCGTCTACGGCAAGCTGCGTGATGCGATGGGCGGGCGCGTGGTCTACGCGGTGTCCGGATCCGCTCCGCTCGGCGCGCGCCTCGGCCACTTCTTCCACAGCCTCGGCGTCGTCATCCTCGAGGGCTACGGCCTCACGGAGACCACGGCTCCCGCCACGGTCAACCTCGCCGACAAGTCGAAGATCGGCACCGTCGGACCCGCGCTCCCCGGCGTGGGCGTGCGCCTCGCCGACGACGGCGAGATCGAGGTCCGCGGCATCAACGTCTTCAAGGAGTACTGGAACAACCCCGAGGCCACGGCCGAGGCGTTCAGCGACGGAGGATGGTTCCACACCGGGGACATCGGAAGCTTCGACTCCGAGGGATTCCTCACGATCACGGGACGCAAGAAGGAGATCATCGTCACGGCGGGCGGCAAGAACGTCGCGCCCGCTGCCCTCGAGGACCCGATCCGGGCGAACCCGATCATCGGTCAGGTGGTGGTCGTGGGCGATCAGCGCCCCTTCATCTCGGCACTCATCACTCTCGACCCGGAAATGCTCCCGACCTGGCTCGCCAACAACGGTCTCGACAAGGAGATGTCCCTGACCGCGGCGTCGAAGAACGAGGCCGTCCGCGCAGAGATCCAGAGGGCGGTGGATGCCGCGAACACCCACGTCTCCCGCGCCGAGTCGATCCGCAAGTTCACCATCCTCGACAGCGAGTGGACCGAGGCGTCTGGCCACCTCACCCCGAAGCTGTCCATCAAGCGGAACGTCATCATGAGCGACTTCGCCGACGAGATCACGGCGATCTACGACGAGCCCGTCTCCACGACCAACGTCGCCATCGGCGGCTGAGACGCCGCCGGACACGGAGAAAGGCCCCGCTTCGGCGGGGCCTTTCTCCGTTCATGGGTGACGGGTCAGAACCAGGCGCTCTCGCGCACCTCGCGCATGGCCCGCTTGCGCGTCTCCGGGTCGAGACGCGAGAGATACAGCATGCCGTCGAGGTGATCGGTCTCGTGCTGCAGAGCCTGGGCCAGCAGACCCTCGCCCTCGAGCACGACGGGCTGCCCGTCGAGATCGATCCCCTCCACGCGAGCCCACGGGTAGCGAAGGGCGTCGTGCCAGAGACCGGGAACGGAGAGACAGCCCTCGCCGGTCGGCACCGGCTCTCCCCTGACCTCGGTCAGCACCGGGTTGATGACGTAGCCGATGTCGCCGTCGATGTTGTAGCTGAAGGCGCGGAGCGCCACACCGATCTGCGGCGCGGCCACACCCGCACGACCCGGCAGCTCCACGGTGTCGACAAGGTCGGCGACCAGGGCGCGGGCCCCGTCGTCGAGCTGCTCGATCAGAGCGCACTTCGTGCGGAGCACGGGGTCGCCGAAGACCCGGATCTCACGAACCGACATCAGGCGCCCTTCGTCCGCAGACCCTCGACGAGGAGCGCAGCGAGTTCGCGCGCGGCAACCCGCGTCTCCGGCTGGAGGTTGGCGAACACGATCGTGCCGCCGCCGGCGATCTGGGCGTCGTACGGCATGCGCACGACATGCTGTGTGCGGGTGCGGAAGTGCGCCTCCAGCTCGTTCAGACGCACCAGCGGAGCCCCCGGCGTCGACTGGTTCAGCACGACGATGGCCTCCCGAGCCTGCTCCGCGTATCCGTTCGTCTCCAACCAGGTCAGCGTCTCGGACGCCAGCCGGGCCTCATCGACGCTCAGCCCCGAGACGATCACGATCTGATCGGCGAGGTCGAGCGTGGCCGACATGACCGAGTGCACGATGCCGGTGCCCGTGTCGGTGAGGACGAGTGAGTAGTAGTGCGCCGCCACTCCGGCGACATCCCGGTAGTCGCTGTCGCTGAACGCCTCGGCGATGCGCGGGTCGGTGTCGGAGGCGAGCACGTCGAGACGGGTGGCATCGCGAGCAACGATCGCGGAGATGTCGTGATATCCCCTGACCTCCTCGTGGATGCGCACCAGATCGCGGACGGTGCGGGTGTGCTGCGGACGGACGATGCGCTCGGCCAGGGTGCCGCGATCGGGATTGGCGTCGACTGCGATCACGCGGTCGTCGCGGGCATCGGCCAGAGCCATCCCGAGCAGTGCCGTGATGGTCGTCTTGCCGACGCCGCCCTTGCGGGACAGCACAGGCACGAAGCGCGCCCCGCCGACGAGCGGCGCGGCGATCCGCGCGGAGAGGGCCTTGCGCTCCCGCGCACGCCGTCCGTCGCCGATATTGATGCGGCGACCCGAGATCGTGTAGAGGAAGTGGCTCCACGCGCCCTCGGGCTCGGGCTTGCTCATGCGGTGCGGGTCGAGCAGGCGGTCGGCCGTCAGCAGATCCGCGCTCTCGCGCGACGAGTCGCCGAGGTCGTCGAGCCGCTTCGAGCTGAGGTGCATGTCTGCACGCGTCGAACGCGTCGTTCGCGGAACGGCGCTCTTGTCGGGGATCTCCACAGCGGTGCTCTCCTTCGTGGCGGGCCGGATGCGAGTGGGGGCTGTGCGCGATGCGGCCCGCGCATCGATGTCGGCCTTGGCGCGGGCGATGAACGCAGCGGCGGCCGCCGCCTCCTCGGCCGCGGCATCCGAGCCGCGGTCCGGAGCGGGAGCTGCCTGCGGCGTCGTCACGGTGGGTGCCGTGGTCGCCGGTGAGGAGACACCCTCGGGCACGGCGGTCGGCTCCGCCTCGGGCTCCGGCGCGGGAGCGGGTTCCGGCGCGCGAGTCGATTCTGTCTCCGACTCGGCATGCGCGTCGCTTCCCCGCTCCGGCTCCGGCTCGGGCTCGGGTTGCGGGTCGGGCTCGGGATCCACTTCCGCCGCGTCGTCCAGCACGGGAGATTCGGGATCCGTTGCCTTCTCCGGACGCTCTGCGTCGTTCGCCGTCGGCCCGGGGTCCTGCTCCCATTCCGCCTCAGGATCGACCTCAGGCTCGGCATCCGGCTCGACCTCAGACTCGGCATCCGCCTGCTGGTCCGGGTCGATCAGCGACTCGCGAGCCTCCGCCGGCTCCGGAGGCAGCTCGATGATCATGGGCCCGAGGGGCGCGCTCGAGATCTCCGTCGTCGCGACGGTCTCCGCTGCAGCCTTCGACGCGGCGACCGGCTCGTCGATGATCAGATCGGCGACGATCTCCCCGTCGACGACTCCGTCGTCTTCGAGGTCGTCGTCCTCGTCCTTGGGCATCACGACGCTCACCTGCGCGGTGTTGCCGAGGATGCCGATGACCGCCGTATCCAAGGAGGCGGCGTCGTCGAGCACCCCCCTGGACTCCTCGTCCGGCGGTTCTGCCATGTTCTTCGGGGTCACGATGTCACTCCAAGCCTGGGCGGGCCTCGGGTGCACTACGACGAGCGCGGCCCGCGCCCGACAAGATTAGTGTGCCGGACGGATGACGACCAAAAGATCCCCGGCGTCCACCTGCTGCGTCGCACCGATCGCCAGGCGTTCGACCACGCCGTCGACCGGCGTCGTGATGGCCGCTTCCATCTTCATGGCCTCGATCGATGCGACCGGCTCGCCCGCTCGCACCGAAGCCCCGATCTCCACCTTGAGCGTCACGACGCCCGAGAACGGCGCGGCCACCTGACCGGCCACCGAGGTGTCGGCCTTCTCCACCTCATGCACGTCGACGGCGACCGACCGGTCTCGGACGAAGACGGGCCGCAGCTGACCGTTGAGCGTCGTCATGACTGTCCGCATGCCCTTCTCGTCCGGGTCGCCGATGGCTTCGAGCCCGACGTAGAGCTGCACGCCCCGATCGATCTCGACGAGATGCTCCTGCCCCTGCACGAGTCCATAGAGGTAGTCGCCCGTGTCGAGCACAGAGAGATCACCGTAGAGCTCGCGCATCTCCGTGAATTCGCGCATCGGCGCGGGGAACAACAGCGTGTTGAGGCGCGCACGACGGGTGGTGCTGTCTCCCGCCAGTGCTGCCTCGTCGTCAGCGGAGATCTCGGTCATGCCGGTGCGGACCGCTCGTCCGGCCAGCACCTTGGATCGGAACGGCTCCGGCCAACCTCCGGGGAGGTCGCCGAGCTCGCCGGCCATGAATCCGACCACAGAGTCCGGGACGTCGTACTTCTCGGGGTTCGCCTCGAAGTCAGCCGGGTCCGCTTTCACGGCGGCCAGGTGCAGCGCGAGATCGCCGACGACCTTCGACGACGGCGTCACCTTCGGGACGCGCCCGAGGATGCGGTCGGCGGCGGCGTACATGTCCTCGATGAGCTCGAAGTCGTCCGCCAGGCCCAGCGCCTTGGCCTGCTGACGCAGGTTGGACAGCTGTCCCCCGGGGATCTCGTGGTGGTACACACGTCCGGTGGGCCCGGGCAGACCCGACTCGAACGGCGCGTACGCCCGCCGCACCGCTTCCCAGTACGGCTCGAGGTCCGACACCGCCGACAGGTCGATGCCGCTGTCGCGGTCGGTATGCGCGAGCGCGGCGACGAGCGAGGACAGCGACGGCTGGCTGGTGGTGCCCGAGAGCGGCGCGGATGCCGCATCCACCGCGTCGACCCCCGCAGCGCTGGCCGCGAGCAGGGTCGCGAGTTGACCGCCGGGGGTGTCGTGCGTGTGCAGGTGCACCGGCAGATCGAAGCGCTCGCGCAGCGCGCCCACGAGCTTCGCCGCAGCGGCCGGGCGGAGGAGACCGGCCATGTCCTTGATGGCGAGGATGTGCGCACCTGCGCCGACGATCTGGTCGGCGAGCCGCAGGTAGTAGTCGAGGGTGTAGAGGTCCTCGGCCGGATTCAGCAGGTCCCCCGTGTAGCAGAGGGCGACCTCGGCCACGGCCGTGCCGGTGCCGCGGACGGCCTCGATCGCCGGACGCATCTGCTCGACGTCGTTGAGGGCGTCGAAGATCCTGAAGATGTCGACGCCGCTCGACGCCGCCTCCGTCACGAAGGCCTCGGTGACCGCTGTCGGGTAGGGCGTGTAGCCCACGGTGTTGCGCCCGCGCAGCAGCATCTGGATCGCCACGTTCGGCAGCGCCTCGCGCAGCTTGTCGAGGCGTTCCCAGGGATCCTCGCCGAGGAATCGCAGCGCGACGTCATAGGTGGCTCCTCCCCACGCCTCGACGGAGAGGAGACCCGGCGTCAGCCGGGAGATATACGGGGCCACCGCGACGAGGTCCTTCGTCCGCACGCGGGTCGCGAGCAGCGACTGGTGCGCGTCGCGGAACGTCGTGTCTGTGATCGCGAGGGCGGTCTGCTCGCGAAGGCTCCGAGCGAAGCGCTCCGGCCCGAGCTCGAGGAGGCGTTGGCGGGAGCCGGCAACCGGCTCGGCCGTCACGTCGATCGTCGGCAGCTTGGTCCGCGGGTCCGGCGAGTGCGGGTGGAGGCCGTTCGGCTTGTTCACGGTGACGTCGACGAGCCAGTTCAGGATCCTCGTGCCGCGGTCCTTCGACTCTCGTCCGCGCAGCAGTTCGGGCCGCTCGTCGATGAAGCCGGTGCTCACGTCTCCGGCGATGAACGCATCGTCGTCGAGCAGGGCCTGCAGGAACGGGATGTTCGTCGAGACGCCGCGGATGCGGAATTCGGCCAGCGCGCGTCGGGCGCGGGCGACCGCCGCGGGGTAATCGCGTCCGCGACAGGTGAGCTTCGCGAGCATCGAGTCGAAGTGCGGGCTGATCTGAGCGCCCTGGTGCACGGTCCCGCCGTCGAGACGGATGCCGGCGCCGCCGGGCGACCGGTACGTGGTGATCTTCCCGGTGTCGGGACGGAAGCCCTGAGTGGGATCCTCGGTCGTGATCCGGCACTGGAGCGCCGCGCCGCGGACCTGCAGGTTCTCCTGATGCAGCCCGAGGTCGGCGAGGGTCTGCCCCGAGGCGATGCGCATCTGGCTCTGCACCAGGTCGACGTCGGCGATCTCCTCGGTCACGGTGTGCTCGACCTGGATGCGGGGGTTCATCTCGATGAAGACGACCTCGCCCGCCCGCTCCCCCGCTGTCTCGAGGAGGAACTCGACCGTTCCCGCGTTCTCGTAGCCGATGGACCGAGCGAAGGCGACGGCGTATCCGTGGAGAGCGGTACGGATGCCGTCGTCCAGGTTCGGGGCGGGCGCGATCTCGACGACCTTCTGATGCCGACGCTGCACCGAGCAGTCCCGCTCGAACAGGTGCACTGTCTCGCCCGTCTTGTCGGCGAGGATCTGAACTTCGATGTGCCGCGGCCTCACGACCGCCTGCTCGAGGAACATGCGCGCATCGCCGAAGGCGCTCGCGGCCTCCCGCATCGCCTCCGCGAGTGCCGGGGCGAGTTCCGCCGCGGTCTCGACGCGGCGCATACCACGGCCTCCACCGCCGGCGACGGCCTTGGCGAAGAGAGGGAAGCCGATCTCCTCGGCCTGGGCGACGAGCGCGTCGACGTCGTCCGACGCTTCGGTCGACCGCAGCACGGGGACGCCCGCCTCGACCGCGTGACGTTTCGCCTCGACCTTGTTGCCCGCCATCTCCAGCACGTTCGCCGGAGGCCCGATGAAGACGATCCCGTTCGCCGCCGCCTTCTCCGCCAGCTCCGGGTTCTCCGAGAGGAAGCCGTAGCCGGGGTAGATGGCGTCGGCCCCCGCCTCCTTGGCGACGCGGATGATCTCGTCGACATCGAGGTACGCGCGAACCGGATGCCCGCGCTCGCCGATCTCGTACGCCTCGTCCGCCTTGAGCCGGTGGACCGAGCCCCGGTCCTCGTGCGGGAAGACGGCCACCGTCCTCGCCCCGACTTCGTAGGCCGCACGGAACGCACGGATCGCGATCTCGCCGCGGTTCGCCACAAGGATCTTCTGGAACATGCACACCTCTGGGAGCTCGATGCGCGGCGTTTTCGGCACGCATGGGGCGGGGCTGAGTGTGCACCCAGCTTAGGGGCAGGTAACGTGGTGTTCGTGCACGTACTCAGCGTCAGCTCTCTCAAGGGAGGCGTCGGCAAGACCACCGTGACCCTCGGCCTGGCCTCAGCGGCCTTCGCCCGTGGTGTCCGGACGCTCGTCGTCGACCTCGATCCGCAGTCCGATGTGTCCACGGGAATGGACATCCAGGTGGCCGGTCGCCTCAACATCGCCGACGTCCTGGCGAACCCGAAGGAGAAGGTCGTCCGCCAGGCGATCACCTCCAGCGGCTGGGCCAAGGTGCACGCAGGAACCATCGACGTGCTGATCGGCAGCCCGTCCGCCATCAACTTCGACGGCCCCCACCCGAGCGTCCGCGACGTGTGGAAGCTCGAAGAGGCTCTCGCCGCTGTCGAGAGCGACTACGACCTCGTCCTCATCGACTGCGCCCCCTCGCTCAACGCCCTCACGCGCACGGCATGGGCCGCCAGCGACCGCGTGATGGTCGTGACCGAGCCCGGTCTCTTCTCGGTCGCCGCCGCCGACCGCGCGCTCCGCGCCATCGAGGAGATCCGTCGCGGGCTCTCTCCCCGCCTGCAGCCTCTCGGCATCGTCGTGAACCGCGTGCGTCCGCAGTCGATCGAGCACCAGTTCCGCATCAAGGAGCTGCGCGACATGTTCGGCCCGCTCGTCCTCTCCCCTCAGCTGCCCGAGCGCACGTCGCTGCAGCAGGCGCAGGGAGCCGCCAAGCCCCTGCACATCTGGCCGGGCGACTCGGCACAGGAGCTCGCCGCCGATTTCGATCAGCTGCTCGACCGCATCATCCGCACCGGCCGGATCCAGGTCGCGGAGTCGAGCGCCCAGGCCTGACCTGGCGCAGACAGCGGAACGGCCATCCTCTCGCGAGGGTGGCCGTTTCTTCATGCCATACCGGCCCCGGCCCTGAGCTCGCCGAAGGAGCCTGAGCCTGCAAGCAGGCCCTGAGTTCGCCGAAGGGTCAGGCGGTGCGCTTGGCGCGGCGTGCCGAGAGCTCGTCGACGGGGTCGGGAGCCGTGGCGTCGAACTGCACCAGCGTCGACTCCACCTCGCGGAGGACCTTGCCCACGGCGATGCCGAAGACGCCCTGCCCGCGGCTCACGAGATCGATGACCTCGTCGTTCGAGGTGCAGAGGTAGACGGATGCCCCATCGCTCATGAGCGTGGTGCCGGCGAGATCGCGGATGCCCGCTCGACGGAGCTCGTCGACGGCGGTGCGGATCTGCTGCAGCGAGATGCCGGTGTCCAGCAGGCTCTTCACGAGCTTGAGCACGAGGATGTCGCGGAACCCGTAGAGCCGCTGCGAACCGGAGCCGCTCGCGCCGCGCACGGTCGGCTCGACGAGCTCGGTGCGGGCCCAGTAGTCGAGCTGACGGTAGGTGATCCCGGCCGCACGTGCCGCGACGGCGCCGCGATAGCCGACCTCGTCGTCCATGGCGGGAAGGCCGTCGGTGAAGAGGAGTTCGGTCACGAACCGCGGGTCGCCTGCACGCTCATCCGCATTCATCTGAATTCCTCCCTGGAGCCGTTACCTCCACGGTAGAGCAGCCCCCGTGCACCGGCAATGACATCCGTGCGACCCCCAAGGTGTGTCGCAATCAGTTCGTTACGAAAGCAGTCGAGACAGCGCGTCCTTGACGAAGAGCGATCGCACCTCGTCGATCTTCGTCGCCAGCGTCGGGGCCATCTCACTGGCCTTGGCCCGCGAGGCCGCGTCGGTCCGACGCAGCAGCGAGGACATGGCCGACTCGATCAGGGCGACCTCGCGTTCGGCTCCCTGCCGGAGCGAACGGAGATGCCTGGGCTCGATGCCATGCCGGTCGAGTGCCACCAGGCCACGCAGCAGGGTCACGGTCGCCTCGGGATACGTCTCCTGCGCGACGATCACGCCGGTGCTGATCGCATCGTTGAGGAGCTGCGGACCCGCACCCGCGGCCGAGAGCAGCTCGGCACGCCGGTAGCGCCTCGGTGCCGGGGCGATCGACGGCGGCGGCACGAGCGCGGCGGACTCGCCGTTCGCCTCGGCCTCGTCGAGCTGATCGCGGATGACGCTCAGCGGAAGATAGTGGTCGCGCTGCAGGGTGAGCCCGAGGCGGAGCCGCTCGATGTCGGCCTGCGAGAACTTGCGGTAGCCCGACTCGGTGCGCGACGGCGTCACGATCCCCTGCACTTCGAGGAAGCGCAGCTTGCTCGAAGTCAGTTCGGGGAACTCCGGGGTGAGCCTGGCGAGCACCTGGCCGATGCTCAGCAGCCCCGGTGACGCGGAGCGTTCACGGGCCAGGGACGCCGCCATCAGGCGTTCGCCGCGACGCGATCGACCGGTGCGACGAAGAAGTTCAGCCGGAACTTGCCGACGCGCAGCTCGGACCCGTCTTCGAGGACGCTGCGGTCGACACGCTCGCCGTTCACATAGGTCCCGTTCAGAGAGCGCTGGTCGATGATCTCGAACGATGTGCCGGATCGTGTGATCTCGGCGTGCCGGCGCGAGACCGTCACGTCGTCGAAGAAGATGTCCGCCTCAGGGTGGCGACCGACGGTCGTCACATCCGTGTCGAGCAGGTACCGCGCACCGGCGAGAGCGCCCGAGCGCACCAGCAGCAGAGCTGATCCTGAGGGAAGAGCCGCGATGGCGCTCTGCTCGACCTCCGTCAACTCCGCGCCGAAAGGCACGAAGGAAAGGTCCGAGTCGTGCCCGAACGTCTGCGTCACGTCGTGCCGCTGCTCGCCGGGACGATGGAATGCGGCGTCCCCGGCCGGTCGGCTGTCGCTGTCTGTCACTGTGCCCTCCTAGTCCTCCAGACTATCGGATGCGGAGCCCCTCGCGTGAGGCGGAGCCCACACTCAGGCGCTGCATACAGAGGGTTCATAGGCTGGCCAGGTGAAAACTGCCGCGCGCCCCTCTCCCGCAGGTCCGATCGCCCTCGCCGCAGCTCTGCTGACGGCCCTCCTCGTGCTCGTCGCACCGCTGCCGGCCTCTGCCCATGACAGCCTGATCGCGTCGTCCCCCGAGGCCGACAGCACCGTCGACACACTCCCTGACGAGCTCACCCTCACCTTCAGCGCCAAGCTCATCGACGGCGAGGGCGCGACCGAGGTCGTCGTCACCGATCCGTCCGGCGCGTCGGCGACCGACGGCGCAGCGACCGTCGACGGCGCGATCGTCACCCAGCCGCTCGTCGACGGCGGGGTCGCGGGGCAGTATCACGTCATCTGGAAGATCGTGTCGAGCGACGGCCATCCGACCTCCGGCGAGTTCGACTTCACGGTCGCGAACGCCTCCACCGACGAACCGAGCGCGGCCCCGACGGCCTCCCCCACGACCGAGCCGGACGACGCGACGGCGACCACCTCCCCGTCGACCGCCGCTCCCTCTCCCGACGAGACCGCGCCCTCCGGCGAGGACTCGTCCGCCACCACCTGGATCTGGATCCTGTCCATCGCGGGCGTCCTGGTCGCCGCTGCGGTGGCGGTCCTGGCGTTCGCCCTGAAGGGGCGCGGTTCCGGCTCGGAGGACGCCGCCGATGGCGACTCCGACGAATCGACGGAGCGATAGGCTTAAGGCATGCCACACTACGATGTCGTCATCCTCGGTGCAGGTCCCGGCGGATACGTCGCTGCGGTTCGCAGCGCGCAGCTCGGTCTGTCCACCGCCATCATCGAAGAGAAGTACTGGGGTGGTGTGTGCCTCAACGTCGGCTGCATCCCCTCCAAGGCTCTTCTGAAGAACGCGGAGCTCGCGCACACGCTCAACCACAAGGCCGACTTCTTCGGCATCTCGGGTGAGTTCACGATCGACTACGGCAAGGCGTTCGACCGCAGCCGCGTCGTCGCCGACGGCCGCGTCAAGGGCATCCACTTCCTCATGAAGAAGAACAAGGTGACCGAGTACGACGGCCGCGGCACCTTCACCGGTCCGAAGGCGATCTCGGTCGCCAAGTCCGACGGATCCACCGAAGAGGTCACCTTCGACAACGCCATCATCGCGACCGGATCCAAGGTCCGCCTGCTCCCCGGTGTGCAGCTCAGCGACAACGTCGTGACCTACGAGGAGCAGATCCTCTCCCGCGAGCTCCCGAAGTCGATCGTCATCGTCGGCGCCGGCGCCATCGGCATGGAGTTCGCCTATGTGATGACGAACTACGGCGTCAAGGTCACCATCATCGAGTTCCTCGACCGCGCACTCCCCAACGAGGACGCGGACGTGTCGAAGGAGATCGCCAAGCAGTACAAGAACTACGGCGTCGACATCCTCACCTCCACCAAGGTCGAGTCCGTCGTCGACAACGGCTCGTCCGTGACCGTCTCGTACACCGGCAAGGACGGTCAGCAGAGCTCGATCGAGGCCGACAAGGTGCTCATGTCGGTCGGCTTCGCCCCGAACATCGAGGGCTTCGGACTCGAGGCGACCGGTGTGAAGCTCACCGAGCGCGGCGCGATCGACATCGACGATCACATGCGCACCAACGTCGAGGGCATCTACGCCATCGGCGACGTCACCGCCAAGCTCCAGCTCGCCCACGTGGCCGAAGCCCAGGGCGTGGTGGCCGCCGAGACCATCGGCGGCGCCGAGACCCAGACCCTGGGCGACTACCGCATGATGCCCCGCGCGACGTTCTGCTCGCCGCAGGTCGCCTCGTTCGGCCTCACCGAGCAGCAGGCCAAGGACGAGGGCCGGGAGATCAAGGTCGCGACCTTCCCGTTCATGGCCAACGGCAAGGCGCACGGACTCGGCGAGCCCGTCGGCTTCGTGAAGCTCATCGCCGACGCCGAGCACCTCGAGCTCATCGGCGCGCACATGATCGGCCCCGACGTGTCGGAGCTCCTTCCCGAGCTGACCCTGGCGCAGAAGTGGGACCTCACGGCCCTCGAGCTCGCCCGCAACGTCCACACCCACCCGACTCTGTCGGAGGCTCTGCAGGAGGGCTTCCACGGCCTCGCGGGTCACATGATCAACTTCTGATCCGCGGATCGGAACGAAGGCCCGGCTCGCTCGCGCGATGCCGGGCCTTCGTGCGTCAGATCCCGCGCATCGTGAGGAGGCCGGAGGTCCATCCCCCCATCGCGGGCGATCCCAAGCCCCGGATCAGCGCATCCCTCGCGGCCAGGGCAACGCCGGACGCCGGCTCCCCCATCGACATGTAGAACGCCGAGCGCCGGTGGGCACGGCGGCCCGAGCGGTGCACCGACCGCTCATACCGCTGCAGGTCCGGCATCCGATCGATCGGCGACCGGCACAGCTCTTCGGCGAGGTTGCGCGCGTCCGACCATCCGAGGTTCATGCCCTGCCCGCCGATCGGACTGATCTCGTGGGCCGCGTCCCCCGCGAGCACCATCCGGCCGCGGACGACCTCGCGAGCCGCGTGCTGCGCAGCGATGAACGACACCGGCGTGCGGTGGTCGCCGATGTCCGGGCGGATCCCGGTGCGGCGCTCGATCTCCGCGCCGAGCTCCGCCGCTGAGACGGCCGCCTCCGGGCCGGCATCCTGCCTGACCACCCAGCGTCGACGGGATCCGGGCAGCGGAAGCGACTCGACCAGACCGGTCGGCTCGCAGTACAGCACCGCCCGCGGATCGGAACCCGGATCGTCGACATCGACCATCGCGTATCGTGCCGTCTTGGGCCTGCTCCGCCACTCGATGCCGAGCCGTTCGCGGATGCCGCTGCGCACACCGTCGGCGGCCACGACCACCGACGCTGCGATCTCGCGTTCGCCTCCGTCGCCGCTCTCCACCCGCAGTCGAACCCGATCGCCCTCGTCTCGTACCCCGCGCACCGTGTGCCCGGTCAGGAGCGCACCGTCGGCCAGCGCACCCAGCCGCCCCCGGAGCAGGGCGTCGGTGCGACTCTGCGCGAGCGTGAGTATCGGCCGCTCGGGGCGGAACGAGAGAGAGGCGAGCAGACGCCCGTCGCTGCGGACCTCCCCGCCCTCGAGGAAGAGCGCTTCCGCGCGGACGCGATCGCCCACACCGGCCTCGTCCAGGGCGTCCAACCCCGGCCGATGGATGCCGATCGCGCGACTCCTCGTGTCGGCTCCCGACCGGCGCTCGAGGACGACCACATCTCGGCCCCGTGCGGCCAGCAGGCACGCGAGCAGCAGCCCGACCGGACCCGCTCCGACGATCACGACCTCACGGTCGCGCATCGCTCTTCTTCCGCCGGAGCTCGAGCCGTGCGGGGAGTCCCGCGCGCACCGTCCACCCTTCGGGGGCGACGGCGGCGAGCTCGGCCGGCGTGTACGACCTGCGGATGCTGATCAGCCCGTCGACCCGGATGAACGAACCGCGCAAGAGGGTGCCGGCGAACGGCAGGGTCGCGGCCGCGAACAGGGCATACGCCGCCTTGCTGCGCGCGATGTCACGATGCACGACCACGCCGCCCGCCCCCGCGAGCCGGTCGGTGTCGCGCAGGACGCCTTGGAGCTCGGGCGCACTGAGGTGATGCAGCACGTGGTTCGAGAACACCACGTCGTACTGGTCGCCCTCCGCGACGAGGTCCTCTGCCAGCGCGCAGCGGTACCGCACACCGGCTCCGTCGTCGTGGGCGGCGGCCCACCGGACGGCGCGCTCGTCGGCATCCAGGGCGGTCACCTCGCCCTCGAGTCCGTCGCGCCGCAGGCGTGCCGCGATCATCCGGCAGACGTCCGCGCCGCCCGCGCCGACGTCGAGCACGCGCACCCGACCCCGTCGCGCGCGCGGGCGGATGTCGTTCCGGTAGAACTGCCCCGGTCGGGACACGAGCGCGTTGACCAGCCGGAAGCGCTCGTAGGTGCGCTCCAGCATCGCGACATCGGCGCCGGGGTCGTCCATGAGCTCACGCGCGTCGGAGGCGCGCGTGGAGAGGTCGTGACTCATGCGGCGCCGACGTCGACGGTCATCAGCGCGCTCTCTGCGGTCAGCCCCGGACCGAACGCCATCGCGGCCATCCGCTCCCCCGGCAGCGCGCCCTCGTCGAGGATGCGCTTGATGACGAACAGGATCGTCGCGCTCGACATGTTGCCGTTCTCGCGCAGCGTCTCCCTCGCCGGGGCCAGCTGCGCGTCGCTGAGGTGCAGCCGCTCCTGGACGCGGTCGAGGATGCTGCGGCCACCCGGGTGGATGGCCCAGTGCTGCACCCGCTCACCGACGCGGCCATCGTCGAAGGCCGCCCCGAGCTCGCCCTCGCGGGCGTAGAGCGGACGGATCGCGCCGATGATCGTCTCGCCGATGATCTGCGGGACCTTGGTCGACAGGATCATCTCGAAGCCGTGGTCGCCGATCGTCCAGGCCATGTCCTTCTCGCCCTCGCGGGCGATCGCCGTGTGGAAGCCGTCCAGGCGGACGGCCGGGACGGGAGTCGGGAGCTCGCGAGCGGTGACGATGCCCGCGGCCGCGCCGTCGGCGAACAGCGAGTTCGCGACGATGAGGTCGGGATCCTCCGAGGACCTCAGGTGCACGGTGCACAGCTCGACGCTCACGACGAGGACGACGGCGTCGGGATCGGCCATGCAGAACTGGCGGGCCGCGCGCAGGGCGGGCATGGACGCGTAGCAGCCCATGAACCCCAGGTGGTACCGCTCGACGCTGTCGGAGAGGCCCAGTGACCGCACGATCTCGTACTCCGGACCGGGCGCGTGGAATCCGGTGCAGGAGACGGTGATGACATGGGTGACATCCGAGGCGACGACGTCGGGATCGGCCTCGAGTGCGCGGCGCGCGACCTCCACGAAGAGCCGCGATGCCTCGCGGACGTAGATCTCGTTGCGCTGCTTGGTACCCGGTGAGAGCAGCACACCGGAACGCCGGTCGTAGAACACCGGCTCCTCGGTGTCGGCGGTGAGCGAGAGCTCCTCGATCACCGTGCGTCGGGTGTCGATCCCCGAGCCGTTGAACGAGGCACCGACGAGACGCTGGGCGAGTCTGCCGACGTCGGGTTGGGTGGCGAAGACGTCTCGCACCTGATCCTGCTCGAGAACGGTGTCGGGCACGATCGTCTGCAGCGACCGGAGTAGTGCGGGGCGGCTCATACCGTCACTCAAGCATGAGCGACCCGGTCACGAAAAGGGGCTTGCGCCCCGACGCGGAGAGACCCAGCCCGGTCAGAAGCCGAGGGCTCGGGCCAGCTTCGATCCGGATGCCGCCTCGCGGCCTCCCACCGCGAAGATCGCCTCCTCCGCCGCAGCGAACAGAGCCTCGCGGCCGGCGGCGTCTGCGGGGGCGGCGGGGCCGAGCTCCAGCTCCCATTCCCGCCACTCGCGCCGCACGTCGTGCCTCAGGTCGGTGGCGCGGACCCGGTCGTCCACGAATTCGGCGACCACGCCCTGCGGTCCGGTGAGGAGGTAGGCCGTCCGGGTGTTCTCGATGCGGGCGAGAGGCGTGAGCCCGCCTGTCGTCCACCGGCTGAGCGTCTCGGCCACGGCGGCGGGGACGCTCTCGGCGTCGCCCGCGTCGGCATCCAGCGGCCAGCCGATCTCGAGGCGGCCGTCTCCCTCGCGGGGCCCCTTGATGTGCCAGCCGGCATCGGGCCCGCCGGTGCGGCGCCGCAGCGCGACCCCTGCGCGGGACAGCGCCGCGTCGACCGTGTCGAGGTAGCGCGCGTCGAGCTCGCGGATTTCACCGGCGGAGACCGCGTCGACGCCGGGCACGCCTCTCCACTCGGGAAGAGGCGTGCCGTCGTCGACGTCGTACTTGCGCTCGACCTCGACGACCCTGGACGGGCCTGAGCCCGAAGGGGTCTCAGTCATCCGAGGGGTTGAGGTCCTCGAGGGACTCGTCGTACCAGTAGTCGATCTCAGTGGGACCGTCGGTGTCGCCCGTGTTCTGCGGTTCGCCGCTGCGGTTGTACACCACCTGGGTCTCGCTGTAGGGGACGATCAGCTTGTCGTCCGCGTCGTCGAGGGGAATGATCTGCCCGTCCAGCGGGCCTCCGTGGAGTCGTGCGAGTGCCATGTCCTCACCCTATCCCCGCCGCCCTGACCCTCGGCCTCATGCCACGGGCGGGCCGCTGTGTCAGGTCAGGTCGCGACGACACCGAGGACGGCCCCGAGGATCATCCAGGGCCCGAACGCGATCCGCGTCGCTCCGTCGGCGCGACGGAAGACGATCAGCACCAGTGCGTACAGCGCGCCGAGGACGAAGGCGGATGCCGCGCCCACGGCGAGCGCCTGCCAGCCGTGCCATCCGAGCACGAGGCCGATCACGGCGGCGAGCTTGACGTCTCCGCCGCCCATGCCCTCGCTGCTGAGGGATCGCAGTGCCGCGTAGAAGACGCCGAGGATGAGCATCCCCCACAGCGCTCCGACCAGCGCGCGGCTCTCCCCCGTCACGAGGGCGTCGAGTGCGGTGAGGGCGAGGAGCGCCGCGAGCGTGGGCAGCACGATGCGGTTCGGCAGCCTGTGGGTGCGCATGTCGATGGCGACGAGTCGGCAGCCGATGAGGAAGAGCACCAGGTGCACCCCGACGACGATCACGGTGCGGGGATCCATCCCGGAAGGCTAGGAGATCTCGGGTCACCGCCGTGCAGGGGTGTGGATAACCGAGAGTCTCCCGCGATGTCGGAGGTTCGAATTATCGTCATCTACTCCAGTTGCTTTAGTAGTACATATATTCGAGGATGGAACCATGGGGATCGGTCTCGATGCGATGAGCACCATCTCTCCGGCCGGTGATGATCGTGCCGGAGAGGTGCTGCGACTGCGCCGCGAGATCAGCCGGATGCAGCGTCGACGCAGCGATCTCCCCCTGCTGCCTCTCGACCCCGCCTTCTCCTCGCTGCTCCCGGAGCAGGGGCTGCAGACCGGTGCCGCGTACACGGTCTCACCCTCACCCAGTCTGGTCCTCGCCCTGCTCGCCGCCGCCTCCCGGAAGGGGCTCTGGTGCGCGGTGGTCGGCATGCCCACCTTGGGCGTCGAGGCCGCAGCGGCGTTCGGCATCGAGCTGCCCCGGCTGATCCTCGTCCCCGATCCGGGAGACCGCTGGCTCGCCGTCACCTCGGCGCTCGCCGAGGTCGTCCCGCTGATCGCCGTGCACCCCGGCAGCAGAGCGCGGGATGCCGACGTCTCGCGTCTCAGCGCCCGGCTGCGCGACCGCGGCACGACGATCCTCGTCACGGAGTCACCGGCCTCGGGGGTCTGGCCGCAGAGCGAGGGGACCATCCGCCTCCACGACCAGCAGTGGCTCGGCATCGGGGAGGGATGGGGTCTCATCGAGGGCTCCACGGCGACGGTGACCGCGAAGACCAGGCAGAGCCCCACCTCCTCGAGCGTGCGGGTGCGCCTGCCTGGCAGCCAGGGGGCCGTCGAGGAACTGGTCCACGAAGAGACCGTCGAGACGATGGCCGAGCTGACTGCGCTGCCCGCTCTTCGCGACGACGACGCCCCCGGCGAGTACCCACGTTGGGCGGTGGCCGGATGACGGCTCCCCTTCGCGTCCTCGTGCTCTGGTTCCCCGATTGGCCCCTGCGCGCCGCCCTGGGCGGGGCTCCGCCGCACCCGCCGACCGCCCTGGTGCACGCGAACACCGTCATCGCCTGCACGGCGTCGGCCAGGGAGCACGGTGTCCGTGCGGGTCAGCGTCGACGGGTCGCGCAGGGGCACATCTCCTCGCTGCGTGTGCTCCCCCACGATCCGGCCAGGGACGAGCGGGCGTTCCTCCCCGTGCTGCAGCTCATCGAGAAGCACGCCCCCGGTGCCGCGCTGCTGCGTCCGGGGCTCGCGGCGGTGAGGGCCCGGGGCATCTCCCGCTATCACGACGGAGAAGCACAGGCCGGAGAGGCCCTGATCTCCGTGCTCGCCGAGGCGGGCTTCCCCGAGGTGCGCGTCGGCATCGCCGACGGCCCGTTCACGGCAGAGCTCGCGGCACGAGGCAGCGCGCCCTGCACCGTGGTGCCGGCGGGTGCCGCCTCCGACTTCCTGGCCCCCCTCCCCGTCCGGGTGCTGCGCGACGAGCAGCTGACCGGCCTGCTCATCCGGCTCGGTGTGCGCACGCTGGGCGAGTTCGCCGCGCTCGATGAGATCGAGGTGCGTGATCGCTTCGGCGAGCGCGGCGCCCGACTTCGGGCTCTCGCCGCCGGTGCCGACTCCCGTGCGGTGGTGGCGCGTCCCCCCGACCCCGAGCTCGTGCGGTCCATCGAGTTCGAGTCGCCGTTGGCCGGAGCAGATCAGGTGGCCTTCGCGGTGCGGCAGACCGCCGATGCGGTGATGCTCGCCCTCGGCGACGCCTCAGTGGTCTGCACCGAGGTGCGGATCGACCTGACCGACGACGACGGCAAGGTCTTCTCCCGGTCCTGGTTGCATCCGACCTGTTTCGACGCCGCGGATCTGGTCGACAGGGTGCGCTGGCAGCTGGAGGCGCTGGGAGCCGAATCGGCGAAGGAGCCGGTCGATGAGGCGCGGGCCTTCGGCGGCATCACGCTGGTGCGCATCGTGCCGGTGGCGGTGGACGACGCCGCCCACCATCAGCCGGGGCTGTTCGGCTCCGGCACCGACGAGCGACTGCACCACGCCGTCTCGCGCGTGCAGACGATGCTCGGACACGAGGGTGTCGTCACCGCCGCACTCTCCGGGGGCCGCTGGCTCGCCGACCGTCAGGTACTCACGCCGTGGGGCGAGCGGGCCGTCGCTCCCCGCGACCCCGCGCCTCCGTGGCCGGGAAGCCTGCCCGATCCGCTCCCCGCCGAGGTCTTCCGGCCTCCTCGACCGATCGGCATCCAGACCTCGGCAGGTGAGACGGTGCTCGTCGACGACCGAGGCACCCTCACCGCGCCTCCTGCACGCATCGACGGCGACCAGGTGCAGGCCTGGGCAGGCCCCTGGCCGATCCATGAGCGCCGGTGGGAGCCCTCGGGGGGCAAGAGAGGGCATCGCCTCCAGATCGTCGACGACCACGACCGCGCCTGGCTGGTCTTCTGCACGGGTGACCGCTGGTGGGTCGAGGGGAGGTATCGCTGATGGGCTGGCACAACCCTCCCGTGACGTGGAGCGAGCTGGAACGAGCCCTGAGCGGCGAGGAGTCCCCTCATCCCATCGGAGGAGAGCCGCCGACCACGCGTCCCGATCCCGGTCCGGTGAGCACCCGACGGAAGAGGAATCCGCCGACCGTGGTGAACCGTCCGGAGGACCCCGTCCCCTATGCGGAGCTGCACGCGCACTCCTCCTACTCGTTCCTCGACGGCGCCTCCTCGCCGGAAGACCTCCTGGCGGAGGCCGAGCGGCTGGGGCTGACCGCGCTCGCACTGACCGATCACGACGGCTTCTACGGTGCGGCGCGCTTCGCCGAGGTCGCCGAGCTGATGGAGGTGAAGGTGCAGACGGTCTACGGCGCCGAGCTCTCCCTCGGCCTCGACGCCCCCCAACGGGGTTCGCCTGATCCGATCGGCGAGCATCTGCTGGTGCTCGCCGACGGGCTGGAGGGGTACCATCGGCTCTCCGGCGCCATGACGACCGCTCACCTCCGGGGCGGCGAGAAGGGCCGACCGGTCTACGACCTCGACGAGCTGGCATCGACGGCGGAGGGACATTGGACGATCCTCACCGGATGCCGCAAAGGCGGAGTCCGCCGAGGCCTCGAGCTCGGAGACGCCAAGACGCCCCTGCGCCGCCTGGTCGACCTCTTCGGGCAAGACCACGTCGCCGTCGAGCTCTTCGACCACGGCGACCCGCAGGACACCCGCCGCAACGACGCCCTCGCCGAGCTCGCGAAGGACATGCGCCTGCCCGTGGTCGCGACGAACAACGTGCACTACGCAGCCCCGGAACGCGCCTCCCTGGCCGAGGCCGTCGCCGCCGTGCGGGCGGTTCGGAGCATGGACGACCTCGACGGGTGGCTGCCGACCCACGGCGGGGCGCATCTGCGCAGCGGTGCCGAGATGGCCGCCCGGTTCCGGCGCTACCCGGGAGCCATCTCCTACGGACTCGAGCTCGCCCGAGCATCCGCCTTCCCCCTGCGCCGCGCGCGGCCGGCCCTGCCGAAACAGGAGGTGCCGGACGGGCACACCCCGATGAGCTGGCTGCGGCACCTGGTGTGGGAGGCCGTGCCGACGAAGTATCCCCGTCTGGATGACGACGGCCACCGCCGCATCGAGCGGGAGCTCGACGTGATCGAGGAGAAGGACTTCCCCGGCTACTTCCTGATCGTGCACGGCATCGTCACGGAGGCGAAGCGCCTCGGCATCCTCTGCCAGGGCCGCGGGTCCGCTGCGGCGAGCGCGGTCTGCTACCTGCTCGGGATCACCGCCGTCGACCCGATCCTCTACCGGCTGCCCTTCGAGCGGTTCCTGGCGACGACCCGCCAGGAGGAGCCGGACATCGACGTGGACTTCGACTCCGACCGGCGCGAGGAGATCATCCAGTGGGTGTACCTGGAGTATGGGCGCGAGCGCGCGGCCCAGGTCGCGAACGTCATCCAGTACCGCCCCAAGAACGCCGTCCGCGACATGGCGAGGGCGCTCGGCTTCTCGCCAGGCCAGCAGGACGCCTGGTCGCGACAGGTGGACGGGTGGAGCACGGGGCTGGAGGTCGCCGACGAGCACGACATCCCGGCGAACGTCCTCGAGTACGCCGGTGAGCTGCTCAAGGCTCCGCGGCACCTCGGCATCCACTCCGGCGGCATGGTGCTGACGCGTCGGCCGGTCGGCGAGGTCGTGCCCGTGGAGCATGCGCGCATGGAGAACCGCACGGTCATCCAGTGGGACAAGGACGACGCCGCCTGGATGGGGCTGGTGAAGTTCGACCTGCTGGGCCTCGGCATGCTCGCGGCGCTGCAGCACTGCTTCGACCTGATCCGCGACGCGACCGGCGAGGAGTGGACGCTGGAGACCCTCCCCAAGGAAGAGCCGGCGGTCTACGACATGCTCTGCCGAGCGGATTCGATCGGGGTGTTCCAGGTCGAGTCGCGAGCTCAGATCGGGCTGCTCCCCCGCCTGCAGCCTCGGGCCTTCTACGACCTCGCGATCCAGATCGCGCTCATCCGTCCGGGTCCCATCCAGGGCGGGGCGGTGCACCCCTTCGTCCGCCGCAAGATGGCGAAGGATGCCCTGGACGAGGAGAACCGCGCCAGGGCCGCTCGGGGCGAAGAGCCGGTGGTGCTCGAGATCCCCTATCCGCACGACGATCTGAAGCCCATCCTCGAGCGGACGCTGGGCATCCCGATCTTCCAGGAGCAGCTGATCCAGATGGCGACCGCCGTCGGCGACTGCACGGCCGACGAGGCCGACCTCCTGCGCCGGGCCATGGGGTCGAAACGAGGGCTGGAGAAGATCGAGAAGGTCCGCGACAAGCTCTACGCGGGGATGACCCGGCGCGGTCTCTCCTCCGAGCAGTCCGACCGCATCTATGCACAGATCCAGGCATTCTCGAACTTCGGGTTCGCGGAATCGCACTCGCTCTCGTTCGCGCTCCTCGTCTACGCCAGCTCCTGGCTCAAGCTGCACTATCCGGCCGCATTCCTCGCGGGGCTGCTGAGGTCGCAGCCCATGGGGTTCTACTCGGCGGCCACGCTCACTGCCGATGCACGGCGGCACGGGGTCGAGGTCAGACGGCCCGACCTGCACGCCTCGCACGCGACGGAGACGCTGGAGGCACTGGAGGGCACCCCCCTGCGTCGCCCGACGGGCCTCGGCTCGTGCAGCGATCCGCAGCAGCCCGAGGTGCCACGGTTCGACCGTTCACGCCCTGACGAGTCCGCCGCGCATCGGAGGGACGGCGGATACGCGGTGCGGCTCGGTCTCAGCGGCGTCCGCGGCATCGGCCTGCCCCTGGCGGAGCGGATCGTCGCGGAGCGCGAGGCGGACGGCCCCTATCGCGACCTGCACGATCTGGTCCGGCGGACGGATGCCACGGCCGCGCAGCTGGAGGCGCTGGCCACCGCAGGTGCTTTCGAATGCCTCGGCCTGCAACGCAGAGAGGCGATCTGGATGGCCGGGGCCGCCGCCGAGGACCGGTCTCGCTACCTCCCCGGCACGACGGTCGCCGTGCAGCCCCCGCTCTTCACGGACCAGTCCAGCTACGAGCGGCTCTCCGCCGATCTGTGGTCGACCGGAGTCTCCACCGACGATCACCCGATGACGCACTTCCGCGGGCTTCTGCGCGAGCGGGGTGTGCTGTCCTCCGCCGATCTGCAGCACCACGAATCGGGGCGCCGTATCGAGGTCGCCGGACTCGTCACCCATCGACAGCGTCCCGCGACGGCGGCCGGCGTCACGTTCCTTAACCTCGAGGACGAGAGCGGTCTGGTCAACGTCATCTGCTCGACCGGGGTGTGGGCACGGTACCGGAGGGTCGCCCGCGACTCCCCCGCACTCATCATCCGCGGCATCCTCGAACGTTCAGCCGAGGGCGTCGTGAACGTGCTCGCCGACGCCTTCGAGGATCTCCGTACCGGGGTCACCCATCGCTCGAGGGACTTCCGGTGAACTCACCAGAAGCGTTCGGGCTCCGGCTCCGGCATCCGGTCTCCGCCGCCCCATCTGTCGGCCTCGGCCTTCGCGGCCTCGACGGCGGCATCCGCACCGGTGAGAGCGGCCTTCGCCCCGACGCCACCCGGGCCGTCGCCGTCGGCATCGACGACGAGCACGGTGCGGTCGCGATGTCCGCCGAACGTCACCGTGCAGTCGAGGACCCGACCGAGCCAGTGCAGGAGCTCTCCCTGGGGCTCTTCCGCGCGGCGGAAGCGGACGCCGGTCTCGAGATCGACGACCGCGAGCAGGACCGGCTCGTTCCTCGTCTCGTCGATGGCCTCCGTCACCTCGACGCGGTGCCCGCGAGGGATCGGGAGCTGCGCGTTCAGCACGAGCATTCTGTCCATGGGTCCACTCTATGAGTGGACGTTCTCACGACAAGAGCAAGTCTTGGAAGAAATATTCGTAGATTTCTTTGTCCCCCAAATGGCGGACAAGACGTTTTCGCGATATTCTGCTTACAGTAGCGGGGGCTACCGGCTGAGACATTGGGGAATCAGTCGATGAGAGCAGCGAGTTCTTCGCCGCCTCCCCTACCGTCCGGGATGGACGGTGAGCCCTCTCGAGGCATCCATCTGGGGTGGACGACTCGGGAGGGCAACCAACCCCCGACGCATCGTCAGCGGCTCTAGCGAAGGCACCGGCGCGCGTCAACCCGCGTCGCGGTGCTCCCGCCTCCCCGTATCGTCGCCCGTGAAGGAGGCGATATGGCTGCGACCGCGTCGACCGGACGCGTGAGAATCGGCGTCTCCGGCTGGAAGTACGCGAGATGGCGGGGCGATTTCTACCCGACGGGTCTGGTTCAGCGCCGCGAGCTGCAGTACATCGGCGAACGCTTCCCGACCGTCGAGCTGAACGGCTCCTTCTACTCGCTGCAGCGTCCGGAGAGCTATCGGCGATGGCGCGCCGACGTGCCCACCGACTTCGTCTTCGCGGTGAAGGGCTCGCGGTACGTCACCCACATGCTCCGCCTGCGCGACGTCGAGCAGGCGCTCGCGAACTTCTTCGCCTCCGGTGTGCTCTCGCTGGGGCGGCAGCTCGGCCCGATCCTGTGGCAGCTGCCGGAGAGGCAGCACTTCGACGCTGAGCTGATCGAGGCGTTCCTCCGCGCGCTCCCATCGACGACCGCCGAGGCGGCCGCCCTGGCTGTGAGGCACGACGAGCGTCTCGAAGGGCGCGCCTGGCTGGAGATCGAGTCCGACGCGCCGCTCACGTACGCGCTCGAGCCGCGGTCCGCGAGCTTCGCCGATCCGGAGGCCCTCCATCTGCTTCGGACGCACGGGACCGCGCTGGTCGTGGCCGACACCGCAGGCAAGTGGCCGCGCTTCGACGCGCTCACCAGCGACGACATCGTCTACATCCGCCTGCATGGCGCGCAGATGCTCTACCACAGCGGCTACACGCCAGCGGAGCTCGACGAGTGGGCACGACTCATCGCCGCCTGGGCCGACGGGAGCGGTGCGAGCGACGCACGGCCGCGCGATGTCTACGTGTACTTCGACAACGACGCCCGAGGACACGCCCCGCACGATGCCGAGGGTCTTCAGGAGCGGGTGCGCCCCCTCCTCGGCTCGTGAAGCTTCCTGCTGACGAGGTGCCGGATCATCGATTCTCGGCAGGCGCGCGATAGCGCGAGCGCCCCGCCACGATCGTCTCGACGATGCGGGTCTCGAGCAGGGACGACGGACCGTCGGCGAAGGGATCGGCATCCAGCACGATGACGTCGGCGGCGAACCCGGGCGCGATCCGTCCGCGCCAGTCCCCGTCTCCGACCGACGCCGCGGCATCTCGGGTCGCGTGACCGATCGCGCTCGCGAGCGGCAGTGCGTACTGCGGATGGGTCGCCGGCACCGAGCGATCCAGCGCCGATGCGCGGGTCGATGCGATGTACATGTTCGCGAGCGACTCATACGGGGCCGTCGGAGCATCCGTCGAGAAGGCGAGCAGCGCACCCGCGGCCTCGTACTCCGGCCAGGCGAAGGCACGATCGACGCGCTCGTCGCCGAGCATCTGCGCCCAGTTGTCGAAGATCGCGGGATCGCTGTGGACCGGCTGCATCGATGCCGTCACGCCGAGCCGCGCCATCCGCTCGGCCGTTCCCGGTGCAGCGTACTCGAGGTGCTCGATGCGATGGCGGCGCGCACGCTCGCCGTTGACGGCGACGGCGTGCTCGAGGGCGTCGAGCGCGATGTCGCTCGCGCGGTCGCCGATGGCGTGCTGGGCGATCTGCAGGCCGGCCGCATCGGCCGCGACCACCACCGGATGCAGCTGCTCGACCGGCCAGATCGGCTCGGCGTTCGTCCCGTCGGCGTACGGGTGCCGCATGGCCGCCGTGCACGCATCGATCACGCCGTCGAGGATCAGCTTGATGCCCACCACCCGCAGCCACGGGGAGGAGGCCTGCTGCGCGAGCTCGGCCGCGCGCGCGACCTGCGCGAGGTTCGCCTCGTCGTCTCCGGTGTTGGTGACGAGCCAGTGGGCGGCGACACGGATCGGCAGCTCGCCGCCGCGTCGCTCCTGCGCCCGCTCGAACGCCGCGAGCCCGAACTGGTCGAACGCCATGTCGACCACTCCGGTGACCCCGGTCGCGAGGTACGCCTCGATGACGCGCTCGACGTCGGCGTCGCGATCGGCGTCGCTGGTGATCTCGTCGCGGTGCGCCCAGGCGTACTGCGTCGCGGCCGTCTCGAGGAGCAGTCCGGTGGGCTCGCCATCGGCATCCCGGACGATGCGTCCTCCCAGCGGGTCGGGGGTGTCCCGGGTGATCCCCAGCTCCGCGAGTGCTGCCGCGTTGACCCAGCACGAGTGGTAGTCGTTCGCGTCCAGGTACACGGGGACGTCGGGAACCACGGCGTCGATCATCGCCGCCGTGGGCGCTCCGCCGGGCACGGAGTCGAAGAGCCAGCCTCGTCCCCGCAGCACCGAGGCATCGGGGTCGGCCGCTCTCGCGGAGCGAAGCGCCTCCTGGATCTGCTCGAGCGACGTGGCGGCGGTGAGCGGCACCTGCCCGAGCGCCGCCCCCGTCATCAGCAGGTGCGTGTGCGCGTCCGTGAATCCGGGGAGCACGAGCCGTCCGCCGAGGTCGACCGTCTCGTCCGTGTCGGGAGCGTCCTGTGCGGAGCCCACGTAGACGATCGTCTCGCCGTCGGTGACGAACGCCTCGGCCCAGGCGTTCGCCGGGTCGGGATCGGCCGTGAAGATGCGTCCGTTGAGGTAGCGGGTGGTCATGGTCGACCGTCCTTTCCGAGGGGCGTGCGAAGAAGTGCGGCGTAGAGGACGGCGGAGACCAGCATCCCGACCGGGACCGACAGGTCGATGTGGCCCGTCAGCTGCGCGATCGGCCCCTCCCACACGCTCGTCGAGAGACACAGCGCCGTGACCGTGCCCCCGACCAGGAGGGCGGCGATGCCGGGGATGCTCCACCCCGCCGAATACCAGAACCGTCCGCCAGGGGTGTCGTGGAAGAGGTCGACGCCGTCGTACCGGTACTTCCGCAGGGTGACGTCGACGACGAAGATCGCCATGGCGGGGCCCGAGACGACGACGAGGAACTGCAGCATCAGGTTGGCCGCTTCGAGCAGGCTCGACGACAGCACCAGGTAGATGGTCAGCGCCGTGCCGACCACGCCGACGATGATCGCTGCCGGGATGCGGCGCAGACGGAAGCCGATCGCCTGCAGAGCCATGCTCGAGGTGTACGCGGTCATGGCGTTCAGGGCGATGGTGTTGATGACGACGCCCACGACGAGCAGCGGGCCGAGCCAGGCGGGCAGCAGGTCGAGCAGAGCCACGTCGATGCCGACCTCGAACGCCGCGCCGCTCAGTCCGGTCGCGAGCAGCACGCCGACCGTGGTGAACACGATGAACGGCACCGCTCCTCCGAGCGCGGTGGCTGCGGCGATGTGCGACGGCTTCGTGCCGCGCGGCAGGTAGCGGGCGATGTCGGGGCTGTTGATGAACGACAGCGGCGTCGAGGCGAGGATCGTGAAGCCGATCGAGATCGACGACCACAGTGCCGCGCCGGTCAGTGGTGCCGGTGCGGAGTACTGCCAGTCGACGGTCGGGAGGATGAAGCCCGCCACCGCGAGGAAGATGACGAACAGCGCCGCCGCCATGAACGGATACGCGCGCAGGATGAGCCCATGCCCGAAGATCGCCACCAGGATCGTCACCGCGGCGACGACCACCGTGACGCCGATCGGCACCCAGACCGGGTCCTCCAGGCCCACGCGGCGCAGCAGGTCGGCACCCATGAACGACGAGGCGAGCCAGGTGAGCGAGAGGAAGACGGCTCCGATGAACCATCCGACGAGGGCGACGAAGAGTCGATTGCCCAGGATTCCGTACATGGCCCGCGTCACGACGGATCCGGCCGTGCCGGAGGCGGGGCCGCTGCCGGCGATGATGCCAGGGAACACCCAGAGCAGGGATGCCACGACGATCACGGCGATCGCCTGCCAGACCTCCAGACCGAGCAGGATGAGCGACGCTCCGATCGTCAGATTCAGGATGCTGACGCTCGGCGCCGCCCAGATGAGAAAGAGGTCGCGGGCTCGACCGTGACGCTGCGTATCGTCGATGAGCTCGATTCCGCGGGTCTCAAGGCGTGCGGCCGAGTCGGCGAGGTCGGCGCCACCGGCTGTCGTGCGGCCGGTGGCGGGGCGGATCTCGGTCATGGAAGTCCTTCCAGAGAGAAGCATCGTTGCTATTGGTCGTGTGCCCAATGGACTATTGGTCACTCATTCAATAGCATGGGTGACGTGACGTCAAGCACTTCTTCTCCACGGATTCGCAAGCAGCCTGAAGAGCGGCGCGAAGAGATCCTCGGCTGCGCCGCGGAGATCGCGATCAACGAGGGGCTCGAGCGCATCACCCTTCGGGCGGTGGCCGCGAAGCTCGGCGTGCAACCAGGGCTCATCACCCACTACTACCCCGTCGCAGAAGACCTGGTCGTCGCGGCTTTCGCCCGAGCCGCCGTCACGGAACGAGAGCAGTTCTTCCCCGCCGACGGCTCGCCCCTCGAGCGTCTCGCCCGCTTCGTCCACCACATCGAGCGCGGGGCGTCACTCCCCCTGGCGCGACTCTGGCTCAATGCACGCCACCTGTCGCGTTTCAGTCCGACGCTCGACGCCGAACTCCAGGTGCAAGACGCCCTCGACCGCGACCGCCTGACCCAGATCATCGAAGACGGCATCACCGCCGGCGACTTCCGCGAGGTGGATGCCGAGACCGCGTGCATCCGCATCCTCATCGCCGTGGACGGCGGCGGGTCGTACGTGAACTCGTCGTCGCACTCCGATCATCCCGCTCACAAGCGGGTGGTCGCCGACGTCGCGGAGTGGACGCTCGGCTTGGTCCCGGGTGCGCTCGGAGAGGTCGTCGCCCGCGAGGACTGAGGTCTTCAGGACGCCCGGAGGTTCTCGGCGGGACGCAGTCTGGCTGCTCGGATGGATGCAAAGGCACCGCCGGCGCTCGACACGACGACGCCCAGCAAGACAGCGAGCGGCATCAGCGTGAGATCGAAAACAGGCGCCCATCGCTGGCTGATCGTGACTGTCAGGATGGCCATCATGCCGACGAAAAGGCCCCCGACTCCGCCCAGGAGTCCGACGTACACGGCTTCGACCGTGATCAGGATTCCGATGTCGCGCTCCTTCGCACCCAAGGCCTTCCGCATGCCGATTTCGCCTCTGCGCGCGTTGACGGCCATGAGTGTCGTGTTCACCAGCGCCGCGATCGCGACGAGGAGAGCGAGAAGCGTGAACGAGACAAGAGTCGCTTGCACGCCCGCCTCGATCTGGCCCCTCAACTGCCCATCATCCGTGGGGGCCACGATTGAGATCCGCTCCGGAGCGAAGGGATTGATCGCTGGAGCGAGCTGCGACGCGACCTGAGGAGCGGCGCCAGCCATCGTCCTCACCAGCAGTGTGGCGTCTGACCCCACTTCGTCCAGGTCGGAAGCGTCGGCGCCGAGCACCAGTTCGCCCCGCAGGAGAGGGAGCCGCTGAGAATCAGTGATGAGACCGGCGACCACGTACCGTTCACCAGCCACCTGCACCGTGGGAGCCGATGCGATGTCGCCGAGTTCGAGATCCCTGGCGAGCAGGTCGCCGACGTACGCCTCGCCGGGCGCGAGAGTGCCCTGGTGCCATGGTGCGACGTCGATCTCGACCCTCGCTGCTTCTTCGAGGTCCCCTGCCACCATGTGGGGTTGCACCTGCGCCGTCGCGGATGCTGTCGATACCGCGGTCGCAGCCACGTCGACGACGATCACGGCGGCTTCTACACCTGCCACCGACCGTGCGGTCGCGGGGGTGTCCATGAGCGGTTCGGAGTCCGGCAACGGGGTGGTCCACGAGGCGGACACTTCGCGATTGAGGTGCGCGTCGAATGTCTCAGACACCTGGGCGTGCGCGGATGCGGAAAGGCCGAGGGTGGTGATGGAAAGCGCCACCGCGATCACCACGGCCAGGCATTGGGCGAACGTCTGAGTCCTCCGCGATGAGATCGAGGCCCAGGCATCCGCCAGCATGTCAGTGGCGCGAATGACGGTCCGGGTCTCCTCAGGCGTCTCGGCGGTTTCATCCTCCGGTGGATTCGCGGGGGTCTCCCTGAGAGCGCGCGTCTCCGTGTCCGAAACCACGACTCCGTCCGAGACGCGGATTATCCGGTCTGCACGTGCCGCGACCTCCGGAGAGTGCGTCACGATGACGACGGCAGCTCCGTTCCGATTCACTCGCTCCAGCTCATCGAGAACGAGTTCGGCGTTGGCGGAATCGAGGTTTCCTGTCGGTTCGTCGGCGAGGACGAGCTGAGCATCACCGGCCATCGCGCGTGCGATCGCGATTCTCTGGCGTTGCCCGCCTGACAGGGTCGACGTGTTCTGCCAGGCGCAGTCGTGCAATCCGACTGCCGCGAGTGCGCGAATCGAGTCCTTCTGTCGCGGACGCAGTGCGACTCCACGGTAGAGCAGGTTCAGCCCGACGCTGTCGATCGCCGGGCGCCGCTCCAACAGGTGGAATGCCTGGAAGATGAACGCGATGTGTCGCGCTCTCAATCTCGCGGCGTCACCGCGATTGACCCGCCCTGGACGTGTCCCGGCGAGGAGATATTCGCCGGAGGAAGGATCGTCAAGCAGCCCCAGGACATTCAACAGCGTGCTCTTCCCGCCGCCGGACGGGCCCACGATGGCGACGAACTCGCCTTCGCTGATCTTCAAGGAGACACTGCGCAGCGCGTGAACCTCCGGTCCGCGAGGCGGCGTGTAGGTTCGCGAGACCCGCCGCAGCTCGATCAACGTCACGAACTTCCCACCCGAACCTGATCGCCTTCCTGTAGCGACGATGGACGCAACGGCACTATCGCCGCTTTGCCGTCGAGAGTGCCGAGGAGGGTCACCTCGACCTCTGCGAATTCCCCGTCCGATCGGCTGACCACGACGACCTGATGGGTATCGCCTCGGTCGATCACCGCGATCGCGGGTACGAGGAGTGCGTCCTCGGCCACAACGATCTGCGATGCGACGACACGCACTTCTGTACTGGTCATCTGAAGCGGTTCGGAGGGGACCACCGTGACTGTCGATCTGCTCTGCGTGTCGTCCTGCTCGGACTGTCCCTCCATCGATTCGTCCTGCGAGCCCGATTCGATCGCCTCGATGCTGGACACGGTTCCCTTCACTACCGAGCCTCCTGTGTCGATGGAGACCTCATCCCCTTGAGCGATCGAGGTCAGATCCGCCGGCACGGCCTCGAATGTCACGGTGGTCGTCGTCGAACCGAGAGCGATGTCAGTCTCGCCCTCGACTCCGACGGCAGTCCCGACGGCGAGCTCACCCAGTGAGACGGCCGGAAGGACTGTGACACCGAGGATCTCGGAGAACGGAATGAAAGCCTCGCTCGTTGCGGGGGCGGCTTCGGATTCGTTGCCCGTCTCTGGGCTTGCTTGCCCGGGCTCAGACCTCGAGGTGCTCGACCCGTCGTGGGCCCCACCATCACGGGTGGCCGGGGTGTAGCCGTTCTTTGAATACCACTGCCGAACAGCCGCCTCAGTCTGCGAGCCGAAATGGCCGTCAACGTCGAGGGAATACCCCAGACGCTCCAGCGTCTCCTGAATGGCGCTCACGTCCGGGCCCTGGTCGCCGAGTCCTACATCACGGTAGAAGGCGAAAGCAGATCGGACGACGAAGACGGGCCGTCCGTTGACTTCACTCAAGACCTCACCGGTGCTCATCGCCGCACCCTCCGCAACGGGATGTCCCGTGATCACCGAACGCAACGCGCCGGACGGCACCGCTAAACTCAGTGACTCCTCGTGCTCGGCGACCACGCTCCCGGAGAACGCAGTCTGTCGAACGAGGTTCCCGGTGGAAACCGTGGCAAGAACCGGGCTCGGTGTCGGTGGGGCCGCGGCAGCATCACGTTGTGCCGTCGACTGGAAAACCGTCGCAAGTGCCCACCCACCACCCAGTGCGACGACAGCCGACAGGGCGATGATCACCGCCATGATCCGCCCGCCGGCGGGTCTGCGCGGGAGCGGGACGACCACTTGTTCGAGGTCTCCGCCCCTCCGACCGGGATTCATTGCGATGGTGCGTTCTCGGCGATCGTCATCTTCAGTTCCGCAGTATGGGCCACTGCTTCGTTTCTGATTCGGTCGAGCTTGTCACGGTTGTTCTCCACAAGAGCTTCTTGAGCCGCCCATTCGGTCTGGTACCGCACTTCGGTGTAGCCGCTGGCATCCCGGCAACGAGCGTCAGCCTCCGCGATGGCTATTTCTTCCGCCGTCGGTCCATCCGTCAGATTCGGGCCATAGATTCCGTACTCCTCGGCCATCGCGGGAGTCGGCATCTCGCTCCATGGATCTTTCGGCAGGTCGAACGTCACGGCTTTCGAGAGACAGGACTTCCAGGACCGGGCTGCGTCTCGAATGGCAGCACTCGACGATATTTCGTCGCGCGCTTGCATTTCGAGGCTCGCGATATAGTTCAGCCCGTCTACGTCGACGACCGTCTGGTCGCCACGTGCATCGTCCCCGCACGCCACGAATCGCGCGCGAAACGCACCGTCCGGCTCGTAACTGTTGGCAAAAGCGCTGAACTCGGACCAAGCGTCGGCCTCGGCAGGATTCGGCACCGGTGCATCGTGGTAGCCGTATCGACGGGCAATATCCGCGTTGAATATCTTGAGGGCCGTGCTGTTGACAGTTTCAGGCTGAGGGAACTCAGTATCCTGCCACGGTACGGGCCATTCGTAGCCTTGCGCCTCAAGGCATTTCGCAATGAGCAGCTGCTCCGCATAGTTGCTCAGCGACGGATTGAACACCTTGAACTCGTCCAGCGGCATTGTCCACATCGATTCGTTCTGCACGACGCCGGCATGTTCGGCCTTCGGTGCAGCGCAACCTGCGATGGAAGCCAGGACACCGACCAGGGCCGCCGCCGAAGCAATATGTCGGCGGCGGCCTCTCTGGGAACTCACCAGCACCTGGCTTGGCACTCACCCAGCGAAGCACTCCCGTGCGCATCGCGTGTCGAAGCGTCGGTTGCAGCCACCAGAATCGCAGTTGCACCTACGAAGGACTTTCTGGACTGCGCTCGCTTCTGGATCCTCTTCTGAACCATGCGGTACCCCCCGGTACTGATACAGCCAGCAACCTGCCGTTGGCCTCGGCGATCAGATTAGACGGGCGCGGGTTTCTTCCTCAATACGGTGTGGAGCTTATATATCGCGACACGCCCCACGGACCACGCGCGAAAGAGGGCCCCCGCATTTCTGCGGAAGGCCCTCTTTCGTCGCCAACTCCGTGCCGGATCTCTCCGTCCGAGGTTTGGCATCCTCATATGTGGTCGGGCTGACAGGATTTGAACCTGCGACCCCTTGACCCCCAGTCAAGTGCGCTACCAAGCTGCGCCACAGCCCGTTGTCCGGCGCTCACGCGCAGGCAACTCCCCTATCTTAGCCCCACCGCGAGCTGGTCCGCGAACCGAGCGGATGCCGGGCGTTGCGACTGTCGGGGGCCAGGGGTACGTTCACCTGCATGGTGACGATCACTACGGAAGTGGCGACGACTGCCCGATGGGACGACGTGCAGCGCGCTCTCACAGGCGGCGGCGACGGAGCG
This sequence comes from Microbacterium sp. 3J1, assembly GCF_001049495.1. Lineage (GTDB taxonomy): Bacteria > Actinomycetota > Actinomycetes > Actinomycetales > Microbacteriaceae > Microbacterium. The sequence continues at coordinate 378,923 of NZ_CDWI01000014.1, forward strand.
AGCTGCCAGTGCATCTGGCCGATGCTCAGCAACAAGGACTGGGACATGACCACCACGCCGCAGCGCACCGAGATGTTCCGCGACGAGATCGATCAGGGCCCACCGCCCGGGTTGATCGCCTACGTCGACGGAGACGCGGCCGGGTGGATCCGCATCGGCCCGCGGACACGCCAGGCCCGCGTGCCGCGTACCCGGATGATCGCTGCGGCGTCGACGGAGCCTTTCGACGATGAGTCGGTATGGGCCGTGACGTGCTTCGTCGTTCGGAAGGAGCACCGGGGTCAGGGTCTCAACCTCGAACTGCTCCGCGCGGCGGTCGACTATGCCAGACGGTCGGGCGCCCGGCTCATCGAGGGATACCCGGTCGACACGAAGGGCTCGAAGCAGCGAGCGAACGACCTCTTCCACGGAACGCTCGGCACGTTCCTCGCCATCGGGTTCACAGAACAGACGGAGATGAAGCCGGGCCGCGCCCTCGTGTCGCTGGACCTCACGTCGTGATCCTCGAGTCCAAGCTGCCGCGTGCTCCGTGAGCGATCAGGACGACGAAGACGGCTAGCGTGGACTCCATGAGCGAGCACCCGACCATCGACGATCCCGAGCTCGGCACGCTGGTGCGAGCGACCACCGAGTTGAGCGATGGCACGGTGCTCACCCACGACTGGTACGCGGGAACCCTGGAGATCGACGGAGCGGATCTCGAGATCATGCTCGAGGGCACCTCTGCAGACGAGGCTCGCACGCTCGTTCCCCGCGTCCGGCAGACGATCGCGGCGCTCGGCGTGCTTCGACGACTGGCCACGGATGCTGTGGTGACGGCGTTCAGCACCGGCACCCCCGAACAGCACGAGCTCGACGAGGCGGCATCCGACCTCTCTCTCGACACCATCGAAGCGTCGACAGACGCGACTGTCGTCCTTCATTTCACGGACAACTGCGGAAATCACTTCCCCGAGGGGTATTGGCCTGCTGTGCATCTCGGCACCGACGGCCAGATCACCCGGGTCACCGTCGAATCCTGACCGCAGGATGACGGCATCCCGCCCCTACGATGGACGGATGCATCGCCGCCCGTCGCTCGCCCTGCCGCTCGGGGCCTTCACGCCCTTCACGCTCAGCCAGGGCATCATCGTGGCCGGCGCGCTCGTCACTCTGCGAAGGAGAACGGTCTGATGGCGAATGCCGTGCGTGTCGACAGCTGGCTCTGGGCGATCCGCGTCTACAAGACACGGTCGGCCGCGACGACTGCATGCCGCGCGGGACATGTTCGTGTGAACGGCGACAAGGTCAAGGCCGCACAGCAGGTGCGGATCGGCGACGAGCTGCGGATTCGCATCGCCGGATTCGATCGGATCCTCGTCGTGCGCCAGCTCCTCGTGAAGCGGGTGGGGGCGCCGATCGCCGCTCTGGCATACGAGGACCGCACCCCCGAACGCGAACCGCAGGCCATGCTCGGCGTGCGCGATCGCGGCGCAGGACGGCCGACGAAACGCGAGCGGCGTGACATCGATCGGCTGCGGGGGCGCAGCGACGAGGGTCCCGGCATGTTCCAGGGCTGACCCCGGGCGGGCGAGTCAACGCCGCACGGTCAGCGTCGCTCGTCGCGGTCGAGGACGCCGCGCAGCCACCCCGCCGAGCGCACCTGCTCCGCGCCGGCGCGAGCCACCCGCTCCTGCAGCTCCCTGTCGCTCGTCACTGCGGTGACCCGCTGACCCTCACGCACCCGACGCTCCACCTCGGCGACGATCGCATCATCACCGGCAGCATCCGCGGCGACGACCGAGACCACGGCCGCGGGCAGCAGCTCGCCCGCGTCTCCGGGCTGGGGTGCATCGATGCCCCGCGCCTGCCCTTCGACCACGAGGGCGATCTCGGGGAACCATTCCGTCCCGCCCGTGCCGAGGACGGGTGCGGACACCGACAGGCCGTCGAGACGTTCCGCCAGACGAGAGGCCGCTCCCGCCCGATCCTTCCACCACCCGTCGGGTACGGAGCCCACGACGTTCGCCGAGTCCACGACCAGGGCGGGCCTCACGGAGAGCAGCTCCCGGAGCAGGGGCCATGCGCTGCCGAAGCCGGGATGCAGCGGACGGGAATCCACCTCGGCGACCGGAACCCACTCGAGCGCCACGCTCTCGGGGTCGCTGATCACGGGCTCGAACGGGTGCACCACGTCGGCGACGACCGTCGTGTACGACCAGACGCCGAGGTCGAGGACGCTCGTGAACCGCGGCCGCACCGCGCCGTCCGGAACGCCCGCTTCCTCCTGCGCCTCCCGCACGGCACCGACGATGGCGCTCTCGCCCTCGTGCATCGCTCCTCCCGGGAGTCCCCACGTGCCGCCGAAGTGGCTCCACGACACGCGATGCTGCATCAGGACGCCGCGCGCAGGGTCGAACGCCAGCAACCCCGCGGCGCCGAAGCGGCCCCAGTACTTCTCGCCCGAGGGTGCGACGACCCAGGCGTCGCCCGGGTTGCGGGGCCCATCGGGGCGACGAGGTTCGCCGGTGGCGGGAGGTACGACAGTCACCCCTTCAGCCTGTCACAGCATCGGGGCATCGGCACCGTCCTGGTCACACGCGGGAACGCACGACCAGGACGGAGCCTTCGCATTCGCGGCTCAGCGCTGGCGCTTCTCGCGCACGCGCATGTTCACGACGATCGGCGTTCCCTCGAACGGGTAGATCTCACGCAGGCGGCGCTGGATGAAGCGGCGGTAGCCGGGGTCGAGGAAGCCCGTGGTGAACAGCACGAACGTCGGCGGGCGCGTCGACGCCTGCGTGCCGAACAGGATGCGCGGCTGCTTGCCACCACGGAGCGGATGCGGGTGCTCCGCGACGAGCTCGGCGAGGAACGCGTTGAACTTGCCGGTCGGAATACGACGATCCCAGTTCTCCAGCGCTGTCTCGAGCGCCGGCACGAGCTTGTCGAGGTGGCGTCCGGTCTTCGCCGAGATGTTGACTCGCGGAGCCCACGCGACGTGCGCGAGGTCCTGCTCGATCTCGCGTTCGAGATAGCGGCGACGGTCCTGGTTCTCGAGATCGTCGTCGTTGAGACGGTCCCACTTGTTGAACGCCAGCACGAGGGCGCGGCCCGACTCGAGCACGAGGTCGATGATCCGCACGTCCTGCTCGCTGATCGTCTCCGAGACGTCGAGGACGACGACGGCGACCTCCGCCTTCTCCAGCGCGGCCGAGGTGCGCAGCGATGCGTAGAAGTCGGCGCCCTGCGCCATGTGCACGCGGCGACGGATGCCGGCGGTGTCGACCAGACGCCACAGCTTGCCGCCGAGCTCGACGACCTCGTCCACCGGGTCGCGAGTGGTGCCGGCAAGGTCGTTCACGACGACCCGCTCCTCCCCCGCCGCCTTGTTGAGCAGCGAGGACTTGCCGACGTTCGGACGGCCCAGGATCGCGACGCGGCGAGGACCGCCGATCTCCGCCTTCGCGACCGCCGAGACTTCGGGAAGCGTCTTGAGGACCTCGTCGAGGAGGTCGGCCACGCCGCGTCCGTGGATGGCGGAGACGGCATGCGGCTCCCCCAGTCCGAGGTTCCACAGCGCTGCCGCCTCAGGCTCCTGCCGCGCGTCGTCGATCTTGTTCGCGACGAGGAAGACCGGCTTGCCGCTCTTGCGCAGCAGTCTGACGACGTGCTCGTCGGTCGAGGTGGCTCCGACCATGGCGTCGACCACGAAGAGCACGACGTCGGAGAGGTCGATCGCGACCTCGGCCTGGGCGGCGACCGAGCGGTCGATGCCCTTCGCATCGGGCTCCCACCCGCCCGTGTCGACGAGCGTGAAGCGACGATCGGCCCACTCGGCCTTGTACGTGACGCGGTCACGGGTGACACCGGGGGTGTCCTCGACGACGGCCTCGCGGCGGCCGAGGATGCGGTTCACGAGCTGCGACTTGCCGACGTTCGGTCGACCGACGATCGCCACGACGGGAAGCGCGGGCAGGAACTGGATGCCGTCCTCACCGAGCGCGATGCCCGCGAGGAGGGCGGCGTCCTCATCGTCCAGGTCGTAGTCGGCGAGCCCCTGGCGCAGCGTCTCCGCACGGGCCTCCGCGAGCTGCTCGTCGAGCGTCTCCATCTTCTCGGCGAGGTGGTCGGGGCCGCCTTCGTATTCGTCGTCAGCCACGGTGTGCTCCTCGGAGTCGTTCGATGACCGTGAGTACGGCATCGATGGTCTGGGTGAAATCGAGTTCGGTCGAGTCGACGACCTCGACGCCTTCGGCGGCGTTCAGGAAGTCGACGACCGTGCTGTCGGAGGCGTCGCGCTTGTGGAGAGCCGCGGCGACCGCCGCGGCATCCTCTCCGGCGAGTTCCCCCGCCCGGCGCGCGGCGCGCACCTCGGGGGCCGCCGTCAGCAGGATGCGCACGGGCGCATCGGGTGCGACGACGGTCGTGATGTCCCGCCCTTCGACGACGACGGCCGGATAAGGGGCCTCGGCGACGAGCGACCGGAAGAGTCTGTTGACCTGCTCGCGGACCTCGGCGACGCGGGCGACGCCGCTCACGGCCCCGGAGACCCGCGGTTCACGGATCGCCTCGGTGACATCGGCGTCGCCGACGCGGACGCTGCGGTCATCGGGATCGAGCCCCAGCTGCACCGGGAAGTCGGAGGCCGCCGCGATCACGGCATCCGCATCGGCCGTGTCCGCACCGCGCTCGAGCACGTGCCACGCGAGGGCGCGGTAGGCCGACCCGGTGTCGAGGTAGCCGAAGCCGAGGGCGCGGGCAACCGCCTTGGACACGCTGGACTTGCCGGATCCTGCGGGCCCGTCGATCGCGATGAAGTCGGGCGTGCGTGCGTCGACGCCCCTGGCCTGAACGGTCGATGAATCAGTCATTGGTGTTCCCTGCAATCCGCCAGCCGCGTTCCTGGAGCCCCGTGATCGCACCGTGGAGCGCGGCAGGGTCGACGCTGATCTCCGCGAGGCCGAACTGCGCGCCCGGCGAGTGCTCGAGGCGGAGATCCTCGACGTTGACGCCGAGCTCACCGAGCTCTCCGAAGAGCCGCCCGAGCTGACCCGCGGTGTCGTCGACCATCACGACGAGCGACTCGAAACGTCGGTTCTGCCCATGCTTGCCCGGTAGACGTTCGACGCCGTCGTTGCCGTGTCGGATGGTCTCGGCGACCACGCGACGAGCGCCCGGCGCCTCTGGCGCCCGCAGCGCGTCGGACACCTCGCGCAGATCGTCGGCGAGAGCATCGAGGATCTCCACCACCGGCTGCGCGTTCGCACCGAGGATCTGCACCCACAGCTCAGGGGCGGATGCGGCGATGCGCGTGGTGTCGCGGACGCCCTGCCCCGACAGTCGCAACGCGCCCTCGTCGGCGACCGCGAGGCGTGCGGCCAGGAGGCTCGCGACGACCTGTGGAACGTGGGAGGTCAGAGCGACGGAGCGGTCGTGCTCCTCGGGCGTCATCTCCAGCGGCATGGCGCCGACGTCGAGCGCGAGAGCCTCGACGAGCGCGAGGTCGGACGCCTTGGTGTCCTCATCGCGACACACGACCCACGGTCGGCCGATGAACAGGTCGGCGCGGGCGGAGATCGCTCCCCCGCGCTCGCGACCTGCGAGCGGGTGGGACCCGATGTAGCGTGTGAGGTCGACGCCCCGGTTCTTGAGGGTGCGGAACGGATCTAGCTTCACGCTCGCGACATCGGTCACGACCGCATCCGGGTAGCGCGCGAGCTCGGCCTCGATGACGTCGGCGGTGACGTCCGGCGGCACGGCGACGACGACGAGCGACGGCGAGTCCGCGTCGTCCGCTGCCCGGCCCGCGCCGTAGTCGACGGCGAGGCGCAGCTGGGCCGGCGACGTGTCGGAGAGCACCACGTCGACCCCCTTGGCGCGGAGCGCATGCCCGATGCTGGCACCGAGCAGCCCCGCACCGACGACGCGGACGGTGCCCGACAGGCGCGGCGCGACGCGCGGCGCGGCGGACGCCGAGGTCTGCACCCCGTCGTCGACGCGTCCGCGCACCCCGCTGGGCGCACTCGTCGTGTCGGTCACTCGTTCTCCTGCTGCTCGCCTGGCGCCTCGGCGACACCGGAATCACGGCGCGCGAGAGTAAGCAGCGCACCGAGTTCGATTTTACTCAGTTCCCGCGAGCGCCCGGCAGGGAGGGTTCCCAGGTGGAGCGGGCCGAACTGACGTCGAACGAGTTCGGTGACCGGGTGGCCGACGGCGGCCATCATCCGACGGACGATGCGGTTGCGTCCGGAGTGCAGGGTCAGCTCGACGAGACTCGTTCCGCGCGAGGTGTCGAGCAGCCGGGCCTTGTCCGCCGCGATGGGTCCGTCCTCGAGCTCGATGCCCTTCGTGAGCTTCGCGATCGTCTGCGCGGTGACCGTGCCCTCCACCTTGGCGATGTACACCTTGGTGACACCGAACGACGGGTGCGCGAGCACGTGGGCGAGCTCGCCGTCGTTCGTGAGCACGAGCAGGCCGCTGGTCTCGGCATCCAGCCGGCCGACGTTGTAGAGCCGCTCGTCGTACTCGTCGGTGAAGCGGCGCAGGTCGGGGCGGCCGCTCTCGTCGCGCATGCTGCTGACCACGCCGGTGGGCTTGTTGAGCATGACGTACCGCTTCGAGACGTCGAGCTGCACGGCCGTGCCGTCCACGTCGACGAGGTCCGTCTCGGGATCGATGCGGCGACCCAGCTCGGTCACCGTCTCACCGTTGACGCGGATGCGTCCCTCGACGATGTACTGCTCGACGACGCGACGCGATGCGACCCCGGCGGCGGCGAGCACCTTCTGCAGCCGCACGCCCTCGGGCTGAGCGGCCGAGTCGTCGGATTCGTGGATGTTCATCGGATGGTCCCTTCGTCGAACCCGTCTGCACCGTCGTCCAGCAGCGGCGAGATCGGCGGCAGCTCGTCGAGCGAGTTGATGCCGAGATGCTGCAGGAGGGCATCCGTGGTTCCGTAGTTGATGGCGCCGGTCTCCGAATCGGCGAAGAGCTCGGTGATGAGACCGCGTGCGAGGAGTGTCCGCACCACGGAGTCGACGTTCACGGCCCTGATCGAGGCGACCTGGCTGCGGGTCACCGGCTGCTTGTAGGCGATCACCGCGAGGGTCTCCAGGGCTGCCTGAGAGAGCCTGGCAGGTGCCTGGCCGCCCACGAACTCGGCGACCAGGTCGTCGTGGTCGTCGCGCACGTAGAGCCGCCAGCCGCCGCCGACCTCGCGGAGCTCGAACCCCCTGCGCGGCCCGCGGCCCCGGCCGTCGTAGTCGTCGACGAGCGTCTCGATCGCCTGCCGGACGGCAGGGACGGGCGAACCCACTGCGGCGGCGAGGGCGACGAGTCCGATCGGCTCGTCGATGATGAGCAGGATCGCCTCGATCCGCTCGGTGAGAGGCGTGCCGCGCTCGGTGTGCTCGGCCGCGGTTCCGATCGCGTCATCGGTCATAGTCGGCTCCCAGGGTCGCCAGCGTCTCGTCCGACCAGGAGTCGGCGGCCCAGCGCAGTGTCAGCTCGCCGAGCGGTTCCAGTTGTTCGAAGGACAGCGCCGCATGCCGGTACAGCTCCAGCACGGAGATGAACCGCGCCACGACGATGCCGGGTTCCCGGACGCCGGCGACGAGCTCGCGGAAGCTCACCGATTCCGCACCGCGAAGCAGTGTGACGACGATGGCCGCCTGCTCGCGGATGCTGACGAGCGGCGCATGCAGATGGTCGAGGCCGACGTGCGGGATCTCCTTCGGCGCGAACGCCAGCAGCGCCAGGGCTGCGAAATCGTCGATGCTGAGCGACCAGACGAGCTCGGGAGTCTTCTTGCGGTGCTTCTCATCGAGCCGCACGGCGCGGACATGGCGTCGGTCCTCGCGCTGCAGGCAGCGCGCGAACCAGGCCGACACCTCCTTGAACGCCCGATACTGCAGCAGCCGCGCGAACAGGAGGTCCCGCGCCTCGAGGAGGGCCACGGCCTCGGCATCCACCAGCTCGCCCTGCGGGAGCAGCCCCGCCACCTTCATGTCCAGCAGCGTCGCGGCGACGACGAGGAACTCCGATGCCTGATCGAGCTCCTCATCGGCGTCGAGCTCTCTGAGGTAGGCGATGAACTCGTTCGTGACAGCGCTGAGCGACACCTCGGTGATGTCCATCTCGTGCTTCGAGATGAGGTTCAGCAGCAGGTCGAAGGGGCCGTCGAAGTTCGCCAGGGAGACGCGGAAGCCGGCGTCATCGACCGTGGGATCGACGGCCTCAGCCGCCTCGGCAATGCTTTCGTCAGGCGACGGCGCCACGGGCGACCAGCTCCCGCGCGAGCCGCAGATAGGCCTGTGCGGCAGCGTGCTCGGGAGCGAACTCGGTGATGGGCACACCGGACACCGACGCATCCGGGAACTTCACGGTGCGGCCGATCACGGTCTCGAGCACGTCGTCGCCGAAGGCCTCGACGACGCGTTCGAGGACCTCACGCGAGTGCAGCGTGCGCGGGTCGTACATCGTGGCCAGCAGGCCGTCCATCGTGATGGAGGGATTGAGGCGGTCGCGGACCTTGTCGATCGTCTCGATGAGCAGCGCCACGCCACGGAGGGCGAAGAACTCGCACTCGAGCGGGATGATGACGCCGTGCGCGGCGGTCAGGGCGTTCACCGTCAGCAGGCCGAGCGAGGGCTGGCAGTCGATGAGGATGACGTCGTACTCCCCGGCGACCTGGCGGAGGACGCGGGCGAGGATCGTCTCGCGGGCGACCTCGTTGACGAGGTGCACCTCCGCGGCGGAGAGGTCGATGTTCGCCGGCATCACGTCGAGGCCCTCGACACCCGAATGCACGATCGCGTCGTGCGCGTCGCGCTTGGTGTCGAGCAGGAGGTCGTAGATGGTGGGCACGTCGTGGGTCTGGATGCCGAGGCCGGCCGACAGTGCACCCTGCGGGTCGAAGTCGACGGCGAGCACCTTGCGGCCGTATTCGGCCAATGCGGCGGCCAGGTTGATCGACGTCGTCGTCTTGCCGACCCCGCCCTTCTGGTTGCACAGCGCGATGATGCGCGCGGGCCCATGGGATGCGAGAGGTGCCGGAGTCGGGAACCCGTGGTAGGGGCGACCGGTCGGTCCGAGGGGTTTCTCGTCGGCCTTCTGTGCCTTCGCCCTGGACTTCGCCGCTTTCTCAGCCACCGCTTCTCCTGCTCCTTCGTGCTTGCTCGATTGTAGCGGCAGGCCCGTGGCCGAGCGGCCCGGCGCGCGGCGCGAGCCCCGCATGCGGGCGGTGCGCGACCGCAGGCCGGGCGTGTCAGGTCATGCGCCCCGCAGTGCGGCGACGGGCTCGATGCGCGCCGCACGACGTGCCGGGTACCATCCGGAGCCCCACCCGACGATCGCGCCGAGCACCGCACCCGCGACGGCGACGAGCGGATCCGTGACCGGGGTCCACCCCTGCACGACCGCCACCACGATCACCGCGAGCACTCCCACGGCGGAGCCGATCAGGCCCCCGATGAAGCCGATCACGATGGACTCCACCGTGAACTGGGCGCCGATCTGCCGACGGGTCGCACCGAGAGCGCGACGGAGTCCGATCTCGCCGACGCGCTCCATGACGGACAGCAGCGTGACGTTCGCGATGCCGAGGCCTCCGGCGAGCAGCGCGATCACTCCGAGGATCAGGAAGACGACGTTGACGTCTGCCTGCACGCTCTGACTCAGGTCGGACGACCCCGACGGCGCCCGCGCCTCGAGTGTGTCGGGCTCATCGGGCTGGAGAGCGATCACCGCCTGCTCGGCGACCTGCGGACCCGCCCCCACGAGAATGCGGATGTCGAGCTCCGAGGGAGCGAGGAGCCCGAAGTCCGCCCGCGCCGACCCGGTGGGGACGATCACGGCATCCAGCAGCTCACTGCGCCGCTCCATCCCGTCGACGATGCCGATCACCGCATACGCGACGCCGGCGATGAACACCGACGGCTGGGAGTCGACGCGGTTGATGCCCATGCGCTCGGCGGCGCGCTGCCCGAGCACCGCCACCCGGTCGGCGCGCGAGTCGTGACCGGCATCGAACACGCGGCCCGCCACGAGCGTGCCCTCCGTCGTGTCGAGGAGGTCGGACGATGCGCTGAACAGCCGGGGCGAAGCGACGGACGCGGCTGACGGGTCGTTCACGGGGACGGCGGTGATCGTCTCGCCGTCAGCCAGCACGACCTCCCCGAGAAGGGTCGCGCTCTCGACACCCGCGAGGCGCGCCACTCTCTCCGGCGCGTCCCACGGCAGTCGCCCGGCGGCGACGCTCGAGTTCTGCGCACCGGACTGCGCGGTCGCCGCGGACACGACCACGCGCGTCGCCGCGGCGCCGTCGAACTGGCTGGCGATCTGGGCGGCGGCCGTCTGGGCGAACCCGATGGTGGCCACGAGCGAGGCGATCCCGAGGACCGTGCCGAGGATCGTCATGACGAGTCGCGCAGGCCGGGAGCCGATATCGGACGTGGCCTCCGCGACGAGGTCCTGGAAGGTGAAGCGATCTGCGTGGGCGATCGCCGGCACGAGCGGGGTCGCCGCCGCATCCGATGTCTGTTCGTCCGACTTCCGCCGCAGACGCGGGCGCGGGAGCGTCAGGCGCATCACAGCTCGCTCAATCGGCCGTCGGAGATGCGGATGCGCCGGCGCGCTCGCCGTGCCACGCCGTCGTCGTGGGTGATCACGATGAGGGTGAGGCCGTCGTCGTTGAGCTCCTCGAACAGCGACATCACCTCACCCGAGGTGGTCTGGTCGAGGTTGCCCGTCGGTTCGTCGGCGAGCAGCATCTTCGGGCCGCTCACCACCGCACGGGCGACCGCGACCCGCTGCCGCTCGCCGCCCGAGAGCGATCCGGGAAGGAAGTCGATGCGATGCGAGAGCCCCACCCGCGACAGCGCGTCCCGAGCACGGGACTCCCGCTCGCGCCGAGGCACGCCGCTGTAGAGCATCGGCATCAGCACATTGTCGAGGACGCTGCGCCGCGGCAGCAGATGGAACGACTGGAACACGAACCCGATGAATCGCGCCCGCGCGGCCGCGCGGTCGTCGTCGGAGAGGTCGCCCGTCAGCGATCCGGCCAGCCGATACTCTCCGACGCTCGGACGATCGAGGAGGCCCAGGATGTTCAGCATCGTCGACTTGCCCGAGCCGCTGGGACCGACGATCGAGAGGTAGTCCCCCGGGGCGACCGACAGCGTGGCGCCCTTGAGGGCCTGCACCTCGGGAGGACCGGGAAAGGAGCGCGTGATGTCGCGCAGCTCGACGAGTGGAGCGGCCTCCGCGGAGGTCACTCGCCCACCACCACGAGATCGTCCTCCTCCAGCTCGCCCTCGATCGGCGTGACCTCCACGGCGCCCTTGGCGGCGAGCCCGGTCTGCACGACGACCATGCGGGTCTTCGCATCCTCGCCGTCGCGCGGATCCGAGTCCACGACCTCGACGCGCGACTCGCCGCCCGGGCCGGCGGTCAGCGCAGCGAGCGGAACCGAGAGCACGTCGCCGTCGGTCGCGCCCACGGCGATGCCCACACGCACATTGCTGCCCTGCAGCTGCGCGATCTGCTCGGGGGTGAGCGGGTCGGGCTCCAACAGCACGTCCCAGCGGGCCTTGGTGTCCTTGCCCGGCGTGAGCTCCGAGATCACCGCGCGGTGCTCGGTGCCGTCCGGCAGCTCGAACGTGGCCGCGGCTCCGATCTCCAGCAGGCGCGCGTCGGCTTCCGCCGCGGCACCGGTGAGGCGCACGGTCGCACCGGAGACGGTCATGACCGGGCCCGAGATCGCCGTGCCTCGCTTGACGTCCACGGCATCCACCCGGCGAGGGAGCTCCGTGAGGAAGAGCACCTCGCTCGACGGCAGATACGGCAGCACGCTCTGTCTGGCGCTCTCCAGCGCCTCAGCGGCGGAGTCGACCTGCGCGCGGGCGGCGTCGAGTGCCGCCCGCTCGGCCCCCGTGTTCTTCGCTGCCCAGAGCTGATCGCGTTCGAGACGTGCTGTCTGCAGATCCCACTCCGCCTGCTGGACGTTCGTGCCCTCGACGCCGTTGCGCGCATCGGCCAGCGCCTGCTCCGCCTGCGCGACGCGCACGTCCGCCTGCCAGCCCTCGAGCGCCGTCGGACCGGCGCCGGCGGCGGTCAGCGCCTGCTGCGCCTGCGCCACACCGCTCTCCGCGGATCGCACCCCCTCCTCCGCAGAGCGGACGGCATCGGCGGCTCCTTCTTCGGGAGCGGGCAGCGGATAGCCCGCTTGCGCGTAGAGCTGGCCGAGACCGTCGGCCGTCGCCTGATCGAATCGGTCGGATGCCACATCGCCGGCATCGATGCCCACGCTGACGAGCGCCTGCTTGAGCTGCAGCACGTCCGGCCCCGAGACGCCCATGCGCAGAGTCCGGTATGCGGGCAGCTCGCCGGGGAGCACGATGACGGGGCGCCCCTCGACCTCGAGAGCGATAGACAGCGGGTTGAGCGTCGCCCCGAGCTCGGGCACCGCCCCGGTGACGACGCTGCCGCCCCCGGTGGTGTCGATCGTGACCTCGACGGCATCGGCGTACCCGACGTCGGCACGCAGGGTCACGTCGTTGCTCAGCGCGCCGAACTCGACGGGCACCGTGACGAGCCCGGGCTCCGGGGTGTCGCTCGCCTGCGCCGGGGAGATGAGGAATCGGCCGACCAGGAGACCGATGACCAGACTCGCGACCGCGCACAGCGCGACGATCCAGAGCGTCCGGTTGCCGCGCACGATCCGACCCCAGCCGCTCACGCGCGACGTGTCGACCTCGTCCGGACCGTCGGCGTCGACGGCATCCGGAGCCAGCTCTGCGGGGAGTTCTGTCGTGAAGGTGTCGTCGTCCTTCATGTCAGCTGTTCTGCTCTGCGGCAGCTTTGAACGCCTCGAGATCGGTCTTGTTCTCGGCGATGAACTTCTCCTCCAGCGCGAACTGGATCTCGAGCGCCTTCTTCGTGTACGAGGTCTCGGTGCGGCATCCCAGGTCGACGATCGCCAGCTCGATCTCGCGCTCGCCGAGCGCCTTCATCTCAGGGCTCGTGCTGGGGTCCTCGAAATCGGCGGCTTCCGGATCGACGTCGGTGGTCCCGTCGCCGTAGACCGCATCGTAGAGCGCGGTCTGCTCGTCGGAGATCGACTGCTGCGCCTCGGACTGCGTCGCGAAGCCCGGCTCGCCGCCGTCATCCATGCATGCCGCCCACGCCGCGTTGAGCTCGGTAAACTCCGGAGCCTTCTGCATCGAGGTCCACAGCTCGTCCATCTTCGTGCGGAGGTCGGCGAACTCCTCCGCCTGCCAGGGGTCCTCGCCCTGCAGCTCGTGCTGTGCCCAGCCCTGGCAGCCCGCGTCCTCCCATCTGTACTCGTAGCTGCCGTCCTCTGCGAGCTCGTCCTCCTCCGGCGGCACCCCGTACGCGGTCTCGTAGAACGCGGTCTGCTCGGACTCGGAGAGCGATTCGAGGTACTCGGAGTTCGGATCGACGTACTCCTCCGAGGGCTGCTCCTCGGCCATGTCGTTGTACGGGTTGTTGACGATCCCGTAGCCGTACTTCTCGACCCACTCCTTCTCGTCCGGCTCCCACGGCACCTCGTCGTCGGAGTAGACGATCCCGCCGCTCTGCGGGTTCGGCGTGTACTCGAAGCCCTCTTCCGCCATGCACTCCGCCATCAGCTCCTCCTGCTGGCGCTGCTGCTCGTCGAACTGCTTCTGCTGCTCCTCCTGCGAGAGATCGCCGCCGTACGCCGATGACAGATACTTCGTCAGCGGGGAGTCCTCGTAGTCGAGGTCAGCATCGCCGGAACCGGAACAGCCGGCCAGCACGAGGGCCAGTGCGGCTGCTGCGCAGACCGCAAGAGGACCGGTGGAACGCATGTCGTACTCCTTCGTCGCCGACGCCCAGAAGTCAGCTGTCCCGAGTAACAGTAGACGGGCGCGCCAGATCTTCGCGTCCCCCAAATGGCCGACGCGGATACCTCCAGAGGATGACGTGGAAGAGCGTGACGACGGCTAGCGCGCCCGAGGGTGCGAGGTCGCGTAGATGTCGCGCAGGGCCTCGACGGAGACGTGCGTGTAGATCTGCGTGGTGGCCACAGACGCGTGACCGAGCAGCTCCTGCACGACTCGCACGTCCGCCCCGCCCTGCAGCAGGTGCGTCGCGAACGAGTGCCGCAGCGTGTGCGGAGACACCTCGGACGAGATCTGCGCGAGGTGGGCCGCGGCCCGGATGACGAGCCACGCGCTCTGCCGAGACAGAGGGGCACCGCGCGCTCCGAGGAACAGCCGCGCGGACGCGCGACCCTTCGCCGCGAGGCCCGGCCGCACCCGCGTGAGGTACGCGTCGACGGCTGCGCGCGCATAGGAGCCGATGGGGACGATGCGCTCCTTGGAGCCCTTGCCCCGAAGCCGCAGGACGTCGCCGTGCGCGAGATCGTCGACGTCCAGCCCCACCGCCTCCGAGACACGGGCTCCCGTCGCGTAGAGGAGCTCGAGGAGGGCGCGATCGCGGATGCCGAGCGGATCCTCCGCCGAGGGGGCGTTGAGAAGCCGCTCGACCTGCTCGATGGTCAGCGCCTTCGGCAGGCGCTGCGGTGCCTTCGGCGGACGCAGACGACCGCTCGGATCATCGTCCTCGATCCCCTCGCGGGCGAGGAACCGGTGCCAGCCGCGGACCGACGACTGCAGTCGCGCGAGACTCGTCGCGGCCGGCGGCGGGACGGCGCCCGCCCGGTCGGCGACGAAACGGCCGATCACGGCCGGGGTGATGGCACCGGTGTCGGAGATGTCCTCGGCAGACAGCCACTCGAGATACGAGCCGAGATCGCGTCGGTACGCCGCGACGGTGTGCTCGCTGAGTCCGCGCTCGATCGTCACATGACGCAGGTACGTGTCCAGTGCACGATCGAGCTGCACCGACTACTCCCCCGCGCGTCGCCGTTCGGCGGCGAGCAGCCCGATCGCGAGCAGCGCGTTGTGCATGCGTCCTCCGAGCACCGCATCGACGGCATCCGTCAGCGGCATCCACTCCACGCGGATGTCCGCCTCCTCCTCCTCGCGGGCGTGAGCGTCGGCGAGCGGTGCGATGCCGGTGGCGAGGAAGAAGTGGACGATCTCGTTGCTGCCGCCGGGTGTCGCGAAGGTCCGGACCAGGGGCTCCCAGTGCGCCGCCTCGAGGTCGGCCTCCTCCGCGAGTTCGCGCTGGGCGGCGAGGAGCGGCTCCTCGCCCTCGATGTCGAGGAGCCCGGCCGGCAGCTCCCAGTCGCGGTGCCGGATCGGATGCCGGTACTGCTGGATCAGGAGGACCCTGGCGTCGTCGTCGATGGCGACGATCGCCACGGCACCGGTGTGGTCGACGTACTGCCGGACGATCTCGCCGTCGCCGTAGCGGACGCGGTCGGACCGCACATCCCAGACCCGTCCCTCGTACACGAGGTCGCTGGAGAGGACCTCCGGCTCGAACGGCTCGTCCCGCAGCTCGTCGCCCACGATCACGCCTCTTCGACGTCGAACAGCTCGCTGGAGCGGTGACGCTCGATCGCGGCGCCGACCAGTCCGCGGAACAGCGGGTGCGGATCGGTGGGACGCGAGCGGAGCTCCGGGTGCGCCTGGGTCGCGATGTAGTACGGGTGCACGTCGCGCGGAAGCTCGACGTACTCGACCAGGTCGAGCTCGGGGTTGAGACCCGAGAACACGAGGCCTGCCTCGGCGAGACGCGCACGGTAGGCGTTGTTGACCTCGTAACGGTGGCGGTGTCGCTCCGAGACCTCGGCCGCGCCGTAGACCTCGCGGGCGAGGGAGCCTTCAGCGAGCGCGGCCTGGTACAGACCGAGGCGCATCGTGCCCCCGAGGTCGCCGCCGTCGAGGATCTCGATCTGCTCGGCCATCGTCGCGATGACGGGCTCGGTGGTGTCGGGATCGAACTCGCTCGAGGACGCATCGACGATGCCGGCGACGTCACGGGCGTACTCGATCACCATGCACTGCAGGCCGAGGCAGAGACCGAGCGTCGGGATGCCCTGCTCGCGGGCGAACTTCAGCGCGCCGAGCTTGCCCTCGATGCCGCGGATGCCGAATCCTCCGGGCACGCAGATGCCGTCGAGAGCGGCGAGCTGCTCGCGCGCACCCTCCGGCGTCTCGCAGCGGTCGGAGGGGATCCAGCGGATGTTGACCTTGGTCTCCTGTGCGAAACCACCGGCCTTGAGCGCCTCGGTCACCGAGAGGTAGGCGTCGGGCAGGTCGATGTACTTGCCGACCAGGCCGATCGTGACCTCGTGCTTGGGGTTGTGCACGGCGTGCAGCACCTTGCTCCATCGCGACCAGTCCACCTCGTCGGCGGCCTTCTGGTCGAGACCGAGGCGGCGGACGATGTACGAGTCGAGCCCCTGGTCATTGAGCGTCGAGGGGATGTCGTAGATGCTCGGCAGGTCGACCGTGTTGATGACGCCTTCGGCGTCGACGTCGCACATCAGGGCGATCTTGTTGCGGTTACTCTCGCTCACCGGACGGTCGCTGCGGAGGACGAGCGCGTCGGGCTGGATGCCGACCTGACGCAGGGCCGCGACCGAGTGCTGGGTGGGCTTGGTCTTCTGCTCCCCCGAGGCGCCCATGAACGGCACCAGCGAGACGTGCACGAAGAACACGCTGTCGCGGCCGAGCTCGTGACGGAGCTGGCGTGCGGCCTCGAGGAACGGCTGCGACTCGATGTCGCCGACCGTGCCGCCGACCTCGGTGATGATGACGTCGGGACGGGGGTCCTCCGTGGCCTGCAGGCGCATGCGGCGCTTGATCTCGTCGGTGATGTGCGGGATGACCTGCACGGTGTCGCCCAGGTACTCGCCGCGGCGCTCGCGGGCGATGACCTGCGAGTAGATCTGCCCCGTGGTGACGTTGGCGGCCTGCGACAGGTTGATGTCGAGGAAGCGCTCGTAGTGCCCGATGTCGAGGTCGGTCTCCGCACCGTCGTCGGTGACGAACACCTCTCCGTGCTGGAACGGGTTCATCGTGCCCGGATCGACGTTCAGATACGGGTCGAGCTTCTGCATCACGACGCGGAGTCCGCGGGCGGTGAGGAGGTTGCCCAGGCTGGCGGCGGTCAGCCCCTTGCCCAAAGACGAAACGACACCACCAGTCACGAAGATGTGCTTGGTCGTGTCGTTCTTGGGCCCCGCGGAAGAAGAGTTCATCACGGGCTTCGATCCTATCAGGCGGAGGGGGCGCCGAGGCTGAGAAGTTCTCGGGCGTGGGTCAGCGCGGCGTCGGAATCGGTCAGTCCCGAGAGCAGTCTGGCCATCTCGGCCTCGCGCTCCTGCCCTTCGAGACGCCGCACGCTCGACGCTGTGACTGCCCCGTCGTGGGATTTCACGACGGAGAGATGGTTGCTCGCGAAGGCCGCGACCTGGGCGAGGTGCGTCACCGCGATCACCTGCGAGTTCTCCGCCAGCCGGGCGAGTCGCCGACCGACCTCGATGGCGGCGGCGCCGCCGATGCCCGCGTCGACCTCGTCGAACACGAACGTCGGCACGGGGTCGGTGCCGGCGATCACGACCTCGATCGCGAGCATCACGCGCGAGAGCTCCCCTCCGGACGCCCCCTTCGCCACGGACCGGGGCTCTGCGCCCGGGTGCGGGGCGAGGAGGATGGACACATCGTCGCGCCCGTGCGTGGACTCGGCGCCGGGCGAGACCGCCACCTCGAGCCGCGCGTCGGGCATCGCCAGCGCGTGCAGCTCCTCGGTGACCGCCTCGCCGAGCCGCACCGCCGCCGCGGTGCGCTGAGCCGTCAGAGCGTCCGCCAGGGCGTCGAGTTCCGCACGCGCGGCATCGCGCTCCATCTCGAGCCGTCCGAGCCGCTCGTCGTCGTCGTCGAGCTCGGCGAGTCTCGTGGAGCCGGTCTTCCACAGCTCCAGCGCCTCGTCGAGCGAGCCGTGCGCGCGGGCGAGCGTGCTGAGCGCCGCGCGGCGCTCCTCGACCGCGGCGAGCTCATGAGGTCCGGACTCGTCGAGGTCAGCGAGGTACGCGGACAGCTGGCCGGCGAGATCGGCCACGCGGTAGCCGATGTCGGCCAGAGCCGCCGATATCTCGGTGAGTGTGGCGTCGGGCACCCGTTCGAGGACCCGACGGGATTCGGCGATCAGCGCCGACGCGTCCGGTTCCCCCTCTTCGTTCGAGAGCGCGCCGTGGGCGAGCGTCGCAGCCAGGCGCAGCTCCTCGGCATTCGCGAGCCGCTCGGCGCGAGCTGCGAGTTCGACGTCCTCCCCCGGCTCGGGCGCGGTGGCCTCGATGAGCGCCAGCGCCTCGCGGAGCCGCGACGCCTCCTCTGCGCGGCGGTCGCGGTTCTCCGTGATGTCCACGATCTCGGCATCGAGTTCCCGCCACCGCGCGAACGCCGTGCCGTAGGCGTCGATGGCCTGAGCGATCGGCGCGCCTCCGAAACGGTCGAGGGCATCGCGCTGGGCCGCCGACGAACGCAGACGCAACTGCTCCGACTGGCCGTGCACGACGACGAGCTCCTCCGCGAGCGCCGACAGCACCCCGGCCGGAGCCGATCGCCCGCCGACACTGGCTCGGCTGCGCCCCTCGGCGCTCAACGTGCGCGAGACGTACAGCTCGGCGGCACCGGCACCTGCGGGCTCGAGCTCGCCACCGGCATCCGCCACGATGTCTGCCACCTCCCCCGTCTCGGGGACGATCCACACACCGGCGACGGATGCCTGGGCGGAGCCGGCGCGCACCGCGCCCGAATCGGCGCGCTGGCCCAGCAGCAGTCCGAGACCCGTGACGACCATGGTCTTGCCCGCACCCGTCTCGCCGGTGATCGCGGTGAATCCGGCGCCGAGCGGGAGGACGGCGTCGGCGATGACGCCGAGGCCCTGCATCCGCATCTCCTCGATCACGACGTCGCTCCCTGTCCGCGCCACCCTGCGACCGGGAGTTGGAACTTGCGCACGAGCCTGTCTGTGAACTCTGTCGGATGCAGTCGAGCCAGCCGCACCGGGCGGGACGAGCGACGGACGACGACACGCGCGCCGGGTGGAAGGTCGTGCGAGCGCCGACCGTCGCACCAGAGGATGCCGAAGCCTGACGTCCCCTCGAGCATCTCGATGGCGACGGCGGCGTCGGGGCTGACGACCAGCGGCTTGGCGAACAGCGCGTGCGCCGAAAGGGGCACCACGGCGATCGCCTCGACGCGGGGCCAGATGACCGGGCCTCCGGCCGAGAAGTTGTAGGCCGTCGACCCCGTCGGCGTCGATACGACCATGCCGTCGCAACCGAAGCTCGACAGCGGCCGCCCGTCGATCTCGAGCACGACCTCGATCATGCGCTCCCTGCTCGCCTTCTCGACCGTGGCCTCGTTGAGGGCGAACGTCTCGTAGACGACGGCGCCGTGGACGTCCTTCACACGCACGGACAGCGCGAGACGCTCCTCGACCTCGTAGTCGCGGTCGATGACCCGGCGCACCGCGGCGTCCATGTCATCGCGATCGATCTCGGCGAGGAACCCCACGTGTCCCATGTTGATGCCGAGCACAGGGGCCGAGCATCCGCGTACGAGCTCGGCCGCGCGCAGGATCGTGCCGTCGCCGCCGAGGACGATCGCGAGCTCCAGATCTTCCTGCGCGACCGTGTCGCCGAGGACGTCGACATCACGGAAGCGAGGGTCGACGGCGCGAAGGTCGGCGCTGTCGTCGGCGGCGATCACCGGCCGTGCACCGGAGCCGCGGAGCGCCTCCACCACACGCCAGGCCGCTGCCACCGTGTCCTCGCGGCCCGCATGGGCGACGACCAGGATGTTGCGCTCGTTCATCGTCCTCCTGCCAGTGCGTTGATGCGGTCCGACCATTCTGACGGATCGCTGCCGCGCCCCGGCGCGAGATGCACCAGGTACTCGGAGTTGCCGTGGGTGCCGAGGATCGGTGAGGTGAGGATGCCGCACATGCCGAGCCCGACGTCCCAGGCGCTCCACACGACCCGTGCGACGGCGTCTGCGCGCGTCGCGGGGTCGGTGACCAGGCCGCCGCGGACCGCGGTGCGCCCGACCTCGAACTGGGGCTTCACGAGAAGGACGATGTCGGAGCCTGCGGGCGCGATGCCCGCCACGGCGGGGAAGACCAGCTCGAGCGAGATGAACGAGAGATCGCCGACGACGAGCTCGGGGACGTCAGGCTCGCCGGTGGCGTCGGCGAGGTTCTCCGGCGTCATGTGCCGGACGTTGTAGCCCTCGATCGACACGACTCCCGGGTCGGCGGCCACGGATGCCGCGAGCTGCTCGTGTCCGACGTCGACCGCGAGCACACGTCGGGCGCCGCGTTCGCGCAGCACTTGGGTGAAACCCCCGGTGGACGCGCCCATGTCGAGCGCCAGACGTCCGTCGACGCGGATGTCGAAGTGGTCGAGCGCCGCGATCAGCTTGTGCGCTCCGCGCCCGACGTAGTGGTCGGTGCCGGCGATCGAGAGCTCGGCGGAGTCGGCGACCGGTGTCGACGGCTTCACGACCGGACGCCCGTCGACGCTCACGAGGCCGTCGGCGATGAGCGTTGCGGCATGCGTGCGCGAACGAGCGAGTCCTCGCGCGGCGAGGGCGGCGTCGAGTCGGGTCATCGGGGACCCGGCGTGTCGCGCTGGTCGATTCTCGCGCCGCTCTCGAGGCGGCGGGAGAGCTCGTCGTGCAGCCCGGAGTATGCATCTGCGCGGGCAGCCAGGGGCTGACCCTCGATCAGACGCAGGCGACTCCACAGACCGTCGGTCGGTGCGTTCGTCGTCTCATCACTCACGGTCCTACTGTACGCGGCGGCGCCGACAGGCAGACGGCGCCACGACGGTGCGGGAGCCGACGTCAGGGGCGGTGGAACGGATCGTCGTACAGACGCTCAGGCACGCGCAGCACGAACACGGGAGTGCCCGAGGACCAGATGGCCGCGGCACCCGCTCGGAGCAGATCGATCTGGGAGTCGCCCTCCGCGACGATCTCCACGTCGGCGCCGGTGACACGCACCGACGCGCCGTTCACCGAATGCACGCCGTCCTTCACAGACGTCGCCGGATAGGGCTCGTGCAGCTCACGGAGGTCGCTGAGGATGTACGTCGGGCGCGATCCCTCGGGCGCGGCGAGCACGTGCTTCGGCCGATCGATCCCGGTGAGGACGAGGGCGGAGTCGATTCCGGCGCGGACGGCGCCGAGGATGTCGGTGTCCAGTCGGTCGCCGATGAACAGCGGTGACTGCGCGCCGAAACGTGCCATGGCCTCTTCGAAGATCGGCACCTCGGGCTTGCCTGCGACGGTCGCGAGACGGCCGATCGCCGTATGGACGGCGGAGACGAGTGTGCCGTTGCCGGGAGCGACGCCGCGCTCGCGCGGGATGGTCCAGTCCGTGTTCGTGGCGATCCAGGGGATACCGCCCTCGTCCTCCGGAACCTTCAACGCGAATGCGGCCTCCGCGAGGTCGGTCCAGGCGACCTCGGGCGCGAAGCCCTGCACGACTGCATCCGGGGCGTCGTCGGCGCTGCGGGTGACGGTGTATCCGGCCTTCTGCGCCTCATCGACGAGACCGTCGCCTCCGACGATCAGCAACGTCGCGGGCGGGGGCACGATGCCGGCCAGCAGCCGCATGGCCGCCTGCGGGCTCGTGATCACGTCGGCCGGAGCGACCCGCAGACCGAGGCTGCTCAGGTGCTCGGCGACCGACACATCGGTGCGAGAGGCGTTGTTCGTGATGTAGCCCAACCGGAGAGTCTGCGCGGCCGCGTTCAGGCTGTCGACCGCATGGGGCAGCGCTCCAGGACCCGCGTACACGACGCCGTCCAGATCGGCTAGGACCGCATCGGCGCCGTCGAGCGGGGTGCGCGGGAGGGGCTTCTTGGAGAACAGCCCCACTACGCCTCCTTCGTGGGGTCGGGCTCGGTCGAACTCGCGTCGGTGCCTTCGGCGTCCTCTGCGTCGTCGTCCTCCCCCAGCAGCTCGCGAACCTCGTCGTCGATGGAGATCTCGGTCTCCGACTCGCCGTCGTCCTCAGCGTCATCGGCGGCGGTGTCGGATGCGCCGAGGTCTTCAGCTGCGTCAGCTGCGTCAGCTGCGTCAGCTGCGTCGGTAGCCTCGGCGCGGCCGCTCTCGCCGGCCTCCTCGTCACCCGAGGCGCGATCGTCGGCGAGATCATCAGCGAAGTCCTCGTCCTCGATGAGGCCGTCCTCGATGATGATCTCCTCGTCGCCTGCGTCGTCCACGCCCAGTGCCTCTGCGGCGACCTCGGCACGGTGCGCCCAGAACTCGGCCTCGTCGGTGCGTCCGAGGTCCTCGAGCACAGCGGCGCGGGCCGCGAACAGCGCCGGGCTCCACTCGAAGGCGCGGTCCGGGTCGAGCTCGGGGATCTCGAGCTCACCGAGCGCGAGTTCGAGGTCGCCCTGATCGAGCCGTGCGCCAGACATCGCGATCGCGAGGGACACGCGGACCGGTGTCGGCAGCGCTGTGCGATCGACCGCACGTCCCGTCTCCAGCGCGCGGTCGGGACGTCCGATACCGCGCTCGCTGTCGACCATGAGTGCGATCTGGTCGTCCTTGCCCGAGATGCGACGGTAGGTACGCAGCTCGCGCAGCGCCAGCGCGAAGTCCTCCGTGGCGTAAGCGGTGATTCCCAGCGTCTCGCGGACGATCGCGATACGGCCAGCGCGACGGGATGCTGCGAGGGCGTGCTCGTGCGCCAACGCGGGATCCTCGTCGATCAGACGCGATGCCATCGCGAGATGACGTGCGACCAGTTCGGCGTTCTCCTTGCTGAGCGTCTTCAGCTCGTTACGCGCAGAGGTGTGCAGATCGCGCGCCGTGACCTCATCAGGGATGTGCGGGTCGTTGAAGCGCGGGCGATCGCCGGATGCCTGGATGGGCCGCTCGCGACCCTCTCCCCCGCGCTGCGGGTACGAGCGCGACGAGCCACGCTCCGGCGCGCCGCCGCGAGAGTCCCGGTTGTCACGGTTGTAGCCGCCGGTGCGCGGAGCACCACCATCGCGGTTGTCACGGTTGTAGCCGCCCGAACGGGGAGCACCACCATCGCGGTTGTCACGGTTGTACCCACCCGAACGGGGAGCACCACCATCACGGTTGTCACGGTTGTAACCGCCCGAACGGGGAGCACCACCATCGCGGTTGTCACGGTTGTAGCCACCCGAGCGAGGGACGCCACCATCACGGTTGTAGCCACCCGAGCGGGGAGCGCCACCGTCACGGTTGTCACGGTTGTAGCCACCCGTGCGAGGTGCACCACCATCACGGCTGTCACGGTTGTAACCGCCCGTGCGAGGTGCGCCGCCATCGCGGTTGTCACGGTTGTACCCACCCGAACGGGGTGCGCCACCATCGCGGCTGTCACGGTTGTAACCGCCCGTGCGAGGTGCGCCGCCATCGCGGTTGTCACGGTTGTACCCACCCGAACGGGGTGCGCCACCATCGCGGTTGTCACGGTTGTAACCACCCGTGCGAGGTGCGCCGCCATCGCGGTTGTCACGGTTGTAGCCACCGGAGCGAGGGGCATTGCCATCGCGACGAGGGGCGCTGCTGCGCCGATCGTCGCCATCGCGGCTCTGGCCGGAGCGTGCACCGGAAGGTCGGTCTCCGCGCGGTCCTCTATCGTCGTTGCGACGCGGACGGCGCTCTTCCTCTTCCGGCATGATGCTCCTCGATCTTGTTGTCTGTAAACGCAAAATGGCCACCCAACGATGGGTGGCCATTTTGACTAAAAGGAGTCCGGCGGTGTCCTACTCTCCCACAGGGTCCCCCCTGCAGTACCATCGGCGCTGTGAGGCTTAGCTTCCGGGTTCGGAATGTAACCGGGCGTTTCCCTCACGCTATGGCCGCCGAAAC
>NZ_CDWI01000015.1 GCF_001049495.1 Microbacterium sp. 3J1
ACTATTGATGTTTCAATCAAACACATAACAAAGTCATTGTCATGCGGTTCTCGACCGTACATCGAGAACCACTCAGTGGACGCGTAGCACCAACAAACGGTGTGTTATCAAGTCATCGGCTTATTAGTACCAGTCAGCTGCATGCATTGCTGCACTTCCACATCTGGCCTATCAACCCAGTAGTCTGGCTGGGAGCCTCTCACCCGAAGGTATGGAAGTCTCATCTTGAGGCCGGCTTCCCGCTTAGATGCTTTCAGCGGTTATCCATCCCGAACGTAGCTAATCAGCGGTGCTCCTGGCGGAACAACTGACACACCAGAGGTTCGTCCAACCCGGTCCTCTCGTACTAGGGTCAGATCCTCTCAAACTTCCTACGCGCGCAGCGGATAGGGACCGAACTGTCTCACGACGTTCTAAACCCAGCTCGCGTACCGCTTTAATGGGCGAACAGCCCAACCCTTGGGACCTACTCCAGCCCCAGGATGCGACGAGCCGACATCGAGGTGCCAAACCATGCCGTCGATATGGACTCTTGGGCAAGATCAGCCTGTTATCCCCGAGGTACCTTTTATCCGTTGAGCGACAGCGCTTCCACAAGCCACTGCCGGATCACTAGTCCCGACTTTCGTCCCTGCTCGACCTGTCAGTCTCACAGTCAAGCTCCCTTGTGCACTTACACTCGACACCTGATTGCCAACCAGGTTGAGGGAACCTTTGGGCGCCTCCGTTACTTTTTGGGAGGCAACCGCCCCAGTTAAACTACCCACCAGGCACTGTCCCTGAACCGGATTACGGTTCGAAGTTAGATATCCAGAGTGACCAGAGTGGTATTTCAACAATGACTCCACATGAACTGGCGTCCATGCTTCACAGTCTCCCACCTATCCTACACAAGCCACACCGAACACCAATACCAAGCTGTAGTAAAGGTCACGGGGTCTTTCCGTCCTGCTGCGCGTAACGAGCATCTTTACTCGTAATGCAATTTCGCCGAGTTCGCGGTTGAGACAGTTGGGAAGTCGTTACGCCATTCGTGCAGGTCGGAACTTACCCGACAAGGAATTTCGCTACCTTAGGATGGTTATAGTTACCACCGCCGTTTACTGGGGCTTAAATTCTCAGCTTCGCCTTGCGGCTAACCGGTCCTCTTAACCTTCCAGCACCGGGCAGGCGTCAGTCCGTATACATCGTCTTGCGACTTGGCACGGACCTGTGTTTTTAGTAAACAGTCGCTACCCACTAGTCTCTGCGGCCACCACACCCTTTTCGGAGCAAGTCCGTATAAGTGGATGGCCCCCCTTCTCCCGAAGTTACGGGGGCATTTTGCCGAGTTCCTTAACCACGATTCTCTCGATCTCCTTGGTATTCTCTACCTGACCACCTGAGTCGGTTTGGGGTACGGGCGGCTAGAACCTCGCGTCGATGCTTTTCTTGGCAGCATAGGATCATCCACTTTTTATCCGCATCGTGTCTCAGCCTATGTGAACGGCGGATTTGCCTACCGTTCGGCCTACGCACTTGCACCAGGACAACCATCGCCTGGCTTGGACTACCTTCCTGCGTCACACCTGTTAATACGCTAACCGCACCAGAATGGGGTCGTGCGCTAGGCCCAGAGCGTCACCCCGAAGGGATCAGTCACTGGGATTCAGACACTTAGCACTACTGGATTAGCTTGGGCGGTTCTTCGCCGGTACGGGAATATCAACCCGTTGTCCATCGACTACGCCTGTCGGCCTCGCCTTAGGTCCCGACTTACCCAGGGAAGATTAGCTTGACCCTGGAACCCTTGGTCTTTCGGAGGACGTGTTTCTCACACGTCTTTCGCTACTCATGCCTGCATTCTCACTCGTGTAGCCTCCACGGCTGGTTTACACCGCCGCTTCGCTGGCCACACGACGCTCTCCTACCCATCAACACGGCTGGACCACGAAGGCCTACCAATAATGTCAATGCCACAACTTCGGTGGCGTGCTTGAGCCCCGTTACATTGTCGGCGCGGAATCACTTGACCAGTGAGCTATTACGCACTCTTTCAAGGGTGGCTGCTTCTAAGCCAACCTCCTGGTTGTCAAGGCAACTCCACATCCTTTCCCACTTAGCACGCGCTTTGGGACCTTAGTTGGTGGTCTGGGTTGTTTCCCTCTCGACTATGAAGCTTATCCCCCACAGTCTCACTGCTGCGCTCTCACTTACCGGCATTCGGAGTTTGGCTGACGTCAGTAACCTTGTAGGGCCCATCGGCCATCCAGTAGCTCTACCTCCGGCAAGAAACACGCAACGCTGCACCTAAATGCATTTCGGAGAGAACCAGCTATCACGAAGTTTGATTGGCCTTTCACCCCTATCCACAGCTCATCCCCTCAGTTTTCAACCTAAGTGGGTTCGGTCCTCCACGACGTCTTACCGTCGCTTCAACCTGGCCATGGATAGATCACTTCGCTTCGGGTCTAGGACATGCGACTGAATCGCCCTATTCAGACTCGCTTTCGCTACGGCTACCCCACACGGGTTAACCTCGCCACATATCGCTAACTCGCAGGCTCATTCTTCAAAAGGCACGCTGTCACAGCTACTAAGGCTGCTCCAACGGTTTGTAAGCAAACGGTTTCAGGTACTATTTCACTCCCCTCCCGGGGTACTTTTCACCTTTCCCTCACGGTACTTGTCCGCTATCGGTCATCTGGGAGTATTTAGGCTTATCAGGTGGTCCTGACAGATTCACACGGGATTTCACGGGCCCCGTGCTACTTGGGATACTCTTCGCGCCACGGTTGGCATTTCGACTACGGGGTTGGCACCCTCTATGACCGGCCTTTCAAGACCGTTCGTCTATACCATCGTGTAACGCCGCCACCTCGGCAGAGATGACTGAAAAGTCCCACAACCCCCAACGTGCAACGCCTGCCGGCTATCACACACGCTAGGTTTAGCCTGTTCCGGTTTCGCTCGCCACTACTAACGGAATCGCGGTTGCTTTCTCTTCCTGTGGGTACTGAGATGTTTCACTTCCCCACGTTCCCTCTACCCGCCCTATATATTCAGGCGGGAGTCACTAGGTCGGCACGCCGCCCAGCGGGGTTTCCCCATTCGGACACCCTCGGATCAAAACTTGCTTATCAGTTCCCCGAGGCTTATCGCAGATTGCTACGTCCTTCTTCGGCTCCAGATGCCAAGGCATCCACCGTTTGCTCTTAAAGACTTGAAATCACATGAGTTTGAATCAGAATCGACACCAGACCCGAAGGCCTGGCATGAAATTGACTAATGATCTTTAAGATCATCTTGTGCAACCGATCAAAGATCAGTTGCAAGATGCTCGCGTCCACTGTGTAGTTCTCAAAGTACGGGCGGTACCCCTTCTCACTTCCCCCACAAGGGAAACAACAAGAGGCCCAGAGGTACGGCCACGATCCGAAGATCGCATCCGGTCCCTCAGGACCCAACAGCGTGCAGACACCCCGCTCACAAAGCCCCCCTTTCCAACCAACCCGAAGGTCAGCGTACTCACGAGACTCAGCTGCGCTGATGTCATGTCAAATGTTCCACCCATGAGCTCCCAGCGAAGAACATGTGCCTTCGATCTGGGTTCTGGACTCATAAAGAGTCAGATGCTCCTTAGAAAGGAGGTGATCCAGCCGCACCTTCCGGTACGGCTACCTTGTTACGACTTAGTCCTAATTACCGATCCCACCTTCGACGGCTCCCTCCACAAGGGTTAGGCCACCGGCTTCAGGTGTTACCGACTTTCATGACTTGACGGGCGGTGTGTACAAGACCCGGGAACGTATTCACCGCAGCGTTGCTGATCTGCGATTACTAGCGACTCCGACTTCATGAGGTCGAGTTGCAGACCTCAATCCGAACTGGGACCGGCTTTTTGGGATTCGCTCCACCTCGCGGTATTGCAGCCCTTTGTACCGGCCATTGTAGCATGCGTGAAGCCCAAGACATAAGGGGCATGATGATTTGACGTCATCCCCACCTTCCTCCGAGTTGACCCCGGCAGTATCCCATGAGTTCCCACCATTACGTGCTGGCAACATAGAACGAGGGTTGCGCTCGTTGCGGGACTTAACCCAACATCTCACGACACGAGCTGACGACAACCATGCACCACCTGTTTACGAGTGTCCAAAGAGTTGACCATTTCTGGCCCGTTCTCGTATATGTCAAGCCTTGGTAAGGTTCTTCGCGTTGCATCGAATTAATCCGCATGCTCCGCCGCTTGTGCGGGTCCCCGTCAATTCCTTTGAGTTTTAGCCTTGCGGCCGTACTCCCCAGGCGGGGAACTTAATGCGTTAGCTGCGTCACGGAATCCGTGGAATGGACCCCACAACTAGTTCCCAACGTTTACGGGGTGGACTACCAGGGTATCTAAGCCTGTTTGCTCCCCACCCTTTCGCTCCTCAGCGTCAGTTACGGCCCAGAGATCTGCCTTCGCCATCGGTGTTCCTCCTGATATCTGCGCATTCCACCGCTACACCAGGAATTCCAATCTCCCCTACCGCACTCTAGTCTGCCCGTACCCACTGCAGGCCGGAGGTTGAGCCTCCGGATTTCACAGCAGACGCGACAAACCGCCTACGAGCTCTTTACGCCCAATAATTCCGGATAACGCTTGCGCCCTACGTATTACCGCGGCTGCTGGCACGTAGTTAGCCGGCGCTTTTTCTGCAGGTACCGTCACTTTCGCTTCTTCCCTGCTAAAAGAGGTTTACAACCCGAAGGCCGTCATCCCTCACGCGGCGTTGCTGCATCAGGCTTTCGCCCATTGTGCAATATTCCCCACTGCTGCCTCCCGTAGGAGTCTGGGCCGTGTCTCAGTCCCAGTGTGGCCGGTCACCCTCTCAGGCCGGCTACCCGTCGACGCCTTGGTGAGCCATTACCTCACCAACAAGCTGATAGGCCGCGAGCCCATCCCCAACCAAAAAATCTTTCCAGTAACTGACCATGCGGTCGCTACTCGTATCCAGTATTAGACGCCGTTTCCAGCGCTTATCCCAGAGTCAGGGGCAGGTTGCTCACGTGTTACTCACCCGTTCGCCACTGATCCCACAGAGCAAGCTCCGTGTTCACCGTTCGACTTGCATGTGTTAAGCACGCCGCCAGCGTTCATCCTGAGCCAGGATCAAACTCTCCGTAAAAAAGAAATGCATACGACACCCGGAATAGGATGACGCAGCGAGTTTGATGCTGACCAAAGAGACAAATTCATTGCTGACTTCATCCGTTGCCAACCCCCCGAAAGGGATTGGTCTTTGATCCAAAGGAATCTCATCCAGCCGAAGCTGAATCGAGGTTATTTGGCATTTGACAAGTGCACGCTGTTGAGTTCTCAAGGATCGGATGCTCCCACGACCCAGTCATCACAACCAGGCCCGAAGGGCAACTTCTCAATCTTA
>NZ_CDWI01000016.1 GCF_001049495.1 Microbacterium sp. 3J1
CCACCCTCGCACCGCACGCGGCCCTCGCGGTGACCGTCGATGTTCGCGGCGGCGACGGGACGAGACTCGGCGAGATCGCCGCCGTGCGCGACCGGTACGACTTCGCCCTCACCGCGGACGCGCAGTTCTCGGCGCGCTGGAGCATGCCCGAGCAGTGGAACGCCGATACGGTCTCGCTGGCCCCGATGCTCTCGGGGTTCGGCGCCGCACACCTCCGTCACCGTCGAGGTGGTGCTCGGCACCGCGAGGCTCGCCACCGAGTCGGACCTGCCGTCGCGCGTCACCGGGTTCGTGCAGTTCGTGATCGAGGAGCAGGGCCCCGTCGCCGACGATGTCGCCCCCGTGGAGCGCGTCGACACACGCCGGGGCTCCCATTCC
>NZ_CDWI01000017.1 GCF_001049495.1 Microbacterium sp. 3J1
GAACTCCCCCCGGCGGTGCAGCAGGGCCGTGGTGAGGAGCAGGAGCTGGATGTCGATCGACTCGCCCGCCGTCTCGTCGTCCGCCCAGTTGACGAGCACGTGGTCCGCGGCCGCGATCGGGCTGTCGGCGTCGCCGGTGAGCGCGATCGTGGTCACGCCCTTCGCGCGGCAGTACTCCAGCGCAGCGACGCTCTCCTTCGTCGTGCCCGACAGGGACGAGAAGACGGCGAGCGAGCGTTCGGTCAGGCGGGGGTCACCGGCGGTGGTCAGCTCAGCCGCGATGGCGGACCGAACCGGGAGTGTCGACGACTTCGTGATGAGGTGCTCGTACGGCCACATCGCCGCGTACGAGCCA
>NZ_CDWI01000018.1 GCF_001049495.1 Microbacterium sp. 3J1
AATCCGGTGCCAGCGAGGATCACGTCGCCGACGAGCAGGAAGTCGCCCTCACCCTCGTTGACCTCCTCGGGGATGACGGTGTCGTAGCCGGCACCGCGGAACCAGTCGGCGAACGCCGGTGCCTCGCCCTGACGCTCGACGAAGCGGAACTTCGGCACGTACGCCCGTCCGTCGATGACGAACCCGCCGTTGGCGGTGTAGACCATGTCGGGGTAGCCGGCGAGCGGCTCGATCAGCTCGACCTCGTGACCCAGCTCGACGTACAGGTCGTGCAGCTTCTGCCACTGCTCGACCGCCCTGGCCGTGTCGGTGGGCTTCGTCGGCTCCATCCACGGGTTGATC
>NZ_CDWI01000019.1 GCF_001049495.1 Microbacterium sp. 3J1
GGCCGGGCGCCTGCTCGGCCAGGGCTACAGCTTCCAGGACGTCGTGAAGCAGATGCAGCAGACGGCGGAAGGGACTCGCGTCCGTCGCGCCGGTGCTGCAGCTCGCCCGCGAGTCCGAGGTGTACATGCCCATCGTCGAGCAGGTGAAGATGGTGCTCGACGGGAAGATGGACCCGCGAGACATCGCACCCCACCTGACGACGGACGACGACACCCCCCAGGGTGAGAGGACCAACCATGGACAAGCAGACGGTGGTGGTGCTCTTCGGCGGGCGCTCCAGCGAGCATTCGATCAGT
>NZ_CDWI01000020.1 GCF_001049495.1 Microbacterium sp. 3J1
CGGCCCTGGGCGACCGGTGCGGGGTCAATAGTGCATCGGATGCCGGGGTTGCGGGTGCGGTTTTGGCCCCGGTGGGGTGCGGGCGAGGCGCGGAAGAGGCGCGGAAGAGGTGCGTGGCCCTGGGCGACCGGTGCGGGGGAGGCGCGGAAGAGGCGCTCCGCCGTAGGCGACGGGTGCGGGGTCAATAGTGCATCGGGTTCGGGTGTTTCGGGTGCGTTTGTGGCCCCGGCTAGGTGCGGGCGAGCGCGGAAA
>NZ_CDWI01000021.1 GCF_001049495.1 Microbacterium sp. 3J1
GGCTTAGAAGCAGCCATCATTTAAAGAAAGCGTAATAGCTCACTGGTCGAGTCGGCCTGCGCGGAAGATGTAACGGGGCTAAGTAGTAAACCGAAGCTGCGGCAATACAGTTTACTGTATTGGGTAGGGGAGCGTTCTGTAAGCCGTTGAAGGTGTGTTGTAGAGCATGCTGGAGGTATCAGAAGTGCGAATGCTGACATGAGTAACGATAAGGG
>NZ_CDWI01000022.1 GCF_001049495.1 Microbacterium sp. 3J1
CGGCGGCGGCGCGTTCTGGGGCGGCTCGGACTACACGGGTCGCATCCAGAACCTCGAGCTGCAGCTGCGCAGCGAGGGCAAGAACCTCTTCGACGAGGATGGCACGCCCGGCTTCGACGAAGAGCGCCTCGCCGAGTTCTGGGAAGAGGGAGCGGAGGCCCGCGACGGCGGAACCGTCGTCCCCCAGCAGGTCGTCGAGGAGCTC
>NZ_CDWI01000023.1 GCF_001049495.1 Microbacterium sp. 3J1
TCATCCCGCCGCTCGTGTTCCTTCGCTCATCGGGTTCATCATCGTCGAGGGAATCCTCGACGTCTCCGGCACCAGAGGCTCCGTCGTCCGGTCGGTGCTCGTCTCGCTGACCTACACGATGAACATCCCCGGGTTCGATCACGGCAGTGCGAACCTCAGCCACCTGTGGACGCTCGCGAACGAGGAGCAGTTCTACCTGATCTGG
>NZ_CDWI01000024.1 GCF_001049495.1 Microbacterium sp. 3J1
GACGCCATGGCGATCCTCGTGCCGCTGATCGTGTTCTTCGCCCTGCAGCGCTACTTCGTGCGTGGTCTGCTCGCCGGCTCGACGAAGGGCTGATCGCCTCCTCGGAGGCAGAGCGACAGGGATGCCGCGGCCGGGCGCAACATGCCCCCCGGCCGCGGCATCCTGGCATCTACGCTGTGAACATGAAGTATGC
>NZ_CDWI01000025.1 GCF_001049495.1 Microbacterium sp. 3J1
GTCGGGGCGGCGAAGGCCTCCGCTCCGGGCGCGGCGATCATCCAGTTCTTCGGTGGCATCCACGAGATCTACTTCCCGTACGCGCTCAGCAAGCCCACCACGATCCTCGCGCTCATCGCGGGTGGTGCGGCCGGCGTCACCACGAACATGGTCCTCGGCGGCGGTCTCGCCTTCCCGGCGGCCCCC
>NZ_CDWI01000026.1 GCF_001049495.1 Microbacterium sp. 3J1
TAGTGCATCGGGTTCGGGCGTTTCGGGTGCGGTTTTGGCCCCGGCTGGTGCGGGGGAGGCGCGAAAGAGGCGCTCGGCCTGGGCGATCGGTGCGGGGTCAATAGTGCATCGGATGCCGGCGTTTCGGGTGCGGTTTTGGCCCCGGCTGGGTGTGGACGAAGCGCGGAAGAGGCGCGGAAGAGGCGCTC
>NZ_CDWI01000027.1 GCF_001049495.1 Microbacterium sp. 3J1
GGGCGTTCAGCTCGAGATGCACCTCGCCCGGCGTCTCACTGGTCTCGGCCAGCACACGGAGCGCCTGGTTCAACCGCACGGCGTTGCGCTCGGCGGCGTTGTACTGGAAGCGCCCGCGCCAGGACGGCAGCAGGTAGAGCATCCACAGGAGCACGGCGACGAGCACGATCACTCCCCCGCC
>NZ_CDWI01000028.1 GCF_001049495.1 Microbacterium sp. 3J1
GGCTTCGCGAGGGTTCTTCATGCCCTCGCCCAGAACGTATGTGCCCTCGGACGACGAGAACGTCGACCGGGCGTGGATCAGCACGCCGTGACGGCGTGCGTACTCGACGGCGCGGATGTAGAGGACCTTCGCGCCGTTGGCGGCGAGCTCGAGCATCTCCTCGCTCGAGACGTGGTCGAGC
>NZ_CDWI01000029.1 GCF_001049495.1 Microbacterium sp. 3J1
CACGTTGACGACCTGCCCTTGTCCAAAGTTTTTGACACTGACCTACCCTCCTTTTTCGTCGTGCCGAAGTACCAGCGCGAGTACGTCTGGGGTCAGAGCGACTGGGATGCGCTCTTCGATGACCTCGCCGACAACGAAAGCAACGACGGACACT
>NZ_CDWI01000030.1 GCF_001049495.1 Microbacterium sp. 3J1
GAGGCGCGGAAGAGGCGCGGCCGATCGGTGACCGGTGCGGGGTCAATAGTGCATCGGGTTCGGGCGTTTCGGGTGCGGTTTTGGCCCCGGCTGGTGCGGGGGAGGCGCGGAAGAGGCGCG